>NZ_CP045094.1:0-6503 GCF_022870505.1 Burkholderia perseverans
CGCGCCTCCGGAGCATGCTCGCTCGGCCGCACCGGGCCTTGTTGCCGACCCGCGACGAGGGCGGCCTCGTGCCGCTGTGCAACCCAAGAACGACAGCAACTCGATGAACGATTTCTGGCAACACTGTTCCGCCCTGCTGGAGCGTGAATTGACGCCCCAGCAGTACGTGACGTGGATAAAACCGCTGGCGCCGGTGGCGTTCGACGCCGCCGCGCAGACGCTGTCCATTGCCGCCCCCAACCGCTTCAAGCTCGACTGGGTGAAGAGCCAGTTCTCGGGCCGGATCTCCGATCTGGCTCGGGATTTCTGGAACGCCCCGATCGACGTCCAGTTCGTGCTCGACCCGAAGGCCGGCGCACGCGGCGCCGCACCGGCGGTCGCGCCGCGGCCCTCGGTGGGCGCGACCGCCGCGGCCACCGGCATGGCGCCGGCAGCGGCCGCCGCGACGCCGGCTGCCGCGCCCGAGGTGATCGCCCACGCCGCGCCGAATCCGGCCGTCGCCGCGGCGCAGGCCGCGCAGGCGGCCGCCCACGCGGCGGCCCAGGCCGCCGCGCTGAACGCCGACGACGCCGCCGACCTCGACCTGCCGAGCCTGACCGCGCACGAGGCGGCCGCCGGCCGCCGCACCTGGCGGCCCGGCAGCGGCGCGCCCGCGGCCGGCGACGCGGCCGACTCGACCTACGAGCGCTCGAAGCTGAACCCGGTCCTGACCTTCGACAACTTCGTCACCGGCAAGGCCAACCAGCTCGCGCGCGCCGCGGCGATCCAGGTCGCCGACAACCCCGGCGTGTCGTACAACCCGCTGTTCCTGTACGGCGGCGTCGGCCTCGGCAAGACCCACCTGATCCACGCGATCGGCAACCAGCTGCTGCTCGACAAGCCCGGCGCGCGAATCCGCTACATCCACGCCGAGCAATACGTGTCGGACGTGGTGAAGGCCTACCAGCGCAAGGCGTTCGACGATTTCAAGCGCTATTACCACTCGCTCGACCTGCTGCTGATCGATGACATCCAGTTCTTCTCGGGCAAGTCGCGCACGCAGGAGGAATTCTTCTACGCGTTCGAGGCGCTGGTCGCCAACAAGGCGCAGGTGATCATCACGAGCGATACCTACCCGAAGGAAATCTCGGGCATCGACGACCGCCTGATCTCGCGCTTCGATTCGGGCCTGACCGTGGCGATCGAGCCGCCCGAGCTCGAGATGCGCGTCGCGATCCTGATGCGCAAGGCGCAGTCGGAGGGCGTGAGCCTGTCCGAGGACGTCGCGTTCTTCGTCGCCAAGCACCTGCGCTCGAACGTGCGCGAGCTCGAGGGCGCGCTGCGCAAGATCCTCGCGTATTCGAAGTTCCACGGCCGCGAAATCTCGATCGAGCTGACCAAGGAAGCGCTGAAGGACCTGCTGACGGTTCAGAACCGGCAGATTTCGGTCGAAAACATCCAGAAGACCGTCGCCGACTTCTACAACATCAAGGTCGCCGACATGTATTCGAAGAAGCGTCCGGCGAACATCGCGCGGCCGCGCCAGATCGCGATGTACCTGGCCAAGGAGCTGACCCAGAAGAGCCTGCCCGAAATCGGCGAGCTGTTCGGCGGACGCGACCACACCACGGTGCTGCACGCGGTGCGCAAGATCGCCGACGAACGCGGCAAGGATGCCCAGCTGAACCACGAGCTGCACGTGCTCGAACAGACGCTGAAGGGATGATCGCGGCGTGCGGGGGCGGTGCCTTCGCGCGCGCGATGTAATACGCCGATCCCGGTCAAATTGAAAGGGGCGGTTCGGTTTTGAGGCACAATACAGGTTTGTGACCGCCCTGGCGGCGGGAAGGCAGCGGCCCGCCGGGTGGGCGTTGCGTGGCTTGCAGGCCGTTAATTCAACGAAGGAACTCTATGCAACTGGTCAAGACCGAACGAGACACCCTCCTCAGGCCGCTGCAAACCGTAAGCGGTATCGTCGAACGCCGCCATACGCTGCCGATCCTCGCGAACCTGCTGATCACGAAGACGGGTTCCGACGTATCGTTCCTGTCGACCGACCTCGAACTCCAGATCACCACGCGCGCCGATTTCGGCGTCGGCGGCGAACAGGTCGCGACCACCGTGGCCGCCCGCAAGCTGCTCGACATCCTGCGCGCGATGCCCGATGGCCAGGTCACGCTGTCGCTCGCCGACAAGCGCCTGACGGTGCAGTCCGGCAAGAGCCGCTTCGCGCTGCAGACGCTGGCCGCCGACGAGTTCCCGACCGTTGCGCAATCGAAGGACTTCGGCGCGAGCCTCGCGGTGCCGCAGAAGGCGTTCCGCCAGCTGCTCGGGATGGTCTACTTCGCGATGGCCCAGCAGGACATCCGCTATTACCTGAACGGCATGCTGCTGGTGGTGGACGGCGACCAGCTGATGGCCGTGGCCACCGACGGCCACCGCCTCGCCTACTCGTCGATGAAGATCGACGGCGGCACGTTCCCGCGCCAGGAAGTGATCGTGCCGCGCAAGACCATCCTCGAGCTGCAGCGCCTGCTCGAGGACATCGACGACGTCGTCAACATCGACATCGCGCAGACCCAGGCGAAGTTCACGTTCGGCCAGGTCGAACTGGTCTCGAAGCTGGTCGAGGGCAAGTTCCCCGACTTCCAGCGCGTGATCCCGAAGGCGCACAAGAACTCCTTCACGATCGGCCGCGAGGAACTGCAGCGTTCGCTGCAGCGCGCCGCGATCCTGACCTCCGACAAGTTCAAGGGCGTGCGCTGCATCATCGCCCCGGGCCAGCTGAAGATCATGTCGACCAACGCCGACCAGGAAGAGGCGCAGGAAGAACTCGAGATCGCGTACCAGGGCGACACGGTGGACATCGGCTTCAACGTCACGTATCTGCTCGACGTGCTCGCGAACCTGAAGGTCGAGAACATCCAGGTGAGCCTCGGCGACGCCAGCTCGAGCGCGCTGATCACGATTCCCGAGATCGACGAATTCAAGTACGTGGTCATGCCGATGCGCATCTGAGCGCGCTCGACACACCGACACACCAAGGGGCGCCACGCCCCTTTGGCGTTTTTATGGCAAATGCGGGCCCGCGCCCGGCCAGCCGTCTCGTACGGCGTTTCCCGGCCGGATCACCGTTTCGAACCGCCCGTTTCGCACCCCGAAACGGCGCGAACGGATCATTCGACGGGCCTCGTTTTCCTGACAGAAGCACCGGGCCGCAGCACTTCGTGGCGGCCAGCAGAACCGGAAGACATCCATGACTGAACAGCACAATTCGCAGCCCGACAACAGCAGCTATGGCGCCTCGTCGATCCAGATCCTCGAGGGTCTGGAAGCGGTCCGCAAGCGGCCCGGGATGTACATCGGCGACACGTCTGACGGCACCGGTCTGCACCATCTCGTGTTCGAAGTGCTCGACAATTCGATCGACGAGGCGCTGGCCGGCTACTGCAACGACATCCACGTGACGATCCACGCGGATAATTCCATCTCCATCACCGACAACGGACGCGGCATCCCGACCGACGTGAAGCTCGACGACAAGCACGAGCCCAAGCGCAGCGCCGCCGAGATCGTGATGACCGAACTGCACGCCGGCGGCAAGTTCGACCAGAACAGCTACAAGGTGTCCGGCGGCCTGCACGGCGTGGGCGTGTCGTGCGTGAACGCGCTGTCGAGCTGGCTGCGCCTCGTGGTGCGCCGCAACGGCCGGAAGCACTTCATGGAATTCCACCGCGGCGTCGCGCAGAACCGCGTGCTCGAGACGCGCGACGGCGTGGAAGTGTCGCCGATGGAAGTGGTCGGCGAGACCGAGCACCGCGGCACCGAAGTGCATTTCATGGCCGATCCGACCATCTTCGGCACCGTCGAATACCACTACGACATCCTCGCCAAGCGGATTCGCGAGCTGTCGTTCCTCAACAACGGCGTGCGGATCCGCCTGACCGACCAGCGCAGCGGCAAGGAAGACGATTTCGCGTTCGTGGGCGGCGTGAAGGGCTTCGTCGAGTACATCAACAAGACCAAGACCGTGCTGCACCCGACCATCTTCCACATCATCGGCGAGAAGGAAGGCGTGGGCGTGGAAGTGGCCATGCAGTGGAACGACAGCTACAACGAGAACGTGCTGTGTTTCACCAACAACATCCCGCAGCGCGACGGCGGCACCCACCTGACCGGCCTGCGCGCGGCGATGACGCGCGTGATCAACAAGTACATCGTCGACAACGAGATCGCCAAGAAGGCCAAGGTCGAGACTTCGGGCGACGACATGCGCGAGGGGCTCTCGTGCGTGCTGTCGGTGAAGGTGCCGGAGCCGAAGTTCAGCTCGCAGACCAAGGACAAGCTGGTCTCGTCCGAGGTGCGCGCGCCGGTGGAGGAAGTGGTGGCCAAGGCGCTCGAGGAGTTCCTGCTCGAGACGCCGAACGACGCGAAGATCATCTGCAGCAAGATCGTCGAGGCCGCGCGCGCGCGCGACGCCGCGCGCAAGGCGCGCGAGATGACGCGCCGCAAGGGCGTGCTCGACGGCGTCGGCCTGCCGGGCAAGCTCGCCGACTGCCAGGAGAAGGATCCGGCCAAGTGCGAGATCTACATCGTCGAGGGTGACTCGGCCGGCGGCTCGGCGAAGCAGGGCCGCGACCGCAAGTTCCAGGCGATCCTGCCGCTGCGCGGCAAGGTGCTGAACGTCGAGAAGGCGCGCTACGACAAGCTGCTGTCGTCGGAGCAGATCGTCACGCTGGTGACCGCGCTCGGCTGCGGGATCGGCAAGGAAGACTACAACCTCGACAAGCTGCGCTACCACCGCATCATCATCATGACCGACGCGGACGTGGACGGTGCGCACATCCGCACGCTGCTGCTCACGTTCCTGTATCGCCAGATGCCGGACATGATCGAGCGCGGCTACGTGTACATCGCGCAGCCGCCGCTGTTCAAGGTGAAGGCCGGCAAGGACGAGCGCTACCTGAAGGACGAAGGCGAGCTGAACGCGCACATGCTGCGGCTCGCGCTGCAGGGCTCGGAGCTGCAGCCGGGCGGCGAGGCAGCGGCGATCTCGGGCGACGCGCTCGGGGCGCTGGCGCGTTCGTACCTGCTGTCGCGCGGCGTGGTGGAGCGGTTGGGGCGCCTGTACGACCCGGCCGCGCTCGAGGCGATCATGGACGGCGTGGCGATCGATCTGGCCGGCGAGCAGGCCGCGACGGCGTCGGCTGCCGCGCTGCAGGCCGCGATGCTCGACAGCGACGCGATGAAGAACGAGGTGCGCGTGAAGGCGCTCCACGACGAGGTGCGCGAGCGCTGGGTGCTGCGCATCGAGCGTCCGCATCACGGCAACGTGCGGGTCTCCGTGATAGACGAGGAGTTCCTGCTCACGGCCGACTACAAGCAGCTGGTCAGCACCGCCGATACGTTCAAGGACCTGATCGGCGAGGGCGCGCTGATCAAGCGCGGCGAACGCAGCCAGGCCGTGAGGGACTTCAAGAGCGCGATGCAGTGGCTGATGACGGATGCCGAGCGCAACGTGTCGAAGCAGCGCTACAAGGGGCTGGGCGAGATGAACCCCGAGCAGCTTTGGGAGACGACGATGGATCCGAACGTGCGGCGCCTGCTGCGCGTGCAGATCGAGGACGCGATTGCGGCGGACGGGATCTTTACGACGCTGATGGGCGATGAGGTGGAGCCGAGAAGGGCGTTTATCGAATCGAATGCACTGCGGGCGGGGAATATTGATGTTTGATCGGGTGTGTAGCAGGAGCCATAAGGTGAGATTTTGGGAGGCATTCGTTGAGATATTTATTAATGGATGCAATCCGATAGCGTAAATCTCGGCACCGGCTCACGTCACCTCCGAAGGGAACAAGGAGCAACATGTTGGAGTGGACCTTGTTCCGCCAGTATCGGCGACAATCTGGAGCCTTTAGGCCCCGTTTCTTTGGCCTTCGCCGGTCGATGGCTCTCGTCTGGACTGCGGCGGAAAGCGATTCCGCTTCCGCCTACGACGGCGTCGCACAGTCGTTTGCTGTTTTAAATAGGCTATGAGCGACGAGCACCCTTGCGTAAGCCTCGCTCGGAACTAGACGTTGAGTTGACCAATAAAACGTCGGTGCAGTCGCGACTGTCCTCCAGACAGCGGCGACGATGGGTGGACTGCCCAGGGAACGCTAGACGCTGCTGGCCTATGATTTGAGCATAGGAGGGCGTCATGAGCGCACAGAGATTTACCCCGGAATTCAAGCAAGAAGCGGTTCGACAAATCACCGAGCGGGGCTACTCCGTGGCCGAAGTCTCGGCCAGGCTGGGCGTATCAGCCCATAGCCTGTACAAGTGGGTCAAGCCGGACAAGTCCGAAGCGCAAGCCAGCGAACTACTGGAAGCGAAACAAGAGGTGCTTCGCCTTCGGGCTCAGATGCGTCGTCTCGAAGAAGAACGAGACATCCTAAAAAAAGCCGCGGTAGGTTCAATGGATCGTTGCAACACCTTCCTATTAATATCGAATGAGGGAGGGTTGACGAATGGCACAAATGGGA
>NZ_CP045094.1:6513-132090 GCF_022870505.1 Burkholderia perseverans
CCGCCCACATCGACGGGTGTTCGCTACGCTGCTCGCGTACCAGGCGCACTGCGCGCTCCCGGACTTCCGGGGAAAACTTGCTTGGTTTCTTGTTCATCGCTCCATTCTCTCAAGAGTTGGAGCCTCCACCAAATCCGGTGTGGTTCAGTGTGGTTGTTGGCGAGTGAAGGCAGCGACCAGTTCTTGTGCGTCAGTGACACGCTGGATAGCCTAGGTCGAAGCGGTACCTATCAGAATATCCGGTATGCCTATTTATTATCGCTGTCTTCACCGAAACGCCTGTACTTCGCCTTGGATGACATTCGTCGCGACAAGAAACATTGATGACCTCAACCCACAGCGTCGTATTCATCCGGTTTTAAGGCGCTCGAATTCAAAAAACACGCCCGCATCCGCGGGCGTGCCATCACATCGAATCCACCCGGGCCGAAGCCAAGGCCGGGGCAAATTCACCGCCCCCGAGCCATGCTCCCCAGCACGCCATCGCGCCGGATCAGCCCATGGAACAACGCGGCCGCCAGATGCACCACCACGGTGGCAAACAGCACGAACGCCAGCACCTCATGCGCGTTGCGCAGCCACGCGAACGTCACCGGGTCCGCCGCCACCAGCGCCGGCAGCTGCACCCCGCCGCCCAGCACCACCGGATACCCGCCGGCCGACAGCATCGCCCAGCCGATCAACGGCATCACGAGCATCAGCCCGTACAGCACCCAATGCGACAGATGCGCGGCCGCCTTCTGCCAGATCGGCAGGTCGCCCGGCAGCGGCGGCGTCTTGCGCGTGAACCGCACCACCAGCCGCACGATCACCAGCACCAGGATCGCCACGCCGAGCGGCTTGTGAATCGCCACCAGCACCGCGTGCCGGGCCGACACCGAGCCCACCATGCCCACCCCGATGAACAGCATCGCGATGATCATCGCGGCCATCAGCCAGTGCAGCGCCCGCGCGAGCGGGCTGAATCCCGAAGGAGAAGAAGTGTGGTTCATCATCGTGCCTCCGTCGCGGCGTGGGCGTAACCGGGCACGCCGGCTTCCTCGCTGGTGCGCAGCTTGTACGAATCGGCATAGGCCGCCGAGCGCGCCGCCAGCAGCGGGTCGCCGGACGGCTCGATGCCGGTCGGCAACACCGTCGGGTCGTAGTTGATGTCGCGGCACGGCCCGCTGTCCTGCGCCTCGGCGCGATCGAGCACGAGCGTGCCGATGTCGATCGTCTTGCGATCGTCGGGCCAGGTGCGCGTCGCGTCGTTCACGGGGTCGTCGGGGTTCGCGAACGTCACGAGCCAGTGCCAGCGCTGCGGCCCGTTGCCGAGCCGCTCGACCAGATCGGGCTGCAGCACGTTCGCGCCGCTCGCCACGCCGGCGCCGACGGTCTGCTCGGGCACCACGCGCCAGCGCACCGCGTGCTTCATGCCCTGCGCGTCCACGAAATAAAACGCGTTGATGCCGTAGTAGGTCTCGGTGGCGAAGCTCGCGCTCGGCTTGGCGGTCTTCACCCAGGCGCGAAACGCGGCCGTCTCCGGATGCGCGGCGAAGAACGCGCCGACCTTCTTCGGATCGGGCTTGCCGGTGGCGGGGTCGGGCCGCGTCGCCACGGTCTGCTCGTAGAACGCGCTCGGCGTCGCGACCGGGAACACCGGCATCGCGTTCATGCCGGTGCGCCATTGCTGGCCATCGAGCGCGGTCAGCCGCAGCGCGAGACTGCGGATCGGCACGCTGGTGTCGGGCGCGTAAGGATTGCCGCCGGGCAGCGCGAAGCGACCGACCACGGGCGTGCGCACGGCGGCGCCGAAGAACGGCGCGCTGGACCAGGCGGCGCCGTCGCCGTTGCTCTCGAAGTAGCCGGTCACGCAGATGCCCTTGGCGTGATTGCGGCGAAAGCCCGGATGCACGCCGCCGCTGGCCTGCAGCGCGCTGACGATGCGCTGCGGCGTGAGCCGGTGCGGCGCGAACCAGCCGGCGGTATAGCCGAACGCGGCGACGGCGACCGCGACGGTGCCGCCGATCACGGCCCAGCGCCAGGCGTGGCCGCCGCGCGGGCTGGATGGGGGAGGATGCGTCATGAAATTCGCTCCTGACCTTCGGTCGTTGAGGGGACTTGGGTGAGACGACCGGCCCGGCGGTTTATTCCATCGTCGCCGCAGATTTCTCCGCCCCGGCAGGCGCATGGCCGACGATCAAGCCAACCATCCGGCTGATCACACGACGCCAAGCTTGCACTTCGGGAATAAACTGCGCTGACCGGCGTCTCACCTCGACATCCACCCGTGCCGCCCGGCGGCCCACCATGTCCTCAGCCGACCTCGACGACTGCCTGCGTGAACTGCTGCCGCGATTGCGGCGCTTCGCGCTGTGGCTGACCCGCGACGTCCATGCGGCCGACGATCTGGTCCAGGCCTCGCTCGAACGCGCGCTGACCCACTGGAGCGAGCGTCGCGACGACGACGCGCTGCGCAGCTGGCTGTTCACGATCCTGTACCGCCAGTTCCTCGATTCGCGGCGCAGCGCGAAGCGCTACGCCGGGCTGCTCGGCCGGATCCGCGAGGACGACGAGCCGCAGTGGCCGTCGGCCGAGGATCAGGTGGTGGCGCGCTCGATGCTCGATGCTTTCGGCAAGCTGACGGCCGAGCAGCGCAGCCTGCTGCTGCTGGTGGCGGTGGAAGGTTTCAGCTATCGCGAGGTGGCCGAACTGCTCGACGTGCCGATCGGCACCGTGATGTCGCGCCTGTCGCGCGCGCGCGCCGCGTTGCGCGCGCTCGGCGACGGCGAATCTCCCGCTCCCTCGCTGCGATTGATGAAATGAACATTCCGCCCGACGACCACGATCTCCATGCCTACGTCGACGGCCGCCTCGACGCGAACGAGCGCGCGGCGGTCGAGCGCTGGCTCGACCATCATCCCGAACGCGCCGGACAGGTGCGCCAGTGGCGCCGCGACGCGCAACAGCTGCGCGCGGCACTCGACGGCCTCGCGCTGCCGACGGCCACGCGCGAACTCGATCCGGCCGCGCTGCGCGAGCGGCGCGACGCGCGGCGGCGCACGCGCTTCGCGATCGCGGCCGCGCTGGTGCTGAGCGTCGGACTCGGCGGCGGCGCCGGCTGGCAGATGCGCGGCTGGCAGATGCAGGGCGCCGGGTCCGAGGCGCTCGCCTCGCTCGCGATGCCGGTGGCGCCGATGGGCGACGCGCTGGCCGCCTACCGGATGGTGGTGGACCGCAGCGCGCGCGTGGATCTGGCCACGCATCAGGCGGCCGATCTGCAGGCGTGGCTCGATCGCGCGGTCGGCAAGACGGTGCGGCTGCCCGACCTGAGCGGGGCTGGCTTCACGCCGGTGGGCGGGCGCCTGTTCGCGACCGAGGACGGCCCGGCGGCGATGGTGCTCTACGAGGACGACGCCGGCCACGCGGTCAGCTTCTACGTGCGCCCGCCGGGCGGCCAGCGCCTGCTGCTGAAGGACGGCTCGCGCCGCGACGGCGCGCTCGTCGCGCAATACGGCTCGCAGCGCGGCTACAACTATGCGCTCGTCGCACCGACCGACGGCGTCGACGACGCCGCGCTCGCGAACGCGCTGGCCGTCACGCGCAGCTAGGCCGCCATCCCGTCCGCCCGCCGCACAGCGCAACACAGAGGATTCGCTGTGGACAATTTGGGCAAAACACGACGATCCACCGGCTGTGCGGAAAGTTGTTCTGTGCTCGCCGCGCTTGTTCGCCCGGTTCCCGCCCGGTTATGCGGATCGCACAGCGCTGATCGATAAGGCGGAATCGCAGTTATCCACAGAAGTGACCGCCTGTTGTTAACTACTACTACTTGCGTATACGCGTCAGCCAAAACTGGTGGGGATAGCGCCGTGCGTGGATAACTGCGTGCATAACCGGTTTCGAATGCTGTGAGACCGGCTTCAGGCCGGCGCAAGCAGATTGTCCCGAACCCACTGCGCCATCGTGCAGACCTCGATGCCGTGCCGCGCATTGAAGGTCCGCGTCTTGTCCCAGGCCACGCCGCGCCCCTGCGCGAACACCACGCGGTACTTGCGCAGCGCGTCGTCGGGCGCCTCGGCCAGCTGCTGCTCGAGTTCGGGCACGCGCCATTCGTGGCGCTCGAAGGTGCCGCCGAGCAAGCGCTCCAGCGTGTCGGCCACCTCGCGATAGCTGACGGTGTCGCCGGCCACATGGACCACCTGGTTCGCGATGCGCGGCTCGGTGAACACGATCCCGGCCGTCAGCGCACCGATGTCGTCGGCCGTGGTCAGCGTCACGGCGTTGTCCCAGCCGCCGAGCGCGTTGACCCGTCGCCGCGCCAGATCCACCACGCCGAACGACGGCTCGAACAGGAAGCTCGTGAACATGCCGGTCGAGACGATCACCCAGTCGGTGCGTCGTTGCGCGCGCAACAGGTCACGCACGTCGAGCTGTTCGTCGAACAGGTCCTGCGCGCTGCCGCGGCCGATCAGGTCGTAGTCGACGCCGAACTGCCAGGGGAAATAGCGTTTGACGCCGGCCGCCAGCGCGGCCTGCGCGAGCTTGCGCTGCACGCCCGGGCCGCCGACGAAGCCGGTACACGAGATCACGGTGTCGAACAGGCCGAACAGCGCGGCGAGTTCGTCGACGGATTGCGCGGCCAGGTCGCCGGCCACCGGCTCGGCGCCGAGCGCGCGCAGTTCGGCGATGTCACGGCGCCTGGCCGGATCGTCGGAGGCGAGCGTGGACGGCCGCAGCAGGACCGAGATCGACACGCGGCCGGCAGCGCCGGCACGGCGCGCGAGGCCGCGGACCATGGCCATGCCGAGTTCGCCGGCGCCCAGCACGAGAAGGGTTTCCTGGTTTGTCATGGCGGTTCTCCTTCGGGAATGGAATCGTTATGGAGATCGGATGAAGGGCAGTCTAGTGGCGCGGCGGGCCGCCATTGTTCGCGGTGCCTGAATGCAGAACGCGCACGCGCCGAACCGGCGGCCGTCTTCGGCTAGAGTGAGCGGATCTTTCTTGCGGGACGCACCGGCATGGACAAACTTCAGGCGATGGCGACGTTCGTGCGCGTGGTCGAGGCGCGCGGCTTCAGCAAGGCCGCGCAGACGCTGTCGATGCCGCGTTCGTCGGTGACCACCACGATCAAGCAGCTGGAGGCGCAGCTCGGCACGCCGCTGCTCCGGCGCAGCACGCGCAGCCTGAGCCTGACCGAGGCGGGCGAGCGCTACCTCGCGTCATGCCGGGCCATCCTCGCGCAGATCGCCGCGGCCGAGCGCGACCTGTCGGCCGACGCGGGCACGCCGCGCGGCCGCGTGCGGGTGGACATGCCCGGCGTGCTCGGCCGCGCGCTGGTGGTGCCGCGGCTCGCCGAATTCGAGGCGCGCCATCCCGGCATCGAGCTGGTGCTGGGCATGAGCGACCGGCCCGCGGACCTGATCCACGAAGGCATCGACTGCGTGATCCGCACGGGCGAACTGGCCGATTCGTCGCTGGTCGCGCGCCGGCTCGGCCAGCTGACCTGGATCACCTGCGCGTCGCCGCGCTATCTGGAGCGGCACGGCGAGCCGGCAGCGGTGGAGGCGCTGGGACGGCACCGCGTCGTCAACTATCTGTCCGGGGCGACGGGGCGGCCGATGGAATGGCGGTTTCGCGTGGACGGCGAGGATCGCGCGCTGACGCTGCCGGCGCGCTTCTCCGTCAACGAGACCGAGGCCTATCTGCAATGCGCGCTGGAAGGGCTCGGGCTGATCCAGCTGTCGGCGTTCGCGGTGGCTGCGTATCTGCGCAGCGGGCGCCTGAAGGAAGTGCTGGCCGACGCGCGCTGCGCGCCCGTGCCGGTGTCGATCGTCTATCCGCAACCGCGCGCGACGGCGGCGCTGACGGCGTTCGTCGAATGGATCGTCGAGGTGGCGAGGGGGGAACTGGCGCAGTGAGCGCCGGCTGTGGATAACCGGGCGAGAAAACGGTATGAAATGCTGTGAGCCGGCGCGAGGCGGGATCGGGCCGCGAGGCGATCCCGCCCCGCGCCGATCCTCTGAACGCCGCGAGAAAGCGCCCTAGAACGCAAACGACGTCTGCCCCGTCGACCCGAGCAGCGCATCGACGGTACGCGCGCGCACGAAATGCACGGGCGCGTCGGCTCCCGCGATCGCGCGGAAATGCGCCTCGCCGCACTGCACCTTGCGCCGCTCGCGGCCGCGCAGCTCGGCGTCGTCGGCGCGGTTGTCCATCTCCACCACATAGCACTGGCTCGGCGCGCCCGGCGTCTCCACCAGCACCAGCCAGTCGGGCCGGTAGTCGCCGAGCGGCGTCGGAATCCGGAACCACGCCGGCAGCTTCGCGTAGAGCGTGACCGCGTCGGTCGCCTCCAGCGCGTCCACGAACGCGCGCTCGGCCACCGTGCGCACCTCGACCGCCGTGTACACGGACTTGCGCAGATCCTCGCGCAGGTCCTTGCGATAGGCGATCACGGGCTCCTCGATAAAGCGCGCGAGCGGCCACACCACGCCGTCGCCGATCCGCTGGTAGGCGATCCCGTCGATCAGCGCCTGCCGCTTGCAGCGGTTGACCGAATCGGCCACCAGCGCGATGAACGCCTGCGGGTTCACGCGGAAATCGTCGAGCCGGCCGCTGTCGGCGAGCACGGCGGCGAGCGTGCGGCGCGTGAGCTGGGTGCGCTCCTGCAGCTCGGTGAGCAGATCGGGCAGCGCGAGATCACCCTCGTCGAGCACCACGGTGCCGGCCGACGCGGTCTCGGTGGCCTCCACGCCGGCCTTGCCGATCGAGATGTCGGCCTTGCGCCATTGCAGCCGCGCGCGCGGCACCTCGGGCGCGGCACGCAGCGCCTCGACGCAGGCCGCGACGAGCGCGGCGTCGTCGAAGCTCACGCGATAGGTGGTACGCGCCTGCACGCGCGCCCATAGCGCGCGGAACGCCTCGCCGTGGAGCACCGGCTCGCCGTCGGCGCCGCGGCGCGGTTCGAGCTGCCGGCGGTCGTCGGCGTTGCGCACGTCGAGCCGCCCCGACAGCTTGCGCAGCAGTTCGACGATGCGCTGGCGCAGCGGCTCGAACGCGGCCGGCAGGGGCAGCACGCCGCCCTTCAGCACGATCTTCAGCGCGTCGAGCACCTTGCCCTGCGCATCGACGAAGCCGGCCTCGTGCAGATGCGTCCACAACGCGGCCGAGCGCTCGACGCCGAGCGGGGCGAGCGTGCCGTCGTCGCGCGTCACCGGCAGCGCCGCGAACTGATGCGTGTCGACCACCCCGAAACGGATCCCGGTGTCGGCCTCGATCTCCTTCTGCAGATGCGCGGCGAACTGCTCGTAGCTCTCGGTCGCGATCACGGTGAGCGTGTTGACGTCGAAGCCGCGCACCCGTTCGCCGCGCTGGTCGACGGCGAGCCGCAGCCCGCGCCCGATGGTCTGGCGGCGCTCGCGCTCGGTGCGGATGTCGCGCAGCGTGCAGATCTGGAACACGTTCGGATTGTCCCAGCCTTCCTTCAGCGCCGAGTGCGAGAAGATGAAACGCAGCGGCGTGGCGAACGACAGCAGCCGCTCCTTCTCGCGCATGATCAGGCCGTAGGCGCGCTCGGCGTTCTCGCGGCCGCTGGCGTTGCTGTCGCTGGTCTCGGTCCAGCCGCCCTTGCGGTCGATCGAGAAATAGCCGTCGTGGACGGCCGCCACGTCGCGCTCGGCGTCGAAGCCGGCGAACAGCGCGCGATAGGCGGGCAGCTTCGCGGCGCGCCGGTACTCGTCCTCGAAGATCGCCGCGTAGGCGCCCTTCACGGCGTGGCCGCCCGGTTCGTAGCGCCGGTAGCGCTCGACGCTGTCGACGAAGAACAGCGACAGCACCTTCACGCCGAGCGGCGTCAGGCGCAGCTCCTTGTCCAGGTGCTCGCGGATCGTGCGGCGGATCATTTCGCGCTGGATCGCGAGCGGATCGACGTCGCCGTGCGCGTCGCCGACGGCCAGGAAGGTCTCGCCGCCGGGATAGCGCAGCTCGACGAATTCGCCGCCGCGCGTGGTGTCGATCTCGCCGATCCGGTAGTCGCCGTACACGGCGCGGCGCGTCACGCGTTCGAGCAGGTCGCCGTCGCCGACGCTGACGGTCTGCCGCTCGACGCCGGCGGGCGTGGCCACGTCGAGCTCGACGCGCGCGGCGATGGTGCCGCGCCGGTTGCTGACCGACACGAGCCGCACGTAGGGCTTGTTGTGCGCGTCCTCGACGGTGGCCGAGGCCACCTCGATCTGCTTGACGAGGCGCCGCTCGTAGGCGTCCACGGCGTCGAGCCGGTACACCATCTGGTGCAGGTCGGCGTGGGTCGCCGAATAGCGCAGCGTGCAGAGCGGCGCCATCGCCTCGAGCGCTTCCTTGCCGCGCCCGTCGAGCCCGCCGTCCACGCTCTGCGGCTCGTCGACGACCAGGATCGGCCGCGTGGCGCGGATCAGGTCGATCGGCTTCTCGCCGCCGGTCTTCTCGCTCGGCTTGTAGAGGTTGTTGACGTCCTTGCGGTTGATCGCGGCCACCGTGGCCACCATGATCTGCACGGTCGCGCTGGTCGCGAAGCGGCGCACCTGGCCGAGCCGCGTCGAGTCGTACAGGAAGTAGTCGAACGGCACGCCGTCGTAGAGCCGGCGAAAGTGCGAGCGCGTGACGTCGAGCGTCTTGTGGACGCCTTCCTTGATCGCGACCGACGGCACCACGATCACGAACTTCGTGAAGCCGTAGCGGCGGTGCAGCTCGAAGATCGTGCGCAGATAGACGTAGGTCTTGCCGGTGCCGGTCTCCATCTCGACCGTGAAGTCGGTGGAGGCGAGCGCGCCCGACGGCGCGAGGCCGCCGCGCGCCTGCACCTCGGCCAGGTTGCGCGCGAGCGCGGCGGGCTCGAGCGCGAGCCGGTTGCCGACCGCGAGCGCGGTCTCGGCCACGCCGAGCGGCATCTGGCGCGCGGCGCTGGTGTCGCCGTCGCCATCGCCGTCCTGATTGCCGTCAGCGGCGCTCACGCTGAACGCGGCGCGCGGCGCGTCCTGGCCGCGGAACAGGTCGCAGACGGCGTCCACGGCCTCGCGCTGGTAGTCGAGATCGGCCTCGAAATGCAGTTCCATGAGCGGCGCGCCCGCCACCTTCGCGTCGAATTCCCGGCGCGTCATCAGAGGCTCCGCACGGAGCGGATCCCGTGCTGCTCGAGGATCGCGGACAGGTTCACGCGCGCGACGTCGTCGACGAACGCGGCGTCGCGGAACACGCAGGTCACGTCGTGCGCAGGCGGCGCATCGACCGCGTCGAGCACGCCGACGATGCCGAGCGCGAGCACCTCGGCCTCGGCGCGATCGATGCGCGCGGCGAAGCAGGCGACGATCGCGCCGTCGATCACGTGGACTTCCTTGCCGGCGACCGGCAGCGTGTCGATCGGCGCGCACAGGTCGAGGCCGAGCTTGATGGCGAGCTCGGCGAGCAGGTCGGCGTCGGTGCGGCCGGACTTGATGTGCTCGACCGCGTCGAGCAGCGACTGCTGCACGTTGGCGCCGCGCGGGTCCCATTCGACGACGTTGGTCGAATCGAGCCGGAACACGCGGAAGCCGACGTCG
Organism: Burkholderia perseverans; assembly: GCF_022870505.1. NCBI lineage: Bacteria > Pseudomonadati > Pseudomonadota > Betaproteobacteria > Burkholderiales > Burkholderiaceae > Burkholderia > Burkholderia perseverans. The sequence goes on from NZ_CP045094.1 coordinate 16,068, forward strand.
AGCGCGGCCTCGGGATGCTCGGCGGCGATCCGTTCGGCCGCGCGCCGCAGCCGTTCCTTGGTGATCTCGGCGAGGTTGGCGGGGCGCCTGAGCTTCGCGCAGAAATCGGCGGCGGCCTTCTGGTCCTTGTTCGACGCGTCGAGCGGCTCGGGCAGCTGCACCAGCGCGTAGCGGCGCCGCGCGCCGTCGGCCGCGTTGGCCGCCAGCGTGGCGTGGGCGGTGGTGCCGGAGCCGGCGAAGCAGTCGACGATCAGATCCTCGCCGCCCGTCAGCCAGCCGATCAGCGCGGCCGCGAAGTCGGTCGGCTTGGGCAGGTCGAACGGGATCGCCAGCGACTTCAGGCGCGCGTCGTCGGAGCCGCCGAACGGCAGGATCGACGGCACGTTCTCGTAGCGGTTCTCGTCGAGGAAATAGATGCGCTGCGGCTGCGTGGTCTCGTCGGTGCCGAACTCGATCAGGCCGCGCTCGAGCAGCTCGCGCATGGTGGCGGGCGGATTGCGCCAGCCGCGTTCGGGCACCGGGCACGGCTTGCCGGTGACGGGGTGGACCAGCGGGATGAAGTAGTCGTCGGGCGCGCGCTTCTTGTTCGGCCAGGCCATCGAGACGAGACGGTAGACGCGGCCGTCCGGCGAGAGCCGGTCGTACATCGCCTCGCCGCCCGACAGCGTGGTCTGCGCGCGCAGCCAGGCGCGGTAGGCCTGGGTAGCCTCGGCGATGGTGGCGGTGTCGGCGATCGCGTCGTGGGCGGCGTCGAGCATGCGCTGCGCGTTGCGCTTCAGGCGCTTCAGCGGCGCGTGCTCGAACAGCCACTCGGCGTCGCGCGCGAACAGCACGATCGACTCGTGCTGGTAGGCCACGCCGCGCGCGTCGCCCTTCGGGTTGCGCTTGTCCCAGACCGCCACGCCGAGCTCGTTCTCCTCGCCGAAGATCTCGCGCATCACCAGCACCAGCGCCGGCAGCTCGTGCTCGTCGATGTGGATCGCGATCAGGCCGTCGCGCGCGAGCAGGTCGAACGCGAGCTTCAGGCGCGGATACATCATGTTGAGCCAGTCGGTGTGGAACCGGCCGCTCGCCTCGGTATGGCTGCTGACCTTCACGCCGCCAGCGGCCTGGCCCGTCAGCGCGAGGTAGTGGCGCAGGCTGTCGGTGAAGTTGTCGGGATAGACGAACTCCTTGCCGGTGTTGTACGGCGGATCGATGTAGACGAGCTTCACCGAGCCCGCGTAGCTCTTGTGCAGCAGCTTCAGCACTTCGAGGTTGTCGCCCTCGATCATCAGGTTGCGGGTGCCGTCCCAGCCCAGGCTCTCGTCGCGGCAGGGCCGCAGCGTGCCGGTGGAGGGCGTGAGCGCGAGCTGGCGCGCGCGGCGCTTGCCGTGCCAGGCCAGGCCGTATTTTTCGTCGGCCTCGCCGAGCGTGCGGTCGCCGACCAGTGCCTTCAGCACGTCGAGGTCGAGCGCGGCGCCGTCGGGGCCTTCGGTCACGGCTTCGGGGAACAGCGCCTTGAGCCGTTCGAGGTTGTCCGCCGCGAGATCCGCGGAGCGGGCCTCGGGACTGGCGGATTCGATCTTTCGCATCGTGTCTTCCATGTAAAGCATGATCGGTGCGTCGGCCCCGGGTGCCGTCGCCGGCCGTGCCGCTCGCGGGCGACGCCGGCGCCTCGCGCCAAGCCGAACGGCACCGGCGCGGGCCGCACGGGCATGGCGGGTCGCGAGGGGAACGGAGGACCACGGGCCGCGTCCGGCGCCGCCGCGGCGCACCGCCTGACGTCACGGGCGATGGCGGGCGACGCGCGGCGGGACGGGCGGCCGGACGAAACCTTCGGGGGCGCGGAACCGGTTGCCGGCGCGGCCTCGGGCGGCGGAGCCGGAGGCGCGGCGGCGGCGGCAGGGCCGTCAGCGGCGCTTCGGCGCGCCGGATGCGCCCGGCGCGGGCCGGTGGGACCGCGAGGCGAGGGGCGCGTGAAGCGGCGACGGCGCGGCCGGCGCCGTGGCCGGTTCGCGCAACGCGATGCGGATTTTAACGGAAGCTCGCCGCGACGCGGCCCATCATCTCGTAACCGTCGTCGAACAGGCGCGAGAAGAACGGGATCATGTTGGGCACCATCAGCTGTACCAGCAGCAGCCCGACCAGCATCAGCACCGGGAAGCCGACCTGGAAGATGCCGATCTGCGGGGCCGCGCGGTTCAGGATGCCGAGCGCGAGGTTGGCGATCAGGAGCGCGGCCACCACCGGCAGCGCCAGCAGCAGCCCCATCGCGAACACGTTGATGCCGGCGCCGGCCAGCATCTGCCAGCCGGCCGGATGCAGCAGGTCGGACGAGATCGGCACGCTCGCGAACGATTCCACCAGCACCGCGATCAGCTGCAGGTGGCCGTCGAACGCGACGAACGCGAGCATCGCGAAGGCGTTCAGCACTCGGCCAATCATCGGCGTGGTGCCGGCGTGCGGATCGAAGAAGGTGGCGAAGCCGAGGCCCATCTGCAGGCCGATGAAGTCGCCCGCGCCTTCCACCACGGCGAACACGATCTGCATCACGAAGCCCATCGACACGCCGATCAGGAACTGGTTGACGAGGATCCAGATGCCCTCGGCCGAGAACACGGTGGCCTGCGGCAGCGGGCCGAGCGCCGGCGCCACGGCGATCGCGGTGAGCGCCGACAGGCCGATCTTGATGCGGGTGGGCACCGCCGCGTTGCCGACCAGCGGCGCGGCGGCCACCAGCGCGAGAATCCGCACGAACGGCCAGAGGAACGCGGTCAGCCAGACGTTCAGTTGCGCGTAGGTGACGGAAACCATCGGAAGGCGGGAAGGGCGTGCCGGCGCGCCGCTCAGCTGGTGCCGAGCGTGGCGACGTGCATCAGGATGTTGCGCGTGTAGTCGAGCATCGAGGTCAGCATCCACGGCCCGGCGATCACCATCGTCACCACGATCGCGAGCAGCTTCGGGATGAACGACAGCGTCGATTCGTTGATCTGCGTGGCGGCCTGGAACAGGCTGACGACGAGGCCCACCACCAGCGCGACGAGCAAGAGCGGCGCGGCCAGCATCAGGCCGATCATCATCGCCTCGTGCGCCAGGGTCATGACGGTTTCCGGTGTCATCGGGCCTGCCCTCCTAGGTGAAGCTCTGCGCGAGCGAGCCGATCAGCAGCTGCCAGCCGTCCACCAGCACGAACAGCATCAGCTTGAACGGCAGCGAGATGGTGGTGGGCGAGACCATCATCATCCCCATCGACATCAGCACGCTCGCCACCACCAGGTCGATGATCAGGAACGGGATGAAGATCGTGAAGCCGATCTGGAAGCCGGTCTTCAGCTCGCTGGTGACGAACGCCGGCACCAGCAGCGGCAGCGGCACGTCCTCGGGGCCCTGCATCGGCGGCGCCTTGGCGATCTTCGCGAACAGCGCGAGGTCGCCCTCGCGGGTCTGCTTGAGCATGAAGGTCTTGAACGGCGCGAGGCCGCGCTGCACGGCCTGGTCCATCGGCAGCGTGCCGGCCGAGAACGGCTTGTAGCCGTCGTTGTAGGCGCGGTCGATGACGGGCGACATCACGAACAGCGTGAGGAACAGCGCGAGCCCGACCAGCACCTGGTTCGGCGGCGTGGTGGTGGTGCCGAGCGCCTGGCGCAGCAGCGACAGCACGATGATGATGCGCGTGAAGCTCGTCATCATCAGCACGATGGCCGGCAGGAACGACAGCATCGTGAGCAGCAGCATGGTCTGCACGCTCAGCGAATAGGTCGTGCCGCCGTTCGGGCCGGGGCTCGAATTGAAGGCGGGCAGGCCGGCGGCCTGCGCATGCGCGAGCGAGGGCAGCGCGAGCGCGGCCAGCATCGCCAGCGGCGCGAGCACGGCCAGCAGCGCGGCCACGCGGGAACGGCGCGCGTCGCGCGCGCCCGGTCGGTACGACGTCATCGTCAGGAATCCTTGCGGTGGCGGCCGCCGAGCCGCTTCGCGACTTCGCCGGACAGGGCGCTGCGAAAGCGCTCGCCGAAGCTGCCGGGCAGCGTGTCGTCGCCGGGCACCGGCGCGCCGCCGTCGGCCGGGCCGGACGGGGTGGACGTGGCCGATGCGATGCCCGGGCTGCCGGCCGGCAGCGTATGCAGCAGCCGCACGTTGCCGGGCGCCACGCCGAGCACGAGCCAGGTGTCGCCGATCTCGACGACGGTCGCGCTTTCCTTGCCGCCCACCGCGACGCTGGCCACCACCTTCAGCGCGCCGCCGCGCTTCGCGGGCTGGAACCCGAAGCGGCGCGCGAGCCAGGCACAGCCGAACACGAGGCCGATCACGACCGCGAGCCCGACCAGCGTCTGCATCACCGCGCCGACGCCGAGCGAGGGCACCGCGGAGCCGACCACCACGCCCGAGGCGTAGTGCGAGGCATGGTTGACCGCGTTCATGTCGGCCGCGAACGCGAGCGCGGGGGCGAGCGCGAGCGAGAATGCGAGGCCCGCGGCGGCGGGCGCTGTCGTCACGGCGGCCGGGCGCGCTACGCGAGCAATGCGTGATACGCGCGCCGGCCCGGCGCGACGCACGGCGTCACTCATCGGTTCAGCTTCCGGATCCGCTCGGACGGCGTGATGATGTCGGTGAGGCGGATACCGAACTTGTCGTTCACCACCACCACTTCGCCCTGCGCGATCAGGCAGCCGTTCACGAGCACGTCCATCGGCTCGCCGGCCAGGCCGTCGAGCTCCACCACCGAGCCCTGCGCGAGCTGCAGCAGGTTGCGGATCGCGATCTTGGTGCGGCCCAGTTCGACGGTCATCTTGACGGGGATGTCGAGAATCATGTCGATGTCGTTGTGGGTCGCGTTCGAGGCCGCCTTCGACAGCGGCTGGAACACGCCCGCGCCACCCGCACCGGAGGCGAGCGGCTGGTCGTTCTGCTCGGCAAGCGCGGCGGCCCAATCGTCCAGCGCCGACTCTTCACCGGGGCCGGCGGCCTTGTCGGCGCCGGGTTGCGTGCCGTCGGGCGTCGGGTTCAGCTCAGTCATATCCACCTTCCTTCATCGTATCGCTCGCGCTGATCATCCGGTTCACCCGCAGCGCATATTGCCCATTGAAAATCCCGTAGCCGCATTCCATCACCGGTACGCCGTCGACCCTCGCGATGATCGATTCCTCGACGTCGATCGGCAGCACGTCGCCGACCCGCAGGTTGAGGATCTTCTCGAAGGTGGTCGGCATCTCGGTGAGGTTCGCCGTCAGTTCGACCTCGGCGGACTGCACCTGCTGCGACAGCACCCGCACCCAGCGGCGGTCCACTTCGAGCGCCTCGCCCTGGATCGGCGAGCTCAGCACGTCGCGGATCGGCTCGATCATCGAGTACGGCATGCAGATGTGCAGCGTGCCGCCCGTCGGCCCGAACTCGATCGAGAACTGCGTGACGATCACGATCTCGTTGGGGGTGGCGACGTTGGCGAACTGCGTATGCATCTCCGAGCGCACGTGCTCGAACTGCAGCGGGCGCACGCTCTTCCAGGCCACCGTGTAGTGCTCGAACACCAGATGCAGCAGCCGGCTGATGATGCGCATCTCGGTCTGCGTGAAGTCGCGGCCTTCCACGCGCGTGTGGAAACGTCCGTCGCCGCCGAACAGGTTGTCCACCACGAAGAACACCAGGTTCGGATCGAACACGAACAGCGAGGTGCCGCGCAGCGGCTTGACGTGGACCAGGTTCAGGTTGGTCGGGATCGGCAGGTTGCGCGTGAATTCGCTGTACTTCTGCACCTTCACCTGGCTGACCGAAATCTCGGCCGTGCGGCGCATGAAGTTGAAGATGCCGACGCGCAACAGCCGCGCGAAGCGGTCGTTGATGATCTCGAGGCCGGGCATCCGGCCGCGGACGATCCGTTCCTGCGTCGCGAGGTTGTACGGGCGGACGCCTTTCTGCTCGACCGGCTCGTCGCTCGCGTCGATCTCGCCCGTGACACCTTTGAGGAGGGCATCGACCTCCTCCTGCGACATGAATTCTTCGTGGCCCATGGCGCTCCCTTGGCGGCGTTACTGGACGACGAAATCGGTGAACAGCACCGCGTCGACGCGCGCGCTGCGATTGCCCGGCTGCGTCGGTTGCTCGATCAGCGCGCGCAGCTCGTCGGCCAGCGCGCGCTTGCCGTCGAGCGTCGCGAGATCCTCGGGGTGCTTGTTCGACAGGGCGAGCAGGATCCGGCTGCGGATCTCCGGCATGTGCTGCGTCAGGTAATCCTGCGCGGTCGGGTCGGTCAGCTTCAGCGTCAGGCCGATGCGCAGGTAGTGCAGGCCGTCGTCGGACTGCAGGTTCACCGTCATCGTCTCGAGCGGGAAGAACACCGGCGTCGACATCGATTGCGGGGCGGCATGCGCGGCACTGGCCGGCGCTTCGCGGTGCAGCAGGAAGAACCAGGCGGCGGCGCCGCCGGCGGCGGCAATCAGCAGGCCGATCAGCGCGAACAAAAAGATGCGCTTGAACTTGCCGGTCGGCGGACGTTCGGGTGCGGCGGAAGCGGTCGTGGTGGCCATGTGCTTGCTTACGTGATGACTTGTAGCCTGATTGTCGGGGGGCGGCGCCGGTTGCGATGGGGAGAACAGAGGGGGGATTTGCATCCATCTCGCCGGTTTGTCGAGGCGGGGAACGCACGCGGCGCGCGGCAAACGGGCCGCGCGGCGGGCCGCCGGCACAGTGCGGGCGCCGCCGGGGGCGGGCCGGCCGGTGGCTTGGCGGCACCCGGCGCGACGCCGTTTCGTGCAAAAACCCGGGCCGGATGCGGAGCGGCCAGGCCGGCCGGAGCCTCGCGCCGGGCGGCCGCGGCGCAGCGATGGGAGTGGCGAGGGTGGCGAATCCGCCACGCGACGGCGGCGCGGCCGCGCGGCGCCGACGTCGGTGCCGGGATCGACGCCGGGCGGCCGGCCGTTCGCCGCGAGCACCCCGCCCCGGCCCCGGCCAGCGACGACCGCCGCGCGGCGCTTGCCCGCGACGACGCGGCGGCGCTACGATGGCCGCTGTCTCATAAATAAAACGACTCGTCTGGGTCGAACCCATTCCCGGCCGGAATCCGGCGGCGGGACTTTCTCCCGATTCCGGAGGCGTCATGGAACTGCGCGCGCTGCGCTATTTCGTCGAGGTGGTCCGCCAGCAGAGCTTCACGGCCGCGGCCGAGCAGATGTTCGTGACCCAGCCGACCATCAGCAAGATGGTGAAGGCGCTCGAGGACGAGATCGGCTCGCCGCTGCTGCTGCGCGACAGCCGCCAGATGGTGCTGACCGATGCGGGCCGGATCGTGTTCCAGCGCGGCCAGGACGTGCTCGCCGCGCAGGCGCAGCTGCAGGCCGAGCTCGACGACCTGGCCGAACTCGGCCGCGGCGAGCTGACGATCGGCATCCCGCCGCTCGGCGGCGCCGCGTTCACGCCGGCCATCGCCGTGTTCCGGCGTCGCTATCCGAACATCGAGCTGAAGCTGTTCGAGGAGGGCGCGCGCACCATCGAGGCCGCGCTCGAACGCGGCGAACTCGAACTGGGCGGGGTGCTGGAGCCGGTCGATCCGGCCGTGTTCGAGGTGCTGCGGATGGTGCATGCGCCGCTGTGGCTCGTGTCGCGGCGCGGCGCGCGCTGGGACGGCGAGGACAGCGTGCCGCTCGCCGACCTCGCCGGCGAGCCGTTCGTGTTCTATGCCGAATCGCTGGCGCTGCACCAGGCCGTCCTCGACGCCTGCGCGAAGGCCGGCTTCACGCCGGCGATCGTCAGCCGCAGCGGCCACTGGGATTTCATGGCCGCGCTGGTCCACGCCGGGGTCGGCATCGCGCTGCTGCCGGCGCCGTACTGCCGCCGGCTCGATCCCGCGCAGTTCAGCTGCCGGCCGATCGTCGAGCCCGAGATCGAATGGTCGATCGCGCTCGGCTGGCTGCGGCGCGGCTACCTTTCGCACGCGGCGCGCGCCTGGATCGAGGTGGTGCGTGAAGTGGGGCCGGTCGATCCCGACGACGATCTGGCGTTCGACAATCTGCGCGCCTGGAGCGCGGACGCCTCGCGCCGTCAGATCCGTTGAATCCGTCGAATCAATCCTGGCCTGGATGCCCGCGTCATCGAGGTCGCGGCAATCCCGGCCGCGACCGGAAAAACGGAGCAGGGCGCCGCTCAGGCCGGCGTGTTGGCGATGAAGCGCTGCAGCAGCGCCGTCATGGTGCGCACCTCGTCGGCCGAAAAGCCGGCCAGCTGCGCGTTCATCTCGCCGGCCACGAGCCCCGGCAGCGCGTCGGCCGCGTCGCGCCCGCGCCCGGTCAGCCCGATCTCGATCACGCGCCGGTCCGCCTCGCTGCGGTTGCGTTCGAGCAGCCCCTTGCGTTCGAGGCGGTCGAGCATGCGGGTCATCGAGCCGCTGTCGTAGGCGAGCCGGCGCGACAGTTCGAGCGGCGTGTGCGCCTCGCCGCGCGCGAGCAGCAGCATCACGCCGATCTGCTGCGCGGTCAGCCCGAGCGGCGCGAGCGCCTGGTCCATGCGCTCGACGAAAGCCTGCCGCGCGCGCGTCAGGTAATAACCGACGCTCGTTTCGAGGTCGCTGCTGCCGGTGTCGTAGGGGCCGTTCATCGCGCGGACGATCTGTCGTTTCCGAGGGAAAACCGCGCCAGTATCTTGAAAATTGCTTGCTTGGTCAATATTCATTAAGGCAAGCGTTTCGCGGTGGACGCGGCCCGCCGGCTTTCGGGGCCGTAAACGTCCGTAACCGGTCGCCCGATGCCAGTAACACATCGCGTCGCCGGCGCGCCTTACCCTTACGGCTGTCCCGTTCGTTTTTCCCGCGTTCGTCAGTTACCATTCCGGCCACGCCGCCCGCACTCGCGCCGGCGGCCGCATCGTTCGTCAGCCCGCGCGCGGGCGGCGCCCAGACAGGAATTCAGTCATGCAGCCAGTTCTTCCGTTGCGCGCACCGCAAGCGCTGCGCGTCGCCGTGTCCGCCGCCGTGGCGGCGCTCGTCGCCGGCTGCGCGGTCGGCCCCGACTACCATCGGCCCGACGTGGCGGTGCCGGCGGCCTACAAGGAAGCCCCCGACGGCTGGAAGGTCGCGCAGCCCGACGACCACGCCGACCGCGGCCAGTGGTGGACCATCTACCACGACCCGCAGCTCGACGACCTGGTCGCCAAGCTCAACGCCTCGAACCAGACCGTCGCGCAATCGGCGGCCGCCTACCGGCAGGCCCGCGCGCTCGTCGCGCAGGCGCGCGCCGCGTATTTCCCGACGCTCGGCGTGACCGCCGGCGGCACGCGCTCGTCGAGCCCGGGCGCCTCGAACTCGCAGTTCTCGACCGGCCGCTCGAACACCACGTCCTACAGCGCCGGGCTCGACGCGTCGTGGGAAGTGGACCTGTGGGGCGAGGTGAGCCGCAACGTCAGCTCGGAGCGCGCGAGCGAACAGGCCGCCGCGGCCGATCTCGCCAACGCGCGGCTGTCCGCGCAATCGACGCTCGCGCAGACCTACTTCCAGCTGCGCGCGGCCGATTCGGCGCAGAAGCTGCTCGACGAGACGGTGGCCTCGTTCCAGCGCTCGCTGCAGCTGACCCAGAACCAGTACGCGCAGGGCGTGGCCGCGCGTTCGGACGTGATCCAGGCGCAGACCCAGCTGCAATCGGCGCAGGCCTCGGCGATCGACAACGGCATCACGCGCGCGCAGTACGAGCACGCGATCGCGACGCTGATCGGCGTGCCGGCCTCGAGCTTCTCGCTGCCGCCGATGCCGCTCGCGGCCGAGCCGCCGGCGATGCCGGCCACGGTGCCGTCGGCGATCCTCGAGCGTCGCCCCGACGTGGCCGCCGCCGAGCGGCGCGCGGCCTCGGCCAACGAGCAGATCGGCGTGGCGATCGCGGCGTTCTTCCCGACCCTCACGCTGTCCGCCACGGGCGGCGTGCAGAGCTCGGCATGGTCGCAGCTGTTCTCGCTGCCGTCGCGGGTCTGGACGGTCGGCCCGCAGCTGGCCGCCACGCTGTTCGACGCCGGCTTGCGCGCCGCGCAGACCGACGCCGCGCGCGCGACCTACGACCAGAACGTCGCCTCGTATCGCGGCACGGTGCTGAGCGCGTTCCAGGACGTGGAGGACAATCTCGCCTCGCTGCGCATCCTCGATCAGGAAGTGGTGGTGCAGCGGCAGGCCGTCGATTCGGCCGAGCGCGCGCTCGACATCGTGACGAACCAGTACAAATCGGGCACGGTCGCCTACCTGAGCGTGCTGACCGCGCAGACCACGGCGTTTACGGCCGAGCAGAAGCTGGTGCAGATCGACGGGCAGCGGATGGTGTCGTCGGTGGGATTGGTGAAGGCGCTCGGCGGCGGCTGGGATGCCTCGCAGATGGCGCGCGAGACCGGCGACATCGAGGCGCCCGCGCCGGCCTCGGCACCGGCTGCCGCTTCGGTGCCGGCGGCCGTGTCGGCGCTGCCGGCGGCGGCCGCGCCGCTCGCGCAGCGCTGATCCCGCGGTACGGTCGGCTGCCGATCCGGCGGCCGACCTGGTGGTCGACGTCATGCGCCGCACGGCGCGCACCGGCATCGATCGGATCGGCGCGGCGCCGATCCCGCCGCGCGGACGAACCGCGCAGGCTCGACAGCTCAGAACGTCAGCGACACGAGGCCCGGCCCGATCGGGCGGCCGAGCAGGTTCAGCAGGCCGAGCAGGTTCTCGCGCTGCGCGTCGTCGGCGCGCGCGGTGCCGTTGAACGACGAGGTGCGGCCCGCGAACGTGCCGTGCCCCTGCAGGAACAGCGGCCCCTTCAGCGTCGACAGGTCGAGCGTCGCGTTCGCGCCCTGCGCCTGCCAGACCGCGCGATAGGATCCGAGCGGCTTGACGATCGAGATCCGCGAAGTCATGTCGGTGATGGTCAGCGTGAGCTGCCCGAACACGTCTTGGCCGAACAGGCGCCAGTCGCTCCAGCCGATCCGCACGTCGCCCTGCAGGTCGAGCGTGTTGAACGGCGTGCCGAGCCCGGCCAGCAGCGAGGCCGGCACCGCCATCGCGCCGGACGACACCAGCGCGCCGCGCAGCGTCGCATCGACGGTGATCGGGTCGGGCATCGCCTCGGTCTGGCGCATCGTCATCCGCACGTGGCCCGTGAACAGCGACCAGAACGAGGTCTGCCATTCGATCCGGCCCGGCAGCAGCGTCGAGGCGCTGCGGTCGTGCCCCGGCGCCAGCAGCAGCGTGGCCGAGCCGTGCCAGAGCGAGCCGTCGGCGTCGACCAGGTTGAGGTGGCCGCCGCTCGCGCGCGCGAACTGCGGCGTCACCCAGGCCGCCGGCAGCAGCGCGACGATCACCACGGCCACCGCCAGCACGCCCGTCACGACCCACGGCAGGGTCGCGCGCAATCGCATCCAGAACGTCATCGGCACTCCGCCCCGGGCCGCGCGGCGGCAGGCCCGGCGGTGATTCGCACGACGCCGCTCATTTGGCGCCCGCCGGCTGCATCACGGCGCTCAGGTCCACCTGGCCGTCGTCCTTCAGCGCGGTCGCGTGCAGCTCGCCGACCTGCACCTTGAACTGCTTGCGCACGTCGTCGAGCCACTGGGTCCAGACCGGGAACGACGCGTTCTTCAGCTGGACCTGCACGCCGCTGCCCACCACCTGCAGCTGCGCGGCCTGCAGCCCGTGATCGGACAACGAAGTGGTCAGCGCGTCGCGCAGCGCCACGCCGGTCGGCGCCACGCCCTGCGCGGCGGCGGCCAGCGAGCGCGCCTCGTTGGCCTGCTCGGTCATCTGCGCGAGTTGCAGCCGCATGCCCGGCAGCGCGGTGGCGATCTTCCCGCTGTTCTCCTGGGCGGGCGACCACAGCACCGAATAGAGCACCACCAGCACGAGGATCGCGCCGCCCCAGCCGAGCAGCAGCTTCTCGCGCGGGTTGCGCTCGTCCCAGAACTGCGCCAGCGTTTCGTTCAACTCCGACTTCATGATCCGCTCCGGATGGTCCATTTGCCCGTGCTGCTGTCGATCGCGCCGGTCAGGCCGTTGCGCGCGAGGCGCGTGCCGAAATCGGCGTCGACCTTGACCTGCGGCTTGAAGCCGACGTCGAGCCGGCGGTCGTGGTAGTCGAGCGAGGCGATGCCGTTGGCGGGCAGCGGCCCGAGCGAGCGCGCCACGCCGCTGGCCAGCGCGAGGAAATCGTTCGGCGAAAGCTCGCCCGCCGCGATCCGCAGCTGGTCGATCTGGCGCGTCATCTGCTCGGGCGGATCGAGCACCGTGGTGGTCTTCGGGAACGCCGTCAGCAGCGTTTCGGTGATCTGCGCGGAGATCGCGTCGCGCTCGCGCGCGAGCCGCCACCAGTGCAGGTTCACGCCGATCACCGCCACCACCAGGGTGGCCGCCACCAGCGCGGCCGGCAGCTTCAGGCGCGTGAGCGTGGCACGGTCGAAGCGCCACGGCACCACTTCGAAATCGAACTGGCAGAGGTTGAAGCGCGTCTCCAGCGCGCGCCGCGCGAACGCGTCGAACGGCAGCGGCGTGGTGCCGGGGATCGCGTCGGGGTCGGCCTGCGGCGTGATCGAGGCGAGCTGCGGCTCCGCGCCGGGCACGCCGAGCGTGTAGAGCTCGAACGGCGCACCCGCGGTCAGCGCCGCCAGCGTCGAGCCGGCCGAGGCGGCCGGCGCGGTCAGCCCTTCGCCGAGCGCACCGCGCGCGATCGCGAGTTCGACGCGCGGCGCGGTGGCCAGCGCGATCTCGCCGTCGAGCGGCACCGCGTCGATGCGCGCCATGACCGCGGCGATGATCGGCGTGCGCGCCGGCTGCAGGCCGTCGGCGGGCGGCTCGGCCGGCGAGATCACCGCGGCTTCGGTGACGGCCTCCACCGCGCCGGGCTCGCCCGCCTCGCCAATCGGCAGCGGTGCGGGCTCGACCATGTCGGCCGCCAGCGCGAGCTCGGCCGGCACCGGCAGGCAGCGCGTGGCCGGCACCGCGCGGATCGCGCGATGGCCGGCCGCCTTGAACGCCTCCACCACGAAGCGGAACCACTCGCGGTCGATCACCGCCAGCACGCGCCGGCCGTCCGGCAGCGCGACCGGATCGACGGCGATGTGGCAGGTCTGCGGATCCTGGATCAGGTAGTCCTCGACGATGTTCGGCAGCGCCTGGCGCAGCTTCGGCCCCTTCACGGCGGGCACCGTGGCGGCCAGCAGCAGCAGGTCGCGCGCGGCGACGACGAGCACCGTCGAGGCCGCCTGCGGCAGCGTCGCGAGCGAGCTGCGGCCGGCGCGCTGCGGATGGCCGCTCTTGTCGAGCAGCGCGAACGACAGCTCGGGCCACTGCCATTCGGGCAGCGGCACGGCGGGTTCGCGCGGCGGCAGTACAACGATCAACGTGCTCAAGAGCTCCTCTCCCGAATGGCGTTGTTATAGCTGATCGGCAACCCGGACGATACGCGTGGTATGCGTCGTCGGATCACGATACACGAGCGACGTGCGGTCGATTTCCGCGCGCCCGTGCTGGATATGGCCGTGGACGATGAAATAGCTGGTCGTCACGTCGATCTGGGTCGGATCGAGCATCACGTTCGGCACGCCGGTGGCCTGCATCGCGAGCTGCGCGTCGCCGACGTTGCGGAAGAACGCCGTGTCGCGATGCGCGACGATGGTCTGCGCCGACGACACCGACAGGCCCGGCATCAGCGCGGCGATCACCTCGGGGCGCGCGGTGTTGAGGTTGACCGGCGTGACGGTGGGCAGCACGGTCGCGAACGGGCGCAGCGTCTCGATGATCTCGGGCGTCACGCCGTTCACGTCGAGCAGCGAATCGAGGCTGCTCGGCACCAGCGGCGCGGCGCCCGAGCTCGCGTCGGTGTCGTCGCCGTCGTCGAAGCCGGGGTCGCCGCGGCCGGTGTTGCCGCCGCTGTCGCCCTGCGGGATCGGCACGCTGCCGGAGCCGGGCACGGTGGCGGTCTGGAAGCGGGTGGCCGAGTTGCGCAGGCCGGCGCGGATCTGCCGCGCGATGCGCAGCGCGAGCTGCGAGTCGATGCCGAGCGACACCAGCAGCCGCTTGAAGGTGGCGACCTGGCTGGCGCTGATCTGCAGCACGCCCGGCGCCGGCGTCGACACCAGGTTGCGCAGGTTGTACTTGGCCTGCGCGTCCTCGATGTCGCCTGACAGGTAGGTGTCGTCGTCGCCCGAGGTGTCGGTCACGCCGATCCGGCCGAGGAAGTCGGACAGTTTCGTCTTCGCGATCGGCACCGCCCAGATGCCGCCGAGATAGGTGATGCCGGGCGCCGTGTCGCCCTCGGAGCGCAGGATCATGCGGGTCCAGTCGAGCGCGCCGCGCGCGATCCACTGCGCCTGCATCAGCAGCCGCTGGTTCTCGATGCGGCGGATCTGGATCTGCTGGCGCCAGAGCATGCCCGACACCAGGATCGCGGTCAGCGCCACCACCAGCAGCGCGCTGATGATCGCCACGCCGCGCTGGCGCGCCGGCGCTGGCTGCACCCGCGGGCCGCGGCCGGCGCGACGCGGATCACGGAAGGAAAGATCACGGAAGGGGAAGCGCGCGCGCATCGTCATTCCCCGACCATGAATATGCGCTTGACCGGCACGCGCAGCGAGGTCGCGCCGATGCCGACCTCGAGGCCCGTCACCGAGCGCTCGGGCGGCGCGCTGCCCACCACCGGCTGCTTGAGCGCCTGGTTGTGCTTGGCGAGCGCGTCGTCGGCGGTGGGCATGTTGATGGTCCAGCCGATCTTCGGCACGTAGATGCGCGCGGTGATCAGGCCCACCCCGCGCATCAGCGGCACGGCGTTCCAGCCGTCGACGCTGCTGTCGCCGAGCGTGCTGCGCAACACGCGGACGTCGGAGATCAGCGGCGAGGCGTAGCGCACCACGCGGCCGCCGGCAATCAGATAGCGCACCACCTGGATGCGCGGCGGGCCGCCCGGCGTGTCGAAGCCGCGCACGATCTGCAGCGTGTTGCCGACCACGCGCACGGGCGGCTGGCCGGCTTCGTCGTCGGTCACGGCGCGGCGCGCGTCGATGCGCATCTGGTCGAACATCTGCGCGAAGGTGCGCTCGTCCTCCATCACGGCGGCCACCCGGTCGCGGCCGCGGATCACCTGGTCGAGCCCGCGCCACGACAGCAGCGCGAGCACGGCGAGGATCGTGATCGCGATCAGCATCTCGATCAGCGTGAAGCCGCGATCGGCGCGCGCGGCGCGGCGCTCAGAGCGAGCGGTTGGTTTCATTCGCGACCACCGTGACCATCTGGGCGAGCACGCTGGCTTCGCCCGTCTTGCGTACCGCGACTTCAACGCGGCGGAATGTCGGATTCGGCGTGCTGCTGACGCGCTCGGTGCAGGTCAGCGCGACGTTGCCCTGCGAGCAGTCGAACTGCTGTTCGCCGACGTCGGGCCACGCGTGCACGAGCCGCAGCTGGCCGAGCGCGTTGTCGGCGCTCCAGCTCGCGAGCAGGCGGTCGTTGAGCGCGCCCGAGTTGCTGGCGAGCGTGCCGACCGCGCGGATCGAGGCGGCCAGCGCGACCGCGATGATCGCCAGCGCGATCAGCACCTCGATCATCGTGAAGCCATGCGCGGCGGCCCGGGGGGCGCGGCGCGCGAAGGTGAGCGGCACGGCCATCGTCAGCGCACCTCGTAGCGGCCGTTGCCGGTGCCGACGATCGTCGCGCTGCCGATCTCGGAATAGAGCGTGATGCGCACCGGCACGTCGACCGGTTCGGTGCCGAATATGATCCGCTTCACCGGCGTGTCGGAGCCGGGGTAGTCGATCGACGCGCCGGTCACGCCGCCGTCCCAGTGGCGCGGGCGATAGAGGTCGTCGCGCAGCGTGCGCCAGCCGTCCTCGCCGCGGATGTCGAAACGAAAGCCCTGGTCGGTCGGCTGCCAGGCGATCGGCCGCGCGCGCACCTGCGCCTCGTCGCCGGCGCTCTCGAGCAGCAGCGCCACGCGCTGCGCCTCTTCACGCAGGTCGGTGCGCGGGTTGCGGTGCATCGTCAGGGTCGCCGCCGAAACGAGGATCCCCGCGATCACGAGCACCACCAGCATCTCGAGCAGCGTGAAGCCGCGCATCCGCGAGGGCGGATGACGCGGCGCGGTGGTGCCGGGGGTTCGCATGACGGATGGGCGGCGCGCGGACGATCGGAGGCGGCGGGGCGAACGCCTATTGCCAGGAGCCGATGTCGGCGTCGTTGTTCTCGCCGCCTTCCTTCGCGTCGGCGCCGTAGCTGAACACGTCGATCTCGCCGTGTACGCCCGGGTTCAGGTACTTGTACGGGTTGCCCCACGGATCGTTCGGCAGGCGTTCGAGATAGCCGCCGTCCTTCCAGTTGTTCGGCACCGGGTCCACCGTGGGCTTCGCGATCAGCGCCTGCAGGCCCTGCTCCTGGGTCGGGTAGCGGCCGTTGTCGAGGCGGTACAGCTTCAGCGCCTGCATCACGGTGCCGATGTCCTGCTTGGCCGCGACGCGGCGCGCTTCATCGGGGCGGCTCATGATCTTCGGCACGATCAGCGCCGCGAGAATGCCGAGAATCGCGATCACGACCATGATTTCGATCAGCGTGAAACCGCGTTGGCGGCGCGCGACCGGCGTGCGTCGATTGATCCACGTTTGCATGAGTGAAACCTCTCTTTCAAAAACCATCGATAACGTTGACGAGGCCCGGCGGACACGCTGGCCCGCCCGGCGAAGCCGCATTGTAAGACGGGCCTCGCCGAGGGCATTCACTCAACGCAAATTTCATAATCATCCGTACAATAGCCCGCATGAACGCGCTCTCGATCCGGATCCTTTCCCTTGCCCTCTTCGCGGCCTTGTGCGCGACGGCCACCTACTGGGCCATCACGCTGTCCGCGCATCAGGCCCCGCTGCCGGCCGCCGCCGTGCGCGCACCGCTGCGCACCGAGGACGCCGCCGCGCTGTTCGGCGGGCAGCTCACGCACAACCCGGTGGAGGACGTCCACCTGTTCGGCATCCTCGCGCTGCGCCAGGGCGCCGCCGCGATCGTCGGCGTCGGTGGCAATCCCACCCGCACCATCACGATCGGCGACCAGATCGCGCAGGGCACGAAGCTCGCCGAGGTCCGCGCCCGCTCGATCGTCATCGACCGCAACGGCGCGCATACCGAAATCTTCCTTCCCGCCAACACGCCGGGCCCCGCGATCTACGTCCGCTGAAGCGGGTCGCGCCGCGCGGGACTTCCCGTCTGCGGGACTTCCCATCCGTTTCGCCGCCGTTGCCACGGGCCGCCTTCGGGCGGCCCGTTCGCATTGCGCGGCGCTTACTGCACCATGTTGTTCAGCTCGATGATCGGCAGCATCACCGCCAGCACGATCACCAGCACGATGCCGCCCATCGCGAGGATCAACAGCGGTTCGAGCAGGCTCGTCATGAACATGGTGCGCCGCTCCAGCTCGCGCGCCTCGCCCTCGGCCGCGCGGTCGAGCATGGTGGTCACGTCGCCGGTGGCCTCGCCCGACCGGATCAGGTGGACCAGCACGGGCGGGAACGACTTGACGTGATTGAGCGCGCGCGACAGCGAGGTGCCTTCGCGCACGCGCACGATCGCGTCGTCGATGTTCACGCTCATGGCGCGGTTCGACAGCGTCTCGCCGGCTGCCTGCAGCGCGCGCAGGATCGGCACGCCGGCCGCGGTCAGGATCGCCAGCGTGCTGGCGAAGCGCACCGTGTTGTAGCCGCGCACCAGCTTGCCGGCGAGCGGCGCGCCGAGCAGCCAGCGGTCGAACGCGAGCCGTGGGCCGGGACGCGACAGCGTCGCCTTGACGAGCCAGGCGCCGAGCGCCACGCCCAGCAGGATCGCCCACCACCAGTGCCGCACGAACGCCGACAGCGCCATCATCACGATGGTCAGGAACGGCAGCTGTTGCTTGGTGCTCGCGAACACGTTGACGACCTGCGGCACCACGTAGCTGAGCAGGAACGTGACGATGCCGAGCGCGATCAGCGTGACGATGCCGGGGTAGGTGAACGCCAGCACGATCTTCTGCTTCAGTGCGTTGCGCTGCTCGATGTAGTCGGCCAGGCGCGACAGCACGATGCCGAGCTTGCCGGTGTGCTCGCCCGCGGCCACCAGCGCGCGATAGATCTCGGGGAAGTCGCGCGGATGCTCGGCCAGCGCGCTCGCCAGCGAATGGCCGCCGAGCACCTCGGCACGGATCGCCGCCATCAGTTCGCGGATGTAGTCGCGCTCGGACTGCTCGGTCAGCACCGCGAGCGCCTCGCCGAGCGGCAGCCCGGCCGTCAGCAGGCTCGCCAGCTGGCGCGTGAGGATCGCCTGCTCGCGCTGCGAGAGCTTGCGGCCGATCGACAGGCGCTGCTTGCGCTCGCCGCGCGAACGATGCGCGGCCGGCTCGACCACCAGCGGCGTGAGCCCCTGGCCGCGCAGCTGGCCGCGCGCGGCGCGCGCGCTGTCGGCCTCGATCACGCCTTTCTGGGCGCGGCCGCCTGCGTCGATCGCTTCGAAACGGAATGCCGGCATCGCGCTATGCGCCTCCCGTCACGCGCAGCACTTCCTCGAGCGAGGTGTTGCCGGCCGCGAGCCAGCGCTCGGCGTCGTCGCGCAGCGTGCGCATACCGTTCTCGCGGCCCGCGCGCAGGATTTCCGAGTCGGGCGCGTTGTTGTGGATCTGCGTGCGGATCGCGTCGTCCACCACCAGCAGCTCGTACACGCCGCGCCGGCCCGTATAGCCGGAATGGCCGCACTTCTCGCAGCCGACCGGGTGGTAGATGGTGCGTCCTTCTTCCTCGCGTGGTGCCTTGCAGACGGGGCACAGCTGGCGCACCAGCCGCTGCGCGAGCACGCCGAGCAGCGACGAGGCGAGCAGGTACGGCTCCACGCCCATGTCGGTCAGACGCGTGACGGCCGAGGCCGCGTCGTTCGTGTGCAGCGTGGCCAGCACCAGGTGGCCCGTCAGCGAGGCCTGCACGGCGATCTGCGCGGTCTCGAGGTCGCGGATTTCGCCGATCATGATCACGTCCGGATCCTGGCGCAGGATCGAGCGCAGCGCGCGCGCGAAGCTCATGCCGATCTTCTCGTTGACCTGGGTCTGGCCGATGCCGGACAGGTCGTATTCGATCGGATCCTCGACCGTCATGATGTTGGTGGTCGCGGTCTCGAGCCGCGACATCGACGCGTACAGCGTGGTGGTCTTGCCCGAACCGGTCGGGCCCGTGACCAGCACGATGCCGTGCGGGCGCGCGATCAGCTTGTCGAACTGCACCAGCGTGTCGCGCCCCATGCCGAGCGCCTCGAGGTTCAGGCGCTGCGCATCCTTTTCCAGCAGACGCAGCACCGCGCGCTCGCCGTGCCCGGTCGGCAGCGTCGAGACGCGCACGTCCACCGGCCGGCCGCCGACGCGCAGCGTGATGCGGCCGTCCTGCGGCAGGCGTTTCTCGGCGATGTCGAGCTGCGCCATGATCTTGATCCGCGAGATCAGCGCGCCGTGCAGCGCCTTCTTCGGGCGCACCACGTCGCGCAGCGTGCCGTCCACGCGGAAGCGCACCACCGAGGCGTTCTCGAACGGCTCGATGTGGATGTCCGAGGCCTGTTCGCGCGCGGCCTGCGTCAGCAGCGCGTTGATCATGCGGATGATCGGCGCGTCGTCTTCCGATTCGAGCAGGTCCTCGACCTCGGGGATGTCCTGCATCAGCCGCGACAGGTCCACCTCGCCCTCGACCTCGCCGACCACCTGCGCGGCGCTGCCGTCCTGGCGCGCATAGGCGGTGTTGATGGCCTGCGCCAGTTCGTCGGCGGGCAGCCGGCGCGCCGTCAGCGCGCCGAAATTGCGCGCCACCTCGGCGAGCGCCGCGTCGGTGGTGCGCTCGCTGATCCAGACTTCGAGCGCGTCGCCTTCCTGCTGCGCGATCAGGATCTGGCCGGCCCGCGCGAAGCCATACGGCAGCAGCCGCGCGGCCACCGCGGACGGTGCCGCCGGCTCGCCCGGCGCGGCGCTGGCGAGCTCGCTCACGGCTGCGCTCCCGGCGACGTGAGGCCCGGCGTGGGCACCGGCGTCGTCACGGCCGGCGCCGGCGACGGGGTCGGCGCGACCACCGCGGGCGCGGGCTGGGTGCCGGCCGGCGCGTTCGCCGGGGCGTTGGCCGGCGCCTGCGGATAGCCGGGCGTGCGCGTCATGCGCGTCAGGTCGAACAGGTTCGCGGCCGGCGCGACGCCTTCGCTCGGGCCGAGCGGCATCGGCGGCGCGACCGGATCGTCCTTGTCGCGGATCAGGTTGTTGTCCGAGCGGTACGCGCCCTGCACGCCCTGGATGTAGTCGTAGCGATTTTCCGTGACGGCCTGCGTGGTGGCGTGGTCGGTCAGGATCACCGGACGCAGGAACACCATCAGGTTGGTCTTCTGGCGCTGCTTGCCTTCCGAGCGGAACAGCTGGCCGATCCAGGGGATGTCACCGAGCAGCGGCACCTTGTTGTTGCCGATCTGGTAGTTGTCCTGCATCAGGCCGCCGAGCACGATGATCTCGCCGTTGTCGCAGAGCACGGTCGACTGGATCGAGCGCTTGCTGAAGGTCGGCACGCCGACCGTGGTCGACGACGTGGTGGTCGGCACCACGGCCGAATCCTCGGTATAGATCTGCAGCTTGAGGATCCCGCCTTCGGTGATCTGCGGCTTGACGTGCAGCGTGAGGCCCACGTCCTGGCGGTCGAACGTGTTGAACGCGTTGCTCGAGGTGCCGCTCGTCAGGTTCGAATACGAACCGGTGGCGATCGGCACGTTCTGGCCCACCACGATCTTCGCTTCCTCGTTGTCGAGCGTGACGAGGTTCGGGGTGGACAGCACGTTCGCGTCGCTGGAGCCCGAGAACGCCTGCAGCAGGGCGCCCAGGCCCGTGATGCCGAACATGTTCTTGAGCCAGCCGATGTTGAGGCCCGGCGTCAGCGAGGCCGCCGCCGCGGCCGCGCCGTTGACGCCGCCGGTCGAGCCGGTGGCCGCCGCGGCCGTCAGCCCGGTGATGGTGTTGCCGAGGCCCGAGACGTTGGTGCCGAGCGAGCTGCCCGCGTACAGCGCGTTGTTGGCGACCTGCCACTGGATGCCGAGGTTCGCCGAGGTGGTCGAGTTCAGTTCGACGATCAGCGCCTCGATGTAGACCTGCGCGCGCCGTTCGTCGAGCTGGTCGACCACCGCGCGCAGGTTCCGGTAGACCGGGTCCGAGGCGGTGATGATCAGCGAGTTGGTGGCCGCGTCGGCCTGGATCATGCCGCCGGGCTGGTTGTCGTCGCTCTTGTCCTTGTCGCTGCTGAGGAAGCCGTCGTTCTTGCCGCCGCTGCCGCTGCCGTAGCCGGTGCTCGACCCCGAGCCCGACGACGACAGCGACGACGAACCCGACGGCAGCGGCGCGGTGCCGGACGTGCCGGTCGAGAAGCTGCTGCCGCCCGAGTTGCCTTGGTTGAACGAGTTGGCGTCGTTCGAGGAGGCCGAGCTGCTGCCGCTGTCGCCCTTGCCCATCATGCCGCGCAGCGTCTTCGCGAGCTTCACCGCGTCGGCGTTGCGCAGCCGGATCACGTGCATGTTGCCGGGCGTGGCGCTCGGCGCGTCGAGCTGCGCGAGCAGGTGCCGCGCCGAGGCGAGGCGCGAGCCGTTCGAGGCGCGCAGCAGGATCGAGTTGGTGCGCGGGTCGGCGCTCACGTTGACCTTCAGCGTCGCGTCGGTGTTGCCGATCGCGCCCGGGTCGAGCAGCTTGCCGAGCTGGCTCGCGATGTCGATCGCGTTGGCGTTCTTGAGCGGCACCACCACCACCTGGGTGCCGGCCGCGTTATCGATGCCGGCGATGATCTGCGCGATACGCCGCACGTTGTCGGCGTAATCGGTCACCACCAGCGTGTTGTTGGCCGGGTAGGCCGTCACGGTGTTGTTCGGCGAGATCAGCGGACGCAGCACCGGCAGCAGGTTGTTGGCCGATTCGTTGTGCAGCTCGAACACCTGCGTGACGACCTGGTCGCCGTTGGCGCGCGGCGTGTTGCCGACGAAGGTCGGCACGCCCTGCAGCTTCGCGTCGGCCTCGGGCACCACCTTGAGGACGCCGTGATCCTGCAGCAGCGAGAAGCCCTGCATGCGCAGCGCCGACTGCAGGGTCTTGAGCGCCTGCTCCTCGGGCACCGAGTGCTCGGAGACGAGGTTCAGCTGGCCCTTCACGCGCGGATCGACAATGATCGTCTTGCCCGTCGCGGCGCCGATCGCCCTCGCGACCTGGTCGATGTCGGCATTGACGAAGTTGAGCGTCACCTGGGCGTGCGCGGCCTGCGAGGCGACGATTCCGGCGACGACGAGCGCCTTGGCGGCGCGCCGCATAGCAAAACGAATGGTTGTCATGAGGTGGGTGATCGATGCCGGGGTATGGCCGTATCCGACGGTAGAGCGTGATGACATTGAGCGAAAAACGGACATTAGCAGCTTTTCGTGTCCGAAATATCACATCGGACCGAGAGCTTTCTCACTTTTTCGAGCCGCGCGCGCCATTCCCGAACCCGGCCGATGTCCGCGACGTTTGATTCGGAAAGACTTTGCAAGAAATCGGAATAAAAAGTCAGAAAGCACCGCCGTCCGGGGCGCCGCCCGCGCGCCCGCGGACGGTGGCGCAATGCAATGAGGCACCGGTATGATACGGGCGGCGCGCGGTCCCGGCGCAAAAACCGTGTGCGGGTTTTCCCACCCTGAATCACTGTCTTCTCCCGTCTTTGGATGGCTTCCTAATGCGAATTAGGCCTGTTCTCCTCGCGTTCTCGCTGTTGGCCGCCGGCGCGGTCAGCGCGCCCGCACACGCCGACTGCTATGACGAGGCGGCCAGATACCAGAAGGTCAATCCGCTGATCCTGCGGGCGATCGCGTGGCAGGAATCCCACAACACACCCGACGCGATCAACCGGAATGCGAACGGATCGACCGATTACGGGATCATGCAGATCAACTCGATCCACCTGTCCCGGCTCGCCCAATACGGCATCACGAAAGACACGCTGATGCAGCCGTGCAAGAACGTCTACATCGCCGCCTGGCACCTGCGCCAGAAAATGAACAAGTACGGCAACACCTGGGCCGCGATCGGCTCCTACCATTCGGAAACGCCGTCGCTGCGAGACAAGTACGCAAGGCAAATCGCCGCGATCCTGTCGAAATGGCGGCTGCTGCCGGAAGAGAACGAGCCGCACTGAAAGCGTGAAGCCGGCGGATTCGCCTGGATTTGGTTCGGCGCGCCGAGCCGCTTCGACGCATCGCGGCGCATGGTTTCCCGGTGCGGCCGCCACCGCGGCGACCTGACTTTCCGTCTCTCCTGAACCCGTGCCCGGCACCGCGCCGCGTGTTGCCGCCGATCCGGTTGGTCGCGGTTCATCACGCTCCGTCGCGGGCCACCAGACACCGGTGACATTCGTTGCGCCGCGCACGCCGCCGTCCACCGGCGCCGCCGCGGCGGCCCGATGCGCGCGACGGTTTTCCCGTTTGATGCACAATGTGCGGCATTCGCGCCGCCGCGCCCGGGCCGCCGACGGTTGCCGGGCACCGGCGGCGCCGCTTCCGTCAATTTCCCTGGGACCGCACCGCCATGAACTCGCCGCTGCCCGTCACCGTGCTGTCCGGCTTCCTCGGCGCCGGCAAGACCACGCTGCTGAACCACGTCCTCGCGAACCGCGAGGGCCTGCGGGTGGCCGTGATCGTCAACGACCTCGCCAACGTCAACATCGACGCGTCGCTCGTCAAGGACGCGGCCGACCTGTCGCATGTCGAGGCGCGGTTCATCGAGATGTCGAACGGCTGCCTCTGCTGCACGCTGCGCGACGATCTGCTCGTCGAGATCCGCCGGCTCGCCGCCGGGCGCGCCGAGCGTCCGCTCGACGCGATCCTGGTCGAATCGACCGGCATCGCCGAGCCGATGCCGATCGCCGAAACCTTCTCGTTCGTCGACGACGACGGCGTCGCGCTCGAGGACGTCGCGCGGCTCGACACGATGGTCACCGTGGTCGACGCGTTCAATTTCCTGCGCGACTACGGCTCCGACGAGGGCCTCGCCGATCGCGGCCTCGTCAGCGGCGACGAGGACGACCGCACGCTGGTGGAGCTGCTGATCGAGCAGATCGAGTTCTGCGACGTGCTGGTGATCAACAAGGCCGACCTCGTCGACGCCGACCAGCTCGCGCGGCTGCAACGGATCCTCGCGAGCCTCAATCCGCGTGCACGGCAGGTGGTGAGCCGCTTCGGCGAGGTGCCGATCGCCGAGGTGATCGATACCGGGCGCTTCGATTTCGAAGCGGCGGCGAATGCGCCCGGCTGGCTCGCCTCGCTCGAGCATCGCCACGATCGCGATCACGATGGCGGCGCCGATCACGCGCACGGCACGCCCGACGAATTCGGCATCGGCAGCTTCGTCTATCGCGCGCGGCGGCCGTTCCATCCGCAACGTTTCTGGACGCTGCTGCACGAGGAATGGCAGGGCGTGCTGCGCAGCAAGGGCTTTTTCTGGCTCGCGACGCGCCACGACATCGGCGGCTCGCTGTCGCAGGCGGGTGGCGTCTGCCGGCACGGACCGGCCGGACTCTGGTGGGCCGCGCAGGATCGCGCGGAATGGCCCGAGGACGATCCCGCGCTGCTCGACGAGATTGCCGCCGACTGGCATGGCGAGCCCGACGACACCACGATCGGCGACCGCCGCCAGGAGCTGGTGCTGATCGGCATCGGCCTCGACTCCGACGCGTGGCGCGCGAAATTCGATGCGTGCCTGCTCGACGATGCCGAATACGCGGCGGGCGAAGCGGCCTGGCGCGCGCTGCCCGATCCGTTCCCGGCCTGGGACCTCGACGAACACGATCACGATGACGAGCACCACCACGACCATCACGACCATCACGACGGCCATCACGGTGACGACGGTGACGACGAAATCGTCCATCGCCACTGAGCATGATCGCCGCGCGCGACGCACCGCGCACGGCCGGTTGAAGACTGTGAAGCTTCGTCAAGACGGCCGCGCCGGTCGCGAAACCGCCGCGACGGCGACGCCGGCCACCGGCCGCATGGACGAAAAAAAACCCGCCGACAGGCGGGTTTTTCGCTCACAAGCGCGTCGCTCAGCGCTTGTTCACTGCATCCTTGAATGCCTTGCCAGCCGTGAACTTGACGGTCTTGGCTGCCGGAATCTTGATGGTTTCGCCCGTCTTCGGGTTGCGGCCGGTACGTGCTGCACGCTTACCCGAACCGAAGCTGCCGAAGCCGATCAACTGAACCGCGTCGCCTTTCGACACGGCCTTCTTGATCACCTCGAGGAGCGTGTCCAGCGTTTCGCCGGTTTGAGCCTTGCTGGCGCCCGTCTGTGCGGCGACGGCGTCGATCAGTTCCTGTTTGTTCATTAAGGTTCCTTTCTCAGGTTAAGTTGACACGAACAGCGCAGACGCGCCGATTATACGTGCGCAAGCCGTTGCAACGCAGTTCGCGGCGACGGCAGGGCGCACTCGGTGCGCGCCGCGCCTCGTACCTGCGGGTGAGCCCTGAGGCGCTTCCGCAGTACGGCGCTTGCTATGATAGCGCAGCGCAAACCCAATAACGACAAGGGTTTCAAAGATTTTCATCCGGATTTCGCCGGATCTCCGAGCCGTCGCCCGCATTTTTGCCGCGTGGCCACCAACGTTGTCAAGCATGCGGCGCCGCCGCTTCGCAATGACGTTGGTTTTTGCCAACGCCCAGGCGGGGCGGGCCTCCGGCGGCGTCAACCGGCTTTTTCGAATAGTTCGCATGACCGACCGAATCGTTCCCGCCTCGCTCGTATTCCGTGACGACGGCACGCTCGTCTCGCCCGCCTACGGCGACATCCATCACAGCGCGGCCGGCGCGCTGGCCCAGGCGGAGCACGTATTCCTGCACGGCAACGGACTGCCGGAACGCTGGCGCGGCCGGCGCTGCTTCACGATCGTCGAGACCGGCTTCGGCATCGGCTGCAACTTCCTCGCGACCTGGGCCGCATGGCGCGCCGATCCGGCGCGCGGCGAACGGTTGCATTTCGTGTCGATCGAAAAGCATCCGTTCTCGCGAGAAGACCTGCGCGCGGCAGCCGCCCATCTCGTTGCTCACGCAACGACTGATGCGAAATCCTTCGCATTGCTGATCGATTCGCTCGTCGATGCGTGGCCGATGCTCACGCCCGGTCTGCATCGTCTCGAATTCGACGAAGGGCGCGTGGTGCTGACGCTCGCGTTCGGCGACGCGCTCGCACTGCTGCCCTCGCTCGTGCTGCGCGCCAATGCGTTTTATCTCGATGGTTTCGCGCCGACGAAGAACACCGGGCCCTGGTCCGTGGAGATGTTCCGCGCGCTCGCGAAGCTGGCTGACGAAGCCGCGACGTTCGCCACCTACACCAGCGCCGGCGACGTGAAACGCGCGCTCGAGGCGGCCGGTTTCGCGTGGCGCAAGGTGGACGGTTTCGCCGGCAAGCGCGCGATGCTGGCCGGCGAGTTCGCGCCGCGCTGGAAGGTGCGGCGCCATGAGCCGCCGCGCGCAGCCGAGGTCGCGACGCGCGATGCGATCGTGATCGGCGCGGGCCTGGCCGGCTGCGCGCTCGTCGAGCGATTGAGCGCGCGCGGCTGGCACGTCACGCTGATCGAGCGTCACGCGCGGCCGGCCAGCGAGGCGTCGGGCAATCCCGCCGGCGTGTTTCATCCGCTGATCGCGCGCGACGACAATTTCGGCGCGCGGCTGTCGCGCGCCGGCTATCTCTATGCGCTGTCGCGCTGGCGCGCGCTCGAAGCGGCCGGCCATGACTTCGCGCGCAGCCGCGACGGCCTGCTGCAGCTGGCCTGCGACGACGACGAATTCGCCCGCATGCAGGCGGCCGCCGACGCGCTCGCGATGCCGGAATCACTCGCCGTGCTGATGTCGCGCGACGCGGCGGCCGCGCGCCTGGGCAGCGAGGTCGCGCACGGCGGCTGGTGGTATCCGCAGGCCGGCTCGCTCGATCCGGCCGCGCTCGCGCAAGCGTGGTGCGCCGCGGCGGGCGAGCGGCTCACGCGGCTGGCCGACATCGAGGTGGCCCGGCTCGCGCCGCGCGAGGGCGGCGGCTGGCTCGCGCTCGACGCGGCCGGCAACACGCTGGCGAGCGCCGCGATCGCGATCGTCGCTAACGCGGCCGACGCGCCGCGCGTCGCCGGCCTGCGGCATGCGCCGGTGCAGCGCGTGCGCGGCCAGCTGACGATGCTGCCGCCCGGCGTCGCCCCGGCGGTCACGATGCCCGCAATCGGTGACGGCTACCTGATCCCGTTTGCCGACGGCACGCTGCTGACCGGCGCGACCTACGAGCCCGACGCTACGGATTCCGAACTATGCGAAGCCGGCCACCGGGAAAATCTCGCGCGGCTCGCGACGCTGCTGCCGCGCTTCGACGCCGCGACCAACGCGGTCGATACGTCCGGTGCGCGACTCGACGCCGGAACGCTCAGCGGACGCGTCGCGTTCCGCTGCGTCGCCAGCGACCGCCTGCCGATGGCCGGCGCGCTCGGCGACGAAACCGCCGCCGCGGCCGACGCGCGAAGCCTGGCGGGCGCGCAGGCGCGCGACCTGCCGCGCGCGGCCGGCCTCTACGGCGCGTTCGGTTTCGGCTCGCGCGGCTTCGTCTGGGCTTCGCTCTGCGCCGAGCTGATCGCCTCGCAGATCGAGGGCGAACCGTGGCCGGTCGAACGCGAACTGGCCGAGGCGATCGATCCCGCGCGTTTCCTGCTGCGCGCGCTGCGCCAGGGCCGCGCCGGCTGAATCGGTCCGCCGATCCGCCATGAGGGAAGCGGCACGTGCTGCCTCCCTTATTGCTTCAATTTGTCCCGCCTTTCACCTTTTTACCTGTTGCCGCCACCGGCGGACGTGCCCTGAGCGCGTCCGCCGCGCCTCCGATCGTTTCCCACCGTCGTCAGCCAGCCGGGCAGGGCACAGGTTTTTATCCACCGGAATCTGTGGATAAGCGCGCGGATTGCCTGCGAATTCTCTGTGCAACCACAGTGGACGTAAACGGGGTAACTCGGGCTCGCTGCACAGGAGGGCAAAAGTTGTTCTGTGAATCCCTGTGGGTCCGCACAGTCTGTGCGACCGTTTACGCATTTCTCAAACCGTTGAATTTTCAGTGTTTACAGCAGTTATCCACAGAAAGCCCGTGCCCTTGTTAACTTCTACTACGTATACATACAGGTAAACCTATAAAACCGAACGGCAGCGCATCGGCCAGCCGGCCAGGCCCCCGGAGAAATACGATCCGGAGCGAAATAGATGTGGCACAATCGAACACCTTCGCGCCACCCCGGTCCGTTATCGGGGCGGCACCCCTGGAACAGTTCGTGCGTATCAGAATCCGAGGATGAGAGATCGCGCTGTTTCCGTCACACCTCAGGCCGACGTCCAGATCGGCCATGGCCCGAGCGGCATGTCAGTCAGCCGCGAATCGGGCTGCCCCGCGTCCTGAAGCCTTAGACCAGCGAATCCTCACGACGGGGCGACCACAGCCAGCCAGCGCGCGCCAACTCGTTCGAGATGCTCGACCCTGCGTCGCTGCCGGTTGTCTTCGAATAAGGAGCAGTCACCACGATGAAGTCGGCATTCTCGTTTCTACCGAATTGGCCGTTCGTGCCCGACGCCGTGTTCTGGGCCGGCATTGCGCTGTTCGCGGCGGGCCTGTGCGGCGAACTGTGTTATCGCGCCTGGCGTCTGCCGCGCGTGACCGGCTACGGCGTGATCGGCCTGATCGCGGGCTCGGCCGGGTTCGGCGCGATCGACGCGAGCACCAGCGACACCGCGCGCCTCTTGATCAACGTCGCGCTGGGCCTGCTGCTGTTCGAGCTGGGTAGCCGGCTCGACCTGCGCTGGATCCGGCGCAACCCCTGGCTGATCGCGAGCAGCGTGGCCGAGGCGGTGCTGACCTTCGCGCTGGTGCTGACCGTGCTGCTGGTGCTCGGCGTGCCGGCGATGGTGTCGATCGTGCTGGCGGCGATCGCGGTGGCCACCTCGCCCGCCATGGCGATCCAGCTGAAGACCGAACTGCGCGCGGAAGGGCAGGTGTCGCAGCGGCTGCTGACGCTCACCGCGCTCAACAGCGTCTACTCGGTGGTGCTGACCAAGCTGCTCACCAGCTGGCTGCATCAGGAGGAATACGGCAATGTGTTCGCCACCATCCTGCAGCCCGTCTACCTGATCGCCGGTTCGCTGATCCTCGCCTACCTGCTCGCGCGCGCCTGCAACTACCTGTTCCGCCACATCGCCCCGGTGATGCGCGACGAGCACTCGTTCGTCGCGCTGTTCGGCCTGGTCGTGCTGGCCATCGCGATCGCCCAGGCGCTCAAGCTCTCCACCGTGCTCACGCTGCTCTTGGCCGGCATCATCGTGAAGAACCTCGAGGTGCGCCCGCAGCTCTGGCCCGAGCACTTCGGCACCGCCGGCTGGCTGCTGACCGTGATTCTGTTCGTGCTGACGCTGACCTCGTTCAGCTGGCACGACCTCGCCGCGGGCGGCCTGATCGCGATCGTGCTGATCGTCACGCGGATCGTGGCGAAGCTGATCGGGGTGGTGGCGTTCGCGAAGAAGAGCGGCATCGGCGTGAAGCAGGGCGTGGCGCTCGGCCTGTCGCTCGCGCCCATGTCGGCGCTCGCCTACCTGCTCGTCGACGATACTTATCAGCTCTATCCCAACTTCGATCCGCATCTGCGCTCGGCCGTGCTCTGCGCGATCGTGATCCTGCAGATCGTCGGACCGCTGTTCGTCTACCGCAGCCTGTCGGCCGTCGGCGAACGACGCGACGAGAGCTGACCGGCGCCGCCCTTGCGCGGCGGCGTCCCACCCGTTATCCGGAATTCGCCATGGCACTCGAAACCTTCAACAATTCCGAGCCGTTCACGTTCGGCGTCGAGCTGGAAATCCAGATCGTCAACACCCACAACTACGACCTGACCAAGGCCGCCTCCGACCTGATGCGGCTGGTCGAGAACGAATCGCATCCCGGCAACATCACGCCGGAAATCACCGAGAGCATGATCGAGCTGTCGACCGGCATCTGCCATTCGCACGATCAGGCGCTCGGCGAGCTGCACGCGATTCGTGACGTGCTCGTGAAAGCGGCCGATCATCTGAACGTCGGGTTGTGCGGCGGCGGCACCCATACGTTCCAGCAGTGGAGCGACCGGCAGATCTACGACGCGCCGCGCTTCCAGTACCTGTCCGAGCTGTACGGCTATCTGGCCAAGCAGTTCACGGTGTTCGGCCAGCACGTCCACATCGGCTGCCCCGACGCGGACAGCGCGCTGTTCCTGCTGCATTCGATGTCGCGCTACATCCCGCACTTCATCGCGCTGTCGGCGTCCTCGCCCTACGTGCAGAACGTCGACACCGGGTTTCATTCGGCACGCCTGAATTCGGTGTTCGCGTTCCCGATGTCGGGCCGCGCGCCGTATACGCTGACCTGGGACGGTTTCGAGGAGTATTTCTCGAAGATGGTCAACACCGGCGTGGTCAACAGCATGAAGGACTTCTACTGGGACATCCGGCCGAAGCCCGGTTTCGGCACGATCGAGGTGCGCGTGATGGACACGCCACTGTCGGTCGACCGCGCGGCCGCGATCGCCTGCTACATCCAGACCCTCGCGCGCTACCTGCTGCTCGACAAGCCGCTCACGCTGTCCGAGGACGATTACCTGGTCTACACCTTCAACCGCTTCGAGGCCTGCCGCTTCGGGCTGGACGGCACCTGCGTGAACCCGCAGACGGGCGAGCGCCGTACCATCGCCGAGGACATCCTCGCCACGCTCGACCGGCTCGCGCCGCACGCGGCCGCGCTCGGCTCGCGCGCGGCGCTCGACGAGATCGGTTCGCTGGCCCGGGCGCGCGTGAACGACGCCTCATGGCTGCGCACCGTTTTCAAACAGGAAAAATCGCTGAACGAGACGGTCCGCCAGCAGTGCCTGCGCTGGCGCGAATGAAAAAGACTATTTCCCGCGCCGGTGGCACTGGTCGAATTGCCATCGATCAGCCGGCCGGCGCGAACAAACATAGTAGTCGCAAACAATTGCCGATCCGCCGCTGTGGATAACCATAGGTTTACGTGCAAAGTCAAAGGCCTGGGATGATTCTCCGGGGCGCCGCGCCGGCCCGCCAGCGTGAAATTGTTTGTCGAATGAAAGCGTGGCGGCGGCCGTACATGAGATTCGTTACTGAAAAGCACAGCGAAAACACTCGCTTATCCCGCGTTTATCCACAGACTTATTTGGATAACTTAGCTGTGCGATTTTCCGCTCTCGCTTAGAATGTCGGCTTTGCGATCGACGGCACCGGATAGTGCCGCGCTCGCATGCCGGTTCGTGGCGAATCAGGTCACGGTGAACGGGCGTCGGTGCGCCGTTCCGGGTACTGCATTTTGATGACAGAGACCGGACACGGATCTCCCCACAAAGGCCGTCGGATGGATCCGAGGCCGGCAACAGCGAAAAGACTATGAGCGAAGGCGTTTACGGGAACGAGGCGGCGGGTCGTGTGACCCACAGCCTGTTGCGATTAAGTACGGCCATGCGGAGCCAGGCATGGGATTGGGCGGAAGGTGCCGGCTTGACGCCGACGCAGGGCGAGATCCTGGTGCTGCTGCTCCAGCGCAGGGGGCCGATGCGGCTCGGTGAGATCGCACGCGAAACCCAGCTCACCGCGGCTACCACCAGCGATGCGGTCAGCACGCTCGAGGGCAAGGGCCTGGTGGAAAAGCGTCGCGCGCTCGACGACGGCCGTGCGCTCGCGGTGCGCCTGAGCGCCCGCGGCCGTACCGCGGCGAAGAAGGCGCTGCAATGGCCGGATTTCCTGTCGAAGGCGGTCGGCGTGCTCGGCAACGACGAGCAGGGCGCGCTGTACCGCTCGCTGCTGAAGGTGCTGCGCGAGCTGCAGGTGGCCGGCGAGGCGCCCCAGCACCGCATGTGCGTGACCTGCAAGCATTTCCAGCCCGGCAAGTCGGTCAGGAAGCCGTCGTACCGCTGCTCGCTGCTCGATCTGACGATGGCCGACAGCGACCTGCGCCTCGACTGCTCGGTGCATGAGGAAGCCGATGCGCTGACGCAGAAGAAGACCTGGAAGGTTTTCGCGCAGCTGTAAATTCGCCGCGCGTGGCGCGTCAGACGGAGTCTGGTTGATGAATGCAGAAGTCGTAGCGATCCGCCACGTTCACTTCGAGGATCTCGGCAGCTTCGAGCGCGTGCTCGGGGAACGCGGCCGGCGCGTGCGTTACGTCGACGTCGGCACGTCGCGCGTCGAGGTGCTCGACGCCTGCGGGCCGTCGCTGCTGGTGGTGCTGGGCGGCCCGATCAGCGCCTACGACGACGCGCTCTATCCGACCACCGCGCCGCTCGTCGAACTGATCCGCCGGCGCATCGACGCCGGGCTG
Source organism: Burkholderia perseverans (assembly GCF_022870505.1). Classification (NCBI taxonomy): domain Bacteria; kingdom Pseudomonadati; phylum Pseudomonadota; class Betaproteobacteria; order Burkholderiales; family Burkholderiaceae; genus Burkholderia; species Burkholderia perseverans. The sequence goes on from NZ_CP045094.1 coordinate 48,410, forward strand.
CCCACGCTCGGGATCTGCCTCGGCGCGCAGCTGATCGCGCGTGCGCTCGGCGCGCGCGTCTACGCCGGCAAGACCCGCGAACTCGGCTGGACCCCGCTCACGCTGACCGCGGCCGGCCAGGCCTCGCCGCTGCGCCATCTGGCGGGCACCGCCACCTCGATGCTGCACTGGCATGGCGATACCTTCGACCTGCCGCCCGGCGCGATCCACCTCGCCTCGACACCCGACTGCGCGCATCAGGCGTTCTCGTGGGGCCAGCATGTGCTCGCGCTGCAATGCCATCCCGAAGTGGCGGTCGAGCGCTTCGAGGCCTGGCTGATCGGCCATGCCGGCGAGATCGCCGCGACGCCCGGGGTGGATGCGCGGCAGCTGCGCGCCGACACCGCGCGCCACGGCCCGCAGCTGGAGCCGGCCGCCGCGCGGATGTTCGGCGAGTGGCTCGCCTCGGTCGGGCTCTGAGCGGAAACGCGGACGCTGCGGGGCCCGTTCCCTGCGCGCGGAAAATGTGGAAATATCGATCGGCACGCCTGGCGTGCCGTTTTTGTTTTCCCGTACCCATCGCGCGAACCGCCGGCGCGACCGGGCCGTGCGCGCCGTCAGCAGCGTTGCGCACCGCGTGCTAACCTCGTCCGCTCCCGTTCCCCCTTGTAGCGAGCCACACGAGATGAGCGCCCTGTTTTCCCCCCTGACGCTGCGCAGCCTGACGCTGCCGAACCGGATCGTCGTATCGCCGATGTGCCAGTATTCGGCCGAGCGCGGCGAGCCGACCGCCTGGCACACGATCCACCTTGGCCATCTCGCGCTGTCGGGCGCCGCGCTGCTTTGCACCGAAGCGGTGGCCGTCGAGCCGGACGGGCGCATCACGCCGGGCGATCTCGGACTGTGGGACGACGCGACCGAAGCCGCCTATGAGCCGCTGCTCGCCGCGATCCGCCGGCATTCGCCGATCCGCGTCGCGATGCAGATCGGCCACGCGGGGCGCAAGGCATCGAGCCGCTCGCCGTGGGAAGGCGGCTCGCAGATCGAGGTGGCCGATGGCGGCTGGCTGCCCCATGCGCCGTCGGCGGTGCCGCACAAGGACGGCGAGACGCCGCCGCTCGCGCTTGACGCGGCCGGGTTGAACCGGCTGCGGCGCGCGTTCGAGGCGACCGCGAAGCGTGCCGCGCGGCTCGGTATCGACGCGCTCGAGGTGCATGCCGCGCACGGCTACCTGCTGCACCAGTTTCTCTCGCCGCTCGCGAACCATCGCACCGACGAGTACGGCGGCTCGCTCGAGAACCGCCTGCGCTTTCCGCTCGAGATCTTCGAGATCGTGCGCGCGGCGTTTCCGGCCGAGCGGCCGGTGGGCGTGCGCGTGTCGGCCACCGACTGGGTCGACGGCGGCTGGACGCTCGACGAGACGATCGCGTTCGCGAAGGAACTGAAGGCGCGCGGCTGCGACTGGATCGACGTGTCCTCGGGCGGCGTCTCGCCGTTGCAGAAGATCCCGCTGTCGGCCGGCTACCAGGTGCCGTTCGCGCGCGCGGTGCGCCATGCGGTCGAGCTGACGACGTTCGCGGTGGGCCTCATCACCGAACCCGCGCAGGCCGAGAAGGTCATCGCCGACGGCGACGCCGATTGCGTGGCGCTGGCCCGCGCGATGCTCTACGACCCGCGCTGGCCGTGGCATGCGGCGGCCGAACTCGGTGCGACGGTGACGGCGCCGCCGCAATACTGGCGCTCGCAGCCGCGCGAACAAAAAGCGCTGTTCGGCGAGGTGTCGTTCGGCCAGCGTTGAGGTGTTCGCTCCGGGCGCACGGCCCGCGTTCGACGATGAATGACGATCAGTGACGGGCCGGCGGCGGCCCGTCCGCCGCCGCCGCGCGATGCACCGATCCGGTCGCGCGACACCTTCCCTGGCTCGAGCCGGCCGCATTCCGGCGATTTCGGCCCGTTTCCGCCGATTTCTTCACCGGATCTGTCGGGAAATCCACCGTTCCTGCACCTGATCGGTTGAACGAAGCATTGCCGAGCGTGTAGCATTCGGTTGATCCGTCGCGGGTGCGTGCCCGGACGTCCCCGCACGCGCGCGGCATCGCGCGCGTCGCTGAGCGAACCGCGCCGTGCTGGCCGCCGGTATCGCGCCATCCCATCGTCTTCACAAGGATTCATCGATGAGTTCACGCAGGATCGTGGTGCGCCGTTCCGGCGTTCACGGCAAGGGCGTATTCGCGGCCGCGCCGATCAAGGCGGGCGAGCGCGTGGTCGAATACAAGGGCGAGCGGATCTCCTGGAAGGAGGCGCTGCGCCGCCATCCGCACGACCCGAACGATCCGAATCACACGTTCTATTTCGCGCTCGAAGAAGGCGGCGTGATCGATGGCAAGGTCGACGGCAACAGCGCGCGCTGGATCAACCACTCGTGCGCGCCGAACTGCGAGGCCGAGGAAACCGCGGGCCGCGTACACATTCACGCGCTACGCGACGTCGAGGCCGGCGAGGAGCTGTTCTACGACTACGGGCTCGTGATCGACGCGAAGCTGACCAGGCAGCTGAAGCGCGACTACGCCTGCCATTGCGGCGCGAGCACCTGCCGCGGCACGATGCTGGCCGTCAGCGACGAGTCCGACAAGAAGAAAAAGAAGAAGGCCCGCAAGGACGGCAAGGGCGAGAAAGCCGCGAAGGCCGATAAGGCCGACCGCAAGGACAAGGACGGCAGGAAGAAGAAATGAGGCCGCGGCGGGCGCGATCCGCTGCGTGAGAGCGATCGCGCCGGCCGCCATTGCGGCGGCGTCCAGCCTCCGGGCTTCGACCCGGCCCCCGGTGCCGTCAGGCGTGCAGCGTCGAGGGTTCGGACGCGTTGGGCGCCGCATCGGCCGGCTTCGCGGCCAGCGGAATCCGCACGATGAAGCGCGAGCCGCCTTCGGGCGCATCGGCATAGAGCACGTCGCCGTCGTGCATCGCGACGATGTCGTGGACGATCGCGAGGCCAAGGCCCGCGCCCGTCTCCACGCCGTTGCCGCTTTGCGCGTCGCCGCGGAAGAAGCGCTTGAAGAGGTCCGCCTGCTGGCCCGGCGGCACGCCCGAGCCGTTGTCCTCCACCACGATCTCGCCGGCCTCGCGGCCATTGTCGAGCATCACCTGCGAAACGTTCACGGTGATCCGCGCGCCTTCGGGGCGGGCCAGCGGCACGTACTTCAGCGCGTTGTCGAGCAGGTTCGCGATCACCTCGCGCAACAGTACCGGATTGCCGCGCACCACCAGCGGCGGCACGCTGGCGAGATCGAAATCGTCGGGCGGCAGCTCGTCGTCGCCGGACTTCGCGCGATTCGCGATCGATTCGGCGCTGCCCGGATCGTCGCTGGTCTGGAAGCCGAGATCGACGTGCGCGGTCAGCGCGCGCGGCACCCATTCGGCGCCGGTCTCGAACGCGAGCGCGGCCAGATCGACGTCGACGAAGCGCGCGGCCTGTTCGCCCGGCTCGGCGCGCGCGAGCGACAGCAACTGGTTCGAGAGCCGCACCGCGCGGTCGGCGGCCGCGCGCAGCTCGTGGACGGCGGCCAGCGTTTGCTGCGGATCGCGCGCCACGGCGGCGTGTTCGGCATGCAGCTTCACGGCCGTCAGCGGTGTGCGCAGCTGGTGCGCGGCATCGGCGATGAACTTGCGCTGCGCGTCGAGCGCGGTCTTGAGCCGCCCGAGCAGCGCGTTCATCGCGCTCGTCAGCGGCCGGATCTCGAGCGGCACCTCGGTTTCATCGACGGGTTCGAGCGAGGTGTGGGTCTGCCGGTTCAGCGAATCGGCCAGGTGCGTGAGCGGCCCCAGCTGCTGGTTCACGACGCGCCAGACGATGCCCCAGCCGGCCAGCAGCAGCAACAGCAGCGGCATCATGATCGCGACCAGGAACTCGGCCGCGATCTGGTAGCGGTGGCGCACCGGCTGCGCCACCTCCACGATCATCGGGTTGCCGTCGTCGGTCTGCTCCACGCGCACCTGCGCGACGCGCACGGCCTGGCCTTCGTAGTCGGCCTCGAACACATACGCGTAATGCATGCGTCGCACGCTCGTGCCCTGCAGCGGCAGCTTCGGGTCGCCGGCCAGCTCGTGCTCGCCGTCGCTGATCCGGTAGATCAGCTGTTCGGCCGGGTCGGAGAACATCGCCTGCGCGAGCGGCGGCACCGTGAACGGCGCGTCGGGGCCGGCGATCTGGATCTGCTTCGAGATCGCGGTGGCGAGATCGGCGAGCGAGCGATCGATCACGTGCTGCGTGTATTGCCACGCGAGCCAGTAGGCGATCAGGCCGCTCATCAGCGCGAGCATCGACAGGGGCGCGGCGAGCCGCCTGAGCAGCGAGCGGCGCAGGCTGGTGGCGGCCGGTTCGGAGGACATCGCTTCAACCATCGAAAAAAGCAGCGCCCGGCCGGGGCCGGGCGAGACGTGGAACGTGCGGGCGCGGTGCGCCGTCTGGCGGTGCCCGGGCGACGCCGGGCGCGGCCTCAGACGCTCGCCGGCTGGCGGATTTCCTGCAGCAGGTAGCCGAAGCCGCGCACCGTGACGATTTCCACGCGGCACTGTTCGAGCTTCTTGCGCACGCGGTGGACGTAGACTTCGATCGCGGTGTCGCCGAGATCGCCGCCGAAGTGCGTCAGGTGGTCCTGCAGCTGCGCCTTGCTGACCACGCGGCCATGGCGCAGCAGCAGCATTTCGAGCACGGCGAATTCGCGCGGCGAGAGTTCGAGCGGCTTGTCGTCGTTGAAGATGCGGCGATCGACGCCCGACAGGCGCACGCCACCGAGCGAGACTTCCGGACGCGGCATGTCGCTGTGCGGGCCGCTGCGGCGCATCACCGCGCGAATGCGTGCCTCGAGCTCGGCCGGCTCGAACGGCTTCAGCATGTAGTCGTCGGCGCCGGAATTGAGGCCCTGCACGCGGTCGTTGAGTTCGTCGCGCGCGGTCAGCACGATCACCGGCGTGTGGCGATTCGTCTGGCGGAAGCGCGACAGCAGCGTCATGCCGTCGATGCCGGGCAGGCCCAGGTCGAGGATCACGAGTTCATGGCGATTCTGCGCGAGCGCCTGCTCGGCGAAAATGCCGTCGTGGACCATGTCGACGGTGAAGCCTGCTTGTTCGAGGCTGCTCTGGATGCCGCGTGCGATGGGGCGGTCGTCTTCGATGAGGAGGAGTCGCATGAGATTCGCTCAAGTACAATGGGTTGGCTGGGACATCACGACGCCGTTTCCAACAGCATGTCGCGTGGCCGACGACAGGCAAGGCGGCTAGCGAACGAAATTCCAACTATATGTCCGACATCTCGATCCACGAACTCGAAGCCGCGATCAATTTCTGGCGCGCCCGCTCACCGTCGAGCGGCGATGAACTCAAGCTGTGCGAAGAGGCGAGCGCGCTTTCCAAGCCGTATGCGTTGCTGATTGTACAGCGGCAAAGCGCGCTAAAACTGGAAGGTTTGGACCCCATTGCACGTCGTGCCTGGGAGTCTTACGCGCGCCTTAAGAACGGCTTGGAAAGCTGAAGGCTCGCGCCGTCAACCAGGTTCTGCATCAAGCAACGTGCGGCGGAGCCGAAGCGTTGACGTGGCCGCGGGTTTGTCCGCGGCCATTTGTTTTGCGGTTTGTTACGAGCGTGCGGCGAATCGAGAGCGGCGCGTGACGAGCGGGCCGTAACGAAGCGTGGAGTGGAGAGCGGATAGGAAAGCGGGCCGCATCGCGCCGGCGCGACGCGATGCGAAGACCGCGGGCCATGCATGGCCGAGGTGCCCGCGCGGGCAGGCCGTTCAGCCGAGCTGCGCGTGGGCGTCGCGGCCGACTTCGTCGATGAAGCGCGCGAGCTTGATGTCGCGTTCGGTGAGCCCGTTCGCGTCGTGTGTGGACAGCGTGATGTCGACGCGGTTGTAGACGTTGAACCACTCGGGATGGTGATCCATTTCCTGCGCCTTGATCGCCACGCGCGCCATGAAGCCGAACGCCGCGTTGAAATCGGCGAAGCGCAGGCTGCGCTGGATCGCGTCGCGGCCGGGCACGGCCGACCAGTGCGGCAGCGTCTCGAGTTGCGTCTTGCGTTCTTCTGATGTGAGTTTGTGGATCATGACAGTGCCCTCGTGTGCGGGTGACGCGCGCCCGGCCGCCGTCGCACGAACCTCGCGAAGCGGCGGCGCGCCATCGACACATTCTTTCATATTTGCCGCGGGACGGCGTTGATTCAGGAGCGGCCGGTGGTGTCGTCGTCGGCGGCCCAGCCTTCGCCGGTGCCGCGATGCAGGACCCGGTCGCCGGCCAGCACGGCGCCGGCCGGATGCTCGACGAGCCCGGCGAGCCGTTTGGCCAGCGCGCGCGCATCCACCTTCGCGAGCGCGAACAGCTGCTCGAAATCGTCGATCACGAAATAGGTCTTCTGGAACGTGTCGATGCGATAGGCGGTGCGCATCACGCGGTCGAGATCGAAGCCGATCCGGTTCGGCGCGTCGCTCTCGAGGCTGTAGACCGATTCGCCGCGGCTCGACACGATGCCGGCGCCGTAGATGCGCAGCTGGTCGGGGTCGTGCCGGCTGCGGATCAGGCCGAATTCCACCGTGTACCAGTAGAGCCGGCCCAGCAGCGACAACGCGAACGGATCGTCGGACACGGCCAGCGCGGCTTGGCCGTAGGCATGCATGTAGTCGGCGAACACCGGATCGATCAGCAGCGGCACGTGGCCGAACAGGTCGTGGAAGCAGTCCGGCTCCTGCAGGTAGTCGAGCTGGTCCGGGCGGCGCATCCACCAGGTGACGGGAAAGCGGCGATTCGCAAGGTGTGCGAAGAATACGTCGCCGGGCACGAGCCCCGGCACCGCGACGATCTCCCAGCCGGTGGCCGGCTTCAGCTGCCGGTTCACGTCCTCGAACGACGGCACGCGGTCGGCCGGCAGCGTGAGGCGTTTCATGCCGGCCACGAACGCGTCGGCCGCGCGGCCTTCGAGCAGCGCCGTCTGCCGCGCGTAGAGCTGCGACCAGACCGCATGATCGACGCGCGTATAGCGCTCGAGCGGCTGATCGATGGTGAAATCCGGGCGAGTCTCGAGACCCGCGTCGAACTGCTCCTGCAGCATCGCGGTGACGACGGTGGACATGGCTGGCTCTGAATGGCTGCGGTGACGATGCCTGCCAGTGTAGAGCGGGTAACGCGCGGGAAGGGCGCAATTTCGACGTCGAGAACCTGATTAATGCGATAATCTCGCATCAATGAATAAAATCACGCGGAGAATCTTCATGTTGGAACTCGACCACTTCGATCTGGCGCTGCTCGACGTGCTGCAGCGCTTCGGACGCGCGACCCACCAGCAGCTCGGCGAACAGGTGCCGCTATCGCCGTCGCAGATCGGCCGGCGCCTGCAGCGGCTCGAAGCGGCCGGCGTGATCGACGGCTATCGCGTGGTGCTGCGCCCGGAGCGGCTCGGGCTCGGCGTGACCGCGTTCACGAGCCTGAAGCTCAAGCATCATGGCGATTCGATCATCGAGCAGTTCCAGCAGCAGATCGACGTGCTGGCCGAGGTGCTCGAATGCCATGCGGTGGTGGGCGACGCCGACTATCTGCTGCGGATCGTGGCGCCGGACCTGAACGCGCTGTCGTCGTTCGTGATGAAGAAGCTGATGCGCGTGCCCGGCGTGGACAGCGTGCGCTCGAACATCGTGCTGACCACCTTCAAGCGCAACGGCCCGCTGCCGCTGTCGCATCTGGAGCCGGGCGCGGCGCCGGCCTGAGCCGGGCCTGGATGGCGGGCCGGGGCGGACGATGCGATTCCTTTCCGGGCCAGGCCAGGCCAGGCGGCTCAAGCGGCTCAAGCGGCCGTCGGCTCCTGCGCCAGCAGGTCGACGTAGGCTACCGCGACCAGATCCTCGCCCGCCACGCCGAGCTTCGCGAATACCTCGTGCGCCTCGGCTTCGCCGCCCGCTTCGTCGTCGTCCTCGGCCAGCACCACTTCGAGTTCGACGAAATCGCCGAGCCCGTCCACGCGGTCCAGGTGGATGCGCGTGCGGCCGGCCAGGTAGACGTGGCGCTCCTTCGTGACGATGCCGCGCGTGGTCAGCGCGGCGGCGAGCAGCGCATGCATTGCCTCCGGGTTCGTCACCGGGCTGCGCGTGTAGTACGACGCCTTCGGGCCGTCGCGATCGTCGCGCTGGTAGAAGATCAGCTCGGCCGGCGTGCCGTCTTCGAAGCGGCGCAGCTTGAGGCGGCCGCGCGGCACGTCGTAAAAGAAATCCTGCTGACGATAAAAGAGCGGTTCCTCGGTGGCGAGCGATGCCGCCTTGTCGCGCAGGCCGTCAAAGTCGCGGGCGCGAGCCTTGATCTCGATGTTGCGTGCCATGCCGTTCTCCTCAGTCTTGGCGATGCGAAATCGCTTGGGTTGGGTCAGCCAATCTAGCAAAAACTCGGCGACCGTGGCGTGACGCGCGCGCTTCGCTTCGCATGGCGCCGCGGTGCCGGCCGCATGCCGTGCGGTGATCGTGCGCGAAACGCCGGGTTCACCGTCGAAAAACGTACCACCTGTTGATAAGCCCGCGCAGACGCGGCCGGGGCCGCATGCAGGCGTCAGTCGGCCCACTGCGCCTCGACGAGCCGCAGCGCGGCCGCGATCGCGGGCTCCTCGCGGCGCGCGGCCAGCGTGACGAAGGTCAGCTCGGTCGGCACCGTGACCGGCTCGACGATCACGAGCGCATGCGCGTGCGCCTCGCGCAGCGCGATCGAATCGCGCGCCAGCGTGAGCCCGACGCCGGACTTCACGAGATCGAGCATCGACGGTTCCTGATCGACCTCGGCGACCTTCACCGGTTGCACGCCGGCCTCGGCGAAGCGCCGCGACAGCAGCCGGTGATGCGCCGACGAGGGCGGCGTCCAGATCCACGGCAGCGCCGCCAGCGCGCGCCAGTCGCGGGCGCGCTGCACGCGTTCCTTCCAGCCGGCCGGCGCGAGCACGCGATACTGGTAGCGGGTGAGCGTGCGGGTGTAAAACAGCGCACCGTGTTGTGGATCGTCGTCGTCGGGGCGGCCGATCGAATAGCCGACGTCGAGTTCGTGCGCGCGGACCGCGTCGCGCACCCAGCCCGACATGCCGTGCCGCAGTTCGGTCTCGAGCCGCGGATGGGTTTCCACGAGCTGCCTGAGAAAGCCGCCGAGCCGCAGGAATTCGGGATCGAGCACCGTGCCGATCCGCAGCCGGCCACGCACCTCCTGGCGCAGCGCGCTGGCCGCGCGCAACACCTCGCCGGCCGCCGACAACGCGCGTTCGGCGTGCGGCAGCAGCGCCTGCCCGTCGCGCGTCAGCACCAGGCCGCGCGAGCTGCGCGCGAACAGCACCACGCCGAGCACCTGCTGCAGATGCTTGATCTGCAGGCTGACCGCGGGCTGCGTGAGGCGCAGCTGCGCGGCGGCGCGCGTCAGGTTGCCTTCACGGGCCACCGCGGCGAAGGCGCGGAGCAGGATCAGATCCATCGAGCAACATTTGCCGGGCTTATGATGCGCTTGAGCATAACTCATTGGATCGCGAGCGCGCGGCACGGGTACGCTTCGATTCCATACCGGCCGGGCGACGCGTCCCGGTCCGACCATAACCGGACATAGCCCGGCCACCGATGCCGGGATGACATGGAAGGAGACGAATCGTGACATCCGAACGCACGCTCGAGGGCGAATTCGATTATGTGATCGTCGGCGCGGGTACCGCGGGCTGCGTGCTCGCGAACCGCCTCAGCGAAGATCCCGAGGTCTCGGTGCTGCTGCTCGAGGCGGGCGGCAAGGACGACTATCACTGGATCCACATTCCCGTCGGCTATCTCTACTGCATCGGCAACCCGCGCACCGACTGGCTCTACAAGACGCAGCCCGAGGCGGCGCTGAACGGCCGCGCGCTGTCGTATCCGCGCGGGCGCGTGCTGGGCGGCTCGTCGTCGATCAACGGCATGATCTACATGCGCGGCCAGCGCGAGGACTACGACGGCTGGGCCGAGCTGACCGGCGACGCGGGCTGGGCCTGGGACGCCGTGCTGCCGGTGTTCCGGCGCAGCGAGGACCACCACGGCGGCGGCAGCGACGCGCACGGCGCCGGCGGCGAGTGGCGCGTGGAGCAGCAGCGGCTGCGCTGGAAGATCCTCGACGCGTTCGCCGAGGCCGTGCAGCAGAGCGGCATCCCGGCCACCGACGATTTCAATCGCGGCGACAACAGCGGGGTCGGCTACTTCGAGGTGAACCAGAAGCGCGGCGTGCGCTGGAACGCGGCCAAGGCGTTCCTGCGCCCGGCGCTGTCGCGCACGAACCTGACCATCATCACGGGCGCGCAGGTCGAGCGGCTCGCGTTCGACGGCGCGCGCTGCGCCGGCGTCGAGTATCGCGGCGGCGGCCAGCCGTTCGTCGCGCGGGCGCGCGGCGAGGTGATCGTCGCGGCCGGCGCCGTCAATTCGCCGGCGCTGCTGGAACTGTCCGGGATCGGCGACGCGGCGCGGCTGCACGCGCTCGGCATCGAAGTGGTGCGCGACCTGCCCGGCGTGGGCGAGAACCTGCAGGACCACCTGCAGCTGCGCACGGCGTTTCGCGTGGCCGGCGTGCGGACCCTGAACACGCTGTCCGCGCACTGGTGGGGCAAGCTCTGGATCGGCGCCGAATACCTGCTGCGGCAGAGCGGGCCGATGTCGATGGCGCCGTCGCAGCTCGGCGTGTTCACGAAGTCCGATCCGCACGATCCGTCGATCACGCGCGCCGATCTCGAATACCACGTGCAGCCGCTTTCGCTCGACCGCTTCGGCGAGCCGCTGCACCGCTACGACGCGTTCACGGCCTCGGTCTGCAACCTGCGGCCGACCTCGCGCGGCAGCATCCACATCGATTCGCCCGATCCGTTCGCGGCGCCGCGCATCGCGCCGAACTATCTCGCCACCGAGGCGGACCGGCGCGTGGCCGCCAACGCGCTGCGCCTGACGCGGCGCTTCGCGGCCGCGCCCGCGCTCGCGCGCTACCGGCCCGACGAGGTGCTGCCGGGGCATCGTTACCAGACCGACGAGGAACTGGCGATCGCGGCCGGCGCGGTCGGCACCACCATCTTCCATCCGGTCGGCACCTGCCGGATGGGGCGCGCCGACGATCCGCGCGCCGTGCTCGACAGCCGGCTGCGCGTGCGCGGCGTCGACGGCCTGCGTGTCGTCGACGCCTCGGTGATGCCGACCATCACCTCGGGCAATACGAATTCGCCGACGCTGATGATCGCCGAGCGCGCGAGCGAGATGATTCGTGCCGACCGGCGCGCGGGGCAGGGGCGGCCCGACGCCGTGATCGCGCCTGCCGCGCAGGTTCACACCGACGCGCCGTCGCGCAGCGATACGGCCGCGGCCTGATGCAACGCGCGTCCCGTTCCTGGCCGATTCCCCGACCGATCCGCATTGCGCGCCCGCGCGATGACGGAACGCGCGATGCGCTGCCGGATACCCGCGTCGCCTGCGCCGCGCGCGCGTCGGTATGAACCCTGATGAGCCGCATGCGGGGAATGCAAATCGCTTCGCATGCCTAATCCCGGCCGGCACATGCCCGCGTCGGCGGTGCGCGGAGCCTCAGTGCAAATCCCGATGAATGCACTGCATCAACGGCGCGACAATGCGCGCAGCAGGCAGCGTGCGCCGTTCGATCCGGATCGTCGGCGCACCGGTATCGAGCTCGGGGGCAACCCTCATTCGGCTGAGGGAATCGTGGCCGCTCGCGCGAGATTGGGAGTGTGGCGCGTCACATCGGATGGAAGCGGGCATGATTCTCGGCGACACGATTCTGGAGACGCACGGGCTCACCAAGGAGTTCCGGGGATTCACGGCCGTGAGCGGCGTGAACCTGCGCGTGCGGCGCGGCTCGATCCATGCGCTGATCGGCCCGAACGGCGCCGGCAAGACCACCTGCTTCAATCTGCTGACCAAATTCCTGCGGCCCACCGCCGGCGAGATCGTCTACAACGGTATCGACATCACGCGCGAGCGGCCCGCGCAGATCGCGCGGCGCGGCATCATCCGTTCGTTCCAGATCTCCGCGGTATTCCCGCATCTCACGGCGCTGCAAAACGTGCGCGTCGGCCTGCAGCGCAGCCTGCGCAGCGAGTTCCATTTCTGGCGCAGCGCCCGCACGCTGCGCCGTCTCGACGATCGCGCGATGGATCTGCTGACCCAGGTCGGCCTGACCGATTTCGCGCACGTGCCGACGGTCGAGCTCGCCTACGGCCGCAAGCGCGCGCTCGAGATCGCCACCACGCTCGCGATGGAGCCCGAACTGATGCTGCTCGACGAACCGACCCAGGGCATGGGCCATGAGGATGTCGATCGCGTGACGGCGCTGATCCGCAAGGTATCGAGCGGACGCACGATCCTGATGGTCGAGCACAACATGAACGTGATCGCCGGCATCTCCGACACGATCACCGTCCTGCAGCGCGGCGAGGTGCTGGCCGAAGGTTCGTATGCCGAAGTATCGAAGAATCCGCTCGTGATCGAGGCCTACATGGGGAGCGCGGGAGCGCACCGATGAGCGGCGGCGAGCGGATGGAACCGGAACCGGGCGGCCTGCAGCGGACCACCGCCGCGCTGAACACGGCGCGGGCCGCGGCCGACGTGCCGGCGCTCGCGATCTCCGAGCTGGAAGCCTGGTACGGCGAGTCCCACATACTGCACGGCGTGGACCTGCGCGTGGCGCGCGGCGAGGTGGTCACGCTGCTCGGCCGCAACGGCGCGGGCCGCACCACCACGCTGCGCGCGATCATGGGCCTGACCGGCCGGCGGCGCGGCTCGATCCGCCTCGGCGGACGCGAGACGATCGGGCTGGCCACGCACCGCATCGCGCGCAGCGGCGTCGGCTATTGCCCCGAGGAGCGTGGCATCTTCGCGAGCCTGTCGTGCGAGGAGAACCTGCTGCTGCCGCCCGCCGTCGGCGCGCGCGAGCACGCGATGTCGCTCGACGAGATCTACGCGCTGTTCCCGAACCTCGCCACGCGCCGGCACAGCCAGGGCACGCGGCTCTCGGGCGGCGAGCAGCAGATGCTCGCGGTCGCGCGGATCCTGCGTACCGGCGCGAACCTGCTGCTGCTCGACGAGATCTCCGAGGGCCTCGCGCCGGTGATCGTGCAGACGCTCGCGCGCATGATCGTCGCGCTGAAGGCGCGCGGCTACACCATCGTGATGGTCGAGCAGAACTTCCGTTTCGCCGCGCCGCTCGCCGACCGCTTCTACGTGATGGAGCACGGCCGCGTCGTCGAGCACTTCGGCGCGTCGGAACTCGACGGCAAGATGCCGGTGCTGCACGCGCTGCTCGGCGTCTGAGCGCGCCACGCGAACGGCCCGCCGACGGCGCCCGCCGGACGACACGACGACATAACCACAACGCAGCACCTCAGGAGACGTCAATGAAACTGAAGATCCTTGCGCGCGCGTGCTTCGGCGCCGCGCTTGCGGTTGCCGCCGTCGCGGCCGCTCCGGCGCAGGCGGCCGGCGATGTCGTGAAGATCGGCTTCATCACCGATCTGTCCGGGCTGTATACCGATATCGACGGCCCCGGCGGCATCGAGGCGATCCGCATGGCGATCGCCGACTTCGGCGGCAAGGTCAACGGCAAGCCGATCGAGTTCGTCTACGCCGATCACCAGAACAAGGCCGACATCGCCGCCTCGAAGGCGCGCGAATGGATGGATCGCGACGGGCTCGACCTGCTGGTAGGCGGCACCAATTCGGCCACCGCGCTGTCGATGAACCAGGTGGCGGCCGAGAAGAAGCGCGTCTACATCAACATCGGCGCCGGCGCGGACAACCTCACCAACGAGCAATGCACGCCGTACACGATCCACTATGCCTACGACACGATGGCGCTCGCCAAGGGCACCGGCTCGGCCGTCACGAAGCAGGGCGGCAAGACCTGGTTCTTCCTGACCGCCGACTACGCGTTCGGCAAGGCGCTCGAGAAGAACACCTCCGACGTCGTGAAAGCCAACGGCGGCCAGGTGCTCTGCGCGGTGCGCCACCCGTTGTCGGCCTCGGATTTCTCGTCGTTCCTGCTGCAGGCGCAGGCCTCGAAGGCGCAGATCCTCGGCCTCGCCAACGCGGGCGGCGACACCATCAACTCGATCAAGGCCGCCAGGGAATTCGGCATCACCAGGACCATGAAGCTGGCCGCGCTGCTGGCGTTCATCTCCGACATCCACAGCCTGGGCCTGGAGACGACCCAGGGCCTCGTGCTGACCGACAGCTGGTACTGGAACCGCGACGACGCCTCGCGCAAGTGGGCGCAGCGCTTCTTCGCGAAGACCAGGAAGATGCCGACCAGCCTGCAGGCGGCCGATTATTCCTCGGTCACGACTTATTTGAAGGCGGTGCAGGCGGTGGGCTCGACCGATGCCGACAAGGTGATGGCGCAGCTGAAGAAGCAGAAGATCGACGACTTCTACGCGAAGGGCTACGTGCGCGCGGACGGCAGCATGATCCACGATATGTATCTGATGGAGGTGAAGAAGCCGTCCGAATCGAAGGAACCGTGGGATTACTACAAGGTTCTCGCGACGATTCCGGGCGAGCAGGCGTTCGCGACCAAACAGGAATCGCGCTGCGCGTCGTGGAAATGAGCTGAATCCGTTCCCGCGCGGCGCTGCACGGCGCCGGTGTCCCGCCCGCGGCGGTGAGCCGGTGCCGCGCGCCGCGCACCCTCTTCAGACGGCAGGTTCGATGGACATCTTTGGCATTCCGTTGTCGGCAATGCTGAGCCAGTTGCTGCTCGGCCTCGTCAACGGCTCGTTCTACGCGATCCTGAGCCTCGGGCTCGCGGTGATCTTCGGGCTGCTCAACGTGATCAACTTCGCGCACGGCGCGCTGTTCATGCTCGGCGCGATGCTCGCGTGGATGGGGCTCAACTATTTCTCGCTGCCGTACTGGGCGATGCTCGTGATCGCGCCGCTCGTCACCGGGTTGTTCGGCATCCTGATCGAGCGGACCATGCTGCGCTGGCTGTACCGGCTCGATCATCTGTACGGGCTGCTGCTGACGTTCGGCATCACGCTCGTCGTGGAGGGCGTGTTCCGCTCGATCTACGGCGCGTCGGGCCAGCCCTACGACGTGCCCGCGCTGCTGGCCGGCGCGACCGACCTCGGCTTCATGTACCTGCCGAACTATCGCGCCTGGGTGGTGGTGGCGTCGCTTGCGGTCTGCCTCGTCACCTGGTTCGTGATCGAGAGGACGCGGCTCGGCGCCTACCTGCGCGCCGGCACCGAGAACCCGAAGCTGGTGGAGGCGTTCGGGGTGAACGTGCCGCTGATGATCACGCTCACCTACGGCTTCGGCGTGGCGCTGGCCGCGTTCGCGGGCGTGCTGGCCGCGCCGGTGATCCAGGTCTCGCCGCTGATGGGGCAGCCGATGATCATCACCGTGTTCGCCGTGGTCGTGATCGGCGGAATGGGCTCGATCCTCGGCTCGATCGTCACGGGCCTGCTGCTCGGCGTGATCGAGGGTTTCATGCGCGTGTTTTATCCGGAGGCGTCCGCGACCGTGGTGTTCGTGATCATGGCGCTGGTGCTGCTGGTGCGTCCGGCGGGCCTGTTCGGCAAGGAACGATGATGCAGAGAAACGTGCTCTATGGTGTGCTGCTGGCCGGCCTCGCGGTCGCGCCGTTCGCGGGCGCCTATCCGCTGTTCGTGATGAAGGTGATGTGTTTCGCGCTGTTCGCGGCCGCGTTCAACCTGCTGATCGGCTATACGGGGCTGCTGTCGTTCGGCCATGCGATGTTCCTCGCCACGGCCGGCTACGTGACCGGCTACGCGATTCAGACGCTCGGCGTCGCGCCCGAGCTGGGCGTGCTGGCCGGTACCGCGGCGGCGGCGGCGGTAGGGCTGGTGGTGGGGCTGTTCGCGATCCGCCGGCAGGGGATCTACTTCGCGATGATCACGCTCGCGTTTGCGCAGATGGTCTATTTCGTCTATCTGCAGGCGCCGTTCACGCATGGCGAGGACGGCCTGCAGGGCGTGCCGCGCGGGAGCCTGTTCGGGCTGCTCGACCTGTCGCCGGACCTGACGCTCTACTACGTGATCCTGGTGGCCGTGGTGCTGGCCGCGCTGTTGATCGTGCGGATCGTGCACTCGCCGTTCGGCCAGGTGCTGGTCGCGATCAAGGAGAACGAGCCGCGCGCGATCTCGCTCGGCTACGACACCGACCGCTTCAAGCTGCTCGCGTTCGTGCTGTCCGCGGCGCTGGCCGGGCTGGCCGGCTCGCTGAAGGTGCTCGTGCTTGGCTTCGAGACACTCGGCGACGCGTACTGGACGATGTCGGGCCTCGTGATCCTGATGACGCTGGTGGGTGGGATGGGCACGCTGTTCGGGCCGCTGCTCGGCGCGGCGCTGATCGTGCTGCTCGAGGAGCGGCTCGGTGATATCGGCACCTGGCTGGCCTCGGTGACGGGCGTGGAATGGTTTCGCTCGCTCGGCGAATCGACCTCGATCGTCACCGGGCTGATCTTCATCGCCTGCGTGCTCGCATTCCGGCGCGGCATCGTCGGCGAGATCGTCGCGCGAGTGAAATCGTTGCGTGCTTCGTCGTGATGCGCAGCGGCAAAGCGTGGGACGAGGCGGGGGGACAACTGCCGGCAACTGGCGGCGAATGCCGGTCAATTCACCGGTTCCTCGCCTGATTTTGTGCCCAATTTTCGTGCGGCGATGCACCATAGGGGTAAATGCTAGGTTGTCGCATACCCGGCGGTTGTTTAATCTTCGTCTCAGTTCTGATGCACCGCGAAACGAATTTTGCAGGTGGAGAACGAGGAGACAATCGAGGCACAAAGTGCCCGGCCCCAAAGCGCTGTTGGACGGAATCCAACAGCGCTTTTTCATTTTCGGCGCTCGCCGGGTGGTCTTTTGGCGGTTTTTCTGTTTTACGCCGGCCTGCAATGGGCGGGTGGTTGGTCCGTGGTTTGTTTCCCTTTTCTGGTCTGGTCTGACATCGCTTGGGTTTGGCGATGTGGGGTTGCGCGCGCGCGTGGAATAGCTTTGGGTGCGTGGAGCGGATGGAAGACGGATTGGGATCCATGGGCGATCGTTACGCGTATGGTGTGAGTGCGGGAGGGCCGCGACGGGCGTCGAGAGGGCCGTAGCAGGGCGCCTGGGAGGTCGTTTGATCGATTGCGTGCGTGATGGTTATCGACGCGTTGGTGAGGCTGATTGCCGGGGAAGTTTGTCAGTGCCGCTGAGGCGCTGCCATTCCATTTGGGGCTTGTGGCCGCGTCATGCGTCGAAGAGGAATTGGCGGTTGCCAGCGGCTTCGCGAAAGTAGGTGTTCGCGATATCGAAGAACCGGCTGCGGTCTTTTTGTCAGCCATACTGCCGGCTCGGTGAATGCGACTCAGAGGATGCCGGAGTTGGACGGAGATGGTGCCGCCGTTATTCGAAAGCTTCGTTGAGCTCGGCGCTCGATTGGACAACAGGACGACGCATGGCGAGATGGAGCGGCAGTACCGGATGACGGAAGGCAAGGCCGGCCATCGATGTACGTCAGCTCGAACGCTCGGGTGTTGCGCACGATTCGTTCGTCTGCAGCCTCTTCCTTCCGAACCACGCTAAGCCCGCGAGTCATCGATCCCCTTCATCCCGCTTGCGATGGCTTGCCTGTCTCTGCGCTGAGTCGGTTAGCACGATGGTTTCACGTGAAACCACCTATCCACATGAAATCAAGGTCCCGATGGGATCATTCATGGAGCGGTGTGTCGAAGCATTCCGATGGTCCAGCGACCGATGATCTTCCTCACGCGTCGGACCCAAATCCGCTTCCAACCGCCAGACCGACCGCATTAGTGTTGGAAAAAAGTGGCGTGTTTCACGTGAAACACGCGGTTTTTATCGGCTGTCCGTTCGGTCGATATTCGGGCCAAAAGCGAACCCGCTATAATTCGGCCCATACTTCTCTCTCAGGTTCGCGCTCGTTCTGACGCGAAATCAGCAATGCTTTATCCCACTGAATTTGACGTGATCGTCGTCGGCGGCGGTCACGCCGGTACGGAAGCCGCTTTGGCCGCCGCCCGCATGGGCGTGAAAACGCTGCTGCTGACGCACAACATCGAAACGCTCGGACAGATGAGCTGCAACCCGTCGATCGGCGGGATCGGCAAGGGCCATCTGGTGAAAGAGGTCGATGCGCTGGGTGGTGCGATGGCGATCGCCACCGACGAGGCCGGCATCCAGTTCCGGATCCTCAACTCGTCGAAGGGGCCGGCCGTGCGTGCCACGCGCGCGCAGGCTGACCGTCTGCTATATAAGCAGGCGATCCGCAGCCGCCTCGAAAACCAGCCGAACCTCTGGCTGTTCCAGCAAGCCGTGGACGACCTGATCGTCGAGGGCGAGCGCGTGGTCGGCGCGGTCACGCAGATTGGCATCCGCTTCCTGGCTCGTGCAGTCGTGCTGACTGCCGGCACGTTCCTCGACGGCAAGATCCACGTCGGCCTGAACAACCACACGGGTGGGCGGGCGGGGGATCCGGCGGCCGTGTCGCTGTCCGCGCGCCTGAAGGAGCTGAAGCTGCCGCAAGGCCGGCTCAAGACCGGGACGCCGCCGCGCATCGACGGCCGCTCGATCGACTTCTCCAAGCTCGAGGAACAGCCGGGCGACCTCGACCCGATCCCGGTGTTCTCGTTCCTCGGCCGCGTCGAACAACACCCGCGGCAGATGCCGTGCTGGGTCACGCACACGAACGAGCAGACGCACGACATCATCCGCAGCGGCCTCGATCGTTCGCCGATGTACACCGGCGTGATCGAAGGCGTCGGCCCGCGTTATTGCCCGTCGATCGAGGACAAGATCCACCGCTTCGCCTCGAAGGATTCGCATCAGATCTTCCTCGAGCCGGAAGGGCTGACCACGAATGAGTTCTACCCGAATGGGATCTCGACCAGCCTGCCGTTCGACGTGCAGCTCGATCTCGTTCATTCGATGCGTGGCCTGGAACATGCGCACATCCTGCGCCCCGGCTATGCGATCGAATACGACTACTTCGACCCGCGCGGCCTGAAGGCTTCGCTGGAAACGAAGGTGATCGAGGGCCTGTTCTTCGCCGGGCAAATCAACGGCACGACCGGCTACGAGGAAGCGGCGGCGCAAGGCCTGCTTGCCGGGATCAACGCTGGCCGCTATGCACAGGACAAGGAAGCATGGTGTCCGCGCCGTGACCAAGCCTATCTCGGCGTGCTCGTCGACGATCTGGTCACACGCGGCGTGTCCGAGCCGTACCGGATGTTCACGAGCCGTGCCGAATATCGCCTGAGCCTGCGCGAAGACAACGCCGACATGCGCCTGACCGAAGTCGGCCGTGAACTCGGCGTCGTCGACGATGCGCGTTGGGACGCGTTCAGCCGCAAGCGCGACGCTGTTTCACGTGAAACAGAGCGGCTACGTTCTACTTGGGTGACGCCGAGGACGCTGCCGGTGGAAGAGGCGACGGCCCTGCTCGGCAAGGCAATCGATCATGAATACAGCCTGGCCGAATTGCTGCGCCGTCCCGGCGTCAGCTACGCGGGTGTCTGCGGCTTGCGCGGCGGCGAGTGCGGCCCGACCGAGCCGCTGGCCGATGATCCGGTGCTGCTGGCCCAGATCGAGGAGCAGATCGAGATCGGCATCAAGTACCAGGGCTACATCGAGCGCCAGGCCGGCGAAATCGAGCGCAACGGCGCGCACGAGAATACGCGCCTGCCGGACGGTATCGATTACGCCGAGGTGCGCGGATTGTCGTTCGAGGCACGTCAGAAGCTGAACCAGCATCGTCCGGAGACGATTGGACAGGCATCGCGGATCTCGGGCATCACGCCGGCGGCGATTTCGCTGCTGATGGTTCATCTGAAGCGCGGCCTCGGCCGGCGCGGCACGACGTCGGCGACGACGGGCGAAGCGGGGGGCAGCAACGTCCCGACGCAGCAATGACGGGGCGGCATCCGATGGCGGGTGCGTCCCGCGAGGCACTGCATGCGTTGCTGGCCGACGGCCTCGATTCGCTCGGGCTCAAGCTCGACGAGGCGCAGGTGGCAAAGCTGCTCGATTACGTTGCGCTGCTCGGCAAATGGAACGCGGTCTACAACCTGACCGCGATCCGCGACCCGCGGCAGATGCTGATCCAGCACATTCTCGATTCGCTGTCGATCGTCCCGCACCTGAGTTCGCTCGACGCGGCCACCCAGGCGCTCGACGTCGGTTCGGGTGGCGGCCTGCCGGGTATCGTGCTCGCGATCGTGTTTCCGGGTTGGCAGGTCACGCTGAACGACATCGTCCACAAGAAGTCGGCGTTCCAGACGCAGGCGAAGGCGGAGCTGAAGCTCGCAAACCTGTCGGTCGTCACGGGCCGCGTCGAGATGCTGCGCCCCGGCCACGAAGTGCCGGGACAGTTCGACGTGATCGTCTCGCGCGCGTTCGCTGACCTGGCCGATTTCGTGTCGCTGGCTCGCCATCTGGTGGCGCCGGGCGGGGCGATCTGGGCGATGAAGGGCGTGCGTCCCGACGATGAAATCGCGCGATTGCCCGAAGGTTCGCAGGTTCGCCGGACGATCCGCCTCGCGGTGCCGGCGCTCGACGCGGAGCGGCATCTGATCGAAGTCGGCGTTGCCGAAGCACAGTGAAATGAGACGCGGGTTTCGCGTCCAACGGTTTTAGAAAGAGGGACAAACCAACGATGGCAAAAATCTTCTGCGTGGCCAACCAGAAGGGGGGCGTCGGCAAGACGACGACGACGGTCAATCTCGCCGCGAGCCTCGCTGCCCAGGCGCAGCGCGTGTTGCTGATCGATCTGGACCCGCAGGGCAATGCCACGATGGGCAGCGGCATCGACAAGGCAGCCTGCGAATCGACCGTCTACGAAGTGCTCGTCGATGGCGTCGATATCGAGCAGGCGCGCGTGCGTCCCGAGGCGCTCGCCTACGACGTGCTGCCGGCCAACCGCGAACTCGCGGGTGCCGAGATCGAACTGGTCGAGGTAGAGAATCGCGAGCGCCAGCTGAAGGCCGCGATCGACAAGATCGCCGACCAATACGACTTCGTGCTGATCGATTGCCCGCCGGCGCTGTCGCTGCTGACGCTGAACGGCCTGTGTGCGGCGCACGGCGTGGTGATCCCGATGCAATGCGAGTATTTCGCGCTGGAGGGGCTGTCCGATCTGGTCAACACCATCAAGCAGATCCACGCGAACCTGAACCGCGAGCTGAAGGTGATCGGCCTGCTGCGCGTGATGTTCGATCCGCGCATCACGCTGCAGCAGCAGGTGTCGGACCAGTTGAAGGCGCACTTCGGCGACAAGGTGTTCGATGCGGTGATCCCGCGCAACGTGCGTCTGGCCGAAGCGCCGAGCTACGGGCTGCCGGGCGTGGTGTTCGATCGCGCCTCGCGCGGCGCGCAGGCCTACCTGCAGTTCGGCGCGGAGATGATCGAGCGGGTGCGCGCGCTGTGAGCGCCGTGGGTTCCGGGCTAGCGAACGAGGGAATGCGATGAATGCGGTAGCGAAGAAGAAGGGGCTGGGGCGCGGGCTCGAAGCCTTGCTCGGCGGCAGCGCCGACATCACCGAGGCGGTGAAGATCGAGGGTGCGCCGAACACGCTCGCGCTCGACCGGCTGCAGGCCGGCAAGTACCAGCCGCGCACGCGGATGGACGAGGGCGCACTGCAGGAACTGGCCGCGAGCATTCGCGCACAGGGCGTGATGCAGCCGATCCTGGTGCGGCCGGTCGGTGCCGACCGGTTCGAGATCATCGCCGGCGAGCGGCGCTTCCGGGCCGCGCGGCTGGCCGGGCTGACCGAGGTGCCGGTGCTCGTCAGGCAGGTGACGGACCAGGCCGCCGCGGCGATGGCGCTGATCGAGAACATCCAGCGCGAGGACCTAAATCCGCTCGAAGAGGCGCACGGCATCCAGCGCCTGCTCGACGAGTTCAACTTCACGCACGAGCAGGCCGCCGAGTCGGTCGGCCGCTCGCGCAGCGCGGTCTCGAACCTGCTGCGCCTGCTGAATCTGGCCGCGCCGGTGCAGACCATGCTGCTGGCCGGCGATCTCGACATGGGCCACGCACGCGCGCTGCTCGCCGTGGATGCGGCGACGCAGATCACGCTCGCGCATCAGGTCGTCAACAAGCGGCTGTCGGTGCGCGAGACCGAGAAGCTGGTCGCGCAGACCACCAAGGAAGCGCCGGCGCTGAAGGCGAAGTCGAAGGACGACGGCGGCCGCGATACGCGGCGCCTGGAAGAGGAACTGTCCGACATGCTCGCCTCGAACGTGAAGATCAAGCTGGGCCGCCGCGGGCGAGGGCAGCTGACGATCGACTTCGGCGACCTCGACGCGCTCGAGGGTATTCTCGTGCGGTTGCGCGGCAACGTCGCAGCCTGAGGCGAGGGCAACCATGGCGGAACTGAGCGGGAGGAGCGCCCCCCGGCGGTGGCTTGCGTTCGTCGCGAGCGAGCCGGTGCTGTCGATCCTCGTGGTCGCGCTGGTCGCGCTGCAGGTCGCGCGGCCGCAGCCGGTGGCTGCGCTCGCGCGGCTCGTCGATTGGCAGACGGTGGCGACGCTGGCCGGCCTGTTGATGGTGACGAAGGCGCTCGAGATGTCGGGCTTCCTGATGTGGCTCGCGCACCGGATCGTCCAGCACGTGCGCACCGAGCGCTCGCTCGCGATGCTGCTGATCGTGTTCGCCGCCGTGCTCGCCACCTGGCTCACCAACGACGTGGCGCTGTTCGTCGCGGTGCCGCTCGTCGTCTCGCTGCAGAAGCTCGCGCCGCTGCCGTTCAAGCGGCTCGTGATCTGCCTCGCGATCGCGGTCAACGCCGGTTCGATCGCGACGCCGCTCGGCAATCCGCAGAACCTGTTTCTCTGGCAGCGCAGTGGTGCGTCATTTGGTCGCTTCATCCTCGAGCTCGGCCCGCTCGCGCTGATGACGATGGCGATGCTGCTCTTGCTGGCAGCTTGCTGGTTCCGTTCAAAACCCCTCGATTTTTCCGGCGATCGCGAGCCGCATCCGGTGCGCCGGCCGCTCGCGATCGCGGCCGCGCTGCTGTTCGCCGGTTTCGTGGCGGCGGCCGACGCGCACTACGCGGTGCCGGGCGTGATCGTGGTCGCCGTGATGCTCGGCGTGCTCCGGCGCGAGGCGGTGCTGCGCATCGACTGGCTGCTGCTGCTGATCTTCGTGCTGATGTTCGTGGTGCTGCGCGGCGCGGCGGCGCTGCCCGTGGTCCACGGCACGCTTGCGAGGCTCGGCCTGGACGCGCCGCTGCGCCTCTACACGGCGGGCGCGGTGCTGTCGCAGGGCATCAGCAACGTGCCGGCGGCGATCCTGCTCTCGGAGTTCAGCGGCGACTGGCGCGCGCTCGCGTTCGGCGTGAGCGTCGGCGGCTTCGGCTTCGCGATCGGCTCGCTCGCGAACCTGATCGCGGTGCGGCTCGCGAAGACGCCCGGCATCTGGCTGCCGTTCCACCTCGTCAGCGTGCCGTTCGGCCTCGCCGCGTTCGCGGCGGGCGCCGCCTGGCTGCGCTGGTTCTAGCGGGCTTCGGGTCGTGCCGGCGCCCGCGCGAGCCGGATCGAAACGCGTTTGAAAGGCGGGACGGAAACAGACCTTACAACTGTTGTCTGCCGTCGAAAATTCACGCGATTTTGTTCTACTCGGACGTCGTTTCCGTCGTGTTTTTGTCTCGTGCAAAACCTTGAATCGCCTGCGGGTATCGCTTACAATCGCTCGGATTTGTTAGCACGGCAGCCCTGAAAGCTTATGGAAAGCTGACGGGAAGAAAGGCGAATTTGCGGAAGATTGCGATGGCGGGTCAAGCGCCGAAAGACAGGCACGACGATCACCATGCGCAGCAGGTCGCTGCCGCGCAGCGGCACGGCTCCCCGGCGGCGGATGACGGCTGGGATGCCGCGCAGCAGGATAACCTTATCGTTCCGCTCACGCGGGCCGAGGCGCAGGCGCTGTTCGGTCCCGAGGTGAGTCGGCCATCTCGCGTCACCCCGTTTCGGGTGGTGATCGCGCAAGTGGCCTTGTCCCTGGTTGCAACGCTGGCGTGGTGGCTGTTTTCGAAGTCGCCGGGCGCCGCTGCGCAATCCGCGTTCATGGGCGGAGCGATCGGCTGGGTACCGAGTGCGGTGTTTGCGGCGAGACTGAGATTCGGCGGTGCGAACACCGTGATGGGCTGGATGTTCGGCGAGGCGCTGAAGCTGGGCGTGACGATCGCGATGTTCACCGCGGTGGCGCTCCGGTTTCCGGATGTGCATTGGGTGCCGTTGCTGGCCACCTACCTCGTCGCGCTGAAAACCTACTGGCTCGCTCTGGCCTGGCGGTAAAGCATACTGCAGCAAAACGGCTGTCGAATTCCGAATTGACATGGGCGTCAGTATCGCAGTTCGACCCGAGGTTGCGCTCGCGTGTTCCCGCAACAATTTGTTGCGGCAATGCGTAAAACAACGATTTTCGACAATTTGGGTGGCATTAACGACTATGGCAGCTAGCGAAGGCACGCACGCTCTGGATCCGTCCGAGTACATTGCGCACCACTTGCAGAACTTCACCTCCTCGCATCAGACGTCGATCGTCGACTTCCATGTGTGGAATCTCGATACGCTGTTCTGGTCGATCGTCTGTGGCCTCGTCACCATCCTGGTGCTGCGCCTGGCCGCTCGCAAGGCCACGCCGGGCGTGCCCGGCCGCTTCCAGTGCCTGATCGAGATGGTCGTCGAGATGGTCGAGGATCAATCGAAGGCCGTGGTCCACGGCAATCGCACCTTCATCGCGCCGCTCGCCCTGACCGTGTTCGTCTGGGTGCTGCTGATGAACTCCCTCGACTTCCTGCCGGTGGATCTGCCGGGCCGCGTGATCGACCTGATCGGACTGTCGGGCGTGATCCCGCATCACCGCATCGTCCCCACCGCCGACCTGAACGGCACGCTCGGCATCGCGCTCGGCGTGTTCGTGCTGATGATCTACTACAGCATCAAGATCAAGGGCCCGGGCGGCTTCGTGCATGAGCTGCTGTCGGCGCCGTTCGGCGCGCATCCGCTGCTGTGGATTCCGAACCTCGCGCTGAACATCGTCGAGTACGTCGCCAAGACGGTGTCGCTCGGCATGCGGCTGTTCGGCAACATGTACGCCGGTGAACTGGTGTTCCTGCTGATCGCCCTGCTCGGCAGCATGTGGAGCTTCGGCGGCGACGCGACGGTGCTCGGCTTCGTCGGTCACGTGATCGCGGGCAGCATCTGGGCAATCTTCCACATCCTGATTGTGCTGTTGCAGGCGTTCATCTTCATGATGCTGACGCTGGTGTATCTCGGTCAGGCGCACGAGAAGCACTGAGCGCGCCGGACCCACGAGTCTTCGTTTTTCGTTTTTTAAATCTCTAGTTCCCAGTCTTTTCACATAGGAGTGATCATGCAAGCTTTCATCGCCAACATCCAGGGTCTGACCGCCATCGGTATCGGCATCATCATCGGCCTGGGTGCCGTCGGCGCCTGTATCGGTATCGGCCTGATGGGCGGCAAGTACATCGAAGCCTGCGCACGTCAGCCTGAACTGATCAACCCCCTGCAAACGAAGATGTTCCTGCTGGCCGGCCTGATCGACGCTGCATTCCTGATCGGCGTGGGCGTGGCGATGCTGTTCGCGTTCGCGAACCCGCTCCTGTCGAAGCTCGCAGGCTAAGGTTCCCCGGAAATGTTGCGCCCGCACCGAAGGTGAGGGGCGCAGGGCGGAACGGAGACCGGGCGCTGATCGGCTGCAATCGATGAGCGCCTTACCGTTTCATTTTCCCGGAATAGCAGACTAAGGAAACACCGTGAATCTCAACGCAACCCTGTTTGCGCAGCTGGTCGTGTTCCTGATCCTCGCGTGGTTCACGATGAAGTTCGTGTGGCCGCCGCTGATCAATGCACTCGACGAGCGCGCGAAGAAGATCGCCGACGGCCTGGCCGCAGCGGAAAAGGGCAAGGCGGAACTCGAGGCCGCGCACCAGCGCGCCGACCAGGAACTCGCGCAAGCCCGCACCGACGGCCAGCAACGTATCGCCGACGCTGAAAAGCGCGCGCTCGCCGTGGCGGAAGAAATCAAGGCGAACGCGCAGGCCGAAGCGGCCCGCATCATCGCGCAAGCCAAGGCCGACGCCGAACAGCAAGTCGTGAAGGCCCGTGAAGCGCTGCGTGCCGACGTCGCCACGCTCGCCGTCAAGGGCGCCGAACAGATCCTGAAGCGCGAAGTCGACCAGACGGCCCATGCCGAACTGCTGAATCAACTGAAAGCCGAGCTCTGATCATGGCCGAATTTGCAACCATCGCCCGCCCTTACGCAGAAGCGCTGTTCCGCGTGGCCGAGGCTGGTGACGTCGCCGCCTGGTCCACGCTCGTCGAGGCGCTGGCCCAGGTTGCGCAACTGCCCGAAGTGAAGTCTGTCGCGTCGAGCCCGAAGGTGGCCCGCGAGCAGATCGTCGAGCTGCTGCTCGCCGCGGTGAAGTTGCCGCTGGCGGACAGCGCGGAAGCGAAGAACTTCGTGCGGATGCTGGTCGACAATCACCGCATCGTGCTGCTGCCGGAAATCGCCGTGCAATTCGACGAACTGAAGAACGCGCGCGAAGGCGCCGCCGACGTGCAGATCGTCAGCGCGTTCCCGCTCGAGGGCGCGCAGCTCGCCGAGCTCGTCGCGGGTCTCGAACGCAAGTTCGGGCGCAAGCTGAAGGCCGCCGTCGAGATCGACGCGTCGCTGATCGGCGGCGTGCGCGTGACGGTCGGCGACGAAGTGCTCGATACCTCGGTGCGCGCGCGGCTGGCCAGCATGCAGGCTGCCTTGACGGCCTGAGCGCCGCTGCCGGCAACAGAATTGAACATCAGGAGCGAATATGCAACTCAATCCCTCTGAGATCAGCGAGCTGATCAAGAGCCGGATCCAGGGCCTTGAAGCGAGCGCGGACGTTCGCAACCAGGGCACCGTGATCTCCGTGACGGACGGCATCGTGCGCATCCACGGCCTGTCGGACGTGATGCAGGGCGAAATGCTCGAATTTCCGGGCAACACGTTCGGCCTCGCGCTGAACCTCGAGCGCGACTCGGTCGGCGCCGTGATTCTCGGCGACTACGGCCACATCTCGGAAGGCGACATCGTCAAGACGACGGGCCGCATTCTCGAAGTGCCGGTCGGTCCGGAACTGATCGGCCGCGTGGTCGATGCGCTCGGCAACCCGATCGACGGCAAGGGCCCCGTGAACGCGAAGGCGACCGACGCGATCGAGAAGATCGCCCCGGGCGTGATCTGGCGTCATGGCGTGTCGCAGCCGGTGCAGACGGGCGTCAAGTCGATCGACGCGATGGTGCCGATCGGCCGCGGCCAGCGCGAGCTGATCATCGGCGACCGCCAGACGGGCAAGACCGCCGTCGCGCTCGACACGATCATCAATCAGAAGGGCAAGGACCTCATCTGCATCTACGTCGCGATCGGCCAGAAGGCTTCGTCGATCATGAACGTGGTGCGCAAGCTCGAGGAAACCGGCGCGATGGAATACACCATCGTCGTGTCGGCCTCGGCCTCGGATTCGGCCGCGATGCAGTACCTCGCGCCGTATGCGGGCTGCTCGATGGGCGAATACTTCCGCGATCGCGGCCAGGACGCGCTGATCATCTATGACGATCTGACCAAGCAGGCCTGGGCCTACCGCCAGATCTCGCTGCTGCTGCGCCGCCCGCCGGGCCGCGAGGCGTATCCGGGTGACGTGTTCTATCTGCACTCGCGTCTGCTCGAGCGCGCCGCGCGCGTGTCGGCCGAGTACGTCGAGAAGTTCACGAACGGCGAAGTCAAGGGCAAGACGGGTTCGCTGACGGCGCTGCCGATCATCGAAACGCAGGCCGGCGACGTCACGGCCTTCGTGCCGACCAACGTGATCTCGATCACCGACGGCCAGATCTTCCTGGAAACCGACCTGTTCAACGCGGGCATCCGTCCGGCGATCAACGCCGGCGTGTCGGTGTCGCGAGTCGGTGGCGCCGCGCAGACCAACGTCGTCAAGAAGCTCTCGGGCGGCATCCGTACCGACCTCGCGCAGTACCGCGAGCTCGCCGCGTTCGCCCAGTTCGCCTCGGACCTCGACGCCGCGACGCGCAAGCAGCTCGAACGCGGCCGCCGCGTGACGGAACTGCTGAAGCAGCCGCAGTACCAGCCGCTGCAGGTGTGGGAACTCGCCGTCGCGCTGTTCTCGGCGAACAACGGCTATCTCGACGACGTCGACGTCAAGGACGTCCTCGCATTCGAGAAGGGCCTGCGCGAGTACCTGAAGGCCAGCCACGCCGAGCTCATCAAGCGTATCGAAGACACCAAGGCTTTGTCGAAGGAAGACGACGGCGCGCTGCACGAAGCGCTGAAGTCCTTCAAGAAGTCGGGCGCCTATTGATCCGCGAGGGACACCCTGAAGCGGTGCGGCGCGCGTAGCGCCGTGCCGCTTCGGTCAAGGAGCAAGCAATGGCTGGAATGAAGGAAATTCGCGGCAAGATCAAGAGCGTGCAGAACACGCGCAAGATCACCAAGGCGATGGAGATGGTCGCGGCATCGAAGATGCGCCGCGCGCAGGAACGCATGCGCGCAGCCCGTCCGTATGCCGACAAGGTCCGCGCGATCGCCGCGCACATGAGCCGCGCGAACCCCGAGTACCGCCACCCGTTCATGGTGGCGAACGACAAGGCGAAGACGGCGGGCCTGATCCTCGTGACGACCGACAAGGGTCTGTGCGGCGGCCTGAACACCAACGTGCTGCGCGCGACGGTGAACAAGCTGAAGGAACTCGAGAAGCAGGGCCAGAAGTTCGAAGCCACCGCGATCGGCGGCAAGGGCCTCGGCTTCCTGAACCGCTTCGGCGGCAAGGTGATCTCGCAGGTCGTCCAGCTCGGCGACACGCCGCACCTCGACAAGCTGATCGGCGCCGTGAAGGTCCAGCTCGACCTGTACTCGGAAGGCAAGCTGTCCGCCGTGTACATCGCCTACACGCGCTTCATCAACACGATGAAGCAGGAAGCGGTGATCGAGCAGCTGCTGCCGCTCGCGGCCGATCACTTCGAGAACGGCGCGGACGGCACGCCCTCGACCTCGTGGGACTACATCTACGAGCCGGATGCGCAGGCGGTGGTCGACGAGCTGCTGGTGCGCTACGTCGAGGCGCTCGTCTATCAGGCCGTGGCGGAAAACATGGCGTCCGAGCAATCGGCGCGAATGGTCGCGATGAAGGCTGCGTCCGACAATGCGAAGACCGTGATCAGCGAGCTTCAGCTGTCGTACAACAAGAGCCGGCAGGCCGCGATCACGAAGGAGCTGTCGGAGATCGTCGGCGGTGCCGCCGCGGTGTAAGCCGCCGCGCGACCGTTGCCTCGAAACTGCGCCCTTGCGCGAGTCAAGAATCAGGTATTGAAAGGAAAAGCGATGAGTACTACTGCTTTGGTAGAAGGCAAGATCGTACAGTGCATCGGCGCCGTTATCGACGTGGAATTCCCGCGTGACGGCATGCCGAAGATCTACGACGCGCTGACGCTGGAAGGTTCGGAGCTGACGCTCGAAGTCCAGCAGCAGCTTGGTGACGGCATCGTCCGCACCATCTGTCTGGGCGCCTCCGACGGCCTGCGCCGCGGCGTGCTGGTGAAGAACACCGGCAAGCCGATCTCGGTGCCGGTCGGCAAGCCGACCCTCGGCCGCATCATGGACGTGCTCGGCCGTCCGATCGACGAAGCCGGTCCGATCGAGAGCGAACATCAGCGCTCGATCCACCAGAAGGCGCCGGCGTTCGACGAGCTGTCGCCGTCGACCGAGCTGCTCGAAACGGGCATCAAGGTGATCGACCTGGTCTGCCCGTTCGCAAAGGGCGGCAAGGTCGGCCTGTTCGGCGGCGCCGGCGTCGGCAAGACCGTCAACATGATGGAGCTGATCAACAACATCGCGAAGGAGCACGGCGGCTACTCCGTGTTCGCGGGCGTGGGCGAGCGAACCCGTGAAGGGAACGACTTCTACCACGAAATGAAGGACTCGAACGTGCTCGACAAGGTCGCGCTCGTGTACGGTCAGATGAACGAGCCGCCGGGCAACCGTCTGCGCGTCGCGCTGACCGGTCTGACGATGGCCGAGCACTTCCGTGACGAAGGCCTCGACGTGCTGTTCTTCGTCGACAACATCTACCGTTTCACGCTGGCCGGTACCGAAGTGTCGGCACTGCTGGGCCGGATGCCGTCGGCGGTGGGTTATCAGCCGACGCTGGCCGAGGAAATGGGCAAGCTGCAGGAGCGCATCACGTCGACCAAGACCGGCTCGATCACGTCCGTGCAGGCCGTGTACGTTCCTGCGGATGACTTGACCGACCCGTCGCCGGCCACCACCTTCGGCCACCTGGACGCCACCGTCGTGCTGTCGCGTGACATCGCCTCGCTGGGTATCTACCCGGCCGTCGATCCGCTCGACTCGACCTCGCGCCAGATCGACCCGAACGTGATCGGCGAAGAGCACTACACGATCACGCGCGGCGTGCAGCAGACGCTGCAGCGCTACAAGGAACTGCGCGACATCATCGCGATTCTGGGCATGGACGAACTGTCGCCGGAAGACAAGCTGACGGTCGCTCGCGCCCGGAAGATCCAGCGTTTCCTGTCGCAGCCGTTCCACGTCGCGGAAGTGTTCACGGGCGCGCCGGGCAAGTACGTGCCGCTGAAGGAAACCATCCGCGGCTTCAAGATGATCGTCGGCGGCGAGTGTGATCACCTGCCGGAACAGGCGTTCTACATGGTCGGCACGATCGACGAAGCCTTCGAGAAGGCCAAGAAGATCCAGTAAGGGTGAAGTGAGTCGCTTGCGCGGGCAGGCGTCGGGGCGGATCGCGACAGGCGCGCGGTCGATCCCGGCGCCGCCCGCGCGACACGCAACACGCTCAACCCGCCGTGCATGGGACGGGGCGAGACGCTCAGGCGCCGCGCTTCGTCGACAGGAGTCGATATGGCAACCATCAAAGTAGACGTCGTCAGCGCGGAAGAGGAAATCTTCTCGGGCCAGGCGAAGTTCGTCGCGCTGCCGGGCGAATCGGGTGAGCTGGGCATTCTGCCCGGCCACACGCCGCTCATTACCCGGATTCGTCCGGGCGCGGTGCGCATCGAGTCCGAAGCCGGCGCCGACGAGTTCGTGTTCGTCGCCGGCGGCATTCTCGAAGTGCAGCCGGGCGCGGTCACCGTGCTCGCCGACACCGCGATCCGCGGCCGCGACCTCGACGCCGCCAAGGCCGAGGAAGCGAAGCGTCGCGCCGAGGAAACGCTGCAGAACGCGAAGTCGGACATCGATCTCGCCAAGGCGCAGTCGGAACTCGCGACCGCGATGGCGCAGCTCGAGGCGATCCAGCGTCTCGCGAAGATCCGCAGCAAGAACTGACGCACGCCGGTGCTCCGCGCGCCGGCAGGAAGAAGCAGCCTTCGGGCTGCTTTTTTTTCGCCCGTGCATCCCGGTGCCGATCTCCGCGCACATCCCGGCCGCGCCGCGAAGCTTGTCGCGCATCGTCCTGCCCGCGCTAACCCCGATGTCGGGCGCGGGGCGGCCGGTGCAGAATGGGCCGCTGATCCTGCGCGCGTGGAGACGGCATGGCGACGATGGCGGCGGCAACGACGGCGACGATGGACGAGGGGACGGACAGTGCCGACGGCGCGCGGACCGCGCCGCGCGACGGCCTCTCGTATGTGCGCGGCGCGACCGACGTGCCGCTCAGCCACGCGACCGTCGGCGCGTTCCTGGCCGACACGATCGCACGCTTTCCCGACCGCCCGGCCGTGGTGTTCCGCGAGCAGGGCGTGCGCTGGAGCTGGCGCGAGTTCGGCGACGAGGTCGATGCGCTGGCCGCCGCGCTGGTCGCGCTCGGCATCGCGCCGGGCGAGCGCGTCGGGATCTGGGCGCCGAACCGCGTCGAATGGCTGCTCACGCAGTTCGCCACCGCGCGGATCGGCGCGATCCTCGTCAACATCAATCCCGCCTACCGGCTCGCCGAGCTCGACTACGCGCTGAACCAGGTCGGCTGCAAGGTGCTGATCGCGGCCGAGTCGTTCAAGTCCTCGCAATACACGCAGATGCTGCGCACGCTGCTGCCCGAGCTGGACAGCCAGACGCCGGGCGCGCTGCGCTGCGCGCGGGTGCCGTCGTTGCGCGCGATCGTGTCGATGAGCGCGCAGGCGCCGGCCGGCATGTTCCGCTTCGACGAGGTGCTGGCGCAGGGCCGCGCGCAGCGCACGCGGGCGGCGCTCGACGTGCTCGGCGCCGGGCTCGCGCAGACCGATCCGATCAACATCCAGTTCACGAGCGGCACCACCGGCAGCCCGAAGGGTGCCACGCTCACCCATCGCAACATCGTCAACAACGCGATCGCGATCGCCCACGTGATGCATCTGACCGAGCAGGACGGGCTCTGCATTCCGGTGCCGCTCTATCACTGCTTCGGGATGGTGCTGGCGGCGCTGGCCTGCGTGTCGGTGGGCGCGAAGATGGTGTTCCCGGGCGCCGCGTTCGATCCGCTCGCGACGCTCGAGGCCGTGCAGGCCGAACGCTGCACCGCGCTGCACGGCGTGCCGACCATGTTCATCGCCGAGCTCGACCATCCCGAGTTCGGCCGCTTCGACCTGTCTACGCTGCGCACCGGCATCATGGCCGGCTCGCCGTGCCCGATCGAGACCATGAAGCGCGTGGTGGCCGAGATGCACATGACCGAGGTCACGATCGCCTATGGCATGACGGAGACGAGCCCGGTCTCGTTCCAGAGCACCACCACCGACTCGCTCGAGAAGCGCACCACCACGGTGGGCCGGATCCAGCCGCATCTCGAGGCGAAGATCATCGACGCGGCGGGCGCGATCGTGCCGGTGGGCGAGACGGGCGAACTCTGCACGCGCGGCTATTCGGTGATGTCGGGCTACTGGTGCGACGGCGCGGGAGACGGCGGCGACGCGCTCACGCGCGCGGCGATCGTCGACGGCTGGATGCATACGGGCGACCTCGCCACGTTCGACGAGCAGGGCTTCTGCAATATCGTCGGGCGCCTGAAGGACATGCTGATTCGCGGCGGCGAGAACATCTATCCGCGCGAGATCGAGGAATTCCTGTTCCGCCATCCGAAGATCCAGAGCGCGCAGGTGTTCGGCGTGCCCGATGCGAAATACGGCGAGGAGGTGTGCGCGTGGGTGGTGCTGCGCGCCGGCGAGACGCTCGACGCGGAGGGTCTGCGCGAGTTCTGCCGCGGGCAGATCGCGCACTACAAGGTGCCGCGCTACGTGCGCTTCGTGGAGGCGCTGCCGATGACCGTGACGGGCAAGGTGCAGAAGTTCGTGATGCGCGAGGCGATGATCGACGAACTCGGGCTGGCGGTGCAGAAAACGGCCTGAAAATGCCGGTTGCGTTTTCTGCGGACGAAAAAAAGCGGGCTTAAGAGCCCGCTAAAAACCACACGCTACGGGGTTAGCGCGAGGAGACCAAAGGTGGAACGCAATCGGCGTGGGCCGATCACGATTCCAACAGGGATGCCCCTGATAAGGGATTCGGCGCAAGGCCGACGGACTATTCAAAGTGCACCGCATCCGCTCACACGCCGCACTGGAAAGACCACATCCGTGTTGAAACCGTGAGAGCCATTGTGGGCGAATTGCGAAAGTAGCGCGGTAACAAAGTGTATCAGGTTGTAACGCCCGCCAGATAAGGCTCCGCGGGATTTTTTACCCCTCTGGCGGGGGGCTCCGGGCGTCATTTTTACCGTATTTTCCTGACCGCTTTTTGTGTTCGATTATGCCCTCTCGTGCGATGCGCCTTATTTGACGAAAGTTATGATTTCATGCGTTTCGATATTGCATCATTTGTCGGATCGAAACAATTGAATTAAGTGATGACGTGATTAAGGATGCGCCGGCGGGTAATCGCGCGACGGCGTGGTCGGGCGGTCGGACCAATTCGATCGCAATGGTGAGGGTTCGGCCGGCGACGGGCCGCCGAATTTGCCGGCCGGCGGCCGCGGCGCGGTCAAGCAACGGCGTGCCGCGGGGCGCCGCCCGGTCGCGGTTTGCCAGGCCGCCGGACGCCGCCGCGCGGGGCTGCCGCGGCTCATTTCAGCCACTTGTCCGTAATGGACTGAAATTCGCCGGTTTCGCGCGCGAGATGCAGCCACTGATCGACGTACTGCTGGAACACCACGTCGCCGCGCGGCAGCATGTAGGCCTTCTCGCCGAACTGGAACGGCTGGTCGGGATGGACCGAGCAGAGCCCCGGGTTGAGCTTCTGCTGCCACAGAGTTTCGGACGCGTCGGTCACCATCACGTCCGCGTGGCCGTCGAGGATCTGCCGGAAGATCGTCACGTTGTCGGGATGGACCGTGAGGTTCGCATGCGACAGGAATTGCCGCGCGAAGCGCTCGTTGGTGCCGCCCGGGTTCACGATCACGCGCGTCGAGGGCTGGTCGATCTGCGCGACGGTGCGATAGCGGTCGACGTCGGCGCACCGCACGATCGGCGTCTTGCCGTCCTGCAGGGTCGGCCGCGTGAAGAACGCACGCTTCTGGCGGTCGAGCGTGGTCGAGATGCCGCCGACCGCGACGTCGCACTTCGCGATGAAGTCGTCGGTCAGCGCGCGCCAGCTGGTCTTGACGAACTCGGCCTGCACGCCGAGCGAGCGCGCGAGCGACTCGGCCAGGTCGATGTCGATGCCCTCGAAGTGGCCGTCGGGCCGGTAGTAGGAGTAGGGGCGATAGTCGCCGGTGGTGCAGACGCGCAGCGTGCCGCGCGCCAGCACCGCGTCGAGCCGCGAGGCAGGCGCGGCGGCGCCGGTGGTGCGGGTGGCTTCGGTCGCGTCCGCGGCCAGTGCCGGTGCCGATGGCGAGCCGAAGACTGCGGCGCCAGCCAGCACGAGCGCGGCGGCCGGCGCCGCGAGGAACGGGCGCGGCGCCCGAGCCGGGCGATGCAGGCGGCGCGCATGACGCGCGTGGTGGACGAGGCGTTGGAAGCGGGCGGACGGCATCGAGGTCTCCGGAGGACCGGCCGCGCCGGCCGGTTCGATGGATGTCGGGATCAGGGCGGCAGGCGAGGCCGCCGGCCCGTGATGATAGCGGCGCGCGGGCATGGCGGGGCCGCCCGGCGCGACGCGCGCTCGCGGTTCCGGGCGGCGGCTCCGGTAGAATGCCCGTTTGCTCACGCTCCGTCGCTCCCCATCGTGGCTCATAACCTGCTCAACGACACCTTCCTGCGCGCGCTGCTGCGCCAGCCGACCGACTACACGCCGATCTGGCTGATGCGCCAGGCGGGCCGTTATCTGCCGGAGTACAACGCCACGCGCTCGCGCGCCGGCAGCTTCCTCAGGCTCGCGAAGAACCCGGCCTATGCGACGGAAGTGACGCTGCAGCCGCTCGAACGCTATCCGCTCGACGCGGCGATCCTGTTCTCCGACATCCTGACGATCCCCGACGCGATGGGGCTCGGCCTCGAGTTCCAGGCCGGCGAGGGGCCGAAGTTCGCGCATCCGGTGCGCACCGAGGCCGACGTCGCGCGGCTCGCGGTGCCCGACATCGGCGCGACGCTCGGCTACGTGATCGACGCGGTGCGCGAGATCCGCCGCGCGCTGACCGACGCGCAGGGTCGCCAGCGCGTGCCGTTGATCGGCTTCTCGGGCAGCCCGTGGACGCTCGCCTGCTACATGGTGGAAGGCGGCGGCTCCGACGATTTCCGCACCGTGAAGTCGATGGCCTACGCGCGGCCCGACCTGATGCAGCGCATCCTCGACGTGAACGTCGACGCGGTGGCCGCCTACCTCAACGCGCAGATCGAAGCGGGCGCACAGGCCGTGATGATCTTCGACACCTGGGGCGGCGCGCTGGCCGACGGCGCCTACCAGCGGCTCTCGCTCGACCCGATCCGCCGCGTCGTCGCGCAGCTCGAGCGCGAGCACGACGGCGAGCGCGTGCCGGTGATCACCTTCACCAAGGGCGGCGGGCTCTGGCTGGAAGAAATCGCCGGCAGCGGCGTGGACGCGGTCGGCCTCGACTGGACCGTCAACCTCGGCCGCGCACGCGAGCGTGTGGGCGGCAGCGTGGCGCTGCAGGGGAACATCGATCCGTCGATCCTGTTCGCGCCGCCGGCGACGATCCGCATGGAAGCGCGCGCGGTGCTCGACAGCTACGGCAACCACCCGGGCCATGTGTTCAACCTCGGCCACGGGATCTCGCAGTTCACGCCGCCCGAGCACGTCGCGGAACTCGTCGACGAGGTGCATCGCCACAGCAGGACGCTGCGCGCCGGCGCGCTGGGCTGAGCGGTCACTGTCGGCGCGATGCTGCATTGCAGCGGCGACGGCCGGCGCGCGCCGCGGGCCGGGAGGCCGGCGAGCCGCCATCGGGGGCGTCACCGCCCGCCGATTGGCACTTCCCGGCTTGTCAAGACTTGACTTATGCACATTTTGCACGTTGCGGCGCGGTAGAGCGCCACATCAACAAACTGCTCACGCTATTGCGTCGGAAAACGGATAGCAGCCTTGCTGGATAAGGCTCCGCGATCGGTGCCAGAACGTATCAAAATGCAGCGAAGCGCAGATGGGAACACCGTTCCCGGCCTGTCAAGCGCGAGTTCTCAACAAAGTTATCCACAGGCGGAACCGGCGTTCCCCGATTCTTAATGAGAATCCGAAACTTAGCGGCGAAAGTGATGTTTTACTTTAACTTCACGGCGCCGGCCGTGCGCCGGCCATCGATCGCGCGCGTCGGCGCGGCGCACGGGCGATGAGCGGGGACCGCTTCGTCCGCGTCGCGCTCGATCATCCGCTGGCGACGCTGTTCGACTACCGCTATCGCGCGGCGACGCCGCCCGAACGCGGCATGCTGGTGCAGGTGCCGTTCGGAAAACGGCTCGCCGTCGGGCTGATCTGCGAAGTTGCCACTCACACCGAGGTCCCCGCGAACCGCCTGCGCGAGGTGACCGAGGTTTGCTCCGAACTGCCGCCGCTGTCCGACGCCTGGCTTGAACTGATCGCGTTCGCGGCCGACTACTACCAGCGCGGGCGCGGCGAGGTCGCGCTGCCGGCGCTGCCGCAGGCGCTGCGCGACGCGTCGCGCTGGGGCCGGCTGCTGGCACCCGAACTCCGTTATCGACTGCTGCCGGCCGGCCGCGAGGCGCTGCCCGACGCGCTACCGGCGCGCGCGGCGGCGCTGCGCCGGCTCGCGCAGGCGCTCGTCGAGGCGCCCTCGCTCGGCCTGCCCGAATTACGCGCGCTGCATCCGAAGGCGAGCGTGACGCTCGACGCCTGGTGCGAGGCCGGCTGGGCCGCGCGCGACGAGATTTCGATCGCCGAAGCCGGTGGACAACTGGTGGACAACCGGGTCGGCGCGGCTGTGCCGCCGCCGCTGACGGCCGAGCAGCAGGATGCGCTCGACGCGATCAGCGCGGCGCGCGGCTTCGCGGCGTTCCTGCTGCACGGCGTGACGGGCAGCGGCAAGACCGAGGTCTACCTGCGCGCGCTGGCGGCGCTGCTCGACGCGCGGCCCGACGCGCAGGCGCTGGTGCTGGTGCCCGAGATCAACCTCACGCCGCAGTTCGAGGCCGCGTTCCGCGCGCGCTTCGCGGCCGTGATGCCCGGCGACGCGATCGTCACGCTGCACAGCGGGCTCGCCGAGGGCGAGCGCGCGCGGCACTGGCTCGCCGCGCACACCGGCCGCGCGCGGATCGTGCTCGGCACGCGGCTCGCGGTGCTGGCCTCGCTGCCGTCGCTGGCGATGATCGTGGTGGACGAGGAGCACGAGCCCGCCTACAAGCAGCAGGAAGGGCTGCGCTACTCGGCGCGCGATCTCGCGGTGTGGCGCGCCAAGCAGCTCGACGTGCCGGTGGTGCTCGGCTCGGCCACGCCGTCGCTCGAAAGCTGGTGGCTCGCCGAGCAGGGGCGCTACCAGCGGCTCACGCTGTCGCGGCGCGCGGTGGCCGACGCGGTGCTGCCGAGCGTGCGGCTGGTCGACCTGGAGGAGGAACGGCGGCGCGGGCGCGCCTCGCTCGGCGGGCTGTCGGGGCCGCTGGTGGCGGCGCTGAAGGGGCGGCTCGAACGCGGCGAGCAGAGCCTGATCTTCCTGAACCGCCGCGGCTACGCGCCGGCACTGGCCTGCGACGCCTGCGGCTGGGTGGCCGGCTGCCCGCGCTGCAGCGCCTACGTGGTGCTGCACAAGCCCGAGCGCGCGCTGCGCTGCCACCATTGCGGCTGGGAATCGCGGATTCCGCATGCCTGCCCGGAGTGCGGCAACGTCGATCTCGCGCCGCTCGGGCGCGGCACCCAGCGCGTCGAGGAAACGCTCGCCGAGGCGGTGCCCGGCGCGCGGATCCTGCGCATCGACGCCGACAGCACGCGCCGCAAGGGCAGCGCGCAGGCGCTGTTCTCCGATGTCCACGCGGGCGAGGTCGACATCCTGGTCGGTACGCAGATGATCGCCAAGGGCCACGACTTCCGGCGCGTCTCGCTGGTTGGCGTGCTGAACGCCGACACCGCGCTGTTCTCGCACGACTTTCGCGCCACCGAGCGGCTGTTCGCGCAGCTGATGCAGGTGAGCGGGCGCGCCGGCCGCGCCGGGCTGGCCGGCGACGTGCTGATCCAGACGCGCTATCCGCGCCACGCGCTCTATCACGCGCTGGCGCGCCACGATTACGTCGGCTTCGCCAATTCGACGCTGGCCGAGCGGCGCGACGCGCACCTGCCGCCGTTCGTCTACCAGGCGCTGCTGCGCGCCGAGGGGCGCACGCTGGAGGCCGCGATCGCGTTCCTGCAGGCCGGCGCGGCCGCGCTCGCCACGCTGCCCGGGGCCGAGCGCGTGACCGTCTACGACGCGGTGCCGCTGACGATCGTGAAGGTGATGCACGTGCATCGCGCGCAGCTGCTGGTCGAGAGCGCGTCGCGCGTGGTGCTGCAGCGCGTGCTCGCCGCGTGGCAACCGCTGTTGCGCGAACTGAAGGGCGTGTTGCGCTGGAGCGTCGAAGTCGATCCGCTCGATATTTGAGCGCCAGTTCGATGCCGGTGGGCGTCGCGACGCGGCTCGCGCGAATGCATCGAAGTGGTGCAACCCGGCCGCGCCCGCGGCGATGCCGCGGCGCACCGGCCGGCCGCGGGGCCGGTTCCGGGCGGCCGGCGCAACCTCGACGCGGCACGACGAAACCGCCGCCGTGCCTTGTCGCACCTGCCTCCCGCCGGTTTTCCATTTGCCCGCCCCTGCCGCGCGTGGCGCGCCGGCGCGCCATCGCGGCGCCGCCGGCATCACTTCACCATTCCGGTGCATCCGTTGCGGGCATCCGGGCACGATTGTGGTCTAAGGGAAAATACCGATCGCCCGGATGCTTGGCGAGGCCCGGTTGCGATGATCTAATGCATTGATTCCAAAGAATTTTGTGAGGGTGCAACCGGACGTGCAATTCGGTTGCACCTTTTTATTGTGTGGCATAGGATTCGGCGAGTCTCATCCACGCGACCGCCGGCTCCAGCCCGGCACAAAAGGAATCATGGCAAGCACCACCCTAGGCGTCAAAGTCGACGATCTGCTTCGCTCGCGTCTCAAGGACGCCGCCGCGCGACTGGAGCGCACCCCCCACTGGCTGATCAAGCAGGCCATCTTCGCGTACCTCGAACGCATCGAGCACGGCCAGTTGCCGGCCGAGCTGTCGGGCCGCAGCGGCTTCGCCGAGCTGGCCGACAGCCAGGCCGACGCCGAAGACGGCGCCCCGCACCCGTTCCTCGAATTCGCGCAGAGCGTGCAGCCGCAGTCGGTGCTGCGCGCGGCGATCACGGCCGCGTACCGCCGCCCGGAACCCGAGTGCGTGCCGTTCCTGATCGGCCAGGCGCGACTGCCGGCCAACCTCGCCGGCGAGGTCCAGACGATGGCGGGCAAGCTGGTCGAGACGCTGCGCACCAAGAGCTCGGGTGGCGGCGTGGAAGGGCTGATCCACGAATTCTCGCTGTCGAGCCAGGAAGGCGTGGCGCTGATGTGCCTGGCCGAGGCGCTGCTGCGGATTCCCGATCGCGCCACGCGCGACGCGCTGATCCGCGACAAGATCAGCAAGGGCGACTGGCGCTCGCACGTCGGCCACGCGCCGTCGCTGTTCGTCAACGCCGCCACCTGGGGGCTGATGATCACCGGCAAGCTGGTCACGACCAACAGCGAGGCGGGGCTCTCGTCGGCGCTCACGCGCATGATCGGCAAGGGCGGCGAGCCGCTGATCCGCAAGGGCGTGGACATGGCGATGCGCCTGATGGGCGAGCAGTTCGTGACCGGCGAGACGATCTCGGAGGCGCTCGCCAACAGCCGCAAGTACGAGGCGCGCGGCTTCCGCTACTCCTACGACATGCTCGGCGAGGCGGCCACCACCGAAGAGGACGCGCTGCGCTACTACGCGTCCTACGAGCAGGCGATCCACGCGATCGGCAAGGCCGCCGGCAGCCGCGGCATCTACGAAGGCCCGGGCATCTCGATCAAGCTGTCGGCGCTGCATGCGCGCTACTCGCGCGCGCAGCAGGACCGCACCATGACCGAGCTGCTGCCGCGCGTGCGCGCGCTCGCGCTGCTGGCGCGCCGCTACGACATCGGCCTGAACATCGACGCCGAGGAAGCCGACCGCCTCGAGATTTCGCTCGACCTGCTCGAGGCGCTCTGCTTCGATCCGGAGCTGACCGGCTGGAACGGCATCGGCTTCGTGGTGCAGGCTTACCAGAAGCGCTGCCCGTTCGTGATCGACTACCTGATCGATCTGGCGCGCCGCAGCCGGCATCGCCTGATGATCCGGCTCGTGAAGGGCGCCTACTGGGATTCGGAAATCAAGCGCGCGCAGGTGGACGGCCTGGAAGGCTATCCCGTCTACACGCGCAAAATCTACACCGACGTGTCGTATCTGGCCTGCGCGAAGAAGCTGCTCGGCGCGCCCGACGCGGTCTATCCGCAGTTCGCCACCCACAACGCGCACACGCTCTCGGCGATCTATCACCTGGCCGGCCAGAACTACTACCCGGGCCAGTACGAGTTCCAGTGCCTGCACGGCATGGGCGAGCCGCTCTACGAAGAAGTGACGGGCCGCGACAAGCTTAACCGGCCGTGCCGCGTCTACGCGCCGGTCGGCACGCATGAAACGCTGCTCGCGTATCTGGTGCGCCGCCTGCTCGAGAACGGCGCGAACACCTCGTTCGTGAACCGGATCGCCGACAAGACGGTGGCCGTGAAGGACCTGGTGGCCGATCCGGTCGAGGAATCGGCGCGCATCGTGCCGCTCGGCGCGCCGCACGCGAAGATCCCGCTGCCGCGCCAGCTGTACGGCGATTCGCGCGCCAACTCGATGGGCCTCGACCTGTCGAACGAGCACCGGCTCGCGTCGCTGTCGTCGGCACTGCTGACGAGCGCGCATCACCCATGGCGCGCCGCGCCGCTCCTGGCCGACGAGGCGCTGGCCGACGCGCCGGCGCGCGAGGTGCGCAATCCGGCCGACCAGCGCGACGTGGTGGGCACCGTCAGCGAGGCGACGCCCGAGCACGTCGGCGCGGCGCTCGCGCACGCGGTGTCGGCCGCGCCGATCTGGCAGGCCACGCCGGTCGAGGCGCGCGCCGACTGCCTGGCGCGCGCGGCGGACCTGCTCGAAGCGCAGATGCACACGCTGATGGGCCTGGTGGTGCGCGAGGCCGGCAAGTCGCTGCCGAACGCGGTGGCCGAGATCCGCGAGGCGATCGACTTCCTGCGCTACTACTCGGCGCAGATCCGCGACGAGTTCTCGAACGACACGCATCGCCCGCTCGGCCCGGTGGTCTGCATCAGCCCGTGGAATTTCCCGCTGGCGATCTTCATGGGCCAGGTGGCCGCCGCGCTGGCGGCCGGCAACACGGTGCTGGCCAAGCCGGCCGAGCAGACCCCGCTGATCGCGGCGCAGGCCGTGCGCCTGCTGCGCGAGGCCGGCGTGCCGGCCGGTGCCGTGCAACTGCTGCCCGGCGACGGCGAGACGGTGGGCGCGGCGCTGGTGTCGGACCCGCGCACGCGCGCCGTGATGTTCACCGGCTCGACCGAGGTCGCGCGCCTGATCAACAAGGTGCTGGCGGCCCGGCTCGACCCGGACGGCAAGCCGATCCCGCTGATCGCCGAGACCGGCGGCCAGAACGCGATGATCGTCGATTC
This sequence comes from Burkholderia perseverans, assembly GCF_022870505.1. Taxonomy (NCBI): domain Bacteria; kingdom Pseudomonadati; phylum Pseudomonadota; class Betaproteobacteria; order Burkholderiales; family Burkholderiaceae; genus Burkholderia; species Burkholderia perseverans. The sequence goes on from NZ_CP045094.1 coordinate 90,546, forward strand.
GTCGGCGCTGGCCGAGCAGGTGGTGGCCGACGTGATGAACTCGGCGTTCGACTCGGCCGGCCAGCGCTGCTCCGCGCTGCGCGTGCTGTGCCTGCAGGACGACGTGGCCGACCGCACGCTGACGATGCTGAAGGGCGCGATGCACGAGCTGTCGCTCGGCAACCCGGACCGGCTGTCGACCGACGTCGGCCCGGTGATCGACGCCGAGGCGAAGCGCACCATCGACACCCACGTCGCCGCGATGAAGGACAAGGGCCACGCGGTGACCCAGCTACCGATGCCGGACGGCTGCGCGCAGGGCACCTTCGTGCCGCCGACGCTGATCGAGATCGGCAGCATCGACGAGCTGAAGCGCGAGGTGTTCGGCCCGGTGCTGCACGTGGTCCGCTACCGCCGCAGCGCGCTCGACAAGCTGCTCGACCAGGTTCGCGCGACCGGCTACGGGCTCACGCTCGGCATCCACACGCGCATCGACGAGACCATCGCGCACGTGATCGGCCGCGCGCACGTGGGCAACATCTACGTGAACCGCAACGTGGTGGGCGCGGTGGTGGGCGTGCAGCCGTTCGGCGGCGAGGGCCTGTCGGGCACCGGCCCGAAGGCGGGCGGCGCGCTCTACCTGCAGCGCCTGCTGGCCACGCGTCCGGCCGGGCTGCCGAAGTCGCTGGAGGCATCGCTGATGGTCGATGCGCCGGTGGACGGCGAGTCGGGTAATAATCCGTCCTCGGCGCTGGCCGCGCTGCGCGACTGGCTGATCGAACAACGCGAGCCGGCGCTGGCCGCGCGCTGCGAAGGCTATCTGGCGCACGTGCTGGCCGGGGCGACCGCGGTGCTGCCGGGGCCGACCGGCGAACGCAACACCTACACGCTCGGCCCGCGCGGCACGGTGCTGTGCGTGGCGGCGACCGCCAGGGGCGCGCGCGCGCAGCTGGCCGCGGTGCTGGCCACCGGCAACCGCGCGCTGTTCGCGGGCGCCGCGGGCGAGGCGCTGGCCGCCGCGCTGCCGGCCGCGCTGAAGCCGTATGCGGGCGTGCGCAAGCAGCCCGATGCGAGCTTCGACGCGGTGCTGTTCGAAGGCGACAGCGACGAGCTGCTGGCGCTGGTGAAGGAGGTGTCGCAGCGCCCCGGGCCGATCGTGTCGGTGCAGGGCGTGGCGGCGGGCGCCTTCGAGAACGGCGACGAGGATTACGCGCTGGAACGCCTGCTGACCGAGCGCTCGGTCAGCGTGAACACCGCGGCGGCGGGCGGCAACGCGAACCTGATGACGATCGGCTGAGCGATCCCGGCTGGTTGGCATGACGAAACGGAAGCGGCAAGGCAAACCCGAAGTCGCTCCACTTACCCTGGTATTAGGAGAAGCTATGCAACACACGATGAAAAAAGTGGCAGGCGCAACGTTCGTTGCCGTCATGTCGCTGGCGGGGACCGCATACGCGGAAGACGTGAAGATCGGCTTCGCGGCGCCGATGACGGGAGCGCAGGCGCACTACGGCAAGGACATGCAGAACGGCATCGTGCTGGCGATCGAGGACTTCAACGCGACGAAGCCCGTGATCGGCGGCAAGCCGGTGACGTTCGTGCTCGACACGCAGGACGACCAGGCCGACCCGCGCACGGGTACCACGGTCGCGCAGAAGCTCGTCGACGACGGTATCAAGGGCATGCTGGGCCACTTCAACTCGGGCACCACGATCCCGGCCTCGCGCATCTACGCGAACGCCGGCATCCCGGAAATCGCCATGGCGACGGCGCCGGAGTACACGCAGCAGGGCTACAAGACCACGTTCCGGATGATGACGTCCGACACGCAGCAGGGCTCGGTGGCCGGCGCGTTCGCGGTGAAGGATCTGGGCATGAAGCGGATCGCCATCGTCGATGACCGCACCGCCTACGGCCAGGGCCTCGCCGACCAGTTCGAGAAGGCCGCCAAGGCCGCCGGCGCGACCATCGTCGATCGTGAATTCACGAACGACAAGGCCGTCGACTTCAAGGCGATCCTGACCAAGCTGAAGGCCGCCAAGCCGGACCTGATCTATTACGGCGGCGCCGATTCGCAGGGCGCGCCGATGGTCAAGCAGATGAAGTCGCTCGGCATCGCCACCGCACCGCTGATGAGCGGCGAGATGGTACATACGCCGACCTTCCTGAAGATCGCCGGCGATGCGTCGGACGGCACGATCGCGTCGCTCGCGGGCCTGCCGCTGAACGACATGCCGGGCGGCAAGGCCTACGCCGACAAGTACAAGAAGCGCTTCGGCGAGGACGTGCAGACCTACTCGCCGTATGCCTACGACGGCGCGATGGCGATGTTCAACGCGATGAAGAAGGCCGACTCGACCGATCCGGCCAAGTACCTGCCGGTGCTGGCGAAGACCGACATGGCCGGCGTGACCTCGACGCACATCGCCTACGACTCGAAGGGTGACCTGCGCAACGGCGGCATCACGATGTACAAGGTCGTGAAGGGCGAGTGGGTGCCGCTCAAGAGCATCGGCGGCAAGTAAGCATGGATTGAACGGCTGACGGGCACCGCGCGCCGCCGCGCGCGGATGCTTCGGAATCCGTTGCATCGGGCCGGCCCTCGGGGCGCGCATCGCGCGTTCCGGCGGCCGGCCTTTTTCATGGGCGCGCGCCGTGATGCCCGATCGCTCGATCGCTCGATCGACGCGCCTTGTCATGCGTTTTCCTCATCGCGGGCATGCATACGATTCGGTTGCGCGCGGAAATTGTCCTTGGCTAAATCGACCGGTACCCGCAGGCCTCCCGGCCCGCGTCCCATCGACCGTCGAGACGACCATGCAGAGCGCCACCACGCCCCGCTCCAAACTGCCGGACGTCGGCACCAACATCTTCACCGTGATCGGCCGGCTCGCCGCCGAGCACGACGCGCTGAACCTCGCGCAGGGCGCGCCGAACTTCGCGCCCGATCCGGCGCTCGTCGAGCGCGTCGCGCGCGCGATGCGCGACGGCCACAACCAGTACGCGCCGATGCCGGGCGTGGTGGCGCTGCGCGAGGCGCTCGCGGCGAAGACCGAGCGCCTGACCGGCGCGCGCTACGACCCGGGCAGCGAGATCACCGTGGTGGCCAGCGCGAGCGAGGGGCTCTACGCGAGCATCAGCGCACTCGTGCATCCCGGCGACGAGGTGCTCTACTTCGAGCCGTCGTTCGACAGCTACGCGCCGATCGTGCGCCTGCAGGGCGCCGTGCCGGTGGCGATCAAGCTCTCGCCCGAGACGCTGCGGATCGACTGGGACGAGGTGGCCGCGGCGCTGACGCCGCGTACGCGCATGATCATCGTCAACACGCCGCACAACCCGACCGCCACCGTGTTCGGCGCCGGCGATCTCGCGCGGCTCGAACAACTCACGCGCGACACCGGCATCGTGATCCTCTCCGACGAGGTCTACGAGCACATGGTCTACGACGGCGCGCCGCATCACGGCATGGCGAGTCGGCCCGCGCTGGCCGGGCGCAGCGTGATCGTGTCGTCGTTCGGCAAGTCGTTTCACGTGACCGGCTGGCGCGTGGGCTACTGCCTCGCGCCGGCGCTGCTGATGGACGAGATCCGCAAGGTGCATCAGTTCATGGCGTTCGCGGCCGACACGCCGATGCAGGTCGCGTTCGCCGGGGCGCTGGCCGAGCCGCAGAGCTACCTCGGGCTCGCGCCGTTCTACCAGCGCAAGCGCGACTTGCTCGCGCGCGAGCTGGCCGGCTCGCGCTTCGAACTGGTGCCGAGCGAGGGCACGTTCTTCATGCTCGCGCGTTTTCGCCATCTCAGTGACGAGCGCGACGGCGATTTCGTGCTGCGGCTGATTCGCGAGGCGCGCGTCGCGACCATCCCGCTGTCGGCGTTCCATGCCGACGGCACCGACACCGGCGTGATCCGGCTCAGCTTCGCGAAGGACGACGCGACGCTCGTGGAAGGCGCGCGGCGCCTGAGCGCGTTCTGAACCCTCCCCGTCCCGAACCCCGACCCCATGCAGGAGAGATCACGATGAACCGATGGAACCCGCGCGCGGCACTCGCGCTGGCCTGCGCCCTGGCTTGCGGCTTTGCCGCCGGCGGCGCCGTGGCGGCGCAGCCGCAGGCGACGCTGCGCTTCGGCGTCGAGGCGCAGTACGCGCCGTTCGAATCGAAGGCGGCCGACGGCACGCTGCAGGGCTTCGACATCGACGTCGGCAACGCCGTGTGCCGGCTCGCGCAGCTGTCGTGCAAGTGGGTCGAGACCTCGTTCGACGGGCTGATTCCGGCACTGCAGGGGCGCAAGTTCGACGCGATCAATTCGGCGATGAACGCGACCGAGCAGCGCCGCCAGGCGATCGCGTTCACCACCATCCTCTATCGCGTGCCGACGCAGCTGATCGCGCGCAGCGCCAGCGGGCTGCTGCCCACGCCCGAATCGCTCGCGGGCAAGCGGGTGGGCGTGTTGCAGGGCTCGATCCAGGAGACCTACGCGAACGCCCACTGGGCGAACGCGGGCGTGGCGGTGGTGGCCTATCAGGATCAGAACCAGGTATACGCGGATCTCGTCTCGGGCCGCCTCGACGCCACGCTGGTGCTCGCGCCGGCCGGCCAGCGCGGATTCCTGTCGCGGCCCGACGGCAACGGCTTCGGCTTCGTCGGCCAGCCGGTGCGCGACGACCGCATCCTCGGCAGCGGGATCGGCTTCGGGCTGCGCAAGAGCGACGACGCGCTGAAGGCGCGCCTCGACGGCGCGATCGAGAAATTGAAGGCCGACGGCACCATGCAGGCGCTCGGCCGCAAGTACTTCGGCGACATCGACATCTCGGCGAAGTGACCGAAGTGACGCGACATGGCGGCGGCATGGCCGGTGCCGGCCGGCCGCCGCGTTCGCTTCATTCGGTGTCGGACTGCGCGAGACGCTCGGCCACGTCGCGCAGCCACGCCTCGCTCCAGGTCAGCGCGCCCACCCTCAGGTGTTCGACCACGCTGCGGACCCAGCCGAGTTCAGTCTCGACGGTGGCCTGCAGCAGTTCGCCTTCGAGCAGGAACAGGCGCGGGATCTGCATCGCGAGCGCCGCGTTGCGTGCGGCGTCGAGGCGTTCGAGTTCTTCCTCGAGCGCGCCGATCCGCGCTTCGAGCTGGCGGCGCGCGTCCTCGACGGACAGCAGCGGCAGCACCGACAGCGCCACCGGAAACGCCGGGAATTCGCGGGCGGGCCGCGCGAGTTGTTCGCGCAGCCAGGCGCGCGCGCAGTTGCGGCCCGCGTCGGTGATCGCATAGACGGTGCGCTCCGGAAACATCCCGTCGCGCTCGGTCTCGTGGACCACCACGAGCCGTTCGCGCAGCAGCCGGTCGAGCGTCTGGTAGAGGCTGTTGCGCTGGCGCACGTTGATCACGTCGTCCTTGCCGCGCAGCTTGATCAACTGCTGGATGCGGTAGGCATGCATCGGCGCTTCGGTCAGCATCGCGAGCACCGCGAGCGCGAGGGGAGAGAATTTCGGCATGTTTCCCGCGTGACATTCATCGTCAATAAATGACTGGTTATTTTATGACTGGTGATGAATGCGCACAAGGAGGGCGCGGGAAACGGGGCCGCCGGCTCAGCCGACGTGGGTGCGCCTGGCGGGCGCCTCGGGCGTTTCCATCGTGGCGAGACCGTGCACGATTCCGCAGTCCTCCACCGTGTGTTCGCCCTGGCACTGGTCGCGCAGGTCGGTGAGCTGCGCCTTCAGGTGCTGCAGTTCGACGAGCCGGGCATTCACGTGGCCGATGTGTTCGTCGAGCAGCGCGTTGATCGAATCGCAGCGGTCGGACGGATCGTCGGTGAGGCGCAGCAGCGCGCGGATCTCGTCGTGCGTCATGTCGAGCGCGCGGCAGTTGCGGATGAAACGCAGGCGCTCGACGTGGATCTCGGTGTAGCGCCGGTAGTTGGCGTCGGTCCGCTCCGCGTCCGGCATCAGGCCCTCCTTCTCGTAGAAGCGGATCGTCTCGGGCGTGCAGCGGGCGGCTTTCGCGAGTTCGCCGATCTTCATTGCAATCTCCTGTCGGAAGCGGTTGACCTTGAAGTGGCTTCAAGGTGTTAACTGTACACCGTCAAGCGAACAGGAGAAGGTCATGGCCCAGGCGAACGAGCTGTCCGAGAGGGTGGAGGCCGACGCGGCGGTGCCGCGCACGGCGTCGGCCTGCTGCGGCGGCGCCGCGCACGCGCATGGCGCGCCGCGGGCCGGGGCGTGTTCGCACGAGCATGACGATGATCACGCGTCGGATCACGCGCACTCGCATGACCACGATCCCGAGTCGGGCCACACGCACTCGCACGGCCACGATCATGATCACGACCACGCATCGGATCACGCGCATTCGCACGATCACGGCGCCGGCTGCTGCGCGCCGGCCGCGCGCTCGCTCGCGCCGCTGCCGGGGACGAGCCGCCTCGCCGACGGCAGCGAGCGCACCGCGTTCCGCATCATGCAGATGGACTGCCCGACCGAGGAGACGCTGATCCGCAAGAAGCTCGGCGGCATGGCCGCCGTCACCGCGCTCGACTTCAACCTGATGCAGCGGATGCTGACGGTGGTGCATGCGCCGGGCGCGGCCGACGCGGTGGCCGCCGCGATCCGCTCGCTCGGCATGACGCCCGATGCGGCCGGCGCCGATGCCGCCGGCGGCGCGCCCGTGCCCGCGGCCGAGGCCAAGCCGCTCTGGCCGCTCGTCGCGGCCGGCGTGGCGGCGCTCGGCTCCGAGGCGCTGACCTGGGCCGGCCTGCCGACCTGGCTCGCGGCGCTGCTCGCGGTGGCCGCCGTCGCGCTCTGCGGCCTGACCACCTATCGCAAGGGCTGGATCGCGATCCGCAACGGCAACCTGAACATCAACGCGCTGATGAGCATCGCCGTGACGGGCGCGATGGTGATCGGCCAGTGGCCCGAGGCCGCGATGGTGATGGTGCTGTTTACGATCGCCGAGCTGATCGAGGCGAAGTCGCTCGACCGCGCGCGCAACGCGATCCAGGGCCTGATGCGGCTCGCCCCCGACACGGCCACGGTGCGCCGGCCCGACGGCAGCTGGGCACCGATGGCGGCCGCCGAGGTCGCGCTCGGCGCGATCGTGCGCGTGCGACCCGGCGAGCGCATCGGGCTCGACGGCGCGCTCGTGGCCGGCCGCTCCACGGTGAACCAGGCGCCGATCACGGGCGAGAGCCTGCCGGTCGAGAAGGCGCCCGGCGATGCCGTGTTCGCCGGCACCCTCAACGAGGCCGGTTCGTTCGAGTATCGCGTCACGGCGGTGGCCTCGAACACCACGCTCGCGCGCATCATCCACGCGGTCGAGGCGGCGCAGGGCGCGAAGGCGCCCATCCAGCGCTTCGTCGACCGCTTCGCGCGCGTCTACACGCCGATCGTGTTCGCGATCGCGCTGGTGGTGGCGATCGCGCCGCCGCTGCTGGCGGGCGGCGCGTGGCACGACTGGTGTTATCGCGCGCTGGTGCTGCTGGTGATCGCCTGCCCGTGCGCGCTGGTGATCTCCACGCCGGTGACGATCGTCTCGGGGCTCGCGGCTGCGGCGCGGCGCGGGATCCTCGTGAAGGGCGGCGTCTATCTCGAGGAGGGCCGCAAGCTCGGCTGGCTCGCGCTCGACAAGACCGGCACGCTCACGCACGGCAAGCCGGTGCGCACCGATGCCGAGCCGTTCGCGCGCGACGTCGAGCCGGCGCGCATCGCGTGGCTCGCCGCGAGCCTCGCGAGCCGCTCCGATCATCCGGTCTCGCAGGCGATCGCGACCGCGGCGGCGGCCGACGGCGTGCGGGCGTTCGCCGAGGTCGACGGCTTCGAGGCGCTGCCCGGGCGCGGCGTGCGCGGCGAGATCGACGGCGCGGCCCACTGGCTCGGCAATCACCGGCTCGCGGTCGAGCTCGGCCGCGCCTCGGCGGCGCTCGACGCGCGCGTGGCCGAACTCGAGGCGCAGGGCAAGACCGTGGTGATGCTCGGCGACGCGGCGCGCGTGCTCGGCCTGTTCGCGGTGGCCGACACGGTCAAGGACACGAGCCGCGAGGCGGTGGCGCAGCTGCATGCGCTCGGCATCCGCACGGCGATGCTGACGGGCGACAACGCGCACACCGCCGCGGCGATCGCGCGCGAGGTCGGCATCGACGACGCGCGCGGCGGCCAGCTGCCCGAGGACAAGCTCGCGGCGGTGGCCGAACTGGCGCGGCAGGGCCGCGCGGTGGGGATGGTCGGCGACGGCATCAACGACGCGCCCGCGCTCGCGCGCGCCGACATCGGCTTCGCGATGGGCGCGATGGGCACCGACACCGCGATCGAGACGGCCGACGTCGCGCTGATGGACGACGACCTGCGCAAGATCCCCGCGTTCGTGCGGCTCTCGCGCGCCACCCACCGCGTGCTGCTGCAGAACATCGGCTTCGCGCTGGTGGTGAAGCTGGTGTTCCTCGGGCTCACGCTGGCCGGGCTCGGCACGATGTGGATGGCCGTGTTCGCCGATGCGGGCGCGAGCCTGATCGTGGTGGCCAACGGCTTGCGGCTGTTGCGCGCGTCGCGCTGACGGAGGGCGACATGGGGCAGCTCGCGAGATGGTTCGATCGGTTGCTGCACGGCGCGGCGCCCGGATCGCGCGCCGGACGCGGCGGCCGGTGCGGAGCGCCTGACAATGGCGCGCCCCGTGGCGGAGCGCTCGGCGATGGCGCGCCCGGCGGCGGCCCGGCACGCCCCGACAGCACCGCGAGCCGGCGCCCCGGATTCAAGCGGCTGCGCGCGGGCGATGCGAGCCCGCCCTCGGTCTGCCGGCGCTGCCGCGCGCCGCTCGACCCGGCCGCGCGCTGGTGCGTGCATTGCGGGACGCGCATGCGCTGAACCTCACGCACGCGATGGACCCGGCCGCTGCCAGCCGGGATGCCGCGCAGCGCAGCGGCAGATGGATCTTGACCTGACGGTTTGCCATGCGCGGAGCGCCTCGATCGTCGGCCGGGCCCATGCCGGCGCCCGCCCAGGCGAGAAACCGGCGCAATCCACGCGATCCACGCAATCGATGCAAGCCGCGCGTGGGCCCGCTTCCTGCTGCGCCGATCGTTTCGCTGACCGTAGCGTCCGCCATGTTTGCCGATTTTCGATAACGCGTGGATTTATGACTCTCTAGCATCGGTGGTCGATCACCCGTTCCCGCCGCGCCACGTCAGGCGCGGCCGGCCCGAATGGGTGCCACCCAAGGAGAACACGCGATGCACGCAGAGTCGAACGGCCGTCCCGCAGCGGGCGGCGCGCCGGGGCCGGCGCTGAAGCAGACCCTCGGCACCTGGCAGCTGTGGGGGATCGCGGTCGGCCTCGTGATCTCGGGCGAATACTTCGGCTGGAGCTACGGCTGGGCCAGCGCCGGCACGCTCGGCTTCGTCGTCACGGCGCTGTTCATCGCGGCGATGTACACCACCTTCATCTTCAGCTTCACCGAGCTGACCACCTCGATCCCGCACGCGGGCGGCCCGTTCGCCTACGCGCGCCGCGCGTTCGGCCCGGCGGGCGGCTACCTGGCCGGCGTCGCCACGCTGGTGGAGTTCGTGTTCGCACCGCCCGCGATCGCGCTCGCGATCGGCGCCTACCTGCACGTGCAGTTCCCGTCGCTGGAGCCGAAGCACGCGGCGATGGGCGCCTACCTCGTGTTCATGGCGCTCAACATCGTCGGCGTGCAGATCGCCGCCACCTTCGAGCTGATCGTCACGCTGTTCGCGATCTTCGAGCTGCTGGTGTTCATGGGCGTGGTGTCGCCGGGCTTCTCGTGGGAACACTTCTCGAAGGGCGGCTGGGGCGGCGCCGGGCACTTCTCGCCCGGCGCGTTCTCCGGCATGTTCGCGGCGATCCCGTTCGCGATCTGGTTCTTCCTCGCGATCGAGGGCGTGGCGATGGCCGCCGAGGAGGCGAAGAACCCGCGGCGCTCGATCCCGATCGCCTACGTGGCCGGCATCCTCACGCTGGTGGTGCTGGCCATCGGCGTGATGGTGTTCGCGGGCGGCGCGGGCGACTGGACCAAGCTCGCCAACATCAACGATCCGCTGCCGCAGGCGATGAAGACCATCGTCGGCGAACACAGCGGCTGGATGCACATGCTGGTCTGGCTCGGCCTGTTCGGGCTCGTCGCGTCGTTTCACGGCATCATACTCGGCTATTCGCGCCAGATCTTCGCACTGGCGCGCGAGGGCTACCTGCCCGAATGGCTCGCCAAGGTCCACCCGCGCTTTCGCACCCCGTATCGCGCGATCCTTGCGGGCGGCGTGGTGGGCATCGCGGCGATCTACAGCGACGAGCTGATCCAGTTCGGCGGCCAGACGCTGACCGCGAACATCGTGACGATGTCGGTGTTCGGCGCTATCGTGATGTACATCGTCAGCATGGCCGCGCTGTTCAAGCTGCGCCGCAGCCAGCCGGCGATGGCGCGGCCGTTCCGCGCGCCGCTCTATCCGCTGTTCCCGGCGTTCGCGCTGGCCGCCGCGCTGGTGTGCCTCGCCACCATGGTCTATTTCAACGCGCTGGTCGCGCTGATCTTCCTGGTGATCGTCGGGCTCGGCTACGGCTATTTCATCGCGACGCGCGCGCAGCGTGCTGCCGCGCCGGCCGAGGCGCTGCTCGAGGAATGACGCGCGCCGAGCGCGCCGACTGACCGCAGGAGAGTTGCAGATGGCCCATACGGAGACGATCGGCTCGCGTACCTACCGCTTCGCGGACCTGAGGACGCTGCTCGCGCGCGCGAGCCCGCTGCGCTCGGGCGACCAGCTGGCCGGCATCGCGGCGGCCAGCGAGGAGGAGCGCGTGGCCGCCAAGATGGCGCTCGCGAACGTGCCGCTCAAGGCGTTCCTGAACGAGGCGCTGATCCCCTACGAGCGCGACGAGGTCACGCGGCTGATCGTCGACACGCACGACGCGGCCGCGTTCGCCGAACTCGCGCACCTGACGGTGGGCGAGTTCCGCAACTGGCTGCTGTCGCCGGCCGCCGACGGTGCCGCGCTGGAACGTGTCGCGCCGGGCCTCACGCCCGAGATGGTGGCGGCCGTCTCGAAGCTGATGCGCAACCAGGACCTGATCGCGGCGGCTCGCAAGCGCCGCGTGGTCACGCGCTTTCGCAACACCATGGGGCTGCCGGGGCGCATGTCGGTGCGGCTGCAGCCGAACCACCCGACCGACGACGTGAAGGGCATCGCCGCCTCGATGCTCGACGGCCTGATGTACGGCTCGGGCGACGCGATGATCGGCATCAATCCCGCCACCGACAGCCTCGCCGCGATCACGAAGCTGCTCGCGATGATCGACGCGTTCCGCGAGCGCTACCGCGTGCCGACGCAGTCCTGCGTGCTGACCCACGTCACCAACACGATCGCGGCGATCGAGCAGGGCGCGCCGGTGGACCTGGTGTTCCAGTCGATCGCCGGCACCGAGCAGGCCAACGCGAGCTTCGGCATCTCGCTCGCGCTGCTCGGCGAGGCGCACGAGGCCGCGCGCTCGCTGAAGCGCGGCACCGTCGGCGACAACCTGATGTACTTCGAGACCGGCCAGGGCAGCGCGCTGTCGGCCAACGCGCATCACGGCGTGGACCAGCAGACCTGCGAGGTGCGCGCCTACGCGGTGGCGCGCCGGTTCCGGCCGTTCCTCGTCAACACGGTGGTGGGCTTCATCGGCCCCGAGTACCTGTACGACGGCAAGCAGATCATCCGCGCCGGGCTCGAGGATCACTTCTGCGGCAAACTGCTCGGCGTGCCGATGGGCTGCGACATCTGCTATACGAACCACGCCGAGGCCGATCAGGACGACATGGACACGCTGCTGACGCTGCTCGGCGCGGCCGGCATCAACTTCATCATGGGCATTCCCGGTGCCGACGACGTGATGCTGAACTACCAGAGCACCTCGTTCCACGACGCGCTCTACGTGCGCGAGGTGCTGGGGCTGCGGCGCGCGCCCGAGTTCGAGGAATGGCTGGAGGCGATGGAGATCGCCGACGCGAAGGGCGCGCTGCTGCCAGCCTCGGCGCGCACGCCGCTGCTGGCCGGCGCCGACGCGTGGATGGGGCTCGGCGCATGACGGATCCGGTCGAGAAGAACCCGTGGGGCGCGCTGAAGTCGTTCACGAACGCGCGCATCGCGCTGGGCCGCGCGGGCAGCAGCCTGCCCACCGCGCCGCTGCTCGCGTTCAACCTCTCGCACGCGCAGGCGCGCGACGCCGTGCATCAGCCGCTCGACGCCGACCGGCTGCGCGGCGAACTCGAGGCGACCGGCTTCGCGACGCTGGCGGCCGACAGCGCCGCGCCCGATCGCCAGCATTACCTGCGGCGGCCCGACCTCGGCCGGCGCCTGTCGGATCCGAGCCGCGCGGCATTGGGCGAGGCCGCCGACGGCGCGGGCGAGCCCGATCTGGTGTTCGTGATCGGTGACGGACTGTCGGCGTTCGCGGCCGCGAAGCAGGCGCTGCCGCTGCTGAACGCGGTGCGCGGGCGGCTCGAGGCCGACGGCTGGACGCTCGGCCCGGTGGTGGTGGCGCGCCAGGCACGCGTCGCCCTCGGCGACGAGATCGGCGAGCTGCTGCGCGCGCGCTTCGTGGCGATGCTGATCGGCGAGCGGCCGGGGCTCAGTTCGCCCGACAGCCTCGGCGTGTATCTGACCCATGCGCCGCGGGTGGGCTGCCACGACGCGCAGCGCAACTGCATCTCGAACGTGCGGCCCGAGGGGCTGCCGCATGCCGCCGCCGCGCACAAGCTGCACTACCTGCTGACGCAGGCGCGGCGGCTCGGGCTGACGGGCGTCGGGCTCAAGGACGACAGCGACGCGCTGCTGCCGGAAGGCGCGGACCACGAACGGATCGACGCGCGGCGGTGATCCGGGCGGGTGGTCCGATTGCGTGTTCCGAACGCGTGGGTCGGTCAGGACTCGCGGCCTTGTGCGAGCAAGGCCGCACACAGGAAATCCGCCATCGCGGCCGGTGCGCCGGCCTGCTCCGATGCCTGCCGGAACAGGTCGAGATCCTTCGCCGGAATCGCGTTGTCGCCGAACGGCGAGGTGCCCTCGGTGATCATCCGCGCGTAGTTCACGTAGATGGGCGAGGCGAACAGCGTGGACGTGTACAGGTCGGCCACGGCCCGCGGGTCCAGCCCGGCGTGCCGCGCGAGCGTGAGGCCTTCCTCCAGCGCGGCGGCCGCGCAGAAGATCAGGAAGTTGCCGATCAGCTTGACGGTGAGCGCGTGGCCGAAGGTGGCGCCGAAATCGAACACCTGCTGCACGCCGAGCGCGGCGAGCACCGGGCGCACGCGCTGCCGCGCCGCCGCCGGCCCGACGCAGGCGGCGATCAGCCGCCCGACGCGCGCCGCCTCGGGGCGCCCGAACACCGGCGCCTCCACCAGCGTGCAGCCGTGTTGCGCGTGCAGCGCCGCGATCCGCCGCGAGGCCTCGGGCGACAGCGTACTCATCGAGACATGCACGCCGCCTTCGGCGAGCCGGTCGAGAAAGTCCTCGCTGCGCACCAGCGCCTCCACCGACGCATCGTCCCAGAGCAGGCTGATCACGACGCCGCCCGGCGGCACCGCGTCGGCGGCGCGCGGCGCCCACTGCGCGCCCTGTTCGAGCAGCTCGTCGGCCTTGGCGGCCGTGCGGTTGTGGACGATCAGGCGGTAGCCGGCGTCGAGCAGGTTCTGCGCGATCGGCAGCCCCAGCGCGCCGAGTCCGATCAGGCCGACTGTCTCGCAAGCGTGATTCATCTGTGAGCTCGTGGGTGGAGAAGGGAGGGCACGGCCGTCAGGACACGCGCACGCGCTGCCGGCGCTTTTCGGTGACGACGATCGTCACCGCCGCGATCAGGAAATACAGCGCGCCGACGCAGGCGTAACCGCCGATCCTCGTGATCGCCTGCGTGACGGGGACATGCGCCTGCGCGAAGAAGGCGGCGCCCGCCAGCGCCGACTGCGCGCCGCTCAGGATCATCGGCCACTGGCCGCCGGCCGACTTCCAGCGGCGCACGGCGGTGCCGAGCTGCAGCAGCCCCGCCACGATCGCCCAGGCGCCGAACACGCCCAACACCCCCAGCGCGCCGCCGTCGCGCGATTGCAGCGCGACCACCACGGCCGCCGTGGCGGCGACGCTCATGACGAGGTTGATCGCCTGGGTGCGGTTGGTGCCCGCGCCGCCGCTGCGCGACATGTCGATGCCGTTGGCGAGCGCGTCCCAGGCCGGGTAGATCACCAGCAGCACGGCGGCCACGGCGGGCGCCTGGCGGCCGATCGAAAACGCCAGCGCGGCCCAGATCACCGAGAACGCGGTACGCGTGAAGTAATAGCGCTTGAGCCAGGATTCGTCTTGCGCGGGAAGGGAATGAGGGGAACGGTCCACGATGGCGACTCCGCTTCGTGTTGAAGAGGCGCCCAGCATCGCAGGCGGGTGCCGCGCACGGTATCGGTCGAATGACCGACGCCGGCGGGAAGGGCGGCGGCGCGTGCATCGCGGCGCGCGCATCGGGTCGAATGCAGAACAAACGAATGCGGAAAAAAAGCGCCGGCGATCCGCCGCCGGCGCCTGTCCAAGTCCCCTCGTTGGCGCCGCCGGTCGTGGATCGGCGACCGGCGGCGGCGGGGCGAACGCGAGTCAGAACAGGCCGGCCGGCTTGTCGCTGTAGCTGACCAGCAAGTTCTTGGTCTGCTGGTAGTGGTCGAGCATCATCTTGTGCGTCTCGCGGCCGATGCCGGACTGCTTGTAGCCGCCGAACGCCGCATGCGCCGGATAGGCGTGGTAGCAGTTGGTCCAGACGCGCCCGGCCTGGATGTCGCGGCCGAAGTGATAGGCGCGGTTGCCGTCGCGGGTCCAGACGCCGGCGCCGAGGCCGTAGAGCGTGTCGTTGGCGATCTCGAGCGCTTCCGCCTCGTTCTTGAAGGTCGTCACCGACAGCACCGGCCCGAAGATCTCCTCCTGGAAGATGCGCATCTTGTTGTGGCCGCGGAACACGGTCGGCTTCACGTAGAAGCCGCTCGCCAGTTCGCCCGTCATGGTGTTGCGCGCGCCGCCCGTCAGGCACTCGGCGCCTTCCTGGCGGCCGATGTCGATGTACGACAGGATCTTCTCCATCTGTTCCTCGGAGGCCTGCGCGCCGATCATGGTCTGCGCATCGAGCGGATGGCCCTGGCGGATCTTCTCCACGCGCTGCACGGCGCGCTCGATGAAGCGCTCGTAGATGCTTTCCTCGACCAGCGCGCGCGACGGGCAGGTGCAGACCTCGCCCTGGTTCAGCGCGAACATCGCGAAGCCTTCGAGCGCCTTCTCGAAGTAGCTGTCGTCGCGGTCCATCACGTCGGCGAAGAAGATGTTCGGGCTCTTGCCGCCGAGTTCGAGCGTGACCGGGATCAGGTTCGCGCTCGCGTAGCCGGCGATCAGGCGGCCCGTGGAGGTCTCGCCCGTGAACGCGATCTTGGCGATCCGCTTGCTCGAGGCGAGCGGCTTGCCGGCCTCGAGCCCGAAGCCGTTGACGATGTTGAGCACGCCCGGCGGCAGCAGGTCCTGGATCAGCTCGGCCCACACCAGGATCGAGGCCGGGGTCTGCTCGGCCGGCTTCAGCACCACGCAGTTGCCGGCCGCCAGCGCGGGCGCGAGCTTCCAGGTGGCCATCAGGATCGGGAAGTTCCACGGGATGATCTGGCCGACCACGCCGAGCGGCTCGTGGAAGTGGTAGGCCACCAGATCGCCGCCGATGTCGGCGATCGAGCCTTCCTGGGCACGCACGCAGCCCGCGAAATAGCGGAAATGGTCGATCGCGAGCGGGATGTCGGCCGCGGTGGTCTCGCGCAGCGGCTTGCCGTTGTCGATCGTCTCGGCCACCGCGAGGCGCGCCAGGTTCGCTTCCATGCGGTCGGCGATCTTGAGCAGGATGCCCGCGCGCTCGGCCGCCGGGGTTGCGCCCCAGGCGGCGCGCGCCGCGTGCGCCGCATCGAGCGCGAGTTCGATGTCGGCTGCCTGCGAGCGCGGGATCGAGGTGAACGGCTGGCCCGTGACGGGCGAGACGTTGTCGAAATAGTCGCCGCCGACGGGCGGTACCCATTCGCCCCCGATGAAATTCCCGTATTGCTTGCGGTACGGGAATTCGATGTTCAGGTGCTGCATCTCGGCGTGATTCATCGTGTCGCTCCTCGCATGTTCGATATAGGGAAACGCTGCGGCGGCTCGTCGATCGAGCCGGCAGGGCCTGTTCGATACGCCAAAAACGTGCCAGCCCGCCGCGCCGCGGTGCGCGGGCGGCGCGCGCCGGTGCGGCGGCACGCACGCCGGATCGCGCCGCGCTGGCCGGATCCGGCTGTGCCAAATTGGCACGATCCAGGAGTGCGGCGTTGTGCCACGGTTGAGCAGTGCGCCGGGACCGGATCGCGGAGACGATGCGCCGCCGGTGGCGACGTCGGCCTCGATGCCGGTCCCGGTTTCGGCACGGGACTTGCGTTGTTCCGGCGATCGACGAGGGAGGGCAGCGATGGACGCAGCGAGCGGAGCGAACCGGGCGCCGGCCGGCAGCGCCATGCCGGGCGCCGATGCCACGGACGAGGCCACGGCCGAGGACACGCGGCGCAGCGCGGACGGTGCCGATGCGCCGGCCGGGCGCGCGGTGGTCAGCGTCGCGCACGACGCCGACGAGCAGGCGCGCAACCTGGTGGGCTGGCGCCAGACCTATGACCAGCTCGCGGCCGGGCGCTTCGTCGGCACGCTGACCGAGCTGCCGCTCGACACCATGAAGCTGTTTCGCGAAACCACCAGCCATACGCTGCGGCAGGCCTGCGAAGTGCGCGGCGACGCATACTGGTTCGGGATTCCCGTGGTGCCGGACGGCGGCGCGCGGATCGACGCGCAGCCGATCGCGGCCGACGGCGTCGCCTGCCGGCCCGGCAACCTCGGGTTCGAGTTGCTGACGCCGGCCGCGTTCTCGATCTACGGCGTGGTGGTGCGCGGCGACGGGCTGCGCCGCTACGCGGAGCAGGTCGAGCACGCGGGCCTGGACGACCGGCTGCCGCGCCGGCCGATGATCCACGTCGGCGGCGGGCGGCTCGCGCGGCTGCGCGCGCTGCTGGCCGCCTCGCTCGACGGCGCGGCGAGCCCGCGCGCGGCGCTGTCCGGCCGCGAGCGGCACGACCTGCAGGCGGCCGTGCTGGCCGCGCTGTTCGACGTCTGCGCGGGGCCGGACGCGGCGCGGCAGGCGGCCCCGGACGCGCTCGCGCCGGCGCGGCGGCGCCGGATCGTCGCGCAGGCGCGCGATTACGTGCTCGCGCATCGCGGCCGCGCGGTGGGCGTGCCGGAACTCTGCGAACAGCTGCACGTGAGCCGCCGCACGCTGCAGAACTGCTTTCAGGACGTGCTCGGAATGGCGCCCGCCACCTACCTGCGCGCCTTGCGGCTGAACGGAGCGCGGCGCGACCTGTGCGGCCGCGCGGCCGGCTCGGTGCAGGACGTGGCCGCCGCCTGGGGTTTCTGGCACCTGAGCCAGTTCGCGAACGACTACCGGCGCATGTTCGGGATGCGACCGTCCGAGGCGTTGCGCGATGCGGCGGGTTGAGACGGGTTGAGGCGGGTTGAGGCGGCAGGCTCAGTCGCGCGCCGGCGGCCACGCGAGCGCGTCCCAGTCGAACCCGCGATAGGCCGCCGCCACGGCGGCGAGGTGGGCCGGCTCGTCGCTCGCGTGGCGGTCGCGCAGGGCGGCCGGCACGTCGAGGCGCGCCGCCACGCAGTGCGGATAGTCGCGCACGCGCAACTCGGGCGCGATGCTCGTGAAGCAGGCCAGCGTGGGCACTCCGAAGCCGTCGGCGACATGGATCGCCGAGCTGTCGGCGCCGACCAGCACGCGCGCGTCGCGGACCCAGGCGAGATAGGCGGCGGTGTCGGGCGACAGCGCGGACACGTCGGTGTAGTCGCGATGCCCGACCGGACCGAAGCCGGCCACCGGCAACCCGTAGCGCCGCGCGATCCGCTCGACGAGCGCGGCGCGTTCGGCCGGCGGGATGCTGCGCAGCGGCGTGCTCGCGTCGGCGCAGAGCAGCGCGTAGGGGCGCCGGCGCCAGCCGTCCGGCAGCGCGGGCAGCGTCAGCCGCGCGAGCCAGCGGTTGCGTTTGGCGGCGGCCGGGATCGAGGCCGGATCGGCGCCGAGCGCGTCGAGGAAGTAGTCGATCATCGGCAGCGCCGCGAACGCGGGCCGATAGAGCTGGTTGCCGACGTCGATGCGCGTTGCCGCGCGCGGCAGCGCGTCGAGCGGCCAGGGCAGCGTGCGCGGCGCCGCCGGTTCGCTGCCGGCGAGCCGGTACAGCGCCTCGACGTGGGGCGCTAGACGCGCCGGCCGGTACAGCACGAGGCGCAGCGCCGGATGCGCGGCGCGCAGCGCGGCCAGCGCGGTCAGCCCGATGATCGAGTCGCCGAGCGCGACACCCATGCCGTTGATCACGTGGACTTCCGTGAGCCGTGCGTAATCGAGCCGGAACGGCCGCTCGGCCGCGTTGAGGAGGCCGGCATCGGCCTGGGTGGCCGCGACGTGGCCGGCCGGCGCCTGGCCCGCCGTTTCCAGATCGTAGGACGCGACGAGCCTGCGCTCGGGCGCGAGCAGCGTGCCGGGATGGCGCAGCGCGTCGAACGGGTTCGGCACGGCTTCGCCGGCGGCCGGCGCTTGGGATTTCATGGGCGGTGTGTTCCTCGGGGCGGCGCCGGCGGCCCGGCGCGTTCGCCGTCGATGTTAGCGCCGGCCGCGTGATTCGGGGCGTGGTGCCGGCGAAGCGGCCGAGCGCGCGGCGAAGCGGGGGGAGACGCGCGTGGTGCGGCTTGCGGTCGGCGATTGCGCGGCTAGCGTCACCGGCAGCGCGAGCGATGGTGTCGATGGTGCGGTGAAGCGAGCCGTGTCCGATCGATTGGCCGAGGGGCACCGTGGGACGGCGCGCGCCGGCGCGGTCCGCCGCCACACGTCAATCGCCGGGGCCGACTCGAGCGACGGCGTCAACGGCGCAATACCGCAACCCGCAATCGTCGCGAGGTCGCGCGAGCGAATGGCGCGGCCGGCCCGGGTCCGACGCCGGACCTCAACCGCCACGGCCGATGCGGCCCCATCCGCCCGTGCGCCGCCGTCCCGATCCCGGACGCTCCACGCGGCCCCGCCTCACGTCGCCTCGCCGCGCGCGCGCCGCCCCTGGTCGCGGATCTGCTCGAGCGTCGCGGCCGGCGTGGACGCCTCCTGCGGCACCCGGATCTCGATCAGCGCGGGCAGGCCGCTCGCCAGCGCGCGCTTGAGCGCCGGCGCGAAGCCGGCGGTGTCGACGACGGTCTCGCCGTGCGCGCCGAACGCGCGCGCGTAGGCGGCGAAATCGGGATTCGTCAGCGCGGTGCCGTGGACGCGGTCCGGGTAATGGCGCTCCTGATGCATGCGGATCGTGCCGAAATGGCCGTTGTTGACGACGATCACGATGATCGCGAGCCCGTACTGCATCGCGGTGGCGAGTTCGTTGCCGGCCATCATGAAGCAGCCGTCGCCGGCCAGCGCCACGGCCACGCGCTGCGGATAGAGCGACTTCGCGGCGAGCGCGGCCGGCACCCCGTAGCCCATCGCGCCGCTGGTCGGGGCGAGCTGCGAGCGGAACTGCCGGTACGCGTAATGGCGGTGCAGCCAGGTCGCGTAATTGCCGGCGCCGTTGGTGACGATCGCGTCGTGCGGCAGCCGCTCGCGCAGCTGCTGGATGATCTCGCCGAGCTGCAGCCGGCCCGGCATCGGCAGCGGCCGGCGCCATGCGAGATAGGCCTCGTGCGCCTCGGCCGCGCTGCCGGCCCACGGCAGCACCTCGGGCGGCGCGAGCGCGGCCAGCCGCGCCGCGATCTCGGGCATGCCCGAGACGATCGGCAGGTCGGCGGCGTAGACGCGCCCCAGTTCGTCGGCGCCCTGGTGGACGTGGATCAGCGTCTGCCGCGTCTTCGGGATCGCGAGCAGCGTGTAGCCGCCGGTGGTGGCCTCGCCGAGCCGCGGGCCGATCACGAGCAGCAGGTCCGCGGCGTCGATGCGTTTTGCGAGCGCGGGGTTGATGCCGAGCCCGACGTCGCCGGCATAGAGCGGATGCTCGTTGTCGAAGGTGTCCTGATAGCGGAACGCGCAGGCCACCGGCAATTGCCAGCTCTCGGCGAAGCGGCGCAGGTCGGCGCAGGCGTCCACGCTCCAGCCGCTGCCGCCCGCGATCACCACCGGCCGTTCGGCGCGCGCGAGCCGCTCGCGCAGCTCGCCGAGCTGCGCCTCGGACGGCGCGGCGGCGATCCGCTTCGCGGCCGGCGCCGCCGGCTGCGGCGCGCACGGTTCGGACAGCACGTCCTCGGGCAGCGCGAGCACCACCGGGCCGGGCCGCCCGGAGGTGGCGACGTGGAACGCATGGCTCAGGTATTCGGGGATGCGGCGCGCGTCGTCGATCTGCGCGACCCACTTGGCGAGCTCGCCGAACATGCGGCGGTAGTCGATCTCCTGGAACGCCTCGCGGTCGAGATGCTCGCGCGCGCACTGGCCGATCAGCAGGATCATCGGCGTGGAATCCTGGAACGCGGTGTGGACGCCGATCGACGCGTGCGTGGCGCCGGGGCCGCGCGTGACGAGCGCGACGCCGGGCCGGCCGGTCAGCTTGCCGACCGCCTCGGCCATGTTCGCGGCGGCGGCCTCGTGGCGGCAGACGACGGTGCCGATCCGTTCGGTTTCGTCGGCGAGCGCGTCGAGCACGGCGAGGAAGCTCTCGCCGGGGACGCAGAACACGCGTTCGACGCGGTTCGCGAGCAGCGCATCGACCAGCAGGCGGGCGCCGGTGACGCTGGCGGCGGGGGCGGGGACAGCGGACTCCGGGACGATCGACATGAGTGGCGGGCTCCCTCGGTGACGAGAGGGATAGCTTACGCCGGATGCGCGGGACGTGGCGGAGGATGCCGGAGAGGGGCGGATGGGGGCGGATCGAGGCCGGGCGGGTGTCGATGGCATCGGCAGCGCCCGGCATGGAGCACCGGCGGCCGGCGCGGCTCGGGCACGGCGCCGCGCCAGCGGCAAATGCCATGCCGCGCCGCCGCTTCGGCCCCGGATCGACGCGGTCCCGCCCATCCCACCCATCCCGCTGCGCCGGGAGACGCGCCGCCTCGGGCTCGCGCGGCCACCATCGCGGCGACGATCAGCACTCGACGATGTTCACCGCGAGTCCGCCGCGCGAGGTTTCCTTGTACTTCGTCTTCATGTCGGCGCCGGTCTCGCGCATCGTCTTGATCACCGAGTCGAGCGACACGTAGTGGCTGCCGTCGCCGCGCAGCGCCATGCGCGCGGCGTTGACGGCCTTCACCGAGGCCATCGCGTTGCGCTCGATGCAGGGGATCTGCACCATCCCGCCGACCGGGTCGCAGGTCAGCCCGAGGTTGTGTTCCATGCCGATCTCGGCGGCGTTCTCGACCTGGCGCGGCGTGCCGCCGAGCACGGCGGCGAGCGCGCCGGCCGCCATCGAGCAGGCCACGCCCACTTCGCCCTGGCAACCCACCTCGGCGCCCGAGATCGATGCGTTGAGCTTGTAGAGGATGCCGATCGCGGCGGCCGTCATCAGGAAGTCGATCACGCCCTGTTCGCTGGCGCCGGGCGTGAAGCGCATGTAGTAGTGCAGCACGGCCGGGATGATGCCGGCCGCGCCGTTGGTCGGCGCGGTCACCACGCGCCCGCCCGCCGCGTTCTCCTCGTTCACGGCGATCGCGTAGAGGTTGATCCAGTCGATCATCGAGAGCGGGTCGCGCAGCGCCTGCTCGGGGTTGCCGGTCAGCGTGCGGTACAGCTGCGGCGCGCGGCGCTTGACCTGGAACGGGCCGGGCAGCGTGCCGTGCGCATCGGGGTTGTCGATCCCGCAGCCGCGCGACACGCACGACTGCATCACGTCCCAGATCTTCAGCAGGCCGGCGCGCGTGGTGGGCTCGTCGTTCCAGGCGCGCTCGTTGTCCCACATCAGCTGCGCGATCGACTTGCCGGTGCTGGCCGTTAGGTCGAGCAGCTCGGCGCTGCTGCGAAACGGGTAGGGCATCTGTTCGGCCGCGTTCAGCACCTTCGTGTTCGGCGCGCCGGCCGTCACCACGAAGCCGCCGCCCACCGACAGGTAGGTGGTCTCGCGCAGCGTCTCGCCGGCCGCGTCGCGCGCGCGCAGCGTCATCGCGTTCGGATGCTCGGGCAGCGCCTGCCGGTAGAAGCCGATCTGCTCCTTCAGCACGAACGGCACCGGATGGCGGCCCAGCAGCGCGAGCTTGCGCGTGTCGCGCACCTCGGCGAGCCGCGCGTCGATGGTATCGGGGTCGACCGTATCGGGCGCGTCGCCCATCAGCCCGAGCATCACGCCGCGGTCGGTGCCGTGGCCCTTGCCGGTCGCGCCGAGCGAGCCGTACAGGTCGACCTTCACGGCGGCGGTGCGCTCGAGCAGGCCGTCGCGTTCGAGTCCCTGGACGAACATCAGCGCGGCGCGCATCGGTCCCACCGTATGCGAGCTGGACGGGCCAATCCCGATTTTGAAAAGATCGAACACGCTGACTGCCATGGGGATTTCCTGTGGTTCTCGGTGCTTCTGGGGATTAACGTGCCGGCAGCGGCAGGCAGGCGGCCACCCAGGCGGGCGGCTGCGGCGCGAGCAGCTGCGCGACGCTGTTGTAGCGGCCGTCCAGACGGGCCGCCAGGTAGAACAGTTCGGTGGCGTGCTTCGGCGACCATGGACCCGAGTAGCCGGGCAGGCCGGCCTCGCGGCGCTTCGCGTCGAACGCCACCGTGGAGTTCACGAACTCCTCGTGGGTCTTCTCGCCGCGCGCATACGGCACCAGCCAGTCGAGCGCGGCTTCGAGCGTCGCGCCGTTGGTGCCGCGTTCGCGCAGCCAGTTGCGGTTGAAGCGCCGCGCGGCGAGCGCGGCCGTCACGAGCGGCTGCAGGTCGTAGACGGCGTAATGCACGGCGTCGCGCTCGGTGAAGTCGAGCGTGGTGCCGTCGGGGCCGATGTTGTCGGCCAGATGTTCGACGAACAGCCGCTGCGCGGCGTTCATCATCCTGCGGTCGCCGAGCGTGAACGCGGCCAGCGCGATCAGCTTGATCCGGTGGCTCTGCCAGTTGTTGCGCCAGGTGCCTGTGAGCGGGCGCTTCTGCGCCTCGATCTGCGCGACGTAGCCGGCGCCGAGCTTGGCGATGAACGCGGCGGCGGCGTTGCGCGTCTTCACCGGCAGCGTGCTCGCGGTCATGTCGTAGGCCACGATCAGGCTTTCGAAACGGGTCTCGTCGATCGGATCGAAATCGGGCTGGTAGGTGGTCACCCAGGCCAGCAGGAAACGGTTCACGAGCGCGAGATAGCGCGCGTCGCTGGTCACGCGCCAGGCCAGCGCCGCGTCGCGCATCAGCTCCATGTCGTCGAGCGCGGCCTCGCTCGCGTCGCGGATGCCCTCGTGCGGCAGCAGGCCCTCGGTATGAAGATGGGCGAGCGCCTTCGGCTGCTCGTTGACGCGCGCCTCGACGCTGCGCACCAGCGCCTGCACGCCGGGCTCGGCCGAGGTCACCTCGTTGCTCTGCAGCGCGGGCGCCGCGCAGAAATTCATCGCCGCGCGCGCCTGCGACGCGGCCGCCAGCGCGACGCAGGCCGCGAACGCCGGCGCGAGCGTGCGCCAGGTTCGCGCGCGCGCTCGCGCCCTGTCCGGAAACACCTTACGCACCATGCGGAACTCCTCGATTGGCTGGATGGCGGTGTGTGATGTTATCCGGACTTGGAAACGAACGCGACCGCGCCGCCGCGCCCGCGCGGCGGAGGCGATGACGCACGGCATGGCGGCGCGCGATTGGCCCGACTGGCCGGCCCGGCCGGCCCGGCGCGCGCGGCCTGCCGGGCTCAGGCGTAGTCGGACATCGGCACGCACGCGCAGAACAGGTTGCGGTCGCCGTAGACGTTGTCCGCGCGCCCGACGGGCGGCCAGTATTTGTTACCGGCCGCCAGCGAGGCCACCGGGAACGCGGCCTGCTCGCGCGTGTAGGCGTGCGTCCACTCGTTCGCGGTGACCACCGCGGCCGTGTGCGGCGCGTGGCGCAGCGGATTGTCGTCGCGGTCGGCGCGGCCGTCCTCGACGGCGCGGATTTCCTCGCGGATCGCGATCATCGCGTCGATGAAGCGGTCGAGTTCCTCCTGCGATTCCGATTCGGTCGGCTCGACCATCAGCGTGCCCGGCACCGGGAAGCTCATGGTCGGCGCGTGGAAGCCGTAGTCCATCAGGCGCTTGGCCACGTCGTCGACGGTGATGCCGCTCGACTCCTTGATCGGCCGCAGGTCGAGAATGCATTCGTGCGCGACCAGCCCGCCCGGGCCCGAGTAGAGCACCGGGTAGTGCGGCGCGAGGCGCCGCGCGATGTAGTTCGCGTTGAGGATCGCCACTTCGGTGGCGGCCGTCAGGTTGCGCGCGCCCATCATCGCCACGTACATCCACGAGATCGGCAGGATCGAGGCCGAGCCATACGGCGCGGCCGAGACGGCGCCGATGCCGTGCTCGCCGCGCGCGTAGCCGGTCGAGCGCTGGTTCGGCAGGAACTGCGCGAGATGCGCGCCGACCGCGACCGGGCCGACGCCGGGGCCGCCGCCGCCGTGCGGGATGCAGAACGTCTTGTGCAGGTTCAGGTGGGACACGTCGCCGCCGAACTGGCCCGGCGCGGTCAGGCCGACCATCGCGTTCATGTTCGCGCCGTCCACGTAGACCTGGCCGCCGTGCGCATGCACGATCTCGCAGATCTCGCGCACGTTCTGCTCGAACACGCCGTGGGTGGACGGGTAGGTGATCATGATCGCCGCGAGGTTCGCCGAGTGCTGTTCGGCCTTGGCCTTCAGGTCGGCGACGTCGACGTTGCCCTGCGCGTCGCAGGCCACCACCACCACCTTCATGCCGGCCATGTGCGCCGAGGCCGGGTTGGTGCCGTGCGCCGAGGCCGGGATCAGGCAGACGTCGCGATGGCCCTCGCCGCGCGAGGCGTGATAGGCGTGGATGATCAGCAGGCCCGCGTACTCGCCCTGCGAGCCCGCGTTCGGCTGCAGCGACACGGCCGCGTAGCCGGTGGCGGCCACCAGCATCGCCTCGAGCTGGGCGATCATCTCGCGATAGCCGACCGTCTGCGCCTGCGGCGCGAACGGATGGATCTGGCCGAACTCGGGCCAGGTCACCGGCAGCATCTCCGAGGTGGCGTTGAGCTTCATGGTGCAGGAGCCGAGCGGGATCATCGAGCGGTCGAGCGCGAGATCCTTGTCGGACAGGCTGCGCAGGTAGCGCAGCATTTCCGTTTCGGAATGATGGCGGTTGAATACCGGATGCGTGAGGTACGCGCTCTGGCGTTCGAGGCCGGCCGGCAGCGCGGCGCTGCCGGGCAGCGCGGCGTCCAGCGCGTCGACGCCCGGCGCCGCGGCGCCCGCCACTTCGGCGAAGATCGCCAGCAGGTCGGCCAGGTCGGCGCGCGTGGTGGTTTCGTCGATCGACACGCCCACCCGCGTCGCGCCGGCGCGGCGCAGGTTGATGCGCCGGGCGCCGGCGGCTTCGTGCAGCGCGGCGGCGCGTTCGCCCGCCTCGATCGTCAGCGTGTCGAAGAAGGTCGCGTTGACGGTGGCGTAGCCAAGCTGCTTCAGGCCCGCGTCGAGCAGCGCGGCGATCCGGTTCACGCGCAGCGCGATCGTCTTCAGGCCGCGCGGGCCGTGGTAGACGGCGTAGGAGCTGGCCATGATCGCCAGCAGCGCCTGCGCGGTACAGACGTTCGAGGTGGCCTTCTCGCGGCGGATGTGCTGCTCGCGCGTCTGCAGCGCGAGGCGCAGCGCGGGCTTGCCCTGCGCGTCGACGGTCACGCCCACCAGGCGGCCCGGCATCTGGCGCTTGAATTCGTCGCGCACGGCCAGGTAGGCCGCGTGCGGGCCGCCGAAGCCGACCGGCACGCCGAAGCGCTGGGTGTTGCCCACCGCCACGTCCGCGCCCCATTCGCCCGGCGCGGCCAGCACCGTCAGTGCGAGCAGGTCGGCCGCCACCACCACGTGGCCGCCCGCGGCATGCACGGCGTCGGCGAGCGCGCGGTAGTCATGCACGTCGCCGTTCACGCCCGGGTATTGCAGCAGCACGCCGAACGCGTTGGCGTGGGCGGCCTGCGAGGCCGGGCCGGTCACGATCTCGATGTCGATCGGCTCGGCGCGCGTGCGGATCACCTCGAGCGTCTGCGGCAGCACGTCGTCGGCGACGAAGAACACGTTCGATTTCGGCTTGCCGTTGCGCTGCAGCAGCGTCATCGCCTCGGCGGCGGCGGTCGCCTCGTCGAGCAGCGACGCGTTGGCGATCGCGAGGCCCGTCAGGTCGGTCACCATCTGCTGGAAGTTCAGGAGCGCTTCGAGGCGCCCCTGCGAAATTTCGGGTTGGTACGGCGTGTAGGCCGTGTACCAGGCCGGGTTCTCGAGCACGTTGCGCAGGATCACGGCCGGCGTGTGCGCGTTGTAATAACCCTGACCGATGAACGAGCGGAACACCTGATTCTTGCCGGCCAGCTCGCGCAGCGCGGCGAGCGCTTCCGCTTCGCTCTTCGGCTGCGTGAACGCGCCGAGCGGCAGCGTTTCCGTGCGGCGGATCGCGGCGGGGATCACCGCGTCGATCAGCGCGGCGCGCGAGGCGAAGCCGAGCGTGTCGAGCATGGCCTGCTGGCTGGCGGCGTCGGGCCCGATGTGGCGTTCGGCGAACGCGTCGTGGGTTTCGAGTGCGGCGAGCGAGAGGGGCGTGCGGTTCATCAGGTGATCCGGGTGTTCGAGCTTCATGGCGTTCCGGCGGGTTGCGGCGCGCGCCGTGGCCGGGCGCGCCGCCAGGGTGGACAGAGGGTCAGTCGATCAGCTTCTGGTAGGCATCGGCGTCGAGCAGCGCGTCGGTGTTGGCGCCCGGCGCGAGCTTGACCTTGAAGAGCCAGGCGTCGTAGGCGTCTTCGTTGACCGATTCCGGCGCGTCGACGGCGTCGTCGTTGATGGCGATGATCTCGCCCGACACCGGTGCGTAGATGTCCGAGGCGGCTTTCACCGACTCGACGACGCCCACCGGGTCGCCCGCGTTCGCCTGCTTGCCGACCTGCGGCAGTTCGAGGAAGACGATGTCGCCGAGCGTGGTTTGCGCGTGATCGGTGATGCCGATCGTCAGCGTGCCATCCGCCTCGGTGCGGATCCATTCGTGTTCGTCGGTGTATTTCAGATCGGCCGGGACGTTGCTCATCGGTTGCTCCTGAGATGGGGGTGTGTGCGTTGAGGTTCGTGCGCAGGGCGGCCGGCCGTCAGGCGGCCAGCACCTTGCCGTTGCGCACGAACGGGAGTTTTACCACGCGCGCGGGAAGGTTTTTGTCCCGGATTCGCACCTGCACCGTCGCACCGGCGGCGACGCCGGCCGGCACGCGCGCGAACGCGATCGATTCCTGCATGGTGGGCGAGAACGTGCCGCTCGTGATCTCGCCCTCGCCGTGCTCGGTCAGCACCGTCTGGTGCGCGCGCAGCACGCCGCCGGCCTTGCCGTTTTCCTTCTCGAGGATCAGGCCGACGAACGCGCTGCGCTGGCCGCGGGCCTCGAGCGCGGCGCGGCCGACGAATTCGCGCGGCGCGGTGAGATCGACGGTCCAGGCGAGGCCCGCGTCGAGCGGGCAGACGCTGTCGTCCATGTCCTGGCCGTAGAGGTTCATGCCGGCTTCGAGGCGCAGCGTGTCGCGCGCGCCGAGCCCGGCCGGGCGCACGCCGTGGGCCGCCAGCGCGTGCCAGAGCGCCTCGACGTGGGCGGCCGGCACCATGACCTCGAAACCGTCCTCGCCGGTATAGCCGGTGCGCGCCACGGTCAGCTCGCCGAACGGCGTGTCCGCCACCTGCGCGGCGTTGAACGGTTTCAGTTCGCTGGTGGCGGCGCGCGCGGCCGGCACCGTGTCCCACACCTTGGCGCGCGCGTTCGGGCCCTGCACGGCGACGATCGCCAGATCGCGGCGCGGCGTGATCTCGAGCCCGAAGCCGCCCTCGGCGTTCAGTCGGGTGAACCAGGACAGATCCTTTTCGGCGGTGCCGGCGTTCACCACCACGCGGAAGAAGTTTTCGGTGAAGTAGTAGACGATCAGGTCGTCGATCACGCCGCCTTCGGGGTTCAGCAGGCACGAGTAGAGCGCCTTGCCCGGCGTTTTCAGCTTGCCGACGTGGTTGGCGATCGCGTGTTCGAAGAAGGCGCGCACGCGCGTGCCGCGGAAATCGACGACGCACATGTGCGACACGTCGAACATGCCCGCGTCGGTGCGCACGGCGCGGTGTTCCTCGAGCTGGGAGCCGTAGTTGACGGGCATGTCCCAGCCGCCGAAGTCGACCATGCGGGCGTTGAGCGCGGCGTGCGCGGCGTGCAGCGGGGTGTGTTTGAGTGCGGTCATCGGGGCCTCGGGGTTCCGCTCGCCCATGGCGGGCGAACGCGAAAACAAAACGGCGATGCGACGAGGCGCAAGCGCGTGATGCCGCCTGCGATTCATTGCAGCCCCTCTGTCCTCGATACCTGAGAGATTGCGCCGCCGTTGCCGGCCTGCGCGCGCCCCTTCGGTGGGCAGCCTGCCGATGCTCGCGCACGTGGCTACTGCCGCTCTCCAGAGTCCGAACTCCGTCGCGCGACGCGAATGCGTGGCGCGGGTGATCCGACGCGTTCGGTCCTTTTGCCTGAGAGTTTCTGGGTATGCCCCTTCGGCGGCGCGACCGGTTTGATGACAAACCGTCGCACGCTCTCCCGACGCGTGCCGGCGAATTTACGCGAGGCCGGATGGGTTGTCAATTTGCCCAAATTGACGTCGCTTCACGACAAGCGTGGGCGTGTGCGAGGGCCGGTGGGCGGACTGGGAGCGTGGGGCGCGGATGTGGTGGAGGTGGCTGGAGCGGCTGGGGATAAAGGCGGGGATAAGCAGTGGACAGGCTGTGGAGTAGCGGGGGGCAAGTGGGGGTTCGGTGGTGGAAAAGTCGGTGGATCAAGCGTGGACAAGCCAGGGATAAGCCTGTGGAAAAGCAGTGGATTGGTAGGGGAAAAGCACGGGGACAAATGGCGGGGAAAGCGGTGGACAAGCACGGGATAACGCCGGGATAAGCGGTGGATTGCCCGTGGACAAGCCCGATGGCGAGCGGCAACCGGCGAACGGCAACCGGAACCGCCGAACGGCAGGGCGGTGAATGGACGGGAACAAATGCGAATGGGTCGCGGCCGGAGTCACGCCGCCGGCACGCGCCGCGCGGCCCGGAGCGCACACGATTCGCCGCGCGGCGGAGAGGAAACGGAAGGGGAGTCAGGCCGGAGGCGCAGCAGGCGGCGTACCCGCGTGGACGGGGCGGCCGCGCCGGCGCCGGATTCAGACGCCGATCGCGCGCGCGGCCGTGTCGAGTTCCTGGTTCAGCACGCGCTGCTCGTCGGCGGTCAGGCCGCCGCCGTGCTGCGCGCCCATGTCGGTCGCTTCCTGGCGGATCACGTCGAGCCGGCGATGCAGCGCCTGGCCCTGCGGCGGCGGGTAGTCGCCGCCGTTCACGCGCGTGTCGATGCGGCGGCCGAGGCTGTCGATCCGGCCGAGCACGTCGTTCATCCGTTCGACGCCGATCGGCGGCGGTGCCGGTTGCGGCGGCGGCGGCAACGGCTGGGCGGGGGCCGGTTGAGTGGGACGCGGGCGCGGAGCCGGCCGCTTCGCCGGCGGTGGCGGCGTGATGACACACGCGGCCAGCGAGGCGACGAGGGCGGCGCCGACGGCCGTGCGGATCAACCGTTGCATGGATCATTCTCCTGATTGTCGTATCGGTGAAGCGAAAGCCGGCCCGGCAGCCTCCCCCGCGATCCCGGCGGGGGCCAGCTGCGGGCCGGCCTTTTCGAAGCATGCTTCTGACCGACCCGGCTGGGGCGTGGGTTCCCGACGTTTTTGTAACCGATTGTTCGTACCAGACCGACGGTCCGCCGAACCGGGCGTCCGCAGTCCCTGGCCGGGTACCGCGTCAGAACGTTTCGCGCACGAACGGCAGCTGGCGGCCCTCGCGGGCGCTCCGGTCGGCCAGCTCGATGATCGCCATCACGTCCACGGCGTCCTGCGCGGCCACCGGGAACGGCGCGCCGTCCTGTACCGAGGCGGCCAGCGCGCGGTAGAACTCGGCGTACTGGCCGTCGAGCGTGGGCACCGGCCGCTCCGTCTCGACCTCGCCGTCGAGCAGGCGCAGCACGCCGGGCGGATTGCCGCCGCCGAACGCCACGTGGTCGGGCGTGAGCCCGGCCTTCAACTGGTCCTCCTGCGTGTCGAGGCCGAACTTCTGATAGCCGCCGCGCGTGCCGAGGATCGTGAAGCGCGCCGGCTCGATCGCGGCCAGCGCGCTCGCGTGCAGCAGCACTTCCTTGTCCGGGTAGCCGAGCAGCAGATGGACGAGATCGGCCGCTTCCGCCTGGTTGCGGCGCGCCTTCACCGTGGCGCTGACCGTCTCGGGCGCGCCGAACAGCGTCAGCGCCTGGTCGATCAGGTGCGGGCCGAGGTCGAACAGCAGGCCGCCGCCGCGCGTCGCGTCCTCGCGCCAGCGCTGGCGGATCTGCGGGCGAAAGCGGTCGAAATGCGATTCGAACCAGGTGACGCGGCCCAGCTCGCCGCCTGCCACCAGCGCGCGCACCGTGAGGAAATCGCCGTCCCAGCGGCGGTTGTGGAACGGCGCGAACACCAGGCCGCGCTCGCGGGCCAGGCGCGCGAGCGTGCGCGCCTCCGCCGAACTGAGCGTGACCGGCTTGTCCACCACCACGTGCTTGCCCGCGTCGAGCGCGCGGCGCGCGAGGTCGAAGTGCGTGTCGTTCGGCGTGGCCACCACCACGCATTCGACATCGCGGTGCGCGAGCAGCGCGTCGAAATCGGCCACCACCGCCGCGCCCGGATACGCGGCGCGCGCCTTGTCCGGCTGCCCGGTCGCGATCGCGGCGACCCGGGTGCGGCCGCTGTGCGCGATCACCGGGGCGTGGAACGTCGCGCCGGCGAAACCGAAACCCATCAGACCAACTTTCAGTAGAGACGTCATGAGCGAATCCTGTCAGCGTGCGAGATCGAACGGAGCGTGACGGCAGGCCGGCGCCGCGGGCGCGCGGCGGCCACCCCGCGACCGGCTATTCTGGCACGGCAACCGGGGCGCGAACACCGGGTGGCGCACGGTGACGGCGGATCGGGAGGAAGCTGCTCACCGCTCACCGTGGATTCGACCCCATGAGTGAGTTTCGAGCGTCGCCGCGCCCGTGCCGCCGCCCCCGTTTCCGCACCCGCCGAGCCCGTGCCGCCAGCCCGCGCGCGTTTTCATTTTTTTGCGCCCGCCGCACCCGGCCGGCGTCTTTGCGGCGTGTTAACATGCGGCTCCCGCGCCCGCCGTTTTCCGATCCGCGCCGCCTTCGCGCCGCGCACAGCGCGCCCGCCAAAGGCTCGAGGCGCGGCGGCGGCGCCGTCATCCGCACGCATTCCATCCGCCACCATGTCCGCAGGTCTCAATGCCGCTCAAAGCGAAGCGGTGCGCTATCTCGACGGTCCCTGCCTCGTGCTCGCCGGCGCCGGCAGCGGCAAGACGCGCGTGATCACGCAGAAGATCGCCCATCTGATCGAGAACAAGGGTTTCGAGCCGCGCCACATCGCGGCCGTGACGTTCACCAACAAGGCCGCCGCCGAAATGCGCGAGCGCGTCGGCAAGCTGCTCGAAGGCAAGACGCTGACCACGCCCGGCAAGGAAGGCCGCAAGGTGCCCGTCAACCAGCTGACGGTCTGCACCTTCCACTCGCTCGGCGTGCAGATCCTGCGCCAGGAGGCCGAGCACGTCGGGCTCAAGCCGCAGTTCTCGATCATGGATTCGGACGACTGCTTCGGCATGGTGCAGGAGCAGATCGGCACCACCGACAAGGGCCTGATCCGCAAGATCCAGAACATCATCTCGCTCTGGAAGAACGGCCTGATCCTGCCCGAAGAGGCCATGACGATCGCCGCCAACGAGGACGAGCACCAGGCCGCGCTCGTCTACCGCAATTACGTGGCGACGCTGCACGCCTATCAGGCCGTCGATTTCGACGACCTGATCCGCCTGCCCGCCGAGCTGTTCGCCAGCAACGAACAGGTGCGCGACCGCTGGCAGAACAAGCTGCGCTACCTGCTGATCGACGAATACCAGGACACCAACGCCTGCCAGTACGAGCTGCTCAAGCTGCTGGCCGGCCCGCGCGCCGCGTTCACGGCGGTCGGCGACGACGACCAGGCGATCTACGGCTGGCGCGGCGCCACGCTGGAAAATCTCGCCCAGCTCGGCAAGGATTTCCCGAAGCTGCATCTGGTCAAGCTCGAGCAGAACTACCGTTCGACGGTGCGGATCCTGACCGCCGCGAACAACGTGATCGCCAACAACCCGAAGCTGTTCGAGAAGAAGCTGTGGTCCGAGCACGGTATGGGCGACACCATCACCGTCACGCCCTGCAACGACGAGGAGCACGAGGCCGAATCGGTGGTGTTCCGGCTCTCGGCGCACAAGTTCGAGCGGCGCACGCAGTTCCGCGACTACGCGATCCTCTATCGCGGCAACTTCCAGGCGCGCATCTTCGAGCAGGTGCTGCGCCGCGAGCGGATTCCCTACGTGCTGTCGGGCGGCCAGTCGTTCTTCGACAAGGCCGAGATCAAGGATCTGTGCGCCTACCTGCGCCTGATCGCCAACGCCGACGACGATCCCGCCTTCATCCGCGCCGTCACCACGCCGCGCCGCGGCATCGGCAACACCACGCTCGAGGCGCTCGGTTCGTTCGCGGGGCAGGCCAAGGTGTCGCTGTTCGAGGCCGTCTACATGGGCGGCATCGAGGCGCGGCTGTCGGCGCGGCAGGTCGAGCCGCTGCGCATGTTCTGCGACTTCATCCAGCGCCTGACCGAGCGCGCCGACAAGGATCCCGCCACCGTCGTGCTCGACGACATGATGGAGGCGATCCACTACGAGGCGTATCTGTACGACGCGTTCGACGAGCGCCAGGCGCAGACCAAGTGGCAGAACGTGCTGGAATTCCTCGAATGGCTCAAGCGCAAGGGCACCAAGCCCGAGACCGAGGCCGTGGACGGCGAGGCCGAGGGTTTCCACAACGCCGACGGGCTCGCCGACACCGGCAAGAACCTGCTCGGGCTGATCCAGACCGTCGCGCTGATGTCGATGCTCGAAGGCAAGGAAGAGGATCCCGACGCGGTGCGGCTATCCACGGTGCATGCCTCGAAGGGGCTCGAATATCCGCACGTATTCCTGGTGGGCGTCGAGGAAGGCGTGATGCCGCACCGCGGCGGGTCGGAAGACGACGCGATCGACGACGAACGGATCGAGGAGGAGCGCCGCCTGATGTACGTGGCGATCACGCGTGCGCAGCGCAGCCTGCATCTGAACTGGTGCAAGAAGCGCAAGCGCGCGAGGGAAACGATCGTCTGCGAGCCGTCGCGCTTCATCGCCGAGATGGTGCTCGACGACGCGCCGCCGCCCACGCCCGAGGAGGCGCCGATGACGCCGAAGGACCGGCTGGCGAGCCTGAAGGCGCTGCTGCAGAAGTGAGCCGGGGCGGGCGGCGTGCTTGCTTGTTGCCCGCGTCATGAGAATCGGCCCGTGCCGCCGTTGGCGGACATGGGCCGATGCGTTTTCGGGGCGGCGATCGTGCCGCTTCGTTTATTTCGCGGCGTTGACCATGTAATCGACGGCCGCCTTCACGTCCTCGTCGGAGGCGTTCGAGCCGCCCTTCGGCGGCATCGAGCCCTTGCCGTGCAGCGCGTAGTTGTAGATCTTGTCGATCGGATCGGCCAGGCGCGGCGCCCAGTCGGCCTTGTTGCCGAACTTCGGCGCGCCGAGCACGCCGGTCGCGTGACAGGCCTGGCAGGTCGAGTTGTAGAGCGCCTGGCCGGCGCCGCCCGCGGCGGGCGCGGCCGGGGCGGCACCCGGCTTGGGCAGCGCCGCGATCGCGGCCATCGCGGCGGCGGCCTGCGTGTTCGCGGTGTCGGCGCCGCTCGCGCCCGAGGCTGCCGCGGCATTGGCCGCTGCGCCCGAGGCCGGTGCCGCGTTGGCGGCCGGCTGGGCTGGTTCCGCGAAGTTCGCCCCGCCGTGGTTCGCCATGTAAACAACGGCGCGCGCAATTTCGAAATCGCTGACGTCGTCGGGGCTGGTGCCGCCGCGCGCGGGCATCGCGCCCTTGCCGGTCAGCGCCGTGTGCAGCAGCGTGTCGTAGCCTTGCGCGATGCGCGGCGCCCAGTCGCCGGCGTTGCCGAACTTCGGCGCGCCGGCCGCGCCGGTGCCGTGGCAGGTCACGCAGACCGCCTGGTAGATGGCTTCGCCGCTCTTGTAGACCTTCGGCGCGTTGGCGTCCTTGACCTCGACCTGCGCCAGCGGCGCGATGCGCTGCGCGACGGCCGCGTCCGACAGGCCGTCGGTGCCGGCGCCGGAACGGAACGCGTGATCGGCATAGCCGGCCAGCAGGATGATGATCGCGATCGGGATCGCGAACGACGCGACGATGACGGCGATCAGTTGCCCGGGCGTCTTGATGGGCGCTTCGTGGTGGGGCGCTTCGCTCATGCTGGCCTCGTCTCCGTGAATAGGAATTGTGCTCGGGTTCGGCTGCGGCAGAATGTCTGACGACGGAAGCTCGAATGATTATAGACGCGTCTTTTTCCGCGCAAAGGGCCGGTTGCGGCGCGCGTTTACCCGGACGCGCGGGGCTGCGCCGGTGGCGGCCGGGGGCCGGTGGACGCTGTCATCGAAACAAGGTATGCTCTCGCTCTTGCCGCCGTCACCGCATGGTTTTTCAGGGTCGTGACGCGGTTCTCCCCGATGCGCCCGTAGCTCAATGGATAGAGTACTGCCCTCCGAAGGCAGGGGTTGCTGGTTCGATCCCAGCCGGGCGCGCCAAGCCTAGTAAGCCTTCCAGCGATTTTTTTCTTTCCTCGATCCAGTTCGTACGGAAACTATACGGAAATTCGGGATGGGCTTGGGTTGGACTTTCCGACCCGTCTTCCATCACGGCTATCGTGAGCTGCCTACGCGCAGCGCGCGCCACGGCGCCTCATAGCACGGTGGACGGTGGTTCCACGCTACCTGAGAGTTCTGCTTTCTTGGGGCGACCGGCTTTGGTTCGAGGAAAGAGCTGATCGCGATCCGGCATTTTTCCAAGCCATTCCTCAAGCCGTTTTTCAATGCTTGCCGTCTTCGGCACTACGACTGGTTTTTTAGCCTGATGTTTGGGTAGAGACTTGTTCCTCTCCGCTCGTCTTTCGTTCGCCGCGACAACTGCGGCGACAAATTGAAGGAACGGTTCGCGAATGCTTGTGACCGCATGGTCGAGGGCTTGCCAGCCGCGCAGAGGAGGGCGTTTCCGCCTGGCGAGGCGCCAAGCCATCCGTCTGTAAATGTCGTAAGCATGTTGGCGCGCCTCGTTCGCTCGTTTTGCCGCTGCAGTGAGGGCGCTTGCACGCGTTTGCTCAATAACTTCGCCGATACCCTTGTCGGCGATTGCTGCACCACACCAGTATCGTGCGTCTGCCATGTAGGACCAAGCCACTTCCGAGTCGCCATATCGCAGTGCGCGAGTCGCTCTCAGGCAATAAGCGCACGACACGATGATGGTCCCGATTGGCGACGTCGCTAGTGTTCTGTTCCGCTGATTCGCGAACAAAGTCGATGCAGCTTTTCGAGGATGGAATCGCCTGACGCAGTCCAGGCAAACGGCTTGCAGTTTTCGTTGTAGTGGGAAACGAACTGATCGATACGCTTGATGAGTTGTTTTACTGAGCCGAACGAGCCTCTGCGGATCGCCTTGTCGGTGATCAAGGCAAAGAAGCGTTCGACCTGATTGAGCGACGAACTGTAGGTGGGAATGAAATGCATGTGCCAGCGGGGACGTGCCGCCGGCCATGCCTTGACCTTCGGATGCTTGTGACTGTCATAGTTGTCGACGATGCAATGCACGTCGAGTTCAGCAGGGACAGCCTTGTCGATTTCACGCAGAAACGACAGAAATTCCTGATGCCGGTGACGCGGCTTGCAAGTGACGAGCACGGCGCCGTTGAGCACGTTCAGCGCGGCAAACAGCGTGGTGGTGCCGTGACGGACGTAATCGTGCGCGACGCCTTCGATGTAGCCGAAACCCATTGGCAGCATAGGTTGCGTGCGCTCGAGCGCCTGACATTGGCTCTTCTCGTCGACGCACAGCACCAGCGCGTTCTCCGGTGGACTGAGGTACAAGCCGACCACATCACGCAGTTTCTCGATGAAGAACTGATCGGTCGAGAGCTTGAAGCTTTCGCTGCGATGCGGCTGCAGACCCAGCAGCTTGAAGTAACGATGCACACTCGTCGGCGAGATGGCGGTTTCCGCAGCAATCGTGCGCACGCTCCAGTGCGTGGATCCATCTGCCGGTTTCGTATGCAGGGTCTTGTGAATCAGTTGGGCAAGCCGCTCGTCGTCGATGCTGCGCGGCTTGCCGGGACGTACTTCGTCATAGAGTCCGTTGATGTGCTGCTCCAGAAACCGCAGACGCCATTTGCCCACCGTGGCGCGAGTGAGTTGCAGGCGCTGAGCGATCGCGCTGTTGGGTTCGCCGTCAGCCGCCGCCAACACGATGCGCGCCCGCGCGGCCAGCGCAGCCGAAATCGAACGAGAGCGTGCGATCGACATCAGTTGCATGCGCTCGTCTTCGCTCAGCACCAGCTCCGCCTTCGGCCATCCCATGGCCATGTTGACGTCTCCCGTTCCGTTGACGTCAATATGCTACGTGAATATAGATTAGTTAACAACGGAACAAGACACTAGTTGGGGGGAGGCCACGCCTATCGGACGTATGCGTAGATATTCTGGTCGTGACAGATATCTCCAATGATCTCGGCTTTACGGAGCACTCCTTCCTTTTCGAATCCGCAGCGGGTAGCGACCGCGTTGCTCGCCACGTTGGACGTCGCACACTTGATTACGAAGCGAGAGAACTCGCCTTCGTGATGCTTCAACAAGGTCAAGATCGATTGGGTGACGATGCCCAAGCCTTGCCGCAATGGATCAAGCCAGTAGCCGAAGTATGCGGTCTTGTTGCCTCTGTCGATGTTCTGAAGAGAGATGATGCCTGCCGGCCGATTCTGATAGAGCATGATGTACGCCATACCAGTGCCTCGTTGTGCTTCGGCCAAACATTTCATCAGGAACTGTCGAGAATCCTCTTCGGTTTGCACGTATGGCGTCCATGCCACGTACTGCTTCAGATATGCACGATTGCTGTCGATCAACTGAAAGAGATCGGGCGCATAGCTGGGCGAGGGCGAGTCGAGACTCACGTGCTCGCTGACTTCAATCCGAAGCCGAGGGACGTCTTCCTCAGTGACTGGGATTATTTCTTGCGCCATGTTTGGATCGCTACTCCCTGAAAGTCACGTTGCTGGTTCAGAACACTTCTTACCGATGACATTCTCGAAGAAAACGCGCCCCGTACTTTTTCGCTGAGGCGGCGCGTAAACGGGTTTTCGCGGTCGACATACTGTTCAATGCCTGCTTGCAGGCGCTGCATCGGCAGCGACGCCAACTGTTCGATTTTCTCGAAAGAACACGTCAAACCGCTCGAACCGAAGAAATCCCGCCAGTAGTCGAGTGTCCACTGAGGATCAGGCCTGAAGCCGATTGCGTCGTGGACGGCACTGAGCATATCGTTCCCCGGCGCTTTTCGGTAGAAGAAGTTCGCCACGCAAAGTGCGCCTGAGGGTTCCAGCACGCGAACGCACTCCCGGAGCGCCGCGGCGCGATCGGAGATGAATGCGAAATTGCAGCCGCCTAGAATGTGGGAGAAGACGCCGTCGTCGAACAGAAGTTGGGCCGCATCAGCGACTTGATAGTTCAAAGCATCCGACGCGCCCATCGCACTGGCCTTTTGAGCTGCCACCTGAATGGCCGCATCGGACAGGTCGATACCCTCGGACCGCGAGCCCACCTGCTCGAAGCAAAAACGGGAGCTAAAGCCTGTCGAGCAGGCCAAATCCAGGAGGAGCGACGACCTGCCGATTCCCGCGTTGCCGATCCACGTCTGGAGCGTCAGGTCCGCACCGGGCGGGGTGTTGTCTTGGCCGATACAGGCCACCAGGTCGGGATAGCTCATCCTTCCGATACCCGCGACGACTGTCGCTTCATCGCGCGCGTTCAATGTGCTTTCGAACATCGTTGATTCTCTCTTTGGCTGGATTCGACACAAGCAAGCCACCACGCTTACTGGACAGTGGTGGTCAACACTCGGGGTATGTCCATGGAGTTCCAGGAACATTCGAGCACCGCCGGCTTCTCGCCTGGATTGGCGACATGCTTCAAGACAAGCGCACTGACCACGCCTGCCAGTTCGGTGTTGCTCGGGCCAAAACTGGGACCTACAAACCACGGATTTCTTTCCCACGTCGGCGCATGGGCGTCGGCCGCCGATTTTGTGACGACCGTGTAGTAGGAGGTGCCGTGCACGTAGCCTGCATTCACCACGAGCGCCTCGGTCACGGTTGCGACGTGCGCTGCGATGCCAAGCGGTTCGTCTGCCGTGACGACGATTGCTTCGTGTCCCCGAACGAGTGACGCGGCGTTCTCTGCCGAGAGCGGCGTTGTCGAGGTGACAACATTGACGTCGGGATAACGTGCTGCGATCTGTTCCTTCAGTACGGTGCACTTGAGGCGGGAGACATCGTTGATGCTCCAGAAGAATTGGCGATTGAGGTTGCTCCGCTCCACCACGTCACTGTCGACGAGATGAAGCCTCCCGACACCTGCGCCACAAAGGTTCATGGCGAGGAGTGCCCCGATTCCGCCACAACCTACGACCAACACGGATGCGTCTCGAATTCTCGTGACTGTCGCGGCAACATCGTTGCAGGTGCCACCTAGTGACAGCAGATAGGAAGTCGTCCGGCTCGTCCTTTCGTCTTTCAGGAGCGATGCGCAGGCCGCCACACTTGTGGCGTCGCCGAAGCAGATAGAGTCGGACTGAAGCAATGCTTCGTAGACGGCCTCTTGCGAATCGTCGTCAAGCGCTACTTGGCCGGCACGCCCCCATGCGTAACGCCTGCCCGCCGGGTCGAAACCAAAGATCGTCGAAGGGGCGAGCATGCCGACGGCAACACCCGCGACAGACACTACGCCATCGATCACCTGTACATCGCCGTCGCGGGACAGCAGGTCACGCCATGAAATTTCGCTTGTCATAGAATCCTTGTTTCGATGAGTGCGTCACGGTGCGCGACGCAGTCACTTCGTCTACCGGATAAGCAAGATCAATTGCATCCGCCGCGGAGGAACCACGGTGCACCTACCGCGCACGTGTACTGTGCAACCTGCACGGCATCCGTGGTGGCTGGCTTGGTGTCCGCGGTCAGCGCCACCGCGCCGGACAAGCTCGAAGCGTGCGAGGCTTGCACCCGTGCGACTTTCGTCCCGTCGACACTCTGCGAAGCGGGCGCCTGCATTGCCTGCGCTTGTGCTGCGATAAGGATGGATGCTGCGAGCGAGAGCTTCGAAACAGACTTCATGTGAACCTCCTTGGAGTGATGGATAACGCGGTCGTTATCCTCGTTGCAACTACTGGTTCTAACGAAAAATGCGAGATTCAATCCTTTGTATTTATTAGGAAAACTAAAAAAACGGTGGGCGAGCGATCAAGCGGAGGGCCGTGAGATGCTGAATTCCGGGAGTGGCAGAGCTTACAAAAGCGACAGCTACTTGGCGGTCTGGATCAAAAATTTGCGGCCGGCCTTGGTGACTTCGATTATGTCGGGCACGCGATTGGTGTAGAAAACGCGGACATACTTCTTTCTGGCCAATTCGGCCACGCCATCGAAAACGCTTTCCCGAGTGAGCCCCAACTGGAGGCGGATCAGATCATCGGCGAACACCGGGATGCCCGATAGTCCCGCAGTGGCCACGTCCAGTGTCTTTAGTACCGCCAGCCAATCCTCGATCTGCGCGCCCATTTTGTATCCTCGAAATCATACAACGTTGTTATTTGCAAATGAGACTCATTATCATTTGTGTCTGGGAGGCATGATGGCTTCGATTGATATTTCAATCAACTGTCAATTCTTACAGGGGTGTCGGGTATGCTGCACGATGCAGGCTCGCGAGATCAGGGAAGAAAGAGCCGATGCGAGGCGCCGACGGCTACAACGAATCGCTGTTCAGCACGGTCAGGCTGGATGAGTTTGTTTCGCAAACTCATCCGCTTGATACTTGGAGTTGACCCAGTAATTCCGGACACAGCGTCACACTAAGGTCGCTGAATCCATCGAGCGCCGGAACTCACGAGGCGAGCGGTATTTCAGCGCGCTACGGGGATGCTTCTCGTTGTAATGCTCGAACGCGATAGCGAGGTTGTGTGCAGCCGTTTGAGGTTCCTTAGGTTTTTCGCCTTCCAACGGTCTCGAGTTATGCAGCGGCATCCTTGGTCTGCTGAGCTTTGATCCAGTCCCGAAGGGACCGCTCCGGAGAAACAAAACCGAGCGACGAATTGAGGTTCCCTCGGTTTTTCGCCTTCCAACGGCCCCGAGTTATGCAGCGGCATCCTTGGTCTGCTGAGCTTTGATCCAGTCCCGAAGGAAGCGCTCCGGAGAAACAAAACCGAGCGACGAATGACGACGACTGCGGTTGTAAAACACTTCGATGTATTCGAACAGATCAGCCTTCGCGTCCTGATGCGTCCGGTAGCGCGTGGCGTGAATCCGTTCGTTCTTCAAGCTGTTGAAGAAGCTTTCCGTCGGTGCGTTGTCCCAACAATTTCCCTTGCGACTCATCGAGCAACGCATGCCGTAGGCGGCCAGTTTGCGCTGAAACTCGTGACTCGCGTACTGGCTGCCACGGTCCGAGTGGTACAGCGCGCTTGGAGCGGGACGGCGGCGAAACCACGCCATCGTCAGCGCGTCCGTTACGAGACCCGCCGTTATGCGCGGCTTGATCGACCAGCCCACCACTTCCCGGTTGAACAGGTCCAGCACCACGGCCAGGTACAGCCAACCCTCGTCGGTCCAGATGTACGTGATGTCCGAACTAAACACCTGATTGGGCTCGGCGGGCGTGAACTCGCGGTTCAACAGATTCGGCGCAACCGGCAGCTTGTGCTTCGAATCCGTCGTTACGCGATAGCGGCGCTTGTGTCGGGCCCGGATGCCGTTTTCTCGCATCAGTCGTTCCACTCGCCCCTTGCTGGCCGGGTAGCCTCGATCACGAACTTCCTTGGTCATGCGTGGCGAGCCGTATGCCCCCTTGGTCTCGGCGTGCACCGTGCGGATCAGCGTCAGCAATTGCGTGTCGGTCAGCCGCGTTCGCTCCGGCGTACCGCCGCGCTTCCACGCCCGATAGCCGTTCACACTGACCGACAGCACGCAGCACAGCGAGCACAGCGAGCACAGCGGATATTGCCCGACCTGCCGGTCGATCCACGCATACCTCACAGCAGGTCCTTCGCGAAGTATGCTGCGGTGGGTTCAACGAGTCGCTGCAACAGCCTCGCATAGTTTATCGGCCGGAGACATAAAGCCCAATGTCTTTCTGGGC
>NZ_CP045094.1:132100-503383 GCF_022870505.1 Burkholderia perseverans
CACCTGTTTCGGTACCTTGAACATGCTTGATTTCCTTCCTTTCCGTCGAGTTTACACACGACCTCTTGGAAGGCGAAATCTCAGGGGAAGCTCAAATGACGACGACTGCGGTTGTAAAAGCCGCCGCAACGATCACCGTGGAGCGGAAAGTGATCCGCCAATGCGAAGCCCGGCGTTGCGGCGGTCTCTCGGCTGGTGCGTGCCGTCGAACACATTCAGCGTTTGCTTCTCTTCTGCCGCATTCTGTGTCGACTTCAGCCGCAGTGAAAACCGTTTAACAGGCTCTCGATCTGGCGAAAGGGATTGTGTGGTTTGCGATCCTAGATGGCTTACATGTCAACTTCGTCCACGACTAGTTGCCGTGGCAATGTTTAAACTTCCTCCCCGAACCGCAGTAGCAGCGTTCGTTGCGTCCAATTTTCCGTGCTGGTGATGGAAATGCCCACTGCAAAGGCGGCCCGTCTTGGCGCAGTCTAGCGATTACCCATCTCCTTGGCCCGTCTGTCACGACGGCCAAGGTCAACAGGATGCTGAAAAAGTTAACAGCCCTTGGGCTCTTTTTGAAACCATCTC
Organism: Burkholderia perseverans; assembly: GCF_022870505.1. Taxonomy (NCBI): domain Bacteria; kingdom Pseudomonadati; phylum Pseudomonadota; class Betaproteobacteria; order Burkholderiales; family Burkholderiaceae; genus Burkholderia; species Burkholderia perseverans. The sequence continues at coordinate 132,674 of NZ_CP045094.1, forward strand.
TTAATGGAATATTCGGACGATGCCAAAATACTCGACACCGGAGATGAAACGCATGCCGAAGGCGTGCCGGAACCCGGGCTAGAATTGGGCAAAGAGGAAGACCTGCCGGCACCGGCTATCGAGTCCGACGTTGATTGCGAGATTACCCGGCTCCCGAAGGTGGCGATCCTCGAAGAAGAGACGCCGGAGGAACTCGCACCTGGCCGCTTTCTTGCGTCGATGGTCACACGTGTCTTGGGAGCTACACCGGTCAATATGCATGTGGAAGCGAGGCAACGTCGGGCTTCACCTGAGCCGCAGTGATTATCGTGTTGTTACTCACGACGTCCGGTTCACCTCGTGTTTCGTAACATCCAGCAGGCAGCGTGCGAACTGGTCGCAATTCGCTCTGTGATCGGCGCCCAGGAGTGAGATGAGCGTGCTTTATCGGAGCCGAGACGCGAGCGGATCCTTTCGCGGACCGCAAGCTAATTTCACGTGCCTGGATCGCGCACCGTGGCGCGTACCTCGTAGCTTTCCCGCGTGTCCAAAAAGGAGAGCAGGGCGCAATCGATCGTACCGCGATGGCGATGCGGATCTAGGTACGGCGTGGGAGTAAGAGACAGGTTGTCGTCGAACGATCTCCCGGCCTCCTACCCCGAACCGGACTGGCGCCTCTCAGCCCAGCCGGCTCGCCGTTTCAGTGTGGCTCATGGCAAGGGCGGCATCGGTACCCCTCCACCGACCCGCCCACCCACCCCTCAACCGAGCCTGACGTCCACCTCCCCCGCCGCCACCACCAGCGCCTTCCTGGCCGCGTCCTGCATCGAATCGAGCCCCAGGTTCTGCAGCGTGATCGTGACATCCCTCCCGCCAATCACCGTCTTGATCTCCGGGATCGTATAGACGTCGAACGTCAAGCCGCGCAGCGCCGCCGTGACCGCGTCCCTGATGACGGGATTGAAGAGATTCAACAACACGCCGGCGTCGACAATGACGGGCAGGCCGTGGAAATGCCAGCCCACGTCCACGCTGGTGAGCGCCCGGAACACGATCTTCACCTTCCGCTCCGGCGTGATCTCGATCGAGGCCTCGGCCTGTACCGAACCGTCGGCACTGGCGGTAAAGCCGACGTCGCCGAGGAAGGTCGAGGCGGCGAGCTTCGCGCCGCCGTCCACGCCGATCGACAGCCGGTACCGGTTGCCCGCTCCCGCCGTCACCTGGAACCGGGGTTGGGTGAAGGTCAGCCAGTACTCCGCCGAGACGGTCGTGATACCGAGGTCGCAGCTCCACCGGTCACGCACGGAAATGTCTTTCAGGAAGGTGGTGGCGACGGCATCCAGGGTGGGTGCATCGACGCCGCAGAACAGGCGTCCGCGCGGCCAGCCGGACGGCGGTGGGGCGACCGCCGCGTCCGGCATCATGCAGGTCGAGCCGAGCAGGTAGGGCGGCTGCACGGCGACCACCGGCGAGGCGAATTGAACGCCGTTCAGGTCCAGCGCGGGAATCGCGATGCGCCCGAGAATTTCCCGGTTCAGGTAGTCGAGCAGCAGCGGCAGGAAGGCCTGGTTCAGCGCGAGTTCCAGGATGGTCCGCAGCGGCTCGTCGATCTGGCCCGCGGCGACCTGCAGCTCGCCCCGGTCGAGATGAATCGTCAGGCGGTTGTTGCGGTCGAACCGGACCGTCGCGGCGGCCTCCAGCCGGGCGTCCAGCTCGGCGGCGATCGCGCCGCCCGCCGTCAGTCGCACCTGGGCGACACTGGCGGAAAAGCTGGCCGCTTCGGCCTGTTCCTGCAACGCCTGCTGCCCGGCGGAAAGGCCCGATTGTTCCAGCTGCCGCGGCCGCACGGCCGGCGGCGCGAGCCTGAACACCGGCGCGGTGCGCATGTCGAAGCCGACCGTGGCGAGGCCTTCGCGGCCCACGTCGATCGACGCCTTGAACACCTGCGGATAGCAGCCGCGGTAAATGGCTTCGGCCACGCTGTTCAGCGCGTGTTCATCGCCGCCGGCGACGACGTCGTAGCGCTGCGTTGTGGTGCGCCAGAGTTCGTAGGGAGATGCATCGTCCCAGTTGAAGATCTGCAGCGTGTTGCCGTGGTCCGGATACGCATCGGAGCGGACCATGTTCAGCTTCAACTCCCAATCGCTGAGGCAGTTGATTGCGTTGTACAGGCCGGGCACGGTGTCGTTGCGCCAGATGCAGTCCTCGAGCTTGGCCGAGCGAATGTCCGCGAGCGCGACCGGCTCGCGGCTGCCGCGACGCGCGATGCAGCGGGTCGGGTCGGCCTTGCTGATCAGGAAGAAGCCGGAGCGGTTCGGCACCAGGCGCTGGTCCCAGGTCTGCCAGTTCTCGTCGCCGTGGACGTCCACCGTCACGCTGCCCCGAGCCGGATGCCCGGTGATGAGCAGCATCCGTCCCGACGCCGCGCGCGCCTTCGAGACAATCGACACGTAGTTCGGCGCGCGCTTGACGAGCTTGACGACGATCGCGTCGAATTTCGATGCGGTGTCGCGCGAGCCGCAGAACTCGCCGTTCGAGCACCAGGCGGTCTCGCCGCCGCCGTGGCGGTACGCCATGTAGAAGATGTCGTAGCGCGTGAAGTTCTCTCCGGTCAACTCGATCGCGAACCCCTGGATCGTCGCGTTCTGGCCGCGCGAGCCGACGAACTCGCCGTCCTTGACCCAGCCGGTGTCGCCCTTGCCGGTCACGTGCGCCATGTAGCGCATGCCGAGGCCGACCGGGGCGGCGAACTTGAGCTGGAAGCCCTCGATGGCCTTGCCGTCGCCGCGCGCGCCGGCGTATTCGTTGGGGCCGACGGTGATGTCGCCGAGCTGCTGCACATGCACCAGCACCGAGAATTTGCGTACGAGCTTGACGGTGATCGCATCGAGCGGGCGCGACTGGCCGCGCGTGCCGCAGAACTCGCCGTTCGCGCACCAGGCAGTGTCGGTGCCGCGCGTGTCGTGTGCCCGGTAGAAGACGTCGTAGTCGGCGAAATGGTCGCCGGTCAGCTTGATCGCGAAGCCTTCCACCGACGGCCGGCCGTCCTCGCTGCCGAGGAACTCGCCGTCCCTGACCCAGCCGGTGTCGCCCGTGCCGGACAGATGCGCCATGTATTGCAGCGACAGGCCGGAGGTCGCGGCGAGCCGGATCTGGAAGCCGCTCAGCGGCAGCCCCTTGTCGGGCGCGCCGGCGGCTTGGTTCGGGCCGGCCGTGACGTCGCCTGCGCCCAGCACATGCACGCGCACCGCGAACTTCGGTACCAGCTTGACCACGATCGCATCGAGGCTCAGCGACTGGCCGCGCGTGCCGCAGAACGCGCCGTTCGCGCACCAGGCGGTCTCGCCGCCACCGTGCTGATACGCCATGTAGACGACGTCGTACTCGGTGGACTTCTCGCCCGTCAGCGTGATCGCGAAGCCCTGCACCGGCGCGTTCCTGCCGCGGCTGCCGACGAACTCGCCGTCCACGCGCCAGCCCGTGTCGCCCGTTTCGGCGACGTGGGCCATGTAGCGCAGCCCGAGTCCCGCCGCGGCCGGGAAGCGGATCTGGAAGCCTTCCAGGGTCTTGTCCTTGCCGCGTGCGCCGGCGTATTCGTCCGGGCCGACGGTGATGTCCCCGAGGTCATGCACGTGGACGAGCACTTCAAAGTTTGGCGTGGTCATGTTGGTATCTCATGGAGTGGGTGCTGCGAATCACGCCCGGGACGGGCGAATCGTGGCATGGCGGGCGGCCTCGGTGCGAGCGGGCGGCGCCGTCGTGGCGCCGGCGCTCGCGTGGGCGCTGGCGGCGCGGTGTTTCGCTGGCCATGTCGGCAACGGCGCGCCGCGTGATGCGGTGACGTGCGTCGCGGTGCCGTTTATTTGGGCGTGAGTATAGGAATGGCCACGGGCGATTTCTGTAGCACAAACGCGCTACACGGATGTCGCGCGCGGTGCCGTGATGGCCAGGCGGGAGCTGGCGCGGAGGCCGGGTTCGCGAGCGGCGCGACGCGGCCCGTGAGAGCCGGCGGCCGTGTTACCTGGTCGATCACGGCGCACGCCGAAGCGGATCAACGCCGGCCGCCAACCGCCCGCCCCACGACGCCGCGCATCGGACACGATTTGTCCGGCCGCCCGCCTAGACTCGGGCCTTCGTCGATCACCGGCCGGAGCGCGCCACGCATGGGATTTCTCGTCCAGAAACTGTTGCCGACCCTGCAGCCCGGCCGCCGCCTCGGCGTCGCCGGTTCGGACGCCGCGCTGCACAGCAGGCAGGGCGCCTGGGAAGGCGGCTGCGCGCTGCATTGCGCGGCGATGGCGCTGGCGCTGCTCGGGCTGTTGCGCGATCCGTCCGGCCTGCGCGTTGCCACTGACGACGCGGGTGCGGTGTTCTGGGATCGCGCGTGGCCGCACTACCTGCACGGCGTGACGCTCGGCGAGCTGCGCGGGTTGCTGGCGGAACTGCGCTGGGGCCTGCGCACGGCGGTGGAGGCGGAGTCGCACGAGGCGGTGGCGCGCTTCTGCGAACGGGAGCTGGCTCGCGGCAGGCCGGTGGTGGCGAGCTGGCGGCGGCCGGACGAGACGGGCTGCCATGCCGCGCTGGCGGTGGGCGTGGAAGGGCGCACGCACGGGCACCGCTTCGCGGCGGACACGCTGCTGATGCTCGATCCGGCCGAACCGGCGCCGCGCCTCGCGGCCCACAACGCGCGCCTGACCCATGCGATGCCGGACCGGCCGGGGCGGGGCTGCTACGTCACGGCCGACGGCCGGCAGGCGGTGCTGCTCGACGGCGCGCTGTCGATCGGCGCGCCGCCGGCTTGATCAGCGCAGCCGGCTGCGTTTGATGTCGGGCGGGGTGGCGGCGTTGATGCGGCGCGTGCCGGTGGGCTTCAGCGACACGCCGTCGAGCGGCTCGAACAGCGCGGCCAGCGTGATGCCGAGCGCATGGCAGAGGTTCGCGAGCGTTTCGATCGAGGGATTGGCGATGCCGCGTTCGATGGCCGAGATGTAGGTGCGATCGACGTGCGCCTCGAACGCGAGCGTTTCCTGCGATTTCTCGACCTCGTGCCGGCACGCCTTGATGCGCTTGCCGAGGGCCGTCGAAATCGGCGCGGGCTGGCTGGGGGAGGGGGATGCGCGACGGATGGCCATGGCGGGAATATTGCCTGCCTGATGACTGATTCTCGACGCTATAGACACGTCAACATATGTAGTATTTAGTCAACATCACGAAAACATCCAGGAGACGATCGTCGGCCGGTACCGGACACGGTTTGTCCTGATCTCTCCCTATGCTGGCGGGGCGGAACAGCCGGAGCGGGCTGCGAATCCAGGTCGGCCCGGTGCGATGCGAGACGGCTTGACCGACGAACCGGATGTTCTCTATATACGTCAATTCATGTAGTGTTAACTCATCAAACAAGATGCGTCGATTCGATGTCGAGACGCACCTGCCGACCCCACCCCGGACCACACTCAATTACGGAGAACCCATGAAACCAACCAACACGGCGATCACCCGGCTCGCGCTGTGCGCGCTGACCGCCTTCACGCTGGCCGCATGCGGCGGCGGTGACGGTGGCGGCAGCCCCGCATCGTCGGGCGGCACCACGCCGGCCACGGCCGCGGCCAGCTCGATGAGCGGCACGGTGGCGATCGGCACCGCGCTGGGCGGCGCGATCGTCACGGTGACCGATGCGAACGGCAAGACGGTATCGGCCACCTCGGGCGCCGACGGCGGCTACAGCGTGTCGCTGACCGGGCTCAGCGCGCCGCTGCTGATCACGGCGGCCGATCCGACCGGCGTGTCGGGCGTGCTGTATTCGGTGGTGGCGGGCACGGTCACGGCGGGCGGCGTGCCGGTCACGGCGAACGTGACGCCGCTGACGACGGCCGTCGCCGCGCTGATGACGGCGTCGGGCGACCCGGCCACGCTGGCCGGCAACGCGGCGGCGATCACGCCGGCCGCGATCGGCACGGCGGTGGCCACGCTCGACGCGGCGCTCGCGCCGATCCTGTCGGCCAACGGCGTGGCGGCCAATCTCGACCCGGTCGGCGCGGCCTTCACGCCGGACCAGACCGGCGCGGACGCCGTGATCGATTCGGTGGCGGTCACGCCCTCGGCTTCGGGCGCCGGCCTGCAGATCACGAGCCTGGCCGATCCGGACACGGCGATCCAGCTCACCTCCGCCACCCGCGTGGCCACCGCGCTGGCGGCACCGGCCCAGCCCGCGAACTACCTGGCGAGCCTGCAGGCCACGCTGGCGGCCTGCGCCTCGGCGGTGCAGGGCGGCGCGGCGGCGGCCTCGGACGGCAACTGCGCGACGGCGATCGACGCGAGCTACCTGAACAACGGCATCGGCACCGGTGTGGCGGGGTTCGCCGACCGCCACACGCTGTTCACCAAGGGGACGGTGCTGACCGCCATCAAGACGGTGGCCTTCGTGCCGGCCGGCACGATCAGCGGCATCAGCAATCCGGCCGCGCTGGTCTATCTGCTGATGACCGATCCGGACGGCACGCCCGACTTCGGCATGGACTACGTGCAGCAGCTGCCCAACGGCAAGTGGGATGTGATCGGCAACCAGCAGCTCGACTACAGCTACATCGCCTCGTTCGTCGGGCGCGTGCAGTACACGGATGCGGCCAACGCCGCCAATGCGCACTACGAGTCGGGTCTCGACATCCAGATCCCGACCTACGTGCCGGTGAACGGTGTTTCCACGCAGCTCGGCTCGGCGTTCGTCACGGGGCCGGGCCTGCCCGCCGCCGGCATCTGGCTGCAGACGGCCGGCAACGGCACGGGCGGCGGCTTCCTCGAGATCCCGACGGGCGTGCTGAGCGCGCCGGCCACGGGCGCGTTCGGCCGCGCGGACGGCGGCATGTCCACCACCTACAAGTGGGCGTGGGCGCCGCTCGCGGGCGGCACGACGTCGTTCACGCCGCACGGCCAGCCGGAATACGCGCCGAGCTCGCAGGACGTCTCGACGATCCCGAACTTCGGCATCTACTCGGTCACGCTCTACGACATGGCCGGCACCAAGCTGCGCACGCAGACGATCCAGAACATCGGGCGCAACCAGGCGGCCGCGGCGGGCGCCGCGGTGGCGTGGCAGACGCTCGGCGCCGACGTGATCGCGGACTATCTGACGCCGGGCGGCTCGGGCACCCAGAGCGCGCCGGGCACCTCGGCCACGATCGACTGGACCACGCCGGCCGGCGCGCTCTATCCGAACTTCTGGGCGTCGATCAATTCGCTCGGCACGGCCGGGACCAACTTCCCCGCCACCACCTACGTCGCGACGATGTGGGGGCCGAGCCCGGGCAGCACGCCGTCGCCGTTCGTGTTCAACTCGCGCTTCACCGACGTGCTGACGCCGAACGCCTTCTCGACGGTCGAGCAGTCGGTGCAGGTGCAGCTCGGCTGGCAGGCGGGCGGCGAGTACTACCTCAACACCTGGCAGTACGGCCAGCCCTGAGCGGTGAGCCGGGCATGGGGCGCCCGCGCCGGTTGCGGTGCCGGGCGCCCCGGCTTCCCGTCGGCTTCAGATCGATTTCAGGCCACCTTCACACCGCATCGAACCCGTACAACTCGGCCGGATTGTCGACGAGGATTTTGCGGCGCACCGCGTCGTCGTCGATGCAGCCCAGCGCCCAGTCGAGCAGCCGCGCGTCATCAGGCACCGGCTTCACGTTCGGATGTGGCCAGTTCGAAGCCCACAGGCAGCGCTCGGGATGGCGTTCGGCCAGATGGCGCGCGAGCCAGGCGCGGTCGTCGTAGCCGGGCGGGCCGTCCTGCGAGCTTTCGTAGGGCGCCGACAGCTTGACCCAGCAGCGCGGCCCGTCCAGCAGCCGGTCGAGCGCGGCGAGCGCCGCGCTGTCGGGCGCGAGCGGCCCGAGGAACTTGCCGAGATGGTCGATCACGAGCCGCGCCGGCAGTTGCGCGAGCTGCGCCTCGTAGTGCGGCAGCGCATGGCCGTCGAGCTGCAGGTCGATGTGCCAGCCGAGCGGCGCGATGCGCGCGGCCAGCGCCGGCAGTGCGTCCCACGGCAGCAGCCCGCCCGGCAGCATCATGAAGCGCACGCCGCGAATCCCGGCCGCGTGCAGCCGCTGAAGTTCGGCATCGTCGACTTCGCGCGGCACCACCGCCACGCCGCGCGCGCCGTCGCCCAGTCCGGCGATCGCGGCGAGCGTGCAGCGATTGTCGAAGCCATAGCCGGTCGGCTGCACCACCACCACGCGCGACAGGCCGAGCGCGCGCTGCATCTCGCGGCAGGCCGCGGCGGGCGCGGGCGGCGGCACGAAGGTCGCGCTCGCGGCCAGCGGATAGCCGGCTTCATACACGTGGACGTGGCAGTCGCAGGCGCCGTCGAATCGCAGCGGCGCGCTCATCGTGCCTGCTCCGGCGCGCCGGCCAAAGCGGCGGCGGCGGCGGCCGGATAGCGCTGCGCGAGCCGCCGTGCCTGCGCCGCGTTCACCGCGCCGGCCGGGATGCGCCCCTGCAGCAGCGCCTCGGTCTGCGCGACGGTTTCGAGCGACTGGTGCTCGATCGCGCCGGGCGTGAGGCCGCCCACGTGCGGCGTGGCCAGCACGCGCGGATGCGCGGCCAGCGCCGGCGACGGCATCTGGTCGGCGGCGCGGCCCACGTCGAGCGCGGCCCCGGCCAGCCGGCCGGCATCGAGTGCCGCGAGCAGCGCGGCCTCGTCCACCAGCTCGCCGCGCGCCGCATTGATGAACAGCGCGTCGGGCTTCATCGCCGCGAACGCGCGCGCGTCCATCAGGTTGCGCGTGTCGGGCGTGGCCGGCGCGAGGCAGACCACGAAGTCGGCCTCGCCGAGCAGCGCGTCGAGTTCGACCTGGTGCATGCGCAGGTCGGTGACGGTGGCGAACGGATCGGCCACCACCACGCGCATGCCGAACCCGAGCGCCAGCTCGCACAGATAGCGCGCGATCTGCCCGTAGCCGATCACGCCGAGCGTGGCGCCGCGCAGCTCGCGGCCCATGCGCGGCACGGGCGGCTCGCCGCGCCGGTAGCTGGCCGCGTAGGCACTGGTCGAGCGCGCGAGGTCGAGCATCGCGCCGATCACCCATTCGCTGACGGCCGGCACGAAGCCGGCGCTCGCCTGCGTGACGAGCACGCCGTGCTCGCTCGCGGCGGCCACGTCGATGGTGCGGATGTCCACCGCGCAGCGCACGAACGCGAGCAGCTTCGGCAGCGCGGCGAACAGCGCGCGCGGCGCGGGGGTCTGCCGGTAGCCGATGATCACCTCGGCGTCGCGCGCGGCGGCGATCAGCTCGTCGGTGCTCAGCTCGCGCTCGGCGTCGTTGAACCGGACGCTGGCGACGGCGCGCAGCGCGGCGGCCGCGCGCGCGCCGAAATAATGGTCGAGCATGTGGCGCGGATGGCTCACGAATACCTGGGTCATGTCTTTTTCCTGGTTGGCCGGGGGGCTCCCGGCGGCGCGACCGATTCGCGCTCGACGAGCGAGATGTCCGTGAACAACGTGGGCTCGGCCGCGGCCGGGGCATCGTCGCGGCGCATCACGCGCTCGACCATCGCGGCGGCCATGGCCGGCACCGGCAGCTGCACGGTGGTCAGCGCCGGGTTCGAGATGGCGGCGAGGAAGTGGCCGTCCATGCCGACGATCGAGACGTCGCCGGGCACCGTGAGGCCCGCCTCGCGCAGTCCCGCCATCAGGCCGAGCGCCATCAGGTCGTTGACGGCCACCACGCCGCTGGGCCGCGTCGCGGCGGGCTCGGCCGCGAGCCGCCGGGCCAGCGCGCGGCCGTTCTCGGCGATCATCGAATCGCCGTATTCGTCGACCGTGCCGCTGTCGAGCACGCGCGCGCCGGCCGCGAGCCCGGCCTCGCCGGCGGCGGCGAGGAAGCCGTCGATCTTGTCGCGCCGGCTCATCGTCATGCCGGCCAGCGTGGCGTAGGCGAGCCGCGTGTGGCCGTGCGCGATCAGGTGGCGCGTGGCCAGGCGCGCGGCGCCGAAGTTGTCGGGCGTGACGTGGCCGATCCGCGTGTGGCCGCCGTCGGTGGCGCGCCGGTCGTAGCTGACCACCACCATGCCGCGTTCGGCGGCGGTCTCCAGATGGCGCTCGTCGGCCAGCGACGAGATCACGATCACGCGGCGCACGCCCTGCGAGAGCAGGTCGTCGAAGAACGACGCCTCCTTCACCGGATCGCGGTAGGTGTTGCCGATCAGCACGCGGTGGCCGTAGCGCTCCTGCGCGAGGGTTTCCACCTCGCGCGCGATGTAGCCGTACATCGGGTTGGCGATCGACGGCACCAGCAGCCCGACCAGCGGCGTCTGGCCGGTCTTCAGCTGCCGCGCCAGCTTGCTCGGGCGATAGTCGAGCGCGTCCATCGCGGCCCGCACGCGCGCGAGGGTTTCCTCGCGCATCTGGTCGGTGCGGCCGTTGAGGACGTTCGATACCGTGCTGACCGACACGCCGGCGCGGCGCGCGACATCCTGAATGGTGCTCATGGCTGGGTGTGTTGACGCTCTACAGGCCGAAGCGGTTCGGCAACCACAATGAAAACGACGGCACCAGAATCAGTACCACCAGAGCGGCGCACAGTACCACCAGATACTTGAGCATGGGGCGCGCCACCGCCTTCACGTCGGTGCCGGTGATCGCGCAGGTGGCGAACAGGCCGAGCCCGACGGGCGGCGCGAACAGGCCGAGCCCCATCGCCACCACGATCACGGTGCCGAAGTGCAGCGGGTCGATGCCGAGCTGGGTGGCGATCGGCGTGAGCAGCGGCCCGAAGATGATCAGCGCGGGCGCGCCCTCGAGTACGGCGCCGAACACGATCATCAGCAGCACCGAGAGCAGCACGAACAGGGTCGGCCCGTACTGGTGCGCGAACGCGATCATCGAATCGGACACCAGCGCCGGGATCTGCTCGACGGTCAGCGCGAACGAGACGCTGGACGCCGCCGCGACGATGAACAGGATGCTGCTGGCCATCGACGCCGAGCGCACGAACACGCGCACGATCGAGCGCGGCGTGAGTTCGCGGAACGCGAGCCAGCCCACCAGCAGCGCGTAGACCACCGCGAACGCCGACACCTCGGTGGAGGTGGCGATGCCCGAGGTCACGCCCTTGCCGATCATCGCGATCATCAGCAGCGCGACCAGCGCGCCGCCCGCCAGCGGCAGCCAGTGGCGCGGGCTCGGCAGCGCGGCGGCCACGTCGATGCGGCGCCCGGCGATCACCGCCACGGCGGCCAGCGCCACCGCCAGCACCACGGCCGGCACCACGCCCGCCAGGAACAGCCCGGCGATCGAGATGTTGGCCACGAAGCCCATGATGATCATGTTCACGCAGGGCGGGATGGTCTCGGCCATCACCGCGCTGCAGGCCAGCAGCGCGGCGGCCTCGTTCGGATCCTCGCCGCTCTGGCGCACCGCCGGCATCACCACGCCGCCCACCGCGGCGATGTCGGCCAGCTTCGAGCCCGACACGCCCGAGAAGAACGCCGTGGCGATGATGGTGATCAGGCCGAGGCCGCCGCGCACGCGCCCGAACAGCCGCAGCAGCAACTCGATCAGGCGCGAGGACATGCCGTTGGTTTCCATCAGCAGGCCGGCCAGCACGAAGAACGGGATCGCCAGCAGCACGAAGTGGTCGGTGCCCGCCATCACCTGCTGCGCGTAGACCAGCATCGGCAGCGACGGATCGGCGAGGAAGTAGAGCAGCGCCGAGAGCGCCAGCACGAAGCCGATCGGCACGCCGAGCAGCAGCCCGCCGAAGAAGCCCGCCGCCAGCAGCAGCCCCGGCGAGAGCGCGTGACCGGGCACGAACGTGTTCCAGGCCACCACCGCGGCGGTGGCCAGCACGCAGCCGAGCAAGGTGCCGAGCACGGTGGCGCGCGGGCCGTTCAGTGCGTTGGCGAGCGCGAAGATCGCCATGAACGCGCTGCCGGCCACCAGCGGATAGACGTCGATCCAGGCCGGCAGCCCGCTCGGCGTCATCTGGCCGTAGGAGTCGACCAGCAGCAGGCACGACGACACGCAGAGGTTGCCCGCCACGCCCGCGATCACCCAGTGGCCGAGCTGCACCAGCGCGGGCTGCCAGCGCGCCGGCAGCAGGCCACGAAACAGGTCCACGCCCACGTGCTGGCTGCGCGCGAGCACGGTGGCCGCGCCGCAGAACACCAGCACGATCATCAGCGCGCCCGCCACCTCCTCGGCCCAGTCCACCGGGTCGTGCAGGAAGTAGCGGTAGATCACCGAGATGAACACCACGGCGACGTCGGCGGCCAGCACCGCCGCGCAGACATGCTCGATGCCGCGCAGCAGGTGGCCGAGGCCGCGCGCGAGCCGGGTGGTCTCGCCGAAGCCGGGCGCGGCAGGGGCGGCCTGGCCCGACGGGGTGGACAGGGCGCTCATCGGTTCAGCCCCGCGCGGCGACGATCGCCGGGAACAGCGGCGCGGTGGCCGGATACTGCTTCGCGAAGCTCGCGTAGAGCTTGGCCTGCATCTCGCGGCGCACCGCGTCGCGGTCGGCCGCCGACATCGGCGCGAAGCTCATGCCACGCTTCTTCAGTTCCTGCTCGGCGTTCGCGGCGGTCTGGATCGCGGTCTGGCGCTGCTTGCGGGTGGCGTCCTGCACGGCCGCCTGGAACGGGCCGCGCAGGTCCGCCGGGAGCTTGGCGAGCGCGCGGCGGCCCATCGTCACGACGATCGGGCTGAACACGTGCTGGGTCTGCCAGCACGACTTCACCACCTCGTCGAACTTGCTCGCCAGCACGGTCGCGCAGTCGTGCTCGAAGCCGTCCACCACGCCGGTCTGCGCGGCCATGTAGAGCTCGCCGACCGGGATCGGGGTGGGCACCGCGCCCATCAGCCGGAACGTGTCCATGAAGGCCGGGGTGGGCAGCACGCGCAGCTTCATGCCCTTGAGCTCGGCCAGCGAGTGCACCGGCTTCTTGGTGAACACGTTGCGCCCGCCGAACGAGTAGCCCCAGGTGATGATCGAGCAGCCGGCGCGCTGCTGCAGCAGCTTGTCGAAGCTCGCGCCGACCGGGCCGTCCATCGCGCGGCCGACGTGGTCGAAGCCGTCGAACAGATAGCCGAGGTCGAGCATGCCGAGTTCGGGCAGCGCGGTGGCCCAGATCGACGAGCCCGCCACCATCATGTCCACGGCGCCCACCTTGACCTGCTGGACCACGTCGCTTTCCTTGCCGAGCTGGTTGTTCGGGAAGAAGTCGATGCGGATCCGGTCGCCGACGCTCGCCTTCAGGTTCGCGGCCAGATCCTGGTACCAGACGTAGTGCGCCGCGTTCTCGTTGGCCGGCATCGACGACGACAGCCGCAGCGCGACCGGCGCGTCGGCGCGTGCGAGGCCCGTGAGGCCGAGGCCCGCGGTGGCGAGCGAGGCCGCCGAGGCGGTCTGGAGGAAGCGTCTTCTCGAAATCGACTGCATGGTGTGGTGTCTCCTGGGTGCCGCGCCTGGCGCGAGTGGATGTCGTGAGTCGTCGCGACGGCCACGCAGCGACTGTATCGATTTAGTGTATCGATACAGTAAACCACGAAGCGCACCGCTGCAACTCGGTGTTTTCCCGCCGTCGGGGGGCGCGGTGCGCGGGACGGAGCAGGGAGGAACGCGTTTCGCTGCGACGAAATCTATCGCGGGATTGGCGGGCAGTTTCGTAGTTTTACGATGGCCCGACATGGGGTGATGACCGATAGTTCTTCGCGTTTCGATTGCGGCCGGTGTTCGGATACGCAAATAAAAACCAACGGGTGATTGAGAAAGAGGCAATACGACGTTGCCGGGGCGCGACGCCGGCCACGCCAGGTGTTCGGGAGCAAGTCAATTGGATGCGAAAGCAAACGGGGGTCTGCGGGGGATGCACGCAGCGCGATGGTTCTTCCGGTCCGGCATGGCCCGGCGATACGTAGTTCGAGGCGCCGGCGCGACGATGCTGGCCATCGGCATGGCCGCGCACGCGGCGTCCGCCGAGCCCGCGGCGCCGGCCGCGTCGCCCGCCTCGGCCGCCTCGGCCGCCGACCCCACCCCGTCCACCGCGTCCGGGCCCGCGCCGTCCGGCCCGAAGCTCAACGTCGGCGGCCTGTACGACTACCTGCCCGGCGATACCTCCTCGATCATGAAACCGATCCGCAACGACGGCGACGAAACCGGCTTCGTCGCCGTCGAGATCAAGCGCATCGTCTTCGATGCCGACGACCACCTTCACGAGTCGCCGCAGCCGAGCGACGGCGCGCTGGAGGACCGCCTGATCGTCAGTCCCAACCGGCTGATCGTGCCGCCGCAGGGCGCGCGCAGCACCCGCATCCTCTACGTCGGCAAGCGCGAGGTCGAGCAGTACTTCCGCGTGCGCTACCTGCCGGTCCAGCCGTCGCGCAAGGCCGGCTTCGACGTGTCGCCCGAGGTCGAGCGCCGGGCCGCCCGCGCCGGCATCAAGGTGCTGATCGGCTATGGCGAGATCGTGTTCGTGCGCCCGAGCCACGAGCACTACGACACGCGCTTCGACGACACACCCGACGCGCTGCGCATCGTCAACCACGGCAATACCACCGTGGTGCTCGACAACTACCGCGTGAGCGCCCGCAGCCATGCGGACGACGAGCCGTCGCGCCACTTCATCCTGCCGGGCCGCACGTTGACGGTGAAGAAACAGGATGTCCGGTCGATCGCGTTCGATCTCGAGGAAGGCCGGCATACGCGCCACAAGCGGTTCGATTTCTAGCCGGCCGCGCCGGTTCGCGCGGCGGGCCCGATTCGTCCGATTCGTTCGTTTCCATCTTTCCCGCTGACTGAAACGTCAGTGCCACGCGGCCGTTCCATGGCGGCCGCATTCATCAACCCAGGAGGTATTCAGTCATGCTTAGAAAGCTCTTTTTCCGATCCGCGATCGCCGCTGCCGCTGCGGTGGTCGGCGTCGCGCACGCCGACATCGTGCAGCAGAACATCCAGCTGCGCGCCACGGTGCCGTCCGGCACGTCCTACGTGAAGGCCGTGGGCGGCTGGCCGGCCGATGCGGTGGATTTCGTCTACGACGAAAACACGCAGAAGCTGCGCAACCCGCCGGTGATCGGCCTGCGCATGCGCAACAACATGGGCACGGGTTCCGGCGCCGGGGGCGTGATCCTGGCCAGCCTCTCGTACCCGATCGTGCTCAGCGACGGCGTGGCCACCGACGATCTGCCCGTGCAGGCCTCGATCAGCGGCAGCGCACTGACGACGCCGGTCGTGCTCAGCACGACCGGGCAGCAGATCTACAACGACAAGGCCGGCGCGGAAGTGGACGGCGCGCTGACGCTGCACGTGCAGGACGACGCGAAGCCGAAGCCGGGCCAGTCCTATCAGGGCACGGCCGCGCTCGTGTTCGACTTCCAGCCGGCGCCGGCGCAGTAATGCCCGCCCGTCGTTCATGATCCGCGTGCCAGACCGACCTCGTGCCGATCCGACTCCATCGCCTCGCCTGCGCAGCCCTGCTCGCATTTGCCGCCGCGCGCAGCTTTGCCGGACAGCTGGAGCTTCTGCCGGCCCGTTACATGAACGACCTGCCCGACGGCTTCGCGAACGCAATCCATGACGCGCCGCTGGCCGTTCGGGTGGAAGTGGACGGTCGCTATCTGGCCGACGCGATGGTGGTGCTGGACCGCCACGATCGCGTCACGCTCACGCAGATGATGGCGGGCGCCGAGAGCACGATTCCGCTCGAGCGGCGCAACGAGTACGAGGCCGTGCTGCGTCGCGGCCTGACGCTCGGCACCTGTTCGGGGCTCGACTGCCGCGCCGGCATCGTGCGCAGTGCGTTCGGCCTCGCGGATTCGAAGCTTGCCCTGTTCACGGACCGCGGCGCCGACGATGCCGCCGGCGCCGCCTATCTCACCACCCCCGCGCACGGCAGCGGCGGCGCGGTGCTCTCGCATGGCCTGTCGCTCGTGAGCGATCCGGGCGGCGGGGCGAGCAGCCTCAACTACGACCTGTCGATATCGTCGAACCTCGGCAGCTGGACCGCCTACTCGGACCTGCAGGTGGTCTACGAACACTACCGCTCGTTCGGCGGCTTCGGCGGCGACCAGTGGCGCAAGTACCTGAACGACGCCTACCTGCAGCGCGAGTTCCACGGTTATTACGCGCGCGCCGGGATCTTCGCGCCCGACAATTCGACCGACCAGGGCAACCTCGCGCCGCTGCCCTACGCCGATGCGGACACCATCGCGGGCTTCTCGATCGGCTCGTCGGACACGCTGCTGCGCTCCGACCGGCACGCGAGCATGATCCCGCTGACCGTCAACGCGAACCGCGCCGGCCGCGTCGAGATCTACAAGGACGGCCGGATGCTGAGCACGCGGGTGGTGCAGCCCGGCGTCACCGAACTGCCCACCGAGGATCTGCCGAACGGTATCTACACGGTGGAGGTGCGGCTCTACGAGGGCAACCAGCTGGTATCGAGCACGCCGGAGAGCATCTACAAGCCGACCAACTGGAACGGCCGCAGCCGCTGGCGGTTTCGTGTCTACGGCGGGCGCCGCTTCGCGCTGTGGGACGGCGCGTTCGACGATACCGGGCGCGGCGACTGGGCCGGCGGCGCGCAGCTCGGCTACCTGCTCACGCCGCGGCTGCGCGGTGGCGTGACGGTGTCCTACCAGGGCGACGACACGCCGGTGGGCCTGTTCGTCGACTACCAGTTCAACGACAGCGCACGGCTCTACGTGAATCCCTATTATTCGTCGCGGCGCGGCTCGGGCTTCGAGGTCCAGGGCACGCTGCGCGCGGGCACCGCGAGCCTGGCCGTCACGCACCGCTACGCGCAGCACAAATACAGCCGCCGCGTGCGCACCTACGACGGCAGCCCGCTGCCGGTCTACACCGACATTTCGCGCTACAGCAGCGTGGTCGGCTCATGGCAGATCAACGAGCACAACCGCCTGAGCACGAGCCTGCGGTTCGACCACGTCCACGCCCAGCACACCATCGACCTGTCGTTCTATCGCGATCTGGTGACCCACGGCGGCACGCAGATCCAGGCATTCGTGAGCCTGTACGACCGGCCGGCCGCCTGGACGGGCCGTGACATCCGCCAGCGCGAGCACGGCGTGATGATCGGCCTGACCGGTACCTTCGGGCGCGGCAGCGACCAGTTCAACGTCAGCACGGGCGCGGGCCGCACGGCGGCCGGCCTCGACCGCTCGGTGAACCTCGGCTACCAGCACAACTTCGCGCACGGCGTGGTGCAGTCGATCGACGTGGCCGGCAACTACGCGCGCGGCGGCAGCTCGGCCACGGCGTCGGCGCGCTTCTCGGCGCGTCACCTGAGCGGCGACGGCTACGTGCAGTACGCGACCGGCAGCGGCGACGCATCGCTGGGCCTGAACCTGCGCAGCACCACGGCGATCGGCGGCTGGGCGATCGGCGAGGCGGCCTCGGATCTCGGCGCGGCGCGCTCGGCGGTGGTGCTCGACGTCGGCTCCGATGGCGCCGCGCTGCCCGCCGGCCTGGTGGCGCGCATGAGCGACGGGCAGTTCGTGACGCTGCATGCGGGGCGCAACCTGGTGGCCGTCGATCCGTATCGCACCGCCTACCTGAGCTTCGACCAGCTGGACGGCAAGTCGGGCGGGGTGCGTTTCCATCCCGAATCGATGTCGGTGCAGCTGTTCCCCGGCGGCGTGGTGCATCGCAGGCTCGACGCGATCCGCACCATCACGGTGGTGGGGCGCGTCGTGGATGCGAACGGCCGGCCGCGCACCGGCATCCGCATCGTCAATCACGCCGGCCAGGCCTGGCCGGAGAGCGACGGCGTGTTCACGATGGAGGTGAGCCGGCAGCGGCCGACCATCGAGATCTTCGACGGCGGACATGACGTCTGCCACGTCGATCTGCGCCACCGGATCGTGCGGCCCGACGCGAGCGGGGTGGCCGTGCTGGGAGACCTGACATGTCGATGAAGCGATATCGGGCCGGCCTGATGGCGCTGGCGATCCTGACCGGCGCGGGTGCGAGGCACGACGCCGCAGCGTCCGACCTGACGCTCACCGCGACCTACCACGGCAACCTTGCCCAGACGAACGGCCACCTCGTCAACACGACGCCGCAGAGCGGCATGTGCGTCGATCATCCGCAGGCGTGCCCGCCGGGCAACTTCAGCATCCTGTTTCCGTGGGCCGGCAACGCCGGCGGCCATCTCGGCGTGAAGCAGCTGTCGAAGGACCCGAGCGCCCCGTTCGAGGACCGTTTCTATATCGGTTTCGACACCCCGTCGTTTACCTTCGTCACGATGGCGGACGATGCCGGCTTCACGCGTTCGCTCGACTTCCGGGTGACGTCGATCGGCCTGTCCGCCAACCGGTTCCCGGCGTCGCCTGCCGCGTCGATCGGGCATTCGGGCTGTGATTTCGTGGGCGGCACCGCATGGGGGCAGTCGCCGTTCTACGCGATGTTCAACAGCGCAAGCAGCGGATATTGCGTCTACTACGGGCCGCCGCAACCGGGCCTCGATTCGGTGGAAATCGGCGATGTCAGCTTCAGCTATCGGCTCACGCTGGATCAGCCGTGGACGTGGCGCCCCGGCGTCTATCGAGGCAGCTACCTGTACCAGTTCGGTCCGGGCAAAAACCTCGATTTCGGACGGAATTTCCAGGGCAACACCGACGACGTCATGCTCCATTTCGTGGTGTCGGTCGAACCGGACATGTACGTCCACTTCCTGAGGGACGACAACAGCAACGCGCTCACCGTTGAACTGGAGCCGATGAGCAGCTGGCTCGCCTGGCAGAGCCAGATGCCGCCGATCCTGACGGGCAGCACCGAGTTTGATTTCGGCGCGCGCGGACCGGTATCGATCAGCATGGTCTGCTTGTACTCGGTCGGCGATGGCTGCGGCATCGCGGAGGACGGCAGGACCCCGCCGATCGGCGTCGAGGTACTGCTGACCGACGCCGGCCTGATGGACGACACGGGCCGGCAGGCCATCAACAGCCGCCTGACGCATGCGCCGCGCGTGTTCACGCCGATTTCACCGCAAGGTACCGGCGTCCGGCGGGCGCGCCTGACGTTTCGCACCGTGCCCGGTGGGACCGGCCAGATGCGGCGCGGGCGGAGCTATGCCGGTTTGCTGGTCCTCACGTTCGATTCCGATCTCGACTAGCGCCTTCCTTCGCGCCGGCCGACTGTTTCGGTTTCGGGCCGATCGGCACGCCATGTCGCCACTTTTCCGCAACGGCGCGGCCGGCCGTTGCGGGGCATGGCGCGGCCGTGCATCGTGCCGCCGGTTCGCTTCGCGCCGATGCGGAAGGGTTCGCATCGGCCGCGCGCGCCGCTTCGCGCTTCATGAGACGCTCCGACCTGCCTGGCCACGCTACAGGGGATAACGTTCACGGGGTGCATGCGAACGGCTCGCGTCGGGACGAACCATCAGCCACCGACGCTTCACATCACAGCCTCGCCGCAAAACAGAACGAGAACGCCAACAACGGCTTGCCAAGCAGGTTTCACCTCGCCGCCGACCGGTCGCGGGTGCCGTCGCGCACCCCGCGTGGGCCGGTGCGCGAGCGTGGTAACGGCCTCACCTCGCCTGTCCCGACATGGCGGCCACGCGCACCAGCCGGGTGCGCGGCCGGATTTTCGTCGGCCATTCGAAAGCGAAAGGTCACGCACGTGACACGAATCCGCAAACGTTTGGCCTGGTTGCCGGGTATTTGGGGGTTGTAAGGGTTTACACCTACCTAAATTTTGAGATTGAGGCCGTTATCCCCTGCTGATGCCAAACGAGGGTCATCCCCTATTTGGCGACGAAAACGTTTGCCACCCGTCCGTCACGAACCGACGACGGGTGGCAAGGCGGGGTAACGAGGTAATGGGGAAAGGGGTGCGCGGCGACGTGCGGGTCGATGATCGGCCCGGGCGTTCGCGCGCGCATGGCACATGGGGGGGCGCGCCCGGTTCGGGCGGCCCGGGTGCAAGACATACGCAAAACGGAAAAAAACTGGGGAAACTCAACATGCGCAAGAATGTTAGGCATTCCGCCTGGCAGGGTGCGGGCTTGTTGCTCCTGTTATGGGGGCTATTCCTGCTCTCCGCGGTGCATGCGCGAGCGGCCGTCAAGCTGCCGCCAAGCAATCACATCCGGATCAACCTGGGTGCGACGCCGTGGAAATACATCAAGGACGTCGACGACCCGAATTCGATGCTGCCGTCGTTCGACGATTCGAAGTGGCAGTCGATCGGCGTGCCGCAGACGCCCGCCGACAACGACACCTTCATCAATCTCGAATCGGGCGGCGGCCAGGGCCAGCTGACCGGCAACACCAACTGGTACCGCAAGCACTTCACGCTCGATCCGTCGTATGGGCCGGATCAGCTGAACCGCAAGATCCTGGTCGAGTTCGAAGGCGCGCACACCGGCGTGCAGGTCTACATCAACGGCCACTTCATCCCGGGCAACAGCCAGGTGCAGGCGAACTCGCAGGCCACGCACGTGATCGGCTTCATCCCGTTCATCGTCGACATCACGCCCTACGTCCAGTTCAAGGACGCCAACGGCAACCCGGTCGACAACGTGCTGGCGGTGAAGGTCTCGCGCGGCGACAAGTTCTTCGAGTCGCCGAGCTTCTCCGGCGCGTTCCGCTTCGGCCAGGACGACACGGGCCTGTTCCGGCCGGTGTGGATGCACATCACCGACCGCGTCCACATCCCCGAGAACATCTACGCGGTGCTGAACACCTGGGGCACCTACGTGTCGACGGTGTCGGCCAACGACGCCTCGGCCACCATCCGCGTGCAGACCAACGTGCTCAACGAGTATTCGTCGAGCCAGCCGGTCACGCTGACGACGCAGATCGTCGACGCGGCCGGCAACGTCGTGGCCACCGCGCAGGACAGCAGGACGATCCCGGCCAACAGCTCGGGGCCGCTCAATCCGACGCTGTTCGACCAGGTGCTGACGGTGAACAACCCGACGCTCTGGTATCCGAACAACAGCACGTTCGGCCATCCGTACATGTACCGCGTGATCCACTCGGTCAGCATGAACGGCGTGGTGGTCGACACCAAGGAAAGCCCGCTCGGCATCCGCACCATCACCTGGGACCGCAACCTGCCCGTGATCAACGGGCACGAGCACTTCCTGTGGGGTGCCTCGGGCCGCTACGACTATCCGGCGCTCGGCTCGGCCGTGCCGCCGGACCTGCAATGGCAGGATCTGTCGCTGCTCGCGCAGGCGGGCGGCAGCTCGTATCGCCCGGGCCATTCGAGCCAGGGTCGCGAGTGGCTCGACGCCGCCGACGAGTACGGCATCATGATGCTGCAGCCCAGCGGCGACGGCGAGAACGGCTTCAGCGCGCTCTGCACCTCGGCCGGCCAGGGCAACTGCGTGACGCAGGACAACGTCACGCTGAAGGAAGAACTGCATCGCGACATGATCGTCCATGACCGCAACCATCCGTCGGTGCTCGCGTGGGAAGCGAACAACGGCAAGATGGACGAGGGCATCGCGCAGCAACTCAAGCAGATCTCGCGCCAGTGGGACCCGGTCAACACGCGCGCCCAGGCCGACCGCACGCCGGATCCGGCCAACGGCGACATCCTCGGCTGCAGCGGCCAGGGTTGCGACGTCAACGTCAAGCAGACCTACCCGAACTCGCCGGCCTACGGCTCCGAGTACTGGGGCGACGGTCTCGGCCGCTGGAAGTACGACTTCGAGATCCAGTTCGCGGCGTCCTACATTCGCGACTGGGTGCATAGCGTCGCCGGCAGGTCGTTCGGCATCGCGCACTGGTATCTGGCCGACACGCCGGGCGAAATCAACACCCAGACCGACGGCACGCCGAACAACGAAGTGCGTTCGAACGGCGCGTCGATGATGGACTGGAACCGCCTGCCGCGCCTGATCTACTACATCTACGAGGCGATCTGGACGCCGTACCAGATCAAGCCGGTGGTCAAGCTCGCGCATACCTGGAACCGCTCGGGCACGGTGCGCGTGAACGCGTTCAGCAACTGTCCGTCGGTGCAGCTGCGCCTGAACGGCCAGCTGATCGGCGGCGCGCAGGCGCCGAACGCGGTGAACTCGGATCCGTCCGCGGACATCACGCAGAACACCATGCTGCTGCCGGGCCAGGTCCACTGGGACAACATCACGTTCCAGCCGGGCACGCTCGTCGCCGAGTGTCTGAACGAGAACCTGCAGGTGGCCGCCACCGACACGCTGGTGACGGCCGGCCCCGCCGACCATCTGGTGCTGACGGTCGACCCGCAGATCACCAAGCCGGACGGCGACCAGTTCCAGCTCACCGCCAACGGCACCGACGCGGCCACGTTGACGGCCAAGGTGGTCGACGCGCAGGGCAACCTGGTACCGGACGCGGCCCAGACGCTGACCTTCAGCGTCAGCGGCCCGGGCACCTATCGCGGCGGCTCGGACCACTACGTGAACGACAACCAGCCGCAGGGCTGGCACGCGCCGGGCGATCCGAACCTGTCCGCCGAGGGCGGCATGGCGAAGATCGCGGTGCGCACCCAGTTCGCCACGGGCACCGTGCAGGTGACGGTCAGCGCGCCGAACCTCGGCAGCGCCAACGCCTCGTTCAACGTGGTGCCGGCCGTCGACGCGCAGGGCTTCAACGGCACCGGCACCACCGTCGGCCAGCAGGACCAGCAGGCGCCGCAGATCGTCACGCAGCCGGCCGACCAGGTCGTCACGCTCGGCCAGACCGGCACCTTCACGGTGCTGACGGCCGGCGCCACGCCGATCTCGTACCAGTGGCTGAAGAACGGCACGCCGATCGCGGGCGCGACGAGCTACAGCTACACCACGCCGGCGCTGCAGCAGGGCGACAACAACGCGACCTTCAGCGTGGAAGTCAGCAACACGATCGGCCACGTCAGCTCGCGCAACGCGGTGGTCACGCTGGTGCAGCCGGCCGCGCCGCAGATCGTCACGGCGCCGCTCGCGAAGAACATCACCGCGGGCCAGAGCGCCGAGTTCACGGTGCAGGCCTCGGGCTCGCCGGTGCTGTCGTACCAGTGGCTCAAGAACGGCGCGCCGATCGACGGGGCCACCTCGCCCGTCTATGACACGCCGGTGATGGCCGTCACCGACAGCGGCACGCAGTACAGCGTCACGATCACCAACAGCGCGGGCAGCATCACGTCCACGCCGGTGACGCTGACCGTGAACGTGGCCACGCCGCCCGTGATCGTCTCGGACCTGACCGACCAGAGCGTGCCGTTCGGCCAGAGCGTGACGTTCAGCATCAGCGCGAACGGCTCGAACCCGCTCAGCTACCAGTGGACCCACAACGGCCTGCCGGTCGGCGACAACTCCGCCAGCTATCTGATCACGCAGGCGCAGTCGAGCGATGCGGGCAGCTACGCGGTGACCATCACCAACAGCGCCGGCAGCGTCACCAGCCGCACCGCGACGCTCGACGTGAGCGGCACCGATGCGTCGAACCTCGCGCTGGGCGGCATCGCCAAGTCGAGCAGCGATCAGAACGGCGGCCTGGTGGCGGCCTACGCGATCGACGGCTCGATCGGCACGCGCTGGTCGTCGGCGCCGGAAGTCGATCCGTCGTGGCTCGAGGTCGACCTCGGCTCGGTGAAGACCTTCGACAAGGTCGTGCTGGTGTGGGAAAACGCCTACGCGTCGGAATACGACATTCAGGTCTCGAACGACGAGAAGACCTGGACCACCGTGTTCCCGAACGGCCAGCCCGACGGCGCCGGCAACACCACGGCACCGGTCGCGGGCGCGGGCGGCACCGAGACGCGCTTCTTCGCGAGCACCTCGGCGCGCTACATTCGCATGCTGGGCACGAAGCGCGCCACGCAGTACGGCTACTCGCTGTTCGAGTTCCAGGTGCTCGACGCCCCGCAGTGCGGCGCCGAGACCGAGCGCTTCACGCCGATCCCGGCGCAGGCCGGCACCTGGCATTCGACCATCCCGGGCCTGCCGGACGGCCCGTTCATCCCGACCGTGAAGGACAACGTCAGCGGCCTGACCTGGCAGCAGACCTACACCACCTTCGCGGCCGACGGCGCGCAGTTCACGCAGCAGATCGCCGAGCAGTACTGCCAGTCGATCGGCATGCGCGTGCCGACGCTGAACGAGGCGCTCACCGTGGCGCGCGCGAACTACGCCTCGTGCGCGTTCCCGTCGCCGTGGCGCACCTGGACCACCACGCCGGTGCCGAATCTCGCGAACAACGCGTGGCTCGTCGATTCGTCGGGCAAGTCCTGGCCGGGCATCATCAACAACACGCCGGCCTGGGTGATGTGCGTTTCCGGCCCGACCGTGCCGGCACCCGTGATCACCGCGCAGCCCGCGGCGCTCACCGCCAGCGAAGGGCAGAGCGCGAAGTTCACGGTGGCCGTCACCGGCACCGGTCCGCTCGACTACGAGTGGATGCGCAACGGCACGCTGGTCGCGATCACCACGATCCCGTCGTACACCACGCCGGCCCTCACGGTGGCGGGCGACAACGGCGCGATCTACACGGTCAACATCAGCAACGCGGGCGGTACCGTGAGCAGCGCGCAGGCGGCGCTGACCGTGGTGGCCGCGAGCACCGGCACCGGCGGCAGCGGCGGTACCGGAGGCGACGGCGGCAATGGCGGCACCGGCAACACGGGCGGCGACGGCGGCAATGGCGGCACCGGCAACAACGGTGGCGGCACCACCCAGCCGACCACGCCGAGCGCGAACCTGGCGCTCGGCAAGCCGACCACCTCCAGCGGCAACGAGAACGACGGCTTCGGCCCGGCCAACGCCACCGACGGCAGCACCAACTCGCGCTGGTCGTCGGCGTTCTCCGATCCGCAGTGGCTCGAGGTCGATCTCGGCTCGGTGCAGACCGTCGATCGCGTGGTGCTGCGCTGGCAGGATTCTTACGGGGTGGACTACAAGATCCAGACCTCGACGGACAACCAGCAGTGGAACGACGCGGTGACCAAGACCGGCGACACCGGCGGCAACGAGGACCTGCCGTTCCCGGCGCCGGTGCAGGCGCGCTACGTGCGCATGTACGGCACCAAGCGCTCGACGCAGTACGGCTACTCGCTGTTCGAGTTCGAGGTGTACAACACCGCGAACACGCCGAAGTTCACGCTGACGGCCACCACCACGGGCAGCGGCACGCTCACGCCGGCCGGCAACGCCTCGGTGCTGCAGGGCGGCAGCCAGACCTACCAGTTCGTGCCGGCCACGGGCGCCGCGGTGACGGGCGTGCAGGTCGACGGCCAGGACATCGGCATCGTCGATCACTACACGTTCGACAACGTGCTGACCCCCCACACGCTGAACGTCGCGTTCGGTTCGGCGGCGGGGGCGGTGAACCTGGCGCTGGGCTCGAAGGCGAGCGCCAGCGGGCTCGAGAACGACGGCTATCCGGCCTCGAACGCGATCGACGGCGACCTCAACACGCGCTGGTCGTCGAACTTCGCCGACGATGCCTGGATCACGCTCGATCTCGGCAAGGAAACCGCGTTCAACCGCGTCGTGCTGAACTGGGAGAACGCCTACGGCAAGCAGTACCTGATCCAGGCTTCGCACGACAACGTGGACTGGTCGAACACGGTCTACACGCAAAGCACCGGCAAGGGCGGCATCGAGGATCTGCCGCTGCCCAACACCACCGCGCGCTACATCCGCCTGCAAGGGCAGCAGCGCGCGTCGGGCTACGGCTACTCGCTGTTCGAGTTCGGGGTCTACAACGACCCGGCGCGCGCGTCGAGCGGCACCGGCAGCGGTAGCGGCACGGGTACGGGTACCACCCAGCCGCAGCCGACGCCGAGCCCGTTCGTCGAGCAGCCCATCGCGCAGGCGGTGCCGGTGGGGCAGAACGGCCACTTCGCCGTGATGCTCTCGGGCACCGGCTACACGTACCAGTGGCTGCTCGGCGGCCAGCCGATCGCCGGCGCGACCAGCCGGACCTACGACACGCCGGCCACCGTCGCCACCGACAGCGGCAAGGTGTACAGCGTGGCGGTGACCGGGCCGGACGGCACGGTCACCACCTCGGGCACGGCGCTGCTCACGGTCGACACGACGGTACCGAAGTACACCGTCAAGTCGGGCGTGATCGGCGTGGATCTGGTGAACAACACGCAGGGCACCTACACCGATGACCAGGTGTACATCGCGGTGATCGCGCGCGATCCGGCCACCGGCCAGTTCGCGTGGCTGAAGCCGGACGGCACGATCGTGGCGTCCACGGTGGCCGACAACGACGCGCCGAACCACCTGACCGCGCCCAACGGCCAGAACTACAGCAACTACTTCTTCACGCTCGCGCAGAGCAGGACGCTGCAGTTGCCGCCGCTGTTCTCGGGCCGGATCTTCGTGTCGCTCGGCTCGCCGCTGTTCATCAAGATCAACACGGACGCGGCCGGCAACATCGGCTTCGCCCCGCCCGATCCGAACAACGCCACCGACCCGAGCCTCGGCATCCCGTTCGACTGGTACGAGTTCGCCTACGGCAGCAACGGCCTCTGGATCAACACGACGCAGGTCGACGAGTTCGGCTTCCCGCTCACGGAAGACGTCTACTCGGCGAACGGCACCGTGCATCAGCGCACCGGCATCACGCAGCGCCGCGCCGACCTGTTCCAGGCGTACACGCACGAAGTGTCGGCGGCGTTCCAGCCGTCGGCGCCGTCGAACTTCCGCATCATGGCCCCGGCCCACGACTCGTTTGCTGCCGGCAAGGCCAACGGCAACTACTTCGACGGCTACGTCAACGACATGTGGACGTACTATGCGTCGAACGATCTGCCGGTGGTGGCGGGCGCGCGCGCGTTCGTCGGCCGCGCGTCGGGCACGCAGCTGGTGTTCGGCGAGGTCGATCAGCACAACGGCCAGTTCCTCGGCAGCACCTATGCCGTGAACAAGCCGTCCACGCAGGACGTGCTGCTCTGCAACGGCGTGTTCCTCGACGGCGACGGCACGCAGCAGCAGATCGAGGCGCAGATCTGCGCGGCGATCAACCGCCACGTGATGGGCGACGCGACCAAGTGGAACGTGCCGTCGGCGTACTACGCGGCCTCGCCGTACAACGAGTACGCGCGCTTCTGGCACGACCACGGCGTCAGCGGTCTCGACTATGGCTTCTCGTTCGACGACGTGAACAACCAGAGCTCGACCGTGAACGTGCCGAATCCGGAGCACGTCGTGCTCGGCATCGGTTACTGATGCCGCGCGGCCGATGACGGCAGCGGCACAGGCCGCACAGGACGGGCGCCCGTATCGCGGGCGCTCCTCCTTTTTCGAGATTTTCGTGAAGGATCACCGATGAATGACGGGATGGCAGGGATGAGGGCGATGCGGGACGCGCAGCTGCGCAACGCGCAGGACGGGCGCGACCCGCGGCAGGCGCGACGCGCTTCGCGGCGCGCGGGACGCGGCTTCACGCTGCTCGAACTGCTGGTGGTGCTGGTCATCATCGGCATGCTGGCGGCGATCGTCGGGCCGCGTTATTTCGCGCAGCTCGGCAAGTCGCAGGTGACGGTCGCCCGCGCGCAGATCGACGTGCTGACCAAGGCGGTCGACAACTTCCGGCTCGACGTCGGCCGGTTCCCGACCGCCGAGGAAGGGCTGGCGTCGCTGGTGGTGCGCCCGGCCAGCGCGGACAAGTGGAACGGCCCGTACCTGAAGAAGGAAGTGCCGCTCGATCCGTGGGGCCATCCCTACGTCTATCAGGTGCCCGGCACCAAGGGCGACTACGCGGTGATCTCGTATGGCCGCGACGGGCAGCCCGGCGGCGCCGGCGAGGATGCCGACATCAGCAGCGAATGACGCTTCGGCGGTCCGCCCTCGGGCGGACCCCGCATCGCGCTGCGTCCCATGAGGTGCAGATGAGGCGCAGCGCCATGCGGCAGGCGGTTCAGACCAAAAGTAACAAGGGCAACGCGGGACCATGCAATTCGAAGTCAGGGCGCTCTCGCCCGAGAACCGGATCATCGCGCTCGTCGTCGACGCGCAGGACGAGGCCGGCGCGCGCACTCACGCCGAGGCGCGCGGCCTGCACGTCACGCGCGTCGCGCCGCTGCGCGCGCTGCGCCGGCCGGCCGGCGCGCGCGGCGGGATCTCGCTGGTGCTGTTCAGCCAGGAGCTGCTGGCGCTACTCAAGGCCGGCCTGTCGATCGTCGAGGGGCTCGAGGCGCTGCTCGAACGCGAGGGCGGCGCGCGCCTGCGCGGCGTGCTCGAACGGCTGCTGGCCGGGCTGCGCGAGGGCAAGCGCTTCTCCAGCCTGCTCGGCGAGCAGCCCGACGTGTTCCCGCCGCTCTACGTCGGCATCGTGCGCGCGGCCGAGGGCACCAGCGACCTGCCGCGCGCGCTGCAGCGCTACGTCGATTACCAGGAGCGCATCGACACGGTGCGCAACAAGCTGGTGAGCGCCGCGATCTATCCGAGCATCCTGCTGGTGGTGGGCGGCGGCGTGTCGGCGTTCCTGATCTCCTACGTGGTGCCGCGCTTCGCGACCATCTACGAAGGCACCGGCCGCGCGCTGCCGTGGATGTCGCAGATGCTGCTCGACTGGGGCAAGTTCGCCGCCGCGCACGGGCTGCCGCTCGCGCTGGCCGCGCTCGGCGGCGGCGCGGCGCTCGTCATGGGCGTGCGCGCCGCCATCGCGCGGGTCGGGCTGGTGAGCCTGCTCGGCCGGGTGCCGGTGCTCGGGCCGCATCTGCGCATCTACCAGCTGTCGCGGCTCTACCTGACGCTCGGCATGCTGCTGGAAGGCGGGATTCCGATCGTCGCGGCGATGGAGACCGCCTGCGGCACCGTCTCGCCCGCCATGCGCGAGGGCCTGCTCGCGGCGCGCGCGGCGGTGCAGTCGGGCGAGCCGCTGTCCGGCGCGTTCCTCGCGCGCGCGCTGACCACGCCGATCTCGCTGCGCATGCTGCGGGTGGGCGAACGCTCCGGCGAACTGGGCGCGATGCTGACCCAGTCGGCCGCGTTCTACGACGGCGAGATCAGCCGCTGGATCGACCGCTTCACGCGCATGTTCGAGCCGCTCCTGATGTCGGCGATCGGCGTGGTGGTCGGCACCATCGTCGTGTTGCTCTACATGCCCATCTTCGATCTCGCGGGAAGCCTGTCATGAATTCGCAGCCCATGCCCGCCGCCGCCGGGGCGGCCCCCGAGGCGGCGCTCGCCCGGGTGCTCGACGCGACGCAGGATGCGGCGCACGAGGTTGCCCATGAAGCGCTCGATAAATCGCTGCATGAGGCACGTCACGACGCGCCCGCGCGCGCGTTCGAGCCCGAGGCGCCGCTGATCGACGCCGAGCTGCTGGCCCGCGCGCGCGGTGCCGCGGCCGCCACCCGGCGCCATCTGATCGACGAGCTGCAGACGCTGACGGGCGCCGAGCCGATCGCGCTGATGCGCGCGCTCGCGGTGCGGCTCGCGATGCCGGTGGTCGAGACGGCCGGCATGCTCGCGCTCGCGCCCGCGTTCGACCAGGTGCCGCTGTCGCGTGCCATGCAGCGCCGCTGCGCGCTGCTGCGCGAGGCCGACGGCGCGCTGGTGGGCGTGGTCACCAGCCCGTTCGATCTCGACCTGCAGACCTGGCTCGCCGCGCAGGCGGGCGGCGCCGTCGAGATGCGGCTCGCGCTGCCCGGCGACCTGCTCGCCTATCACACGCGCATGGAGGAATCGGCGCGCGCGGTGGACAGCCTGGTGTCGGTCGGCGACGGCTCGCAGGCCGACGCGCGCACCGCCCAGGTGCTGTCGTTCCAGACCGTCAACGAGGCCGCGAGCCCGGCCGTCAAGCTCGTCAACTCGACGCTCTACGACGCGCTGAAGGCCGGCGCCTCCGACATCCACCTCGAAAGCACCGCCACCGGGCTCGCGCTGAAGTACCGCGTGGACGGCGTGCTCGACGCGGCCGCCACGATCCAGGGCATCGAGACCGCCGAGCAGGTGATCTCGCGCCTGAAGGTGCTGGCCGAACTCGACATCGCCGAGCGGCGCGTGCCGCAGGACGGCAGCTTCCGGGTGGCCGCGGGCGGCCGCGACATCGACCTGCGCGTGTCGATCATGCCGAGCATCCACGGCGAGGACGCCGTGATCCGGATTCTCGACAAGCGCGCCATGATCGAGGCCTACGGCTCGCTGACGCTGGAGGCGCTCGGCTACGACGCCGAATCGCTGGTGGCGCTGCGCGCGCTGGCCGAGGAACCCTACGGCATGCTGCTGGTGACCGGCCCGACCGGCTCGGGCAAGACCACCACGCTGTATGCGGCGCTCACCGAGATCCACAACGGCCGCGACAAGATCATCACGATCGAGGATCCGGTCGAATACCAGCTGCCCGGCATCCTGCAGATTCCCGTCAACGAGAAGAAGGGCCTCACCTTCGCGCGCGGGCTGCGCTCGATCCTGCGCCACGATCCGGACAAGATCATGGTGGGCGAGATCCGCGACCGCGAGACCGCCGAGATCGCCGTGCAGTCGGCGCTGACGGGCCACCTGGTGCTGACCACCGTCCACGCCAACAACGTGTTCGACGTGTTCGGCCGCTTCAGCCACATGGGCATCGATCCATATGCGTTCGTCTCGGCGCTGAACGGCATCTGGGCGCAGCGGCTGCTGCGCGTGAACTGCCCGCGCTGCGCCGCGCCCTACGAGCCCACCGATGCCGAGCTCGCGCGGCTGGGCCTCACGCGCGCCGGCACGGCCGACTATGCGTTCCGCCAGGGCACCGGCTGCGGCGACTGCCGCGGCACCGGCTATCGCGGCCGGCGCGCGATCGCCGAGATCCTGATCCTCGACGACGAGATCCGCGATCTGGTGGTGGAGAAGCAGCCGATCCGCGTGATCAAGGAAGTCGCGCGCCGCAACGGCACGCGGCAGCTGCGCGAGGTCGCGCTCGGCCTCGTGAAGCGCGGCGAGACCACGCTGGCCGAAGTCAAGCGGGTGACCCTCAATGCTTGAACGCTGGCTGTCACGCCTTGCCCCCAAGGGCCGCGCGGGCGACGCCGGCGCCGGCCGCGCGCGCCTGCTCGATGGCCTCGCCGTGCGGGCCTTCGCGCGGCGCGGCCAGTGCCGGCTCGCGCTGGCGCCCGGCGCGCTGACGGTGCGCCGCGTGGGGGCCTCGCGCAAGGTGCCGGCGCTGTTCGTCGAACGGCCGCTGCCGGCCGGCGTCGAGGCGCAGCCGGAGGCGCTCGCCGCGCTGATCGCGGCCGCGCTCGACGAATCGGGCGGCCGCGGCCTGCCGGTGCAGGTCACGTTCGCCGACGCGCTGGTGCGCTATTTCATCGTCACGCCGGCCGACAACAGCGTGCGCATGCAGGACCTGCGCGCCGCCGCCGGCGCGCGCCTGCAGGCGCTGTACGGCGACGACCCGGCCGGCTGGCAGATCGTGGCCGACTGGCGGGCCGCCGAGCCGTTCCTCGCCTGCGCCGTGTCGCGGCGCTGGACCGACGCGCTGCAGCAGGCGGTGGCCGCCGGGCGCGGCTGCCTGGTGTCGGCGCAGCCCGAATTCATCGCTGCCTGGAACCGCTCGCGCCGCGAACTCGACGCCGGCACCTGGCTCGCCACGCGCGGCGAGCGCGCGCTGACGCTGGGCCTGATCGCCGCCGGCCCGCGCGCGCGCGTGGCCGCCGTGCGCACGCTCGCGCTGCCCGATCCGGTGCCGTCGCTCGGCTGGCTGCGCGCGCAGGTGGCGCGCGCCGCGCTGCTCGACGATCTGCCCGCGCCCACCACGCTGCTGCTGCATGGCCCGCGCTGCGAGGCGTGGCTGCCCGGCGCCACCGATTTCACCGATCCCGGCATGAGCGTGCGCTGGGCCGCGCCCGGCGAGGCGGGTGCGGCGGGCGACCCGCTCGCGCGCGTCGCCGCGCCGGCCGCGCCGGCCGTGCCGCGCGGCTGGAGCGAGTCCGCGCGATGAGAAGCCTGCCCATCGATCTCGCGCCGTTCAGCGTGCGGCGCGAGTGGTACCGGATTCGCCCCTATGCGCGCGTGCTCGCGCTGGCCGGGCTCGTGCTGTGCGGCGTGGCCGCGTTTCGCGCGCAGACGCTGATCGTGCGGCTGCAGGCGCTCGATGGCGAGGCCGCGCGCATCACCGAGCGCAACGAACGCGCGCTGCACGCGCCGCAACGCCTGCGCAGCGAGCCGATCGACGCCAAGCAGGCCGCCGCCGTGAACCTTGCCGTCGCGCGCCTGAACCTGCCGTGGGACGACCTGCTCGACGCGATCGAGGCGGCCACCTCCAGCAGGATCGCGCTGATGTCGATCACGCCCGAGCCCGCGCGCGCGCTGATCCGCATCGAGGCCGAGTGCGCCAGCAGCCCCGACATGCTCGACTACCTCGGCGCGCTCGCGCGCCAGCCGCTGGTCGGGCGCGTCACGCTCACGCGGCACGAACTCGTGAAGGACGGCATGGACGCCGTGATGCGCTTCCAGGTCGAGGTGCAGTGGCGGGGGAGCGCGTCGTGAGCATGCAGACCTTGGCGCGAAGCCTGTTGCAGCTTCGTCTCGCGCTCTCGCGCTGCGGCGCCGGCACCGTGCTGGCCGGCGCGCTGCTGGCCGCCGCCGCGCTGCTCTGGCTCGGGCTGCTGCCCGGCATGGCCGCGCGCGTGGACGACCAGACCCGCTCGGTCGCGCGCCTTGCCGCGCTGCCGCCGCCGAAGCCGGTGGTGCCGGCGCCGGTGCTGGCGGCCGGCCGGCTCGCCGATTTCTACGCCGGGCTTGGCGACTCGGCGCATACCGGCGAGATCGTCACGCGGCTGTTCGAGGCCGCGGCCGCAGCTGGCGTCACGCTCGACAAGGCCGAGTACAAGCCCGGGCACGACACGCCGGGGCGCTTCGACACCTATACGATCACGCTGCCCGTGAAAGGCGATTACGCGCGGCTGCGGCAGTTCAGCGAGAAGGTGCTGGTGGCGGTGCCCTACGCGGCGCTCGACGATTTGCGCTTCAAGCGCAATTCCGCGAACGATCCGGGCGTGGAGGCGAACCTGCGCTTCACCACGTTCCTGCGGCCGGTGACGATCGCACCGGTCAGCGCGTCGGCGGTGGCGGCGGCTGAGGCCGAGGCGGCGTCGGGGGCGAGCGCGGCTGGGGCGGCGGGGGCATCCGGCGCTGCAGCGGCAGCGGCTGCGGCGATGCCCGCCGCGTCGGTGACGGATACCACGCGGCGCGCCGGGTTCGGATCGGTGCAGCCGCGCGACAGCTCCGAGGTGCCGCTGCCGACCTCGGACGGCACGGTGCCGGCCGTGGCGGCGCGCGCCCTGACGGTGGTGCCGGTGACGGCCGCGCCCGCGCATGGCGAGCGAGGCGGGGCGGCGCATCCGGCGGCGGTTGCGACGGCGGCGAACGGGGGCGGTGCGTCGGCTCCGGCGGTCGCGATGGTCAAGGCATCGGCGACGCCCGCGCCGGGCGCGGCCGGCGTCGCGCGGCCGGTGGCGGTCAAGGCAGCTCGCGGTGAGTCGGCGAGACAGGACGGCAAGGCGGCGCCGGTCGCGGCCAAGGCATCCGCACCGGCATCGATCGGCGGCCCGCGAACGGCGACGGTTGCGGTGCCGGCGCACGGCGTGGCCGCGAAGCCGGCGACGCCGGTATTGGCCAAGGCATCCGCGCGAGCCTCGCTCGGCGGCCCGCGGGCGACGACGATCGCAATGCCGGCGCATGGCACTACCGCGAAACCGGCCGCGCCTGCGTCGCAAGCCTCGCTCGGCGGCCCGCGAGCAACGACGATGGCGATGCCGGCGCCCGCGGTGGTCACGAAACTGGCCGTGCCCGCATCGCAGCCTCCAGCCCAAGCCTCGCTCGGCGGCCCGCGAGCAACGACGATGGCGATGTCCGCACCCGCCATCGCCACGAAACCGGCCGTGCCCGCATCGCAGCCTCCAGCCCAAGCCTCGCTCGGCGGCCCGCGAGCAACGACGATCGCGATGTCCGCACCCGCCATCGCCGCGAAGCCGGCCGCGCCCGCATCGCAGCCTTCAGCCCAAGCCTCGCTCGGCGGCCCGCGAGCAACGACGATCGCGATGTCCGCACCCGCCGCGACCGCGCAGCCGGCCGCATCGGCACCGGCTTCCGCCGCCGCCACCGCCGCCGCTTCGCAGGGAGCCGCGCCATGAAGATGAAACGCCAGCACATCGTGATGGCCGTGCTGTTCGTCGCCTGCGCGCTGGTGCTCGTCTTCACCGGGCACTCGCAGGACGACGGCATCGTCGAGGCCACGCCGCGCGCGCCGGCCGCCGCGCCGGCCCGCGCGGCGAACGCGAATGGCAACCCCGACAGCCCGCGCGGCACGCCCGGCACGTCAGGCGTCCCGACGATCGCGGCCGTCCACACCCGCGCCGAGCGCACGGGCGGCGCCCACGCGCTGTTCGGCACGCTGCTGCTCGCGCCGCCGCTGCCGTCGGCCGCGCCCGAGCAGGTCGACGTGCCGCCGCTGCCGAACACGCCGCCGATGCCGTTCACCTACATCGGCAAGCAGCAGTCGGCCGGGCGCTGGGAGGTCTACCTCGCGCGCGGCGACGACACGCTGATCGTCCGCGACCAGATGGTGATCGACGGCACGTACCGGGTCGAGTCGATCGATCCGCCGAACCTGACGCTCGTCTACCTGCCTCAGAAACTTGTCCAGACGCTGGATATCGGCAGTGCCGACTGATCCGCGCGCCACGAGGAACGAACCGTTGTCCAAGCCCACCCCGATCCGAAACCGCCCGCCCACCCCGGCCGCGCTGCGTCTCCTGCGGCGCGGCACGATGCTGGTCGCGCTGGCGGTCCTGCTCGCCGCGTGCGCGCAGTCCCAGCCCTATCGCGACGGCCAGAAGCTGGTCGCGGCCGGCAAGGTCGACGAGGGGCTCGGCAAGCTCCACGACGCGTCGAACCAGGAGCCCGAGGACGCCAAGTACCGCCAGACCTGGCTCGCCGAGCGCGAGAAGGCGATCAACGAGGCGATGGGGCAGGGCGACCGGCTCGCCGCCAGCGGCGCGCGCGACGCCGCGCGCAAGGCCTACGAGCACGTGCTGGCGCTGAGCCCCGGCAACGAGCGCGCGATCGCCGGCCTCACCGCGCTCGATACCGACGTGCGCCTGAACCTGATGCTGAGCCGCGCCGAGGCGCTCTACGTGCGTCACCAGCCCGACGACGCGCGCCGCATGCTCGACGCCGTGCTGACCGAGGCGCCCGCCAACCGCCGCGCGCTCGAGCTGCAGCGCAAGCTCGCCGCCGATTCCGGATCGGCGCGCGTCGAGGCGGCGCTGGCCGCCGCCTACCGAAAGCCGATCCGCATCGACTTCCGCGACGCGCCGCTCAAGCAGATCTTCGACGTGATCTCGCGTTCCTCGGGCATGAACTTCCTGTTCGACCGCGACGTGAAGACCGACCAGCGCACCACCATCTTCCTGAAGAACAGCACGATCGACGCCACCGTGCGCTACGTGCTCGCCACCAACCAGCTCGCGCAGCAGGTGCTCGACGAGAACACCGTGCTGATCTATCCGAACACGGCCGCGAAGGTGAAGGACTACCAGGAGCTGGCGGTGCGCACGTTCTTCCTCTCGAACACCGACGCGAAGACCATCGCCAACACGCTGAAGACGATCCTGAAGGTCCACGACGTGGTGGCCGACGAGAAGCTCAACATGGTGATCGTGCGCGACACGCCCGACGCGATCCGCATGGCCGAGCGGCTGGTCGCGCTGGAAGACGTGCCCGAGCCCGAGGTGATGCTCGAGGTGGAGGTGCTGGAAGTGCAGCGCAACCACGAGGTCAACCTCGGCGTGGCCTGGCCGAGTTCGGTCAATGTCACGCCGCTGCCGCTCGGCAGCGTGATCGCGCCCGTCACCGGGCAGACCAGCACCACCGGCGTGACCGGCTCGCCGTACTACCCCTACGGCTATGGCGGCGTGGGCTCGTACGGCACCGGTTCGAGCGGCTCGACCCCGGCCCTGACCATGAACGACCTGCTGCACCAGACGATCCGCACCATCGGCCTGTCGTCGCTGCAGGCCACCGTCAACGCCAACGTGCAGGACTCCGACGTCAAGCTGCTGACCAATCCGCGGATCCGCGTGCGCAACCACGAGAAGGCCAAGATCCTGATCGGCGAACGGGTGCCGAACTTCACCTCCACGGCCACCTCCACCGGCTTTCTCTCGCAGTCGGTCAACTATCTCGACATCGGCCTGACGCTGAACGTCGAGCCCACCGTCTACCTCGACGACACGGTCGGCATCAAGCTCGCGCTGGAAGTGAGCAGCCTCGGCAACTCGATCACCACCACCACCGGCACCGCCGCGTACCAGATCGGCACGCGCACGGCCAGCACCGTGCTGCAGCTGAAGAACGGCGAGACCGACGTGCTCGCCGGCCTGATCGACAACGAGGAACGCACCTCCGGCAACAAGCTGCCCGGCATCGGCCAGCTGCCGATCCTCGACCGGCTGTTCGGCGCCAACGACGACCAGGCCAAGAACACCGAGATCGTGCTCGCGATCACGCCTCACCTGGTGCGCAACATCCGCCGGCCCGACGCCGATCTCGCCTACTTCACCTCGGGCACCGAGACCAACCTGCGCAGCATGATCCAGTCGAACGGGCTCGCGCAGCCGGCCGCGTCGAACAGCACGCCGTCCGCGGCGAGCACCGGCGCCGGCGGCGGGACGGCCGGCGCTTACGGTGCGAACGGCGCGAACGGTGGATATGGCGCGGGCGCGGGCGGTGCCTACGGCGCGAGCGGTGCGTCGGGTGCCGGGGCCTACGGCAGCGCCAACGGCGGCAGCGGCCTCTACTACGGCGGCGACGGCGTCGCCGCGCCCGGCTCGGGCGCCGTGCTCGGCACCGCGCAGATGGCGATCGACGGGCCGCCGCAGGTGAAGACCGGTGATTCGGTCACCGTCTCGCTGTCGATGTCGGCCGACCAGCCGGTGGCGAGCGCGTCGTCGATCGTCGGCTTCGACGCCACCAAGCTGCAGTTCGTCGGCGTGACCGAGGGCGATTTCCTGAAGCAGGGCGGCGCGCCCACCTCGTTCTCGAGCCGCGTGAGCCCGGGCCAGGTGCAGCTCGCCGACTCCGTGCAGGGCGGGATGGGCGGCGCGGCCACCGGCACCTACGCGGTGCTGAGCTTCAAGGCGCTGGCGCCGGCCTCGCAGACCTCGATCAAGATCACGCCGGGCTCGGTGGTGGGCCTCACGGGCGCGCCGATCACGTTCGCGCCGCCGTCCGCGTTCACGCTTGGCATCAATCCGACGCCATGAGGCACGCCTTGCCCGCTGCCGCGCCGATGCCGCGACCTGCGCCAGATACGCCGCGCCGACCCCGCGTCGCGCGCGGCGGCCGGCGCGCGGCGGCCGGCTTCACGCTGATCGAGCTGCTCGTCACGCTCGCGATCCTCGGCGTGCTGGCCAGCATGACGGTGCCGGTCGCGCAGGTGATGCGCCAGCGCGAACGCGAGCAGGAACTGCGCGAGGCGCTGCACCAGATCCGCGGCGCGATCGACGCCTACAAGACGGCCTCGAAGGACGGACGCGTGCCGTCCGACAACGGCGCGTCCGGCTACCCGCCGACGCTGAACGTGCTGGTGGACGGCGTGAAGGACCAGAACGATCCGAAGGGCGCAAAGATCTACTTCCTGCGCCGCCTGCCGCGCGACCCGATGAGCCACGATCCGCAGCTCGACGCCGCCGACACCTGGGGCAAGCGTGCCTACGCGAGCGAGCCCGAGGATCCGCAGGAAGGCGACGACGTCTACGACGTCTACTCGACCTCGACGGCCGTCGGCCTGAACGGCATTCCCTACCGGAACTGGTGAGCGCGATGCGAATCCCGATGCGACCGACCAACCGATACGCGCGGCGTGAGCGACTCAAGACGCATGCGCGGCGTGGCTGGCGCGGCTTCACGCTGATCGAGCTGCTGATGGTGCTGGCGATCATCGCGCTGATGCTCACGCTCGCGCTGCCGCAGTATTTCCATTCGATCGACGCGTCGAAGGAGAAGATCCTCGCCGAGAACCTGCACGCCACGCGCGACGCGATCGACAAGTTCTATGGCGACCTCGGCCGCTACCCCGAGTCGCTCGACGAACTCGTCGACAAGCACTACCTGCGCACGCTGCCGTTCGACCCCGTCACCGACAGCGCCACCACCTGGCACCTGATCGCACCCGAGGAACAGTTCCCGGGCAAGGTCTACGACCTCAAGAGCGGGGCCGAGGGCACCACGCTCGACGGCCGGCCGTTCGACGCGTTATGACGCCGCGAGACGGGCGCGATGGCGGGCTGGATGTGCCGCGACGCGTGGGTTGGGGGGAGCGGACGGCGCGAGGGTGGGCAATGACGCGGTCGCCGGGGGCGGCGGGCGCCGCGGATCGGTGCCGCGTTTGTCATCGCGCTCATCATCAGGCTCGTCGCCATGGTCTCGGCACGCCGACCGCGTCATCGGCACTGGCGGGGCCGGCAGGACCGATGCCGCACCGCCTGCCACGCGGCGGGCGCGGACCGGGCGCGCGGCGCGGCCAGCACGGGCTCGCCTATCTGGCGCTGCTGATCGGCATCGTGATCATCGGCGTGGTGGCGGCCGGCACGATCCAGCTCGGCGCGCTCTACCAGCGGCGCATGGCCGAGCGGGCGCTGCTCGATATCGGCGACGAGTTCCAGCGCGCACTGCTCAGCTACACCGACAACACGCCGGTCGGCCAGCCCACCCAGCCGCGCTCGCTCGAGGAGCTGGTGCGCGATCCGCGCTATCCGAACCCGGTGCGCCACCTGCGCCGCATCTATGCCGATCCGCTGACGGGCAAGGCCGACTGGGTGCTGGTGCGCTCGCCGAACGGCCAGACCATCGTCGGCATCCACAGCGCGTCGCACGAGCATCCGATCCAGCTGCGGCAGTTCCCCGAGCAGTTTCGCGGTTTCGAGGACAAGCACAGCTACACGCAATGGGTGTTCGTCGCGCGACCGCCGCAACAGGGGCTCGGCGCGCGCGCGCCGGGCGGCGTGCCGGTGCCGGGCATGGTGACGGGCGCGCCGCTGCCGGTGAACGGGGACGACGACGGCGCCGCGCCGGGCACCAGCGGCATGGCCGATGCCGGCTTCCCGGCGAGCGGCGGATTCGGCTCGGACGATGGCTTCGGCGGCGGCAGCGGGTTCGGCGGCGGCTTCTCGACCGACGGCGGGTTCGGCTCGGGCGGCGGGTTCTCGAACGGCGGGAGTCGTTCGGGCGGCGGGTTTTCGAACGGCGGCGGGTTCTCGTCGGGTGGCGGCTTCTCGACCAACGGCGGCTTCGGCTCGGGAAGCGGCGGCTCGAACGGCGGTGACGCGAACGGTGGTTTTTCGAACGGCGGCTTTTCGGGCGGCAGTGGATTCTCCAGCGGCGGTTTCTCTGGCGGCGGCGGAGTGTCGTCGGGGAGCGGCGCCGGCAACTGAGGCGCGCCACGGCGTGTGGAGCGCGAAGGGCGCACGCAACGGCTTCCGGTCGCGGCGCTCGCGCGATTGCGCCAGGTGGCGCACGGCCTCGGCGGTCCCGCGCCGCGCTGATGTCCTGCCGTTGACGCCGTGCCCGCTACTGCCCGTCGTTCAGCGCTTCGCCCACGCCGCGGTGCGTGGCCTGCCACGCATCGAGTTGCACCGCCATCGCTTGCCGCAGCGCCGCGTAGGCCTCGACGAGCCGCTCCAGCGAAAACGCGCGATTGAGCCCGCTCGGATTCGGCAGCACCCACACGCGGGCCGCCGCGAACGGGTCCGCCTGCTCGCCCCATTCGATCTCGCGCCGCTGCGTGAGCGCCGCGAACGCCGGCTTGCCGAGGAACGCGATCGCGTGCGGCCGGAACTGCGCGACCTTGGCGCGAAACGGCGCGACCGCGTCGCCCATCTCGAGGCGGCCCAGCTCCGCCGCGCGGCGCGTCGGCCGCGTCGCCATCGAGGTGATGCCGCAGCCGTGGCGCAGCAGCGCGCGATCGTCCTCGGCGCGCAGCCGCACCGGCGTGAAGCCCGCCAGGTGCAGCGCGGGCCAGAAGCGGTTCGACGCCGAGCCGAAGTTGTGCCCCGACGTCGCCGCGAGCGGGCTCGGGTTGATCCCGCAGAACAGCACCGGCAGATCGGGCAGCAGGACGTCGAACGGCGAGAGGGAAACGGGAGAAGTCATGGCGTGCGAGGCGTTGGGCAACGGCGGGACGATGGCAGGCGGCGCCGGAAACCGGAAGGATGCACCGAGATCGAGGCAACGATCGCGCCACCGACGCTCGCTGACCACGCTCGCGAGCGCCGCCAACGCGCTCGGCAAGACCTTCCGCTTCGAATGGCAGGCCGCCTGAGCCATGCGGCGCGGCCCGCGGCCCGCGCCCGCGCATCGCGGAGCGGGAAGCATGCCCCGCACCCTCAGGCCGGCATCGCCTCCAGCGTCGATTCCACCGTGGTACGGAACACGCTGACCGTCTCCAGCAGTCGCTCGGCCTGCGACACCAGCATCTCGGTGGCCGTGCTCGACTGCTCGACCAGCGCCGCGTTCTGCTGCGTGCTGTCCTCGAGCTGCTCGATCATGGTGCGGACCTCGCCGATGCGGCGCGTCTGCACCTTACACGCGTCGTTGATCTCGCTCATGATCGACGTGACGTTGCGCGACGACTGGATCACGTCCTCGATGGTCGAGCCGGCCACCGACACGAGCCGCCCGCCGTCGCTCACGCGCGCGTTGCTCTCCTGCACCAGCGACTTGATCTCCTTGGCGGCCGCCGCGCTCTTTTGCGCGAGGATCCGCACCTCGCCCGCCACCACCGCGAAGCCGCGCCCGTGGCCGCCGGCCTTGGCGGCCTCCACGGCCGCGTTGAGCGCGAGGATGTTGGTCTGGAACGCGATCGCGTCGATCACCGAGATGATCTCGCCGATCCGGTGCGAGGACGCGTCGATGCCGCGCATCGTCTCCACCACCCGGCCGACCGCGTCGCCGCCGTTGCTGGCGGTGGACGAGGCCTTGTTGGCGAGTTCGTCGGCGTGGCCGGCGTTCGAGGCGTTCTCGGAGACGCTGGTGTCGAACTCGCCGAGCGCGTTGGTGGCCTGTTCGAGCGCGACGGCCTGCTTGCTGGTGCGCGCGCTCAGGTCGTTGGTGCCGTGCGCGATCTCGCGGCTCGCCTGCACCACGCCGTCGGCCGCCTCGCGCACGCGCTCGACGATCTCGGCGAGGCTGTCGCGCATCTTGGTAACGGCGGCCATCACGCTGGTGTCGTCCGAGGAATGCGCGGGCGAGCGCACCGACAGGTTGCCGGCGCGGATCGCCTCGGCGAAGCCGATCATCTCGCGCGGATCGGCACCGAGCGTCGACGAAATGTTGCGCGTGACGAGCCAGGCGATCGCGAGGCTCAGCACGCAGGCGCCGGCGGTCAGCGCGGCCATCAGGATCTTGAAGGCGCGGCTGGTGTCGCGCGCCTCCAGCCCCTCGGTCGCGTTCAGCGAATCCTCGTAGTCGATCATGGTGTTGACGGCCGAGAGCCAGGCCACCAGCGCGGGCCGCGCGTTCTCGAGCAGTACCTTGCGCGCCTCGTCGGGCTGGTTGCGGGTCTGCAGGTCGATCACCTGGTCGATCAGCGGCATCGCGCGCGCCTGCGCGGCCTGGATGCCCTGATAGATCGATTTTTCCTCGGGCGTGATGTTGTCGCTCGGCAGGAAGATGGTCTCGAACGGCTTGGCCGATTCGTCGTAGTCGTTCTGCAGCTTGCGGATCTGCTGGATCACGGCCGGCAGTTCGTCGGGGGCGACCAGCGTGACGTCGCGCAGCGCGATCGAGCGGTCGTGGACGCTGCCGCGGAAGTTCACGGCGTAGCGCTCCTTCACGCCGTTCAGGTCGATGATGTCGTCGAGCCGTTCGCGGATGTTCTGCACCTGCAGGATCGCGATCACGGCCAGCGCCACCATGGCGACCAGCATCATGCCGAAGCTGA
The DNA here is from genome assembly GCF_022870505.1 of Burkholderia perseverans. Lineage (NCBI taxonomy): Bacteria > Pseudomonadati > Pseudomonadota > Betaproteobacteria > Burkholderiales > Burkholderiaceae > Burkholderia > Burkholderia perseverans. The sequence continues at coordinate 174,510 of NZ_CP045094.1, forward strand.
CGATCAGCTTGCCCCGCACACTTCTGATTCGAATTTTCATGTTTTCCCCGAGCGCCCGGGCGACTTCTGGATCTGGTTGGTCTCCGTGATCACGCGCGGCCGCGTCCCCAGGCTTGGACGGAACCGGTACGTGCGACGGCGCGGCAGCAGGGCCGCCCCTACGTGAACGGTTCGGCCCGGTGGTTTATTCCGTTTTCGGGCGCAACCGGTTACAGCGGATCGAAAATTTATTCGGTGGGGCCGCGTTCGCGGCGGTAGGTCGGGCGCGAGCGGCGGCGGAACGTGCTCGGATCGGCGCCGTACAGGGCCTGGAACGCCACCGAGAAATTGCTGCGGCTCGCCATGCCGACTGCCTTCGCCACCGCGGCCACCGGCAGCGCGGTGGTGGCGAGCAGCTCGGCCGCGCGGCGCAGGCGCACCGTCTTGAGCATCGCCATCGGCGGCTGGCCGAACGCCTCGGCGAAGCGCGCGGCGAACGCCGAGCGGCTCATCGAGGCGAGCGCCGCGAGCCGTTCGACGGTGAGCGCCTGCGCGGGGCGCTCGAAGATCGCCGTGAGCGCGGCGGCCAGGCGCGGGTCGGCGAGGCCGCCGGCCCAGGGCAGCACGGCGCCGGCGGTATCGACGGCGTGGGCCGGGGCGGACGGATCGGCGGCGGCGTCGATGTGACGGCGCAGCGCCATCACCAGACACTGCTTGAGCAGCGCCTCGACCAGCACGCGCGAGCCGGGACCGGGCCGCGCCGATTCCGCCAGCAGCAGCACGAACTGGTCGCGCAGGCCCGAGGCCGCGTCGAAGCGCACGACCAGCGGACGCGCGAGCGGCCCGAACGGATCGGCCGCGGCGCCGGGGCCGAGATCGAGTTCGCCGCAGGCGGTGACCACGCCCTCGGCGCCGTCGCCCACGCTGACCACGGGCGCGGTCTCGCGCGCGAGCGCCGAGCCCACGCGCGAGCGCTCGACGCTGCGCGCGGCCATGTGCTCCGGCGTGTCGATCCGGTAGACCGCGCCGGCCGGCAGCAGCACGAAGCAGTGGGGCGCGAGCGGCACGCGCGTGCCGTCGCCGAGCGCCAGCGCGCCGCCGCCCGACAGGCAGTAGTGCAGGCTCGCCACGCGGCACGGCTCGAAGCGCACGCCCCAGCCGCGGCGGATGTCGCAGATCGAAAAATTGACCACGCCGAGATCGAGCGTGGCGAGCAGGTGATCGAGCAGGAGGGCGGAACGGGGTGCGTGCATGGCTGGACGATTCGGAACCAGGTCGAGACCAATTCGAACTCACCCGCCGCTACGATGACAGGCGATATCCCCTGTTCATGGAGGCAATGATGTTCGACCCGAAGAATCTTACCCTGTTGAAGAAGCTGGACGAAAACGCACCCGACGCGATGAAGTCTTTCTGGGCATTCGATCACGCCGTGTTCGAGGATGGCGCGCTGAGCGCGCAGACCAAGCAGCTGATCGCGGTGGCCGTCGCGCTGACGACGCAGTGCCCGTACTGCATCGACCTCCACGGCAAGGCGGCGCGCAAGGCCGGCGCGAGCGAGGCGCAGCTGACCGAGGCCGCGCTGGTCGCGGCCGCGATCCGCGCGGGCGGGGCGATCACGCACGCCACGCATCTGTTCCGCGGCTGAGCGGGCGCGCCGCCGGCGCACCTCGCGGCTGGCCGGCGGCGAGTGCTTCGGACGGCGGTGTCCGGGGTGGGGGCGCGCGGCAGCCGGCTCGTATCGGATGGAAAGCCAGCCCCGGACCAGGGCTGACCCGATCCGGCCCCGCCCGTGCCTGAATCCGGTCCCGACGCGGGCCGACCGGATCGCACGCGATGCCGGCCAGCCCTCTTTCGTCAGGCGTTGCCCACCAGTCCGAGCGCTTCGGCCGAGGCGGTCAGCTGGCGGTCGAAGCCGGCCGCGTCGAGTTCGTCGGCCAGATCGCGCAGCGCATGGCTCGCGGCGGCGCGATCGTCGTTCTGGTCGTGCGGGATCACGTTCAGGGTCTGCGTGATGCCGGGTGCGGTCTCGTCGAGCGTGATCATCACGCCGTGCTTGCTGACGCCGTAGGTGCGGGCGCCGCGCGGGCCGCCGGCGATGCTCGCGAACGGAATCAGCTTCCAGGTGGGCAAGCCGCGCAGTTCGCGGATCGGCGCATGAATCACCACCGCGCGCATGTCGTTCACCATGTCGATCCTCCTCGATGACGGTAGGCAGGGTTGTCGGCCGATCGGGGCAGTGTAGTGAAACCGCCCGCGATCGCATCCGAATGGATCAAGCGTGCCGGAACCCGCGGCAGGCCGTGCCCGCGCCGCCTGCGCCAACTCAGGGAGCGGGCCGCCCGTGCTCGATCTGCCCGAGTACCGATTTGACCGACTCCAGTACGTCGTCTGACAACGCCGGGTCGATTTTCGCGATCGCACGTGTCGCCGCGATTGCACCGATCTGCGCGGCGATCGTGGTGAACGCGATGCGGCGCCGCTCCCCGGCCGGCAGCGCGGGGTCGAGGCTCGCCTCGACCAGCGCGGCCATCCGCATGAAACCTTCCGTGAAGCAGGCGGCCACGGGCTCGCCCTGCCGCGCGACCTCGCTGGCCGAGGCCGCGAGCGGGCAGCCTTCCTCCAGCGTGTCGCGCATGCGCGCCGAGAACAGGAAATCCAGATAGCGGCCGAGCCCGGGCGCCTCGCCGCCCGAGCGCGCCATCGAGGCGAGGCTGTGTTCCAGCCCCTTGTTCATCGCCGCGGCGGCCAGCGCCTCCTTCGAATCGAAGTGCGCATAGAGCGCGCCGTGCGTGAGCCCGGCCTCGCGGCCGATGTCGGCCACCCCCACGCCATCGATGCCGCGCGCGCGAAACAGCCGTCCCGCCGCATTCAGCAGCGCTTCGCGGTTTTCCGCCGCCTTTTCCTTCGATACCCGCATGACGCCCTCCCGACAGATTTTTCTTGATTTTAGTTACGGTCGCAATTAATGTCATTAACATTGCGACTGCAATGAATAAGGCGGACGCTCCCGTTTCCTCAACGACGCAGGAATTTCGACCATGCGCTATTCCCTGTTTGGCCGGCACACCGGGCTGCGAGTCTCCGAACTCGTGCTCGGCGCCGGCAACTTCGGCACCCGCTGGGGCCACGGCGCGGCACCCGACGAGGCGCGCCGCATCTTCGAACGCTACGCCGAGGCCGGCGGCAACTTCATCGATACGGCCGACAGCTATCAGTTCGGCGAATCCGAGGAGATCCTCGGCGAGCTGCTGGCGGGCCGCCGCGACGACTTCGTGCTCGCCACCAAGTACACGCAGCGCGCGACCCCGAACGACGGCATCCTCGTGACGGGCAACAGCCGCAAGGCGATGGTCGCGTCGCTGGAAGCGAGCCTGAAGCGGCTGAAGACCGACCATGTCGACCTGTACTGGGTCCACATGGCCGACGGCGTCACGCCGATGGAGGAGATCATGCGCGGCTTCGACGACCTGGCGCGCGCGGGCAAGATCCTGCACGCGGGGCTGTCGGATTTTCCGGCGTGGCGCGTCGCGCGCGCGGCGACGCTGGCCGAGCTGCGCGGCAGCCTGCCGCTCGCGGGCCTGCAGGTCGAGCACAGCCTCGTGCAGCGCACCACCGAGCAGGAGCTGCTGCCGGCCGGGCAGGCGCTCGGGCTCGGCGTGGTGGCGTGGTCGCCGCTCGGCGGCGGGATGCTGACGGGCAAGTATCGCCGCGGCGAGCAGGGGCGCGCCGAGGGGCTCGGCGGCCGGGTGTTCCAGCCCGAGGACACGCCGCAGCGCAGCGCGATCCTCGACACGCTGCTCGAGGTGGCGCATGAACTGGGCGTGAGCGCGGGCGAGGTGGCGATCGCCTGGGTGGCCGCCAGGGGCTCGCTGCCGATCATCGGGCCGCGCAGCGTCGCGCAGCTCGAGAACAACCTGGCCGCGGCACGGCTGACGCTGCCGGCCGAGCAGATCGCGCGGCTCGATGCGGTCAGCGCGCTGCCGCTGGTGTTCCCGCATTCGATCAACGAGAGCCCGGCCACGCGCCAGCGCATCTCGGGCGGCAAATACGATCTGCTGAACCTGCCGGCGCGGCCGGTGGCTTGAGCGGGCGGGCGCGGTGCGGTGCGGCTGGTTGCGTCGGTCGGGATGCCGGTGCGAGGCGTGGCCGGCCCGGTTGATGGGCGTGACGCGCCCGGCCGGGCGCGGCGTCGGCCGCGCGGGTCCGCCGGCGGCCGACCGGTGTCGCACCACCGGGTCCGCGCCAGTCCGCCGAACGGCCGATGCGCCACCCGGCCAGCCGGGTCGCACGCCGCGCCGCCGCCTCGGCCTTTTCAATCGTTGAACACCACCGTCTGTTTCGCGCGCTCGTCGACGGCGAGCGAGAACACGTCGGGCCGCGCGTAATGGCCCGTCACGTCGAAGTCGTAGCGGGCGCGCGTCAGTTCGGCGGTGTCGACCTCGGCGATCACGAGCCCGGTTTCACCGGTGAGCGGCCCCGCCAGCACGTCGCCGAGCGGCCCGACGATCACGCTGCCGCCGTTGATCAGCGGCCGCCGCGGGTCCCAGCCCGGCACCTCGATGCCGAGCGCGGCCGGCGACGGCTGCACCTGGCACGCGCTCACCACGAAGCAGCGCCCCTCGTGCGCGATGTGGCGCATCGAGTTCTGCCAGATCTCGCGTTCGTCCACGGTCGGCGCGCACCAGATTTCCACGCCCTTCGCGTACATCGCCATGCGCAGCAGCGGCATGTGGTTCTCCCAGCAGATCGTGGCGCCGGCGCGGCCGGCCGCCGTCTCCACCACCGGCAGCGTCGAGCCGTCGCCTTGCCCCCAGATCAGCCGCTCGGTGCCGGTCGGCATCAGCTTGCGGTGCTTCGCGACGAGGCCGGCGGCCGGATCGAAGAACAGCGCCGTGCAGTACAGCGTCGCGCCGGCGCGCTCGATCACGCCGATCACGAGCGAGGCGCCGCTGCGCGCCGACAGCCCGGCCAGCGCGTCGGTCTCCGGCCCCGGCACGTCGATCGCGTTGCCGTGATAGCGCGCGAACGCGTCGCGGCCTTCCGGCAAGCGATAGCCGAGCCGGGTGCCGAACGTCTCGCCTTTCGGGTAGCCGCCCAGCAGCGCCTCGGGCATCACCACCAGCGACAGCCGCTCGGCGCGGATCGCGTCCTCGAACGCGAGGATCCGTTGCAGCGTCTCGGCCTTGCCGAGCGGGGAGGCGCCGATCTGCAGCGCGGCGATTCGGGATTGGGGCATGGCAGGCTCCGGTGAGGCGATCGCGCCGCCGGCGCGGGCTTTCGCGTTATCGATGGGACATCTCGGTTCACGACCCGGTCTGGGGTCCGGGCCGCGTTTCGATGCCCGTATCATGGCGCGATGCCCCGCCCGACAATACGGGCCGGCCTACTTTTCGATATGAACGCCATGAATATCGCCGATGTCGACCTGAACCTGCTGAAGGTGTTCGAAGCGCTGTTCGACGAGGGCGGCGCGAGCCGCGCGGCGATCCGGCTCGACCTCACTCAGTCGGCCGTCAGCGCCGCGCTGCGGCGCCTGCGCGTGCTCTACGGCGATCCGCTGTTCGTGCGCACCGGCCGCGGCCTCGCGCCCACCGCGCGTGCGCGCGAGCTGAAGCCGCTGATCGGCGAGGCGCTCGACCGCTGCCGGCAGAGCCTCGCGTTCGGCGCGCCGGCGCCGGCCTCGTTCGAGGGGCGCGCCGTGTCGGTCGCGATGTCGGACGATTTCGAGATCGCGTTCGGCCGCCGCCTCATCGAACGCGCCGCGCAGCTCGCACCGGGCCTGCGCGTGATGTTCCGGCAGACCCACAGCCAGATCGTCGGCGACGCGCTCGCGAACCGCGAGGTCGATCTGGCGATCGCGGCGGGCGGCTTCGCCACGCGCGGGCTCGGTCACATGGCGCTCGGCGACGGGCGCTATGCCTGCCTGCTCGATCCGGCCGGCACGCCCGGCCCCGGGCGCTACACGCTGACGCTCGACGACTTCCTCGCGCGCGAGCACGTGCTGGTGTCGTCGGGCGGGGTGGTCGGGATCGTCGACGAGGCGCTCGCCGAGATCGGGCGCCGCCGCACGGTGCGCGCGTCCACCACGCATTTCGCCGCGCTGCCGTTCCTGCTGCGCGGCACGCCGGCCGTGGCGACGATTCCGCATCACGCGGCCGACGCGATCGCGCGCATGACGGGGCTCGCGCTCGTGGCCTGCCCGCTCGCGATGCCGGCCTACCCGGTCGCGCTCGGCTGGCGCGTCAGCACGTTGCGGGACGCGGCCGTCGCGAAGCTGCGGCAGGCGATCGTGGACTGCTTTGTCGGGTTTCCGGGGGCTGGCGATCCGGTGATTGGTGTTTCCGGCGACCGGACGTAGCGTGTGGCGCGCTGAGTGGCACGAGCGAACGGCCGCGGGCGCTGGCGGGAGGTTGAGTGGTGAACGGCGAGCGGTGAACGTTGAGTGGTAGCGGGCAGTGCCAACGACCAAGACCAACGGCCAAACCAACGGCCAAACCAACGCGCGGCCGACAGGCAAACCCACCAAGCGGCCCCATCGAGCCCGCCCGGTGGCCAACCGACGCAGCCCGCCACGAAGCCGCCGACCCAACGGAAACGGGCCACCCCGGCGCAACCGCTCCCCGCCGCGCTTTGCTGCGAACCGGCCGCGAACCGGCCGCGAACCGGCCGCAAACCCGACACCATTTCGAGATGCCCAGACCCTGATCCTGCGCCGGCTCGGGCGAGATTTCCCGCGCCGTCTCCAGCCGGGCCGGTTACCATCGCGGCATCCCGTGGTGTCACGAAAGCGTCACGCAGTACGCGCAGCGTCCATGGCGGATCGACGCGTTTCCAGAACGACACACCACACCGACCGAGGAGGATGACGACGTGACCGACCCGAAATCGAATCCGAGCGGCGCCAGCGCCGACAGCGACGCATTGCCCGGCGTTGCCGGCGAGCCGGGCGCCGCCGGCCCCGACGATCCGGAGCGTCGTCGCGCGCTGGGCGGCCTGGCCGCGCTCGGCGCGAGCCTCGCGCTGGGCGCCTGTGCCGCGCCGCCGGGCGGCGCGCAGGCCGCCGCGCCGCGCACGGAGGCCGAACTGCGCGCCGACCGCGCGCTGCGCGAGCAGGTCCGCCACATCGTCGTGATCTACGCCGAGAACCGCAGCTTCGCGAACCTGTACGGCGATTTCCCCGGCGTCGCGCAGCCGCTCTCGACGGTGCCGGCCGAGCGCTACACGCAGCTCGACCGCGACGGCAAGACGCCGCTCGCGCGGCTGCCGGCGATCTGGGGCGGGCTGGTGCCGCAGGCGCAGGAGGTGGACGGCACGCGCTACATGATCGCCGAGCGCGACATCCACGGCCTCAAGAACGCGCCGTTCCGAATCCACGACGCGCACGGCAAGCCGCTGCCGAACGGCGTGATCACGCGCGACCTCTGGCACCGCTTCTACCAGAACCAGATGCAGATCAACGCGGGCCGCAACGACCAGTTCGCGGCCTGGGCCGATTCGGGCGGCCTGGTGATGGGCCACTACCGGAACTCGGCCGAAACGCTGCGGCTCTGGCAGCTCGCGCGCGACTACACGCTCTGCGACAACTTCTTCATGGCCGCGTTCGGCGGTTCGTGGCTGAACCACATCTTCCTGATCTCGGCGCAGGCGCCGTTCTATCCCGACATCGCGACCAGCCCGGCCAGGTCGCTGGCCTCGGTGGTGGACGGCGACGACCCCACCGGCACGCGCCTGAAGCTCGCCGACGATTCGCCGGCCTCGGCGCTCGAAGGCCCGCCGAAGTTCGTCAACGACGGCCTCTTCACGCCCGACGGCTACGCGGTGAATACCATGGCGCCGCCGTACCAGCCCAGCAACGTGCGTCCGCTCGAAGGCGGCAATCCGGCCTATGCCGATCCGACCAACCCGCGCGTGCTGCCGCCGCAGCGCTACGCGACGATCGGCGACCGGCTCTCGGAGAAGGGCGTGGACTGGGCCTGGTACGCGGGCGCGTGGCAGTACGCGATCGATCACCGCGACACCGGCATGGTGCCGGACTTCCAGCACCATCATCAGCCGTTCAACTATTTCGTGAACTATGCGCCCGGCACCGAGGCGCGCCGCCGCCACCTGCGCGACGCGGGGCTCGGCGACGATCCGTCCACCAACCGGCTGCTGGCCGACATCGACGCGGGCCGGCTGCCGGCCGTGACGTTCTACAAGCCGCAGGGCAACCTGAACATGCATGCGGGCTACGCCGACGTCGAATCGGGCGACCGCCACGTGGCCGCGGTGATCGAGCATCTGCGCAACAGCCCGCTGTGGCCGAACACGGTGATCGTGATGACGCACGACGAGAACGGCGGCTGGTGGGACCCGGTCGCGCCGCCGCAGGGAGACCGCTGGGGCCCGGGCTCGCGGATCCCGGCGCTGGTGATCTCGCCGTTCGCGAAGCGCGGCTACGTCGATCACACGCTCTACGACACCAACTCGATCCTGCGCTTCATCAGCCGCGTCCACGGGCTTGCGCCGCTGGACGGCGTGGCCGCGCGCGACCGCGCGTTCGCCGAGCGCGGCGCGGTGCCGCCGGGTGATCTGACGAACGCGCTGACGCTCGGTTGAGCAGGTCGAGGCGGTTCGGTCGGTATGCCCGGTGATCGGGCGACGGGCGGGAAAGCGGAACGGGCAGCCGGAAGCGGCTGCCCGTTTTTTACATGTGGCCGGCATCGGCGCCGCGATGCCGCCCGCCCCGCCGATTCCGTTAGTGCCTCAATGCTGCGACGACATCCGCAGCGTCAGCGCGCCGGCGCCGATCAGCACCGCGCCGCCGCCGTAGCCGAAGCGGCGCTGCGCCGTGGCGCCGGTCAGCCGCGAGGCCGCGTAGCGTGCGAGGCGCGCGTAGCAGGCGGCGTTCAGCGTCGCGATGCAGACGAAGGTGGGCAGCAGCACCGCGCACTGCGACAGGAAGGTCGCGTGCGGCGACACGAACTGCGGCACGAACGCGACGAAGAACACGATGCTCTTCGGGTTCAGCGCGGTGACGGTCCAGGCGCTCAGGAAGCGGCGCGCGGCCGATTTCGGCTCGACCGGCACGGTCTGCCGGCCGGCCGCGCGCGCCTGCAGGATCGAGCGCAGGCCGAGGTAGATCAGGTAGGCGCCGCCCACCAGCTTGAGCGCCGTGAACGCGGTGGCCGACAGCGCGAGCAGCGCGCCCGCGCCGGCCAGCGAGACGGCCATCGCGGTGGTGTCGCCGGCCGCCACGCCGGCCACCGTGCTCCACGACGAGCGATGGCGGTTCGCCAGCGAATCGCCGATCACGAGCAGGATGGTCGGGCCGGGGATCAGCACCAGCACGATGCATGCGCCGGCGAACGCGAGCCAGGTTTCGAAGGTCATCGGAAGCTCCGCAAGGGTGAGGAGCCGCCAGTGATCCACGGCCGGCCGCGCGCTGTCAAGCGGGCGAGCGACGAGCAGGCGGTGGGTGCGCGATGACGTGACCACGAGGCCGGAAGGCGCGCGGTCGAGCAGGCGAGCCGCCGGTGAGCGATGAGCGTGCGCCAGGCAGCCGGACGGGCGCCATCTCCGGTCGTCCCGAGTCGCGCCGCGCCGCGCGCCGCTTCAGATCACCGCTGAAATCGCCGCGACACCACCTCAAGCCGCCGAGCGCGCCGCGACCGGCGCGCCCGGATGCAGCGCCGCGTCGAACGCGCGGCACGAGGCGCGGAAGTGGTCGATCTTCGCCTCGGTGTCGGCCGGGAACGCGAGCGGCGCGGTGGACCATGCGTCGCGCGGCAGCCGCCGGCAGATCGCGTGATCCTCGTCGAACACCTGGCGGTTCAGCCGCGCGGTGGAGGCGAAGAACGGCTCGAGGATGCCGTCGGCCGCCGCGCCGGTGGTCGGGGCGCCGTACAGCCGGCTCGTGAAGCGCGTGAGCCCGGCCGCCGCGCCGCCCGCCGGCAGGAAATGCTGCAGCGAGTACGAGTAGCCGTAGGTCGACGAGATCATCGTGAACGGGAACAGGTACAGGCTCAGGTAGCCCTCGTACTGGTAGTCGATCGCGAACAGGCGGCGCAGCTTCGCGAGCTGGTTGCGCTGGCGCGAGGCGCCGAGCGGCGTGCGCCAGAGCGAGTTCACGCCGTCGTAATGGTTCTCGCCGTCCTCGAGCGCGAGCGTGCCGAGCGTGCCCGGATGCACGGCGCCGATGTGGTACGGCTCGAGCGCGTTCTCGACCGCGAGCGGCCAGTAGCAGCCGTAGTCGTAGCGGTTCAGGTCGAGGCGCCGGTCGATGTTGAACGAGATGTCGGCCACCAGCGGCTCGAACTCGCCGAGCTGGGTGGCCAGGTCGGTGGCGGGGCGGATGCCGACGAACAGGAAGTCGCCGCACCAGTCGAGCGCATAGGTGTTGAGCGCGGCGCGCTCGATCGAGCAGTGGCGGAACCGCTCGCGGCCCGGGATGATCAGCTGCCCCTCGCGGTAGGTCCAGCCATGATAGGCGCAGCTGGCCGGCTGGTTGCCGCTGTCGTCGAGGTACATGCGCGCGCCGCGGTGCGGGCAGCGGTTGTCGAACGCGACCAGTTCGCCGGCGTCGTTGAACACGACGATCTCGCCGGCCGCGCAGTCGAAGCGCATGAAGTCGCCGTCGGCCGGCAGCTCGCGCCGGTGGCCCACCAGCTGCCAGTGGCGCGCGATCAGTTCGAGATCGAAATCCATCGCCGCGCTCACAGCTTCTTCGCCGGCGCGGCGTACAGGGTCGCGCCGTCCGGCACCTTGCGCATCACCACGGCGCCGGCGCCGATCCGCGCGTCGGCGCCCACCGCCACGCGCGGCAGCACGCGCGCGCCCGAGCCGAAGAACACGCCTTCGCCCACCCGCACGTGGCCGGTCAGGTCGACGTGCGAACTGAGCGTCGAATAGGCGCCCACCGTGACGTCGTGGCCGACGCTCGACAGGATGTTGACGGCCACGAAATCGCCGACCTCGCAGTCGGCCGACAGCACCGCCTGCGGACACAGCACCACGCCCGTGCCGAGCCGCGCGCTGCGCGCGACCACCGCGCTCGGGTGGCGCAGCGAGGCGAAGCGCGCGCCGCGCGCGGCGAGCCGGGCCACCACGTCGCGCTTGGCCTGCGGCTCGCCGATCGCGATCAGCAGCGCGTCGCCGTCGGCGGGCTGGTAGCCGTCGATGTCGCCGCGCCATTCGAGCGCGTAGGGAAAGCCGTCGAGCGCCCGCGGATTCGCGTCGAGGAAGCCCGTCACGCGCGGCCCGAGGCCCGCGTCGGCGGCATCCTCGGCCCAGTTGATCAGCTCGCGCGCGAACGCGCCGCCGCCGGCCACGAGGTAGCGGGCCGGCTTCGCGGCATCGTGCGGCGTACCTGCCGGCGCATGCATCGGCCCACCCGTCGGCGTGCTCATCAGCGCACCCGGTAGCCGCCGTCCACGGCGAGCGCCGTGCCGGTCACCCAGCGGCTCGCGTCGGACAGCAGGAACAGCGCGGCGTTGGCCACGTCCTCGGGCTCGCCGAAGCCGAGCAGGTGGCTCGACTCGTAGGCGGCCACCGCGTCGTCGGGGCTGCCGCGCGTGAGGCGCGCATGCATCTCGGTGCGTACCGCGCCGGCCGCGATCGCGTTGACGCGGATCCGGCGCGGCGCGAGTTCGCAGGCGAGCGAGCGCACCAGCCCTTCCACGCCGGCCTTGGCGGCCGAATAGGCGGTCATCCCGACCTGACCGGTCGAGGCGGCCACCGACGACATCAGCACCAGCGAGGCGCCGTCGGCCAGCACGCCCTTCTTGGCGGCCGCGCGCGCGATGCCGAACGCCGCGAACAGGCTGCCGGCGAACGTGTCGTCGAGTTGCGCCTGCCTGGTCATGCGGGCCGGGCGGATCAGCTCGATGCCGGCCGCGTGGAACACGCCGGCCAGCGCGCCGTGCGTCTCGGCCAGTTCGGAGACCCACTCGGCGGTGACGTCGGCGTCGTCGAGCGCGCGCGTTTCGGCGCGATGGCCGTCGCCGGGCAGCGCCGCGAACGTGTCGGCGAGGCGCGCGGCGTCGCGGCCGCCCGCGATCACGCGGCCGCCGGCGCGCGCGATCGCCACCGCGGTGGCGCGGCCGAGGCCCGACGAGGCGCCGGTGACGAGATAGGTGCCGCCCGCGAGGGCGCGATCGGAGAAGACGGTCATGATTCGATGGTGTCGACGACGGCGAGCGGCCCGGTGACGAGCGAGGCCGAGGCCCACGAGTAGCCCACCCCGAAGCCGAACATGGCCAGGCGCTGGCGCCGCGTGGCGAGCGCCTCGCGCAGTTCGGTGGTCATCAGGAGCGGGATCGACGCGCAGCTCGTGTTGCCGTAGGTGGTCAGGTTGACGGGGACGCGCTCGCCCGGCAGGCCGGCCTTCTTCGCCAGATGCTTGAGCATGAACAGGTTGGCCTGGTGGAACAGGAACGCGTCATGGTCCGGCACGCCATGCCCGGCCAGCTCGAGCGTGCGCGCGACGAGCGGCGGGATGCGCCGCAGCGTGAAGTTGAAGATCTCGCCGCCGTCCATGAACAGGTGCGCGCGCGAGCGGCCCGCGAGGCGCGGGTCGGCCTCGGGTGCGGCTTCCGGCGCGCCGGCGGAGGTGCCGGCAACCACGCTTTCCCGGCAGCCGCCGCCCGGCACGATCAGGTTCGGCACACCGCTGCCGTCCGAGCCGATCACGAACACGGCGTCCTCGGCCTCGGGATCGGCTTCGAGCGCGGTGACCGTGCCGGCGTCGCCGAACAGCAGCGCGGTGGCGCGGTCGTCGGGGTCGACCAGCTTGCTGATGGTGTCGCCCACGGCCAGCAGCACGCGCCGCGCGGCGCCGCTGCGGATCAGGTTCATGCCGAGCCAGAGCGCCTGCGGGTAGCCGGAGCAGCCGAGGTTGATGTCGAGCGCGATCGACGCGGCGGGCAGCCCCCAGGCGGCCTGCAGCACGAACGCGGTGCCGGGCAGCCGGTAGTCGGGCGTCTGCGAGACGAACAGCACCGCATCCACCTCGTCGGCGCGCCAGCCGAGGCCGCGCAGCAGGTGGGCGCCGGCGGCGCGGCACAGGTCGCCGGCGGTCTCGCCGGCGGCGGCCACGCGGCGGCGCTCGACGCCGATCATCTTGACCACGTCGCGCACGGCGGCCTCGCCGAAGCGCTCGGCGAAGGCGTCGTTGGCGAGCTCGCGCGCGGGCACGCACGACACTACCCCGGCGATGCGGGCGCCGCCGGAGCGCAGCTCCCGGCCGACGGAGGCGAGCGGCGCGTTCAAGCTCAGCCCTTCTGCGCCGCGATCAGCGCTTCGATGTCGGCCACCGTCTGGCAGTTGCCGAGCGCCTGGCCGTTGAGCAGCACGCCGAAGCAGTCGTCGGCCAGCGCGATGGTCGAGACGATCGCGAGCGAATCCCAGTTGTGATCGGCCAGCACCAGTGCGGGCGACACCTCGGCGGTGTCGATTTCGAAGACTTCCGCGAGCCCTTCGTAGAATGCGTTCATCAGAGTTCCTGCCTAAAGCCAACGGTTGCTAACAGTTCAACAGACAGCCGGCCCACGAGTAGCCGACGCCGAATCCGAGCAGCATGGCGCGCGTGCCGCGTGCCAGCCTGCCTTCGCCGCGCAGCTGCTCGAGCGCGAGCGGCAGCGTCGACGACACCGTGTTGCCGGTATGCTCCATGAGGATCGGGAAGCGATCCTCGGGGACCTTCATTTTCTTGCGCAGCGCCTCGAGCATGAACCGGTTCGCCTGGTGCAGCACGAAGCAGTCGATGTCGTCGCGCGTGAGGCCGGCGCGCTCGAGCAGCCGGTCGGCCGCGCGCGGCACCTCGGCGAGCGAGAACGCCATCACCTCGGCGCCGTTCATGTACAGATGTTCGTCGGTGCGCACGTTGCCGGAGGCGTCCTCGTGCTCGCGCGCGCTCTCGGCGCTGCGCGGCTCGCGGAACAGCCCGGCGCGCACGATCAGGTTCTGCGCGCCGCGCCCGTCGGTGCCGAACACGAACGGGCCGATGCGCTCGGCGTCGGCCGCGCGCTCGTCGAGGCCGATCACGGTGGCCGCGGCGCCGTCGCCGAACAGCGTGCGCACGCTCTTGTCGAGCGGGTGCAGGTACTTCGAATAGGTGTCGGCGGTCAGCAGCAGCACGCTGCGCGCCGCGCCCGTCTCGACCAGCCCCTTGGCAAGCGACAGCCCGTACACGTAGCCCGAGCAGCCGAGGTTCACGTCGAACGCGCCGGCGTGGGTCGGAATCCCGAGCCGGTGCTGCAGCAGGCAGGCCGAGGCCGGCAGCACGTAGTCGGGCGCCTGGGTGCAGAGGATCACGAAATCGATCTCGTCGGCGCTCACGCGGCCCTGCGCGAACAGCCGCCGCGCGGCCTCGAACGCGAGGTCCGAGGCGGTCTCGCCGTCGGCCGCCACGCGCCGCTCGCGGATGCCGGTCTTGGCGAGGATCTTCTCGGCCGGCCACTCCGGGTACAGTGCCGCGAGCGCGTCGTTGCCGAGCACCGTCGCGGGCAGGTGGCTCGCGATGTCGAGGATCGCGGCGCGTGCGGCCATCAGCGCGCCTCCGCGATCAGCGAGACGATGCGTTCCACGTTGGCGTCCGACAGCTCCGGATAGATCGGCAGGCACAGGATGCGCCGCGAGGTCTCGCGCGCCACCGGCAGGTTGTCCGGATGCGCCGACGGCAGGCCGCGGTAGTTCGGGAAGTCCGAGATCAGCGGATAGAAGTAGCGGCGCCCGTAGATCTCGTGGTCGCGCAGGTGCTGGTAGAGCCCGTCGCGCGAGAGCGGGAACGCGTCCTCGACGAGGATCGGGAAGTACGAGTGGTTTGCCACCTTCGCGTCCACCGGCGGCAGGCAGCGGATGCCGGGTACCTCGGCCAGCAGCGCGCGGTAGCGTGCGTCGATCGTGGCGCGCCGCGCCAGCGCGGCATCGATGTGCTGCAGCTGCAGCAGCCCGAACGCGGCGTTGATCTCGCTCATCTTGCCGTTGATGCCGGCCGCCACCACCGTCACCTCGTCGACGAAGCCGAAGTTCTTCAGGTGGTCGATGTGCTGCTTGGTCTTCGCGTCGGGGCAGACGATCGCGCCGCCCTCGAAGGTGTTGAACACCTTGGTCGCGTGGAAGCTCAGGATCGACAGGTCGCCGTGCTCGAGCACGCTGCTGTCGTGGGTATGGACCCCGAACGCGTGCGCGGCGTCGTAGATCACCTTCAGGTTGTAGTTGTCGGCGATGCGGCGGATCGCCTTCACGTCGCAGGGCCGGCCATAGCAGTGGACCGGCATGATGGCCGTGGTCTGCGGCGTGATGGCGGCCTCGATCCTGGCCGGATCGAGGTTCAGCGTGTGCGGGTCGATGTCGACGAACACCGGCTTGATGCCGTTCCAGAGCAGCGAGTGCGCGGTGGCCACGAACGAGTAAGGGGTGGTGATCACCTCGCCCGAGATGCGCAGCGCCTGCAGCGCCGTGACCAGCGCGAGCGTGCCGTTGGTGAACAGCGCCAGGTGCTCGACGCCGAGATACTCGCAGAGTGCTTTCTCGAGGCGCTGGTGGAACGGCCCGCCGTTGGTCAGCACCTTGCTGTCCCAGATCTGTTCGAGGTACGGCAGGAATTCGGCGAGCGGCGCGAGATGCGGCTGCGTCACATAGATGCGTTCGTCGGCCTGGGGCTCGACCGCGCGCAGCGGCAGGGCGTTCATCATGCTTCTCCGGTGAGGGCGGCCTCGGCGGCCGCGGAATCGGCGCCGGCGTCGGCGGCGGCGCGCTCGGGCACCGTGAACGAGGCCGGCGCCTCGTCGGCGCACCAGCGCCGCCAGGCCATCCGGAACGCGTCGGACACCGCGTTGGCGATGCGCTCGGGCTGGAAGCCCGGCGACTGCCGGCAGCGCTCGCGCAGGCCGCGGCGCACCGCGGCGAGCCCTTCCAGGTCATTGGCGAGCGCGATGCCGCGGGCGACGAAATCGTCGGTGCTGTCGGCCACGAACTGCTCGAGCCCGACCGACGACATCCAGACCGCGCCGGCGCGGCTCGCCAGCGTGTCGCCGCGGATCGTCAGGGTCGGCACGCCCATCCAGAGCGCGTTGAGCGCCGTGGTCGAGCCGGTGTACGGGAACGTGTCGAGGCAGAGGTCCACGTGATGGTGCTGCTGCAGGTAGACGGCGGCCGGCGCGCGCGGCTGCAGGTCGAGCCGCTGGTGCGCGATGCCCTCGGCCGTGAACCATTCGAGCAGCATGTCCACGCCGCCCACGCGCGGGATCGAGCCGATCCGCATGCGCGAGTCCGGCACCGCGTGCAGGATCCGCGCCCACTCGGCGATCACCTCGCGGCGCAGCTTGTTCAGACGGTTGAAGCTGCCGAATGTCACGAAGCCGTTGTGCAGCGCGGGCAGCAGGTTGACGGGCGGCGCGTTGTCGACGGGCTTGAAGGTGCCGCCCGCCGGCAGGTGGATGATCTTCTCGGTGTACTGGCGCTCCATCTCGCCGAACGGCACGCCGAAGCGGTCCGCGAGGTAGTAGTCCATCGCGTCGAGCCCGGTCGTGCCGGGATAGCCGATCCAGGTGATCTGCACCGGCGCCGGCTTGCGCGCGAGCGCGGGCAGGCGGTTGCGGCCGGTGTGGTTCGACAGGTCGAGCACGATGTCGATGCGGTCGGCGCGGATCCGCTCGACCAGACGGTCGTCGGTCAGGCCCGCCACCTGCAGCCAGCTGTCGGTCCAGCCGCGCATGCGCTCGGTGATGCCGTCCTCGGTGGTGTGGTTGTGGTAGACGTGCAGCGACAGCGACGGATCGCGGTGCAGCACTTCCAGGATCGGCGTGATGTACGACGCCACCGCGTGATTGAACAGGTCGCCCGAGATGATGCCGATGCGCAGCTGGCGCTCCGGATCGCGCTTGTTGGCGTGGCGCGGCCAGCGCGAGCGGACCGGCGCCTCGTGGATGTCGGCGAAGCGTCGGTGCTCGGCGAAGATCGCCTCGCTGTCGAGCTGCGGATCGTGGGTCAGGCAGAACAGCAGGTTGCTGTGCATCGCGGCGTCGCGCGGCGTCAGCTCGTGCGCGCGGCGGAACGCCCGCTCGGCCTCCAGCGTGGCGCCCAGTTCGCTCAGCGCCACGCCGAGCGAGCCGTACATCTGCTGCGAGTCGGGCGCGAGTTCGACCGAGCGGTTGCCGGCCGCGATCGCCTCGGTGCTGCGGCCCTGCGCGAGCAGCGTCATGTTCAGTACGCGCCACGCTTCGGCGTAGCGGTCGTCCACCGCGATCGCGCGGCGTGCTTCGCGCTCCGAATCGGCGAGCCGGTTGGCCAGGCGCAGCACGTCCGCGTAGAGCGTGCCGAGCACCGCGTCGGCGGGGTCGAGCGCGGTGGCGCGCGCCAGCGGCTCGGCCGCGGCCAGGTACTGGCCGTCCTTGTGCAGCGCGTTGCTGAGCGATTTCCAGGCGTAGCCGCTCGCCGGGTAGCGCTGCGTCATGGTGCGCGCGTACTTGACGGCCTCGGCGTAGCGGCCCTTGTTGTAGAGCGCGGTGAAGCGCGACGCGTCCTGCTGGGTCGGCCGCCGCGCGAGGCCGCCGCGCGTGTCCGTGTTGACCGGCGCCTCGGGCACGGCGGGCGCCTGCGCGACCGCCGCCACATGGCCCGCGGCGGCGGTGCCGACCGCGGCGGCGCGACCTTCCGCCGAAATCGACAGCCGCTGGATCAGGCCGTCGAGCGCCGGGCCGCGGATGCCGCGCTGCTGGCACATGCCGATCATCGCCCAGGCGGCGGCCGCGCGGCCCGCCTCGATCTGCGCGTTGATGTAGGCCACCCAGAACTGGCCGTTGTTCGGATCGAGGCCGAGCGCGGCCTCGAAATGCGGCAGCGCCGCCTCCGGGTTGCCGGTCTGCACGTGCAGTACCGCCAGGTTGTAGCGCGCGTCCGCGTAGTCCGGCCGGGCCGCGACGATCACCTCGTACATGGCCTGGGCATCGGCGAATTCGCCTTTGTGATGGCAGGCGATCGCGCTCTGCATCACGAGCGCGATGTCCGCGTCGAGCTGCGAATCGGGCGCGGGGCTGGCGGAAGACGTCGGATCGGACATGGCGGAATTCGGACGGGAATAGCGAATGATGGAAATTATCCGGCGGCACGCGGTGTGGCGAAGCGCGGAACTGACCGGTAAACCGCCGTCAGTTTTACGGATGTGAAGGAAAGGTCGGCCGATCCACGAGGGGCGGATCAGACCGGCCCGGCGGCGCGGTTGCGGGCCGCCGGCGGGAGGCCGCGGCGGCGCCGTCGTGAAAAAAAAGCCCGCGCGGGGCGGGCTTCGAGGTGAACGAGCACGCGCTCAGGCGCGTGAATTGTGATTATTCGGGACGATCCGCGCGGCGCTCAGTAGCGCAGCGCGGCGGCGTTCTGGCTGTACTGGCGCGCCGCGTTGACACGCTCGATCGCGCCGCGGTATTCGCGTTGCAGTTCGTCGCGGGCCTGGGTCGATTCGGCGATCACGGCCGCGTCGATCGCCTGGATCTCGCGGATCATCAGCAGGCTCTCGGGCGACTGGTCCGCCTCGATCGACATCAGGTAGGGCTTGCGCGCCGCCACCAGCCGTTCGACGCCGGCCCAGTCGGCCAGGCGGGCGGCGCGCTCGATATCGTGCGTCATCGCCAGCACCTGGCTCACGAGGGTGGATTGGTTCATGTCCGTCTCTCCCGGGCTCGTGCCGCCGTCAGTTGGCATTGGTGGCGAGGGCGCCCGAGCTGTTGGCGCCGCCGAACAGCTGGGTCAGGTAGTTCTGGTTGGTCGTCATTTCCGCCAGCAGCGTGTTCAACTGCGTGAACTGCGTGTTGTACTGCGTGGTCAGCGTCTGCGCGTAGGCCGTCAGCGCGGTCTGCTGCGTGTTCAGGCTGGTCAGGTCGGACGTCACCGTGTTGATGCTCTGCGTGAGCACGCCGTTGTCGGACGTGATCGATGTGATCGCGGCGTTCATCTTTTCGCCGAGGCCGTTGGTGCTGTTGAATAGCGACGCGGCCGCGGCCGGGTTGCTCGACAGCGCGGTGGTCAGCGCGCTCTGGTCGACCACCAGGTCGCCCGCCGTCGCGCCGTCGGAGCCGTCCGACACGGTGATGCCGAGCGACTTCAGCGTGGCCGTCGTGCCGTTGCTGGTGAACGAGCCGCCGAGCAACGACGAGAGCTGCGACTGGATCGAGTTCAGCGCGGAGTCGCCGAACAGTGCGCCGACCGTCGGCGAGGTCTTGCTGGTCGAGTTGTCGAACGACCCGACCGTCTGCATCGCCGTGACGAGCGCGTTGTAGTTGGTCACGAAGGTCGTGATCGCGCTCGCCTGCTTGGTGGTGTCGGCGGCGATGGTCAGCGTCTGCGTGGTGACGGGCGTGGTCGTCGAGACCGCCGCCTGCGTGAGGTTCAGCGTGACGCCGGCGATCGCCGAGGTCACCGTGTTGGTCGAGCTCGAGTTCTGGATGCCGCCGACCGTGAATTCCGCGTCCTGCGCGGCGGTCGACTGGGTCCACGAGGTGGCTGCCGTGGTGCCGGCCGAGACGATCGACGACTGGCCGCCGGTGGTGCTCGCCGTGGAGGTGACGCCCAGTTCCGACAGGCCGGTATCGCTGGTCGCGTCGACGCTCACGTTGATGGTATTGGCCGCGCCGCTGCTGGTCGAGCTCAACACCAGGTGGGCGCCGTCCGCGCCGTTGACGATGGTGGCCGTCACGCCCGGGTTGTCGCTCGCGTTGTTGATGGCGTCCTTGATGCCGGCCAGCGTGTTGTTGCTCGAATCGATGTTGATCGTCGAGCTCTTGCCGTTGATGCTCAGCGTCATCGTGCCGGTGCCGAGCTGCGTGCTCGCGCCGAACGCCGGCGACGACAACGACTGCGATTGCGCGATCTGCGTCACGCCGATCTGGTACGTGCCCGCCACGGCGCCGGTGCCGGCCGTGGCCGTGAGGCCGTTGCCCGAGGCGGTGGCCGTGTAGGTCTGGGCGAGGCTGCCGTCCGAGAGCGTCGCGAGCGACGTCTGCAGCGTGGACAGCGCCGTCTGCAGGGCCGTGTAGGCCTGCGACTTGAGCTGATCCTGCGCGATCGCGGTGGACAGCAGGGTCGCCTGCGCGGCCGTCTTCGAGTTGACCAGCGCGGTGACGAGCGTGTTGACGTCCATGCCGGTGTTGCCGGTCGAGCCGCTGATGATCGACTGCGCGGCTTCCTGCAGCGCGGTGCTGCTGGACAGCTGGTTGTTGCTGGTCTGGGACGAAAGAATGCTGCTCGTGATCGTGGACATCGCGTAGCTCCGTTGGGGCGCCATCGACGGCGCAGACAATTCAGTTGCGGATCGTGGCGGATCCTACGGCAAACCGCGGGAAAACGGTACGACGAAAAGGCGGCTGTTGCAGCGCCAATTCCGGAAACAGGGGGGGCTGAAGGCAAAAAGCGCGCGACGGCCACGAGGAAGGTTGCACCGTCGCACGAACGGGCCGCCCATGATGGCGCGGCCCGGGTTTTCAAAGCGCTACAGCGATTACTGCAGGAGCTTCAGAACTTGCTGCGGCAGCGAGTTGGCTTGCGCCAGCACCGAGATACCAGCTTGTTGCAGCACTTGAGCCTTGCTCAGGTTCGCGGTTTCCTGCGCGAAGTCGGCGCTCTGGATTTGCGATTGAGCCGACGACAGGTTCGTCGAGTTGGCTTGCTGCGTCTGCGCGATGGCTTGCAGTCGGTTCTGGGTTGCACCGAGCGTTGCCTGCAGGTTGTTGATGGTGGACAGCGCGTTGGCGATCGAGACGATGGCCTGGTTGGCGCTCGTCGTGTCGCTGATGCTCAGGCTCGACACGGTCGGCGGCGCGTTGACGGCGTTGATCTGCGAGATCATGTTGGCGGCGGCGCTGGCCTGTGCCGTCGTCATGCCGCTGGTTGCGCCGGTCGACAGCGTCAGGTTCGTGACTGCCGTGCCCGTGCCTGCCGACGTACCCGTCGTGAAGATCGCGCCGATTGCCGTCGTGCTCAGAGCCTGGCCGTTCTGGTCCGTGAACGTGAAGCCGCCCTTGCCGTCCGACAGGACGTTGACCGACGTGATGGCCGGTTGGGCCGCCGTCGTGGCCGCGCCGTTCGCGTCGAGGCTCAGGTTCTGGATCGTGCCGACGTTCGTGCCCGATTGCACCAGGCCGCCACCGATCTTCGCTGCCGACAGGCTTTGGCTCAGGTCGAGGCTGACCGTCTGGCCGACGTTCGCGCCGATCTGGAACGTGACGATGCCGGCGGAACCGTCGAGCAGGTTCTTGCCGTTGAAGTTCGTTTGCGAAGCGATACGGTTCACTTCCTGGATCTGCTGCGCCACTTCCTGCTCAGCAGCAGCCTGGTCGCTCGACGACAGCGTGCCCGTCGCGGCTTCCGTTGCCAGCGTGCTGATACGTTGCAGGCTGGTCGTCAGCGACGACAGCTGGCTCGACGTCGTCTGGATCAGCGAGACCGCGTCGTTGGTGTTCTGCACGCCCTGGTTCAGGCCGTTGATCTGCGTTTGCATACGCGTTGCAATCGCCAGACCTGCTGCATCGTCAGCCGCGCTGTTGATGCGGTTGCCCGACGACAGACGCGTGATGGCTTGCGACAGTGCGCTCTGCGAGCCGTTCAGGTTCTGCTGAGCGACCAGCGAGTTGACATTAGTATTAATACCGAGCATGGAAATTCTCCTAAGTGAGCCGAGACCTTTGACAAGCCAACATGGGCATCGGCGGACGCACTCGTTCTTTGCTGGCCGCCTCAGAGCAGGATTTCGGCGGCCCGAAAAAAAACTTGAGGGATAGTTTCGATTCGTCCCGACTTTTTCGTTTCACGTCGGTCGCGAATCGCGCTTCGCCCCGTGACCGACGCAAAGTGCTGTCGGTTGCGGGATTGCACGCGGATGACTCCGCCCACAGATGGATTTCGGCAGCGGCGGGCGAGTCTGAAGGACGGGAGATGCCCGGGACGACACGAATGTGCGGATACGACAGGGAAGCGGTAAACCTCTGGCAGTCCGAATGTTTACCTGCTAACATGGCGGGCTGAATTGAGATTTCTGCAAGCGGTGCCCGTTTTCGGCATGTCCTGCTGGCAGTCAAACGCGGCGCCTGGTGTGGGTTGCCGGGCGTTTCGCGGTGCATTCCGCCTCTCTTTTCCGGCCTCCGAGGCCACCAAGCCGCTCGTTTCGCCTGTTCGTGGAAACGCCCGGAAGGCCGGTGCGTGGCGCTTGGCCGCTACGTTTTTGACCGTATCAAGCAATTTGGGAACGACATGACGACGATTCTTCTGAAGGAAAACGAGCCGTTCGAAGTAGCGATTCGCCGCTTTCGCCGCGCGATCGAAAAGAACGGCCTGATCGCTGAACTGCGTGAGCGCCAGTCCTACGAAAAGCCGACGGCTGTTCGCAAGCGCAAGAAGGCTGCTGCAGTCAAGCGCCTGCACAAGCGCCTGCGCAGCCAGATGCTGCCGAAGAAGCTCCACTAAGCTTCCGCGGTTCGCATCGGAACGGCGGTGCCACCTCGCGAGAGGCGGCACCGCCGTTTTGCTTTGGGGGCCCGGGATCGGGCTCGTTCCGGATCGGACCGGTTGCCCTGGCGCCTGCAGCATGGCCGCGCCGCCGCGTGGCGACGCGCAAGCTCAGGCCGCGGTGGTGGTCTTCTTCGGCTTCGCGGCGGGCCGTCTGGCAGCCGGCTTTGCGGCCGACTTCGCCGCCGGTTTCGCCGCCGGCTTCGCGATCGGTTTGGCGGCCGGTTTGGCGGTTCCGGCCGCCTTCGCGCTGGTCGCGGCGGCCGCACGTTCCGTCGATGGCGCCGCGTCGACCGTCGATTCGGCCGCATTTTTTACCGCGCCTTTGGCCGCCGCCGGGCCGGCCGGCTTGCCGAGCGCCGCGCAGGCGGCCCGGCAGGGGCAGTCGAATTCGTGGTCGTTGACCATCCCGGTGGCCTGCATCAGCGCGTAGCAGATCGTCGAGCCGACGAATTTGCAGCCGTAGCGCTTGAGCGCCTTGCTGAGCGCGTCGGAGATCCCGGTCGAGGCCGGCGCGTCGCGATACGAATGCCAGCCGTTCTGCACCGGCGTGTCGCCGACGAACGACCACAGGAACGCGGCGAGCGAGCCGTGTTCCGCGCGGATGCGCTGGACCGCGCGTGCGTTCGCGATCGTCGATTCGATCTTCAGGCGATTGCGCACGATGCCGGGGTCCTGCATCAGCGCCTCGACGTGGGCCGGCGTGAAGCGGGCGACCGCGTCGGCGTCGAAGTTCGCGAACGCGGCGCGATAGTTTTCACGCTTGTTCAGGATCGTCGACCACGACAGGCCGGCCTGCGCCCCCTCGAGGATCAGCATTTCGAACAGATAGCGATCGTCGCGCGACGGGCGCCCCCATTCCGTGTCGTGATAATGCGCGTCGGCCTCCGTGCGGACCCAGTTGCAGCGTGTATCCATCGATTCCTCGCGTCGTTGGCGGCCCGGTTGGCGGCCGGCGGATTTCAGCCGCCGCCCAGCATAGCCGAACGGCCGTGCCGCGCAAGCCGGCCGTTCGGCCAATCCGGACATCCCGCCATCCGGCCGGCAAGCGGCGCGCGACGCCGGGCGACGATCCACGACGACCCGCCGCGATCCGGTTAAGCTTTCGCCTCGGCCATCCTTCCCCGCACTTCCCGGAGCATCGCAGCATGCAGCAGACGCGCGCCACGGCGGCACCCACCTATCTGATCGGCATCGATGGCGGCGGCACCGGCACGCGTGCCGTGCTCGCCGATGCCCACGGGCGCGAGCTGGCGCGCGGCAGCGCCGGCCCCTCGGGGCTCGCGCTCGGCATCGACGCGGCCTGGGCGTCGATCGGCGCGGCCTGCGCCGACGCGTTCGCGCAGGCCGGCCTGCGGATCGACTGGGCGCAATGCGTGCTCGGCTGCGGGCTCGCCGGCAGCAACCATCCGGGCTGGCTGGCGGCGTTCGTCGCCGGCTCGCCGGCGGCCGCGCTGGTGGTCGAGAACGACGCCTGCACCACCGTGCTGGGTGCCCATGACGGCGCGCCGGGCGTGATCGTCGCGCTCGGCACCGGCAGCATCGCGGCCGCGCTCGATGCGGACGGCCGCTGCCGGCTCGCCGGCGGCTACGGCTTTCCGTCCGGCGACGAGGCGAGCGGCGCCTGGTTCGGGCTGCGTGCGCTCGCCCATGCGCAGCAGGCGCTCGACGGCCGCGTGCCGGCCGACGCGTTCGCGGCCGCGCTGCTCGAAAAGACCGGCGCCGGCGATCGCGACAGCCTGGTGGTCTGGTCGTGCGCGGCGAACCAGACCGCCTACGCGACGCTCGCGCCGGCCGTGTTCGCGCATCGCGCGCATCCGGTCGCGGCCGGCCTGATCGCCGAAGCGGGCGATGCGATCGGACGCATGATCGACGCGCTCGATCCCGCGCGGTCGCTGCCGGTCGCGCTCTGCGGCGGGCTGGCCGGCCAGCTCGAGGCGGCCGTGCCGGAGCCGCATCGCGCGCGGCTGCGCGCGCCGCTGGCCGATTCCGCGCACGGCGCGCTGCGGCTCGCGCAACGCGAGGCCGCGCGGCTGGCCGGCGCGCGCTGAGCGGCGGCTGGCGCGCCGGTGATTCGACCGCCGTCAATCGACGAACGGCGGCCTGCGATCCGCGATCCGGCGTAGGAAAAGTGCCCGCGAGGATAGTCACGGCCGGCGGGCCCACGAATTTCCTTGCATCCGCCGTCGGGGCCGCCACTGCGCTCGACCGCCGGCGCCAAACCCGCTCGCGCGCTGCTTCGATCGTCGCGGGATGCACCCCATCGCGCCGCTTTCACCCGCCGGCGATTAAAATGCAGGGTTTCCGCATTCGCCGCCTGCCATGTACAAAGTCATCTGCACCGATCTCGACGGCACGCTGCTGAACCGCGATCACCAGCTCGATCCGTACACGATCGAGACCGTGCGGCGGCTGGCCGGCGACGGCGTGCCGTTCGTGATCGCGACCGGCCGCCATTACGCCGACGTCGCCGGGATTCGCGACGTGCTCGGCACCCGGCCCTACCTGATCACCTCGAACGGCGCGCGCGTCCACGCGCCCGACGACACCCAGCTGCACGCGCTCGACATCGCACCGCCGATGGCGCGCGAGCTGGTCCGGCCCGAGGTGGCGGGCACGCACGGGCGCGTGATCGTCAACCTGTTCACCGACCACAGCTGGCTGATCGACCGCGAGGCGCCGGAGCTGCTCGCGTTCCACCAGGATTCCGGCTTCCACTACCGCGTGATCGACATGCTCGCGCACGACGGCACCGACGTCGCGAAGGTGCTCTACATCGGCGAGCCGCGGGATCTGGCCGTGGTGGCCGCGAACCTCGCGAACCGTTTCGGCGACGCGCTCTACGTGACCTATTCGCTGCCCGACTGCCTGGAAGTGATGACGGCCAACGTCTCGAAGGGCCGCGCGCTGCGTGTCGTGCTCGAACGGCTCGGCATCGATCGCGCCCACTGCGTCGCGTTCGGCGACAACATGAACGACATCGACCTGCTCGAAACCGCCGGCTTCCCGTTCATGATGGACAACGCGAATCCGGACCTGATGCTGCGGCTGCCGAAGGTGCCGCGCATCGGCAGCAACGCCGACGCGGGCGTCGCGCGCCACCTGCGCACGCTGTTCGAACTCAACGCCGATCCGGCGCGCTGAACGCGCGCGAGGCGCCGCGGCCCGCCGGGCCGTTGGAATCCCCACGCGGCCGTTCCCCAAGCGATCGTTCGATTCCGCCGCGCCAATGAAAAGCGGGCGCCGCGGCGCCCGCTCAAGTTCACCTTCCCCCCGGCTCTTGTATCAGGTCGAGCGGCGTCAGGGTCGCCGCTACCGCGCTCCTCGTAATCGTTCCGGCCGTTTGTCCGACACGGTGAATACATAGGAAATCATGCAATCGCCGCGTTGACGCCGTGCGATGATTTTCGTGAACCGTGCGTTCAAAAAGAGTGAAAATTTCGTCGCTTGCGCAGCGAATAATTGACGCCGCCGCAATTGCATTGGATTATAGGATTTCCAATGCGTGGCCAAGAGTCAACGATTGTTAAATTCCGCTCAGGCAGCGCAGGATTTTTATTAGAATTAAATCGCACTGCAATATAACGCATCCGCAATAAAATTTTTCATACGAAATGGGCGAGGCCCGGTTTCGGCACAGTGCTGATTGCGGAACGGAGCGATGGGGCCGGGGCGCTGCATGCTCGGCGAATCGGGAATAGGGAGTGAAAAAATGTCTCAATACGCAAAACTCAAGGCGCAGATCGCCGACCTTCAGGTGCAGGCCGAAGACGTCCGCCGTCAGGAAGTCGAAGCTGTGATCACTGATTTACAGCGCAAGATCGCCGAATACGGTTTGACGGCGCAGGATCTCGGTTTCGCGGAACGCGCGCGGCGCGGCCGTCCGCCGAAAAAGGCGCCGTTGCCGCCGAAGTATCGCGATCCCAAGTCGGGTGCCACCTGGAGTGGCCGTGGTAAACCGCCCAATTGGATCGTCGGGAAAAATCGCGAGCGTTATCTGGTCGAGTGAATCGGCGGGCGAGGATGGGCCGCGTAAAAAAGAAAGCCGCATGTCACATGCGGCTTTTCTTTTTGCGATTCACATTACGGGCGGCTTAGGTGGAATTCCGCACCGAATCCGGATCAGCTGGCGGCGAGTCGCGTCAAATGCGGCCGCTTGACGTGAGCGCCCAGCGTTTCGTAAATCTCCACATAGTGACGCGCCATCGTCTTCGCACTGAATCGCGTTTCGAAACGCTGGCGGATCGTTTCGCGTGACAACGTGTCGATTTGTTGCAGCGCGCCGATCGCGCTGTGTTCGTCCTCGACGATGAAGCCGGTCAGGCCGTCTTCGATCACCTCGGGTACCGAGCCGCGGTTGAACGCCACCACCGGCGTGCCGCAGGCCATCGCCTCGATCATCACGAGGCCGAACGGCTCCGGCCAGTCGATCGGGAACAGCAGCGCCTTGGCACCGGACAGGAACGCCGGCTTCTGGGTCTCGTTGATCTCGCCGATGAACTCGACGTTGGCGGTGGCGAGCAGCGGTTCGATCTCGGTCTTGAAGTATTCCTCGTCGACCTTGTCGACCTTCGCGGCGATCTTCAGCGGCAGGCCGCTCTTGGCCGCGATACGAATGGCGGTGTCGACACGCTTTTCGGGACAGATCCGGCCCAAAAATGCGAGATACTCTGGCTTGCGATCCTGCTGCGGCGTGAGCAGCGTGTCGGGCAGGCCGTGGTAGACGGTGCCGGCCCAGCCGGCCTGCGGCAGCGGGATGCGCTGCGAGTTCGAGATCGACACCACCGGCGCGTTCGGGAACGCGTTGAACACGGGCTGCAGCTCGGGCAGGTCGAGCCGGCCGTGCAGCGTGGTCACGTAGGGCACGTCGAGCCGCGACAGCAGCGGGAACGGCAGGTAGTCGAGGTGCAGGTGCAGGACGTCGAACTCATGCGCGACGCGCGCCACCTGTTCGAGCAGGCGCATGTGCGGGGCCATCGAGTCGCGGATCGACGGGTCGAGGCGCAGCGCGCGCGGCCACGAGGCTTCGAGCTTCGCGGACGTGACGGAATCGCCGCTCGCGAACAGCGTGACGTCGTGGCCCAGTTCGACCAGGGCTTCCGTCAGGTAGGACACGACGCGCTCGGTGCCGCCGTACAGTTTCGGCGGGACGGCTTCGTAGAGCGGGGCGATTTGGGCGATGCGCATGAGTGGTTCTCCAGTGCGTATGGTGGCCGGGCCGGCGCGCCGTGCGCCGGATCGGGCGCCTGCGGCGGCGGGCAATGGGGCGGTCCGGGGGAGCGAAGCAAGCGGACCGCCGGCCGACCGTTCGACTCTATTATCGGGATCGGGCGGCGAGGATCGAGTGGTTTTGCAAACACTTAACCCTTGTTACAGCCTGAAATAGGAGGAATCCCGGATGGCGGGTGGCCGTTTTCCGAGCTTGTACCTGTCGATTGTGACAGGCGCAAAGATATCGCGAAAATGACCTGAAGAAAATTTATTACGCGCCGTTATAACCTTTGCCCATCAAGGGTTTACATGAAAACAACAGGTTCCGTAAGTCCTCATGGATGTCGGAAAAATTCCTACACGGTTTACAGACAAATCCTGCGCTGCGCGTTCCCCTTTGCTGATACCCGCCGAAAACCCGTTTGGCCACAATGACTGCAAGAATATAAACGCCGGTTGCCGACCCTGTGGGCGAGCAGACCTGGCAAACGTTTTCAAAGCTAGATGGCCAAGATTTCTTACGGGGGAATCATGAGCGCGACCAGTGAAATGCTCGCCGAGATCAAGGAAGTTAACCTGTCGTATCTGTTGCTCGCGCAGCGCCTGCTGCGTGAGGACAAGGCAATGGGCATGTTCCGCATGGGCATCTCGGAAGAGATCGCGGACGTGCTCGCGAATCTGACGCTCGCCCAGACGGTCAAGCTGGCGGCATCGAACCAGATGCTGTGCCGCTTCCGTTTCGACGATCACGCCCTGCTGTCCTCGCTTGCCGACAAAGGGCGCAGTACGGCCGTCGCGCAGGCGCACTCAGCCATCCTGATGGCCGGGCAGCCCGTCGAAAGCCTCCGCTAACTCCCTACATCATTCGCCGTCCGTGGCCCGGCGCGCTTTTGCGCGCCCGGCGCGCGTGCGCGGCCCAATACCGGAATTCGCGGAGAGACTGCGATGGCGACGAAGAGCGTGGTGCTCGAGGTCAAGGAAATCACCCTGGCGATCGAGCTGATCGAGCTGGGTGCCCGACTGCAACTGCTGGAAGCCGAGACGAACCTGTCTCGCGACCGCCTGATCAAGCTGTACAAGGAACTGAAGGGCGTTTCGCCGCCGAAGGGCATGCTGCCGTTCTCGACGGACTGGTTCATGACCTGGCAGCCGAACATCCATTCGTCGCTGTTCTACAACATCTACCGCTTCATGCAGGCCCATGGCGGCTGCGACTCGATCCAGTCGATCGTGAAGAGCTACCGGCTCTACCTCGAGCACGTCGGCCTGTCCGACGACGAGGCGGCGCTGAGCCTCACGCGCGCCTGGACGCTGGTGCGCTTCTTCGATTCGGGGATGCTGCAGATGACGCCGTGTACGCGTTGCGGCGGCCATTTCGTTGCGCACGCCCACGACCCGCAGGGCGGCTTCGTCTGCGGGCTGTGCCAGCCGCCGTCGCGCGCCGGCAAGACCCGCAAGGCCGCCGCGAAGGCCGAGGCCGAGCCGGCGGTCGCGCTCGCCGCGGTCTGAGCCCGGCCGGGGCTGCCCGCGCCGCCCCGTGCCTTGCCTGGCGCGGGATTGCGCCGGACCGGGCGGTGCGCGAGGCGCCGCCGCGAAGCCCCCCGCGAGGCCCGCGATCCGGCATATTTTGCCGCCCCGGAGCGCATCGGGTTAGTCCCCGCTCCCGCAGGTGAAAGTTTTCGACACCCCTGCCGTAAACCACTTATCGGCGGCCTTTCCCCGCCGGCCATTCGTGAGGGACAGGCTGTGCTGATTATCGTGGGAACTCTCGTGACGTTGTTGTCCGTGTTTGGCGGCTACGCGCTCGCGGGCGGCCACCTGGGCGCCCTGATCCAGCCGCTCGAGATCCTGATGATCGTGGGTGCGGGGCTCGGTGCCTTCATCCTCGGCAACGGAGTCAAGACGATCAAGGCGACGCTGCGCGTGCTGCCGGCGCTGTTCAAGAGCTCGAAATACACGAAGGCGCTGTACATGGAGTTGATGGCGCTGCTCTACGTGCTGCTCGCCAAGGCGCGCAAGGAAGGCACGCTGACGCTGGAAGCCGACATCGACGATCCGGGAAAGAGCCCGATCTTCACGCAGTACCCGAAGATCCTGGCCGACAAGCACATGGTCGAGTTCCTGACCGACTACCTGCGCCTGATGGTGGGCGGCAACATGAACGCGTTCGAGATCGAGAGCCTGATGGACGAGGAAATCGAGACGCATCACGTCGAGGGCGAAGGCCCGGCCCATGCGCTGACGCGCGTCGGCGACGCGATGCCGGCGTTCGGGATCGTCGCGGCCGTGATGGGCGTGGTCCACACCATGGCCTCGGCCGACAAGCCGCCCGCGGTGCTCGGCGCGATGATCGCGCAGGCGCTGGTCGGTACGTTCCTCGGCATCCTGCTGTCCTACGGGCTGATCGGGCCGCTCGCGAGCCTCGCGGAACAGCGCGTGGCCGAATCGACCAAGCTGCTCCAGTGCATCAAGGTCACCATTCTCGCGAGCCTGAACGGCTACGCGCCGGCGATTGCGGTGGAGTTCGGCCGCAAGGTGCTCTTCTCGACCGAACGCCCGTCGTTCGCCGAGCTCGAGGAGCACGTGCGCCGGGTGAAGGCGAAGTAAGCGGAGCGGCCGGCGATGAGCAAGGGCAAGGATCGCGCGATCGTCGTCAAGCGGGTCGCGCCGGCGAAGAAAGGACACCACGGCGGTGCCTGGAAGCTCGCCTACGCGGACTTCATGACCGCGATGATGGCGTTCTTCCTGCTGATGTGGCTGCTGTCGGCCGTCACGCCGGTGCAGCTGAAGGGCATCGCCGACTATTTCAATACGCCGCTGAAGGCCGCGCTGTTCGGCAACGGCGACCGCAGCTCGCACGATTCGAGCATCGTCCAGGGTGGCGGCTCGGACATCACGCGCAGCGACGCCGGCACCACGCGCCGCACCGACGGCACCACCATGCTGGCCAACCGCCTGGCGCAGAACGGCCGCGACGACGAACACGACACCGATCCGGGTTCGCAGGATCGCGCCGAACAGGCGCGGCTGCACGACCTGCAGATCAAGCTGATGGCGGCCATCGAGGCTAACCCGGTGCTGCGCCAGTTCAAGCAGCAGATCCGCATCGACTCGACGCTGTCGGGGCTGCGCATCGAGATCGTCGACACGCAGAAGCGCCCGATGTTCGCCACCGCCAGCAACATGGTCGAGCCTTACATGCGCGACATCCTGCGCGAGATCGGCAAGACCCTCAACGACGTGCCGAACCGCATCGTGATGCAGGGCCATACCGATGCCGTGCCCTACGCGGGCGGCGAGAAGGGCTACAGCAACTGGGAGCTGTCGGCGGACCGCGCGAACGCGTCGCGCCGCGAGCTGATCTCGGGCGGCATGGACGAGGCGAAGGTGCTGCGCGTGACGGGCCTGGCCTCGACGCAGAACCTGAACAAGGCCGATCCGCTCGATCCGGAGAACCGCCGGATCAGCATCCTGGTGTTGAATCACAAGTCGGAAGTCGCGCTGATGCGCGATGACGCGAACACGACGACGCTGTCGAACGACGCGGCCGGTTCGCAGGCGCTGGCGCAGATCACCTCGCCGGCCAGGCCCGCGAAGCCGGCGACGTCGGGCGCGCCCGCCCCGGTGGCCGTGCCCGCCCCGGTGGTGGCGCCTGCCCCGGCGGTGGCGCCGGCGCGGCCCGCCGCCCACTGACGTGATTACGGACCGAACGACATGATCCGCTCCATCCTCGCCATCGACGATTCCGCGACCATGCGCGAACTGTTGCGGGTGACGCTCGCCGACGCCGGCTACGACGTGACCGTGGCCGCCGACGGCGAGAGCGCCCTGGAACTCGCGGCGGCGATCGCCTTCGACCTGGTGGTGACCGACCATCACATGCCGGGCAAGAACGGGCTCGACGTGATCCGCACGCTGCGCACGCGCAGCGCGTACCAGCAGACGCCGATCCTGGTGCTGACGACGGAGAGCAGTGACACATTCAAGGCGGCCGCGCGTGACGCGGGCGCCACGGGCTGGATCGAGAAACCGCTCGAACCGGACACGCTACTCGATCTCGTCGCCGCGCTGGCGCCGAGCCATCCGTAGCGTCGCCGGCAAGCGGCCGACCGCCCCCCCAACACGACGCCCAAACGACGACTTCGACGTGGATCCGGCATGACTCTCGACATTACCCAGTTCTATCAGACGTTCTTCGACGAGGCCGACGAGCTGCTCGCGCAGATGGAGCAGCTGTTGCTCGGTCTGGACGCCGGTTCGCCGGACCCGGAGGACCTCGCCGCGATTTTCCGCGCGGCCCATTCGATCAAGGGCGGCGCGGCGACCTTCGGTTTCGCGGCCCTGACCGACACCACCCACATCCTCGAATCGCTGCTCGATCGCGCGCGCAATCACGAGATCACGCTGACCGTACCGATGATCGACGCGTTCCTCGAGACCAAGGACGTGCTCTCGGACCAGCTGGCCGACTACCGCGCGAGCGCCGAGCCGGACGCGGCCGCCGCGGCGGCGATCTGCGCCAAGCTCGAATCGCTGCTGAAGGAAGCGCTCGGCGGCGGTGCCGCGCCGGCCGCCGCCGCGCCGGCGCCGGTGGCGGCCGCCCCGGCCGCTGCCGCGGAGCCTGACTCGGACGCCGATCTCGAAAGCGCGTTCGCGGCTGCCGCGGCCGAGTTCGATTCGGCCATCGGCGGCGCACCCGAACATGTCGTGACGCAGGCCGTGGAGGCCGCGCATCCGGGTGCCGAAGGCGGCGAGGCCGAAGGCGGCGCGCAGGAAGGCCCGCACCTGAAGGTCGTGCTGACCGGGGTGGACGCGAAGGACCGCGAGCTGCTGGTCGAGGAGCTCGGCAACCTGGGCAACATCGTCGAGCGCAGCGAATCGGGCGATGCGCTGACGCTGTGGCTCGAGAGCGACGTGCCGTCCGACGACATCGTCGCCGTGCTCTGCTTCGTGATCGACGAGAGCCAGATCGCGATCGGCCGCGGCACCGCGCCGGGCGCGGGCGGCCCGGCCGAGATCCTCGGCGCGGTCGACGAACCCGACGCGCATGACGAACACGACGCGCCGGCGCCGGCCGCCGAGGCCCACCCGGCCGCGGCCAGCGCACCGGCGGCGACGCCGGCCGCGGCTCCCGCGGCGGCGCCGGCCGCGGCGCATGCCGACGGCGACGCGGCCAAGCCGGCCGCCCACGCGGAAGACCGCCGCGCCCGCGCGCATCCGGCCGCGGCCGGTGCCGAGGGCAGCTCGATCCGGGTCGGCGTGGAGAAGGTCGACCAGCTGATCAACCTGGTCGGCGAGCTCGTGATCACGCAGGCGATGCTGGCCGAGACCGCCAACGCGTTCGACCCGGCGCTGCACGACCGCCTGTTCAACGGCATGGCGCAGCTCGAGCGCAACGCGCGCGATCTGCAGGAAGCGGTGATGTCGATCCGCATGATGCCGATGGACTACGTGTTCAGCCGCTTCCCGCGCCTCGTGCGCGATCTGGCCGCGAAGCTCGGCAAGGAAGTGGAGCTGGTCACGTTCGGCCAGGCGACCGAACTCGACAAGAGCCTGATCGAACGCATCATCGATCCGCTCACCCACCTCGTGCGCAACAGCCTCGACCACGGCATCGAAACGGTCGAGCGCCGCCGCGCGGCGGGCAAGGACGCGGTCGGCCAGCTGGTGCTGTCGGCCGCGCACCATGGCGGCAACATCGTGATCGAGGTCAGCGACGACGGGGCCGGCCTGAACCGCGAGCGGATCCTGAAGAAGGCCGCGCAGCAGGGCATCCCGGTGTCCGACACGATCAGCGACGAGGAAGTCTGGAACCTGATCTTCGCGCCGGGCTTCTCGACCGCCGAGACCATCACCGACGTGTCGGGCCGCGGCGTCGGCATGGACGTGGTCAAGCGGAACATCCAGTCGATGGGCGGCCATGTCGAGATCTCGTCGACGGCCGGGCGCGGCACCACCACGCGCATCGTGCTGCCGCTCACGCTGGCGATCCTCGACGGCATGTCCGTCAAGGTCGGCAACGAGATCTTCATCCTGCCGCTGAACTTCGTGATGGAGTCGCTGCAGCCGGCCGCCGCCGACATCTACACGGTCGGCAACGGCGAGCGCGTGGTGCGCGTGCGCGGCGAATACCTGCCGCTGGTGGCGCTGCATGAAGTCTTCTCGGTGTCCGACGCACGCACCGACCCGACCCAGGGCATCGTCACCATCATGGAGACCGAGGGGCGCCGTTTCGCGATGCTGATCGACGAGCTGGTGGGCCAGCAGCAGGTGGTGGTGAAGAACCTCGAGACCAACTACCGCAAGGTACACGGCATTTCCGCCGCGACCATTCTCGGCGACGGCAGCGTGGCGCTGATCGTCGACGTGGCCGCCCTCAACCGCGACGCCCGCACCGCCCACGGCGCGGGCGCGCTCGCGACTTTCTAACCGTCACGCGGCTTCGGCCGCAATGGAGGACAACGTGTCCGAAGTCCATTCGATCCAACCGGCGGCCGCGGGCGCGGGCGCCAGCAACCGCCGCGACGCCGCGCAAGCCGATGCGGCCGGTCAGGAGTTCCTCGTCTTCACGCTCGGCGACGAGGAATACGGCATCGACATCCTGAAGGTGCAGGAAATCCGCGGCTACGACAGCGTCACGCGGATCGCCAACGCCCCCGAGTTCATCAAGGGCGTGATCAACCTGCGCGGCATCATCGTGCCGATCGTCGACATGCGCATCAAGTTCCATCTCGGGCGCATCGACTACGACCACCAGACCGTGGTGATCATCCTGAACGTCGCGCATCGCGTGGTCGGGATGGTGGTGGACGGCGTGTCCGACGTGTTGACGCTGACCCCCGACCAGGTCATGCCGGCTCCGGAGTTCGGCGCGACGCTGACCACCGAGTACCTGACGGGCCTCGGTACCGTGGACGGCCGGATGCTGATCCTGATGGACATCGAAAAACTGATGACGAGCCGCGAGATGGCCCTCATCGACGAGTTCCGCGCCTGAACGGCGCCTCCTGGGGGAGACTGATGATGCTGCAGAACTGGTCGATCCGCACGACGCTGACCGCGGTCAGCATGTCGTTCGTGCTTCTCACCGCCGTGGTCGGCGGGCTCGGCCTCGTCGCGCTGAAGCATACGGGCGGCGCGCTCGACGAGATCGTGGGCGGCGACATGCCCGCCATCCATGCGCTCAGCGATACCTCGTCCTATCTGCTGCGCACGCGCGTCGCGCTCGATCGGGTGCGCGCGCTGACGGAGTCGGGCAACGTCGAGGAAACGCAGAGCGCGCTGAACCGCGCGCTGGCGCTGTATGACACCTCGGCCAAGAACTGGCAGGCGTTCCAGGACGCGAAGAAGGTGGGCGTGGACAGCACGCTGGCCGACGAGGTCGCCACGCGCCACAGCGCGCTCACGGCCGCCGTCGATTCCGAATTCGCCGCGATCAAGGGCGGCGACATCGCCGCCTACCACGCGATCGCCGACGCGCAGATCAGCCCGATGTTCGTGGCCTACGACGGCGCCGTGGCGTCGGTGCTCGACGCGCTGGTGAAGCGGGTGGCCTCGCACCGCGAGAACATCCAGCAGCAGATCGCGCTGATGACCACCTGCATCGCGGTCGGCATCGGCCTCGCGTTCCTGATGGTGTTCGGCGTGCGCGTCACGCTGCGCCGGCTGATCGTCGGGCCGCTCGAGCGCGCCATCGGCCAGTTCGAGCGGATCGCCGCGGGCGACCTGTCCGAGCGCGTGCGCGAGCACGGCACCAACGAGATCGGCCGCCTGTTCGGCGGCATCGGCCGGATGCAGAAGGCGATGACCGAGATGGTGAAGTCGGTGCATCGCGGCGCGGAGTCGATCGACGTCGGCGCGCACGAGATCGCCACCGGCAACGTGGACCTCTCGCAGCGCACCGAGCAGCAGGCCGCCTCGCTGCAGGAAACCGCCTCCAGCATGGAACAGCTGACCGGCACCGTGCGCCAGAACGCCGAGAACGCACGCCAGGCGAGCCAGCTGGCCGTCAACGCGTCGGACATCGCCACGCGCGGCGGCCAGGTGGTCAGCGAGGTCGTCACGACCATGCAGGCGATCTCGGTCAGTTCGAACAAGGTGGTCGACATCATCGGCACCATCGAAGGCATCGCGTTCCAGACCAACATCCTGGCGCTGAACGCGGCCGTGGAAGCGGCGCGGGCCGGCGAGCAGGGCCGCGGCTTCGCGGTGGTGGCCGGCGAAGTGCGCTCGCTCGCGCAGCGCAGCGCCAGCGCCGCCAAGGAAATCAAGCAGCTGATCGGCGACTCGGCCGACAACGTCAAGAGCGGCTCCGAGCTGGTCGGCCGCGCCGGCGACACGATGGCCGAGATCGTGCAGGCGGTGCGCCGCGTGACCGACATCATCGGCGAGATCAGCGCCGCGTCGCACGAGCAGTCCACCGGCATCGAGCAGATCAACCGCGCGGTCGGCCAGATGGATGCCGTCACGCAGCAGAACGCGGCGCTCGTCGAGCAGGCCGCGGCGGCCGCCGCCTCGCTCGAGGACCAGACGCGCCAGCTGAAGGGCGTGGTCGCGAGCTGGCGCGTGGAGGGCGGCACCGCCGCGCTCGCGCAGGCCGCGGCCGAACCGGTGCTGCGCGCGCCGGCTCCGCAGCCGGTGCGTCCGTCGAAGCCGGCCGCGCCCGTCACGCACGCGGCGCCGGCAGCGGCGGCTCACGCCGCGCCGGCCGCCGACACGGCGAAGGAACACGCGCCGGCCGAATCCGCCGCCACGCCGTCCGCCGCGCCGGCCGAACCGGTCGCCGCCAGGGCGAAGGCGCCGCGCCGTCCGGCGGCCAGCACCGCCCGCAGCGCTGGCGCGGCCGGGTCGGCCGGCGGCGCCGCGAAGTCGGCCTATGCGCCGCGCACGGCCAAAGCGGCCACCGACGGCGGCGCGCTGAAGCGTCCGGCGCTCGGCGGCGAGCCGAAGCCGGCGGTGACCGCCTCGGCCGGTTCCGACGACGACTGGGAAACCTTCTGAGCCGCCCGCGATGAACGCCGCCGCCCGCCCCGCATCCCGACTCGAGCTTCCGTCGTCGCCGTCGCGCACGACGGAGGCCGGCCGTGATTTCGCATTCACCGGTGAGGACTTCGCGCGAATCCGCGCGCTGATCCACCGGCGCGCGGGCATCTCGCTGTCCGACCACAAGCGCGACATGGCCTACAGCCGGCTCGCGCGGCGGCTGCGCACGCTCGGCCTCGACAGCTTCCGCGACTACCTCGACCGGCTCGAACGCGACAACGATCCGGCCGAGTGGGAGGCGTTCACCAACGCGCTGACCACCAACCTGACCGCGTTCTTCCGCGAGGCGCACCATTTCCCGATCCTCGCGGAGTTCGTGAAGACGCGCGCCACGCCGGTCTCGGTCTGGTGCTCGGCGGCCTCCACCGGCGAGGAGCCGTACACGATCGCGATCACGCTGCTCGAGGCGCTCGGTCCGTCGGCCGCGCGCTCGGCGACGATTCTCGCGACCGACCTCGATACCCAGGTGCTCGAGAAGGCGCGGCTGGGCGTCTACACGTTCGACCAGGTCAAGCATCTCTCGCAGGAGCGGCTGCGCCGCTTCTTCCTGAAGGGCACCGGTCCGCAGGCGGGGCGCGTGAAGGTGCGCCCCGAGCTCAAGCAGATGATCCGCTTCGAGCCGCTGAACCTGACCGACGCCGACTACGGCATCGGCAGCCAGAGCTTCGACGTGATCTTCTGCCGTAACGTGATGATCTACTTCGACAAGCCGACCCAGGCCCAGGTGCTGACGCGCTTCGAGCCGCTGCTCAAGCCGGGCGGCCTGCTGTTCGCCGGTCATTCGGAGAACTTCTCCTACGTGACGCAGGCGTTCCGGCTGCGCGGCCAGACCGTCTACGAGCGCACGCGCGACGCGGGAGCGGCCGGCACGGCGCGCCCCCGCGCGCGGCCGGCCGCCGAGGCGCCGGCCGCCGCCGCCGATGCCGCGCCGAGCCTGGCCGGGGAGGACGCATGAGCGCCGCACTGCCGATCGCGACCAACCACTATTTCGACAACCACTTCGGCCGTCCCGGCGTGAAGCTGCTGCCGAACGAGTTCTTCACCACGCGCGAGGACATGGTGCTCGTCACCGTGCTCGGCTCGTGCGTGGCCGCCTGCCTGCATGACCCGTTCGCCGGGCTCGGCGGCATGAACCACTTCATGCTGCCCGACGACGGCGCCGACGTGCGCGCCACCGCGTCCGACTCGATGCGCTACGGCGCCTACGCGATGGAAGTGCTGATCAACGAACTGATCAAGGCCGGCGGGCGGCGCGAGCGCTTCGAGGCCAAGGTGTTCGGCGGCGCGGCCGTGCTGGCCGGCATGACCACCATCAACATCGGCGATCGCAACGCCGACTTCGTGCGCCGCTACCTGGCGCTCGAGAAGATCCGCATCGCCGCCGAGGATCTGCAGGGCGTGCATCCGCGCAAGGTCGCGTTCATGCCCCGCACCGGCCAGGCGATGGTCAAGAAACTGCGGCTGTCGGTACCCGGCGTGGCGGAGCGCGAAGCCGAGCTCGCCCGTTCGGCGGCCGACGCGAAAGCCGCCCGCGCGCAACGTGCGCGCGCCCATGTCGAACTGTTTTCCGCGCCGGCATCGCCGAAGCCGCGCGTCGAACTGTTCGGCTCATCGGCCGCGGCCGGAACAAAAAAGCAGGAGGCCTGAGCACCGTGCAGAAAATCAAGGTATTGTGCGTCGACGATTCGGCGCTGATCCGCAGCCTGATGACCGAAATCATCAATGGACAGCCCGACATGACGGTGGTGGCAACGGCACCGGACCCGCTCGTCGCGCGCGAACTGATCAAGCAGCACAACCCGGACGTGCTGACGCTCGACGTCGAAATGCCCCGCATGGACGGGCTCGATTTCCTCGAACGCCTGATGCGCTTGCGCCCGATGCCGGTGGTGATGGTATCGTCTCTGACCGAGCGCGGCTCCGAGATCACGCTGCGCGCGCTGGAACTCGGCGCGGTTGATTTCGTCACGAAACCGCGGGTCGGGATTCGCGACGGCATGCTCGATTATTCGGAACGGCTGGCCGACAAGATCCGCGCGGCCGCGCGCGCGCGCGTGCGGCAGGCGGCGCCGGCCCGGCCGGCCTCGGCGGCCGGCCACGCGAGCGCGCCGCTGATGAACAATCCGCTCGTCAGTACCGAAAAACTGCTGATCGTCGGCGCGTCGACGGGCGGCACCGAGGCGATTCGCGAGCTGCTGGTGCCGCTGCCGCCCGATGCGCCCGCGGTGCTGATCGCGCAGCACATGCCGCCCGGTTTCACGAAGTCGTTCGCGCAGCGCCTGAACACGCTGTGCCGGATCGCGGTGAAGGAGGCCGAACACGGCGAGCGCGTGCTGCCGGGACATGCGTACATCGCGCCCGGGCACGCACATTTGTTGCTTGCCCGCAGCGGCGCGAACTACCTCGCGCACCTGTCGGACGAGCCGCCGGTGAACCGGCACCGGCCGTCGGTGGACGTGCTGTTCCGCTCGGCCGCGACGCACGCGGGCAAGAATGCAATCGGCGTGATCCTGACCGGCATGGGCCGCGACGGCGCGGCCGGCCTGCTCGAAATGAAGCGCGCGGGCGCCCACACGTTCGCGCAGGACGAGGCGAGCTGCGTGGTGTTCGGCATGCCGCGCGAGGCGATCGCGCTCGGCGGCGCCGACGAGGTGGTGCCGCTCTCGGAAATGAGCCGGCGCGTGCTGGCCTCGATGGGCGAGCGGGTGCAGCGCGTCTGACGGCGCCGCCGGATGACTGAATTTTGTAGAGGAATGGTGATGGACAAGAACATGAAAATTCTGGTTGTGGACGATTTTCCGACGATGCGCCGGATCGTTCGCAACCTGCTCAAGGAACTCGGCTACGGCAACGTGGACGAGGCCGAGGATGGTGCCGCCGGGCTCGCGCGCCTGAAGGGCGGCGGCTTCGACTTCGTGATCTCGGACTGGAACATGCCGAATCTCGACGGTCTGGCGATGCTCAAGGAGATCCGCGCCGACGCCGCCCTGTCGCACCTGCCGGTGCTGATGGTGACGGCCGAGTCGAAGAAGGAGAACATCATCGCGGCCGCCCAGGCGGGTGCGAGCGGTTACGTCGTGAAGCCGTTCACCGCGGCGACCCTCGACGAGAAGCTGAACAAGATTCTTGAAAAGATGGCGAAGACCGGGAGCTGAGATGGATGAGCCGATTCATGCTGCGCTGGCCGGCGCCGATTCTCCCGCCGAAGCTTCCGCGGACGGCGCGGATCTGACGAGCGACCGGATTCTTGCAAGAATCGGCCAGCTCACCCGCACGCTGCGCGATTCGATGCGCGAGCTCGGGCTCGACAAGCACGTCGAGCAGGCCGCCCAGGCGGTGCCCGATGCGCGCGACCGGCTGCGCTACGTCGCCGCCATGACCGAACAGGCCGCCGAACGCGTGCTGACCGCGATCGAGGTCGCCAAGCCGGTGCAGGAGCGCATGCAGACCGAAGCCGAGGCGCTCGATGCGCGCTGGGAGGCCTGGTACCGCGCACCGATCGAGCGGACCGAGGTGCGCGAGCTGATGGACGACACGCGTTCGTTCCTCGGCGCGCTGCCCGAGTCGACCTCGGCGACCAACGCCCAGCTGCTCGAAATCATGCTCGCGCAGGATTTCCAGGATCTGACCGGTCAGGTGATCAAGAAGATCATGGACATGGTCTACATGATCGAGCAGCAGCTGCTCGGCGTGCTGGTCGACAACATCGCGCCGGAGCGCCGCGAGCAGTTCGCCGCGAACGCCGCCGCGCTGGCCTCCGAGGCCACGCCCGAAGCGCTGCTGAACGGCCCGCAGATCGCGCCCGAAGGCCGGACCGACGTGGTGCAGGACCAGGCGCAGGTCGACGACCTGCTCGCCAGCCTCGGCTTCTGAGTGCGCCCGGCCGGCGTGGCCGGCGGCCCGGGACCTCGGGGTCCGGGCTGTCGGCCCGTTGCCGTCCTGATGCCGGCCTCGAGTCGAACCGGAGCCGACCCCGCGTCGGCCCCGCGCCGGCCCCGGATTGCCGCTGAATGGCGCCGGTGCCGCCCCTATTTTCGGGCGGCCGGCCGGCGCTTCGTGACCATTCCTTACCTCTGCTGTTTTCTGGTTGGTTTTTGACGCACGCCAAAGGCATACTAGCTATCGAACTTCCCGCTCCCGGCCATCGGCCGGCGAGACGGGCCGGTGCTGGATCGCGGCGGCCGCGGCGCGTGCCGCGGCGTCGCTCAGGAGAGGTGACGGATTGAAATCGACACGGATGCGCGGCCTGGCCGCGAAATGGGCCGTCGGCCTGCTGGCGGCGGGCTGCGCGGCCAGTGCGTTCGCGGAACTCGGCGGCGCGCCCACGCCGCCGCCCGCCGGCGATACCGCCGCGGTGGTTCGCACCCTGTCTGCCTCGATCAACGCCAGCGCGCAGCTCGCCGGCTCAGGCAGTACCGCGGGCACCACCGCCGGCGGCGCCTACACGGTGCGCGAGACCACGCTCGGGTCCGGCACCGTGATCCGCGAGTACCTGGGCGCGAACGGCACGGTGTTCGGCTTCGCCTGGCAAGGCCCGACCAAGCCCGATCTGGCGGCGCTGCTCGGCGCCTACCTGCCGCAATATCTGTCCGGCGTCGAGGCCTCGCACACGGCGCATGGCCTGCGCGCGCCGATCGCCGTCGATTCCGGCTCGCTGGTGGTCCACGCGGGCGGCCACATGGGCGCCTTCGTCGGCCAGGCCTGGCTGCCGGCGGCGCTGCCGGCCGGCGTGACCGGCAACGATATCCAGTGACCCCGGGGGCTCCATCTTGCGTACCTCATCGAATCCTCTTCGCTGGCTCGGCGCGCTGAGCCTGGTCGCGATCACGGCACTGCTGGTCGCCTGCGGCGGCGGTGGCGACGACAGCGGCAGCGCCGCCGGCAGCGGGCAGTCGACGGTCGGCAGCAGCGGCTCCGGCTCCAGCTCCGGCAGCACCAGTTCCGGCAGCGGCGACACCGGCAGCAACGGCCAGGTGCCGATCGTCGTCAACGCGGGCGTGCAGAACGTCATCAACATGCCGAGCGTGAGCGTCAAGGTGTGCGCGCCCGGCACCGCCACCTGCCAGATCATCGACAACGTGCTGCTCGACACCGCCTCTTACGGGTTGCGCCTCGTCAGCACGGCCGCTGCCGGCGTGCTCGGCAACCTGCCGGCGCAGACCGCCTCGAACGGCGGCGCGCTGGCCGAATGCGGGCAGTTCGTGTCGAGCTTCACCTGGGGCTCGGTGCGCCAGGCCGACGTGACCCTCGGCGGGCTCACCGCGAGCGCGCTGCCGGTGCAGATCATCGGCGACCTCGCCACCTCGAGCGTGCCGACCAGCTGCTCGAACGGCGGCACCTCGGCGAACACGGTCGAGGCGCTCGGCGCGAACGGCATTCTCGGCGTCGGCCAGGCGCCGTTCGATTGCGGCATCTCGTGCGTGTCGTCGACCACCTTCAGCAACTACTACTCGTGCCCGTCGGGCGGCACCTGCGCGGCCACCACGGTGGCGCTGAACGCGCAGGTCGCGAACCCGGTGGCGCGCCTGCCGAGCAACAACAACGGCGTATCGGTGCAGCTCAACGCCCCGAGCGGCGGCACCGCCACCGGAGTGCTCACGCTCGGCGTGCCGAGCGCGCTGCCGAGCGGCGTCACGCGGCTCACCACCACCACGGCGGGCGACCTGACCGGCACGTTCCAGGGCCGCGCGATCTCGACGGCGTTCTTCGACACCGGCTCGAACGCGTATTTCTTCGACAGCACCGGCGGCGCGTCGCTGCCGACCTGCAGCCGCAACACCTCGTTCTACTGCCCGACCACGAACGTGAACCTGACGGCGACGCTCACCGACGGCAGCAACAACCTGAGCCTCGCGTTCACCATCGCCAACGCGCAGACGCTGTTCAACACCGGCGCGTTCGCGATCGCGAACCTGGGCGGGCCGTTCGGCCAGAGTTCGACGCTCGACTTCGGGCTGCCGCACTTCTTCGGCCGCACCGTCTACTTCGGGATCGACCAGCGCAGCATCGGCGGCACGCAGACGCCGTTCGTCGCGCTCTGACGCGGCGCGGCCCGCGGGCCGCCCGCGCCTGCCCAGGGCATGATCGCCCGGCCCGCTGGGGCCGGATGGTCATGCCCTTTTTCGTGGCGGGCGCGCCCGGCGCGCGGCGCCTATCATCGGGGTTCGGCCGCGTCGGCGGCGCGGCGCCGTGCGCCGTCCGTCCCGGCGCGCGCATACCCGGAGGCACGCGATGCATCAGACGACTGCGACGGCCCTGCCGTCGATCCAGCGGATCACGCCGTTCCTGTGGTTCGACCACGAGGCCGAG
This sequence comes from Burkholderia perseverans, assembly GCF_022870505.1. NCBI lineage: Bacteria > Pseudomonadati > Pseudomonadota > Betaproteobacteria > Burkholderiales > Burkholderiaceae > Burkholderia > Burkholderia perseverans. The sequence goes on from NZ_CP045094.1 coordinate 217,527, forward strand.
GCCGCGGCGAATTTCTACGTATCGGTGTTCGACGACTCGCGCATCACGCGGATCGCCCGCTATGGCAGGGAGGGCGCCCGCGCCGCCGGCCAGCCGGAGGGCACGGTGATGACGGTGGCGTTCGAGCTGGCCGGGCAGGCTTTCTCGGCGATCAACGGCGGGCCGGTGTTCCGGATCACCCCGGCCGTGTCGTTCGTCGTCAACTGCCGCTCGCAGGACGAGATCGACCGCTACTGGACGAGCCTCGGCGACGGCTGCGACGAGAGCGCCCAGCAATGCGGCTGGCTCAAGGACCGCTTCGGCGTGTCGTGGCAGATCGTGCCGGTGCAGCTGCCGGCGCTGCTCGGCGAGGCCGACGCGGCGCAGGCGGCCCGCGTGATGGGCGCGCTGATGACGATGAAGAAGCTCGACCTGGCGGCGCTCGAACGCGCGGCGGCCGGGCAGGCGTGAGGGCAGGCAGGGGCAAGGGGCGGTGAGGGGCGGATGAGGGCGGCTCCGACGGCGCGCTGCCGGGGGCCGCTGTCGGCATCGGCGCCGCCGGCTCGTCCGGGGCGGCCGGCCGTCTCCCGCCGCCGTTGCGGCGGCCGCCACGCCCGGCTCGGGCGCGGCGCATGGTGCCGCGCGGGACCATCCTGCCGCCGAACCGCCGAACCGCCGAACCGCCGAACCGCCGAACCGCCGAACCGCCGAACCGCATCGGAGCGCGGCCTCGCCGCCCGGCGCCGCCGTGATCGGCCGGCGCCAGCCTCCAGGGCCGCGACCGGGTTGCTTCCCGGCGCCGGCCGCTGACGCCGCCGCGACCTGGGGCGTGCGGCACACGCGATCCGCGTCGCCACCCTCGCCGCCGTCTCCGCGGCCTCCCGCAGTCTCCCGCAGTCTCCCGCAGTCTCCCGCGGCCTGCCGCGGCCTCCCGCAGCCTCCCGCCGTGCACCCGCCGTGCACCCGCCGGCCGTGCCTTTTCACCCCGTCTCCGGCCCGCCGCCGCGCCGCCTCCCCGCCACGCCGGTCCACGCCCACGCTACCGCGCCACGTCGTTTTTACCGCCGCGCCGTACCCCGATCGTCGGAAATACCCCCGTTTCCCCGCTTTCCTCGACCGATCGCCGCTGGCGCGCTCCATCAATAATCGCTGTACTGGAAACGGCATCCCGCCGTCTCCGCCCGGAGGCTGCAGTGGCAGAGGACAGCGATCTCGAGAAAACCGAAGAGGCCACTCCCCGGCGCCGTGAAAAGGCGCGCGAGGAAGGGCAGGTCGCGCGCTCGCGCGAACTCGCTTCGTTCGCGCTGCTCGCCGCCGGCTTCTACGGGGCATGGCTGCTGTCCGGTCCGATCGGTGAACACCTGCGCACCATGCTGCGCGGCTCGCTCGCGTTCGACCACGCGACCGCCTTCGACACCCACCAGATGCTGACGGGCGCCGGCCGCGCCGGCATGGAAGGGCTTTCCGCGCTGGCGCCGGTGCTGGCGCTGACCGGCCTGGCCGCGCTCGCCGCGCCGATCGCGCTGGGCGGCTGGCTGCTCTCGGCCAAGGCGATCGGCTTCAAGTTCGACCGGCTCGACCCGATCTCGGGCCTGGGCCGGATCTTCTCGCCGCAGGGCGTGATCCAGCTCGGCATGGCGCTGGCCAAGACCGTGATCGTCGGCGGCATCGGCGCCGCCACGATCTGGCGCAACCACGACGAGATGCTCGGTCTGCTCAAGCTGCCGCTGCACGAGGCGCTGGCCGACACCATGCATCTGGTGGCCGTGTGCTGCGGGATGACGGTGGCGGGCATGCTGGTGGTGGCCGCCATGGACGTGCCGTACCAGATCTGGCAGTACAACAAGAAGCTGCGCATGACGAAGGAAGAAGTGAAGCGCGAGCATCGCGAGAGCGAGGGCGATCCGCACGTGAAGGGCCGGATCCGCCAGCAGCAGCGCGCGATGGCGCGCCGCCGGATGATGACCAACGTGCCGAAGGCCGACGTGGTGGTCACCAACCCGACCCACTTCGCGGTCGCGCTGCGCTATACCGACGGCGAGATGCGGGCCCCGAAGGTGATCGCCAAGGGCGTGAACCTGGTGGCCGCGCGGATCCGCGAACTGGCCGAGGAACACCGCGTGCCGATCCTCGAGGCGCCGCCGCTCGCGCGCGCCCTCTATCACAACGTGGACCTCGAGCGCGAGATCCCGGGCGCGCTCTATTCGGCCGTCGCCGAGGTGCTGGCGTGGGTCTACCAGCTCAAGCGCTTCCGCAGCGAGGGCGGGGCGTTCCCGGCCGAGCCGGTCGACCTGGACGTGCCGCCCGAGCTCGACAAGGGCGCCGAGATCGACGGCGAGGAAGCGCTGCAGGAAGCCGCCGAGGTGCTCGGCCAGCGCGCGGCGGGCCGCGACGCACGTAACGAAGGAGGTGCCGCATGAGCACGCCGTCCGGACTCTCCAACAAGCTCGCGGGTCGCTTCGACGCCGCCAATCTGCGTGCGCTGGCCGGGCCGATCCTGATCTGCATGATCCTCGGCATGATGATCCTGCCGCTGCCGCCGATGCTGCTGGATCTGCTGTTCACGTTCAACATCGCGCTGTCGGTGATGGTGCTGCTGGTCAGCATGTACACCACCAAGCCGCTCGACTTCGCGGCGTTCCCGAGCGTGCTGCTGTTCTCCACGCTGCTGCGGCTGTCGCTGAACGTGGCCTCCACGCGCGTGGTGCTGCTCGAAGGCCACACCGGCCCCGACGCGGCCGGCCAGGTGATCGAGGCGTTCGGCCACTTCCTGGTGGGCGGCAATTTCGCGGTCGGCATCGTCGTGTTCGTGATCCTGATGATCATCAACTTCATGGTGATCACCAAGGGCGCGGGGCGGATCGCCGAAGTGTCGGCGCGCTTCACGCTCGACGCGATGCCCGGCAAGCAGATGGCGATCGACGCCGATCTCAACGCCGGCCTCATCAACGAGGAGCAGGCGCGCAAGCGGCGCGTGTCGGTGGCGCAGGAAGCCGAGTTCTACGGCTCGATGGACGGTGCCTCGAAGTTCGTGCGCGGCGACGCGATCGCGGGCCTCATCATCATGGCGATCAACGTGATCGGCGGGCTGATCGTCGGTATCGTCCAGCACGACATGAGCTTCGCCGCGGCCGGCAAGAACTACACGCTGCTGACGATCGGCGATGGCCTGGTCGCGCAGATCCCGTCGCTGGTGATCTCGACCGCGGCCGGCGTGATCGTCTCGCGGGTGGCCACCGAGGAGGACATCGGCACGCAGATCACGGGCCAGCTGTTCACCAACCCGCGCGTGCTGACCATCACCGGCACCATCATCGTGATGATGGGCCTGATCCCGAACATGCCTCACTTCGCGTTCCTGCTGCTCGGCGGCGGCGCGATCTGGATGGCGCGCACCATGCGCCGCCGCGAGGCCGCCCGCCGCGCGATGGGCGCGGTCACCGAGATCGCCCCGCCCGCGGCGCTGCCGGCCGACAGCCACGAAGCGACCTGGGAAGACGTCACGCTGATCGATCCGCTCGGGCTCGAGGTCGGCTACCGGCTGATCCCGCTGGTCGAGTCGAGCGGCGACGGCGAGCTGCTCAAGCGGATCAAGAGCATCCGCAAGAAGTTCGCGCAGGAAATCGGCTTCCTGCCGCCGGTGATCCATATCCGCGACAACCTCGAACTGCGCCCGAACGGCTACCGGATCGCGCTCAAGGGCGTGGAAGTCGGCACCGGCGAGGCCTATCCGGGGCAGTGGCTCGCGATCAACCCGGGCCAGGTCACGGCCGCGCTGCCCGGCGCGCAGACGCGCGATCCGGCGTTCGGCCTGCCGGCCGTCTGGATCGACATCTCGCAGCGCGAGCAGGCACAGGTGTACGGCTACACGGTGGTGGACGCCAGCACCGTGGTGGCGACCCACCTGAACCACCTGGTGGTGCAGCACGCCGCCGAGCTGCTCGGCCGCCAGGAAGTGCAGGCGCTGCTGGAGCGCACCGGCCGCGATGCGCCGTCGCTGATCGAGGACCTGGTGCCGAAGACGGTGTCGCTGACCACGCTGCAGCGCGTGCTGCAGAACCTGCTCGAGGAAGGCGTGCCGATCCGCGACATGCGCACCATCATCGAGGCGGTTTCCGAGCAGGCCGGCCGCATCACCGATCCCTACGACCTGACCGCCGCCGTGCGTCTCGCGCTGGGCCGCGCGATCACCCAGCAGTGGTATCCGGGCGCGGGCGAGATGCAGGTGATGGGGCTGGATTCGAATCTCGAGCGCGTGCTGTCGCAGGCGCTCGCCACTGGCGCGAACCCGGGCCTCGAGCCCGGACTCGCGCAGACGCTGCTGATGGGCACGCAGGAAGCGATGCTGCGGCAGCAGAACATGGGGCTGCCGCCCGTGCTGCTGGTGCAGCATGCGCTGCGCGCGATGCTCGCGCGCTTCCTGCGCCGCAGCCTGCCGCAATTGAAGGTGCTGTCTTACGCCGAAGTGCCGGAGACACGCACGATCAAAGTCACGAACGTCATCGGGGGTAACGCTTGAACATCCGCAAATTCACCGGCCCAACGAGCCGCGACGCGCTGCGTCTGGTGCGCGAGGCGCTCGGCGGCGATGCCGTCGTGCTGTCGAACCGCACGCTCGACGACGGCTCGGTCGAGATCGTCGCCCTCGCGGACGCCGAGCTCGCCGCGCTGGCGCCGAAGGCGCCCGTTGCCGCCGCCGGCAGCATGCGCGCGTTACCGCCCGCGACCCGTCCGGCGAGCGCCGTGACCGGCATGCCGCGCGCCGCCGCGCCGAACAATCCGTATGCCTCGGGTGGCCTGCCCGACGTGTTCTCCTCGGTGTTCGGCGCAAGCGCCGAGCCGGGCGCGCCCGACGCCGACGACGAGCTGCTCGACGACGGCGAGCTGCCGGCCGCCACCGTCGCCGCCGCGCCCGCGCAGGACCAACCGGCCGCGCCGTCGGCCCCCGCGCCGTGGCTCGTCGAGCACGCGCGACGCCTGACCCGCCAGCACGAGGCGCTGGTCTCGCCGGCGCCGCGCGCCGAAGCGTTCCCGGCCGCCGCGAGCCCGATCGCGCCGGCCGCGCCGCTGGCCGCGCGCGGTGACAGCGAGCCGCCCGAATGGGCGCGCGACATCGTGCGCAACGTGGCCGCGCGCCAGTCCGCCGAGGCGGGCGCCGCGCGCGCGGCCGCCGCTGCCACGGCCGCCGCGCCGAAGGCGGCCGAACGCGCCGGCGTGGCCGCCACGCTGGCCGACGAGGTCAACGCGCGCATCGAGCGCATCGTCAACGAGACGGTGATGCACGAGCTGAGCGCGATGCGCGGCATGATGGAAGAGCAGTTCGCCGGCCTGATGTGGAACGACCGCCAGCGCCGCACGCCGCTGCACGGCGCGCTGACCAAGCGGCTGTTCGCGGCCGGCTTCTCGGCGCAGCTGGTGCGCACGGTGGTCGACAACCTGCCGGCCGAAGTCTCGGCGGGCAGCTTCGACGGCGCCTGCGACTGGGCCGAATCGGTGCTGGGCGGCAACCTGCCGGTGCTCGACAGCGAGGACGCGCTGATGGAGCGCGGCGGCGTGTTCGCGCTGATGGGCCCGACCGGCGTGGGCAAGACCACCACCACGGCGAAGCTGGCCGCGCGCTGCGTGATGCGCTTCGGCGCCAGCAAGGTCGCGCTCCTGACCACCGACAGCTACCGGATCGGCGGCCACGAACAGCTGCGCATCTTCGGCCGGATCCTCGGCGTGCCGGTGCATGCCGTGAAGGACGGCGGCGACCTGCAACTGGCGCTCTCCGAGCTGCGCAACAAGCACATCGTGCTGATCGACACGATCGGCATGAGCCAGCGCGATCGCACCGTCTCCGACCAGATCGCGATGCTGCAGGGCGCCGACGCGCGCGTGCAGCGCCTGCTGCTGCTCGCGGCCACCAGCCATGGCGATACGCTCAACGAGGTGGTGCAGGCCTATCGCGGCTCCGATCAGCCCGACCTGGCCGGCTGCATCCTGACCAAGCTCGACGAGGCCACCAACCTCGGCGGCGTGCTCGACACCGTGATCCGCTACCAGCTGCCGGTGCATTACGTGTCGACCGGCCAGAAGGTGCCGGAGAACCTTTACGTGGCGACGCGCAAGTTCCTGCTGAAGAGCGCGTTCTGTGTACCGCGAGACGGCTCGCCGTTCGTGCCGCTCGAAGACGATCTGCCCGGCATGCTGTCGGCCCTGGCTGGTGGCCGTCCGGGTTCCGGACATCACGAGGTCTACTTTGGATAAACGAATCACCGATCAGGCTGAAGGACTGCGGCGGCTGCTGGCCGGCCGCGCGACCCGGATCGTCGCGGTGACGGGCGGCCCCACCGGGGTCGGCTGCACCTCGGCCGTCGTCAACCTGGCCGCCGCGCTCGCCGCGCTCGGCAAGGACGTGCTCGTCGTCGACGAGCGCAACGACGCCGATTCGGCCGCCGCGACACTCGGCAGCGCGTGGCTGCGTACCGGCAACACGGTGCGCCACGAAGCCGGTTTCTCCCTTTGCGTCGCCGCCGAACTCGCGCGCGACGGCTACGACGATGAACGCCTCGCCGCCTATCTGGAAGGCGCCGCGGACATCGTGCTCGTCGACGCCCAGCGCGACGCGAACGGCGCGCTCTCCGCTCTTGCGCGTGCCGCTCACGACGTGCTGATCGTGACGCGCGTAGCCGGCTCCGCGATCACGGAGGCCTACGCCTGCATGAAGCGGCTCCACTACGCGCATGCGCTCGCGCAGTTCCGCGTGCTGGTCAACCACGTGCAGAGCGAGTCCGACGCGCGCGCCGCCTACGAGAACCTGGCGGGCGTGGCCGGCCGCTACCTGACGGTGGCGCTGGCCGAGGGCGGCTACGTGAGCGCCGATCCGCTGGTGCCGCGCGCGCGCGAACTCGTGCATACCGTGGTCGATGCGTTCCCGTCGTCGGCCGCCGCGCGCGACTACCGGCAGATCGCGTCGGACCTGCTGTACTGGCCGATGCGTCCGACGAATCTCGCCGGACGGGCCTTTGCCGGACATCCGGCAGTCGAACGGGGCGCGGCGCACGCCGTTTGACCCAAGGGCACTCAGGAGGGAGCCGATGTACAACGCTCAAGGAAAGCTGTCCACGTCCGCGATGGGCGAGGCCGGGATGGGGCAGGCCGAAGTGCTCGCGAAATACGCGCCGCTGGTGCGCCGGCTCGGCCTGCAGCTCGTCGCGAAGATGCCCGCGAGCGTCGATCTCGACGACCTGATCCAGGCCGGCATGATCGGCCTGCTCGACGCGGCGAGCCGCTACAAGGAAGATCAGGGCGCGCAGTTCGAGACCTACGCGACGCAGCGCATCCGCGGCGCGATGCTCGACGAGCTGCGCAGCAACGACTGGCTGCCGCGCAGCCTGCGCAAGACCTCGCGCGAGGTCGAGCAGGCCATCCATCAGGTCGAGCAGCGGCTGGGGCGTCCGGCCAACGAGAGCGAGATCGCCACCCACCTGGAAATGCCGCTCACCGATTTCCAGTCGATGCTGCAGGACCTGCACGGCAGCCAGCTGATCTACTACGAGGATTTCGACCGCTCGGCCGACGACGAGCCGTTCCTCGACCGCTACCGCGTCGACCACTCGGACCCGCTGTCCGCGCTGCTCGACGAGCACCTGCGCGCGGCGCTGGTCGAGGCGATCGACCGCCTGCCCGAGCGCGAGAAGCTGCTGATGTCGCTCTACTACGAGCGCGGCCTGAACCTGCGCGAGATCGGCGCCGTGCTCGAAGTCAGCGAGTCGCGCGTGTGCCAGCTCCACAGCCAGGCCGTGGCGCGCCTGCGCGCGCGGCTGCGCGAACAGGCCTGGGTGGGCGCCGAACACTGAGGCCGCGCGCGCGGCGCGCGCCGGAAATTCGGCTCCGATCCGTAATGGATTCGCATCCGCACGCTTGCTCCGGCATCGCGCGCGGGAATTCTTCTCGACACTTTGCTACAATCCGTGCTCGTTTCCGAGGAGCGTTGCGACGGGCACCGGCCCGCCAGGCTCGGAAATCTTCACCAGGCGGTGGCCCGCCCGGCACGCAGCGCGAATCGCACGATTCGCCGCGCCGGCCCGGCTTCCCGCTTTCTGAACGGCGCTCACGTCACCAATCTTTGATTAGAAAGGAGGGCGTGATGAACGCCGTTATCGACCCGAAAGCTTCGCAGGACTACCTCGTCGCCGACCTCGCGCTGGCCGCATGGGGCCGCAAGGAACTGACCATCGCCGAGACCGAAATGCCCGGCCTGATGCAGATCCGCGACGAATACAAGGCCGCGCAGCCGCTCAAGGGCGCCCGCATCGCCGGCTCGCTGCACATGACGATCCAGACCGGCGTGCTGATCGAGACGCTCAAGGCGCTCGGCGCCGACGTGCGCTGGGCCTCGTGCAACATCTTCTCGACGCAGGATCACGCGGCCGCCGCGATCGTCGAAGCCGGCACGCCGGTGTTCGCGTTCAAGGGCGAGTCGCTCGACGAGTACTGGGAGTACTCGCACCGCATCTTCGAATGGCCGAACGGCGAATTCGCCAACATGATCCTCGACGACGGCGGCGACGCGACGCTGCTGCTGATCCTGGGCTCGAAGGCCGAGAAGGACCGCTCGGTGATCGCCAAGCCGACCAACGAGGAAGAAGTCGCGCTGTACAAGTCGATCGCCGCGCACCTCGACGCCGACGGCGAGTGGTACTCGAAGCGCCTCGCCCACATCAAGGGCGTGACGGAAGAGACCACCACCGGCGTGCATCGCCTGTACCAGATGGAAAAGGACGGCCGCCTGCCGTTCCCGGCGTTCAACGTCAACGACTCGGTCACCAAGTCGAAGTTCGACAACCTGTACGGCTGCCGCGAGTCGCTCGTCGACGGCATCAAGCGCGCGACCGACGTGATGATCGCGGGCAAGATCGCGGTCGTGGCCGGCTACGGCGACGTGGGCAAGGGCTGCGCGCAGTCGCTGCGCGGCCTCGGCGCGACCGTGTGGGTCACCGAAATCGATCCGATCTGCGCGCTGCAGGCGGCGATGGAAGGCTACCGCGTCGTGACGATGGAATACGCGGCCGACAAGGCCGACATCTTCGTGACCGCCACCGGCAACTTCCACGTGATCGGCCATGACCACATGAAGGCGATGCGCCACAACGCGATCGTCTGCAACATCGGCCACTTCGACTCGGAAATCGACATCGCGTCGACGCGCCAGTACCAGTGGGAAAACATCAAGCCGCAGGTCGACCACATCATCTTCCCGGACGGCAAGCGCGTGATCCTGCTGGCCGAAGGCCGCCTCGTGAACCTCGGCTGCGCGACCGGCCATCCGTCGTTCGTGATGTCGAACTCGTTCGCGAACCAGACGCTCGCGCAGATCGAGCTGTTCGTGCGCGGCGAGCAGTACGAGAACAAGGTGTACGTGCTGCCGAAGCACCTCGACGAGAAGGTCGCGCGCCTGCATCTGGCGCGCATCGGCGCGAACCTGACGGTGCTGTCGCCGGAGCAGGCGTCGTACATCGGCGTGTCGCAGGACGGTCCGTTCAAGCCGAACCACTACCGTTACTGATCGCGCGTCCGGCGCCGCGCGCCGGACCGGACGTGTCGCGCGCCGCGCCCCGCCGGCACGGCCGCGCCACGCATCGCGCCGGCCGCCCCGCGCGGCCCGAACCGGGCCGCTCGTGCGGCCCGGCCTGTTTTTTTGCACAGGAGCCATCATGAGCCTCATCCTGACCTGGATCATCAATGCCCTCGCGCTGCTGATCATCACCTACCTGGTGCCGTCGATCCACATCCGCAGCTTCGGTACGGCGTTGATCGTCGCGGTCGTGCTCGGGCTGATCAACACGGTGCTCCGGCCGGTGCTGATCCTGCTGACGCTGCCCGTGACGATCGTCACGCTCGGCCTGTTCATCCTCGTCGTCAACGCGCTCTGCTTCTGGTTCGCGTCGTCGCTGCTGAAGGGCTTCGAGGTGCAGGGCTTCTGGTCGGCGTTCTTCGGCTCGATCCTGTACAGCATCGTGTCGTGGCTCCTGTCCGCCCTGATCTTCGGCCAGCGCAGCATCGGCTGAACGCGGGCTCATCCGAATCATGAAACCGATCGAACTCTCCCTGGAATTCTTCCCGCCGAAGACGGCGGAGGGCGTCGAGAAGCTGCGTGCCACGCGCGCGCAGCTGCTGCCGCTGAAGCCGAAGTTCGTCTCCGTGACGTTCGGCGCCGGCGGCTCGACGCAGCAAGGCACGCTCGACACGGTGCTCGACATGCAGAAGGACGGCCTCGAGGCCGCGCCGCACCTGTCCTGCATCGGCGCCTCGAAGGACAACCTGCGCGCGGTGCTCGACCAGTACCGCTCGCACGGCATCCGCCACATCGTCGCGCTGCGCGGCGACCTGCCGTCGGGCATGGGCGAGGTGGGCGAGCTGCGCTATGCGTCGGAACTCGTCAGCTTCATCCGCGCCGAGCACGGCGACTGGTTCTGGCTCGAAGTGGCCGCGTACCCGGAATACCATCCGCAGTCGCGTTCGCCGAAGCTGGACCTGCAGCACTTCGCGGCGAAGGTGAAGGCCGGCGCGAACTCGGCGATCACGCAGTACTTCTTCAACGCGGACGCGTATTTCCGCTTCGTCGACGACGCGCGCAAGCTCGGCGTGGACGTGCCGATCGTGCCGGGCATCATGCCGATCACGAACTTCACGCAGCTGATGCGCTTCTCCGAGATGTGCGGCGCCGAAGTGCCGCGCTGGGTGGCGCGCCGGCTCGAGAGCTTCGGCGACGACAAGGAATCGATCCGCGCGTTCGGCACCGACGTGGTCACCGCGATGTGCGAGCGGCTGATCCGCGATGGCGCGCCGGGGCTGCACTTCTACACGCTGAACGCGGCGATGGCGACCAGGGCGGTCTGCGAGCGGCTCGGGTTCTGAGCGGCTCGCGGCCGGCTGCGGCGCGCGTTGCAAACGAGCGGGCCTTCGGGTCCGCTTTTTTTATGCTTGGGCGGCGCGGGCGCGGCATCCACGCCCGCGCCGCGGCGCCTCAGCGTGCCGCCGGCACCAGCGGCGGACGCCGCCCGAACCACGGCCGCGCCAGTTCGAGCTGGCGCGCGAACCGCAGTAGCCGCGCGTCGTCGCCGAGGCGCGCGGCGAACTGCACGCCGACGGGCAGGCCGCGCGCGTTCCAGTAGAGCGGCACCGACATCGCCGGCTGGCCGGTCAGGTTGAACAGTTCGGTGCAGCCGGCCCAGGCGAACGCGCGGTCGGCCGCCTTCGCCAGCATCATCCGCAGCAGCGGCCGCGCCGGCAGCGCGGCCAGCAGGCGCATCTGCGCGCGCTCGAGCGGCGTGGAGCGCAGCTCGCCGATCCGCACCGGCGGCGCCGCCAGCGTCGCGCACAGCACCAGGTCGTAGCGCGCGGTCGCGCTCGCCACGTCGGCGATCAGCTGCTTCTGCCAGTCGAGCGCGACGGGCAGCCGCTCGCGCGCGACATGCCGCCCGACCTGCGCCATCGCGCGGCTCGCCGGTTCGAACTCGTTGCCGCGCGGCCGGCGCCCGGTGAGCGCCTGCGCGTCGTGGACCAGCGGCTCGACGATGGTGGCCCAGCAGGTGAGGAAGGTCTCGGCCGCGCGCGCCCGGTCGATCGGCAGCGTCACCGGCTCGACCACGTGGCCGAGCGATTCGGCGAGCCGGGCCGCGTCGTCGAGCGCCGCCAGCACGTCGGGAGACAGCGACGCCGCGAACAGCGGATCGGTGACGAGGCCGATGCGCAGCGGCCCGACCGGTTCGTCGAGCCGGGCCAGCGCGGCCTCGGGCGTGCCGGCGCGGCCGGTGGTGAGGTCGAACAGCAGCGCGCTGTCGCGCACGCTGCGAGAGATCGCATGGTTGACGATCAGGTCGCCCGGCACCGGCTGCACGGCCAGCTGCGGATCGTAGCCGGGCTTGAAGCCGAACAGGCCGCAGCACGAGGCCGGGATGCGGATCGAGCCGCCGCCGTCGGACGCATGCGCGAGCGGCACGATGCCGGCCGCCACGGCCGCCGCCGCGCCGCCGCTCGACCCGCCCGGCGTGTGATCGAGATTCCACGGGTTGCGGCACGGCCCGAACAGCTCGGGCTCGGTCACCGGCATCTGGCCGAACTCGGAGGTGCTGGTCTTGCCGAACACGTTGACGCCGGCCGCCTTCGCGCGCGCGATGAACGGCGCGTCGGCGTCGGGCACGAAGTAGCGGTAGTGGCGGCTGCCGAACGACATCCGCAGCCCGGCCGCCGCCGCGAGATCCTTGACGAGGTAGGGCACGCCGCCGAGCGGGCCGGCCGGCGGCGCGGCCCCGGCGGCGGCGCGCTCGCGGGCCGCGTCGTAGTCGGTCAGCACGATCGCGTTGATCGACGGGTTCAGTGCGTTGGCGCGCGCGATCGCGGCGTCGAGCACCTCGCGCGCGCTGGTCTGCCGGGTGGCGATCAGCGTGGCGAGGTCAGTGGCATCGTAGTTCGGATAATCGTCCTGCACCCTGGCCCCCGTTCGTTCGAATCAGGATCGGGCCACGCGCGGCGCCGGCGTCCGGCGGGCACCGAGGCTGCGCGCGCGGACGCCGGCCCGCGCGGGCCGGTGCGACGAGCTTACAGCTGTTCGGCGAGGAATGTCAGCGTGCGGCCGTGCGCGAGCGCCGCCGCGCGCTGGTTGTACGAGGCGCGCACGTTGCAGTTGAAGCCGTGGCCGGCATCCGGGTACCAATGCACTTGCGCGTCCGCGCGGCCGCCGAACGCGGCCTTGACCTGCTCGACCGCCTCGGCCGGGATGTGGTCGTCGAGGCCTGCGTAGTGGAACTGGATCGGCTGCGTGACGTGGTTCGCGACGTCGAGGTGGTTCTGGATGCCGCCGCCGTAGTAAGCGACCGCCACGTCGAACGCGCCGGCCGCCGCGGCCAGATAGACGAGCCGCCCGCCGAAGCAGTAGCCGATGCCGGCCACGCGGTTGCCTTCCACCTCGGGGCGCGCGCGCAGCGCGGCGACCGCGTGGCCGATGTCGGCCGCGGCCTGGTGCGGATCGGTCTTCTGCAGCAGCTCGATGCCCTTGTCGCGGTCGGCGCCTTCATAACCGAGGTCCACGCGCGGCTGGGTGCGCCAGAAGATGTCCGGGGCGAGCGCGACGTAGCCGTCGGCCGCATATTGCTCGGCGACCGACCGGATGTGGCCGTTCACGCCGAAGATTTCCTGAACGATCACCACGGCCGGTCCCTTGCCGCCCTTGGGCAGGGCAAGGTAACCACCGAACGTTTCGTTGCCGGCGGGGATGTCGATCCATTGCGAAGTCATTGCGGGTCTCCAGACGAAGCGCGCGCCGCGGGAACGGGCGCGCGCGAGGGGAAAAGGGCGGCGTCAGTGTGCCATCGATCGTGCCGCGCTGCTGCGTGTCAGCGGACTGTAGGGCGCGGCGGGCCGCGTCGGCATCGCCGATGTGCCTGGCCCGGCGCGGGCGGCGGCTGTCGGAAGCGATCGAAGCCGCGCGCGGGTTATCTTCCACGGAGATTGCCGCGATCACGATCTTTCATTATCCGGCGGCCCGGGGCTTCGCTACAGTCGTGAGCAAGCCAACGGCGCGGGACCGCCCGCGCGGATTTCATGGAGCCCGCCAATGTCCCACGCCAGTCTTCCCGCCACCTCGTTCGTCGAGCGTTTCGGCCTGCGTCTGCCCCTGGTGCAGGCCCCGATGGCCGGCGCGACCTCGGCGGCCATTGTCGCCGCCGCCTCGAACGCCGGTGCGCTCGGCAGCCTCGGCGGCGCGGGTTTCGCGCCCGCGCGGCTCGCCGCCGAGATCGAGGCGATCCGCGCGGCCACCTCGCGGCCGTTCGCGGTCAACCTGTTCGTGCTCGACGAGGCGCGCCCCGACGACGCGACGGTGCGGCGCGCGCTCGCCGCGATCGATCCGTTGCGCGCGCGGCTCGGCCTGCCGGCCGGCGCGCCGCTCGCCCGCTACGCGCCCGACTTCGACGCGCAGCTCGAGGTGCTGGTGGCCGCGCGCGTGCCGGTGGCGAGCTTCACGTTCGGCGTGCTCGACGCCGCGCAAGTCGCGCGCCTGCACGCGGCCGGCTGCTGCGTGATCGGCACCGCGACCCATGTGGCCGAGGGCCTCGCGTGGCGCGAGGCCGGCGCCGACGCGATCAGCGCGCAGGGCGCCGAGGCGGGCGGCCATCGCGGCACCTTTCTCGGCGCGGCCGAGGACGCGCTGATCGGCACCATGGCGCTGGTGCCGCAGCTCGTTGACGCGACCGGGCTGCCGGTGCTTGCCGCGGGCGGCATCATGGACGGCCGCGGCATCGCCGCCGCGCTTGCGCTCGGCGCGCAGGCCGCGCAGCTCGGCACCGCGTTCCTGGGCTGTGCCGAAGCCACGATTCCCGCAGCCTGGCGCGAGTGTCTCGTGACCAGCGAGGACACCGCCACGGTGGTGACGCGCGCGATCTCGGGCCGGCATGCACGCGGCATCCGCAATGCGCTGATCGACGCGCTCGGCGCACGGCCGGACGCGATCGCGCCATATCCGGTGCAGAACGCGCTGACGCAGGAGTTGCGGCAGGCGGCCGGCCGCGCGGGCGAGGCCGGCTATCTGTCGTTGTGGGCCGGCCAGGGCGTGCCGCTCGGCCGCCGCCGCGTCGCTGGCGGCGAGCTGACGGCGGCCGCGCTGATCGACGCGCTCGACGCCGAATGGCGCACGGCCGTCGCGCGTTTCGCGCCGGCGCGCTGACGCGGCGGCACGCCTGTATACAGTCGAATCGTATTTCAGCCCGCCTCGATCCGCATTCACGTTGCATCCGGAACGCCAGCTCAATCGTATTTTCAGGACCGCGCGGCGCCATTCAGGCCGCGCGGAACGGTGAATTATTTTCGACCGAAGCCATTGATCCGCAACGTGATCCGGATGGGTGTCCGATTTGTAAAACAACTCTTCGGCATCCCGATCGAATTAGCGGAAACCCTTAACCACCAAGGGTTTTCGAGCGGTCGCCAGCACTGTCGTTCGGCCGCGACATCGGTAGTCTTCCCACTTTCTCAAAAAAGTCCCACAAATTAATTTGATCACCTACACTTGCGCGCAAGTACGGTGAGGTGCCCGCTAAAAGCGGTCGCGTCGCCTGCTTGCAGCCACGTGCATGACAGATGCGGCCGGCGACACTCCAGTGGTGATTGGCACCGGGGATGGAGCGGGGAACCGGCGATGGCATTTTTTGGATCGAAACTGGAGACTTCCATGAATATCAAGATGCAAAAGCTGTTGCCGATCAGCGCGGCGGCGATGGTGTTTGCGGCGTTGGCGACGAACGCAGCGGCCGACCAGGTGGTGAAGATCGGTCACGTTGCGCCGTTGACGGGCGGTATCGCCCACCTCGGCAAGGACAACGAGAACGGTGCTCGCCTCGCTGTCGAGGAAATCAACGCGAAGGGCCTGACGATCGGTGGCCAGAAGATCACGCTCCAGCTCGATGCACAGGACGACGCGGCCGACCCGCGTACCGCCACGCAGGTTGCGCAGAAGCTCGTCGACGACAAGGTCGTGGCGATCGTCGGCCACCTGAACTCGGGCACCACGATCCCGGCCTCGAAGATCTACAGCGATGCGGGCATCGTGCAGATCTCGCCGTCGGCGACCAACCCGGCCTACACGCAGCAGGGCTTCAAGACCACCTACCGCGTGGTCGCGACCGATGCGCAGCAAGGTCCGGCGCTGGCGAACTACGCGCAGTCGAAGGGCTACAAGAGCGTGGCGGTGGTCGACGATTCGACCGCTTACGGCCAGGGTCTCGCGAACGAGTTCGAGAAGAAGGCCAAGGCGCTCGGCCTGAAGGTTCTCTCGCATGACGCGACCAACGACAAGGCGGTCGACTTCCGCGCGATTCTGACCAAGATCAAGGGCGAAAACCCGGACGTGATCATGTACGGCGGCATGGACGCCACCGGCGGCCCGTTCGCCAAGCAGGCCAAGCAGCTCGGCCTGCGCGCGAAGGTGCTGGCCGGCGACGGCGTCTGCACGGAGCAGCTCTCGGATCTGGCCGGCGACGCATCGTCGAACGTGGTCTGCTCGCAGGCCGGCGCGGCACTCGAGAAGATGCCGGGTGGTTCGGAGTTCGAAGCAAAGTACCAGAAGCGCTTCGGCCAGCCGATCCAGATCTACTCGCCGTTCACGTATGACGCCGTGTACATCATCGTCGACGCGATGAAGCGCGCGAACTCGACCGATCCGGCGAAGATCCTCGCGGCGATGCCGTCGACGGACTACAAGGGCGTGATCGGTGAGACCGTGTTCGACTCGAAGGGCGACCTGAAGCACGGCGTGATCTCGCTGTACGACTACAAGGGCGGCAAGAAGACGTTCCTGGATCAAGTGAAGATGTAAATCTGCCTCGACAGAGGGGGTAAAGGGCGCCCGTCGAAAGACGGGCGCCTTTTCTTTTTTGCAGGCCGCTGAAGCGCGATCGCTGTTGCGAAGGCGCGGCGCCGACGCCTGAAACGCGAACGCCGCTCAGACGCTCAGACGCTCAGACGCTCAAACGTTCAGCCGGCGCATCACGCGCGGCGCGAACGCGGCGACGATCGCCGCGCACAGCGCGACGATCCCGAGCCCGACCGGCAGCCCGGCCGCCTGCGCGACGCCGCCGATCACGACCGGGCCGAACATCAGCCCGAAATAGGCAAGGCCGGCCACGTGCGCGAGCCCCTCGGCGGGCGAGATGCCGGCCACGCGCGCGGCGGCGGCGAACAGCAGCGGCATCATGTTGGACAGGCCGAGGCCCATCATCGTGAAGCCGATCAACGCCGGCGCCGGATACGGCAGCAGCAGCGCGCCGACCATCCCGATGCAGGCGAACGTGGCGCTCGCGAACACCACCTGCGGCGCGCCGAAGCGCGCGCGCACGAAGTCGCCGGCGAAGCGTCCGCCCGCCATGCCGCCCGAGAACGCGGCATAGGCGGCGCTCGCGAACGCGGGCGTGGCGGCCACCACGTCGCGCATGTAGACGGTGGCCCAGTCGTACATCGCGCCCTCGGCGATCAGCGAGACCAGCGCGATCGCGCCGAGCGTCCAGAGCGCGGTCGAGCGCCAGCGGTTGAGCGACGAGCCGTGCTCCGCTTCCTGATGCGGCACGTGCGGCAGCACGGCCGGGCAGGCCACCACGATGATCACTGCGCACACCAGCGAGGCGAGCGCCAGATGCACGGGCGGCGCCATGCCCGCCGACAGCGCGGCGCCGCCGAGCGCCGCGCCGCTGAGCCCGCCGATGCTGAACATGCCGTGCAGCATCGAGATGATCGGCCGGCCGAACGCGATCTCGACCGCGCTCGCCTCGGCGTTCATCGCGACGTCGAGCGTGGCCATCGTGAAGCCGAACAGCATCAGCACCACGATCAGCAGCGGATAGCTCGGCGCGAGCAGGATCAGCGCGCCGCACACCGACATGCCGATGCCGCCGGCGAGGCAGGCGGTGCGCGTGCCCACCCGCGCGATCCACTTCGCGTTGGTGGTCATCGCGATGATCGAGCCGATCGCCACGGCGAGCAGCGCGAGCGACAGCAGCGCCGGACTCAGCGCGAAGCGGTCGCGCACGGTCGGCACGTGGACGCCCCACGAGGCGTACATCATGCCGGCGACGAAGAACAGCGCCATGGTGGCCGCGCGGGCGCGGTGGCGCGCCGCCGGGGGCAGGGCGCGGTGGGCGGCGGGCTGCGGCGGAAGCCGGGAGGAATGATCGGACACGGTGAGCTCGGCGATGCGCGTCGCCGGCGTTCGGAACCACGCCGGTCGCGCGCAGGGAGGGTTATCGTTGAACGTCGCGCGCCGCATGCGAGCGATGCGCGACAATGGGCAGCAGCAACCGATTCTAACGGAGCGTCGCACCGGACGCGCGCGGTGGTGCCCCGCGCCCGCGGAGCGATGCGCACGATCGCGGCGGCGCCGCGCGGGAGAATGCCTTGAAGCTGTCCGTCTCGCTACCGATCCACCTGCTGCATCGCGGGCAGGCCGGCACGCTCGCGACCCATGCGCGCGAGCCGGCCGGCTTTCCGTATCCGACCATCGTTCCCTACGCAACCGATGCGCGCCATCGGCCCGTGGTGCTGGTCAGCGCGCTGGCCGAGCACACGCGCAACCTGGCCGCCGATGCGCGCGCCGGCTTCCTGGTCGCCGACCCGGAGCCGGCAGGCCGGACCGCCGCGGCGCCCGACGCTTCGTCCAGTGGCGCGCCCGCCGCGAGCGCGGTGCTCGAAGCCGAACGCGTCACGTTGATCGGCCGCTTCGTGCGGATCGACGACGACCCGTATCTCGCCGCGCGTTATCAGCGATATCACCGCGATGCGGCGCGTTATCTCGCGCTCGGCGATTTCGCGTTCTGGGCGCTCGAATGCGAGCGACTGCGCTTCATCGGCGGCTTCGGCCGAATGGGCTGGCTCGACGGCGCCGGGCTCGACGCGCTGCCGCCGCTGTCGTTCGACGAGGAGCAGGCATTATGGGCGCGGTATCCAGTTGGTAATAGCGGGCCGGAATTGATTGGCGTCGACCGGCATGGTGCCGATTGGCGGATTGCCGGACGGCTGCGGCGTACTGCTTTTGCCAATCCGGCCGCCGATTCCCGTGCGCTCATCGACGCCGTGGAGAACGCCGCGGCCACTATTGATTCGCCGTGATCGGCAATTCCGAAGCCCGCTGAATATCGGCGTATCAGGCAGGTGCACGGTTTCGGTGCATTGATTTCCGGCTGATTCTCAGCAAAAGCTCTCTCGACATGAAAGCTTCCAGGTGCATCGATGCCGCCGGTTGCGCGGCCTGAAAGCATGAATATATGAACAAACTCTGCCTAATCGATTGCCTCAATCAATTAAGTGGTAATTGAATTGCTGATCGGCCCTCCGACTCGTTCGAGATTAATTACAATCGAGCACATTTATTTGTGGCGCCGGTGATTCCTTCGTTTGTTTTTTGTGCTAATCTCTGGCTCCATAATCATCCGAGGCATCGTTACGTGGAAATGGGTGAGCCGGCACAGACCGGTCCTGTTTAGTCAGAGAAAAGGAAATATATGTCTTCTTACAAGGACCTTCTCGCACAGCGAGAAAAGCTGGAGAAGCAAATCGAGGAAGCCAAGGCGAAGGAATATGCCGATGTCCTCAACGACGTCAAACAGAAGATCTCGGATTACGGCTTCTCGCTGGCCGAACTCGGTCTGAGCCGCGCCAAGGCAGCCAAGGCTGGCCGGGCACGTGCCGGTGTCGCCGCGAAGTATCGCGATCCGGAATCGGGCGCAACCTGGTCTGGCCGCGGCAAACCGCCGCGCTGGATCGCCGGCAAGAATCGCGATCAATTCGCGATCTGATTTCCGGCGGCGGGGATAACCCGTCTTGCGGAAAGAAAGGCCACGCATCTCGTCGGCGAGATGCGTGGCCTTTTTGCTTTCGGTCGCGGCGGCGAAACGCGGGCGCCGTGATCAGACAGCGTGGTCCGATACGATCGAATCCGCTCAAACCCCTGGCCGGGTCGCTTTGATAAGCAATTGATTTGCCGCGTGTTTCATCGAAACCTGCGGCGGGTGTCATGGAACGCTTGATAGAATCTCAGAATTGCGGCCTCAAACAAGTACCCCATGTCCACATTTCCCGCCGACAATCTCGACGCCGAAAAACATGCTGTCGCCCGCAAGACCACCTGGGTCAGTATTACGCTCAATGTCGCGCTTACAATATTACAAATTGCTGTCGGATTTATCGCCCATTCGCAGGCATTGATTGCGGATGGCGTACATTCCTTGTCCGACCTCGTATCGGATTTCGTGGTGCTGCTGGCCAATCGGCATAGTGGCGCGAAGCCGGATGCCGACCATAATTACGGACACAGCCGTTATGAAACGGTCGCGTCGTTATTGTTGGGCGCGATCCTGATTACGGTCGGTGTCGGCATGCTGTGGCGCGCCGGCGACCGGCTCGTGGAGCACGCCGCGATTCCGGCCGTCCATGCGAGCGCGCTCGCCGTCGCCGGGCTGGTGGTGGTGTTCAAGGAGGGGCTGTTTCGCTACATGCTCGCCGAGGCGCGGCGCGTGCGTTCGGCGATGCTGGTCGCGAACGCCTGGCATGCGCGCTCGGACGCGGCTTCGTCGCTGGTCGTCGCGATCGGCGTGGTCGGCAGCCTGGCCGGCGTGCGGCTGCTCGATCCGATTGCCGCCGCGATCGTCGGCTTCATGGTCGCGCGGATGGGCTGGAGCTTCGGCTGGGAGGCGCTGCAGGACCTGTCCGATCGCGCGCTCGACGCGAAGGCCGCCGCCGAGATCCGCGCGCTGCTGAGCGCGACGCCGGGCGTGCGCGACATCCACGAGCTGCGCACGCGCAAGATGGGTGACGCGGCGCTCGTCGATGCGCACATCCTCGTCGATCCGATGATTTCTGCCTCCGAAGGGCATTTCATCGCGGAGACGGCGCGGGCGCGCCTGCTCGGCGACGTGCGCGTGCTCGACGCGCTGATCCACGTCGATACCGAGAACGACCTGATCTGGCTGAAACCGGCGCTCGCGCAGCCGCCGCGCAGCGAGATCGCGCCGAGGATCGAGGCGGTGCTGGGCGAATCGGGCCTGCGCGCCACCGCCGTGCAGCTGCATTACCTGAGCAGCGGGCTCGAGATCGACCTGACGCTGGCCGCCGGTACGCCGCCCCTCACCGATCTCGACGCGGCCGCGCTGCGCGAGCGGCTCGGCGTGAGACGGATCGGTATCGCGTGCGACATGGCATCGGCAGGCGCGCGCGGCGTGTCGTAGCGGCGCGCCGCGGTTCGGCGAAGGGGTGGGGGCGGCGCGCAGTGCGGTACGAAGTGCGGCGCCTCAGAGCGGCAGCTGGGTATCGAACTTGATCTCGCGCAGCACGACGCTCGTGCGGACCTGCGAGACGGCCGGGATCTTGAAGATGCGCTCGTGCAGGAACACGTCGTAGGCCTTGATGTCGGGCGCGACGATCTTGAGGATGTAGTCGGCCTCGCCGGTGGTGCTGTAGCACTCGGTCACTTCGGGGCAGGTCGCGATCTCGCGTTCGAACTGCTCGACGCCGCCCTCGTTGTGGCGCGTCAGATGCACGTGGGCGAGCGCGCACACATGCAGGCCGAGCTTTTCGCGGTCGAGCAGCGCCGTGTAGCGCTGGATCACGCCCGATTGCTCCATGTCCTTGATGCGCCGCCAGCACGGCGTGCTCGACAGGCCGACCTGGTCGGAAATCTCCTGGACCGAGCGGCGCGCGTCGAGCTGCAACAGGCGAAGAATTTTCTGCGAAAAAGAGTCGAGTATCACCTGCGTCTCCGAAGGCGGCTGCCATGCCGCCATGTTAGAGGCGCGGGAAAAGTCACGCAATCGATGCGCGGTATTCGAGCGGGATTCGCTACGCGGGGCCGGCGCGACGGAAATATTTATATTGTTCGCGCCCGGCGCCGCTGACCGTCGCGTCAGCCTGGCTCGTCCTCGCCGGCCGCGTCGGCCGGGGCGTTCGCGGCGCCCGTGCCGGCGGCGAACGCGGCCTGCCGCACGCGCAGTTCGGCGAGCATGTTGCAGAACAGCGCGCCCTGCTCGATCGCGTCATCGAGCGCGACGTGCGTGTGCGGATGATCGTCGAACCAGTGCTTCGGGAAGCGCGGCTTGATCGCCTTGCGATACGGCAGGCCGGTCAGCGCGAACGCGAGCGTCTTGATGTCGAGCGCCGACCACGAGAACGGGCAGCGCCCCGTGAAGCGCATCATGTACCAGAACATGAAGGTGAAATCGAAGCCGGCCGGCATCGCCACGAACACCGGCTTGCCCGGCAGCGCCTCGACCCACTCGACATAGGCGACGAGCGCCGCCTCGGGCGCCTGCAGGTCCTGGCGGCACGCGGCCCAGGCCTCGGGCTGCGTCTTCCACCAGGCTTCCTGCACCGGATGCGCGGCGGCGCCGGGCAGCGTTTCGAGGTTCGCCGAGAAGGTCGCGATCAGCTGCTTGTCTTCGGTATAGGCGGCCGAGGCGAAGCTCAGCATCGAATGCGGACCGGGGATCGGGCCGTCGGCCTCGACGTCGGTGCTGACGTAGATCTCGCTGCTCATCCGAACCTCCGGTCCGCCACGAACGGGTTGGTCGCGCGCTCCTCGCCGAACGTCGACACCGGGCCATGGCCCGGCACGAACGTGACGTCGTCGCCGAGCGGCCAGAGCTTCTCGCGGATCGAGCGCACCAGATCCTCATGGTTGCCGCGCGGGAAATCGGTGCGGCCGATCGAGCCGGCGAACAGCACGTCGCCGACGATCGCGAGCCGGTGCGCGCGGCTGAAGAACACCACGTGCCCCGGCGTGTGGCCCGGGCAGTGATAGACCTCGAGCGTCTCGCCGCCCACCGTCACCGCGTCGCCGTCCGCGAGCCAGCGGTCGGGCTCGAAGGCCTCGGCCCGGCCGCCGAAACCGAAGCGCTCGCTTTGCGAGGGCAGCTGCTCGATCCAGAACCGCTCGTCTTCCTGCGGCCCCTCGATCGGCACGCCATAGTGCGCGGCGAGCGCCTTCGCTCCCGCGCAGTGATCGACATGGCCGTGCGTGACGAGCACCTTCTCGACCTGCACGCCCTGCTGTTCGACCTGTTCGCGAATGCGTTCGAGATCGCCGCCGGGATCGACGACGGCGGCCCGGCCGGTCTGTTCGCAGACGATCAGCGAGCAGTTCTGCTGGAACGGCGTGACGGGAATCAGCGTGACTTTCATAGGGGGAGCGGCGCCGGCAAAACTGCGATTGTACTGGCTCGCCCGCGCGGGTGCCCTGTGTCGGAACCGTGTCGGACACGGGGCCGGCCGGCCCGTGGCAATGGGCCAGCCCGCGCCGGAGGCGGCATTGCCGCGGGCGGACCCGGATTGCGTCATAGCAAGAATCAATCAAGGGGACAGAGTGTTTTGCGGGCGAGCATTTTCATTTATGTATAATGCGGCCCATTGTGCGTGGTTCCGCCACGCGTTCTACAGGCGTTCAAGCACCCGTCAGCGTGTGCCGAAGCGCCGTCAATGCACTAGCCGCCGGCTTACCGGCGGCGCATCCAGTGCCGATTCAATCGGTGCTCACGTCTTGTCCGGCCGGGCGCAACGCGCGCCCGCCGCGGCCTTGCTGTCGCAACGCCGGATGAGGCCTATGCCGCCGTTCCTGCCCGTTGGCCACACGCGACGCGCACGAACCGTGTCTTCGGTTCGAAGGCGGCATTTGGGGTCTGGTCAGGCTGC
Source organism: Burkholderia perseverans (assembly GCF_022870505.1). Taxonomy (NCBI): domain Bacteria; kingdom Pseudomonadati; phylum Pseudomonadota; class Betaproteobacteria; order Burkholderiales; family Burkholderiaceae; genus Burkholderia; species Burkholderia perseverans. Next base: position 240,711 of record NZ_CP045094.1, read on the forward strand.
CGGGGACAGGTTGCGCCAGACGTGAAAGCTAAACAGGACGGTCGCGGCGAGTACGACAGCCGCACCAGTGCAAGCCGCTTGCCCGCGACGGGCGAGTGCGTGCGCGCATATCCGTCCGGGCCGTCTTATCCAGGTAGTGCGACGGCCCGCACCCATAGGCGACACGTCGATGAAATTTCGATTGCCGAGGCAACTCGGTTCAGTGGTGATGGTGGTAGCGCTCACCGGGTGCGCGATGCCGCCGAATCCGGCCTCCGACCAGGCGGCCAACAACGACAACCCGGCGAAGAACGCACTTCGGACCACGGCGGCCGCCCAGGCGGACGACGCGGACGGCAAGCAGGACGACTTCGATTCGGCGCTGGCGACGATGCCGGCGGCCGGCACCGACGACGCGTCGCGCGCCTCGCTGGCGAACGCGAAGCCGATCGACGCGGCCGACGTGTCCGACTTCCGCCAGACCGGCCGGGCGTCGTGGTACGGCCGCGCGTTCCATGGCCGGCGCACCGCCAACGGCGACCGCTTCGACATGAACGAGCTGACCGCCGCGCATCGGACGCTGCCGCTGTCCTCGTACGTGAAGGTCATCAACCAGACCAACGGCAAGTCCGTGGTGGTGAAGATCAACGATCGCGGGCCGTTCAAGCGTGGCCGCGTGCTCGACCTGTCGTATGCGGCCGCGAAGGTGATCGGCCTCGTGCGCTCGGGCACCGCGAGCGTGAAGATCGTCGGCCTTTCGCCCGAGCAGGCGCGGATTGCACGCGACGAGATGGTCGCGTCGGCGTCGCAGACGCACTGAGTTTCGCGGATGCACTGAGCCTTCGAGCGTGGCCTCGCGCCTCGCCCGATCGGCTGCGGTTGAATCCGGATGGTTGTCATCGCGGCGGCATGACGCTGGTCATGCCGCCGCGTTCGTCATGGGTGCGCGGCGCGTTGTTTGCCCCTGCGCCGCGCGCGCCTCAGTCTTCCTCTTCCTTCAGTTCGAGCGCGCGCGCGTAGAGCGTGCTGCGCGACGCGCCCGTCAACGCGGCGGCCAGCTTCGCCGCGCTCTTCACCGGCACCTCCGAGAGCAGCAGCGTCAGCAGTGCGTCGTGCGCGTGCGGATCGTCGTCTTCGCTCGGCGCGCCCGCGCCTTCCACCACCACCGCGAACTCGCCGCGCTGCCGGTTCGGGTCGCCGGCCAGCCACGTTGGCCCTTCGGCCAGGGTGCCCTCGAACACGTCCTCATGTAACTTGGTCAGCTCACGGGCGATCAGCACGCGTCGCTGCGGGCCGAACGCGTCGGCGAGCGCGTCGATCGTCTCGACGATCCGATGCGGCGCTTCGTAGAACACCAGCGCGTAGCGGTGCGCCTTCAGCGCCGCGAGCGCCGCCGCGCGCTGTTTCGCCTTCGGCGGCAGGAAGCCCGCGAACGTGAACGGGCCGGCCCAGTCGCCGGCGATGCTGAGCGCCGTCGCGGCCGCGTTCGCGCCGGGCAGCGGCACGATCGGCAGGCCGGCCGCGCGCACCGCGTCCACCAGCTTCGCGCCCGGATCCGAGATGCCGGGCGTGCCGGCGTCGGACACATAGGCGATCCGCTCGCCCGCGCGCAACTGCTCGACGAGGCGCCCGGCCGCTTCGCGTTCGTTGTGTTCGTGGACCGCGACGAGCGGCTTCGAGATGCCGTAGCGCGCGAGCAGCTGCCCAGTGTTGCGCGTGTCCTCGGCGGCGATCCGGTCGACGAGCGCGAGCACGTGCAGCGCGCGCAGCGTGATGTCGGCCGCGTTGCCGATCGGCGTCGCGACCACGTAGAGCGTGCCGGCGGGGTAATGCTGCGTCTGCGCGAGTTCGGGGAGGGAAGTCATGGCGGGAAACGCGCGAAAACGCGTGGCGGGCGGAACAAGGCTGGCATTGTGCCACGCGAGCCACGAGGCGCCGCTGATGGTGTCCAGGACGGTGCCGAAGACGGCGGCCGGACCGCGCGATGGCCAGGCGAGTGGCGAAGCCGGTGGCCATCGGGCTCGCGCACGCGGGCATTCGCGCGTCGAGCGCGATGCGCCGTGCGACGTTGCCGGTGCGTCCGGTCATCCTCCGGCGCGCTCACGCGACGCCGCGCGCATGGACGGTGCCGACAACTTTTCCGGCCGTCCCGGGTCGAAGCGGATCGGCGAGCGCTTCGAACGGCAGGCGCGGCGTTTCCTCGAAGGCGAGCGCCTCGCGTTCGTCGCGTCGAACCTCGTGGTGCGCGGCGGCGAGCTCGATCTGGTGATGCGCGAGCGCGACGGCACGCTGGTGTTCGTCGAGGTGCGCGCGCGCCGGCATGACCGCCACGGCGGCGCGCTCGCGAGCGTGGGACTGCACAAGCGGCGGCGCATCGTGCAGGCGGCGCGCGTGATCTGGGCGCGGCTCGGCGGCACATGTGCGTGCCGCTTCGACGTGGTCGGCTTCGAAGCCGGGCGGCTCGTCTGGCTGCGCGACGCGTTCCGCGCCGACGACGTCTAGCGGCAGCGGCCGGCACCGCGGGCGGGCGAGCGGGGACGAGTCGCGCATGGTGCGCACACGGTTCGCGCACGGTTGTTGTGTCGAGTTGTAAAGGACGCGGCGGCGGCGGGCGCGGAGTGCGGTAAACTCGCCGCACCCACGCTCCCGCGCGGCTCCGTTCCGCGTTTCATTCGATAGGTATCGATGTCAGTCGAACGTATTCAGCAACATATCCGCGACAACGCAACGCTCGTCCACGAGGTGCTCGATGCGCTGTCGCTGCCGATCGCGGCCGCCGTCGACGCGATGTTCATGGCGCTCGCGAACGGCAACAAGATCCTCGCCTGCGGCGATGGCCCGTCGGCCGCGCCGGCCGAACGGCTCGCGAACGCGCTGGTCGGCGGCTTCGAACGCGAACGGCCGAGCCTGCCGGGCCTCGCGCTCGCCACCGACGCGAGCCGCGCCGGCCCGTTCACGGGCGGCGAGGCGGCCGATCATATTTTCGCGCAACAGGTGCGCGCGCTCGGCCAGACCGGCGACGTGCTGGTCGTGATCGATCCGTCCGGCGATTCGCCGCGCGCGCTGGCCGCGGCCGCCGAGGCGCGCGAGCGCGAGATGACGGTGATCGCGCTGACCGGCAGCGGCGGCGAACTCGTGAGCGCGCTGTCCGACACCGACATTCACATCGGCGTGCCGTCCGACCGGGCGCTGCGCATCCAGGAAATCCACCTGCTGACCATCCACTGCCTGTGCGACGGCATCGACGCGATGCTGCTGGGCGAAGACTGATTCGAAGGAGAACTGTCGATGAATACGAGCCGCGTCGGACCCGCGCTTGTGAGAACCACGCTGGTGATCGCGCTGTCGGCGGGCCTTGCCGCCACGCTGCAGGGCTGCGTGCTGGCCTTCGCCGGCGCGGCCGCGGGAGGCGGCGCCCTGATTGCAACTGATCGTCGCACGCTGGGCGCGCAGACCGAGGATCGCGAGATCCAGGTCAAGGCGGCCTCGCAGATCAAGAGCGGCCTGCCCGACGAAGCGCATGTGAACGTGACGGTCTTCAACCGCCGCGTGCTGCTGACGGGCGAGGTGCCGAACGACGCGTCGAAGCCGCGCGCCGAGGAGATCGTCCGCGCGATCAACAACGTCAACGCGATCGTCAACGAGCTCGCGGTCGCGCCGGCCAGTTCGCTGACGGACCGCACCAACGACTCGTATCTCGAAGGCCGCGTGAAGACCGCGCTGATCGCCGAGAAGGGCATTTCGGCGAACAACTTCAAGGTGGTATGCGAGCGCGGCAGCATCTATCTGCTCGGGCTGGTGACGGTCGACGAGGGCAACATCGGTGCAGACGTGGCGAGCCGCGTGCCCGGCGTCGCGCAGGTCGTGAAGGTGTTCCAGTACATCAAGCCGATGGAGGCGCCGGGCCTCGCCACCTCGAGCGCGCCGGTCAGCGACGCCGGTGCCGCGCAACCGGCGCCGGCCGTGGACGTCGGGCCGACCGTCGGTGCCGTGCCCGACTCGAGCGTGACCTCGGCGCCGCTGCAGTCGCCGGCGCCGGTGTCGAGCTCGCCGAACGTCCATCCGGGCAACGCGAAGGCGGGTGGCCAATGAGCGCGCGTATCGGACGGCTGGGTGGCCGGCGCCTCGTCGCGCTTGCCGTGACGGCGGCCATCGGCGCCGCGGTGCTGGCCGCGCCGGCCGCGCGGGCCGCCGACGACGGCCTGCGCGTGGCGCGCGGCAACGCCTGCATGGGCTGCCACGCAGTCGACCACAAGCTGGTCGGGCCGTCGTTCAAGGACGTGGCCGCACGCTACAAGAACGATCCGGCCGCCGCGGACAAGCTCGCGAAGAAGATTCGCGACGGTGGCTCGGGCGTGTGGGGCGTGATTCCGATGCCGGCTCATCCCGGCATGAGCGACGCCGACATCAAGTCGGTCGTCAAATGGGTGCTGGCGGGCGCGCCATCGAACTGAGCCGGCGCTTTCGCGAATCCTTGATGCCGCTGCCGGGGTCGTAAAAACTTTCCCGCAGTGGCTTGCCATCCCGGATGCAGGTTGTGTATGATCGTCAAGATGTTGGGGGGGTAGCTCAGCTGGGAGAGCGTCGCGTTCGCAATGCGAAGGTCGGGAGTTCGATCCTCCTCCTCTCCACCAACGAATTCGAAGGGTTACAGGTTCGCCTGTAACCCTTTTTGCTTTTGGCGGCCGCGAACCTGCATCGGCGGCCGCGAACCTGCATCACGGGCCGCCACCGTACTGTCCGCCAGCCGGCCGCGTCAGAACTGCGTGAGGCCGCCGTCCACCGCCAGTTCGGTTCCGGTCGTGTACGAGGCATCGTCGCTCGCGAGGAACAGCGCCGTTTTCGCCACCTCGGCCGGCTCGCCGAAGCGCCGCAGCGCGATCTGCTGCTGCAGGCCCGCCGCGACGTCCGACAGCTGCGCGTCGCTGAGCCCCATCTTCCCGTAGAACGGCGTCGAGATCGCGCCCGGGCTGATCGCGTTGACACGGATGCCGCGCGGCGCGAGTTCGGCGCCGAGCGTGCGCACCAGCGAACGCGAGGCGGCCTTCAGCGCCGCGAGGATCGACAGCCCCGGCTTGCCGACCGCGTTCAGGAACGAGGTCGTGACGATGATGCTGCCGCCCGCCGGGATCAGCGGCGCAGCCTTCTGGATCGTGAAGAACGTGCCGCTGAAGTTCAGCGCGACGGCGTCGTCGAGATAGGCCGGCGTGATCGCCTCGAGCGGCGCGACCGTGCCGGCGCCGGCGTTCGCGAACACCACGTCGATGCGGCCGAACTTCTCGCGCGTGGCCGCCACGGCCCGCTCGATCTCGTCGACCCGGCGCAGGTCGGCCTGCAGCAGCAGCGCCTCGCCGCCGAGTTCACGGCCGGCCGCGGCCAGGCGTTGTGCGTTCGCGCCGACGATCGCGAGCTTCGCGCCTTCGGCACGGAACAGCTTCGCGGTTTCAAGGCCGATGCCGGTGGTACCGCCGGTGATGAAGGCAATCTTGCCGTTCAGTTTCATGGTGGATCTCCTCGTTTGAAAAAAATCTGGATGACTAACTACTGGTAGCCGGCCGGTCGCGCTCGGCGAGCCGGAACGGTCCATTCGGAGCGCCAGCGCACGGCGATCGGTGGATCGTCGACAGGTTCGCCGTGTTCGGCTTGGCCCGCCTCGCGTTGGCATGGGACGAATCATGCCGTTCGCCGGAAGATGGGAGAATCCAGCGATGGCGCGCAACATCTAACCGGAATTCAGGGAGCTGAGTCGATGCCGGTCTCGCCTGGCACGCGACCGCGCGAGCGCGGCAGCGGTTATGCTGGCGGCTGCCCCACACCCGTCTTCCCCATGACACGCCTACTCGACGAACGGGAGCTGACCGGACGCGCCCGCACGCATGTCGTCCAGTACGATGCGCCGCGTTTCGCGGCCCAGCCCGAAGCGGCCGAAGCGTTCCTCGCGATGCGCGAGGCGGCGCGCGGCGCCGGCATCGACCTGCTGCCGTACAGCAGCTTCCGCGATTACCGCATGCAGCTGCGCATCTGGAACGCGAAGTTCAGCGGCCGGGCGCCGCTCTACGACATTGACGGCCGGCCCCGCGATTTCGCGGCGCTCTCGGAAGCGCAGATCATCGACTGCATCCTGAACTGGTCGGCGCTGCCGGGCGGCAGCCGGCACCAGTGGGGCACCGAGATCGACGTCGTCGACGGCGCCGCGATGCCGCCCGGCTACCTGCCGAAACTGTTGCCGGAAGAGGTGCGCCCCGGCGGCATTTTCTCGCGCCTGCACGGCTGGCTCGACGAGCACGCCGCGCGCTTCGGCTTCTTCCGGCCGTACCGGCGGGATCAGGGCGGCATGTATCCGGAGCCATGGCATCTCAGCTACGCGACGCGATCGGTGCCGGCGCTCGCGCAGGTCACGCCCGAGCTGCTGACGCGCGTCACGCAGGACGCCGGGATCCTCGGCAAGGCGCTGGTGCTGGCGCGGATTCCCGAGATCTACCAGAGACACATTCTCAACGTCGCGGCTCCGGACGAAACCTGAGCGCATCCCGTCCACGCGGCAATCGGGAATCTGGTCAATGCAAATAGAAATGATTCTCGTTTACAAGTTACAATCCCCCCGAATCATCCGTCCCGGCACCGGGGCGATCGGCATCAACATGCTACGGGGGAGTCGTCGATGCAGTTCAAACATTGTTTCGTCCGGTACGTGGTGCCGGCGATGCTGGCCAATACCTGCTCGGTCGCGCTGGCCGAGACCGCGGCCAGCGAGGCGGCCGTGCCGCGCGAGTCGGCCTTGCGCCGCGAGGAGACGCTGAAGGCGGTGTCGGTCACCGCGAACCGGCTCGGCGCCACGCGCGTGAACCGGATGGCGGCGTCGGTGTCGGTGATCACGAGCGACGACATCGACGACGACAACGCGAAGGACGTCAAGGACGCGCTGCGCTACGAGCCCGGCGTCGAGGTGCGGCGCCAGGCCTACCGCCCGTCGGGCGTCGCCAGCGGGGCGGGGCGCGGCGGCAACGAGGGGATCAATATCCGCGGGCTCGAAGGCAACCGCGTGCTGATGCTCGAGGACGGCATTCCGCTGCCGCAGTCGTTCGAGTTCGGCTCGGGCGCGGCCGGCCGCGGCGACTACCTGAACACGGATCTCTACGAGCGCATCGAGGTGCTGCGCGGCCCGACTTCGGTGCTGTACGGCAGCGACGGCCTGACGGGCGCCGTCAACTTCGTGACGAAGGACCCGAAGGACCTGCTCGCGATCTATCACAAGAAGACCTATTTCTCGCTGAAGGGCGGCTACGATTCAACCGATCGCAGTTGGGGCTCGACGGCGACGGCCGCGTTCGGCGGCGAGCGCGTGCAGGGGATGATCGCGCTGAGCGGGCGCCACGGCCATGAAACCGACAATCGCGGTGATGCTGGCGGGCTCGGCGCGGCGCGCTCGAAGCCCGATCCGCTCACCTACAACAATCGCAACGCGCTCGGCAAGATCGTGTTCCGGCTCACGCGCGAGGACACGCTGAAACTGACCGCCGCAACGCTCAACAACAGCAATCTCAGCGATGGCCTGTCGCAGCTCGGCGGCGCCTACACCTGGGGCAGCCGGCCAAGCTACGCGGCGGACCGCTACGTGACCGGCAACGACGTGCAGAGCAATCGCGTGAAGCTCGACTACGATCACCGCGACGACACGAATCCATATTTTCAGCAGCTTCATGCTTCGGTGTACTACCGAAATGCACAGACGCACCAGACGCTCGACATCGGCGGGATCGGCGCGGCGGGCGCCACGGCCAGCCGCACGCGCGTGAACGACTACCGCGACACCATCGTCGGCGGCAATCTCGTGGCCGACAGCCAGTTCGCCACCGGCGCGCTGAAGCACCGGCTGACCTACGGCTTCGACCTGAGCCAGTCGCATTTCAGCACCGCGAGTTCGGCGGCGGGCGAGTGGGTGGCGGGCGGCGACGGGTATCCGGAGGTGTTTCCGAAGACCTCGCAGACGGCGTTCGGCGCGTTCCTGCAGGACGACATCCGCTGGCGCCGGCTCAGCGTGCTGCCCGGCGTGCGCTTCGACTATTTCAGCATGACGCCGCATCCCGATGCGACCTACGCGAGCGCCACCTCGGCTTCGACCAAGCCGACCACCGGGCTCACCGGCAACGCGGTGTCGCCGCGCCTCGCGCTGCTCTACGAGCTGACGCCGGCCTTCGTGCCCTACGTGCAGTACGCGCGCGGCTTCCGCGCGCCGTCGGCGTACCAGGTGAACAGCTACTACAACCCGGCCGGCGCGTATGGCCTGTTCTACCAGCAGGTCGGCAATCCGAACCTGAAGCCCGAAACCAGCAACACCTTCGAGCTCGGCCTGCGCGGCAAGGTCGGCATCGGCGCCGGCCACGTCAGCTACAGCCTCGCCGGCTTCGCCGGCCGCTACAGCGACTTCATCGACACGCGCGTGGTGGGCGGCAGCGTCACCTCGGCGACCGATCCGTACACGGTGCAGTACGTGAACTTCTCGAAGGCCTCGATTCGCGGCATCGAGGCGAAGGCGGACTGGCTCGTCAACGACAGCCTCGAACTGAAGGGCGGCCTCGCCTACATCAAGGGCACCGAGACGCGCGACGGCGTGACCACCGGGCTCGACACCGTGCCGCCGCTCGCGGTCGTGCTCGGCGTGCGCTACACGGGCGGCGAGCGCTGGTTCGCCGGCGTCGACCTGACCTACAACTCGCGCAAGCACAAGTCCGACATGTCGGACCCGACCTTCTTCTCGACGCCGTCGTACACGATCCTCGACCTGCACGCGGGCTACAAGGTCTCGCGCCACGTCAGCGTGACGGCCGGCATCGACAACCTGTTCGACCGCAAGTACTGGGTCTGGAACGACGTGCGGGGCATCCGTGACAGCGACGGCGACGCGAAGATCGCCGCGCTGACGGCACCGGGTCGCAATTTCAACGTCGGGATGAAGATCGATTTCTGATCGGCCGGCGGCGCCACCGGTGCGGCGCCGCGCATCCCGTTTCCAAGGACGACATCATGGCAACTCCATCCACCCTGGCGCCGCGGCGCGACGCGGCCGCGCTGGCCGCGCTGCGGCGCGATTTCACCCGGCTGCGCACCGAGCGCAGGCTGCGCCATCGCGATGCGGCCGCCGCGCTCGGTGTGAGCGAAGGCGAGGCGCTGGCGGCGTTCGTCGGCGAGCGCGTGGTGCGGCTCGACGCGCGCTTCGTCGAGCTCTACGAGGCGCTCCCGCGGCTCGGCAACGTGATGACGCTGACGCGCAACGAGGCGGCGGTCCACGAGAAGATCGGCCGCTTCGAGAACATGAGCCACGACGGCACGATCGGACTCGCGCTCGGCGAGGCGATCGACCTGCGGATCTTCTACGCGAAATGGGCTTCGGGCTTCGCGGTGCGCGAGGCGGCCGGCGACGGCGAGCGCCGGAGCCTGCAGTTCTTCGACGCGCACGGCACGGCGATCACCAAGGTCTACCTGCGCGAGGACAGCGATCAGGCCGCGTTCGACGCGCTGGTGGCGAGCCACGCGGCGCGGCCGCAGGTGGCCGGGCTCGCGGTCGAGCCGGCCGCGGCGCCGGCCGCCCGCCGCGACGACGCGGCGATCGACGTGGCCGGCCTGCGCGCGGCGTGGGACGCGATGCAGGACACCCACGAATTCTTCGGCATGCTGCGCCGCTTCGGCACGGCGCGGCTGCAGGCGATGCGGCTCGCCGGCACTTCGCGCGCGTTGCCGCTCGCGGCCGGCGCGACGGCTGCCCTGCTCGGTGACGTGGCCGCGAGCGGCCTGCCGATCATGGTATTCGTCGGCAGCGCCGGGATGATCCAGATCCATACCGGGCCGATCCGCAAGGTGGTGCCGATGGGGCCGTGGCTCAACGTGATGGATCCGGCGTTCAACCTGCACCTGCGCGCCGACCTGGTCGACAGCGCCTGGGCCGTGCGCAAGCCGACCCGCGACGGCGTGGTCACTTCGATCGAACTGTTCGACGCGCGCGGCGAGACCATCGCGATGCTGTTCGGCGCGCGCCGGCCCGGCGTGCCCGAACTCGAAGGCTGGCGTGCCGCGGTGGCGCGGCTCGCGCCGGCGGCCGACCTGCGCGAGGAGGTGCCGGCATGAGCCGCGATCCGTCCGACGCCGGCCGGCGCCGCTGGCTGCGCGAATCGACCGCGCTCGTGCTCGGCGTGACGGGGGCCGCCTGGGGCCTTCGCGCGGCGGCGGCGTCGACGAATCCCGGCGGTGCGTCGGCGAGCACGGCGGCAGGCGCGCCGGCCGCGGTCCCGCCGGGGCGCGTCGTCGTGATCGGCGGGGCGCTCGGCGAGATCGTCTACGCGCTCGGCTGCGAGGGCCGGCTGGTCGGCACCGATACGACCTGCACGTTCCCGCCGGCGGTGCGCGCGCTGCCGAAGATCGGCTACCAGCGCACGGTGTCGGCCGAAAGCCTGCTCGCGCTGCGTCCCGACCTCGTGCTGGCCTCGGCGGAGGCGGGGCCGCCCACGGCGCTCGATCAGGTGCGGCAGGCGGGCGTGCGGGTCGAGCTGTTCGCCGAGCGGCACGACCCGTCCTCGACGCGCGACAAGATCACCGGCATGGCGGCGGCGCTCGGCGCGCAGGCGGCGGGCCGCACGCTGGCCGTGAAGTTCGACCGCGACTGGGCGCGCGCGATGGCCACCGCGGCTCCGCCGCCGCTGCGCGTGCTGTTCGTGATGGATCCGGTGGGACGCCAGCCGATGGTGGCGGGCCGGCATACGGGGGCCGACGCGATGCTGCGCTACGCCGGCGTGACGAACGTGATCGGCGACGCCGACGGCTACAAGGTGCTGACCTCGGAGGCGCTGGTGGCCGCGCAGCCCGACGTGGTGCTGACCACCGACGACACCTTGCAGGCGGTCGGCGGTCCGGCGCGCCTGCTGGCCACGGCCGGGTTCTCGCTGACGCCGGCCGGCCGTGCCGCGCGCGTGGTGTCGCTCGACTCGCTGTTCCTGCTCGGCTTCGGGCCGCGCATGCCGGCGGCCGTGATCGCGCTGCGGCGCAAGCTGGCCGCGGCATGACGCACCACGGTACGGCGCGCGTGCTGCCGGAGCGGTTCGGCGGTCCGGTGGCGTGGCCGGCGAGCGTCACGTCGGCCGCCTCGGCCGCATCCGCTCAGCCGGTGGCCGTTCGCGGCCCGCCCTCCACGCCGCGCGCGGCTGGCGGCGCGCCGGCCCGGCTCAGGCCGAGATCACGGCGCGGTTGCGTCCGCCGCGCTTGGCCTGATACAGCGCGGCGTCGGCAGCCTCGATCAGCGCCGTGGTCGATCCGCCCGGCGTGGCGATCGTGCAGGCGCCGCCGATGCTGACCGTGACGATGCCGTCGGCCGCGCCGCCCGTATGCGGCACCTGCATGGCGGCCACCTCGAGGCGGATCTTCTCGGCCACCAGGCGCGCGCCGCCGGCCGGCGTGCCGGGCAGCACGACGCCGAACTCCTCGCCGCCGAAGCGCGCGGCGAGATCGCCGGGCCGGCTCATGCAGCGCTGCAGCGCGGCGCCCACCTGCCGCAGCACGTCGTCGCCGGCCACGTGGCCGTAGGTGTCGTTGTACTGCTTGAAGCGGTCGACGTCGATCATCAGCATCGACAGCTCGGCGCCCTCGCGCAGGCTCTTGCGCCATTCCCCGTCGAGATAGGTATCGAGATAGCGCCGGTTCGGCAGCGAGGTGAGGCCGTCCGATTGCGAGAGCCGTTCGAGTTCGCGATTCGCGACCAGCAGCTCCTCCTGCGACTGCCGCAGCGCGCGGTACGCGGTGTTCAGCTGCAGCAGGTTCACGTAGGCGCGCGAGTGGTAGCGGATCCGCGCGACCAGCTCGACACGGTCGGGCAGCTTGATCAGGTAGTCGTTCGCGCCGATCTCGAAGGCGGCCTGCTTGATGCGCGGCTCCTCCTTGGCGGACAGCACGATGATCGGCACGTCGCGCAGCTCCGGCGTGCGGCGGTACTGCTGCACGAGCGTGAGGCCGTCGATCTCGGGCATCACGAGATCCTGCAGGATCAGCGTCGGCCTGGTCTGGCGCGCCGTGTCGAGCGCCTGCGCCGCGTGCTGGCAGTAGCGCAACTCGATGCCGGTCTCGCCGGCCAGCGCCTGGCGCACCGCCTCGCGCACGATCGGCTGATCGTCGACGAGCAGGACCACCGCCGTATCGGATGTCGCGGTGTGGGTGGGCAACGCGCGCCGCGCCGCCTCGAGCACGGCGTCGTCGCCCTGCGGGCCGCTGCCCGACTCTTCGGGCCGATGGTTCGGCGCGCCGGCCGGTTCCAGTTCCATGCGTGGTTTCCTTCAGAATGCGCAATGCGTTGCCGGCCCCGGCGGGCAGCCTGCCGATCTCCGCGACGGCGCCGGGCCGCTGCATCCGTGTGCCCGGCTCCAGGCACGGAGGGCGGGGCAGGTGGATGCGGCCGGGAGGATCGGGACGGATGCCGGTGGCCGGTGGATCGATGCCCGATATACGCGGGCGCCGCCGAGCCGGATGCGAAAGCGTCGTCGCGTCGGGCTGGCGGCTTGCGCGCCGTGCGCCCGCGGACCCACCGGTCGCCTCGCACAGTCGCGGCGGCGCCGCTTGCTCGCGGGGCCGCACGGCTGCCACCGCGCGGCCCGGTCGGGGTACGCGGGTTTTCCCAGCCGCCGGGAATGCATTGTAGGCTGCACGGGAAAAGCCCGCAGCGGTTTTGCGGCAGGCGGGCGGCGGTGGCGCCGCGCGCACGGCGCCTGTCCACAGCCGCCTGGGGGGCAAGTACTGTGCGTCGCGACCTGTGCCGCAGGCAGCGAACGCCGCGCGTTCAGACCGAGCAGCGCGCGAGGTGGAAGCGCAGCGTCGCCTCGTCGGGCTCGCCGTCGCCGCTGCGCGGCGGGTAGACGGCGATCGTCGTGCCGGCCGCGGCGTTGCGTTCGAGCGTGATGCGCCAGTCGTCGGCCTCGGAGTGCGGGCCGACCAGTACCGTCGCAACGGCGCCCTGCCGGTTGACGCGCGAGCGCGACAGGCGGCTGGACAGGCATCGCTCGATCTGGGGCGCCGCCAGCGCGGACGACACGTAGATCATCGCGCCCGGCGGCGCGCCGATCGCGGCGGCCTGGGATTGGGCGAGCGGGCGCGGGCCGTCGCTGCTGCTGCCGCAGCCGGCCAGCACGGCGGCCGTGCCGGCGAGCAGCGCACAGGCCGCGATTCGTTTCGGTGCATTCATCAATGGCTTCATTCTCGGGTGCGGGTCCGTCAACGCATCGCCGGCCGGCGCCCCGAAGCGGCCGTCGGCCAACGATGTCGGGCAGGCTAACAAGCGTGGTGGGTCGAGGATGTTAAAAATTGTGTTTGCGCGGCGTCTCGCGTAGGATGCGCCGCTTTTGTCGGGCGAACGTAAGCGCATCGGAAGTTCGCGCCCGGCCGTCCGATCCGCCCCCGAAACGTGTCTTTCGCGTATCTCGCAAAACAATGGCGCGGCTTACGCTTGGGCATTCCCTTATGTCTGAATATCTCATATTGCGTATGCATTTCGGCATGCCTATCGTTCGGAATGGCACGCCGGAATCGGGGCAGCGCATTCCGGGTGTTCAACAATATGAATCAGTAATTCCTATGCCGAGACCATCCGGCGCGAAGGCACGCGCAGGCCACAACAAGATTTGCAACGGAGACGACCATGAGTAGTGTCATCGAGCCCGCCGGTAGCGCGGGCACCCCGTCCTTCCTGTCCAAGGAAGCGACGATCGCCCGTCCGGGGTTCTCGCGATGGATGGTGCCGCCCGCGGCGCTCGCGGTCCACCTCTGCATCGGGCAGGCTTATGCGTTCTCCGTGTTCAACGGTCCGCTCACGAAGGTGATCGGTATCACGTCGTCGGCCGCCGGCGACTGGACGCTCACCACGCTCGGCTGGATCTTCTCGCTCGCGATCGTGTTCCTCGGGCTGTCGGCGGCGTTCGCCGGCAAGTGGCTCGAGCGCGTCGGTCCGCGCCGCACCATGCTGACGGCCGCCTGCTGCTTCGGCGGCGGCTTCATCGTGGCGGCGTTCGGCGTCTGGCTGCACCAGATCTGGCTGCTCTATCTCGGCTACGGCGTGATCGGCGGGATCGGCCTCGGGCTCGGCTACGTGTCGCCGGTCTCGACGCTGATCCGCTGGTTCCCGGATCGCCGCGGCATGGCGACCGGCATGGCGATCATGGGCTTCGGCGGCGGCGCGATGATCGCCGCGCCGCTGTCGGTGGCGCTGATGAACCACTTCAAGAGCGCGACCAGCGTGGGCGTGGCCGAAACCTTCGTGGTGCTCGGCATCGCCTACTTCATCTCGATGACGATCGGCGCGTTCGCGATCCGCGTGCCGGCGCCGGGCTGGAAGCCGGCCGGCTGGGAGCCGCCGGCGCAGTCGACCAACAAGATGATCACCTCGCGCCACGTCCACATCGACCAGGCGCTGAAGACGCCGCAGTTCTACCTGATCTGGCTGGTGCTGTTCCTGAACGTGACGGCCGGCATCGGCATTCTCGGCCAGGCTTCGGTGATGATCCAGGAGAGCTTCAAGGACACCGTGTCGGCCGCGGCGGCCGCCGGCTTCGTCGGCCTGCTGTCGCTGTTCAACATGGGCGGGCGCTTCGTGTGGGCGTCGGCGTCGGACTGGGTGGGCCGCAAGAACACCTATTTCATCTTCTTCGTGCTCGGCGCGGTGCTCTACTACTGCGTGCCGCAGTTCGCGGCGGGCGGCCACATCGCGCTGTTCGTGCTGGCCTACGGCGTGATCCTGTCGATGTACGGCGGCGGCTTCTCGACCGTGCCGGCCTACCTCGCCGACATGTTCGGCACCGCGTTCGTGGGCGGCATCCACGGCCGCCTGCTGACGGCCTGGGCCGCGGCCGGCGTGGCCGGCCCGGTGCTGGTCAACTACATCCGCGCGTACCAGGTGGGCCATGGCGTGGCGAAGGCCGACGCCTACACGATGACGGTTCACCTGATGGCGGTGCTGCTGGTGGTGGGCTTCTTCTGCAACCTGCTGGTCCGGCGCGTGGCCGATCAACACTACATGACCGACGCGCAGCTCGCGGCCGGCAAATAAGGAGACCGTGATGACCGAACTCTCGACCCGCAGCGGCGGCAGCGAGCACCCGACCAACAAGGGCCTGCTCGTGGTGTTCTGGCTCTACGTGCTGATTCCGCTGGTGTGGGGCGTGTTCAACACGCTCGCCCAGGCGCTGAAGCTGTTCCAGTAAGCGGCGCCCGCCGGCTGCGGCCGGCCTCGCCCGACGAAGTCCCGTCCGCTCGCGCGGCGGGACTTTTTTCATGGTGGCGGCCGGCGTTGTCCGATTTCGCCCGACCGGGCAAAGATCACGCAGCTGTGCTTTACTTCCCCGCTTGAGGAAACGAGGAGCGAACGGATGGATATCGGATTTGTCGGGCTCGGCGAAATGGGCAGCGCGATCGCCGCGAACCTGCTGAAGGCGGGCCACCGCGTGCGGGTCTGGAACCGCTCGCCGGAGAAGGTCGCGCCGCTCGTCGCGTTGGGCGCGCAGCAGGCGGCCACGATCGAGGACGCCTTCGCCGGCGACCTGGTGCTGTCGATGCTGGCCGACGACGCGGCCGTGCGCGGCGTGTTCGACGCGGGGCTGCTCGAGCAGGCGCCGCGCGGTCTGATCCACGTGAACATGGCGACCATTTCGGTCGCGCTGGCCGAGACGCTCGCGCATGCGCATGCCGAACGCGGCCTGCACTACGTGGCGGCGCCGGTGCTCGGGCGCCCGAACGTGGCCGCGCTGGGGCAGCTGACGATCGTCGCGGCCGGTCCGGCCGAGGCGATCGACCGCGTGCAGCCGGTCTTCGACGTGATCGGCAAGAAGACCTGGCGACTCGGCTCGCTGCCGCAGCACGCGAACGCGGTGAAGCTCGCGGCGAATTTCTCGATCGCCGCCGCGATCGAGACGATGGGCGAGGCCGCCGCGATGCTGGCCGGGCACGGCGTGGCCGTCAGCGACTACATCGACGTGATCACCAACAGCATCCTGCCGGGGCCGGTCTACCAGGGCTACGGCACGATGATCGCCGAGCGCCGCTACGAGCCGGCCATGTTCAAGGCGCGGCTCGGGCTCAAGGACGTGCGGCTTGCGCTCGAGGCGGCCGACGCGGTGTCGGTGCCGATGCCGGTCGGCAGCGTGCTGCGCGACAACCTGATCGACGCGATCGCGCATGGCGACGGCGAGCGCGACTTCGCGGTGCTGGGCGAGGTGGCCGCGCGCCGCGCGGGACGCTGAGCGCGGGCTGCCGGCCCGCGGGCGGGGCGCGGCGCCGTTCGCGCGCCGCCGCGGCCGGTGCGTCGGGCACGCGCCTCGCCGCGGTTCGCCGGCGGGGCGCCCCGTATCATCGCGATCTGCCGGCCGGCGGCCCGAGGTGCCGCCGGCCGTGGTTTTCTTCCATGACGAGGTATCGATGAGTCTGCATACGTGGGGCCTGTTCCTGGCGACGATGTTCGTGGTGTCGGCGATGCCGGGGCCGAACATGTTGCTCGTGATGTCGCACGGCGCGCGCTACGGGATGCGCCGGTCGGCGGCCACCATGGCCGGCGCGCTGCTCGCGCTGGTGCTGATGTTCCTGGTGTCGGCGGCCGGGCTCGGCGTGTTCCTCGAAGCGTGGCCGCGCATGTTCGACGTGCTGCGGCTGGCCGGCGCCGCCTATCTGATCTACCTCGGCGTCAAGGCGTGGCGCGCGCGCGTGGACGATGCGCAGGCCGTCGACGCGGCCGCCGTAGCGCCGGCCGCGTTCGCGACGCCCGGCGCGCTGTTCCGCAACGGCTTCCTGGTGTCGGGCAGCAACCCGAAGGCGCTGTTGTTCGCGGCGGCGCTCACGCCGCAGTTCATCGATCCGGCCGCGCCGAAGCTGCCGCAGTTCGCGTCGCTGGTCGTGACGCTGGCGATCTGCGAGGTGAGCTGGTATCTCGTCTACTGCGGGTTCGGCACGCGGATCGGCGCGACGCTCAAGAGCGCGCGCGTGGTGCGGATCTTCAACCGCCTGACGGGCGGCGTGTTCGTCGGCTTCGGCGCGGCGATGGCGCTGGTTCGCCACTGAGCCGGGCATCGGCGCCGGCGCCGGCGGTCCGGTGCCAAAAGACAAACCCCGCTGCACGCATCGCGCAGCGGGGTTTGTCATGGGCGACTACTGGAGGCCGATCACGCTCCACCGACACCGTGCCGACTCCGCAACAACCCGCAAGGGAAAATCCTTATTTTCTGTGTGGAAATGTTGCGTTGCGTCATCGGCTCGGGTATAGTTGGAACTGTCTCCTCCATGTCTCCTCTGATATGGATTCAGCCCGCCTTTTCAGGCGGGCTTTTTTTCGTCCATCGCTTTCGTCAGACGATCTCCGGGCTGATCCTCCAGCCGCCCCGCGTCAGAATTTGTACGACAGCGCGAGGTAGCTGATGATCGGGTTCGCCTTCAGG
Organism: Burkholderia perseverans; assembly: GCF_022870505.1. Lineage (NCBI taxonomy): Bacteria > Pseudomonadati > Pseudomonadota > Betaproteobacteria > Burkholderiales > Burkholderiaceae > Burkholderia > Burkholderia perseverans. The sequence continues at coordinate 258,137 of NZ_CP045094.1, forward strand.
TCGCCCTTCGTCTCGGCCAGCGTCGAGCCGTCGGCCGCCTTGATCGTCACGGTCGAGGTGGTCTTCAGCGGGATGTAGGTCACCGAGGCGATCAGCCCCCAGTGCTCGCTGATCGCGTAGGTCAGGCCCGCGTTGAACACCGGCTGCCACGACGACGACGCCTTCGCCGACACCTGCGTGGTGCCGGGCTTGCCGGCGCCGGCCGCGAGGATCGAACCGAGGTTGTCCTGCGTCTGCTTGATGAAGTTGTTGCTGAGCTGCAGGTCGCTGAACCAGTTGTACGACACGCCGACGCCGACGAACGGCCGCAGCTTCGCGTTGGCGTTCGCGAAGTAGTACTGCAGGATCACGGCCGGGCTCCACTGGCGCACGCTCTTCACGATCGGGTTGACCGCGCCGAGCCCGATGTTCTGCGTGCCGAGCGCGCCGGCCGGCCCGGGCGGCACGATCGTGCCGCTGCCCGACACCTGGAACACCGGCGGCACGCCGGCCACCGAGGTCACCGCGATGTGATCGGTGAAGAAGTGGCTGATCGTCAGGCCGAGCGTGTCCGAGTTGTTGGTGCTGAGCCCGGTGCCCGGCGAATTGAACGACGGCGGCAGGCTCAGCGGCGTGTTGATCGGCGTCGGCGCGACGTTGGTGGTCAGCGACGTGCTGCTCTGGACCGGTGCAATGTGGAACCAGCCGAGGCCGATCACGTTGCTGCCGGCGCTCTGCGCCTGCGCGCCGCACGCGCCGAGTGCGGCGGCGAGCATGGCGGCGGCGCGAAGAAGGGTCTTGTTCACGGCGAATCCCCTGCGCTTATTGGACGAATGCGCCGATCGTGAAATACGGCGACGTCGCGTTGTTGTTGTCGAGGAAACCGAACACGCCACCCGTGAAGATGAACTTGCCGGTCGGCGTGGCGCTGGTCGAGCCCGTATGCACCGTGGTGACCGTGCCCGGCGTGGCCTGCGTGTAGTCGAGGTTCAGCGCGGTCGCGAGCGAGGCCTGCGAGGCGTTGAACGGATCGAGCTGGGTGGCCTGGGCGTTGACGAGCGCGGTGGTGCGATAGTCGAACTGGCTGTCGACGCCGATGTACTCGCCGTTCTGCGAGCCGAGCGCGATGGTGGTCTGCGGCGCCATGATCGAGATGCCCGATTCGTCGTCGGCGACGAGGCCCGGCACGCCGTTCGCGTCGGGCAGCGGGGTCGGGTTCGCCACGCCGGTGCGGATCATGATCGGCACCAGCTGGTTGCGCAGCTTGCCGACGATGATGTAGCCCTTCGCCTGCGCGCCCGAAGCGGTCAGCGTCGGTTTCACCTGGCCCTGATAGTTGTTGGTCACGAACGCGCCGCTGCCGTCGGGCGACTGCACGAGGTTCGAGCCCAGCTGCTGGCAGGTGCCGGCGTTGATGCCGGTGGTGTCGCAGCGTTGCCAGCTGCCGTCGGCGTTGATCGTGACCTTGCCGTCGATGGTGGTCGGCATGAAGTTCTGCGACGGCACCTGCGCGTAGCCGATCTGGCTGTAGGTGCCGGCCACGTTCGCGATGTTGGTCTCGAGCGACGAGAAGCCGATGAACGGGTAGTAAGGGAACGTCGTGTCGGGCACGGCGCCCACGCCGATCACGCCGGCGAACTGGATCCGCGCGCCGGGAATCGTGCCGCCCGCCACGCCGAAGCCGACGAACACGCGCGCCGGGCGCGCCGGGTCGAGGCTCGCGCCGTTGAGCTGGTAGGCGCAGTTGTTCAGCTTCGCGGTCGGCAGGCCGGTCTCGTGGGTGAGCGTGCCGCTCACCGTGGTGCCCGCGCGCGTCGGCGTGACGGTGCCCGTCGTGGCCGGGATCGGCGATTCGATGTAGGAGATCTGCCAGGTCAGCTTCTGCGTGTCGAGCTGCAGCTTCACCAGCTCGCCGTCACCGCCGCCGCCGGTGTAGACCGTGCTGTAGTCGAGCGACGACGGGCAGAGCCCCGGCTCGGTGGCGGCCAGCGCCGTGGTCGGTTGGTCGTCGGCGCCCCCGCAAGCCGACAACAACGGCACGGCGACTGCCGCCGTGACCATTAAGAGATTCCGCTTCATTTCGCTCCTCCAGGATTGTCTTGTTGGTGGCGGCCGGCTCCCTGTCGGCCGCTTCTTTGGTAACCCTCGCGTGCTGCCGTCCGGCTAGCCGGTTGCTGCGCCGGGGCCGGTGTGCGGCCCCGGCGACGCCCCCGAGTCCGGCGTTGCCGCCGGCTCCACGCCCCCGTTGATCTTGCGTGCCGCCTCGCGCGTGAGCGCGGCGAGTGCGGCGTGTGCGACGTGTTCCGGCCCGGTCGATCGGCTGGCCCGCGACGGCCGGCGGACGACGCGCGCGGCATGCGTGCGCCGGTTGACCATGGCGGGCATCGTTTCGGATGCCTGAACATGGGTCATGGACCGGTGGAAATCCTGGTGAGTGCGTCGGGAGAGCGGGCGGCGAGCGGCGCCGTTGGCGCGGCATACGTCGGGGCGGGCCGCGATCGGGCGCATCGGCCGCGTGCGCGGCGCGACGGCGGCAGCCGGGGATGCGTCGATCCCCGCTCCTGCAGCGGCCAGCAAGGGGCTCGGCGCGCTGGCCACGGCCAGCCCCTCCCACAAGGCGTATGACATGCCTCCGTCTCCGGTGTAATTGTGCGATGTAATTTCGCCGCGCGCCAATCGGCTGTCAATTGATGGAACCGTCTAAAAAACATGATTTAAACGGGGTGCATTCGATAAAACCTTGTGAAGCCGGGACGAGAGCGGGAAATTGAAACGAAATCGGCGTTTGAAATTACCCTCCAAACCCGTTGCCCGCGCGCCGCCCGGCGCTGCGCCGTGACGCGCCGATGCTTGCGGGACAAGGCCCGGACGCCGCAACTCAGGTGTATCCCTATTCGGGATATTCACGATTGGGGAAATGATTGAATTACGCCGGATTCGCTAATGAATCGAAGGATTGTGAATTCACGTGAACGCCGTGTGGCGCATGGTGGGCAAACGGCGGCGATTTTTGGCGCGGCCGGAGAAAATCGCGGATAACAAAAAACCGGCCGCGCGGGCCGGTTTTCGATGCAGCGGAAACGAGCGGGATCAGCGATTCAGGCCGGCATCCTCGGCCGCGCCGATGTTGAGGTTCATGCACTGGATCGCGGCGCCCGAGGCACCCTTGCCGAGGTTGTCGAGGCGCGCGACGGTGACGAAGCGCTCCTCGTTGCCGAACACGAACAGGTCGACGCGGTTGGTGTCGTTGTTGGCCTGCACGTCGAAGAAGCCGTCGTCGAGGTTCGCGGCCGCGTCAAACGGCGCGACCTGGACGAACGCCTCGCCCTCGTAGTACTCGGCGAACGCCTGCTGCACGTCCTGCGGCGTCACGCGCCTGGCGAGCTGGCCCGGCGTGAAGTAGGTGGTGACGGCCAGGCCCTTGTAGAACGGCCCGACGATCGGCGTGAAGATCGGCGCGTTCGCGAGGCCCGTGTGCGCGGCCATCTCCGGCAGATGCTTGTGCGCGAGACCGAGCGCGTAGGGGCGCGGGCTGGCGAGGCGCGCGTTGCCGCCCGCTTCGTAGTCGGCGATCATCTTCTTGCCGCCGCCGCTGTAGCCGGTGATCGAGTAGCTGTGCGCCGCGAACTCGGGCGCGACGATGCCGGCGTCGACGAGCGGGCGCATCGCCAGCACGAACGCCGAGGCGTGGCAGCCCGGCACCGCGATCCGCTTCGCGTCGCGGATCCGCTCGCGCTGCGCGCGGGTCAGCTCGGGCAGGCCGTAGGCCCAGTCGGCGCTGGTGCGGAACGCCGTGCTCGCGTCGATCAGCGTGGTGCGGTCGTTGTCGACGAGCGAGGCCGATTCGCGCGAGGCGACGTCGGGCAGGCACAGGAACGTGACGTCGGACGCGTTGATGAGGCGGCGGCGCTCCTCGACGTCCTTGCGCTTCGCGTCGTCGATGCGCAGGATTTCGATGTCGCCGCGGGCGGACAGGTATTCGAAGATCTTCAGGCCGGTCGTGCCTTCCTGGCCGTCGACAAAAACTTTCGTGGTCATCTTGCTCTCACGGAATGGGGCGGCCGGCGCGGACGCCGGGAAAGCCGTCATTTTAAGACCTGGTGGACGGCACCGTAACCGGGGCCGCCGAAAAAAGCCGTCCGGCCTCGATGGCGGGCGGCCCTTCATCGTGCATGGCGCGCGTGACGAAAGATTGACCGGCCGCGCATCGGGGTGCGCATCGAGGCTCGAAGCGGCGCGCCCGGGCCGCGCGCCTAGCGTTCGTCGGTGACGGTCAGGCGCGCGTAGGCAAGCGTGGAGACGCTGATTTCGTGGTCGAACAGCTGGGGCGGCCGGCCCTGGGCCGCGCGCAGGTGCTCGGTGTCGAGCGCGTAGACGGTGATCACGTAGCGGTGCGGCTTGCCGGGCGGCGGGCAGGGGCCGCCGTAGCCGTCGCCGCCGAAATCGTTGCGCGCCTCGACCGCGCCGAGCCGGCCGACGAAGCCGGAGCCGCTCGCGTTCGCGGGCAGGCCGGTGGCCGAGGCCGGAATGTCGGCCACGGCCCAGTGCCACCAGCCGCGACCCGGCGCGTCGAGGTCGAACATCGTGATCGCGTAGGAGCGCGTGCCGCGCGGCGGGTTCTGCCAGGCCAGCGCCGGCGAGCGGTTCTCGCCGTGGCAGGCGCCGTGCCCGTAGCGCTGCGCGGCGCTCACGCGGCCGCCGTCGCGCAGTTCGGGGCTCGTCAGCGAGAACGGCGTCTGCGCGCCGGGCCGCGCCAGGCTGGCGAACGCCGCGGCCAGCACGGCGAGCAGGCGCCACGCGTTCACGCCGCGCCTGCGGCTGGTTCGCATCGTCTGCCGGCTCTCACGCATTTCCGCGACCCTCCCGTCACGTCGGCCCACGCGGCCCGCGGCCGAATTCGTGTTGCGACCCTGTGTCAGTGATGAGGCAGTCTAGCATCGGCGCCGCCCGCCGAGGCCGGCGGCGGTGTGCGGCGGATCGGGCCGGGGCGGGAAAACGGGCCGGCGCGATATCGTCATCGGCAAGCGGCGTGGGCGACCGGCTATACCGCCGTCGTCGGCGGGCCCTGCTCCGCGCCGAGGCGCACGCGAAAAAAACGCCCGTCGATGACGGGCGTCGTCGGCTGGCGCGTCACGGAGGGCGCCGGGCCGCTTACTCCTTCGGCGAGGTCGCGCCGCCGTGGGCGGCCGACCATTCGGCCGGCGCGTGCAGGAATTTCTCGACCTCGTCGAGCGTCTTCGTCTCGAAGTAGCCCGAGGCCTTGGCGACGCGCAGCACGTCCCACCAGGTGGCCAGCGCGTGCAGGTCGACGTCGATGTCCTTCAGGACCGAGACGCTTTCCTTGAAGATGTTGTAGTGGAACAGCACGAAGCAGTGGTTCACCGTGGCGCCGGCCGTGCGCAGCGCGTTGATGAAGTTCACCTTGCTGCGGCTGTCGGTGGTCAGGTCTTCCACCAGCAGCACGCGCGAACCTTCCTCGAGATGGCCCTCGATCTGCGCGTTGCGGCCGAAGCCCTTCGGCTTTTTCCGCACGTACTGCATCGGCAGCATCATCCGGTCGGCGATCCAGGCCGCGAACGGAATGCCGGCGGTTTCGCCGCCCGCCACCGCGTCGATCTGCTCGAAACCGACGTCGCGCAGGATCGTCGCTTCCGCCATTTCCATCAGGCCGCGGCGCACGCGCGGATACGAGATCAGCTTGCGGCAGTCGATGTAGACGGGGCTCGCCCAGCCGGACGTGAAGATGAACGGCTTTTCGGCGTTGAAGTGGACCGCCTGCACTTCGAGCAGGATTTTGGCGGTGGTGTCGGAGATCGTTTGACGATCGAAGCCTGTCATGGGCATTCCTTGGGTGATGAGCTCAGAGGCCGGGCGCGGGGCACCGTGGCGCGGCGACGGAATTCCCGCCGCAAGGGCCGGCCGGCGGGTGGGCCGGCGGCGGGGGAACATCGCTGCGCGCGTGGGCCGACATTTTACCCGAATCGGAACCCGGCCGGCCGTCGCCGTCGGGCTGGCCGCGCACGGCGCGCCGTGGGCCGCCGGCGGCGCGGCGGGCGACCCTCGCCGGGCGGTGTGCGCGTCACGCTGTCGCGGCAATATCGGGTATCCGGCGGTGCAGCAACGTGCGTGCCGGGGCAGGTGTACACTGGGCACCCAAAGAATCCGCCCGGTATTTTGGCCTCCTTGCTTATCCCGCAGACAGGTCCGGCAGCGCACCGATCCGGCGCGACGCCCGCCCCCATCGACCACCCCCTCGATCGCCCCGTTCCGGCACCTGCCGGTTGCCGAATGCCGGGCCGCCCACCTCGCCTTTCTCGCAGATCAGGTCAATCATGGACGAACAACTGAAGCAGAGCGCGCTCGCATATCACCAGAATCCGAAGCCCGGCAAGATCTCGGTCACGCCGACCAAGCCGCTGTCGAACCAGCTCGACCTCTCGCTCGCGTATTCGCCGGGCGTGGCGGCCGCCTGCATGGCGATCTTCGACGAGCCGCTCGACGCGCAGAAGTACACCTCGCGCGGCAACCTGGTCGGCGTCGTGACGAACGGCACGGCGGTGCTCGGGCTCGGCAACATCGGCCCGCTCGCGGCCAAGCCGGTGATGGAAGGCAAGGGCTGTCTCTTCAAGAAATTCGCCGGCATCGACGTGTTCGACATCGAGCTGGCCGAGTCCGATCCGGACAAGCTGGTCGAGGCGATCGCGATGCTCGAGCCCACGCTCGGCGGCATCAACCTCGAGGACATCAAGGCGCCCGAGTGCTTCTACATCGAGCAGAAGCTGCGCGAGCGCATGAAGATCCCGGTGTTCCACGACGACCAGCACGGCACCGCGATCATCGCCTCGGCCGCGATCCTGAACGGCCTGAAGGTGGTCGGCAAGTCGCTCGCCGAGGTGAAGCTGGTGTGCTCGGGCGCGGGCGCCGCGGCGATTGCCTGCCTGGACCTGCTCGTCAATCTCGGCCTGACGAAGGCGAACGTGCTCGTCACCGATTCGAAGGGCGTGATCTACGAGGGCCGCGGCCAGCTCGATCCGTCGAAGCAGCGCTACGCCGCCAACACCGAGGCCCGCACGCTGGCCGACGCGATCCAGGGCGCCGACGTGTTCCTCGGCTGCTCGAGCGCCGGCGTGCTGAAGCCGGAGATGGTGCAGACCATGGGCACGCAGCCGCTGATCCTCGCGCTGGCCAACCCGGAGCCGGAAATCCGCCCGGAAGCGGCCAGGGCCGTGCGCCCCGACGCGATCGTCGCGACCGGCCGGTCGGATTATCCGAACCAGGTCAACAACGTGCTCTGCTTCCCGTTCATCTTCCGTGGCGCGCTGGACGTGGGCGCCACCACCATCACCGAGGAGATGAAGCTCGCCTGCGTGCGCGCGATCGCGGAGCTCGCGCAGGAAACCGACCAGAGCGAGGAGGTCGCGAAGGCCTATGAAGGGCATTCGCTCGAATTCGGTCCCGACTACCTGATCCCGAAGCCGTTCGATCCGCGCCTGATCATCAAGATCGCGCCGGCCGTGGCGCAGGCGGCGATGGATTCGGGCGTGGCCACGCGCCCGATCGCCGACATGGACGCCTACCGCGAGGAACTGGGCACCGCCGTCTACCGCACCGGCATGGTGATGCGTCCCGTCTTCGCCAGCGCGAAGGCGAAGCAGGCGCGCATCGTGTTCGCCGAGGGCGAGGACGAGCGCGTGCTGCGCGCCGCGCAGTTCGTGCTGCAGGAGAAGATCGCGCGGCCGATCATCGTCGGCCGCCCGGCCGTGGTCGAGATGCGCCTGAAGAAGATCGGCTCGAAGCTGCGCGCCGGCACCGATTTCGAGATCGTCGATCCCGAGGATGATCCGCGCTACCAGAAATGCTGGCAGGCCTATCACGCGCTCGGCGCGCGCGACGGGGTCACCCCGGAAGTGGCGAAGGCCGCGCTGCGCAAGGCCAACACGCTGATCGGCGCGATCCTGGTCCATCTCGGCGAGGCCGACGGCATGATCTGCGGGATGATCGACACGTTCCACAGCCATCTGAAGTACGTCGAGCAGGTGCTCGGCCACGCGCCGGGCGCCGAGCATCTCGCCGCGATGAACCTGCTGATGCTGCCGGGCCGCAACCTGTTCATCTGCGACACCTACGTCAACGAACTGCCGAGCGCCGAACAGCTCGCCGACATGACGATCCAGGCCGCCGCCGAGATCGAGCGCTTCGGCATCACGCCGAAGGCCGCGCTGCTGTCGAACTCGAACTTCGGCAGCGCGCCGTCGTCGTCGTCGCGCCGCATGGCCGAGGCGCGCCGGCTGATCGCCGGGCGCGCGCCGCAGCTCGAAGTGGACGGCGAAATGCATGGCGACGCGGCGCTCTCGGAAGTGGTGCGCAAGGCCGCGTTCCCGGGCTCGACGCTGTCGGGCGAGGCGAACCTGCTGATCATGCCGAACGTCGAGGCCGCCAACATCGCCTACAACCTGCTGAAGATGGTGGGCGGCGAAGGCGTGACGGTCGGGCCGTTCCTGCTCGGCGCGGCCAGGCCCGTGCATATCCTGACGCCGGCCGCGACGGTGCGCCGGATCGTCAACATGACGGCGGTGGCCGCCGCGAACGTGAACAGCGCGGGGCGCTGAGCCCGCGCGGGGCGCTGAGCCCGCGCGGGGCGAAACGCGTAACGGCCCCGCCGGAAGCACAAACGCCACGGTCCTCACGGGCCGTGGCGTTTTTTTTGACCGGCCGCGGCAACGATGCCCGGCCGGCGGCGCGGCGCGCTTCAGGCCACGTGCCGCGTCTCGGCCTCCGGGCCGTTCCAGCGCGCGAGCAGCGCCTCCCACTTGCCGCGGACCGCGCGCAGGTTGTTCTCCTTCACGTGCCCGTAGCCGCGAATCCCGTCCGGCAGGTTCGCGAGTTCGAGCGCGAGCGGCAGCCGCTGCGGCGTCAGTTGCGCGACGAGGGTGTCGACCAGAGCCACGTATTCGCCGATCAGCGCGCGCTCGGTGCGCCGTTCCTCGGTGCGGCCGAACGGATCGAACGCGGTGCCGCGCAGGCCCTTGAGCTTCGCGAGCAGCCGGAACGCGTTCAGCATCCACGGCCCGTAGGCCTTCTTCACCAGCCGGCCGTGCTCGTCGTGCTTCGCGAGGATCGGCGGCGCGAGGTGGTAGCGCAGCGTCAGTTCGCCGTCGAACTGCGCGGCCAGCTTCGCGAGGAAGGCCGGATCGGATTGCAGGCGCGCGACCTCGTACTCGTCCTTGTAGGCCATCAGCTTGTACAGGTTGCGCGCGACCGCCTCGGTCAGCGGCTCCTGCGCGTGATCGCCGTCGAGCCGGCGCTCGGCCTCGCGCACGCGCCCGACGATGTCCATGTAGCGCGCCGCGTAGGCGGCGTTCTGATATGCGCCAAGCTGCGCGACACGCGTCGCGATCAGCGCGTCCACCGCCTTCTTCGTGTGCAGCGAGATCACCGTCGCGCCGTCGGCGCCGGCCGCGTTGCCCGCCTGTCCCGACGCGGCCTGCCGCACGCCTGCCGGATCGTGCGCGGCGCGGCGGCCCCATTCGAAGGCCGCGCGGTTCTTCTCGACCTGCACGCCGTTCAGCTCGATCGCGCGCGCCAGCGAGGCGTGCGTGAGCGGCAGCCAGCCGCGCTGCCACGCGTAGCCGAGCACGAACGGGTTCGCGTAGATCGCGTCGCCGAGCAGCGCGACGGCGAAATGGTTCGCATCGACGAGATCGACCGTGTCGCCGGCCGAGGCGCGGATGTCGCGCTCGGCGCTGGTGCCCGGGAACGACCACTGCGGCTGCTTGATGAAATCGGCGGTCGGCGTCTTGGCGCTGTTGACCACCACGCGCGTCTCGCCGAGCCGCATGCGCGAGGTGCATTCGTCGCTGGCGGTCACCAGCGCGTCGCCGCCGATCACGAGGTCGGCCTCGCCCATCGCGATGCGCGTTGCGTGGATGTCGGCGGGCGCCTGCGCGATCTGCACGTGGCTCATCACGGCGCCGCCCTTCTGCGCGAGGCCCGTGACGTCGAGCACCGTCACGCCCTTGTTCTCCAGGTGCGCGGCCATGCCGATCAGCGCGCCGATCGTCACCACGCCGGTGCCGCCCACGCCCGTCACCAGCACGCCGTAGGTACGCGCGATCGCGGGCAGCGCCGGTTCGGGCAGCGCCGGCAGCGAGGCGGTGTCCACCGCCACGGCCTTCGGCTTCTTCAGCTGCGCGCCCTCGACCGTCACGAAGCTCGGGCAGAAGCCCTTCACGCACGAGAAGTCCTTGTTGCAGCTCGACTGGTTGATCTGCCGCTTGGTGCCGAACTCGGTGTCGAGCGGCTCGACTGACAGGCAGTTCGACTGCACCGAGCAATCGCCGCAGCCTTCGCAGACCGCCTCGTTGATCACCACGCGGCGCGCCGGATCGGGGAACGTGCCGCGCTTGCGGCGGCGGCGCTTCTCGGTCGCGCAGGTCTGGTCGTAGATCAGCACCGTGGTGCCGGCGATCTCGCGCAGCTCGCGCTGCACCGCGTCGAGCCGGTCGCGATGATGGATCGCCACGTCCGGCGCGAGCCGTGCGCGCTGGCCTTCGTACTTCTGCGGCTCGTCGGTGACGATCACGATTTTCGCGGCGCCCTCGGCCGCCATCTGGTGCGTGATCTGCGGCACGGTCAGCGTGCCGTCCACGGGCTGGCCGCCCGTCATCGCCACCGCGTCGTTGTAGAGGATCTTGTAGGTGATGTTCGCCTTCGAGGCGATCGCCGCGCGGATCGCCAGCAGCCCGGAGTGGAAATAGGTGCCGTCGCCGAGGTTGGCGAACACGTGCTTCTCGTCGGTGAACGGCGCCTGGCCGATCCACGGCACGCCTTCGCCGCCCATCTGGCTGAAGCTGCTGGTGTTGCGGTCCATCCAGATCGTCATGTAGTGGCAGCCGATCCCGGCGATCGCGCGCGAGCCGTCCGGCACGTTGGTCGAGGTGTTGTGCGGGCAGCCCGAGCAGAACCACGGCTTGCGTTCGGCGGTGACGTGCGGGCGGGCCAGCGCGGCCTCCTTGGCGGTGATCACCGCGATGCGCGCAGCGATCCGCGCGCGCACGTCGGACGGCAGCTCGAACTTGTCGAGCCGCGTGGCGATCGCCTTCGCGATGATCGCCGGCGACAGCTCGTAGTGAGCCGGCAGCAGCCAGTTGCCCATCGGCACCGACCATTCGCCGCCCGCGCCGTCCTTTTCGTCGAACTTGCCGAAGATGCGCGGGCGCTGGCCGTCCGGCCAGTTGTAGAGCTCTTCCTTGATCGCGTATTCGAGGATCTGGCGCTTCTCCTCGATCACGAGGATCTCGTCGAGGCCGCGCGCGAACTGCTGCGCGCCCTGCGCCTCCAGCGGCCAGACGCAGCCGACCTTGTAGAGGCGGATGCCGATCCGCGCGCAGGTGGCATCGTCGAGGCCAAGGTCGGTCAGCGCCTGGCGCACGTCTAGATAGGCCTTGCCCGCGGTCATGATGCCGAAGCGCGCCTGCGGGGAATCGATCTCGATGCGGTCGAGCCGGTTCGCGCGCACGTAGGCGAGCGCCGCGTACCACTTGTAGTCGATCATCCGCGCTTCCTGCACGAGCGGCGGATCGGGCCAGCGGATGTTGAGGCCGCCCTCGGGCATCATGAAGTCCGACGGCAGCACGATGTTCGCGCGCTGCGGGTCGAGATCGACCGAGGCCGACGACTCGACCACGTCGGTCACGCACTTCAGCGAGACCCAGAGCCCCGAGTAGCGGCTCATCGCCCAGCCGTGCAGGCCAAAATCGAGATATTCCTGGACGTTGGAAGGGAACAGCACCGGCAGCCCGCAGGCCTTGAGCAGGTGCTCGGACTGGTGCGCGAGCGTCGACGATTTCGCGGCGTGGTCGTCGCCGACCAGCACCAGCACGCCGCCGTGCGGCGAGCTGCCGGCCGAATTGGCGTGCTTGAGCACGTCGCCCGAGCGATCGACGCCGGGGCCCTTGCCGTACCACATGCCGAACACGCCGTCGAACTTCGCGCCGGGATAGAGGTTGACCTGCTGCGAGCCCCACACGGCGGTGGCGGCGAGATCCTCGTTGAGGCCCGCCTGGAACACGATGCGATTGGCGGCGAGATGTTTCTGCGCCTTCCAGAGCGACTGGTCGAGGCCGCCGAGCGGCGAGCCGCGGTAGCCGGAGATGAAGCCGGCCGTGTTGAGGCCGGCGGCGCGGTCGCGCGCCTGCTGCAGCATCGGCAGCCTGACCAGCGCCTGCACGCCGCTCATATAGGCGCGGCCACGCTCGAGCGTGTATTTGTCGTCGAGCGTGACCGACTGCAGGGCGGCTTCCAGCGTCGCGCGCTGGCCGGCATCAAGTGGGGCGTTCATGACTGCGTCTCCTCCAACCGTTTGGGATCACCAAAACTCTCGGCATCGGCGTCTTGTGGCCGCGTTTGCCGGGCGCCATATTGGCGGGTTTTCATTGATGGTAGCACTGGTGGAAACCCGTCGTTTTGTTGCGTATTCTGTTAGCAATTCTTCCGAACGGCTGACGATTTTCTGCGTTACATCATGTAAAAGCATGTAAAGCCGCGGGCTGCTGTCACACTTCTTGTTTAGTCTATTGCGCTGCCGGCAATGGTCGGGCCCCAGATGGTCCTGCTGGGAGAGAAGCAGCCGGCGATGACAACGGAGGTGCAATGAATACGAGAAATATCCAGAATTTCCTGATGGTGTCCGCCGCGTTCTTCGCGATGACGGGGCCGGTGCGTTCGCAAGGCGCGAGCGCGTTGGCCACGGCGGGTACCCAGATGCAGCAGATCACCGGCGATGCGATCGCGCCGGCCGGCGTGACGGCCACCACCCAGGTAGCGGGCGCGCCGAAGCGCTGAATTCCCGGCCGTCGGCTTCGTGCCGCCGTGCGACTGATGCATCGCGCGGTCGGCTCCAACCCGGTCGATGAATGCATAAAGGGCGGAAATCGCAGGATTTCCGCCCTTTTCTTCTGGGGAGCGCCGTGGCCGGGCGCCGGTGTGTCGATGTCAGGCCTTGTCCTGCACCACGCCGCGGCGGATCTGGTCCAGCTCGATCGATTCGAACAGCGCCTTGAAGTTGCCCTCGCCGAAGCCCTGGTTGCCCTTGCGCTGGATGATCTCGAAGAAGATCGGGCCGATCTGGTTCTCGGTGAAGATCTGCAGCAGCAGGTCGTCGTGCGCGCCGTCGATCAGGATCCTGCGCTTGCGCAGTTCGTCGAGCGGTTCGCCGTGGTTCGGGATGCGGCGGTTGACGAGTTCGTAATAGGTCTCGATCGTGTCGAGCAGCGTGACCGCCTTGCCGCGCAGGCCGTCCACCGTGCCGTAGATGTCGCCGGTGCCGAGCGCGATGTGCTGGATGCCTTCGCCGCGGTACGCGTCGAGATATTCCTGGATCTGGCCCGGCGTGTCCGAACCTTCCTCGTTGATCGGGATCCGGATCTTGCCGCACGGCGAGGTCATCGCCTTCGACTTCACGCCCGTTACCTTGCCCTCGATGTCGAAGTAGCGCACTTCGCGGAAGTTGAACAGCCGCTCGTAGAACTCGGCCCATTCGCCCATCCGGCCGCGATGCACGTTGTGCGTGAGGTGATCGATATAGGTGAGGCCGTGGCCGACGGGCGCCGGGTCCGCGCCCGCGATCGGCTCGAAATCGACGTCGTAGATGCCGATGTCGCCGATGGTGCCCGGCGCCGCGCCGTGCTTGCCGCGCCAGCGGTCGACGAAATAGATCAGCGAATCGCCGATGCCCTTGATCGCCGGGATGTTCAGCTCCATCGGCCCGGTCTTGTTGTCGAAGCCCCAGGCGCCCAGTTCGAGCGCGCGGCGGTAGGCCTGCGCGGCGTCGCGCACGCGGAACGCGATCGCGCAGATCGACGGGCCGTGCAGCCGCGCGAAGCGCTGCGCGAACGAATCCGGTTCGGCATTGACGATGAAGTTGATCTCGCCCTGGCGGTACAGCGTGACGTCCTTGTGCCGGTGCCGCGCGATCGCGGTGAAGCCCATCCGCTCGAACAGCTGGCCGAGCGCCTTCGGATCGGGCGCCGTGTATTCGATGAATTCGAAGCCGTCGGTGCCGACGGGGTTGTCCCAGGTGGGAATCTGCATGGTGCTCGTCTCCGGTATTGGCTCGCGTCGCCGATCGTGGGGGGCGGCGGCAGGGCCGCCGTGTGCGAAACAGTGTAGGCGCGCGGCACCGGCAATTACTTGCGAAGTTAATCGTGCGTCGCTACGATGGCGCAAGATTTGTGCGGACGAATCACGAAATTGGGGTGGAAAATGGCGCGTGTCGAATTCGACACCATCGATCGCCGCATCCTGGCGATCCTGCAGGAGAACGGACGCCTGTCGAACCAGGAGATCGCCGAGCGCGTGAGCCTGTCGCCGAGCCCGTGCCTGCGGCGCATCCGGCGCCTGGAGGAGATGGGCGTGATTACTGGCTATGTCGCGCTGCTCGATCCGAAGCAGCTCGGGCTCGACCTGCTCGCCTACATCAGCGTGCGGCTCGAGAAGCGCGGCGGCGCGGCGGGGCCGGCGGACGGCGGCGCGCGGGCCGGCACCACGCACGCCGACCGGTTCCGCGTGGCCGTGCAGGCCTGGCCCGAGGTGGTGGCCTGCCACGCGATGACGGGCGACATGGATTACCTGCTGCGCGTGCAGGTGGAGGACATGGCGCATTTCTCGCGCTTCGTGCAGGACCAGCTGCTGCATCATCCATCGGTGGTGGACGTGCGCACGAGCTTCGCGCTCGAAAGCTTCAAGGAGACCACGGCGCTGCCGATCCGCTGAGCCGGCCGCCGGCGGCGCGGAAATGAAAAACGGGCGGCCCGACGAAGCGGGCCGCCCGTCGTCGCTGGCGGTCGCGGCGACGCGGCGCCGGATTCAGGCGGCGATGCCGGCCGGCAGCAGCGATTCGAAGATCTGGGTCGCGCGGCGCGCCTGGCGCTTCATCGCGTAGTCGAACACGGCCGCCTGCTCCTGCAGCATCTCGGCGATGATGGTCGACTGATCGGCGGGCGGCAGCGACAGGTAGGCGTCGGCCTCGCCGCAGGCATATTCGATCCGCATGCCCGACTTCTTCGCGATATGCATCATCGTCGCGTTGCGCGACAGGCAGTGCATGTAGAGCGTCGACACCTGCGTGTTGCGGCTGCGGATCGAGGCGCGCTCGAACAGCTTCGAACCGACGCCCTGGCCGCGCGCCGATTCGAGCACCGACACGCCGAACTCGGCCGTGCGCTTGCCGCCTTCGTCGGGCAGGTAGGCCAGATGGCCGACGCCGACCAGCTCGAGCGCGTGGTCGAACACGCCGAACACGGTGTCGCGGCCGAAATCGATGGTGCGGACGTAGTTCTCGAGCACGTGATCCGGCACGAACTGGCCGAAGCGAAGCAGGCGATCGTCGTCGTCGAGCGCGAGAAAGTGCGTGAGCATCGACTCACGATCCGTGGATGCCAGTTCCCTGACGAGAACCGGTGCCTGCCCGACGTTGCCGATCGGGGCGGCAGGGCGGAGAGGGTGCGCGTTCATCGTGGGTTCCTCAAGGACCAAACAGCCGGTTGTGCAATGCAGCAGCATTTTAACCGAACGGTACCGGTCTCATAGGGGAAAACCCGTATAAATATCGAACGATAGTTCTAGAAAAGTGCAACGATCCGCGAAGTTTTTGATTTCAAAGCAATAACTATTTCATCTGACGAAATTTGGCATGTGACGCCGCCGCAACGACCGCGTGGGCGCCGCGCCGTGGACGCCACCGCGGGCCGTGCCGCTCAGGCCTCGCGCGACGGCTCCGCGCCCGCGCCGTCGCCGCCGAGCCCGCGCTCGATCAGCGCGATCACCTGCTCGGCGAAGTCGCGATAGCCGAGGCGGCCGCCCGGCTTCAGCCAGGTGAAGGTCCAGTTGATCATGCCGAACACCATCATCGTGACGGCGGTCTGATTCTCGCGCGACACGCGCCCCGGGTAGGCGCGCTCGATCTGGCGCGTGAACGCGGCGACGATGTCGCGCTGCCGGTCGAGGATCACCTGCCGCTGCGTGTTCTCCAGGTATTTCACGTCGTTGAGCAGCGCGACGTGCCGGCTGTGCGAGGTTTCGTATTCGGCGAGGAACGCGCGGATCAGTTCCGCGAACGCCTCGCGCTCGCCCAGCCCGCGCCGCTGGCTGGTCCCCTCGACCTCCGCGATGATCAGCATCAGCCGCTTCGTGTAGCGGTCGAGCAGGTCGAACAGGATCGCTTCCTTGCTTTCGTAGTAGTGGTAGAGACGCGCCTTCGAGGTGCCGCTCGCGGCGGCGAGGTCGGTCATCGAGGTGCTCGGGTAGCTGGTCTGCGCGAATTTCCCGGCGGCGAGATCGAGGATCTGCTCGCGCTGGGATTCGTGGTCGGGCGCTCGGGTGCGGGCCATGGCGTCGGTGGAGTCGGATCGGAGCGGCGGGGCGGCCGCGGTGGACGAAGGGAACGGGGCGCGAGCGGTCAGCGCAGCGCGGCGGCCGGCACCGCACGCAGCGAGGCCGTGCGCAGATTGTCGGGGCCGGGCTCGCTGCCGCGCAGTTCGAGCCGGCCCGCGGCGGCCAGTTCGCGGCAGCGCCAGAACGCGACGCTGTCGCTGATGCCGAGGTGGCCGCGGTTGGCGAGCCCAATCACCGCGCCGACCACGCGCGCGGCCGGCGTCCAGGCTTCGCCGGCCTGATCGAGCGCGAGCGCGTCGATGTCGGCGTAGTGCCCGCTCTTGAACGTGTTGTCGATCCAGTAGCGCAGCTCGGCGTTGACCTGCTTGGCTTCCTGCCATTCGAGCGCGAGCCGGCTGATACGCAGCACCGAGATCGGCGCCGCCTCCGGCAGCTTCGCGCCGAGCTGCTCGGGGCCGAACATGCCGACCGAAACGGCGGCCTCGCGGCCGGGCGGATGCTTGCGCGGGCCGAGATCGGCGGCCGCCAGCCGGACTTCGTTGAGCCGTTGCGGCGCGTTGCGCAGGTGATAGGCGACGCGGCGCAGCATCAGCTGGTCGGCGGCGCTCTGCGCATGCCAGATCACCACCTGGCCGGAGCCGGCCGCGAGCCGGGAGAGCTTGTCGAGTTCGCCGGCGAGCCGCGCGTCCCAGTCGGACGGCGTGTCGGCGAAGATCCGTTCCCAGAACGCGGCGCGCAGCTCGGGCGCGTCGTCGATGCCGCGCAGCGGGCCGACGGCCAGATCGTCGAGGAGTTCGACCACGGTATCGTCGCGGCCGGCGGCGGCCAGCGCGGCGCGCAGCGATTCGGCGGCGGAACCGCCGACGGTGACATGAAGAGTGCTCATCAGCGAGAGATCAACGAAAAAGGGCCACTTTCGGCCGGATTCGCGGACCCGGCTTGAAAAGCGGCCCCTAGTGTAAGCGAGATGCCCGGTTGCGAGATATCTCGCGACCGGCGCGTCGCGCGGTATCTCAGCGCTCGTCGAAGCTCACCACCACGCGCTCGCTGACCGGATGGCACTGGCAGGTCAGCACGAAACCGTCGCGCACCTCCTGTTCCTCCAGCGTGTAGTTCTTGTCCATCCGCACCTCGCCCTCCACCACCTTCGCACGGCAGGTGCAGCAGACGCCGCCCTTGCAGGCATACGGCAGCGCGAGGCCGGCGCGCAGGCCGACGTCGAGCAGGCTCACGCCCTCGTAGGGCAGGCGCAGCTTGCGCGTCTTGCCGTCGAGCACGATCTCGAGCGCGGCGGCCGGCGTTGCCTCGGTGATCTCCACGGCCGGCGCGCCGGCCTGCGGCAGCGGCGTGCCGAAACGCTCGACGTGGATCTGCCCGCGCGCCACGCCGGCCGCGTCGAGCGCCGCCTCGGCCGCGTCCATCATCGGCGCCGGGCCGCAGATGAACGCCTCGTCGATCGAGGCGGCCGGCACCAGCGTGTCGAGGAACGCCGCGCATTTCGGCTGGTCGAGCACGCCGTTGAACAGCTCGACGTCCTGGAGCTCGTCGGACAGCACGTGATAGAGCACGAAGCGCTGCATGAAGCGGTTCTTCAGGTCTTCGAGCTGTTCGGCGAACATGATCGAATCGACGCTGTGGTTGCCGTAGACCAGCGTGAACGTGCTGCGCGGCTCGAGTTCGAGCGTGGTGCGCACGATCGCGAGCACCGGCGTGATGCCCGAGCCGCCCGAGAACGCCACGTAGTGCTTGCCGTGCTCGGCGTTCAGGTGCGTGAAGAAACGGCCGTCCGGCGTCATCACGTCGATCGTGTGGCCGGCTTTCAGCGTGTCGAACGCGAAGTTCGAGAAGCGCCCGCCGCGCACGCGCTTGATGCCGATCCGCAGCTCGCCGTCGCGGTCGTAATCGGTGGTGCCGATGCAGATCGAATACGAGCGGCGGGTTTCCTCGCCGTCGATCTGCGTCTTGAGCGTGACGAACTGGCCCTGCGTGAAGCGGAACTGTTCGCGCAGCTCGGCGGGAACCTCGAACGCGACCGTCACCGCGTCGGCGGTCTCGGGTTGCACGTCGCGGATGCGCAGCGGGTGGAATTGCGGAGTCGCCATGTCAGTAGGGCTTGAAGTAGTCGAAGGGTTCGCGGCAGTCGAGGCAGCGGTACAGCGCCTTGCAGGCGGTCGACGCGAACTGCGCGAGCCGCTCGGTGTGGCGCGAACCGCAGCGCGGGCAGGCGGGGGCGGCGGCCGGCTTCGGCGCGAAGCGGATCACTTTCACGGCGGCGGGGCGGGCCCCGCTCGCGTCGCCGGAAGCTGCCGCGTCGCCGCTCGCGCAGGCGCCGACGGGCGGCGCGATGCCGTAGGCGCGCAGCTTCTCGCGCGCGGCCTCGGTGATCCAGTCGGTGGTCCAGGCCGGCGACAGCACCGTGACGATCCGGCAGGGCCGCGCGCCGGCGCGGTCGAGCGCGGCACCGATGTCCTCGGCGATCTGCGACATCGCCGGACAGCCGGAGTAGGTCGGCGTGATCACGATCTCGAGCGTCGCGTCGGCCGCGCGCCGGATCTCGCGCAGGATGCCGAGTTCACCGATCGAGACGACCGGGATCTCCGGGTCCGGCACCGTGTCGAGCGCGGCGCGCACGCGCGCGAGTTCGGCATCGGTGAAGGCGGTGGCGGCATCGACGGAAGCGGGTAGCGCGGACATCGTGATTTCTCTCCTGATCAGGGCAGGCGCCGCAGGCGTCACCAGCTCGCGCCCGGATGCTGGCGCGCGAGGCTCTGCATCTGCGCGAGCAGGAAGCCCATGTGCTCGGAATGTTCGCCGTGCCGGCCGGTCGTCACGTAGGCGGCCGGCGCCGGCGCGTGCAGCGTCGCCTCGGCGAGCGCGGCATCGACGTCGGCGCGCCAGGCCGCTTCGAGCGTGTCGGCGGCCGGCGCGATGCCGGCCGCCGCGACCTCGCGCTCGACCGCGTCGGCCACGAAGCACTCGCGCGTGTAGGGCATCAGGTAGTCGAGCGCGGCCTGCGCCCGGCGGTGCGATTCGTCGGTGCCGTCGCCGAAGCGGATCAGCCATTCGCGCGCGTGATGCTCGTGGTAGCGCGTTTCCTTGACCGACTTTGCGGCGATCGCGGCCAGCTGCGGATCGGCCGAGGTTTCGAGCGCCGTCCACAGGTGCAGCATCAGCGTCGCGTAGAGGAAGTTGCGCACGATCGTGACGGCGTAGTCGTTGCTCGCATGCGCGGTGCCGCTGAGCGGCCCGTAGTGCGGCAGCTCGACCAGCGTCAGGTTCGTGAACTCGCGCTCGGTGCGGAAGTACGCGTAGTCGTCTTCGGTCCGGGTCGCGCCGCGCAGCGCGTGTTCGAGGTCGGCCGCATGCGCGTAGAGCAGCCGCGCCTGGCCGATCAGGTCCAGGCTCATGTTGGTCAGCGCGATGTCCTCTTCGAGGATCGGGCCGTGCCCGCACCACTCGGCGTTGCGCTGACCGAGGATCAGCGCGGTGTCGGCGAGGCGCAGCACGTAGGACAGATGGGAGGCCGGGGTCGTCGTCATCGCGGGCTCACATGTGGTTGACTTCGTCGGGCAGCGTGTAGAACGTCGGATGGCGGTAGATCTTGTCGCCGGCCGGTTCGAACAGCTCCGCCTTCTCGTTCGGATCGGACGCCGTGATCGCGGCCGACGGCACCACCCAGATGCTCACGCCTTCCTGGCGGCGCGTGTAGACGTCGCGGGCCATGCGCAGCGCCATCGACGCATCGGCGGCGTGCAGGCTGCCGCAGTGCTTGTGGTCGAGCCCCTGCTTGCTGCGCACGAACACTTCCCAGATCGGCCATTCCTGTTTCATTGCATTCCTCCTGAATCGAATTCGAATGGGGCGGAGCGTCAGGCGGCCTGCCGTTCGGCGCGGCGCGCGCGCTTGTCCGCGTGGGCGAGCGCGGCCTCGCGGACCCAGGCGCCGTCGTCGTGGGCCTTGACGCGCGTGGCGAGCCGCTCGCGGTTGCAGGGGCCGTCGCCGTTGACGACGCGCCAGAATTCGTCCCAGTCGATCGTGCCGTAGTCGTGGTGGCCGCGCGCCTCGTTCCACTTCAGGTCCGGGTCGGGGAACGTCACGCCGAGCACCTTCGCCTGTTCGACCGCCGCGTCGACGAATTTCTGGCGCAGGTCGTCGTTCGAGATTCGCTTGATCCCCCATTTCGCCGACTGGTTGCTGTGGACCGAATCGGCGTCGCTCGGGCCGAACATCATCAGCACCGGCCACCACCAGCGGTTCACGGCCTGCTGCACCATCTCGCGCTGCGCCGGCGTGCCGGCCATCATCGCGAGCAGCGCGTCGAAGCCCTGGCGCTGGTGGAACGATTCCTCCTTGCAGATGCGGATCATCGCGCGCGCATAGGGGCCGTAGGTGCAGCGGCAGAGGGGAATCTGGTTCATGATCGCGGCGCCGTCGACGAGCCAGCCGATCACGCCGACGTCGGCCCAGTCCGGTGTCGGGTAGTTGAAGATGCTCGAATACTTGGCCTTGCCGGCGTGCAGCGCGTCGACGAGCGCGTCGCGCGACACGCCAAGCGTCTCGGCCGCGCTGTACAGATAGAGACCGTGGCCGGCTTCGTCCTGCACCTTGGCGAGCAGGATCGCCTTGCGCTTCAGACTCGGCGCGCGCGTGATCCAGTTGCCTTCCGGCAGCATGCCGACGATCTCGGAATGGGCGTGCTGCGAAATCTGGCGGACCAGCGTCTTGCGATAGGCGTCGGGCATCCAGTCCTGCGGCTCGATCTTGCCGTCGGCGGAGATGACTGCGTCGAACCGCGCCTGTTCGGGCGCGGCGCTGGCCGGTTCGCCGACGGGGGCGGTCTGGCCGGGTAGGTCGAGGGATTGCGTGTACATGGCAAACGTCTCGTGCGGGATGAGGTGGATCAAAGTATAAACCAACCGTCCGGTCGGTTAATTAATTTTTCGAGAAAGAGAAATCGGCTGGATGGGGGAAGCAAGGCCGCGTCGTGCGGTCGCGGCGCGGCGTGGATATCGGGCACAATCGGTGTCTTTCCCGTCGCGCGCTATCGAATCATGAGTTTTCGTCGTCGTTTGCCGGCCTGGGCCGGCTGTCTTGTCTTGTGCCTGTCCGGCGCGGCGTTCGCGGCTGGCCCCAGCGGCTCGCCGCCTTGGGTGGCGGCCTGGGCGAGCGCCCTGCAGCCGATTCCGGCGCTTGCGTCGCCGCCGCCTCTATATAAGACGCCCGAGGTCACGGACCGCACGCTTCGCCAGATCGTCTATCCGAGCGTCGGCGGCACGCGCGTGCGGCTGCGGATCAGCAATGCCTACGGCCGCACGCCGCTGTCGCTCGGCGCCGTGCGGATCGCCCGGTCGGCGGCGGGTGCCGCCGTGCAGTCCGGCGACGCGGCGCTCGTCACGTTCGGCGGGCGGCGCGAGCTGGTGGTGCCGGCCGGCGAGGAGCGCGACAGCGATCCGGTCGCGCTGCCGGTCGAGGCGGGCGCGCCCTATGCGATCAGCCTGTTCGTGCGCGACGAGCAGAAGATGACGGCCTGGCACCGCGTGGCGAATCAGGTCAATTACGTGTCGGTGCCCGGCGACCACAGTGCCGACGCCGACGGCGACGCGTTCCGGAGCCGCTTCACGCAGTCGGCCTGGGTCAGCGAGCTGGCGGTAGAGGGGAGTGCGGCTGCGGCCGGCACGATCGCGGCGGTCGGCGATTCGATCACCGACGGCTTGCGTTCGAGCCTCAATCGCAACCGCCGCTGGACCGACGGGCTCGATCGTCGGCTCGACGCGGCGGGCGAGCGCGCGTGGAGCGTGGTCAATCTCGGCATCAGCGGCAATCGGCTGCTCAGCGATTCGGCGTGTTACGGCGTCGCGCTCGAACGGCGCTTCGATCGCGACGTGCTGGCGCGCTCGGGCGTGAAGGCGGCGGTGCTGCTGATCGGCATCAACGACATCAATTTCGCCGCGATGCCGCCGCGCGCCGGGCTCGATTGCGACACGCCGCACACGCGTGTCGATGCGCGGATGCTGATCGACGGGTATCGGCGCCTGATCGCGAGCGCGCACGCTCACGGGATCGCCCTGTTCGGCGCCACGCTGACGCCGGCGTCGCTACCGCCGGAGCGCGAGGCGATCCGCACCGAGGTCAACGACTGGATCCGGACCTCGGGCGCATTCGACGGCGTCATCGATTTCGACGCCGCCCTGCGCGATCCAGCGCGCCCGCAGGTGCTGCAGCGCCGTTATGACAGCGGCGACGACGTTCACCCGAGCGACGCCGGCTATGCGGCGATGGCCGACGCCGTGCCGATCGAGCGGCTGGTGGCTGCCGCGAAGCGACGCTGAACGTGAGGAAGCGCCGATGCACGCGGGTGTGAAGGAGCGCGGCAGGGATGAAAAATCGGGCGCCGCGGTGGCGCCCGAAATTTTTAACGATTTTCTTAAAAATGACTTGCGTGATGTGCTTGGGCTGCTTAGAATCACGCCTCTTTCGCGCTAACGCAAACGCGGCGCGGAAGGGGAAGCCAGGCAGGACAAACGCAGCGCCGAAAGTCGGCTGCTTGTTGGTTCTGTCGAAGGGAAGTGATCAACGCGGGTTGTTGATCAGCGAGAAAAAAGTAGTTGACGCGCTGCGAAACGTTGATCATAATCTCGCTTCTCTGCTGCTGAAAACGCAGCGCCGCTGAGAAAGCCGGCAAGTCCGGTCAGCTTGGTGGAAACGCTCTTTAAAAATTAACAGCCGATAAGTGTGGACGCTTGATCGACGCGGTCCTGATCTCCGGATCAGGTCAGCAAAAGTATCAAGAGTCTCACACAAAAGTAAGTCAGGTTCATGAAGCAATTCATAACCTGTCAGCTTTGAGTGAGCGACCGGTTCTTAACCGAACCGAAAACAGTAACAGGTATTGAACTGAAGAGTTTGATCCTGGCTCAGATTGAACGCTGGCGGCATGCCTTACACATGCAAGTCGAACGGCAGCACGGGTGCTTGCACCTGGTGGCGAGTGGCGAACGGGTGAGTAATACATCGGAACATGTCCTGTAGTGGGGGATAGCCCGGCGAAAGCCGGATTAATACCGCATACGATCTACGGATGAAAGCGGGGGATCTTCGGACCTCGCGCTATAGGGTTGGCCGATGGCTGATTAGCTAGTTGGTGGGGTAAAGGCCCACCAAGGCGACGATCAGTAGCTGGTCTGAGAGGACGACCAGCCACACTGGGACTGAGACACGGCCCAGACTCCTACGGGAGGCAGCAGTGGGGAATTTTGGACAATGGGCGAAAGCCTGATCCAGCAATGCCGCGTGTGTGAAGAAGGCCTTCGGGTTGTAAAGCACTTTTGTCCGGAAAGAAATCCTGAGGGCTAATATCCTTCGGGGATGACGGTACCGGAAGAATAAGCACCGGCTAACTACGTGCCAGCAGCCGCGGTAATACGTAGGGTGCAAGCGTTAATCGGAATTACTGGGCGTAAAGCGTGCGCAGGCGGTTTGTTAAGACCGATGTGAAATCCCCGGGCTCAACCTGGGAACTGCATTGGTGACTGGCAAGCTAGAGTATGGCAGAGGGGGGTAGAATTCCACGTGTAGCAGTGAAATGCGTAGAGATGTGGAGGAATACCGATGGCGAAGGCAGCCCCCTGGGCCAATACTGACGCTCATGCACGAAAGCGTGGGGAGCAAACAGGATTAGATACCCTGGTAGTCCACGCCCTAAACGATGTCAACTAGTTGTTGGGGATTCATTTCCTTAGTAACGTAGCTAACGCGTGAAGTTGACCGCCTGGGGAGTACGGTCGCAAGATTAAAACTCAAAGGAATTGACGGGGACCCGCACAAGCGGTGGATGATGTGGATTAATTCGATGCAACGCGAAAAACCTTACCTACCCTTGACATGGTCGGAATCCTGAGGAGACTCGGGAGTGCTCGAAAGAGAACCGATACACAGGTGCTGCATGGCTGTCGTCAGCTCGTGTCGTGAGATGTTGGGTTAAGTCCCGCAACGAGCGCAACCCTTGTCCTTAGTTGCTACGCAAGAGCACTCTAAGGAGACTGCCGGTGACAAACCGGAGGAAGGTGGGGATGACGTCAAGTCCTCATGGCCCTTATGGGTAGGGCTTCACACGTCATACAATGGTCGGAACAGAGGGTCGCCAACCCGCGAGGGGGAGCTAATCCCAGAAAACCGATCGTAGTCCGGATTGCACTCTGCAACTCGAGTGCATGAAGCTGGAATCGCTAGTAATCGCGGATCAGCATGCCGCGGTGAATACGTTCCCGGGTCTTGTACACACCGCCCGTCACACCATGGGAGTGGGTTTTACCAGAAGTGGCTAGTCTAACCGCAAGGAGGACGGTCACCACGGTAGGATTCATGACTGGGGTGAAGTCGTAACAAGGTAGCCGTATCGGAAGGTGCGGCTGGATCACCTCCTTTCTCGAGCTAATACCGCAAACATTGAGCGTTCACGCTTATCGGCTGTTGATCAAGACAGACTCAGGGGTCTGTAGCTCAGTCGGTTAGAGCACCGTCTTGATAAGGCGGGGGTCGTTGGTTCGAATCCAACCAGACCCACCAATTGTCTGGCGGTAGTCCTGAGAAGTCTCTGTACACATGGGGGCATAGCTCAGCTGGGAGAGCACCTGCTTTGCAAGCAGGGGGTCGTCGGTTCGATCCCGTCTGCCTCCACCAATCTTCAATAACAAACTGAGGTTTCCTTATTGGCGATTGAGCCAGTCAGAGGATAAGTCACACGTTGCACTTATCGGCTGTCGTTCTTTAACAATCTAGAAGAAGTAGTAATTTGGATAGCGGAAGCGCTTATTTGAGATGGGCGTGGAAACTATCCGGGTTGTGATTGTATCGATGTATCTCAAGATGATTCGAACTTAAATGTTCGGCTCGATTGGAATACGGCACAAATGCGAGAACTCAACCTGTAACGACTGTCCTCTCCCTCGGGAGGCGAGACAGACCCGTTATAGGGTCAAGCGAACAAGTGCATGTGGTGGATGCCTTGGCGATCACAGGCGATGAAGGACGCGGTAGCCTGCGAAAAGCTACGGGGAGCTGGCAAACAAGCTTTGATCCGTAGATGTCCGAATGGGGAAACCCACTCCTTTTGGAGTATCCATAGCTGAATACATAGGCTATGTGAAGCGAACGCGGTGAACTGAAACATCTAAGTAACCGCAGGAAAAGAAATCAACCGAGATTCCCAAAGTAGTGGCGAGCGAAATGGGAAGAGCCTGTACTCTTTATTTGTATTGTTAGCCGAACGCTCTGGAAAGTGCGGCCATAGCAGGTGATAGCCCTGTAGGCGAAAACAGTATGAAAGAACTAAGTGTACGACAAGTAGGGCGGGACACGTGAAATCCTGTCTGAAGATGGGGGGACCATCCTCCAAGGCTAAATACTCGTGATCGACCGATAGTGAACCAGTACCGTGAGGGAAAGGTGAAAAGAACCCCGGGAGGGGAGTGAAATAGATCCTGAAACCGCATGCATACAAACAGTCGGAGCCTCGTAAGGGGTGACGGCGTACCTTTTGTATAATGGGTCAGCGACTTACGTTCAGTAGCAAGCTTAACCGAATAGGGCAGGCGTAGCGAAAGCGAGTCCGAATAGGGCGTTCAGTTGCTGGGCGTAGACCCGAAACCAAGTGATCTATCCATGGCCAGGATGAAGGTGCGGTAACACGTACTGGAGGTCCGAACCCACTAACGTTGAAAAGTTAGGGGATGAGCTGTGGATAGGGGTGAAAGGCTAAACAAACTTGGAAATAGCTGGTTCTCTCCGAAAACTATTTAGGTAGTGCCTCGTGTCTCACCTTCGGGGGTAGAGCACTGTCATGGTTGGGGGGTCTATTGCAGATTACCCCGCCATAGCAAACTCCGAATACCGAAGAGTGCAATCACGGGAGACAGACATCGGGTGCTAACGTCCGGTGTCAAGAGGGAAACAACCCAGACCGCCAGCTAAGGTCCCCAAATATAGCTAAGTGGGAAACGAAGTGGGAAGGCTAAAACAGTCAGGAGGTTGGCTTAGAAGCAGCCACCCTTTAAAGAAAGCGTAATAGCTCACTGATCGAGTCGTCCTGCGCGGAAGATGTAACGGGGCTAAGCTATATACCGAAGCTGCGGATGCGTGCTTGCACGCATGGTAGGAGAGCGTTCCGTAAGCCTGCGAAGGTGCATTGTAAAGTGTGCTGGAGGTATCGGAAGTGCGAATGCTGACATGAGTAGCGATAAAGGGGGTGAAAGGCCCCCTCGCCGTAAGCCCAAGGTTTCCTACGCAACGTTCATCGGCGTAGGGTGAGTCGGCCCCTAAGGCGAGGCAGAAATGCGTAGCTGATGGGAAGCAGGTCAATATTCCTGCACCATTGTTAAATGCGATGGGGGGACGGATCGCGGAAGGTTGTCCGGGTGTTGGAAGTCCCGGTCGCTGCATTGGAGAAGGCGCTTAGGCAAATCCGGGCGCGGAATTCAAGGGTGTGGCGCGAGCTTCTTAGGAAGCGAAGCAATCGGAAGTGGTTCCAAGAAAAGCCTCTAAGCTTCAGTTTAACAGTGACCGTACCGCAAACCGACACAGGTGGGCGAGATGAGTATTCTAAGGCGCTTGAGAGAACTCGGGAGAAGGAACTCGGCAAATTGGTACCGTAACTTCGGGATAAGGTACGCCCCTGTAGCTTGACTGGCCTGCGCCAGAAGGGTGAAGGGGTTGCAATAAACTGGTGGCTGCGACTGTTTAATAAAAACACAGCACTCTGCAAACACGAAAGTGGACGTATAGGGTGTGACGCCTGCCCGGTGCCGGAAGATTAAATGATGGGGTGCAAGCTCTTGATTGAAGTCCCGGTAAACGGCGGCCGTAACTATAACGGTCCTAAGGTAGCGAAATTCCTTGTCGGGTAAGTTCCGACCTGCACGAATGGCGTAACGATGGCCACACTGTCTCCTCCCGAGACTCAGCGAAGTTGAAGTGTTTGTGATGATGCAATCTCCCCGCGGCTAGACGGAAAGACCCCATGAACCTTTACTGTAGCTTTGCATTGGACTTTGAACCGATCTGTGTAGGATAGGTGGGAGGCTATGAAACCGGAACGCTAGTTTCGGTGGAGCCGTCCTTGAAATACCACCCTGGTTTGTTTGAGGTTCTAACCTTGGCCCGTGATCCGGGTCGGGGACAGTGCATGGTAGGCAGTTTGACTGGGGCGGTCTCCTCCCAAAGTGTAACGGAGGAGTACGAAGGTACGCTAGGTACGGTCGGAAATCGTGCTGATAGTGCAATGGCATAAGCGTGCTTAACTGCGAGACCGACAAGTCGAGCAGGTGCGAAAGCAGGTCATAGTGATCCGGTGGTTCTGTATGGAAGGGCCATCGCTCAACGGATAAAAGGTACTCTGGGGATAACAGGCTGATACCGCCCAAGAGTTCATATCGACGGCGGTGTTTGGCACCTCGATGTCGGCTCATCTCATCCTGGGGCTGTAGCCGGTCCCAAGGGTATGGCTGTTCGCCATTTAAAGAGGTACGTGAGCTGGGTTTAAAACGTCGTGAGACAGTTTGGTCCCTATCTGCCGTGGGCGTTGGATATTTGAAGGGGGCTGCTCCTAGTACGAGAGGACCGGAGTGGACGAACCTCTGGTGTACCGGTTGTCACGCCAGTGGCATCGCCGGGTAGCTATGTTCGGAAGAGATAACCGCTGAAAGCATCTAAGCGGGAAACTCGCCTTAAGATGAGATATCCCCGGGGACTTGATCCCCTTGAAGGGTCGTTCGAGACCAGGACGTTGATAGGTCAGGTGTGTAAGCGCAGTAATGCGTTCAGCTAACTGATACTAATTGCCCGTAAGGCTTGATCCTATAACCGGTCTGTTTTGCACCAACATCCCTGGTGCGCAGCGGTTGGATGCTCGACATGCCGTGCCATACAAGCACAACCCAACACTACTTCTTCCAGATTGGTCGTGGCGCTCAACCAGCGACGCGACAACCCCTTTAGCCTGATGACCATAGCGAGTCGGTCCCACCCCTTCCCATCCCGAACAGGACCGTGAAACGACTCTACGCCGATGATAGTGCGGATTGCCCGTGTGAAAGTAGGTAATCGTCAGGCTTCCTCTTCGAAACCCCCGCTGCCCAGGCAGTGGGGGTTTTGTCTTTTCCAGACGCAAGAACGCCGGGACTCGGCCCGCGACATCGAGCTTGTCCCATGGCGCCAGGTGCGATGTCTCAACTGCGTCTGAAGCCTGACTTTCATCGGGCCACTCTTTTGTTCGAGATGTTCGACCCGCAATGGCGTGTCACGAGGCTCTCGAACTGATAAGGCGTGTGATGGCGGCCGGGATGGCGCCCACCTCTCCTGAGGACGATTGCGGGCCGTATAGCCGCTTCGAGCAGGGTCGGTACATGGCAACGCAGCTACCGGCCGGTAACGAGCCGCTATCCGCTCGCTCAGGCGCATCGATGGACTGGCTTTCCCCATGGCTGGAGCTCGCGAAGTACTCGTGCCAGCGCCATTCAGCAACGAGCGGATTCGGGTTTGCGATCGCGCGGGCGCCAGCCCTGATGCGCAGCGCATCGGATGGCTGAACAACATTTCCCACGCGCCGCTCCGCGGCGATCAAGCGCGAGCTCGAAGCTTCGGATCGCTCATCTTTCCCCGCAAGGCATCGAACGGGACACCAGGCCGTGTGATGTCGCATCCGTGCTCGTGCAATCTCTCGGCATACGTGCCTCGAGCAAATCGCTGCGGATCCTCTCCCGGCGAGAGCGAGGCGGCCCCCAGGTCGTCGTCGCCTTCCCGCTCCTCATTCCGACCATCCCGGAACCCCCTCGAATCCCGGCATAATTTCCCTTAACGACACGCTTCCGGCGAACTCGCCCTTGACCACGTACGGCGATCTCTCCAGCGCGACGGGCCACCAATCAAAAAAAGTTAAAAAAATGCGGTTTTTCTATTGGCTTAATCGTCGCGACCCCTTATGATTCACGTCTTCCGATTTTCCGGTGAGCTTGCCCGGTGGTTGGAAGGACGGTCTGGGCGGGGGCAGTTTTCCGTGCGGTCACCAGTCTGGCGGGACGCGGCGCTTTTACAGGGTGTCGGTTCACGGAACGCCGGACAGGTCGGTTTGTAGCGTATGCCGAGCAGTGCGCTGCCGGGGGATGATAAAAAATCTCCGCGGGGTGCTTGACACGAAGTAGGCATGCCACCATAATCGTCAGTTCTCTGCGGAGGGGTGCCCGAGTGGCTAAAGGGGGCAGACTGTAAATCTGTTGGCTTACGCCTACGTTGGTTCGAATCCAACCTCCTCCACCAAGACATACAGAGCGGTAAGGGATCGTAAAGCGGCCCGTGCGGGTGTAGCTCAATGGTAGAGCAGAAGCCTTCCAAGCTTACGACGAGGGTTCGATTCCCTTCACCCGCTCCACGTTCTACGCGGTAAGTACTTGTTTCGCCCATGTGGCTCAGTGGTAGAGCACTCCCTTGGTAAGGGAGAGGTCGGCAGTTCGATCCTGCCCATGGGCACCAGCAGGTTAGTCAGTGTCTGTTTGCGCGCGGCGCAACATGTGAAATTCCTTACGGGAGTTGAAAATGGCCAAGGAAAAATTTGAGCGGACCAAGCCGCACGTCAACGTCGGCACGATCGGTCACGTTGACCACGGCAAGACGACGCTGACGGCGGCGATCGCAACGGTTCTGTCGTCGAAGTTCGGCGGCGAAGCGAAGAAGTACGACGAAATCGACGCGGCGCCGGAAGAAAAGGCACGTGGCATCACGATCAACACCGCGCACATCGAGTACGAGACGGCGAACCGCCACTACGCACACGTCGATTGCCCGGGCCACGCCGACTACGTGAAGAACATGATCACGGGTGCCGCGCAGATGGACGGCGCGATCCTGGTCTGCTCGGCAGCCGACGGCCCGATGCCGCAAACGCGTGAGCACATCCTGCTGGCGCGTCAGGTTGGCGTTCCGTACATCATCGTGTTCCTGAACAAGTGCGACATGGTGGACGACGCTGAACTGCTCGAGCTGGTCGAGATGGAAGTTCGCGAGCTGCTGTCGAAGTACGATTTCCCGGGCGACGACACGCCGATCATCAAGGGTTCGGCCAAGCTGGCGCTGGAAGGCGACAAGGGCGAGCTGGGCGAGACGGCGATCATGAGCCTGGCCGACGCGCTGGACTCGTACATCCCGACGCCGGAGCGCGCGGTCGACGGTATGTTCCTGATGCCGGTGGAAGACGTGTTCTCGATCTCGGGTCGCGGCACGGTGGTGACGGGTCGTATCGAGCGCGGCATCGTGAAGGTTGGCGAGGAACTCGAAATCGTCGGTATCAAGCCGACGGTGAAGACGACCTGCACGGGCGTGGAAATGTTCCGCAAGCTGCTGGATCAAGGCCAGGCTGGCGACAACGTCGGTATCCTGCTGCGCGGCACGAAGCGTGAAGACGTGGAGCGTGGTCAGGTTCTGGCGAAGCCGGGTTCGATCAAGCCGCACACGCACTTCACGGCTGAGGTGTACGTGCTGAGCAAGGACGAAGGCGGCCGCCACACGCCGTTCTTCAACAACTACCGTCCGCAGTTCTACTTCCGTACGACGGACGTGACGGGCTCGATCGAGCTGCCGAAGGACAAGGAAATGGTCATGCCGGGCGACAACGTGTCGATCACGGTGAAGCTGATCGCTCCGATCGCGATGGAAGAAGGTCTGCGCTTCGCGATCCGCGAAGGCGGCCGTACCGTCGGCGCCGGCGTCGTCGCAAAGATCCTCGACTAAGCCAGTTAGTCCCGGGTCGACAGTTTTGGGGCCGGAGTTGTCCGGTCTCATTGGTACAGGGGTATAGCTCAACTGGCAGAGCGTCGGTCTCCAAAACCGAAGGTTGGGGGTTCGATTCCCTCTGCCCCTGCCAAATCGCCACGTCCAGACGTGGCATTTGTTTTAAGGTGTTATGGCGAATCCATCCGTCGAAACTGTAAATACCTCCGGCGATAAGCTGATGCTGGGCCTGGGCGTATTGCTGGTCTTGGCCGGATTTGCGGGCTTCTTCTTGCTTGGCGGCAAGGAGTGGTACATCCGCGGCGCTGCGCTGGCAGTGGGGGTGATCGCCGGTGTGGCTGTCGCCCTGATGTCGCTGCCGGGCAAGAGCTTCATCGCCTTTGCAAAGGACTCCTACCGGGAAGTGCGCAAGGTCGTCTGGCCCACGCGCAAGGAAGCCACGCAAACCACGCTGGTCGTCTTCGGGTTTGTGCTGGTCATGGCACTCTTTCTTTGGCTTAGCGACAAGTCGATCGAATGGGTGATTTTCTCGGCGATTCTGGGTTGGAAATGATATGAGCGATACTCCGGCATCTCCGAGCGGAAAACGTTGGTACGTCGTGCACGCCTACTCCGGCATGGAGAAGAGCGTGCAGCGTGCGCTTCAAGAGCGCATCGAGCGTGCCGGCATGCAAGACAAGTTTGGCCAGATCCTGGTGCCGACCGAAGAGGTCGTCGAAGTCCGGGGTGGCCACAAGGCCGTGACCGAACGTCGTTTCTTCCCTGGCTACGTGCTGGTGGAGATGGAAATGACGGACGAAACGTGGCACCTCGTGAAGAACACCGCGAAGGTCACCGGTTTCGTCGGCGGCGCACGCAATCGCCCGAGCCCGATTTCCCCGCGGGAAGTCGAAAAGATCATGTCGCAGATGCAGGAAGGCGTGGAGAAGCCGCGCCCGAAGACCCTGTTCGATGTGGGCGAGATGGTTCGGGTGAAGGAAGGCCCCTTTACCGATTTCAACGGCACTGTTGAAGAAGTCAATTACGAAAAATCGAGAGTGCGCGTGTCCGTCACCATTTTCGGGCGCGCTACACCGGTCGAACTCGAGTTCGGCCAGGTCGAGAAAGTCTGAGTTTTGATGGGCAGCCCTCGCGCTGCCCATCATTGCGCTTACGGTCGGCATCATCGACCGTTGAGGAGCGTCAGTAGTCGAAGCCGGCGAACGCGCGTTATCACTCACCGAACGCCTGCCTGGCGTTCCAACGAGGTTTTCAAATGGCAAAGAAGATTATCGGCTTTATCAAGCTGCAGATCCCTGCAGGTAAAGCCAATCCGTCGCCGCCGGTCGGTCCGGCACTGGGCCAGCGCGGCCTGAACATCATGGAGTTCTGCAAGGCGTTCAACGCGCAGACCCAGGGCATGGAGCCGGGCCTGCCGGTGCCGGTGGTCATCACGGCATTCGCGGACAAGAGCTTCACGTTCGTGATGAAGACGCCGCCGGCGACCGTCCTGATCAAGAAGGCGGCCAAGGTGGACAAGGGTTCGGCCAAGCCGCATACCGACAAGGTCGGCTCGATCACCCGCGCGCAAGCTGAAGAAATCGCGAAGACCAAGATGCCTGACCTCACGGCAGCGGATCTGGACGCGGCAGTTCGTACCATCGCGGGCAGCGCCCGCTCGATGGGCATCACCGTGGAGGGCGTGTAAATGGCCAAGATCTCGAAGCGCCGTCAGGCATTTGCCGCTAAGGTCGACCGTCAGAAGCTGTACGCGATCGAAGACGCACTGGCACTCGTGAAGGAATGCGCGAGCGCGAAGTTCAACGAATCGATCGACGTGTCGGTTCAGCTCGGCATCGACGCGAAGAAGTCGGACCAGGTGGTCCGTGGTTCGGTGGTGCTGCCGGCAGGTACCGGCAAGTCGGTCCGCGTCGCCGTGTTCGCACAGGGCGAGAAGGCCGAGCAGGCACGTGCCGCCGGCGCGGAAATCGTCGGTATGGAAGACCTGGCCGAGCAGATCAAGGCCGGTCAGATGGATTTCGATATCGTGATCGCCTCCCCGGACACGATGCGTGTCGTCGGTACGCTCGGTCAGATCCTCGGCCCGCGCGGGCTGATGCCGAACCCGAAGGTCGGCACGGTCACGCCGGACGTCGCGACCGCGGTGAAGAACGCGAAGGCAGGTCAGGTGCAGTACCGCGTCGACAAGGCCGGTATCATCCACGCGACCATCGGCCGTGCATCGTTCGAATCGGCTGCACTGCGTTCGAACCTGGCCGCGCTGATCGAAGCGCTGCAGAAGTCGAAGCCGGCGACGAGCAAGGGTGTCTACCTGCGCAAGATCGCTCTGTCGAGCACGATGGGCGTCGGCGTTCGCGTCGACCAGACCTCGCTCGCGGCGCAGTAAGCGAAGCATTCGGGCCGCTTCACCCTGGCGGTGAGGCAGCCCAACCTGGGCTTTGGGCGGTTGCCCGGCGCGCAAGCGCGAGGCAACCGGTTATCAAAGACCGTTGGTGGGAGGCAGCATTCGGGCCATCCCTTAATACAGGCCAACGCAGATGGCGAACCCGAACAAGTTTTGAAGTGGTGAAGCCGGTGGTGCGGAGCGATCCGGACCGGCGGCGGAAATACTCCTGACGACTCGGACGCCGTTGTTGAACGAGGTACGAAAGGCACTCGCCGATCGTATCGTTTCTGGAGGCTAACCGTGCCGCTTAATAGAGAAGACAAGCAAGCCGTCGTCGCTGAGGTTTCCGCGCAAGTCGCGAAGGCCCAGACCGTTGTGCTGGCTGAGTATCGTGGAATTGCGGTTGGCGATCTGACCAAGCTGCGCGCGCAAGCGCGTGAAAAGCAGGTGTACCTTCGCGTGTTGAAGAACACGCTGGCGCGCCGCGCCGTCGAAGGCACGCCGTTTGCTTCGCTGGCAGAGCAGATGACTGGCCCGCTGATCTATGGCATCTCGGAAGATGCGATTGCCGCCGCCAAGGTGGTGAACGACTTCGCGAAGACCAATGACAAGCTGATCATCAAGGCTGGTGCGTTCGATGGCAAGGTGATGGACAAGGCAGGCGTGCAAGCGCTGGCCACCATCCCGAGCCGCGAAGAACTGCTCTCGAAGCTGCTGTTCGTCATGCAGTCGCCTGTTTCCGGCTTTGCGCGCGCTCTGGCTGCGCTGGCCGAGAAGAAGCAGGCCGAAGCTGCATAACGTCGGCATTCGCGTCACAGATCGCTGGCTGTACCCGCATTCAATTTAGGAGTATTTCACATGGCAATCGCAAAAGAAGACATCCTGGCAGCAGTCGAAGGCATGACTGTTCTGGAACTGAACGAGCTGGTCAAGGCGTTCGAAGAGAAGTTCGGCGTGTCGGCAGCTGCAGTGGCAGTCGCTGGCCCGGCAGGCGGCGGCGCAGCTGCTGCAGTCGAAGAGAAGACCGAGTTCTCGGTCATCCTGGCTGAAGTCGGCGCCAACAAGGTTTCCGTCATCAAGGCCGTTCGCGAACTGACGGGCCTGGGCCTGAAGGAAGCGAAGGACCTCGTCGACGGCGCACCGAAGCCCGTCAAGGAAGGCGTGGACAAGGCTGCTTCGGAAGAAGCGAAGAAGAAGCTGGAAGAAGCTGGCGCGAAGGTCGAAATCAAGTAAGGCTCGACAGTCTGCGCGAAGGCTGGCGGTTTTATACCGCCGGCCTTTTTGTGCTTTGTGGGGACGCTGTTTTGACACTCAATAAACGTGTCAAGATGGAGGGCCCCAGAAGCCAAAGAAAAACGCCTCGCGGTGTGGTAACGGCGACAGGCGATTCTCTTTGTCTTCTGAAGCGACTGCAGAAGGCAAGTTTGGTCGGGTAGCGGGCAACACAGGCATCCGCTGCCGTCAGCCAGCGGTTGGTAGCGGCCAACCACCAAGCTTCTCGGCTCGAGCCGCCGCACGGCCATCGAGTCTCAGTCGGTGAACACTCGGGTTTGACACGTCCAGGTATCCCGCCTCGATAGCGCCCGTCGTGATTCGGAGATCGTATGCAATATTCCTTCACCGAGAAGAAGCGTATTCGCAAGAGTTTCGCGAAGCGCTCCATCGTTCACCAAGTTCCTTTCCTGCTAGCCACTCAGCTTGAATCATTCAGCACGTTTCTGCAAGCTGAAGTGTCGGCAGCGCAACGTAAGTCCGAAGGCTTGCAAGCCGCCTTCACCTCCGTGTTCCCGATCGTCTCGCACAACGGTTTTGCTCGCCTCGAATTCGTGAGCTATGCGTTGTCGTCGCCGGCATTCAACATCAAGGAATGCCAGCAGCGGGGCCTTACCTATTGCTCCGCCCTGCGCGCCAAGGTGCGTCTGGTGCTGCTCGACAAGGAATCGCCGAGCAAGCCGGTCGTCAAGGAAGTGAAGGAGCAGGAAGTGTACATGGGCGAAATTCCGCTCATGACGCCGACCGGCTCGTTCGTCATCAACGGTACCGAGCGCGTGATCGTGTCGCAGCTCCACCGTTCGCCGGGCGTGTTCTTCGAGCACGACAAGGGCAAGACCCACAGCTCCGGCAAGCTGCTGTTCTCGGCACGGATCATTCCCTACCGCGGCTCGTGGCTCGACTTCGAATTCGATCCGAAGGACGTGCTGTACTTCCGCGTCGACCGTCGCCGCAAGATGCCGGTCACGATCCTGCTGAAGGCGATCGGCCTGACGCCGGAACAGATCCTCGCGAACTTCTTCGTGTTCGACAACTTCACGCTGATGGACGAAGGCGCACAGATGGAATTCGTGCCCGAGCGCCTGCGTGGCGAAGTCGCGCGCTTCGACATCACCGATCGTGATGGCAAGGTCATCGTCCAGAAGGACAAGCGGATCAACGCGAAGCACATCCGCGATCTCGAAGCCGCGAAGACGAAGTTCATCTCGGTGCCGGAAGACTATCTGCTCGGCCGCGTGCTGGCGAAGAACGTCGTCGACGGCGACACCGGCGAAGTGATCGCGAACGCGAACGACGAGGTCACGGAAAGCGTGCTCGACAAGCTGCGCGACGCGAAGATCAAGGACATCCAGACGATCTACACGAACGATCTGGACCAGGGTCCGTACATCTCCTCGACGCTGCGCGTCGACGAAACGGCCGACAAGACGGCCGCGCGCATCGCGATCTACCGCATGATGCGTCCGGGCGAGCCGCCGACGGAAGAAGCCGTCGAGGCGCTGTTCAACCGCCTGTTCTACAGCGAAGACGCCTACGACCTGTCGAAGGTCGGCCGCATGAAGTTCAACCGCCGCGTGAGCCGTGACGAGATCGTCGGCCCGATGACGCTGCAGGACGACGACATCCTCGCCACCATCAAGATCCTCGTCGAGCTGCGCAACGGCAAGGGCGAAGTGGACGACATCGATCACCTCGGCAACCGTCGCGTGCGTTGCGTCGGCGAGCTGGCGGAGAACCAGTTCCGCGCCGGCCTGGTGCGTGTCGAGCGCGCGGTGAAGGAGCGCCTCGGCCAGGCCGAGAGCGAAAACCTGATGCCGCACGACCTGATCAACTCGAAGCCGATTTCGTCGGCGATCCGCGAGTTCTTCGGTTCGTCGCAGCTCTCGCAGTTCATGGACCAGACCAACCCGCTGTCGGAAATCACGCACAAGCGTCGCGTTTCCGCACTCGGGCCGGGCGGTCTGACGCGCGAGCGCGCGGGCTTCGAAGTCCGCGACGTGCATCCGACCCACTATGGCCGCGTGTGCCCGATCGAGACGCCGGAAGGTCCGAACATCGGCCTGATCAATTCGCTGGCGCTGTACGCGCACCTGAACGAGTACGGCTTCCTCGAGACGCCGTACCGCAAGGTCACGGACAGCAAGGTGACCGACCAGATCGACTACCTGTCGGCGATCGAGGAAGGCCGCTACGTGATCGCACAGGCGAACGCGTCGGTGGACGAAGCCTCGGGCGAGCTGACCGACGAACTGGTGTCGGCGCGCGAAGCCGGCGAAACCATGATGGTCACGCCGGACCGCATCCAGTACATGGACGTGGCGCCGTCGCAGATCGTCTCGGTGGCTGCCTCGCTGATCCCGTTCCTCGAGCACGATGACGCGAACCGCGCGTTGATGGGCTCGAACATGCAGCGTCAGGCCGTGCCTTGCCTGCGTCCGGAAAAGCCGGTCGTCGGTACCGGCATCGAGCGCACCTGCGCGGTCGACTCGGGCACCACGGTGCAGGCGGAGCGTGGCGGCGTGGTCGACTACGTCGACGCGGGCCGTATCGTGATTCGCGTGAACGATGACGAAGCCGTGGCCGGTGAGGTCGGCGTCGACATCTACAACCTGATCAAGTACACGCGTTCGAACCAGAACACGAACATCAACCAGCGTCCGATCGTGAAGATGGGCGACAAGGTCTCGCGCGGCGACGTGCTGGCCGACGGCGCCTCGACGGACCTGGGCGAGCTCGCGCTCGGCCAGAACATGCTGATCGCGTTCATGCCGTGGAACGGCTACAACTTCGAGGATTCGATCCTGATCTCGGAGAAGGTGGTGGCCGACGATCGCTACACGTCGATCCACATCGAAGAGCTGAACGTGGTCGCTCGCGACACGAAGCTCGGGCCGGAAGAAATCACGCGCGACATCTCGAACCTGGCGGAAGTCCAGCTGGGTCGTCTCGACGAATCGGGCATCGTCTACATCGGCGCCGAAGTCGAAGCGGGCGACGTGATGGTCGGCAAGGTCACGCCGAAGGGCGAAACCCAGCTGACGCCGGAAGAGAAGCTGCTGCGCGCGATCTTCGGCGAGAAGGCCTCGGACGTGAAGGACACCTCGCTGCGCGTGCCGTCGGGCATGAGCGGCACCGTGATCGACGTGCAGGTGTTCACGCGTGAAGGCATCGTGCGTGACAAGCGCGCGCAACAGATCATCGACGATGAACTGAAGCGCTATCGCCTCGACCTGAACGACCAGCTGCGCATCGTGGAAGGCGACGCGTTCCAGCGTCTCGCGCGGATGCTCGACGGCAAGGTCGCCAACGGCGGTCCGAAGAAGCTCGCCAAGGGCACCAAGATCGACCAGGCCTACCTGTCGGATCTCGACCACTACCACTGGTTCGACATCCGTCTGGCCGACGAGGAAGCGGCGGCCCAGCTCGAAGCGATCAAGAACTCGATCGAAGAGAAGCGCCACCAGTTCGACCTCGCGTTCGAAGAGAAGCGCAAGAAGCTCACGCAGGGCGATGAACTGCCGCCGGGCGTGCTGAAGATGGTCAAGGTGTACCTCGCGGTCAAGCGTCGCCTGCAGCCTGGCGACAAGATGGCGGGTCGCCACGGTAACAAGGGTGTCGTGTCGAAAATCGTTCCGGTCGAAGACATGCCGTACATGGCCGACGGCCGTCCGGCCGACGTCGTGCTGAACCCGCTCGGCGTGCCGTCGCGGATGAACGTGGGTCAAGTGCTCGAAGTGCATCTGGGCTGGGCCGCGAAGGGTCTCGGCTGGCGGATCGGCGAAATGCTGCAGCGCCAGACCAAGATCGAGGAACTGCGCGTGTTCCTGACCAAGATCTACAACGAGTCGGGCCGCGCGGAAGATCTGGACAGCTTCAGCGACGACGAAATCCTCGAACTCGCGCGCAACCTGCGCGAAGGCGTGCCGTTCGCGACGCCGGTGTTCGACGGTGCGACCGAAGAAGAAATGTCGAAGATGCTCGACCTGGCGTTCCCGGACGAGATCGCGCAGCAGCTCGGCATGACGCCGTCGAAGAATCAGGTTCGCCTGTACGACGGCCGCACCGGCGAAGCGTTCGAGCGGACCGTGACGGTCGGCTACATGCACTACCTGAAGCTGCACCACCTGGTCGACGACAAGATGCACGCGCGTTCGACCGGCCCGTACTCGCTCGTCACGCAGCAGCCGCTGGGTGGTAAGGCGCAGTTCGGCGGCCAGCGTTTCGGGGAAATGGAAGTGTGGGCGCTCGAGGCATATGGCGCATCGTATGTGCTGCAGGAAATGCTGACGGTGAAGTCGGACGACGTGAACGGCCGGACCAAGGTGTACGAGAACCTCGTCAAGGGCGACCACGTGATCGACGCGGGCATGCCGGAATCCTTCAACGTGCTGGTGAAGGAAATCCGCTCGCTCGGTATCGACATCGACCTCGACCGCAACTAATCGGACTACGGAGAGAAAGCAATGAAAGCTCTGCTCGATCTATTCAAGCAAGTCCAACAGGAAGAAGTCTTCGACGCGATCAAGATCGGTCTGGCTTCGCCGGACAAGATCCGTTCGTGGTCGTTCGGCGAGGTCAAGAAGCCGGAAACGATCAACTACCGCACCTTCAAGCCGGAGCGGGATGGTCTGTTCTGCGCGAAGATCTTCGGGCCGATCAAGGATTACGAGTGCCTGTGCGGCAAATACAAGCGCCTCAAGCACCGCGGCGTGATCTGCGAGAAGTGCGGCGTCGAAGTGACGCTCGCCAAGGTGCGTCGCGAGCGCATGGGCCACATCGAGCTGGCCTCGCCCGTCGCGCACATCTGGTTCCTGAAGTCGCTGCCGTCGCGTCTGGGCATGGTGCTCGACATGACGCTGCGCGACATCGAACGCGTGCTGTACTTCGAAGCCTACGTGGTGATCGAACCGGGCATGACGCCGCTGAAGGCGCGGCAGATCATGACCGAGGAGGATTACTACAACAAGGTCGAGGAATACGGTGACGAATTCCGCGCCGAGATGGGCGCGGAAGGCGTGCGCGAGCTGCTGCGCGCGATCAACATCGACGAACAGGTCGAGACGCTGCGCACCGAGCTGAAGAACACCGGCTCGGAAGCGAAGATCAAGAAGTACGCGAAGCGCCTGAAGGTCCTCGAGGCATTCCAGCGCTCGGGCATCAAGCCCGAGTGGATGATCCTCGAAGTGCTGCCGGTGCTGCCGCCGGAACTGCGCCCGCTGGTGCCGCTCGACGGCGGCCGTTTCGCGACCTCGGACCTGAACGACCTGTATCGCCGCGTGATCAACCGGAACAACCGTCTGAAGCGTCTGCTCGAGCTGAAGGCGCCGGAGATCATCGTGCGCAACGAAAAGCGCATGCTGCAGGAAGCGGTCGATTCGCTGCTCGACAACGGTCGTCGCGGCAAGGCGATGACGGGCGCCAACAAGCGTCCGCTGAAGTCGCTCGCCGACATGATCAAGGGCAAGGGCGGCCGGTTCCGTCAGAACCTGCTGGGCAAGCGCGTCGACTACTCGGGCCGTTCGGTCATCGTGGTCGGCCCGACGCTGAAGCTGCACCAGTGCGGCCTGCCGAAGCTGATGGCGCTCGAGCTGTTCAAGCCGTTCATCTTCAACAAGCTGGAAGTGATGGGCGTCGCGACGACCATCAAGGCCGCGAAGAAGGAAGTCGAGAACCAGACGCCGGTGGTGTGGGACATCCTCGAAGAGGTGATCCGCGAGCACCCGGTGATGCTGAACCGTGCGCCGACGCTGCACCGTCTGGGCATCCAGGCGTTCGAACCGGTCCTGATCGAAGGCAAGGCGATCCAGCTGCACCCGCTCGTCTGCGCGGCGTTCAACGCCGACTTCGACGGTGACCAGATGGCCGTCCACGTGCCGCTGTCGCTCGAAGCGCAGATGGAAGCGCGCACGCTGATGCTGGCCTCGAACAACGTGCTGTTCCCGGCCAACGGCGATCCGTCGATCGTGCCGTCGCAGGATATCGTGCTGGGCCTGTACTACGCCACGCGCGAAGCCGTCAACGGCAAGGGCGAGGGCATGTCGTTCACGGGCGTGTCGGAAGTCCTGCGCGCCTACGAGAACAAGGAAGTCGAGCTGGCCTCGCGCGTCAACGTGCGGATCACCGAAATGGTCCACAACGAGGACAAGTCGGAAGGCGCGCCGCAGTTCGTGCCGAAGATCTCGCTGTACGCGACCACCGTCGGCCGCGCGATCCTGTCGGAAATCCTGCCGGCCGGCCTGCCGTTCTCGGTGCTGAACAAGCCGCTGAAGAAGAAGGAGATCTCGCGCCTGATCAACACCGCGTTCCGCAAGTGCGGCCTGCGCGCGACGGTCGTGTTCGCCGACCAGCTGATGCAGTCGGGCTTCCGGCTCGCGACGCGCGCCGGCATCTCGATCTGCGTCGACGACATGCTGGTGCCGCCGCAGAAGGAAGTGATCGTCGGCGACGCCGCGAAGAAGGTGAAGGAGTACGACCGCCAGTACATGTCGGGTCTCGTCACCGCGCAGGAACGCTACAACAACGTGGTCGACATCTGGTCGGCGACCTCGGAAGCGGTCGGCAAGGCGATGATGGAGCAGCTGTCGACGGAGCCGGTGACGGACCGCGACGGCAATGCGACGCGCCAGGAATCGTTCAACTCGATCTACATGATGGCCGACTCGGGCGCGCGCGGTTCGGCGGTCCAGATCCGTCAGCTGGCCGGGATGCGCGGCCTGATGGCGAAGCCGGACGGCTCGATCATCGAGACGCCGATCACGGCGAACTTCCGCGAAGGCCTGAACGTGTTGCAGTACTTCATCTCGACCCACGGCGCACGTAAGGGTCTGGCTGATACGGCACTGAAGACGGCGAACTCCGGTTACCTGACGCGTCGCCTGGTCGACGTCACGCAGGATCTGGTGGTGGTCGAGGACGATTGCGGCACCTCGAACGGCGTGGCGATGAAGGCGCTGGTCGAAGGCGGTGAAGTGGTCGAAGCGCTGCGCGACCGGATTCTCGGCCGCGTCGCGGTGGCCGACGTGGTCAACCCGGAAACGCAGGAAACGCTGTACGAATCGGGCACGCTGCTCGACGAGACGGCGGTCGAGGAAATCGAACGCCTCGGCATCGACGAAGTGCGCGTGCGCACGGCGCTCACCTGCGAAACGCGCTACGGCCTCTGCGCGGCCTGCTATGGCCGCGACCTGGGCCGCGGCTCGCTCGTGAACGTCGGCGAAGCGGTCGGTGTGATCGCGGCGCAGTCGATCGGCGAGCCGGGTACGCAGCTGACGATGCGGACCTTCCACATCGGCGGCGCGGCATCGCGTGCGGCGGTCGCTTCGTCGGTCGAGGCGAAGAGCAACGGTGTGGTGCGCTTCACGGCGACCATGCGCTACGTGACGAACGCGAAGGGCGAGCAGATCGTCATCTCGCGTTCGGGCGAGGCGATGATCACCGACGACATCGGCCGCGAGCGCGAACGTCACAAGATCCCGTATGGCGCGACGCTGCTGCAGCTCGACGGCGACACCATCAAGGCCGGCACGCAACTGGCCACGTGGGATCCGCTGACGCGCCCGATCATCACCGAGTACGGCGGTACGGTGAAGTTCGAGAACGTCGAGGAAGGCGTGACGGTGGCCAAGCAGATCGACGACGTGACGGGCCTCTCGACGCTCGTCGTGATCGACGTGAAGCGCCGCGGTTCGCAGGCTTCGAAGAGCGTGCGTCCGCAGGTGAAGCTGCTCGACGCGAACGGCGAGGAAGTGAAGATCCCGAACACCGAGCACTCGGTGCAGATCGGCTTCCAGGTCGGCGCGCTGATCACCGTGAAGGACGGCCAGCAGGTGCAGGTCGGTGAAGTGCTGGCACGGATCCCGACCGAAGCGCAGAAGACGCGTGACATTACCGGCGGTCTGCCGCGGGTGGCGGAACTGTTCGAAGCGCGTTCGCCGAAGGACGCCGGCATTCTGGCGGAAGTCACCGGCACCACCTCGTTCGGCAAGGACACGAAGGGCAAGCAGCGTCTCGTCATCACGGATCTCGAGGGCAACCAGCACGAGTTCCTGATCGCGAAGGAAAAGCAGGTGCTGGTCCACGACGCCCAGGTCGTCAACAAGGGCGAAATGATCGTGGACGGTCCGGCCGATCCGCACGACATCCTGCGTCTGCAGGGTATCGAGGCGCTGTCGCGCTACATCGTCGACGAAGTGCAGGACGTGTACCGCCTGCAGGGCGTGAAGATCAACGACAAGCACATCGAGGTGATCGTTCGCCAGATGCTGCGTCGGGTTCAGATCACCGACAACGGCGACACGCGCTTCATCCCGGGCGAGCAGGTCGAGCGTTCGGACATGCTTGACGA
Source organism: Burkholderia perseverans (assembly GCF_022870505.1). Taxonomy (NCBI): domain Bacteria; kingdom Pseudomonadati; phylum Pseudomonadota; class Betaproteobacteria; order Burkholderiales; family Burkholderiaceae; genus Burkholderia; species Burkholderia perseverans. The sequence continues at coordinate 301,285 of NZ_CP045094.1, forward strand.
AAACGATCGCATGATCGCGGAAGACAAGCGTCCGGCGACCTACGAGAACATCCTGCTGGGTATCACGAAGGCGTCGCTGTCGACGGATTCGTTCATCTCGGCGGCATCGTTCCAGGAAACGACGCGCGTGCTGACGGAAGCGGCGATCATGGGCAAGCGCGACGACCTGCGCGGCCTGAAGGAAAACGTGATCGTCGGCCGTCTGATCCCGGCCGGTACCGGTCTGGCGTTCCACAAGGCGCGCCGGAACAAGGAGGTCTCGGATCGCGAGCGTTTCGACCAGATCGCACAGGAAGAAGCGTTCGAGTTCGGCATTCCGGAAACCCCGGCGGCCGCCGATCCGACCGACGCGGTCGAATCGCAACAGCACCCGAGCGCGGAATAAGCGGCAGCGGCGCCAGCCGCTTGCCGTCCCGTGCTTCAAGAACCGCCCGGTTTCGACCGGGCGGTTTTTTTTTGTCCGTCGCCGACGCGGTCTCGCTGCTCGCGCCGGCGCCGGGAGCGCGCGATCGCGATGATGTTCGTCGCGCGATCGTGGCGGCCGAGGATCTCGAAAATGATGAATGTTGCGGGATTTTCGCGCGAGGCTCCGTTGTTTCGAGATGGGGCGAATGCTAAGGTCGGCGGCTGATTTCATCGATTTTCAGGCCGGCGCGTTCGTACCGGTCTTCCGCCGGAGCGGTTCTTTCCTCGCGATCGTGCCTAGGCCGGACGGTAACGACGAGAGGGCATCCCATGCGCAACGTGGTCGAGGTCAACCGCTGGATCGGCATCACCGGTCTCGTTCTCTGTCTGTCGCTGGCGGTGCTCGCGCTGCCGGGCTGGTGGTATCTGCGCCATCACTGGGTGTCGGGCGACGATATCGTCTACACGCGCGTGCTGCGCCCCGGCCTGATGATCTACGTGGTCCGCCGCGAAGGCGGCGCCGCGGCGCCGCCGCGCTACGACTACTACCTGTCCGGGCGCTTCATCGACCGCTCCACGCTGGGCGGCCTGATGGACCGCCGCGCGCCGTTCCTGAGCGCGGACAACGACCTGGCCGATGTCGTCGTCGACGGCGACGACACGCTCTGCGTGTCGGTGGTCGGCCATGTGTCGGGCTTCCAGAATCACGTCACGATCGACGTCGACGGCGTCCGGCACGCGATCGCGATCGGCCTGGCCGCGCGGCCTGCTGACGGCCACGGCGGTTCCGGCGGTTCGCCGGCGGCGCGCCTCTCGAGCGCGATACAGGCGGCCTCGCGCGCCGTGCCGACCGGGCCGGATGGCCAACCTGCGAACGATCGTGAGGGTGGGGCGCCGTCTGTCTGTAGAATGCTGCCTTGATTTTCCATCCGGTCTCCTTGCCTCATGTCGCGCGCGCTCGAAATCCTGAACGAAGTTTTCGGTTATCCGGCCTTTCGCGGCCAACAGGGCGAGATCGTCGAACACGTCGCGGCGGGCGGCGACTGCCTGGTGCTGATGCCCACCGGCGGCGGCAAGTCGCTCTGCTACCAGATCCCGGCGCTGGTTCGGCACGAGGCGGGGCAGGGCGCCGGCATCGTCGTGTCGCCGCTGATCGCGCTGATGCAGGACCAGGTCGCCGCGCTGACCGAGGTCGGCGTGCGCGCCGCGTACCTGAACTCGACGCTGTCCGGCGCCGAGGCGGCCGCCACCGAGCGCGCGCTGCGCGAGGGCGAGCTCGACCTGCTCTACGTGGCGCCCGAGCGGCTCATGACGCCGCGCTTCCTCGACCTGCTCGAGCGCACGCGCATCGGGCTGTTCGCGATCGACGAGGCGCACTGCGTGTCGCAATGGGGGCACGACTTCCGCCCCGAATACATCCAGCTGTCGGTCTTGCACGAGCGCTTTCCGTATGTGCCGCGCGTCGCGCTGACGGCCACCGCCGACGCGATCACGCGCGACGAGATCATCCAGCGCCTGGCGCTCGACGACGCGCGCGTGTTCGTGTCGAGCTTCGACCGGCCGAACATCCGCTACCGGATCGTCGAGAAGGACAACGCGCGCTCGCAGCTGCTCGATTTCATTCGCGCCGAGCACACCAACGCCGACGGCACGACCGACGCCGGCGTCGTCTACTGCCTGTCGCGCCGCAAGGTCGAGGAAACGGCCGAGTGGCTCAAGACCCAGGGCGTGCGCGCGCTGCCCTATCACGCCGGGATGGAGTTCGAGATCCGCCAGCGCCATCAGGAGATGTTCCAACGCGAGGAAGGGATCGTGATGTGCGCGACGATCGCGTTCGGGATGGGTATCGACAAGCCCGACGTGCGCTTCGTGGCCCACCTCGACCTGCCCAAGAGCGTCGAGGGCTACTACCAGGAAACCGGCCGCGCGGGCCGCGACGGCCTGCCGGCCAACGCGTGGATGGCCTACGGCCTCGGCGACGTGGTGCAGCAGCGCAAGATGATCGACGAGTCCGATGCCGACGACGCGCACAAGCGCGTGCAGACCGGCAAGCTCGACGCGCTGCTCGGCCTGTGCGAAACCGCCTCCTGCCGCCGCGTGCGCCTGCTCGGCTATTTCGGCGAGACCAGCCAGCCGTGCGGCAACTGCGACACCTGCCTCGAGCCGCCCGACACCTGGGACGCCACGCGCGAGGCGCAGATGGCGCTGTCGTGCGTGTTCCGCGCGCAGCGCGCGAGCGGCTTCAACTTCGGCGCGAGCCACCTGATCGAGATCCTGCGCGGCGCGAAGACCGAGAAGGTCCAGCAGCGCGGCCACGACACGCTGAGCACGTTCGGGATCGGTGCCGAGCTGTCCGAGCCCGAATGGCGCGCGATCTTCCGCCAGCTCGTGGCGTTCGGCTACCTGGCCGTCGATCACGGCGGCTTCGGCGCGCTGGTGCTGACCGCGGCGAGCAAGCCGGTGCTCAAGGGCGAGGAGACGGTCACGCTGCGCCGCTACGTGAAGCCGAAGAGCTCGCGGCAATCGTCCACGCGCAGCGGCGCGCGGGCCGATCCGACGGCCGGCATGTCGGCCCGCGAGCGCGCCTGCTGGGAGCGGCTGCGCGCCTGGCGCGCCGAGACGGCCAAGAGCGACGGCGTGCCCGCCTACGTGATCTTCCACGACGCCACGCTGGCCGAGATCGCGCGCAACGCGCCCGAATCGATCGACGACCTGCGCCACATCCCCGGCATCGGCGCGCGCAAGCTCGACCGCTTCGGCGACGAGCTCCTCGAGGTCGTCGAAGCGCCCTGAGCCGCGCCGGCGGCCGGTCCCGGGCCGGCAGCAGCGCACTTGCCGCCGCCGGCCGTCACCGATTCGTCACTTATTCCTACGCGAGCCGAACACGCAAGCTGTTGACTCGCTTGAGATTTTTGGATTATGATGCCGGGTTCCGATTCTCGGTAGGTAAACTCGCGAGCCGATGTCAAGCACCGGCTGCGGGCGAATCTCACGGTTTCGGATCGTCACAGGCATGCCGGCGTCGCTTTGCCCGACGTCTGTGTGCCGGTTTTTGTCATCTTCAGGAATACACAATGCCAACCATCAACCAACTGGTTCGCAAAGGCCGTGAGTCGGAAACGACCAAGAGCAAGAGCCCGGCCCTGCAGAACTGCCCCCAGCGTCGCGGCGTGTGCACTCGCGTGTACACGACGACGCCGAAGAAGCCGAACTCGGCACTCCGTAAGGTCGCCAAGGTTCGTCTGACGAACGGCTTCGAAGTGATTTCGTACATCGGCGGTGAAGGCCACAACCTGCAGGAACACTCGGTTGTGCTGATCCGCGGCGGCCGTGTGAAGGACTTGCCGGGTGTGCGTTACCACATGGTTCGCGGCTCGCTGGATACGCAGGGCGTCAAGGACCGTAAGCAAGCGCGCTCGAAGTACGGCGCGAAGCGTGCGAAGGCTGCGAAGTAAGCAGTCCCGGAAAGGTGATCGCCTGATGGCGATTAATGCGGTGGTGCCGGATAGCCGGTGCTGTCGAGTAAGTGGTCACCCGGCCAAGCTGGTTAGTCGAAACGAGATGAATCGGGTTTGTTGGTGGCCGCGGAGCTGAAGCTCAGCTCCAACTGAAAAGGTAAAGGAAGAAACATGCCGCGTCGTCGCGAAGTCCCCAAGCGGGAAGTGTTGCCGGATCCGAAGTTCGGTAACGTTGATGTTGCAAAATTCATGAACATGCTGATGCTGTCCGGCAAGAAGTCGGTCGCGGAACGCATCGTTTATGGCGCTTTCGAACAGATCCAGACCAAGGGTGGCAAGGACCCGCTGGAAGTGTTCACGGTCGCGCTGAACAACGTGAAGCCGGTGGTCGAAGTGAAGAGCCGTCGCGTTGGTGGTGCGAACTATCAGGTTCCGGTCGAAGTGCGCCCGTCGCGTCGTATGGCATTGGCGATGCGCTGGCTGCGTGAGGCCGCGAAGAAGCGTAGCGAAAAGTCGATGGCCCTGCGCCTCGCAGGTGAACTCTCCGAAGCGGCCGAAGGCCGCGGCGGCGCGATGAAGAAGCGCGACGAAGTTCACCGGATGGCGGAAGCCAACCGCGCGTTCTCGCATTTCCGCTTCTAAGCGCGAGCGAGGCTCAAGCGGTAAAAATCCGGGCGGGTGCGCTTGTTTCGAGCGCCTCGCCCGTTTGTGTTGAGGCGTGACGCGACCTTGCGTCGCGTTAACCCATAGAGGATCAAAGTGGCTCGCAAGACTCCTATCGAGCGCTACCGCAATATCGGTATTAGCGCCCACATCGACGCCGGCAAGACGACGACGACCGAGCGCATTCTGTTTTATACCGGCGTGAACCACAAGATCGGTGAAGTTCACGACGGCGCCGCCACGATGGACTGGATGGAGCAGGAGCAGGAGCGTGGCATCACGATCACGTCCGCTGCTACGACCGCGTTCTGGAAGGGCATGGGCGGCAACTATCCCGAGCACCGCATCAACATCATCGACACCCCGGGCCACGTCGACTTCACGATCGAAGTGGAGCGTTCGATGCGCGTGCTCGACGGCGCGTGCATGGTGTACTGCGCGGTGGGTGGCGTTCAGCCGCAGTCGGAAACCGTCTGGCGTCAGGCGAACAAGTACAAGGTGCCGCGTCTCGCGTTCGTCAACAAGATGGACCGCACCGGCGCGAACTTCTTCAAGGTCTACGACCAGCTGCGTCTGCGCCTGAAGGCGAACCCGGTGCCGGTGGTGGTGCCGATCGGCTCGGAAGAAAACTTCAAGGGCGTGGTCGACCTGCTGAAGATGAAGGCGATCATTTGGGACGAAGCGTCCCAGGGCACGAAGTTCGACTACGTCGACATCCCGGCCGAACTCGCCGAGACCTGCCAGGAATGGCGCGAAAAGATGGTCGAGGCGGCCGCGGAAGCCAACGAAGACCTGATGAACAAGTACCTGGAAGACGGTGATCTGCCGGAAGCCGACATCGTCAAGGCGCTGCGCGACCGTACGATCGCCTGCGAAATCCAGCCGATGCTGTGCGGTACCGCGTTCAAGAACAAGGGCGTGCAGCGCATGCTCGACGCCGTGATCGACTTCCTGCCGTCGCCGGTCGACATTCCGCCGGTCACGGGCGAGCTCGACAGCGGCGAGAAGGTGGAGCGCCGCGCGTCGGACGAGGAAAAGTTCTCGTCGCTGGCGTTCAAGATCATGACCGACCCGTTCGTCGGCCAGCTGATCTTCTTCCGCGTGTACTCGGGCGTCGTCAATTCGGGCGACACGCTGCTGAACTCGACCAAGGGCAAGAAGGAACGCCTGGGCCGGATTCTGCAGATGCACGCGAACCAGCGCGAGGAAATTAAGGAAGTGCGCGCCGGCGACATCGCCGCCGCGGTCGGCCTGAAGGACGCGACCACGGGCGATACGCTGTGCGACCCGGCGAGCCCGATCATCCTGGAACGCATGGTGTTCCCGGAGCCGGTGATCTCGCAGGCCGTCGAGCCGAAGACGAAGCCCGACCAGGAAAAGATGGGTCTGGCGCTGAACCGTCTCGCGCAGGAAGATCCGTCGTTCCGCGTCCAAACGGACGAGGAATCGGGCCAGACCATCATTTCGGGCATGGGCGAGCTCCACCTCGAAATTCTGGTCGACCGGATGAAGCGTGAATTCGGCGTCGAGGCAACCGTCGGCAAGCCGCAGGTTGCGTACCGCGAGACGATCCGTTCGACGGCGAAGGATGTCGACGGCAAGTTCGTCAAGCAGTCGGGTGGTCGCGGCCAGTACGGCCATGCGGTCATCACGCTCGAGCCGAACGAGCAGGGCAAGGGCTACGAGTTCCTCGACGAGATCAAGGGTGGCGTGATTCCGCGCGAATACATCCCGGCCGTCGACAAGGGCATCCAGGACACGCTGAAGAGCGGCGTGCTGGCGGGCTTCCCGGTCGTCGACGTGAAGGTCCACCTGACGTTCGGTTCGTACCACGACGTGGACTCGAACGAAAACGCGTTCCGCATGGCCGGCTCGATGGCGTTCAAGGAAGCGATGCGCCGCGCCAGTCCGGTCGTGCTCGAACCGATGATGGCAGTGGAAGTCGAAACGCCGGAAGACTACATGGGCAACGTGATGGGCGACCTGTCGGGCCGTCGCGGTATCGTCCAGGGCATGGAAGACATGGTCGGCGGCGGCAAGATCGTCCGCGCCGAAGTGCCGCTGTCGGAAATGTTCGGCTACTCGACGTCGCTGCGTTCGCTGACCCAGGGTCGCGCCACGTACACGATGGAGTTCAAGCACTACGCCGAAGCTCCGCGTAACGTCGCCGAAGCGATCATCAGCGCGAAGTCGAAGTAAGTCGTCTCCCCCAAACGTTCATCATTTTTGAAAGAAGAGAATCATGGCAAAAGAGAAGTTCGAACGGACCAAGCCGCACGTCAACGTCGGCACGATCGGTCACGTTGACCACGGCAAGACGACGCTGACGGCGGCGATCGCAACGGTTCTGTCGTCGAAGTTCGGCGGCGAAGCGAAGAAGTACGACGAAATCGACGCGGCGCCGGAAGAAAAGGCACGTGGCATCACGATCAACACCGCGCACATCGAGTACGAAACGGCGAACCGCCACTACGCACACGTCGATTGCCCGGGCCACGCCGACTACGTGAAGAACATGATCACGGGTGCCGCGCAGATGGACGGCGCGATCCTGGTCTGCTCGGCAGCCGACGGCCCGATGCCGCAAACGCGTGAGCACATCCTGCTGGCGCGTCAGGTTGGCGTTCCGTACATCATCGTGTTCCTGAACAAGTGCGACATGGTGGACGACGCTGAACTGCTCGAGCTGGTCGAGATGGAAGTTCGCGAGCTGCTGTCGAAGTACGACTTCCCGGGCGACGACACGCCGATCATCAAGGGTTCGGCCAAGCTGGCGCTGGAAGGCGACAAGGGCGAGCTGGGCGAGACGGCGATCATGAGCCTGGCCGACGCGCTGGACTCGTACATCCCGACGCCGGAGCGCGCGGTCGACGGTATGTTCCTGATGCCGGTGGAAGACGTGTTCTCGATCTCGGGTCGCGGCACGGTGGTGACGGGTCGTATCGAGCGCGGCATCGTGAAGGTTGGCGAGGAACTCGAAATCGTCGGTATCAAGCCGACGGTGAAGACGACCTGCACGGGCGTGGAAATGTTCCGCAAGCTGCTGGATCAAGGCCAGGCTGGCGACAACGTCGGTATCCTGCTGCGCGGCACGAAGCGTGAAGACGTGGAGCGTGGTCAGGTTCTGGCGAAGCCGGGTTCGATCAAGCCGCACACGCACTTCACGGCTGAGGTGTACGTGCTGAGCAAGGACGAAGGCGGCCGCCACACGCCGTTCTTCAACAACTACCGTCCGCAGTTCTACTTCCGTACGACGGACGTGACGGGCTCGATCGAGCTGCCGAAGGACAAGGAAATGGTCATGCCGGGCGACAACGTGTCGATCACGGTGAAGCTGATCGCTCCGATCGCGATGGAAGAAGGTCTGCGCTTCGCGATCCGCGAAGGCGGCCGTACCGTCGGCGCCGGCGTCGTCGCAAAGATCCTCGACTAATATCGAGCATCATCGAGCTGTAGCTGGTGTATCATCTGCGGTTCAGCACCCGGGATCGGGTGCCCGTGCTCAACGGGTGCCCGATCCCATGTTCTTTTATTGATCCGGCGATGCAACATCGCCTCGCTCTTTTCAAGGAATCGTCATGCAAAAGCAAAAAATCCGCATTCGCCTGAAGGCATTCGACTATCGCCTGATCGACCAGTCGGCCGCCGAGATCGTCGACACGGCGAAGCGGACGGGTGCAATCGTCCGTGGCCCGGTGCCGCTGCCGACGCGCATTCAGCGTTTCGACATCCTGCGCTCGCCGCACGTCAACAAGACCTCGCGCGACCAGCTCGAAATCCGTACGCACCAGCGCCTGATGGACATCGTCGATCCGACCGACAAGACGGTCGACGCGCTGATGAAGCTCGATCTGCCGGCCGGCGTCGACGTCGAAATCAAGCTGCAGTAAGGCTTTCCACGGGGTCGGTCGCTACCGGTCGCGCTAAGTCATTGATTGCTTGCGGAAAACGAAGGGCCTCGCTATAATGCAAGGCTTTTCGCGTATTTGCGTAAAAGCCGACGTGCCCGCCGTCTTGGTGGCCGCGGCGTTTTGTAAATTAGCCCCGACCAATCGCAGTTGGGAATGGAGAAAACGATGAGCCTTGGACTCGTAGGTCGCAAGGTTGGCATGACCCGTATTTTCACGGCGGATGGGGATTCGATTCCCGTCACCGTGCTGGACGTGTCGGACAACCGCGTGACGCAGATCAAGACTGTTGAAACCGACGGCTACACGGCCGTTCAGGTTGCATTCGGCTCGCGCCGCGCCTCGCGCGTGACGAAGCCGCTGGCAGGTCATCTCGCCAAAGCCGGTGTCGAAGCCGGTGAAGTCCTCAAGGAATTCCGCATCGATGCGACGAAGGCAGCCGAGCTGTCGAACGGCGCCATCGTCGGTCCCGATCTCTTCGAAGTAGGCCAGAAGGTCGACGTGCAAGGCGTGTCGATCGGTAAGGGCTACGCCGGTACGATCAAGCGTTACAACTTCAGCTCGGGCCGCGCCACGCACGGTAACTCGCGCTCGCACAACGTGCCGGGCTCGATCGGTATGGCGCAGGATCCGGGTCGTGTGTTCCCGGGCAAGCGCATGACGGGCCACATGGGTGACGTCACGGTGACGGTTCAGAACCTCGAAATCGCGCGTATCGACGCAGAGCGCAAGCTGCTGCTCGTCAAGGGCGCCATTCCGGGCGCGAAGGGCGGCAAGGTCTTCGTGACGCCGGCCGTCAAGACCAAGGGGGCGAAATAATGGAACTCAAGCTCCTGAATGCTAATGGTCAGGAAGGTGCTGTCGTCAACGCGTCGGACGTCGTGTTCGGCCGTGACTACAACGAAGCGCTGATCCACCAGATCGTCGTTGCGTACCAGGCGAACGCTCGCCAGGGCAACCGCGCTCAGAAGGATCGCGAGCAGGTCAAGCACACGACCAAGAAGCCGTGGCGCCAGAAGGGTACGGGCCGCGCCCGTGCCGGTATGTCGTCGAGCCCGCTGTGGCGCGGCGGTGGTCGGATCTTCCCGAACTCGCCCGAAGAAAACTTCTCGCACAAGGTCAACAAGAAGATGCATCGCGCAGGTCTCTGCTCGATCTTCTCGCAGTTGGCTCGCGAAGGCCGTCTGTCGGTCGTCGAAGACCTGACGCTCGAAGCTCCGAAGACCAAGCTGCTAGCCGAGAAGTTCAAGGCCATGGGCCTCGAGTCCGTGCTCGTCATCACCGACACGGTCGATGAAAACCTGTACCTCGCGTCGCGCAACCTGCCGAATGTGGCAGTTGTCGAGCCGCGTTACGCCGACCCGCTGTCGCTGATCTACTTCAAGAAGATCCTGGTCACGAAGGCTGCGGTCGCCCAGATCGAGGAGTTGCTGTCATGAGCGAGATTCGCAAGAACGATCATCGTTTGATGCAGGTCCTGCTCGCGCCGGTGGTCTCGGAAAAGGCGACGCTGGTTGCCGACAAGAACGAGCAAGTCGTGTTCGAAGTCGCACCGGATGCCACGAAGCAGGAAGTGAAGGCGGCTGTCGAGCTGCTGTTCAAGGTGGAAGTTGATTCCGTCAACGTGCTGGTTCAGAAGGGCAAGCAAAAGCGCTTCGGCCGTTCGATGGGCCGCCGCAAGGACGTGAAGAAGGCATACGTGTGCCTGAAGCCCGGCCAGGAAATCAACTTCGAAGCGGAGGCCAAGTAATCATGGCAATCGTGAAAGTTAAGCCGACTTCGCCGGGTCGCCGCGCGATGGTCAAGGTGGTCAACAAGGATCTGCACAAGGGCAAGCCGTTCGCGGCGCTGCTCGACACGCAGAGCTCGACCGCCGGCCGTAACAACAACGGCCACATCACCACGCGCCACAAGGGCGGTGGTCACAAGCAGCACTACCGCATCGTCGATTTCCGTCGCAACAAGGACGGCATCGCAGCGAAGGTCGAGCGCCTCGAGTACGACCCGAACCGCAGCGCGAACATCGCGCTGGTGCTGTACGCGGACGGCGAGCGTCGCTACATCATCGCGCCGAAGGGCGTGGTGGTCGGCCAGCAACTGATGTCGGGCTCGGAAGCGCCGATCCGTGCAGGCAACACGCTGCCGATCCGCAACATCCCGGTCGGTACGACGATCCATTGCGTCGAGATGCTGCCGGGCAAGGGTGCGCAGATGGCGCGCTCGGCCGGTACCTCGGCCATGCTGCTCGCTCGTGAAGGCGTCTACGCGCAGGTCCGTCTGCGTTCGGGTGAAATCCGCCGCGTGCATATCGAATGCCGCGCGACGATCGGCGAAGTGGGCAACGAAGAGCACAGCCTCCGCCAGATCGGCAAGGCCGGTGCCAACCGCTGGCGCGGTATCCGCCCGACGGTTCGTGGCGTCGCGATGAACCCGATCGATCACCCGCACGGTGGTGGTGAAGGCAAGACCGCGGCAGGTCGCGATCCGGTGAGCCCGTGGGGCACGCCGGCGAAGGGCTTCCGTACGCGTAGCAACAAGCGCACGACGACGATGATCGTCCAGCGCCGTCATAAGCGCTAAGGAGTAGGCAATGGCACGTTCTGTTAAAAAAGGTCCGTTCTGCGACGCCCATTTGCTGAAGAAAGTTGAGGCGGCTGCAGCTTCGCGTGACAAGAAGCCGATCAAGACCTGGTCGCGTCGTTCGACGATCCTGCCGGATTTCATCGGCCTGACGATCGCCGTCCACAACGGCCGTCAACACGTTCCGGTGTACATCTCGGAAAACATGGTCGGCCACAAGCTTGGCGAGTTCGCACTGACCCGTACGTTCAAGGGTCACGCGGCCGACAAGAAGGCCAAGAAATAAGGGGCAATCAAGATGGAAGTGAAAGCAATTCATCGCGGTGCCCGCATCTCGGCGCAGAAGACGCGCCTGGTGGCTGACCAGATCCGCGGTTTGCCGGTCGACAAGGCGCTGAACGTCCTGACGTTCTCGCCGAAGAAGGCCGCCGGCATCGTGAAGAAGGTGGTGTTGTCGGCTATCGCGAATGCGGAGCACAACGAAGGCGCCGATATCGACGAGCTCAAGATCAAGAGCATCTTCGTCGACAAGGCTGCCTCGCTCAAGCGATTCACCGCGCGCGCCAAGGGCCGCGGTAACCGCATCGAGAAGCAATCCTGTCACATCACTGTGACGGTCGGGAATTAAGGGGTCACACGATGGGACAGAAAATTCATCCGACTGGCTTCCGTTTGGCCGTCAGCCGCAATTGGGCGTCGCGTTGGTACGCGAACAACAACAATTTCGCGGCGATGTTGCAGGAAGACATCGGTGTTCGTGAGTATCTGAAGAAGAAGCTGAAGAACGCTTCGGTCGGCCGCGTCGTCATCGAGCGTCCGGCGAAGAACGCACGGATCACGATTTACAGCTCGCGTCCGGGCGTCGTCATCGGCAAGAAGGGTGAGGATATCGAACTGCTGAAGACGGAACTGCAACGCCGCATGGGCGTGCCGGTTCACGTCAACATCGAAGAGATCCGCAAGCCGGAAACCGATGCGCAACTGATCGCCGATTCGATCACGCAGCAGCTCGAGCGCCGGATCATGTTCCGCCGCGCGATGAAGCGTGCGATGCAGAACGCGATGCGTCTGGGTGCCCAGGGCATCAAGATCATGAGCGCGGGCCGTCTGAACGGCATCGAAATCGCACGTACCGAGTGGTACCGCGAAGGCCGTGTGCCCCTGCACACGCTGCGCGCCGACATCGACTACGCGACCTCGGAAGCGAAGACGACCTACGGCATCATCGGCGTCAAGGTGTGGGTGTACAAGGGCGACACGCTGGGCCGCAACGACGCGCCGGTGGTCGAGGAAGTGACGGAAGACAAGCGTCCGCGCCGCAACGCGCGCCCGGGCGATCGTCGTCCGCGCCGTGACGGTGAAGGCGGTGGTCCGGGTGCCCGTCGTGGCGCTCCGCGTCGCGCTGCAGGCAAGCCGGAAGACGGCAAGACTGGAGAATAACGATGCTGCAACCGAAACGCAGGAAGTATCGTAAAGAGCAGAAGGGTCGCAACACCGGCATCGCCACGCGCGGCAACGCCGTGTCGTTCGGTGAGTACGGCCTGAAGGCTATCGGTCGCGGCCGTTTGACCGCACGTCAGATCGAAGCGGCACGTCGTGCCATGACGCGTCACATCAAGCGTGGCGGCCGGATCTGGATCCGTATCTTCCCGGACAAGCCGATTTCGCAGAAGCCGGCCGAAGTGCGGATGGGTAACGGTAAGGGCAACCCCGAGTACTACGTCGCCGAGATTCAGCCGGGCAAGATGTTGTACGAAATGGATGGCGTCACCGAAGAACTGGCACGCGAAGCGTTCCGTCTGGCCGCAGCGAAGCTGCCGCTGAAGACGGCGTTCATCGTTCGTCAGCTCGGCGCCTAAGGAGAAAACATGAAGGCTTCCGAACTTCTCCAGAAGGACCAGGCCGCGCTCAACAAGGAGCTGTCGGACCTGCTGAAGGCGCAATTCGGCCTGCGCATGCAACTCGCGACCCAGCAGCTCACGAACACGAGCCAGCTGAAGAAGGTGCGTCGCGACATCGCTCGTGTGCGGACCGTCCTGACTCAGAAGGCGAACCAGAAATGAACGATAGCGTAAAAACCTCGCTCAAGCGGACGCTCGTCGGTCGGGTCGTCAGCAACAAGATGGACAAGACCGTCACGGTGCTGATCGAGAACCGCGTCAAGCATCCGATCTACGGCAAGTACGTGGTGCGTTCGAAGAAGTACCACGCGCACGACGAAGCGAACACCTACAACGAGGGTGACCTCGTCGAGATCCAGGAAACCCGTCCGCTGTCGAAGACGAAGGCCTGGACGGTGTCGCGCCTCATCGAGGCAGCCCGCGTGATCTAAGCGCGGAGGCCGCAAGGCCCCAGCAGTGGAAGTACTTGAAATCGCAAAGTTTTGCTTGCGTGGCCGGGATTATGCGTTATAATCCCGGTCTTCCCTCTTTATGGGAGCCCCGTCGCGGGCGAAGTCACGGTGGGGGAAGCGGGCTGGCGTTCTGTCGGCCTGATGATTCACCGATTTGCGATGGCGGGTTTCGTTTGCCGTCGCTGCTGTTCAAACCCAAGCAGCCGGTTGGCTGACGGGACCAAGACTGACCGTATGTGCCATGGTGGTGCATCCGGATTAAGTTGGGAAAGATAAACCATGATCCAGACCGAATCTCGGCTTGAAGTGGCCGACAACACGGGTGCGCGTGAAGTCATGTGCATCAAGGTGCTCGGCGGCTCGAAGCGTCGTTATGCCAGCATTGGCGACATCATCAAGGTGAGCGTCAAGGAAGCAACGCCGCGCGGGCGCGTGAAGAAAGGCGAAATCTACAACGCCGTGGTGGTTCGCACCGCCAAGGGCGTGCGTCGTCAAGACGGTTCGCTGATCAAGTTCGACGGCAACGCCGCTGTGCTTTTGAACAACAAGCTCGAGCCGATCGGCACCCGCATTTTCGGGCCGGTCACGCGTGAGCTGCGTAGCGAACGATTCATGAAGATCGTTTCGCTGGCGCCGGAAGTGCTGTAAGGAGTCGCGATGAACAAGATTCGCAAGGGTGACGAAATTGTCGTCATCACCGGCAAGGACAAGGGCAAGCGCGGTGTCGTGCTGGCCGTCGGTGCCGAACATGTGACCGTCGAAGGTATCAACCTCGTCAAGAAGCATGTGAAGCCGAACCCGATGAAGGGCACGACGGGTGGCGTGGAAGCGAAGGCGATGCCGCTGCATATTTCGAACGTCGCACTGGTCGACGCGAACGGCAAGGCTTCGCGTGTTGGCATCAAGGTCGAGGAAGGCAAGAAGGTTCGCTTCCTGAAGACGACCGGTGCCGTGCTGGCCTGACGCGGAGTATAGAAATGGCACGTTTTCAAGAGTTTTACAAAGAGAAGGTTGTTCCTGGCCTGATCGAGAAGTTCGGCTACAAGTCGATCATGGAAGTGCCGCGCATCACCAAGATCACCCTGAACATGGGTCTTGGCGAAGCCGTCGCTGACAAGAAGATCATCGAGCACGCCGTCGGCGACCTGACCAAGATCGCGGGCCAGAAGCCCGTCGTGACGAAGTCCCGCAAGGCAATCGCCGGCTTCAAGATCCGTGAGGGTTATCCGATCGGTGCGATGGTGACGCTGCGTGGTCGCGCGATGTACGAATTCCTCGATCGTTTCGTGACGGTCGCCCTGCCCCGCGTGCGCGACTTCCGCGGCGTGTCGGGTCGTGCGTTCGACGGCCGTGGCAACTACAACATCGGTGTGAAAGAGCAGATCATTTTCCCCGAAATCGATTACGACAAGATCGACGCGCTGCGTGGGCTGAACATCAGCATCACGACGACCGCGAAGACCGACGACGAAGCGAAGGCACTGCTCGCCAGCTTCAAGTTCCCGTTCAGAAACTGAGGTTACCGTGGCTAAACTGGCACTGATCGAACGTGAAAAGAAGCGTGCCCGCCTGGCAGCTAAGTTCGCACCGAAGCGTGCGGCACTGAAGGCGGTCATTGATGACGCGAGCAAGTCGGACGAAGAGCGTTATGCCGCTCGTCTGGAACTGCAACAACTGCCCCGCAACTCGAACCCGACCCGCAAGCGTAACCGCTGCGCGATCACGGGCCGTCCGCGTGGCACGTTCCGCAAGTTCGGCCTCGCGCGTAACAAGATTCGTGAAATCGCTTTCCGCGGCGAGATTCCTGGCCTGACCAAGGCGAGCTGGTAATAGGAGAAACGTAAATGAGCATGAGTGATCCTATCGCCGATATGCTGACTCGCATCCGCAACGCGCAGATGGTCGAGAAGGTTTCGGTGGCAATGCCCTCGTCGAAGGTGAAGGTCGCGATCGCCCAGGTCCTGAAGGACGAAGGCTATATCGACGATTTCGCAGTCAAGAGCGAAGGCGCGAAGGCAGAACTGAACATTGCACTGAAGTACTACGCCGGCCGTCCGGTCATCGAACGCCTCGAGCGCGTGTCGAAGCCGGGCCTGCGCGTGTACCGCGGCCGCAATGACATCCCGCAGGTCATGAACGGCCTGGGTGTGGCAATCGTGTCGACGCCGAAGGGCGTGATGACCGACCGCAAGGCGCGCGCTACCGGCGTCGGCGGCGAAGTCATCTGCTACGTCGCCTAACCGAAAGGAGAAAGAAACATGTCTCGAGTAGGTAAGAGCCCGATCGCGCTGCAAGGCGCGGAGGTGACGCTGGCGAACGGCTCGATCACCGTCAAGGGCCCGCTGGGCACGATCTCGCAAGTGGTGAACCCGCTTGTGACGGTGGCGAACGACAACGGCACGCTGAATCTGGCGCCGGTCGACGAAAGCCGCGAAGCGAATGCACTGTCCGGCACGATGCGCGCGCTCATCGCGAACATGGTGCAGGGCGTGACGAAGGGTTTCGAGCGCAAGCTGACGCTGGTTGGCGTCGGTTATCGTGCGCAGGCGCAAGGCGACAAGCTGAATCTGTCGCTGGGTTTCTCGCACCCGGTGGTGCATCAGATGCCGGAAGGCATCAAGGCGGAAACCCCGACGCAAACCGAAATTCTGATCAAGGGGATCGACAAGCAGAAGGTCGGCCAGGTGGCTGCGGAAGTCCGCGGTTACCGCCCGCCCGAGCCCTACAAGGGCAAGGGTGTGCGCTATGCCGACGAGGTTGTGATCCTCAAAGAAACGAAGAAGAAGTAAGGGTGCGCAATCATGGATAAGACTCAATCTCGCCTGCGCCGCGCTCGCCAGACGCGTATCAAGATCGCCGAGCTGCAGGTCGCGCGTCTCGCCGTGCATCGCACGAACTCGCACATCTACGCGCAAGTGTTCTCGCCGTGCGGCACCAAGGTGGTGGCCAGCGCGTCGACGCTCGAAGCCGAAGTGCGTGCGCAGCTGGCTGATCAGTCGGGCAAGGGCGGCAACGTCAATGCAGCGACGCTGATCGGCAAGCGTATCGCAGAAAAGGCCAAGGCCGCCGGCATCGAATCCGTCGCCTTTGACCGCTCGGGCTTCCGCTATCACGGTCGCGTCAAGGCTCTGGCCGACGCAGCTCGTGAAGCTGGGCTCAAGTTCTAAGGAAGGAATCGTCATGGCAAAGATGCAAGCGAAAGTTCAGGCCGACGAGCGCGACGACGGCCTTCGCGAAAAAATGATTTCGGTCAATCGCGTGACCAAGGTCGTGAAGGGTGGCCGGATTCTCGGTTTCGCCGCACTGACCGTGGTCGGCGACGGTGATGGCCGCGTCGGCATGGGCAAGGGCAAGGCGAAGGAAGTGCCGGTCGCCGTGCAAAAGGCAATGGAGCAGGCTCGCCGCAACATGTTCAAGGTGCCGCTGAAGAACGGTACCCTGCAACACGAAGTTCACGGCAAGCACGGCGCTTCGGCGGTCCTCCTCGCCCCGGCGAAGGAAGGTACCGGCGTGATCGCCGGCGGTCCGATGCGCGCGGTGTTCGACGTGATGGGCGTGCAGAACGTGGTGGCCAAGAGCCACGGTTCGACGAACCCGTACAACCTCGTTCGTGCGACGCTCGACGGCCTGCGCAAGCAATCGACGCCGGCAGACATCGCCGCCAAGCGCGGCAAGTCCGTCGAAGATATTTTGGGCTAAGCCCAGGTGGTCACCATGTCTGAAAAAACTGTCAAGGTTCAGCTCGTCAAGAGCCTGATTGGGACCCGCGAAACGCACCGCGCCACCGTGCGCGGCCTGGGTCTGCGTCGCCTCAACTCGGTCAGCGAGCTGCAGGATACGCCGGCGGTGCGCGGCATGATCAACAAGGTCTCGTACCTTGTTAAGGTCATCGGCTAAGCGCCGACTACGGATCAAGGAGTTGTTATGGAATTGAATAACCTGAAGCCGGCAGAAGGCGCGAAGCACGCCAAGCGTCGCGTCGGCCGCGGCATCGGTTCCGGTCTCGGTAAGACGGCCGGCCGTGGTCACAAGGGTCAGAAATCGCGTTCGGGCGGCTTCCACAAGGTCGGCTTCGAAGGCGGTCAGATGCCTCTGCAGCGTCGTCTGCCGAAGCGCGGCTTCACGTCGCTGACGAAGGAATTCGTCGGTGAAGTGCGTCTGGGCGACCTCGAGAAGCTGCCGGTCGAAGAGATCGATCTGCTCGCACTGAAGCAAGCCGGCCTGGTCGGCGAGCTGACGAAGAGCGCGAAGATCATCGCTACGGGCGAACTGAAGCGCAAGATCGTCGTGAAGGGTCTCGGTGCGACCAAGTCGGCTCGCGCAGCGATCGAAGCGGCCGGCGGTTCGTTTGCCGAGTAACGTGCCTCGCGGCCGTTACTAGCATCTGCATCGGAGAAGATACTTGGCCAACAGCCCGAGTCTCGCAAAACCCGGTCGAAGCACGGCGAAGTTCGGCGATCTGCGCCGGCGGGCAATGTTCTTGCTGCTGGCGCTGATCGTCTATCGCATCGGCGCGCACATTCCGGTTCCGGGCATCGATCCGGATCAACTGGCGAAGCTGTTCCAGAGCCAGGCAGGCGGCATCCTCGGCATGTTCAACATGTTCTCGGGTGGTGCGTTGTCGCGCTTCACGATCTTCGCGCTGGGGATCATGCCGTACATCTCGGCGTCGATCATCATGCAGCTGCTGGCAATCGTCTCGCCGCAGCTCGAGGCGCTGAAGAAGGAAGGGCAGGCAGGGCAGCGCAAGATCACGCAGTACACGCGGATCTTCACGGTCGTGCTGGCGACGTTCCAGGCCTTCGGCATCGCCGCGGCGCTCGAGAACCAGCCAGGCCTCGTCATCGATCCCGGCATGCTGTTCAGGCTGACGACGGTCGTGACGCTGGTGACGGGCACGATGTTCCTGATGTGGCTCGGCGAGCAGATCACCGAGCGCGGCCTCGGCAACGGCATCTCGATCATCATCTTCGGCGGGATCGCGGCGGGTTTCCCGAACGCCGTCGGCGGGTTGTTCGAGCTGGTGCGCACGGGTTCGATGAGCATCATCTCGGCGATCATCATCGTCGTGCTGATCGGCGCGGTGACCTACCTGGTCGTGTTCATCGAACGCGGTCAGCGCAAGATCCTCGTGAACTACGCGAAGCGCCAGGTTGGCAACAAGATTTACGGCGGACAGTCGTCGCATCTGCCGCTGAAGTTGAACATGTCGGGCGTGATTCCGCCGATCTTCGCATCGTCGATCATCCTGTTCCCGGCAACGATCCTGAGCTGGTTCAGCTCGGGTGACCGCAAGAGCTGGCTGTCCGACACGCTGCACAACGTGGCCGAAGCGCTGAAGCCGGGTCAACCGGTGTACGTGCTGCTGTACACGCTGGCGATCGTGTTTTTCTGCTTCTTCTACACCGCGCTGGTGTTCAACAGCAGGGAAACGGCGGACAACCTGAAGAAGAGCGGCGCGTTCGTGCCGGGCATCCGTCCGGGCGACCAGACCGCGCGATACATCGACCGCATCCTCACGCGTCTGACGCTGGCCGGTGCGATCTACATCGTCTTCGTGTGTCTGCTGCCGGAATTTTTGGTACTGCGCTGGAACGTGCCGTTTTATTTTGGTGGAACGTCGCTGCTGATCATTGTCGTCGTCACGATGGACTTCATGGCGCAGGTGCAGTCGTACGTTATGTCGCAACAGTATGAGTCGCTGCTCAAGAAAGCCAATTTCAAGGGCAGCAACATCCCAATGCGTTGATCAAGGACTATGGCCAAAGACGATGTAATCCAGATGCAGGGAGAGGTTGTCGAAAACCTCCCGAATGCGACCTTCCGCGTGAAGCTGGAAAACGGCCATGTCGTATTGGGGCATATTTCGGGAAAGATGCGGATGCACTACATCCGCATCCTCCCGGGCGACAAGGTGACGGTTGAATTGACGCCTTACGATCTGTCTCGTGCGCGGATCGTGTTCCGGGCGAAGTGATTTGTAAAAAGGGTAATATCATGAAAGTGATGGCATCGGTTAAGCGCATTTGCCGCAATTGCAAGATCATCAAGCGCAAGGGTGTGGTTCGCGTGATCTGCAGCTCGGACCCGCGCCACAAGCAGCGTCAAGGCTGATCGCGCGCTCGTTTGCGCTTTTTGTTTGAGGAAAAACAATGGCTCGTATCGCAGGGGTTAACATCCCGAATCACCAGCATACCGAGATCGGCCTGACGGCGATTTTCGGTGTCGGCCGCACGCGCGCGCGCAGCATCTGCGCCGCCGCTGGCGTCGAATTCTCGAAGAAGGTCAAGGACCTGAACGACGCAGACCTCGAAAAGCTGCGTGAAGAGGTTGGCAAGTTTGTCGTCGAAGGCGATCTGCGCCGTGAAGTGACGATGAACATCAAGCGTCTGATGGACCTCGGCTGCTACCGTGGCGTGCGCCATCGCAAGGGTCTGCCGATGCGTGGCCAGCGTACGCGTACCAACGCACGTACCCGCAAGGGTCCGCGCCGCGCCGCTCAAGCGCTGAAGAAATAAGCTGACAGTTACAGGAAAACGTCATGGCTAAGGCTTCCAATAACGCGGCTCAACGCGTTCGCAAGAAGGTTAAGAAGAACGTTGCGGAAGGCGTGGTTCACGTTCACGCATCGTTCAACAACACGATCATCACGATCACCGATCGTCAGGGCAACGCTCTGGCGTGGGCGACGTCGGGCGGCCAGGGCTTCAAGGGCTCGCGCAAGTCGACCCCGTTCGCCGCGCAGGTGGCAGCCGAGTCGGCTGGCCGCGTCGCGATGGAATACGGCGTGAAGAACCTGGAAGTGCGCATCAAGGGCCCGGGCCCGGGTCGCGAGTCGGCAGTGCGCGCACTGCACGGCCTCGGCATCAAGATCACGGCGATCTCCGACGTGACGCCGATCCCGCACAACGGCTGCCGTCCGCCGAAGCGCCGCCGCATCTAAGGATGCCTGGCGCAGCCTGTTGTCGCCGCGGGGCGTCGACGGGCAACGTAGTTGATTGTATTGATTGACTAAGTCCACCGTTCGGTCCAAAGGACACGAACTAGCGCGGATCCGGATCCGCGTGACGATAGATAGAGGAAACGCAAAGTGGCACGTTATACCGGCCCGAAGGCCAAGTTGTCCCGCCGTGAAGGCACCGATCTGTTCCTGAAGAGCGCGCGCCGCTCGCTCGCCGACAAGTGCAAGCTCGACAGCAAGCCGGGTCAGCACGGCCGCATCTCCGGTGCGCGCACGTCCGACTACGGCACGCAGCTGCGTGAAAAGCAGAAGGTCAAGCGCATCTACGGCGTGCTGGAGCGTCAGTTCCGCCGCTACTTCGCCGAAGCCGATCGCCGCAAGGGCAACACGGGTGAAAACCTGCTGCAGCTGCTCGAGTCGCGCCTCGACAACGTCGTGTACCGCATGGGCTTCGGCTCGACGCGCGCCGAAGCGCGCCAGCTGGTGAGCCACAAGGCGATCACGGTGAACGGCATCGCGTCGAACATCCCGTCGCTGCAGGTCAAGGCAGGCGACATCATCGCGATCCGCGAGAAGTCGAAGAAGCAGGCGCGTATCGTCGAATCGCTGTCGCTGGCCGAGCAAGGCGGCATGCCGAGCTGGGTTGCGGTCGACGCGAAGAAGTTCGAAGGCACGTTCAAGCAAGTGCCGGAACGCGCTGAAATCGCAGGCGATATCAACGAAAGCCTGATCGTCGAATTGTATTCGCGTTAATCCGATTGATAGCCGAGGTACCCTGCTTGCGAAGTGCCGGCAGGGCCTCGGCTGTTCATTTTCAGGTGTTACCGGTCAGCCTTATCGGTGTAACGAGCCGAGGGTATTGAAAAGGAAAACCTATGCAAACCAGTTTGTTGAAACCCAAGATCATCGCCGTGGAGTCGCTGGGCGAGAACCATGCGAAAGTGGTCATGGAGCCGTTCGAACGCGGCTATGGCCATACCTTGGGCAATGCGCTCCGCCGCGTGCTGCTGTCGTCGATGGTGGGCTACGCGCCGACCGAAGTGACGATCGCCGGTGTCGTGCATGAGTACTCGACGCTCGATGGTGTGCAAGAGGACGTCGTCAACCTGCTGCTGAACCTGAAGGGTGTGGTGTTCAAGCTGCACAACCGCGACGAAGTCACGGTCACCCTGCGCAAGGAAGGCGAAGGCATCGTGACGGCCGGCGACATCGAACTCGCGCACGACTGCGAGGTGATCAACCCCGATCACGTGATCGCGCATCTGACCAAGGGCGGCAAGCTCGACGTCCAGATCAAGATCGAGAAGGGCCGCGGCTACGTGCCGGGCAACGTCCGTCGCTACGGCGAGGAAACCGCGAAGATCATCGGCCGCATCGTGCTGGACGCCTCGTTCTCGCCGGTTCGCCGCGTCAGCTATGCGGTGGAAAGCGCCCGGGTCGAGCAGCGTACCGACCTCGACAAGCTCGTCATGAACATCGAGACGAGCGGCGTGATCACGCCGGAAGAAGCGATCCGCCAGTCGGCCCGCATCCTGGTCGACCAGCTGTCCGTGTTCGCGGCGCTGGAAGGCACGGAAACGGCCGCGGAAGCGCCGTCGCGCGCGCCGCAGATCGATCCGATCCTGCTGCGTCCGGTGGACGATCTCGAGCTGACGGTGCGTTCGGCGAACTGCCTGAAGGCGGAGAACATCTACTACATCGGCGATCTGATCCAGCGTACGGAAAACGAGCTGCTGAAGACGCCGAACCTCGGTCGCAAGTCGCTGAACGAAATCAAGGAAGTGCTGGCCTCGCGCGGCCTCACGCTGGGCATGAAGCTCGAAAACTGGCCGCCGGCCGGTCTCGACAAGTAATTCCCGGCGGCGTCCACGCGTCGCCAGTCTGGTCAGGACGCGGATTTTCCTTTAGAATCCGCGTCTTGCTTTTTTCTACCGGCCCGTGCGCCAGTCCCGGCGCGATAGAAGAGCTGGATCAAAACTTTGAATCAAGGAAACTGAAATGCGTCACCGTCATGGTCTGCGGAAACTGAACCGCACGAGCAGCCACCGTCTGGCAATGCTCCGTAACATGTCCAACTCGCTGATCGAGCACGAAGTCATCAAGACGACGCTGCCGAAGGCGAAGGAACTCCGCAAGGTCGTCGAGCCGCTGATCACGCTCGGCAAGAAGCCGTCGCTGGCGAACCGTCGCCTGGCCTTCAACCGCCTGCGCGATCGTGACTCGGTCACGAAGCTGTTCGACGTGCTCGGTCCGCGCTTCGCGAACCGTCCGGGCGGCTACCTGCGCATCCTGAAGTTCGGCTTCCGCGTCGGCGACAACGCGCCGATGGCGCTGGTCGAGCTGCTCGATCGTCCGGAAGTCTCGGAAGACAACGTCCAGGAAGCCGAATAAGCTTTCGCGATGTCGCAAAAAAAGCCAGGCCGATGCCTGGCTTTTTTGTTGCCTGCGCGCGGGCCGCACGCAGCGCGCGAAGCGGACGCCTGCGTTAGGATATGGCGTTTCGCGAATTCCGCAGGAGACGTCGATGGTGATCGTGCTGATGATGACGACCGTGCCCGATGCGGCCGCGGCCCGCTCGCTCGCGGACGGCGCGCTCGGCGCCCGGCTCGCGGCCTGCGTGTCGGAACTCGGCACGATCCGCTCGAGCTATCACTGGCAGGGCAAGATCGAATCGGCGGAAGAGATCCAGTTGCTGTTCAAGACGAGTGCCGTGCGTGCGCTCGAGCTCGAGCGTTTCATCACCTCCCATCATCCCTACGAGACACCCGAAATCGTCTCGTGGCAGGCCACCGCGTCCGTGCCCTACGGCACCTGGGTGGCGGCCGAAACCCAACGCCTCTTTCATGTCTGATCGCCACTTTTCCGCAGCCTCCGGCCTGCGTCTGCTGCTCGCGTGCCTGATGCTGTTCGGCGCGCTGTTCGGCCTTTCATCGGCCGCGCGCGCCGACGGCGACTTCCTTGACCCGTCGCTCGCGTTCCGCTTCAGTTCGAGCGAATCGCCGGGGCAGGTGGACCTGCATTTCAAGATCGCCGACGGCTACTACATGTACCGCGAGCGCTTCGTGTTCGCCGTGAAAAGCGGCACCGCGACGCTCGGCGAGGCGCAGATCCCGCCCGGCCACGTGAAGTACGACGAGACCTTCGCGAAGAACGTCGAGACCTATCGCGGCGAGCTGACGATCCGTGTGCCCGTCACGAAGGCGTCCGGCCCGTTCGAGCTGTCGGTGACCTCGCAGGGTTGCGCCGACGGCGGCATCTGCTATCCGCCCGCCGAGCACGTGGTGCATGTGGCGGGCGCGGCGCTGACGGCGGCGCCGGCGTCCAGTTCGCCCGCGCCGGCGCAATCGGCCGTGCCGGCTGCGGGCTCGCAGGCGCCCGCCACGCCGGCCGCTCCCGCCGCGGACGGCAGCTGGTACGAACGCGTGACGAGCGCCGACTACGCGCAGTCGCTGCTCGAAGGCCACGGCTTCCTGACCGTCGTCGCGCTGTTTTTCGTGGCCGGCATGGTGCTGAGCCTGCTGCCGTGCTCGTACCCGATGATCCCGATCCTGTCGGCGATCATCATCGGCGAGGGCACCCGGGCGACGCGCGCGCGCAGCTTCGCGCTGTCGCTGACCTACGTGGTCGGGATGGCGCTCGTCTACACCGTGCTCGGCATCGCCGCCGCGCTGATCGGCCAGAGTCTCGGCGCGTGGCTGCAGAACCCGTGGATGCTCGGCGCGTTCGGGCTGCTGCTGACGGTGTTCGCACTGACGCTGATCGGCGGCATCGACATCGCGCTGCCGCAGCGCTGGCAGGACGGCGCCGCGCAGGCCTCGAGCCGGCGTTCGGGCGGGCGCTTCGCGGCGGTGGCCGCGATGGGCGCGCTCTCGGCGCTGGTGGTCGGCGCCTGCATGACGGCGCCGCTGTTCGCCGTGCTCGCGTTCATCGCCCATACCGGCAATGCGCTGCTCGGCGGTGCCGCGCTGTTCGCGATGGGGATCGGCCTCGGTGTGCCGCTGCTGATCATCGGCCTCGGCGCGGGCACGCTGCTGCCGCGCGCCGGCGCCTGGATGGAAGGCGTGAAGGTGTTCTTCGGCGTGGTGCTGCTCGCGGCCGCGCTCTGGATCGTCTGGCCGGTGCTCGGCGCCGCGGTGCAGATCGCGCTCGCCGCGCTCTGGCTGCTGATCGCCGCGGCGGCCACCGGCCTCTTCACGCCGGCGGCCGGCGGCGCCTCGATCTGGCGCCGGCTCGGCCGCGGCGTCGGCGCCGCGTTCGCGATCTGGGCCGCCGTGCTGCTGGTCGGCCTCGCGGCCGGCTCGACCGATCCGCTGCGTCCGCTGTCGGTATTCGCCGCGCGCGGCGGTGCCGCCGTGGCGGGCGCAGCGGCAGCCGGCACCGCCGCGCACGAAGGCCCGAGCTTCGCGCCGGTGCGTTCGAGCGCCGAGCTCGACCAGATCATCAAGAGCGCCGGCCGGCCGGTGCTGCTCGATTTCTATGCGGACTGGTGCGTGAGCTGCAAGGAGATGGAGCACCTGACCTTCACCGATCCGCGCGTGCAGGCGCGACTGGGCCAGCTGCAGCTGGTGCGCGCCGACGTCACGGCCAACAACGGCGACGACCAGGCGCTGCTCAAGCGCTTCGGCCTGTTCGGGCCGCCCGGCATCATCGTGTTCGATCGCGATGGCCGCGAACTCGGCCGCGTGGTCGGCTATCAGGCCGCCGATCGCTTCCTGCGCAGCCTCGACCGCGCGGGCGCGCCGTCGGCCTGAGCCCCGGCGCCGGCCGAGCGCGTCGCGCATGAAAAAACGGCGGAGCGCCTGACGTGCTTCGCCGTTTTCGTTGGGAGGCGCCGCCCAGGCGCGCCGGCTTACTTCTGGTCGCGCAGCAGGCGCGCGGCGTCGAGCGCGAAGTAGGTGAGCACGCCGTCGGCGCCCGCGCGCTTGAACGCGAGCAGCGATTCAAGCACGACCTTGTCGTGGTCGAGCCAGCCGTTCAGCGCGGCGGCCTTCAGCATCGCGTATTCGCCGCTGACCTGGTAGACGTAGGTCGGGAAGCGGAACTCGTCCTTCACGCGGCGCACGATGTCGAGGTACGGCATGCCGGGCTTCACCATCACCATGTCGGCGCCTTCGTCGATGTCGAGCCGGATCTCGCGCAGCGCCTCGTCGGAGTTCGCCGGGTCCATCTGGTACGTCATCTTGTTGCTCTTGCCGAGGTTGGTGGCCGAGCCGACCGCGTCGCGGAACGGGCCGTAGAACGCCGACGCGTATTTCGCCGAGTAGGCCATGATGCGCGTGTGGATGTGGCCGTCGCTCTCCAGCATCTCGCGGATCGAGCCGATCCGGCCGTCCATCATGTCCGACGGCGCGACGATGTCGACGCCGGCCTCGGCCTGCGCGCGCGCCTGCTCGAGCAGGATCTCGATGGTCGCGTCGTTGATCACGTAGCCGTTCTCGTCGAGCACGCCGTCCTGGCCGTGGCTCGTGTACGGATCGAGCGCCACGTCGGTCAGCACGCCGAGCTCGGGGAAGTGGTGCTTCAGCTCACGCACCGCGCGCGGAATCAGGCCATCGGGGTTGCCGGCCTCGCGGCCGTCGGGCGTCTTCAGTGCCGGCTCGATCGCCGGGAACAGCGACAGCACCGGCACGCCGAGCGCGACGCACTGCTCGGCGACGCCCATCAGCAGGTCCACCGAGACGCGCTCGACGCCGGGCATCGAGGCCACGCCCTGGCGCACGTTGGTGCCTTCGACGACGAACACCGGCAGGATCAGGTCGTTGGTGGTGAGGAGGTTTTCACGCATCAGGCGACGCGAGAAGTCGTCGCGGCGCATTCTGCGCGGGCGATGCAAGGGATGGAGGCTCATGACGAAATCGCTGGAATCAGTCTGAAGGAACCCTTACGGAACCCTTCGGTGAAATTTCGAGACAATGGTATATGATAGCGATCGAGTACCGCGCCAAGGCGCGATGCTCCCCGCTTCTCCTCCCTGAGCGGGTGCCTGTCGTTATTCGATTAGGCTGTTTGACCCGCCGCGAAACGGCGGGTTTTTTTATGCGCCAACCGACGGCAAGCCTCCGTTCGGGGCCGCGCGCGAGGCGCGCGGAACGGTCATTCTCCTACAGCTGCGTCATTTTCGCCGGCGGCCGACGGCCGCAGCCAGCTCTCGATCAGCGCGTGCGCCTCGTCGAGCCCGGTGCGCTTGAGCGCCGAGAACAGCTGCACGGTCAGCTCACCTTCGTAGCCGGCGTCGCGATAGGCCTCGAGCGCTTTCTTCGTATTGCGAAGCGCATTGACGCTCTCTTGGCGGGTCAATTTGTCGCACTTCGTCAGCAGCGTGTGAATCGGCTTGCCGGTCGGCGCGAACCACTCGATCATGCGCTGGTCGAGTTCGGTCAGCGGCCGGCGCGAGTCCATCATCAGGATCATGCCGCGCAATTGGGGCCGGGTCTTGAGGTAGGCCGACAGCAGCGCTTCCCAGTGTGCCTTCGCGGCGCCGGGCACCTCGGCGTAGCCGTAGCCGGGCAGGTCGACGAGGTTCGCGACCGGTTCCGCCTCGGGGCCGACCGAGAAGTAGTTGATGTGCTGCGTGCGCCCCGGCGTCTTCGAGGCGAACGCGAGCCGCTTCTGGTTGCAGAGGATGTTGATCGCCGTCGATTTGCCCGCGTTCGACCGGCCGGCGAAGGCGATCTCCGGAATCACGGTGGGCGGCAGGTCGCGCAGGTGATTGACGGTCGTGTAGAAGCGGGCTTGATGGAGCAGGAAGGCCATGAGTGCGGATGGAGCGAGAGCGCGGAGCGGGCCGCGCGTGGAGGCGGGAACCCCGCAATGATCCGCGTGGGCGTTGCATGCGGTAATCCGCGCAGTAACCCTGATAGCCGGAACGGGGCTGTAAACGCCATATTGTACAATACGGCGGTTTTTCCGAAGCCCCGCGGGCCGGTTGCGGGGGCTTTCTGCGGTAGACTGAGTGCCGTCGTTTGCAGAACCTCAAATTCCCACAAGACGAAACAGGGTGTGCGAATGAATCGACTGTGCAAGTCTCTGATAGCGCTTCAGGTTGCGGCAGGGTTCGTTGGTTTCGTGGCAGAGGCAGACGCGGCGGATGCGGCCAAGCCGGATCTGGAGCGGGGCAAGGCGATCGCGACGCAGGTCTGCGCGTCGTGCCACGGCGCCGACGGCAACAGTGCCACGGGCGCGTTCCCGAAGCTGGCCGGCCAGCATCCCGACTATCTGGTCAAGCAGTTGCACGATTTCAAGACGCAGCCGGGCGCCAAGGGGCCGGCGCGCAACAGCGCGGTGATGGCCGGTTTCGCCGGCGCGCTGAACGATGCCGACGCGCGCAACGTGGCCGCTTACTACGGTGCGCAGGCCCCGAAGCCCGGGGTCGCGCGCGACGCGGCCACCGTCGCACTGGGCCGGCAGATCTACCGCGGCGGCATCGCGGACAAGGGCGTGCCGGCCTGCGCAAGCTGTCACGGCCCGACCGGACAAGGCATTCCGGTGCAGTATCCGCGCCTGTCGGGGCAGTGGGCCGATTACACGGTCGCGCAGCTCACGGCGTTCCAGCAGGGCGCGGGCGCGCGCAACAACAACGAGCCGATGCACCAGATCGCATCGCGCCTGTCGGACAGCGAAGTGAAGGCGGTTGCCGATTACATTGCCGGCCTGCACTGATCGCTCCCGACGCACGGGAATCCTCGCCGCCGCGCCTCGCGCGCCGCGGCGCGGAAACAAAAAGAAAGGGTGGGGCGCTGCCGCCAGGCTGGCGCCTTGCCCTTTTTTGTTGTCAGTCGGAGTGTGAATGAGCGTTACCACGTCAGGAATCCAGGCGAACTCGCGGCGCCGCATGCTGAACACCGCGGTCGAGCTGATCAGCTCGATGCGCTTCGCGATCGCGCTGCTCGTCGTACTGGCGATCGCGAGCATCATCGGCACCGTCCTCACGCAGGACGATCCCTATCCGAACTACGTGAACCAGTTCGGCCCGTTCTGGGCCGACATCTTCCGCGCGATCGGCCTCTACACGGTCTACAGCGCCTGGTGGTTCATGCTGATCCTGCTGTTCCTGGTGATCTCGCTGTCGCTCTGCGTGATCCGCAACGGCCCGAAGATGCTGGCCGACGCGAAGAGCTGGAAGGACAAGGTGCGCGAAGGCAGCCTGCGCGCGTTCCATCACAAGGCCGAGTACGCGGCCACCGGCGCGCGCGCACAGGTGGCGGCCTCGCTCGCCGCATTCATCGGCAAGGCCGGCTACAAGCTGGTGGTGCGCGAAGCGGACGGCGCGACGCTGATCTCCGCGAAGCGCGGTGCGATGACCAAGTACGGCTACATCGCCGCGCATCTCGCGATCGTCG
The DNA here is from genome assembly GCF_022870505.1 of Burkholderia perseverans. Taxonomy (NCBI): domain Bacteria; kingdom Pseudomonadati; phylum Pseudomonadota; class Betaproteobacteria; order Burkholderiales; family Burkholderiaceae; genus Burkholderia; species Burkholderia perseverans. The sequence continues at coordinate 329,952 of NZ_CP045094.1, forward strand.
TGATCTGCCTCGGCGGCCTGCTCGACAGCAACCTGCCGATCCACTTCCAGATGTGGCTGTTCGGCAAGTCGCCCGTCAACACCAGCGCGGCGATCAGCGAGATCTCGCCCGACCACCGGCTGTCGGCGTCGAACCCGACGTTCCGCGGCTACGCGTGGGTGCCGGAAGGGCAGTACGTCTCGACCGCGATCCTGAACCAGCCGAACGGCTCGCTGATCCAGGACCTGCCGTTCTCGATCCAGCTCGACAAGTTCATCGTCGACTACTACTCGACCGGCATGCCGAAGCTGTTCGCGAGCGACATCGTCGTGATCGACCGCGAGACCGGCAAGCGCATCCCGGCACGCGTCGAGGTCAACAAGCCGTTCACCTACAAGGGCGTGTCGATCTACCAGTCGAGCTTCCAGGACGGCGGCTCGCAGATGCGGATGACCGCGTTCCCGATGACGGGCGACCGCGACGCGTCGTTCCCGGTGGACGGCACGATCGGCAACGCGGTGCCGCTCGCGGGCCATGACGGCGAGACGATCGAGTTCGCCGACTTCCGCGCGATCAACGTCGAGAACCTCACCGACGCGAACGGCAAGGCCGACGCGCGCGGCGTGAGCATGACGCACTCGCTGAAGGAGGCGTTCGACGAGCGGCTCGGCTCCGGCGCGAAGACCTCGACGCCGGTGAACCTGCACAACGTCGGGCCGTCGGTGCAGTACAAGGTGCGCGGCAAGGACGGTCAGGCGCGCGAGTTCAACAACTACATGCTGCCGGTCGAGGTGGGCGGCGACCGCGTGTTCCTGGCCGGCGTGCGCGCGAGCCCGAACGATCCGTTCCGCTACCTGCGGATTCCCGCCGACGCCGACGATTCGATCGACGAGTGGATGCGGATCCGCGCCGCGCTCGAGGATCCGGCCGTGCGTGCCGAGGCGGCGCGCCGCTTCGCGCAGGGCTCGCTGCCCGACGCCGACGCGGCGCTGCGCACGCGCCTGAACGACAGCGCGCTGCGCGTCCTGACCCTTTTCGCGGGCGCCGACGCGAGTTCGGGCCGCCAGCCCGATGGCGATCCGGTGGGCGGCTTCCAGGCGGTGGCCGGCTTCATCGACCAGTCGGTGCCGAAAGCCGAGCAGGAGAAGGCCGCCGGCCTGCTCCTGCGCATGCTGGAAGGCGCGATGTGGCAGGTCTGGCAGGTGGCGCGCGGGCAGGCGAACCTGAAGCCCGTCGCGCAGTCGGCCGAGTCGGCGCGCTTCGTGCAGAACACCATCAACGCGCTGTCGGACAGCTTCCTGTATGGCGCGCCGGTGTATTTGCGGCTTGATTCATATAAGCAGGTGCAGGCTTCGGTATTCCAGTTGACACGCGCACCTGGTAAAAATCTGGTGTATCTTGGCAGCCTGCTGCTGGTGTTCGGCATCTTTTCGATGTTCTACGTACGCGAGCGCCGGCTGTGGTTCTGGCTCAAGGACACGGAAGCGGGTACCGGCGTCGTGATGGCGATGTCGAGCGCCCGCAAGACATTCGATTTCGAGAAGGAGTTCGCGCAGACGCGCGACGCGGTCGGCGCGGTACTCGGTGCCGAGCCCGCCGCAGCGGGCCCTGCCGAGCGCAAGACCGATCCCCACGACTCCCCACGGTAACGTCATGGATCTGACCCAAGTTTCTTCGTCCCCCGCGCCGCGCGGCCGCGCGCAAGCGGGCGCGCCCGCCCCGGCGCCGCTGTTCGACGAGCGCCCGTTCCTGAAGCGCCTGTCCCTCGTCGACTGGCTGTTCGCGCTCGCGATGGTGGCCGGCGCCGGCTTCGCGCTCGTGCATTACCAGGCGCACATGGATTACTACGACCAGGCCGTGATGACGGGCGCGACCGCCGCGCTGGTCGTGCTCGGCTGGCGCTGGAAGCCGGCGCGGCTGCTGATGGCGTCGATCGCGGTGCTTTCCCTGCTGTCGCTGAACCTCTATCACGGCGACCTGTCGCGCGCCGACTCGGCGTTCTTCCTCAAGTACTTCCTGTCGAGCCAGTCGGCGATCCTCTGGATGAGCGCGCTGTTCGTGTTCGCCACGGTGTTCTACTGGATCGGCATGCTGAGTCGCTCCGAAACCGGCGCCGCGATCGGCCAGAAGATGACCTGGGCCGCCGTGCTGATGGGCTTCACGGGGCTGATGGTGCGCTGGTACGAGTCGTACCTGATCGGCGCCGACGTCGGCCACATCCCGGTGTCGAACCTCTACGAAGTGTTCGTGCTGTTCAGCCTGATCACGGCGCTGCTCTATCTGTACTACGAAGGGCACTACGGCACGCGCGCGCTCGGCGCATTCGTGCTGCTCGTGATCAGCGCGGCGGTCGGCTTCCTGATGTGGTACTCGATCGCGCGCGACGCGCAGCAGATCCAGCCGCTCGTGCCGGCGCTGCAGAGCTGGTGGATGAAGATCCACGTGCCGGCCAACTTCATCGGCTACGGCAGCTTCGCGCTGTCGGCGATGGTCAGCGTGGCCTACCTGTGCAAGCAGCGCGGCGTGCTGGCCGATCGCCTGCCCGCGCTCGAGGTGCTCGACGACGTGATGTACAAGTCGATCGCGGTCGGCTTCGCGTTCTTCACGATCGCGACGATCCTCGGCGCGCTGTGGGCCGCCGAAGCATGGGGCGGCTACTGGAGCTGGGACCCGAAGGAGACCTGGGCGCTGATCGTCTGGCTCAACTATGCGGCGTGGCTGCACATGCGGCTCATGAAGGGGCTGCGCGGTACCGTTGCGGCCTGGTGGGCGCTCACGGGCCTGCTCGTCACCACCTTCGCATTCCTGGGCGTGAACATGTTCCTCTCGGGGCTGCACAGCTACGGCAAGCTGTAGGCCGGGCTGCGTCGGCTCCGGCCGGAACCGATCACGGATTCGCAAACCGCCGCCGCACGCGTTCGTGCCCGGCGGTTTTTTGTTGGGCCGCCGCGCGCTCCGCGCGTGGGCGGATCGATGCAACGCATGACCGCCGGCGCCGCGGCCCGGCGAGGAGACGCTTCATGTTGATCAGGACCACGCGCCGCCGGCTGCTGACCGGCGACGACATCGCGCGCCACGACATCACCGCGCCGTCGGTATTCGCCGCGCGCCGCGACGTGCTGCGCGCGGCGGGCGCCGCCGTGGCGGCCGGGCTCGGCGTGCCGGGCGCCGCGTCGGCGGCCTACCGTTCGCCGGACCCCGCCGCGCATCCGCTCGCCGCCGCGACCAACGCGAAGTTCGTGGTGCCCGACAAGGTCACGCCGTACAAGGACGTGACGACCTACAACAACTTCTACGAATTCGGCACCGACAAGGGCGATCCCGCGCAGCACGCCGGCTCGCTGCGCCCGCATCCGTGGCGCGTGAGCGTGGAGGGCGCGGTGAAGGCGCCGAAGGTCTACGACATCGACGAACTGCTCAAGCTCGCGCCGCTCGAGGAGCGCGTGTACCGGCACCGCTGCGTGGAGGGCTGGTCGATGGTGATTCCGTGGATCGGCATCCCGCTCGCCGACCTGATCCGCCGCGTGCAGCCGACGGCGAACGCGAAGTACGTGCAGTTCGTCACGCTCGCCGATCCGTCGCAGATGCCGGGGCTGGCCGAGCCGATCCTCGACTGGCCGTACTCGGAAGGGCTGCGGCTCGACGAGGCGATGAACCCGCTCACGCTGCTGGCGATGGGCGTCTACGGGCAGGTGCTGCCGAACCAGAACGGCGCGCCGGTGCGGATCGTGGTGCCGTGGAAGTACGGCTTCAAGAGCGCGAAGTCGATCGTGAAGATCCGCTTCGTCGAGCAGGCGCCGAAGACCAGCTGGAACACCTATGCGCCGACCGAGTACGGCTTCTTCTCGAACGTGAATCCCGAGGTCGACCACCCGCGCTGGAGCCAGGCGACCGAGCGGCGCATCGGCGAGGACGGCTTCTTCACGCCGAAGCGCAAGACGCTGATGTTCAACGGCTACGGCGATCTCGTCGCATCGATGTATCGCGGCATGGATCTGCGCAAGAACTTCTAGGCGGCGCGCGGTGGACAAGAAATTGCCAGGTGCGTCGCGCGCCACGCGGGCCGCCGGCGGCCCGCGCGAGACGGCCCGGGCGCCGGCCGCGCCGTGGGCGCTGCGCATCGCGAAGGTGGCGGTGTTCGCCGCGGGGCTGTTCCCGCTCGCGCGGCTCGTGGTGCTCGGCACGACGGGCGGGCTCGGCGCGAACCCGATCGAGTTCGTCACGCGTTCGACCGGGCTCTGGACGCTCGTGATCCTCTGCGTGACGTTGGCCGTCACGCCGCTGCGGCGGCTCACCGGCGTGACCGCGCTGCTGCGCCTGCGGCGCATGATCGGGCTGTTCGCGTTCTTCTACGCGACGCTGCACTTCATCACCTACTTCTGGTTCGACAAGTGGTTCGATCTCGCGGCGATCCTGAAGGACGTCGTGAAGCGGCCGTTCATCACCGTCGGCTTCGCGGCGTTCGTGCTGCTGATCGCGCTCGCGCTGACCTCGCCGCGCGCGATGGTGCGCCGGCTCGGCCGCCACTGGCAGCGGCTGCACCGGCTGATCTACGCGATCGCGCTGCTGGCGATCCTGCACTTCTGGTGGATGCGCGCCGGCAAGCACGATCTGGCGCTGCCGAAGCTCTATGGCGCGATCGTGCTGGTGCTGCTCGGCTGGCGGCTCGTGGCGGCGCTGGCACGGCGGCGTACCCGGGCCGCGGCGTAGTTCGCCGGGCGTGCGGATACCGCGATGGCGCCGGGGCGGCGCGGCGCCTCCGGCGAGCCGGCATGAAAAAAGCGATGCGCTTTTCACACGCATCGCTTTTTTTCGTCCCGCCGGTGGTCGCGGCGCCAACGCGCCCGGCCCGGCTCACTCGGCGTCGGGCAGGATCGATTCCTTCTCGAACAGGCTCGGGATCGTCTCGCGCTCGCGCACCAGATAGGCGTTCTGGCCGTCGACGAGCACCTCGGCCGCGCGCGGGCGCGTGTTGTAGTTCGAACTCATCGCGAAGCCGTAGGCGCCGGCCGAGCGGATCGCGAGCAGGTCGCCTTCGGCAATCGCGAGCGTGCGCTCGCGGCCGAGCCAGTCGCCGCTCTCGCAGACCGGGCCGACCACGTCGTAGACGGCGCTCGCCTGCGCGCTGGCCTGCTTGACCGGCACGATCGCGTGGTAGGCCTCGTACATCGCCGGCCGCGCGAGGTCGTTCATGCCGGCGTCGACGATCGCGAAGTTCTTCTCCTCGCCCGGCTTCAGGAATTCGACGCGCGTGAGCAGGATGCCGGCGTTGCCGGTCAGCGAGCGGCCTGGCTCGAAGAACAGCTCGCGGTGGCCGTGGCCGCGCGCGTCGAGCTTCTCGAACAGCGCCCGCACGAACGCGCCGATGTCGGGCGGCGTTTCGTCGGAATAGGTGATGCCGAGCCCGCCGCCCACGTCGACGTGATGGATCGCGATGCCGTCCGCCTCGATCTGCTCGACCAGGTCGAGCACCTTGTCGAGCGCGTCGAGATAGGGGCTCAGTTCGGTGATCTGCGAACCGATGTGGCAGTCGATGCCGACCACCTGCAGGTTCGGCAGCGCGGCGGCGGCGCGGTAGGTCGCGCGCGCGTCGGCGAACGCCACGCCGAACTTGTTGGCCTTCAGGCCGGTGGAGATGTACGGATGCGTCTTCGGATCGACGTCGGGGTTCACGCGCAGCGAGACCGGCGCGCGCTTGCCGAGCGAGCCGGCCACCGCGTTGAGGCGGTCGAGCTCCGGCACCGATTCGACGTTGAAGCATTTGACGCCGGCTTCGAGCGCGACGCGCATTTCGTCGGCGCTCTTGGCCACGCCCGAGAACACCACTTGCTCCGGCTTGCCGCCCGCCGCGAGCACGCGCGCGAGCTCGCCGCCCGAGACGATGTCGAAGCCGGCGCCGAGCCGCGCGAACAGGTTCAGCACGCCGAGATTGCCGTTCGCCTTCACGGCCACGTGGATCGACGCGCGGCGGCCCTCGCAGGCCTTGGCATAGGCCTGGTACGCGGCCGTCAGCGCGGCGCGCGAATAGACGTAGAGCGGGGTGTCGAAGTGGTCGGCGAGCTTGTCGGCCGGAATGCCTTCGGCGTGCAGCATGCCGTCGACGTAGTCAAATGCGGGGTGAGTCATCCGGGATCATCGATTGGGGGTGGCGTCGGAGGCCGCGCCCGGCGAGGCGAGCGACGGCGAAAGCGTCAGTGACGCGCCGGCCGCGTCGTCCGGCGCCGGGTCGGCGGTGGAGGCGGCATCGGGGGCCGACGCCGCGTCGTCGGCGGCTGGCGGTTGCGTCGTTTCGATCGGTTTGGGAGGCAAAGGCGGCACGGTGGGCAGATAGAGCGCGCCGCGTTGACCGCAGCCGGCAAGCGCCAAAGCCGCTACAATCGCGCTCATCTGGAAAACGACTCGCATGATCGTCCCTAAACAATTGAATCGACAGAGTTTAGCATGAGCGACACTGAATACCTGACCCGCGCCGAGGCCGTTCTGGCGGCCGTCGAGCGCTGCGTGGACGAAGCCAACGAGGGCGACCTCGACATCGATCTGGGCCGCAACGGCGGCGTCATCACGCTGAGCTTCGAGAACGGCACCAAGATCATCGTGAACCTGCAGCCGCCGATGAAGGAAGTGTGGATCGCGGCGAAGTCGGGCGGCTATCACTTCCGCTATCTCGACGGCGCGTGGCGCGACACGCGCTCGGGCAACGAGTTCTTCGCGGCGCTGACGCAGTACGCGACCGAGCAGGCCGGCGAGCCGGTGACGTTCAGCGCCTGAGCCTGCACCGGCAGGCGCGCTGCCGATGAGAAAAGAGCGACCCGCGGGTCGCTCTTTCTGCGTTGCGAGGCCGCGCGGCGCCTCAGTTGCCGCCCTGGAACAGGTTCATGATGTCCTGCTTCTCCTGCGCGTCGACGTGCGGGATCGACGCGTCGTCGGGCGAGGCCGCCTGCGCCACGCCGACCGTCGACACGAAGCCGTGGCCCGGCGTGAACTCGCTGAAGAACAGCTCGTCGCCGATCGTGGTGACGCCGTCGGGCATCGGCATCCTGTATTCGGGCACGTTCTTCAGCGACGGCCCCATGTAGTCGATCCAGACCGGCAGCGCGAGGCCGCCGCCCGTCTCGCGGTCGCCGAGGCTGCGCGGGTTGTCGTAGCCGATCCAGGCGATCGCGGCGAGCGTGTGCTGGAAGCCCGCGAACCACGCGTCGCGCGAATCGTTAGTGGTGCCGGTCTTGCCGCCGAGGTCGGTGCGCTTGAGCACGTTGGTCTTCGCGCCGGTGCCGCGCTGCGCCACGCTCTGCAGCAGGCTGTTCATCACGTAGGCGTTGCGCGCGTCGATCGCGCGCGGCGCGCTCTGCTCGGCCACCAGCGGCTGCGCGCGCGCCACCACGTTGCCGCTCGAATCGGTCACCTCGGCGATCAGGTACGGGTTCACGCGATAGCCGCCGTTGGCGAACACCGAGTAGGCGCCCGCCATCTGCAGCGGCGTGACGAGGCCCGCGCCGAGCGCCATCGGCAGGTAGGCCGGATGGCGGTCCGCGTCGAAGCCGAAGCGCGTGATGTACTGCTGCGCGTACTTGGTGCCGATGTAGTTGAGGATCCGGATCGAGACGAGGTTGCGCGAGCGCATCAGCGCCGTGCGCATCGGCTCCGGCCCGTCGAAGCCGCCGCCGTAGTTCTTCGGCTCCCACGGCTGGCCGCCCGTCTCGGCCGCGCTGAAGAACAGCGGCGCGTCGTTGATGATGGTGGCCGGCCCCAGGCCCTTGTCGAGCGAGGCCGAGTAGATGAACGGCTTGAAGCTCGAACCGGGCTGGCGCCATGCCTGCGTGACGTGGTTGAACTTGTTCTTGTTGAAGTCGAAGCCGCCCACCAGCGAGCGGATCGCGCCGTCCTGCGGCACGATCGAGATGAACGCGCCCTCGATCTGCGGCAGCTGCGTGATCGCCCAGTCGCCGCCGTCGTTCTTCACCACGCGCACGATCGCGCCGGGGCGGATGCGCCGGTTCGGCTGCGCGCTGGCGGCCAGCGATGCCGCGGCGAAGCGCAGCTTCGGGCCTTCGAGCGTCGCGCCGCCGCCGTCGGCGAACGCGATGCGCACCTGCTTCGGATTCGCGTCGGTGACCACTGCCGCGATCAGCTCGCCGTTGTCGGGGTGGTCGAGCAGCGCGTCGCCGATCGCCTGCTCGCGCTGGCCGGCGTCGGCCGGCAGCTCGATGAACGCTTCCGGGCCGCGATAGCCGTGGCGGCGCTCGTAGTCCATCAGGCCGCGGCGCAGCGCCTGGTAGGCGAGCGTCTGGTCTGCCGAGTCGACCGTCGTCACCACGTTGAAGCCGCGCGTATAGGTTTCGTCCTTGTATTGCGCGTACATCATCTGGCGCACCATTTCCGCGATGTACTCGGCGTGGACGCTGTACTCGCGCGTCGCGGTCTTGACCACCAGCGGCTGCGCGACCGCCTCGTCGTATTGCTCGCGCGTGATGAAGTTCAGCTCCAGCATGCGCTCGAGGATGTACTGCTGGCGCACCTTCGCGCGCTTCGGATTGACCACCGGGTTGTAGGCCGACGGCGCCTTCGGCAGGCCCGCGAGCATGGCCGCTTCGGCCAGCGTGAGATCCTTCAGGTCCTTGCCGAAATAGACGCGCGCCGCGCTCGCGAAGCCGTAGGCGCGCTGGCCGAGATAGATCTGATTCATGTAGACCTCGAGAATCTGATCCTTCGTCAGCGCGCGCTCGATCCGGTACGACAGCAGCATCTCGTAGATCTTGCGCGTGTAGGTCTTCTCGCTCGACAGGAAGAAGTTGCGCGCGACCTGCATCGTGATCGTGCTCGCGCCCTGCGTCGCGTGGCCGTTGGTCAGCGCCACCACGCCGGCGCGCGCGATGCCGGTCAGGTCGACGCCGCCATGCTCGTAGAAGCGCGCGTCCTCGATCGCGAGGATCGCCTTCTTCAGCGAATCGGGCACGTCCTGGATATGGACGATGTCGCGGCGCTCCTCGCCGAACTCGCCGATCAGCACGTGATCGGCCGTGTAGATGCGCAGCGGCACCTTCGGACGATAGTCGGTGAGTGCGTCGAGCGACGGCATGTTCGGCCAGGCCACCACCAGCGCGTAGCCGAGCACGAGCCCCGCGCATAGCGCGAGCGCCACGCACAGGCCGACGAAGCCGAGCAGCAGCTTCAGCCACAGCGGCCGCTTGCGCGGCGGCGGCGGCGGGGGAGGGGGCGGCGGCGGTTCGACGGCCGGCGGCGGCGGGGGCGGAGGCGGTTCCGAGGCCGGCGGCGGAGACGGGGGAGTCGTAGGTTGCATAGGCATACCGGAAAACAGTCCAGCGATTATAAACGTCCGCTATGGGCATTCCTGGTGCATCGGCGCGATCGGTGCCGCGTCCGTCCGCATGGCGGCCGGCTGGCCGTTCAGCCGACTGGTCGCGCGCCGGCGGGCCGGCAACAATTTCCGTCATGCCGTGCCCGTGTCGCACGGCGGCCGGGAGGGCCGATCATGACGGGTTATCGACGATGGATGGCCGGGCGGTGGCTTGCCGCCGGCATCGATGTGGGACGGGACGCGGTGCGCGTCGCGTTCGTGAGCCGGCGCGGCAGCGTGATCGGCATCGAGCGGCTGGAACGCGAGCCGTTCGATGCGCCGCACGACGTGACGGGCGGCGACTGGGCCGCGGTGACGCGCGCGCTGGCCCGCGTGGCCGAACGGGCCGGCGCGCGGCTGCCGGTCGGCCGGATGCCGGCGGCGATGGCGCTGTCGTGCCGCGAGGTCGCGATGTCGATGCTCGACGCGCGCCTCGCGGCGGACGGCCCGCTCGAGCCGGCCGTGCTGGTCGAGGCCGAGCGCACCACCGGCATCGCGCGCGATTCGCTCGCGATCGACTGGTGCGTCAACGACATCCTGCATCCCGGGCGCGTGATGATCGCGTCCACCGACCGCACGCGCATCGACGTGCGCGTCGAGGCGGCTGCGGCTGCCGGCTTCGGCCTGACCGCGATCGACGGCGAGCCGCACGCGGCGCTGCGCGCGATCCGGCAGGTCGCCGCGCTCGAGGTCGACGCCGACGCGCCCTACGCGGCGATCTGGATCGGGGCCGGCGGCCTGGATGGCTGGCGCGTCGAGGCGACCACGGCGACTACCCACGTGCGGGCGCCGTCGTCGGCCCACGCGAGCGTTGCCGACGCGCTGCGCGAGCTGGCGCGACGCGGCGGCGAGATCGATTGCGCGTTCGTCGGCGGTGCGCTCGAAGGCGGTGAGGGTGACGAAGGCGAGCCGGGTGAGATCGCGGCGCGGCTCGCCGAGATCGGCGACCTGCTCGGTTGCGCCGCGTTGCCGTTCGAATGCGCCGCGTATTGTCGGCGGCCCGAGATCGACGCGGCCGCGCGCCACTCGCCGCGCTTCGCGGTGGCGTTCGGGCTCGGGCTGCGCGGGGTGTGCGAATGAGCGCGCGACGGCGGCTCGCGGGCATGCCGCCGCGTGCGGTGATGCGTGATCCGGCGCGGCGCCGCGCCTGGCTCGGCGGCTTCAATCTGATGCCGTACCGGCAGCGCGACGCCCGGCTGCGGCGTCGGCGGCGCGCGGCCGAATTCGCGGGCGCGGCCTGTGTCGGGATGGCGGCGGCCGCGCTGTCGTGCGCGGCGCAGGCGCTCGAACGCGCGCGGCTCGACACGCGGCGCGCGGCCATCGAACAGCAGCTCGCGCAATGGGCGCCGCGCGTGCGCGCGGCGGATGCGGCGGCGCGTGAGGCTGCCGCCCGGCGCCGGCACGAGACGGCGGCGGCCGACCGGGCGAGGCCGCTCGCGCGGGCGGTGGCGCTGTTCGATGCGCTGCGCGCGCTCGACTATCGTGCGGTGGTGTTGCTCGGGCTGCGACAGGCGGACGGCACCGCGCAGCTCGATGCGCGGGCGCGCGATCCGCTCGCCGCGGCGCGCTGGGTCGCGCGGTTGCGCGAGACGCGGGCCGACTGGCAGGTCGAGGTGGCGGGCATCGACGCGGGCCGGGGCGAGCCGGCCGCGAGCAGCGCGGGCTCGATCCGCTTCGTGGTGCGGATTCGCTGGCCGCAGGCCGATTCTCGGCCGCGAGCCGTGGTGAGCCACGGCAGCGCCACCGGCGGAGGGCGCGAATGATAGTGAGGGGCAAACGGCGTGGCGGCGGCCGTATCGCGGCGTATCGCGGGGCCAGGAAACTGGCGGCGCTCGGTTGCGTGGCGGGAGCGGTCTGCGTCGCGCTGCGTGCCGCCGGCGATGAGCGCGACTGGAGTGGTGTCGGACAGGCTCGGCGGCGGCTCGATGCTGCGGTGTCGGAGCGGGATCAGGCGGAGCGCAGATTGCACGCGTGGCGGCCCGAGGGGGCGCGGCACGAACCGCCGCGATCCGCCGGGCAAGCGGCGGCGCCGGCGGCGGCACCGATCACCGCCGCGACGCCCGCCGATACCCATATTCCGCTGGGGCCGCGCGCAACGCTGCCGCCGTCCTCCGTTTCCTCGACGTCGCAACACGACGGCCGGCTCGCTCACGACTCGGTCTGGTGGCTCGCCGCCACTGCGCACGAGAGCGGCCTGCGGATCGGCCGGCTCGGCCCCGCACCAGCTGAGCAAGGTGAGCACGACGCGGCCGGGCTGCGCTACGACGTCGCCGGCACCGGCGGCTTCGGCGAGGTCGCGCGCTGGATCCGTTCGCTCGCGTGGATGCCGGCGACGATCGTCCCGCTCGGCATCGAGGTCACGCGGCGCGCTGGCGGTGCCGTGTTTTCTGCACGGTTCTCGGTCCACGACGGCGACAGGCGGCCGGCGGCAACCAGCGGCTTGATGCGGGCCGCGCTGCCGGCGGCGGGCGCGGCCGAGTTCGGCGGCAGCGACGCGCTCGCCATGCCGCGCGTCGCCGGCATCCTGCGCGATGCGCGCGGCGGGCTCGCCCTGATCGACGCAGGCGGGCGGGCGCGCGCGGCGGCGGTCGGTGAACGGATCGGCGCCGAGCGGATCACGCGCATCGCGGCGGATGGCGTCTGGCTCGAAGCCGACGATGGCCGTGAACAGCGCGTGGCCCTGAGCGCGGAGGCGAGCCGATGACCCGCCGGGCCGGCTCGATGGTGCGAATGCTCGCGGTGGCGGCACTCGTGGCCAATGCCGAAGGGGCGGCGCGGGCGAGCCTGCCGCCGCTGCCGGTCGCGATGCCCGCGAACGCCGGGGTCGGGGCGGCGGGCGCTTCGCCGCTCGATGGCGGCGGCGAAGCGCGATGGCTCGATACCGAGGCCGGCCGCGTGCGTGGCACGAGCGGGCTCGACGGCGATGCCGGGCAAAACGGCGGCGATGATGGCAGGGCGCCGGCCGGGCCGCGATACGGCGCAGCGCGAGGCCGCGCGTCGGACCCGGCGGCCACGGCGAACGCACTGAGCCCGGCCGGCGTGCCGGTTTCTCTGCCCGACGATCGGATTCCCCCGGCGGATGCGGACGCCGAGTCCGGCGGCGCCGATTCATCGACAGATGATCTGCCCGCGGCCGGCGACAGTCCACAAGCGCCCAGGCCTGCCGATGCCGGACGCGTTTCTCCTTCGCCGGCCGGTACCGCTGCGGCTCCGCCCGCGCTCGAAGGACCACCGGTTCCGCTGCCGGTCCCGCTCCGGCTGACCAATGCGCCGGCCGACATGCATGACGCGCGCGATATGCGCGGCAAGCACGACCCACGCGGGCATCGCCGGATCTCGCTCGACCTGCAGCAGGCGCCGCTCGCGGCCGCGTTCGACGCGTTCGCGCGCTTCACGGGGCAGAGCATCGTGCTGAGCGGGCGCGTGCAGGGCAGCGCCACGCTGCGCGTGCGCGACGTGCCGTGGCGCGATGCGTTCGACGCATTGCTCGACGCGAACGGGCTCGCGATGGCGCAGCGCGGCGGCGTGATCTGGGTCGCGCCGGTGGCGGAACTGGCGGCGCGCGAGCGTGCCCGTTTCGAAACCCATGCGCGCGCGGCCGAGCTGGAGCCGCTCGCGAGCCGCACCTTCGTGCTGCGCTACCCGCGCGCGAACGACGTCGCGAGGCTGCTGGCGGGCGGCGGCGCGGGCCAGCGCGTGCTGTCGCGGCGCGGCTCGGTGCTGGCCGATCCGCGCACGAACCTGCTGTTCGTGACCGACCTCGACGGCCGGCTCGCGCAGATCGCCGCGTTGCTCGCGCAGCTCGACCGGCCGTCGCGACAGGTGCTGATCGAGGCACGCATCGTCGAGGGCGAGCGCGGCTTTTCACGCGAACTCGGGGCACGGCTCGCGCTGCGTTCGACCGCGTGGGGCGGCAGCGCGGCGAGCGGCTCCGGTGCCGGCGGCGCGGGCGGCGGTGGGGCCGGCGGCGCGGGAGGGGCTGCCACCCCGGAGCCCACTGCCGGCGGTACCGCGACCGGCATCGTCGGCGGCCCCGGCGGACGGCTGCTGGATCTGTCGGCACGTCCGCTCGCGGGATTCGAGGCCGCCACGGCCGGCCTCACGCTGTTCGTCGCCGGCGCGAGCCGCCTGCTCGATCTCGAACTGAGCGCACTCGAAGCGGAGGGGCGCGGGCGGATCGTGTCGAGCCCGCGCATCGTCACGGCCGATCGCGCGTCGGCGCTGATCGAGCAGGGCACCGAGCTGCCGTACCAGGCCAAGGTCGGCCTCGGCGTGTCGGGCGTGCAGTTCCGCCGCGCCACGCTCAAGCTCGAGGTCGAACCGCAGATCACGCCCGAGGGCCACGTGGTGCTCGATCTCGACGTGGCGAAGGACAGCGTCGGCGAGGCCACCGACGCGGGGCCGGCGATCCACACCAAGCACGTGCGCACGCGCGTGGAGGTCGAAAATGGGGGTACGGTCTCGATCGGCGGCATCTACGAAAGCGATCGACGGGACGATGTGACTCGGGTGCCGGTCTTGGGCAAAATACCGGTTCTGGGCGCGCTGTTCCGGCATCGGGCGCGGCGCGAGCGGACCGCGGAGCTGGTCGTCTACATCACGCCGCGCGTCGTCGGCGCGCCGGACGGCCCGCCGACGGGTGTCCCGGGCTCGGGGGACAAGTCCGCGGCGGCCCGCTGATCGCCCGCGGGCGCGCTCGACAAGGCAAGCGCTTTGCCAGTAAGCTGCGCCACACCACCAGCCAGATTGAAACAGAGGAAGCCGTTGCAAGCGCGGGATCCATACGCAAGCGTATTTTTCGTCGGACTCATGGGGGCGGGTAAAACCACCGTGGGTCGCGCCGTCGCGCGCCGTCTCGACCGGCCGTTCTTCGATTCCGATCACGAAATCGAAGCGCGCACCGGTACGCGGATCCCGGTCATTTTCGAACTCGAGGGCGAGGCGGGTTTCCGCGACCGCGAGGAAAAAATGATCGACGAGCTTACCCAACGCGGCAACGTCGTGCTCGCGACCGGCGGCGGCGCCGTGATGCGCCCCGAAAATCGCGACGCGCTGCGTTCGCGCGGTATCGTCATCTATTTGCGCGCGAACCCGCACGATCTCTGGCTGAGAACCCGCAAGGACAAAAATCGCCCGCTGCTGCAGACGGAAGATCCGAAGGCCCGGCTCGAAGCGTTGTACGAGGTGCGCGACCCGCTTTACCGCGAATGCGCGCATTTCGTGATCGAGACCGGCCGTCCGTCGGTCAACGGCCTCGTCAACATGGTGCTGATGCAGCTCGAGCTGGCCGGCATCGTCGCCAAGCCGCTACAAGCATGATTACCGTCAACGTCGACCTGGGCGATCGCGCCTACCCGATTCATATCGGCGACGGCCTGATTGGCCGCACCGAACTGTTCGCCCCGCACATCAAGGGCGCCGCCGTCACCATCGTCACCAACACCACCGTCGATCCGCTCTACGGCGACGCGCTGCGCGCCGCGCTCGCGCCGCTCGGCAAGCACGTCAACACGGTGGTGCTGCCCGACGGCGAATCCTACAAGCAGTGGGAAACGCTGAACCTGATCTTCGACGGGCTGCTCGGCTCGCGCGCCGATCGCAAGACCACGCTGATCGCGCTCGGCGGCGGCGTGGTGGGCGACATGACCGGCTTCGCGGCCGCCTGCTACATGCGCGGCGTGCCGTTCATCCAGGTACCGACCACGCTGCTGTCGCAGGTCGATTCGTCGGTCGGCGGCAAGACCGGCATCAATCACCCGCTCGGCAAGAACATGATCGGCGCGTTCTACCAGCCGCAGGCGGTGATCGCCGACATCGGCGCGCTGCGCACGCTGCCCGAGCGCGAACTCGCGGCCGGCATCGCCGAGGTGATCAAGACCGGCGCGATCGCCGATCCGGCGTTCTTCGACTGGATCGAGGCCAGCGTCGAGGCGCTGAACCACCGCGAGCCGGCCGCGCTGGCCGAGGCCGTGCGGCGCTCGTGCGAGATCAAGGCCAGCGTGGTGGCCGCCGACGAGCGCGAAGGCGGGCTGCGCGCGATCCTCAATTTCGGCCACACGTTCGGCCATGCGATCGAGGCCGGGCTCGGCTACGGCGAGTGGCTGCACGGCGAGGCGGTGGGCTGCGGGATGGTGATGGCGGCCGACCTGTCGGTGCGCGTCGGCCGGCTCGACGACGCGGCGCGCCAGCGCCTGAACCGCGTGATCGCCGCCGCGCACCTGCCGGTGCGCGCGCCGGACCTCGGCGCCGGCCGCTACGTCGAGCTGATGCAGGTCGACAAGAAGGCGGAAGCGGGCGCGATCAAGTTCATCCTGCTTGACCGGATCGGCGCCTCGTCGATCACCGCCGCGCCCGACGAAGCGGTGCAGGCGACGCTCGAGGCCGCGATCCGGTAACACGGCGCCGGATCGGCCGGCGCCCAGCAGTGGAGGAGTCAGTGAGCGAAACATCGCGCGAGTTGCCACACCCCATCGACGATAGTCGGGCCGCCGCTTCCCCGTCCGGCCCGCGACCGGAGCAACCCGCCGCCGCCGCATCCGCGCCATCCGTAGCACCGGCCGCCCCCGCTTCGTCGCCCGATCGCATCGGCCGCGCGAGCGGCCCCGTCGCGGCGCCCACCGTCGCCGCGCTCGAGGCGCATCTGGCGCCCTACGCGGCCCATGCCTCGCGCACGCGCGGTCGCCGCCATCCCGAGAGCGCGCCGGCCGCGCGCACCGAATTCCAGCGCGACCGCGACCGCATCGTCCATTCCACCGCGTTCCGCCGGCTCGAATACAAGACCCAGGTGTTCGTGAACCACGAGGGCGACCTGTTCCGCACGCGGCTCACGCACAGCCTCGAGGTCGCGCAGATCGCGCGCTCGGTCGCGCGCAACCTGCGCCTGAACGAGGATCTGGTCGAGGCAATCTCGCTCGCGCACGACCTCGGCCACACGCCGTTCGGCCATGCGGGCCAGGACGCGCTCAACGCCTGCATGCGCGAGCACGGCGGCTTCGAGCACAACCTGCAGAGCCTCGCCGTGGTGGACGAGCTCGAGGAGCACTACGGCGCGTTCGACGGACTCAACCTCTGCTTCGAGACGCGCGAGGGCATCCTCAAGCATTGTTCGCGCGAGAACGCGCGCCGGCTCGGCGAACTCGGCGAGCGTTTCCTCGAAGGGCGCCAGCCGTCGCTGGAGGCGCAGATCGCGAACATCGCCGACGAGATCGCCTACAACAACCACGACGTCGACGACGGCCTGCGCTCGGGCCTGATCACCATCGAGCAGCTGGCGGGCGTGGCGCTCTGGCGCCGCCATTACGAGGCGGCGCTCGCCGACTTCCCGTCGATCGAGGGGCGCCGCCTCGTTCACGAAACGGTGCGCCGCATCATCAATACGCTGATCGTCGACCTGATCGACGCCACCACGCGCAACCTGGCGGAGCACGCGCCGGCCTCGCTCGAGGACGTGCATCGCTGCCCGCCGCTCGTCGCGCACAGCGCCGTGATCGCGGCCGAGGCCGCCGAGCTCAAGCGCTTCCTGTTCCACAACCTCTATCGCCACTACAAGGTGATGCGGATGGCGAACAAGGCGCAGCGTGTCGTCAAGGGCCTGTTCGACGCGTTCACCGGCGATTCGCGCCTGCTGCCGCCGGCCTACCAGAGCGCCGATCCGGCGCTGCAGGCGCGGCTCGTCGCGCACTACATCGCCGGCATGACCGACCGTTTCGCGCTGAAGGAATATCAACGCCTTTTTGTCATGGACGAGAATTAGACTGCCCCGTCCCGCTCGTGAGCGACACGGCTGCATGGCTGGCACAAACGCGGACGGCCGTTCGAGCCGCGCCGCCTACAACGGAGATAGGTCGATGAGAGTCAACACCGTGGTTCGCTCGCTGGCTGCCGGCGGCGCGATCTGGTTCGGCATGCAGGGCGCCGCGTTCGCGGCCACCGAGATCCAGTTCTGGCACGCGATGGAGGCGGCGCTCGGCGACAAGGTCAACGCGATCGCCGAGCAGTTCAACGCGTCGCAGAGCGACTACCGGATCGTGCCGGTGTTCAAGGGCACCTACGACCAGGCACTCGCGGCCGGCATCGCGGCCTATCGCAGCGGCAACGCGCCGGCGATCCTGCAGGTGTATGAAGTGGGCACCGCCACCATGATGCAGGCCAAGAAGGCCGTGCTGCCCGTCTCCGAGGTGTTCCGCCAGGCCGGCGTGCCGCTCGACGAGAAGGCGTTCGTGCCGACCGTGGCGAGCTACTACAGCGACGCGAAGACGGGCCATCTGGTATCGATGCCGTTCAACAGCTCGACGCCGGTGCTCTACTACAACAAGGATCTGTTCAAGAAGGCCGGGCTCGATCCGAACCAGCCGCCGAAGACCTGGGCCGAGGTGAAGGCCGACGCCGAGAAGCTGCGCCACGCCGGCGCCAGCTGCGGCTATACCACCGGCTGGCAGGGCTGGATCCAGATCGAGAACTACAGCGCCTGGCATGGCCTGCCGATCGCCACGCGCAACAACGGCTTCGACGGCGCCGACGCGGTGCTCGAATTCAACAAGCCGCAGCAAGTCGCGCACATCCGCTTCCTGCAGCAGATGGCCAAGGACGGCACCTACACCTACGCGGGCCGCAAGGACGAGGCGACCGGCAAGTTCTACAGCGGCGACTGCGCGATCATGACGACCTCCTCGGGCGCGCTCGCGACGATCCGCAAATACGCGAAGTTCGATTTCGGCACCGGCATGATGCCCTACGACGACACCGTGAAGGGCGCGCCGCAGAACGCGATCATCGGCGGCGCGAGCCTGTGGGTGCTGGGCGGCAAGGACGCGAACACCTACAAGGGCGTCGCGAAGTTCCTCGCCTACCTGAGTTCGCCCGCGGTCGCCGCGAAGTGGCACCAGGACACCGGCTATCTGCCCGTCACCACGGCCGCCTACGACCTCACGCGCGAGCAGGGCTTCTACGCGAAGAACCCGGGCGCCGACACCGCGATCAAGCAGATGCTGAACAAGCCGCCGCTGCCGTTCACGAAGGGGCTGCGTCTCGGCAACATGCCGCAGATCCGCACCATCGTCGACGAGGAACTCGAACAGGTCTGGGCGCAGCAGAAGACGCCGCAGGCCGCGCTCGACTCGGCCGTCGCGCGCGGCAACGAGTTGCTGCGCCGCTTCGAGAAGCAGGGCTCCTGAGTGTCATCCGGCCGCCGGGCCGCCGCGCGGGTGCCGCCCGCGACGACGGACGCGGCGGCCGGCGGCGGCGCGCCACGCCGGTGTCTCCTGTCGACGGAAAGCCATCGATGTCATCCCGTTCCCGCTCCTCGCTTGCCGCCCGCTCCCGGTTCGGCGCCGGCGTGCTGCCGTACTTGCTGATTGCGCCGCAGCTCGCGATCACCGTGGTGTTCTTTCTCTGGCCGGCAGGCGTCGCGCTCTGGCAGTCGACGCAGAGCCAGGATGCGTTCGGCACCACCAGCGAATTCGTCGGCCTCGCCAACTTCGCGCACCTGTTCGGCGATCCGCTCTATCTCGCCTCGCTGCGCACCACGCTCGTGTTCAGCACGCTGGTGACGGTGATCGGGCTGGTCGTCTCGCTGCTGCTGGCCGCCTGCGCGGACCGCGTGGTGCGCGGCTCGCGCGCCTATCGCACGCTGCTGATCTGGCCATATGCGGTGGCGCCGACGGTGGCCGCCGTGCTGTGGGCGTTCCTGTTCAACCCGAGCATCGGCGTGGTCACCTACGCGCTCGCCAGGCTCGGCATCGTCTGGAACCACGCGCTCGACGCCCATCAGGCGATGGCGCTGGTGGTGATCGCCTCGGTCTGGAAGCAGGTCAGCTACAACTTCCTGTTCTTCTACGCCGGCCTGCAGGCGATCCCGCGTTCGCTGATCGAGGCGGCCGCGCTCGACGGCGCCGGCCCCGCGCGCCGCTTCGTCGACATCGCGCTGCCGCTACTCTCGCCGACCAGCTTCTTCCTGCTGATCGTGAACCTCGTCTACGCGTTCTTCGACACCTTCCCGGTGATCGACGCGGCCACCGCCGGCGGCCCGGGCCAGAGCACCAAGACGCTGATCTACAAGATCTTCACCGAGGGCTTCCAGGGGCTCGACATCGGCAGCTCGGGCGCGCAGTCGGTGGTGCTGATGGTGATCGTGGTCGCGCTGACCGTGGTGCAGTTCCGCTTCGTCGAACGCCGGGTGCAATACGCATGATCGAGAATCGCAAGGGCTTCGACCGGTTCTGCCACGCGGTGCTGATCGCGGGCGCCGTGCTGCTGCTGTTTCCCGTCTACGTCGGCTTCTGCGCCGCGACGATGAATTCGGCCGAGGTGTTCTCGGTGCCGATGTCGCTGGTGCCGGGCACGCACCTGTTCGAGAACATCGCCACCATCTGGCATCGCGGCAGCGGCGCCACCACCACGCCGTTCGGCGTGCTGCTGATGAACAGCCTCGTGATGGCGCTCGTGATCGCGTTCGGCAAGATCGCCGTGTCGATCCTGTCGGCCTACGCGATCGTCTATTTCCGCTTCCCGCTGCGCAACGCCGCGTTCTGGCTGATCTTCGTCACGCTGATGCTGCCGGTGGAGGTGCGGATCTTCCCGACCGTGCAGGTGGTGTCGACGCTCGGCATGACCAACGGCTACGCGGGCCTGACGCTGCCGCTGATGGCCTCGGCCACGGCCACCTTCCTGTTCCGGCAGTTCTTCATGACGCTGCCCGACGAGCTGATGGACGCCGCGCGCATCGACGGCGCCGGGCCGCTGCGCTTCTTCTGGGACGTGGTGCTGCCGCTGTCGCGCACCAGCATCGCGGCGCTGTTCGTGATCACCTTCATCTACGGCTGGAATCAATACCTGTGGCCGATCCTGATCACCACCGACGGCGCGATGTCGACGGCCGTGGTCGGCATCAAGACGATGATCGCGAGCGGCGATGCGGCCACCGAATGGCATCTCGTGATGGCCGCCACGCTGCTGACGATGCTGCCGCCGCTAGTGGTGGTGCTGGCGATGCAGCGCTGGTTCGTGCGCGGCCTGGTGGACACGGAAAAATAACCTGCTTTACCCGGAGAGTCGCGAAGCATGGCTGCACTGAGCTTGAACGGTGTCAGGAAAACCTATGACGGCAGGCATGCCGTGCTGCACGGCATCGACGTCGAGATCGCCGACGGCGAGTTCGTGGTGCTGGTCGGGCCGTCCGGCTGCGGGAAGTCCACGCTGCTGCGGATGATCGCGGGCCTGGAGAGCGTCTCCGAGGGCGAGATCGCGATCGGCGGGCAGGTGGTCAACACGCTCGAACCGAAGGATCGCGACATCGCGATGGTGTTCCAGAACTACGCGCTGTACCCGCACATGACGGTCGCGCAGAACATGGGCTACGGGCTGAAGATCCGCGGCATCGAGCGCGCGGAGATCGAGCAGCGCGTGGCCTCGGCCGCGCGCATCCTCGAACTCGAGCCGCTGCTCGCGCGGCGTCCGCGCGAGCTGTCGGGCGGCCAGCGCCAGCGCGTCGCGATGGGCCGCGCGATCGTGCGCGAGCCGGCCGTGTTCCTGTTCGACGAGCCGCTGTCGAACCTCGACGCGAAGCTGCGCGTGCAGATGCGACTCGAGATCCAGCGCCTGCACGGCCGGCTGCGCACCACCAGCGTGTACGTCACGCACGACCAGATCGAGGCGATGACGCTCGCGCAGCGCGTGATCGTGATGAACCACGGGCGCGCCGAGCAGATCGGCGCGCCGGTCGACATCTACGAGAAGCCGGCGACGGTGTTCGTGGCCGGCTTCATCGGCTCGCCCGCGATGAACCTGCTGCGCGGCCGGCTGTCGGCCGACGGCGCGCTGTTCGAGGTCAACGACGGCGGCCCGCGCCTGCCGGTGGCCGGCGCGCCCGGCATCGGCCGCGACGTCGTGCCGGGCCGCGAGTGGGTGCTCGGCGTGCGGCCCGAACACATGACGCCGCAACCGGGCATGCCGGTCGCGCCGCTCGTGGTGGATTCATGCGAACTGCTCGGCGCCGACAATCTCGCGCACGGCCGCTGGGGCGCCTACGATGTGGCCGTGCGGCTGCCCTATGCCGAGCGGCCCGCGCCCGGCACCGCGCTGGCCATCTCGCTGCCCGCGCACCGCCTGCACTTCTTCGATCCGGTCACGGGCCGGCGCGCGAACTGAGCCGCACCGGCCGAATCATTGCCGTGCCGCGTGCCCCGCGCGGCGCGGTCATCAGGAGGACTGCGTCATGAGCAACACCCCCACTCCGACCCGCTGGCCCCATGGCGGCATCGCCCGGATCGTCGCGCATCGCGGCGGCGGCAGGCTCGCGCCCGAGAACACGCTGGCGGCGCTCGAGGAGGGCGCGCGGCGCGGGCACCGGATGGTGGAGTTCGACGCGAAGCTGTCGGCCGACGGCGTGAGCTTCCTGCTGCACGACGACACCGTCGAGCGCACCTCGAACGGGCGCGGCGCGGCCGCGGCGATGACCTATGGCGAGCTGGCGGCGCTCGATGCCGGCGCCTGGTTCGACGCGCGCTTTGCCGGCGAGCGGATGCCGACGCTCGAACAGGCGGCCGCGCGCTGCCTCGCGCTCGGCCTCGCCGCCAACGTCGAGATCAAGCCGTGCCCGGGCCGCGAGGCGGAGACGGGCGAGCGCGTGGCGCTCGACACGGCGCGCTTCTGGCGCGGCGCGGCGGTGCCGCCGCTACTGTCGTCGTTCTCGGTGGCGGCGCTGGCGGCGGCGCGCGAGGCCGCCCCGGCGCTGCCGCGCGGGCTGCTGGTCGAGACGCTGCCGGCCGAGTGGCGCGCGCTTACGGCCGAACTCGGCTGCGTCTCGCTGCACGCGAGCCACCGTGCGCTCGACGCGGCGAGCGTCGCCGCAATCCGTGCGGCCGGATTGCATGTACTGGCCTACACGGTCAACGAGCCGGCTCGCGCGCGCGAACTGATCGACTGGGGCGTGGACCTGATCTGCACCGACCGGATCGATGCGATCGGGCCGCACTTTTCCGGATCCGGGGAATAAAGTCGCGAATTTGCCGCGATAGCAGGCGGGAATTTGCTCCGGCCCTCAAGCGCCGGAGCATGATTGCATTCCGATTTCGTAACGTCAGGAAAAAATCGCTACAAATTGCAGCGAAAATAACCATTCCCCAAATATTCGACTACGCTTAGAAGCGGTAGCCGATGTTCACGTAGCTGACGATCGGATTCAGCTTGATGTGCGCCTGCGAGGTCTGGGTCAGGTTGCCGACCGGCGAGGCGCGCTGGGTGGTCAGCGTCGCGGTCAGGCTGACCGGGATGTACGAGATCGACAGGCCGGCGAACCAGTGCTTCGTGAAGTTGTAGTTGAAGCCGGCGTTGAACACGGGCGCCCACTGGTTGCTGGTGGTAACGCTGGTCGGGCCGCCGAGCACGCCGGTTTCGAAGGCGCCGTTGGTCAGCTTGGCGCCGGTAAAGTAGATGTACGACGCACCGACACCGACGTAGGGCCGGAATTTCGCCTCGGCGCTGTTGAAGTAGTACTTGAGCAGCAGCGCCGGGCTCCACTGGTAGGCGCGGCCGAGCGTGCCGAATTGCGAGAACGATCCCTGGCCGGTCAGATTGAACTTTGGCGGGATCCCGTAGACGAACTCGGCAGCGATGTGGTCGGTCACGAAATAGCCGGCGGTGACGCCGAGCGTGTCCGCATCGCTGATGCCGGCACCGGTGTTGGGTACCGACTGGTTCACGGGCGAGCCGCCGACGGACATCACCTTCAGCGGGTCGCTCGAATCCTGAGGGGCAAGATGAAACCAGCCCGTGGTGACGTAGAAGCTTCCAGCCGATTGTGCTTGTGCGGTGGTGCCGGCGCCCAGCAATGCCAGCGCAACAGCCCCCGTAATGGCCAATTGTTGTTTCATCAGGTTGTCTCCTCCTTGATTAGAGCGTGCTCATTATGACCACGGCGTTTCAAACGGAACAGGCTAGTAAGCTAGAGCAATCTCCCTAGGATTCGCACGTTCGTGCGAATCCTCCCTGCCGCGCGGGGCTCTGCGCGGATGCAGTCATTCGGGCCTTCGGGTATTTCCTAACGCGATCAAACGGACATTCAGCATGGCACGGCTAGCACGACTCTATGTTCCCGATCAGCCGCAGCACGTCATCCTGCGCGGTCTGGATCAGCAACCGGCGTTCGTCGATGACCAGGATTACGAGCTTTTCATCGATTGCCTGAAGGCGGCGGCGCGCGATCATCAACTGGCGGTGCATGCCTACGTGCTGCTGCCTCGACAGGTTCAGCTGCTCGTCACGCCAAGCGACGAAGCGAGCCTGCCGAAGGCGATGCAGGCGGTGGGCCGGCGCTACGTCGCTCACTTCAACCGGCGCTACTCGCGGCGCGGCACGCTCTGGGAAGGGCGCTATCGCGCCACCGTGATCGAGGGCGAGCGCTATTTCCTGCTGGCGAGCCGGGTGGTGGAGCTGAGCCCGGTGCGCGCCCAGCTGGCCCAGGCGGCCGAGGGCTATCGCTGGTCCAGCTATCGTCATCACATTGGCCTGACCGTCGACAGCCTGATCACCGATCACCCGCTCTATTGGGCGCTCGGCAACACGCCATTCGAACGACAGCGCGCCTACAAGGAGCTCTGCGAGCAGCCGCTCGACGAGCGCCAGACCGAGCAACTGCAGCAGGCCACGCTCAAGGGCTGGGTGCTCGGCGGTGAAACCTACCGAGAATGGGCGGCGCGCACGGCCAACCGGCGCGTCTCGCCGCTACCGCGCGGACGGCCGCGTAAGGTACGTGAAAACAACGGCCCGCACAACCCGTCGGCGCATCAGCAGTAGCGGCGCCCCCGCGTCCGGCGGCATCCTCGGATGCCGCTTTTTTTGCACCGTTTTGATACGCCCCCAATAAAACCGCACCAAATAGAAACATCTGTTTAATTGGTGTCAGAACATACGGTTTTATTTGCCATCCTGTTGATTCGTCGCGTATATTCCGAATTCCGGTACGCCGGGCGCGATCGTGCCCGGTTTTGCCCGCCACGCCGCCGCCGAGCGGCGGGCCACCAGCAGACGTTTCAACGGCCGCAAGGCCCTTACCAGACGGTGTCCCCATGAACGACCACCAAGAGCCGCACGGCGCGGTCCCCGCCGCGCAAGGTCTGTACGACCCGCAGAACGAGCATGACGCCTGCGGCGTCGGTTTCGTCGCTCACATCAAGGGCAGGAAGAGCCACGAGATCATCGAACAGGGTCTGAAGATCCTCGAGAACCTCGATCACCGCGGCGCGGTGGGCGCCGATCCGCTGATGGGCGACGGCGCGGGCATCCTGATCCAGATCCCGGACGCGTTCTACCGCGAGGAAATGGCCAGGCAGGGCGTGACGCTGCCGCCCGCCGGCGAATACGGCGTGGGGATGATCTTCCTGCCGAAGGAAAACGCTTCGCGGATCGCCTGCGAGCAGGAGCTCGAGCGCACCGTCAAGGCGGAAGGCCAGGTGGTGCTGGGCTGGCGCGACGTGCCGGTCGATTCGACGATGCCGGTCTCGCCGACGGTCAAGGCCTCCGAGCCGCTGATCCGCCAGATTTTCATCGGCCGCGGCAAGGACGTGATCGTCACCGACGCGCTCGAACGCAAGCTCTACGTGATCCGCAAGACCGCCAGCCACCGCATCCAGGCGCTCAAGCTCAAGCACGGCAAGGAATACTTCGTGCCGTCGATGTCGGCGCGCACCATCGTCTACAAGGGCCTGCTGCTCGCGGGTCAGGTCGGCGTCTACTATCTCGATTTGCAGGACGCCCGCGTGGTGTCGGCGCTCGCGCTCGTCCACCAGCGCTTCTCGACCAACACGTTCCCGGCCTGGGAACTCGCCCACCCGTACCGGATGATCGCCCACAACGGCGAAATCAACACGGTGAAGGGCAACGTCAACTGGCTCAACGCGCGCACCGGCGCGATCGCGAGCCACGTGCTTGGCGACGACCTGCCCAAGCTCTGGCCGCTGATCTATCCGGGCCAGTCGGACACGGCCTCGTTCGACAACTGCCTCGAACTGCTGGTGATGGCGGGCTACCCGCTCGTCCACGCGATGATGATGATGATCCCGGAAGCCTGGGAACAGCACACGCTGATGGACGACAACCGCCGCGCGTTCTACGAATACCACGCCGCGATGATGGAGCCGTGGGACGGCCCCGCCGCGATCGCGTTCACCGACGGCCGCCAGATCGGCGCGACGCTCGACCGTAACGGCCTGCGTCCGGCGCGCTACATCGTGACCGACGACGATCTCGTGATCATGGCCTCGGAAGCGGGCACGCTGCCGATCCCCGAATCGAAGATCGTCAAGAAGTGGCGCCTGCAGCCGGGCAAGATGTTCCTGATCGACATGGAGCACGGCCGCATCATCGACGACAAGGAACTGAAGGACAACCTCGCCAACGCCAAGCCGTACAAGAGCTGGATCGACGCGGTGCGCATCAAGCTCGACGAGATCGACTCGAAGGACGAGGACGTCGCGGCGGAGCGCCGGGCGGCCGCGACGCTGCTCGACCGCCAGCAGGCGTTCGGCTATACCCAGGAAGACCTCAAGTTCCTGATGGCGCCGATGGCGCAGCAGGGCGAGGAAGCGGTCGGTTCGATGGGCAACGACTCGCCGCTCGCGGTGATGTCGAACAAGAACAAGACGCTCTATCACTACTTCAAGCAGCTGTTCGCGCAGGTCACGAACCCGCCGATCGACCCGATCCGCGAGAACATGGTGATGTCGCTCGTGTCGTTCATCGGCCCGAAGCCGAACCTGCTCGACACGCAGAACGTGAACCCGCCGATGCGCCTCGAAGTGTCCCAGCCGGTGCTGGACTTCAAGGACATCGCGAAGATCCGCTCGATCGACCAGTACACGGGCGGCAAGTTCAGCGCCTATGAGTTGAGCATCTGCTATCCGGCCGGCTGGGGCAAGGAAGGCATCGAGGCGCGTCTGGCCTCGCTGTGCGCCGAAGCCGCCGACGCCGTGAAGTCGGGCTACAACATCCTGATCGTGTCGGACCGCAAGACCGACGCGGAAACGGTCGCGATCCCGGCGCTGCTCGCCACCTCGGCGATCCATTCGCATCTCGTCGACCAGGGCCTGCGCACCAGCACCGGCCTCGTGGTCGAAACCGGCTCGGCGCGCGAGACGCACCACTTCGCGCTGCTGGCCGGCTACGGCGCGGAAGCGGTCCACCCGTACCTCGCGATGGAAACGCTCGCCAGGATGGCCGAAGGGCTGCCGGGCGACCTGTCGGCCGAGAAGGCGATCTACAACTTCACCAAGGCGGTCGGCAAGGGCCTCTACAAGGTGATGTCGAAGATGGGCATCTCGACCTACATGTCCTACACCGGCGCGCAGATCTTCGAGGCGGTCGGCCTCGCGGGCGAGCTCGTCAACAAGTACTTCAAGGGCACGGCCTCGAAGGTGGGCGGCATCGGCCTGTTCGAGGTGGCCGAGGAAGCGTTGCGCCTGCATCGCGACGCGTTCGGCGACAATCCGCTGCTGCGCGACATGCTCGACGCGGGCGGCGAGTACGCGTTCCGGATCCGCGGCGAGGACCACATGTGGACGCCCGATTCGATCGCCAAGCTGCAGCACGCCACGCGCAGCAACTCGTACCAGACCTACAAGGAATACGCGCACCTGATCAACGACCAGACGCGCCGTCACATGACGTTCCGCGGCCTGTTCGAGTTCAAGGTCGATCCGTCGAAGGCGATCTCGATCGACGACGTCGAGCCGGCCAAGGACATCGTCAAGCGCTTCGCCACCGGCGCGATGTCGCTCGGCTCGATCAGCACGGAAGCGCATGCCACGCTGGCGGTCGCGATGAACCGGATCGGCGGCAAGTCGAACACCGGCGAAGGCGGCGAGGACGTGAACCGCTACCGCAACGAGCTGCGCGGCATCCCGATCCAGAGCGGCGAGACGCTGCGCTCGGTGATCGGCGAGGAAGTCGTGCGCGACATCCCGCTCAAGGACGGCGATTCGCTGCGTTCGAAGATCAAGCAGGTCGCGTCGGGCCGCTTCGGCGTGTCGGCGGAATACCTGTCGTCGGCCGACCAGATCCAGATCAAGATGGCGCAGGGCGCGAAGCCGGGCGAAGGCGGCCAGCTGCCGGGCCACAAGGTGACCGAGTACATCGGCAAGCTGCGCTACGCGGTGCCGGGCGTCGGCCTGATCTCGCCGCCGCCGCACCATGACATCTACTCGATCGAGGATCTGGCGCAGCTGATCCACGACCTGAAGAACGTCAACCCGGTGTCGAGCATCTCGGTGAAGCTCGTCTCGGAAGTGGGCGTCGGCACGGTGGCCGCGGGCGTGGCCAAGGCCAAGGCCGACCACGTCGTGATCGCGGGCCATGACGGCGGCACCGGCGCCTCGCCGCTGTCGTCGCTGAAGCACGCCGGCACGCCGTGGGAACTGGGCCTCGCCGAAACCCAGCAGACCCTGGTGCTGAACGGGCTGCGCGGCCGGATCCGCGTGCAGGCCGACGGCCAGATGAAGACCGGCCGCGACGTCGCGATCGGCGCGCTGCTCGGCGCCGACGAGTTCGGCTTCGCGACCGCGCCGCTGGTGGTGCAGGGCTGCATCATGATGCGCAAGTGCCACCTGAACACCTGCCCGGTCGGCGTCGCGACGCAGGACCCGGTGCTGCGCGCGAAGTTCTCGGGCCAGCCGGAGCACGTCGTCAACTACTTCTTCTTCGTCGCCGAGGAAGTGCGCGAGATCATGGCGCAGCTCGGCATCGCGAAGTTCGACGACCTGATCGGCCGCGCCGACCTGCTCGACACGCGCAAGGGCGTCGAGCACTGGAAGGCCAAGGGCCTCGACTTCACGCGCGTGTTCTACCAGCCGCAGGTCGAGAACGCCTCGACGCGCCACGTCGACGTGCAGGACCACGGCCTCGAGCGCGCGCTCGACCACACGCTGCTCGAGAAGTCGCGCGCCGCGATCGACAACGGCGAGCATGTGTCGTTCATCCAGCCGGTGCGCAACGTGAACCGCACGGTCGGCGCGATGCTGTCGGGCGTGATCGCGAAGAAGCACGGCCGCGACGGCCTCGCCGACGACGCGATCCACATCCAGCTGAAGGGCACCGCGGGCCAGAGCTTCGGCGCGTTCCTCGCCAGGGGCGTGACGCTCGACCTGGTCGGCGACGGCAACGACTATGTCGGCAAGGGCCTGTCGGGCGGCCGCATCATCATCCGTCCGACCAACGACTTCCGCGGCAAGTCCGAGGAAAACATCATCTGCGGCAACACGGTGATGTACGGCGCGCTGGAAGGCGAGGCGTTCTTCCGCGGCGTGGCCGGCGAGCGCTTCTGCGTGCGCAACTCGGGCGCCACGGCGGTGGTCGAGGGTACCGGCGACCACGGCTGCGAGTACATGACGGGCGGCACGGTGGTGGTGCTCGGCGAGACCGGGCGCAACTTCGCGGCCGGCATGTCGGGCGGCCTCGCCTACGTCTACGATCCGGACGGCGCGTTCGCGGCGAAGTGCAACAAGGCGATGGTCGCGCTCGATCCGGTGCTGCAGCAGGCCGAGCAGGAGCGCACCGTCGACCGCGCGATCTGGCACGCCGGGCAGACCGACGAGGCGCTGCTCAAGGGGCTGGTCGAGCGTCACTTCCAGTTCACCGGCTCGCCGCGCGCGAAGTCGCTGCTGGAAAACTGGGATGCGGCGCGCCGCCAGTTCGTGAAGGTGTTCCCGCACGAATACAAGCGCGCGCTCGGCGAGATCGCGGCGGCGAAGGCCGCCCGGGAAGCCGTCGCCGCCTGAGGCAACTGACGCCCCAACGCACGGCACCAGCGAAACGACATAGCGGATGCGCCCGCCGCCACCGGCGGGCGCGTTTCCCACACCCGAACCACCCCAGATTCAGACGAGAACCTTATGGGCAAGGCAACCGGTTTTCTCGAGTTCGAACGCCGCCACGAGGCGTACGAGGCTCCGCTCACGCGTGTGAAGCACTACAAGGAATTCGTCGCGGCGCTGTCCGACGACGACGCGAAGATCCAGGGCGCGCGCTGCATGGATTGCGGCATCCCGTTCTGCAACAACGGCTGCCCGGTCAACAACATCATTCCGGACTTCAACGATCTCGTGTACCGCCAGGACTGGCAGCAGGCGATCGAAGTCCTCCATTCGACCAACAACTTCCCCGAGTTCACGGGCCGTATCTGCCCGGCGCCGTGCGAGGCGGCCTGTACGCTCGGCATCAACAACGATCCGGTCGGCATCAAGTCGATCGAGCACGCGATCATCGACAAGGCCTGGGCCGAAGGCTGGGTCAAGCCGCTGCCGGCCGAGCACAAGACCGGCAAGAAGGTGGCCGTGGTCGGCTCCGGCCCGGCGGGCCTCGCGGCCGCGCAGCAGCTCGCGCGCGCCGGCCACGAGGTGACGGTGTTCGAGAAGAACGACCGCGTCGGCGGCCTGCTGCGCTACGGGATCCCCGACTTCAAGCTGGAGAAGTGGCTGATCGACCGCCGCATGCGCCAGATGGAAGCCGAAGGCGTGACGTTCCGCACCAGCGTGTTCATCGGCAAGGAAGCGCTGCCGGACATGATCGGCAACATGGCGAAGGAAACCATCACGCCCGAGCAGTTGCAGGAAAGCTTCGACGCGGTGGTGATCGCGGGCGGCTCCGAGACGCCGCGCGACCTGCCGGTGCCGGGCCGCGAGCTCGAAGGCGTCCATTTCGCGATGGATTTCCTGCCGCAGCAGAACCGCGTCAACGCCGGCGACAAGCTGACCGACCAGCTGCTCGCCAAGGGCAAGCACGTCATCGTGATCGGCGGCGGCGACACGGGTTCGGACTGCGTCGGCACCTCGAACCGCCACGGCGCGAAGTCGGTCACGCAGTTCGAACTGCTGCCGCAGCCGCCGGAAGCCGAGAACAAGCCGCTCGTCTGGCCGTACTGGCCGATCAAGCTGCGCACCTCGTCGTCGCACGACGAAGGCTGCGAGCGGGATTGGGCGGTGGCCACCAAGCGCCTCGAAGGCAAGAACGGCAAGGTCGAGAAGCTGATCGCCGTGCGCGTCGAATGGAAGGACGGCAAGATGGTCGAGGTGGCGGGCTCCGAGTTCGAGATGAAGGCGGACCTGGTGCTGCTGGCGATGGGCTTCACGCAGCCGGCCGCGCCGGTGCTCGACGCGTTCGGCGTGGCCAAGGACGCGCGCGGCAACGCACGCGCCGCCACCGAAGGCGAACGCGCCTACGCGACCTCGGTCGACAAGGTGTTCGCGGCCGGCGACATGCGCCGCGGCCAGTCGCTGGTGGTCTGGGCGATCCGCGAAGGCCGCCAGTGCGCGCGCACCGTCGACGCGTTCCTGATGGGGCATTCGGAACTGCCGCGCTGAGCGGGTAGGGCGGCGCGGGCCCGTGACGGGCGCGCCGCCGCCCGATGGATGAAAAAAGAGCACGCCCTGGCGTGCTCTTTTTTTGCTTGAAGCAGGCTTGTGGTGCCGGCGCGCGCCGGGGCTAGAGATGCCGTTCGACGTCCATCCGCTGATCCAGCACCCGGATCACGTCGAGCGTCCGTTCCGATTCGCGGTAGAACGCCACGTGGGCGCCGACTGGGTAGCGCAAGTAGCCTTCGCGTGCCATGCAGGGGCGGCCGACTTTTTCGCCGCGCGCCAGTGCCTCGAGCGCCGCGATCAGGTCGTGGTGATAACGCTCGGCCTGCGCAAGCGACCATCGCCCGCGGTGTATCGCCAGATCTCTTCGAGATCATGCACGGCCAGCGGCGTGAGTCGAAGCTGACGCTGCTCAGCCGCCATGCGCCATGCGCATCCGGGCCAGGAAGGCCGGGTTGTCGAAGGGTTCCGGGGTACCCGAAGCCTCGCCCGCGCGCAGCGCGTCCTGAAGGGCGTGCAATTCGGTTTCGCGGGCCTCGAGCAGTCGCAGGCCGGCCTCCGCGACGTCGCTCGCCGAGCGGTAGCTGCCCGATGCCACCTGCATGTCGACAAATTCGGTCAAGTGATCTTCGAGCGAGATGGACGTGTTTCGCGGCATCTCATACCTCCTGATTGAGCGGTCAGCATATACCAGGATCGCGGAGTTCGATCCGGCCCGGAATGCCGCGCCGCCGGGTCAGATCGACTCGGCGGCGCGGCGCCGCTCTTCGCCTCAGGCCGCGAGCGGTGCCGCCTCGCGCTGCACGTCCAGCGTATGGTCATGGAATGCCGCGAGCGATTCGCGGTGCGCGATGCTGACGATGGCCGCGCCCGGCAGGCGCGCGGCCATCAGGCTGTAGAGGTTCGCCTCGTTGTCGGCGTCGAGCGCGCTGGTGGCCTCGTCGAGGAACAGGTAGTCGGGCTTGTGCAGCAGCACGCGCGCGCCGGCCAGGCGCTGCTGTTCGCCCGGCGAGAGCACGCGCGTCCAGTGCGCCGATTCCTCGAGGCGCGTCGCGTAGTCGGCCAGGCCGCAGTCGCGCAGCGCCGCGCGGCAGGCCTCGTCGTCGAAACGCGTGGCCGGCGACGGATAGGTGAGCGCGGCCTTCAGCGTGCCGATCGGCAGATAGCTCTGCTGCGGCACGAACATCATGCGCGCGCCCACCGGCGCGTCGATCGCGCCGTTGCCGAACGGCCAGAGCCCCGCCAGCGCGCGCATCAGCGTGCTCTTGCCGGCGCCGGACGGCCCGCGCACGAGCCAGCGCGAGCCGGGCTCGACGGTCACGTCGGCGATCGTCGAGAGCGGCGCGCCGTTGGGCAGCGCGAGGCGCAGGCCGCGGGTGGTCAGCGACGGCGCATCGACGTAGTGCAGGTTGATGCCGCCGTGCTCGGTGGCGGGCGACAGCGTTTCCTTCAGGTGCGAGCTGCGCGTGACGCGCATGAATTCACGCAGACGGTTGATGGTCGCGCGCCATTCCACGAGCGTGCCGTAACTGTTGATGAACCACGAGAACGAGTCGCTGACGGTGCTGAATGCGTTGGTGATCTGCATCAGCACGCCGAACGAGAACGCGCCCGCGAAATAGCGCGGCGCGGCTACCACGAGCGGGAAGATGATCGCCAGCTGGCCGTAGAAGTTCAGCACGAAGTTCAGGCGCCGCGTATAGGCCATCAGCCGCCACCAGTTGTCGCGAATCCGCTGGAACAGGTCCTGCGCGCCCTGCTTCTCGAGCGCCATGCCGTCGTAGAACGCGATCTGCTCGGCGTTCTCGCGGATCCGGATCAGGCCGAAACGGAAATCGGCCTCGACGCGCTCCTGCTGATAGTTGATCGACACCAGCGGATGCCCTGCCTTGTGCATCACGAACGAACCGACCAGCGCGTAGAGCGCGGCGGCCCACACCATGTAGCCGGGGATCTGGATCGTGCTGCCGCCGAGCGGGATCGACAGCGCGCCGGCCAGGCCCCAGAGGATCGTGATGAACGAGAACAGCGTGACCACGGTGGACAGCAGGTCCAGCGACAGCGCGAGCGTGGTGGTGGCCAGCGAGTTGAGGTCGTTGGTGATCCGCTGGTCCGGGTTGTCGGCGAGGCGGTCGCGTTCGATCCGGTAGAACGCGCGATCGCCGAACCATTCGTCGAGCGCGCTGTTGGTGACCCACTGGCGCCAGCGGAAGCCGAGCAGCTGGCGCAGGTAGCGGCTGTAGACGAACAGGATGATCGAGGCGAACGCGAGGCCGCTGAAGATCAGCAGCAGGTGCGGGAACTGCGCGGCGTTCTTCTGCTGCAGCGCGTTGTTGAAGTCCGCGTACCAGGCGTTGATCCTCACGCTGATCCAGACGTTCGCGAGGTTCATCGCGATGATCGAGAGCAGCAGGCTCCAGGCGATCTTCCATTCCGAGGACACCCAGTACGGCTTGATGAGGCTCCAGGCGGAGACGCGGATGTCGTCGGGCGAGGCGTCGTTCGCGGCGCGGACGACGGAGGACGGTGCGGTCATGAACTTCCTGCTGGGTGAGGCGGCGCAGGGCCGCGAAGGTCGAAGCGCCGCGCGATGCGAACCGATGGACGCGGCGGCGCGCCTGAAATCGTGCCATATGGCGATGCCCGGCGGATTGTGTCGCGCCTCGCTTAAACGGCACTTAACGGGCCGGCACGCTCGGCGCGGGGCCGCCATGGACAAGGCGCAACGCCAGCATTGTGCCAGCGCCGCGCCGGCTCGCGCAGAAGGCGGGAAAATGGGGCGCGCCGCGAGGCCGCCGCGGGCGCTCGCCGGCCGCTTCCCGATTCGACGCGATCTCGCGCAAGCCATGCTGCGCCGCGGTTTGCGACCGTTTCCGCTTCTGTGGTCTAATGGCCGCCAGACGAAACAGGGGTGCTTTGCTGCCTGTCGGCGTCCGGTGAACGATGCATCGGGATGCGCGGCGGCAAGGCTGAGAGAGACCCTTCGCACCCGATCCGGATAATACCGGCGCGGGAAGTTTTCGATTCCACCGGGTCGCGCCCGCCGTTGTCGTTCGGCCGCCGTCGTTCGCATTGGAACGGGGCGCGTGGCGTTGGCTTCCGGGTCGGCTCCCCGCCGCCGGTTTCGTCCGTTCGATTGCGCAGTCGCGCGTTACGGAAGGAGCCCATGCCCGTTCTTCACGTCCCACCGCTTAGTCTTGTTCGTTCCTCAGGTTCCGCTTGCCGCTTTGATCTTGCCTCGGGTGGCTTGATCCTGGCGCCGCGCGCGTCCGCTCGCGCGGCGGCGCGCCCCGTCGGGAAGGCCGCGCGATGAGCGGCACGACCGGCACCCGCCCCGACGTCGCCGTGCTGGGCGGCGGCCTCGTCGGCCGGCTGATCGCATGGCGGCTCGCCGGCGCGGGCTTGCGCGTGGCGCTGCACGAGCGCGGCGACGCGGCCGGGTCCGGCGCGGCCGCCTGGGTCGCGGCGGCGATGCTCGCGCCGCTCGCCGAGGCCGCCAGTGCCGAGCTGCTGATCACCGAACTCGGCGCCGCCTCGCTCGAACGCTGGCCGGCGTGGCTCGCCGAGCTGCCCGAGCCGGTGTTCTTCCAGCGCAACGGCACGCTGGTCGTCTGGCATCACGCCGATCGCGCCGAGGCGCCGCTGTTCGAGCGCCGCGTGCGCGCCAACGCGCCGGCGCCGCTCGTCGACGGCGGCCTCGTCGCGCTGGCGGGCGAGCAGGTCGGCGCGACCGAGCCGGCGCTGGCCGGGCGCTTCGCGCGCGGCCTGCTGCTGCCGCGCGAAGGCCAGCTCGACAATCGCCAGACGCTCGCCGCGCTGGCCGCGGGGCTCGCCGCGCGCGGCGTCGACACGCACTGGAACACGGCCGTCGAGACGGCGCCCGAGCCGCGCGCGCGGCTCACCATCGACTGCCGCGGGCTTGGCGCGAAAGCGGCGCTGCCGGCGCTGCGCGGGATTCGCGGCGAGGTCGCGCGGATCCACGCGCCCGGCATCGGGCTCACGCGGCCGGTGCGGCTGCTGCACCCGCGCTATCCGCTCTACATCGCGCCGAAGCAGGACGATCTCTACGTGATCGGCGCGACCGAGGTGGAAGGCGAGGACCTGTCGCCCGTCAGCGTGCGCTCGGCGCTCGAACTGCTGAGCGCGGCGTTCTCCGTGCATCCGGCGTTCGGCGAGGCGCGCATCCTCGAACTCGGCTCGCAGTGCCGGCCGACGCTGCCCGATCACCGGCCCGCGATCGTCTGGAACGGCGGTGCGACGCTGGCGGTGAACGGGCTGTACCGGCACGGCTTCATGATCGCGCCGGAAGTCGCGCAGGCGGCCGTCGAATTCGTGCATGCGTGGTTCGGCGGCGAGTTCGGCACCGGTGGCAGCGACGAGGCAGGCGGAGCGGGCGAGGGCCGCGATGCGCTCGCCGCATGGCGCCGCGCTGTGCGCTGGCCGACGCTGTTCCAGTACCAACCCGACCCCGTGCGCGCATGAGCGCGCGGCACGATCTTCTACCGACACCATGGACATCCAGATCAACCAGCAGACGCTGACGCTTCCCGACGGCGCGACCGTCGCCGACGCGCTCGCCGCCTACCAGGCCCGGCCGCCGTTCGCGGTCGCCGTCAACGGCGCGTTCGTCGCGCGCGCGCGGCACGCGGAGCATGCGCTCGCGGCCGGCGACCGGCTCGACGTCGTGCATCCCGTCGCAGGCGGCTGACCGGCGCCGCCCGGTTCCCCGCCCGGCAGACCTTTCACAGGACTTCCCCATGACGCTCCGTTCCTCCACCGATTCGCTGACGCTGTACGGCACCGCGCTGCAAAGCCGCGTGCTGCTCGGCACGTCCCGTTATCCGTCGCTGCAGTCGCTGTCCGATTCGATCGCCGCGTCGCGGCCCGGCATGGTCACCGTCGCGCTGCGCCGGCAGATGAACGCCGGCACCGCCGAGGCCGGCTTCTTCGACCTGCTGCGGCGCCACGAGGTGCCGCTGCTGCCGAACACGGCCGGCTGCCAGACCGTCGCCGAGGCGGTCAGCACGGCCCAGATGGCGCGCGAGGTGTTCGAGACGGACTGGATCAAGCTCGAACTGATCGGCGACGACTACACGCTGCAGCCCGATCCGGTCGGCCTGATCGAGGCGGCCACGCTGCTGGTCAAGGACGGCTTCAAGGTGCTGCCGTACTGCACCGAGGATCTCGTGATCGGCCGGCGGCTGCTCGACGCCGGCTGCGAGGCGCTGATGCCGTGGGGCGCGCCGATCGGCACCGGCAAGGGCGTGATGAACCCCTACGCGCTGCGCGTGCTGCGCGAGCGGCTACCGGACGTGCCGCTGATCGTCGATGCCGGGCTCGGCGTGCCGTCGCACGCGTGTCAGGTGATGGAGTGGGGCTTCGACGGCGTGCTGCTGAATACGGCCGTCTCGCAGGCCACCCATCCCGAGACGATGGCGCGCGCGTTCGCGCAGGCCGTCGAGGCGGGCCGCGACGCGTGGCGGGCCGGGCCGATGGACCCGCGCGAGACCGCGCACGCGAGCACGCCGGTGGTCGGCATGCCGTTCTGGCACCAGGATGGAGGTGCGCAATGAGCACGCGCTTCGGTGATTTGTTCTGGCCCCCGGTGGACGAGCTGGCGGGCGCCGCCGAGCGGATCCGCGCGCGGCTCGGCGAGTGGCCCACGCGCCGCGCGCCGATGCGAATCTGTGTTGCGGTACCCGAACGCGCGCAGCCGGGCGACCTGCTGGTGGCGACGGCCGGCGATGCCAAGGCCGGGCGCGCGGCCGAACTGATCGCGGCCGGCGGCGCCGTGCTCGAGATCGACGAGCGGCACGCCACGCTGACGGGCGCCGACGCGCGCTACGCGCTGACCGCCGCCGCGCCGCTCGCCGACGACTGGATCGCCGCGCTGGCCGCGTTCGCCGACTGCGGATTCGAGCCGCACGACGCGCTGGTGCTGGCGCTCGCCTGGCGCGACGGCGACGAGGCGGCCGACGGCGATCCATGGCCGGTCGAACCGGCCCGCTTTCCGTCGATCGCCGGCGCGCCGGGCGCGCCCGAGCCGGCCTTCGCGCCGTGCCCGGCGCGGCTCGGGCTGTATCCGGTGGTGCCGTCGGCCGAATGGGTCGAACGCGTGCTCGACTACGGCGCGCGCACCGTGCAGCTGCGCGTGAAGGACGCCGCGCCGGACGCGCTGGCCGCCGAGATCACGCGCGCGGTGGCGGCGGGGCGCCGCTACCCGGATGCGCGCGTGTTCATCAACGACCACTGGCAGCTCGCGATCGAGGCCGGCGCCTACGGCGTGCATCTCGGCCAGGAGGACCTGCAGGAGGCCGGGCTCGGCGCGATCGCGGCGGCCGGCCTGCGGCTCGGCCTGTCGAGCCACGGCTACTACGAGATGCTGGTCGCGCTGCGCCAGCGGCCCAGCTATCTGGCGCTCGGCCCGGTGTTCGCCACTGCGACCAAGGCGGTGGCCGTGCCGCCGCAGGGCCTCGCGCGGCTCGCCCGCTACGCGCGCTTCGCCGGGCAGCGCGCGCCGCTCGTCGCGATCGGCGGCGTGACGGCCGCGAACCTGCCCGAGGTGATCGCGGCCGGGGTCGGCAGCGTGGCCGTGGTCAGCGCGATCACCCAGGCCGCGGACCCGCGCGCCGCGGTGGCCTCGCTCGCCGATTGCTTCGATCGCTGAGACGAAGCGTTGCGCCCGCGCACCCGATGCGCGGGCATCCCGCCGTGCCCGATCGTGCCTCATCGTGCCCGCCGCGGCCGGGCCGGCGGATCCTGCCGGCGGCCCCTTGCCGCCGGGACAGGCGGTCCCGCACCGCCGCGCCGGGCGGCCGCTCGCGGCTTTCCGGCGCCGCCGCGGTTACGTCACGTAATGTTTGGCCAGCGGCCGAAATTGCCGCGCTGCACACTCTGCCGACACCAAACCGTAGCAGGCCCTATAATTCGGCGTTCTGCGTTACAGGATTGTCAGCTCCGTGAGCTCCCCTTCCGAGTCCCTGCTGGAACTTCGCGACGTCGATTTCGGCTACGGCGACCGCCTCGTGCTGTCCAATCTGAACCTGCGCTTCGGGCGCGGTCAGGTGGTGGCCGTGATGGGCGGCTCCGGCTGTGGCAAGACGACCGTGCTGCGCCTGATCGGCGGCCTCGTGCGCGCGCGCCGGGGCCAGGTGCTGTTCGACGGCGCCGACGTCGGCGCGCAGTCGCGCGACGGTCTCTACGCGCTGCGCCGCAAGATGGGCATGCTGTTCCAGTTCGGCGCGCTGTTCACCGACATGTCGGTGTTCGACAACGTCGCGTTCGCGCTGCGCGAGCACACCGACCTGCCCGAGCCGCTGATCCGCGACCTGGTGC
This sequence comes from Burkholderia perseverans, assembly GCF_022870505.1. Lineage (NCBI taxonomy): Bacteria > Pseudomonadati > Pseudomonadota > Betaproteobacteria > Burkholderiales > Burkholderiaceae > Burkholderia > Burkholderia perseverans. Next base: position 367,962 of record NZ_CP045094.1, read on the forward strand.
TGATGAAGCTCAACGCGGTCGGCCTGCGCGGCGCGCGCGACCTGATGCCGTCCGAGGTGTCGGGCGGCATGGCGCGCCGCGTCGCGCTGGCACGCGCGATCGCGCTCGACCCGCAGCTGATCATGTACGACGAGCCGTTCGCCGGCCTCGACCCGATCTCGCTCGGCATTACCGCGAACCTGATCCGCACGCTGAACGAGGCGCTCGGCGCGACCTCGATCCTGGTCACGCACGACGTGCCGGAATCGTTCGCGATCGCCGACTACGTCTACTTCCTCGGTAACGGCGGCGTGCTCGCCGAAGGCACGCCTGACGAGCTGCGCGCCTCGACCGAGCCGAGCGTGCGCCAGTTCATCGACGGCGTGCCCGACGGCCCGTTCCGGTTCCACTACACGAGTCCGCCGCTCGACGCGGACTTCGGCCTTGGCGGAGGGCGCCGATGATCAGCGCTATCGGTCGTTTCGTGCTGGGCGGCCTCGAACGCACGGGTTACGCCACGCGCCTGTTCGTGCGGCTCGTGCTCGAATTCTTCCCGCTGCTGCGCCGCCCGCGGCTCGTCACGAAACAGATCCACTTCCTCGGCAATTATTCGTTCGTGATCATCGCCGTGTCGGGCCTGTTCGTCGGCTTCGTGCTGGGGCTGCAGGGCTACTACACGCTGAACCGCTACGGCGCCGAGCAGTCGCTCGGGCTGCTGGTGGCGCTGTCGCTGGTGCGCGAACTGGGCCCGGTGGTCACCGCGCTGCTGTACGCGGGCCGCGCGGGCACCTCGCTGACGGCCGAGATCGGCCTGATGAAGGCGGGCGAGCAGCTGACCGCGCTCGAGATGATGGCGGTGGACCCGATCAAGACCGTGATCGCGCCGCGCATGTGGGCCGGCATCATCACGATGCCGCTGCTCTCGGCGATCTTCTGCGCGGTGGGCGTGATCGGCGGCTACGTGGTGGGCGTGATCCTGATCGGCGTCGATCCGGGCGCGTTCTGGTCGCAGATGCAGGGCGGCGTGGACGCCTGGAGCGACGTCGGCAACGGCGTGCTCAAGAGCGTCGTGTTCGGCTTCGCGGTCACCTTCGTGGCGCTCTACCAGGGCTACGAGGCGAAGCCGACGCCCGAGGGCGTGTCGCGCGCGACCACCCGAACCGTCGTGTACGCGTCGCTCGCGGTACTCGGCCTCGATTTTCTGCTGACCGCGCTGATGTTCAGCTGAGTCGGCTATTCCTGAGATGACGATGAAAAAGACTGCTCTCGACTTCTGGGTCGGCCTGTTCGTGGTGCTGGGTTTCCTGGCGCTGCTGTTTCTCGCGCTGAAGGTGGGCAACATGAGCTCGCTGTCGTTCCAGCCGACCTATCCCGTCAAGATGAAGTTCGACAATATCGGCGGCCTGAAGCCGCGCGCCGCCGTGAAGAGCGCCGGCGTGGTGGTGGGCCGGGTCGGCGCGATCGGCTTCGACACCAATACCTACCAGGCGGTGGTGACGATCGAACTGGACAAGCAATACGAATTCCCGAAGGATAGTTCGGCCAAGATCCTGACCTCGGGCCTGCTCGGCGAGCAGTACATCGGCCTCGAGCCGGGCGGCGACACCGAGATGCTGAAGGCGGGCGACACGATCTCGATGACGCAGTCGGCGATCGTGCTCGAGAACCTGATCGGACAGTTCCTGTACAGCAAGGCAGCGGACGCGGGCGGCAGCAAGCCGGCCGCGGCGTCGGGGGCGGCTGCCCATTGAGCGCTCGCGCCGTCCCCACCGGCGAGGCAACAGACAGAGAAAAGAGAAGAGGGAACACGATCATGCAGACCATGCGCCTCAGGAACGCGGCCTTGACCTTCGCGGCGGTCGCCGCGATGAGCGGTTGCGCCACCGTCCAGACGCCCACCAAGGGCGATCCGCTCGAAGGCTTCAACCGGACGATGTACAAGTTCAACGACACCGTCGACACCTATGCGCTGAAGCCCGTCGCCAAGGGCTACCAGTGGGCGGTGCCGCAGCCGGTGCGCGACAGCGTGACGAACTTCTTCTCGAACATCGGCGACGTCTACATCGCCGCCAACAACCTCGTGCAGCTGCGCATCGCCGACGGCGTGGGCGACATCATGCGCGTGGTGATCAACACGGTGTTCGGCGTGGGCGGCCTGTTCGACGTGGCGACGGTGGCGAAGCTGCCGAAGCACACCAACGACTTCGGCATCACGATGGGCCACTACGGCGTGCCGCCCGGCCCGTACGTGGTGCTGCCGTTCCTCGGGCCGAGCACCGTGCGCGACACGGCAGGCCTCGGGGTCGACTACGTCGGCAACCCGCTCACCTGGGTGAATTCGGATGCGGTGAGCTGGGGCCTGTTCGGCGTGAACCTGGTCAATACGCGCGCGAACCTGCTTGGCGCCGGCGACGTGCTCGACGCGGCCGCGATCGACAAGTACTCGTTCGTGCGCAACGCCTACCTGCAGCGCCGCCAGTCGCTGATCGCCGCCTCGGGCGGCCCCGGCGGCAAGGCGGCCGCGAACGTGCCCGACTACGGCTCGGAAACGCTGCCGAAGTACGATCTGCCCGACGACGGCGCGGCACCGGCGGCCGGTGCCGGCGCGGGTGCGGCCGGTGCGGCAGCCGGCGCGGCGGTGTCGCCGGGTGCGACGGCCCCGGCCCAGGATGCCGCTTCGGCCGCCTCGGCGCCGGCCGCGGCCATGCCGAATCCGGCCAGCGCCACCCACGTGCCGGCTCAGAACGTGGTGCCGCCGGCGCCGAACGGTTTCCACTGGCCGAGCCTGCGGCTGCACTGATCGCGCCGCGGTTCGTTACAGCCGGAAACGTTTGTGACGGCGGCGGATGCAACAAGAAGTCCGCCGCTGGTTCAAAATGCAGCACCGACTCACTTCGCAGGACATCTCATGAAAAAACTGTTTCTGATTCCCGTGGTAGCCGCGTTTTTCTCGTTCGGCAGCGCCGCCCATGCCGAGGTCGACCAGTCGAACCCGCAGGCGCTGATCAAGACCGCGACCGAACAGGTGATGAACGAGGTCCGGGCGCAGTCGATCAAGCCGGGCGACATCGGCCGGATCACCGACATCGTCAATCGCGACATCCTCCCGTACACCGACTTCCGCCGCACCACGCAGCTCGTGATGGGCCGCAACTGGCGCGCGGCGACGCCGGACCAGCAGGACAAGGTGATCGAGCAGTTCAAGATGCTGCTGATCCGCACCTATTCGGGCGCGATTGCGCAGCTGAAGGCCGACCAGCAGATCCAGTACCCGCCGTTCCGCGCCGATCCGGGCGCGACCGACGTGGTGGTGCGCACGCTGGCCTCGAACAACGGCCAGCCGGTGCAGATCGACTACCGCCTCTACAAGACGCAGCAGGGCTGGCGCGTCTATGACCTGAACGTGCTCGGCGCCTGGCTGATCCAGACCTACCAGCAGCAGTTCAACGAGAAGATCCAGCAGAGCGGCGTGGACGGGCTGATCCAGTTCCTCACGCAGCGCAACCAGCAGCTCGCGGCCGGCAAGGCATCGTGAGCCAGTTCGCCACCGGCGCCTCGCTGACCCACGCGAGCGCGAAGGCCGCGCTCGACGACGGGCTCGGCCGCATCGCCGGCGGCGCGACCGCGGTGGACTGCGCGGCGCTCGCGCAGTTCGACTCGGCCGCGCTCGCCGTGCTGCTCGCGTGGCAGCGCGCCGCCCGGGCGCGCGGCGCCGCGCTCGAGATCCTGAACCTGCCGCCCACGCTCGCCAGCCTCGCGCGGGCCTACGGCATCGACTCCCTCCTCGGCGAGCGACATTGACGCTCGCCGCCTGACGCCCGGCGCCGCGCGCCCGGGCGTCCCGGATCGTCGCGGCTCGGCCGCGCCCATCCGGCTGCCCGGTTTGCCCTATAATCAACCGTTTTGCGGGGCTTCCAATCGGCCCCCATTTTTCCCCATTCGACTTCACGACCAGAATCAGGCGTCGCGGCGCCCGTGCCGCGCTCAGTCATGTCAGCCATAGAAATCCGAAACGTCAAGAAGCGCTATGCGTCGCTCCAGGCGCTGAAGGGCGTCAGCCTGTCCGTCGAGGAAGGCGAGTTCTTCGGCCTGCTCGGCCCCAACGGCGCCGGCAAGACGACCCTCATCAGCATCCTCGCGGGACTCGCCCGCGCCGACGAAGGCAGCATCTCGGTGCGCGGGCATGATGTCGTGACCGACTTCCGCGACGCGCGCCGCGCGCTCGGCGTGGTGCCGCAGGAACTCGTGTTCGATCCGTTCTTCTCGGTGCGCGAGACGCTGCGGCTGCAGTCCGGCTATTTCGGGCTGCGCCGCAACGACGACTGGATCGATGAAGTGATGGCCAATCTCGATCTCACCGAGAAGGCCGACGCCAACATGCGCGCGCTGTCGGGCGGCATGAAGCGCCGTGTGCTGGTGGCGCAGGCGCTGGTCCACCGGCCGCCCGTGATCGTGCTCGACGAGCCGACCGCCGGCGTGGACGTCGAGCTGCGCCAGACGCTCTGGAAGTTCATCTCGCGCCTGAACCGCGAAGGCCACACGATCGTGCTGACCACCCACTACCTGGAAGAAGCCGAGTCGCTGTGCGACCGCATCGCGATGCTGCGGCGCGGCGAGGTGGTCGCGCTCGAACGCACCAGCGCGCTGCTGCAGCGCTTCGCGGGGCTGCAGCTGTACCTGCGTCTCGCGCAGGGCGAGCTGCCCGCCGAACTGCGCGCGCTGCAGACCGAGGCCGTCGCGCCCGGCGCGCGCGAGCACCTGCTGCGGCTCAGCAGCTACGACGAGGTCGAACCGATCCTGTCGGCCTGCCGCGCGGCGGGCTGCGCGTTCGACGAGATCGAGGTGCGCAAGGCCGACCTCGAAGACGTGTTCGTCCAGGTGATGAACGGAGCCGATGTGATCGAGGGTCTGGCATGAGCGGGTTTCGCACGCTGTTCTACAAGGAAATCCTGCGGTTCTGGAAGGTGGCGTTTCAGACCGTGCTGGCGCCGGTGGTCACGGCGCTGCTGTACCTGACGATCTTCGGCCACGCGCTGTCGGGCCGCGTCAACGTCTATCCCGGCGTCGAGTACGTGAGCTTCCTGGTGCCGGGGCTGGTGATGATGAGCGTGCTGCAGAACGCGTTCGCCAACAGCTCGTCGTCGCTGATCCAGTCGAAGATCACCGGCAACCTCGTGTTCGTGCTGCTGCCGCCGCTGTCGTATGCCGAGATCTTCTCGGCCTACGTGCTCGCGGCCGTGGTGCGCGGGCTCGCGGTCGGCGTCGGCGTGTTCGTGGTGACGGTCTGGTTCATCCCGGTCGGCTTCGCCTCGCCGCTGTTCATCGTGCTGTTCGCGCTGTTCGGCTCGGCGATCCTCGGCACGCTCGGCCTGATCGCCGGGATCTGGGCCGAGAAGTTCGACCAGCTCGCCGCGTTCCAGAACTTCCTGATCATGCCGCTGACGTTCCTGTCCGGCGTGTTCTACTCGACCCACTCGCTGCCGCCCCTGTGGCGCGAGGTGTCGCGTCTCAATCCGTTTTTCTACATGATCGACGGCTTCCGCTACGGGTTCTTCGGCGTCGCCGACATCAACCCGTATCAAAGCCTCGCGATCGTCGCCGGTTTCTTCGTGCTGCTCGCGCTCGTCGCGATGCGGCTGCTCGCGACCGGCTACAAGCTGCGTCACTGAACGCACCGACTGGAGCATTTCTCATGTTGCCGACTCCCGAACAGGTCAAGCAATACATCGCGGGCGGGCTCGCCTGCACGCATCTGGAAGTCGAAGGCGACGGCCAGCATTTCTTCGCGACCATCGTCTCGGAGCATTTCGAAGGCAAGCGTCCGATCCAGCGCCATCAGCTCGTCTACGCGGCGCTCGGCGACCGCATGAAGCAGGAAATCCACGCGCTCAGCATGAAGACGCTGACGCCCGCCGAATGGCAGAACACGTAAAGAACGGACATCCTTCGTGCAAGTTTCAGTAAAAGAACGCGACGCGGTACGTCACGTCGCGACGGCGAATCCGGCCGCCGGCCGGGCTTCGCAAGGGCATGAGGAACGGCTCGTGATCACCGGCGGCGCGCGGCTCGCCGGAGAGATCCAGGTGTCGGGCGCGAAGAACGCGGCGCTGCCGATCCTCTGCGCGGGCCTGCTCAGCGCCGAGCCGCTGCGGCTCGACAACGTGCCCGACCTGCAGGACGTGCGCACCATGCTCGCGCTGCTCGGCGGGATGGGCGTGAAGAGCGAGGTGGACGGCGCGCGCGTCACGCTCGACGCGGCCAGCGTGAGCGAGCCGGTGGCGCCCTACGAGCTGGTCAAGACCATGCGCGCGTCGATCCTCGTGCTCGGCCCGCTGCTGGCGCGCTTCGGCTACGCGAAGGTGTCGCTGCCGGGCGGCTGCGCGATCGGCGCGCGGCCGGTGGACCAGCACATCAAGGGGCTGCAGGCGATGGGCGCCGAGATCACCATCGAGCACGGCTACATCGAGGCGCGCGCCACGCGCCTGAAGGGCGCGCGGATCGTCACCGACATGATCACGGTGACCGGCACCGAGAACCTGCTGATGGCCGCCACGCTGGCCGACGGCGAGACCGTGATCGAGAACGCCGCGCGCGAGCCCGAGGTGACCGACCTTGCCAACCTGCTGGTGGCGATGGGCGCGAGGATCGACGGGATCGGCACCGACCGGCTCGTGATCCAGGGCGTCGAGCGGCTGCACGGCGCGAGCCATGCGGTGGTGCCGGACCGCATCGAGGCCGGCACGTTCCTCTGCGCGGCGGCGGCGGCGGGCGGCGAACTCACGCTGCGCGGCATGCGCGCGAACCTGCTCGACGCGGTGCTCGGCAAGCTGCGCGAGACGGGGGCGAAGCTCGACGAGCGCGGCGACACGCTGCGCGTGACGATGGACCGGCGCCCGGCCGCGGTAGCGATCCGCACCTCCGAATATCCGGCGTTCCCGACCGACATGCAGGCGCAGTTCATGACGCTGAACGCAGTGGCCGCGGGCACCGCGCACGTGGTCGAGACCATCTTCGAGAACCGCTTCATGCACGTGCAGGAGCTGAACCGGCTCGGCGCCGACATCGTGGTGGACGGCAACACGGCGCTCGTCACGGGCGTGGCGCGGCTGTCGGGCGCCAACGTGATGGCCACCGACCTGCGCGCCTCGGCGAGCCTCGTGATCGCGGGACTGTGCGCCGACGGCGAGACCGTCATCGACCGGATCTACCATCTCGATCGCGGCTATGATCGGATGGAAGCCAAGCTGAACGCAGTTGGCGCCGACGTGCGCCGCATCACCGGGAGTGCCGCATGACCGCACCGCTGACCCTCGCGCTGTCGAAAGGGCGTATCTTCGAGGAAACCGTGCCGCTGCTCGCGGCGGCCGGCATCGAGGTGGCCGAGGATCCCGAATCGTCGCGCAAGCTGATCCTGCCGACCAACGACCCGAACGTGCGCGTGATCATCGTGCGCGCCACCGACGTGCCGACCTACGTCGAGTACGGCGCGGCCGATTTCGGCGTGGCCGGCAAGGACGTGCTGATCGAGCACGGCGGCGGCGGGCTCTACCAGCCGATCGACCTGAACATCGCGCGCTGCCGGATGTCGGTGGCGGTGCAGGCGGGCTTCGACTACGCGAACGCGGTGCGCCAGGGCGCGCGGCTGCGCGTCGCGACGAAGTACGTGTCCACCGCGCGCGAGCACTTCGCGGCCAAGGGCGTCCACGTCGACCTGATCAAGCTGTACGGCTCGATGGAGCTTGCGCCGCTGGTCGGCCTGGCCGACGCGATCGTCGACCTGGTCAGCTCGGGCGGCACGCTGCGGGCGAACAATCTGGTCGAGGTCGAGGAGATCATGCCGATCTCGTCGCGCCTCGTCGTGAACCAGGCCGCGCTGAAACTGAAGCGCGCCGCGCTGAAACCGATCCTCGACGCGTTCGAACGCGCGTCGAAGCAGAGCGGGAGCTGACCGCTCCCGGCACCGGCGCATTACCGGAACGAACAGCATCATGTCCATCAAGATTCGCAAACTCGATTCGCGCAGCGAGGGCTTCGGCGCCGCGCTGCGCGCGGTGCTCGCCTTCGAGGCGAGCGAGGACGAGGCGATCGAGCGCTCGGTCGCCGCGATTCTCGCCGACGTGAAGACGCGCGGCGACGCGGCCGTGCTCGACTACACGAACCGCTTCGACCGGCTCGACGCGCCGAGCGTGGCCGCGCTGGAGCTGCGCCAGGACGTGCTCGAGGCCGCGCTCGAGACGCTCGAGCCGAAGCGCCGCGCGGCGCTGGAAGCGGCCGCCGCGCGCGTGCGCGGCTACCACGAGAAGCAGAAGCTCGAATGCGGCAGCCATAGCTGGCAGTACACCGAATCGGACGGCACGGTGCTGGGCCAGAAGGTGCTGCCGCTCGACCGCGTCGGCCTCTACGTGCCGGGCGGCAAGGCCGCCTATCCGTCGTCGGTGCTGATGAACGCGATTCCGGCGCGGGTGGCCGGGGTCGGCGAGATCGTGATGGTGGTGCCCACGCCCGACGGCGTGAAGAACGACCTCGTGCTCGCGGCCGCCTATCTCGGCGGGGTCGATCGCGTGTTCACGATCGGCGGCGCGCAGGCGGTGGCCGCGCTCGCCTACGGCACCGCGACGGTGCCGGCGGTCGACAAGATCTGCGGCCCCGGCAACGCCTACGTGGCCTCGGCCAAGCGGCGCGTGTTCGGCACGGTCGGCATCGACATGATCGCCGGGCCGTCCGAGATCCTCGTGCTCTGCGACGGCACCACCGATCCGCACTGGGTCGCGATGGACCTGTTCTCGCAGGCCGAGCACGACGAACTCGCCCAGTCGATCCTGCTGTGCCCCGACGCGGCGTTCATCGAGCGCGTCGAGAAGGCGATCGACGAGCTGCTGCCGACCATGCCGCGCGAGGCCGTGATCCGCGCCTCGCTGGAAGGGCGCGGCGCGCTGATCACGGTGCGCGACATGGCCGAGGCCTGCAAGATCGCCAACGAGATCGCGCCCGAGCACCTCGAGATCTCGGCGCTGGAACCGCAGCAATGGGGCAAGCTGATCCGCCACGCCGGCGCGATCTTCCTCGGCCGCTACACGAGCGAGAGCCTTGGCGACTACTGTGCCGGGCCGAACCACGTGCTGCCGACCTCGCGCACGGCGCGCTTCTCGTCGCCGCTCGGCGTCTACGACTTCATCAAGCGCTCGAGCCTGATCGAGGTCAGCGCGGACGGCGCGCAGACGCTCGGCGAGATCGCCTCGGAGCTGGCCTACGGCGAAGGGCTGCAGGCGCACGCGCGAAGCGCCGAATACCGGATGCGCAACCACGGCAACTGAGCGGCCGCGGCCGCCGCGCGGCCCGGCCTGAATGACGGGCGCGGCGGCGGTAGTGCAAGGCCACGGCAAAAAACCATCGCAACGGCGACGAGACCGGCCGCGGCAGGGCCGGCGGCATCGAGACCCGCGGCCCGGACGATCCGGGCCGCCGACACGGGCGGCGCGAGGCACGCCGCGAACCCACCATGACGACGCCACAAGACATCATCCGCCGCGACGTGCTCGCGATGACGAGCTACCCGGTGCCCGACGCGACCGGGCTCGTGAAGCTCGACGCGATGGAGAACCCGTATGCGCTGCCGGCGCCGCTCGCGGCCGGGCTCGGCGAGCGGCTCGCGCAGGTCGCGCTGAACCGCTATCCGCCGCCGCGCCCCGCCGCGCTGATCGGCAAGCTGCGCGCCGCGATGGGGATTCCCGACGGCTGCGAGGTGCTGCTCGGCAACGGCTCGGACGAGATCATCGGCATGCTGTCGGTGGCCTGCGCCCGGCCCGGCGCGAAGGTGCTGATGCCGGTGCCCGGCTTCGTGATGGTCGAGCAGTACGCGCGCCTCGCGCAGATGGGGTTCGTCGGCGTGCCGCTGCGCGAGGATATGTCCCTCGACCTCGACGCGCTGCTCGCGGCGATCGCCGAACACCAGCCGGCGCTGATCCATCTGGCCTACCCGAACAATCCCACCGGCACGCTCTACGCCGACGCCGACATCGAGCGCGTGATCGCCGCCGCGAGCACGAGCCTGGTGGTGATCGACGAGGCCTACCAGCCGTTCGCCGAGCGCAGCTGGCTCGCGCGCGTGCCCGAATTCGACAACGTGGTGGTGATGCGCACCGTCTCGAAGCTCGGCCTGGCCGGGGTCCGCTTCGGCTATCTGGTCGGCGCGCCGGCCTGGCTCGCCGAAATCGACAAGGTGCGCCCGCCCTACAACATCAACGTGCTGACCCAGGCCAGCGTCGATTACCTGCTCGACCACCTCGACGTGTTCGACGCGCAGGCCGCGGAATTGCGCGCCGAGCGCGGCCGGCTCGCGGCGGCGGTGGCCGCGCTGCCCGGCGCGACGGTGTTCCCGAGCGCCGGCAATTTCCTGCTGGTGCGGGTGCCCGACGCGCCGGCCCTGTTCGACGCGCTGCTCGCCGAGCGGGTCTTGATCAAAAACGTGAGTAAAATGCACCCGTTGCTCGCGAACTGCGTGCGGCTGACGGTCGGTTCTCCTGACGAGAACGCCGCGCTGCTCGCCGCGTTGCGACTGGTGCTGCGCTAGCGCGGGCCGCCCGCCGCCGGGCGGTCGCCGCGGCCTCACTCGTCCCCCATTACCCAGTCATTTCAAGGAATCACCATGCGCGTGGCGGAAGTCGTTCGCGATACGAGCGAAACGCAGATCCGTGTGAAGATCAATCTCGACGGCACCGGCCAGCAGAAACTGGCCACCGGCGTGCCGTTCCTCGACCATATGCTCGACCAGATCGCGCGCCATGGTCTCATCGATCTCGACATCGAAGCGCATGGGGATACGCATATCGACGACCACCATACGGTGGAGGACGTCGGCATCACGCTCGGCCAGGCGGTCGCGAAGGCGATCGGCGAGCGCAAGGGCATCCGCCGCTACGGCCATTCTTACGTGCCGCTCGACGAGGCGCTCTCGCGCGTGGTGATCGACTTCTCGGGCCGGCCCGGCCTCGAATTCCACGTGCCGTTCACGCGCGCGCGGATCGGCACCTTCGACGTGGACCTGTCGATCGAGTTCTTCCGCGGTTTCGTGAACCACGCGGGCGTCACGCTGCACATCGACAATCTGCGCGGCCTCAACGCGCATCACCAGCTCGAGACCGTGTTCAAGGCGTTCGGGCGCGCGCTGCGGATGGCCGTCGAGATCGACGAGCGCGCGGCCGGGCAGATTCCGTCGACCAAGGGCAGCCTCTGAGCGAACCCGGACCGGCGCTAGCGGCCCCGCGGTTCTGACCGCGGCCCGTCAGGACGCCAGTCCCGCCGCGCGCGCCGCGCCGCATCCGACACCGCACGATGGACCTGCTCAAATCGTTCATATCGCTGCTCGCGCTGATCAACCCGCTCGGCGCGGTGCCGTTCTTCCTGAGCCTGACGGCGGCGCTGACCGACGCCGAGCGGCGCAGGACGGTGCGCATCGCGGCGGTGTCGGTGTTCTGCGTGATCGCGGTCACCACGCTGCTCGGCCAGCAGATCATCCGTTTCTTCGGGATCTCGGTGGCCTCGCTCGAAGTCGGCGGCGGCATCATCATGCTGCTGATGGCGATCAACATGCTGAACGCGCAGATGGGCAACACGCGCTCGACCGCGGAAGAGCGCGACGAGGCCGAATCGAAGCACAGCATCGCCGTGGTGCCGCTCGCAATCCCGCTGCTGACGGGCCCCGGCTCGATCAGCACGGTGATCGTCTATTCGGCGGGCGCGGTCCACTGGTACGACCGGATCGGCCTGATCGCGATCGGCGCGGTGCTCGCGCTGCTCTGTTTCCTCGCGATGCGGCTCGCCGAGCCGATCGCGAACTGGATCGGCCGCACCGGCATTAATATTGCAACGCGGCTGATGGGATTGATGCTGTCGGCGCTGGCGGTGGAATTCATCGTCGACGGACTGAAGGCTTTGCTGCCTGCACTGAAATGAAAACTTCGATTGCGATTGTGGATTATGGGATGGGCAACCTGCGTTCGGTGGCCCAGGCGCTGATGAAGGCCGAGCCGGATGCGCAGGTGGCGATCGTCGATCGTCCCGAGGCGATCCGCGCGGCCGACCGCGTGGTGCTGCCGGGCCAGGGCGCGATGCCCGACTGCATGCGCTGCCTCGGCGAATCGGGGCTGCAGGAGGCGGTGATCGAGGCGTCGCGCAGCAAGCCGCTCTTGGGCGTATGCGTCGGCGAGCAGATGCTGTTCGACTGGAGCGAGGAGGGCGACACGCCGGGCCTCGGGCTGCTGCCGGGCAAGGTGCTGCGCTTCGACCTGGCCGGCCGGGTGCAGGACGACGGCTCGCGCTTCAAGGTGCCCCAGATGGGCTGGAACCGCGTGCGCCAGACGCTCGCGCATCCGCTCTGGGCCGGCGTGCCGGACGAGGCGTTCTTCTACTTCGTCCACAGCTACTACGTGGCGCCCGAGAATGCGGCACACGCGGCGGGCGAGACCGCGTATGGCGAGCCGTTCGTCTCGGCGGTGGCGCGCGACAACATCTTCGCGACCCAATTTCACCCGGAAAAGAGCGCCGAGGTCGGGCTGCGGCTTTACCGCAATTTCGTGCATTGGCAGCCCTGAACGTCGCGCGCACGCCACGGCGAACGGGCCAGACATGCCCGTGGCGTGGGGCTCGCGCGTCAAAACCCTGAAAGACTTGTACTAAACTAGCAGACGGCGCGGTGCCGGTTGGGCCGGCAATGGCGCGTCACCCCTTCTTCTTTTCAGACGACTTCCGATTGCTATGCTGCTGATTCCGGCCATCGATCTTAAAGACGGTCAGTGTGTGCGCCTCAAACAGGGCGATATGGACCAGGCGACGATTTTCTCCGAGGATCCCGCGGCGATGGCCCGCAAATGGGTCGATCTCGGCGCGCGGCGCCTGCATCTGGTCGACCTGAACGGCGCGTTCGCGGGCAAGCCGAAGAACCTCGAGGCGATCGAGGCGATCCTCGCCGAGGTCGGTGACGAGATCCCCGTCCAGCTCGGCGGCGGCATCCGCAGCCTCGAGACGATCGAGAAGTATCTCGACGCGGGCCTGTCCTACGTGATCATCGGCACCGCGGCCGTCAAGGATCCGGGCTTCCTGCAGGATGCCTGCACGGCGTTCGCGGGCAGCATCATCGTCGGGCTCGACGCCAAGGACGGCAAGGTCGCCACCGACGGCTGGAGCAAGCTGACGGGCCACGAGGTGATCGACCTCGCGCAGAAGTTCGAGGACTACGGCGTCGAATCGATCGTCTATACCGACATCGGCCGCGACGGCATGCTGCAGGGCATCAACATCGAGGCGACGGTGAAGCTCGCGCAGGCGGTCGGGATTCCCGTGATCGCGAGCGGCGGCCTGTCGAACCTGAACGACATCGAGCAGCTCTGCAGCGTGGAAGGCGAGGGCATCGAAGGCGTGATCTGCGGCCGCGCGATCTACTCCGGCGATCTCGACTTCTCGGTCGCGCAGAAGCGCGCCGACGAACTGAACGGCGAACTCGACGACGCCTGACCCGCGGCGGCCGAGCGCCGCCGGCGTCATCGCCCAAGCCGCCCGCGCCGCGGGCGGCCTCACCTGCGGCACCTGTGTACCATCATGGCTCTAGCTAAACGCATCATCCCCTGTCTCGACGTGACCGCCGGGCGCGTCGTGAAGGGCGTCAATTTCGTCGAGCTGCGCGACGCGGGCGACCCCGTCGAAATCGCGCGACGCTACGACGACCAGGGCGCCGACGAACTGACCTTCCTCGACATCACCGCCACCTCCGACCAGCGCGACCTGATCCTGCCGATCATCGAGGCGGTGGCTTCGCAGGTGTTCATCCCGCTGACGGTGGGCGGCGGCGTGCGCGCCGTCGAGGACGTGCGGCGCCTGCTCAACGCGGGCGCGGACAAGGTCAGCATGAACTCGTCGGCGGTCGCCAATCCGCAGCTCGTCGCCGACGCGGCGAACAAGTACGGCTCGCAATGCATCGTGGTGGCGATCGACGCCAAGCGCGTCTCGGCCGAGGGCGAGACGCCGCGCTGGGAAGTGTTCACGCACGGCGGGCGCAAGGCCACCGGGCTCGACGCGATCGCATGGGCGAGCCGCATGGCCGAACTCGGCGCGGGCGAGATCCTGCTGACCAGCATGGACCGCGACGGCACCAAGTCCGGCTTCGACCTGGCGCTCACGCGCGGCGTGTCCGACGCGGTGCCGGTGCCGGTGATCGCCTCGGGCGGCGTGGGCTCGCTCGAACACCTGGCCGACGGCATCGTCGACGGCCATGCCGACGCGGTGCTCGCGGCCAGCATCTTCCATTACGGCGAACACACGGTCGGCGAGGCGAAGCGCTTCATGGCCGGGCGCGGCATTCCGGTGAGGCTCTGATCATGACGACGACCCAAGCGACTTCTTCCCCCGCGTGGCTCGACAAGGTGCGTTGGGATGCCAACGGCCTCGTGCCGGTGATCGCGCAGGAAGTCGGCACGAACGACGTGCTGATGTTCGCGTGGATGAACCGCGAGGCGCTCGCGAAGACCGTCGAGACGGGGCGCGCGGTCTACTATTCGCGCTCGCGCCAGCGGCTCTGGTTCAAGGGCGAGGAATCGGGGCACGTGCAGCACGTGCATGAAGTGCGGCTCGATTGCGACGAGGACGTGGTGTTGCTGAAGATCGACCAGGTGTCGGGCATCGCCTGCCACACCGGCCGCCATTCCTGCTTCTTCCAGAAATTCGAGGGCACCGCCGAGGGCGGCGACTGGGCCGCCGTCGAGCCGGTGCTGAAAGATCCCGAGCACATCTACAAATGACGCAGACCACCAACGACACGCTGCTGCGCCTCGCGGCCGTGATCGACAGCCGCAAGGGCGGCGATCCCGAGCAATCCTACGTGTCGCGCCTGTTCCACAAGGGCGACGACGCGGTGCTCAAGAAGATCGGCGAGGAAGCGACCGAGGTCGTGCTGGCCGCCAAGGACGTGCGCCAGGGCGGCGCGCCGACGGCACTGGTCGGCGAGGTTGCCGACCTCTGGTTCCACTGTCTCGTGATGCTGTCGCATTTCGAGCTGAGCCCGGCCGACGTGCTGGCCGAGCTGGAGCGCCGCGAGGGCCTGTCGGGCCTCGAGGAAAAGGCGCTGCGCAAGCGCCGCGAGCGCGAGAACGGCGACGGTTGAGCGGCGGCTGAGCGGCGCGGCCCGGGCGGCGACGTCCGGGTGCGGGCCCTGCTTCGGTGATGTCATCAAAGGGAGGTAGCATCGTGGAAGATCCTTCGTGGCGCCCCGGCGACGCTTCCGTTCCGGATCGCTATCCGGCCTATCCCGGCGCCGCGCCGGCGGGCAGCCGTGACGGCTCGCTGCGCACGCTGACCCATGTGCTGTATGCGCTGTACGCGGTCCACTGGCTCACGGGCGGCATCACCGGCCTGATCGCGATCATCATCAACTACGTGAAGCGGCCGGACGTGGTCGGCACGCGTTACCAGCAGCATTTCGAGTGGCAGATCCGCACCTTCTGGCGTGCGCTGATCCTCTACCTGATCGGCGTCATGCTGAGCTTCGTCGTGGTCGGCTTTTTTGTACTCGGTGCGACGTGGGTCTGGACGCTGTACCGTATCATCAAAGGCTGGCTGTTCCTGAACGACGACAAGCCGCTCGATCCGAAGGCCTGGTTCTGAGGGTCGGGGGCGGCGCGACGCGGAGAGCACGATGAGTCACGATCCGGATTGCCTGTTCTGCAAGATCGCGGCGGGCGAGATTCCGAGCGAAAAGGTCCACCAGGACGACGAGTTCGTCGCGTTCCGCGACATTCATCCGGCGGCCGACACGCACGTGCTGGTGATTCCGCGCCGGCATCTGGCGACACTGTCGGCGGCCGCGCCTGAGGACGCGCCGCTGCTTGGTAGAATGCTGGTCCTCGTCGCGCGGCTGGCCGAGCAGTTCGGCTGCGCGTACACGGGCGGCGAAACCGGGTTCCGGACCGTCATCAACACCGGGCCGGGCGGCGGGCAGGAAGTGTTCCACCTGCACGCGCACCTGCTCGCGGGGCCGCGCCCTTGGAAGCGGATGGGGTGAATCGGGCCCCGCAAGGAAAGATCATCGCGAGCCGCGCCGCACCGGCGCCGGCCCGTATCGGGAAAGAGGCCGGCGTCGCCGGCAGTTGACGCCGCCGCGGCGGCGAGGTTGAGGAGAGTGGCATCATGGGCGGATTGAGCATTTGGCACTGGCTGATCGTTTTGCTGATCGTGGCACTGGTGTTCGGCACGAAGAAGCTGCGCAACATCGGCAGCGATCTGGGCGGTGCGGTGAAGGGCTTCAAGGACGGCATGAAGGAAAACGAGACCCCGGCCGACGCGCAGCAGCTGCCGCGCAACGGTTCGGTGAACGTCGACGCGAAGGAAGCGGCGCGTTCGTCCGATTCGAACAAGGCGTGATGAACGCGCGCTGACGGGACGTCGCGATGCTGGATCTGGGTCTTTCCAAGATGGCGCTGATCGGCGTCGTCGCGCTCGTGGTGCTCGGCCCCGAGCGCCTGCCGCGCGTCGCGCGCACGGCCGGCGCGCTGTTCGGGCGCGCGCAGCGCTACATCAACGACGTGAAGGCGGAAGTCTCGCGCGAGATCGAACTCGATGCGCTGCGCACCATGCGCACCGACTTCGAGAGCGCCGCGCGCAACGTCGAGAACACGATTCACGACAACCTGCGGCAGCATGAGGCGGACCTCAACGACGCCTGGAGTTCGGCCGTCTCGGGCGACTCGGCGTCGTCGCCGGTTTCGGTGTCGGCCGATGGCGTCTCGGGCTTCGGCTCGACGTCGTGGCAGGGCAGCGGGGCCAGCGCCGGCTTCACGCCGAAACGCCGCAACTGGCGCGTCAGGCAGTCGGCCACGCCGGTCTGGTACAAGCGCGCCTCGCTGCGCCGCACCCGCGTGCAGTCCGGCGCCGCGCGCGTCGCGCGCCATCAGCCGGCCAGCCTGCGCCGGCCCGTGCGCTTCTTTTGAGCATCTGACGATGCCGACGATGCGTGCCCATCACCTGAACCGAGGGCCTGCGTGAGCGACCCCCAGCACACTCCGGAAGAAGGCCGGGAAGAAACCTTCATCTCCCATCTCGTCGAGCTGCGCGACCGCCTGATCCGGGCGGGCGGCGCCGTGCTCGTGGTGTTCGTCGGGCTCGTCTACTGGGCGCCCGACATCTTCCGGCTGCTGGCGCGGCCGCTGATGCAGAACCTGCCGAAGGACGGCAAGATGATCGTCACCGACGTGACGGGCTCGTTCTTCGTGCCGATGAAGGTCACGATGCTCGTCGCGCTGGTGATCGCGCTGCCGATCGTGCTCTACCAGATCTGGGCGTTCGTCGCGCCGGGGCTCTACCAGCACGAGAAGCGGCTGGTGCTGCCGCTCGTCAGCAGCAGCTACTTCCTGTTCCTGTGCGGGATGGCGTTCGCCTACTTCGTGGTGTTCCCGACCATCTTCCGCGTGATGGCGCACTACAACGCACCGCTCGGCGCCGAGATGTCGACCGACATCGACAACTACGTGAGCTTCGTGCTCGGCATGTTCCTCGCGTTCGGGGTCACGTTCGAGGTGCCGGTGATCGTGGTGCTGCTGGTGCGCATGGGCGTGCTGCCGCTCAAGAAGCTGAAGGAGATCCGGCCCTACGTGATCGTCGGCGCGTTCGTCGTGTCGGCGGTGGTGACGCCGCCCGACGTGTTCTCGCAACTGATGCTGGCGCTGCCGCTCGTGGTGCTCTACGAAGTCGGGCTGCTGGCCGCGCGGATCTTCGTCGGCCACGGCGCGCCCGCGAAGAAGGACGAGGAGTCCGGAGCGACGGGCTGACGCCTCGGCGTGCGCGGTGGTCGAATCATCGGGAAGGGCGGCATGGGCCGCCCTTTTTCGTTGCGGGAGAAGTTGGGCGGCGGCGTTGAGTGGTGTCGTAGCCGCGCATGACTGTTCGGCCCGCGGGCGGCAGGGACGACGTGAGCGGGGCTGATCCGATGCGGGCGGCATATGCGCATGATGGCCGCCATTGCGAGGCAATCGATACCGGCGCATCGCCTCGCAACACGCGCCGCTTGCCGGCCCCGAGGCGCGGCCGTCGCATGCCTTGCAACCTCCCGCC
Organism: Burkholderia perseverans; assembly: GCF_022870505.1. Classification (NCBI taxonomy): domain Bacteria; kingdom Pseudomonadati; phylum Pseudomonadota; class Betaproteobacteria; order Burkholderiales; family Burkholderiaceae; genus Burkholderia; species Burkholderia perseverans. Next base: position 386,034 of record NZ_CP045094.1, read on the forward strand.
ACCTCGCCGAGCGCGCGCCGGCCACCTCGCCGGGCGCCGCGCCTCACGCGCTCATTCGGCGTCGTCGTTCTGGTCGTCGTTGGCCTGCTTCGGCGGCGGCGGGCGCTTGCCGATCACCACCGTCACCTCGAAGCTGCGCGTCTTGCGCACCACCTGCACCTTGGTCGGCGTGCCCGGCTTGATCTGCGCGACCACGTTGAGCAGCTTGGTGGTGTCGGTGATCGGCTCGTCGTTGACGGTGGTCAGGATGTCGCCGGGCTTGATGCCGGCCTTGTCGGCCGGGCCGCCCTGCAGCACGCCGGCCACGATCGCGCCGGTCTTCTGCGCGAGCCCGAACGAATCGGCGATCTCGGGCGTGACGTCCTGCGGTTCCACGCCGATCCAGCCGCGCGTGACGGCGCCCGTCGTGATGATGCTTTCCAGCACCGTGCGCGCGGTCGAGACGGGGATCGCGAAGCCGATCCCGAGCGAGCCGCCCGAGCGCGAGTAGATCGCCGTGTTGATGCCGAGCAGGTTGCCGTTCACGTCCACCAGCGCGCCGCCCGAGTTGCCCGGGTTGATCGGCGCGTCGGTCTGGATGAAGTTCTCGAAGGTGTTGATGCCGAGATGGTTGCGCCCGAGCGCGCTGATGATGCCCATCGTCACGGTCTGGCCGACCCCGAACGGGTTGCCGATCGCGAGCACCACGTCGCCCACGCGCGCGCGGTCCGAGCGGCCGAGCGTGATGGTCGGCAGGTTCGTCAGGTTGATCTTCAGCACGGCGAGGTCGGTCTCGGGGTCGCTGCCGATCACCTTGGCCGTGGAGGTGCGGCCGTCGGCCAGCGCCACCTCGATCTGGTCGGCGCCGTCCACCACGTGCTGGTTCGTTAGAATGTAACCTTCCGGGCTCACGATGACGCCCGAGCCCAGGTTCGACGCCGGTTCTTCCTGTTGCCGGCGCGGATTGCGGTCGCCGAAGAAGTAGCGGAACAGCGGATCCTTCGCGCGCGGGTCGGGCGGCAGCGAGCCGTCCTTGCTCGAAAACACGTTGACCACGGCCGGCATCGCCTTTTGCGCGGCGTCCGCGTAGGACGTCTGCGCCGGCGCGCCGGCACCGCCCGGCGTGACTTCGCGCAACGCCACGATCGGTGCCGCGAGTTGCTTGCCGAGCTGTCCCTGGCGCTGCAGCCATTGTGGCTTGAGGGTCGCGACGATGAACATCAGCGCGAGCAGCACCGTCACCGCCTGTGCGAAGAACAGCCAGAAGCGTCTAAGCATTTGAAGAGATTAGGGGATTATATGGACCGGATCGAACTCGAATTGTACTTGAACAATACCCTTGAAACCGCGCGCTTCAAGGACTACTGCCCCAACGGGCTGCAGGTCGAGGGGCGCCGCCGGATCGAGCGGATCGCCACCGGCGTGACCGCCTCGGCCGCGTTCCTCGAACGCGCGATCGAATGGGGCGCGGACGCGGTGCTGGTCCACCACGGCTATTTCTGGCGCAACGAGCCGGCGCAGGTCACCGGGCGCAAGTACCAGCGGCTGAAGCTGCTGATCGGCGCCGAGCTGAACCTGTTCGCATTCCACCTGCCGCTCGACGCGCATCCCGATTTCGGCAACAACGCGCAGCTTGGCGCGCGCCTCGGCCTGATCGCCGACGCGCATTTCGGCGAGCAGGACCTCGGCTGGATGGCCACGCTGCCGATGCCGGTCTCGCTCGAGCACTTCACCGCCAAGGTCGAGCACACGCTCGGCCGCACCCCGCTCGTGCTCGGCGACAGCGACCAGCAGCTGCGCCGCGTGGCCTGGTGTACAGGCGGCGCGCAAAGCTATTTCGACGCCGCGATCGAGGCCGGCGCCGACGTGTTCCTGACCGGCGAGGCGTCCGAATTCGTCACGCACGCGGCGGCCGAGAGCGGCGTGGCCTTCGTTGCGGCGGGGCACCATGCCACCGAGCGCTACGGCATCCAGGCGCTCGGCCGCCATTTGTCCGAACATTTCGGCCTCGAGCACACGTTCATCGACATCCCGAACCCCGTTTGAAACGCCCGGAATTGCGGCGGCGCACCCTCGAAATGCAATGAAGCGTCTGCTTAAAAATTGATCTGGATTGGTTCTGCGGCGATGGGGGAAAACCCTTGCCGATCAAAGACTTCGCGTCGATTTTATGAATCGGGCCTTGAAAATGCAGGCCCCGTTCGCGCACACTAGCGGCGGTATGCGAAGTCGTGACGGTGAATCCAACTCAGAAGTGGGGCGTGAGATGCGAGATAAAGAAGAGAAACGCGTCGACAGCGGCCGCCGTACCTGGCTGATTGCGACATCCGTAGCGAGCGGGGTCGGCGGGGTCGCCACGGTCATACCGTTCGCGGCGTCGCTCGCGCCGTCGACCAAGGCGAAGGCGGCCGGCGCGCCAGTCGAGGTCGACATCAGCGGGCTGAAGCCGGGCGAGCTCGTCACCGTGGCCTGGCGCGGCAAGCCGGTCTGGATCCTGAACCGCACCGACGCGATGCTGGCCGACGTGAAGAAGGCCGATCCCGAGCTGGCCGACCCGCAGTCCAAATCCACCTATTCGATGCCGTTGCCCGCGTACTGCGCGAACGAATATCGCTCGCGGGCCGATCGCAAGAACATCCTCGTCGTGATGGCCGTGTGTACGCACCTCGGCTGCACGCCCACCTCGCGCTTCACGCCCGGCCCGCAGCCGAACCTGCCCGACGACTGGCCGGGCGGCTTCCTGTGTCCGTGTCACGGCTCCACCTACGATCTGGCCGGCCGCGTGTTCAAGAACAAGCCCGCGCCCCAGAACCTCGACGTTCCGCCTTACATGTTCACCTCGGCCACCACGGTCGTGATCGGCAAGGACGAGAAAGGAGAAGCGTGATGGCCACCGACAACAAGACTGTCGCCACGACGGGTTTGATGGGCTGGATCGATGCGCGTTTCCCGTTCACGGTCACGCTCAAGAAGCACGTGACCGAGTACTACGCGCCGAAGAACTTCAACTTCTGGTACTTCTTCGGCTCGCTCGCGCTGCTCGTGCTGGTGAACCAGATCGTCACGGGCATCTTCCTGACGATGAACTACAAGCCCGATTCGACGCTCGCGTTCGCGTCGGTCGAGTACATCATGCGCGAGGTGCCGTGGGGCTGGCTGATCCGCTACATGCACTCGACGGGCGCCTCGATGTTCTTCATCGTGGTCTACCTGCACATGTTCCGCGGGCTGATGTACGGCTCGTACCGCAAGCCGCGCGAGCTGGTGTGGATCTTCGGCTGCGCGATCTTCCTGTGCCTGATGGCCGAGGCGTTCTTCGGCTACCTGCTGCCGTGGGGCCAGATGTCGTTCTGGGGCGCGCAGGTGATCGTGAACCTGTTCTCGGCGATCCCGTTCGTCGGGCCGGACCTCTCGCTCTGGATCCGCGGCGACTACGTGGTGTCCGACGTCACGCTGAACCGCTTCTTCGCGTTCCACGTGATCGCGATTCCGCTGGTGCTGGTCGGGCTGGTGGTCGCGCACCTGGTCGCGCTGCACGAGACCGGCTCGAACAACCCCGACGGCATCGAGATCAAGGAGAAGAAGGACGAGCACGGGATTCCGCTCGACGGCATCCCGTTCCACCCCTACTACTCCGTGCATGACTACTTCGGGGTCTGCGTGTTCCTGATGATCTTCGCGCTGGTGGTGTTCTTCGCGCCGGAGATGGGCGGCTACTTCCTCGAAGCCAACAACTTCGTGCCCGCCAACCCGCTGCAGACGCCGCCCGAGATCGCGCCGGTGTGGTATTTCACCGCGTTCTACGCGATGCTGCGCGCCACCACCGATCCGTTCAAGATCGTGCTGATGGTGGTGATCGCCGTGCTCGGGCTGGTCGCGCTCTGGCGGGCCCGCGGCAAATGGCGGATCGGCCTGCCGGGGCTGGCCGTCGTGCTGATCGTGTTCATGGCGCTGACCGAATCGAAGTTCTGGGGCGTGGTGGTGATGGGCGGCGCCGTGATCTCGCTGTTCTTCCTGCCCTGGCTCGACCGCAGCCCGGTCAAGTCGATCCGCTACCGGCCCACGTTCCACAAGGTGTTCCTCGGGATTTTCGTCGTCGCGTTCCTGACGCTCGGGTTCCTCGGCACCCAGTCGCCGTCGCCCGCCAAGACGCTGATCGCGCAGGTATGCGCGCTGGTCTACTTCGCGTTTTTCCTCGGCATGCCGCTCTGGACCCCGCTTGGCACATTCAAGCAGCCGCCCGAGCGCGTCAAATTCCGGCCCCACTAATGCGAGCGAGGAGAACACGATGATGAGGACGCTATTGAAGACGTTCCTGCTGATTGGTGCGACGTCGCTGGCGCTGCTGGGCGGCGCGGCGCGTGCCGACGAGGGTAATTTTCCGCTCGACCGGGCGCCCGATAACGCGGAAAATCTCGTTGCCCTGCAACATGGCGCGCAATTGTTTGTAAACTATTGCCTGAATTGCCATAGCGCGAACCTGATGCGCTACAACCGTCTGACGGATCTGGGGATATCCCAGAAGGAGATCGAGGCGAATCTCCTGTTCACGACGGACAAGGTCGGCAACCCGATGTCGGTGGCGATGCGGCCCGACGACGCCAAGCGCTGGTTCGGCGTGACGCCGCCCGACCTCTCGGTGGAAGCGCGCGCGCGCGGCCGCGACTGGCTCTATACGTATCTGCGAAGTTTCTACCGCGACGAGACGCGCCCGACGGGCTGGAACAACGCGGTGTTCGAGAACGTCAGCATGCCCCATGTGCTGTGGCAGTTGCAGGGGCAGCGTGTGCCGAAATACGAGGAAACGACGAACGAGGAGACGGGCGAGAAGGTGCGCAGGCTCGTCGGCTTCCAGACCGTCACGCAGGGGACGCTTTCGGCGGTGGATTATGATGCTGCCGTGGCCGACCTCGTCGCGTATCTGGGCTGGATGTCCGAGCCCGAGCAGCAGACCCGCAAGCGCGTGGGCGTCTGGGTGCTGCTGTTCCTCGGCATCCTGAGCTTTTTCGCCTGGCGGCTCAACGCCGCCTATTGGAAAGATATCAAGTAGACACGCCAAGACCGGCGTGGGGCCGTCGCAAGGAGCGACCTGCTGGCAGGTTGATCCGCGCGCCGGCCCTCGGCTTTTTTTAGGAAACGCTAATTATGATGGTTCTGTATTCCGGCACGACGTGCCCCTTCTCCCAGCGCTGCCGGCTGGTGCTGTTCGAAAAGGGCATGGACTTCGAGATTCGCGATGTGGACTTGTTCAACAAGCCCGAGGACATCGCCGTGATGAATCCGTATGGTCAGGTGCCGATTCTCGTCGAGCGTGATCTGATTCTGTACGAATCGAACATCATCAACGAGTACATCGACGAGCGCTTCCCGCACCCGCAGCTGATGCCGGCCGACCCGGTGCAGCGTGCGCGCGCGCGCCTGTTCCTGCTGAACTTCGAGAAGGAGCTGTTCGTTCACGTCAGCACGCTCGAGAACGAGAAGGGCAAGGCCGCCGAGAAGAACCACGAGAAGGCGCGCCTCGCGATTCGCGACCGGCTCACGCAGCTCGCGCCGATCTTCGTGAAGAACAAGTACATGCTCGGCGAGGAGTTCTCGATGCTCGACGTCGCGATCGCGCCGCTGCTGTGGCGCCTCGATCACTACGGCATCGAGCTGTCGAAGAACGCGGCACCGCTGATGAAGTATGCCGAGCGCATTTTCAGCCGCCCGGCCTACATCGAGGCGCTGACGCCGTCGGAAAAGGTGATGCGCCGTTAAACGGCCTGCGGCCATCGGTGCGCGCGCGGCGCAGCCTGCCGCGCGCGTGCCTGTACGAGGACAGTGATGCAAGAGACTTCCACGAAGCCGTATCTGCTGCGCGCGCTCTACGAGTGGTGTACGGACAACGGTTATACGCCGCACATCGCGGTGCGCGTCGACAACTCGACGCGCGTGCCGCGGCAGTACGTGCGCGACGGCGAGATCGTGTTGAACATCAGCTTCGAGGCGACCACCGCGCTGCAGATGGGCAACGACTGGATCGAATTCACGGCGCGCTTTTCGGGCAAGGCGCACAAGCTCGAGGTGCCGGTGGCGAACGTTCTCGCGATCTACGCGCGCGAGAACGGGCAGGGGATGGCGTTCCAGGTCGATCTGGCGGCCGATGAGCCGGGTGAGACGACGCTGGTGGAGGCGGACGAGGGTGACGGTGGTGCGGCGGGGGCTGGCGCTGGTGGTGCCTCGCGTTCGGCTGCCGATGGGGCTGCGGAGCCGTCGGAGGGCGCGGACGTGCCTTCGGGCTCGGCTTCGGCTTCGTCCTCATCCACGCCGTCGCCTTCACCCGACGACGACGGCGCGGCGGGAAAGAGCAACCGACCCCGCCTCAAGATCGTGAAATGAGGTAGAATCCGCGGCTACGCCGGCTTAGCTCATCTGGTAGAGCAGTTGATTTGTAATCATCAGGTGGCGGGTTCGAGTCCTGCAGCCGGCACCAAATAAATCAAGGGCTTAGCTTTGGCTAAGCCCTTGACGTTTCTGGTTCTCGTCAACGAACTGTCAACGGCATGTGTGGGTTGGAGGCATCTGCGGCCATTGCGCCGATGGTCGCGACCGGCAATTGCTGCCAAGCAAATAAACGTCTGGCGGTGATGTGTTGCCGCCGCGTAGCTCAAAAGAAGTCGCAGTTGACACCAACGATAAAAGCGGACATATAAGCTCTCTTATCAGCGCCCTCCCTCGGGTGCAGCAGGAGGAGCCCGATTGTGTCTTTCATCGCCATCTGACGGGGTAGGTGACTAGCCTCTGTGATGTAGAACTTCCGGCTGACAATTTCGTGCGCGCGTACTTCGCGATCGCAATCACCAACAAGGCCTGGCCATCATGCGAAATCCACCGGAGCGTTATCTACAGATCCTGCAGGAGTGTTTTGCAAGGGCGCCGCAGTGGCTCGGCGCCGGCAAAGACTGCGAAGCAGACTACGCGCGCGCACCGACTGCCCCTCTGACAACAAATCAGGATGGAAAGCACACAGCCTTTCAGCGTTGGTTTCACTTCAAGGAAGCGTTCTCTCCAGACTTCGTAAGCGCTGCCATTGATTCGCTTGGGTATCGTCCTCGCCATGTGATCGATCCATTTGGAGGTTCTGGCACGAGCGCAATCACCGCGCAACTATTGTCGATCGATGCAACGACAATTGAGGTCAATCCATTTCTAGCAGACGTAATTCAAGCAAAAGTAAGCACGCTTTCCGCGGATGCGCTGCGCTCGGCCGCAGCCGATTTCCAAGCGATGCTGCCTAGCACCCGTAGCAACATTTCTCGGCTGGGTCATTGGCCGCCAACGTTCGTCGAAGGGGAAGGCAAGAATCGTTGGATTTTCCCCCTGAATGTTGCTCGGCGATTGTCGCAATACCTCACCTGCATCGATGCCATTGAAGATGATGTTGTCCAGCGCTTCTTTCGAGTAGTGCTAGGTGCCGTGCTCGTGGACTGCAGTAACGTATACGTTAATGGGAAGGGCCGGCGCTATCGGTCCGGTTGGCAGGAAAACGAACCGACTCCGCGCCTATTGGACGAGATGTTTGCAAGTCAGTTCAACACATCGTTCGAAGACGTTCTTCGTTTCGAGCAGCGCCCTCGTTCTCGCGTCTCGGTTATCAATGGGGACTCGCGTGCGGCACTGCCTCAGATCAATGAGCCGGCGGACTTGATCGTCTTCTCCCCGCCGTACCCAAACTCCTTCGATTACACGGACATCTACAATGTCGAACTTTGGGTGCTTGGCTATCTTCGCAGTGCCACGGAGAATCAGAAACTGCGTAAGGAAACCCTCCGCTCCCATGTCCAGATTCGACGTCCTTATGAGCTTCCGCAGAGGCCGTCGCACAAGCTGAGTCAAACGCTGAAGGCGCTTCATTCGCATCAAGAGACTTTGTGGGACGGCAACATCCCGGCCATGGTTGGCGCCTACTTCCGAGATCTGGAGGCTGTGCTAGAGCAGTGCAAGCGCCTTCTTGCGCCGTCAGGAAAGGTCATTATGGTGGTGGGAGACTCCCGCTACGCGAGTGTGCGCATCGAGGTGGCGGCAATTCTTGCGGAACTCGCGTCGGAGATCGGTTTCGGTCACGTGTTGACTCGCGAAGTTCGTCAAATGCGGCTGAGTGCTCAGCAAGGTGGCCACTTCCAGCTTGCTGAGAGCGTGGTCGAACTCAGCCTTTGATCCGAATTAGGCGGGGGGGTCTTCGAGCGGGTACAGGTCCTCACGGTGCTCCTTGTGGGAAGCGGTGATCCAGTAGCGCTTGGCAATAACGTTGTATGTGATCGCCGGCGTTTGAATGGCATCGTCGATCTCTTTCTTATTGCCAGCGCAGAAGTCGTAAACGCATAGGAAAGCGCCATCCAGCTTTTCATGATCCCGGTAGGCCGCGGTCTGCTGGATGCCTGAGCATGCCCATGCGATGTTTTCCTTCAAGCTGATCTTGGTCAGTTTCTTCTTCTTTAAGGGGTCCGGCACTGCTGTTGGATCGTTAGCAGGCGTGTACGCGTCGCGGGTGGTCTTCAGTTCAAGGACAGCACTGTTGTGGCCCACATTGAAGGGTATTACCGTCAGATCGGCTCGACCGTTTCCGATGTTTGGCTCGGAGCGGATGCGTGCGACGTCCGAGTACTTTCCTAGCAAGAAGTGCCACAGGTCGTTTTGCACCGTGCTTTCTGGGCTCGAAACCGTGACCCGCTGTTTCGCATTTAGCCACCAGGTCGTGGTTTGCCGCGCGCACACCTCGTAGAATTGGTCGAGCGCCTGCGCGATGGCCGCTAGATCAACGACCACTGGAGCGTCATCTAGCTCGTGCTGATACGGCGCGGACAGATCGTCAATGCCGCGCGGCCAAATAACTAGTTTTGAAACGCTCGTTAACGCGACGGTGAGCGCAGAACCGAGGCCCGCATTCTGAATTTCTTCCACGACTTCGGTTGTGCCAGTGAATCGCTTCGGATGCACGCAGCCACCGATGTCTCCAGTGCCGGCGGCCAAAATACCAGCGAGCTTATCCGTTGGCGACGAACCAAGCATTGGGTTACGTTTCCAGCCCATGCTGGTCGCAAACGGACCGCTATCGTCGATATGCACCATGACGATCGGCCCATGCAGTTCTTGTTTGCTGGCTCGTAGGTGGCGAGCATGTGCGATCAGAGTCCTTGTCCAACCGTCCAAGAACGCCTCCTTGCTCCCCGCCTCAGCCACAGAAATGACTGACGCCCCTTTTTCGATCACTGCGTCTAATGCTGCCTGAAGAGCTCCGCCAAATTGGCTCTTGGTCGACTTATTCATGTCAGTGCCATCGCTTTGTCAAGGTAGTCGCAGTAAAGGCGTACGCCGTCACGCTCAGCATCGGGTCGGAGAGCCCGTAGCCGATCGATCAGGTGATGCGCTACCTCGATATTCTTGTTCTCGTCTGTCCACTCAGCGAAATCGACGACTTCTCCATCTATCACCGTGGCATTGCCATAATTGGCGTCGATGGGGCCGATGTCAGCTCTATTAGCGAGAAAGCGGCCGAAGCATGCGGAAACGAGTTCCCGAAACAATCTCGCTGTGCGTTTGGCCTCGGCGTGATTTAGTAAGTTGGAGTAGATCTGCCGACCAGTGGCACCTAATGAGTAATGCGCCGTCAGACGATTTTTTGATCCGAAGTCAACTCGCTCGATCGACAGCACGCCCGCAAAGGCGAGCCTGTCAATTTCACGCTGTACATCCGGAAAGAACGGAAACGGACCATGCTTCAAGACACGTCCGCGGACACGGGTTACGTCGAACAAGTCGGCCAACGTGTTGGCTAGGTACAGGACGACATGTAGCTGAGGCGTTGCCATCGGCGTAAGCCCCATGCGAGATGCTTCCGCGATGCACAGCAGCACCCATGCCTTCCACATGCCGGCATTCTCTAATCGTGCCTCATGCGTTGGCGTGCTCATGCGTTCGTTCCGACGTAGCGTTCCGGATAGATGGCATGGTCTCGTTCGTCCTCGTAGGCTTGCCGGAACCGATCGAGCGCCCTGGTGGGGGCTGCGATCGTTAGGAGATCGAGGACATGCGCGGCTCGCTGCTCCATGGGGATCGCAGCTGGCGTCTCTTGTGGCGCCTCGTCGGTTACTTGACCATAAAATCGTTGGTCGGGGTAAGCTCCAAACAAAGCTGGAATCATCTGCTCGCGATTGACGTTGGACGACGCAATCAGTCTAGTCGCAGCAGCATTCCCCGGACGCGACGCAAATCGTCTCAGCAGATCGGCAGCCCGCGGTACAAAGACGGAATCCAAGCTTGCTTCAGGCGTTTCTAGTATGAGCATTGTGGGTGCGTCCGGCGCGGCCAGTTCCAGCAGTGCCATGCGAAACGCGAGGTCGATAAATTCCTTTTGTGATTCGGAGACTGATTGCCCAAACTCCCTAACGGTCGCTGTGTCGCGATGGACACCGGATGTCAGCGCAGGCACGAAATGTGGAAACGGGAAACTCTCCGTAGCACTGCGCTGTCCAATACGGCTCTGCCTTGGCGTGTATTTGATTTCACACTGCTCCGCCAAAAAGCCGCGTATATACTTAGCGAACACTGTTTCGATCTGTGTTGAGACCGCTTGCACCTCGCGGTCGATAGCATGTGCCAACTCCCGGAATTGCTCGGTTAGCTCGATTCTTTCTACGTCGATCTGATTCAGTGTAGCTTCGAACGTCGCTAGCCGTCCTTCCAGTTCAGTACGACGTTCTATCGCCTCTGGCATTGTCTGGCCAAACGCTTGTAGTTGCTGTTCCAGTGATGTCACCGCTGCTGTGGCGGCTACCAGCTTCGCCGCAGTTTCTGAATAGGCATTTTCTGCATCCTTCAGCGGGGACTGCATTGCGTCCAAATCACGCTCAGCCTTAGAAATTAAAGCTCGCTGTTGTTCTATGTATTCGCTGGCGTGCGGATCGTGCTCTGTCTGTATCCCGTCATCGATAGGGCTTTCGCACACCGGACAGGTATTCATGTAGAGCTTCGTGTTCACGTGTGCGACGGCGTCAGCGTCCTGATTGCCACAGACTAAGCACCCTGCGCCAGCCTCAAAGTGGGCGAGCAAGTATCGTCCGGCGTCATTTACGCTTGGGAAGAACGTTTCGTAAAATGTGTTGAGTCGATACGCTAGGTCGGCGCGCTTCTCGTGTACTTCCTGTCGTCGGTTCTCTATTTGCTGGCGCAACGAGTCGCGCTCGCGCGAGACATCGTTTTTCTGCTTTGCAAGGTCGGTCAGCTCACTCCGTCGCGCTTCCAGCGTCTTTATGAGTAAGTCGATTTGTCCACCTTCGATGCTGCTGACTTGCCTAGCGATATCCTTTCTACGCTTGTTTACGACGGCATACACGTTTCGGTATTCGCTGTCCTTGCTTACAAGCTCGTTGAACAGCTCGACATATTCTTTGCGGTCGGCACCTTTCTCTCCAAAAAGGATGCCTAGAATATCGCCCTGTGCTGCAGCATCCCAGACCAGACTGCGGCGATCCTCAAGGTAAAAGACAACATAACGTAGAAGGAACACGAAATCATCGAACGACGTAAGCCCCGTCGCCGCGACTACATGTTCGCGAAATGTTGCTTCTAGCTCTGCTGGCCGTGCTGCGGGAAGCGATTGTTGATCGACCGAGAGTTCAAGGATGTCTAGGTTGGCAAGCGAGCGCGTCACCTCGAAGTATTGAGCTCCCAAATGGAACCACACGGTAACTCGTGCATCGACGGCGTCGTCAGGCACTCTGCGGCGAAACCATAGCCGATCTGAGGGCACCAGGCGGCGTTTCTTGTCTCCCAGTTGATCGTCTCCCGGGATGTCTGACGCACCGGTCAACGAGCGGAGAAGGATATTGAGCAGAGTAGTCTTGCCTAGGCCGTTGATGCCGACAATGACGTTTACGCCTGGTCTGAAGGTGTGGTCCAGGCCGGGTGAATCTGGGGTGCCAACATACAACGCGTAATTGCTTACGCGCACGCGCTCCAGAACTGGAAGATTGATCATTCGAGCTCCTGCAACAGTTGACGCCTAGACGACGTGGCGCTTATGGGCGAGTGCTCGAAGTTGGATGACTGCGTCCAAGCGTGAGCGCAAATGCGCCGAGCCTGGACATGCTTTCTGGATGCTGACATTTTTCCCCGGGGCGGTGTGGCGATTGTTATCCGCTTCGATTCGACGATACTTTACTGCAAAAACTGGAAGTCTTGGTCCAGCGCCGCCTCAGCCGCCTTGGGTTTTACCATCGATGCGCGTTGGTTATGCGTGATGGATTTGGGCACGGTCGTGGCATCCTCGATACGACTAATGTTGGGCGCTACCTTCGAAGAGCTGGAGGTCGGTGATCTGTTGCGTACCCATCGCGCGTTGCTTTTGATTATCGACGTAGCGTCGAGGTCAGCTCCGCGAAGCAAAATCAGTGACATCAATTCGCTGTGAGTTTGGTTGATGGCGCATTCGCGAGACGCTCCCTATTCCGGAGGGTCGCTAAGGGGTTGTGCTGCCGTGCTTCTTGCAAATGATCGGGGGCTAGGTGGGCGTAACGCATCGTCATTTGTAGGCTTGAATGCCCGAGGATGCGTTGCAGCGTTAAGATGTTCCCGCCGTTCATCATAAAATGGCTCGCGAATGTATGACGTAGAACATGCGTAAGCTGCCCTTCAGGCAAGTCAATTTGCGCATCTTCAATTGCCATTCGGAAGGCTCCGGCGGAATTTTCGAAAAAGCGATCGCCGATAGCTTTCGGCTTTGAGGCGTGGAACGCTAATATTTCGTCGGCTAACGTACCGTCGAGGGGCACTGAGCGATTTTTATCAGTCTTTGTTTGCGTGTAGTGCACTGCGTTTCCCCGCAGTTGTTGCAAGCGAAGACTTTCGGCTTCGCTCCAGCGAGCTCCAGTTGCCAAGCACAGCTTAGTAATCAGGAGGGCATCTTTTCTTTTCCTCCGACCGAGGGCGTCCAGCAATACCTCGATCTGTTCCAATGTTAGAAAGGATAACTCTCGCTCTGCGATCCGAAATTGACGGAGGCGTGCTAGCGGATTTGCTCCGGGCCAATGACCGAGACGCGCGAGCTCGTTGAAGACGGCTCTCAAATAGGCGTGCTCGCGATTGACCGTGTTGGCAGTTACACCCTCCGCGATCCTCGATGCCCTATAAGACGCGAAGTCTTCAGCACTGAATGCTGTCGCCAGCGGGTTGCCTAGCGCTACGCAAATACGTTTGAGCGTCGGGTACGTGCGCGTGTGCCGCAATTGCATTCCGTGATGAAGATTCCATAGTTCGATGAGTTCCGACAGACGCCGCGAGTCTTTCGGTGCGGGGACCCACTCGGGTGCTTGAACAACCTTCGCCGTGAGCCATGCTTCGTATGCTTTCGCTTCGGCTTGCGTCTTGAGCGTTTTGCGGTAGCGCTTTCCTCCGCGGCCCCCAGGCTGGATGTCGACGAGCCAGCCGGCCTTAGAGCCGCTAACGCAACCTAGACATGATGCAGCAGACGTCGTATCGTCTGCTGCATGGCAAGACGCAAAATCAGCAACGAGTTGTGGGTGGCTCTGGAACCTCTGATTCCGGAGTTCACTCCCTCGCCCAAGGGCGGACGACGACGCACGGTCGATGATCGAGCCGCGCTCAGCGGCATCCTGTATGTGCTGCAAACTGGCATTCCGTGGGAAGACCTGCCGCAGGAACTGGGTTTCGGCAGTGGCATGACGTGCTGGCGACGTCTGCGAGATTGGCAAGCGCAAGGCGTATGGCATCGGCTTCATCTGGCGATGCTGCGTCGGTTGCGTGAACACGACCAGATCGATTGGGAGCGCGCGAGCCTCGATGGAGCGAGCGTCTCCAGCCCCCGGGGGGCCAGGAAACCGGCCCCAACCCGACGGACCGAGGCAAGCTCGGATCGAAACGATACATCGTCGTAGATGCACGCGGCATCCCGCTGGCTATCACGATTACGGGAGCCAACCGGCACGATTCGATGGCATTCGAACCCACGCTTGATGCCATTCCTGCGGTACCGGGCCTGAACGGCCAGCCGCGCAAGCGTCCGAGCAAACTGCACGCTGACAAAGGGTATGACTTCGTGCGTTGCCGGCGTTATCTGAGACAGCGCGGCATCAAGGCCCGTATCGCCCGCCGCGGTATCGAAAGCAGCGAACGGCTGGGGCGGCATCGTTGGGTCGTCGAGCGCACGCACGCTTGGTTCGCCGGATTTGGAAAGCTCCGGATTCGCTTCGAGCGCCGTCTCGATATTCATGCCGCTTTGCTCTTCCTGGCTGCCGCCGTTATCTGCTCGAGATTCGTGGATGACTTGTGTTAGCGACACTAAATGGGTCTGACTGGGGCGATAGATGCAGCGGGATTGGTACCGATGGAACGTGCTGATTGGATCTGGCTGTTTATGCGTCACCGCTGAAATGTTCCGCAAATGCGCGCCTCAGTTGCTTTGCTGTAACCAGATTTTGCGACCAAAAACAGGCTTCAAGAAACCAGTTCCACTTGGAAAGCCAGGCCAGCAAGGAGTACCAACCGTGGGAGAATCTTTGGCCGTGAAACTTCGCGTGGAAGGCCATGCCACGAAAGTTGACTCTGAATTCGTGCTTCTCGCCTTCCAAGAGGTCGAGGTTCCACCATTTCCCCCACCGAAACACGTCGCTCTTACGGAGCCCCATCGCCGCTTCGAGGTTGTCGATAGGGTGCCCGTAGTCCGCCGTTTTGCGCGGTAGCGGAATTGGTTCGCCGTCGGCGTCGACCAACTCTTTCACTTCGGCGCGCACGGTGTTGTATGGAACATAGACCATATTGCCCCGCACCTCGACATGTCGAAGCGGAATGCTTGGAACGGCCACGACCGTCGGCGTCTCGCCGATGTCGTAAAGGATCACCACCGATTGATAGCACAGCGTTTCGAGCGATGCTGTCACGCACACGGTGACCCGCCGAAACGACCGTCCCTCCTTCGCCTTGATCCACAGCGTGCATGCCTGTTGTTCCTTTCCAAGAAACACCTTTCTCCAGTTCACGCTGTAGTCAAAGTAATCGCCGAGTTCGTCTCGCCATAGGCCCTTGAAATCCCGGAGGGACCGATGCTGCGTGGACACCTCGTAGGCAGCATAAAAGAGGAGTTGGGTGACGAGCTCGAACGGCTTTTTCAGCAAGCTCCAGATCGCCGACACGGTGCTCTTCACTGCAATCGATGTTACGCTGATTGTTGGTTCCATTCGTCTTCTTCGTGGTGTCCGATGCCTTGCGCGACGCGTGTCAGCTGCGCGTCAACCGACTGTCAACGCAATAGTTAGCGGACGGGGGCATGAAGTGGCCTGTGTGGGGCTCCTCGCCCGTGTAGTAAGCGATAGTGGCGTATAGTGCCAGTTCGATAGGCATTTGTAATCATCAGGTGGCGGGTTCGAGTCCTGCAGCCGGCACCAAATGCTTCTCCGAAATCGTCCGAAAACCCCGCTAGAATCCTTGATTCTGCGGGGTTTTTTGTTGTACGGCGTCCTTTGGGGGCCGAAGAAATCCAACTAGGTCTGAAAGGCTTGCGGGTATGTTCGTTGGTATCAACGAAATGAATCTTTCAGACCTCGCGATTCGCAACGCAAGCCTCAACAAGCCTTACGTGCTGACGGACGGCAACGGCATGTTCCTGTGCTCCAGTCGAACGGCTGGAAGTATTGGCGGCTCGCTTACCGCTATCCGGGAAAGCAGAAAACCTTGGCCTTGGGCGTCTACCCCGAGGTTCGCCTCGCCCTTGCCCGTCAGCGGCGAGCGGAGGCACGCGAGTAATTGGCAAAGGGATCGGATTCGGGCGAGGCGGAGAAGGCGGATAGGCGAGCTGCCCGTTTAGCGGCTGATAATTCATTCGAAGTTGTGGCGGGCTTGGTTAGAGGAGCGTCGACCGTACGTCGAGCCTTGGCAGCACGAGAGGACGTTGGTGCGGCTGAAGAGCGGTGTGTTTTCTTGGCTCGACAAGCGTCCGATTGCGGAAATTGACGCTCCCGAGATCCTGGCGGTGCTGAAACGAATCGATACCCGCCGGACGGGCGCGTTCGGATTTCTGCGCCGCTGCTCATGACGCCCGACATCATCCGCGCGTATGCCATCACCCGGCTGGGCTGGATCAGGCGAGAGCAACGCAAACTACTTTCGCAGGAACGGGAGACGGCACGTGAATATCTGGACCGGGAGAGCCACTATGTGTGGGGAAAGCGTTACCTGTTGCGAATTGTGGAATCCGATTCGGCACCGGCCGTGCGGCTGAACCATTCGACGCTCGAACTCAGCATACGCCCCGGCGGTGACGCGAGCCGCCGCCGTGAAGCGCTTGACGCTTGGTACCGGGACCAGGTTCGTGCAGTCGTGCCGGCGTTGCTGAAAAAGTGGGAGCCGCTTCTGGGCGTGAAAGCCCACCGTGTCCTCGTGCAGCACATGAAAACGCAGTGGGGAAGCTGCAACCCGGTATTGGGCAACGTCCGCCTGAATACGGACTTGGCTCGCAAGCCAACAGAGTGCTTGGAATACATCCTCGTGCATGAGTTGCTGCACCTGATCGAGCCGACGCACAACGCTCGGTTCCAGTCGTTGATGGACCGTTTCATGCCGCAGTGGCGGCAACTGAGAGATGAACTGAACCGCTTGCCGGTACGGCATGAAAATTGGGCGTATTAGCGCGTGACTATGGCAGTCGCGACCCGTTGCAGGGATGGTCTGCCCAGGGAATGCTAGACGCTGCTGGCCTACGATTGGACTGCCCACAGGACACTAGACAGTGGACCCGCGACCGACTGCAGCCGCCTCGAAGCGCATCCTCCGCCTCCCGTTTTCATCCCCCAAACCACACCAATGTGACAAAAATGGTAAATCCCGGCCTAGGGATAAACCCGTATTCTCTCCGCAACTTTCAGACAGCATGCGGAGGCGCCTTGCAATCGTCCGTTTTTCCGCGCCAGCCCTGCAATCTGGCCGTTTCCTCGGGACCATGCCGCTGCCACGGAACCGTTCCCAATTCCCGTCGCCCACCCCCACCCCCGCCCCGCAAACCTTTTCGCACCGATCCCGGGCGCCTCGACCCCCACCCCGCGCCATCCTATTTCACATTCGATTTTTCCCGAAGCTGTTAAATTCCGGTCTCCGTCGATCCGTCCGTGTACCGCGCGCCGTCCGCCGCCGTGCCGAGTATCCGCACCTGCCATGTCCGCCATCACCGTTGCTCTGGCTACCACCGCGCTGTTCGGGCTCGTGATGCTCGTGCTGCTCGGCTCGCTGGTTCGCACCGGCGTGGCCGGCGTGCGCGAGTGGTTCGCGGCGAACCTGCTGCTGTCGTTGTCGCTCGCGCTGCTGCTCGCGCGCGGCCGGATTCCCGACGTCTTCACGGTGGTGCTGGGCAACGGCATGTTCGTGCTGTCGGGCGTCACGCTCTATGCCGGCTACGCGCGCTTCCTCGACCTGCCGCCGCGCTGGCCCTGGCTCGGGCTGCTCACGGGCCTGACGCTGCCGGCCCTCGTCTACTGGCATTACGTGGCCGACAGCATCCCGATGCGCGTGGGCATCACCACGCTCTACACGGCGATCGTCTGCTTCGCGATCGCGGCGATCGTGATCCGGCGCTATCGCTCGGGCCAGTCGCGCTATCCCTACGTCGCCACCGCGGGCTTCGCCACGCTGTTCGCGATCAGCCAGGTGCTGCGCGGCGCCTATTTCGTCATGCTGCCGGGCCCGGCGGGCGCGCAGGTCTACCTGACGACGTTCAACATCAGCCTGCTCTGCGTGGGCGCGGCGATCATGCCGGTGATGTCGATGTGCGCGATCATGATGGTCCACGATTCGATGCAGCTGGCCGCGCGCCGCGTGATCGACCACGACTTCCTCACGCGCGCGCTGTCGCGGCAGCGTTTCGAGGTGGTGGCGCGTGCCCGCGTGCGCGACGCGGAGCGCGACGGCACGCCGCTGTCGCTGCTGCTGATCGACCTCGATCACTTCAAGTCGATCAACGACACCTACGGCCACGCGGGCGGTGACAGCGTGCTGCGCGAGTTCGCCGAACTGATGCTGCAGAAGCTGCGCGGCGGCGACGCGCTGGGCCGCCTCGGCGGCGAGGAGTTCGCGATCCTGCTGCCGCGCACGACGCTCTCGGACGCGCTGCGCATCGCCGACCGCCTGCGCGACGAGGTCAACCGGCACACGGTGGAAACCGCGGCGGGACCCTGCTCGTACAGCACCAGCGGCGGCCTCGCGAGCCGCATGCCGGGCGAAACCTTCGAACAGCTGTCGGCGCGCGCGGACCGCGCGCTCTACGACGCGAAGATCTCGGGCCGCAACCGCGTCTGCGCGCACGCGGGCCTCTCGCAATCGGCGATCGCACAGTTCGAGTCGGCCTGAAATATAGGGGAAGCCGCCGCGCAGGACGCACGGCGAACGCAGCAGGGCGGGCAGTACACGCGCATGAATGAAGCGCGCGGCCGGCCCAGCAAGAGAAGAAGAGAAGCGACACCAGCACGGCGGCGCAAGGCCGCCGCCGCCGGTACAAAAACATCGGGCAGCCATCCAGACAGAGCCCGGCAGCCGCCCCGAACTCAACCCGTCAAACCACCCCCAATCACCCTCAAGGCAGCGAAATCGTCAAATTCGCCGATTCCGGCCCGACCTTGATGATCTGCGAATACGGCGCGAGCGCCTTCAGCGTGTGGTCGCGCAGGTACGCATTGAGCCCGATGAACGCGAGCAGCCCCACCAGCGCGAACACGGCGCCGATCGCCCACAGCGGCACCTCGCGCTTCAGGCGGTGCGCGATCTGGTCGGGCAGCGCCCAGTGCGGCGCGAACGGCGCGCGCTTGCCCTTCATCTGCGCGATCTCGTCGCCGATCCGCGCGGTCAGGTAGGCGAGCTTCTCGGGCCCTTCGAGCAGGTACTTGCCCTGGAAGCCGAGCAGCAGGCACATGTGGAACACCTCGAGCGACTGCAGGCGCGCGGCGCCGCGCGCGCGGCATTCCTCGAGGTACTGGAAGAACTTCTCGCCGGCCAGCTGTTCGCCGAACAGCACGAGCTGCAGCGGCCGGCGCTCCCATTCGGCACGCACATTGAATTGCGACGACAGCACGGCCTCGTCGATCGCGGCACAGAACGCGAACTTGGCGGCGTACACGTCGTCGGCGCCGGCGTTGAGCTTCTTCGCGCCGCGCTCGAAATCGGCGAGGAACTCCTGGATCCGCGTGCGGAATTCGTTGGCCTCGCCGGGCTCGCGGCCGTTCTTCAGCAGGAACATCATGAAGAAGCCGTCGTACAGCAGGTCGAGCAGCGAACGCGCCTGGAAGCTGGCGTCGGTCGACGAGGCCGAATGCGGGGCGGGAGGCGGCGTGTTGCCGCCGAACAGGGAGGGCGCGTAGCTCATGATGTGACGGCGATCAGTTCGAATTTGAGGTCGTTGATGCCCGACGGTGCGTAGATCATCGCGGACTGCGACTGCAGCATGCGCTCATAGAGCGGGCTGCGCGCGTCGAGCGCGAAGTAGCAGGCGCCGGGGCGCACGGGGATCGCGGGCGGCACCTGCGGCGTGTACGACAGCCGCACGCCCGGCATCGCGGACAGCACCAGCTTGTCGACGTCGTCGGGCGCGCCGACCTTGAAGCGCGCGGGCACGGCGTCCACCAGCTCCACCGACGCCATGTCGGCGGACACGGCGAGGTAGAACTCGGTCTTGTCGTCGATCTTGCCGGAGTCGAGCCGGCCGATATGGAACGACGGCCGCACTTCCTCGAGCGTGATCGCGAAGTAGCGCGTCGAGATCACGGTCTCGAGCAACTCGCGCAGCATGGTGTCGAGGCGCGCGAACGGCGGGCCGGGATCGTCGTGGCGATAGGCGGGCAGGTCGGCGAGCGCGTAGGACTTCGAGAACGTCATCAGCTGGCCGGCCAGCCGCAGCAGCTCCTGGAACAGCCGCTCGGGATGCAGCGCGGCATGCTGGTACAGGTGCGCGAGCGAGGCGAACGCGGCGTTCGCGGTGTGCAGCAGCCAGAACGAGGCGATGTCGCCGGAGCGGAACTCGATGATGTTCTTGGTCGGCTCGCGGTGGAAGCCGTACAGCGCGTTGACCTTGGCCTGCAGCGCGTCGATCAACTGGCGCAGCCGCTGCATCAGGATGCCGGAAGCCTCGATGGCGAGGCACGGCGGCACGAACGTGTCGTCGAACTCGAAGCCGGAGGTGGCGGTGCGGCGCACGCGCACGAGCGGGATCGCGAGCAGTTGGTCGCGCGGCTCGCTGTGCGCGATCAGCTTCACGTTGGTGCGCAGGAACGTGATGTCGGCCTCGGCCGCGTCGGTGAACTGGTCGGCGATCGGGTTGTTCTCGCTCGTGAAGCGGCTCGCGAAGCCGCCCTCGGCGTCTTCCACGTAGTTCGAACCGGCTTCGCGCAGCGGATGCAGCGCGAGGTAGAACGTGAATTCGTTGATGCCCTCGGGCAGCGTGTCGAGCGCGACGGGCGGCGGCAGGTCGTCGGCCTGCGGCGCGGAGTACAGCGCGCCGTCGGGGAAGATCAGCGACAGTTCGGAGAGCCGCAGCACGTTGCTGCTGATCGCGTCGCGGTCCAGCTTCACCGAGCGCACGCCCCAGTTGTACGGCTGGATCGCCTGCACGGACTCGAACAGGCGCGCCTCGTGATAGGCGTCCTGACGTTGAAAGTGCTGAGGCCGCAGAAACAGGCCTTCACCCCATAGCACCTTGGCCGAATAACTCATCTCAAACCCTGAATGTGATTACGTGGCGGCCGTGGTTAATCGCGCGCCGCGTCACGTAAATGTCAAACCTGTCTAATTGACTTTGAATCGTCATCGAGTCCGTCAGCCACCGCAGCTTACCGACGACAGCATATTGAGCTGCTGTACCGGCATGCCCTGTTGCGGCGCGATGACGTTACCGCCGGTCACCGTCATCGCGCAGTTGTGCAGGCCGATGATTATGCCGGATTTCTCCGATTTCGCCGGATCGAATGCCAGTTTCCAGCGTTGCAGCGCGGGGGCGCGAAACAGCGCGACGATGCCGAACGCCTGCGCCTCGCGCGAGACCTTTTCGGTGGCGTTGTAGCGCTGCCCCGGAATCAGCGTCACCTCGCGCACGCTGAGCAGGTCGGCGCCGAGCGCGGCCTTCTCCTTGGCCGGATCGGTGAACGCGTCGAACGGCGCCTGCTGGAACGAGGTCGGATCCTTCAACGTATAGAGCCTGACTACTAACGCGAGCGGCTTGTTGTCGTTGGCGGCGTTCAGGTTCGGCGCGGCGTAGAGGGTCACGCCCAGATTGCGCGGCGGCTTCTGCGCGTCAGGCACCTCGGGCTTGCCGATGCCGACCATCTGCAGCGCGGCGCTGCTTGCCGAGCCGAGCAGCGGCACCGCCGCCGCGCAGCCTGCCAGAAGCGCGCAGGCCGCGAGCGGCAGCGCGAAGCGGGAGAGAAACGGAGTCATCGTGGATCGAGGGCGACGCGAGTCGGTTCCTGTCAGAAATGCCTGGATAGCGTGTGTGGTTGTGTTGCGGGTCCGTCCAGCACCCCGGTAACGGCTGCCCGCAACTCGCATCAATCGTTCGGAAATTTTTTCTTCAATTCAGTCGCATTTACGAAAACCCAAGTAAATGTTTCTCATCAAATTACTATCCACTTTGCTGAAGGGATTGCGTTCAGCCATATCCGGCGGGCCTCAGCGAGGATTTAAATCGGCACTCGCGTCGCAGTCATTGAATTATGAAAAATTGATCGGTACTATACCCGCGCACTAGCATCAAAGCAAAACTACTGAAACTCAACGATTTAAAACTCCGCGCCCGGTGATAAAACGATGAAAGACCGACTGTTCGCAAAACTTTCCGCAGTAGTGATGGCATGTGGCGTGATCGCCGGCTGTGCAACGCAGCCGCCGGCTCCGCCGACGCCCGACGCGTTCAACAAGTCGCTCGACGACGCGGACGCGGTCGCGAAGGCGGGAGACCAGGACAAGGCGATCGGCCTCTACCAGCAGCTCGCGAAGTCCGACCCGACGCGCGAGGAACCGTGGGCGCGCATCGCCCAGATCCAGTTCCAGCAGGGCCATTACGGCCAGGCGATCGTCGCGGCGCAGGAAGCGCTGCAGCGCGACAACACCGACCGCCAGTCGAAGAGCGTGCTGGCCGTGGCGGGCCTGCGCATCGCCACCGAATCGCTGAGCGAGCTGCGCCAGGATTCGTCGCTGGCCGGCGACGCGAAGTCCGACGCGCTGGTGCTCGCCAAGCAGCTGCGCGACACGCTCGGCGAGGACGCGCTGTTCCCGCCCGAGCAGCAGGCCGACAAGCCGCAGCCGAAGCGCCGCAAGGTCTACCGCAAGCGCGTCACGCACGAGGCGACGAACGCCGCCGCGCCGGCCGCCGCGGCACCGGCCGCCGAACCCGCCAAGCCGGCCGCGCCGGCAGCGGCGCCGGCCAAGGGCGGCGCCGACCCGTTCAGCGCGCTGCGCTGAGCACCCCGCACGTCCACCACCACACGTTATCGGGAGAGCCGTCATGGCGAAAAAAGAAAGTATCCAGAAACGCCTGCAAAAGGTGCGGCCGCCCCGCGTGCAGCTGACCTACGAGGTCGAGCGCGGCGACGCGATCGAGGTGAAGGAGCTGCCGTTCGTGGTCGGCGTGGTCGGCGACCTGGCCGGGCAGTCCGAGGTCGAGATGCCGAAGCTGCGCGATCGCAAGTTCGTCAACATCGATCGCGACAACTTCGATGACGTGATGAAGGCGATCGAGCCGCGCGCGGCCTTCCAGGTCGAGAACAAGCTCAGCGAGGACGGCGGCAAGTTCGCCGTGGACCTGAAGTTCCGCTCGCTCGACGATTTCGATCCGGACCAGGTGGTCAACCAGATCGATCCGCTGCGCCGCCTGATCGAGGCGCGCTCGAAGCTGGCCGACCTGCGCAACAAGCTGGCCGGCAACGACAAGCTCGAGGATCTGCTGAGCGAGGTGCTCAGCAACACGCAGCAGCTCGAGGCGCTCGCGAAGCAGTCGGGTGAAGCGGACGGCAAGCCGGACGACGGCAAGCACAGCGGCGAATGAGCCACGGGGGTGAGATGAACCAGCAAACGGCTGCGGCCCAGCAGTCCGGCGCCCTCGAGGGCGCCGACACATCGCTTCTCGACGAGATCGTCGAGAAGAGCAAGGTCGCCAAATCGCAATCCGAGCACGCGCGTGCGAAGGACCTGATCGGCGAACTCGTGCATCAGGTGCTCGACGGCACCGTGATCGTCTCGGACAACCTGTCGGCCACCATCGACGCGCGCGTGGCCGAACTCGACCGGCTGATCTCGGCGCAGATGAGCGCGGTGATGCACGCGGCCGAATTCCAGCGCCTCGAAAGCACCTGGCGCGGCCTCGACTATCTGGTCTCGGAGAGCAACACCGGCTCGACCATCAAGATCAAGGCGATGCACGCGCCCAAGCGCGAGCTGGTGCGCGACTTCAAGGCCGCCACCGAGTTCGACCAGAGCGCGCTGTTCAAGAAGGTCTACGAAGAAGAGTTCGGCACCTTCGGCGGCGCGCCGTTCGGCGCGCTGATCGGCGACTACGAGATCTCGCGCCAGCCCGAGGACATGTACTTCATCGAGCAGATGTCGCACGTGGCCGCGGCCGCGCACGCGCCGTTCATCGCCTCGGCCGCGCCCGAGCTGATCGGCCTCGAGTCGTTCGCCGACCTCGGCAAGCCGCGCGACCTCGGCAAGGTGTTCGACACGGTCGAATACGCGAAGTGGAAGTCGTTCCGCGACGCGGAGGATTCGCGCTACGTCGGCCTCACGCTGCCGCGCTTCCTCGGCCGCCTGCCGTTCCATCCGAAGGACGGCCAGATTGCCGAGAGCTTCAATTTCGTCGAGGACGTCGACGGCACCGATCATTCGAAATATCTATGGTGCAACGCCGCCTGGGCGTTCGCGGCGCGCCTGACCGCCGCGTTCGACGACTTCGGCTGGTGCGCGGCGATCCGCGGCGTGGAAGGCGGCGGCCTGGTCGAGGACCTGCCCACCCATACCTTCAAGACCGACGACGGCGAGATCGCGCTGAAGTGCCCGACCGAGATCGCGATCACCGACCGCCGCGAGAAGGAGCTGAGCGACCTCGGCTTCATCCCGCTGGTCCACTGCAAGAACTCCGACTACGCCGCCTTCTTCGCCGCCCAGTCGGTGCAGAAGCCCAAGAAATACAACACCGACAGCGCGAACGCGAACGCAGTGCTGTCCGCTCAGCTCCAGTACATCTTCTCGGTATCGCGCATCGCGCACTACCTGAAGGCGATGATGCGGGACAAGATCGGCAGCTTCGCTTCCGCGCAAAACGTGGAATCTTTCCTGAATCGCTGGATCTCCCAGTACGTGCTGCTGGACGACAACGCGACCCAGGAACAGAAGGCGCAGTTTCCGCTGCGCGAAGCTTCGGTCCAGGTGGCCGAGATTCCGGGCAAGCCGGGCTCGTATCGTTCGGTCGCGTTCCTGCGTCCGCACTTCCAGCTCGACGAACTCTCGATCTCGCTGCGCCTGGTCGCGGATCTGCCCAAGTCGGCAAATTCATGAGCGTTTGAGTCGAAGTCGCCCGGGCGGGCCGCCCGGGCAGAAATGGGAAAACCACCTCTTTGGGGAGTCGATGCGTCATGTTAGATATCTATCTCAATTTCGGTAATCCGGCCATCAAGGGCGAGTCGCAGGACAAGGACCACTCGGGCTGGATCGAACTCAAGTCGTGGGACTGGTCGGTCACGCAGCCGCGTTCGGCCACCTCGTCCACCTCGGGCGGCCACACCGCCGAGCGCTGCGAACACAGCGACATGGTGTTCACGAAGGAGCTCGACATGGCGAGCCCGCTGCTGTACCAGCACGCCTCGGGCGGCACGACGTTCGACGAAGTGTCGATCGACTTCATGCGTTCGGACGGCGAAGGCAAGCGCGTCAAGTACCTCGAGATCAAGCTCAAGTACGTGATCATCTCGAGCGTCACGCCGAGCGTGCAGAAGGAAGGCCTGCCGGTCGAGCAGTTCTCGCTGAAGTACGCCGCGGTGCAGTGGAAGCAGACCAAGCAGAACATCGGCGGCAACCAGGGCGGCAACACGCAGGGCGCCTGGAGCCTCACGAAGAACGACAAGACCTACGCGGTCTAAGCGCGTCGTGACACCCACCGGGCGGGGCATGCGCTGCCCCGCCCGGCGTCTTGCTTCACCGCTGCCCGCCGTTCCATGAAACGTTTCGAGCCGAGTTTCCTCGACAAGCTGTTCGACGACGAACCGCATCTGCCGGCCTCGCCCGCGATGCGGCAATTGTCGCTGGACGAGCTGAAGAACACCGTCGCCCGTGACGTCGAATCGATCCTGAACACGCGCATCGCGCTGACGGACGACGACCTCACGGCGCTGCCGCAGTGCCAGCAGTCGGTGCTGACCTACGGCCTCAACGACTTCGCGGGCCTGAGCCTCGCGAGTCACTACGACCGCGCGTTCATCTGCAAGTCGATCCAGCAGGCGATCGACCGGCACGAGCCGCGCTTGCGCCAGGTGGCGGTATCGTTCGAACTCAACGAGCAATCGACCAACTCGTTGAACTTCGCGATCCGGGCGCTGCTGGTCGTGCATCCGGCGCAGGAGCCCGTCAGCTTCGACGCGATGCTGCAGCCGTCCACCTTGCAGTACTCGGTGACGCGCGGCCGCGCCGCCAAGACATAAATTCAATCGTTTCGCCGCGCGCCTCGCGCGGCGCGACGGCGACCAGGCCCGGCCGCCGATGGTGGACGGGCGCCAGGCTTCTCGGGGATCAGGATGGAAGAGCTGCTGCCGTACTACGAGCGCGAACTGTCGTTTCTGCGGCGCTACTCGCACGAGTTCGCGCGGCGCTATCCGAAGATCGCGGCGCGGCTCGCGATGACGGGCGAGCATTGCGACGACCCGCACGTCGAGCGCATGATCGAATCGTTCGCGCTGCTCGGCGCGCGCATCAACAAGAAGCTCGACGACGACTACCCGGAGTTCACCGAGGCGCTCGTCGACGTGCTCTATCCGCACTACCTGCGGCCGTTCCCGTCCTGCACCATCGCGCAGTTCGCGCCCACCTCGGCGGTCTCGCAGCTGACCGCGCCGCATCGCGTGGCGCGCGGCACCGAGCTGAAGAGCCGTGCGATCCGCGGCGTGCAGTGCCAGTTCCGCACCGCCTACGACGTGACGATCGCGCCGATCCGCATCAGCGAAGCGCGCTATTCCTCGATCGCCGCCGCGCCGGCCGCCACCGTGCTGCCCGGCAACGCCACCGGCGTGATCTCGATCACCTTCGAATCGCTCGCGCCGCAGTTCGATCTCGGCGCGCTGAAGCTCGACGCGCTGCGCGCGCATCTGCACGGCGAGCAGTCGTTCGTCGCCGCGCTGGCCGACTGCCTGTTCATCAACACGCTGGCCACCTACGTCGAGCCCGAGCGCAACGGCCGCTGGACCGCGCTGCGCCGCTCGCCCGTCACGCAGGCCGGCTTCGAGGAGCGGGACGCGCTGATCGACTACCCGGCGCGCTCGCATCCGGCCTACCGGCTGCTGACCGAATACTTCGCGTTTCCCGACAAGTTCGATTTCGTCGATTTCGACCTGGCCGCGATGGTGCGCCGCGCGGGGCCGTGCCACCGCCTGACGCTGCACATCGTGCTCAGCGACGTGCGCAGCGATTCGCACGTGGCGCGGCTGCTCGACATGCTCGGCGCCACGCACCTGCGCCTGTTCTGCACGCCGGTGGTGAACCTGTTCAAGCAGAACGGCGAGCCGATCCGCGTCGATCACCAGAGCGTGGCGTACCCGGTGATCGCCGAGGCGCGCCGCGCGTTCGCCTACGAGGTCTATTCGATCGACTCGGTGCATCTGGTGCGCCAGACCGCGCACGAGGAGGCGGTGGTGGAGTTCCGGCCGTTCTACTCGCTGCACCACGGCGAGGCCGGCCACGTCGGCCACTACTGGTTCGCGCGCCGCAACGAGTGGGTCGCGCAGCACAGCCCCGGCTACGAGACCGAGCTGTCGATCGTCGACATCGATTTCGAGCCGTCGGCGCCGCAGACCGACACGCTGAGCCTGCGCCTGACCTGCACCAACCGCGACCTGCCGGCCGGGCTCGCCACCGGCCTCGCGGGCGGCGACCTGTTCGCCGACGGCGGCGCCGATTTCGGCGACATCACGATGCTGCGCCGGCCCACCGCGAGCGTGCGCTTCGCGCGCGGGCGCGCCGCGCACTGGCGGCTGATCTCGCACCTCGCGCTGAACCACGTCTCGCTGGTGGCCGACGGCCTCGCGCCGCTCAAGGAACTGCTCACGCTCTACGACCTGCGCCGCTCGGCGGTCTCGACGCGCCACATCGACGGGCTGGTCGCGGTCGAGCAGCGCGGCGCCGTGCAGTGGCTGCCCGGCAAGCCGTTCGCGACCTTCGTGCGCGGCATCGAGATCCGCCTCACGATCGACGAGGAACACTTCGTCGGCACCAGCCTGGCCGCGTTCGCGCGCATGCTCGACGCGTTCTTCGGGCTGTACGTCCACCTCAACAGCTTTGTGCAACTGATCGTCGTGTCCAAGCGCACCGGCGAGGAGATCATGCGATGCAAACCGCGAAGCGGCGAATCGATCCTGGCGTAGTCGGGCAGTTCCTCGACGAGCCGTATCGCTTCGAGTTCTTCCAGGCGGTGCGCTTGCTCGAAACCTGGTTCGCGCGGCGCGACCCGGAGAAGCCCGATGCGCTGCGGCCCGGCGAGATCGTCGAGCGGCGCGTGGCGTTCCGCAACTCGATCTCGCTCGGCTTCCCGCCGAGCGAGATCGAGGAAGCGCAGTCGTTCGACGCGGCCGGCGAGCGCGTGACCGAGGAGGCGCGCGCGGCCGCGATCGGCAGCGAGGCGATCGACCGCGTGTCGATCATGCCGGCGTTCTTCGGGCTGCTGGGCGGGCAGGGCGCGCTGCCGCACCACTACACCGAGCAGGTGGTGGCGCGCGAGCACCTGAAGCGCGATCACGCCGCGCGCGCGTTCTTCGACGTGTTCTCGAACCGCGCCACCGCGCTGTTCTATTCGGCGTGGAAGAAGTACCGGCTGCCGCTGCACTACGAACTCGACCGCGACGAGCGCTACCTGCCGCTGCTGCTCGCGCTGGCCGGCGTGTCGCATCGCGGCGCGCGGCGCGCGATGCAGGAAGGCACGGGCGCCGTGATCGACGAGGCGATCGCCGGCTACGCGCTCGCCGCGCGGCACCGGCCGGTGTCGGCCGCCTATCTGCAGCGCACGCTGTCCGACTACTTCAAGGTGGCGATCCGCGTCGAGCAGTTCGTCGGCAAGTGGTACGACGTGCCGCCCGACCAGCTGAGCGTGCTCGGCGAGATCAACGCCACGCTCGGCGCCACCGCGCTGGTGGGCGAGCGCGTCTGGCAGCGCGACATGCGCGCGAGGCTGGTGGTCGGCCCGCTGTCGAAGCGCGACTACGAGGCGTTCCTGCCCGGCGGCGACCGCGCGGTCGCGCTGGAGCGGATGCTGACGCTGCTGGCCGGCGTCACGCTCGAATACGAGGTCCGGCTGGTGCTCAAGCGCGCCGAGGTCGGCCCGACCATCCTCAACACCGGCGGGCGGCTCGGCTGGGACGCGTTCCTCTGCACGCAGGAGGCGCGGCACGACCGCGCCGACGCGCGCTACGAGCTGCACGTGATCCACTGAGCGCCGCGCCCGAGCAGGCCAAGCCCCCGAATCCAACGACCGAGCGAACCCGAGAGCGACCGACGTCATGAGCACGCCCCTCAAAACCCTGATTGCGAAACTGAACCCGACCTGCCGCAAGGCGGCCGAACGCGCGGCCAGCCAATGCCTCGCGCGCGGCCACTACGAGGTCGATCTGGAGCATCTGTTCGTCGCGCTGCTCGACGAGACCTCGGGCGACATGCCGGTGGTGCTGCGCGCGAGCGGCGTCGATCCGCACGCGCTGCGCCGCGACCTCGAGCGCGAGCTCGACACGCTCAAGAGCGGCAACACGCGCACGCCGGTGTTCTCGGTGCATCTGAGCGAGCTGTTCCAGCAGGCCTGGCTGATCGCCTCGCTCGACGCGCAGATCGGCCGGATCCGTTCCGGCCACCTGCTGCTCGCGCTGCTGAGCGCGCCCGATCTCGCGCAATTCGCGCAGCGCATGTCGCCGCAGTTCGCGCAGGTGCGCGTGACCGATCTCAAGCACAAGTTCGACGAGATCACGGCCGGCTCGAACGAGGCCGAGCCGCGCGGCGCCGAGGCCGCGCACGACGACGAGCCCGAGGCCCATGCCGGGGCCGGCGCCGCGGGCGGCCCGTCGAAGACGCCCGCGCTCGACACCTACACCACCAACCTCACGCAGCGCGCGCGCGACGGCAGGATCGACCCGGTGATCGGCCGCGACGCCGAAATCCGCCAGGCGATCGACATCCTGATGCGGCGCCGCCAGAACAACCCGATCATGACCGGCGAGGCCGGCGTCGGGAAGACCGCCGTGGTGGAAGGGCTGGCGCTGCGGATCGCCGCCGGCGACGTGCCGCCGCCGCTCGCGGGCGTGGCGCTGCACGTGCTCGACATGGGGCTGCTGCAGGCCGGCGCGAGCGTGAAGGGCGAGTTCGAGAACCGCCTGAAGAGCGTGATCGACGAGGTCAAGAAGAGCGCGCATCCGATCATCCTGTTCATCGACGAGGCGCACACCATCATCGGCGCGGGCGGCCAGGCCGGCCAGAACGACGCGGCTAACCTGCTCAAGCCGGCGCTCGCGCGCGGCGAGCTGCGCACCATCGCGGCCACCACCTGGAGCGAGTACAAAAAATACTTCGAGAAGGACGCGGCGCTGGCGCGGCGCTTCCAGGTGGTCAAGATCGAGGAGCCGAGCGAGCCGCTCGCGGCCGCGATGCTGCGCGGCATGGCCGGGCTGATGGAGCGCCACTTCAACGTGCGGATCCTCGACGACGCGATCACCGAGGCGGTGCGCCTGTCGCATCGCTACATCAGCGGCCGGCAGCTGCCGGACAAGGCGATCAGCGTGCTCGACACCGCCTGCGCGAAGGTCGCGCTGGCGCAGAGCGCGACGCCGGCGGCGATCGACGACCTGAAGAAGCGCCTCGAACGCACGGCCGCCGAGATCGCCGCGCTCGAACGCGAGGTGGCGGGCGGTGCCGCGCACGACGAGCGGCTCGCCGCGCTCGGCGAGGCGCGCGAGGCCGACCTGGCCGCGCTGGCGGCGGCCGAGGCGCGCTATGCCGAGGAGCAGGCGATCGTGGCCCAGATCGTCGCGCTGCGCGCGCAGATCGACGCCGCGCGCGAGGCCTCGGCCGACGGCGAGCGGATCGACGCCGACGCGGTGCGCGCGCAGCTGGCCGAACGCGTGGCCGCGCTGAAGGCGGTGCAGGGCGTCGAGCCGATGGTGCCGCTGCAGGTGGATGCGCACGTGGTGGCCGAGATCGTCGCCGCGTGGACCGGGATTCCGCTCGGCCGCATGGTCAAGGACGAGATCGAGACCGTGATGAACCTGAAGGCGCTGCTCGGCGCGCGCGTGATCGGCCAGGACCACGCGCTCGACGCGGTGGCGCAGCGCGTGCGCACCGCCACCGCCGGCCTCGAGGATCCGGACAAGCCGCGCGGCGTGTTCCTGTTCATCGGGCCGTCGGGCGTCGGCAAGACCGAGACCGCGCTCGCGCTGGCCGACGTGCTGTACGGCGGCGAGCGCAAGATGGTCACCATCAACATGAGCGAGTACCAGGAGGCGCACAGCGTGTCCGGCCTGAAGGGCTCGCCGCCGGGCTACGTCGGCTACGGCGAGGGCGGCGTGCTGACCGAGGCGGTGCGGCGCAATCCGTATTCGGTGGTGCTGCTCGACGAGGTCGAGAAGGCGCACCCGGACGTGCTCGAAATGTTCTTCCAGGTGTTCGACAAGGGCGCGATGGACGACGCCGAGGGTCGCGAGATCGACTTCCGCAACACGCTGATCATCCTGACCTCGAACGTCGGTTCGACCGCGGTGATGCAGGCGTGCCTGAACAAGCCGGCCGAGGAGCTGCCCGATCCCGACGCGCTTGCCGAGACGCTGCGCCCGGCGCTCTACAAGGCGTTCAAGCCGGCCTTCCTCGGCCGCATGAAGGTGGTGCCGTACTATCCGATCTCGGACGACGTGCTGGCCGAGATCATCGAGCTGAAGCTCGAACGGATCGCGCGGCGCATCGAGGCGAACCACAAGGCCGCCTTCGAATGGGACGAGTCGCTGGTGGACGCCGTGCTGGCGCGCTGCACCGAAGTGGATTCGGGCGCGCGCAACGTCGATCACATCCTGAACGGCACGCTGCTGCCCGAGATCGCCGGCCACGTGCTCGAACGGCTCGCCGAGGGCAGCGCGATCGAGCGCATCGCCGTGCGCGCGAGCGAGGCGGGCGAGTTCGAGTACACCGTCAAGTAAGGCCGCAACCCGCGCGGCGCGCGGCGGGCGGGCACAGCCGGGCCCGCGCCGCGCGCGCCGCTTCACCGATCATCCAGCTGTCACGACGACCATGCCGATTCACGTCAATGCGCTGCTCGCGCCCCTGAACGAAGCGTCGCCCTGCGGCGACGACCTGCTGTTCTCGTCCGAATTCGACGCGATCCAGCACGCGCGCAAGTTCGACGATCCCTCGCTCGACCAGGGCGAGTGGATCACCGAGATCAAGGAAGCCGACTGGGGCTTCGTGGTGGACCAGTCGGTCGCGCTGCTCGGCACGCGCACCAAGGACCTGCGGCTCGCGGTCTGGCTCACCGAGGCGCTCGGCATCCAGGAGGGCGTGGCCGGGCTCACCCAGGGCTACGAGCTGCTGGCCGGGCTCTGCCGCACCTGGTGGGACAGCGTGCATCCGCTGCCGGAAGGCGACGACATCGAATACCGGCTCGGCAACGTCGGCTGGCTGTCGGGCCGCACCGCCGAGCTGCTGCGCATGGTGCCGCTCACCGACGGCTCGGGCAGCGCCTATAGCGCGCTCGACTGGGAGGTGGCGCAGCACGTCGCGCAGGCGGTGCGGCGCGATCCCGACAACGCCGGCGAGATCGCGCGCAACAAGCCCGCCGTCGAGCAGATCGAGGCCTCGAAGCGGATGACCTCGGTGGCGTTCTACGCCGGGTTGCTGGCGAGCCTGAGCGCGTTCCGCGCGGCGCTCGACACGCTCGACGACGAACTCGAACGGCGCGCCGGCAACGCCGCGCCGAGCTTCCGGCAGGCGCGCGACGCCTATGATTCGGTGCGCATGCTGGCCGAGCGCTTCGCCCGGGAGCAGGGCTATTCGCCCGACGCGCAGCCCGTCGCGCCGCCGCCGCCCGTCGCGCAGGGCGGCCCGATCGAACGCAGCGAACCGAGTTTCAAGACCCCGCTCACGCCCGAACCGCACACGCCGATGCCCACCGCCCAGCCCGTCGCCGTCCACGTCCCCGCGCCGATCGTGATCGCCGGGATCCAGAACCGCGCGCAGGCGGTCGAGCAGCTGCGCGCCGTGGCCAAGTACTTCCGCGCCACCGAACCGCACAGCCCGGTCGCGTACCTGGCCGACAAGGCGGCCGAGTGGGCCGACATGCCGCTGCATCTGTGGCTCGAATCGGTGGTGAAGGACGACGGCTCGCTCGCGCACCTGCGCGAGCTGCTCGGGGTGAGGCGCGACGAGAATAGTTGAGGGGGGCGGGCGGCCGCAGTCCGGCTGCGCCCTTGATCCTCGCCGCAAGCGACGACGGCGCCGCGGGTGCGAACCCGGCGGCGCCGTCGTCGTTGACTGTCTGATCGCCCCGCGGGCGTTACTGCCCCGCGCGGAACTCGATGCGCCGGTTGCGCGCGCGCCCGTCGGCGGTGTCGTTCGAGGCGATCGGCTGGTCCGGCCCGACGCCGGTGGTCGACAGCTGCTGCGACGGGATCCCCTTCGCCACCAGGTAGCCCTTCACGGCGTCGGCGCGTGCCTGGCTCAGCGCGATGTTCGAGGCGCGGTTGCCCGAGTTGTCGGTGTGCCCGATGATCGCGACCGAGCGGTTCGCCATCCGGCCCATCGCGTCGGCCATCTGGTCGAGGATCGCGCGGCCCTGCGGCGTCAGCGTCGCGCTGCCGGTCTCGAACTCGATCGTGCGGTTGGCCAGCGTCTGGTCGAGCAGGCCCTGCTCGGAAGCGCTCACGCGCAGCGCGTTGCGGATCGTGTAGGTCGGGTTCAGCTGGTTCGCCATGTCGCTCGCCACCTGCTGGCGCTGCGCCTCGTTGCGGACCTCGCCCTTCACGTCGATCGAGGTGCCGTCGATGCGCAGCTGCCCCTTGCTGATCTGCTTCAACTGCGGGCCGATCAGCTTCTGCACGTTGCTGCTCCAGTTCGGCGGGGTGGCCACGTCGCCCACCTCGATCTGGTCGACCACGCTGCCGGCGCCGTAGGTGTCGCGCAGCTTCTGCAGCACGGCGGCCTTGGTCGCCTCGTCGGGTACCTTGCCGCCCACCACCACCTGGCCCGGCGTGGCGTTGGCCTGCGGCGGCGCCGACACGGTCGCGCCGGTGCCGGCGCCCGTCACCGGGCCGCCGCCCGCGCCGCCCGCGACGTTGGTGCCGGTCAGCACGGTGCCGTTCTGGTTGGTGCCGCCCTCGGCCGGCGGCGGCGCGCTGAGGCCGCCCGATGGCGCCGGCGCCGTCGGCGGGATCACGGTGCTGCGCACGACCACCCCGCTCGGGTCCACGCGCGTCACGGTGGCGGGGCCGGCGTTGTCGGCGAACGTGACGGCGGGCACGGCGAGCAGGGCCAGGCCGCCCACCCGGAACACGGTGCCGGCGGCGAGCGCGGCGAACGTGGTAATCGACGCGGCGAGGCGGCGGCGCGGCGGAAGCACGGAGGTCGTCATGGCGTCAGGCCCCTCCGACGAAGGCTTCGCGGAACGTGTCGATCGCCACGCGCAGCGACAGTTGCGGTTGTTCGAGGTAGCTGATGAGCTTGCTGGTCGCGGGATCGTGTTGCGCATGGGCATCGACCCATTCCGGGTCGTCGATGTCGATGTTGTGTTGCGAATAGGTCTGCGGGTCGACCACGCTGTGCAGCGTGCGCGCCGAGGCGCCGTTGAAGCCGATGATCAGGCGCTCGCGCTCGGCGATGGTGCCGATGAAGATCGCCAGCTCGAAATCGGCCTGCGAGACGAACGGCGCGATCAGCTCCATCCAGAACGCGGCCACCAGGCTGCGATAGAACGGATCGACCGGCAGCGGCAGCGTGAGCCCGCGCTCGATGTGCGACGAGCCGCTCTGCATCACAGGGCGCAGCAGCGAGCCGAGCGCCAGCATCGCGCCGCGCAGCTTCACCGGATGGCCGCTGGCGAGCAGCATCTGCTCGAGCCCGAACAGCGACTGGTGCTCGACGAAATCGTTGAAGGTGCCGTCGTGCGCGCTGCCGGGGCCGCCGGTGTCGATCGGCACCTGCGCGTCGCCGAGCGCCTGCAGCGCGCCGGGCGGCTCATCGCGGCCGAGCAGCGGGCGCATCAGCGCGGCGGCGCGCTGCCAGAGCCGCGCGAACGCGAGCGGGCTGCGCGCGACGAAGGCGAGCGGCCGGTCGACCTCGAGCGCGGTGGCGGCTAGGAACGGGAAGCGCCGGTTCGAGGCGTCGTGGCTCGCCACCATGTGGCCGGCGATCGCGAGCTTGCTGCGCGTGCCGATGAACGCGAAATGCATCGGCCGCGCGCTTTCGTAGACGATCTTCCAGCGCGGGTCGTCGGCCAGTAGCTCCATGGCCTGCGCGATCCAGCTGTCGAGCGTCTGCAGCAGCTGCGGGTTGTGCGCGCTCTTCACGAAATCGCCGCGCGACGGGATCTTGCCGAAGTAGGCGATCTGCGCCTGGACCGTTTGCGTCATTGCGCCCCCTGTGCGTTCGATGCGTTGGCGGCCGTGCTCGTGGCGGCCGCGGCCGGTGTCACGCCGGACGTGCCGGCCGGTGCCTGCGCCGTCGCGTTGACGGCGCCGCTCGCGCTGGTGTTCGCCACCGACGAGGGCAGGTGCATGCCGCGCAGGCTCTGCTGCTGCGGGGCGTCGCCGCCGCCGCCGCTGCCGCCGCCCGAGGGCTGCGAGGTGCTGATGATGCGCATCGTCACCGCCACGTTCACGCTGCCCTGCGTCCAGGTCAGGTCGAAGGTGCCGTCCGGGCGGCGCGTGCGCTGCGCCGAGTTGATCAGCTTCTCCAGCCCGTAGCGGCCCGGCTCGTTGACGAGCTGCAGCGTGCGGCCGTCGAAGGTGGTCGCGGTCAGCGTGGCGCCCGGCGAGCCCGACGGGTTCGGCCAGACGAAGTTGGTCCACTGCGGCGGCGTGTTGCGGTAGCGCAGCTGCTGGCCGTCGATCGCGATGGTGTACTCGGTCGTGCCGCTGCTCGGCTGCGGCAGGATCTGGAACACCGTCTGCGGCTCGGACGAGGCGCTGCTGGCGGCGGCCCCGCCCGCCAGCGGCGCGACCCAGTTCGCGAAGCCGCCGGTGAACTCCGGCGTCAGCGCGAGGCCCATGTCGCCCCAGGTGCGCGCGGTCAGCGTGTCGCCGCGGCGCACCGCGAGCGGGCCGAGCGTGGTGCCGACGAACTTCGCGATCGAGCCGTCCGGGCCGAACACCTGGGCGATCTCGGCGGCGGCGGCCTCGACCTTGGCGCCCGGCGAGAACGGATACTTGCTCGCCAGCGACGCCTGGAACGGCTGGTAGACCTGCGCGTTCCACACCTTGTTGACTTCCACCGAGGCTGGCTGGATCACCACCGCGAACGCCTGCATCAGCGGGCGCACCAGCAGCGGGCGCAGCGAGCGGCGCTGCGAGTCGGTCAGGCCGGTCAGCATCTGCTCGTCCACGTACTTCAGCGAATCGGCCAGCTCGGAGCCGCTGCCGTCAAGCGTCTGCTGCATCAGCTGGCGCGCGCCGGGGCCGGGGTCGCCCTGGTTCTTGATCACGTTGAAGCGCGTGCGCACCTTCGAGAGCGAGTCCATGTAGCCCTTCAGCATCGACTGGCCGCCGTCGTGGGTCTGCACGATCCGGCCGAGCCCGACGAACTCCTGGCCGATCGGCCCCATCGGCACGTCCACCGGATTGCCGTTGATGTCGATGTTGGCCGCGAGCTGGCCGCCGCGCTGGCGCGAGAACCACTGCTTGACCCAGCCCACCACGCCGGTCTGCGCCTTCTTCAGCGTCACGCTGGCGAGCGAGGGGTTGTCCCACGAGGTCTGCTCGTAGGCGGTCTCGAGGATCTTGCGGATCGGCGAATCCTGCGGGTCGCCGAGCTTGTTCATCGAATCGACGGCCTGCCCGAAGCTGCCGAAGTTCTGCACCGCGATGCCCTGCATGAACTTCTGCCAGTGCTGCGCGTACTCGGTCTTGTACATGCCCACCAGCACCTTCTGGATCTGCTCGGGGCTGCCTTCCAGCGTCAGGTCGTCCTGCGAGGCGGTGTTGAGCACCCAGTCCTTGGCCTGCAGCTCCTTGGTGGCCGCGTCCCGGATCGCCGGCTGCACGTAGTCGAACCAGGCGTCGCGCGTGAAGGTGCCGGGGATCGCGTAGCTGCCGGCCACCAGCGAGGCGTTGTCGTCGCCGACGATGCGCGCGACGGTCATCGGCGCGTAGCGCGTCGAGGCGCGCGCCTTGATCTCCTCGTAGACGCGCTGGCGGGCCGGCATGCCGCGCACCACGTGGCGCAGGTTCTCGCGGGTCTGGTCGACCAGCGCGAGGTTCGCGTCGATCATCGGCCAGTCGTTGTCCTGCACGCGCGAGAGGTAGAACGTGATCATCCGCTCGGCGCTGCGGATCATCTCGTCCCGGGGCATGTTGCCGCGATTGGTTTCCAGCCAGCCGCGCCAGAAGCGGGCGATCTGGTCGGTCAGGTGGGCCTGCTCGACGTGCCGCTTGTCGGACAGCATCAGGTAGGTCTTCAGCGCGTTGTAGGCGTCCTCGACGTTGGTCGGCGAGGCGTCGTTGTAGAGCCCGCCCTGCGCGCGGCTGGCCAGCGCGGTCTTGTCCGAGACCGGCACCGCGCCCGATTCGGGCGTGCGCGTCATCGGCGCGAGCTGGTCCGGATGCGCGTCGACGTCCTTCAGGAACGAGGCGAGGTTGTCGGCCACCGGCGCGAGCATGATCTGGCGCACGCCGTTGTAGTACTCGGTCAGCAGGTGTTCCTCGAGCCGGTCGCCCTGGTAGAGCCCGAGCGAGACCGCGATCGGCTTGTCGTGGCGGAACTGCTCGAGCTGCTCGATGCGGTCCTCGAGGATGTCCATCGCCTGCAGGCGCGACTGCAGGTCGTTGCGGTTCTGTTCGAGCCTGGCGATGTTGTCGAGGTCGGCCTGCACGTTGGCCACCAGCTGCTGGTTGCCGATCGTGGACCAGGTCCAGCCGCCCAGCGCGAGCGCGAGCGCCGCGACGAACGCGAAGAACGTCGCGTAGCGCATCCGCGTCTTGGCCGGGCTCGCGAACTGGCGCACCGTCTTGCGATCCTCGAAGATCACCTTCGAGAACAGGTCGCGCAGGAAGAAGCCGTTCTTCGAGAACGCGCTGTGCGGCTTGGGCAGCGCGCTGCCGTCGAGCGCGAAGCGCGTGGCGATGCGCTGCGCGGCGGCGCTGTTGGTCTCGCCTTCCTGCAGCGCGCTGGTGAAGTAGAAGCCGCGGAAGATCGGCTTGTACTGGAACGGGTTGTTCTCGAACAGCGTGGCGAGGAACGCGCGCAGGGTCGGCTTGATCGAGGCGAATTCGAGCGGGAAGCTCAGCTGGCCCGGCGAGAGGATGTTGCCGCGGCTGATCGACAGCTGCGCGACGCTGATCTCCTTGAGGCCGTCGTAGAGTTCCTCGAAGCGCTCGTCGAACAGGGCCACCACGTCGCGCTTCTCGTCGGGCTCGTAGGGCAGCGTCGCGCCCCACACGCGGTCGTATTCGGCGCGGTCGCTGCTGCTGAAGAACTCGGTGAAGCCGGTGATCAGGTCGGCCTTGGTGAACATCACGTAGACCGGCGCGAACACTTCCAGCTTCTCGGTCAGCTCCTGCACGCGCTGGCGCAGGTTCTTCGCGAGGTTGATCGCGAACTCGGGGCGGCTGCCGGTCAGCTCGGCGATGCTGGCCGTGACGATGATGCCGTTGATCGGCGCCTTCGGGCGGTGCTTCTTGAGCAGGCCGAGGAAGCCGAGCCATTCGCTGCGGTCTTCCTCATGCACCGAGTAGCGGCCCGCGGTGTCGAGCAGGATGCCTTCGGTGGTGAAGAACCAGTCGCAGTTGCGGGTGCCGCCGATGCCGTGGATCACGGCGCTGTTCTTGTCGGCGAACGGGAACTGCAGGCCCGAGTTGATCACGGCGCTGCTCTTGCCGGCCGCCGGGTTGCCGATCACGATGTACCACGGCAGCTCGTAGAGCGCCGAGCCGCCCGAGACCTGGCCGATCTTCGAGCTCTTGATGGTCTTGACCGTATCGACGAGGCGCGTGCGCAGCGTGTCGAGTTCGGCCTGCTTGGCCGGCTCGACCGGCGCGGCCGTGGCCGCCTGGTTGTCGACTTCCGCCTGTTCCTCGAGCATGTCGCCGAGCTTGCGGTTCGCGCGCCGCACCCGCAGCCGCCGGATCAGCTTCACGAGCAGCCACAGCACGACGAGCGCGGCGAGGATCGCGATCGGCCACACGAAGCTGATCTGCAGGGCGTCCGCCGCGATGAACAGGATCGCGGCGAGCGCGATGAACCCGAGGATCGAGAGCGTGCGCGGGTGAGTCAACACGTTGAGGATGCGTTGCATAGGACGGTCAGGTTCCGGTGCGAATCAAGGAGGCGAAGCGATGGCGCAGGCGCGCCGACAGCATGACGGCGGCTGATGACGTCACGCTGCGTATCCGGTGGAATCGTGGGGGCGCGGCGCGCGGGCGGCGCGGGCCGGTTGCGGCGGTCGAGGCGAGCGGGCACGGGCGGCGGCCGCGCGTGCGGCGCGGCGCCCCCCGGCGTGTGGCTGGCCGGCGTGGCGGCCGGCGCTGTGGTTCATCTTCCCCATACCGCCCTCAGGTTTTGCGACGCCGTCACTGCGGCGGCGGGTGCCCCAGCTTGAAACCGGGTTTATGGAATTCGACGTGTCCGAGGTCCATCATCTTCCATCGGCCACCCCAGGTCAGGCCCACCTGTTCGGCGACCTGACCGTACAGCTGATAACCGCGCATGGCCCACGGGTCCTTCTCGGAGATCACCAGCTTGCCGTCGCGCAGGAACGCGTTGTCGGCCGCGAGTCCGAACTGGTGATAGCTCTGGTACGCAGCCGCGTTCGTCACGTTCGTGCCCATCTGGGCAAGCCGGTTCTGCCGTTCGGGACTGCGATAGCCTTCGAGCAGCGCCATTTCGTATCCGTACTGCTCGTGCATGATCTTGTAGACGAGCAGCAAGCGCGTGCGGAAATCCGGATCGAGCAAGTTCCAGTCGCGACTCGCATCCTTCAGCGCGGGCCGGATCTGCTCGACTTCGCGGGTGGCGAAGACTTCGGGCGGCAGCGGCAGCGGCGGGACGAGTTGTTCGCCTTGCAGCAGCGCGGCGATCTTTTCGTCGGGAACGCGTATGGTGTCGTCGTATTGGAATAATTGCCGACCGCGTAACGCAATCGCGATCAACGGAGGCGTCGCAAGAATACCTGTCGCGCCAATAATCAGCAAGCGCCGCCGAGCCAGTAAATTTTGCAGATCATTTAAAGAGTTCTGCGAAAATTTTGCCGATTTAAGAATATGGCCGCGAGTGCGCTGCGCGCGGTCGGAAACGCGCCGGCTTAATCTCCCGTGAAACTGCGCGACTGAGCCGAACAGGCCGGCCCGCACGCCCGGCAATAACAACAAGGCAGCGGCCAGCACGGCGATGGCGAAATACGCGATCAGGACGACGGCAATCACTGAAATCCCCGAAATTTACAATCGATTGTCTTTTAGAAGCCTTGCTCTTAGAATCAGGCCTGCTTCGAGTCGGCCGGGCGATATTATTGCGGCGAATTAAACCAGGATTCAACGAGACATTGAATGAGTGCGCCGGAAGATTCAAATCGGAAAGCTCCACCCAGTCTG
The DNA here is from genome assembly GCF_022870505.1 of Burkholderia perseverans. Classification (NCBI taxonomy): domain Bacteria; kingdom Pseudomonadati; phylum Pseudomonadota; class Betaproteobacteria; order Burkholderiales; family Burkholderiaceae; genus Burkholderia; species Burkholderia perseverans. Next base: position 426,047 of record NZ_CP045094.1, read on the forward strand.
CTTTCTGACCCGGGCCAGAAGGGCGGGCAGAACGCTTCGCGTATTCTCGCCAATCTCGAAGGGCGCGTGTCGCCGCAACAGAGTGCCGAAAGCGCCGCGCCTGCACGCTCCCGCAAGGGACCGCTCGCGCTGATCGTGCTCGCGATCGTGGCGGTGGCCGGTTGGGGCGCGTGGCGCATTCAGGCGCATCAGGGCGCGGCGCCGACCGTCACCGCGGCGGCGTCGGCCTCCGCCGTGTCGGGGGCCTCGGCCGCGTCCGCGCCGGCCGCCGTTGCGGCAGCTTCCGATGCCGCTTCAGGGGCGGCGTCGGCCAGCGACGCGCAACTCGCGCAGGCCGCCTCGACGCCGCAGACGGCGACCATCGTCAATGACGAACCCTCCAGGGCCGATGCCGATGCAGGCGCCTCGGGCGCGGGCGGCACGCCCGCCAACCGGCTGTCGCAGGCGCTCGCCAACGGCGCGACCGATTCGAACACCGCCGGCGGCGCGGCCCTCGCGGGCGCCGGCGCGGCCGCGACCGTCGCGGCGGCCACCGTCGCCGGCAAGGCCGACGCGTCGAAGCACGACGCCGTAAGCGACAAGCCGAAGACCAAGGCCGAGAAGCTGGCCGAAGCCAGGCGCGAGAAACAGGACAAGCAGCAGGAGCGGCAGGAGCTTGCCGCGAAGAAGCGTCACGACCGCCAGCTCGAGGCGGCCGCGAAGCGCCATCCGGCCACCGCGAATTCACACCGCGACGATCCCGACGCCGACCTGCTCGCGGCGCTGGTGGCGCGCACCAAGCCGGCCGATCCCGGCCCGCCGCCGTCGGCCAGGCCGAAGAAGGGCGCCGTCACGAAGGTCGCCGCGAACGAGACCACGCTCGCCGCGCGGGTGAAGGAATGTGGCCAGCGCGGCTTCTTCGAGGACCAGCTGTGCCGCTGGCGCGTGTGCGACGGCCACTGGGGCAAGGACCCGGCCTGCCCGAGTTCGGCGAACCAGAACCGCCAGCCCTGATCGACCCCGCCCCTGGCGGTCGGCAATGCGCCGGCCGCGCCGGCGGGTTCATGGCGAGGCGCGCCGTTTTCCGCTGCGGCGGTCGCCGGTTCCACCTTCGTTTTCCCGCCGCCGTTTTCCCGCCACGTCGTCTGCTTCCCGCCGTCCGCATGAGGCGCGCGGCCGCTCGCGCGCGCCGCGCGGCGGATTCATTCGCGGTTGTCCGCATCTTTCGCTATGCTTCGAAGCCGGTGCCGCCCGGCGCGCGCTCACGCTTACGGCGGGCTTTCGCGGGCACGGCCGGTGAGGCCGGAGTCCGGCGCGGGCCGCCCGCGCCGACGGCCCGCTCGTCGTCCCCGCGCGACGCGACGATGACGATGGCGTGACGCGCCATCACGGTGACATGTGGATCGGCGACATATCAGGGATGCGCCGCGAGCGGCATGGCAAGGCAGGACGAGCAGGGCAAGGATTCGCAGGACAGTCGATGAAACCAGAGATGATCATTCCCACCTACGGCGCCGACACGTCCGGCATGGTCTGCGCGTTCCGCTTCGCGCCGGACGCGGCCGGCGTGCCGGTCGATGCGGCCGAGACCGGCGCGCTGCTGCAGCCGGAGGTGGCCGGCAGCAACGCGCCGCGCGAATTCCAGTGGCTGCACTTCAATCTCGCGCACGGCGCGAGCGAGCGCTGGATGCGCGCCAACCTCGGCCTGCCCGAGACGTTCTACGAATTCCTGCGCGAGGGTTCGCACTCGACGCGCATCGAGCAGCAGGACGGCGTGCTGCGCGCCGTCGTCAACGACGTGATGTTCAGCCTCGACATGGAGGCCGCCGAGGTCTCGACGCTGTGGGTCTACATCGACCGCCGCATGATGGTGACCGCGCGCCTGAAGCCGCTGCGCTCGGTCGACACGCTGCGCGAGAGCGTGCGGCAGGGCGAGCGGTTCCGTTCGCCCACCGAGCTGCTGATCCATCTGCTGCGCGACCAGGCCGACGTGATGCAGCACATCGTGCGGCGCGCGAGCGTGGACGTCGATCGCATCGAGGATCGCTTCCTGTCGCAGCGCCCCACCGCGAACCGCGACCAGCTCGGCTCGATGCGCCGGACCATGACGCGCCTGCAGCGCATGCTCGCGCCCGAGCCGGGCTCGATCTTCCGGCTGCTCGCCAAGCCGCCCGCGTGGCTGCTCGGCGCCGACGTGCAGGAGCTGCGCGAATCGACCGAAGAGTTCTCGCTGGTGCTGGCCGATCTGGCCGGGCTCGTCGAGCGGATCAAGCTGCTGCAGGAAGAGATCACCTCGCGCCTCGACGAACAGAACAACCGCACGCTGTTCACGCTGACGCTGGTGACCGTGATCGCGCTGCCGATCAACATCATCGCCGGCTTCTTCGGCATGAACGTGGGCGGCGTGCCGCTCGCCGAGAACAAGCACGGCTTCTGGCTGATGGTGCTGTTCGTCGCGCTGTTCACGGCGCTCGCCGCGTGGTGGGCGTTCCGGCGGCGCGGCGACCGTTAGCGCGATACGGCGGGCGAGCGGCGATGGCGATCGGCAAGGGTTAGCGACGCGCGTTGCCGCGCGTGCGTGGTGCCTGATACGCTTCATGCGCCGCGCATGATCAACGCAGCCAGCGGATCGCCGCCTCGCCGATCACCATGCCGAGCAGTCCCACCAGCGCGACGAGCGGCGGCGCCGGCGAGCGCACGTTCAGGATGCCGTACAACAGCCCCACGCCGGCACCGACGCCGAGCGACACCGCATAGTCGATCATTTTCGTGCTCCCCGCGTTTCGCGCCGGGCCGCTCACGGCCGGATCAGCACGCGTTCGCGCGTGCCGCCGAGCACCGCGCGATAGGCGTCGTGCGCATTCGCGAGCGGGTAGACGTGGTCGGCCGTGATCGGGAACGGCCGCAGCGTGCCGGCCTCGAACGCGGGCGCGAGTTCGTCGAGGATGCGCGCGCAGGCGGCGCCGTCGAGCGCGAGTGAATCGACGCCCACGTAGGTGTGCTGGCCGCGATAGAACGCGAAGATGTCGAACGGCACGCTGCGCTCGAGCGTCGAGATGAAGATCTGGCGCGCGCCAATCGCCATCGCCGCGTTCGCCGCCGCGAAGTACGGGCTGCCCACCGTGTTGTAGACCACGTCGGCGCCATGGCCGCCGGTCAGCGCGCGCACCGCCTCGGCGACGTCGCCGGCCGACGCGTCGATCATCGACACCGCGCCGCTCGCATGGCCGCGATAGCCGCCCGCGCCGCGCTCGACGCCGATCACGCGTGCCCCGCGTGCGCTGGCCAGCTGGATCGCGGCCTGCCCGACCTTGCCGTTCGCGCCGAACACCAGCACCACGTCGTCCGCTTGCGGCATGCCCGCGCGACGCAGCCCTTCGTAGGCCGTGATGAACGGCACGCCCACGCCGGCCGCTTCGTCGAGCGTCAGCGCGGCCGGCTTGCGGCGCACCTGCGCGACGTCGAGCAGCACCTGCTGCGCATGCGAGCCGTCGCGGCGGATGCCAAGCTCGCCGCCCGAGCCCCACACCTGCGCGCCGATCCACTCGGGCGGCCCGAGCCGCACCACGCCGGCCCAGTCGCGGCCCGGCGTGCGCGGCCAGACGGCGTGCGGCATGTTGCCGAGCGCGGCCTTCACGTCGCTCGGGTTGACGCCGGCGGCGTGGACGTCGATCAGCAGCTGGCCGTCGTGCGTGACGGGCGACGGGTCATCTTGGATCGGCGCGACGAGCGAGTCGATGTCGCGGGCGGCGGTGGCGAGGACGATGCGTTGCATGGCGGGGCTCCTGGGTTCGATGAGGGAATGGAGGCAGTCTAGGCAGGCGCTGTTGACGCGGAAATATGCAAAGGCGCATCATCGCTTTGCGAAAAATGCATAAGCGTGTCCTGCAGCCCGCCGTGTGTCGTTCGTTTCCCTTCCGTTTGCGCCGCTCACCCGCCCCATGGAATCCGTTCTCTCTCCGCATCTGGCCGTGTTCGTCGACGTCGTCGAACTGCAGAGTTTCTCGGCCGCCGCGCGGCGCCACGACGTGGCCGCTTCGTCGGTCTCGCGGCGCATCGATCAGCTGGAAGCGCAGCTCGGCGTGCGCGTGCTGCACCGGACCACCCACGCGGTGCGGCCGACCGAGGCCGGGCAGCTGCTGTACGACCGCGCCAAGGCGCTGCTGGCCGGCATCCGCGGGCTGCATGCCGAGCTGCACCGGCAGCGCGACGAGCCGGGCGGGCTGGTGCGGATCGATTGTCCGGCGCCGTTCGGGCGGCTGCACCTGATGCCGGCCGTGGCCGCGTTCATGCGGCGCCACGCGGCGATCGTGGTCGAGCTGGTGCTGACCGACAGCATGGTGGACCTGCCCGGCGAGCGGCTCGGCACCGACGTCGATCTGGCGCTGCGGATCGGCCCGGTGGCGGCCACGCGTTTCGTCGCGACGCTGCTCGCGCCGCAGCGGCGCGTGCTGTGCGCGAGCCCGGCCTATCTGGCCGCGCGCGGCACGCCGGCGTCGCTCGACGCGCTCGCGCGCCACGACTGCCTCGCCTGGCACGGCTCGCCGCCGCCCGGTGCGTGGCGCTTCGGCAAGCATCGCCATGCGCCCGACGCGCCGCGCTTTCGCAGCAACCATTCGGAGGCGCTGCTGGCGGCCGCCGTCGAGGGGCTCGGCATCGCCCATCTGCCGACCTGGCTGGCCGGCGCGGCGCTCGCCGACGGTTCGCTGGTCGCCCTCGGCATCGCCGGCGCGGCGCCCGTGCTGGAGGACGCGACGATCCACCTGCTGCGCCAGCAGGCGGGCGGCGCCGCGCGCACGCTCGCGCTCGTCGAGTTCCTGCGCGAGTGGTTCGCGCAGCCGCCTTGGGAGCGGGAGGCGGGGTGAGCGGCGCCCGGCGGCGCATCGTCCAGGAACTACGCGACGGCCGCGCGGTCCAGTCCGCATGCGCGACCGCGATTCGCGGCCGCGCATGTCTCGCGTTGTCGCCCCCTGATCCCCGCCCCGGAGGAATGCCGATGCAGCGCCGCGCCGCCGTCCGTTTGCTCGTATTCGGCAGCCTGCCGTTCCTGACCGGTGGCTGCGCCGTGCTTGGCCGCGATCCGGTGCGGGTCGGCGTGGTGGGGCTGACGCCGCTCGCGGGGCAGGGTCTGGAGATGCGCTTCGAGCTGAAGCTGCGCGTGCAGAATCCGAACGGCACGCCGATCGACTACGACGGCCTCGCGCTCGATCTCGAACTGAACGGTCGCGCGTTCGCGAGCGGCGTCAGCGATGCGCGCGGGGTCGTGCCGCGTTTCGGCGAGGTGGTGATCGGCGTGCCGATCACGGTGACGGCGTTCGCGGCCGCGCGGCAGGCGTTCGGTTTCGCCGACGCGGCGGCGGCGGGGCGCATTCCGTACCGCCTGAGCGGCAAGCTGCAGGCCGGCGTGTTCGGCGGCGTGCGTTTTACCGATGCCGGCTCGCTGAGCCTGCCGGCCGCGTCCGGCGGCGCCTACTGAGCACGTCGCTCGGCGCGTATCGAAGCAGGCGGCGCGACCGCGTGACCGTTCCCATCCCGACAGGCCCGCGCCGCTGTGCTAAAACCCATCGAGCGAGGCCGCGCGCGCCGTCGCGCGAGATTGCCGCTTGGGTCCACCCGCGTCGCGGGGGATAATCGCGGCCTGCCGCCGTCAGGGCGGCGTTTCCGTTTCCGATGTCTGCCGTCCTTTCCGAGTTGCCGTGACCGATTATCCGACCCTTCAATTCCACGACGCGAACGGCGTCGAACGTGTGCTGCGCTGGCGCTCCGAGGCCGGCTCGCCGCCGCCGAAGCGCGTCGTGATCGCCGACGACACGACCACGGCCGACGCCGCGTACCGGCTCGCCTGCGAAGGCACGGCGCTGATCTGGCAGGGCGACTTCCAGAACGCGCGCCAGCTGCTGCAGGCGCTCGCGCGGCGCATCGACCGGCGCGCGAAGAAGAAGGACGCGGCTAGCCCGACGGACGCGTTCAACCTGCACCGGCTCGCCCAGTCGCAGCGCGCGCGCACGCTCGGCATGCTGCTGATCCCGCTCGAAGCCGATCATTCGATCGCGCTGCGCCGCGCGCCCGACCTGCGCGAGGCCTGCATCGAAGCCTACGGCGCGGGCGGCGCGCCGTCGGTCGCCTCGCTGCGCGAGTTGCTCGGCCTGATCGGCGCCCACGAATGGCGCAAGAAGGGCGTGGAGATTCCCGCGCTCGGCGCGCGCATCCACCCGCACTACGGCGTGTTCTCGCCGGTGCGCGGCGAATACATCGAGCTGGTCGCGCGCGCGCCGCTGCCGGCCGCGACGCTCGCGTTCGACATCGGGACCGGCACCGGCGTGCTCGCGGCGGTGCTGGCCGGGCGCGGCGTCGAGCGCGTGGTGGCCACCGACCAGGACCCGCGCGCGCTGGCCTGCGCGGCCGAGAATCTCGAACGGCTCGGCTACGGCGCACGCGTCGAGCTGCAGCGCGCCGACCTGTTCCCGGCCGGCCGCGCGCCGCTGGTGGTCTGCAATCCGCCCTGGGTGCCGGCGCGGCCGGGTTCGCCGATCGAATACGCGGTCTACGATCCGGACAGCCGGATGTTGAAGGGCTTCCTCGCCGGGCTCGCCGCGCATCTGACGCCGGGCGGCGAGGGCTGGCTCGTGCTGTCCGATTTCGCCGAACACCTGGGGCTGCGCACGCGCGAGACGCTGCTCGGCTGGATCGAGGCGGCCGGCCTCGTGGTGCTGGGCCGCGACGACGTCCGGCCGGTCCATCCGAAGTCCGCCGACGCCGACGATCCGCTGCACCGCGCCCGTTCGGCCGAACTCACCTCGCTGTGGCGGCTCGGCGCGCGCGAAATAGCGGCTTGAGCAAGCGTCTGAAGCGCGGCGTTCGCGGCGGTATTGAAGCCGCGCCGCCGTTCGCCGACGCCGCATCTGGGCCGCCCGCCCCCGGGCCGTTCCGGCCGGATTCGCACCGCGCCCGGGCCACCGCCGCGATTTTCGGTAAACTCTCGTCATTCCACCCGTTTTCCGCCGCCGTCGCGCCGGTTTCCCCGGTGCGGCGCCGGCCGTCCGCACGATGTCGAACAAGACCTACGAAGTCCGTCCCGAGCAATCGGTCGAGCTGCTCAAGGAGCTGCATATCCTGACGCGCGACGGCAAGCTGAACCAGGACAGCCGCCGCAAGCTGAAGCAGGTCTATCACCTCTATCAGTTCATCGAGCCGCTGCTCGAGAACGTCGCCGCCGATCGCGGCGGCGTGACGCTGGTCGACCACGGCGCCGGCAAGTCCTATCTCGGCTTCATCCTCTACGACCTGTTCTTCAAGTCGCGCCCGGCGGCGGACTCGCACATCTACGGCATCGAGACGCGCGAGGAGCTGGTCGAGCGCTCGACCGCGCTGGCCGCGCGGCTCGGTTTCGGCGCGATGTCGTTCGAGAACCTGTCGGTGGCCGATTCGATCCGTTCGCCGAAGCTGCCCGGGACCGTCGACGTGGTGACCGCGCTGCACGCCTGCGACACCGCCACCGACGACGCGATCCGCTTCGCGCTGGCCAAGCGCGCGCGGCACATCGTGCTGGTGCCGTGCTGCCAGGCCGAGGTGGCCGGCGTGCTGCGCCGGAACAAGGGCAAGTCGCTGGCCAGCGCGCTGACCGAGGTCTGGCGCCATCCGCTGCACACGCGCGAGTTCGGCAGCCAGATCACCAACGTGCTGCGCTGCCTGCAGCTGGAGGCGCACGGCTATCAGGTCAGCGTGACGGAGCTGGTCGGGTGGGAGCACTCGATGAAGAACGAGCTGATCATCGCGCAGTACAAGAACCTGCCGCGCCGCAAGCCGGGCGAGCGCCTGGGCGAGATCCTCGCGATGTTCGGGCTGGCCGAGCTGAACGAGCGCTTCTTCGCGCCCGAGGCGACGGGGGAAGCGGCCGGGACGAACGCCTGAGTGGCGCGCGGCGCCTGCTTGGGGGCGCCCGCATCGGGGGGGGGCGTTGGCGCGGCCGCTGGATCGAACGACGATCCGGTCAACGAAGCGGGCCGCGATTCGTCCCTTAAGTCGGACGATGATTCGGCCGCCGAACCGCCGAACCGCCGAACCGCCGAACCGCCGAACCGCCGAACCGCCCCGGACGCCGCGAGTCCATCTCGCCTGCCTCGCCTGCGGCCCGCATCTCCGGCGCCCGCCGTCCCCGGCCGTCACGCAGGCTGACTCCCGCCGAACCGCCCAACAGCCGCGCCGCCGGCCTTCGGTCAATCTCCGCCTTTCTCCGGCCCGCGTTCGCCGCCCGCGATCCAGTCGCGCCAGCCGTCGTGGCCGAGCCGCCGCAGCGTCGCCTGATTGCGCTCGTAGATGTCGGCCGCGTCCGGAAACGCCTCCACCGCGCGATCGATGCTGGCCTCGCGCAGCAGATGCAGGATCGGGTAGGGCGCGCGGTTCGTGTAGTTCTCGATGTCGTCGGCGTCGGTGCCGTCGAACTGGTAGTGCGGATGGAAGCTCGCGATCTGCAGCGTGCCTTCGAGCCGCAACTGGCGCAGCAGGCGGTCGGCGAAATGGAGCGCGTCGTTGAAATCGTCGAACCCGGCGAACGCGCGCGGATAGATCAGCAGCGTGGTGTCGATCGCTTCCGGGTCGGCCGCGTCGAGCGCGCGCAACTCGCGTTCGAGATCGTCGAGCGCGTCCTCGAGCGAGGCCGCCTCGCTGACGACGTAGCGCACCTGTCCCTTCACATGGACGCTTTTCGCGAACGGGCACAGGTTCAGGCCGATCACGGCGCGCGTGAGCCAGTGGCGCGTGGCGGCGAGGATGTCTTGATGGGGATCGTTCATGGTCGAGGCGGCGGCAATGCGGCGACCGGCATTGTAGCGGGCGCGCCGGCGCGACGTGCCTCGCCCGCGCGCGGCGCGTGAGCACGCCCGCCGCCGCAGATGAAGGGGGAAGCGCGAACCCGGCCCGATGCGGCCCGACACGCGGCCCGGATTCAGCCGCTCAGGAATCTCAGGCGCATGCCGCGTCGATCATCATCCGCACCACGCGCGGCGCGCCGCCGATCGGGCTGTGTTCGTCGCGATAGGTCTGACTGGCCGCGTAGATCCCTTCCACCACCAGCGCGAGCCCGTCGGCCAGCAGTTTCGGGTCGCGCGCGCCGGCTTCGGTCGCGAGCGCGACCAGCCGCTGCATCAGCTCCTGCTTGTTCTCGGCCACCGACGCGCGCGCCGGATGCGCGGCATCGGGAAACTCCACGGCGACGTTGATGAACGGGCAGCCGCGGTAGGTCGGCTGCCGCGCGCGCCGCGCCAGATCGTCGACGAGCTGCAGCAGCTGCGCCTTCGCATCGCCGGGCAGGCGCGCGGCGGCGGCGTCGAAGCGGTGGAAGTAGCTGGCCTTCTTGCGTTCGAGATAGGCGAGCACGAGCTCGTCCTTCGACGCGAACTGCCGGTACAGGCTCATCTTGTTCACGCCGGCGCGCTCGACCACCGCGTCCACGCCGACCGCGCGCACCCCTTCCTGATAGAACAGCGCCTCGGCCGCGTCGAGCAGCAGCGTGTGCGCGTCCGCGCCGGCGGTCGGCGAACGGCGCGCCGGCGCGGGTTTGGAGGAGGAAGCAGACATCAATCACCTCGACGGCTTGGGGTCAATTTTGACGATGCTTGACATGTTACTGGTCGGTCACTACGATCGCAAGCTCTTGTGACCGAACGGTAACGTCCGGGGTCGTCACCAATGGCCGGGGGCCGGCGGCATGCCGGGCGCGCCGCGGCCGCAACGGGAGTGCGGGGAATGAACTGGATGGCAGCGGGCGCCCGGGGGCGCTTCCACTATGGCTGGATCGCGGCGGCGGTCGTGTTCCTGGTCCTGCTCGCGGCCGCCGGCACGCGCGCCACGCCGAGCGTATTGATGGTGCCGCTCGAGCACGAACTCGGCTGGAGTCGCGCGACGATCTCGCTCGCGATCTCGATCAACATCGCGCTGTACGGCCTGACCGGGCCGTTCGCGGCGGCCGCGATGCAGCGCTTCGGGCTGCGGCCGACGGTGCTCGTCGCGCTGGTGATGATGGGCGCGGGCGTGGCGCTGTCGTCGATGATGACGGCCACCTGGCAGATGGTGCTGATCTGGGGCGTGATGGTGGGCAGCGCCACCGGCGTGGCCGCGCTGACGCTGTCGGCCACCTTCGTGAACCGCTGGTTCGTGGCGCGGCGCGGGCTCGTGATGGGCATGCTGACGGCCAGCTCGGCCACCGGGCAGCTGGTGTTCCTGCCGATGCTGGCGGCGATCGCGCAGCACCATGGCTGGCGGCCGGTGGTGCTGGTGGTGGCGGTGGCGCTCGCGGTGGTGGTGCCGCTCGTGATCTTCCTGCTGCCGGAGGGCCCGGCCGACGTGCAGCTGCGCCCCTACGGCGAGCCCGACGACGCGCCGCGCGCGCCCGACGCCGCGAAGCAGAACCCGCTCGCCACGGCGTTCAACGCGCTGTTCGACGCGGCCCGCAAGCGCGACTTCTGGCTGCTGTTCTTCAGCTTCTTCATCTGCGGCGCGAGCACCAACGGCTACATCGGCTCGCACCTGATCGCGATGTGCAGCGACTACGGCATGAGCGAGGTGCAGGGCGCCTCGCTGCTCGCCGCGATGGGCGTGTTCGACCTGATCGGCACGACGCTGTCGGGCTGGCTCTCGGACCGCTACGACAGCCGCGTGCTGCTGTTCTGGTACTACGGGTTGCGCGGGCTGTCGCTGATCTACCTGCCGCACGCGTTCGGCATCGACTTCTTCGGGCTGCCGCTGTTCGCGGTGTTCTACGGGCTCGACTGGATCGCCACCGTGCCGCCCACCGTGCGCCTCGCCACAGACATCTGGGGCAAGGAGCGCGCGCCGATCGTGTTCGGCTGGATCGTCGCCGGCCACCAGCTCGGCGCCGCGTTCGCGACGCTCGGCGCGGGGCTGCTGCGCGCGAGCCTCGGCACCTACACGCTCGCCTCGATGATCTCGGGCGGCCTCTGCATCGTCGGCGCGGTGATCGTGCTGCGCATCAAGCGCGGCCGCGCGCGGGCGGTGCCGCAGGCGGCCTGAGTCCGCCGGGCCGGGCCGGGCGATTGCCGGCGGCGCGCTGACATCCAATCCGCTCCGCCCCGCCCCGCCGGACACCCGCGAGCGGCCACGGGCGGGCCTTCCCGACGCCGCGCGCGGCACGGCGGGCAAGGCCGCCGCGCGTCACACGCCGGGGGCAGCGAACGGGTATGCTGGCGGTTCTCCGGGGCTAGAGCCCTTTTTCGACCTACGAGGCCACGCATGTCCGTCAACCTTGCACCCACCGCCGTGTCGATTCACGAATTGATTGCCGGCCGCTGGAGTCCGCGCGCCTATTCCGACCAGCCGATCAGCGGCGAACACCTGCACGCGGTGCTCGAGGCCGCGCGCTGGGCGCCGTCCGCCTACAACGCGCAGCCGTGGCGCTTCGTCGTGTTCGACCGCTCGCGCGACGAGGCCGCGTTCAAGAAGGCGTTCGCCACGCTGGTGCCGTTCAACCAGGGCTGGAACGCGCCGGCGCCGGTGCTGATCGCCGTGACCGCGCACACGCTGACCTCGAAGGGCGAGCCGAGCAGCACGGCGCTCTACGACGCCGGCGCGGCGGGGATGTCGCTGGTGCTGCAGGCGCATGCGCTGGGCCTGGCCGCGCACCAGATGAGCGGCTTCGATCCGAAGGCGTTCCGCGAGGCGTTCGCGGTGCCGGCCGACGTGGAGATCGTCGCGATGATCTCGCTCGGCCACTACGGCGACGCCGAGAAGCTCGATCCCGTGCTGCGCGACCGCGAACGCGCGCCGCGCACGCGCCATGCGATCGGCGAGGTGGTCTATCAGGGCGGCTGGAAGGTGCCGTTCGCGGGGCGCTGAGCAGGCCGGCCGCGCACGGCCGTTCGCCGGGCGGCGCGTGCGTACCTGTCGGCCAGCGTCCGGCGCGGCACTGTCGGTGCGGCCGGGTCCGCGCCCGATACGTCACGGCGCAATCGCCCGTTCGGCGCCGGTTTTCCTCCCCCGCCGCGGCCGCCCGCACGCGGCCACCGGCCGCCGGGCAGACCCGTCCCCGTATTTCTCGTGCGCCGGCCCCGTTGTAGCGGTCCGCGCTTCTGTGATAAAAAAGCCCCCCTTTCCGCTTCGCGCCCGCCCAGTCGGCGACCTCTCCCCATGACTTATTGCGCGATCGATTTCGGCACCTCCAATTCGGCCGTCGCGTTGCCGGACCCGGGCAACCCGGGGGCGATGCGGCTCGCGCCCGTCGAGGGCGATCACCGGACCCTGCCCACCGCGATCTTCTTCAACAACGACGAAGGTTCGCGCGAGTTCGGCCGCACCGCGCTCGCGTCCTACATCGACGGGTTCGACGGCCGGCTGATGCGCTCGATGAAGAGCATCCTCGGCTCGCCGCTCGCGGAGACCACCACCGACCTCGGCGACGGCAGCGGCATCGCCTACACCGAGGTGATCGCGATCTTCATGCAGCATCTGACGCGCAAGGCGCAGGCGTGCGCGGGCGGCGCGATCGAGCGCGCGGTGCTGGGCCGGCCGGTGTTCTTCGTCGACGACGATCCGCGCGCCGACCGGCTGGCCGAGCAGCAGCTCGCCGCGGCCGCGCGTTCGGTGGGGTTGAAGGAGGTGTGTTTCCAGTACGAGCCGATCGCGGCCGCGTTCGACTACGAGTCGCGGCTGTCGGCCGAGTCGCTGGTGCTGGTGGCCGACATCGGCGGCGGTACCTCGGACTTCTCGCTGGTGCGCGTCGGCCCCGAGCGCATGGCGCGGCTCGAACGCAAGGACGACGTGCTGGCTCATCACGGCGTCCACGTCGCCGGCACCGACTACGACCGCCGCGTCGAGCTGGCCTCGATCCTGCCCGCGTTCGGCTACCGCTCGCTCGACCCGGAAGGGCGCGAGCTGCCGAACCGGATCTATTTCGACCTGGCCACCTGGCACCTGATCAACACGGTCTACACGCCCAAGCGGCTGGCCGAGCTGAAGCTGATGAAGCACCTGTACGTGGATACGCGCCAGTTCGACCGGCTGGTGCGCGTGGTCGACCAGCGCCTCGGCCATGCGCTGACCGCGCGCGCCGAGGAGGCGAAGATCGGCGTGGCGGCGGGCGGCCAGACCATGATCGACCTGAACGACGTGGAAGAGGACCTGCAGATCGCGTTCGACGCGGCGCGCCTGATCGAGGCCAGCGTGGACGACACGGCGCGCATCGTCGAGGCCGCGCGCGAGACGGTGCGGCTGGCCGGCATCGCGCCGCGCGAGGTCGGCGCGCTTTACTTCACGGGCGGCTCGACCGGCCTGGCGTTCCTGTCGGGCGCGCTGGCGGCCGCGTTTCCCGACGCCGAGCCGGTGTTCGGCGACCGGCTCGCGAGCGTGGCGACCGGGCTCGGCATCCACGCGCGGCGGCTGTTCGGCTGAGGCCGGCGACCACCGCGACCATCGCGGGAAGCCATGCGGCCGCCATGTGCGGCCGCTTTCATGTCACGCCCATGTCGGCCCCACCTGCGTGCGGCCGGTTTCCGCCCGCGCGGCGCGAACCCGCGAATCGATTTCGGAACAAATGCCGGCCGATGCGAAAACGGCGCGCAGAAAACGAAAACCCCGCCGAAGCGGGGTTTCTCATTCAGGCGAAGATATCGCGCGAACTTACAGCGGCTTGATGTTCGCTGCTTGCAGACCCTTCGGGCCGGTCTTCACTTCGAACTCGACCTTCTGGTTCTCTTGCAGCGTCTTGAAACCGTCGACACGGATTTCCGAGAAGTGCGCGAACAGATCGTCGCCGCCGCCTTCCGGCGTGATGAAGCCAAAACCCTTAGCGTCGTTGAACCACTTGACGGTGCCGGTTGCCATAACTTGTTCCTAAAAATGGTGAGACAGGGCGAAACGCCCGGGAGGTGCATGAAAATCAAGGAAGGGGGTAATGGGGCCGACCGGAGTACCGTTGATGGGCGAACTACGAAAGTACCTATTCACTCGCCACTTGAAATCCTGCTCGGCCGTTATACGTCCAATTGCCCCCGCGGTCAACCTTGAAACCGGATTTCCTAGGGAAACCCCGACAAATTCCACGCATCACGCTTACAAAGCTTGCTGGCGCGTCCATTTTTTTGTAGGGGGCGAATGATTTTGCCGACAAGCGCGAGGTGCAACCGAGTACACTACGCGCCGCACGGCAGGGTTGTCCTGGACCGGGCAACCCTGCCACCCAAATATGCCGGCGCGGCGGAGCCGAACGATCTTCGACTTCGCCAGGACAAGGCTTTTTGAGAGACATAGGAGAGGTTGTGAACAGTTCTATTCAACGGAACATTGGCCCGATCGCGCTCATGCTGACGGGTCTCGGATCGATCATCGGATCCGGCTGGCTTTTCGGGGCATGGAAAGCCGCGAAAATCGCGGGCCCCGCCGCCATCTGCGCGTGGATCATCGGCGCGGTCGTGATCCTGGCGATCGCGCTCACCTACGCGGAACTCGGCGCGATGTTCCCCGAGTCGGGCGGCATGGTGCGCTACGCGCGCTACTCGCACGGTTCGCTGGTCGGCTTCATCAGCGCCTGGGCGAACTGGATCGCGATCGTCTCGGTGATCCCGATCGAGGCCGAGGCATCGATCCAGTACATGAGCACCTGGCCGTACCAGTGGGCGCACAGCCTGTTCGTGGACGGCTCGTTGACGACACCGGGGCTGCTGCTGTCGGCGGTGCTCGTGGTCATCTACTTCATGCTGAACTACTGGGGCGTGAAGCTGTTCGCGCGCGCCAACTCGGCGATCACGGTGTTCAAGTTCCTGATCCCGGGCCTGACGATCCTCGGCCTGCTGCTGACGAGCTTCCACTCGGACAACCTCGGCATGACCACCAGCGACACGTTCGCGCCGTATGGCTGGTCGGCGGTGCTGACCGCGGTGGCCACCAGCGGCATCGTGTTCGCGTTCAACGGCTTCCAGAGCCCGGTGAACCTCGCCGGTGAGGCCCGCAACCCGGCGCGCAGCGTGCCGTTCGCGGTGATCACCTCGATCCTGATCGCGCTCGTGATCTACGTGCTGCTGCAGGTCGCCTACATCGGCGCGGTCGATCCGGCCGACGTCGCGAAGGGCTGGAAGCAGTTCAACTTCGCCTCGCCGTTCGCGGAACTGGCGATCGCGCTGAACCTGAACTGGCTCGCGGTCCTGCTCTACGTGGACGCGTTCATCAGCCCGAGCGGCACCGGCACGACCTACATGGCCACCACCACGCGGATGATCTACGCGATGGAGCGCAACAACACGATGCCGAAGATGTTCGGCACGGTTCACCCGCTCTACGGCGTGCCGCGCAACGCGATGTGGTTCAACCTGTTCGTGTCGTTCGTGTTCCTGTTCTTCTTCCGCGGCTGGAGCTCGCTGGCGGCCGTGATCTCGGTGGCTACCGTGATCTCGTACCTGACGGGTCCGATCAGCCTGATGGCGCTGCGCCGTTCGGCCCAGGACCTCAAGCGCCCGCTGTCGATCCCGGGCATGAAGCTGATTGCGCCGTTCGCGTTCGTCTGCGCCTCGCTGATCCTGTACTGGGCGAAGTGGCCGCTGACGGGCGAGATCATCCTGCTGATGGTCGTCGCGCTGCCGGTGTACTTCTACTTCCAGGCGAAGTCGGGCTGGAGCGGCTGGGGCAGCGACCTGAAGGCCGCCTGGTGGCTGGTGGCCTACCTGCCGGTGATGGCGATCCTGTCGCTGATCGGCAGCAAGCAGTTCGGTGGCTCGGGCGTGCTGCCCTACGGCTGGGACATGCTGATCGTCGCGCTGATTTCCCTCGGCTTCTACTTCTGGGGCGTCAACACCGGCTATCGCACGCAGTATCTGGAAGAGCGCGAGTCGCACGACGAGATCCTCGACAACATCGGCGCGTAAGCGCCGGGTTCGCCGCCCCCGCCAATAGGCGCGGCGCGGCGGCAAGGAAAAAGCCCGCCCGGGTCATGCCGGGCGGGCTTTTTTTCAGGTTGCGGCGCTGCTGCCGCGCGGGCGCTCAGGCCGCGCCGGGCGCGAACACGTAGTTCGTCATCGCCAGCACGCGCTGGTAGGTGCCGAGCGCCTGGATGCCGAGCCGGTAGTCGTCGTCGGCCGCGCCGAGCGCCGCGAACACCGGCAGCAGGTGCTCGTCGGTCGGATGCATGCGCACCGCGTGCGGCGCCTGGCGGCGATAGTCGAGCAGCGCATCGATGTCGCGCCGCGCGAGCCGTTCCTCGAACCAGTCCGTGAACTCGTCGACGCGCGGGTCGGCATCGGCCGGCGTCGCGCCGAAATCGGCCTCGCGCAGGTTGTGCGTGATCTGGCCGGAGCCGATCACCATCACGCCCTCGTCGCGCAGCGAACGCAGCGCGCGGCCGACCCGGAAGTGGTGCGCGGCGTCCGAGCGCGGCTGGATCGACAGCTGCGCGACGGGAATGTCGGCGTCGGGGAACATCAGCAGCATCGGCACCCAGGCGCCGTGATCGAGGCCGTATTCGGTGGTGGCGGTGGCGATGCCGGCCTCGCCGAGCAGCGCCGCCGCCTGGCGGGCCAGCTCGGGCGCGCCGGGCGCCGGATAGCGCAGCGCGTAGAGCGCGCGCGGGAAGCCGTGGAAATCGTGGATCGTCTCGGGCCGCGTCGCGACGCTGGCGGCCGGTGCGAGCGTACACCAGTGCGCCGACAGCATCAGCACCGCGCGCGGGCGCGGCAGCTCGGCGCCCAGCTGCGCGAAGGCCGGGGCCGGCAGCGACGGATCGATCGGCAGCGTCGGCGCGCCGTGGGACAGGTAGAGCGAGGGAAGGCGGTTCATGGCGGGGGACCGGGAATCGTATTGGCGTCGACTATAGGTGTTCGCGGTCTTTTGATAAATCGGCGCGGAAGGATTTGATTGATTCTTGATGGTTGGCAATCGAGCGACGGCGATGCCGTGTCGAAGCGATGGCCGGAGACGGCGCGCGGTGCGCAGGGGGATGAACCGGACGGACGTCCGATAAAGTAAAGCCAGGCGCGCGGCTCAGCCGGCGTCGGACAGGCCGGTCCAGGGCGCCGTGCGTGCCGCGCCGAGGCCGAACATGTCGATCACGCGCGTGACGCTATGGTCGACGAGTTCGTCGATCGAGGCGGGCAGGGCATAGAACGCCGGCAGCGGCGGGAAGATCACGCCGCCCATCTCGGTGACGGCGGTCATGTTGCGCAGGTGGGCGAGATTGAACGGCGTCTCGCGCACCATCAGCACGAGCCGGCGCCGCTCCTTGAGCGTGACGTCGGCCGCGCGCGCGACGAGATTGTCCGAGAGCCCGTGCGCGACGCTGGCGAGCGTCTTCATCGAGCACGGCGCGATCACCATGCCGTCGGTCGCGAACGATCCCGAGGCGATGCTGGCGCCGACGTCGCGCACCGCATGGACGACGTCGGCCCGCGCATTGACCTCGTCCTTCGACAGCTTCAGTTCGTGCTGGATGTTGAGCCAGCCGGCGGCCGACACGAGCAGGTGGGTTTCGATGCCGCCCGCCGCGCGCAGCAGCTCGAGCAGGCGGACCCCGTAGATCGCGCCGGTGGCGCCGGTGATCGCGACGATCAGGCGCCGCGGCGGCACCGGGCGTACCGGCATCGGGCGCTCAGGCCGCGGCGAACAGTTGCTGCAGTTCGCCCGACTGGTACATCTCCATCATGATGTCCGAACCACCGACGAACTCGCCGTTCACGTAGAGCTGCGGGATGGTCGGCCAGTTCGAGAAGGACTTGATGCCCTGGCGGATCTCGTCGTCCTCGAGCACGTTGACGGTCTTGATCTGGTCGACGCCACAGGCCTTCAGGACCTGGATCGCGCGGCCCGAAAAGCCGCACATCGGAAACTGGGCGGTGCCCTTCATGAAGAGGACGACCGCGTTTTCGTCGACGATTTGCTTGATGCGTTGTTGGGTATCCATGATGAACCTTGCTGGTGCGGGGCGTGAGAACGGAAATGATACTGGATTTCGGCCGGGCCGACCGGGGGGCGGCGCGGGCCGGTCATGGGGCCGAATGGGGCTGAAGGCTGCTGAACGGCGCCGGGTCCGGCCGTTTCCGGCGCGGCGCGCGGCCCCGTTCTGGGCTTGCCGGTCAGCCGGGCAGCCGGCCGCCCGTGGTGCGCTCGATCGAGGCCAGGTCGGCGAGCGACGCCACCTCGTCGAAGCCGGCTTGCGACAGCAGCTCGCGCACGGCCTCGGCCTGGTCGTAGCCGTGCTCGATCCAGAGTTCGCCGCGCGGCAGCAGGAACGCGCCGGCGCCGGCCACGATCACGCGGATCGCGGCGAGGCCGTCGGCCTCGTCGGTCAGCGCGCCGCGCGGTTCGAAGCGCAGGTCGCCTTCGTCGAGATGCGGATCGTGCCGCGCGATGTAGGGCGGGTTGCTGACGATGGCATGAAAGCGTGCCGCGGGATCGAGCGCGGCGTACCAGTCGCTTTCGAGCAACGCCACGGCGCCGCCGGGGCGGCCGCCGTCGAGCAGCCGCGCGGCGTTGCGGCGCGCCACGGCGAGCGCGGCGGCCGAGCGGTCGAGCGCGGTGACGCGCGCGTCGGGCCGCCCGTCGGCGATCGCGATGGCCACCGCGCCGCTGCCGGTGCCGAGATCGAGCACGGCCGGCGCGGCGATGCCGTCGAGCGCGTCGAGCGCGGCCTCGACCAGCAGCTCGGTCTCTGGGCGCGGGATCAGCACCTCGGGCGTGACCTCGAACGCGAGCCCGAAGAATTCGCGCGAACCGACCAGCTGCGCGACCGGTTCTCCGGCCACGCGCCGCGCCTCGAGCGCGAGATAGCGCTCGGCGGCGGCCGCTTCGAGCGGCGCGTCGGCGCGCGTGATCAGCTGGGTGCGGCTCCAGCCGAGCGCATGCGCGAGCAGGATGCGCGCGTCGACGGCGTCGAGCGGGCTGGCGCGCAGCAGGTCGGCCGCGGTGGCGGGGGAGGCCTTCATGACGATGGTGCCGCCCGCGTCAGTCCGCTTCGCCGAGCGAGGCGAGCAGTTCGGCCTGGTGCTCGCTCGCGAGCGAGGCGATCAGCTCGTCGAGGTCGCCGTCCATGATCGCCTCGAGCCGGTACAGCGTCAGGTTGATGCGATGGTCGGTCATGCGGCCCTGCGGGAAGTTGTAGGTGCGGATCCGCTCCGAGCGGTCGCCCGAGCCGATCAGGCTCTTGCGCGTGGCCGCTTCCTTGGCGTGCTGCTCGTGATACTGCTTGTCCTTGATGCGCGCGGCCAGCACCTTCAGCGCGCGATCCTTGTTCTTGTGCTGCGAGCGGTCGTCCTGGCACTCCACCACGATGCCGGTCGGCAGGTGGGTGACGCGCACCGCCGAATCGGTCTTGTTGATGTGCTGGCCGCCCGCGCCGGAGGCGCGGAACGTGTCGATGCGCAGGTCGGCCGGGTTGATCTCGACCTCGGCGATCTCGTCGGCCTCGGGCATCACCGCGACCGTGCAGGCCGAGGTGTGGATCCGGCCCTGCGTCTCGGTGGCCGGTACGCGCTGCACGCGGTGGCCGCCCGATTCGAACTTGAGTCGCGAGTAGGCGCCGTGGCCCGCGATGCGCACGATCACTTCCTTGTAGCCGCCGAGATCCGAGCCGCTCTCCGACATCATCTCCACCTGCCAGCGCTGGCGCTCCGCGTAGCGCAGGTACATGCGCAGCAGGTCGCCCGCGAACAGCGCCGACTCGTCGCCGCCGGTGCCCGCGCGGATTTCGACGAAGATGTTGCGGTCGTCGTTCGGATCCTTCGGCAGCAGCATGGTCTGCAGCTCGGCCTCGAGCCGCGCCATCCGCTCGCGCGCCTCGCCGATCTCCTCCTCGGCGAAGTCGCGCATCGAGGCGTCGCCGAGCAGTTCCTGCGCGGTGGCTTCGTCGCCGCGCGCGAGGCGCCATTGCGCGTACTGTTCGACCACCGGGCCGATTTCGGCGTGTTCGCGCGTGAGCTTGCGGTATTGGTCGAGGTCGGCGGTGACGTTTTCGCGGCTCAGCAGTTCGTTCAGTTCGACCAGCCGGCTGGAGAGCTGGTCGAGCTTGCTTTGCATGCTCGTTTTCATGATGTGGAGCGACGCTCCCGGGCGAGGAATCGAAAGGAGAAAAGGCGGGGACCGGCCGATGGCCGAGGGCGCGGCGGCGCTAGTTGTCGGCGCGCGGGCCGTGCGCGTAGAAGCCGCGCATCAGGTCGATCAGCTGGTCGCGTTCGGTGCCGCTGGTGCGGTTCAGCGCCGAGGTCGGGCCGTGGATCAGCTTGTTGGTGAGCGCCTGCGACAGCGCGTCGAGCACGGCGAGCGGATCGTCGCCGCGCGCGAGCATCTTCTGCGCGCGCTCGACCTCGGCGCGGCGCAGCGCGTCGGCCTGGGTATGCATGTGGCGGATGATCGGCACCACGCTGCGCGTGTCGAGCCACTGCATGAAGTTCTGCACGCGCGTCTCGATGATGGTCTCGGCCTGCGCCACGGCGGCCTGCCGCGACGCGTTGCCTTCGCGCACGATCGCGCCGAGATCGTCGACGGTGTAGAGGAACACGTCCTTGAGCTTGCCGACTTCCTGCTCGATGTCGCGCGGCACGGCCAGGTCGACCATGAAGATCGGCCGGCGGCGGCGCGCCTTCACCGCGCGCTCGACGGCGCCCAGGCCGATGATCGGCAGCGTCGACGCGGTACACGAGACGATGATGTCGAACTCGTGCATGCGGGTGGGCAGGTCCGCGAGCGGCATCGCGTGGCCGCCGAAACGCTCGGCGAGCTTCGCGCCGCGCTCGGCGGTGCGGTTCGCGACCACCAGCTCGCGCGGCTTCTGCGCGGCGAAGTGGGTCGCGCAGAGTTCGATCATCTCGCCCGCGCCGATGAACAGCACCTTCTGGTCGGCCACGTTTTCGAAGATCCGCTGCGCGAGACGCACCGCGGCCGCGGCCATCGACACCGACTGCGCACCGATCTCGGTGGTGCTGCGCACTTCCTTGGCCACCGCGAAGGTGCGCTGGAACAGCTGGTTCAGATAGGTGCCGAGCGCGCCGGCTTCCGAGGCGGTGCGCACCGCGTCCTTCATCTGGCCGACGATCTGGGTTTCGCCGAGCACCATCGAGTCGAGCCCGGAGGCGACCCGGAACGCATGGCGCACAGCTTCGGACTGCGGCAGCGCGTAGACGTGCGGAGCCAGTTCGTCGGCCGGGATGCGATGGAATTCGGCGAGCCAGCGCACTGCCGCGTCGCGCGCGGCGCGATCGTCGGTGGCGCAGTACAGCTCGGTGCGGTTGCAGGTGGAGAGGATCGCCGCTTCGGGCGCGTTCGGCGCCTGGCGGCCCAGGAAGACGTCCTTCAGCGTGGACAGTGCAGGCTTGATCTGTTCGAGCGGAAACGCTACGCGTTCGCGCAAGGCGACGGGCGCAGTGTGGTGATTGATTCCGATCGTGAGGAGCTGCATATCCGGGGGCTATCGTTTAGGTTCGCATTATAGCGTCTTACCGCTTTTGTCACCGGCAGCCGTGCCGCGGCTCAATTGGCCCGCCGACGCATCCCGCGCGGCAGCCCGTCGCGCCCGTCAGACGGCGCTGCCGCGGCATTCCGGCAGGTGCGACCCCGCGTGCCATCGGCCGAAAAACCCGTCCCGCGCGGGGAGGCGCGACGGCAGGTCGCAGCAGCTTGGCGGTACGATGCGCCGGAATCGTCGGCTTGACAACCGGGCTTGCCCGGAATTCGCGCGGTTTTTGCCTGATGTTCGGGATTGGCCGGGCCATATGACTGGGGCGGTGGAAAAAGTGGCGGATCACCCGATGCGTACCGGACGACTCGGCGCGCGAGCGTCGGCGGCGTCGCATCGTGGTGTCGGGAAATCGGTGCCGCATCAGGGTGCCGCTCACGGTGCCGAATTACGGCGTCGGTCCACGGCGTCGGATCGTGACGCGGTGCGGCACGCGCGGCCCCGCCTCGCCGCAGCAGTGTATTTATGTGGACTTGCCTAACGATAAGACGACCCCTAAACTCGACCGCTGCGCGGGGTCATTTCGTCAGCGCTATCTCAATACAATCCGAATCCTCGTCATCCCGGGGCGCAAGCCGGCGATGCCGCGCGTTTCGTTCAGGCCCGGGGCAATGGCGATCGAAAATTCGAAAGAAGGCGCGGGATGAACTGGTTGGGAATCGTCGTCCTGGGGCTTGCCGTGGGCGGGCTCGGCTGGTGGCTGCACCCGGCCCGGGCCGGCCGGCGCGGCTGGCGCGCGGCGCTCGTCGCGGGCCTGGCCGGCGCGGCCGTCGCCCGGCTGGCCGGCAATCTCACCGGGCTGTTCCACGACGGCGGCACGCTCGAATGGCCCGTCTGCGCCGCCACGGCGCTCGCCGCCGTCACGTTGACCACGGGCGCGCTCGCCCGCCGCTGAACCCACACCGATGGAATCCAACATGAACGCCCGTCATCCCGACGTCTCGCCCGTCCCCGCCCGGCTTGCCCTGTTGCGCAGCGCGATGGCGCGCGAGGGCGTCGCCGCCTGCCTCGTGCCGTCCGCCGATCCGCACCTGTCGGAATACCTGCCCGAGCACTGGCAGTCGCGCCGCTGGCTGTCCGGCTTCACGGGCTCGGTCGGCACGCTGGTGGTGACGGCCGATTTCGCCGGCCTGTGGGTCGACAGCCGCTACTGGGTGCAGGCCGCCGCGCAGCTCGACGGCACCGGCGTGCAGCTGATGAAGATGATGGGCGGCCAGCAGACCCAGCCGCACGTCGAGTGGCTCGCCGAGCACGTGCCGGCGGGCGCCGCGGTCAGCGTGGACGGCGCGGTGCTCGGCGTGGCCGCCGCGCGTGCGCTGGCCGCGGCGCTCGGCGCGCGCGGCGTGGTGCTGCGCACCGACCTCGACCTGCTCGAACGGATCTGGCCGGAGCGTCCCGCGCTGCCGGTGGCGCCGGTGTTCGAGCACGTCGCGCCGCACGCGCACACCGCGCGCGGCGACAAGCTCGCGCAGGTGCGCGAGGCGATGCGCGCGCAGGGCGCCGGCCTCCATTTCATCTCGACGCTCGACGACATCGCGTGGCTGTTCAACCTGCGCGGCGCCGACGTCAGCTACAACCCGGTGTTCGTCGCGCACGCGTTGATCACGGCCGACCAGGCGACGCTGTTCGTCGTCGACGGCAAGCTCGATGCGGCGCTGCAGGCGTCGCTCGCGGCCGATGGCGTGACGGTGCGCGCCTACGAGGCGGCCACGGCCGCGCTGGCCGCGCTGCCGGCCGGCAGCACGCTGCTGATCGATCCGCGCCGCGTCACGTTCGGCTCGCTGCAGGCGGTGCCGGACACGGTGCGGCTGGCCGAGGCCGTCAACCCGTCGACGTTCGCGAAGTCGCGCAAGACGCCGGCCGAGATCGCCCACGTGCGCGAGACGATGGCGCGCGACGGCGCGGCGCTGGCCGAATTCTTCGCCTGGTTCGAGGCCGCGCTCGGCCACGAGACCCTCACCGAGCTGACCATCGACGAGCAGCTGACGGCCGCGCGTGCGCGCCAGCCCGGCTTCGTGTCGCCGAGCTTCGCGACCATCGCCGGCTTCAACGCGAACGGCGCGATGCCGCACTATCGCGCGACGCCCGAGGCGCACGCGACGATCGAGGGCGACGGACTGCTGCTGATCGACTCGGGCGGCCAGTTCGTGGGCGGCACCACCGACATTACGCGCGTGGTGCCGGTCGGCACGCCGAGCGAGGCGCAGCGGCGCGACTTCACGATCGTGCTGAAGGCGATGATCGCGCTGTCGCGCGCGCGCTTTCCGCGCGGCATCCGCTCGCCGATGCTCGACGCGATCGCGCGCGCGCCGATGTGGGCCGCCGGGCTCGACTACGGCCACGGCACCGGCCACGGCGTCGGCTATTTCCTGAACGTCCACGAAGGCCCGCAGGTGATCGCGCACTACGCGGCGGCCGATCCGCAGACGGCGATGGAGGAGGGCATGATCACCTCGAACGAGCCGGGGGTGTACCGGCCCGGCCAGTGGGGCGTGCGCATCGAGAACCTGGTGCTGAACCGCGCGGCCGGGCAGACGCCGTTCGGCGATTTCCTCGAGTTCGAGACGCTCACGCTGTGCCCGATCGACACGCGCTGCGTGCTGGCCGAGCTGCTCGACGCGGGCGAGCGCGCCTGGCTCGACGACTATCACGCGACGGTGCGCGAGCGCGTCGGCCCGCTCGTCACCGGCGCGGCGAAAACCTGGCTCGAGGCGCGCACGCAGCCGCTCTGAGGCGCTCTGAGGCGCCGGGCCTGATTCGAGGGAGGGCGCATGCCTGCCATCCGGGCGGTCGTGTTCGACTTCGGCGGGGTGCTGATCGACTGGAACCCCGAGTATCTGTATCGGCAGCTGATTCCCGACGCCGCCGAGCGGCGGCGCTTTCTCACCGAGGTCTGCGGGATGGACTGGGTGATGCGGCAGGACGCCGGCCAGACGATCGCCGAAGGCACGGCCGAGAAGATCGCCGCGTTCCCGCAGCACGCGGCGCTGATCCGCGCGTTCTACGCGCGCTGGCCCGAGATGGTGGCGGGCCAGTTCGACGACGGCGTCGCGCTGGTCGAGCGGCTCGACGCGGCCGGCGTGCCGCTGTTCGGGCTCACCAACTGGTCGGTCGAGACGTTCCCGCATGCCTGGCAGCGCTACGCGGTGCTGCGGCGCTTTCGCGACATCGTGGTGTCGGGGCGCGTGAAGCTCGCCAAGCCCGATCCGGCGATCTATCGCGAGATGTTCGCGCGCATCGCCGCGCAGCTGCCCGACATCGCGCCGGGCGAGCTCGTGTTCATCGACGACAACCCGCGCAACGCGGAGGCGGCCACCGCGCTCGGCTGGCACGGCATCCACCATACCGGCGTGGCGGCCACCGAGGCGCGGCTGCGCGAACTCGGCCTGCCGGCCTGAGGCGCGGCCGGCGTCTTGTCCTTGCGACGCCGCCCATAAAAAACGGGCGAATCCGCCCGTTTTTCTCGTTGCCGCGTCGCCTGCCGGCTCAGGCCGCTCAGCGGCTGATCGGCTTGAAGCGGATCCGCTTCGGCTTGGCCGCTTCCTCGCCGAGGCGCGCGCGCTTGTCCGCTTCGTATTCCTGGTAGTTGCCGTCGAAGAACACCACCTGCGAATCGCCCTCGAACGCGAGGATGTGCGTCGCGATCCGGTCGAGGAACCAGCGATCGTGCGAGATCACCATCACCGAGCCCGCGAATTCGAGCAGCGCGTCTTCCAGCGCGCGCAGCGTTTCGACGTCGAGGTCGTTCGACGGTTCGTCCAGCAGCAGCACGTTGCCGCCGGCGATCAGCGTCTTGGCCAGGTGCAGGCGCCCGCGCTCGCCGCCCGACAGGTTGCCGACGACCTTCTGCTGGTCGCCGCCCTTGAAGTTGAAGCGGCCGATGTAGGCGCGCGACGGCGTTTCGTACTTGCCCACCGTCAGCACGTCGGCGCCGCCCGAGATTTCCTCGAACACGGTCTTCTCGGCCGCGAGCGCGTCGCGGCTCTGGTCGACGTAGGCGAGCTTGACGGTCGGGCCATGCACGATCTCGCCCGAATCCGGCTGCTCCTTGCCGGTCAGCATGCGGAACAGCGTCGACTTGCCCGCGCCGTTCGGCCCGATGATGCCGACGATCGCGCCGGCCGGGATCTTGAAGCTGAGATCGTCGATCAGCAGGCGGTCGCCGTAGGCCTTGCTGACGTTCTTGAACTCGATCACCTCGTTGCCGAGGCGCTCGCCCGCCGGAATGAAGATTTCCTGCGTTTCGTTGCGCTTCTGGTATTCCTGGCTGCTCAGTTCCTCGAAGCGCGCGATCCGCGCCTTCGATTTCGCCTGGCGGCCCTTCGGGTTCTGGCGCACCCACTCCAGTTCCTTCTTGATCGCCTTCTGGCGCGCCGATTCGGACGCCTCTTCCTGCTTCAGCCGCTCTTCCTTCTGGTCGAGCCAGCTGCTGTAGTTGCCCTTCCAGGGGATGCCGTGGCCGCGGTCGAGTTCGAGGATCCACTCGGCCGCGTTGTCGAGGAAGTAGCGATCGTGGGTGACCGCCACCACGGTGCCCGGGAAGCGCGTCAGGAACTGTTCGAGCCACTCGACCGATTCCGCGTCGAGGTGGTTGGTCGGCTCGTCGAGCAGCAGCATGTCGGGCTTCTCGAGCAGCAGCTTGCAGAGCGCGACGCGGCGCTTCTCGCCGCCCGACAGGTGCTCGATCTTCGCGTCCCAGGCCGGCAGGCGCAGCGCGTCGGCCGCGATCTCGATCTGCTGCTCGGGGCTGCCGCCGTCGGCGGTGGCGAGGATCGCCTCGTATTTGGCCTGCTCGGCCGCGAGCGCGTCGAAATCGGCGTCGGGTTCGGCGTAGGCGGCGTAGATCTCGTCGAGCTTCTTCTGCGCGCTGAACACGTCGCCGAGCCCTTCCTCAACCGCCTCGCGGACGGTCTTGGTCGGGTCGAGCTGCGGCTCCTGCGGCAGGTAGCCGATGTTCAGGTTCGGCATCGGCGTGGCTTCGCCCTCGATGTCCTTGTCGACGCCCGCCATGATGCGGATCAGCGTCGACTTGCCCGAGCCGTTCAGGCCGAGCAGGCCGATCTTCGCGCCGGGGAAGAACGACAGCGAGATGTCTTTCAGGATCTGGCGCTTGGGCGGCACGATCTTGCCGACCCGGTTCATCGTGAATACGTATTGGGCCATCTGCGTCAGTGGAACTCGTCAAGGTTGGGGCCGTCGCCGGCCGCGCGCGGCGGCGAGGGGCGACGGAGGGTCCGGTGCGGACCGGAGCGCTGCCGTGACTGGACGGCGGCGCGGCCGCGAGCGAGACGCGGCGAGACCGCGTATTGTACTGCGCGCGGCGGGCCGGCCGCGAGCGTCGGCGCGGGCATAGGACATACCAGCGCTGGCGGTGTGCCGCCGCAATGGCAAGCGACCGGGCGCGATCGGCCGTGACGGCGCTTGGGCCTGCCGTCCGCCTCGTGCCGGCACCCGGCCTCGCTCCGCAACGATGCCGGCGGCAGCGCGCGGGCGCGGCTATCATCGATCCGACGGCGGCCGGCGCGATCCCGCGCCATGCCGCGCGCGCGCCGGGAGGCTCCATGACGTTCGACGAACTGCGCGAGATCGCGCTCGGCTGGGCCGCGGTCGAGGACGGCACGTCCTACGGCACCGCGGCGCTCAAAGTCCGCGGCCGCCTGCTCGCGCGCCTGCGCGAGGACGGCGACAGCCTCGTCGTGAAGGGCGTCGGCCCCGATCAGCGCGCGCGCCTGATCGAAGCCGAGCCCGACGTCTACTACGTGACGGCCCATTACGCCGGCTGGCCGATCGTGCTGGTCCGGCTGTCGCGCGCCGATCCTGCGGCCGTGGCCGCGCTGCTGCGCCGGCACTGGCGCGAGCTCGCGCCGAAGCGCGACGTCGCCGCGTTCGACGCGAGCCGCGATTGAGCGCGCCGGGCCGGCGCGCACCTGGCGCATGCCTCCACTGCATGGCGTTTGAAATATTGAGTGATACGTGCGCCATGCGGGCGTCTTTTCGACAAGGCATAATCTGCCGCTGGGCGACCATGCCCGACATCAGCAGTCCGGACGGATGCGGCCCAGGAACGGGTGCCGGGTAGCCGGAACTCGCTGTCTTGATTGATGCTTATTTGTAAGCTTGTTGCGTTTTTCATGTCACTACCAGCAATCGGCTTCACTCGCGCGGGGGCGCACCGGGGCAAGCCCGTCCATGCCGCAGGATCGGGCGTGGTGAAGCTCACGCCGTCCGGCACCGTCGATCGATCGGCCTCCTCATGCAGCAGACAGCGGGGAACCGCCACGTGAACATCCACGATTATTCGGTCACGTTTGCCTGCCACAACCAGATCGAGTACACGCGCCAGTGCATCGACAGCCTGATCGGCCACGGCATGCCGCTCGATCGCGTGGTGGTGGTCGACAATGCCTCGTCGGACAGCACGCGCGACTATCTGGCAACGCTGCCGCTCGGCGGCCGGATCTTCAATCACGACAATCTCGGCTGCGGCGCGGCCTGGAACCAGGGCATCCTGCACCGGCAGTCCGAGTGGACCGTGGTGATGAACAACGACGTGCTGGTATCGGCGCAGTGGATCGAGAACCTGATCGGCACTGCGGTGCGCCACGGCGTGCGGGTCGCTTCGCCGGCGCTGATCGAAGGCTCGCTCGACTACGATTTCAATCAGCAGGCGCCGCTCTGGAGCCACGCCATGCGCGATGCGCGGCGTGTCGGCACCTGCCACGCGGTCTGTCTGCTCGTGCATCGCAGCGTCTGGATGGAGGTCGGCTATTTCCGCGCCTCGCCGCAGCTGCTCGGCTTCGAGGATACGCTGTTCTTCCACGAACTCGCGAAGGCGCGCGTGCCGTCCGAGATGGTCGGCGCGGCGTGGCTGCATCATTACGGCTCGATCACGCAGTCGGAGATGAAGCGCGAGCGCGGCCTGTCCGCGCGGCAGGGGCTCGGGATGCGCAACAACTATCAGCTGCTCGGGCAGAGCTGGCTGTCGCGCAAGCTCGACAAGCTCGAGCGCACGCGGCGCGGCCGCGCGTGGCGCGCCAGCGAACTCGCCGACTACGGCATGACGCTGCACGGTGTGCGCCGGCACCACGATTTCGAATGGAACTGAGCGCCCGGCGCGCCGGGCTCCGCTTTCCCCTTTCCTGTTTCCGCCACGGTCCTGCTCGATGACTTCGACGCGCCGCCCGAAGATTTACGATTGCTTCTGCTATTTCAACGAGGACATGCTGCTCGAGCTGCGGCTCGAGATCCTGTGGGATCACGTCGATTACTTCGTGATCGCGGAATCGCGCTACACGCAGGTCGGTGACGAGAAGCCGCTGAATTTCGACATGGAACGCTTCGCGCGCTTTCGCAGCAAGATCCGCTATCTCGCGATCGATCACCTGCCGCCCGGCGCGCCCGATCCGTGGAAGAACGAGAACTACCAGCGCAGCTACCTGTTCAACGGGCTGCACGACGCCGAGCCCGACGACCTGATCGTGGTGTCCGACCTCGACGAGATACCGCGGCCCGAATGCCTGCGCCGCTTCGATGCGCGGCGCTACCTGCGCGCGGACCTGCATCAGTATTGCTACGCCTAC
The DNA here is from genome assembly GCF_022870505.1 of Burkholderia perseverans. Classification (NCBI taxonomy): domain Bacteria; kingdom Pseudomonadati; phylum Pseudomonadota; class Betaproteobacteria; order Burkholderiales; family Burkholderiaceae; genus Burkholderia; species Burkholderia perseverans. The sequence goes on from NZ_CP045094.1 coordinate 455,045, forward strand.
TTCCTGAACAACCGGCTGATGGACGGCGACGGTTTCGCCGACTGGACCGGCACGCGCGTGACCACCTACCGGCATCTGACGACGTTCTTCGGCAACGTCAACGCGGTGCGTTCGTACAAGTCGGCGGGGCTGCTGCGTTCGTTGAAGCGCGCGTGGTTCCGGCGCTTCCGGGTCCAGCAGGTCCACGACGCCGGCTGGCATTTCTCGTGGGTCACGAGCCCGGCGGCGATGATCGTCAAGATGCGCAGCGTGGCCGACCAGAAGTTCATGAGCGATGCGTTCCAGGATCTCGACTTCATCGAGGCGCGGATCCGCTCCGGTCGCGACGTGCTCGACCGGCCGCTGCGCTACGTGCCGCAGCCGGTCGAGACGCCCCAGTTCCCGGGCGAGATCGTCGCGGCGCGCGAGCGCCTGGCGCGCTGGCTGATCGAGCCGGCCGATTCCGCCGCGTCCGCGCCGGCCGCCGCGGGCGGGCAGCCCTGATGCCGGACGGCGATCACGTCCCGCCCGGCGCCGGGCCGCCACGACGGTTTGGCCGGCTGGCCGCCGTCGCGCTCGGGCGGCCCGATGCCGGCGGCTTCGAGCTGTGCCTCGCCGCGCTGCTGTTCGCGGCCGTGGCGGGCTACCTGTCGCTGCGCGGCGCGACCAACGTCTGCCTGATGCTGCTCGCGCTGCTGTCGCTGGCCGGCCTGCGCGGTGCGTGGCGCGACGCCGGCCGCCGCGGCACGCGGCGCGCGCTGCTGCTCGCCGCCGCCGCGCTCGCCGCGCCGATCGTTTCCGTGGCGATCGGCCAGGCGCTGCGCGGCGAGTGGCTCGCGAAGGCCTTCGATGCGCCGTCGCGGCTGCTGCTCGCGATCCCGGTGATGCTGGCGTTTCATCATCGGCGCATCGACGCGGTGCGGATTCTCGGCTTCGCCGCGCCGCTCGCGCTGATCGAGCTGGTGGTGCAGGTGCGCCTCGATCCGCACGCGCTGGTGGCGTGGCAGGGGCGTTACGCGACCTATTTCGTCGACACCGACATGTTCGGCGTCTACACGCTGCTGCTTGCGCTGTTCGCCTTGCTCGGGCTGGAGCCGGCGGGCTCGGGCGTGGCGCGGCCGGGCCGGGGGCTGTCTCCGAGCCTGCCTCGCGTTCTGGGAGGGCTCGGCGTGTGCGCGGGCGCCTATCTGGTGGTGGCCTCGCAGACGCGTACCGCCTACCTGCTGGTGCCGGTCGCGGTGCTGCTCTGGCTCTGGCTGCGGCGGCCGACGCTCGATGCCCGCACGGCGGCGTGCGTGCTGCTGGCGCTGGTGGCCGGCGTGGCCGCGTTCAGCGGCGCGATGGATCGGCTCGCCAGCATCTATTCCGACGTCTCGACCTGGGCCGACGCGTCGAATCCCGATACCTCGGGCGGCTTTCGGCTGACGATGTGGCGCATCGCCTGGACGCTGTTCCTGCATCGTCCGTGGCAGGGCTACGGCGACACCGGCTTTCGCGCGCTGCTCGACGCGCCGTGGATCACCTCGTTCGCGAGCGAGCGCGCGCGGCAGATGATCCACGCCGGGCCGCACAACGAACTGCTCGCGAACCTGCTGCGCTCGGGCGTGGCGGGCGGCCTCGCGGTGGCGATGCTGTTCGCCGTGCCGCTCGGCCTGTTCCGGCGCGCGCGCGGCGCCGATGCCGATGCCAACGCGCGGCGGGCGGCCGATACCGGGATCGCGTTCATGATCTGCCTGATGCTGGCCTGCGTGATGTTCGAGATGTTCACGCTGAAGTACACGGCGAGCTTCAATGCGCTCGTGATCGCGACGCTCGTCGCGCAGGCGCTGGGTGGCGGCGGTGGTAGTGATGGCGGCCGCGAGCGCGGCGCCGGGGAGAGCGGCGGGGCCTGACCAGGCCGCCGGGCGGCCGCGATCGGGCGCCGCCCCGGCCGGATCGACTGGATCGATCGGATCGGCCGGGGCGGGAAAACGTCAGACGTTGAACAGGAAGTTCATCACGTCGCCGTCGTGGACCACGTATTCCTTGCCTTCGGCGCGCATCTTGCCGGCTTCCTTCGCGCCCTGTTCACCCTTGTAGGTGATGTAGTCGTCGTAGCCGATCGTCTGCGCGCGGATGAAGCCGCGCTCGAAATCGGTATGGATCACGCCCGCGGCCTGCGGGGCCGTGTCGCCGATGTGGATCGTCCAGGCGCGCACTTCCTTCACGCCGGCCGTGAAGTAGGTCTGCAGGCCGAGCAGCTTGAAGCCGGCGCGGATCACGCGGTCCAGGCCCGGCTCGTCCATGCCCATGTCGGCGAGGAACGCTTCCTTGTCGGCGTCGTCGAGATCGGCGATTTCCGCCTCGATCGCGGCGCACACGGCCACCACCGGCGACTTCTCGGACTCGGCGTAGTTGCGCACGGCGTCGAGGTGCGGGTTGTTCTCGAAGCCGTCGTCCTTGACGTTGGCCACGTACATGGCCGGCTTCGCGGTGATCAGGCAGAACGGCTTGAGGATCGCCTGCTCGTCGTCGGACAGGTCGAGGCCGCGCACCGCCTTGCCCTGGTCGAGGTGCGCGCGCACCTTCTCGAGCGCCGCGGCGAGCTTGACCGCTTCCTTGTCGTTACCCGACTTCGCGGCCTTCGAGTAGCGCGAGAGCGCCTTCTCCACGGTGGCCAGGTCGGCCAGCGCGAGTTCGGTGTTGATCACCTCGATGTCGTCGAGCGGGCTCACGCGGCCGGCCACGTGGATCACGTTCTCGTCCTCGAAGCAGCGCACCACGTGCGTGATCGCATCGGTCTCGCGGATGTTGGCGAGGAACTGGTTGCCGAGCCCTTCGCCCTTGCTCGCGCCCGCCACCAGGCCGGCGATGTCGACGAACTCGACCACGGCCGGCACGATCCGCTCCGGCTTCACGATCGCCGAGATCGCCTTCAGGCGCGCGTCCGGCACCTCGACGATGCCGACGTTCGGCTCGATGGTGCAGAACGGATAGTTCTCGGCGGCGATGCCGGCCTTGGTCAGCGCGTTGAACAGGGTGGACTTGCCGACGTTCGGCAGGCCGACGATGCCGCATTTGAGGCTCATGGAAAACCTTTCTGGATCAGATGTTGTGCCGGTTCTCGCGCGGCGCCGGGCGCCACTCGCGCCGCCATGGCGCGGCGCGGATGGCGCCGGGCGGGGTGGCCGGCGGCGCGAGGCGGCGCGGCGGTGGCCGGCGCTTGCGCAGCAGGGCTGCCCGCGAAAACGGCAATTGTATCGCGTTCGGGTGGCGGGATTTCGGGGCGGCAGCGCGAATCGGCGCCGGGGCGGGCGTGGGAGCGCCGCTTGGCGGCTGGCGAACCGGGGGCGGTGAGGCGTCAGCGCTCATGGGGCCCGGCATGGCCGCGCGCTGCCATGACGGTGAAGCAGGCGATCGCGGCGACTCGCCAGGTGGGGGCGTCGAAGCCGAGGGGAGGCGGAGCGGCGAAGCAGTCCGGCGACGCGACGCGGTGAGACCAACCGAAGCCGGCTGCAACGGCGATTCGCCGAATCAGCCAAATCAACCGGCGCGATCGAAGTGACCGGGAGCGACCGGATCAACTGGAGCGGCGACAGTCCGGGCCGCCATCGGCGTCAGCCTTGACTTCAGTCGGCGATGCGCCGGTCGGCCAGCGCCGCGCGGCAGTCGTCGAGGACGAGCGTGACGAGCCGTGACTGGCGGTCGAGATCGTCGCTGTCGATGATTTCCTCGACGGCGTCGCGCGCCCAAGCCGCGTCGACGAAGCTCGCATGCTTCTTCGCGATGTCGAGCGCGACGGCGGCGAGTTTCGCGATGCACAGCCAGTCGGCCTCGCGCAGGTGGCGATCGAGCCACTTGTGCGCCGCCTGCACCTGGAACGGTGCCGAAGGCCAGGATTCGTTCAGGTAGAACGCGCCGAGATTCCCGATCGTGAGCCAGCACAGCAGCTCGATGCGGTCATGTTGGGTGAGGTTGTGGTGTACGTCGCTCATGGCCATGCTCGAGATGGGGTTGAGAGTCGATTTCCGTCACCGGTGAAACTCGGAGCCGACGAATCAACAATAGCACGCCATGAACGCTTTCACGCAAGCCGGGACTCGCCCGAACTCGCGTGAACCCGCATCAGTAACGGTAGTAGTCGTGGTGGTGGTAGCCGCCGCCGTCCGGCACGACGATGCAGCCGCCGAGCGTGCTGCCGAGCACGAGGGCGAGGGTGGCGAGCAGTGCAATTCGTTTCAGCTTCATGGTGAATCTCCGTTTGGTTCGTCGATGGAGCCGACTGTAGCGGCGCACCGGATGACAAGCCGTATGCGTTTGTAAGGAAACGTGTGGGGTGTAATGCGGCGTCCCGGCCTAGTCGCCGAGAGGCGCGGCGGCGGTTACGCATGAAATGGTTCCGGATCGAACGGGCGCCCCAGAAGCGAGGCGGGGGCCGCCGAACGGGAGGTCGGCACGACCGCCGGCTGGTCAAAGGCGGTGAACCTCGGGTTTGTCCGTGTCGGATGAGCGCGACAGCGCGCGAGAGAGGGGGCGCCCTGACCGGGGCGGTCAGGACGACGAATGCGACGGCCGGACGACAGCCGGTGCGATGCTTGATCAGCCGCCCCGCCCGGCGCCCCGATGGCGTGCATTTGCGCTGATCTTCCGCAAATCCGGACGACCAGCCGTATGCGGCGGCGCAGCTATAATGCGCGCCATGACAGCCCATACCCAGACCTTCGACGTCGCCGTGGTCGGCGGCGGCCTTGTCGGCAAGACCGCCGCGCTCGCGATGACGCAGGCGGGCCTCCGGACGGCGCTGCTCGCGCAGCCGGCCGCCCCGCGTCCGGCCGACCTGACGTTCGACGCGCGCGTCTACGCGCTGTCGGCGAGTTCTCAGGCCCTGCTCGAACGACTGCGCGTCTGGCAGGCGCTCGACCACGAGCGGCTCGCGCCCGTCTACGACATGCGCGTGTACGGCGACGCGCAGGCGGAGTTGCATTTCTCGGCGTTCCAGGCGGCGGTCGCGCAGCTCGCGTGGATCGGCGAGTCGTCGCTGGTCGAGCGCGGGCTCGACGCGGCACTGCGCTTCCAGCCGAACCTGACCTGGCTCGACACGCGCGCGCAGGGGCTCGACGTGAAGCCCGACGCCGCGCTGCTCACGCTCGCCGACGGCGGCGTGCTCTCGGCCGATCTGGTGGTCGGCGCCGACGGCGCGCATTCGTGGGTGCGCTCGCAGATCGGCTCGCGGGTGCAGCGGCGCGACTACCGGCAGACCGGCGTGGTCGCCAACTTCAAGGCGTCCGAGCCGCACCGCGAGACGGCCTGGCAGTGGTTCCGCGACGGCGAGATCGTCGCGTTACTGCCGCTGCCCGACGGCCACGTCTCGCTGGTCTGGTCGGCGCACACGGCCCATGCCGACCAGCTGCTCGCGCTCGATCCGGCGCAGCTCGCGGCCGAGGTCGAGCGCGTCAGTCACCGCCAGCTCGGCACGCTCGATTGCGTGACGCCGGCACAGGGTTTCCCGCTCGCGCTGCAGACGGTGGACCGGCTGGTCGCGCCGCGCGTCGCACTGGTCGGCGACGCCGCGCACCTGATCCACCCGCTGGCCGGCCAGGGCATGAATCTGGGACTGCGCGACGTGGCCTCGCTGGCCGACGCGATCGCCTCGCGCGAGGCGTTCCGCGATCTCGGCGATCTGGTGCTGCTGCGCCGCTACGAGCGCGCGCGGCGCGAGGACATCCGTGCGCTGATGCTTGCCACCGACGGCCTGCAGCGGCTGTTCGCGCTGCCCGGCACGCTCGCGCGCGCGGTGCGCAACACCGGCATGGCGCTGGTCGGCGCGCAGCCGCTCGTCAAGCGCTGGCTGATCGCGACGGCGCTCGGCTGAGGCCGGGCCGACGCGTCCCCGGCGCTCGCGCGCGGGTATCGGGGGCACGCGCTGGGCGCCTGCCGCCGGCGCGGCGCTCGCGGGCGCCGGCCGATCCGGTTCCGGCCCATGAATCTCGCGCACGTCCCCTACGCGCACGTCACCTATTTTGATATGAACCAACCGGACCCATGCCGATCGGACAGTCTCGGGCCGCCGTCGTACACTAGCGGGCGTGCCACGACCGCCCTCCCAAGGAACCGCTGAATGAAAACGATTGTCCGTATCGCCGCGCTGGTGCTGGCGACCGCCGCCGCCACGCTGGGCTGTACCGCGCAGGCCGACCAGACCACCGACAAGCTGAAGGCGACGCTGCAGGCGCGCCTCGGCGACGCGACGGTGAAGGGCATCGCGAAGTCGCCGATCCCGGGCCTCTACGAAGTCAATCTCGGCTCGCAGATCGTCTACAGCGACGCGGCCGGCGACTACGTCCTGCTCGGCGAGATGGTCGACACCAAGTCGCGCAAGAACCTGACCGAGGCGCGCATGGCCGAGATCAACAAGGTCGATTTCGCGAGCCTGCCGCTCGGCAACGCGATCAAGGTCGTGAAGGGCAACGGCGCGCGCAAGATCGCGGTGTTCTCCGATCCGAACTGCCCGTACTGCAAGCGCTTCGAGTCGACGCTGCAGTCGATGGACAACGTGACCGTCTACACCTTCCTGTACCCGGTGCTGACGCCTGATTCCACGGTCAAGTCGAAGGCGATCTGGTGCGCGTCGGACCGCGCCAAGAGCTGGGAGAGCTGGATGGTCAACCATCAGGCGCCGACCGGGGCCGGCAATTGCGACACCACGGCGCTCGACAAGAACCTCGCGCTCGGCCGCGGCCTGAACGTGACGGGCACGCCGACCATCATTCTCGCCGACGGTACGCGCCTGCCCGGCGCCGTGTCCGCCGACGAACTGAACAGCGCGCTCGCTTCGGTGAAGTGACGCGCGCGGTCCGCGCCGCGTTCCCGCCCCCATCGCGCAAAGAGGCGCCGGCATCCCGCAGGCGCCTCTTTGCTTTTCGAACCGCTATCCGAACCGCTTCTTGCCGATGTCATCGATGACCCCGATACGCTATTCGATCGTCCCGAAGGATCCCGCCGCCCACCTGTTCGAGGTCACGCTGACGGTGGCCGAACCCGCCGCGGACGGCCAGCGCTTCATGCTGCCGGTGTGGATTCCCGGCAGCTACATGGTGCGCGAGTTCGCGCGCAACATCGTCACGCTGCGTGCGTTCAACGAGGCGGGCCGCAAGGTGCGCATCGCGAAGACCGACAAGCACTGCTGGCAGGCCGCGCCGGTGGCCGGGCCGCTGACGCTGCGCTACGAGGTCTACGCGTGGGACCTGTCGGTGCGCGCCGCGCATCTCGACGACACGGGCGGCTTCTTCAACGGCACCAGCGTGTTCCTCGCCGTCGAGGGGCAGGAGGCGGCGCCGTGCGTGGTCGCGATCGAGCGACCGGCCGACGAGGGCGCGCGCCGCTGGCGCGTGGCCACCGCGCTGCGCGAGGCGCGCGGCACCAAGCGGCTCGGCTTCGGCGACTACCTGGCCGACGACTACGACGAACTCGTCGACCATCCCGTCACGCTCGGCGAGTTCGCGCTGGCGAGCTTCGAGGCGCACGGCGTGCCGCACGACGTGGTGATCGCGGGGCGCGTGGCGCGGCTCGACATCGAGCGGCTCGCGGCGGACCTCAAGCGCGTCTGCGAGGCGCAGATCGCGCTGTTCGAGCCGCGCACGAAGAAGGCGCCGATGGCGCGCTACGTGTTCATGACGCAGGCCGTCACCGACGGCTACGGCGGCCTCGAGCACCGCGCCTCGACGGCGCTGGTCTGCAACCGCAGCGACCTGCCAGTGAAGGGCCGCCCCGAGACCACCGACGGCTATCGCACCTACCTCGGCCTCTGCAGCCACGAGTATTTCCACACCTGGAACGTCAAGCGGATCAAGCCGGCCGCGTTCGTTCCCTACGATCTGCGCCAGGAAAGCTATACGTCGCTGCTGTGGCTGTTCGAGGGCTTCACGTCCTACTACGACGACCTGATGCTGGTGCGCAGCGGCCTGATGAGCCGCGACGAGTATTTCGCCGCGCTCGGCCGCACCGTCGGCGGCGTGCTGCGCGGCACCGGGCGCCTGAAGCAGAGCGTCGCCGAAAGCTCGTTCGACACCTGGGTCAAGTATTACCGCCAGGACGAGAACGCCTCGAACGCGATCGTCAGCTACTACACGAAGGGCTCGCTGGTCGCGCTCGCGTTCGACCTGGCGATTCGCGGCGCCACGCGCAACCGCAAGTCGCTCGACGACGTGATGCGCCTGCTCTGGACGCGCTATGGCCGCGATTTCTATCAAGGCCAGCCGCGCGGCGTCGGCGAGGACGAGGTGGCGGCGCTGATCGCCGAGGCCACCGGCGTGGCGCTGGGCCGGCTGTTCGACGACGCGGTGTCGGGCACGCGCGACCTGCCGCTCGCAGCGCTGTTCGAGCCGTTCGGCGTGACGCTTTCTCCCGAGACGGGGCCGAACCCGAAGCCGTCGCTCGGCGCGCGCGTGCGCGGCGGCGCGGACACCACGCTGGCCGTGGTCTACGAGGGCGGCGCCGCGCATCGCGCGGGCCTGTCGGCCGGCGACGTGCTGATCGCGATCGACGGCCTGCGCGTGACCGGCGCGAACCTCGACGCGCTGCTGGCGCGCTACCAGCCCGGCGAGCGTGTGCAGGCCCACGCGTTCCGCCGCGACGAGCTGCGCGTGACGACGCTGAAGCTCGACGCGCCGGACGTGCTGCGCTACCGGCTCGCGGCCGACACCCGGGCCGCCGCGCGGCGCAGCTGGCAGGACGGCTGGCTCGGCGCTTAGCACGAACGAAATCGTTACAACGGCGCGGATTGTCTCAGCGTTGCAACAATCCGTCGCCGAACGCCCGCTTTTTCATGTCGGTGCGCATCCGCACAATGGCCCCACTCGCGCTTCACCGGAAGCGCAAACCCAACGGAACCCGATATGACGACCATTCTGCAGATCAATTCCGCCGCCCGCTCGCAGGGCGCCCGCTCGACGCAACTCGCCGACGAGCTGACCGCCAAGCTGGAAAAGAGCAACCCCGGCTCGAAGGTGGTGGTGCGCAACCTGCTGTCCAACGCGCAGCCGCACCTCGACGACGCCGTGCTCGGCGCGTTCTTCACGCCGGCCGAGCAGCGCAGCGCCGAGCAGAATGCGATCGTCGCCAGGAGCGACGAGCTGGTCGAGGAACTGAAGGCCGCGGACGTGATCGTGATCGCGGCGCCGCTCTACAACTTCGGCATCTCCTCGCACCTGAAGACCTACTTCGACTGGATCGCCCGCGCCGGCGTCACGTTCCGCTACACCGCGAACGGCCCGGAAGGCCTGATCACCGGCAAGAAGGTCTATGTCGTCTCGGCGCGCGGCGGCAAGTACCTCGGCACGCCGAACGATACGCAAACGCCGTATCTGAAGACGTTCCTCGGCTTCATCGGCCTGACCGACGTGTCGTTCATCTACGCCGAAGGCCTGAACATGGGGCCGGACTCGGAAGCGGCCGCGCTGGCAGCGGCTCGCGAGGCGATCGCCGCGGCCTGAGGGCCCGGGCCTGCCGCCGTGCCGCGATCGACGGCGGTGCGCGGCGGCACGCAGCGACACGATTCCCGAAGCAAAAACAGCCCGACCGGCCTTGGCCGATCGGGCTGTTCGTTTGGGTGGCGCGGTTTCCGCGCAGCCGGCGGCGGGTGGACGGAGCGAGTCGCGCGCGGCGCTCAAGCCAGCACCACCGCCTCGTCGGGCAGGCGCCAGTCGATCGGCCTGTTGCCGTGCTCGGCCAGATAGGCGTTGGCGAGCGCGAAGTGCCGGTTGCCGAGGAAGCCGCGGTGCGCGGACAGCGGCGACGGATGCGGCGATTCGAGCACGCAATGCACGCCGGCGTCGAACAGCGCGCGCTTGGCCTGCGCATGCGCGCCCCACAGCATGAACACGAGCCCGCGATGGCGCCGCGCGAGCTCGCGGATCAGCGTGTCGGTGCAGGGCTCCCAGCCGCGTTTCGCATGGCTCGCCGCCGCGCCTTGCTCGACCGTCAGCACGGTGTTGAGCAGCAGCACGCCCTGGCGCGCCCACGCATCGAGGCAGCCGTGGCGCGGCGTGTCGTAGCCGAAATTGGCCGTGATTTCCTTGAAGATGTTGCGCAGCGACGGCGGCGGGCGCACCGCGGGCGGCACCGAGAACGCGAGGCCATGCGCCTGCGGCGTGCCGCGATCGTCGCCGTGGTACGGATCCTGGCCGAGGATCACGACCTTCACGTCGTCGGGCGCGGTCAGGCGCAGCGCGCGAAACACGTCGGCCGGATAGATCGTCTTGCCGGCGGCGCGCTCGGCGTCGACGAAACGGCACAGCGGCGCGTAGGCGTCGCTCGCGACGAACGGCGCCAGCAGCTCGCGCCACGCGGCGGGCAGCGCGTCGAACTGCGCGGCGAGCGGCAGCGGCGGCACCGGACCGGCGCCGGCGTGCAGCGCGATCTCGTCGGCGGCGGGAGGGGGCACCGGTGCCACTGGTGCCACCGGCGCATCGAACAGCGACGCCTGCGCCGCCGGCGTCTTGCGGGAAGAAGAGCGGGTGGCCATGCGCGGTGCGGGCCTCAGGCGGCGCGCAGCTGGTAGCCGCGCTGCGCCTTGCTGCGATCCTCGGGAGCGAGGCCCGGCAGCGCGCGGCCGAGTTCCGTCGCGAGCGCGTGCAGCACCGCCGCGTCGCCGTCGATCAATTCCAGCTCGATTTCGCGGATCGGCGCGCGACGCGTGTCGCCGCCGGCCTCGGCGACGATCTCGCCGAGATCGAGCGCGGCCTCGACCGTGGTGCCGTCGCGCTCGATGCGCCACAGCGTTCGCGCGAAATCGGTGCGGAACAGCGCGACCAGCTCGGGCGCGGCGGCGCGCAGCGCCTCGGCTGCCTCCGGCACGTCGCAGGCGGCGAGCAGCGCGTCGATCTCGAGCGCGTCGCCGGCCACCGGCAGTTCCCACTCGTGGCGCGTATGCAGGCCCGCTTCGGCCGTGCCGACCGTCTTGAAGGTCTGCAGCCAGCCCTGCGGCGCGCGCCGCACGCGCACCGCGCTTTTGGCATGCGCCAGCGCGAGCCCGGGCGTGTCGTAGTAGACGTTGACGAGCGTGATCGGCTGGCCCGCCGTGCCGGCGCAGGCGTCGAGCGCGAGGCGTGCCGCGGTTTCCGCGCCGACCGGCAGCGCGAGCTTGATTTCGGTTTCGATCGCCATGGCCGGCCTCCTCAGAAGAACATCCGCGCGAGTTCCTCGCCCGGCTGCGCGGCGCGCATGAACGCCTCGCCGACGAGGAACGTATGGACGCCGGCGCCCTTCATGCGCTCGACGTCGTCGCGCGAGAGGATGCCCGACTCGGTCACCACGACGCGCCCGGCCGGCACCATGTCCAGCATGCCGAGCGTGGTGTCGAGCGTGGTCTCGAAGGTGCGCAGGTTGCGGTTGTTGATGCCGATCAGCGGCGTCTTCAGCGTCAGCGCCTCGGCCATCTCGTCGCGATCGTGGACCTCGACCAGCACCGCGAGGCCGAGCGAATGCGCATAGGCCTCGAGATCCTGCATCTGCGGCGTGTCGAGCGCCGCGGCGATCAGCAGGATCGCGTCGGCGCCCATCGCGCGCGCTTCGAGCACCTGATAGGCGTCGACGATGAAGTCCTTGCGCAGCACCGGCAGCGCGCAGGCCTCGCGCGCCTCGCGCAGGTAGCGCGCGCCGCCCTGGAAGAACTGCTCGTCGGTCAGCACCGACAGGCAGGCCGCGCCGTGTTGCGCGTAGGAGGCGGCGATCTCGGCCGGCACGAAGTGCTCGCGCAGCACGCCCTTCGAGGGGCTGGCCTTCTTCACTTCGGCGATCACGGCGCTGCGGCCGGCCGCGTGCTGCGCGCGCAGCGCGCCGACGAAGTCGCGCGTGTCGGCGCCGCGCGCCTCGGCTTCGAGCCGCAGCGCCTCGAGCGGCGTGCTGCGCAGCCCGGCGGCGATTTCTTCACGTTTGACGGCAATGATTCGATTGAGGATGTCGCTCATGGCATTCCGGCGGAGTGCGTTCCGCATGGGTTGGGCCGGCCGGGCGTGCCGGCCGGCGAGCGGGCGCTCAGCGCCCGAATTGACGCGTGAAGCGTACCAGTTCGTCGACCTTGGCGCGCGCGCGGCCGTTCGCGATCGCCTCGCGCGCCGTGTCGATGCCGGCCGCGATCGACGGCGCGACGTTGGCCGCGTAGAGCGCGGTGCCCGCGTTCAGCGTGACGATCTCGCGTGCCACGCCGGGCTTGTTGTCGAGCGCCTCGAGCAGCATCACGCGCGACTCCTCGGCGTTCTCCACCTTCAGCGAGCGGTTCGACACCATCTGCAGGCCGAAGTCCTCGGGATGGATCTCGTACTCGGTGACCTTGCCGTCGCGCAGCTCGCCCACCAGCGTCGCCGCGCCGAGCGAAACCTCGTCCATGCCGTCCTTGCCGTACACCACCAGCACGTGCTCGGCGCCGAGCCGCTGCATCACGCGTACCTGGATGCCGACCAGATCGGGGTGGAACACGCCCATCAGCTGGTTCGGCGCGCCGGCCGGGTTGGTGAGCGGGCCGAGGATGTTGAAGATCGTGCGCACGCCGAGCTCGCGGCGCACCGGCGCGATGTTCTTCATCGCCGGATGGTGGTTCGGCGCGTACATGAAGCCCATCCCGGTCGCCTCGATCGAGGCGGCCACCTGCTCGGGCGCGAGGTCGATGTTGACGCCGAGCGCGTCGAGCACGTCCGCGCTGCCCGACTTGCTCGACACGCTGCGGTTGCCGTGCTTGGCGACCTTCGCGCCGGCCGCGGCCGTCACGAACATGGTGGCCGTCGAGATGTTGAAGGTGTGCGAGCCGTCGCCGCCAGTGCCGACGATGTCGACGAAGTTCGAATTGTCGGGCACCTCGACGTGGCGCGCGAACTCGCGCATCACGGTGGCCGCCGCGGCGATCTCGCCGATCGTCTCCTTCTTCACGCGCAGGCCGGTGATGATCGCGGCGGCCATCACGGGCGACATGTCCCCGCGCATGATCATCCGCATCAGGTGCAGCATCTCGTCGTGGAAGATCTCGCGGTGCTCGATCGTGCGTTGCAGCGCTTCCTGTGGCGTGATCATCGCGCCCCCGCTCATGCCGGCTGCGCGCTGCCGGCGCGCGCCTGCTTCAGGAAGTTCTCGAGCAGCGCGTGGCCGTGCTCGGAGAGGATCGATTCGGGGTGGAACTGCACGCCCTCGATCGGCAGCGTTCGGTGGCGCACGCCCATGATCTCGCCGTCCTCGGTCCAGGCCGAGATCTCCAGGCAGTCGGGCAGCGATTCGCGCTCGATCGCGAGCGAGTGGTAGCGCGTGACGTCGAACTGCGTCGGCAGGCCGGCGAACACGCCGCGGCCGTCGGTCTCGATGCGGCTCACCTTGCCGTGCATGATCGTCTTGGCGCGGATCACGCGGCCGCCGAACGCCTCGCCGATCGCCTGATGGCCGAGGCACACGCCGAGGATCGGCTTCCTGCCCGCGAACTCGCGCAGTACCGCGAGCGTGATGCCGGCGTGCTGCGGGTTGCTCGGTCCCGGCGACAGGCAGATCGCGGCCGGATCGAGCCGGGTGATCTCGTCGAGCGTGATCTCGTCGTTGCGATGGGTCCGCACGTCTTCGCCGAGTTCGCCGAAGTACTGGACCAGGTTGTAGGTAAACGAATCGTAATTGTCGATCATCAGCAGCATGATTGGACTCAGCTTAATGACTTGCTTGAATGAGTAATTCTTGCCGGGGTCACGGCGAGAAGCGGATTTCCGCCGCCATGTCATCCGTGCGGAACGACGGGACGCGATGGCAGGGGAGCCCGAGGCGGGCAGGCAATGGAGGTCGTGGCTGGCTTAACGCCAACCGAAGAGGAGCAGAACGGAGGGGAAGCGGCTGCTGTGTCGCATGGTGGCAGCCATTCTAGCAGGAATCGCGTGACATTCCGTGCTGGAAACTTGCATCGGCGGGGCGCCGCGTCCGGCGCCGCCGCGAGGGCTCGCGCGGCGGTGCAAGCTGCTAGACTCGTTTGCCGGCGCCGGTGGCGGCGCGCCGGTTTATGCACGAACCTGCCCACGAACCTGCGTCGACGGAAAACAGTCCATGAACGCGTCCCTCCCGGTCGGGATCGGCCTGCGCAGCGCCCACTATCGCGCCATGCTCGATACGCGGCCCGCGGTCGACTGGCTGGAAGTGCATACCGAAAACTACCTGGCCGACGGCGGATGGGACCTGCACGTGCTGCGCACGCTGCGCGCCGACTATCCGGTCGCGCTGCATGGCGTGGGGCTCGGCATCGGCTCGGCGCACGGCTTCTCGGCGGCCCATCTCGAACGCGTCGCCGCGCTCGCGGAGCGCATCGAGCCGCTGTTCGTGTCGGAGCATCTGTGCTGGGGCGCGACCTCCCATGCCGTTCTCAACGAGCTGCTGCCGCTGCCGCTCAACGCCGCCACGCTCGCGCTCGTCGGCGAACGCGTCGAGCGCGTGCAGGAGCGGCTCGCGCGTCCGCTCCTGATCGAGAACGTCTCCACCTATCTGCGCTTTCACGGCGACACGTTCGGCGAGACCGCGTTTCTGGCCGAGCTGGCCCGGCGCACCGGCTGCCGCGTGCTGCTCGACCTCAACAACCTCTACGTGAATCAGGTCAACCACGGCGAGGACGCCGCCCGCGCGCTCGAGGTGCTCGCGCCCGGGATGGTCGGCGAGCTGCACCTGGCCGGCCACGAGGCGGACGCGGAACTGCTGGTCGATACGCACGGCGCGCCGGTGGCCGAACCGGTCTGGCAACTCTATGCGCAGGCGTTGCGCCGCTTCGGGCCGGTGCCGACGCTGGTCGAGCGGGACACCAATCTGCCGCCGCTCGACGTGCTGCTGGACGAGGTGCGCGAGGCGCGCCGGATCGGCGAGGAGATCCGCGTTGACGCGTGACCAGCTCGCGCATCTGCAGGCGGCGTTCGGCGCGCAACTGGCGCGGCGCGACGCGGCGCTCGAGGCCCTGGCGCCGTGGCTCGACGACGACCCCACGCGGCGGCGCTTCGCGCGCTATCAGGCCTCGCTGCGCCACGGCCATGCGCGCTCGCTGCAGCTCGTCTATCCGGTCCTGCACGCGCTGGTGGGCGAGGCGTTCTTCCGGACCCTCGCGCATGCCTACGGCGACGCCCATCCGTCGCGCGACGGCGACCTGAGCCGGTTCGGCGCCGAACTCGCGCGGTTCGTGGCGAGCCTGCCGGCCGCCGCCGGGTACCCGTATTTCGCCGACGTCGCGCGGCTCGAATGGTCGCTGCACGCGGCGAACCAGGCGGCCGACGCACCGCCGCTGCGCGCGGCCGAACTCGCCGCGGCCGGCGTCGACGCGGCGCAGGACTGGCCGCTGGCGCTGCATCCGGCGGCGGCGCTGCATGCCTCGCCGTGGCGCGTCGCGGCGATCTGGCTCGCGCATCGCCGGCCGGACGGCCCGGCGCTGGCGGCCTCGATCGACGGGCCGGGCCGCGCGCTCGTCTACCGCGACGGCTGGACCCCGACGGTGCGCGAGGTCGAGGCGCCGGAATGGGCCGCGCTGGGCGCGCTCGCGCGCGGCGCGACGCTCGGCGAGGCGCTGGCCGCCGGCCTCACGGCGGCGCCCGACCTGGCGGCGGAAGCCGGCACGACGAACCCGCCCGGCGAACCGCCATCGCCACCGCCATCGCCGCCATCACCATCGGCGCCATTCGATCCCGCGGCGGCCCTGCGGCGCTGGCTCGCCGACGGCCTGCTGACGCGTCCGGCACGGCCGTAACACCCCGCCCGCCGGCACCGGGCGTCGTTCTCAGTTCGAGATGCCAGCGGTGACGAAACAGCAGCTTTTGCGTTTCGCCCGCGACGTATAGTCGGCCGTTTGCCTCCCGGGAATCCGACCCATGAACGACACCATCAGCCTCAGTGGCCGCGTCCTCTATCTGTCCGACGATCCCGCCGTGATGAAGGCGCAGCTCGCCGGCGCGAACCTGGCGCGCGAGCAGGCCGGCCCGCTGCGCGACAACGTCTCGACCGACGAGATCACGCCGGTCACCGTGATGCTCTGCTACGACGAGCGGCTCGGCCGCTACCCGTATGTCGGCTTTCGCTCGGGCGGCGAGCTGCCGGTCAAGGAGCACGACATCCTGCGCGGCGGCTTCCAGGTCTGCGTGGCCGGCAAGCGCTACGGCAAGGGTTCGTCGCGCGAGTCGAGCCCGCTCGCCGAACTGTCGGCCGGCATCCGGCTGGTGGTGGCCGAGAGCTTCGAGCGCATCTACCAGCAGAATTGCGACAACATCGGCCTGCTGACCACCACCGATTTCTCGGTGCTCGACCGCCTGATGGCCGGCGAGACGATCCACATCGAGGAATTCCTGCGCGGGCGCGACGCGCTCACGCAGGACGTGATCCGCAGCGGCGGCCTGCTGGCCTACAGCAAGTCGCTGACGTGGCCCATGCCGGGCAGCCGCGCGCGCGCCGACGCGGCCGTGCCGAAGACGCTGGTCGAGAAGATCATCGAGCGCCGCCTGCATCCCGGCACCGGCGAGGCGGCGCGCGGTGACGGCGTGTTCCTCGCGGCCGACTGGCGCTTCAGCCACGACTACTTCACCGGCATGAGCGCGCACCTGATGCACCGCGCGTTCGGCAAGCCGGCGCCGCTGTTCGAGCCGGACACGATCGTCGCGTTCCAGGACCACCTGGTGCTGGCCGGACAGAGCATCCCGCACGTGCGTGACGGCCTGCTGCCCGGCGTGGCGAACCTGCAGGACGCGCACGCGAAGTTCGCGCGCGACTACCCGGTGCGCACCCATGGCGAGCTGGGGGACCGCCCCGGCTCCGAGGGCATCTGCCACGCGCTGATGGCCGAGCGCTACGCGCTGCCGGGGCAGGTGGTGGTGGGCACCGATTCGCATACGGCGCACTCCGGCGCGCTCGGCTGCCTCGCGTTCGGCGCCGGCGCGACCGAGATCGCCAACAGCTGGGTGACGGGCTACGTGCGCTGCAAGATTCCGGAGACGCTGCGCGTCGAGATCGACGGCGAGCTGCGTCCGGGCGTGACCGCCAAGGACGTGGTGCTGGCGCTGCTGAAGACCGACGCCATCCGCGCCGGCGGCGCGATCGGCCTGGTGTTCGAGTACGGCGGGCCGGCGGTGCGCGCGATGTCGATCGACGAGCGCGCCACGCTGACCAACATGGTGGCCGAACTCGGCGGCTTCACCGGCATCGTCGAGCCCGACGCGCGCACGGTGGCGTTCCTGAAGGAGCGGCGCGGCATCGACTTCGCGCTCGAAGCATGGATGCGCAGCGATGCCGACGCGGCCTACCGGCACGTGATCCGCCTCGACGGCGCGGCCATCGAGCCGATGCTCGCGCGGCCCGGCGACCCCGGCAACGGCGTGGCGGTGGCCGCGCTCGACGACGCCGTGCGGATCGACATCGCCTACGGCGGCTCCTGCACGGCCGGCAAGCGCGAGGATTTCGACTTCTATCACGAGGTGCTGCGCTGGGGCGCGGAGCAGGGCCTGAGCGTGCCGTCTGGCACGCGATTGTTCCTGCAGTTCGGCACGCTCGACGTGCGCAGCTACTGCGAGTCGCGCGGCTACCTGGACGTGTTCGAGCGCGTCGGCGCGACGCTGGTGATGCCGGGCTGCGGGGCCTGCGCGAACTGCGGCCCGGGGCAGTCGGCGTCGGCCGGCGAGGTGACGATCAGCGCGATCAACCGCAATTTCCCGGGCCGCTCGGGGCCGGGCGCAGTCTGGCTCGCGAGTCCCTACACGGTGGCGGCCAGCGCGCTGGCCGGGCGGATCGCGACCTTCGAGCAACTGCAGGCGATGCATGCCGCTTGAGCGCGGCGGGGCGAGGCGGCGGCGGGACAGCCGCCGATGCCCCGCTTGCGGCGGGCGTCAGGCGGTGGTGGACGAGCCGTTCGAGCGCCGCGCCGGCGCGCCGCCCAGCACCGCGTTGCTGACCGCGCTGGCGAGCAGCAGCACGCAGGTCATCAGGAACACGTAGCGCATGCCCACGTGGCCGCCGACGAAGCCGCCCGCGACCGGCCCGAGCACCTGCCCCGAATACTGCGCCGAGGTGGAGTAGCCGAGCACGCGGCCCACCGAGCCGTCCTGCACGTTGTGGCGGATGATCGAGGTCAGGCACGGCAGCAGCCCGCCCAGCGACAGGCCCATCAGGAACCGCAGCGCGATCAGCTGCCACGCGTGCGTGACGAACGCCTGCGGGATCAGCAGCAGCCCCGACACTGCCAGGCAGGCGATTACCACCTTCATCGCGCCGATCCGGTCGGCGATCCTGCCCAGCCGCGAGGCCGAGGTGATGCTGCCCAGCGCCGCCGCCGACATCGCGAGGCCGGCGTAGAACGTCACGTTGCCGGCGTCGCCGAGCAGCTGCTGCATGTAGACCGTGATAATCGGCTCGATCGACATGTTGGCGAACATCAGCAGCATCGCGGTGGCGAGCATGGTCAGCACCAGCCCGCGGGTGCCCGCGCTCAGTGCCGCGCCGCTGCCGGCGCCGCTCTTGCGGCGCGCCGCCATCGCGTCGCGGTCCTCGCGGATCAGCGTGGCGGTGGCGATGAAGTTGAGCAGGATGAAGCCGCTCGCGAGGAAGAACGTCATGCGGATCCCGACGTACTGCGGCAGGATCCCGCCCAGCAGCGGCCCCAGCAGGTTGCCCGCCATGATCCCCGACGACAGCATCCCGAGCGCCCAGGCCGAGCGTTCCTTCGGCGTCTGCGCGGCGACGATCACATACGAGCCTGACGTGTAGCCGCCGGCGAGCCCGACCAGCAGGCGCAGCGCGACGAGCTGCCAGATGTTCTGCGACAGCCCGATCAGCGACATCGCCACCACCATGCCGAAGCTGGCCCGCACCAGGTTCAGCTTGCAGCCGTAGCGGTCGGCCAGCCGCCCCCAGACCGGCGCGACCAGCGCCGCCGAGAGGAAGGTCGCGCCGTAGGCGATGCCGGACCACTGCACGATGGCCGCGTGGCCGTGTACGCCGAGCTGCTCGACGTAGAGCGGCAGGAACGGCAGCAGCAGCGTCATGGCGACGATGTTGATGAACGAACCGCAGAAACAGACGGCGAGATTGCGCTGCCACGCGGCGTTCGACACGCCGGGAGCCGGGGAGGAGGTAGTCATGGGCGGTGCGGTTGGGCGCTCAGACGGTCGCGACGGGCGTCACCGGGGACGCGACCGCGCCCGTCAGCCGCAACGGCGGGGCGGTGAGCAGGAAGCGGCTTCGCGCATTGTCTCTCAACCAGCGCGCGAGCGGGGTGAGATACCAGAGTTCGCCGAGGTGGATGCCGAGCTTGAACAGGCACAGCTCGTGCAGCGGCAGCGTCGGGTAGTGCGGCTCGTCGAGCTTGCCGGCCGGGTAGGCCTCGACCGCGTGGTTGTCGGCGGCGATCGCGGCGATCTGCGCCTCGTCGATCCAGCGCAGCAGCGCCTCGTCGCGCCCGTCCAGCTCGGCGCAGGCATGCTCGAGCCGCTCGACGTCGGGGTCGCCGTTCATCTCGACCAGCATCTGCGCGAAGCCGGTGTGGAACAGCACGATGTCGCCGGGCTCGACCACGATCCGGTCGCGATCCATCACCTGCATCAGGTCCTGATAGCCGACGCGGCGCCGTTCGCGGCCGAAATGGGCCTCGAGGTCGATCAGCACGCCGCGGCCCTGCACGCCGGTGGCCGCCATGTGCTCGATGCCGAGCGCGCGGGTCGGGGCCGGCGGCAGCACGCCGTGCGCGTCGGGCTCGCGCACCAGCGGGCCGAACATGTCGCGCTCGGCTGCGTAGCCGTTGTAGAAACAGCTGCGGCGGTTGCCGTCGCCGTCGAGGTCGTAGAGGCTGCCGACCTGGGACAGCGCATCCCATTGCGTCGAGTACTGGGTGTCGAGCGTCACGCGGTGGTCGCACAGCACGTCGGTCAGGTAGGGCGCATCGTCCTGGCGCAGTTCGTAGCCGATGTTCGACCGGTTGTTGCGCAGCACCGGCAGCAGCGTCGGCGGCCGGCGGCGCGGGTTCCACTTGCTGCCGCCGGGCAGGTCGAGCGGCAGGCTCAGGCAGAACGACTTGCCCTCGCGCACCTCGGCCGCGCCCTCGCGCACCTTCTGCGGCGTGAGCAGATTGAGCCTTCCGAGCTGGTCGTCAGCCCCGAAGTCCCCCCAGTTCGATCCTTCCGGACGCTTCTTGAATCTTGTCGACACTCGCTCGTCTCCCATCGCTCTGTCGAGGTTGCGCCGGCACGGGTCGCCCCGCGCCGGCCTGGTGGCTCAGTGGTTCGAAGTGGGGTCCGGTTCCGGCGGCAGCACCGCATAGCGCTGGAAGCCCGGGCGCTCGGCAATGCGCGCGTACCACTGCTTGAAGTTCGGCAGCGCCGGCAGGTTGTCGAGCTCGAACGTCTCGGTGGTCTGCGCCAGCACGCCCAGCGCGATGTCGGCGATGGTGAATTCGTCGCCCGTGATGTACTTCCTGCCCGCCAGGTATTCGTCGGCGATGCCCCAGTTCTTGATCAGCCGCGTGCTCTGGATGCGCACCGCGTTCATGTCGCGTTTTTCCGGCGCGGTGCGGATCAGCGACGTGAACAGCGGAACGATGTCCGGCCACAGCGCGCCCATCGACCAGTCGAGCCAGCGGTTCACGTCGGCGTGCAGCTTCGCGTCGTTGACCGGGTAGAACGTGGCCGGGCCGTAGGTCATCGCGAGGTAGCGCATGATCGAGTTCGATTCCCACAGCACGTAGCCGTCGTCGACCAGCGTGGGCACCAGTCCGTTGCGGTTCATCTTCAGATACTCTTCCTCGTTCGTGCGGCCATATTGGCGTCCGGCATCGATCCGATCGAATTTCAGCTCCAGATCCTCCAGACACCAGAGCACCTTCTTCACGCACAAACCGCGTTCTCGACCCCAAACAGTAAGCATGACAACCTCTCTCGAATGAACTGCACGGAAATGGAAATGCGACGCCGGCCCAAGGTGGCGTAAGTCATGCGGCGCAAGTAATGCGGTATAAATCGGGCGACGTAAATCGGGTCAGGACTGCTTCAGCGATTCGCGATATTCGGGAACCTGCAGGCCCGCCATTCCCCAATTGTCGACATGGATTTCATCAATCACGACGGTGGTGGATTTCGGATTTTTGCCGAGGGTTTTCTGCAGCAATTCAGTGACGCCCGCGATCAGTTGTTTCTTTTGTTCGCGCGTGACCCCTTCGTCGGTGATTTTGATATTGACGTAAGGCATGGTGTTCTCCTGAAAGACGGAATCAATAGGATGGTTCGGCAGGACGGTTCAACAGGTCGGTTCGAGACTGGCCAGGCTTTGCGTGAAGCGCGCCATGGCGGGCGCGAGTCGCGTGCTGTCCTGCGCGAAGCAGATCCGGATGAAGCCCTCGCCGGCGGGGCCGAACGCACCGCCGGGCGCCACCGCGATGCGTTGCTCGCGCACCAGCCGCATCGCGAATTCGCCGCTGTCGGCGAGCCCCTCGATCTGCGCGAACGCGTAGAACGCCGCTGCCGGCGGCCGGTAGCGCACCCCGGCCAGGCCCGCGAACGCGGCGTCCACCACGGCGCGGCCGCGCGCGCAGTAGTCGCGGAAATGCCGGACGAAGGCCTCGTCGGCCAGCGCGGCGATGGCCGCGCGCTGGGTGAACGGCGCCACCCCCGAGTGGGTGATCTCGATCAGCTCGCCGATCTCGTCGCGCAGCCCTTCGGGCACCACCAGCCAGCCCACCCGAAAGCCCGTCATCGCCCAGGCCTTGCTGAAGCTGTTGCAGACGATCACGCGGTCCTCGGGTTCGGCGTGGTCGAGGATCGACGGCGCCGCCTCGCGGCCGTCGAACACGAGCCGCGAATAGACGTCGTCCGAGACGATCCAGACGCCGTGGCGGCGGCACATCGCCAGGATCGTCGCCAGCTCGGCGTCGCTCGCGCACCAGCCGGTGGGGTTGTTCGGCGAGTTCAGGAACAGCAGCCGCGCGCCGGCGAGCGCGGCCTCGAGCGCGTCGAGGTCGAGCCGGAAGCCGTCGTCGCCGTAGCCCAGCGCAAACTCGTGCACGATGGCGCCGCGGGTGCGCGCGAGGCTGGTCGGATTCGGCCACGACGGCGATACCACCACCACGCGATCGCCCTCGCGCAGCAGCGCCGAGAACGCCACGGTCAGCGCGGCCATCCCCGAGGCCGTCACCGCGACGCGCGATTCGCTCACCGGACGCTGGTGCAGGCCGGTCAGGTAGGTGGCCAGCGCCGCGCGCAGCGGGGGCAGGCCGCGGATATCGGGATAGCGCGTCTCGCCGCGGTCGAGCGCCAGCTTCAGCGCGGCGGTCGCGCCTTCGGGGGCCGCGTGGTCGCTCTCGCCGAAGCAGAGGAAATCGACGTCGCCGAGCCGGAACGCCTCGCGTGCCACGCGCACCAGCGGCGAGGCCGCGCCGACCCGCACGATGTCGCCGGGCTGGCCGGCCGGTGCCGTGCCGTGCGCGGGATGAAGGTCGAGGTGAAGATCGATCGACATCGCGGGGCTCAGGCGACCAGCGATTCCGGGCATGCCTTCGCGTCGCGCGAGACGAGCGTGGCCTGCAGCTTGTCGAGGTAGCGCGCCGACGAATTGAGGCGGATCAGCGCGCCGAGCGCGATCTCGCGCGCCACGCGCGGGTCGCGGTCGACCATCGGCCGGATCACGTCGTCGAACCAGGCGCGGCCGTGGACGGCGTCGATCCGGATGTGCAGGTCGTGATAGGCGATGCCGTCCTCGGGCAGGCCCAGCCGACGCCAGCCGGCCACCAGGTCCTTGAAGCGGCGCGGCGCCAGGTACTCGGTCACGCCGAAGTAGCCGATCGCCTTGTAGTGGTGGCGCGGGCTCAGCACCAGGCAGGCGGACAGGTTGCCCGAGACGCGCGAGTCGGGCAGCAGCGTGCTCCTGACGTAGTCGGCGTCGATGCCGAGCGCGTCGAGCGTCTTGCTGAACAGGTGGGTATGCACGCCGGCCTCGTCGCCGCAGCCCATCTCGTCGTAGTAGTTCTTCGCGATCTCCATCTTCTCGGTGCCGCTGGTGCCGACCTGCATCAGCGCGAGGATGTCGTCGAAACGCGGGTCGAGCGTGGTCTCCTGGGCGAGGAACACCTTCATGCTCTCGACGTCGGCGGCGTCGCGCAGGTATTCGCGGTAGAACGCGTGGACCCCGGCCGGATGGTCGGACATGGTGCGCTTGAGCCATTCGACGAACGCGGCGCCCTCGGTGGGCATGGCCCAGAAGATGTCCTCGTCGATCTGGTTGATCTCGGCGTCGAGCATCGCCGCTTCCAGCAGGCTCGCGACGTCGGCGAACACCGGCGAGACGTCGATGTCGGCGGTGCTGACGTCGGGCACCGAGAAGCGGTAGTCGTAGACGGTGGACAGCACGCGGTGCAGATATTCCTGGCGGCCGGCCGTGTCGCAGCGCGCGTCGAGCGCGAGGCGCCGCGAGGCGTCCACCACGCGCTGGCGCAGCGGCAGGTCGAGCACGTAGGCCGCGGTATGGCCCTGTTCGCACCAGCGCGGCGCCGCCGCATTTCCCAGCGTATGGGGCTTGGCGAAATCCTCGATGAAGGACAGCAGGCAAATCGGGTCGTCAGTCATGTTACCGCGCTCCATTCTGTGATCTGGGAAAATACGTCGGATAATCGCCGTCGCTCAAAATAAAATCATTATGAGGCTGGCATTTTTTAGGTAATTTCCATTGCCGAATTAGTGCCTGGCCGGCGTAATGCTTTATGAATTTTGGTCACAAGTTAATTACTGGAAAAGAAAATATCCAGTCGCAATTTTTCAAGGCGGGTTGCTATCTCGCGAACGAGGCCGGCAATGGCGAGAGGCCGGTCTTTTTGTGATTGGCGGCTGTTGCGGCGGCAATTCCGGAAATGAAGCGACGTGATACCCTGCCTCTCCATCCGGGTCGTGCCTGGCCCTTGCGGCGCAATTTCTTTTTGTCATGACGCAGCTGCTGAAAAAATTCGATCTCACGTCGTTGCGCCTGTTCGTGGCGGTCTGCCAGGAACGCAGCATCGCGCGGGCCGCCGAGCGCGAATGCATCACGCCGTCGGCCGTGAGCCGGCGCATCGCGGAAATCGAGGCGCTGATCGGGCTGCCGGTGGTGGTCCGCGAGTCGCGCGGGATCTCGGTGACCGCGGTCGGCGAGACCGTGATGCGCCACGCGGAAGCGGTGATCGCGAACCTGGAGGGGATGGAGGCCGAACTGTCCCGCTATGCGACGGGCGCCAAGGGCAGCGTGCGGATCGTGGCCAACCTCTCGGCGGTGGTGCAGTTCCTGCCCGAGGACATCTCCTCGTTCAAGCGCGTGTTTCCCGAGGTCGACATCGAGATCGACGAGCAGACCAGCATCAACGTGCTGCGCAGCGTGCGCGAGGGCGACGTCGACTTCGGTATCTGCAACGCGACTTCGCCCGCCGAGGGGCTCGATCTGCGCGCCTATCGCAGCGACCGGCTGGTGCTGATGATCCCGGCCGGCCACCGGCTCGGCAACGCGCTGACGGTGCGGCTCGAGGATGTCGTCGGCGAGCATTTCGTCGGCCTGCGCAGCGACGCGTCGCTGATGAAGCTGCTGGCCGAACAGGCGCGGAAGCTCGACGCGAAGCTCGACGTCAAGATCCGCGTCGGCAGCCTCGACGCGCTGTGCCGGATGGTGCATGTCCGGCTCGGCGTCGCGGTGGTGCCGCAGCAGATCGGCGAGCTCTACATCAACACGCTGAACGTGAAGCTGGTGCCGATCGCGGAGGACTGGGCCGTGCGCACGCTGATGATCGCGTGCCGCAACCTCGAACATCTCGCGGCGCCGGCCGCGGCGCTGGTCAATTTCCTGACGGACAAGCATTGAGCCGCCAGCGTTCTCGAAACGAGAAAGCTGGCATCACGACTTGGCATGCGCGGCCCGATTCACGCGCACTATCATCGTCCGACCTGGACTCGAACCGGTTGGATCATGCCGCAGACGCTCTACGACAAGCTTTGGGACACGCACGCGATCGCCACCGAGCAGGACGGCACGACGCTGCTCTACATCGATCGCCATCTCATCAACGAAGTGTCGAGCCCGCAGGCGTTCGAGGCGATGCGGCTGGCCGGCCGCACGCCGTGGCGCAGCCGCGCGAATTTCGCGGTGGCCGATCACAACGTGCCGACCACCGATCGCCGCGGCGGCCGGATCGCCGACCCGATCTCGCGGCTGCAGGTCGCGACGCTCGACGACAACGCCAGGACCTACGGCTTCCAGTTCTTCGGCATGCTCGACCCGCGCCAGGGCATCGAGCACGTGATCGGGCCGGAGCAGGGCATCACGCTGCCGGGCATGACGCTCGTGTGCGGCGACTCGCATACCTCGACGCACGGCGCGTTCGCCTGCCTCGCGCACGGCATCGGCACCTCCGAAGTCGAGCACGTGCTGATCACGCAGACGCTGCTGACGAAAAAAATGAAATCGATGCTGGTCAAGGTCGACGGCGAACTGCCCGCGGGCTCCACGCCGAAGGACGTGATCCTGGCCGTGATCGGCCGGATCGGCACGGCGGGCGGCACCGGCTACGCGATCGAATACGCGGGCTCGACGATCCGCGCGATGTCGATGGAGGGCCGCATGACGATCTGCAACATGACCATCGAGGCCGGCGCGCGCGCCGGCATGGTCGCGTTCGACGACACCACGCTCGACTACGTGCGCAGCCGTCCGCTCGCGCCGCAGGGCGAGCAGTGGGAGCAGGCCGTCGCCTATTGGCGCACGCTGCGGTCGGACCCCGACGCGTCGTTCGACGCGGTGGTCGAGATCGACGCGGCCGCCATCCGGCCGCACGTGAGCTGGGGCACCTCGCCGGAAATGGTGGTGGCGGTGGACGAGCGCGTGCCCGATCCGCTCGGCGAGCCGGACCCGGTGCGGCGCGACAGCATGGAGAAGGCGCTCGCCTACATGGGGCTTGCCGCCGGCACGCCGATCACCGAGATCGCGATCGACAAGGTGTTCATCGGCTCCTGCACGAACTCGCGCATCGAGGATCTGCGCGCGGCCGCCGCCGTGGTGCAGGGCAGGCGGCTCGCCGCCAACGTCACGCTGGCGATGGTGGTGCCGGGCTCGGGGCTCGTGAAGGTGCAGGCCGAACGCGAGGGGCTCGACCGGATCTTCATCGATGCCGGTTTCGAGTGGCGCGAGCCGGGCTGCTCGATGTGCATGGCGATGAACGATGACCGGCTCAAGCCGGGCGAGCGCTGCGCCTCGACCTCGAACCGCAATTTCGAGGGCCGCCAGGGGCCGGGCGGGCGCACCCATCTGGTCAGCCCGGCGATGGCCGCCGCCGCCGCGATCGCGGGGCGCTTCGTCGACATCCGCGCGATCTAGCGCGACGCGGGCCCGAGGCCGGCCCGCGCGTTGGACCTTACAAGCACAGGACACCCTCCCCATGACTCCGTTCGTCCGCCACGAAGGCATCGTCGTTCCGCTCGACCGGGCCAACGTCGACACCGATGCGATCATCCCGAAGCAGTTCCTCAAGTCGATCCGGCGCACCGGCTTCGGCGAGAACCTGTTCGACGAGTGGCGCTACCTGGACCACGGCGAGCCGGGCCAGGACTGCTCGACGCGTCCGCTCAACCCCGACTTCGTCCTGAACCGGGCCGACCTGCGCGGCGCCTCGGTGCTGCTCACGCGCGCGAACTTCGGCTGCGGCTCGTCGCGCGAGCACGCGCCCTGGGCGCTCGACCAGTACGGCTTTCGCGTGATCATCGCGGCGAGCTTCGCCGACATCTTCTTCCACAACTGCTTCAAGAACGGCCTGCTGCCGATCGTGCTCGACCCCCGCCAGATCGATGCGCTGTTCGACGCCGCCCGGCAGCAGGGCGTGCTGCGCCTGCACGTCGATCTCGAACAGCAGCGCGTTCGCACGCCGGACCATGCGCTCGCTTACCCCTTCGAGATCGATCCGTTCCGCAAGTACTGTCTCGTCAACGGTTTCGACGACGTCGCGCTCACCCTGCGCCGCGCCGACGAGATCGGCGAGTTCCAGGCACGCCACCTGGCCCGGTATCCGTGGCTGTCGAACGTGCTGTGAGCCCGGAAGTGCAATGACGGTATCCTCCGCGCGCCACGAGCGCGCGGACCCTGCCGACCAACAAGAACGGTACAAGGAGATAGCGGAGATGCAGCTCAAAACCCTTTTGAAGCATCTGGACCTGACGACTCTTCAACTGCTGTTGTCGATCCACCAGCACGGCACGCTCACTCAGGCCGCCCGCCAGGAGGCGATCGCGGTTTCCGCGGCGAGCAAACGTTTGAATGAGCTCGAACGGGCGCTCGGCGAGCGGATCTTCGTGCGCGAGCGCACCGGCATGACGCTCACGCTGGTCGGTGAAATCCTGCTGCTGCATGCCCGCGAGATGATCTCGAGCGCCCAGCGCATCAACACCGAACTGAGCGAGCGCGGGCTGTGCGCGCAGAAGGCGGTGCGCGTCGCCGCGAACCTGGCCGCGATCGTCCAGTTCTTCCCCGACGACCTGAGTCGCTTCATGGAGCTGCATCCGGGCATTCCGATCAAGCTGAACGAGGTGCCCAGCAGCGGCGTGCTGCGGGCGGTCAGCGACGGCGACGCCGACCTCGGGATCTGCACCAATCCCGACGGCGTGGACGACGGCCTGCAACTGCACGAATACCGCCGCGACCGGCTGGTGCTGGTGGTGCGCGGCGATCACGCGTTCGCGCAGCGCGCGCGGCTGTCGTTTGCCGACACGCTGGAAGCCGACTACATCGGCCTGCAGGGCGAGTGCTGGGTCGGCCGCCAGAGCCAGCGCGCCGCCGAGGCGGCCGGCGCCATGCTGAAGCTGCGCGTGCAGGTGTCCGGCTTCGACGCGCTGTGCCGGATCGTGCATGCCGGGGTGGGCGTGGGGCTGGTGCCCTACGAGGTGTTCCGGGCCATCGGCCAGCCGCTCGGGCTGGTCGCCGTCGAGCTCGACGACGCCTGGGCGGTGCTCCAGCTGCACATCGGCGTGCCGCGCAACCGGCCGATGGCGGTGGAGACGGTGATGCTGCTGGAGCATCTGCGCCGCACCGCGCGCGGTGTCCATCCGGGCGCGTTCGACATGGCGCTGAGCCGGCCGCCGTTCGCCGCGCGGATGCCGCGTCAGGCCGAAGCGATGCTGGGGGCGCTGGCGTGACGGTGTCGTCCGCTGCCCAGCAGGCCCTGATCCGGGCGGCGCTGACGGCCGTCTGCGCCGGCGCCGTGGTGCCGCTCGCGCACGCGGCCGGCGCCGGGAGCCAGGAGGTCTGCTACGGCGTCGCCGCCGCCGGCCACAACGACTGCGCCGACACCACCTGCTTCCATCTGTGTTCGGGGCTCTCGCAGCACGACCGCGATCCGACCGAGTGGACCATGGTGCCGAAGGGCACTTGCACGCAGCTCGGCGGCAAGGTGGCGGCGGCGCCGCTCGCCTGCACGCCCGCCGCGTCGCCGGCCGCTCATGACGCCGACGCGCCGGCCGGCGAGGCGCTCTACGCGCACGGCGACGCGGCCCGCGCGATTCCCGCGTGCGCGGCATGCCACGGGCCGGCCGGCGATTCGACGACGCCCGCCTACCCGAGGCTCGGCGGCCAGTACGCCGACTACCTCGATACCCAGCTGCGCGCGTTCCGCGGCGGCGCGCGCAGCAACCGGGTCATGATGACCGCGGCGCGCGCGCTGACGGATGCCGACATCGCCAACCTGTCGCTGTACCTGGCCGCGCAGGTGCCCGCGATCGGCCGGGACGGTGCCGGAGCCGGCGGCGGCACGGCGCGTGCCGCGAGCGCCGGCAAGCCGTTCCAGGACTGCCGCGATTGCCCCGAAGTCGTGCCGCTACCGCCGGGCCGCTTCGTGATGGGCTCGCCACCCGCCGAGCCGGGGCGCTTTCGCAACGAACGCCAGCATGTGGTCGATATCGGCACCGCGTTCGCGATCGGCCGCTTCGACGTGACCTTCGCCGAATGGGACGCCTGCGTGCGCGACCACGGCTGCCGCGGATACCGCCCGGCCGACGACGGGCACGGGCGCGACACGCTGCCGGTCGTCAACGTCGAATGGGAGGACGTGCAGGCCTATCTGGCGTGGCTGACGCAGAAGACGGGGGCGCGCTACCGGCTGCCGAGCGAGGCCGAATGGGAGTACGCGGCGCGCGGCGGGACCGCCACCGCGCGCTGGTGGGGAGACGGGATGGCCCGCGAGAACGCCAACTACGGCCCCGATACCTGCGTGCAGCAGACCAATTGCGGCGGCTTCGCGGCGGGCGCCGACAAGTGGGTGACCGGCTCGCCCGTCGGCAGCTTCCCGCCGAATCCGTTCGGCCTCTACGACATGCTCGGCAACGTCTGGCAGTGGACCGCCGACTGCTGGCATGACGACTACGCGGGCGCCCCGGCCGACGGCAGCGCCTGGGACGCCGCCAGTTGCGGGCGGCGCGCGATCCGCGGCGGCTCGTGGTCGAACGTGCCGGCGTTCGTTCGCGCGGCGAGCCGTGCGGCCGTGCCGTCGACGGTGCGGCGCGGGTATCTCGGGTTCCGGGTCGTGCGCGAGCTGCCCGCGCAGGGCGCGGGCGCGCTCGCGCCCTGCGCCGTGACGCGCGGTTCGGTGGGAGCGTTGCAACAAGGGATCGTGACGCGGCGCAGCGAGGCCGGGCGCGAGCGAGTGGCTCGCCCGGGCCGGCCCCCGGAGGCGGCCCGTCAACCGCGATCGTGAAGCGGGCCGCGCCGAACTGACTCGGCCGGCGGTGTGACGGTGATGCTTGAAGTCGTGCGTGAAATGGCGTGTGAAGTCACGCCCGATGCCGGCATGCCCCGGCGGCGGCAGGCAGGCCCGCGCGGCCCGCCGCGGCTGGCGGCGCCGGCGGCATGACGGCCGGCCCGGCGCCGCGCGCCGCGTTCAGAAGTCGCCGTCGAGGCCGTCCTGCACCTGCTCGGCCGCGCGCAGCACCGCGCGCGCCTTGTTCTCCGTCTCCTGCCATTCCGACTCGGGCACCGAGTCGGCCACCACGCCGGCGGCCGCCTGCACGTAGAGGTTGCCGTTGTGGATCAGGCCGGTGCGGATCGCGATCGCGAGGTCCATCTCGCCCGAGAACGACAGGTAGCCGACCGCGCCGCCGTAGAGCCCGCGCTTGACCGGTTCGAGCTCGTCGATCAGTTCCATCGCCCGCACCTTCGGCGCGCCCGACAACGTGCCGGCCGGGAACGTCGCGCGCAGCACGTCGTAGTTCGTCATGCCGGGCTTGAGCGTGCCCTCGACCGAGCTGACGATGTGCTGCACGTGCGAGTACTTCTCGATCACCATCCGGTCGGTGACGGCCACCGAGCCGGTGGTCGCGATGCGGCCTACGTCGTTGCGCGCGAGGTCGATCAGCATCACGTGCTCGGCGATCTCCTTCGGATCGTTGAGCAGCTCGGTGGCGAGCGCCGCGTCGCGTTCCGGCGTGTTGCCGCGCGGCCGCGTGCCGGCCAGCGGGCGGATCGTGACGATCTGGTCGTCGCCGCGCTTCTCCTGGCGCACCAGGATCTCGGGCGAGGCGCCCACCACGTGGAATTCGCCGAAGTTGTAGTAGTACATGTACGGCGACGGATTCAGCGATCGCAGCGCGCGGTACAGCGACAGCGGATTGTCGCGATACGGCTTGGTGAGGCGCTGGCCGACCTGCACCTGCATCAGCTCGCCGGCCGCGATGTATTCCTTGGCCTGACGCACGGCGGCCAGGTAGTCGTCCTTCCTGAACTCGCGGAACGTCTCGGTGCGCACGCTCGCCGACGTGACGGGCGGCTGCACCGTCGCGTGCAGCCGCTGCTTCAGTTCGCGCAGCCGCTGCTTCGCCTTCGCGTAGGCTTCCGGCCGGGCCGGATCGGCGTAGATGATCAGGTAGAGCTTGCCGGCGAGGTTGTCGATCACGGCGACTTCCTCGGTCAGCAGCAGCTGGATGTCCGGCAGGTTCAGGTCGTCGGGCGGCGTCGTGTCGGCGAGCTTCTTCTCGATGTAGCGCACCGCGTCGTAGCCGAAGTAGCCGGCCAGGCCGCCACAGAAGCGCGGCAGGCCGGGGCGCTGGGCCACCTTGAAGCGCGCCTGGAAGGCTTCGATGAACGCGAACGGGTCGCCTTCGTGGGTCTCCACCACCTGGCCGTCGGTGACGATCTCCGAGACGCCGTTGCGGGTGCGCACCAGCGTGCGGGCCGGCAGCCCGATGAACGAATAGCGGCCGAAGCGCTCGCCGCCCACCACCGATTCGAGCAGGAACGAATTGGCGCCGCCGCGCTCGGGCTGCGCGAGCTTCAGGTACAGCGAGAGCGGGGTTTCGAGGTCGGCCAGCGCCTCCGCGATCAGCGGGATGCGGTTGTAGCCGGCGTTCGCGAGCGATTGGAATTCGAGTTCAGTCATGTTCCGGTCCTGTCTGGACGAGCGGCAAAACGTGCCGGGAGAATCGCGGGCGCTGCGCGGCGGGCCGGAGGGCGGGGTGGTCGGGAGCCTGACCGGCTGGCGCTCCGCTCACGCGATCGGCCGGCACGCGCGGTCGCTGGCCGGACGCGAAGGCGTGCGGCGTGGCGGTGCGGGACGACGAATCGGTGGACGGGGCGCGTGACACGCGCAGCAAACGAAAAACGGATGCCGGAGCCGAACTCCGGCGAACCTCGACGAGGTCAGCGCGACCAGCGACGCCAGGGCCAGGCTCCCCGGTCGATGCTGCTCAGACTCCGTTTTTTGTTCAGAAACATGCGGTGGAAGATAAATCAGAGGGTTGGCGTGGACGCGTTGTGCGCGGTAATGACCTGCGCCGCGACCAGCAGCGAATCGACTATACCATCCGAATTTATCGTTTGTATAGCGTTGCCGTGGTTGTAGCCGTAGGGCACCGTCAGCGTCGCGAGGCCCGCCGCACGGCCCGCGATCGCGTCGTTTTCCGAGTCGCCGATCGCCACCGCCAGCGCCGGTTCCACGCCGAGCCGCTCGCAGGCGGTGAGCATCGGCAGCGGGTCCGGCTTTTTGCGCGGCAGGCTGTCGCCGCCGAGCACCACGCCGAAATAGCCGTCCAGCGCGTACTGCGCGAGCAGTTCGGTGGCGAAGCGCAGCGGCTTGTTGGTCACGCAGGCGAGCTTGAGGCCCGCCTCGCGCATCGCGCGCAGGCCGGCCTCGACGTCGGGGTAGAGCTGTGTGTGGCGGCCGTTGATCTTCGCGTATTCGGTCTGGTAGATCGCCAGCGCGTCGTCGAAGCGCGCCTGCGCCTCGGCCTCGGGAAAGCGCGGCTTCAGCACCTGCGCGATCAGGTTCTCGGAACCCTTGCCGACGTAGTGGATGACCTCGTCGCGTGCCGTGGCGGGCGCGCCCAGCTGCGCGAGCATGGCGTTCAGGCCGGCCGTGAAGTCGTCGGCGGTGTCGATCATGGTGCCGTCCAGATCGATCAGCGCGGCCGCGAGCCTCGGCGCGGCGAAGCGGATCGTCGTCATCGCCTCAGCCCTTCGCGACGCCGGCGAGCGACGCGCGCATCTCGTCGATCACGGCCTGGTAGTCGGGCTTGCCGAAGATCGCGGAGCCGGCCACGAAGGTGTCCGCGCCCGCCGCGGCGATCTCGGCGATGTTGTCGACCTTCACGCCGCCATCCACCTCGAGATGGATCTCGCGGCCGGTGCGCTCGCGGTAGGCATCGATCTTCGCGCGCGCCTCGCGGATCTTGCGCAGCGCCTCGGGAATGAACGACTGGCCGCCGAAGCCCGGGTTCACCGACATGATCAGCACCAGGTCGAGGCGGTCCATCACGTGGTCGAGATAGTTGAGCGGCGTGGCCGGGTTGAACACGAGGCCGGCCTTGCAGCCGTGGTCCCTGATCAGGCTCAGCGTGCGGTCGATGTGGTCCGAGCCTTCCGGATGGAAGCTGATCACGTTGGCACCCGCCTTCGCGAAGTCCGGCACGATCCGGTCGACCGGACGCACCATCAGGTGGACGTCGATCGGCACCTGCACGTGCGGCCGGATCGCTTCGCAGACGAGCGGCCCGATCGTCAGGTTCGGGACGTAATGGTTGTCCATCACGTCGAAGTGGATCCAGTCGGCGCCGGCGGCGACGACGTTGCGGACTTCTTCGCCGAGCCGCGCGAAATCGGCCGACAGAATGCTGGGAGCGATGCGGAATTGCGTCATGACGGTATCGGGGGACCTGCGTTTATGCAAAGCCGACATTCTACCGCCGCGGGCGGCGGCCGCTCCCGCGCGGTTGCGGGCGCAGGCGGCATCAAGCAGAATGCCGACCAGAGCGGGCCGCCAGGCGGGCCGTGCGGCGCCCCGCCGGGCGCCGGTCGACCTTCGAAGCGGGAACCCCCATGAGCCAGTACGAATTCAACGTGTCCGTGAAAACGGCCTATCTGCCGGAACAATCCGACCCGGAACGCCGTCAATATGCATTCGCCTACACGCTGACGATTCGCAATACCGGCCAGGTGACGGCGCAGCTGATCGCGCGGCACTGGGTGATCACCGACAGCGAACAGAAGGTGCAGGAAGTGAAGGGACTCGGCGTGGTCGGCCATCAGCCGCTCCTGAAGCCGGGCGAGCAATTCGAATACACGAGCTGGGCGGTGATCGCGACGCCGGTGGGCACCATGCGCGGCGCCTACTTCTGCGTGGCCGAGGACGGCGAGCGCTTCGACGCGCCGGTCGCCGAATTCGCGCTGCACATGCCGCGCACGCTGCACTGAGCGGCGCGGGACTCAGCGTCCCTTGCGCGAATCGTCGGCCTGCCGGCGCTGCTTTTTCTTGCCGGACGCGGTCCAGGCGACGATGAAGATCAGCAGGCCGAGCGCCAGCAGCGATTCCAGCGCGAAGATCAGCATCGGGTATTCGTCGAACAGATCAGACATGGCGGTTTCCATCAAGAACGATCATTGTAGGTGGTTCGGGCCGCGGCTAGCCGGATGGGCGGCCGCGCTCGCGACGGCGGCGCTGCTGGCCGCCTGCGGCGGCGCGCCGGTGCGCCCGCCCGCGGCGAGGGCGCCCGGCGGCGCGCCGTTCGTGCCGGGCCAGGTGGCCGCCGAGCGGCTCACGCCGGTGGCCTGGCAGCAGGTGCCGGGCTGGCAGGACGATACGCTGATCGGCGCGACCATCGCGCTACGCGAGAACTGCACGCGGCTCGCGCGCGCGCCCAACTGGCGCCGTGCCTGCGAGGCGGCCGGCCGGCTCGACGATCTCGACATCACCGGCGCGCGCAGCTTCTTCGAAACCTACTTCACGCCGTACCAGTTCGCCAATACCGACGGCACGCTCGACGGCCTCGTGACCGGCTACTACGAGCCGCTGCTGCGCGGCTCGCGCGTGCGCCGCGGGCCGTACCAGACCGCGCTCTACCGCTGGCCGGCCGGCTACCGCGCCGGCACCGCGCTGCCGGCACGCGCGCAGCTCGAACGCTCGGGCGTGCTGAACGGCAACGAACTGGTGTGGGTCGACGATCCGGTCGACGCGTTCTTCCTGCAGGTGCAGGGCTCCGGGCGCGTGGTGCTCGACGACGGCACCGTGATGCGGGTCGGCTACGGCGGCACCAACAACCAGCCGTACCGGTCGATCGGCAAATGGCTGCTCGACCATGGCGAGCTCACGCCCGGGCAGGCGACGATGCAGGGCATCAAGGCCTGGGCGAGCGCCAACCCGACGCGGCTCGACGCGCTGCTCGACACCAATCCGCGCTTCGTGTTCTTTCGCGAGATGCCGTCGCAGGAAGGCGCGCCGCAAGGCGGCGCGGACGGCCCGATCGGCGCGCTCGGCGTGCCGCTGACGGCGGAGCGTTCGATCGCCGTCGATCCGTCGGCGATTCCGCTCGGCACGCCGGTGTTCCTGCAGACCACGCGGCCGCTCACCAATACGCCGATGAACCGGCTCGTGTTCGCGCAGGACACCGGCTCCGCGATCAAGGGCGGCGTGCGCGCCGACTATTTCTGGGGGCTCGGCGACGACGCGGGCGATCTGGCCGGCCGCATGAAGCAGGTCGGCCGGATGTGGCTGCTGCTGCCGAACTCCTGATGGATGGCCGCCGCCGCGGTTCGCCTCCGGGCGCGCCGCGCGGGGCCCTCAGCGATACTTAGCGGCGCTCAACGGCGCTCAGCGGCGCCGGTCGATCACGCGGCGCGCCTTGCCGACCGAGCGCTCGATGCCGTTCAGCGCCAGCACCTCGACCACCGCGGTCACCCCGATCAGCGCCTTGATGTCGTAGGCGAGCGCGCGGCGCGCGCTGTCCAGCTGCGCGGCATCGGCCGCCGCGTGCGGGCACGGCTCGACGTTCAGCGTCATCACGTCGAGCGGGCCGTCCTTCGTCAGCACGATCTGGAAATGCGGCGCCAGCACGCGCTGCTTCAGCAGTTGCTCCTCGATCTGGGTCGGGAACACGTTCACGCCGCGGATGATCATCATGTCGTCGGCGCGGCCGGTGATCTTTTCCATGCGCCGCATCGGGCGCGCCGTGCCGGGCAGCAGGCGCGTGAGGTCGCGCGTGCGGTAGCGCACGATCG
Organism: Burkholderia perseverans; assembly: GCF_022870505.1. Lineage (NCBI taxonomy): Bacteria > Pseudomonadati > Pseudomonadota > Betaproteobacteria > Burkholderiales > Burkholderiaceae > Burkholderia > Burkholderia perseverans. Next base: position 490,490 of record NZ_CP045094.1, read on the forward strand.
GCAGCGCCTCCTTGGTCAGCGAGGTGAACACCAGTTCGCCGGGTTCGCCGTCCGGCAGCACCTCGCCCGTCAGCGGATCGACCACCTCCGGATAGAAATGATCCTCCCAGATCGTCGGGCCGTCCTTGGTCGCCGCGCATTCCGACGCGACGCCTGGCCCGATCACCTCCGACAGCCCGTAGATGTCCACTGCGTCGATCCCCATGCGCGCCTCGAGCGCCGTGCGCATCTCGTTGGTCCACGGCTCGGCGCCGAAGATGCCGATCCGCAGCGACGACGCGCGCGGGTCGAGCCCCTGCCGCTCCATCTCGTCGGCGATCGACAGCATGTAGCTCGGCGTCACCATGATGATGTCGGGCCGGAAATCGCGGATCAGCTGCACCTGCTTCTCGGTCTGGCCGCCGCCGAACGGGATCACCGTCAGGCCGGCGCGCTCGGCGCCGTAATGCGCGCCGAGGCCGCCCGTGAACAGGCCGTAGCCGTAGCTGACGTGGACCTTGTCGCCGCGCCGCGCGCCGGCCGCGCGGATCGAGCGCGCCACCAGGTTGGCCCAGGTGTCGATGTCGCGCGCCGTGTAGCCGACCACCGTCGGCTTGCCGGTGGTGCCCGACGACGCGTGGATCCGCGAGATCCGTTCCTGCGGTACGGCGAACATGCCGAACGGATAGTTGTCGCGCAGATCGTCCTTGGTCGTGAACGGGAAGCGCGCGAGATCGGCGAGCGCGCGCAGTTCGCCCGGATGCACGCCCGCTTCGTCGAACTTGCGGCGATAGACGGGCGAGTGGTCATACGCGTGCGTGAGCGACCAGCGCAGGCGGTCGAGCTGCAGCGCCTGCAGTGCGTCGCGGCTGGCGGTCTCGATCGGTTCGAGCGGAAGGGGGGCGTTCATCGGTGTCTCCGGCCATTGTTATGTGTCGCGGGCGGCGGCGCGTTCAGGCGCCGGTCGCGGTCACGGTGCCGCCGATCCGGGCCGACTTGCCGCGGAACATCGCGACCGTCTCGCCCGCGCGGTTGGTCACGCGGATATCGTAGATGCCGTGGCGGCCGCTCAACGTCTGCTCGCTCGCCTCGGCCGTCAACACGTCGTTCTCGGCGACCGGGCGCAGGAATTCGATCGAGCAGCCGGCCGCCACCGTGTTGAGATTGTGCGAGTTGCAGGCCAGCGCGAAGGCGGAATCGGCGAGCGTGAAGATCAGCCCGCCATGGCAGGTGCGGTGGCCGTTCAGGAACTCGGCGCGCACCGCCATGCGCATCCGTGCGCGGCCCGGGCCCACCTCGAGCAGCTCGATGCCGAGCGTGCGGGTGCAGGCGTCGGCCGCGTACATCGCGTCGGCCGCCGCCCGCGCCAGCGCGTCGGCATCGCTGGCGTCGGTGTCGGCGGCCGGGCCGGGGGCATCGGGCGCGTTCATCTCAGCGGCCCTCGAAGCGCGGCGCGCGTTTCTCGATGAAGGCGGCCACGCCCTCGGCGTAGTCGTGCGACTGGCCCAGTTCGCGCTGGCGGTCGCGTTCGAGGTCGAGCTGCTGGTCGAGCGTCTGGGTCAGGCCCGCGCGCATCGTCTGCTTGATCACGGCGATCGCACGGGTCGGCTGCTTCGCGAGGTCGGCCGCGAGCGCGGCGGCGCTGGAGGCCAGCGCGTCGTCGTCGACGGCGCGCCAGATCAGCCCCCACTCGGCCGCGCGTTCGGCGCCGAGCTTCTCGCCCGTCAGCGCGAGTCCGAGCGCGCGCGCGAAGCCGACGCGCTGCGGCAGGAACCAGGTGCCGCCCGAGTCGGGCACCAGGCCGATCTTCACGAACGACTGGATGAAGTTGGCCGACTTCGCGGCCAGCACGAGGTCGCAGGCGAGCGCGAGGTTCGCGCCGGCGCCGGCCGCGATGCCGTTGACGGCGGCGATCACCGGCAGCGGCAGCGCCTGCAGGCGGCGCACCAGCGGGTTGAAGTGGGTGTCGATCAGCGCACCGAGATCGGTCGACGCGCCGGGCGTGAAGTCGAGATCGGCGAGGTCCTGGCCCGCGCAGAAGCCGCGGCCGGCGCCGGTCAGCACCAGCGCGCGCGCCTGGCCCGCTTCGGCCTCGTCGAGCGCCGCGGCCAGTTCCGCATGCATCGCGCGGGTGAAGCTGTTGAGCTTGTCGGGACGGTTCAGCGTGATCGTCGCGACCCGCGTCTGCGGGTCGAGTTCGAACCGGATCGTATCGTGCGACATCGGTATCTCCTCGAGGAGGCGCCCGGCCGGCGGCGTGCCGGCCGGTGCGGCCGGGATGGCTCAGGCGCCGGCGGTGTCGGCTTGCGGCGCGACGTGGATGCGGCTCTGCACGACGCGGAAGCGGTTCGCGACGAACGCGGCGTCGGCGAGCGCGGCGTTCGCGGCCGGGTTTGCGCCGGTGGCGTGGAAATCGGAGAAGGCGGCCGACTGGTTCACGAACACGCCGCCCGTCAGGTTGATCGATAGCGCGACGCCGCCGCGGATCGCCGCGTCATGCGCCTGCTCGATCACCGCCGCGTCGGTGCTGTAGACCGACAGAGTCAGCGCGCCGCATTCGGCCGCGATGCCGCCGGCCAGGTCGAGCGACTGCGCGGTCGAGTCGGTCGCGATCACGAACGAGATCGGACCGAACCACTCGCGCGTGAAGGCGCCGCGGTCGCTCGCGTCGAGCTGCACGACGAGCGGCGTGCGCACGCGCGCGCCCGGATGGGCCGGATGATCGAGCGCGACGCTGTCGGCCAGCACCGTGCCGAGCCCGCGCGCCTCGTCGATGCGCGCGACCACGCCGTCGTTCTGGATCGCGCCGAGCAGCTCGACGGCGCGTGCGGGATCGGCGCCGAGCTTGCGCACGGCACCGGCGATCGCCTGCGCGACCTCGTCGAAGCTCAAGTGGCCGTCGGGCGTCTCGATGCCGTCGCGCGGCACGTAGATGTTCTGCGGCGCGGTACACATCTGGCCGGCATAGAGCGCGAGCGAGAACGCGATGTTGCGCACCGCGCCCTTCAGGTCGTCGGCCGAGTCGATCACGATCTGGTTGACGCCGGCCTTCTCCGTATACACCTGCGCCTGGTGCGCGTGGCGCTCGAGCCAGTCGCCGTGCTTGGTGCTGCCCGTGAAGTCGATCAGCCTGATGTCGGGACGCACCGCGAGCGCCTGCACGAGCGCGCCGTCGTCGGGATCGGTTGCCAGCAGCGTGACGACGTTCGGATCGAAGCCGGCTTCGCCGAGCACCTCGCGCGCGATGCGCACCGTGATCGCGAGCGGCAGGATCGCGCCCGGATGCGGCTTGACGATCACCGTGTTGCCGGTCGCCAGATCGGCGAACAGGCCCGGATAGCCGTTCCAGGTCGGGAACGTGCAGCAGCCGAGCACCAGCGCGGTGCCGCGCGGGACGATCGTGTAGCGCTTCTGCATCGCGAGCGGCGGGTTCTTGCCCTGCGGCTTCTCCCAGTGCGCGTCGGCCGGGATCTTGCGCAGCGCGTCCCAGGCGTAAGCCACCGCCTCCAGCGCGCGGTCCTGCGCATGCGGGCCGCCGGCCTGGAACGCCATCATGAAGGCCTGGCCAGTGGTATGCATCACCGCGTTGGCCAGCTCGAAGCTGGCGCGGTTCAGGCGCGCCAGGATTTCCAGGCTCACGCCGATCCAGGCGCTCGGGCCGGCCGCGCGCCAGGCCGGCTGGGCGGCGGCGGCCGCCTCCGCGAGCTGGTCCGGCGACGCTTCTGGATAGCGGATGCCGAGCGGAAAACCATACGGCGACAGCTCGGCGCCCACCTCGCCGCCGGTGCCCGGCTGGTCGAGCGCGAAGCGCTGGCCGAGCTGGGCCTGGAACGCGGCCTCGCCGTCTGCCGCCGCGCTTTCCCCGTACACTTTGGGGCTGGGCATTTCGGCGAACGGACTCCAGTAACCACGGGTTTCAATGGCGGACAAAGCCTGCTGCAAGGTGGCTTCGTGCTTCGTGAAGAGGGGATGGGTCATGACGGCAGCCTGGTTGAGGGGACGAGGGCGTTCGTGCGGACTTAATTAATTAACCGACCGGTTGGTCGGCAAATGGTAGCATCGTTCCCGGCGCGTGTGCGCAATGAATGACGTTTCTTTGATGAGGAGACATCGATGGCTTACGAAAACCTCCTGGTGGAGACCCGCGGGCGTGTCGGGCTGATCACGCTGCATCGTCCGAAGGCACTGAACGCATTGAACGATGCACTGATGGACGAACTCGGCGAGGCGCTGAAGGCGTTCGACGCCGACGACGAGATCGGCGCGATCGTGCTGACCGGCAGCGAGAAGGCGTTCGCGGCGGGGGCCGACATCGGGATGATGGCGAACTACACCTATATGGACGTCTACAAGGGTGACTACATCACGCGCAACTGGGAGACGATCCGGCAGATCCGCAAGCCGATCCTCGCGGCCGTGGCGGGGTTCGCGCTCGGCGGCGGCTGCGAGCTGGCGATGATGTGCGACATCATCATCGCGGCCGACACGGCGAAGTTCGGCCAGCCCGAGATCCGGCTCGGCGTGATGCCGGGCGCGGGCGGCACGCAGCGCCTGCCGCGCGCGGTGTCGAAGGCCAAGGCGATGGACATGTGCCTGACCGCGCGCTTCATGGAGGCCGAGGAGGCGGAGCGGGCCGGGCTCGTCTCGCGCGTGGTGCCGGCGGCCGCGCTGCTCGACGAGGCGCTCGCGGCGGCCACCACGATCGCGGAGTTCTCGCTGCCGGCAGTGATGATGGTGAAGGAGTCGGTCAATCGCGCCTACGAGACGACGCTGTCGGAGGGCGTGCATTTCGAGCGCCGCGTGTTCCATTCGATCTTCGCCACCGAGGATCAGAAGGAGGGGATGGCGGCCTTCGTCGAGAAGCGCAAGCCGGTGTTCAAGCATCGTTGAGTACGGCGGCGCAGGTATCGTGATCGTTGCATCCGCAACCTGATTTCGCGCTTCTTCCGCATTTCTTCTTTTGCTATCAACGGCTTGTTGCCAAGGGCGCCGCGCGAGCGGCGCCCTTGGCCGTTTTTTTCTGCCGATTCTTCACGAAAGGGCTTGCAGGAAGCGGGATCGGTGCTTAGAATCACGCCTCTTTCGCGCTAACGGAAACGCAGCGCGGAAGGGGAAGTCAGGCAGGACGAACGCAGCGCCGAAAGTTGGCCGCTTGTTGGTTCTGTCGAAGGGAAGTGATCAACGAAGTTTGTTGATCGCAGCGAGAAAAAAGTAGTTGACGCGCTGCGAAACGTTGATCATAATCTCGCTTCTCTGCTGCTGAAAACGCAGCGCCGCTGAGAAAGCCGGCAAGTCCGGTCAGCTTGGTGGAAACGCTCTTTAAAAATTAACAGCCGATAAGTGTGGACGCTTGATCGACGCGGTCCTGATCTCCGGATCAGGTCAGCAAAAGTATCAAGAGTCTCACACAAAAGTAAGTCAGGTTCATGAAGCAATTCATAACCTGTCAGCTTTGAGTGAGCGACCGGTTCTTAACCGAACCGAAAACAGTAACAGGTATTGAACTGAAGAGTTTGATCCTGGCTCAGATTGAACGCTGGCGGCATGCCTTACACATGCAAGTCGAACGGCAGCACGGGTGCTTGCACCTGGTGGCGAGTGGCGAACGGGTGAGTAATACATCGGAACATGTCCTGTAGTGGGGGATAGCCCGGCGAAAGCCGGATTAATACCGCATACGATCTACGGATGAAAGCGGGGGATCTTCGGACCTCGCGCTATAGGGTTGGCCGATGGCTGATTAGCTAGTTGGTGGGGTAAAGGCCCACCAAGGCGACGATCAGTAGCTGGTCTGAGAGGACGACCAGCCACACTGGGACTGAGACACGGCCCAGACTCCTACGGGAGGCAGCAGTGGGGAATTTTGGACAATGGGCGAAAGCCTGATCCAGCAATGCCGCGTGTGTGAAGAAGGCCTTCGGGTTGTAAAGCACTTTTGTCCGGAAAGAAATCCTGAGGGCTAATATCCTTCGGGGATGACGGTACCGGAAGAATAAGCACCGGCTAACTACGTGCCAGCAGCCGCGGTAATACGTAGGGTGCAAGCGTTAATCGGAATTACTGGGCGTAAAGCGTGCGCAGGCGGTTTGTTAAGACCGATGTGAAATCCCCGGGCTCAACCTGGGAACTGCATTGGTGACTGGCAAGCTAGAGTATGGCAGAGGGGGGTAGAATTCCACGTGTAGCAGTGAAATGCGTAGAGATGTGGAGGAATACCGATGGCGAAGGCAGCCCCCTGGGCCAATACTGACGCTCATGCACGAAAGCGTGGGGAGCAAACAGGATTAGATACCCTGGTAGTCCACGCCCTAAACGATGTCAACTAGTTGTTGGGGATTCATTTCCTTAGTAACGTAGCTAACGCGTGAAGTTGACCGCCTGGGGAGTACGGTCGCAAGATTAAAACTCAAAGGAATTGACGGGGACCCGCACAAGCGGTGGATGATGTGGATTAATTCGATGCAACGCGAAAAACCTTACCTACCCTTGACATGGTCGGAATCCTGAGGAGACTCGGGAGTGCTCGAAAGAGAACCGATACACAGGTGCTGCATGGCTGTCGTCAGCTCGTGTCGTGAGATGTTGGGTTAAGTCCCGCAACGAGCGCAACCCTTGTCCTTAGTTGCTACGCAAGAGCACTCTAAGGAGACTGCCGGTGACAAACCGGAGGAAGGTGGGGATGACGTCAAGTCCTCATGGCCCTTATGGGTAGGGCTTCACACGTCATACAATGGTCGGAACAGAGGGTCGCCAACCCGCGAGGGGGAGCTAATCCCAGAAAACCGATCGTAGTCCGGATTGCACTCTGCAACTCGAGTGCATGAAGCTGGAATCGCTAGTAATCGCGGATCAGCATGCCGCGGTGAATACGTTCCCGGGTCTTGTACACACCGCCCGTCACACCATGGGAGTGGGTTTTACCAGAAGTGGCTAGTCTAACCGCAAGGAGGACGGTCACCACGGTAGGATTCATGACTGGGGTGAAGTCGTAACAAGGTAGCCGTATCGGAAGGTGCGGCTGGATCACCTCCTTTCTCGAGCTAATACCGCAAACATTGAGCGTTCACGCTTATCGGCTGTTGATCAAGACAGACTCAGGGGTCTGTAGCTCAGTCGGTTAGAGCACCGTCTTGATAAGGCGGGGGTCGTTGGTTCGAATCCAACCAGACCCACCAATTGTCTGGCGGTAGTCCTGAGAAGTCTCTGTACACATGGGGGCATAGCTCAGCTGGGAGAGCACCTGCTTTGCAAGCAGGGGGTCGTCGGTTCGATCCCGTCTGCCTCCACCAATCTTCAATGACAAACTGAGGTTTCCTTATTGGCGATTGAGCCAGTCAGAGGATAAGTCACACGTTGCACTTATCGGCTGTCGTTCTTTAACAATCTAGAAGAAGTAGTAATTTGGATAGCGGAAGCGCTTATTTGAGATGGGCGTGGAAACTATCCGGGTTGTGATTGTATCGATGTATCTCAAGATGATTCGAACTTAAATGTTCGGCTCGATTGGAATACGGCACAAATGCGAGAACTCAACCTGTAACGACTGTCCTCTCCCTCGGGAGGCGAGACAGACCCGTTATAGGGTCAAGCGAACAAGTGCATGTGGTGGATGCCTTGGCGATCACAGGCGATGAAGGACGCGGTAGCCTGCGAAAAGCTACGGGGAGCTGGCAAACAAGCTTTGATCCGTAGATGTCCGAATGGGGAAACCCACTCCTTTTGGAGTATCCATAGCTGAATACATAGGCTATGTGAAGCGAACGCGGTGAACTGAAACATCTAAGTAACCGCAGGAAAAGAAATCAACCGAGATTCCCAAAGTAGTGGCGAGCGAAATGGGAAGAGCCTGTACTCTTTATTTGTATTGTTAGCCGAACGCTCTGGAAAGTGCGGCCATAGCAGGTGATAGCCCTGTAGGCGAAAACAGTATGAAAGAACTAAGTGTACGACAAGTAGGGCGGGACACGTGAAATCCTGTCTGAAGATGGGGGGACCATCCTCCAAGGCTAAATACTCGTGATCGACCGATAGTGAACCAGTACCGTGAGGGAAAGGTGAAAAGAACCCCGGGAGGGGAGTGAAATAGATCCTGAAACCGCATGCATACAAACAGTCGGAGCCTCGTAAGGGGTGACGGCGTACCTTTTGTATAATGGGTCAGCGACTTACGTTCAGTAGCAAGCTTAACCGAATAGGGCAGGCGTAGCGAAAGCGAGTCCGAATAGGGCGTTCAGTTGCTGGGCGTAGACCCGAAACCAAGTGATCTATCCATGGCCAGGATGAAGGTGCGGTAACACGTACTGGAGGTCCGAACCCACTAACGTTGAAAAGTTAGGGGATGAGCTGTGGATAGGGGTGAAAGGCTAAACAAACTTGGAAATAGCTGGTTCTCTCCGAAAACTATTTAGGTAGTGCCTCGTGTCTCACCTTCGGGGGTAGAGCACTGTCATGGTTGGGGGGTCTATTGCAGATTACCCCGCCATAGCAAACTCCGAATACCGAAGAGTGCAATCACGGGAGACAGACATCGGGTGCTAACGTCCGGTGTCAAGAGGGAAACAACCCAGACCGCCAGCTAAGGTCCCCAAATATAGCTAAGTGGGAAACGAAGTGGGAAGGCTAAAACAGTCAGGAGGTTGGCTTAGAAGCAGCCACCCTTTAAAGAAAGCGTAATAGCTCACTGATCGAGTCGTCCTGCGCGGAAGATGTAACGGGGCTAAGCTATATACCGAAGCTGCGGATGCGTGCTTGCACGCATGGTAGGAGAGCGTTCCGTAAGCCTGCGAAGGTGCATTGTAAAGTGTGCTGGAGGTATCGGAAGTGCGAATGCTGACATGAGTAGCGATAAAGGGGGTGAAAGGCCCCCTCGCCGTAAGCCCAAGGTTTCCTACGCAACGTTCATCGGCGTAGGGTGAGTCGGCCCCTAAGGCGAGGCAGAAATGCGTAGCTGATGGGAAGCAGGTCAATATTCCTGCACCATTGTTAAATGCGATGGGGGGACGGATCGCGGAAGGTTGTCCGGGTGTTGGAAGTCCCGGTCGCTGCATTGGAGAAGGCGCTTAGGCAAATCCGGGCGCGGAATTCAAGGGTGTGGCGCGAGCTTCTTAGGAAGCGAAGCAATCGGAAGTGGTTCCAAGAAAAGCCTCTAAGCTTCAGTTTAACAGTGACCGTACCGCAAACCGACACAGGTGGGCGAGATGAGTATTCTAAGGCGCTTGAGAGAACTCGGGAGAAGGAACTCGGCAAATTGGTACCGTAACTTCGGGATAAGGTACGCCCCTGTAGCTTGACTGGCCTGCGCCAGAAGGGTGAAGGGGTTGCAATAAACTGGTGGCTGCGACTGTTTAATAAAAACACAGCACTCTGCAAACACGAAAGTGGACGTATAGGGTGTGACGCCTGCCCGGTGCCGGAAGATTAAATGATGGGGTGCAAGCTCTTGATTGAAGTCCCGGTAAACGGCGGCCGTAACTATAACGGTCCTAAGGTAGCGAAATTCCTTGTCGGGTAAGTTCCGACCTGCACGAATGGCGTAACGATGGCCACACTGTCTCCTCCCGAGACTCAGCGAAGTTGAAGTGTTTGTGATGATGCAATCTCCCCGCGGCTAGACGGAAAGACCCCATGAACCTTTACTGTAGCTTTGCATTGGACTTTGAACCGATCTGTGTAGGATAGGTGGGAGGCTATGAAACCGGAACGCTAGTTTCGGTGGAGCCGTCCTTGAAATACCACCCTGGTTTGTTTGAGGTTCTAACCTTGGCCCGTGATCCGGGTCGGGGACAGTGCATGGTAGGCAGTTTGACTGGGGCGGTCTCCTCCCAAAGTGTAACGGAGGAGTACGAAGGTACGCTAGGTACGGTCGGAAATCGTGCTGATAGTGCAATGGCATAAGCGTGCTTAACTGCGAGACCGACAAGTCGAGCAGGTGCGAAAGCAGGTCATAGTGATCCGGTGGTTCTGTATGGAAGGGCCATCGCTCAACGGATAAAAGGTACTCTGGGGATAACAGGCTGATACCGCCCAAGAGTTCATATCGACGGCGGTGTTTGGCACCTCGATGTCGGCTCATCTCATCCTGGGGCTGTAGCCGGTCCCAAGGGTATGGCTGTTCGCCATTTAAAGAGGTACGTGAGCTGGGTTTAAAACGTCGTGAGACAGTTTGGTCCCTATCTGCCGTGGGCGTTGGATATTTGAAGGGGGCTGCTCCTAGTACGAGAGGACCGGAGTGGACGAACCTCTGGTGTACCGGTTGTCACGCCAGTGGCATCGCCGGGTAGCTATGTTCGGAAGAGATAACCGCTGAAAGCATCTAAGCGGGAAACTCGCCTTAAGATGAGATATCCCCGGGGACTTGATCCCCTTGAAGGGTCGTTCGAGACCAGGACGTTGATAGGTCAGGTGTGTAAGCGCAGTAATGCGTTCAGCTAACTGATACTAATTGCCCGTAAGGCTTGATCCTATAACCGGTCTGTTTTGCACCAACATCCTTGGTGCGCAGCGGTTGGATGCTCGACATGTCGTGCCATACAAGCACAACCCAACACTACTTCTTCCAGATTGGTCGTGGCGCTCAACCAGCGACGCGACAACCCCTTTAGCCTGATGACCATAGCGAGTCGGTCCCACCCCTTCCCATCCCGAACAGGACCGTGAAACGACTCTACGCCGATGATAGTGCGGATTGCCCGTGTGAAAGTAGGTAATCGTCAGGCTTCCTCCTTCGAAACCCCCGCTGCCCAGGCAGTGGGGGTTTTGTCTTTTTCAGACGCAAAAAACGCCGGGACTCGGCCCGCGACCTCTCATCACCCGAGCATTCATCAGCGAGATACCATGCGCGTGGCTCACGCGTCGCGTCGATAACTCTCGTCGCATGCCAAAGCGCCAGCGGACGAAGGCAGACGCTGTACGATGCGATGTCGACGCGCGTCGCGAACCATCACCGACGCTCCACCCGCCGACGGCACGCAGAATTCCGGCTGCGCTAGCGGCTCCGGCAACCGATCCGCAAGTTCGAAAGGAGTGTCTAACCCGGTTGTTTCGAAACGGCCTAGCGGCTAGGATGCCTTTTTAGCACGACCATTCGAAAATCAGTAAGGAGACGTGTTGCATGGACAAGATTTGGCTGAAATCGTATCCCCCCGGCGTTCCGGCCGAAATCGATCCATCTCGTTATCCGACCGTCCCCGATCTGCTTGACGACAGCTTCCGTACCTACCGGGAGCGCACCGCGTTCGTTTGCATGGGGAAATCGCTGACTTACGGCGAGATCGACGCACTTTCGCGCAAGCTGGGCGCCTGGTTCCAGGCGCGCGGCCTGGCGCGCGGCGCACGGATCGCGATCATGATGCCGAACGTGCTGCAATATCCGGTGACGATCGCCGCGGTCCTGCGCGCCGGCTATACCGTCGTCAACGTGAACCCGCTCTATACGCCCCGCGAGCTCGAACACCAGCTCACGGACAGCGGCGCCGAAGCGATCGTGATACTCGAGAATTTCGCGGCGACGCTGCAGGCGGTGATCGACCGGACCGCGATCCGGCACGTGGTCGTGGCGGCGATGGGCGATCTGCTCGGCTTCAAGGGGCTGATCGTCAACTACGTCGTGCGGCGCGTGAGGAAACTCGTGCCGGCCTGGCACCTGCCGTCCTTCACGCAGTTCAACGCGGCGCTCGCCGAGGGCAGCCGCCAGACGCTCACGGCGCCGACGCTCGGGCCGGACGACGTCGCGTTCCTGCAGTACACGGGCGGCACGACCGGCGTGGCGAAGGGCGCGACGCTGCTGCACCGGAACATCGTCGCGAACGTGCTCCAGTCCGAGGCGTGGCACGAGCCCGCCTACACGAAGCTGCCCGGCCAGACGCAGTTCATCACCGTTGCAGCGCTGCCGCTCTACCACGTGTTCGCACTGACCGTCTGCGGCTTCCTGACGATGCGAACCGGCGGCACTGGCGTACTGATCCCGAATCCGCGCGACATCGCCGGCATGATCAAGGAGCTCAAGCCCTTCCAGGTGTCGACGTTCCCTGCCGTCAACACGCTCTACAACGCGATGCTGAACCATCCCGATTTCGACCAGCTCGACTTCTCGAAGCTGGCCGTGGCCAACGGCGGCGGGATGGCGATTCAGGAGAGCGTGGCGAAGCGCTGGTACGACAGGACGCATACGCCGATCGTCGAAGGCTACGGCCTGTCGGAAACCTCGCCGGTGGTGGCCTGCAATCCGGTGACGGCGACCGAATACACCGGCACGATCGGCCTGCCGCTGTCCTCGACCGAGATCTCGATACGCGACGACGACGGCAACGAGGTGCCGCTCGGCCAGCCGGGGGAAATCTGCATTCGCGGCCCGCAGGTGATGGCCGGCTACTGGCAGCGTCCCGACGAGACGGCGAAGGTGATGATGGCCGACGGCTACTTCAAGTCGGGCGACATCGGCGTGATGGACGCGCGCGGTTACGTGAAGATCGTCGATCGCAAGAAGGACATGATTCTCGTCTCGGGTTTCAACGTCTATCCGAACGAGGTCGAGGACGTGGTCGCCTCGCACCCGGGGGTGTTCGAGGTCGCGGCGGTCGGCGTGCCCGACGGGCATTCGGGCGAGGCCGTGAAGCTGTTCGTCGTGAAGAAGGATCCGGCGCTGACCGACGAGGACATCCTCGCCTACTGCAAGGAGCGTCTGACCGGCTACAAGCGTCCGCGCATCATCGAATTCCGCACCGAACTGCCGAAGACCAACGTTGGCAAGATCCTGCGCCGCGAACTGCGCGACGGCAAGGTCTGACGGCGCCGGACGGCGGTATCGGAGAAAGAACCGGAAAGGCGCCCTGCGGGGCTAATGCCGTTCAGTTAAGCAACTGAACGGCATTTTTGTTTTCGGGAAGGAGTGGTTGTAAACGCTGCGCTGAAGTGTTA
>NZ_CP045094.1:503393-581806 GCF_022870505.1 Burkholderia perseverans
GATCGGGCCGTCAAGTCCCGTCCTGCTCGTTATGCCGTTCGGTTCCTCAGAAAGAACCTTAACTGAACGGCATTAGCCCTGCGGGGCGCCTTTTCGTTTGTGCGGCGTTATTGGCGCCATGGCCCATGCGACGGCTGGCGCACGAATGTCGGCCGCCGTGATGGCCAGCCTGCTGTTCCGCGTCGATTTCCGCGCCAACCGTGGTGATTTCACGCCAGAGCGTCGATTCTCCCGTTTCAGGTCCGGAAAATTGCGATTCCAACTCCAAAAAGGACCAAGCCGATACGACGTCGCTCATGTTTCACGCGAACAACATTGGTTAAAATCGTAGGTTTATCGTAGTGTTCGCGTCGTCATCGGATCAGTTATTGCCATGGGCGACTGACGCATGCGCTGCGGCGAGTCGAAGCAAGCGAAGCACGTCAAGGGAGAGCCCGAATGCTGCTGGATGAACTGATCAACGAATTCGACCGCGGACTGCGCGCGGTGGTGGGCGTGAGCCGGATGACGCGTCCGGTGCCGGAGTCGGCCGGCGATGTGTCTGCGCCGGAACTGAGCGTCGAGGAGCGCCGCCACGCGGCCGGGCTGATGCGCGTGAACCATGTCGGCGAAGTCTGCGCGCAGGCGTTGTATCAGGCGCAGAAGCTGTCCACCTCGTCGCCGTCGCTGAAGGCGCTGTTCGAGGCCTCCGCGCGCGAGGAGGAGGATCATCTCGCCTGGACCATGCATCGGCTGAAATCGCTCGACTCGCGGCCGAGCCTGCTCAATCCGCTCTGGTACTCGGGGGCGCTCGCGATCGGGCTCGTGGCCGGCCGGCTCGGCGACAAGGCGAGCCTCGGCTTCATGGCCGAGACCGAACGGCAGGTCGAGCGCCATCTCGACGGCCACCTCGCCGAGCTGCCGGCCGGCGACGCGGCATCGCGCGCGATCGTCGAGCAGATGCGTGATGACGAGGCCAAGCACGGCCGCACCGCCACAGACGCCGGCGGCGCCGAGCTGCCGGCGCCGGCGCGCTGGCTGATGCAGGCGGCCTCGAAAGTCATGACGAGGACTGCCTACTATCTCTGATGCGCCAGTGGGACGCGGCCAGCGCCGCCTCCGCGTCGATCCGCCCGCCATTCCCGCCTTCCCCGCCTCCCGAACCCCCGCCATCTCGCCAGCTTGCGCGCGACTTTTCACGTATCACATTCACAACTTGCACTAGATCATTAATTTATAACGAATTTCGGTTTGAGGGCCGGCTTGAGGAGCCGCGCGTAAGTCCTTGTTCTAACTAACAAAATTCGTCAAAAAAACGTTCGTCTCCCTTGACCGTCCCTGACCCTTCCTCTAAAGTGGGAGACAGTGTGAGAAAGTGTATTTTTGTGTGATCTGGCGGGCAGTTCCGGTTAGATTCTCAGCGAATGTGAGGGGGCGCGGCGCCCCGGACGGGAGAGCGGAAAGTGTTCCAGGGGGCGTCGGCGCTGACGCTCGATGCGAAAGGGCGGATGTCGGTTCCGTCTCGCTATCGCGAAGCGCTGCAAGGACAGGCAGAAGGCCGGGTGACTGTGACCAAGCACCCGGACGGCTGCCTGTTGCTGTTTCCACGCCCCGAATGGGAAGTCTTCCGCGCCAAGATCGCCGCGCTGCCGATGGACGCACACTGGTGGCGCCGCATTTTTCTCGGCAACGCGATGGACGTCGATCTCGACAGCGCGGGCCGGATTCTCGTATCGCCGGAACTGCGGATGGCAGCCGGGCTTGAAAAGGAAGTCATGTTGTTGGGAATGGGAAGTCACTTCGAGCTGTGGGATGCGCAGACCTACACCGCGAAGGAGCAGGCGGCGATGGCGCAGGGCATGCCCGATGCGCTGAAGAACTTCACGTTCTGATTGCGGTGACGGAGACGCCCGCGATGGAAAACGGATTCCAGCACCGGACGGTGCTGCTCGACGAAGCGGTCGATGCGCTCGTGACGCGGCCCGATGGCCTCTATGTCGACGGCACGTTCGGGCGCGGCGGCCACAGCCGCGCGGTGCTCGCGCGGCTGGCCGACGGCGGCCGGCTGATCGCATTCGACAAGGATCCGCTCGCGATCGCGACGGCGCAGCAGATCGCCGACCCGCGCTTCTCGATCGTGCATGACAGTTTTGCGTCGCTCGGCGGCGCACTCGCCGAACGCGGCGTTGCGCGGGCGACGGGGGTGCTGCTGGATCTGGGCGTGTCCTCGCCGCAGATCGACGATCCCGAGCGCGGTTTCAGTTTCCGCGCGAACGGCCCGCTCGACATGCGGATGGATACGACACGCGGCGAATCGGCGGCCGACTGGCTCGCCCGCGCGTCGCTGCAGGAACTGACGGAGGTGATACGGGATTATGGGGAAGAACGGTTTGCTTTTCAGATTGCAAAGGCGCTTGTTGCTCGCCGGGAAGAATCCGATCGTCTCGGGCCCCTCGACAGCACGGGCGAGCTTGCCCAAATCGTGGGTCACGCCGTCAAGACACGTGAGAAGGGCAAGGATCCGGCAACCCGCACCTTTCAGGCTATACGGATTCACGTCAATCAAGAGCTTGCGGACCTGCAGGTCGTTCTAGAGGCCGCGTTGTCGTCGTTGGAGCAAGGGGGGCGGCTGGTCGTGATCAGCTTTCATTCGCTCGAGGATCGGATCGTCAAGCGGTTCATGCAGGCGCATTCCAGTGCGCCGGCGGTCGATCGCCGCTTGCCGATCCGCGCCGTCGACCTGCCGTCGCCGCCGCTCAAGCTGCTCGGACGCAAGTTCCCGAGCGACGCCGAAGTCGATGCCAATCCGCGCGCCCGGTCCGCCGTGATGCGCATCGCGGAGCGCGTCGCGCCATGAACCGCCTCAATATCTTCCTGCTGATCGTCGTGATGGGTTGTGCCTTGTCGGTCGTCAATTCGACCAATCAGCAGCGGCAGATCTTCTTCCAGTTGCAGCGTGCCCAGTCGCAGGAGCATCAGCTCCAGCAGGACTACGCGCAGCTGCAGTATCAACAGAGCGCGCTGTCGAAGACGTCGCGTATCGAGCAGTTGGCCAACGATTCGCTGAAGATGCAGCCGATCGCGACCGGTCGCACCCAATACCTGACGCTGGCGCCGGGCGCCGCGAAGGCCGTCGACGCGCCGCTGCCCACCTCGGCCGCGTCGGGCGTGCAGGGGAGCGCGCGATGAAGCCGCGTCAGCCGAACGTCAAGTTCGCGTCGAGTCCCGTGCTGTCCGTGCATCTGCCGATGTGGCGCTCGAAGCTCGTCGTGTTCATGCTGTTCATGGCGTTCTTCGCGCTGGCCGCGCGCGCGTTCTGGATCCAGGGGCCCGGTAACGCGTTCTACCAGAAGCAGGGCGAGAGCCGCTACCAGCGCACGCTCGAGCTGCCGGCCACGCGCGGCAAGATCCTCGACCGCAACGGCCTGGTGCTCGCGACGAGCCTGCCGGTGCGCGCGATCTGGGCGATTCCCGAGTCGGTGCCGGACGATCTCGGCGCCGACAAGCTCGGCGATCTCGGCAAGCTGCTCGACATGAGCACGACCGAGTTGCGCCGCAAGCTGTCCGAGGACAAGAGCTTCGTCTACGTGAAGCGGCAGGTGCCGATCGACGTGGCCGACAAGGTCGCCGCGCTCGACATTCCCGGCATCTATGCGCGCAACGAGTACAAGCGCTTCTACCCGGAAGGTGAGATCACCGCTCACCTGATCGGTTTCACGAACGTCGAGGACGAAGGCCAGGAAGGCGTCGAACTCGCCGATCAGAAGCTGCTGGCCGGCGTGCCGGGCAGCCGGCGCGTGATCAAGGACCGCGTGGGCCACATCGTCGAGGACGTCGACGAGCAGATGCCGCCGCACGACGGCACCGACGTGGACCTGTCGATCGACAGCAAGATCCAGTACATCACCTACGCGAACCTGAAGGCCGCGATCGAGAAGTTCCACGCCAAGGCGGGCGCGGCGATGGTGGTCGACGTGCGCACCGGCGAGGTGCTCTCGCTCGTCAATTACCCGACCTACAACCCGAACGACCGTTCGCACCTGACCGGCGAGCAGCTGCGCAACCGCGCGCTGACCGATGTGTTCGAGCCGGGCTCGATCATGAAGCCGTTCACGGTGTCGCTCGCGCTCGACCTGCACCGCGTCTCGCCGACCACGCTGGTCGATACCGGCAATGGCCATTTCACGCTCGATGGTGCGCCGATCAGCGACGATGCCGGCTTCGGCGTGCTGACGGTGGGCGGCGTGATCCAGAAGTCGAGCAACATCGGCGCGACCAAGATCGCGATGACGATGCGGCCCGAGGAAATGTGGAACATGTACACCAGCATCGGCCTCGGCCAGGCGCCGAAGGTCGGCTTCCCCGGCGCGGCGGCGGGCCGCCTGCGGCCGTGGAAGAGCTGGCGCCGGATCGAGCAGGCGACGATGTCCTACGGCTACGGCCTGTCGGTCTCGCTGTTCCAGCTCGCGCATGCCTATACCGCGATCGCCCACGACGGCGAGTTGATGCCGTTGTCGATCGTCAAGGCCAACGAGACGCAGCCGCCGCAGGGCCCGCAGGTGTTCTCGCCGACCACCGCGCGCGAAGTGCGCGAGATGCTCGAGAGCGTGGTGACGAAGAACGGCACCTCGCCCGACGCGGCGGTGCCCGGCTATCGCGTCGGCGGCAAGAGCGGCACGGCCTACAAGCAGGTCGGCCGCGGCTACGACCACAAGAAGTACCGTGCGTCGTTCGTCGGCATGGCGCCGATGCCGAACCCGCGCATCGTGGTGGCCGTGACGGTCGACGAGCCGACGGCCGGCAGCCACTTCGGCGGCCAGGTGTCCGGCCCGGTGTTCTCGACCATCGTCGGCGATACGCTGCGCGCGCTGAACGTGCCGCCGAACATGCCGGTCAAGCAGCTGGTGGTGTCCGACGACGCGGGCCCGGCGCAGGCGCAGCCGGCCTCCGCGCGGAAGCTCGCGGCGATGCCGGCCGGCCGCATGACCGTGTCGAGCACGGCTCACAACCGCCCGGGGGTGGTGCGATGAGCGCCGTGCGCAGTTCCCATCCGGCGCAGGCGCGAATCGCCGCCGCGCTCGCCTGGCTGCGCGAGCACGCGAAGCCGGGCGCGCAGCTGCACGCCGACACGCGCTCGCTGCAGCCCGGCGACGTGTTCCTGGCCTACGCCGTGGACGGTGCCGACAATCGGCCGCATCTCGCGAACGCGCTGTCGCGCGGCGCGGCGGCCGTGCTGGTGCAGCCCGAAGGCTTCGCCGGCGCCGATGCGCTCGACCCGGCCGTCGCGCTCGCGGTGCCCGGGCTCGATGCGCTGGCGGGCGAGATCGCCAGCGGCTGGTACGGCGATCCGAGCGACGCGATGTTCACGATCGGCGTGACCGGCACCAACGGCAAGACTTCCTGCACGCAATGGATCGCGACGGCGCTCACCGCGTTGCGCCGGCCGTGCGCGGTGATCGGCACGCTCGGCAGCGGCATGCCGGGCCGGCTCGTCGCCACCGGCTTCACGACGCCCGACGCGCCGCAGCTGCAGCGCAGCCTCGCGCAACTGCGTGACAGCGGCGCCCAGGCGGTGGCGATGGAAGTGTCGTCGCACGCGCTGCACCAGGGCCGCGTGAACGGCACCGCGTTCGACGTCGCCGTGTTCACGAACCTGACGCAGGACCATCTCGACTATCACCGCACCTTCGAGGCCTACGAGGCGGCGAAGGCGAAGCTGTTCGCCTGGCGCGGGCTGCGCCACGCGATCGTCAACCGCGACGACGCGGCCGGCGCCCGGCTGCTCGCCACGCTCGCGGGCCGCGTGCGCACCGTGGCCTACGGCATCGGCGCGCGCGACGACGCACCCGAGGCCGACCGCGCGCTGATCGCGAACGAGGTCCGCGCGACGGCGACCGGCACCGCGTTCCGGCTGACCTCGTCGTGGGGCGACGCCGACGTCGAGGTCGGCACGCTTGGCCTGTTCAACGTCAGCAACCTGCTGGCCGTGCTGGCCGCGCTGCTGGTGGCCGACCTGCCGTTCGACGCGGCGCTCGCCGAGCTGCGCCGGCTCGAATCGGTGAACGGACGCATGCAGCGGCTCGGTGGCCGGGTCGATCACGACGAGCCGCTGGTGGTGGTCGATTACGCACACACGCCCGACGCGCTCGACAAGACGCTCGAGGCGCTGCGGCCGATCGCCGAGGCGCGCGGCGGCGCACTGGTCTGCATGTTCGGCTGCGGCGGCGATCGCGACACCACCAAGCGTCCGCTGATGGGCGGCATCGCCGAGCGGCTCGCCGACCGCGTGGTGGTAACGAGCGACAACCCGCGCAGCGAGGCACCGCTCGCGATCATCGAACAGATCGCGGCCGGCATGCAGGCGCCGGAGCGGGCGCTGCGCATCGAGGATCGCGCCAGCGCAATCCTGCAGGCGGTGCGCGGCGCGGCGCGCGAGGACGTGGTGCTGCTGGCCGGCAAGGGACACGAGGCGACACAGGAAATCATGGGCAAGAAGCGGGAATTCTCGGATCAGGATCACGCGCGGCTCGCACTGGCCGCGCGCGCGACGCATGCGCACGGAGGCGGCGAATGACGATGCTGACGCTGCATGAAGCCGCTGCGCTGATTCCGGGCGCCACCGTGATCGGCGACGCGAGCGTCGCGTTCTCGCGCGTGTCCACCGACAGCCGCACGGTCGGCGAGGGCGACCTGTTCGTCGCGCTGCAGGGCGAGCGATTCGACGCGCACGACTTCCTGGCCGACGTCGCCGCGCGCGGCGCGAGCGCGGCGCTGGTGTCGCGCGAGGCCGCGCTGCCGGGCCTGCCGCAGCTGAAGGCGGCCGACACGCGGGTGGCGCTCGGCGCGCTCGCGCACGGCTGGCGCCGGCGCTTCGAGCTGCCGCTGGTCGCCGTGACGGGCAGCAACGGCAAGACCACCGTGAAGGAGATGATCGCCTCGGTGTTCGCGGCCGCGGTCGGCCAGGACGCGCGGCTCTCCACGGCCGGCAACTTCAACAACGACATCGGCCTGCCGCTGACGCTGCTGCGCCTCGCGCCGGCGCACCGGCTCGCCGTGATCGAACTCGGGATGAATCACCCGGGCGAAACCGGCACGCTTGCCAAGATCGCCGCGCCAACGATTGCGCTCGTCAACAACGCGCAGCGCGAGCACCAGGAATTCATGGCGACGGTCGAGGCGGTCGCGCTCGAACACGCGTCGGTGATCCACGCGCTCGGGCCGGACGGCATCGCCGTGTTCCCGGCCGACGACAAGTACGCCGGCATCTGGCGCGTGGCCGCCACCGGCAACCGGATCGTCGATTTCGCGCTGAACGACGACGGCCGCGCCACGCCCGCCGCGGTGACGGGCGCGACCCACGGCGGCGTGCTCGTGATGGACACGCCGGCCGGCCGCATCGAGGCGCGGCTGCGCGCGCTCGGCGCGCACAACGCGCGCAACGCGCTGGCCGCCACGGCTGCGGCGCTCGCGGCCGGCGTCGAGCCCGACGCGATCCGCGCCGGGCTCGAGGCGTTCGAGCCGGTCAAGGGGCGCCTGCAGGTCAAGCGCGCGGCGCTCGCGTCGCTGGCCGGCGCGATGCTGATCGACGACACCTACAACGCGAATCCCGACTCGATGCGCGCCGCGATCGACGTGCTCGCGCAGTGCGCGGCGCCGCGCGTGCTCGTGATCGGCGAGATGGGCGAGGTCGGCGACGAAGGTCCGGCGTTCCATCGCGAGATCGGCGCCTATGCGCGCGAGCGCGGCATCGACGCGCTGTACGCGACCGGCGAGGCCACGCGCGATGCCTGCGCGGCCTACGGCGCGGCGGCGCGCCATTTCGACGAAGTCGGCGCGCTGGTCGCGGCGCTCGATGCGGCCCGGTACGGCGCGGCGGCGACGGTGCTCGTGAAGGGCTCGCGCTACACCCGCATGGAGCGCGTGGTCGACGCGCTGACGAATCAACCCGCGTCGGGCACCGCGCCCGGCGTTCACTGAGAAGGAAGTCCGCAATGTTGCTGGCGCTGGCGCAATGGCTGCAAGGAGACGCAAGCTTTTTGCGCTTGTTCACGTACCTCACGTTCCGTGCGGTGATGGCCACCATCACCGCGCTTGGCATCGGCCTCGTCTGCGGCCCGTGGGTGATCCGCAAGCTGACCGAGATGAAGGTCGGCCAGGCGGTGCGCAAGGACGGCCCGCAGACGCACCTCGTCAAGTCGGGCACGCCGACCATGGGCGGCGTGCTGATCCTGATCGGCATCGCGGTCGCGACGCTGCTGTGGGGCGACCTGACGAACCGCTTCATCTGGATCGTGATGCTCGTCACGTTCGGCTTCGGCGTGGTCGGCTGGGTCGACGATTACCGCAAGGTGGTCCACAAGGATCCGCGCGGGATGTCGTCGCGCGAGAAGTACTTCTGGCAATCGGTGATCGGCCTGTTCGCGGCCGTCTACCTGGCGTTCAGCGTGTCCGAGGCGAGCAACGTGCGCGTCTTCGACCTGTTCATGGCGTGGGTGCGCAGCGGCCTGTCGATGGGCCTGCCGGCACGCGCCGACCTGATGCTGCCGTTCCTGAAGTCGATCAGCTATCCGCTCGGCGTCTGGGGCTTCATCGCGCTGACCTATTTCGTGATCGTCGGCGCGAGCAATGCCGTCAACCTGACCGACGGCCTCGACGGCCTCGTGATCATGCCGGTGGTGCTGGTGGGCGCCTCGCTCGGCGTGTTCGCCTACGTGATGGGCAGCTCGGTCTATTCGAAATACCTGCTGTTCCCGCACATTCCCGGCGCGGGCGAACTGCTGATCTTCTGCTCGGCGATGGGCGGCGCGGGGCTTGCGTTCCTCTGGTACAACACGCACCCCGCGCAGGTGTTCATGGGCGACGTCGGCGCGCTGGCGCTGGGCGGCGCGCTCGGCACGGTGGCCGTGATCGTGCGGCAGGAAATCGTGCTGTTCATCATGGGCGGGATCTTTGTTGCCGAAACGCTGTCGGTGATG
Source organism: Burkholderia perseverans (assembly GCF_022870505.1). Taxonomy (NCBI): domain Bacteria; kingdom Pseudomonadati; phylum Pseudomonadota; class Betaproteobacteria; order Burkholderiales; family Burkholderiaceae; genus Burkholderia; species Burkholderia perseverans. The sequence continues at coordinate 512,348 of NZ_CP045094.1, forward strand.
CTGCAGGTCACCTGGTTCAAGTACACCAAGCGCCGCTATGGCGAAGGGCGCCGCATCTTCAAGATGGCGCCGCTGCATCACCATTTCGAATTGTCCGGCTGGAAGGAAACGCAGGTCGTGGTGCGTTTCTGGATCATCACGTTGATGCTCTGCCTGTTCGGGTTGACCACCCTCAAACTGCGGTAAAGGGATAGCAAGGATGTCTGGCGAGATGTTTGGAGATCGGCAGCGGCCGATGGTGCTCGTGCTGGGGCTCGGTGAATCGGGCCTCGCGATCGCGCGTTGGTGCGCGAGGCACGCGTGTCCGCTGCGCATCGCGGACACGCGCGAGGCGCCGCCGAATCTCGCCGCGCTGCGCGAAGCCGCGGCCGACGCCGGGTTCGTCGGCGGCGCGTTCACGCCGGCGCTGCTCGACGGCGGCGTCGAGATCGTCGCGCTGAGCCCGGGCCTGTCGCCGCTCGAGCCGGCGCTCGCGACGCTGCTCGCGGCCGCGCGCGAACGCGGCATCCCGGTGTGGGGCGAACTCGAATTCTTCGCGCGCGCGCTGGCCGGGCTGGCCGCGAACGGCTACGCGCCGAAGGTGCTCGCGATCACCGGCACCAACGGCAAGACCACCACCACCAGCCTGACCGGCCTGCTCTGCGAACGCGCGGGGCGCTCGGTGGCGGTGGCCGGCAACATCAGCCCGGCGATGCTCGACCGGTTGTCGGCCGCGATCGACGCTGCCGCGCTGCCGCAGGTATGGGTGCTGGAGCTGTCGAGCTTCCAGCTCGACACCGCGCAGACGTTCGCGCCCGACGCGGCGACGGTGCTCAACATCACGCAGGACCATCTCGACTGGCACGGCGGCTTCGCGGCCTACGCGGCCGCCAAGGGTCGCATCTTCGGGCCGCGCACCGTGCGCGTGCTGAACCGCGACGACGCCGAGACCATGAAGTTCATGCCGCCCGCGGCGGCGGCCGACGCGCCGCGCGCGATCACGTTCGGCCTGAACGAGCCGAACCGCGAGGGCGACTACGGCCTGCTGCGCGACAACGGCATCAACTGGCTGGTCGAGGCGATCGATCGCGACGCCGCCGACGAACCGGTCTCGCCGCGGCGCCGCAAGGCCGGCGCCGCGGTCGCGCCGACCCTGACGGCCAAGCGGCTGATGCCGGCCGACGCGCTGCGCATCCGCGGGCTGCACAACGCGGCCAATGCGCTGGCCGCGTTCGCGCTCGCGCGCGCGATCGAGCTGCCGAGCGCCGCGCTGCTGCACGGGCTGCGCGAATACCGCGGCGAGGCGCATCGCGTCGAACTGATCGCCTCGCTCGATGGCGTCGATTACGTCGACGACAGCAAGGGCACCAACGTCGGCGCGACGGTCGCCGCGCTCGACGGCCTCGCGCAGCGCGCGGTGCTGATCGCCGGCGGCGACGGCAAGGGCCAGGACTTCTCGCCGCTCGCGGCACCGGTGGCGCGCTGGTGCCGCGCGGTGATGCTGATCGGCCGCGACGCGTCGCAGATCCGCGCGGTGCTGGCCGACAGCGGCGTGCCGCTCATCGATCAGGCCACGCTCGAGGCCGCCGTGCGCGCCGCGAGCGAGCTGGCCGAGCCCGGCGACGCGGTGCTGCTGTCGCCGGCCTGCGCGAGCTTCGACATGTTTACCGGTTATGCGCATCGCGCCGCGGTGTTCCGCAGCGCGCTCGAGGACATCGCACTCGACAAGGGGACGTCGCTATGAGCTGGTCCGATCGCTTCGTCTCGCGTTTCATCAGCCAGCGCGAAGGCGGCAGCGCCGCCGTCGCGCGCCCGGCCGCGCGCACCACGCCGGCCGCCGGCGGTTTCGCCCACGGTCTCGGCGGCGTGCGCCCGACGCGCTCGCGGATGCTCGATTTCGACTACTCGCTGATGTGGGTGGCGATCGCGCTGCTCGGGCTCGGCGTGGTGATGGTCTATTCGGCGTCGATCGCGATGCCCGATTCGCCGAAGTACGCGGCCTATCGCGACTACGCGTTCCTGCTGCGCCACGTGGTGTCGCTGACGGTGGCGTTCGTCGCCGCGATCGTCGCGTTTCGCGTGCCGATCGCGACCTGGGACAAATACGCGCCGCACCTGTTCCTGCTCGCGCTCGTCGGGCTCGTGATCGTGCTGATCCCGCACGTCGGCAAGGGCGTGAACGGCGCACGGCGCTGGATCCCGCTCGGCATCACGAACATGCAGCCGTCCGAGATCATGAAGCTCGCGGTGACGATCTACGCCGCGAACTACACGGTGCGCAAGCAGGAGTACATGCACAGCTTCGCCAAGGGCTTCCTGCCGATGGCGGCCGCGGTCGGCCTGGTCGGCATGCTGCTGCTGCTCGAGCCGGACATGGGCGCGTTCATGGTGGTCGCCGCGATCGCGATGGGCGTGCTGTTCCTGGGCGGCGTGAACGGCAAGCTGTTCGGCGGCCTGGTGGCCACCGCGATCGGCACCTTCACGATGCTGGTCTGGCTGTCGCCGTGGCGCCGCGAGCGGATCTTCGCCTACCTCGATCCGTGGGACGAGCGCTACGCGCAGGGCAAGGCCTACCAGCTGACCCACTCGCTGATCGCGTTCGGCCGCGGCGAGTGGTTCGGCGTGGGCCTCGGCGGCAGCGTCGAGAAGCTCAATTATCTGCCCGAGGCGCATACCGACTTCATCCTCGCCGTGATCGGCGAGGAGCTCGGCTTCGTCGGCGTGCTGGTAGTGATCCTGCTGTTCTACTGGATCGTGCGCCGCGCGTTCGAGATCGGCCGCCAGGCGCTCGCGCTCGATCGCACGTTCGCGGGCCTGATGGCCAAGGGCGTCGGCATCTGGTTCGGTGCGCAGGCCTTCATCAACATGGGCGTGAACCTCGGCCTGCTGCCGACCAAGGGCCTGACGCTGCCGCTCGTCAGCTACGGCGGCTCGGGCATCCTGCTCAACTGCGTGTCGCTCGCCGTGCTGCTGCGCGTCGACTACGAGAACCGGGTACTGATGCGCGGGGGCAAGGTATGACGGCACGACAGCGCACGCTGATGGTGATGGCAGGCGGCACCGGGGGCCATGTGTTCCCGGGGCTGGCGGTCGCGCACCGGATGCAGGCGCACGGCTGGCGCGTGGTGTGGCTCGGCAATCCGGCCGGCATGGAGGCGACGCTGGTGCCGAAGCACGGCATCGCGATGGAGCCGGTGCGCTTCGGCGGGCTGCGCGGCAAGGGTCTCGCGACCAAGCTCCGGCTACCGTTCAACCTGCTGCGCGCCTGCATGCAGAGCCTCGGCGCGCTGCGCCGCGTGCAGCCCGACGTGGTGCTCGGCATGGGCGGCTACATCACGTTCCCGGCGGGCGTGATGACGGCGCTCACCGGCCGCCCGCTGGTGCTGCACGAACAGAATTCGATCGGCGGCCTTGCCAACAAGGTGCTCGCGAAGCTCGCGAAGCGCGTGCTGGTGGCGTTCCCCGGCGCGCTGCCGAACGCCGAATGGACCGGCAACCCGATCCGCGACGAGCTGGCACGCAGCGCACCGCCGGCGGCGCGCTACGCCGCGCGCAGCGGCCCGCTGCGGCTGCTGGTGGTGGGCGGCAGCCTCGGCGCGGCCGCGCTCAACGAAGTGGTGCCGCGCGCGCTGGCGCAGCTCGCGCCGCATGAGCGCCCGCAGGTGGTGCATCAGGCCGGCGCGAAGCACGTCGACGCGCTGCGCGCCAACTACGAGGCGGCGGGACTCGTGGCCGGCCACGACGTCACGCTCTTGCCGTTCATCGACGACATGGCCGCGGCCTACGCGAACGCCGACCTGGTGATCTGCCGCTCGGGTGCGATGACCGTCTCGGAGATCGCGGCGGTCGGCGTGGCCGCGCTATTCGTGCCGTTCCCGCACGCGGTGGACGACCACCAGACCACCAACGCGGCATTCCTCGCGGAGCAGGGCGCGGCGGTGCTGGTGCAGCAGCGCGACCTGTCGGCAGAGCTGCTCGCCGACTGGCTGCGCGGCCAGACGCGCGACTCGCTCGCGCAGATGGCCGAACGTTCGCGCTCGCTCGCGAAGCCCGACGCCACCGACGTGGTCGCGCGCGTGTGCGCGCAGGTGGCCGGCGCGAACCTGGAATCGAAGTCATGAAACACATCGTCAAACACATCCATTTCGTCGGCATCGGCGGCGCCGGCATGAGCGGCATCGCCGAAGTGCTGGTGAACCTCGGCTACGAGGTCAGCGGCTCGGACCTGTCGCGCAACGCCGTGACCGAGCGGCTCGCGGCGCTCGGCGCGCGCGTCGCGATCGGCCACGACGCGGCCAACATCGAAGGTGCCAACGCGGTCGTCACTTCCACGGCGGTGCGCTCGGACAATCCGGAAGTGCTCGCGGCGCGGCGCCTCGGCGTGCCGATCGTGCCGCGCGCGGTGATGCTGGCCGAGCTGATGCGCCTGAAGCAGGGCATCGCGATTGCCGGCACCCACGGCAAGACCACCACCACCAGCCTGGTGGCAAGCGTGCTGGCGGCCGGCGGCCTCGATCCGACCTTCGTGATCGGCGGGCGCCTGATCAGCGCCGGCGCGAACGCGCGGCTCGGCTCGGGCGACTTCATCGTCGCCGAGGCCGACGAGTCGGACGCCTCGTTCCTGAACCTGTATCCCGTCATCGAGGTGATCACCAACATCGACGAGGATCACATGGACACCTACGGGCACGACTTCGCGCGGCTCAAGCAGGCGTTCATCGAATTCACCCAGAAGCTGCCGTTCTACGGCAGCGCGGTGGTCTGCGTCGACGACCCGAACGTGCGCCAGATCCTGCCGTTCATCTCGAAGCCGGTGGTGCGCTACGGCCTCGCGCCCGACGCCGAGGTGCGCGCCGAGCAGGTGGACGCGCGCGACGGGCGCATGCATTTCACGGCGCACCGCGAAGGCCGCGCGCCGCTGCCGGTGGTGCTGAACCTGCCGGGCCTGCACAACGTGCAGAACGCGCTCGCGGCGATCGCGATCGCGACCGATCTCGGCGTGGCCGACGCGGCGATCCAGCAGGCGCTCGCCGATTTCAACGGCGTCGGCCGGCGCTTCCAGCGCTACGGCGAGATCGCGACGGCCGATGGCGCGGGCAGCTACACGCTGGTGGACGACTACGGCCACCATCCGGTCGAGATGGCCGCCACGATCGCCGCCGCGCGCGGCGCGTTCCCGGGCCGCCGGCTGGTGCTGGCGTTCCAGCCGCACCGCTACACGCGCACGCGCGACTGCTTCGAGGAATTCGTCAACGTGCTCTCGACGGTCGACGCGCTGGTGCTGACCGAGGTGTATGCCGCCGGCGAGGCGCCGATCCCGACCGCGAGCGGCGAGGCGCTGTCGCGCGCGCTGCGCGCGGTCGGCCGCGTCGATCCGGCGTTCGTCGCGACGGTCGACGAGGTGCCGGCGGCGCTCGCGCAACGGGCGCGCGCAGGCGACGTGGTGATCACGATGGGCGCGGGTTCGATCGGCGGCGTGCCGGGCCGGATCGCGCAGCAACAGCAACAGAAGGGATGACATGAGCGGGATCGATCCGAAACGTTTCGGCAAGGTGGCGGTACTGCTCGGCGGCGTGACCGCCGAGCGCGAGGTATCGCTGAATTCGGGCAGGCTGGTGCTGCAGGGCCTGCGCGACGCGGGCATCGACGCGCATCCGTTCGATCCGTCCGAGCGGCCGCTGTCGGCGCTGAAGGACGAGGGCTTCGTGCGCGCGTTCAACGCGCTGCACGGCGGCTACGGCGAGAACGGCCAGATCCAGGGCGCGCTCGATTTCTACGGGATCCGCTACACCGGTCCCGGCGTGCTCGGCTCGGCGCTCGGCCTAGACAAGTTCCGCACCAAGCTGGTCTGGCAGCAGACCGGCATCCCGACGCCGCCGTTCGAGACCGTGATGCGCGGTGACGACCTGGCCGCACGCGCGCCGGAGATCGTCGCGAAGCTGGGCCTGCCGCTGTTCGTGAAGCCGGCCAGCGAGGGCTCGAGCGTCGCCGTGATCAAGGTGAAGGACGCCGCCGCGCTGCCGGCCGCGCTCGACGAGGCGGGCCGGCACGACCGCATCGTGATCGTCGAGAAGAGCATCGAGGGCGGCGGCGAGTACACGGCCTGCATCGCGGGCGACCTGGACCTGCCGGTGATCCGCATCGTGCCGGCCGGCGAGTTCTACGACTATCACGCGAAGTACCTCGCCGACGACACGCAGTACCTGATCCCGTGCGGGATCGACGCGGCGAAGGAAGCGGAATTCAAGCGGCTCGCGCGCCGCGCGTTCGAGGTGCTCGGCTGCAGCGGCTGGGGTCGCGCCGATTTCATGCTCGACGCGGCGGGCAACCCGTATTTCCTGGAAGTGAACACGGCGCCGGGGATGACCGATCACTCGCTGCCGCCGAAGGCGGCGCGGGCGGTCGGCATCAGCTACTCGGAGCTGGTGGTGAAGGTGCTGTCGCTGACGCTCGAAGACTGACCCGGATACGGAATCGACCCATGTGGAACAACGTTCGCCAGCTCAACCTCGCGGCCAGCGCGCTTTACGCGCTGCTGCTGCTCGGTTGCACGGCGGCGGGCTGCTACTGGCTGATCCAGCGCCCGGCGTTCGCGCTGCGCACGATCCTGATCGACGGCGACACCGACCATATCAATTCACCGACGGTGCGCGCGAGCGTGGTCGGGCGGCTGAAGGGCAATTTCTTCACCGTCGATCTCGATACCGCGCGCGTCGCGTTCGAGCAGATGCCGTGGGTGCGCCATGCGAGCGTGCGGCGCGTCTGGCCGAACGCGCTGGCCGTCTCGCTGGAGGAATACAAGCCACTCGGCACCTGGGGCAGCGACCAGCTCGTCAGCACCGACGGCGAGCTGTTCACGGCGAACCAGGGCGAGCTCGACGAGGAGCTGCCGGCCTTCGACGGCCCGGACGGCAGCGCCAAGGAAGTCGTGCAGCGCTACCGCGATTTCGGCAAGTGGCTCGCGCCGCTGAATTCGCCGCTGGAGGAGGTCACGCTGTCGTCGCGCTACGCGTGGACCGTCAAGCTCGCGAACGGCATGGAGATCGAGTTCGGGCGCGAGCGCAACGGCGACACGCTGCCCGATCGCGCGCAACGGCTGGTGGCCGCGTGGCCGGCCGTCACCGAGCGCTGGGGCGCCGACATCGAGTACGCGGACCTGCGCTATCCGAACGGGTTCGCGATCCGCGCGGCGGGCATGCGCTTCCTGAGCGACACCGACCACGGCAAGAAGTAACAGGACATCACACGCAAGAGCACTTATGAGCAAAGACTACAAAGATCTGCTGGTTGCCCTCGACATCGGAACCTCGAAGGTCGTGGCCGTCGTGGCCGAGCTGAAGGGCGAGGGCCGCTACGAGGTGATCGGCCTCGGCCAGAGCGAGTCGAAAGGTCTCAAGAAAGGCGTCGTGGTGAACATCGAGGCCACCGTGCAGTCGATCCAGCGGGCGCTCGAAGAGGCCGAGCTGATGGCCGACTGCAAGATCACGAACGTGTTCACGGGGATCGCCGGCAGCCACATCCGCAGCTTCAATTCGAGCGGGATGGTGGCGATCAAGGAGAAGGAGGTCACGCAGACCGACGTGGCGCGCGTGATCGAGACCGCCAAGGCGATCAACATCCCGACCGACCAGCAGGTGCTGCACATCCTGACCCAGGAATTCATCATCGACGGCCAGGAGGACGTGCGCGAGCCGATCGGCATGAGCGGGATCCGCCTCGAGGTGAAGGTGCACATCGTGACGGGCGCGGTCAGCGCGGCGCAGAACATCGTCAAGTGCGTGCGCCGCTGCGGGCTCGAGGTCAACGACCTGATCCTGCAGCCGCTCGCCTCGTCGCTGGCGGTGCTGACCGAGGACGAGAAGGATCTCGGCGTGGTGCTGGTCGATATCGGCGGCGGCACCACCGACATCGCGATCTTCGCGGAAGGCGCGATCCGCCATACCGCGGTTATCCCGATCGCGGGCGACCAGATCACGAGCGACATCGCGATGGCGCTGCGCACGCCGACGCCCGACGCCGAGGACATCAAGGTCAGCCACGGCATCGCCAAGCAGGCGCTGGCCGATCCGGACGAGATGGTGGAAGTGCCGGGGCTCGGCGAGCGCGGCCCGCGCACGCTGTCGCGCCAGGCACTCGCGGCCGTGATCGAGCCGCGCGTCGAAGAGCTGTTTTCACTCGTGCAACAAGTCGTGCGCGAGTCGGGTTACGAAGAGTTACTTAGTTCCGGTGTCGTGCTCACCGGCGGGGCTGCGATGATGCCCGGCATGGTCGAGCTGGGCGAGGACATTTTCCTGAAACCGGTGCGCATCGGCGCGCCGGAATACGCAGGCGGCCTCGCCGACGTGGTGCGCAATCCGCGCTACTCGACGGCGATGGGGCTGCTCGTGGAAGGCAGCGCGCAACGAATGCGCGGCCGCAAGGTCGCAGTGCAATCGGGCTCGGCGGGCCAGATCTTCACGCGGATGAAGGACTGGTTCCTGAGCAATTTCTGAACGGGTTTTGCGCCGGTGCCGGCGGCCGGCGCGCGACAGGGGGTTGCCCGATCTCCTGCCGGATAACGGCCGAGTGGTTTTATCTTTCTTGACGGAGGCAACAATGGAATTCGAAATGCTGGAAACCGAGACCAACGGCACCATCATCAAGGTGATCGGGGTCGGCGGCGCGGGCGGCAACGCGGTCGCGCACATGATCAACCGCGGCGTGCAGGGCGTCGATTTCGTCGTCATGAACACCGACGCGCAGGCGCTCTCGCGCTCGCGCGCGCCGAACGTGATCCAGCTCGGCAGCACCGGCCTCGGCGCCGGCGCGAAGCCGGACATGGGCCGTGCCGCGGCCGAGGAAGCGCGTGAGCGGATCGCCGATTCGCTGCGCGGCGCGCACATGGTGTTCATCACCGCCGGCATGGGCGGCGGCACCGGTACGGGCGCCGCTCCGGTGGTCGCGCAGATCGCCAAGGAGATGGGGATCCTGACGGTGGGCGTGGTCAGCAAGCCGTTCGAGTTCGAAGGCGGCAAGCGCATGCGCGTGGCCGAAGCGGGCGCGCAGCAGCTCGAGGATCACGTCGATTCGCTGATCGTCGTGCTGAACGACAAGCTGTTCGACGTGATGGGCGACGATGCCGAGATGGACAAGTGCTTCCAGTGCGCCGATGACGTGCTGAACAACGCCGTCGCGGGCATTGCCGAAATCATCAACGTCGACGGTCTCGTCAACGTCGACTTCGAAGACGTGAAGACGGTGATGGGCGAGCAGGGCAAGGCGATGATGGGCACGGCCACGGTGGCCGGCGTCGATCGCGCGCGTCTCGCGGCCGAGCAGGCCGTGGCGAGCCCGCTGCTCGAAGGCGTCGATCTGTCGGGCGCGCGCGGCGTGCTGGTCAACATCACGTCGAGCCGTTCGCTGCGCCTGTCGGAAACGCGCGAAGTGATGAACACCATCAAGAGCTACGCGGCGGAAGACGCCACGGTGATCTTCGGCGCCGTCTACGACGACGCGATGGGCGACGCGCTGCGCGTGACGGTGGTGGCCACGGGCCTCGGCCGCGCGGCGAAGAAGCAGCAGACCACGCCGATGACGCTGCTGCGCACCGGTACCGACAACCAGCCGGTCGGCGCGGTGGCCCATACCTATGCGCCGGCGCACGTGAACACGGCGGACTACGGCGCGCTCGACACGCCGGCCGTCTGGCGCAATTCGCGTGAAACGGCGGCCTCGCACGTGCAGGCGCTGCAGGAAAAGGGCGTCGACACGTACGACATCCCGGCGTTCCTGCGCAAGCAGGCCGACTGACACGGGCAGGCGGGCCGCTCGCGCGGCCGGCCGACGTGACGGTGGAACGGACCCTGACAGGCCGCGTCGATGACGGCGCCGGGCCGGGCAAGTTGCCCTCTTCGCTTCGGCGGAGCGGGATGGGCCGTGTTTTCCGTTGCGAAACCCGCAACCGCATCGCAATGAAGGACCAGGCATGATTCAAGCAGGCGATACGCTGCCCGACGCACAAGTCTTCGAGTTCGTCGACGAAGCGCGCGAGGGTTGCACGCTCGGGCCAAATGCGCTCGGCGTGCGTGAACAGACGGCGGGCAAGCGCGTGGTGATCTTCGGATTGCCGGGCGCGTTCACGCCGACCTGTTCGGCCAGGCACGTGCCGGGCTATGTCGAACTGGCCGAGCCGCTGCGCGCGGCCGGCGTCGACGAGGTCTGGTGCGTGTCCGTCAACGACGCGTTCGTGATGGGCGCCTGGGGACGGGATCTGCACACCGCGGGCAAGGTGCGCATGATCGCGGACGGCAGCGCTGCATTGACTCAGGCACTGGGACTTACGCAGGATTTGTCCGCGCGCGGCATGGGGATCCGTTCCCAGCGCTACGCGATGGTGGTCGACGACGGCGTGGTCAAGACGCTGGCGGTCGAGGCACCGGGCAAGTTCGAAGTCAGCGACGCGGCAAGCATCCTGGCGGCGCTCACGCGCTGAGCGTGCCGCCGTGGCCGTTGCGCTGCCGCAACGCGTCATGGCGAGACAAGGTGCCGCTACATATGGGCCGACATCCGGAAACGCCTCCATTCCGGACGTCGGCCCGTCTTTCTTGACGCCGATGTTGCTTTACCGGGTAACGCGCAGACTTCGTCGGGTAACGCGTAGAAACAGTTGATACGACAATCGGTCCAACGTCGCCAACGGATTTGCGCTATACTCCCGCCTATCGAATAAAAGTCCTGATTGATAACGTCAATCAAGAATCAAGACATCATGTTGAAGCAGCGAACCATCAAATCGATCGTGAAGACGGTCGGCATCGGCCTGCACTCGGGCCGCAAGGTCGAACTGACGCTTCGCCCGGCCGCGCCGGGTACGGGGATCGTCTTCACGCGCGTCGATTTGCCGGCTCCGGTCGAAATCCCGGCCAACGCGATGGCGATCGGCGACACGCGCCTCGCGTCGGTGCTGCAGAAGGACGGCGCGCGCGTCTCGACGGTCGAGCACCTGATGTCGGCCTGCGCCGGCCTCGGCGTCGACAATCTTTACGTCGACGTGACCGCCGAGGAAATCCCGATCATGGATGGCAGCGCCTCGTCGTTCGTGTTCCTGATCCAGTCGGCCGGCATCGAGGAGCAGAACGCGCCGAAGCGTTTCATCAAGGTGACGCGTCCGGTCGAGATCCGCGACGGCGACAAGTTCGCCCGGCTCGATCCGTATTTCGGCTTCAAGCTCAAGTTCACGATCGATTTCCGCCATCCCGCCGTCGACAAGACGGGCCAGGAGCTCGAGGTCGATTTCGCCAATACGTCCTACGTGCGCGAGATCGCGCGCGCGCGTACCTTCGGCTTCGCCCACGAGGTCGAGATGATGCGCGAGCTGGGCCTGGCGCGCGGCGGCAGCATGGACAACGCGATCGTGCTCGACGAGTACCGCATCCTCAACAACGACGGCCTGCGCTACGACGACGAGTTCGTGAAGCACAAGATGCTCGACGCGATCGGCGATCTGTACGTGGTCGGCCATCCGCTGCTTGCCTCGTACACCGCCTACAAGTCGGGCCACGGTCTCAACAACGCACTGTTGCGCGAACTGCTCGCGCACGAGGACGCCTACGAGATGGTCACGTTCGAGGATCTGAAGGCCGCGCCGCGCGGCTTCGGCTTCGACGCGCAGACGGCGTTCGCGTAAGCGTGCGTTGCGCGGGGCGGCCAGCGTCGGCCCCCGGCACAATGAAAGAAGGCAGCCATCCGGCTGCCTTTTTTGCATGGGAGATCTGATCCTCAGCGGGTCGGCTTCGGTTTCTTCGCGTGCCGTTCGGCCATGCGCGCCAGCGCGTCCTGCAGCGGCGACGGCGCCAGCGCCTCGGCCAGCTCGCGCAGCGCCTCGGTGCCGGCCGGCGTCATGCGCGCCTGCTTGATCCGCAGCGGCTCGGGCGCATCCTGCGGGCGTACCCGCACCTTCAGCGTCGCCACGTGCCAGCCGCGCGCCTGCAGGTCGGCCACGAGGCGCGGTGCCACCTGCCGCAGCCGGGCGGCCAACGCGTTGTGCGCCGCGAACAGCGTCAGGCCGCCGTCCTTGATCGAGCCGGGTTCGACGTGATTGGCGAGATAGTCGGGCAGCAGCGCGCGCAGATCGCGCTGCAGCGAGGCAACCTGCTCGACGCCGGCGCGCAGCGCGGCGAACGCGTCGGTGCGCTTGAGCACGTCGGCCGCCACCTGCGGGCGCGAGTAGCCAGCCGCACGGGCGGATGCGTAGGCGGACGGCTTGGCGGACCTCGGCGGGCGATTCATGAAGCGGCGCGGATTTCGTGGATGGAGGAAGCTACGGCGACGACGATGGGCGGATTGTAACCTGCGCGAGGCATGCTGACGGCCGGGTGGCCGGGGCCGGATCGACGGGGGGCGATCGGCCACCCGCGCGAGATTTCCCGCGCGGCCTTGATGCGGCGCCGTTCCGGCCGCATATCGGTTGTCGCGGCGGCGCATTCGGCGCGCCTTTGCCGGGCGCGACGCGGGGGCCGGCGCGATACCGGCGCGGGCAAATGCGCGTGCTAAAATTCCTCGTTTGAATTCACTCATACGCTAAGCCGCCAAGGCTCGGCGCGCCGGGGTAGGCGTCATCCGCTCCGGGGCCGTTGCTGCGACGCAGACCCGATCGATGACAACCGGTTTTCTCCAGAAGATTTTTGGCAGCCGCAATCAGCGGCTCGTCAAGCAATACCAAAAGACCGTCGCGGCGATCAATGCGCTCGAGCCGCAGATCGAGCAGCTGACGGACGACCAGTTGCGCGGCAAGACGGGTGAATTCCGCCAGCGCGTCGCGGCCGGCGAGTCGCTCGACAAGCTGCTGCCGGAGGCGTTCGCGGTCTGTCGCGAGGCGAGCCGGCGCGTGCTGAAGATGCGCCACTTCGATACGCAGCTGATCGGGGGCATGGTGCTGCATTACGGCAAGATCGCCGAAATGCGCACCGGGGAAGGCAAGACGCTCGTCGCGACGCTGGCCGCCTACCTGAACGCACTGTCGGGCCGCGGCGTCCACGTCGTGACCGTCAATGACTACCTCGCGCAGCGCGACGCCGAATGGATGGGCCGTCTCTACAACTTCCTCGGGCTGTCGGTCGGCATCAACCTGTCCGGCATGGAGCACGAGCAGAAGCACGAGGCCTACGGCGCCGACATCACCTACGGCACCAACAACGAGTTCGGCTTCGATTACCTGCGCGACAACATGGTCTACGAGACCGAGGCACGCGTGCAGCGCGCGCTGAACTTCTCGATCGTCGACGAAGTGGATTCGATCCTGATCGACGAGGCGCGCACGCCGCTGATCATCTCGGGCCAGGCCGAGGACCACACCGAGCTGTACGTGCGCATGAACGCGCTGCCGCCGCTGCTCGAGCGCCAGATCGGCGAGGAGAAGGCCGACGGCACCGGCGTCGAGAAGCCGGGCGACTACACGCTCGACGAGAAGGGGCGCCAGGTGTTCCTGACCGAGTCGGGCCACGAGAAGGCCGAGCGGCTGCTCGCCGAGTGGGGTCTGATCGGCGAGGGCGAGAGCCTCTATGCGCCGCAGAACATCACGCTGATGCACCACGTGTATGCGGCGCTGCGCGCCCACACGCTGTTCCATCTCGACCAGCACTACGTGGTGCAGAACGGCGAGGTGGTGATCGTCGACGAGTTCACAGGGCGCCTGATGGCGGGCCGGCGCTGGTCCGACGGCCTGCACCAGGCGGTCGAGGCGAAGGAACACGCGAAGATCCAGAGCGAGAACCAGACGCTCGCCTCGATCACGTTCCAGAACTACTTCCGGATGTACGCGAAGCTGTCGGGCATGACCGGCACGGCCGATACCGAAGCCTACGAGTTCAACGAGATCTACGGCCTCGAGACGGTCGTGATCCCGACCAACCGGCCGCCGAAGCGGATCGACAAGCAGGACCAGATCTACAAGAGCGCGAAGGAGCGCTACGACGCGGTGATCCGCGACATCCGCGACTGCTACGAGCGCGGCCAGCCGGTGCTGGTCGGCACCACCTCGATCGAGAATTCGGAGCTGCTCTCGCACCTGCTCAAGCAGGCCGGGCTGCCGCACGAGGTGCTGAACGCGAAGCAGCACGCGCGCGAAGCGGCGATCGTCGCCGAGGCGGGGCGCCCGAAGCGGATCACGATCGCCACCAACATGGCGGGCCGCGGCACCGACATCGTGCTCGGCGGCAACGTCGAGAAGCAGGCGTCGTTCATCGAGGCCGACGACGCGATCCCGGCCGAGGAAAAGATCGCGCGCATCCAGCAGCTGCACGACGAGTGGGAAACCCTGCACCAGCAGGTGAAGGCCGCGGGCGGGCTGCACATCATCGGCACCGAGCGCCACGAATCGCGCCGTATCGACAACCAGCTGCGCGGCCGTGCGGGCCGCCAGGGCGATCCGGGTTCGTCGCGCTTCTACCTGTCGCTCGACGATCCGCTGCTGCGCATCTTCGCCGGCGACCGCGTGCGCGCCATCATGGACCGCCTGAAGATGCCCGAAGGCGAGGCGATCGAGGCCGGCATCGTGACGCGCTCGATCGAATCGGCGCAGCGCAAGGTCGAGGCGCGCAACTTCGACATCCGCAAGCAGCTGCTCGAATACGACGACGTGTCGAACGACCAGCGCAAGGTGATCTACCAGCAGCGCAACGAGCTGCTCGAGGCGAACGACATCGCCGAGACCATCGGCGCGATGCGCCATGGCGTGATCACCGAGATCGTCCACCAGTACGTGCCGCAGGGCAGCATCGAGGAGCAATGGGACCTGCCCGAGCTCGAGGAAGCGCTGCGCAACGACTGGGGCCTCGATCTCGCGGTCCAGGAAATGGTCAACGAATCGCAGTCGATCAACGTCGACGAAATCCTCGAAGCGGTGATCACGGGCGCCGACGAGCACTACGAGGCGAAGGTCGCGCTGGTGGGCCGCGAGGCGTTCAGCTCGTTCGAGCGCTCGATCATGCTGCAGACGCTCGACCGCCTCTGGCGCGAGCATCTGGCCGCGCTCGACCACCTGCGCCAGGGCATCCACCTGCGCGGCTACGCGCAGAAGAATCCGAAGCAGGAGTACAAGCGCGAGGCGTTCGAACTGTTCGCGGCGATGCTCGAGGCGACCAAGCAGGAAGTCACGCGGATCGTCATGAACGTGCAGATCCAGTCGCCGGAGCAACTCGAGGAAGTCGCCGAGCAGATCGAGGAATCGGGCGGCCAGCTGGTCGAGAACGTCGAAACGCGTCATGCCGACTTCTCCGAGACCGGCGCCGCGGTGGCGACGGTGGCCACCGCCGAGATGATCGGCAGCGCGATGGCGGCGGGCGCGGCCGGCGAGCCGGCGGGCGACGTGCCGCGCGTCGGGCGCAACGATCCGTGCCCGTGCGGCAGCGGCAAGAAGTACAAGCACTGCCACGGCAAGCTGAGCTGATCCCGGCGGCGGCGCGCGGCGGCATGCGATCCATCCGCCCGGCGCCGTCGTTGCGCTTGCCATGCGTCATGCCGCTGTCGCACACTCCGGCGCAGCATGACGTGACATGAATCTGCGGCGGCCCGCATCGATGCGCGCCGCCGCTTCGTTCTCATCCATCGATGCCGGCCGCGCCGGCATTTTCCTTTCGGCAGGTGTCCCCATGGCTGTCAATTTCCCCTCGATCGATCCCGCGCAACTGCATCCCGTCGCCGGCGTCACGCTCGGCTGGGCGGAAGCCAACATCCGCAAGCCGAACCGCAAGGACGTGCTCGTCGTCTCCGTGGAGGAGGGGGCGACGGTGGCCGGCGTGTTCACCGAGAACCGCTTCTGCGCGGCGCCCGTGATCGTCTGCCGCGAGCATCTGGCGGGCGTGCGCACCGGCGCGCCGGCGATCCGCGCGCTGGTCGTGAACACCGGCAACGCGAACGCCGGCACCGGCGAGCCGGGCCTCGCCGCGACCCGCGAGACCTGCGCCGAACTCGCGCGCCTGACCGGCTTCGCGCCGTCGCAGGTGCTGCCGTTCTCGACCGGCGTGATCCTCGAACCGCTGCCCGTCGACCGCCTGAAAGCCGGCCTGCCCGCCGCGCTCGCGAATCGCGCGGCCGCCAACTGGTACGACGCCGCGCAGGCGATCATGACCACCGACACGCTGCCGAAGGCGGCCTCGCGGCAGGTGACGATCGACGGCCACACCGTCACGCTGACCGGCATCAGCAAGGGCGCCGGCATGATCAAGCCGAACATGGCGACCATGCTCGGCTTCCTCGCGTTCGACGCGGCCGTCGCCCAGCCGGTGCTCGACCAGCTCGTGAAGGACGTTGCGAACCGCTCGTTCAACTGCATCACGATCGACGGCGATACCTCGACCAACGACTCGTTCATCCTGATCGCCTCGGGCAAGTCGAGCTTGCCGGCCGTCACGTCCACCGACTCGCCCGCCTACGCGGCGCTGCGCGAGGCCGTGACCGATGTCGCGCAGACGCTCTCGCAGCTGATCGTGCGTGACGGCGAGGGCGCCACGAAGTTCATGACGGTGCAGGTCGAGGGCGGCCGCGACGTGGCCGAATGCCGGCAGATCGCCTACGCGATCGGCCATTCGCCGCTCGTGAAGACCGCGTTCTACGCGTCCGACCCGAACCTGGGCCGGATTCTCGCGGCGATCGGCTACGCCGGCGTCGCCGATCTCGAGGTCGGCAGGATCGACCTCTATCTCGACGACGTGCTGGTCGCGAAGGCGGGCGGGCGCAACCCCGACTACCAGGAAGCCGACGGCCAGCGCGTGATGAAGCAGAGCGAGATCACGATCCGCGTGCTGCTCGGCCGCGGCGACGCGAGCGCGACGATCTGGACCTGCGACCTGTCGCACGAATACGTGAGCATCAACGCCGACTACCGCTCGTAAGCCGGCCGCGCACCCAAGCGGCGGCGCGCTCGCGCCGCCACGATCATCGAATTACCGGATTCCCAGATGGACAAGCTCGAACAGTTTCTCGACCGCGCCGAAGCGCTGATCGGCCGCTTCGAAGCGCTGCTGCCGCCGGCACCGGCCGACGTCGACTGGCGCGCGGCGAACGCGTTCCGCTGGCGCAAGCGCCAGGGCCGCGGTTATCTGCAGGCGGTGCCGGCAGTGTCGCAGATTGCACTCGCCGACCTCCAGAACATCGACCGCCAGAAGGCGCTGATCGAACAGAACACGCGCCAGTTCGTACAAAAGCGGCCCGCCAACAACGTGCTGCTGACGGGCGCGCGCGGCACCGGCAAGTCGTCGCTGATCAAGGCCTGCCTGAACGCCTACGCGGCCGAGGGGCTGCGGCTGATCGAGGTGGACAAGGACGACCTGCACGACCTCGGCGATATCGTCGAACTGATCTCGGCGCGCCCCGAGCGCTTCATCGTGTTCTGCGACGACCTCTCGTTCGAGGACGGCGAGTCGGGCTACAAGGCGCTGAAGGTCGCGCTCGACGGCTCGATTTCGGCGCAGTCGGACAACGTGCTGATCTACGCGACCTCGAATCGCCGGCACCTGCTGCCCGAGTACATGAGCGACAACGAGTCGTACAAGCACCTGCCGGACGGCGAAATCCACCCGGGCGAGGTGGTCGAGGAGAAGATCTCGCTGTCCGAGCGCTTCGGCCTGTGGGTCAGCTTCTATCCGTTCAAGCAGGATGACTACCTGACGATCGTCGCGCACTGGCTGCGCCATTTCGGCTGCGACGACGCGCAGGTCGAGGCGGCGCGCAGCGACGCACTGGTCTGGGCCCTCGAACGCGGCTCGCGCTCGGGGCGCGTGGCCTGGCAGTTCGCGCGCGACCGCTCCGGCCGCCAGGAGCCGGCATGAGCGCGGCCGCCGACGCCGGCGCGGGCGGCGCCGCGTCGCGCAAGGTCACCGAGGTCGCGGTCGGCGTGCTGGTGCAGCCCGACGGCCGCTACCTGCTCGCGCAGCGGCCGGCCGGCAAGCCCTATGAAGGTTACTGGGAGTTCCCGGGCGGCAAGCTCGAGGCGGGCGAGAGCGTGGAGGCGGCGCTCGCGCGCGAACTGCACGAGGAGCTCGGGATCTCGGTCACGGCCTGCCAGCGCTGGCATACGCTCGAACACGACTACCCGCACGCTTACGTGCGGCTGTTCTTCTGCAAGGTCACGGGTTGGGACGGTGAGCCGCATAGCCGCGAGGGGCAGGCGTTCGTCTGGCAGTCGCTGCCGGTCGACGTCGCGCCGCTGCTGCCGGCCGCGCTGCCCGTGCTCGACCTGCTCGCGCGCGAAGCGCAGGCATAGCTTTCCGTCGATCGGGAAACGGCAAGCGTCAGTCGTGGCGGCCCGAGCGGCCTTCCGGCAGGCCGTCCGCGGCATCGTCCGACGGTTCGTCGTCGGTGCCGCCGATCCGATAGCGCTCGGCGGCCCAGGCGCCCAGATCCATCTGCTTGCAGCGGGCCGAGCAGAACGGGCGAAACAGGCTTTCCGGCGTCCAGGGCACGTCCTTCGTGCAAGCCGGGCATTTGACGACGAGAGTCACGGCGATATTCAGAGATTACAGAGCGTCAGCTGGAACGGCACGTCGATATCGACCGCGCGGGGCCGCACGTCGCCGTCCTGGGCGGTGAAGCGCACCCACAGCATGTACTTGTTGGCGCTTGCTTCGGGGATCACGTGGAGTTCGGGCGGCACGCGCACCTGCATCAGCTGGTAGGTGCGCCCGGACAGCATCTGCTGGTAGCTGCCCTGCATCGCCATCACCTTCGAGGCCTGGCCCGATTCGCGCGCGAGGCGCAGCACGATGGTGGCCGCGTCGCGCAGCGGCAGCAGCGGCATCGCCCATTTCGTGATGTCCTGGCGCCGCTGCTCGGCGGGCCACTGCTGCCACGCGTAGTAGGACGGCAGGTCGAACTTGCAGGTGCCGCCCGGAATCACCGCGCGGCTGCGGATGCTGCCAAGCCATTCGTTGTCGGTCAGGTGCTGGCCGGTCTTGCCCTGCATCTGCCCGAGGTGGCCGAGCGTCTGCTCGATCTCGCCGAGCACGGCCTCGAGCGCGTTCTGCTCGATGCCCGGATTGCCGCGAAACGGTGCAAGCGTCTGCCGCTGGCGTTCCAGTTCCTTCATCAGATCCGATTTCAGGTCGGCCCGGCCCGCGACTTCCGCGATCTCGAACAGCGTCGTCAACGCGACGTGATGCTCCCTCGGGTCTTCCTGCGCCAGAAAGAACGTCAGGCGCTCGAACAAATCTTCGAGGCGCAGCAACGTGCGGATGCGTTCGTTGAACGGATACTCGTAAAGGATCAAGCGCGCTCGCCTCGGGCGTTGGGACAAAGGACCGGAATTGCCGAACATTCTAATGCCCACGCTCAGGCGTCGCAATCGCGCCTTTTCTGCCGCCGGCGGCCGGGCGCGCGGCTTGCTCGGCGCGGCGGCGGGCCGGGCCGGCCGATCTTCAGGACTTCGATGCGGCGAGCGCGAGATAGCGTGCGTGCAGCGCGTCGATGCGGGCCTCGAGCGCCGCGTCGGGCGCGGCCTCGTTGACGATCACGTCGTCGGCGGCGGCCAGCCGCGCCGCGCGCGTGGCCTGCCGCGCGACGATCGCCTCCACCTGCTCGCGGGCGAAGCCGTTGCGCCGCATGACGCGGGCGATCTGCGTCTCGACCTCGCAGTCCACCACCAGCACGCGATCGACGCGCGCGCGCCAAGTGCCCGATTCGACCAGCAGCGGCACCACGAAGATCAGGTAGGCACCGCGCGCGAGCGAGGCCTCGCGCTCGGTTTCCGCGCGGATCAGCGGATGCGTGATCGCCTCGAGCCGGCGCCGCGCGTCGTTGTCGGCGAACACGAGTTCGCGCATCCGCGCGCGGTCGAGCGAGCCGTCGACGGCCACGAACGCGGCGCCGAACTGCGTCGCGATCGCCGGCATCGCCGCGCCGCCCGGCGCGGTCACGCGATGCGCGATCGCGTCGGTATCGACGAGGCTCGCGCCGCGCTCGCCGAAGCGGTTCGCGATGGTGGTCTTGCCGCTGCCGATGCCGCCCGTCAAGCCGATCGAAAGCATGGGATCAGCCCCCGATCGCCAGATAGAACGGCGTGCCGTAGAGCAGCGTCGCGATGCCGCCGAGCGCGAGAAACGGCCCGAACGGCAGCGGCTCCTCGAAGCGCATCCGGCCGCGCCACATTGCGGCGAGCCCCACCACCGCGCCGCTCAGCGCCGCGATCAGCACGACCTGCGGCAGCGCGATCCAGCCGAGCCAGGCGCCGAGCGCGGCGAGCAGCTTCAGGTCGCCGTAGCCGATGCCCTCGATGCCGCGCAGCCACTTGAACAGCCAGAACACGCACCAGAGGAACAGATAGCCGGCGATCGCGCCGATCACGGCCTCGCGCAGATCGACGAAGCTGCCCCACAGATTGACGACGAGGCCCGCCCACAGCAGCGGCAGCGTCATCGAATCGGGCAGGTAGCCGGTCTTGATGTCGATCAGGCTCATCGCGACCAGCATTGCGCAGAGGCCGAACGCGGCGAGCGCGGCCGGCAGCGGGCCGAACACCGCGAGCGAGGCGACCGCGAGCGCGCCCGAGACGAGTTCGACGAGCGGATAGCGGAGGCCGATCGGCGCGCGGCACTGGCTGCAGCGGCCGCGCAGCGCCAGATAGCTGAACACCGGCACGTTTTCCCAGGCGCGCAGCACGTGGCCACAGTGCGGGCACGCGCTGCGCGGCACCGACAGGTCGTAGCGCGCCGGCAGCCCGTCGTCGGGCGTCGGGTCGCCGCCGGTCGCTTCGGCGAGTTCCGCTTGCCAGGCGCGCTGCATCATCACCGGCAGCCGGTGCCCCACCACGTTCAGGAAGCTGCCGACCACGAGCCCGATCACGGTCGCGAACAGGTAGCGGACGGCGGGCGGCAACGCCGCGAACGCGGCGAACGCGAGCGACGGATCAGGCAGGGCGAAAGACGAGATCATCGAAACCGGACGGGAAAAGAGGGCGAAAGCGAAGCGCGGCAACCGGGAGCGATCCTACACCACGTTGCCGAGCTGAACGATCGGCAGGTACATCGCGACCACGAGCCCGCCCACCAGCGCGCCGAGCACGATCACCACGAGCGGTTCGCAGAGGCTCGTCAGCAGGCCGATCCGCTCGTCGACCTGGCGCTCGCAGAGCGTCGCGATATCGACCAGCATCGCGTCGAGCGTGCCCGATTCCTCGGCCACCGCCACCGGCTGCACCACCTCGTCAGGAAAGCAGCCGGCCGCGCGCATCGCCTGCGCGAGCCGCTCGCCGCGCAGCAGCCGGGCGGCGATCGTGGCCGTCGCGCGATCGAACACCGGGTTGCCGGTGGCCTGCGCGAGCGAATCGAACGCGTCGGCGAGCGGCGTGCCCGCGCACAGCAGCGTGCCGAGCGTGCGGCTCCAGCGCGCGGCGGCCAGCGTGCGCAGCAGCGGGCCGACCAGCGGCAGCCGCAGCGTCGCGCGCGCAGCGGCGAGGCGCAGCGCGGGCGAGCGGCGCAACAGCGCCGCCAGCGCCACGCCGGCGACGGCCGCCGCGATCGCCACGGGCGGCCCGGCTCGCGCGGCCGTGCCGGACAGCGCGAGCACGAAGCGCGTCGGCGCCGGCAGCCTCGCGCCGAAGCCGTCGAAGATCTGCGCGAAGGTCGGCACGACCCACACCAGCAGCGCCGCGCTGATCGCGAGCGAGAAGGCCAGTACCGCGAGCGGATAGGCCAGCGCGGACCGCACCCGGGCGCGCTGCGCGGCGCCGCGTTCGCGATCCTCGGCGACGCGCGCGAGCAGCGGCGCAAGCGCGCCCGATGCTTCGCCGACCGCCACCAGTTGCCGGAACATCGGATCGAATTGCCGTGGATACTGGCGCATCGCCTCCGACAGTTGCCGCCCCGCGCCGATCGCGCGGGCCAGCCCGGCGGCGATGCGCGGCACGTCGCGCCGGCCGCCCGCGTCGGCCAGCAGTTCGAGCGCCGGCGCGAGCGGCAGGCCGGCCCGCAGCAGGCCGCCCAGCTGATGCGTGAAGCGCGTGACGTCGCGCACGCGGGCGGCCGGGGCGCGGGCCGGCCCGCCGCCGTCGAGCGCCAGCACCGTGATGCCGCGCCGGCGCAACGCCCGGCGCGCCGCGGCCGAATCGGCGGCGATCAGCGTGCCGCGCCGCTGCGCGCCGTCCCGCGCGAGCCCGGCCCAGCGGAACCGTCGGTCGGCGGCGGGCGGCGCGCTCATGCGACGTCCGTGATCGCGAGCGCCTCGTCGAGGCTCGTCGTGCCGTCGTACACGCGTTCGAGCGCCGCGTCGCGCAGCGCGCGCATGCCGTCCTCGCGCGCCTGCCGCGCGAGCGCGAGGCTGCCGGCGCGGCCGACGATCCGCTCGCGCAGCGCGTCCGACACCGTCATCACCTGATGCACGCCCGTCCGGCCGCGATAGCCGATGCCGTGGCACGCCTCGCAGCCGACGGCGGTGAACGGACGCCAGCCGGCGCCGAGCGCGGCGGGATCGAGCCCGCCGGCGGCAAGGCGCGCGGCCGGCGCGGACGATGGCCGCCGGCACGCGGCGCAAAGCCGCCTGACGAGCCGCTGCGCGGTGACGACGCGCAGCGCGGACGCGACGTGGTACGGCGCCACGCCGATGTCGAGCAGGCGCGCGATCGCGCCCGGCGCATCGTTGGTGTGCAGCGTCGAGAGCACGAGGTGGCCGGTCTGCGCGGCCTTGAGCGCGACGTCGGCCGTCTCGGCGTCGCGGATCTCGCCGACCATGATCACGTCCGGGTCCTGTCGCAGGAACGCGCGCAGCGCGACCGCGAACGTGAGCCCGGCCTTGTCGCGCACGTTGACCTGGTTGAGCCCGTCGAGCTGCAGTTCGGCCGGGTCCTCGATCGTGCAGAGATTGCGCGAGGCCAGATTGAGCCGTTGCAGGCAGCAGTAGAGCGTCACCGTCTTGCCGCTGCCGGTCGGGCCGGTGACGAGCACGAGCCCGTGCGGCGCGGCGATCGAGGCCTCCAGGGCTTCGGCCTGGCGCGCGTCGAAGCCGAGCGCCGGCAGCGACAGGTCGGCCGGCAGCGTATCGAGGCGACGCAGCACCAGCTTCTCGCCGTGCAGCGTCGGCAGCGAACTGACCCGGTAGTCGCCCGTCACGCCGCGGCCGAGCGCGATCCGCAGCCGGCCGTCCTGCGGGACGCGGCGCTCGGCGATGTCCATCCGCGCCAGCACCTTCAGGCGCGTGATCACGCCGTCGCGCAGATGCGCGGGCGGCGCCGCGAACGGATGCAGCGCGCCGTCGATGCGCAGCCGCACGCGCCAGTCGCGCTCGGCCGCCTCGATGTGGATGTCGGAGGCGTCGCGGCGCGCGGCCTCGTTCAGGATCTGGTTGACGAGCGCGACCACCGGCGCATCGCCGGCGGGCGCGGGCGACGCGAGCCGGCCCGCTTCGGGGGAAAAGGGTGCGGAAGGCGTGGACACTTCGACCGGCCTCGCGGCCGCCTGTTGATCACGATGCGGTGATCATCGCGCCGGCGCGCGGCGGCCGGCAGTCGGCCGAACGGCCAACGCGCGAGGTCGGGGCGGAGGCGGGAAGCGGCCGGCGTCGAACGTCGGATGCGAAGCTCGACGCCAGCCGTGGCGTCAGCGCAGCAGCCCGCGCACGCCGCGCGGCGCGCGCGGCTTGAACAGCTTGACGGTGCGCACGGCCTGGTCGTCGCTGCGCATGACTTCGAGCATCACGTCGCCGATCTTCATGCAGACGTCGCCGTCGGGGATTTCCTCGAGCACTTCGAGGATGAGCCCGTTGAGCGTCTTCGGCCCGGTGGTCGGCAGGCTCAGGTTCAGCCAGCGGTTCAGCTCGCGCAGCGGCATGCTGCCGGCGACGATGCATTCGCCGTTCGCGTTCCAGCCACCGCGCGAGCCGCCGCTGCGCGGCGTCGAGGTCGTGAACTCGCCGATCAGCTCCTCGATGATGTCCTCGGGCGTGACGAGCCCTTCGAGCTCGCCGTATTCGTTGACGATCAGCGCGGTGCGCTGGCGGCTCTCCTGGAAATACTGGAGCTGCTGGAACACGGCGGTGCCGGACGGCACGTAGTACGGCTCGGCGAGCAGCCCGCGCAGCGTGTCGCGGTCGAACTCCTGGTTGTGCAGCGCGGTCAGCGTCTTGCGAACGTGCAGCACGCCGAGCACGCGGTCGATGTCGCCCTGGTAGACGATCAGCCGGTTGTGATAGCAGGTCTCGAGCTGGTGCAGGATCTCGTCGAGCGGCGCGTCGAAGTTCAGCGATTCGATCTGGCGGCGCGGAATCATCACGTCGTCGACGGTGATGTTCTCGAGATCGAACAGGTTCAGCAGGATGCTGCGGTGCTTGGTCGGCATGAAGCTGCCCGATTCGAGCACGATCGAGCGCAGCTCCTCGGGCGAGAGCCGCTGGTCGCGCGCGCCCTTCGTGTTGATGCGCAGCAGGCCCAGGATGCCGTTCGCAAGCTGGTTCACGAACCACACCACCGGCTTCATCGCGCGCATCAGCGGCGCGATCACGAGGCTGGCCGGCAGCGCGATGCGCTCGGGGTAGGTCGCGCCGACGATCTTCGGCGTGATTTCGGCGAACACGATGATCAGGAACGCGACGATCCCGGTGGCGATCGACAGCACCAGGTTGTCATGGCCGAACGTGCGCAGCGCGATCGAGGTGGTCAGCACCGGGATGATCGTGTTGAACAGGTTGTTGCCGATCAGGATCACGCTGAGCAACTGGTCGGTGCGCGCCAGCAGCCGCTGCGTGGTTTTCGCGCCGAGCGCGTTCTTGCTCGCGAGCAGCTTGAGCCGATGGCGGTTGAGCGCCATCATGGCCGTTTCAGAGATGGAGAAGAAGCTGGAGCAGAGAAGCAGGACGAAGACGGCGCAGATTTGCGCCCATAAGGGAATGTGGTCCACGCGGATCGGGATCGGTGAGGGTCGGCAATGAGGATGACTATAGCAGAGGGTGGTGACGCAGCCGGCACACGCCCGTGCGTCGGGCGCTTGCGGCTGGTGGACCTCTGCCGAAACAAAAAAAAACCGCGCAACGTGTGCGCGGTTTTTACAAATCTGGTCGGGGTGAGAGGATTCGAACCTCCGGCCTCTACGTCCCGAACGTAGCGCTCTACCAGGCTAAGCTACACCCCGATTTGGACTCTTCTGCCACTTCCGTCTCGTTCAAGACTTTCGTGTCATCGAGTAAGAACATAATTCTAGCAGCGAGTTTTTGAAAATGGAAGAGGGGAACGAAAAAATTGCATCGGCGGCGGCCTGCGCTTCCTGACGCGCGCATTCGAGCGTGTGATCGAGTGCGCCCGAACGCGTGATCGCGTCGAAGATCGTATCGAAACGGTCGGTGCCGCCCTGTTCGATTGCCTCGCGCGCGAGCGTGCGCTGTTCCGGCGTGCCGTGCTCGAGCAGGTGGATCAGCGGCAGCGTCGGCTTGCCTTCGCGCAGGTCGTCGCCGGCATTCTTGCCCATCGATTCGGCGGTGCCGGCGTAGTCGAGCCAGTCGTCCATGATCTGGAACGCGGTACCGATGCGGCGGCCGTACTCGGCGGCGGCGGCCTCGATGTTCGCGTCGGCACCGGCCAGCACGGCGCCCAGGCGCGCCGACGCCTCGAACAGCTTGGCCGTCTTGTAGCGGATCACCTGCATGTAGCGCGACTCGTCGACGTCGGCGTCATGCATGTTCAGCAGCTGCAGCACCTCGCCCTCGGAGATGATCGTGGTGGCTTCCGAGAGGATCTCCATCACGCGCATCTTGCCGACGCCGACCATCATCTCGAACGAGCGCGAATAGAGATAGTCGCCGACCAGCACGCTGGCCGCATTGCCGAACAGCGCGTTGGCGGTCTTGCGGCCGCGGCGCAGCTCCGATTCGTCGACCACGTCGTCGTGCAGCAGCGTGGCCGTATGGATGAACTCGACGACGGCCGCCAGCGTGTGCCGGTGGCTCGACGCGTCGCCGAGCGCGCCCGCGACGAGCAGCAGCAACGCCGGCCGCAGCCGCTTGCCGCCCGCGCCGATGATGTATTCGGCAATCTGGTTGATCAGCAGCACGTCGGACGACAGGCTCTGCCGGATGACGCGGTTGATCTGCTCCATATCGTCGGCGATCGGAGCCAGCAGTTGCGCGGCGCTGAGGGAAGGGGAGGCAGTGGACGACATGATCATGGAATTGGGTAGTGCGCGGGATTATAAGGCGATTCGACGCCGCACCGGGCCGAAGCTTGGCGGATGGGCGGTTTTGACCGGGCGCGCGTGGCGCGCGGACGGCGCCACGCGCACGGATGGCCCTGGCGCGGATCGGGGCGAATCGCCCGGATCGCCCGCGCCGCCTGCCCGATGGCGGGGTCGTATCGCGCGCGGCTTGGCCCGCGAACATGTTTCGTCAATAGATTTTGACCGGCCCGCTAACTCTCTGTATAATCACGCGTTTTCCGTGCGCGGTGCATGGAGAAAACAGATCTAGAGTGAGGTTTGCAATGTACGCGGTCATAAAAACCGGTGGCAAGCAGTACAAGGTTGCCGTCGGCGAAAAACTGAAAGTAGAACAGATACCGGCAGACATTGACGCAGAAATCACGCTCGACCAGGTTCTCGCAGTGGGCGAAGGCGAATCGATTCAGTTCGGTACGCCGCTGGTCAGTGGGGCTTCCGTCAAGGCTACCGTTGTGTCGCACGGTCGTCATGCCAAGGTCACCATCTTCAAGATGCGTCGCCGGAAGCACTACCAAAAGCACGGCGGCCACCGCCAGAACTACACCGAACTGCGCATCGACGCGATCAACGCGTAAGCGCACCGGTCAAGGAGCTATCAAATGGCACACAAAAAGGCAGGCGGGTCTTCCCGCAACGGCCGCGACTCCGAGTCGAAGCGCCTCGGCGTGAAGGTGTACGGCGGCCAGGCGATCAATGCCGGCGGCATCATCGTCCGTCAACGCGGCACGCGCATGCACCCGGGCGAGAACGTCGGCATCGGCAAGGATCACACGCTGTTCGCGCTGATCGACGGCCACGTCAAGTTCGCCACGAAGGGCGCAGCGAAGAAGCACACGGTTATCGTCGTTCCGGCCGCCGCGTAAGTTCGCGCAGGCACGGGCTGCATAGCCGGAAAGGCCCCGCGGCGACGCGGGGCCTTTTCTTTTGCGCGTCGCCGCGCGCCGGGTCGGCCCGATGGGCCGGCCGCGGCAACCCGGCCGAACGGCCGATTGGTCAAGCGCGGCGCCACGCGGCACAATATTGGTTCAATTCAGGCGGAGCTTGACGGATGAAGTTCATTGACGAAGCGCGAATCGAGGTCATCGCCGGCGACGGAGGCGATGGCAGCGCGTCGATGCGCCGCGAGAAGTTCGTTCCGTTCGGCGGGCCGGACGGCGGCGACGGCGGCCGGGGCGGCAGCGTCTACGCGGTCGCGGATCGCAACATCAACACGCTGATCGACTATCGGTACGCGAAGAAGCACCTGGCGCGCAACGGCGAGAATGGCCGCGGCTCCGACTGCTACGGCAAGGGCGGCGACGACATCACGCTGCGCATGCCGGTCGGCACCATCATCACCGACATGGACACGGGCGAGCTGATCGCCGACCTGACCGAGCACGAGCAGAAAGTGCTCGTCGCGCAGGGCGGCGCGGGCGGCCTCGGCAACCTGCACTTCAAGTCGAGCACGAACCGCGCGCCGCGCCAGAAGACCGAAGGCAAGCCCGGCGAGCGCCGCATGGTGCGGCTCGAGCTCAAGGTGCTGGCCGACGTCGGCCTGCTCGGCATGCCGAACGCGGGCAAGTCCACCTTCATCTCGTCGGTGTCGAACGCGAAGCCGAAGATCGCCGACTACCCGTTCACGACGCTCGCGCCAAATCTCGGCGTGGTGCGCGTCGGGCCGAGCAAGAGCTTCGTGATCGCCGACATCCCGGGCCTGATCGAGGGCGCGGCCGAAGGCGCGGGCCTCGGCCACCAGTTCCTGCGGCACCTGCAGCGCACTGGCGTGCTGCTGCATCTGGTCGATCTGGCGCCGTTCGATGAAGGCGTCGATCCGGTGGCGGAAGCGACGGCGATCGTCGGCGAGCTGCGCAAGTACGACGAATCGCTGTACCGGAAGCCGCGCTGGCTCGTGCTGAACAAGCTCGACATGGTGCCGGAAGACGAGCGCGCCGCGCGTGTCGCCGATTTCGTCAGCCGCTTCGGCTGGGACGGCCCGGTGTTCGAGATTTCCGCGCTGACGGGGCAGGGCTGCGAGAACCTCGTTTATGCCGTCTACGATTATCTCGCCGAGCATTCGGACGCGCACCGTGCTTCCGAGGCCGAGGACCTGGCAGCCGACGTGCGTTTCCGCGACACGCCCGCGCCCGGTGCCGGCGAGACGCCGCCGGAGCCCGAGGCCGGCAACTGAGCCAGCCTCGGGACCAGTGGTTGAGCCGGCGGCTTCACCGTTGAGCGGGCCGGCGCGGCATCCGGCCCGGCGCTCGCGCCGGTCGCAGCGCCGATGCGCCCGCACCGGCGCTGGTCCGACATACGGCGCGGCACGCTCGCGTTCGCCGCGCCCCGATTTCCTCGCGCCGCACTGACAGGAGTTCGCGCACGATGCGTTCGATCATCGCCGATTCGAAGCGATTGGTTGTGAAGGTGGGTTCCAGCCTCGTCACCAATGACGGGCGCGGGC
The DNA here is from genome assembly GCF_022870505.1 of Burkholderia perseverans. Classification (NCBI taxonomy): domain Bacteria; kingdom Pseudomonadati; phylum Pseudomonadota; class Betaproteobacteria; order Burkholderiales; family Burkholderiaceae; genus Burkholderia; species Burkholderia perseverans. The sequence goes on from NZ_CP045094.1 coordinate 540,929, forward strand.
TCGATCATGCGGCAATCGGCCGTTGGGCCGCGCAGATCGCGGCGCTGCGCGCCGCCGGCAAGGAGGTCGTGCTGGTCAGCTCCGGCGCGATCGCCGAGGGCATGCAGCGGCTCGGCTGGAGCAAGCGGCCGCGCGAGATCGACGAGTTGCAGGCCGCGGCCGCGGTCGGCCAGATGGGGCTCGCGCAGGTCTACGAGAGCCGCTTCGCCGAGCACGGCATCCGTACCGCGCAGATCCTGCTCACGCACGCCGACCTGGCCGACCGCGAACGCTACCTGAACGCGCGCTCGACGCTGCTCACGCTGCTGCGCCTCGGCGTGGTGCCGATCATCAACGAGAACGACACGGTCGTCACCGACGAAATCAAGTTCGGCGACAACGACACGCTCGGCGCGCTCGTCGCGAACCTGATCGAAGGCGACGCGCTCGTGATCCTGACCGACCAGACCGGCCTCTTCACCGCCGATCCGCGCAAGGATCCGGCCGCCACGCTGGTGCGCGAAGCCGATGCCGGCGCGCCCGAACTCGAGGCGATGGCGGGCGGGGCCGGTTCGAGCCTGGGCCGCGGCGGCATGCTGACCAAGATCCTCGCCGCCAAGCGCGCCGCACACAGCGGTGCGAACACCGTGATCGCGAGCGGGCGCGAGGCCGAGGTGCTGGTGCGGCTCGCGCACGGCGAGGCGATCGGCACGCAGCTGATCGCCCGCACCGCGCGGATGGCCGCGCGCAAACAATGGATGGCCGATCACCTGCAGGTGCGCGGCCACGTCGTCATCGACGCCGGCGCGGTCGAGAAGCTGACGGCCGGCGGCAAGAGCCTGCTGCCGATCGGCATCGTCGCGGTGCAGGGCGTGTTCGCGCGCGGCGAGGTGATCGCCTGCGTGGACGACGCGGGACGCGAGGTCGCGCGCGGCCTCACGAACTACAGCAGCGCCGAGACCCGGCTGATTCAGCGCAAGCCGAGCGGCGAGATCGAGACCGTGCTCGGCTACATGCTCGAGCCGGAGTTGATCCATCGCGACAATCTGGTGCTGATCTGACGTAGCCCGCTGCGCGCAACACCCGCCGTCACGACAAAAAGCCCGCGTTCGCGGGCTTTTCGTTTTCCTGACGATGCGAGGCGCCGGGGCGCCGTCGCGTCAGCGAACCTGCTGGTTCAGGATCGTGCGATGGGCGCGCAGGTTGTCGATGATCGTGCCGGTCTTCGCGGCGGGCATCTTGTTCGCGCAGAAGTAATCCTGATAGAGCGCCGCGCGGTACGCGTTCAGGTTGCCGTTCTCGATGCGCTGCCAGTCGGTCGCGACGGTGCGGTCCCAGCCGTCGTGGTCGGCGTTCAGCGCCGCGTACTGGCGCCATTCGTAGGTGTCGCAGCGAATCCCTTCGTAGATCACGTTGCGCGCGCCGGCCGGGCTCGTGATCACCGAGGTGTAGCGCACGATGCCGTCGCTGCCGACGGCGATCGACTTCTCGTCGACGAAGAACTTGAGCGGCGAGTTCTGCGAGACCTCGAACGACAGCAGGTTCGAGGGCTGCGGCAGCGGCGGCAGGGTATCGACGGTGTTCTCGTGCCAGGTCGGCTGGCGGTCGAGCAGATAGACGAACGCGCTGTCGTCCTTGTTGGACGGCTGGCTGGGCGACTTCGAATGGGCGCAGCCGGCCAGTATGGCAACCGCGGCAAGCGCCGCCGCGGCAAAAGCGAACGATTTCAAATTGCACACCTCGAAAAAAGGGCGCGGCAAACGCTGCCGCGCCCGGACATGCCTGATTTTACCTACCCGGTCGGCCCGATATCAGTCGCGCAACAGGAAGCCGCCCGGTGCTTCGTCGAACGGGCTCGCGCCCGGCTCGACCTCCGAACAGATCTGCGACGGATCGACCGGCTGGACGCCGATCACGCGAGGATAACGCGTCGGTCGCGCCACCCGCATCTTGTTGTCGGGCCGCTGCGCCGGCCGGCGCAGGAAACGCGACAACTCCGTCAACGCCAACTGATAGACATCCCGCTTGAACTCGATCACCGCGTCGAGCGGCACCCAGTACTCGTTCCAGCGCCAGGCGTCGAACTCCGGGTGGTCGGTCGCGCGCAAGCAAATGTCGCAATCGCGTCCGACCATCCGCAGCAGAAACCAGATCTGCTTCTGTCCGCGATAATGCCCGCGGACCTCGCGCTTGATGAACTTGTCAGGCACCTCGTAACGCAACCAGTCGCGCGTGCGACCGATGATCTTGACGTGCTCCGGCAGCAGACCGGTTTCCTCGTGCAACTCCCGGAACATCGCCTGCATCGGGGTCTCACCATACTTGATGCCCCCTTGCGGGAATTGCCAGGAATGCTCACGAAGCCGTTTGCCCCAAAACACCTCATTGCGCGCGTTCAGCAGGATGATGCCGACGTTCGGGCGAAAGCCTTCACGATCCAGCATACAACCACCTTCGAATCCTTTAAAATTGCTTTGATTATAAACAGATAACGGGCGCCGCGCACCGCAATGGGCCGAATCTCGGCGAGGTGCGTCGGCTACACTGTCCCCGATTCGTCTGCTACGTCATCTGCGGCGCAGCCTCGTCTTGCTCGCAGCTTTCCATTACTTTTCGCTTTTTTCTGGCGGCCCGGATTGGGCCGCCGTTTCTGGAACTGTCCGCATGAAAGCCTCCCGTTTCTTTATCGGCACCCTGAAGGAAGCACCCGCCGACGCCGAGATCGTCAGCCACAAACTGATGGTGCGCGCCGGCATGATTCGCCGCATCGCCGGCGGCATCTACAACTATCTGCCGGTCGGCCTGCGTTCGATCCGCAAGGTCGAGGCGATCGTGCGCGAGGAGATGAACCGGGCCGGCGCGATCGAGCTGCTGATGCCGGCGGTGCAGCCGGCCGAGCTCTGGCAGGAGTCGGGGCGCTGGGAGCAGTACGGCCCGGAGCTGCTGCGCTTCAAGGACCGCAAGGACAACGACTTCGTGATCGGGCCGACGCACGAGGAAGTCGTTACCGATATCGCGCGCAACCAGATCAAGAGCTACCGGCAGATGCCGGTGAATTTCTACCAGATCCAGACCAAGTTCCGCGACGAGATCCGTCCGCGCTTCGGCGTGATGCGCGGCCGTGAATTCATCATGAAGGACGCGTACTCGTTCGACAAGGACCAGGCCGGCCTCAAGGAGTCGTACCGCAAGATGTACGACGCCTATGTGCGCGTGTTCACGCGCATCGGCCTCGAGTTCCGCGCGGTCGCGGCCGACAACGGCTCGATCGGCGGCAGCGGCTCGCACGAGTTCCACGTGATCGCCGACACCGGCGAGGACGCGATCGCCTATTGCCCGACCTCCGACTTCGCCGCCAACGTCGAGGCCGCCGAGGCGCTGCCGCTGATCGCGAGCCGCGCGGCGCCGGCCGAGGCGATGGCGAAGGTGGCCACGCCGGGCAAGGCGAAGTGCGAGGCGGTGGCCGAGCTGCTGAACATCCCGCTCGAACGCACCATCAAGTCGATCATCCTCGCCACCGAGAACGAAGGCGCCGAGCCGACCATCTGGCTGCTGATGCTGCGCGGCGACCACGACCTCAACGAGATCAAGGCCGCCAAGCAGCCGGGTCTGGCCGGCTACCGGATGGCCACCGAGGCCGAGATCGTCGAATGGTTCGGCACGCCGCCGGGCTACCTCGGCCCGGTCGGCACGAAGAAGCCGGTCAAGGTGATCGCCGATCGCACGGTCGCGAACATGAGCGATTTCGTGGTCGGCGCGAACGAGGTCGACTACCACATCGCCGGCGTGAACTGGGGCCGCGACCTGCCGGAGCCGGTGGTCGCCGACCTGCGCAACGTGAAGAAGGGCGATCCGTCGCCGGACGGCAAGGGCGAGATCGACATCTGCCGCGGCATCGAGGTCGGCCACGTGTTCCAGCTCGGCACCAAGTATTCGAAGGCGCTCGGCGCGACCTTCCTCGACGAGGGCGGCAAGCCGCAGCCGATGGAGATGGGCTGCTACGGCATCGGCGTGACGCGGATCCTCGGCGCGGCGATCGAACAGAACTTCGACGACAAGGGCATCATCTGGCCCGAGGCGATCGCGCCGTTCGAGGTCGTGCTCTGCCCGATGGGCTACGACCGCAGCGAACTGGTGCGCGAGGCGGCCGACAAGCTTTACGCGGAACTGTCGGCGGCCGGCATCGACGTGATCCTCGACGATCGCGGCGAGCGCCCCGGCGTGATGTTCGCCGACTGGGAACTGATCGGCGTACCGCATCGTCTCGTGATCGGCGAGCGCGGCCTGAAGGACGGCAAGATCGAATACCAGGGCCGTCGCGACACCGAAGCCACGCTGCTGCCGGCCGATGGCGCGGCCACCACCGTGATCGAGACGGTGCGCGCGGCGCTCGCGCGCTGAGCCCGTGACGGACGCGGGCGGAACGACGTGATGCTGAACGGAATCGGAACCAGAAGCGCGGCAGGCGGGGAGGGCCGATAGCGAATGGAATACAACTTCGTGTCGGCTACGGTGCTGCTGCTGCTGATTACCGATCCGCTCGGCAACATCCCGCTGTTCATCGCCGCGCTGCGCGACGTGCCGGGCGAGCGGCGCGTGCGCGTGATCCTGCGCGAGGTGGCGATTGCGTTCGTGATCCTGCTCGTGTTCATGGTGGTGGGCGACCGCTTCCTGCGCATGATGAGCCTCACCGACCTGTCGCTGCGGATCGGCGGCGGGATCGTGCTGTTCCTGATCGCGCTGCGGATGATCTTTCCGCATCCGGACGGCGCGTTCGGCAGCGATCCGCGCGCGGGCGGCGAGCCGTTCATCGTGCCGCTCGCGATCCCGGCGCTGGCCGGCCCCTCGGCGCTCGCCACCGTGATGCTGCTGACCTCGCAGGCGCCGGGCAAGACAGTCGAGTGGATCGGCGCGCTGACGGTCACGATGCTGGTCTGCGCGGCGGTGCTGGTGCTCGCGGGGCGGATCCAGAGCTGGCTCGGCGAGCGCACGGTGATGGCGTTCGAGCGGCTGATGGGGCTCGTGCTCGTCGCGATCTCGGTGGAGATGATCCTGGCGGGGATCCGCGCGTTCTCGCATCAGCTGTAAGCTGCGGGACGCCGGCCCGGCCGGCGCATGAAAAAACGGCTCGCGTAGCGCTACGCGAGCCGTTTTGCTTTGGAGCGCCGGCGGGGGCGCCGAGGGGCGAGACCGGCCCGAGGCTCAGACCTCGGCCGTCAGCGCGCGGATGGTCGGCAGGTTGCGCCAGTAGCCCTTCGCGTCCATCCCGCAGCCGAACACGTAGCGATCCGGCACCGAGAAGCCGCAGAAATCGGGGTGCAGCGGCTTGGCCTTGGCGAGCGTCTTCTCGCAGAGCACGGCCGACAGGAAGCGCTTCGCGCCCATGTCGAGGATCCGGTCGCGGATCGCGGCCATCGTCTCGCCTTCGTCGAGGATGTCGTCGAGCACGATCACGATGCGGTCCTTGACCGACTCGCGCGGCGCCACGCGCCAGTGCATCTCGGGGCTGCCCTGGGTGGTGTTGCGGTAGCGCGTCAGGTGGATGTAGTCGAACTCGAGCGGGAAGTCGAGGTGCGGCAGCAGCATGCCGGTGAACACGGCCGCGCCGCCCATCACCGACAGCACGAGCGGGAACGCCTCGCCGATTTCGTCGCGGATCGCCGAGGCCATCCGGCCGATCGAGGCGCTGACCTCGTCGGCGGAGACGATCTGTTCGGAATGCTGGAATATGTGGAGGGCTTCTTCGCGATTCATGAGGGGTGGCGTGCGATCCGGGTCAGTCGAAAGCCGCGGCGGATTGACTCGCGGCGGGGCGCCCCGACAGTGCGGGGCCAGCGGGGCGATGCGCCATTAGGATATACCGCGCACCGCGCCGCGTGGGGCGTCGAAAAATTAACGCAGGCCCGGCATCATGCCCTTGAGGCCGCGCATCATCTTCTGCATGTTGCCGCCCTTGAGCTTCTTCATCATCGTGCGCATCTGGTCGTACTGGTTCAGCATCCGGTTGACCTCCTGCACCGGCACGCCCGCGCCGGCCGCGATGCGGCGCTTGCGGGTGGCCTTGATCAGGTCGGGCTTGGCGCGCTCGGCCGGCGTCATCGAGTTGATGATGCCCTCCATGCGCCGGATCTGCTTCTCGGCGTGGCCCATGTCGGCACCCGCGGCGGCCTGCTGGAACTGCGCGGGCAGCTTGTCCATCAGCGACGACAGGCCGCCCATGTTCTTCATCTGCGAGATCTGCGCGCGGAAATCGTTGAGGTCGAAGTCGCCGCCCTTCTTGACCTTGTCGGCGAGCTTCTGCGCGGCCTGCACGTCGACGCCGCGCTGCGCTTCCTCGACCAGCGCGAGGATGTCGCCCATGCCGAGGATCCGGTTCGCCATCCGGTCCGGGTGGAACACTTCGAGCCCGTCGAGTTTCTCGGCCACGCCGACGAACTTGATCGGCTTGCCGGTGATGCTGCGCACCGACAGCGCCGCGCCGCCGCGCGAATCGCCGTCGAGCTTGGTCAGCACCACGCCGGTGAGCGGCAGCGCGTCGTTGAACGCCTTCGCGGTGTTGACGGCATCCTGGCCCAGCATCGCGTCGACCACGAACAGCGTCTCGGCCGGATTGATCGCGGCGTGCAGCTCGGCGATCTCCTTCATCATCGCCTCGTCGATACCGAGCCGGCCGGCCGTATCGACGATCAGCACGTCATGGTAGTGGCGCCTGGCCCAGTCGAGCGCGGCGCGCGCGATCTCGACGGGCTTCTGGTCCGGCGTGGACGGGAAGAAGTCGGCGCCGACCTGCTCGCTCACCGTCTTCAGCTGCGCGATCGCGGCGGGGCGGTAGACGTCGCACGAAACCGTCAGGACCTTCTTCTTCTGCTTCTCGCGCAGCAGCTTCGCGAGCTTGCCGACCGTGGTGGTCTTGCCGGCGCCCTGCAGGCCCGCCATCAGGATGATCGCCGGCGGCGTGACGGCCAGGTTCAGCTCGACCGCCTTGCCTTCGTAGTCGCCGCCGATCACGGCGGTCAGTTCCTTCTGCACCACGCCGACCAGCGCCTGACCCGGCGAGAGCGAGCTGATCACTTCCTCGCCAAGCGCCTTTTCCTTGACCTTCGCGATGAATTCGCGGACCACGGGCAGCGCGACGTCGGCTTCGAGCAGCGCGAGCCGGACCTCGCGCAGCATCTCCTGCGTATTGGCTTCGGTGAGACGGGCTTCGCCGCGCAGCGTCTTGACGACGCGCGCCATCCGTTGGGTGAGATTGTCGAGCATGGGGAGCGATGGGCAGTGGGGCCCGAAGGCGCGCGTGCTATATATTGACAGCCGTCGCGGGCAAGGGGCCTAGTGTAAACTTCGAACATGGATATTGTACTGTATGCCCTCACCGCGCTCCTGTACGGCGGCCTGGCCGTCGCGGGATGGCGGGCGCACCGTTCCGGCCTCGTGCAGCCGCTCGCCGCGAGCGTGCCGCCGATGCCGGGCGAGTCCGGCGCATCGGCCGCCGCCGTGGGCGGCACGGGCCGCGCGCTGCTGTTCGCGGCGCTGCTCGCGCATGGCGTGCTGCTGCATGCCACGATCTTCCCGCACGACGCGATGGTGTTCGGCTTCGCGTTCGCGCTGTCGGCGATGTTCTGGCTCGGCGCGGGCATCTACTGGATCGAGAGCTTCTTCTTCCCGCTCGACGGCCTGCGCCTGCTGGTGCTACCGCTCGCCTGCCTCGCCTCGCTGCTGCCGCTCGTGTTCGGCGGCGTGCGCGTGCTGCCCTATGCCGCCGCGCCATTGTTCAAGATGCACTTCCTGATCGCGAACATCGCCTATGGATTGTTCGCGATCGCGGCGCTGCACGCGGTGCTGATGCTGATGACCGAGCGCCGGCTGCACGCGCTGCGGCAGGGTGGCCGGATCGACTCGGCGGGCGTGTTCACGAGCTGGCTCGAAACGCTGCCGCCGCTGCTCACGCTCGAGAAGCTGCTGTTCCGCCTGATCGGCGCCGGCTTCGTGCTGCTCACGCTGACGCTCGCGTCGGGCATCCTGTTCAGCGAGCAGGTCGATGCGCGCGCGCTGCGCTTCGACCACAAGACGGTGTTCGCGATCCTCTCGTGGTTCATGTTCGGCGGCATCCTCGTCGCGCGTCGGCTGTCCGGCTGGCGCGGGCGCGGCGCCGCGCGCTGGGTGCTGGCCTCGTTCGGCGCGCTGTTGCTCGCCTACGTCGGCAGCCGTTTCGTGCTCGAGGTGCTGCTGCACCGTTCCGTGGTCTGATGGTCTCAAAGCGATGCGTAACCTTCTGCTGTTGATCCTCCTCTTCATCGCCGGCTCCTGGGTCTCGCGCAAGCTGCGTCAGGCGCAGGCGCGCACGAGCCGCGGCGGCGGCGCGCCCGGCGCAGCCTCCGGGCCGGCCGGCGCGCGTGCGCCCGGCCAGGGCGGCCCGCGTCCGTCGGCGGCCCGCGCGCCCTCGCTGCCCGAGCCGATGGTGCGCTGCGCGGTGTGCGGCGTGCATACGCCGAAGGGCGACGCGATCGCGGCCGGCGGCGACTACTTCTGCAGCCGCGAGCATGCGGCCCGTCACGCGGCGGCGGCGCGCGACGCGCAATGAGCGCGGCGTTCGAGGTCGGCGCCGACGGCTGGGTGCCGGGCGCGCGCCACGCGCCGTCGCCGAATCACGAAGCGCGGCCGGCCGGCGTGACGCCGACGCTGGTGGTGGTCCACAACATCAGCCTGCCGCCCGGCGAGTTCGGCGGCGAGGCGATCGTCGCGCTGTTCCAGAACCGGCTCGACTGCGACGCGCATCCCTATTACGACGCGAACCTGCGCGGGCTGCGCGTATCGGCGCACTTCCTGATCGCGCGCGACGGCGAGCTGATCCAGTTCGTGTCGTGCGAGGCGCGTGCCTGGCACGCCGGCGTCTCGACCTTCCTCGGCCGCGAGCGCTGCAACGACTTCTCGATCGGCATCGAGCTCGAGGGCGCCGACGACGTGCCGTTCGAGCCCGCCCAATACGTGACGCTCGCGGCGCTGGTGCGCGCGCTCGCGGCCCGCTATCCGGTCGGGGCGCTGGCCGGCCACTCGGACATCGCGCCGGGCCGCAAGACCGATCCCGGTCCGCACTTCGATTGGCAACGCCTGGCCACCGATACCGGCCTGCCGCCCGAATCCTTTCCTTACCGTCACTAACGGGCGCGGCGTCGGCGCGCGTCGCGCCGGCCCCGGAGCGGCACGAAACGGCCCGATCCTTTGCCCCGTCTGCACTCGCCTGATGTCAAGCCAAATCGAGCCGGGCAGGGCCAAATTTTCCATTTTGAGATAGCCCGATCGTCCACTATACTTGGTGCCAGTTGACGGGTTTCTCACTAGATGTAGTGTTCCGAGAGCGGACGTTTCAGGCGATCCGCTCCGGCCGGCAGATGATGCCGGGAAACTCGCGGCGCGGTGTCCGGCCAGGCCCGGCACACCGCGATCCGCGCAGACACGAGCGGCAAGGGGCGCGATACGCATGACGAAAGCAGACGTCGAATCATCGGTATCGCGCGGCCCATGCCGCTTTTGCGTTCTGCCGTATGCGCCCCAGCGCGCGCGTTAATCGTTCACATCCGCGGATCTCTCCGCACCATCCAGCACCAGGAGCTTTGCACATGCAAACGACCGACACCGGGACGTCCCAATTCGAGAGCGCCCAGAGCCGCCCTCTTGGCACGGCTTCGCAGGGCGCGCCCGCGCTCGCGCCGCAAGCGACGTTCGCCGACTACAAGGTGATCCGCCGTAACGGCAGCGTGGTGGCTTTCGAGCCCTCGAAGATCGCGATCGCCGTGACGAAGGCGTTCCTCGCGGTCAATGGCGGCCAGGGCGCCGCGTCGGCCCGCGTGCGCGAGCTCGTCGAGCAACTGACGCAGAGCGTGGTGCGCGCGCTCGTGCGCAGCCGTCCGAACGGCGGCACGTTCCATATCGAGGACATCCAGGATCAGGTCGAGCTCGCGCTGATGCGCGGCGGCGAGCACAACGTCGCGCGTGCCTACGTGCTGTACCGCGAGAAGCGCCATCTCGAGCGCGCGCACAGCGATGCCCCGGCCGACGCGCCGGCCGGCGCGGCCGGCATCAACGTGACCGACGCCGGCGTCACGCGTCCGCTCGACATGGGCGCGCTGCGCGGCCTGATCGCCTCGGCCTGCGAAGGGCTCGGCAGCGCCGTGAACCCGGATCCGATCGTCGCCGAGACGGTGAAGAACCTCTACGACGGCGTGCCGATGAGCCAGGTCTACGACTCGGCGATCCTGGCCGCACGCACCATGATCGAGAAGGACCCGGCCTACAGCCAGGTGACGGCACGCATCCTGCTGCACACGATCCGCCGCGAGATCCTCGGCGAGGAAGTCGTGCAGGGCGAGATGCAGGCGCGCTACGCCGAATACTTCCCGCAGTTCCTGAAGCGCGGCGTCGAAGCCGAGCTGCTCGACGACAAGCTGCTGCAGTTCGACCTGGTGCGCCTGGGCGAGGCGCTCGACGCGAGCCGCGACCTGCAGTTCGGCTACCTCGGCCTGCAGACGCTGTACGACCGCTACTTCCTGCACGTCGACGGCACGCGGATCGAAATGCCGCAAGCATTCTTCATGCGCGTCGCGATGGGCCTGTCGCTGAACGAGATCGACCGCGAAGCGCGCGCGATCGAGTTCTACCACGTGCTGTCGAGCTTCGACTTCATGAGCTCGACGCCGACGCTGTTCAACTCGGGCACGCGCCGCTCGCAGCTGTCGTCGTGCTATCTGACGACGGTCGCCGACGATCTCGACGGCATTTATGAAGCGCTGAAGGAAAACGCGCTGCTCTCGAAGTTCGCGGGCGGCCTCGGCAACGACTGGACGCGCGTGCGCGCACTCGGCTCGCATATCAAGGGCACGAACGGCAAGTCGCAGGGCGTCGTGCCGTTCCTGAAGGTCGTCAACGACACGGCGGTGGCCGTGAACCAGGGCGGCAAGCGCAAGGGCGCCGTCTGCGCGTACCTCGAAACCTGGCACCTCGACATCGAGGAGTTCCTCGAGCTGCGCAAGAACACCGGCGACGACCGCCGCCGCACCCACGACATGAACACGGCGAACTGGATTCCCGACCTGTTCATGAAGCGCGTGATGGAAGGCACCGACTGGACGCTGTTCTCGCCGTCCACCTGCCCGGACCTGCACGACAAGTTCGGCGCCGAGTTCGAGGCCGCCTACCTCGGCTACGAGGACAAGGTCGCGCGCGGCGAGCTGAAGCTGTTCAAGAAGATCCCGGCGCAGCAGCTCTGGCGCAAGATGCTCGGCATGCTGTTCGAGACCGGCCATCCGTGGATCACGTTCAAGGATCCCTGCAACGTGCGCTCGCCGCAGCAGCACGTCGGCGTGGTCCACTCGTCGAACCTCTGCACCGAAATCACGCTGAACACGAGCGACACCGAGATCGCCGTCTGCAACCTCGGCTCGGTCAACCTCGTCGCGCACCTGGTCAAGCAGGCCGACGGCAGCTACGCGCTCGACCACGACAAGCTCAAGCGCACGGTCAGCGTGGCGATGCGCATGCTCGACAACGTCATCGACATCAATTACTACGCGGTCGCCAAGGCGCGTAACTCGAACCTCAAGCACCGTCCGGTCGGCCTCGGCATCATGGGCTTCCAGGACTGCCTGCATCTGCTGCGCACGCCGTTCTCGTCGGACGCGGCGGTCGAGTTCGCCGACCGCTCGATGGAAGCGGTCTGCTACTACGCCTACTGGGCGTCGACCGAGCTGTCGCAGGAACGCGGCCGCTACTCGAGCTACCGCGGCTCGCTGTGGGATCGCGGCATCCTCCCGCAGGACACCCTGAAGCTGCTCGAGGAAGCGCGCGGCGGCTATGTCGAGGTCGACATGAGCAGCTCGCTCGACTGGGCGTCGCTGCGCGAGCGGATCTCGGTCCACGGCATGCGCAACTCGAACTGCATCGCGATCGCGCCGACCGCGACCATCTCGAACATCATCGGCGTCTCGCCGTGCATCGAGCCGACCTTCCAGAACCTGTTCGTGAAGTCGAACCTGTCGGGCGAGTTCACGGTCGTCAACGAGTACCTGGTGCGCGACCTGAAGGAGCGCGGCCTGTGGGACGAGGTGATGGTCGCCGACCTGAAGTACTTCGACGGCATGCTCTCGCGCATCGACCGGATCCCGTCGGACCTGCGCGCGATCTACGCGACCGCGTTCGAAGTCGATCCGAAGTGGCTGGTCGAGGCGGCCTCGCGCCGTCAGAAGTGGATCGACCAGGCTCAGTCGCTCAACATCTTCATGGCGGGCGCCTCGGGCAAGAAGCTCGACGAGATCTACAAGCTCGCCTGGCTGCGCGGCCTGAAGACCACCTACTACCTCCGCACGATGGCGGCCACGCACGTCGAGAAGTCGACGGTCGCGCACGGTGCGCTGAACGCGGTGCCGTCCTCGGGTGACACCGGCGGCGGCTCGGCGGGTGGTGCCGCGGGCGGCGCGCAAGGCGCGGCCGGTGGCTTCGGCGCGGCGGGCGGTTCGTCCTCGGGCGCGCTCAACGCGGCACCGGCGGCGGCCGAGGTGGAGATCGAGGTCGATGGTCCGGTCTGCATGATGCGTCCGGGCGATCCGGGCTTCGAGGAATGCGAGGCCTGCCAGTAACGGCGGCCCGCATGTGACGAACGCGGCGCGCGCAATCGCCGGCAATCGGCATCGACGGTTGAACTGCGCGCCGCCGTCGACTACAAAACGGATAAGGAATCCGTACTTTGGCCGCCTCGCGACACGCTTCGCGAATGCCGGCAACGCGTGCCACGAGCGAGGTCGATCGCACCCGCGACGATCATCGCCCGACACGCCGATCACATCGCATCACACGCGAGCTGCATGTCGCGATCGAATCCGCGCCGCGCAAAGTGTTGTATCAAGGTCGCAACGCGAATCGAAAAAAGGAATTTTCGTGAGCGAACCCTTTTATCGCTCATGAAAAGATGGTACAAACCGTTCTAAATTGATGGTGAGAATTTATGCTCAATTGGGATGACGAGAAGACGGCCGTAACTCCCGCGAGCGGAGCGCAGCGCGCTCCCGCAGGAATGGCTGTCGGAGTGCAGGCCACGACGCCTGCCGCTCATCAGGCTCCGTCGGTACGCGACATTTTCGAAGGTGATCTCGCGGTCGCGCCGCATGCTTCGGCGTCGGCCGCCAGCGCCGGCTCGCAGGAGCGGGTCAATATCGCCGACAAGCGCATCATCAACGGCAAGACCGACGTCAATCAGTTGGTGCCGTTCAAATACAAGTGGGCGTGGGAAAAGTATCTGGCCGGTTGCGCGAACCACTGGATGCCGCAGGAAATCAACATGTCCCGCGACATCGCGCTGTGGAAGGATCCGAACGGCCTGACCGAAGACGAGCGCCGCATCGTCCGGCGCAACCTCGGCTTCTTCGTCACCGCCGACTCGCTCGCCGCGAACAACATCGTGCTGGGTACCTATCGCCACATCACGGCGCCCGAGTGCCGCCAGTTCCTGCTGCGCCAGGCGTTCGAGGAAGCGATCCACACCCACGCCTACCAGTACATCGTCGAATCGCTGGGCCTCGATGAAGGCGAGATCTTCAACGCCTATCACGAGGTCAGCTCGATTCGCGACAAGGACGAATTCCTGATCCCGTTCATCCACACGCTGACCGATCCGGCGTTCGTGACGGGCACGCAGGACGCGGACCAGAAGTTGCTGAAGTCGCTGATCGTGTTCGCCTGCATCATGGAAGGCCTGTTCTTCTATGTCGGCTTCACGCAGATCCTCGCGCTCGGCCGCCAGAACAAGATGACGGGCGCCGCGGAGCAATACCAGTACATCCTGCGCGACGAGTCGATGCACTGCAATTTCGGCATCGACCTGATCAACCAGATCAAGCTCGAGAACCCGCATCTCTGGACGCCGGAGTTCCGCGCCGAGATCCGCGAACTGTTCAAGCAAGCGGTCGAGCTCGAGTACCGCTATGCTGAAGACACGATGCCGCGCGGCGTGCTTGGCCTGAACGCCGCGATGTTCAAGAGCTACCTGCGCTTCATCGCGAACCGTCGCTGCCAGCAGATCGGTCTCGATGCGCTGTATCCGAACGAGGAAAACCCGTTCCCGTGGATGAGCGAGATGATCGATCTGAAGAAGGAGCGGAACTTCTTCGAGACGCGAGTGATCGAGTATCAGACGGGCGGCGCGCTGTCCTGGGAGTAGCCGGGCGCGACACCGAGGTAAAGATGAGAGTGCCGGGCGAGAGCCCGGCCCAAGGTTTAGGAGCAAGAACGCCTGATGCAAAGGATGGCCTGCGCCGACGCGGCGCACAGACATGACAGGCACTTTGCGAACCCTTCAGTGGGATGGGCAAACTTCCCTCCGGAAAAGACGGCCGGCCGTGTGGCCGCCGTCTTTATCAAGCGATTCGGGGCAACGGCGCGAAGCGTGCCGGCTGCCAACCTGATCTGGCGCGCGGTGCCGCAAGGCACGGCGCGCCTTACCGTATTCATTAGCGTAAGCGCGATTGCGAAGCGTACGCCGATGAATAGCCCGCTTCGTAGCGCGCGTCCTGAACCAGCGTCCGCGAGAAACGGGTTTTGACGAAGGGTGTGGTTTGAACTGACTCTCATCTGAACCTGAAGGAGTACATGATGGCACTTGCCAAGAAGAAACCGGCTGCCAAGAAGGCAGCAGCGAAGAAGGCGGCTCCGGTTGCCAAGAAGGCAGCGGCACCGGCGAAGAAGGCAGCCGTGAAGAAGGTTGCGGCCAAGAAGGTCGCCGTGAAGAAGGTTGCCGCGAAGAAGGCAGCGCCGGCCAAGAAGGCGGCCGTGAAGAAGGTCGCGGCCAAGAAGGTTGCGGCCAAGAAGGTCGCCGTGAAGAAGGTTGCCGCGAAGAAGGCGGCACCGGCCAAGAAGGCGGCCGTGAAGAAGGTCGCGGCGAAGAAGGTTGCCGCCAAGAAGGCACCGGCAGCGAAGAAGGTTGCCGCGAAGAAAGTCGCCGTGAAGAAGGTTGCGGCGAAGAAGGCACCGGCTGCGAAGAAGGCAGCGCCGGCGAAGAAGGCCGCCGTGAAGGCAGCCGCACCGGCGAAGAAGGCCGCGGCGAAGACGCCGGCACCGGCGAAGAAGGCACCGGCTGCGAAGAAGGCCGCACCGGCGAAGAAGGCTGCTGCAAAGAAGGCGGCGCCCGCGACGACGACGGCGTCGACGGCATCGGTTGCTCCGGCATCGGGCGCGAAGTCGGCGCTGAACCCGGCAGCGGCATGGCCGTTCCCGACCAGCGGCCGTCCGTAATCGGCCACCGGCTCGATACAAGAAGACGCTCCGCGCGCCTCGGCGCGTGAAGTCGTGCCGGTGTCGTGACTGCATCGGCACGATCGAATCCCGTCACCGGTTTTCCGGCGGCGGGATTTTTTTATGCCGCGTGCATTGCTGATTTCCGCGTTTCAGCTCGCCCGGGTTTTCCGCATGACCGGATGCGCGCGCATAAAAAAACGCATACGCGAAACGAATCGCGCATGCGCTGGATATCGCGGCTTTCGCCGCGCGCTGAGGTCTCCTCGCTCAGTGCGTGACGCGGGTCACGCCGCCGCTCGACAACAGGCGGACGCGGTCACCTGCGCGGAATACTTCCGGTGTGGTGGCCTGCGTGATCGAGCGCAGGTCGCCGTTATCGAGGCGCACGGTGATCTCGACGCCGTTCGCCGTACTCATGCCCTGACCGATCGCATTGCCCGCCACCGCGCCGGCGAGGCCGCCCGCGATCGCGGTCAGGATCGAACCCTTGCCGCCGCCGATCGCGCTGCCGGCCACGGCGCCGAGCGCGCCGCCACCGAGCGTGCCGAGCGTCGAGCCGGCGCCGGTGTCGCTTTCGATACGCACGGCGCGCACGCTCTCGATCGTGCCGAGGCGCACCGTCTGTTCGCGCTGCGCCTGGCTGGCGCTATAGACGTCGGCCGAACCCGGCGGCGTGAAGCAGCCGGCGAGCGACACCGAGGCGGCAAGCATCGCGGTGAGCGTGAGGGTTTTTCTGGTCAGCATGGGTAGTTCTCTCCAACGAATCTCATTCGATACTGTAGCCGAACGCGCTCTGGAAGCGGGACAGGATTTCGGCTCGGCCGAGCGTGTAGGTTTGCGGTCCCGGATGCGCGATCTTGATCGATCCCATCAGGCTCGCGAGGCGGCCGGTGGTTGCCCAGTCCAGCCCCTTCTCGATGCCGTACAGCAGGCCGCCGCGGAACGCGTCGCCGCAACCGGTCGGATCGACGATCTGTTCGGCCTTGACGACCGGGATCTGCTCGGTGCCGTCGCGGTGGCGGATGGTGGCGCCATGCTCGCCGCGCGTGATGATCAGGGCCTGGACCCGGCTCGCGATCTCGTCTTCCGACCAGCCCGTCTTGTCGCTCACCAGCTTGGCTTCGTAGTCGTTGACCGCCAGATAGGTGGCAAGTTCAATGCTGCGCCGCAGCGTCTCGCGATCGAACAGCGGCAGCCCCTGGCCCGGATCGAACACGAACGGCACGCCGGCCTTCGCGAGTTCCTCGACGTGCTGGACCATGCCCTGGAAGCCGTCCGGACCGACGATCGCGAGCTGGATGTCGCGCGCCTCGCCCGCATGGTTCAGGTGCGACTGCATCATCGCGCCCGGGTGGAACGCGGCGATCTGGTTGTTGTCGAGATCGGTCGTGATCATCGCCTGCGCCGAGTGCGTGTCCGGCACCACCCGCACGTAGTCGCGCGCGAGGCCGAGCGCATCGAAGCGGTCGAGGTAGAGCTGCGCGTCGATCGCGCCGATCGTGCCCATCACGCGGGCATCACCGCCGAGCGCATGCAGTGCGTAGCCGATGTTGCCGGCGCAGCCGCCGAACTCGCGACGCATGGTCGGCACGAGGAAGCTCAGATTGATGAGGTGGACCTGGTCGGGCAGGATGTGCTCCCGAAAGCGCCCTTCGAAGGTCATGATGTTGTCGTAGGCGATCGAACCGCAAATCAGCGTAGCCAAGGTCGTTCCTGTTCAGTGTTGGAGGCGGTGCAAGGAGGAGAGTGGCGCGCGCGTCGCGAAGGCCGCGCCGCGCGCAAGGCTCGTCAGGAGCGCGAAGCTTACTTCAGTGCGGCCAGCGCGGCGTCGTAATTCGGCTCGTTCTTGATCTCGTCGACCAGTTCCGTGTAGATGACCTTGTCGTTCGCGTCGATCACCACCACGGCGCGCGCGGTCAGCCCGTTCAGCGGGCCGCTCGTCACGTCCACGCCGTAGGCGTGCGCGAAGTCGCGGCCGCCGCGGAACGTCGAGGCGGTCGAGACGTTCTCGAGGCCTTCGGTCGTGCAGAAGCGCTTGGCCGCGAACGGCAGGTCGGCCGACACCACCACCACGGCCGTGTCGGCGAGCTTGCCGGCGGCTTCGTTGAACTTGCGCGTCGAGGTGGCGCAGGTCGGCGTGTCGAGGCTCGGGACGATGTTCAGCACCTTGCGCTTGCCGGCGAAGCTGGCGAGCGTCAGCTCGCCGAGATCCTGGCCGACCAGCTTGAAATCGGGGGCTTGCGAACCGACGGTCGGGAAGGCGCCGGCGAGATCGATCGGGTTGCCGCCCAGCGTGACTTTGCTCATGTTCGTACTCCGGAGAGGGGCGTCGTGCGACGCCGAGGTTGAGGCCGGCGCGCCATGCGGGCACGCCGTGCAGGACGGGTCCGCGACGGACCCGTCACGGATAGAAAATCTGTACGCGGAAGTTCGAGGCGGCGATGCCGGGCGCGCCGTCGGCGGCGCCGGGTGCCGTGTCGATCCGCACGAACATCGTTTCGGTCGCGCCGGCGGCGAGGCCCGCCTCGACGCGCGTGCCCGGATGGACGTAGTCGGCCGGCGCGAGCACGCGGCGCGCGGCGACGCGGTTCGAGGCGTCGAGCAGCGTCAGTTCGATCGACGGATAGGCGAGCGCGAGCGCCGCGTGGTTAGACAGCGGCACCTTCAGTTCGAGCACGCGCGGGCCGTCGAGCTGGCGCAGGTCGGACGCGCCGAGCCGCAGGCCGTCGATCGCGCGCGGCGGCTCGACCGTGCAGCCGAGCGCGGCGCAGGCCTGCGCGAACAGCGGCTGACCCGCGGGCCAGTTCGCGAGCAGCGGCTCGCGCAGCCACCAGGCGAGCTGGCCGGCCAGCACCACGATCAGCAGGCCCGCGAGGAAGCCGCCGAGGATCTGCCGGCCGCGGCTGCCGCGCCGGCCGGCGGGCGACTCGCGCGTCACCGCGAAATGGATGCGGTCGTCCTGCTCCGGTTCGGCCGCGAACGGCTCCGCTTCGCGGGGCGAACCGGACGCGGTGGCGCCGAGGTGGACGCGGACTTCGTCGTCGGCGTCCGGATCGACGGGCGGCGCGGCGCCGAACGACGGTTCGGCCGTGTCGCGCGGCAGCGCGGCGACGAGCGCCGCGATGTCGGCGTCGCTCGCGGCATGCGCGGGCGCGGCAAGGCCGTGGCCGTGAGCGGCGGGTGCGGTGGCCGGTGCGGGTGTGGGTTCCGGTGCAGGCTCGTCGGCGGCCACGGATTCCACCACGGGTTCGGATGAAGGCGCGGCGGCGGGTTCTGCAACGGGTTCGGATGGAGGTGCGTGCGCGGGTTCCACCACGGGTTCGGATGCCGGATGCGTGGGTTCCAGTGCGGCTTCGGGCGCGGGTTCCGGAGCGGCTTCGGACGCAGGCACGGCCACCGACGCAAATTCAGGCGCCGCTTCGGGCACGACCTCGGGCACAGCCACCGCCGGTTCGCCACGCGCGAGACCAACCTCGTTCGCGGGGACTTCGCGCGCGGCGGCCGCGGCAACCGGCACGAGCGGGTCGAGCCCGGTGTTGCCGCCATGGTGGCGCAGCTTCGGATCGATACCGCCGTCGAGCCACGGCGCCCACATGTCCCAGGCGCCGGGCGTGAAGCTGGCGGCCATCGCGTGGGTGGCCGCGGCTTGCGGCGCGGTGGCCGGAAACACGCGCGGCGGCTGCGGCGCGCCGCCGGCCGTGGCGGCCGGCTCGACGACCGCCGGGTCGAGTTCGGGATCGGGCTCGACGAGCGCGTTCGCCGCGTCGAATACCTGCTGGCAGTGGCCGCAACGCGCCAGGCCGCCGTGCAGCTTCAGATGCTCGGGGCTGATCCGGAAGACGGTTTCACAGTGAGGGCAGCGCGTCGCGAGGGGCATGATGGCCGGGCAGCACGGGGGCCGGAGTGATGGACAGCGCCTATTCTAATGGCTTTCGCGTCGTGTTCCGGCCAGACAGACCCAGCCTTCGTGTTCGCGCCAGACCGAAATGTCGATATAGCGCGCATAGACGCTCGCGACTTCGTCCGCCTGTCGCGCGAGCACGCCCGACAGCGCGATCCGGCCGCCGGGGCGCACCTTCGACGCGAGCATCGAGGCCATCAGCTTGAGCGGGTTCGACAGGATGTTGGCCACCACGATGTCGAATTCGCCCGGCGGGCAGTCGTCGGGCAGGCCGTAGGCGACCTCGGCGTGATTGCGCTCGCTGTTGTGGCGCGCCGATTCGACGGCCTGCGGATCGATGTCGATGCCGGTCACGCTGCCCGCGCCGCATTTCTTCGCGAGGATCGCGAGGATCCCCGAGCCGCAGCCGTAGTCGAGCACCGACTGGCCGGCCTCGACGGTCTGCTCGAGCCATTCCATGCAGAGCCGCGTGGTGGGGTGGCTGCCGGTGCCGAACGCGAGGCCCGGGTCGAGCTCGAGCACGAGCGCGTCGGGGTCGGGGGCGTCGTGCCACGAGGGCACGACCCAGATCCGCTCGCCGATCGGAATCGGCTCGAACTGCGATTGGGTGACGCGCACCCAGTCCTGTTCCTCGACCTCGCGCAGCGTGAACGGCGGCGTGGCGTCGAGCCCCGCCTCGTTGGCGGCCGCCGCGAGCAGCACGGCCGGGTCGTGCGTGTCGGCCAGCAGCGCGATCACGCGCGAATGCTGCCACGCGGTGCGCTCGGGCGTGAGGCCCGGTTCGCCGAACAGCGGTTGCTCGTCGGGCGTGTCCGCGTCGGCGTCCTCCACCGACACGGACAGCGCGCCGAGTTCGATCAGCGCGTCGGACAGCGCTTCCGCATGTTCGCGCGCCAGCTCGGCGACGAGTTCCCGATAGCTCATGCTCAGGCCTCTTCCGGGGCGACCTGCTGCTTCGCGGCGAGCCGGCCTTCGAGGTAATGGATGCTGGTGCCGCCCTCGACGAACTTCGAGTCGAGCATCAGTTCGCGATGCAGCGGGATGTTGGTCTGGATGCCCTCGACCACCATTTCCGACAGCGCGATGCGCATGCGCTGGATGGCCTGCTCGCGCGTCGCGCCGTAGGCGATCAGCTTGCCGATCATCGAGTCGTAGTTCGGCGGCACGAAATAGCCGTTGTACGCATGCGAATCGACGCGGATGCCGGGCCCGCCCGGCGTGTGCCACGACGTGATCCGGCCCGGCGACGGCGTGAACTTGAACGGATCCTCGGCGTTGATCCGGCATTCGATCGCGTGGCCGCGGAACTGGATGTCGCGCTGGCGGATCGCGAGCTTCTCGCCGGCGGCGATCTTGATCTGCTCCTGCACGATGTCGATGCCCGTGATCAGCTCGGTGACCGGGTGCTCGACCTGCACGCGCGTGTTCATCTCGATGAAGTAGAACTCGTTGTTCTCGTAGAGGAACTCGAAGGTGCCCGCGCCGAGATAGCCCATCTTCTTGCAGGCGTCGGCGCAGCGGTCGCCGATCCGGTCGATCAGGCGGCGCGCGATGCCGGGCGCCGGCGCTTCCTCGATCACCTTCTGGTGGCGGCGCTGCATCGAGCAGTCGCGCTCGCCGAGCCAGAGCGCGTTCTTGTGCGCGTCGGCCAGCACCTGGATCTCGATGTGGCGCGGATTCTCGAGGTACTTCTCCATGTACACCTGCGGGTTGCCGAACGCACGGCCGGCTTCCTCGCGGGTCATGTTGACGGCGTTCACGAGCGCCGCCTCGGTATGGACCACCCGCATGCCGCGGCCGCCGCCACCACCCGAGGCCTTGATGATGACCGGGTAGCCGACCGCGCGCGCGATCTTGACGATCTCCTTCGGATCGTCCGGCAGCGCGCCTTCCGAACCCGGCACGCACGGCACGCCGGTGCGGATCATGGTCTGCTTGGCGGTGACCTTGTCACCCATCAGGCGGATCGTGTCCGGACGCGGGCCGATGAACGTGAAGCCCGACTGCTCGACGCGCTCGGCGAAGTCGGCGTTCTCGGACAGGAAGCCGTAGCCCGGGTGGATCGCCTGGGCATCGGTGACTTCGGCCGCGCTGATCAGCGCCGGCATGTTCAGATAACTGAGGTTCGACGGAGCGGGGCCGATACAGACCGCCTCGTCCGCCAGCTTCACGTACTTGGCTTCCTTGTCGGCTTCCGAGTACACGACGACCGTCTTGACGCCCAGCTCGCGGCACGCGCGCTGAATGCGCAACGCGATCTCGCCGCGGTTGGCAATGAGGATTTTTTCAAACATAGCGGGTATTCGTCTTTTCGGTGACGCGCTCTGGCGCGAGGCGTCGCGTTCGGCTTTAGCCGACCACGAACAGCGGCTGGCCGTACTCGACCGCCTGGCCGTTTTCGACGAGGATTTCCTTGACGATGCCCGACTTGTCGGACTCGATTTCGTTGAGCAGCTTCATCGCCTCGATGATGCAGAGCGTCTGGCCTTCCTTGACCGTGTCGCCGACCTGGATGAACGGATCGGCGCCCGGCGACGGCGCGCGGTAGAACGTGCCGACCATCGGCGAGGTGACCACGTGGCCCTGCGGCGCGGCCGGGGCCGGCGCGGCGGCCGGTGCGGCGCCTTCGCCGGCGGGGTTCATGGCGGGAGCGGCGGCGCTGACCTGCGGTGCGTAGCCGGGGGCCGGCTGCATGTAGACGGGCGGCGCGTTCTTGACGATGCGCACCTTGCCTTCGCCCTCGGTCACTTCCAGTTCGGAGATGCCGGATTCGGAGACGAGATCGATCAGGGTTTTCAGCTTGCGAAGATCCATCGGGAGTTCCCCTTGTCTATACGTGAAGCGCCGGCCGGGCCGGCTGCGATTCGTTGGTTCTGAAAAAGCTCAGCCGCGCGGCGCGCCCTGCAGCTTGTCGAGCGCGTACTCGAGCGCGTGCAGATAGCCCTTCCAGCCGAGGCCGCAGATCACCCCTTCGGCCTGATCGGAGAAATAGGAGTGGTGCCGGAACGGCTCGCGACGATGCACGTTCGACAGATGCACCTCGACGAACGGGATGCCGACGCCCGCGAGCGCGTCGCGAATCGCGACGCTGGTATGCGTGTAGGCGGCCGGGTTGATCACGATGAAATCGGTCCCCTCGTCCCGGGCCGCATGGATGCGATCGACGAGCGCGCCTTCGTGGTTGCTCTGGAACGCGGCCAGCTCGGCGCCGGCCTCGTTCGCTCGCGCAGCCAGCGCCCGGTCGATCTCGGCCAGCGTCACGCGGCCGTACACCTCCGGTTCCCGGGTGCCGAGAAGGTTCAGGTTCGGGCCGTGCAATACCAGCAAACGTGTCATGGTCGCTTCAAATTCTGCGGAGTTGCGCGCACTTTATCGCCGTTCCGAGAAATTTGTCCAGTTTTGCTGCATGACAAGGGCGCGCAAGCCGGCAGAAATTACAGGCGGTAGCCTGCAGATCGCGGTAATTTCAGCGAATCTGCCGCCAACCGGGGGCAAATCCCCTGCAACGCGCGGTGCGAAAACTTGCGTACTACAGCGTATCGAGCGTCTTTTTGAGCGCGTCGGGCTGGATTTGACCTAATTTTGTCATACGTACCTTGCCGTTCGCGTCGATCACGACCGTGAACGGCAGCGCGCCGGCGGTATTGCCGAAATTGCGGGCCAGATCCGCGCCGGCATAGCCGCTGACCACCACCGGGTAGTCCACCTTCACCTTCTGCAGAAACGCCTTCACGTTCGGGTTGGAATCGACGCCGACGCCGACGAAACGCACGCCCTTCTGCCGGTATTCGTGCGACAGCGCCACGAGCTCGGGCATTTCCTTCACGCAGGGCCCGCACCACGAGGCCCAGAAGTTCACGACAACCTTCTGGCCCTTGAAGCTGGCGAGCGACTGCGGCTTGCCGTCCGGGTCGGTGACCGAGGCGGCCCACAGCGCGCTGACGGGATCGTTGGCCGGCGCCGCTTCGGCGCTGCTCTCGAACACGTCGCCACGCACCCAGTAGCCGGTGGCGAGGCCGCCGGCGATGGCGACCGCGGCCACCGCGGCAACGCTGACTAATCGTTTACTGTTCATCTTCGGATCGAATCGAGGGGGAGGGAGCGGCCGGCGCGTCGAGCAGCGCGCGCAAGGCCGCGGCGTCGGCGCGGGCGAGACGTCCACGCGCGTCGGCTCGCACCGCGCCGCGCAGGTCGTCGCTGTCGTAGAGCGCGACGTGGATGCCGACCGCCTCGGCGTCCCGGCGCGCGCGCCACAGGAAGCTGAGCGTCTCGACATCGCCGCGGCCCGCGAAATGGCGGGTTTCGGACACGTCGTACTGGATGTTCTGGTTCAGCAGGTAGATCGCGACTTCCTTCTGGCTGTCCGAGAAGGTCTGCAGATGGATGTCGGAGTGCGCGTTGGCGGTGCCGTTCAGCACGGCGCCCGCCAGATAGGGCGAGAACGGCGCGAGCCGTTCCATCCAGTCGAGGGCGATTTGCCGCAGCTGGCGCAACTCGGCCGGCTGCGTTTCGCTCTGGAACAGCGCCAGGTATTCGTGCAGTTCGGCCTCGAGCATGTCGTTGTCGGGCAGCCATTCGCCGGAGATCCGGCTGTCGCCGAGCAGCTGGCGCGCGGCCTTGCGTTTCGCGGAAGCGTAATCGAGCCCGTCCTCGGCGATGAGGCGGGCGGCGCTGAGCGCGATTTCCTCGCGGACTCGGCGCGGGTCGAGCAGGGGTTTTCGAGGCATGATGCGGCAATCATACTCGATCGGCGCCGCCGGCCCGGGGCGACCGGCAGGCGGGTCCGGCCGCGCGAAGCGGGCAGGGCGCGCCTGAACGGCTCAGTTACAATAGCAGCCTTTCTCCGGCCGCCGGCCGTCCCGATGCATGGCCGATTCGCGGCGATCCCGCGCGCCCGGCGGCCGGCCGGAGCGGACGCGGCGCAAGCGTGGGTGCGGCAACCGCGGCACCGCCGCGAGCCGCCGGTTCCGGTTCGCGATTTCGAATGGCGCCCGCGCGGCGCGACACGACAGCTCTCTATGCATATCCACATTCTCGGCATCTGCGGCACCTTCATGGGCGGTCTGGCCGTGCTCGCGCGCGAGGCCGGCCACACGGTGACCGGCTGCGACGCGGGCGTCTATCCGCCGATGAGCACGCAGCTCGAAGCGCAGGGTATACAACTGATCGAAGGCTACGGCGCCGAGCAGATCGACCTGGCGCCGGACCTGTTCGTGATCGGCAACGTGGTCTCGCGCGGCAATCCGCTGATGGAGGCGATTCTCGATCGCGGGCTGCCCTACGTGTCCGGGCCGCAATGGCTCGGCGAGCACGTGCTGGCCGACAAATGGGTGCTGGCCGTGGCCGGCACGCACGGCAAGACCACCACCAGCTCGATGCTGGCCTGGCTGCTCGAGGATTCGGGGCTGAACCCGGGCTTCCTGATCGGCGGCGTGCCGCTGAACTTCGGCGTCTCGGCGCGGCTGACCGATTCGAGCTTTTTCGTGATCGAGGCCGACGAGTACGACACGGCGTTCTTCGACAAGCGCTCGAAGTTCGTCCACTACCGGCCGCGCACCGCGGTGCTGAATAACCTCGAATTCGATCACGCCGACATCTTCCCCGATCTCGCCGCGATCGAAACGCAATTCCACCATCTCGTACGCACCGTGCCGGGCGTCGGCCGGATCGTCGCGAACGGTCGCGAGGCCGCGCTCGACCGCGTGCTCGCGCGCGGCTGCTGGAGCGAGGTCGAGCGCTTCGGCGTGGAGGGCGGCTGGCAGGCGCTGCCGGCCGAGGACGGGGTGCCGGTGGACGAGCGCTTCGCGGTGTATTGGCAGGGCGCGCGGATGGGCGAGGTCGCCTGGAGCGTGCAGGGCGAGCACAACCGCCAGAACGCGCTGGCCGCGATCGCGGCGGCGCGTTCGGTCGGCGTGCCGCCGGCGCAGGCCGCGCGGTCGTTCGCGACGTTCCGCAACGTCAAGCGGCGCATGGAGATCCGTGGCAGCGTCGACGGCGTGATCGTCTACGACGACTTCGCGCATCATCCGACCGCGATCGAGACGACGATCGCCGGGCTTCGCGCCCGCGTCGGCCGCGAACACACCCGGATCCTCGCCGTGCTCGAACCGCGCTCGAACACCATGAAGCTCGGCACCATGAAGGCGCAGCTGCCGGCCTGCCTGGCCGACGCCGACCTCGTGTTCGGCTACGGCGCGGCGTCGGGGCGCGACGCGCTGGGCTGGAGCCTGGCCGATTCGTTGCTGCCGCTCGGCGCACGCGCGCAGGCGTTCGACGACCTGCACGCGCTGGTGAAGGCGGTGGCCGCCGCCGCGCGGCCCGGCGACCAGATCCTCGTGATGAGCAACGGCGGCTTCGGCGGGGTCCACCAGAAGCTGCTCGACGCATTGTCGGCGCGCGGCGCCGCCCAGGGTGCGCAAGACGGCACGGGGGAAGGCGCGTGATCCTCTATCTGCACGGCTTTCGCTCGTCGCCGCGTTCCTACAAGTCGCGCCTGCTCGCCGAGCGGCTCGCCGCGCTGGGCCGCGAGGCCGAATGGCGCTGCCCGATGCTGGCGGTCGCGCCGCTCGAGGCGGTCGCGCTGGCCGAGTCCGAGGTGGCGGGTGCCGCGCCGCACGAGGTAACGGTGATCGGCAGCTCGCTCGGCGGCTATTACGCGACCTGGCTCGCCGAGAAGCACGGCTGGCGCGCGGTGCTGCTGAATCCGGCCACCGTGCCGCAGCGCGATCTCGCGCAGTACCTGGGCGAGCAGCCGCTCTGGCACGGCGGCGGCAGCGTCGTCGTCGAGCCGCGCCATCTCGCCGAGCTCGACGCGCTGCGCGTGCCGGCGGTGACGCGCCCGGAACGCTACTATCTGATCGCCGCGACGGGCGACGAGGTGCTCGATTACCGCGAGATGCTCGCGCACTATCCGGGCGCGCGGACCCGGGTGATCGACGGCAGCGACCACGGCATCAGCGAGTTCGCCGACTACGTCGACGACGTGCTCGCGTTCTGCGATGCGGGGCCGGCGCGCTGACGAGCCGCCCGCCGGCCGCCCCGACGGGCGTGGCCGGCAAGCGAACGAACGACGCAATTCAATCCAATCCGGACGGGGCGCCGCCAGGCGGCGCCGGACAGTCTCAACGAGAGTAACCGAGTGAACGTTTTTTTCGAGGAATCGGGCAGTTTCAAGGCGGGTAGCGTGCTGTCGCGCCAGGGCGACGCGTTTCAGGTCGAGTTGCCGGGTGGGCGGCGCGCCAAGGTGCGCGCCAAGGATGTGCTGATCGAGTTCGACAAGCCGGCTGCCGGCGAACTGATGCAACAGGCCGACGCGGCCGCGCAGCAGATCGATCTCGATTTTCTGTGGGAATGCGCGCCGCAGGAAGAGTTCGCCTACGGCGCGCTCGCCGACGAGTATTTCGGCAGCGGCTACGGGCCGGTCGAGCGCGCGGCGCTGGTGCTGCGCATGCACGGCTCGCCCGTCTATTTCCGCCGCAAGGGGCGCGGCCAGTACCAGCGCGCGCCCGAGGAACAGCTCAAGATGGCGCTCGCCTCGCTCGAGCGCAAGCGCCAGCAGGCGCTGGTGCAGGCCGGCTACGAGGAAGAGCTGAAGGCGCGCCGGCTGCCGGCCGCGTTCGAGGGCAAGGCGCTCGCGCTGCTGACCCGCCCGGACAAGAACTCGATCGAATACAAGGCGCTCGACGCGGCCGCGCTCGCGCTCGGCGTGTCGCCGGCCCGGCTGATGCTCGACTGCGGCGGCGTGGCGTCGGCGCGCGCGCTGCACGAGGCGCGCTTCCTCGCCGAGCACTTCCCGCACGGCACGGGCTTTCCGCCCGTGACGGTCGGCGCGCTGCCCGAGGACCTGCCGCGCGCCAACGTCGACGCGTTCTCGATCGACGACGTGACCACCACCGAGATCGACGACGCGTTCTCGGTCGAGCACCTGCCCGAGAACCGCGTGCGGATCGGCGTCCACATCGCGGCGCCGGCGCTCGGCATCACGCGCGGCGACGAGATCGACGCGATCGCGCGCGCGCGGCTGTCCACGGTCTACATGCCCGGCGACAAGATCACCATGCTGCCCGACGACGTGGTCGAGGTATTCACGCTGAAGGAGGGCGGCTTCCGCCCGGCGCTGTCGCTCTACATCATCGTCGATCGCGAGACGCAGGACATCGTCGCGAACGAGACGCGCGCCGAATACGTGTTCGTGAAGAGCAACCTGCGCCACAACACGCTCGAGGAAGTGGTCACCGAAGACACGCTCGCGGCCGGCAGCGGCGACTATCCGCACAAGGACGACATCGCGGTGCTGTGGCCGCTCGCGCAGGCGCTGTTCGAGAAGCGCCAGGTGGCGCGCGCCGGCTATGGCCTCAAGCGCGAGGTGCAGCGCAATACCGACTACAACTTCTACGTCGAGGGCGAACACATCTCGATCACGCCGCGCCGGCGCGGCTCGCCGCTCGACCTGATCGTCTCGGAGCTGGCGATCCTCGCGAACTCGACCTGGGGCGCGTTCCTGCACGACCACACGGTGCCCGGCATCTATCGCTCGCAGCGCGCGCTCGGCGTGCCGACCGGGCCGAAGCGCACGCGCATGCAGACCAGCGCCGCGCCGCACGAGGGCCTCGGCGTCGCGCAGTACGCCTGGAGCACCTCGCCGCTGCGCCGCTACGTCGACCTCGTCAACCAGTGGCAGCTGCTCGCCTGCGTGCAGCACGGCGTGACGGCCAAGCTGGCCGCGCCGTTCAAGCCGAAGGACGCCGATCTCTACGCGGTGGTGCAGGGCTTCGACGACACCTATACGGCCTACGCCGACCACCAGCGCCGCATGGAGTATTTCTGGTGCCTGCGCTGGCTGCGCCAGGAGAACCGCCGGCAGGTGGTGGCCGCGGTCGTGAAGGGCGACCTGGTGCGGCTCGAGGACGTGCCGCTGCTGCTGCACGTGCCGGGGCTCGGCGTCCACGCGCGCGGCACGCGCGTGCTGCTCGACGTGATGTCGATCGACGAACTGACGATCGAGGCCTCGGTGCGCCTGCTGAACGTGCTCGACGCGCCGAGCGTGTCGGGCGCCGAGACGGCCGACGAGGACGCCGAGGGCGACGGCGACGAGACGCTGGTGGACGCGCCCGACGATTCGGCCGAGAGCGAGGCGGAAGCGCTGGCCGAGGCGGACGCGGGCGAGGCGACCGAAGGCGAGGCCGCCGATGCGGGCACCGATACCGATACGGACACGCCGGACGCTTCCGGCCCGGCCGAGGCGGCTGGCAGCGGCGAGGACGACACGAAATGAACCCAACCACGCCCTCGCGGGCGACGGCACGATGAGCGAATCCATCCAGCACCCGGTCGCGCGCGACCGTTACGTCGTGATCGGCAATCCGGTCGCGCACAGCAAGTCGCCGGCGATCCACGCGCGCTTCGCCGCGCAGACCGGCGAGGCGGTCGACTACGCACACCGGCTCGCGCCGCTCGACGGCTTCGCGGCGTCGGTGCGTGAATTCATCGCCGAGGGCGGGCGCGGCGCGAACGTGACCGTGCCGTTCAAGCTCGAGGCGCATGCGCTGGCCGACACGCTGTCGCCGCGCGCGGCGGCGGCCGGCGCCGTCAACACGCTGCGCTTCGACGCCGACGGCGCGATCCATGGCGACAACACCGACGGCGCGGGCCTCGTGCGCGACATCGAGCACAACCTCGGCGTGTCGCTGGCCGGCGCGCGGATCCTGCTGCTCGGCGCGGGCGGCGCCGCGCGCGGCGTGGTGCTGCCGATGCTCGATCGCGGCCCGCTCGCGATCACGATCTCGAACCGCACCGCGAGCCGCGCCGAAGAGCTGGTCGGCCAGTTCACGCAGGCCGCGCACGACGCCGGCTGCGCGCTGGCGGGCGGCGGCGCGGCGATCGTCGAGCGGCACGCCTACGACGTGATCGTCAACGCCACGGCCGGCAGCCTCGAGGCGGCGCTGCCCGAGTGTGACGCGGCCGCGTTCGGCGCCGGCACGCTGGCCTACGACATGATGTACGGCGCCCAGCCGACCGTGTTCATGCAGCACGCCGCCTCGCTCGGCGCGCGCACGGCCGACGGACTCGGCATGCTGGTCGAACAGGCCGCCGAATCGTTCTGGCTGTGGCGCGGCGTGCGGCCCGACGGCGCGCCCGTGCTGGCGGCGCTGCGCGATGCGCTCGCCACGGCCTGAAGCCGGCGCCGGCACGGCCGGGCCGCGCGCATGGTGATCCCGTTCGGCACCGCTCGCACGCGCGCCGGCGGGCGTACCCGCCGGCGTGGTCTCGTGCGCTGGGTCGCCTACGCGGCCGCGGTGCTGCTCGGGGCGTGGCTCGTCACCCAGCTCTACTATTTCGCGCAGATCGCGGCGTGGAACGTGATCGACCCCGGCTCGACCGCGTTCATGCGCGCCGACGCCTGGCGGCTGAAGGCCGAGACGCCGCCGGTGGCGATCCAGCACCAGTGGGTGCCCTACGAGCAGATCTCGCGCAACCTGAAGCGCGCCGTGATCGCCTCGGAGGATGCCGACTTCGCGAACAATAACGGCTACGAGGTGGATGCGATCCTGCAGGCCTGGGAGAAGAACCGGGCGCGCGGGCGCATCGTCGCCGGCGGCTCGACGATCTCGCAGCAGCTCGCGCGCAACCTGTTCCTGTCGAGCGAGAAGAGCTACCTGCGCAAGGGTCAGGAGCTGATCATCACCTGGATGCTCGAAACGCTGCTCGACAAGGAGCGGATCTTCGAGATCTATCTGAATTCGGTCGAGTTCGGCCGCGGCGTGTACGGTGCCGAAGCCGCCGCGCGCTATTACTTCAAGGTGCCGGCCAGCCGGCTGACGGCAGGGCAGGCCGCGCGTCTGGCCGTGATGCTGCCGAATCCCAAATACTTCGACCTGCATCGCAATTCGCCGTACCTGGCCCAGCGCACGCGCGTGATCGCGCGGCGCATGGGGGCGGCGGAACTGCCGGCCTCGCAGTAGCCGCCGCCGCGCGTGCGCGCCGCCGGTGCGGCCGATAGGGAGACCGGGGTGTCCGCGCACCGAATCCTTCCTCCGTTTTCCCGACGGCGCCTCGCACCGCGAGCGAGCCGGCCGCCGCCGCTCCCGATCGCCCCGTCGCCGTCGCAAGCCGCGTCGGTCGTCCGCGCGTCGCTTCTTCCCGCCACTTGTTTCATCACAAAAAGAGCTTGCCCGCGCGGCCTCCCGGCCTCTTCCCGCGCGCTCGTCGTTCCCGCAGAATCTCATTATTTGGTCGATGCATTCAAATATTGGATGCCGCGCGAACGGCCTCTACAATCGCCTTCATTCGATATGCGCCGGCGCGATCCGCAAGCAGGAAGCCGCAGCCGGCCGCAACCAGGAGACAACGCGATGACGCCGATCCAGCAGTCCGCCGTTCGCCGTGCGTGCCGATTTTCGGGTGCCGCGTAGGCCACCGCTTCGCGAAGCGTCCATCCGCGACTCACTCCTCATGAACAAGACCCCGATTTCCGTCGCACCGTCCAACGGCGCCCATCCGGCCGAAGCGTCGACGCCGGCCGCGCCCGCCGCTTCGGCAGCCCCGGCCGCGCTCGCCGACAGCATCAGCGTGACCGGCTCGCCGCTCGACATCGCCGCGCAGCAGGCCGGCACCCAGACGCTGCTGCGCGGCCTCGCGATCCTCGAAGCGATCGCGGGCGGCGCGCGCGACATGCGTGCGATCGGCGCCGCGCTCGGCACGACGCGCAGCACCACGCACCGGCTCGTCAGCAGCCTGGTGCAGGCGCGCTACCTGCGCCAGATGCAGGGCGGCTACCTGCTCGGTCCGAAGCTGATCGAGCTCGGCACCATCGCGCTCGAACAGATGCCGCTGACGGCCGTGGCGCGCCCGCATCTGGAAGCGCTCGCCGAGGCGACGCTCGACACGATCCATCTCGGCATGCGCGACGGCGACGACGTGCTCTACATAGACAAGATCCCCGGCACGCGCGGCCTCGAGATGCGCTCGCGGATCGGCCACCGGATGCCGCTCGCCTCGACCGGCATCGGCAAGGCGATGATGCTCGACCTCAAGCCCGACACCTGGGCCGCGCTGTTCGAGGCGTCGCGCCGCTCGCTGGCCGGCGTGAGCTTCAAGCCGGACCGCCGCCCCGATTCGCCGACCTTCCTGCAGCGCATGGCGCACTACGCGGCGGGCGGCTACACGTTCGACCTCGAGGAAAACGAGGCGTCGATCCGCTGCGTGGCCGCGCCGGTGCGCGACGCGTCGGGCGCGATCGTCGCGGCGGTGTCGGTGGCCAGCACGATTCCGTACATGCCGCTCGACCGGATGGACGAACTGATTCCGATCGTGCAGCGCGAGGCGCGCGCGATCTCGGCGGAGCTCGGCTGGAGCGCGCCGCAAACGACCCGCAGGATCAAGCGATGACGATGTCCCGACCGGCTCCGAGCCCCGCCGCCCCCGCGTTGATCGCGATCGACTGGGGCACCACCTCGATGCGCGCGTTCCTGTTCGCCGCCGACGGCAGCGTGCTCGAATCGAACGCCCATCCGGCCGGCGTGATGAACCTGCCGCGCGCGGGCGGCACGGCCGCGTTCGACGCGGCGTTCGAGTCGGCCTGCGGCGCCTGGCTCGACCGCGCGCCGGGGCTGCCGGTGCTGGCGGCCGGCATGGTCGGCAGCGCCCAGGGCTGGCGCGAGGCGCCCTACGTCAACACGCCGGTCGACGCCGACGCGCTGGTGGCCGGCCTGATCCGCGTCGAGTCCTCGCGCGGCGTGGCGGTGGCGATCGTGCCCGGCGTGCTGGAGCCCGGCATGCTGCCGGACGTGATGCGCGGCGAGGAAACCCAGATCGTCGGCGCGCTGGCCGGCGACGCCGCGTTCGCGAGCGGCGCCGCGGGCGCGCTGATCGGCCTGCCCGGCACGCACGCGAAATGGGCCTGGGTGCGCGACGGCCGCATCGAGCGCTTCCGCACCTACATGACGGGGGAGCTGTTCGCGACGCTGCGCGACCACACCATCCTCGGCCGCACCATGCAGGCCGGCGAGGCCGATCTCGAGGCGTTCCGGCGCGGCGTGGGCGTGGCGCGCGAGAGCCGCGACGCGGGCCTGCTCGCCACCATCTTCAGCACCCGCACGCTGGGCCTGACGGGCCAGCTCGCGCCGCAGGCGCAGGGCGACTATCTGTCCGGGCTGCTGATCGGCCACGAACTGAACGCGCTGGTGGCGATGCTGGCCGGGGTCGGCACCACGCTCGCCGCGCAGCCGCCGAGCCTGATCGGCGACGTGGTGTTGTGTGAACGTTATCTGACGGCGCTGCGCGAGTTCGGCTGCGACGGCGCGCGCGTGGTCGAGCGCGCGACCGAGCGCGGGCTCTGGCGCATCGCCAGCCAGGCGGGCCTCGTCGGCGCCGCCGTCCGCGCGGCGAGCTGAGCGCCGCGCCACCGCATCCAGGAGATCGAACCGATGTCATCCGAACTCACGCTGCCCGCCCCGTACACGCCGCACGAGGGGCTCGTCCGCGCGTTCGCCGCGTGCCCGCTGGTCGCGATCATGCGCGGCCTCACGCCGGCCGAGGCGGTCGGGCACGGCGAGGCGCTGGTCGAGGCCGGCTTCCGGCTGATCGAGGTGCCGCTCAATTCGCCCGATCCGTTCGCGAGCATCGCCGCGCTGCGCGCCGCGCTGCCCGCCGAGGTGCTGGTGGGCGCCGGCACCGTGCTGCGCCCCGAGTACGTCGACGAGGTCGCGCGCGCCGGCGGCGAACTGATCGTGATGCCGCACGCGGACACCGACGTGATCCGCCGCGCCAAGGCGCTCGGCCTCGCCAGTTCGCCCGGCGTGGCGACGCCGAGCGAGGCGTTCGCGGCGCTGCGCGCCGGCGCCGACGTGCTGAAGATGTTCCCGGCCGAGCAGCTCGGCCCGATCGCCGTGAAGGCGTGGCGCGCCGTGATCGACGCGCGCGTGCCGCTGGTGCCGGTGGGCGGCGTGACGCCCGACAACATGGGGCCGTACCTGAGCGCGGGCGCCAACGGCTTCGGCCTCGGCTCGGCGCTCTACCGGCCGGGCCAGAGCGTGGCCACCACGGCGCTGCACGCGCAGGCCTACGTGAAGGGCCTCGCGATCGCGCGCGGCGGCGTCGCCAAATGAACCGGCTGGCCGGCAAGACTGCGCTGGTAACGGGCGCGGGCCGCGGGATCGGCGCCGCGATCGCGCTGGCGTTCGCGCGCGAGGGCGCGGCGGTGGTGATCGCCGAGCTCGACGAGCCGGCGGGCCGCGAGGCCGCCGCGTCGATCGCGCAGGCGGTGCCCGGCGCGCGCGTGCTCGCGCAGCGCACCGACGTGACCGAGAGCGCCTCGGTGGCCGCCGCGGTGGCCGCGGCAGAACGCGAGTTCGGCGCGCTCGACGTGCTGGTCAACAACGCCGGCGTGAACGTGTTCTGCGATCCGCTGACGATGCGGGACGAGGACTGGCGGCGCTGCTTCGCGGTGGACCTCGACGGCGTCTGGAACGGCTGCCGCGCGGCGCTGCCGGGCATGGTCGAACGGCGTCGCGGCAGCATCGTCAACATCGCCTCGACGCACGCGAGCCAGATCATCCCCGGCTGCTTCCCGTACCCGGTCGCCAAGCACGGCGTGCTGGGCCTGACGCGCGCGCTCGGCATCGAATACGCGCCGCGCAACGTGCGCGTGAACGCGATCGCGCCGGGCTACATCGAGACGCAGCTGACGCACGACTGGTGGAACGCGCAGCCCGATCCGCAGGCCGCGCGCGAGGCCACGCTCGCGCTGCCGCCGATGAAGCGCATCGGGCAGCCCGAGGAAGTGGCGATGACCGCGGTGTTCCTCGCCTCGGACGAGGCGCCGTTCATCAACGCCACCTGCATCACGATCGACGGCGGGCGCACGGCGCTCTACCACGACTGACGGCGGCGGCCCGGGCGCGGGCCGCGGACAAGGATTGGAAAGACCGCAGCACGCGACGGCCGCGCGTGTGTTGCGTCACAGAACCAGGCGGCCGGAAACGAAAGAAGTGGCACAACAGGAGACGACCCAGATGAAACGCAGAACCTTTGTCACGCTCGCCGCGGCGGCGGCGATCCTCGCCGGCGCGCCGGTGGTCCATGCAGCCGACCCGGTGAAGATCGGCTTCCTCGTGAAGCAGCCGGAAGAGCCGTGGTTCCAGGACGAATGGAAGTTCGCCGAGATGGCCGCCAAGGCCAAGGGCTTCACGCTCGTGAAGATCGGCGCGCCCTCGGGCGAGAAGGTGATGAGCGCGATCGACAACCTCTCGGCGCAGCAGGCGCAGGGCTTCATCATCTGCACGCCGGACGTGAAGCTCGGGCCGGGCATCGTCGCCAAGGCCAAGTCGCACAACCTGAAGATGATGACGGTGGACGACCGCCTCGTGGACGGCAGCGGCAAGCCGATCGAGTCGGTGCCGCACATGGGCATCTCCGCCTACAACATCGGCAAGCAGGCCGGCGACGGCATTGCCGCCGAGATCAAGAAGCGCGGCTGGAACATGGCCGAGGTCGGCGCGATCGACATCACCTACGAGCAGCTGCCGACCGCGCATGACCGCACCTCGGGCGCGACCGACGCGCTGGTGGCGGCCGGCTTCCCGAAGGCGAACGTGATCGCGGCGCCGCAGGCGAAGACCGACACCGAGAACGCGTTCAACGCGGCCAACATCGCGCTGACCAAGAACCCGCAGTTCAAGCACTGGGTGGCCTACGGCCTGAACGACGAAGCGGTGCTGGGCGCGGTGCGTGCCGCCGAAGGCCGCGGCTTCAAGGCCGACAACATGATCGGGATCGGCATCGGCGGTTCGGATTCGGCGCTGAACGAGTTCAAGAAGCCGCAGCCGACGGGCTTCTACGGCACCGTCATCATCAGCCCGAAGCGTCACGGCGAGGAAACCTCGGACCTGATGTACGCGTGGATCACGCAGAACAAGATGCCCCCGATGCTGACGCTGACGACCGGCATGCTGGCGACGCGCACCAACGTGAACATGGTGCGCACGGAGATGGGTCTCGCGTCGAACTGATGCGCGGCCGGCCTCGGGCCGGCGCGTATCCGGCGTGAAAGCGGGCCGCCGCGGCGTGCGGCGGCCCGGCAACAAGACAGTGGAGGCGATGTGACTGCGGTTCTGCGTTTCGACAATATCGGCAAGGTCTTCCCCGGCGTGCGGGCGCTCGACGGCATTTCGTTCGACGTCCACGCGGGGCAGGTCCACGGCCTCATGGGCGAGAACGGCGCGGGCAAGTCGACGCTGCTGAAGATCCTCGGCGGCGAATATCAGCCCGATTCGGGCAGCGTGCTGGTGGACGGCGAGCCGGTGCGCTTCACCAGCGCGGCGGCCTCGATCGGCGCCGGCATCGCGGTGATCCACCAGGAATTGCAGTACGTGCCCGATCTCACGGTGGCCGAGAACCTGATGCTCGGCCGGCTGCCGAACGCGCTCGGCTGGGTGCGCAAGGGCGATGCGCGGCGCCACGTGCGCGAGCGCCTGGAAGCGATGGGCGTCGACCTCGATCCGCAGGCCAAGCTGCGGCGCCTGTCGATCGCGCAGCGCCAGATGGTCGAGATCTGCAAGGCGCTGATGCGCAACGCGCGCGTGATCGCGCTCGACGAGCCGACCAGCTCGCTGTCGCATCGCGAGACCGAGGTGCTGTTCAAGCTCGTGGACGACCTGCGCGCGCAGGGCCGCGCGCTGATCTACATCTCGCACCGGATGGACGAGATCTACCGGCTCTGCGACGCCTGCACGATCTTCCGCGACGGCCGCCGGATCGCCTCGCACCCGGAACTGGCCGAGGTGCCGCGCGAGCAGATGGTGAGCCAGATGGTCGGTCGCGAGATCAACGACATTTATCACTACCGGCCGCGCGCGCTCGGCGAGCCGCGGCTCGAGGTGGACGGCCTGGCCGCCGACAAGCTGCGCGCGCCGGCCAGCTTCAACGTGCGCGCCGGCGAGATCGTCGGCTTCTTCGGACTGGTGGGCGCCGGACGCAGCGAGCTGATGCGCGTGATCTACGGCGCCGACCGCAAGCGCGGCGGCACCGTCACGCTCGACGGCCGCCGCATCGACGTGCGCCGCACCGGCGACGCGATCCGCCACGGCATCGTGCTGTGCCCGGAGGATCGCAAGGAAGAGGGGATCGTCGCGATGGCGACGGTCGCCGAGAACATCAACATCAGCTGCCGCCGCCATTCGCTGCGCGCCGGGATGTTCCTGAACGGCCGGCAGGAGGCGGAGACCGCCGAGCGCTTCATCAAGCTGCTGAAGATCAAGACGCCGAGCCGCCGCCAGAAGATCCGCTTCCTGTCGGGCGGCAACCAGCAGAAGGCGATCCTGTCGCGCTGGCTGGCCGAGCCCGACCTGAAGGTCGTGATCCTCGACGAGCCGACGCGCGGCATCGACGTGGGCGCCAAGAACGAGATCTACCAGGTCATCTACGAGCTGGCCGAACGCGGCTGCGCGATCGTGATGGTGTCCTCGGAGCTGCCGGAGGTGCTCGGCGTGTCCGACCGCATCGTGGTGATGCGCGAAGGCCGGATCGCGGGCGAGGTCACGCGCGCCGAGGCGAACGAACAGGTGGTGCTGAATCTCGCGCTGCCGCAGGGGCCGGCCGAGCAGGCCGCCTGAGCGGCACGCACGGGCGAACCAATCAACATGGAGATGGCGCGGCCTCGCCGCGCGACGCAGGGAGCGACACGATGCAAGCCAAGGAAAGTATCACGCAGGCAGCCGCCAAACGCGCGGCCGAAGCCTTGATTCCGCAGACCAACGACCGGCAGAAGTGGTGGCAGCAGATCACCGACTACAGCCTGATCGTGATCTTCGCGGTGATGTTCATCACCATGTCGGTGACGGTCGATCACTTCTTCTCGATCGACAACATGCTCGGGCTCGCGCTGTCGATCTCGCAGATCGGCATGGTCGCCTGCACCATGATGTTCTGTCTCGCCTCGCGCGACTTCGACCTGTCGGTCGGCTCGACGGTGGCGTTCTCGGGCGTGCTCTGCGCGATGGTGCTGAACGCCACCGACAACACCTTCATCGCGATCATCGCGGCGATCGCGGCCGGCGCCGCGATCGGCTTCGTCAACGGCGCGGTGATCGCCTACCTGCGCATCAACGCGCTGATCACCACGCTCGCCACCATGGAGATCGTGCGCGGGCTCGGCTTCATCGTCTCGCACGGCCAGGCGGTGGGCGTCTCGTCGGAGACCTTCATCGCGCTGGGCGGCCTCGCGCTGTTCGGCGTGTCGCTGCCGATCTGGGTCACGCTGCTCTGCTTCATCGTATTCGGCGTGATGCTGAACCAGACCGTCTACGGCCGCAACACGCTCGCGATCGGCGGCAATCCGGAAGCCTCGCGCCTGGCCGGCATCAACGTCGAGCGCACGCGCGTCTGGATCTTCCTGATCCAGGGCGCCGTGACCGCGCTGGCGGGCGTGATCCTCGCCTCGCGGATCACCTCGGGCCAGCCGAACGCGGCCGAGGGCTTCGAGCTCAACGTGATCTCGGCCTGCGTGCTCGGCGGCGTGTCGCTGCTGGGCGGACGCGCGACGATCTCGGGCGTGGTGATCGGCGTGCTGATCATGGGCACGGTCGAGAACGTGATGAACCTGCTCAACATCGACGCGTTCTACCAGTATCTCGTGCGCGGCGCGATCCTGCTCGCCGCGGTGCTGCTCGACCAGTTGAAGAACCGCGGCACGCGCGACTGACGCGCGCCGGGAGGAACACCAGATGACTCAAGCAATGGCGGCCGACGCGGTGCGCGGCGCGCGCTACCCGAGTCTCGCCGATCGCGCAGTGCTGATCACGGGCGGCGCCACCGGCATCGGCGCGGCGTTCGTCGCGCACTTCGCGGCGCAGGGCGCGCGGGTCGGCTTCGTCGATCTCGACGCCGAGGCCGGCGCCGCGCTCGCCGAAGCGCTGGCCGACGCGCGCCACGCGCCGGCCTTCGTCGCGGCCGACCTCACCGACATCGACGCGCTGCGCCGCGCGATCGAGGAGCTGCGCGTGAAGACCGGCCCGATCGCGGTGCTCGTCAACAACGCGGCGAACGACAAGCGCCACCGCATCGAGGACGTCACGCCCGAGTCGTTCGACGCGGCGATCGCGGTCAACCTGCGCCACCAGTTCTTCGCCGCGCAGGCCGTGGCCGACGACATGAAGGCGGCGGGCGGCGGCGCGATCATCAACCTCGGCTCGATCGGCTGGATGCTGAAGAACGGCGGCTATCCCGTCTACGCGACCTCGAAGGCCGCGATCCAGGGGCTCACGCGCTCGCTCGCGCGCGATCTCGGACCGTTCGGGATTCGCGTCAACACGCTGGTGCCGGGCTGGGTGATGACCGACAAGCAGCGCCGGCTGTGGCTCGACGATGCGGGGCGCGCGGCGATCAAGGCCGGCCAGTGCCTCGACGCCGAGCTGCTGCCGGACGATCTGGCGCGCGCCGCGCTGTTCCTTGCCTCCGACGACAGTCGTATGATGACGGCGCAGGACGTCGTCATCGACGGCGGATGGGCTTGATCCGGCACGCTCAGTAGCCAGGCGGCGGCCCCAGTGGCGGCGCCGCAGACAGGAGACGATCATGACGACATCGACTATCGGCAATGCGCCTTCCCCGTCCGCCGCGCGCTCGCGGCGCGCCCGCCTTGCCGCGGCCGCGCAGCCGGTGAGCCCCGGGCCGCAGACCTCGAGCGTCGCGCAGGGCGTGCTCGAGGCGGCCGACGCGGCGGTCACGCTGGCCAGCGCCGAGCTGCGGCTCGACGTGGTGCCGCATCTGGGCGGCGGCATCGCGCGCTTCGACTGGCGCGGCGACGGCGCTTCCACGCCGATCTTCCGCGGCTGCGACCACGTCGATGCCGGCACCGATCCTAACGCGCTCGGCTGCTATCCGCTGCTGCCGTATTCGAACCGGATCGGCGGCGGGCGCTTCGAGTGCGAGGGGCGCCGCGTCGAGGTGCCGAGGAACCGCCAGGCCGAACCGCTGCCGATCCATGGCGACGGCTGGCTCGCGCGCTGGCACATCGACGACGTCTCGCCGACCGGGCTGCAGCTTTCGCTCGACCGTCGCGGCGGCGCGCCCTACGCCTATCGCGCGACGCAGTCGTATGCGCTCGACGGCGCGACGCTGACGATCGCGCTTGCGATCGAGAACTGCGGCGCCGAGCGGCTGCCGTTCGGGCTCGGCGTGCATCCGTTCATCGTGCGCGACGCCAGCACCGAACTCGCGGCGGCCGCCAACGGCCTCTGGCTGTCGGGCGCCGACTGGCTGCCGCGCCGCCACGTGACGGTGCCGCCCGCCTGGCAGTTCGGCATCGCCTATCCGCTGCCCGGCACGCTCGTCAATCACGCGTTCACGGGCTGGGGCGGCCGCGCGACCGTCGCCTGGCCGTCGCGCGGGCTGACCATGGACATCGAATCGGACGCCGACTGCTACGTGCTCTACACGCCGCCCGGCGAGTCGTTCTTCTGCTTCGAGCCGGTCGATCATCCGATCAACGCCGTGAACCTGCCCGGCGGCGCCGAGCGGCACGGCATGACGCTGCTCGGCCCCGGCGAGCGGCTCGCGCGGCGCTTCCGCTTCACGGTGGAACGCGCCGACCCGCGCGCGGCGTCGGCCGCCGCGCGAGGCGCCCCGGCGCGCTGAGGCGGCGGAATCGGCAGCAGCGGCGGCGCTTCGATCCGGCTCCTGGCCTCGACGCCAGCCGCGGCCCGGCTCGCACGATGGCTGCGGGTAAAATACGCGGCATTTCCTCAACGATCCGCCGCGAAACATGTCCGCTCCGCTGACCTTCATCGACACGCTGCGCGCCGCCTGGCAGCGCACGAACTCCCTGCTCTGCGTCGGACTCGACCCCGAACCGACGCGGTTTCCCGCGCAGTTCGCGAACCGCCCCGACGCGATCTTCGATTTCTGCCGCGAGATCGTCGATGCGACCGCGCCCTACGCGAGCGCGTTCAAGCCGCAGATCGCCTACTTCGCCGCGCACCGCGCCGAGGATCAGCTCGAACGGCTGATCTCGCACATCCACCTGCAGCACCCGGGCCTGCCGGTCGTGCTCGACGCGAAGCGCGGCGACATCGGCAGCACCGCCGAGCAGTACGCGCGCGAGGCGTTCGAGCGCTATCGCGCCGACGCCGTGACCGTCAATCCGTACATGGGCTACGACTCGATCGAGCCGTATCTCGCCTACGAGGACAAGGGCGTGGTGGTGCTGTGCCGGACCTCGAACCCGGGCGGCTCCGACCTGCAGTTCCTCGAGACGGGCGGCCGGCCGCTCTACCAGGTGGTGGCCGAACTGGCCGCGACGCGCTGGAACGCCAGGACCGGGCAGCTCGCGCTGGTGGTCGGCGCGACCTTCCCGAAGGAAATCGAGATCGTGCGCGGACTCGTCGGCGAGATGCCGCTGCTGATTCCGGGCATCGGCGCGCAGGGCGGCGACGTGCAGGCGACCGTGGCGGCCGGCCGTACCGCCGACGGCGGCGGCATGATGATCAACTCGTCGCGCGCGATCCTCTACGCGAGCAACGGCGACGATTTCGCCGAGGCCGCCGCGCGCGTCGCGCAGGCCACGCGCGACACGATCAACGCGCATCGCTGATCGCTGACGCCCGAGCCGCCGCGCGCGGTTCGAGCCAACGAAAAAGGGCGCCCGCGGGGCTAATGCCGTTCAGTTAAGGTTCTTTCTGAGGAACCGAACGGCATAACGAGCAGGACGGGACTTGACGGCCCGA
>NZ_CP045094.1:581816-622909 GCF_022870505.1 Burkholderia perseverans
TTAACACTTCAGCGCAGCGTTTACAACCACTCCTTCCCAAAACAAAAATGCCGTCCAGTTGCTTAACTGAACGGCATTACGCCCGCGGGGCGCCCTTTCTGTTGGCGTTGCGGCCGGCGGAGCCTTGCCCGCCGCGCCGGATCAGCGCTCGCGTTCGTCGAGCAGCTTCAGCAGTCCGCGCAGCGCGTGCGCGGCGGCCTGCACGCGGATCTGCTCGCGGTCGCCCTTGAACACGAGCGTCTCGACCTCGGTGTGGAGCCGGTTGCTCCAGCCGAACGAGACGGTGCCGACCGGCTTGTGCTCGGAGCCGCCGCCGGGGCCGGCGATGCCCGTCACCGACAGCGCGACCTGCGCGCGGCTGTTGCGCAGCGCGCCTTCGACCATCGCGCGCGCGACCGGCTCGCTGACGGCGCCGTGCTTCTCGATCAGCTCGTGCGGCACGCCGATCATCTCGGTCTTGGCCTGGTTCGAGTAGGTGACGAAGCCGCGCTCGAACCAGGCGCTGCTGCCGGAGATGTCGGTGATCGCGGTCGCGATCATGCCGCCCGTGCAGGATTCGGCGGTCGCGAGCGCCAGGTGTTGGTCGCGCAGCTTGTTGCCGGCGCGGATCGCGAGCTGGTGGACGATGGAATCGGTCGGCATGCGTGCGGACTCAGTGAAGAGTGGGAAACAGGGCGCACCACGTCGCGATGACGAGCAGCGTCAGGAACGCGGCGACGAGATCGTCGACCATGATGCCAAAACCACCTTTCAAACGGCGATCGAGATCGCGCACCGGCGGCGGTTTGCCGCCGTCGAACAGGCGGAACAGCACGAACGCGGCCAGCTGCTGCGAGAACGTGGCCGGCGTGACCAGCAGCATCACGAGCCAGATCGCCACCACGTGGTCCCAGACGATCGCGCGCGGCCGGCCGCCGCCGAGCGCGCGCGCCGTGCGGCCGGTGGCGATCACGCCGAACACGAAGCCGAGCGCGATCAGCGCGAGCGTGGCGGCCGCCGGCAGGCGCGGCGCGAACGCGACGAAGCTGAGCCAGCCGAACAGCGAGCCGGTGAAGCCGGGCGCGAACGGCGCGAGGCCGGTGCCGAAGCCGAGCGAGAGCAGATGCAGCGGGTGCGAGCGCATGAACGGCGCGCTCGCGCGGCGCGGCAGCGGCTGCACGTCGTCGATATCGTCGGCATCGCCTGCGGGGTCATGGCGCGCGGTGCGGCCCGAGGTGCCGCCGTGGCCGCGCACCGTCACGAGGGCCGTGCCGGGGCGGGGCGCGTCGGCGCGCGGCGCCGGCTCGTCATTGACCGGCATGGAAATGATCGAAGCCGCGCAGCGTCAGCGCGAGCGGCGCGCCGGCGCCGTCGAGCCAGCGGATGCCGGGCGCCTCGTCGGGCACGGCGAGCGCGCGGATCGTGCCGATCCGCGTGACCGCCACGCCGGCCGTCACGCCGGCGGCCAGCACGGCCGCGTGCGCGGCGGCCGGCGCCGTGAAGCAGAGTTCGTAGTCGTCGCCGCCCGCCAGCGTGCAGGTGCGCTGCAGCTCGGGCGCGAGCGTGGCAAGCGCGGCCGAGCGCGGCACCGCGTCCACCTCGATGTCGGCGCCCACGCGCGAGCGTTCGAGGATGTGTCGCAGATCGCCCGCGAGGCCGTCGGAAATGTCCAGCGCCGCGTGCGCGATGCCGGCCAGCGCAAGGCCGAGCGCGACGCGCGGCTCCGGCCATTCGAGTGCGCGGCGAAATGCCGCAGCTTCAGCCGCGCCGGCCGTCCATTCGCCGCGCGCCACGCCGAGTCCGGCGCGTGCGTCGCCGAGCGTGCCCGACACCCAGACCTCGTCGCCGGGGCGCGCCGCGTCGCGGCGCAGCGCGCGATCGGGGCCGACGTCGCCGAACACGGTCACGCACAGGTTGAGGGGCCCGCTGGTGGTGTCGCCGCCGACCAGCTCGCAGCCGTAGCGATCGGCAATCGTAAACAAACCGTCGGAAAACGCGTCGAGCCAGTCGGCGTCGGCGCGCGGCAGCGCGAACGCGAGCGTGAACGCGCGCGGCTGGGCGCCCATCGCGGCGAGGTCGGACAGGTTCACGGCCAGCGTCTTGTGGCCGAGTGCGCGCGGCGCCACGTCGGCGAAGAAGTGACGGCCCTCCACCAGCATGTCCGTCGAAATCGCCAGCATCGTATCCGGATGCGGCGCCAATAGCGCGCAATCGTCGCCGATGCCGAGCGCGGCGCGCGCTTCCGGCCGCCGCGCTCGGCGCGCGAAATAGCGATCGATCAACGAGAATTCGGACAGCGGGGAGGTGACCACGGCGAGCCTTTCCGGCGGCAGGATGAGGGGCGGCCATTGTAAGGCGGCGGCCCGCCGTTACGTGCATTCCGGTCGTGGCCGTGGTGGCCGGAACGTAAAATTTTGAATAAGGATTGGCGCTACAATGTGGGCCGAACAGGTATTCTAATCCCGCCCCTTCGACTCATGTCCACCAAGCCCTCCCCGAAAGCCGATCTGCGCGCAGCCGCCCTCGATTACCACGAATTCCCGACGCCGGGCAAAATCGCCGTCCAGCCGACCAAGCAGATGATCAACCAGCGCGACCTCGCGCTGGCGTACTCGCCGGGCGTCGCGTTCGCCTGCGAGGAGATCGTCGAGAATCCGCTGAACGCCGCGCGCTTCACCTCGCGCAGCAACCTGGTGGGCGTCGTCACCAACGGCACCGCGGTGCTCGGCCTCGGCAACATCGGCCCGCTCGCGTCGAAGCCGGTGATGGAGGGCAAGGCCGCGCTGTTCAAGAAGTTCGCCGGCATCGACGTGTTCGACATCGAGCTGAACGAATCGGACCCGCACAAGCTGGTGGACGTGATCACCGCGCTCGAGCCGACCTTCGGCGGCATCAACCTCGAGGACATCAAGGCGCCGGACTGCTTCATCGTCGAACGCGAATGCCGCAAGCGCATGAAGATCCCGGTGTTCCACGACGACCAGCACGGCACCGCGATCGTGGTGGCCGCCGCGATCACCAACGGCCTCAAGGTGGTGAACAAGGACATCAAGCAGGTCAAGCTGGTCGCCTCGGGCGCGGGCGCCGCGGCGCTCGCCTGCCTGGACCTGCTGGTCGACATCGGCCTGCCGCTCGAGAACATCTTCGTCACGGACCTGGCCGGCGTCGTCTACCAGGGCCGCACCGAACTGATGGATCCGGACAAGGAGCGTTTCGCGCGCGAGACCGACGCGCGCACGCTGGCCGAGGTGATCGACGGCGCGGACATCTTCCTCGGCTTGTCGGCCGCCGGCGTGCTGAAGCAGGAGATGGTCAAGGGCATGGCCGAGCGCCCGCTGATCCTCGCGCTCGCCAATCCGACGCCGGAAATCCTGCCCGAAGTCGCGCACGAAGTGCGCCCCGACGCGATCCTCGCGACCGGCCGTACCGACTACCCGAACCAGGTCAACAACGTCCTCTGCTTCCCGTTCATCTTCCGCGGCGCGCTCGACGTCGGCGCCACCACGATCACGCGTGAGATGGAGATCGCCGCCGTCAACGCGATCGCCGAACTCGCGCAGCAGGAGCAGAGCGACATCGTCGCCACCGCCTACGCGATCGAGGATCTCTCGTTCGGGCCGGAATACCTGATCCCGAAGCCGTTCGACCCGCGCCTGATCGTCAAGATCGCGCCGGCCGTCGCGAAGGCCGCGATGGAAGGCGGCGTGGCGACGCGTCCGATCGAGGACATGGACGGCTACGTCCAGCACCTGCAGCAG
The DNA here is from genome assembly GCF_022870505.1 of Burkholderia perseverans. Taxonomy (NCBI): domain Bacteria; kingdom Pseudomonadati; phylum Pseudomonadota; class Betaproteobacteria; order Burkholderiales; family Burkholderiaceae; genus Burkholderia; species Burkholderia perseverans. Next base: position 585,554 of record NZ_CP045094.1, read on the forward strand.
TTCGTCTATCACAGCGGCAACACCATGAAGCCGGTGTTCCAGGCCGCGCGCAACGCCCCGCAGGAGAAGAAGCGCGTGGTGTTCGCCGAGGGCGAGGAAGAGCGCGTGCTGCGCGCCGTGCAGATCCTCGTCGACGAGCACGTCGCCACGCCGATCCTGATCGGCCGTCCGCACGTGATCGAGAACCGGATCAAGCGCTTCGGCCTGCGCATCACGCCGGGCGTCGATTTCACGATCGTCAACACCGAGCACGACGAACGCTACCGCGATTTCTGGCAGACCTACTACCAGCTGATGGTGCGCAAGGGCATGGGCCAGCAGCTCGCCAAGCTCGAAATGCGCCGCCGCACCACGCTGATCGGCGCGATGCTGGTGAAGAAGGGCGAAGCCGACGGGATGATCTGCGGCACCATCAGCACGACGCATCGCCACCTGCACTTCGTCGACCAGGTGATCGGCAAGCGCGAGGGCTGCAGCGTCTACGCCGCGATGAACGGCCTGGTGCTGCCGGGCCGCCAGATCTTCATCGTCGACACGCACGTCAACGTCGATCCGACCCCGGAACAACTGGCCGAGATCACGATGATGGCGGCCGAGGAAGTGCGCCGCTTCGGCATCGAGCCGAAGGTCGCGCTGCTCTCGCACTCGAACTTCGGCACCAGCAACGCGCCGACCGCGCAGAAGATGCGCGATACGCTCGCGCTGCTCAAGGAGCGCGCGCCGGGCCTCGAGGTGGACGGCGAAATGCATGGCGACGTCGCGCTCGACCCGCTGCTGCGCAAGGAAATCCTGCCGGACTCGACGCTCGAGGGCGAGGCGAACCTGCTGGTGCTGCCGAACATCGACTCGGCCAATATCGCCTACAACCTGCTCAAGACCGCAGCCGGCAACAACATCGCGATCGGGCCGATCCTGCTCGGCGCCGCGCAGCCGGTGCATGTGCTGACCGAATCGGCCACGGTGCGCCGGATCGTCAACATGGCGGCGCTGCTGGTCGCCGACGTGAACGCGACGCGCTAAGCACGGGCGGCGGCGCGCTCGGCGCCTTCTCCCGCCTTCACGCGCCCCCGACTTGACGCGGTTCGGGCCGCCGCCGCGGTGTCTGCGCTGCCCGGGTCCGGTTTCGACCGGAAGCGCGAAAAGACGCGCAGAAACGGGAAAAGCGGCGTGCCCCGTTGCAGGGCACGCCGTCGGGTATGGCAAGGCCTTCCCAAGGGTCGAACAACAGCATCCACCGGGGCCGCCGGGTGATGACGGGGAGGCAAAGAACCCGCCATCCGATGCTGTCACCTTGATTTTATCTTTGTCAGGATAAAAAGGGCGTACGCAAGCGGCGAAATCGGGCTATTTGTGTCAAATAGCCGCAAGCGGCGCTTTCATTTCCCCGGCGAACATTGATTCCGCCCGCCATTAGCGCTACGCTTACGCCTTTCCTGGTCGTCAACTTGTTGATTTAACAGCGGGAACCCCGGTCCATGGCACGCAAGTGGCTCCGCAACGGCGCGCTCGCGTCCGTTTTCGCGCTCGTCGCACTGGGTAGCGCCGGCTCGCCGGCGGGCAGTCCGATTTCCTCGGCTTACGCCCGGGAAACCGTCGCCGGCATGGCGTCGGTCGGCACGATTCCCACTTCCCGGTTGCCGCGCGAAGCCGTGACGACGCTGGGCCTGATTGCCGCCGGCGGCCCTTATCCGTATCCGAAAGACGGGGTCGTGTTCGGCAATTTCGAGCGCATTCTGCCGAAGACGCGGCGCGGCTATTACCACGAGTACACGGTGCCGACGCCGCGCGCGCGCAATCGCGGCGCGAAGCGAATCGTCTGCGGCGGCCCGCTGCAACGGATCGACAACTGTTATTACACCGACGACCACTACGCCAGTTTTAAACGTATTGTTGAATGACTTCGGGATGATCGGCATGAGCGACACTAGCTACGCGCACGAAATGTCGGCTGCGGCGGATCTGTTCGCGGCCGGAGACGGCAACCTGTTCCAGCGCGTGATGCGCCTGCGCGCGCTCGCCCAGGCCGGCGACGCCGCGGAGCCGCCGGCGATCTGCCCCGGGGATTCATCGACCGAGGAGCCTATGAGTCTGTTCGCGACCGTGCGACCCAATCTCGTGCAGTCGATCCGCGCATTTCGCGTCCACGACCTCGCGGAGGAAGCTGCCCGGCTCGGCCAGCATTTCCTGTTCGCGTATTGCGGCGCCGCGCAGTCGAAGCAGGAAGTGCTCGAAACGATCGCGACGTCGTTCCTGCTCCCGAAGCACTTCGGGAAGAACTACGACGCGCTGTACGACAGCCTCACCGACCTGATCCACCAGGCGGGCGAGCAGCCCGGCTTCGTGATCGTGCTGGAGGCGCTGCCGATCGCGCAGAAGTTCGACAAGGAAGGGCGCGAGACGCTGCTCGACGTGTTCCGCGAGGCCGCCGAGTTCTGGGCCGAACGCAAGATCGCGTTCCGCGTGTTCTACTCGTTCGCCTGAGGCACGGCGCCAGGCGCGCGCCGCTTCACGTCACCCGCCCGCCTGCCGTCCGTCGGCAATCAAAAGGCCCGCTTGAGAGCGGGCCTTTTTACATGCGTCGTCGGCTTGACGTGGCGTGGTGCGCGGCGGCGAGACTGGCTGCCCGGCCGCGCGCCGGCGTTCATCGCTGCTTCATGCCCACCCGCCCCAGCGCGCGGCCAGTGCCGCCAGCATGGCCATGCCGGCCGTCTCGGTGCGCAGCACGCGCGCGCCGAGCACGATCGCCTGGAAGCCATACCCGCGCGCCGCGTCTTCCTCGGCCGGCGAGAGTCCGCCCTCCGGACCGATCAGCAGCGTGACCGGGCCGGCCGGCGCCGCGGCCGGCAGCGCCGCGAATGCGATGCTCGCGCGCGGCGACAGCATCAGCCGCAGTTCCGCGTCGGCCGCGGGCGGCAGCGCGTCGAGCCAGGCCGCAAGGTCCGCGACCGGCGCGACCGCCGGCACGCGATTGCGTCCGCACTGCTCGCAGGCGGCGCGCACCACGCCCTGCCAGTGCGCGACGCGCTTGTCCGCGCGCTCGCCGGACAGCCGCACCACGCCGCGCGCGGTCGAGAGCGGTGCGAGCGCGGCGACGCCGAGTTCGACGGCCTTCTCGATCAGCCAGTCCATCTTGTCGCCGCCGGCGATGCCCTGGGCGAGCGTGACGCGGTAAGGCGTCTCCAGCTCGCGCGCGTCGAAGCCGACGGTGCGCGCCACGGCGGTGCGCTTGCCGAGCTCGACGAGTTCGGCGCGGTACTGGCCGCCGGTGCCGTCGAACAGCGTCAGCGGATCGCCGGGTTCGAGGCGCAGCACCTGCGCGTGGCGGGCGACCTCGGCGGGCAGCATCACCTCGCTGTCGGCGCGCAGCGCGAGATCGACGAAGAAGCGCGGGACCGCGGACGTGCTGCCGCTCATCGTGCGATGCGCCGCGCGAGCGCCCAGCGGTAGCCGTCGAGATCCTCGACCTGCGCGAAGCGGTCGCCCCAGAACTGGTCGCGCGGCTCGCTGAGCGACTTCGCGCCGGCGTCGAGCGCGCGCCGGTGCACGGTGTCGACGTCGTCGACGTACAGGTAGAACGACTGCGGCGCCATCAGGTCGGCGCTGCGCGGCGTGCGCGCGGTGGAGCCGAACGCGCCCTCGGGCGCGAACATCAGGATCAGCTGGCCGTGATAGGACATCTCGACGTGCATGATCGCGCCGTCTTCGTCGATCAACTCGCGTTTTTCGAATCCGAACGCACTGCCGTAGAACGCAATCGAGGCGGCCGCGTTGCGAACGGCCAGATAGGGGGTCAACCAAGGCACGTCGGCCGGACGTGGATCGGTCATTGGGCGATCTCCTGCGGGATGGTGGGGGCGGGGGCGCCGCGTCAGCGTCAGCGGCGCAGGCCGAGTGTATCGCGCAGCGCACGGCGCAGGGTGAACAGCGCCGGGTGCAGTTCGGCGTCGTAGAACCGCAGATCGGCGACGCCGCGCGCGGCGAGCCGTTCCTCGACGTCGTGCGCAAACAGCGCGCCCGCGTCGAGCGTGTCGCTCGCCACCGCCATCAGCCATTCGCCGCCGTAGAGCGGCACTGGCGCGGCGAGCGGCGCGACCACCGCAAACGAGGCGCGCAGTTCGTCGACCAGCGCGGCGAGGCGCGGCGCGTGGAAGGCCGGCGCGCCCAGATGCATCGAGAGCGCCGCGCAGGGCGTGAGGATCCGCTTGAGCCGGGCGAGGAACGCGCGCGTATAGAGGCCGGCGGCCGGCGAATCGGGCGGCGTGAGGTCGAACACGACCAGATCGAAGTGGATCGGCGCGTGCTCGACGTAATGGGCCGCGTCGCCGATCACGAGTTCGACGCGCGGATCGTCGAACGCGCCGCGATGCACGGCCTCGAGGTGGCGCCGTGCCATCTCGACCACGGCGGCGTCGAGTTCGGCGATCACGATCCGTTCGATCGACGGATGCTTCAGCAGCTGGCGCGCGGCACCGCCGTCGCCGCCGCCGAGCACCAGCGCGCGGCGCGGGTGCGGATGCGCGAGCGCGGCCGGATGCGTCATGCACTCGTGGTAGACGGCCTCGTCGCCGACCGAGGTCATCGGCCGGCCGTCGAGCGTGAACAGGCGGCCGAGCTGCGGCGTGTCCCAGACTTCGATGTGCTGATAAGGCGAGGCGAACGAGGCGAGGCGGCGGGCGTTCGGAAAACCGTAGATCGCGTCGGCGCAGGGCTGGAAACAGAGCGTAGTGTTCACGGCGGCGGGCAGGGGCGTGGCGGGCAGTCGGGCGGCGGAGCGGCGGGCGGGCGCGGATGCCTCGAATTATAGAAGGCGCGCGCGGGGCCGGCGGTGCAGGCCGGGGCCGCCCGATCGATGCGGCAGGTGCAGCAAATCCGGCCCGGCGCCACGCCGGGCGCATGGCGCTTCATAACGTTTGCGACGCGATGCGGCGCAGCATGAGAAGATGCGGCGGCGCGGCATCTATGCGCGACGCACCGCCAGACGGTGCGCGCGGGGGGCGCCGCGATCCGCTTCCCAGGCCTTTTTCGCCGGGGCGCGCGCCGGGGCATCTGTTAAAATGCCCGGCTTTGCTGCCTGCCGTCTGATTGCTCGTCCGCTTCGCGTCCCCATGGCGCCGCATCGCGCGCCGGGAGCGGTCGGCCCGCGAGCTTCCGGACCAGCCGTGCCCCGTTTTCTCGACTCGTTCTCCGGACTCGACATGACGACCTCGTCTACCGCCAGCACTTCCCTGATGGCCAATGCGATTCGCGCCCTCGCGATGGATGCCGTCCAGCAAGCCAACTCCGGCCACCCCGGCATGCCGATGGGCATGGCCGAGATCGGCGTGGCCCTGTGGTCGCGCCACCTCAAGCACAACCCGGCGAACCCGCACTGGGCCGATCGCGACCGCTTCGTGCTGTCGAACGGCCATGGCTCGATGCTGCTGTACTCGCTGCTGCACCTGACCGGCTACGACCTGCCGATCGAGGAGCTGAAGAACTTCCGCCAGCTGCACTCGAAGACGCCGGGCCATCCGGAATACGGCATCACGGCCGGCGTCGAGACCACCACCGGCCCGCTCGGCCAGGGTCTCGCGAACGCGGTCGGCATGGCGCTGGCCGAAGCGCTGCTCGCGGCCGAGTTCAACAAGGACGACGCGAAGCTCGTCGATCACCACACCTACGTGTTCCTCGGCGACGGCTGCCTGATGGAAGGCATCTCGCACGAGGCCTGCTCGTTTGCCGGCACGCTGAAGCTGAACAAGCTGATCGCGCTGTACGACGACAACGGCATCTCGATCGACGGCGACGTGGTGAACTGGTTCCACGACGACACCCCGAAGCGCTTCGAAGCCTACGGCTGGAACGTGATCCCGGGCGTGGACGGCCATGACGTCGACGCCGTCGACGCGGCGATTGCCAAGGCGAAGCTGTCGGACAAGCCGACGCTGATCTGCTGCAAGACGGTGATCGGCAAGGGCGCGGCGACCAAGGCCGGCGGCCACGACGTCCACGGCGCGGCGCTCGGCGCCGAGGAAATCGCCAAGACGCGCGCGGCGCTCGGCTGGAACTGGGAGCCGTTCGTGATCCCGCAGGAAGTCTACGCGGCGTGGGACGGCAAGGCTGCCGGCGCGAAGCGCGAAGGCGACTGGAACGCGGTGTTCGAAGCCTACCGCGCGAAGTTTCCGGCCGAAGCCGACGAATTCGTGCGCCGCATGGCGGGCAAGCTGCCGGCCGACTGGGCGCAGAAGGCCGCCGCGATCGTGGCCGGCGCGAACGAGCGCGGCGAGACGGTCGCCACCCGCAAGGCTTCGCAGCAGACCATCGAGGGCCTGGCTGCCGCGCTGCCCGAACTGGTCGGCGGCTCGGCCGACCTGACCGGCTCGAACCTGACGAACTGGAAGGCGTCGAAGCCGGTTCGCGCAGGCGAAAAAGGTATCCAGTGGGGGAACCATATCAACTACGGCGTGCGCGAATTTGGCATGAGCGCCGCGATTAACGGTATGGTTCTTCATGGCGGCTACAAGCCGTTCGGCGGTACCTTCCTGACGTTCTCCGACTACAGCCGCAACGCGTTGCGCGTGGCCGCGCTGATGAAGGCGCCCTCGCTGTTCGTGTTCACGCACGACTCGATCGGCCTCGGCGAAGACGGCCCGACGCACCAGTCGATCGAGCACGTCTCGAGCCTGCGGCTGATTCCGCACCTCGACGTCTGGCGTCCGGCCGATACGGTCGAGACGGCCGTGGCCTGGACCGAGGCCGTGGCCGCGCAGCGCCCGTCGTGCCTGATCTTCAGCCGCCAGAACCTGGCGTTCAACGCGCGCAGCGATGCGCAGCTGGCGAACGTCGCGAAGGGCGGCTACGTGCTGCGCGACTGGGACGAGGAAATCGTCGCCCGCAAGATCATCCTGATCGCGACGGGCTCCGAGATCGAACTGGCGATGAAGGCCGTCGAGCCGCTCGCGCAGCAGGGCATTGCCGCGCGCGTCGTGTCGATGCCGGCCACCACCGTGTTCGACCGCCAGGACGCCGAGTATCGCGAGCGCGTGCTGCCGGCCGGCGTGCGCCGCGTGGCCATCGAAGCGGGCGTGACCGACTTCTGGCGCAAGTACGTCGGCCTCGAAGGCGGCGTGGTCGGGATCGATTCGTTCGGCGAGTCGGCCCCGGCCGGCGTACTCTTCAAGTATTTCGGCTTCACCGTCGAGAACGTGGTCGAGACGGCGAAGAAAGTGCTCGCCTGAGCGTGATCCAGCGCGCGGGCTCCGCCTGACCGGCGGGCCGGCGCCGTCGTGAAGCCGACGAACCGTTTTTTTTCAGCCATCAGGAGATAATCATGACGATTCGCGTTGCAATCAACGGTTACGGCCGCATCGGCCGCAATACGCTGCGCGCTTTCTATGAAAACGGCAAGAAGCACGACATCGAGATCGTCGCGATCAACGACCTCGGCGATGCGAAGACGAACGCGCACCTGACGCAGTACGACACCGCGCACGGCAAGTTCCCGGGCGAAGTGTCGGTGGACGGTGACTACCTGATCGTCAACGGCGACCGCATCCGCGTGCTGGCCAACCGCAATCCGGCCGAACTGCCGTGGGGCGAACTGGGCGTCGACGTCGTGTTCGAATGCACGGGCTTCTTCACCACCAAGGAAAAGGCCAGCGCGCACCTGAAGGGCGGCGCGAAGAAGGTGATCATCTCGGCGCCGGGCGGCAAGGACGTCGACGCGACGATCGTCTACGGCGTCAACCACGACGTGCTGAAGGCCGAGCACACCGTGATTTCGAACGCCTCGTGTACGACCAACTGCCTCGCGCCGCTGGTCAAGCCGCTACACGACAAGATCGGCCTCGAAACCGGCCTGATGACGACGGTCCACGCCTACACGAACGACCAGGTGCTGACCGACGTCTATCACGAGGACCTGCGCCGCGCGCGTTCGGCCACGCACAGCCAGATCCCGACCAAGACGGGCGCGGCAGCGGCCGTCGGCCTCGTGCTGCCGGAACTGAACGGCAAGCTCGATGGTTACGCGATTCGCGTGCCGACCATCAACGTGTCGATCGTCGACCTGTCGTTCATCGCCAAGCGCGACACGACGGTCGAGGAAGTCAACGCGATCATGAAGGAAGCGTCGGAAGGCTCGCTGAAGGGCATCCTCGCCTACAACGACCAGCCGCTCGTCTCGATCGACTTCAACCACAACCCGGCTTCGTCGTCGTTCGATTCGACGCTGACGAAGGTGTCGGGCCGCCTCGTCAAGGTGTCGAGCTGGTACGACAACGAGTGGGGCTTCTCGAACCGGATGCTCGACACGGCGGTCGCTTTCGCGAACGCGAAGTAAACGCGCGCCGCGGGCGGTGCCGGCAGCAGCCGGTACCCGCCCGCCGGCGAACTCACGGCCTGCCGTCGCGCCTCGTGCGCGGCGGCGGGCCGTGTCTTTTCCGGTTACGGAAACGGTGGGGCCGACGATGGGCGCGCCCCTGCCTTCGGAGCTTCGGGGGTTTCAGCCGCGCGGCGTCGGGAAGAACACGCCGGCGCGCTGCGCGGCGCCCTCGATATGCGTCTCGATCGCGCGGCCCGCGGCGGCCGAGTCGCGCGCGATCAGCGCGTCGAGGATCACGCGGTGCTCGTGGAACGTCGAGAGCATCAGTTCGCGCCGGTAGAACGGCATGCGCTGGCTTTCCTTCATGATGTCCGCGCTGTCGCGCAGGATCGATTCGATCGCCGCGTTGCCGGCCAGCCCGACGATGCGCATGTGGAACTCGAAATCGAGCTGCGACGCGTCGTCGAGCGCGTTGTCGACGAGCGCGACGTGCAGCGCGGCGAGGTTCTCCTCGAACCAGGCCAGGTCGGCGTCGCTGACGGCGAGCGCGGCCATCCGCGCGGTGAAGCCTTCCAGCGCGTAGCGCATCTGGTAGGTGTCGGGCGGTGACGAACGCCCGGCGAAGCGCCACGGATGATCGGCGCTCGCCTGCGCCCGCTCGACGTAGACGCCCTTGCCGGGCCGGATCGTCAGCATGCCGAGCGCCTCGAGCGTCGAGAGCGCCTCGCGCAGCGACGCGCGGCTGATCTCGAGTTCCTCGGACAGCTGGCGTTGGGCCGGCAGCAGGCTGCCGACGGGATAGGCGCCGGTTTCGATCCGGGTCTGGATCGTCGCGATGGCGGCGTCGGTGACGGTGTGGGGAACGTTCTTCATGGCTGCGAGAGGCGGTCAGACCGGCATTGTAATCCCCCAAAATGACGTGCGGCACCGCCGCCCGGCCCGCCATGGTCAATCGGGTAATCCCGGTTTTTGACATGGTTGACGCGACTATATCGGCTTCCTACACTCCGCCATACGTTCACTGGTATGACCAGTCGGAACAGTGAATTTCCCCTGGCGAACGGCGATTACCCGCGGTAACGGAGGATCGGATGGCGAAGTTTCTGAACTCGTTGTTCGGGCGCGTGATGATCGCGCTCGTGATCGGCGTCGCGCTCGGCGCGGCGTTTCCGCATGCCGCGCAGTCGCTGCGGCCGCTCGGCGACGGTTTCCTGAAGCTGATCAAGATGGTGATCGGGCCGATCGTGTTCTGCGTGGTGGTGAGCGGCATCGCGAACGCCGGCGACCTGCGCAAGGTCGGGCGCGTCGGCCTGCGGGCGGTGGTCTACTTCGAGCTGATGACCACGCTCGCACTCGCGATCGGCCTCGTGCTCGCGGTGCTCACGCGCCCCGGCGCCGGCATGAACGTCGACCTGCGCGCGCTCGATCCGGCCTCGCTCGCCGACTACGCGAAGAACGCGCAGAGCCTGAAGGACACCGCCGGCTACCTGCTGAAGATCATTCCCGACACCGCGTTCGACGCGTTCGCGAAGGGCGACATCCTGCAGATCCTCGTGTTCGCGGTGCCGTTCGGCGCGGCGCTGTCGATGCTCGGCGAACGCGCGCGCGTGCTCAACGGCCTCGTCGACGAGTTCGCGCAGGTCTGCTTTCGCGTGATGGGTTTCATCATCCGGCTCGCGCCGCTCGGCGTGCTCGGCGCGATCGCGTTCACCACCGGCAAGTGCGGCGTGGCCTCGCTCGAACAGATGGGGCTGCTGGTGGCGGTGTTCTACCTGGCCTGCGCGCTGTTCGTGGCGGGGGTGCTCGGCGCGGTGATGCGGCTCGCCGGCTTCAGCGTGTTCAAGCTGATCCGCTATCTGCGCGAGGAACTGATGATCGTGCTCGGCACCGCCTCGTCGGACGCGGTGCTGCCGCAGGTGATGCGCAAGCTCGAATGGATGGGCGTGAAGGATTCGACGGTCGGCCTCGTGATCCCGACCGGCTACTCGTTCAACCTCGACGGCTTCTCGATCTACCTGACGCTCGCCGTGCTGTTCATCGCGCAGGCCACCAACACGCCGCTGTCGGCGCACGACCTGATCGTGGTGCTGCTGGTCTCGCTCGTCACCTCGAAGGGCGCGCATGGCATTCCCGGTTCGGCGATCGTGATCCTGGCAGCGACGCTCTCGGCGATCCCGGCGCTGCCGGTGCTCGGCCTCGTGCTGATCCTGCCGGTGGACTGGTTCGTCGGGATCGCGCGTGCGGTGACGAACCTGATCGGCAACTGCGTCGCGACGGTGGTGGTGGCGGTGTGGGAGCACGACATCGACGCGGCCCGCGCGCGCCGCGTGCTGAACCGCGAGCTGCGCTACGTGCCGGCCGACGATGCCCCGGCCGGCGAGCGGGCCGCTGACCAACCCGCCCCCGCGCTTTGATGCGCGTGCAACCGGTTTGAGCCGGTCCGGCGCACGGCAGGCAGGCCGCGCGTGCGGATCGTCCGACCTTCGATTCCCGACCTCGATTCCCGATCTCGATTCCCGATTCCCGGCAGGAGCCCGACCATGGCAGCACCGATTCTCGATCCCGACGCCCCCGCGTTCACGCGGCGCTATCCGAACCTCGCCGACCCGCGCCTCGGTGCCCGCGCGCTGGCCGCCAGCGACGAGTTCTTCGCGCCGAAGGAACGCATGCTCGACCCGGAGCCGGCGGTGTTCATCCCCGGCAAGTACGACGACCACGGCAAATGGATGGACGGCTGGGAGACGCGCCGCAAGCGCACGGCGGGGCACGACTGGTGCATCGTCAAGCTGGCGCGGCCCGGCGTCGTGCAGGGCGTCGATCTCGACACCAGCCACTTCACCGGCAACTTCCCGCCGGCCGCCTCGATCGACGCCTGCCACGCCGAGGGCGAGCAGCCGCCCGACGACGCCGGCTGGCAGCCGCTGCTGGGCGCCACCACGCTGCAGGGCAACCGTCATCACTATGTCGAGGTGCGGGAGCCGCGCGTCGTCACGCACCTGCGCGTGAATCTCTATCCCGACGGCGGGCTCGCGCGGCTGCGCGTGTATGGCCAGCCGCAGCGCGACTGGGCCGCCGTGCCGGCGGGCGAACTCGTCGACCTGGCCGCGACCGAAAACGGCGCGTATCTGGTGGCCGCCAACAACGAGCACTTCGGCGCGGCCTCGCGGCTGCTGATGCCGGGCCGCGGCCTGAACATGGGCGACGGCTGGGAGACGCGGCGGCGCCGCGAGCCCGGCAACGACTGGGCGATCGTCGCGCTGGCGCGGCCGGGCATCATCCGCCGCATCGAGGTCGACACGGCCCACTTCAAGGGCAACTATCCGGACCGCTGCTCGCTGCAGGCCGCGCGCGTGACGGGCGGCACCGACGGCTCGCTCGTCACGCAGGCGATGTTCTGGCCGGAACTGCTCGGCGAGCAGGCACTGTCGATGGACAGCCTGCACGTGTTCGAGCCCGGCGGCGCGGCGCCCGGCGTCGTCACGCACGTGCGCTTCAACATCTTCCCGGACGGCGGCGTGTCGCGGCTGCGGCTGTGGGGCGAGCCGGCGTGACGGCCGGAGCATGACGATGAACGATTCGCGTTACGCCGCTCCGCCGCCGCTTGAAGCGCTGCCGCTCGAACCGCTCACGCATGCCGCGTTCGCGCCATTCGGCGACGTGATCGAACTGGCCGGCGCGCGGCATTTCCCGATCAACGGGGGCACCACCGAGCGCTTTCACGATCTCGCCGCGATCGACGTCGATACGGCGGGCGGCCACCCGCTCGTCAATTTGTTTCGCGGCCAGCCGCGCGACTGGCCGATCGAGATCGCGATGATGGAGCGCCATCCGCTCGGCAGCCAGGCGTTCCTGCCGCTCTCGGTAAGCGGGCGCTACGCGATCGTGGTCGCGCCGGCGGGCGAGTTCGAGGCGCGGCGGCTGCGCGCGTTTCTGGCCGAGGGCTGGCAGGGCGTCAATTACGCGAAGGGCGTCTGGCACCATCCGCTGCTCGCGCTCGATCGCGTCAGCGATTTCGTCGTGATCGATCGCGGCGGCAACGGCGAGCCGAATTGCGACGAGATCGAACTCGACGCGCCGCGCCTGCTGCTGGCGCCGGCCGGCATCGCGGCGGCCTGAGCGCGCGGCGGCAATCGTGTGAGGATTGTGCGTGGGAGGCTTTCGGCGCGCGGCCGATCCGTCAGGAAAACGAAAGATCGGCGCGAGGTCCGGCGTGGCACCGGGGGGCGGCACGCCCGAAAACGATTCGGCCCGGCCGGGCTTGCGCCCGCCGGGCCGAATCGCTGCGCGGCCGGCCATGGCGGGCCGGCCTCGCGGAAAGCCGTCAGTGCTTGCGGTGCGGGCAGTTCTCGGTGGTACACGAGCCGTACATCGCGAGCGAATGCTCCTGCAGCTTGAAGCCGCGCGTCTTCGCGATCGCCTGCTGGCGGTTCTCGATCTCGGCGTCGAAGAATTCCTCGACGCGGCCGCAGTCGAGGCAGACCAGGTGATCGTGGTGCGAGCCTTCGTTGAGCTCGAACACCGCCTTGCCCGATTCGAAGTTGCTGCGCGTGAGCAGGCCGGCCTGCTCGAACTGCGTCAGCACGCGATAGACCGTGGCCAGCCCGATGTCGAGCTGTTCGTGCAGCAGGTTGCGATAGACGTCTTCGGCCGTCAGGTGCCGGACTTCGCTTTGCTGGAAGATTTCCAGAATCTTGAGGCGCGGTAGGGTGGCCTTGAGCCCGATATTCTTCAGCTCGGTCGGATTGGTCATGGCTAGGCGTCCCTAGAGTACAATGCAGGGCTCCAATAGTACCGGCTTTTCGCCCTGTCAGTCATCTGTGAGCCGAGTCGCGCGGCCTGCCCGACGGTTCGACCCGATGAAGGACAAGTTTCCTGTATCCGTTCGCAACTTCAGAGGACCCGCATGCGGAGTGCCATCACTGCTGCCGTCGCTGTCGCCGTCGTCACGCTGGCAGGCTGTTCGTCATATGACAGCGTCACGCAACGAATCGCGCAGAGTATTACGCCGTACCGCATCACGGTCGTCCAGGGCAATTTCGTTTCCCAGGAAAAAGCTTCACAGCTGCAGGCCGGCATGACGCGCGACCAGGTTCGCGCACTGCTCGGCACGCCGCTGCTCACCGATCTGTTCCACGCGGATCGCTGGGACTATCTGTTCTATTTCAAGCGCGGCTCGACCTCGGTGGTCCAGCAGCGCGACCTCGTGCTGAATTTCCAGAACGACCGCCTCGCGAGCTGGAGCGGCGCCGACAACCTGCCGTCCGAACTCGACCTGCTCGCCGACATCGACGGCGACCGTCGCGGCAAGCGTGCCGCCAAGGCCGCCGCCGCGAGGGCGGCCGCCGAGAAGGCCGCGGCGGCTTCGGCCGCTTCCGCGGCGTCGGCTGCCTCGTCGGCTTCGGCCGCGGCAGCTGCCGCGCCGGCCCCGAGCCTCTCGCCCGACATGGCGGCCAGCCCGGCGCCCGGGGCGTCGGGCGCGGTGGCGCCGTCGTCGGCGAGCGCGGTCGGCCAGACCGACGCGAACGCCGAGGCCGCGCGCGCGGCGAACCGCGCGACCGCGCAGGTCTCGGGCCAGGGCACGCAGCGCCGCTTCAAGCCGTCGGCGCAGACCGCGCCGTCCGCCCCGACTCCGGGCGGCTTGCCGCCCGGCGCGAGCCCGGCGATCCAGCCGCAGTTCCAGTTCCAGCGTCCGCCGCAGCCGCCGGCGCCGAGCGACGCGACGCCGCCGGTCGGCCCGCAGGGCTCCGACGTGCTGCCGAACCAGCCGCTCACCGCGCCGCCCGCCGACATCTCGGCGCCGCCGAACTCGAACTGACGCGCGGGCAGCATCCAACGGGCGGCTTCGGCCGCCCGGTTCGTTTTCCGAATCCCGTCTCCTCTTTGTTCACCGACGCGAACACGACCATGAAGATTGCCATTGCCGGAGCATCGGGCCGTATGGGCCGGATGCTGATCGAAGCGGTACTCAACGATCCCGACGCGACGCTCGTCGGCGCACTCGGCCGCCCGGGTTCCGCGCACCTCGGCCAGGACGCCGGCGCATTCCTCGGCAAGCCCGCCGGCGTCATCGTCACCGATGACGTCGAGCGCGTGTTCGCCGACGCCGACTACCTGATCGATTTCACGCGCCCCGACACCACGCTCGGCTATCTCGACGCCGCGCAGCGCCACGGCGTGAAGCTCGTGATCGGCACCACCGGTTTCTCCGAGTCGCAGAAGGCGCAGCTGCGCGAGGCGGCGGCGCGGATCGGCATCGTGTTCTCGGCGAACATGAGCGTAGGCGTGAACGTCACGCTCAAGCTGCTCGAATTCGCGGCGAAGCAGTTCGCGCAGGGCTACGACATCGAGATCATCGAGGCGCACCATCGCCACAAGGTCGATGCGCCGTCCGGCACCGCGCTGATGATGGGCGAGACCGTGGCGGCGTCGATCGGTCGCAATCTCGCGGACTGCGCCGTCTACGACCGCCATGGCGAGACGGGGCCGCGCGATCCGTCGACGATCGGCTTCACGGCGATCCGCGGCGGCGACATCGTCGGCGATCACACCGTGCTGTTCGCCGGCATCGGCGAGCGCATCGAGATCACCCACAAGTCGTCGAGCCGCGTGTCCTACGCGCAGGGCTCGATGCGCGCGGTGCGCTTCCTCGCCGACAAGCCGGCGGGCTGGTTCGACATGCAGGACGTGCTCGGCCTGCGCTGAGCAGGCCGGCCGATCGATCCCGACACGCGCATGGCGACCGATACCGGCGTGATCCACTATCTCGCGAGCGGCGATGCCGTCACGCATGCCGTCGCGTACCTGCTGCTCGCGATGTCGGTGGCGAGCTGGTGCTTCCTGCTGCTGAAGGCCTGGACGCTGGTGCGCGCGAAGCGGGCCGGCGCCGGCGCGATCGCCGCGTTCTGGCGGGCCGGCTCGTTCGACGAGGGGCTCGCCGCGCTGCGCGCCGCCGACCGCGAGCGCGTGTTCGTGCCGCTCGCGGCCGCCGCCGACGCGGCGGTGCGGGAGGCCGCGGCCGGCATCGCGATGCTGGGCGCGCGCGTCGAACGCGACGAACGCGTGCTGCGGGCGGTGCGCGAGGCCATGCGCGGCTCGCAGCGGCGGCTCGAATTCGGCCTCGTGCTGCTGGCCTCGATCGCCAGCACGGCGCCGTTCGTCGGCCTGCTCGGCACGGTCTGGGGCATCTACCACGCGCTCGGCAGCATCGCCGCGAGCGGCCAGGCGCAGATCGGCAGCGTGGCCGGCCCGGTCGGCGA
This sequence comes from Burkholderia perseverans, assembly GCF_022870505.1. NCBI lineage: Bacteria > Pseudomonadati > Pseudomonadota > Betaproteobacteria > Burkholderiales > Burkholderiaceae > Burkholderia > Burkholderia perseverans. The sequence goes on from NZ_CP045094.1 coordinate 601,112, forward strand.
GGCGCTGATCATGACCGCGTTCGGGCTGGTGGTCGCGATTCCGGCGGTGCTCGCCTTCAACATGCTCGGCCGTCTCGTGCGGCAGCTCGTCGAGGATCTCGACGGCTTCGCGCGCGACCTGCACGCGTTCGCCGGCGGCGCGCCCGGGCGCGACGAGCGGACCTGAGGCGCGCGCGATGGCATTCGGCGGACTCGATCCTCGCGAACCGGCCGCGCCGATGGCCGAGATCAACATGACGCCGCTGATCGACGTGATGCTGGTGCTGCTGGTGATCTTCATCATCACCGCGCCGCTGCTCACGCACGCGATCCGGCTCGACCTGCCGAAGGCCGCCGCGGCGCCCGCGCGCGAGCTGCCCGACACGATCACGCTGTCGATCGACGCCGCCGGCCGGCTGTTCTGGGACGCCGCGCCCGTCAGCGAGGCGGCGCTGGCCGACCGGTTTCGCGCCGCGGCCGCGCGCGGCGGTGCGCCCGAGCTGCATCTGCGCGCGGCTGCCTCGGCCCGCTACGACACGATTGCGCGCGTGATGAGCGCCGCGCAGGCGGCCGGGCTGACGCGGATCGGTTTCGTGACCGAGCCGGACGCGGGCGCGGCGGCACCGTCGCCCGCGCCGGGTGCCGGCGTCGCGCCGCCGGGGCTGGCACAGGCGGCGCCTTCCGGTTCCACGGCGCCCGCGCCGATCGCGCCGGGCCGGTGAGCCAATGAGCCGGCGGCGGCCGACACGCCGGCCGCCGGCTTCGACTTCGACTTCACGGCGCCCGGTTCACGCGTCACGGCCGGCGAGCCCGTCGGTGAAGCCATATCCCGCCGCGTCTTTCATCGGCTTGTCCCCGCCGGCTCCCGCCACGTCCTGCCCAAGCCGTCCCGCCGCCGCTCGGGCCGCCACGACCGCGCGCCGCGCCCGATGGCCTGACGCGCCTGAGCGGACGGTATAATCGACCCTTTCCCCGCGATCCGGGGAGTGCGACCTTCGATCCACTCCAGCCCGCGCGCGCCGCGCCGGTGCCGACAGCCTAGCCGAACCACACCATGCAAGAACGATACGTACCCGCCGACGTCGAAGCCGCCGCCCAGCGCGACTGGCGCGATGCCGATGCCTACCTGACGAAGGAAGATTCGCAAAAGCCGAAGTTCTATTGCGTATCGATGCTGCCGTATCCGTCCGGCAAGCTGCACATGGGTCACGTGCGCAACTACACGATCAACGACGTGATGTACCGCTATCTGCGGATGAACGGCTACAACACGCTGATGCCGATGGGCTGGGACGCGTTCGGGATGCCGGCCGAGAATGCCGCGATGGCCAACGGCGCGCCGCCCGCGAAGTGGACCTACGACAACATCGCCTACATGAAGCGTCAGATGCAGGCGATGGGTCTCGCGATCGACTGGTCGCGCGAGATCGCCACCTGCGATCCCGACTACTACAAGTGGAACCAGTGGCTGTTCCTGAAGATGCTCGAGAAGGGCATCGCCTACAAGAAGACCGGCACCGTGAACTGGGATCCGGTCGACCAGACCGTGCTGGCCAACGAGCAGGTGATCGACGGACGCGGCTGGCGCTCGGGCGCCGTGGTCGAGAAGCGCGAGATCCCGATGTACTACCTGCGCATCACGCAGTACGCCGACGAGCTGCTCGACGACCTCGAAGGCCTCGGCTGGCCCGAGCGCGTCAAGGTCATGCAGCAGAACTGGATCGGCAAGAGCTTCGGCGTGAACTTCGGCTTCCCGTATGAACTCGACGGCGAGCAGAAGCTGCTGCGCGTGTTCACGACGCGCGCCGACACCATCATGGGCGTGACGTTCTGCGCGGTCGCGGCCGAGCATCCGCTCGCCACGCGGCTGGCCGAAGGCCGCCCCGAGCTGCTCGCGTTCATCGACGAATGCAAGCAGGGCGGCGTGGCCGAGGCCGACATGGCGACCATGGAGAAGAAGGGCATGGCCACCGGCTTCTCCGTCAAGCATCCGCTGACGGGCGAGCCGGTGCCGGTGTGGATCGGCAACTACGTGCTGATGAGCTATGGCGAAGGCGCCGTGATGGGCGTGCCGGCGCACGACGAGCGCGACTTCGCGTTCGCCGTCAAATATGCCCTGCCGATCCGGCAGGTGATCGCGGCCGAGGGCGAGACCTATTCGACCGACGCGTGGCAGGAGTGGTACGGCGACAAGACGAAGAGCGTCTGCGTCAACAGCGGCAAGTACGACGGCCTCGGCCACGAGGCCGCGGTCGACGCGGTCGCGGCCGACCTGGCCGCCGGCGGCTTCGGCGACAAGCAGGTCACCTGGCGCCTGCGCGACTGGGGCGTGTCGCGCCAGCGTTACTGGGGCACCCCGATCCCGATCATCCACTGCCCGTCGTGCGGCGACGTGCCGGTGCCCGAGGCCGACCTGCCGGTGGTGCTGCCCGAGGATCTCGTGCCGGACGGCTCGGGCAATCCGCTCGCCAAGTCCGAGGCGTTCGTCAACTGCACCTGCCCGAAGTGCGGCGCCGCCGCGAAGCGCGAAACCGACACGATGGACACCTTCGTCGATTCGTCGTGGTACTTCTCGCGCTACACGGCGCCCGACGCTACCACCATGGTGGACGCGCGCACCGACCACTGGATGCCGATGGACCAGTACATCGGCGGCATCGAGCACGCGATCCTGCACCTGCTCTATTCGCGCTTCTGGACCAAGGTGATGCGCGACTTCGGCCTCGTGAAGTTCGACGAGCCGGCCAGGAACCTGCTCACGCAGGGCATGGTGCTCAACGAGACGTTCTACCGCGAGGACGCGGCCGGCAAGAAGACCTGGTACAACCCGGCCGACGTGACCGTCACGCACGACGACAAGGGCCGTCCGGTCGGCGCCGTGCATAACGTCGACGGCCAGCCGGTGGTGCTCGGCGGCATCGAGAAGATGTCGAAGTCGAAGAACAACGGCGTCGATCCGCAGGTGCTGATCGACCAGTACGGCGCCGACACCGCGCGCCTGTTCACGATGTTCGCGGCGCCGCCCGAGCAGCAGCTCGAATGGTCGGGCGCCGGCGTGGAAGGCGCGAGCCGCTTCCTGCGCCGCGTCTGGGCGTTCGGCGCGGCCAACCGCGAGGCGCTCGCCGCGCGTGCCGGCTTCGATGCCGCGCAGCTCGACGAAGGCGCCAGGGCGCTGCGCCGCGAGATCTACGGCGTGCTGCGCCAGGCCGATTTCGACTACCAGCGCCTGCAGTACAACACCGTCGTGTCGGCCGCGATGAAGATGCTCAACGCGATCGAGGCGGCCAAGGCCGCGCCGGCCGGCGTACTGCGCGAGACCTACGGCGTGCTGCTGCGCGTGCTGTACCCGGTGGTGCCGCACATCACGTTCTCGCTGTGGCAGGCGCTCGGTTATGCCGACGAATTCGGCACGCTGCTCGACGCGCCCTGGCCGAAGGTCGACGAGGCCGCGCTCGAACAGGCCGAGATCGAACTCGTGCTGCAGATCAACGGCAAGGTGCGCGGCGCGATCAAGGTCGCGAAGGACGCGGGCCGCGACGTGATCGAGGCGGCGGCGCTCGCCGACGAGAGTTTCGCGAAGTTCGGCGAGGGCAAGCCGGCGAAGAAGGTGATCGTCGTGCCGGGCCGTCTCGTCAACGTCGTGGTCTGACGCGCAGTAGAACCAGCAAGGAGCCAAGGTGATCCGCAGATCGTTCGTAATGGTGATGGGCAGCGCGCTGCTGCTGTCCGCGTGCGGTTTCCAGCTGCGCGGTACGCAGGACTACGCGTTCAAGCATCTGCTGATCGCGGGTGCGCCGCCGTTCGTCGAGGCGCGCCTGAAGCGCCTCGTCGAGGGCGGCAGCGACACCAGGATCGTCAAGACGCTCGACGAGGCCGACGCAGTGCTGCGCGTGAGCGAGTCGCGCGGCTCGAGCACGCTGACGCTCGACCAGTTCGGCACGGTCGAGGAATACCAGCTCAACTACACGTTGAACTACACGCTGACGACCAAAGACGGCGCGCTGCTGATCGCGCCGAGCGTGATCTCGCTGAACCGCGCGATGACCTACAACGCGCAGTTCGTCCAGGCGAAGGCGCAGGAGTCGGACATCCTCTACGCGGACATGCAGAACGACGCGGTCGACCAGCTCACGCGCCGGCTGTCGATCGTGCATACGCTGACGCCGGGGCCGAACGACGTGGTGCCGGGCGTCGCGCCGCGCGCGCCGCTGCCGCCGCCGCCGCTGTGAGCGCGCGGCCTTTTCGACCGCCGTTTCCTTCCGACTGTTGAGCGTGCGAACCGATGCAATTGCGACTTGACGCGCTGGAGGCGCACCTCGCGAAGACGCTCGCGGGCCTCTACACCGTATACGGCGACGAGCCGCTGCTCGCGCAGGAGGCGTGCGACCGGATTCGCGCTGCCGCGCGCGCGGGCGGCTTCACCGAGCGTTCGGTGTTCACCGTCGAGCGCAGCTTCGACTGGAGCTCGCTGCTCGGCGCGAGCCAGGCGATGTCGCTGTTCGGCGAGCGTCAGCTGATCGAGCTGCGGATCCCGTCGGGCAAGCCCGGCAAGGACGGCGCCGACGCGCTGAAGACGCTGGCCGGCGCGGGCAATCCCGACGTGCTGATGCTCGTCACGCTGCCGCGGCTCGACGCGGCCACGCAGAAATCGGCGTGGTTTACGGCGCTCGGCAACGGCGGCGTGGCGCTGAAGGTCGATCCCGTCGATCGCGCCCAGCTGCCGAACTGGATCGGCCAGCGGCTCGCCGCGCAGGGCCAGCGCGTGGCCGCCGGCGAGGACGGGCGGCGCGCGCTGCAGTTCATCGCCGAGCGCGTCGAGGGCAACCTGCTGGCCGCGCACCAGGAGATCCAGAAGCTTGGGCTGCTCTATCCGTCCGGCACGCTCGCGCTCGACCAGGTGCAGGACGCCGTGCTCAACGTCGCGCGCTACGACGTATTCAAGCTCAACGAGGCGATGCTGGCGGGCGACGCGGGCCGGCTCGCGCGCATGATCGACGGCCTGAAGGGCGAGGGCGAGGCGCTCGTGCTGGTGCTGTGGGCCGTGGTCGAGGAACTGCGCACGCTGTTGCGGATCAAGCGCGGCGTCGCGGCCGGCAAGCCGCTCGCGGTGCTGGTCCGTGAGAATCGGGTCTGGGGGCCGCGCGAGCGGCTGATCGGGCCGGCGCTGTCGCGCGTCTCGGAGGCGGTGCTCGAGACGGCGCTCGCGCTGGCCGCGAAGCTCGACCGCCAGGTGAAGGGGCTGTCCGGCATGGCGCCGGGGCTGCCGCGCGCCGACGAGCCGCCGCCGGATCCGTGGGACGGGCTGTTCCAGCTTGCCATGACCGTCGCCGGCGCGCAGGGTTCGCCGGCCGGCCAGCGGGCCGCGCCGGCTTCCGGCGCCGGCGCGCGCGGCCCCGCGGGAGCGCGCGCCGCCGCTGCCGCCGCCACACCGCGCCGCCCGGCCTGAGCGCCGCGCGAGCGGCGCGGCCCATGCGGCTTGCGTGACCCACGTGACCCGCATGGCTTGTGCCGTGCCAGCCGCCGGCATCAGCGGCCGCGGCACGGCGCGCATACAATCGATCACTCGCCGGCGCCCCGACCGGGCGCGGGCGGCAATTGCCAACGGCATCTGGCCGCGCCACGCGGCCGCCATTCCGGATTCGGGTTTCACGATGGATATCGACCAGTACATGACCGACGTCGGCCGCCGCGCGCGACAGGCCTCGCGCGCGATCGCGCGGGCCGACACGGCGGCGAAGAACGCCGCGCTCGCCGCGATCGCGACCGCGATCGAACGCGAGGCCGCCGCGCTCAAGGCCGCCAACGCGCGCGACGTCGAGCGCGCGCGCGCGAAGGGCCAGGACGCCGCGTTCGTCGACCGCCTGACGCTGTCGGACAAGGCGCTGAAGACGATGGTGGACGGCCTGCGGCAGGTCGCGGCGCTGGCCGATCCGATCGGCGAGATCTCGAACCTGAAGTTCCGCCCGAGCGGCATCCAGGTCGGCCAGATGCGCGTGCCGCTCGGCGTGATTGGCATCATCTACGAATCGCGGCCGAACGTGACGATCGACGCGGCGGCGCTGTGCCTGAAGTCCGGCAACGCGACGATCCTGCGCGGCGGCTCCGAGGCGCTCGAATCGAACACCGCGCTGGCGCGGCTGATCGGCGAGGGGCTCGCGGCGGCGGGGCTGCCGGCCGACGCCGTGCAGGTGGTCGAGACCGCCGATCGCGCCGCCGTCGGCAAGCTGATCACGATGACCGAATACGTCGACGTGATCGTGCCGCGTGGCGGCAAGAGCCTGATCGCGCGGCTGATCGAGGAGGCGCGCGTGCCGATGATCAAGCATCTCGACGGGATCTGCCATGTGTACGTCGACGATCGCGCCGACCTGGCGAAGGCGCTGACCGTCTGCGACAACGCCAAGACCCATCGCTACGGCACCTGCAACACCATGGAAACGCTGCTCGTCGCGCGCGGCATCGCGCCGGCGGTGCTGCCGCAGCTGGGGCGCCTCTATCACGACAAGTCGGTCGAGCTGCGCGTGGACGCGGCCGCGAAGGCGGTGCTCGCGGCGGCCGGGGTCGGCCCGCTGGTGGACGCGACCGAGGAGGACTGGCGCACCGAGTATCTGGCGCCGGTGCTCGCGATCAAGCTGGTGGACGGGATCGACGCCGCGATCGAGCACATCAACGCGTATGGCTCGGCGCACACCGACGCGATCGTCACCGAGGACCACGACCGCGCCATGCGCTTCCTGCGCGAGGTCGATTCGGCCAGCGTGATGGTGAACGCCTCGACGCGCTTCGCGGACGGCTTCGAATACGGCCTCGGCGCCGAGATCGGCATCTCGAACGACAAGCTGCACGCGCGCGGGCCGGTCGGGCTCGAGGGGCTGACCTCGCTGAAGTACGTCGTGCTCGGGCACGGCGAGGGGCGGCAATGAGCACGCGGCGGCCGCTGCCGGCTGCCGCGACGACGGGCCGGCGCGATCCGGCCACCGACGGACGGACCATTCGATGACGTATCTCTGGGTCAAGACCTTCCACATCGTGCTGATCGCCGCGTGGTTCGCGGGGCTGTTCTACCTGCCGCGCATCTACGTGAACCTCGCGATGGAGAGCGATCCCGGCGCGGTACGCCGGCTGCTCGCGATGGCGCGCAAGCTGTTCCGCTTCATGAGCTTCATCGCCGTGCCGGCGCTCGCCTGCGGGCTCTGGCTCTGGCTCGTCGCCGGGGTCGGGCAGGGGCAGGGGTGGATTCACGCGAAGCTGACGATCGTCGTGCTGCTGATCGTCTATCACGTCTATTGCGGACATCTGCTGCGCGTGTTCGAGCGCGGCGAGAACCGCCGCTCCGATCGCTGGTATCGTTTCTTCAACGAACTGCCGGTGCTGGGCATGCTCGGCGCCGTCGCGCTGGCCGTGATCAAGCCGTTCTGAGGCGAGTTTCGCGCAACTGCGCGATGCCAACGATTCGTTGATTTGCTGATTCGAGGTTCGCGCCGGATTGCCTGCGCGCCTCTCACGCGCCTCGCGCTGAATGACGGCGCGGACCCAGGCGGCCTTGGCCGCGCCACCTTCATTGCTGTCCGCATCTTTCCTCACGCACCGCGGCTCTCACGCCCACCGGCCGCTCACGTCTGCGTTTGCGCTCCCTTCTCGTCGCGCGCGCCCTTGCGCTCGACGGCCTTGCCGTCCGGCTCGATGCGCCGCCGCGTGATCGCGGCCTTCGCGCGGCCGAGCCGGTCGACGAGTTCCGGCCCGCGCTGCAGCGCGACGCCGACCGCGAGGATGTCGCCGATCGCCAGATGCGACATGCGCGAGGTCATCGGCGAGAACACGTCGGTCTCCTCGGCGATGTTCGAGGCGAGGCTGACCGAGGCCAGCTGCGCGAGCGGCGAGTGGCTGTGCGTGATCGACACCACCTTCGCGCCGCAGGCGAGCGCCGATTTCGCGGCATCGACGATGTCGCGCGTGCGCCCCGTGTTCGAGATCGCCACCACCACGTCCTGCGCGCCGAGCAGCGCGGCCGACATGCTGAACGTGTGCGGGTCGGAGTAGGCCACGCTCGGCACGCCGAGCCGGAAGAACTTGTGCTGGATGTCCTGCGCCGCGATGCCGGAGCCGCCCGCGCCGTAGAACTCGATGCGCGAGGCGCGCGCGAGCAGCGCGATGGCCTCGGCCACGCTGCCGGCCGACAGGCTGTTGCGTACCTCGATCAGCGCGCCGATGGTGCGGTCGAACACCTTGCCGATGATGCCGGGCGCGGGTTCGTCGGGCTCGACGTCGCGATAGACCGACGGCACGCCCGGCGCCACGCTCTGCGCGAGCCGGATCTTGAACTCGCGGAAGCCGCTGCAGCCGAGCGCGTGGCAGAACCGCGCGATGGTGGGCTGGCTTACGCCGGCGCGCGCGGCGAGGTCGGTCATCGACAGGTCGAGGATCTCGCGCGGCGCGGCCAGCACGTGGTCGGCAAGCTTGCGCTCGGAAGGGCGCAGCTGGGCGCGCAGCGCTTCGATTCGGGGCAGCATCGGCGGCTCGTTTCGGAAATGACGGATTGTAGACTTGCGAGGGTATTGTAGAAAAACTACAAGAAATTTCCAGGAGAAATACCTATTCGAATATTCGACATCAGGGTTTTTACTGATCGATTAGGCCGGCGTAGCAAGCTTCATGCAGATGATGCCCTCAGGGATGCTGCGCCGCAGGATTGCGAATATGTAGTTTTTCTACTAGACTTTGCCGCGTTTGGTCGGCCAGCCGGCCAGCCCCACGATTCCAGCCGCCGGCACCGCCCGGCATCAGAGGAGCCGCCCAGCATGGCCTCGCCGCATCCCACTCTCGTGAACGTGACCGAGCGCGTGATCGCGCGCAGCCGTCCGACCCGCACCGCCTATCTCGACCGCATCGCCGCCGCGCAGGGCCGCTTCCCGGCACGCGGCGCGCTGTCGTGCGCGAACCTCGCGCACGGTTTCGCCGGCCTCGAAGGCAACGACAAGTTCGTGATCAAGTCGATCCGCGAGCCGAACATCGGCATCGTCTCGTCGTACAACGAGATGCTGTCGGCGCACGCGCCCTATGTCTCGTATCCCGACATCATCAAGGCGGCCGCGCGCGAGAACGGCGGCGTGGCGCAATTCGCGGGCGGCGTGCCGGCGATGTGCGACGGCGTCACGCAGGGCAACCCGGGCATGGAGCTGTCGCTGTTCTCGCGCGAGACGATCGCGATGAGCACGGCGATCGCGCTGACCCACAACATGTTCGACGCCGCGCTCTGCCTCGGCATCTGCGACAAGATCGTGCCGGGCCTCTTGATCGGCACGCTGCAGTTCGGCCATCTGCCGACCATCTTCGTGCCGGCCGGCCCGATGACGAGCGGCCTGTCGAACGACGACAAGGCGAAGATCCGCCAGCAGTTCGCCACCGGCCAGGTTGGCCGCGACGCGCTGCTCGAGGCCGAGTCGGCCGCCTATCACGGCCACGGCACCTGCACGTTCTACGGCACCGCGAACAGCAACCAGATGCTGATGGAAGTGATGGGCCTGCACCTGCCGGGCTCGGCGTTCGTGCATCCGCACACGCCGCTGCGCGACGCGCTGACGGCCGCCGCGGCGCGCCGCGTGCTCGACCTGACGGTCGAGCGCGGCAGCTATACGCCGATCGGCCACGTGGTGGACGAGAAGGCCGTGATCAACGGCATCGTCGCGCTGCTCGCCACCGGCGGCTCGACCAATCACACCATGCACCTCGTCGCGATCGCGCGCGCGGCCGGGATCCTGATCGACTGGGACGACTTCGACGCGCTGTCGGCGATCGTGCCGCTGCTCGCGAAGATCTATCCGAACGGCAAGGCCGACGTGAACCACTTCCACGCGGCGGGCGGCGTGGCGTTCCTGGTGCGCAACCTGCTGGAAGGCGGCCTGCTGCACGAGGACGTGACGACGGTGGCGGGCCGCGGCCTGTCGCACTACACGCACGAGCCGAAGCTCGTCGACGGCAAGCTCGAATGGGTGCCGGGCGTGGCCGAAAGCCAGGATCCGAAGGTGCTGCGCCCGATCGCCGAGCCGTTCGCGCCGGACGGCGGCCTGCGCCTGATGCAGGGGCGTCTCGGCCGCGGCGTGATCAAGATCTCGGCGGTCGCGCCGGAGCACCGCAAGGTGGTGGCGCCGGCCATCGTGTTCGATTCGCAGGAAGCGGTGCAGGCCGCGTTCGACGCGGGCGAGCTGAAGCGCGACTTCGTCGCCGTGGTGCGGTTCCAGGGCGCGCGCGCCAACGGCATGCCCGAGCTGCACCGTTTGACGCCGCTGCTCGGCGTGCTGCAGGATCAGGGTTTCCATGTCGCGCTGGTCACCGACGGCCGCATGTCGGGCGCTTCGGGCAAGGTGCCGGCGGTGATCCACGTCTCGCCGGAAGCGCTGCTCGACGGGCCGCTCGCGAAGGTGCGCAGCGGCGACACGATCGTGATCGACGCGCAGGCCGGCGTGCTCGACGTCGAGGTCGACGCGAACGAATGGGCCGCGCGCGAGCTGGCGCGCCCTGCGCACCAGGCCGACAACGAGGTCGGCTTCGGCCGCGAGCTGTTCGGCGTGTTCCGCGCGGCAGCGATGCCGGCCGAGGCGGGCGCCTCGGTGTTCGGCGCGCTGGTCGGCGAGACCGTGCAGGGTGCGCAGGCCGCGCACGCCGGCGCGACGATCGCGCACTGAGCCGCATCAGGCTGAATGGCATTGAACCGAATCGGGCCGGAGGCGCCGCGCGGCGAATCCGCCGGAGCCGGCCCGGCCCACGCATCGAATCACAGGAGAAGCAGCAGATGAAGACGATCCACGACATCGTGAAACTCGGCCCGGTGATTCCGGTGCTCGCGTTCGAGACGGTCGAGCAGGGCGAGCACGTGTCGCGCGCGCTGCACGCGGGCGGCGTGAAGGTGCTGGAAATCACGCTGCGCACCGAGGCGGGCCTGAAGGCGATCGAGCGCGCGAGCCAGCTCGCCGACGACATCGTGGTCGGCGTCGGCACGATCACGAAGCCCGAGCACTGCGCGCTCGCGAAGAAGGCCGGCGCGCAGTTCGGCGTGTCGCCGGGCCTCACGAAGGCCATGCACCAGGCATCGCTCGACGCCGGCCTGCCGCTGTTGCCCGGTGTGATGACGCCGACCGACATCATCACGGCGCTCGAACTCGGCTACGAGGTGGTGAAGTTCTTCCCGGCGCAGCAGGCGGGCGGCATCCCGATGCTGCAGGCGTTCCACGGCCCGTTCCCGACGCTGAAGTTCTGCCCCACGGGCGGCATCAGCGCGCAGACGGCGCCCGATTTCCTCAAGCAGCCGAACGTGGTCTGCGTGGGCGGCTCGTGGCTGACGCCGAAGGCCGCGCTCGCGGCGCAGGACTGGGCCGAGGTCACGCGGCTCGCGCAGGCCGCGAGCCAGCTGGTTCGCTGAGTGGATGCGCCGGGTGGGTCGGCTGAGTTAGCTCGCTGGATTGGCTCGAATCGTCGCCAGGTCGGCGGGCCGAACCGCTTGGCGATGCAGCGTGCCCAAGCCGGCGCGCGGGCCGGGCGCCGCTAGGCGCGGCCCGTTGGCCGGCTGATGTCGATGCCGATTCTCTTGCCGATGCAGTCCGGCGGGATCGATGGTTGCGTCCGCATCCGCCGGCAACGCGCGCCGCGGCTGCCGGGTCGGAGTCGAAGCGGCGGCCGGCCCTCGCCGCGCTCCCGGCCCGAAGCCCGGCTATACACGGCGCCGCCGGCATCCCGCATCGGGCGGCCTGCCGTCGGCTGCCGCCGCCACCACCGGCTTCGCGTCCCTCCGCATGCGGCCATATCCACGTGACGCAGCCGCGCACCCGCCGTGCCGCTGACGTCGCTCGCGGCGCATTTTCCCCGTCTCCCCTATAGTGACCTGCGCGCGTGCGCGCCAGCCGGCGCACCCGCACGATTCGTCAGACTTGCCGCCGATTGCTAGGGGTTTGTGCGAATGGAACCGGTTCTATCGCGCATGGCGAAACGAAAGTAGAATTCAGCGTCCCGTCGGGCGCGCCTCGTGGCGCCGCGCGGGACATCAGAGAATACCGGGCACCGCAGGCTCGCCGGCCCGGTTCCAACAATCGAAGGAGGAGGAGTCCATGGGGGCAGTACAGGGCAGCATGCTGCTGGTGTGCGCGCTGATCGCGATCGTGTTGCTGATCGTGCTGATCGCGCGCTACAAGATTTATCCGTTCCTCGTGCTGATCATCGTCTCGCTCGGCCTCGGCCTCGTGGTCGGCATGCCGATGGACAAGATCGTCAAGTCGTTCGAGACCGGCAACGGCAACACGCTCGGCCATATCGCGATCGTGGTCGGCCTCGGCACGATGCTCGGCAAGATGATGGCCGAGTCGGGCGGCGCGGAACGCATCGCCACCACCATGATCGGCTGGTTCGGCGAGAAGAACATCCATTGGGCGATGCTGTTCGTCGCGATGATCATCGGCCTGCCGGTGTTCTTCGAGGTCGGCTTCGTGCTGCTGATCCCGATCGCGTTCAACGTCGCCAAGCGCACCGGCAAGTCGCTGCTGCTGATCGGCCTGCCGATGGTGGCGGGCCTGTCCGTCGTGCATGGCCTGATCCCGCCGCACCCGGCCGCGCTGCTGGCCGTGCAGGCGTTCGGCGCGGACATCGGCAAGACGATCGCCTACGGCCTGATCGTCGGCATTCCGACCGCGATCATCGCCGGGCCGCTGTTCGCGCTGGTGATCCACAAGTACGTGAAGCTGCCGGAGAACAACCCGCTCGCCTCGCAGTTCGTCGATTCGGGCGACCCGGCGCGCCACGACCGCGAGCTGCCGGGCTTCGGCATCACGCTGTTCACGATCCTGCTGCCGGTGGTGCTGATGCTGATCGGCAGCTGGGCCGACCTGCTGTTCGCGCCGAAGACGCTGCCGAACAACCTGCTGCGCTTCGCCGGCACCTCCGACGTCGCGCTGCTGATCGCGGTGCTGGTCAGCTTCTGGACCTTCGGCGCGAAGCAGGGCTTCAACCGCGAGCAGATCCAGAAGTTCTGCGGCGAGTGTCTCGCGCCGATCGCCGGCATCACGCTGATCGTCGGCGCGGGCGGCGGCTTCGGCGGCGTGCTGCGCGACAGCGGCATCTCGCAGCAGATCGTCGCCACGGCCACCCAGGCGCACCTGTCGCCGCTGCTGCTCGGCTGGTTCGCCGCCGCGCTGATCCGGCTCGCGACGGGCTCGGCGACGGTCGCGATGACGACCGCCTGCGGCATCGTCGCGCCGATCGCGGCCGCGGCCGGCGGCTCGGTCAAGCCCGAGCTGCTGGTGCTGGCCACCGGCTCCGGCTCGCTGATCTTTTCACACGTGAACGACGGCGGATTCTGGCTGATCAAGGAATACTTCGGGATGACGGTCGGCCAGACCTTCAAGACCTGGACGGCGCTCGAGACGCTGATCTCGCTGCTCGGGCTCGCGTTCACGATGGTGCTCGCCACCGTTCTGTAACAAGCAAGGGGTAGTCAATGATTTTGATCGCAATGGGCGTCTCGGGCGCCGGCAAGACGCGCATCGGCGAACTGCTGGCGGAGCGCCTCGGATGCACGTTCACCGATGGCGACGCGTTCCACAGCGCCGCCAACAAGGAAAAGATGCATCACGGGATTCCGCTCACCGACGACGACCGCTGGCCGTGGCTGAAGTCGATCCGCGCGGCGATCGAGGCGAAGCAGCGCGCGGGCGAGACGGCGGTGTTCACCTGCTCGTCGCTGAAGCGCTCGTATCGCGACGTGCTGCGCGGCGGCGACGCCGACGTGCGCTTCGTCTACCTGCAAGGCACGATGGACGTGCTGAGCGAGCGGCTCAAGACGCGCACCGGCCACTTCTTCGATCCGTCGCTGCTGCAGAGCCAGCTCGACACGCTCGAGGTGCCGGGCGACGACGAGGCGGTCGAGGTCAGCATCGAGCAGACGCCCGAGCAGATGGTCGACGAGGTGCTGAAGAAGCTTGGCCTCGCCTCGCAGGCCTGACGGCCTGATTGCGATCGACGCGGGCCGGCGCTGCCGGCGCACGGCCCGCGCCATGAAAAAAGGCGCCCGGCGGCGAATGCCCCGGGCGCCTTCGTTTTGCGCGCCGCGCAGCGGCACGCCGTCATGCATACGTCATGCGTTACGCGATCCGCTTCGCGAGTTCGACCGCCTTGCCGATGTACGAGGCCGGCGTCATCGCGAGCAGCAGCTCCTTCGCGTCCTGCGGGATCGCGAGGCCGCCCACGAACTGCTGCAGCGCCTCGCGCGTGATGCCCTTGCCGCGCGTCAGTTCCTTCAGCTGTTCGTAGGGGTTCTCGATGCCGTAGCGGCGCATCACGGTCTGCACCGGCTCGGCCAGCACTTCCCAGCAGTTGTCGAGATCCTCGTTCAGGCGCGACGGGTTTACCTCGAGCTTGTCGAGCCCGCGCGTGAGCGATTCGTAGGCGAGCAGCGAGTAGCCGAACGCCACGCCGATGTTGCGCAGCACCGTGGAGTCGGTCAGGTCGCGCTGCCAGCGCGACACCGGCAGCTTCTCGGAGAGGTGGCGCAGCGTGGCGTTGGCCAGGCCGAGGTTGCCTTCCGAGTTCTCGAAGTCGATCGGGTTGACCTTGTGCGGCATGGTCGACGAGCCGATCTCGCCGGCCTTGGTCTTCTGCTTGAAGTAGCCGAGCGCGATGTAGCCCCAGACGTCGCGGTCGAGGTCGAGCAGGATCGTGTTGGCGCGCGCCACGGCGTCGAACAGCTCGGCCATGTAGTCGTGCGGCTCGATCTGGATCGTGTACGGATTGAAGGCGAGCTTCAGGCGGTTCTCGACCACGTCCTTCGAGAACGCTTCCCAGTCGAACGTCGGGTAGGCCGACAGGTGCGCGTTGAAGTTGCCGACCGCGCCGTTCATCTTGCCGAGCAGCTCGACCTTCGTGATGCGCTCGATCGCGCGCGCGAGACGCGCCGCGACGTTGGCGATTTCCTTGCCGAGCGTGGTCGGGCTGGCCGGCTGGCCGTGCGTGCGCGACAGCATCGGCTGGTCGGCCAGCGCGTGGGCGAGCGTGACGAGCCGCTGCTGCACGCTGCGCAGCGCCGGCACGATCACCTTGTCGCGCGCGCCGGCCAGCATCATGCCGTGGGAGGTGTTGTTGATGTCTTCCGAGGTGCAGGCGAAGTGGATGAATTCGCTCGCGGCCTCGAGTTCCGGCTGGCCCTTCACCGATTCCTTGAGCCAGTATTCGACGGCCTTCACATCGTGGTTCGTGACGTGCTCGATGTCCTTGATGCGAGCCGCGTCGTGCGCGGTGAAGCGCTCGACGAGCTGCAGCAGGAACTGCTCGGAGGCGTCCGAGAAGCGCGGCACTTCGGCGAAGCCGGCGCGCGACAGCGCGATCAGCCAATGGACCTCGACCGTCACGCGGTGGCGCATGAACGCGGCCTCGGAGAGCCACTCGCGCAGCGCTTCGGTCTTGCTCGCGTAGCGGCCGTCGAGCGGCGAGAGCGCGGTGAGGGCGAAAAGGGTGTCGGGGCGGGTGTCGGACATGATGGGGCGGCCGGTTCGGGCGTGGAGAGAGTCAACCGGGAATTTTACCATCGGCGGCGGCCGGCTCCGGCGCGCTGTCCATGCGCGGTGCCGGGGCGCCGACCGTGGGGCGCCCGAGCGTGAGCCGCCGTGCCGCCCGGCGCCGGTGCGCGGCTACAATGCGGGCTCCACAATCGCCGCGCAGCAAGGGTCCGCATGGAACTGAAATGGCTCGAAGACTTCGTCTCGCTCGCGGAGACGCGCAGCTTCAGCCGTTCGGCCGAATCGCGGCACGTCTCGCAGCCGGCGTTCTCGCGGCGGATCCAGGCGCTCGAGGCCTGGCTCGGCACCGAGCTGATCGACCGCTCCGTCTACCCGACGCGGCTCACGCAGGCCGGCCAGGTGTTTCTCGAACAGGCGCTGACCATGCTCTCGCAGGCGCACGAGGCGCGCACGGTGCTGCGCGGCCACGCGGCGGCGCCGGTGCCGACCATCGAGTTCGCGGTGCCGCACACGCTCTCGCTGACCTATTTCCCGTTCTGGCTGCAGCGCATCGAGGCCAAGCTCGGCCCCGTGCATACGCGGCTGCGCGCGCTGAACGTGCACGACGCGGTGCTCTCGCTCGTCGAGGGCGGCTGCGATCTGGTGATGGGCTACCATCATCCGAGCCATCCGGTGGCGCTCGACCCCTCGCGCTACGACATGCTGACGCTCGGCATGGAGCCGATCAGCCCGTTCTCGGCGCCGCTGCGCGCCGGACGGCCGCGCTACACGCTGCCGGGCGGCGCCGACGCGCCCGTGCCCTACCTGTCCTACACGCCGAACGCGTACCTGGGCCGCATGACCGAGGTGATCATCGCCAACGCGCGCGAGCCGCTGCACCTGGACCGGATCTACGAGACCGACATGGCCGAGGGGCTCAAGGCGATGGCGCTGGCCGGCCACGGCGTCGCGTTTCTGCCGCACAGCGCGGTCGAGGATGCGGTGGCGCGCGGTGAGCTGGTCCGCCTCGACCGGCCCGCGCGCGCGGGTGGCGCGCAGCCGTTCACGCTGACGATGGAGATCCGGCTCTACCGCGACAAGCTCGCCGTGCAGGGCGACGAGGCACGCCAGACGCTGGTGCGCGCGCTGTGGGACGCCGTCGTCGAGGAACTGGCGCAGCGCGCGCGCTGAGACGCCGTCGGCGCGGATAGCCGGATAGCCGGATAGCCGACACGCGTGCGGGGTCAATCGGCGCGCTGCGGCGTGCCTCCCAGGTTGACACAGCCCGCCCGCCAGCCTTGCCGGACAAGCCCCGGCGCCCGCTGCGGCTACGCCGGCCACGCCTTGTTACCGCATTCCACGGCGCGCCCGACGCCGCTTCCCGAAGGCATGGGGATTGCTGCCGTTCATGGTCGGAACCCGCCGGTTGTCCGGCAGTAGCGCGATCATGCACGAAACGCATAATCGAATAAACAAACGGCATTGGATTTCGAAAACCCGATTTTCGACAATGTGCGTCATTCGCTGACCGTTGGAGAATCCATGTCTTCGCAACCGCAGTCCTCGCCCGCCGCGCAGTCCATTCCGTCCTACCTGAACGCGGAAGCGTTGGGCCCATGGGGCAACTACCTGCAGCAGGTCGACCGCGTCGCGCCGTATCTCGGCTCGCTGTCGCGCTGGCTCGAAACGCTGAAGCGCCCGAAGCGCATCCTCGTGGTCGACGTGCCGATCGAGCTCGATAACGGCACCGTGGCCCACTTCGAGGGCTACCGCGTGCAGCACAACGTCTCGCGCGGCCCGGGCAAGGGCGGCGTGCGCTACCACCAGGACGTCACGCTCTCGGAAGTGATGGCGCTGTCGGCCTGGATGTCGGTCAAGAACGCGGCCGTCAACGTGCCGTATGGCGGCGCGAAGGGCGGCATCCGCGTCGATCCGCGCAAGCTCTCGCGCGGCGAACTCGAGCGCATGACGCGCCGCTACACGAGCGAGATCGGCATCATCATCGGGCCGAACACCGATATCCCGGCGCCGGACGTCAACACCAACGAACAGGTGATGGCGTGGATGATGGACACCTACTCGATGAACCAGGGCCAGACGGCCACCGGCGTCGTGA
The DNA here is from genome assembly GCF_022870505.1 of Burkholderia perseverans. Taxonomy (NCBI): domain Bacteria; kingdom Pseudomonadati; phylum Pseudomonadota; class Betaproteobacteria; order Burkholderiales; family Burkholderiaceae; genus Burkholderia; species Burkholderia perseverans. Next base: position 618,680 of record NZ_CP045094.1, read on the forward strand.
CCGGCAAGCCGATCACGCTCGGCGGCTCGCTCGGCCGCCGCGAGGCGACCGGCCGCGGCGTGTTCGTGGTGGGCTGCGAGGCGGCCCAGAAGAAGGGCGTCGAGATCCAGGGCGCGCGCATCGCGGTGCAGGGCTTCGGCAACGTCGGCGGGATCGCCGGCAGGCTGTTCCAGGAAGCGGGCGCGAAGGTCGTCGCCGTGCAGGATCACACCGGCACGATCTACCAGCCGGCCGGCGTGGACGCCGTGAAGCTGCTCGACCACGTCGCGCGCACCGGTGGCGTGGCGGGCTTCGAGGGCGCCGAGCCGATGGCGAACGACGAGTTCTGGACCGTCGAGACCGAGATCCTGATCCCGGCCGCGCTCGAGAACCAGATCACCGAGAAGAACGCCGGCAAGATCCGCACGAAGATCGTCGTCGAAGGCGCGAACGGCCCGACCACCACGGCGGCCGACGACATCCTCGCGGCCAACGGCGTGCTGGTGATCCCCGACGTGATCGCCAACGCGGGCGGCGTGACCGTCTCGTACTTCGAATGGGTGCAGGATTTCTCGAGCTTCTTCTGGACCGAGGACGAGATCAACCAGCGGCTCGAGCGCATCATGCGCGAGGCGTTCGCCGGCGTCTGGTCGGTCGCGCAGGAGCACAACGTGTCGGTGCGCACGGCCGCGTTCATCGTGGCCTGCAAGCGGATCCTGATGGCGCGCGAAATGCGCGGCCTCTACCCCTGATCACCCCCTGGACCGGCGGCTTGCCGCCGGTCGACCCGGCGGCGCGGCTCACCCCGCCGTGCCGCCACCCCTCGCGGGCGATACCGGATCCGGTATCGCCCGTTTTTCGCATCTGGACCCGTTTGGGATGGCACGTCAGGCGTGACACGTGAACTGTGAACAATCAAAACAAAATGCGCCCGACAACAATTTCTTTCATTAGAGTTACTTTGTTAGACTGCCTGACGTTAGCCCAAGGAGATGCCAGATGAAAATCAAACAAGCGCTGCTGCTCGCCGCTGCCCTCGCCACCTTCGCCGGCGGTGCCATCGCGCAGGAGACGGGGACCCTCAAGAAGATCAAGGACACCGGCGTGATCGCGCTCGGTCACCGCGAGTCGTCGATTCCGTTTTCCTACTATGACCAGAACCAGCAGGTGATCGGCTACGCGCGCGACTTCCAGATGCGCATCGTCGACGCCGTGAAGAAGAAGCTGAACCTGCCGAACCTGCAGACCAAGAACATCCCGGTCACGTCGCAGAACCGGATTCCGCTGGTGCAGAACGGCACCGTGGACATCGAATGCGGCTCGACCACCAACAATCTCGACCGCCAGAAGCAGGCCGCCTTCTCGACCACCTATTTCGTGATCGGCACGCGCCTGATGACCTCGAAGGATTCGGGCATCAAGGATTTCGCCGACCTCAAGGGCAAGACCGTCGTGACGACGGCGGGCACCACCTCCGAGCGCCTGCTGCGCGCGATGAACAACGACAAGCAGATGGGCATGAGCATCATCAGCGCGAAGGACCACGGCGAGTCGTTCCAGACGCTCGAGACGGGCCGCGCGGTTGCGTTCATGATGGACGACGCGCTGCTGGCCGGCGAACGCGCCAAGGCGAAGAAGCCCGACAACTGGGTGATCGTCGGGACGCCGCAATCGGAAGAGGCCTACGGCTGCATGATGCGCAAGGACGATCCGGCCTTCAAGAAGGTGGTCGACGATGCGATCATCGAGACCGAGAAGTCGGGCGAGGCAGCCAAGCTCTACACGAAGTGGTTCGAGAACCCGATCCCGCCGAAGGGGCTGAACCTGAACTTCCCGCTGTCGGACTCGATGAAGAAGCTCTACGCGAACCCGAACGACAAGGCGCTCGACTGAGTCGCCCGGCGTTCCGTTTGACGCTCTGATGCAACGGAAGAGGCTTCGCGCTTCTTCCGTTTCTTTTTGCCGGATGCTGGAGTCCTGTCCATCATGTCTTACCACTGGAACTGGGGAATCTTCCTGAGCCCCGTTTCGACGGGCGAGCCGACCACCTACCTTGGCTGGCTGCTGTCGGGCTTCTGGGTGACCATCAAGGTCTCGCTCGTGGCCTGGGTGATCGCGCTCATCGTCGGCTCGCTGTTCGGCGTGCTGCGCACCGTCCCCAACCGCTGGCTGTCCGCGCTCGGCACGCTCTACGTGTCGATCTTCCGCAACATCCCGCTGATCGTGCAGTTCTTCATCTGGTATCTGGTGGTGCCCGAACTGCTGCCGCCCGCGATCGGCACCTGGATCAAGCAGCTGCCGCCGGGCACGCAGTTCTTCACCGCCTCGGTGGTGTGCCTGGGCCTCTTCACCGGCGCGCGCGTCTGCGAGCAGGTGCGCTCGGGCATCGCCGCGCTGCCGAAGGGCCAGCGCGCGGCCGGGCTGGCGGTGGGCTTCACCGAATGGCAGACCTACCGCTTCGTGCTGCTGCCGGTGGCGTACCGGATCATCGTGCCGCCGCTCACCTCCGAGTTCCTGAACATTTTCAAGAACTCGGCGGTGGCCTCGACCATCGGCCTGCTCGACCTGTCGGCGCAGGCGCGCCAGCTGGTCGACTACACCGCGCAGACCTATGAATCGTTCATCGCCGTCACGCTTGCCTACGTGATCATCAACCTCGTCGTGATGGCCCTGATGCGCTGGATCGAGTCCAGGACGCGGCTGCCCGGCTACATCGGAGGCAAGTGATGCACGACTTCGACTGGAGTGGAATTCCCGGCGCGCTGCCGGCGCTGTGGACGGGCGCGATCGTCACGCTCGAGATCACCGTGCTCGCGATCGTGGTCGGCATCGTGTGGGGCACGCTGCTCGCGCTGATGCGGCTGTCGGGCGTCACCGCGCTGCAGTGGTTCGCGCGGCTCTACGTGACGGTGTTCCGTTCGATCCCGCTGGTGATGGTGCTGCTGTGGTTCTTCCTGATCGTGCCGCAGCTGCTGCAGGGCGTGCTCGGGCTGTCGCCGACCATCGACATCCGGCTCGCCTCGGCGATGATCGCGTTCTCGCTGTTCGAGGCCGCGTATTATTCGGAGATCATTCGCGCGGGGATCCAGGCGGTGCCGCGCGGGCAGGTCAACGCGGCGTTCGCGCTCGGCATGGGCTACGGCCAGGCGATGCGCCTCGTGATCCTGCCGCAGGCGTTTCGCGCGATGGTGCCGCTGCTGCTCACGCAGGCGATCGTGCTGTTCCAGGACACCTCGCTCGTCTACGTGATCAGCCTCGCGGACTTCTTCCGCACGGCCACCAACATCGGCGACCGCGACGGCACCAACGTCGAGATGATCCTGTTCGCGGGCGCCTGCTATTTCGTCGTGTGCGTACTGGCATCCGCGCTCGTCAAAGGTCTTCAGAAAAAGGTTACAAGATGATTTCCATCAAGAACGTCTCGAAGTGGTACGGGCAGTTCCAGGTGCTGGCCGACTGCACGACGGAAGTGAAGAAGGGCGAGGTGGTGGTGGTGTGCGGCCCGTCCGGTTCGGGCAAGTCCACGCTGATCAAGACCGTGAACGGCCTCGAGCCGTTCCAGAAGGGCGAGATCCTCGTGAACGGCGAGTCGGTGGGCGACAAGCGCACCAACCTGTCGAAGCTGCGTTCGAAGGTCGGCATGGTGTTCCAGCACTTCGAGCTGTTCCCGCATCTGTCGATCACGGAAAACCTGACGCTCGCGCAGATCAAGGTGCTCGGCCGCGGCAAGGACGAGGCCAACGACAAGGGCCTCAAGCTGCTCGACCGGGTCGGCCTCAAGGCGCACGCGCACAAGTTCCCGGGCCAGCTCTCGGGCGGTCAGCAGCAGCGCGTGGCGATCGCGCGCGCGCTGTCGATGGACCCGATCGCGATGCTGTTCGACGAGCCGACCTCGGCGCTCGATCCCGAGATGATCAACGAGGTGCTCGACGTGATGGTCGAGCTCGCGCAGGAAGGCATGACGATGATGTGCGTGACGCACGAGATGGGCTTCGCGAAGAAGGTCGCCCATCGCGTGATCTTCATGGACAAGGGGGCGATCGTCGAGGACGACCGCAAGGACGAGTTCTTCGCGAATCCGAAGTCCGATCGCGCGAAGGACTTCCTCGCGAAGATCCTGCACTGAGGGTGCCCGCGTTCGCGGTTCCCGCATGAAAAACGCCCGGCGCTGCCGGTAATGCCGTTCAGTTAAGGTTCTTTCTGAGGAACCGAACGGCATAACGAGCAGGACGGGACTTGACGGCCCGATCG
>NZ_CP045094.1:622919-664732 GCF_022870505.1 Burkholderia perseverans
CACTTCAGCGCAGCGTTTACAACCACTCCTTCCCGAAAACAAAAATGCCGTTCAGTTGCTTAACTGAACGGCATTACGGCGCTGCCGGGCGTTTTTCATGGGTGGAGCGCAAGGCGCGAGGCGCCGCGCGATGCTCAGAAGTCGACCGGATCGTCGCCGTGCGCGATGGCCGCGGCGGCCGCTTCGAGCGTGGCGTCCGTGCCGGCGGACGCGCTCGCCACCGCCGCGCGCCGGCAGTTGACCGACGCCGACGGATCGAGCGCCGGGTTGCGCAGCTTCTCGAGCACGATCTCGGGCACCGCCACGCGCGTCTTCGCGGCGACGTCGCCGCACTGGAACATCAGCAGCTCGCCCGGCTCGAACGCGGTCCAGACTTCATCGTCGGTCAGCGGCTGCGTGGCGATCACGGCGACGCGATCCTCGGGCGTGGTGTACTTCGCGAAGTCGATCGAGAGATCCTCGTCGATCAGGTGCGCGGTCGAGAACGGCCAGCGCCGCACCAGATAGTGCAGCCGCGTCGAGCAGTGCGCGAACAGTGCCTGGCCGTTCGACAGCAGGAAGTTGAATACGCCATGCGCGGTGATCTGTTCGGTCAGCTCGGCGAGCCGCTCGAACAGCTCGGGCAGCGGCGGCTGCGCGCCCGGGAAGGTGTCGCGCAGGCCCTGCATCAGCAGGCAGAACGCGCGCTCGCTGTCGGTGGTGCCGACCGGCTGGTAGACGCCGTCGTCGAGGCCGGGCGCGAAGCCGGGCAGGTCGCCGTTGTGCGCGAAGATCCAGTGGCGCCCCCACAGCTCGCGCATGAACGGATGGCTGTTTTCGAGCAGGATCGCGCCTTGCGTGGCCTTGCGGATATGCGCGATGGTGTTCTTCGACTTGATCGGATAGCGCTTGACCATCTCGGCGATCGGCGAGGTGGCCGACGATTGATGGTCGAGGAACAGCCGGCAGGCCTTGTCCTCGAAAAACGCGATGCCCCAGCCGTCCGCGTGATGATCGGTGAGCCCGCCGCGGGCCGCGAAACCCGTGAACGAGAAGGTCACGTCGGTCGGCTCGGCGCAGTTCATTCCGAAGAGTTGGCACATAGGACGTTACGGCAGACGAGGCAGGGGGAACACCGGGAGGAACCGGTACAATGGCGGTTTCAAGCATATCACCGAGCCCCGGGCGGCCAAAAGTGGAACCCGCGTGTCCGCGGTCCCCTGTTGCGGTTTTCCGTCACTCGCGACGGGCCGCGGGGCGCGAACGCGGCGGCCCGCGCGCGCTGCCGCCCGCCATCCCCGACGACGCCCCATGACCGCTCCGAACGCCTCCCCCGACGCCTCCGTCACCTCGCTGACCCTCGCCCGTCCCGACGACTGGCACCTGCACGTGCGCGACGGCGCGATGCTGGCCGCCGTGCTGCCGCATACGGCGCGACAGTTCGGCCGCGCCATCATCATGCCGAACCTGAAGCCGCCCGTGACCACCACGGCGCAGGCCGAGGCGTACCGCGCGCGGATCCTCGCCGCGCTGCCGGCCGGCATGGCGTTCGAGCCGCTGATGACGCTCTACCTGACCGACAACACGCCGGCCGACGAGATCCGCCGCGCGCGCGCGAGCGGCTTCGTGCATGGCGTGAAGCTCTATCCGGCCGGCGCCACGACCAACTCCGACGCGGGCGTGACGGACCTGCGCAAATGCGCGGGCGCGCTCGAGGCGATGCAGGAAACGGGCATGCCGCTGCTGGTCCACGGCGAGGTCACCAATGCCGAGATCGACCTGTTCGATCGCGAGAAGGTGTTCATCGATCGCGTGATGACGCCGCTGCGCCGCGATTTCCCGGCGCTCAAGGTGGTGTTCGAGCACATCACGACGAAGGACGCGGCCGACTACGTGCGCGATGCCGACGCGGCGCCCGGCACGCTCGGCGCGACCATCACGGCCCATCACCTGCTCTACAACCGCAACGCGATCTTCACGGGCGGGATCCGGCCGCATTACTACTGCCTGCCGGTGCTCAAGCGCGAGACGCACCGCGTCGCGCTGGTGGCCGCGGCGACCTCGGGCAACGCACGCTTCTTCCTCGGCACCGACAGCGCCCCGCACGCGCAGGACGCCAAGGAAGCGGCCTGCGGCTGTGCCGGCTGCTATACCGCGCTGCATGCGCTCGAACTCTACGCGGAAGCGTTCGACCAAGCCGGCGCGCTCGACAGGCTGGAAGGCTTCGCGAGCTTCTTCGGCGCCGATTTCTACGGCCTGCCGCGCGCCACCGAGACTGTCACGCTGCGCCGCGAAACCTGGCAGCTGCCGGCCACCATCGAAGCCGGCGACACCTCGGTCGTGCCACTGCGCGGCGGCGAGCCGATCGGCTGGCGCCTCGCGTGAGCGGGGCCGCGGGCGGCCCCGCCGGTGGCCCGTCCCGTGCCGGCTTCGCGGCGATCGACTGGCAGGCGCCGTGGCTCGCGCCGTTCGCGCTACACGGGCCGCGCTGGCAGGCCGCCGCGCTGGCCGGCGAGGCCGCCTGGCTCGCGGCGCTGGCCGCCGATGCGGCCACGGCCGGCATCGATACCGGGCGCGGCCTGCCGCTGCGCTTCATCGAACAGGCCGCGCTGCCGGCCGGCGTCGCCTACGAGACGCAGATCGCCACTACCGGCGGCGTGCCGACCCGCCACAATCTCCACGATTTCTTCAACGCGCTGGTCTGGTTCGCCTACCCGCGCCTCAAGGCCGCGATCAACGCGCGGCAGTCGGCGGCGATCGACACGCTCGGCGTGGGCGGCGCGCGCGGCGGCCTGCGCGATGCGCTGACGCTGCTCGACGAGAACGGCGCGCTGTTCGTCACCGCCGATCCGGCGCTCGGCGACGCGCTACGCCGCTTCGGCTGGCGGGCGCTGTTCGTCGAGGCGCGCGCGGCCTGGGGCCGGGCCTGCGAACTGCGGCTGGTCGGCCACGCGCTGCTCGAGAAGCTCGTCGCGCCCTACAAGGCCTGCTGCGCGCATGCCTGGATCGTCGAGGCGCCGCCCGCCTGGTTCGACTGGGACGAGGGGGCGCGCCTCGACTGGCTCGACGCGCACGTGGCCGCCGGCTTCGACGCGCGGCTGCCGCCGCACGGCGGCTTCGCGCCGGTCCCGGTGCTCGGCGTGCCGGGCTGGTGCGCCGCGAACGCCGAGCCGGGCTTCTACGACGACCCGCAGGTGTTTCGCGCAGGGCGCCGCACGCGCGGCTGAAACGGGGCAGGGTCGCGGCCGGGGTTCCCGCGCGTTCTCCGGTTGGTTCCCCGCTTTGCCGGTTCGCGGCGAGGCCGCGTCGATGCTAGAATTCGCCTCGCAAAGTGGGCCAGGCAGTCGCGGCCCGCACGGCTTCCGGTCGTGCGGGGCGAGGAAAGTCCGGACTCCGCCAGGGCAGGGTGATGGCTAACGGCCATCCGTGGCGACACGCGGAACAGGGCAACAGAGAACAGACCGCCGATGGCCCGGCGCAAGCCGGGATCAGGTAAGGGTGAAACGGTGCGGTAAGAGCGCACCGCGGCTGCGGCGACGCAGACCGGCACGGTAACCTCCACCCGGAGCAATTCCAAGTAGGCAGGCGCGCATCTTCGCGATGCAGGACGGTGCCCCCGTCTCGTCTGCGGGTAGGAAGCTTGAGCGCGTCAGCAATGGCGCGCCTAGAGGAATGACTGCCACTTCGCGCGCGTCCTGGACACGCGCGATGCACAGAATCCGGCTTATCGGCCCGCTTTGCCGCCCGACACGAACGAAGGCCGGCGCCAGGATTGGCGCCGGCCTTTTCGTTTTGCGGCGGAGCGAACGGAACAAACGGGGCGGCCGCTGCCGGCCGCCGCGCCGCTCAGCCCGCGACGATGTCGAACGAGTGCGTGAGCTCGGCCGTCTTCGCGATCATGATCGATGCCGAGCAGTACTTGTCGTGCGACAGGTTGATCGCGCGCTCGACCGTGGCCGGGTTCAGGTTGCGGCCCGTGACGGTGAAGTGGAAGTGGATCTTCGTGAATACCTTCGGATCCTCGCTCGCGCGCTCGGCCTTCAGCGTCACCGAACAGTCCGTCACTTCCTGGCGGCTCTTCTGCAGGATCAGCACGACGTCATACGCGGTGCAGCCGCCCGTGCCGACCAGCACCATTTCCATCGGGCGCGGGGCGAGGTTGTTGCCGCCGCCCCCGGGCGCGCCGTCCATGGCAACGAGGTGGCCGCTGCCCGTCTGCGCGACGAACGCCATGCCATCCTGGCCCATCCAGCTAACTTTGCATTCCATGCGTGTGCTCCAGCCTCTTCGGCTTCGATTACCAACCGGCATTGTAGCCCGCGTCGCCACGCGCGGCTGACGCGGTGCGGGAATGGCAAGCATCGAACGTCCCGCGCGGCGCGGCTTTGCGTAGTTCGAGGCGGCGGGTTAGGGGTTTTGCTCTAGATTGCCGCACACGAATGGTCTGATGATTTCGCTCAACGCCCTGATTCCAATGGGGAAGGCGGTGATGTTGCGGCGCCGCATGAAAATTTCACATTATGGGTTGCGATTTCATCATGTAGATTTTCTTGTGTTGCCCGGCGCAGGTTCCTATAATTGGATCCATTGATTGTCGCGTTGCGGCAATCTCCGGCTGTCTCCTCCACCCTCCTCCAAAGGTGGATTGAGCCCGAACGACGGTTCGGGCTTTTTTTCGTCCGGCGTGCATGAAACGGCAGCTTTCCGGGCCGCGGCAACGTGGCCGGACCAACGCGCGGCGTACCCGTGGGCCGCATTGCCAGAGGGCACCCGGCCCCCGGTTCCCCCACTCAAGCGATTTCTTTGACCGGTCTACCTGAATTCCTTTATAATTCAGGGTTTTCCGCATTCATGCCCGCGGAGAAGAATCAGGGAGAGCCTGCACAGCGCCCAGAGCGCAACCAAATCCAAGCAGGAAAAAAGCAAGGGCAGCAGTCATTATTTTTGGATCGATCATGAAGACGTTTTCCGCAAAAGCCCATGAGGTGACGCGTGAATGGTACGTGATTGACGCGACGGATAAGGTTCTCGGACGTGTCGCCAGCGAAGTGGCACGCCGTCTGCGCGGCAAGCACAAGCCCGAGTTCACCCCGCACGTCGACACCGGTGATTTCATCATCGTTATCAACGCCAGCAAGCTGAAAGTCACGGGCAACAAGGTTCTGGACAAGAAGTACTACCGTCACTCGGGCTACCCGGGCGGTATCTATGAAACGACGTTCGGCAAGATGCAGGAACGCTTCCCGGGCCGTGCGCTCGAGAAGGCGGTCAAGGGCATGCTGCCGAAGGGCCCGCTCGGCTACGCGATGATCAAGAAGCTGAAGGTCTACGCAGAAGCGACGCATCCGCATTCGGCACAACAGCCGAAGGCGCTCGAGATCTAAGGGGACCCACCAAATGATCGGTAACTGGAACTACGGTACGGGCCGCCGCAAGAGCGCAGTCGCTCGTGTCTTCATCAAGGCTGGCAAGGGCGACATCATCGTCAACGGCAAGCCCATCGCCGACTACTTCTCGCGCGAGACGTCGCTGATGATCGTGCGTCAACCGCTGGAACTGACGAACCACGCTCAAACGTTCGACATCAAGGTCAACGTGACGGGCGGCGGCGAAACGGGTCAGGCCGGTGCAGTGCGCCACGGCATCACGCGCGCGCTGATCGACTACGACGCGACGCTGAAGCCGCAACTGTCGACCGCCGGCTTCGTCACGCGCGATGCGCGTGAAGTCGAGCGTAAGAAGGTTGGTCTGCGCAAGGCACGTCGCGCCAAGCAGTTCTCGAAGCGTTAAGCGCTTTTCGGTCCATCGCCCGCGGGCGATGCCGCCGAGCAGAAACCGCCAGTTCCGACTGGCGGTTTTTTTATGCGCGTGCGGTTCGCGAGCGTGCCGTGCGCCGGCCGTAATCAGGGCGCAAACCAGGGCGCAAGCCGCTTGATTTCGAGGACTTCGGCACGATCTTCGGAACCGCCCTACAATAGCGGCAATGGGCTTTTTTGGAGAGTTCGCATGAACGCTGTCACCGAATCCGCGGCAACCACCACCACCGAAATGCCGGCACCGTTCGTCTTCACCGACGCAGCCGCCGACAAGGTCAAGCAACTGATCGAGGAAGAGGGCAATCCCGAGCTGAAACTGCGCGTGTTCGTGCAGGGCGGCGGGTGCTCGGGCTTCCAGTATGGCTTCACGTTCGACGAGGAAGTCAACGAGGACGACACCGTGATGAACAAGGGTGGCGTGCAGTTGCTGATCGACTCGATGAGCTACCAGTATCTGGTCGGCGCCGAGATCGACTATAAGGACGATCTGAACGGCGCGCAGTTCGTGATCAAGAACCCGAACGCAACCACCACCTGCGGTTGCGGCTCGTCCTTCTCGGTCTGACCGACCGCCACTGACGCAGCGCGCGGGCGCCCGCCGCCCGCGATTCCGAAAACCCCACGCACGGCGTGGGGTTTTTGTCGTGGCGCCGACGATTCCCTGCCGTCAGCGTGGGTATAGCGCGCCGAGCACGCGCGGCCCGGCCGCCCCCGTCACGCCGGCGAGGTTGCCGGCCGCGCGCGCCGTGAAGCGATGGGCGAGCCAGGCGAACGCGATCGCCTCGACCTGCTGCGGCGGCACGCCGAGCGCGGCGGTGGTGTCGACCGCCGCGCTCACGCCGGACTCGGCCAGCGCGTCGGCGAGCGCGCGCAGCAGCACCGGGTTGCGCGCGCCGCCGCCGCAGACGTAGACGGACCGGCAGTCGGGCGCGTGGCGCGCGATCTCGCGCGCGATCGTGACGGCGGTCAGCGCCACCAGCGTGGCCTGCACGTCGGGCGGCGCGACCTGCGCAAACGTGCGCAGGCGCGCGTCGAGCCAGTCCGGATTGAACAGGTCGCGGCCGGTGCTCTTCGGCGGCGGCAGGTCGAAATACGGTTCGGCGAGCAGCGCGGCCAGCAGCGCCGCGTCGAGCTTGCCGCTCGCGGCGAGCCGGCCGCCCTCGTCGAACGGCTTGCCAAGCTGGCGCTGCGCCCAGGTGTCGAGCAGTGCGTTGGCCGGCCCGCAGTCGAAGCCGCGCACGCCGGCGCCGCCATGCGCGCCCTCGGCCGGCAGGATCGTGATGTTGCTGATGCCGCCGAGGTTGCAGACCACGCGCGTCTCGTCCGGCGCGCCGAACACGGTGGCATGGAAGCCCGGCGCGAGCGGCGCGCCCTGACCGCCGGCGGCGACGTCGCGCGCGCGGAAATCGGCGATCACGTCGATGCCGGTCAGCTCGGCGAGCAGCGCGGGATTGTTGGTCTGCCGCGTGTAGCCGCGCTCGGGCCGGTGCCGCACGGTCTGGCCGTGGACGCCGATCGCGCGGACCTGGTCGGGCGCGAGGTTCGCCGAGCGCAGCAATTCATGGCAGCAGACCGCGTAGCGCGCGGCCAGCGCGTTGGCTGCCTGGGCCTCGCGGTCGATCTCGTCGGCGCCGGGCTGCTGCAGCGCGAACAGCGCGTCGCGCAGCGTGTCGGCGAAGCCGACGAAGCCCTCGGCCAGCACCGCGGGCGGCTCGTCCGCGGCGAACCGCACGGCCACGCCGTCGCAGCCGTCCATGCTGGTGCCCGACATCAGGCCGAGATAGACGCCGTCGGCGGGATGGTCGGCTTGCTTGCGAGGTGGCGCCACGGTTTTCTCCTGTCGTCGAGCGCGCGGGCGGCGTGCCCGCGCCGGCGTGGTCCGATTATCCGCGCAAGCCGCCGCGCCGTTAAGCGATGCGCGTGCAAGTTATGGGAAAATCACCGCTTTTCCGACTTTCCTCCTTTTCCGCACCGATGAGCCAAGATCCCCAAACGAAGCCCGCGCTCCCGATCACCGATTCCGTGCGCGAGGCGCTCGCGATCACCAGGCGCGGTGTCGACGAACTGCTGATCGAGGACGAGTTCGCGCAGAAGCTGGCGCGCAGCGAGGCGACGGGCACGCCGCTGCGGATCAAGCTGGGGCTGGACCCGACGGCCCCCGACATCCACATCGGCCACACGGTGGTGCTCAACAAGATGCGCCAGCTGCAGGATCTCGGTCACACGGTGATCTTCCTGATCGGCGACTTCACCTCGCTGATCGGCGATCCGTCGGGCCGCAACGCCACGCGCCCGCCGCTCACGCGCGAGCAGATCGAGGCGAACGCGAAGACCTATTTCGAGCAGGCCGCGCTGGTGCTCGACCGCGACAAGACCGAGATCCGCTACAACAGCGAATGGTCGATGCCGCTCGGCGCCGACGGCATGATCAAGCTCGCCTCGCGCTACACGGTGGCGCGCATCCTCGAGCGCGAGGATTTCACGAAGCGCTTCCAGGGCGGCGTGCCGATCTCGATCCACGAATTCCTCTACCCGCTGATGCAGGGCTACGACTCGGTCGCGCTGAACGCCGACCTCGAGCTCGGCGGCACCGACCAGAAGTTCAACCTGCTGGTGGGCCGCGAGCTGCAGAAGCAGTACGGGCAGGAGCCGCAGTGCATCCTGACCATGCCGCTGCTGGAAGGGCTCGACGGCGTCGAGAAGATGTCGAAGTCGAAGGGCAACTACGTCGGCATCAGCGAGAAGCCGACCGAGATGTTCGGCAAGCTGATGAGCATCTCGGACGTGCTGATGTGGCGTTACTTCGAACTGCTGTCGTTCCGCCCGATGAGCGAGATCGCGAAGTTCAAGGCCGAGATCGAGGCGGGCCGCAACCCGCGCGACTTCAAGGTGCTGCTCGCGCAGGAGATCGTCGCGCGCTTCCACTCGCAGGCCGACGCCGAGCAGGCGCTCGAGGACTTCAACCACCGCGCCCGCGGCGGCGTGCCCGACGACATCCCGTCGGTCACGCTCGGCGGCGCGCCGCTCGCGATCGGCCAGCTGCTCAAGCAGGCCGGCCTCGTGCCGTCGACCAGCGAGGCGCTGCGCAACATCGAGCAGGGCGGCGTGAAGATCGACGGCACGACCGTCTCCGACAAGGGCCTCAAGATCGAGGCGGGCGAGTACGTGGTGCAGGTCGGCAAGCGGCGCTTCGCGCGCGTGACGGTCGGCGCATGATCGCGCTGATCCAGCGCGTGCGGCGCGCCGACGTGCGCGTCGGCGAGCGCGTGACGGGCGAGATCGGCGCGGGCCTGCTCGCGCTCGTCTGCGCCGAGCGCGGCGACACCGAGGCGCAGGCCGACAAGCTGCTCGCGAAGGTGCTCGGCTATCGCGTGTTCAGCGACGCGGCCGGCAAGATGAACCTGCCCGTCACGAACCTCGACGGCGCGGGCACGGCGGGCGGCCTGCTGCTCGTCTCGCAGTTCACGCTGGCGGCCGACACCCAGAGCGGCATGCGGCCGAGCTTCACGCCGGCCGCGCCGCCCGACGAGGGCGCGCGGCTGTTCAGCTATTTCGTCGAGGCGGCCCGCGCGCGGCACCCGATCGTCGAGACCGGCGAGTTCGGCGCCGAGATGCAGGTGTCGCTCGTCAACGACGGCCCCGTCACGTTCTGGCTGCAGGCGCGCGCCGCCTGACGCGGCCCGCGTGACGCCCGCGCCGCCGGCCGGGCTGCCTCCCGTTTCGTTTATCGCTTCGTTCCCCTCGCATTCCGACCGGCCAACCGATGACCACGACGCAAATCCTCTTCATCCGCCACGGCGAAACGCCCTGGAACCGCATCAAGCGCATCCAGGGGCACATCGACATCGCGCTCGCCGAGACCGGCGTCGAGCAGGCGGCGCGGCTCGCCGAACGGCTCGCGCGCGAGGCGCGTGACGGCGCGCGGCTCGACGCGATCTATTCGAGCGACCTGCAGCGCGCGCGGCAGACCGCGCAGCCGGGCGCCGACGCGCTCGGCCTGCCGGTGCGGCTCGACGCGGGGCTGCGCGAGCGTGCCTACGGCGCGTTCCAGGGCCACGACAGCACCGAGATCGCCGAGAAATTTCCCGATGCGTACGCGCAATGGCAGACACGCGACCCCGGCTTCGAGCCGGCCGGCGGCGAATCGCATCGCGCGTTCCATCACCGCGTGCTGCATGCGCTCGCGCCGATCGTGGCCGCGCATCCGGGCGGGCGCATCGCCGTGGTCACGCACGGCGGCGTGCTCGACTGCGTCTATCGCCACGCCGCGTCGCTGCCGCTCGACGCGCCGCGCCAGTACGCGCTGCTCAACACCAGCATCAACGTGGTCGAGGCCGACGGCGACGCGCTGCGCATCGTGCGCTGGGCCGACGTCGACCATCTCGGCGGCGGCAGCGACGACGACGGCTACCGCAAGGTGCTGTAAACGCAAACGGCCCCGCGCTCGCGGGGCCGTGATCCGGTGCCGTTCAGGCGCCGTTCATTGCAGGCCGTGGCGCGTCTTGTAGTCGAGCGCGTAGGCGAGCTTGCCCGGCTTGGATGCCGTGATCGGCGCGAGCAGGTCGCCGAACGTTCCCTTCGTGTATTTCTTGCCCGCGTTGATCTGCGCGAGCCGGCCGAGATCGGCGCCGGTCTTGCCGTCGATCACCGGATCGGTCGACGCGACCATCTGCAGCGACGCGTTCCAGGTGGCGTTCAGGTAGCCGGTGTCGGCCGTGGCCGGATCGGGATCGGTCGCGCCGAGCTTCGTCAGCGTGTAGCCCGACAGCGGGAACGTCGCGCGCAGCCAGTCGGCCCAGTAGAACTCGAGGAAGTCGGTGGACGGTGTCGGCTTGCTGTAGCCGACGTCGCGCGTGAAGTAGACGAGCGAGCGATAGACGTCGTCCTGCATGCCGAGCTTGAGGCCGAGCCCGGTGGGCAGCTGCGCCGGCGTGATGGCGGCGCCGTTCGCGTCCTTCAGGCGCGTGTAGCCGCGGCTTTGCATCTCGGCCCAGAACGCGCTGCCCGTGTAGCTGCTCAGGTTGTCCTTGACGAGCACGTGGACGTGCAGCGTCGGGCCGCCGTCGGGCACCTCGTAGTAGGTCGACAGGCCGTGATGGCCGTCCGTCAGGTACAGCGTGTCGCCGTTCGGGCCGACCACCACCGGGTTCAGCAGGCTGGTGTCGCGCTGGCTCGTGTCGGTGGTCGTGCAACCGTAGCTCGTCGCGTCGGTCAGCGTCGAGGTGGACGAGGAGCTGTCCTTCGTCAGGCCGCCGAGGCCCTCGTCGGCGCAGAAGTCGTCGAACTTCTTGGTCGGATCGAGTTCGTAGCGGCCGAGCTTGTAGTAGATCTGGTCGTAGCCGAGCGCGGCCTGGGTCGGATGCAGATCGCCGAGCGCGACGTCGAGCATGTCGCCGGTGGCGGCCGTGGCCCACTTGCCGGGCTGCGTGGCTGGCACCGGAGTGGTCTGCGCGGGCGTGGCGGCCGGCTGCGGCGTGGCGGCGAGCGAGCTGGCGGGGGACGTGCCGTCGCCGCCGCAGGCGGCGAGCGCGAGCAGCGAGCAGAACGAGGCGGCCACGGCGAAACGGCTGAGCGAAGGAGGCATCGTCATCGTGAAGGAAGGCGTCAAATGAGGAGGGCGTCGAATGAGGAGGGTGCGCGCGGCGCGCGGAAAGGCGCAAGCTTGCCGTCGCGACATGACAGTGATTTGAAAATAATCGGATGGCAATCGCAAGCCAGGTGAAATCGAAGTGATGGATTGGCGTGGCGCCGGCGGACGGGCCGTGCGCGGGTGCCAGTGCTTGCGATCGGGTGCCGCCGCCGGCGTGGCGCGGCGGGTGGTTCAGCGTGGTGTGGGTGGTTCGCCGGCGGCGGCGGCGGGATGTCCCGTGTGGGCGGGAGCGGGGGTACTGGAGGCGCCCGAGGCGTCGCCGGAGCCGTTTGGATGCGGCCATTGCGGTACGGCCGGTGGTGCGTCCGAGGTGGCTGATGCGACCGGCGTCGGCGCCACGGACGAGTCCGGCGTCGCCGCCGCGCGCCGCCGGGCGCGCTTCGACGCGCCGTTGACGAGCGCCCAGCGAAACACCGGCGCGATCAGGCGGATGCCGGGCCGCGCCACCACGCGCCGCACCGGTGCGAGCGCCGCGAGGTCGAGCTGGCGCTGCGCCCAGTCCGGCAGCAGGTCGACGCCGGCGTGGAACAGCAGCGCGGCGGCCGGCTTCATCGCGGCGCGCGGCACCGGCGTGTCGCGCAGCACGCGGATCACCTCGCGCGTGCGGTCGCTGGCGACCAGTTCGCTGCGCATCCGTTCGAGATAGGCGGCGATCTCGGCGCGCGAGGCCGGCACGTCGCGCGCGCCGAGCAGCGTCGCGATCAGTGCGGTCTCGGCGTAGTAGCGATCCTGCTCGGCGCCGGACAGCGCGGGATTCACGTAGCGCAGATGCGCGGCGAGGAAGCTCGACACCTCGGCCACGTGGACCCAGGTCAGCAGCGCCGGATCGTCCGCGCGATAGGGGCGCCCGTCCGGCGCGGTGCCCGTCACGGCGGCGTGGATCGTCTTCACGCGCTCGATCAGCGCGAGCGCGTCGGCGCGGTTGCCGAACGTGGTGCCGGCGACGAACGTCGCGGTGCGGCGCAGCCGGCCCAGGATGTCGGTGCGGAACGTGGAATGGTCCCAGACGCCGGCCAGCGCGAGCGGGTGCAGCGCCTGCAGCAGCAGCGCGGCGATGCCGCCCGTCATCATCGAGGCGAAATCGGCGTGGACGCGCCAGCAGACCGCGTCGGGGCCGAACAGGCCCGGGTCGCCGGGCGGCACGGCATAGTCGATCGAGGGTCCGCCGCCGCCCGTGGTCAGCAGCGTCACGCCGCCCGCGAGCCGCGCGCGCAGCCGGTCGGCGAGCCCGCGCCCGGGCGGCTGCGCGGCGGCGTCACGGCGGGGCGGGGCGGACATCGTGCGGATTCCGGGGAGGCTAGCGCCGCGTGTCGTCGTCGGCGCCGGGGATGCCGGGCGTGGGGCCGTCGGGCACCGGCAGCCCGAAGTGGCGATAGGTGAGCAGCGTGGCGACGCGCCCGCGCGGCGTGCGCTGCAGGAAGCCCTGCTGGATCAGGTAGGGCTCGAGGACGTCCTCGATCGTGTCGCGCTCCTCGCCGATCGCGGCGGCGAGATTGTCCACCCCTACCGGGCCGCCGTCGAACTTGTGCAGGATCGCCTCGAGCAGCTTGCGGTCCATCAGGTCGAAGCCGACCGGATCGACGTCGAGCATCGCGAGCGCGGCATCGGCGACACGCTCGGTGATCGCGCCGTCGGCCTTCACCTCGGCGTAGTCTCGCACGCGGCGCAGCAGCCGGTTGGCGATCCGCGGCGTGCCGCGCGCGCGCCGGGCGATCTCCAGCGCGCCGTGCGGATCGATGCGCGCGTTGAGCAGCGAGGCCGAGCGCTGCACGATGCGCGACAGCTGGCCGGCATCGTAGAACTCGAGCCGCGCGACGATCCCGAAGCGGTCGCGCAGCGGGTTGGTCAGCATGCCGGCGCGCGTGGTGGCGCCGACCAGCGTGAACGGCTGCAGGTCGAGCTTGACGCTGCGCGCGGCCGGCCCCTCGCCGATCATGATGTCGATCTGGTAGTCCTCGAGCGCCGGATACAGGATTTCCTCGACGACGGGCGAGAGCCGGTGGATCTCGTCGATGAACAGCACGTCGTTCGCTTCGAGGTTGGTGAGCAGCGCGGCGAGGTCGCCCGGGCGCTCCAGCACGGGGCCGGACGTCTGCCGCAGGTTCACGCCCATCTCGCGCGCGATGATGTGCGCGAGCGTGGTCTTGCCGAGGCCGGGCGGGCCGAACAGCAGCACGTGATCGAGCGCCTCCGAGCGGCGCTTGGCGGCCTCGATGAAGATCTCGAGCTGGCCACGCACCTTCTCCTGGCCGACGTATTCGTCGAGCTGGCGCGGCCGCAGCGCGCGTTCGAACGCCTCCTCGTGCGACGAGGCGGGCGTGGCGGCGATGATGCGCTCGCCGGCAAGTTTGTCGGTTTCGATCATGCGGGCATTGTACCGCGCGTCATCGCGCCGACGAACTGGCCGAACGGCCGAGTCGCGCGAGCCGCCGCGCCGTGCGAGAGTGGTGGCTCGCGGTACCCGCTCAGGCCTTCGACAGCGCCTTCAGCGACAGCTTGATGCCCTCGGACACGCCGGTGCCGGCCGGCACGTTCTTGATCGCGGCGAGCGCTTCCTTCTCCGAGTAGCCGAGCGCGAGCAGCGCGTTGAGGATGTCGGCCGCGTGGTCCGACTGCGAGGCCTGGCCGGCCAGCTCGCCGAGGTCGGCGCCGAGCTTGCCCTTCAGTTCGAGCAGCAGGCGCTCGGCGGTCTTCTTGCCGATGCCGGGCAGCCGCTGCAGGCGCGCGGCGTCCTGCATCGTCACGACCTGCGAGAGCTCATGCACGCTCATGCCGGAGAGCACCGCGAGCGCCATGCGCGCGCCGATCCCGGTGATCTTCAGCAGCTCGCGGAACGCCGAGCGCTCCTGCGGCGTGAGGAAGCCGTACAGCAGGTGGGCGTCCTCGCGCACGATCAGCTGGGTGAGCAGCACCACGCGCTCGCCGGTGGGCGGCAGGTTGTAGAACGTGCTCATCGGCACGTCGAGCTCATAGCCGACGCCGTTGCAGTCGACGAGCAGGTGGGGAGGATTCTTTTCGAGCAGGGTGCCGGCGATGCGACCGATCATGACGAGGACGACGAGGGGAGGAAAGCGCGAGTGTAGCGCACGCGGCAACGGACGAGGCCGGCTGGTGGCCAGCGCGCCGCTTGCGGCCGCCGGGGCGAAGTATTACGTTACCAATTCGACGTATTACTTTGATGAGGCGGCGATGTCAACGATGACCGTGAAGGGCCAGGTGACGATCCCGAAGGCAGTGCGCGAGCGGCTCGGGCTGGAGCCGGGGATGGCTGTCGAATTCGTGATGGACGACGACGGTCGCGTGACCGTGCGCAAGGCGGGCGGCGCGGCGCCAGTGTCGCGTTTCGCGGCGCTGCGCGGCTCGCTCGATGCGCCGCTGTCCACCGACGAGATCCTCGCGCTCACGCGCGGCGACGATGCATGATCCTCGTCGATACCAACGTGCTGCTCGATCTCGTCACCGACGACCCGCGCTGGGCTGACTGGTCCCAGCATCAGCTCGAGGCGGCCTCGTTGCAGGGGACGCTCGCGATCAACGACGTCGTCTATGCGGAACTGGCGATCGGCTACGCGCGCATCGAATCGCTCGACGCGTTCGTCGCGCGCGCGGGCCTGCGCATCGATCCGATGCCGCGCGCGGCGCTGTTCCTGGCCGG
This sequence comes from Burkholderia perseverans, assembly GCF_022870505.1. Classification (NCBI taxonomy): domain Bacteria; kingdom Pseudomonadati; phylum Pseudomonadota; class Betaproteobacteria; order Burkholderiales; family Burkholderiaceae; genus Burkholderia; species Burkholderia perseverans. The sequence goes on from NZ_CP045094.1 coordinate 638,020, forward strand.
CAAGGCGTTCGAGCGCTACCGGCGCACGCGCGGCACGAAAACGGGCGTGCTGCCCGATTTCTTCATCGGCGCGCATGCGAGCGTGCTGGGCGCGCGGCTGCTGACGCGCGACGTCGGGCGCTATCGGACCTGGTTTCCGAAGCTCGCGCTGATCGCGCCCGAAGGCTGACGGCGTGCGCCATGGCGGGCTTGGCGCATGGGAGTGCGTGACGGCTGCCGCACGAAGTCGTGCGCCGCTTGCGGTGGCCGTGGCCGCTTGTGCAGCGTGTCCGGCGCGGGCACCGCAACGCCGCGTCAGCCGACGAGCCGCCCGCGTCGCACGCGAAAGCCCTTCTTGACGAGCGCGGGCGCGAGGCCGCCGAGCGTTTCGAGCTTGGCGCCGCCGTGCGCGTGGCAGATCGCGGTGCCGAGCGCGTCGGCCGCGTCGGTGCCGGGCAGGCCCGACAGGCCGAGCAGCCGCACCACCATCTGCTGCATCTGTTCCTTGGTGGCGCGGCCGTAGCCGACGATCGCCTGTTTCAGCTGCGTCGGCGTGTACTCGGCCACCGGCAGGCTGCCCGAGACGAGCCCGCAGATCGCCGCGCCGCGGGCCTGGCCGAGCAGCAGCGTCGATTGCGGATTGACGTTGACGAACACCTTCTCGATCGCGGCCTGGTCGGGCGTGTGCTCGCGCACCAGCGTCGAAACGCCGTCGAAGATGGTGCCGAGCCGGACCGCGAGGTCGGCGGTCGGGGTGCGGATCACGCCGCTCGTGACATACGCGAGCTTGCTGCCGTGGACGTCGATCACGCCGAAGCCGGTGACGCGCAGGCCGGGGTCGATGCCGATGATTCGCATGGGCTGGCCGAAGGAAAGCGAGAGGAAAGAACGGGTTCCGGCGATGGTACAACGATCGCGGCGCGCGCGAGGCGTCGTGCCCGGCCTCGCGGTGGTTTTGTGATGACGCGAGGGATTGCGCGGCGCTGGCGCGAAGCTCGTCTGGCGTTACGCGATGCCGGCGCGTTCGATGTGCGAGGCGCACGAGATGGACGAGCGTCGGCGCGCGGCGATCGAGGGCGCATGGCAAGCACCGACGCCCACCGCCATCGTGCCGACCAACCGCGCAACACCATCCCGCCGCGCCAATGAAAAACCCGGCGGCGAAGGCGGAGCCCTCGCGGCCGGGCGTGTCGGCGTGAGCCGAACGAACCGTGGCTACCGGTCCGCCCGACCGGAACCGGTCAGTGACGGAAGTGGCGGATGCCCGTCAGCACCATCGCGATGCCGTGCTCGTCGGCCGCGGCGATCACTTCCTCGTCGCGCATCGAGCCGCCCGGATGGATCACGGCCGTCGCGCCCGCCGCCACCACCACGTCGAGGCCGTCGCGGAACGGGAAGAACGCGTCCGAGGCCACCGCCGAGCCGGCCAGCGTGAGGCCGGCGTTCTGCGCCTTGATGCCGGCGATGCGGGCCGAGTCGACGCGGCTCATCTGGCCGGCGCCGACGCCGAGCGTCATGCCGTTGCCGCAGAACACGATCGCGTTCGACTTCACGAACTTCGCGACGCGCCAGGCGAACAGCAGGTCGTCGAGTTCCTTCGGCGTCGGCTGGCGCTTGGTCACGACGCGCAGCTCGTCGGGCTGCACGTTGCGCGCATCGAGCGACTGCACCAGCAGGCCGCCGCCCACACGCTTCAGGTCGAACGCGTTGAAGCCGTCGCCGAGCGCGATCTCGAGCAGACGCACGTTCTGCTTGGCGGCGAACACCTGGCGCGCGGCCTCCGAGAACGCCGGCGCGATCAGCACCTCGACGAACTGCTTGGCCACCGCCTGCGCGCTCGCTTCGTCCACTTCGCGGTTGAACGCGATGATGCCGCCGAACGCCGAGGTCGGGTCGGTCTGGAACGCCTTCGCATAGGCTTCGGCCGGGTTCGCGCCCAGCGCCACGCCGCACGGGTTGGCGTGCTTGATGATCACGCAGGCCGGCGCGTCGAACGTCTTCACGCATTCCCACGCGGCGTCCGAATCGGCGATGTTGTTGTACGACAGTTCCTTGCCCTGCAGCTGGCGATAGTTCGCGAGCGAGCCGGCCGGCGCCGCGAGGTCGCGATAGAACGCGGCGCTCTGGTGCGGGTTCTCGCCGTAGCGCAGGTCCTGCACCTTGTCGAACGCGAGGTTCAGCGTGGCCGGGTAGGCGTTGCGCGTGGCGTGCTGCAGCTCGTCGGTCAGGCTCGTCAGGTAGTTCGTGATCGCGCCGTCGTACTGCGCGGTGTGCGCGAACACCTTGGTCGCGAGCCGGAAGTTGGTGGCGTAGCCGACCGCGTTGCCGTTGGCCTTCATCTCGTCGAGCACCACCGCGTAGTCGGCCGGATCGACGATCACCGTCACGTCGCGATGGTTCTTCGCGGCCGAGCGCAGCATGGTCGGGCCGCCGATGTCGATGTTCTCGATCGCGTCGGCCAGCGTGCAGTCGTCCTTCGCGATGGTCGCGACGAACGGGTACAGGTTCACCACCAGCAGGTCGATGGTGGGGATGCCGTGCGCGTCGAGCGCCTGCATGTGCTCGGGCAGGTCGCGCCGCGCCAGGATGCCGCCGTGGACCTTCGGGTGCAGCGTCTTCACGCGCCCGTCGAGCATTTCCGGAAAGCCGGTGTAGTCGGCCACTTCCGTGACCGGCAGGCCGGCCTCGGCGAGCAGTTTCGCGGTGCCGCCCGTCGACAGCAGCTTGACGCCTTGCTGCGACAACGCCGTCGCGAATTCGACGATGCCGGTTTTATCGGAAACGGAGAGGAGCGCTTGCTTGATCATGATGGGGAGCACCAATAGCCAGGAAAACGGGGAAGAAGAGGCCGCCTACAGCAGACCGTGCTGCTGCAGCTTCTTGCGCAGCGTATTGCGATTGATGCCCAGGTACTCGGCGGCCAGCGACTGGTTGCCGCCCGCCTGTTCGAGCACGACCTCGAGCATCGGCTTCTCGACACAGGACATCACCATGTCGTAGACGTCGTGCGGGTTGGAGCCGTCGAGATCCCGGAAATAACCGTCCAGGCTGTCGCGGACACATTGTTCGATGTTGTGCTTGCTCATGCTGCTATTGAATAGGGTCGGATATACCGTCTTCGTCGCCGACATAGACGAGATGGTCGGACAGCGCGCGTTGCGCGTCGAAATACTCGTTGACGGCGGCAAGCTGTTCGCGTGTGGTATCGAGCGTGTTCATCCGGTGACGGAACGCGTTGGCGCCGGAAAGGCCGCGAGTGTACCAGCCGATGTGCTTGCGTGCAGTACGTACGCCGGTAAATTCCCCGTAGAACGCGTAGTGATCCTCGAGGTGCTCGTTGAGCAGCTGCTGGATCTCGTCGACGCTCGGCGCCGGCAGCGTGGTGCCGGTTTGCAGGAAATGATCGATTTCGCGGAACAACCACGGACGGCCTTGCGCGGCGCGACCGATCATCAGCGCGTCGGCACCGGTGAAGTCGAGCACGGCCTTCGCCTTGGCGGGCGAGGTGATGTCGCCGTTGGCCACCACCGGGATCTTCACGGCCGCCTTCACGGCCGCGATCGTCTCGTATTCGGCGTCGCCGCGGTAGAGGTCGGCGCGCGTGCGGCCGTGGACGGTCAGCATCGCGATGCCGGCCTGCTCGGCCAGCCGCGCGATGGTCAGCGCGTTGCGGTGCTCGCGGTCCCAGCCGGTGCGGATCTTCAGCGTGACGGGCACCGCGTCGGGGCCGGTGCCCACCGCCGCCACCACCGCCGAGACGATCCGCACCACCAGCGGCTCGTTCTGCAGCAGCGCCGAGCCGGCCGCCACGTTGCAGACCTTCTTGGCCGGGCAGCCCATGTTGATGTCGATGATCTGCGCGCCGTTCGCCACGTTGTAGCGCGCGGCCTCGGCCATCATCGCCGGATCGGCACCGGCGATCTGCACCGCGATCGGCTCGACTTCGCCGGCGTGGTTGGCGCGGCGCATGGTCTTCTCGCTTTTCCACAGCTGCGCGTTCGAGGCGACCATCTCGGACACCGCATAACCCGCGCCGAGCCGCTTGCAGAGCTGGCGGAACGGACGGTCCGTGACGCCCGCCATGGGGGCGACGAACAGGTTGTTGCGCAGGATATGGGGGCCGATAACGGGCATCGCAATGGCAGCGCCCGCGTGGGCGCGGGCATCGGTCGGGACGTGGGAAACGCGCATTTTACCGTAAGCGCCGCACCGGCCGGGCATTGCGAATTGTCGAACAGCGTCAAATCGTCGTGAAACTTGCGTGACGATTCGATGACAGGCGGCTCGGCGGGGCACCGGAAATGCCGCGGACGCGGGGCTTTCCGATGGTCGAGACGGGCGGCGCGCGGCCGGGTTCGATGCCGTTTGTCGTTTTGTCGTTTTGTCGTTTTGTCGTTTGTCGTTTGTCGTGTCGTGCCGCCTGCCTGCCTGCCTGCCTGCCTGCCTGCCGGCCGCTTGCGCGCGTCGCGGACGCCGCCGCGCAAGCGCGAGGCGCCGCCTAGCCGTTCAGCCGCGCTGGCCGAACATCATCTGGCGCGCGATCGCCGTCTTCAGCGGCGGCACGAATTCGAGCGCGCTCAGCGCCGCGCCGCGCAGTGCCGCGAGCGGGCGCGAGTCGATCGTAAACAGGCGCGCGAGCGTATCGGTCGCGCCGATCGTGAGGCGCCGGTCGAGCGCGCGGCGCGCGTTGAAGGCGGCCAGCGCGAGCGGCGTCGCGCCGTGTTCGGAGAGCGTGTCGGCTAGCGTGTGCGCATCGCGCAGCCCGAGGTTCAGGCCCTGGCCCGCCACCGGGTGCAGGGTCTGCGCCGCGTTGCCGACCGTCGCGACGCGGCCCTCGACGAGCGTCGGCGCGGCTACCAGCCCGAGCGGGAACGAGGCGCGGCCGGCGATGCGCGTGAAGCGCCCCATGCGCTCGCCGAACGCGTCGCCGAGTTCGCGCAGGAACGCCTCGTCGGGCAGCGCCGCGCGGCGCGCGGCCTCGTCGGGCGCGCAGCACCAGACCAGCGCGTAGTCGGCCTGGCCCGCGCCGCCGAGCGGCAGCAGCGCGAGCGGGCCTTCGGGCGTGAAGCGTTCCCAGGCCGTGCGCGGGCGCGGCGCGGCGGCGCTGACGGTGCCGACGATCGCGGTCTGCCCGTAGTCACGGCGGCGGCGCCCGTCGGGCGCGTCGTCTTGCGCGCCGGCCTGGAACAGCCCGCCTTCCGCGTTGACGAGCGCGCGCACGCGCAGCTCGCGCGCGCCGTCCGGCGTGTCGAGCGTCACGCTCACGCCGTCGGCGTCCTGGCGCGGCGCGTGTGCCTGGGTCGAGGTCAGCCAGCGCACCGGCGTGCCGCGAACGGCGCGCGCGAGCACGTCGACCAGCGAGCCGTAGCGCGCGACGTAGCCGAGCGCGGCGACGCCATGTTCGTCGCGGTCGATCAGCGTGCGGCCGAAGTGGCCGCGCTGCGAGACGTGGATGTGTTCGATCGGCGTCGCGTCGGCGGGCCAGCCGAGCGTCTCGAGCAGCACGCGGCTGCCGTGCGAGACGGCGATCGCGCGCGGGTCGCCGGCGTTCGCCGACGGCTCGCGCGCATCGACCAGCACCACCGACAGCGCGCGCGTCGCGCTGCGGCGCGCGAGCCAGCCGGCCAGCGCGAGCCCGACCGGGCCGGCGCCGATGATCGCGAGGTCCGCGTCGAACGGCGCGGCGGCGGGCGGAAGCGGGGAGGAAGTCGTCATCGGGCGAAGGCGGTGGAGCGGGTTCGGGAGCAGGGGCGCGTGCCGGTCACGGCCGCGCGGGCGGCACGGCACCCGAGGCGACGCGCGCGTCGCGCATCAGCGCCTCGATCTCGTCGGCGTCCACCGGCACGTCGCGCGTGATCAGATCGCAGCCCGTGGCGGTGACGAACGCGTCGTCCTCGATGCGGATGCCGATGTCGTGGAACTCGGCCGGCACGTCGTCGGCCGCGCGCACATAGAGGCCCGGCTCGATCGTCAGCGCCATGCCCTCGCGCAGCGCGCGCCACGGCAGCGCGCCCTGTGCGTCGCGCGCGGCGGCGCGTTCGCGGTAGTCGCCGCAATCATGGACGTCCATGCCGAGCCAATGGCCGGTGCGGTGCATGTAGAAGCGCGCGTAGGCGCGCTCGGCGATCACGTCGTCGACGCTCGCGAAGCGCGACTTCGGCACGATGCCGGTGTCGAGCAGCCCTTGCGCAAGCACGCGCACGGCGGCCTCGTGCGGTGCCTCGAACGCCGCGCCGGGCCGCGTCGCGGCGGCAGCGGCCGCCTGCGCGGCGAGCACGATGTCGTAGAGCGCGCGCTGCGGGCCGGAGAAGCGGCCGTTGGCGGGGAACGTGCGCGTGATGTCGGACGCGTAGCCCTCCAGCTCGCAGGCCGCGTCGATCAGGATCAGGTCGCCGTCGCGGGCCACCGCGTTGCCGGCCGGATAGTGCAGCACGCAGGCGTTCGCGCCGGCCGCGACGATCGAGCCGTAGGCGGGGCCGGCCGCGCCGTGGCGGCGGAATTCGTAGAGCAGCTCGGCCTCGATCTCGTACTCGCGGATGCCGGGGTGCGTCGCCGCCATCGCGCGCCGGTGCGCGCTCGCGGAGATCACGGCGGCGCGGCGCATGATCGCCTGCTCGTGGGCGTCCTTCACGATGCGCATCTCGTCGAGCAGCGGCGTGAGATCGTGCGCGGCGGCCGGCGCGGCGATGCCGGCCCGGCTCTTCGCGCGCACCGTCTCGAGCCAGCCCGCGAGCCGGCGCTCGAACTCGGCCGACGCGCCGAAGCGGTAGTGGACCGCGCCGGCGTCGGCGAGCAGCTTCGGCAGCTCGGTGTCGAGCGCGTCGCTGGCGAACGCGGCGTCGAAGCCGAAGCTGTCGCGCGCGCCGTCCGGCCCGTAATGAAAGCCTTCCCAGATCTCGCGCTCGGGATGCTTCGCACGGCAGAACAGGATCGATTGCGGCGCGCCGTCGGCGGCGTTCGCGTCGAGCACGAGCAGCGCGTCGGGCTCGCAGAAGCCGGTCAGGTAATAGAAGTAGCTGTCGTGCCGATACGGGTAATCGGCGTCGCGGTTGCGCAGCGCCTGCGGCGCGGTGGGGACGATCGCGACGCCGCCGCCCGTCGCGCGCAGCGCGGCGAGTACGCGCGCACGGCGCTGGCGGTAGACGTCGGGGACGAGGGCGGTTTCGGTCGGCGCGTTCATGCGGCGATTGTAGCGCTGTGGCGCGCGGCGCGCGTTGGCCCGCGTTGGCCGGCTGCGTCGCGATGCGCGGGCCGGGCGCTGGTCCGGGCGGGGCCGCGAGCGCGGGGGAGGCGTCCGGAAGCGAGCCGAATCCTGATGTGCCGGCGCGGGTCCGGGCCATGTCCGGATCGCGTCGGGACCCGATCGCAATCGCATTGGAATCGCCCCGGGATCGCCCCGGGATCGTGCCGGAACGGCCGCCCGTCCGCGCTGTTGCAAACGATCCACAGGCCGCCCGGCGGACTTGCCAGCGCGCCGCGACGCCCGGTTATGATCGCCGACGACGTATACTCCCGGGCGGTGTTTTCAATTTAGGCAGGATGATGAAGCTAATCGGTTCACTCAGCAGCCCGTATGTGCGCAAGGCGCGCGTCGTGCTCGCCGAAAAGAAGATCGACTACAAGCTGGAGCTCGAGAACGTGTGGGGGGCGGATACCGCGATTCACGCCGCGAATCCGCTCGGCAAGGTGCCGTGCCTCGTGATGGAAGACGGCGCGGCGGTGTTCGATTCGCGCGTGATCTGCGAATACGTCGACACGCTGTCGCCGGTCGGCAAGCTGATTCCCGGCTCGGGCCGCGAGCGTCTCGAGGTGCGGTGCTGGGAGGCGCTCGGCGACGGCGTGCTCGACGCCGCGGAGGCGATTCGCGTCGAGCACGCGCAGCGCACCCCGGAGCAGCGCAGCGACGCCTGGATCGCGCGCCAGCAGCGCAAGATCGACGACGCGCTGGTGGCCATGTCGCAAGGCCTCGGCGGCAAGCCGTGGTGCGTCGGCACGCACTACACGCTGGCCGACATCGCGCTCGGCTGCGCGCTCGGCTACCTCGACTTCGGGATGCCCGGACTCGCCTGGCGCGAGCGTCACCCGAACCTCGACAAGCACTACGCGAAGCTGCTGCAGCGGCCGTCGTTCGCCGACACGCCGATGCAGGACGACTGAGCAGCCGGCCGTCCCCGCGCCGCCGTCGCCGATGAAAAACGCCCCGTCTCGACGGGGCGTTTTTTTCATGCGGAGCGGCGGCCGCGCCGCGCTCATTCGTAGGCGGCGTAGGCCGCGTCGCCGATCGAGAACGTGTCGCTGCGCGAAGCCGGCCACCAGGTGTCGTAGAGCGTGAGGCCGAGCTTCTCACCGGTCAGCAGCGCGCCCGGCTTCACGTACTTCAGCAGTTGCGACATCAGCCGGACTTCGTGCGGCGCCACGCGCTGCACGATGTGATGCGCGCGCAGGTCGGCCGGATGGGCGAGGCCGGCGGCCTGCACCAGCTCCTGCAGCGCGTGCAGCGTGTTGCGGTGGAAGTTGTAGACGCGCTCGGACTTGTCCGGCACCACCAGCGCGCGCTGGCGCACCTCGTCCTGGGTCGCGACGCCGGTCGGGCAGCGGCCGGTGTGGCAGGTCTGCGCCTGGATGCAGCCGACCGCGAACATGAAGCCGCGCGCCGAGTTCACCCAGTCCGCGCCGATCGCGAGCGTGCGCGCCACGTCGAACGCGGTGATGATCTTGCCGCTCGCGCCGAGCTTCACGCGCTCGCGCAGGCCGATCCCGACCAGCGTGTTATGCACCAGCAGCAGCCCTTCCTGCAGCGGCACGCCGACGTGGTCGGTGAATTCGAGCGGCGCCGCGCCGGTGCCGCCCTCGGCGCCGTCCACCACGATGAAGTCGGGCAGGATGCCGGTCTCGAGCATCGCCTTGGCGATGCCGAAGAACTCCCACGGATGGCCGATGCAGAGCTTGAAGCCGGTGGGCTTGCCGCCCGACAGCGTGCGCAGCCGCTCGACGAATTCGAGCAGGCCGCGCGGCGTCGAGAACTCCGAGTGCGAGGCGGGCGAGATGCAGTCCTTGCCCATCGGCACGCCGCGCGTCTCGGCGATCTCGGGCGTGATCTTGGCGGCCGGCAGCACGCCGCCGTGGCCCGGCTTGGCGCCCTGCGAGAGCTTCACCTCGATCATCTTCACCTGCGGATCAGCGGCCTGCCTGGCGAACTTGTCCGGGTTGAACGTGCCGTCGTCGTTACGGCATCCGAAGTAGCCCGAGGCGATCTCCCAGATGATGTCGCCGCCGTGCTCGCGGTGGTACTTCGAGAGCGACCCCTCGCCGGTATCGTGCGCGAAGCCGCCTTTCTTCGCGCCCAGGTTCAGCGAGCGGATCGCGTTGGCCGACAGCGAGCCGAAGCTCATCGCCGAGATGTTGAAGATCGAGATGTCGTAGGGCTGCGCGCGCGCCGCGCCGACGCGGATCCGGAAGTCGTGGTTGGCGAGCCGGGTGGGCGCGAGCGAGTGGCTGATCCATTCGTGCGCGACCGCCTTCACGTTCAGCTCGGTGCCGTAGGGCCGGTTGTCGGCCACGTTCTTCGCGCGCTGGTACACCACGCTGCGCTGCGCGCGCGAGAACGGCTTCTCGTCGGTGTCGTCCTCGACGAAGTACTGGCGGATTTCCGGGCGGATGAACTCGAACATGAAGCGGAAGTGGCCCCAGAGCGGGTAGTTCCGCAGGATCGCGTGATGATCCTGGGTCAAATCCCAGAGGCCGAGCGCGACGAACGCGGCCGGGATCAGCAGCCACGGCCAGGCGATCAGGTGGCCGTAGGCGAGGGCGGCGAGCAGCACGAGCACGAGCGTCGCGCACCACATCGCGAGATAACGTCTTGCAAACATGGGGTGTTTCCTTGTTCTTCGGTTGGCCGCCATGCCGCGGGGCGCGCCGGTGGGGGCGGCGCGGGCAACCTGCGGCGCGCGACGCCTGCCGCCGACGAGTCAGTGACAGTACACGGCGACAGATCGCAGCGACATATCGTCGCGCGCCGCAAGTCTAAACCGAGAATGTGTCAGCGCGCTTCGAAGCGCGCGCCGCGGAAGGCCCGTTGAAAGCTTCGGGAATCAGTTTGCAAGGCCGCTCGCGAGCGGTTCGGCGCTCGCGGCGCCCAGTGCCGACGCGAGCGCGGCGGCCGAGCCGGGCTGGCCGGTCGCGACGGTCTCGATGATGCCGCCGCCGAGGCAGATCTCACCGTCGTAGAGCACGGCCGACTGGCCCGGCGTGACGGCCCATTGCGGCGTGTCGAAGGCGAGCGAGAAGCGCGGTTCGCCCGCCTCGCCGGCCTTCGCGCGCGCGAACGAGCAGGCCGAGTCGGCCTGCCGGTAGCGCGTTTTGGCGCCGCAGGCGAAGCCGTCGGCGGGCGGCTCGCCCGCCACCCAGCTGACGTTGCCGGCCACCAGCTCGTGCGACAGCAGCCACGGGTGGTCGTGGCCCTGCGCGACGTAGAGCGTGTTCGAGGCGATGTCCTTGCCGGCCACGAACCACGGCTCGCCGCTGCCGTCCCTGCTGCCGCCGAGGCCGATGCCCTTGCGCTGGCCGAAGGTATAGAACGCGAGGCCGATGTGCTCGCCCACGCGCCGGCCGTCGGGCGTCTTCATCGGGCCCGGCCTGGTCGGCAGGTAGCGGTTCAGGAAGTCGCGGAACGGCCGCTCGCCGATGAAGCAGATGCCGGTCGAATCCTTCTTCTTCGCGTTGGGCAGGCCGATCCGTTCGGCGATCTCGCGCACCTGCGTCTTCGGCATCTCGCCGAGCGGGAACAGCGTCTTCGAGAGCTGCGCCTGGTTCAGCCGGTGCAGGAAATAGGACTGATCCTTGGTGTGGTCGAACGCCTTCAGCAGTTCGAAGCGTCCGTCGCGTTCGCGCACGCGCGCGTAGTGGCCGGTGGCGATGGTCTCGGCGCCGAGCGACATCGCGTGGTCGAGGAACGCCTTGAACTTGATCTCGGCGTTGCAGAGCACGTCGGGGTTCGGCGTGCGGCCGGCCGAGTATTCGCGCAGGAACTCGGCGAACACGCGGTCCTTGTATTCGGCGGCGAAGTTGACGGCCTCGACGTCGATGCCGATCAGGTCGGCCACCGACACCACGTCGATCCAGTCCTGGCGCGTCGAGCAGTACTCGCCGTCGTCGTCGTCTTCCCAGTTCTTCATGAACAGGCCGACCACGTCGTAACCCTGTTCCTTCAGCAGCCACGCGGTGACCGACGAATCGACACCGCCCGACATGCCGACCACGACACGTTGCTTCTTCATTTGCTGACAGCCTGATGTTCGGGCGTCGCGCGATACGGCGCGACGGAATGCGTATGAATGAACGCCAGCGGCACGCGGCGGCCGGCGAGGTAATCGTCGATGCACTGCATCACGGCCGGCGTGCGGTGCCGTTCCGGGACCGCACGCAGCTCGTCGGCCGTCATCCACAGCGTGCGGACGATGCCGTCGTCGAGCGCGCGCCCGGCCTGCGCCTCGCCCGCGCTGCCGCAGAACGTGAAGCGCAGGTAGGTCGCGCCGCCCTTGCCCGGCCGCTCGAAGTGCGTCTGGTAGACGCCCACCAGCGCCTCGGGCATGAACGGATGCGCGGTTTCCTCGAGCGTCTCGCGGATCACGGCTTCGACGAGCGTCTCGCCGGCCTCGAGATGCCCGGCCGGCTGGTTCAGACGCAGGCCGGCCGACGTGTGTTCCTCGATCAGGAGGAAACGCCCGTCGCGTTCGACGATCGCGGCCACCGTCACGTGCGGAGTCCAGAGTTCGGGTTTCATGACCGCGCATTTTACCGGCTGCGCGCGATCGGTGCCGAGGCGCGCGGGAGCGCGGCGTTGCCGTCCAGCAAGCATTTTCGGGCGCGTCCCCCATTTATTCGCCGCCGCCTTGACCGATCCGGAACGGTTTGTCCACCGGGAAAGGGCCGGATGTCGGCGCGCGCGATGCTTTCGGGTACATTGGCGCGTGGAACACGCCGTTGCTTTCGAGCCGGTTGCCGCTTTCCGGCTCGCCATCGCAATCGATATCAATAACAGAGCGCAAGCTGGAGGGATCACGATGCTGATCGGAGTGCCCGCCGAGACGCGGGCGAACGAGGCGCGCGTTGCCGCGACGCCCGAAACCATCAAGAAATACGTGGCGGTTGGCCATGCCGTCACGGTCGAACGCGGCGCCGGCGCCGCGGCCAGTTACCCCGACGAGGCCTATGCCGCAGCCGGCGCGACGCTCGGCGAGCGCGCCGCCGCGTTCGGCGCCGAGCTCGTGCTGAAGGTGCAGGCGCCGGACGCGGCCGAACTGGCGCTGTTCGCGCGCGGCGCGGTGCTGGTCGGCATGCTCGAGCCGTTCGACGCCGCGCAGGCCGCGCGGCTCGCGGCGGCCGGCCTGACCGGCTTCGCGCTCGAGGCGGCGCCGCGCACCACGCGCGCGCAGAGCCTCGACGTGCTGTCCTCGCAGGCCAACATCGCCGGCTACAGGGCGGTGCTGGTGGCCGCCTCGCTCTATCCGCGCTTCCTGCCGATGCTGATGACCGCCGCGGGCACCGTCAAGGCCGCCCGCGTGCTGGTGCTCGGCGCCGGCGTGGCGGGGCTGCAGGCGATCGCCACGGCCAAGCGGCTCGGCGCCGTGATCGAGGCGTCCGACGTGCGGCCGGCCGTGAAGGAGCAGATCGAATCGCTCGGCGCGAAGTTCGTCGACGTGCCGTTCGAGACCGACGAGGAGCGCGAGGCCGCGCAGGGTACCGGCGGCTACGCGCGGCCGATGCCGCCGTCGTGGCTCGCGCGCCAGGCCGCGCTCGTGCATGAGCGCGCGAAGCAGGCCGACATCGTGATCACCACCGCGCTGATCCCGGGGCGCGCCGCGCCCACGCTGATCAGCGCCGAGACGGTGGCGGCCATGAAGCCGGGCGCGGTGCTGGTCGATCTGGCCGCCGGGCGCGGCGCCGAGGTGGACGGCACCGGCCGGCGCGGCGGCAACTGTCCGCTCACGGTCGCCGACCAGGTGGTGGTGGCGCACGGCGTGACGATCGCCGGCCACACCAATCTCGCCGCCCAGGTGCCGGCCGACGCCTCGGCGCTCTACGCGCGCAATCTCGCCGACTTCCTGAAGCTGATCCTCGGCCCGGACGGCGCGCTGCGGATCGACCTGGCCGACGACATCGTCGCCGCGACGCTGCTCTGCCGCGACGGCGAAGTGCTGCGCAAATAACGGAGGAGACCATGGAAATCATCAATCACACCGTGATCAACGTGATCATCTTCGTGCTGGCCGTCTACGTCGGCTATCACGTGGTCTGGAACGTCACGCCGGCGCTGCACACGCCGCTGATGGCGGTCACCAACGCGATCTCGGCGATCGTGATCGTCGGCGCGATGCTGGCCGCGGCGCTGACCGTCGGCACGACCGGCAAGGTGTTCGGCACCATCGCGGTGGCGCTCGCGGCCGTCAACGTGTTCGGCGGCTTCCTCGTCACACGGCGCATGCTGGAAATGTTCCGCAGGAAGGAGCCGAAGCGCGGCGGCGCGGCGGGCAAGGAGGGCGCGCAATGAGCCTGAACCTCGTCACGCTGCTGTACCTGGTCGCCTCGGTCTGCTTCATCCAGGCGTTGAAGGGCCTGTCGAATCCGAAGAGCGCGCGGCGCGGCAACCTGTTCGGCATGGTCGGCATGGCGATCGCGATCCTCACCACGGTCGCGCTGATCGCGAAGCAGGCCGCCTGGCTCGGCGCGAACCTGCCGCTCGGGCTCGCGCTGGTGCTCGGCGCGCTGGTGGTGGGCGGCGCGGTGGGCGCCTACGTGGCCGCGCGCGTCGAGATGACCAAGATGCCCGAGCTGGTGGCCGCGATGCACTCGCTGATCGGCCTCGCGGCGGTCTGCATCGCCTACGCGGTGGTGGCCGAGCCGGCGGCGTTCGGGCTGGTGCCGCAGGACGCCGCCGCCGCGAACTTCATCCCCTACGGCAACCGCATCGAGCTGTTCATCGGCACCTTCGTCGGCGCGATCACGTTCTCGGGCTCGGTGATCGCGTTCGGCAAGCTGTCGGGGAAGTACAGGTTCCGGCTGTTCCAGGGCGCGCCGGTGGTCTATCCGGGCCAGCACCTGATCAACCTGATGCTCGCGCTCGGCATGCTCGGCTTCGGCGTGCTGTTCTTCCTGACCCAGGCGTGGCTGCCGTTCATCGTCATGACGGCGATCGCGTTCGCGCTCGGCGTGCTGATCATCATCCCGATCGGCGGCGCGGACATGCCGGTGGTGGTGTCGATGCTCAATTCGTACTCGGGATGGGCCGCGGCCGGGATCGGCTTCTCGCTGAACAACCCGATGCTGATCATCGCCGGCTCGCTGGTCGGTTCGTCGGGCGCGATCCTGTCGTACATCATGTGCCATGCGATGAACCGCTCGTTCTTCAACGTGATCCTGGGCGGCTTCGGCGGCGAGGCGGCCGCGGCCGGCGCGGGCGCGGCGAAGGAGCAGCGGCCGGTGAAGTCGGGCTCGGCCGACGACGCCGCGTTCATGCTCGGCAACGCCGAGACGGTGGTGATCGTGCCCGGCTACGGGCTCGCCGTGGCGCGCGCGCAGCATGCGCTGAAGGAGCTGACCGACAAGCTGGTCGCGAAGGGAATCGACGTGCGCTATGCGATCCATCCGGTGGCCGGGCGCATGCCGGGGCACATGAACGTGCTGCTCGCCGAGGCCGAGGTGCCGTATGACCTCGTCTACGAGATGGACGACATCAACAACGAGTTCGGGCAGACCGACGTGGTGCTGGTGCTCGGCGCGAACGACGTGGTGAATCCGGCCGCGAAGAACGATCCGGCCTCGCCGATCGCCGGCATGCCGATCCTGGAGGCGTACAAGGCGCGCACCGTGATCGTCAACAAGCGCTCGATGGCCTCGGGCTACGCCGGGCTCGACAACGAGCTGTTCTACATGGACAAGACCATGATGGTGTTCGGCGATGCGAAGAAGGTGGTCGAGGACATGGTGAAGGCGGTCGAGTAGCGCCGTTCGCTTCGTTCGTTTTTTCCGCTTCGTTGGCGGCGCGCGCGGGGGCTGGCCGCCCCGCGCGCCGCCTCAGCACCTGCCGCGCTCCACGGTGCGCAGGAAATCGGCGAGCCGCCGCCCTGCGACGTCGGGGTAGACCTCGCAGGCCACGATCTCGCGCATCCGCGCGATGTCGAAATTGCGGAACGCGCCGCGCAGTTCGCACCAGGCGGCCACCGTCCATTGACCACCCCAGTACACCATGCCGAGCGGCCAGATGCGCCGCTCGCTCGGCGCATCCTGCTTGTCGCGATAGGCAAAGCGCACGACGCGCCGGCCGTCGATGGCCAGATGCAGCGCGTCGACGGCCTCGTGGAACGCCGCGTCCACGTGCATCGACGGCGCGAAGAGGGGCAGCCGGTCGAGCGCGACGCGCTTGTCGGCCGGCATCGCCGAGGCGATCTTGGCGAGCGCCGAGCGCGCCCCGCCCGCCAGCGTCGCGCCGCCCCACGATTCGATCATGCGCGCGCCGGCCGCCAGCGCCGCCAGTTCCTCGCTGGTGAACGTCAGCGGCGGCAGGTGCGCGGCGCGGTTCAGCCGATAGCCGATCCCCGCCTCGCCCTCGATCGGCACGCCCGACAGCTGCAGGTCGCGCACGTCGCGATAGACCGTGCGCGGCGACACCGACAGCCATTCCGCCAACTGCTGCGCGGTGGTCAGGCGGCGCCCGCGCAGCAGCTCGGCGATCTGGAACAGGCGGTCGGCGCGGCGGGGCATCGGGCGGTCGGGGCGGGAGACGGTGTCGCGATGATACGCCGTGGCGTCGCGGGCGGGCCGGCGCTCAGCGGCCCGGTGCGTGCAGGCCGACGCGGTTGCCTTCGGTATCGTGGACGAAGCCGATGTAGCCGATCTCGCGCGGCAGCTCGATGACGGGGCCGTCCACCGCGCCGCCCGCGCGCCGCGCGCGGTCGAGCGCGGCCGTCACCGAGGCGCCCGCGCTCAGGTAGATCAGCGCGCCGGCCGCGGCCGGCTTGCTGCCGTGCGGGTCCTGCACGAGGCCGCCGTCGCTGCTGCCGGCGCCATCGGCGGCGCTGAAGATCGCCATCGGCACGCCGCCCGAGATCTCGCGGCGCAGCGTCGTGTCGAGCATCGATTCGTAGAAGCGCGTGGCGCGGTCGAGATCGAGGACGGGAATGCTGAACCAGGCGAGCGTGCGCGCAGCGGCGGTGGCGGTGGTCGGGGTGGTGGTCGAGGTCGAGGTCATCTGAGTCTCCTTGGCGGGTGGAATCGCATCGATCGGATGCGGCAGACGCAGTGTGGCGGGGGGCTGCTGACACCGTTCTGTCAGCAGCCGGCGGCGACCGCGATGACGGGCTCGATTCGGGGAGCGCAGGCGGGAGCGTGACGGCAAGGCCGTACTCGCCGGCGTTGCACCGATCCAATCAAAAAGGAAACGAAAAGGGCCGGAAAATTCCGGCCCTCGGGGCTGATTCGATGCCGCGCGAAGCGGCTCGCGGGTGCTGCTTATGCGTCGTTGGAGCCTGCCGCGCCGCTTTCACCGTCCGCCGGGCGCTGGCGCACGCTGCCCGCCACCACGTCGAAGCGGAACAGCCGGCATTCGAGCGCGCCGTTGAAGAGCGGCGTCTTCGCCGATTCGCGCAGGCGCAGCTGGCCCGGCAGCGAGCGGTCCGAGGTCAGCAGGAACGCCTGCCAGCCCGCGAAGCGCTGCTTCAGCGCGTTGCCGAGCGCGATGAAGAACTCGCTGTCGGGCGCGTCGGTGTGGGTGCGGCGGAACGCGTCGTCGTTGCCGCGATTGCGGCCGGTCTCGCGCGCGTCGCCGCGCGGGCCGCGCCCACGCACCTCGATGCGCTCGCCATACGGCGGGTTCGCCACGATCAGCCCCGGCGCGTCGGTGGGCGGCGTCATGAAGCGCGCGTCGACCTGCTTCAGCGAGAGGCCCGGCACGCCCGCGCGTTCGAGGTTCGCGCGCGCCTTGTCGAGCATGTCGCCGGAGATGTCGCTGCCGTACACCGGCAGCGCGTCGCGCCTGCCGCGCGCGGCGCGCTTGGCGTCCATCGCGGCCACCTTCAGCGTCTGCCACGCGGTGATGTCGTATTGCTTGAGCTTCTCGAAGCCGAACCGGCGCTCCACGCCCGGCGCCACGTCGAGCGCGATCTGCGCGGCCTCGGCGAGGAACGTGCCGCTGCCGCACATCGGATCGTAGAGCGGCACGGCCGGGGTCCAGCCCGCCACGCGCAGGATGCCGGCCGCGAGGTTCTCGCGCAGCGGCGCCGCGCCCTTGTCGAGCCGCCAGCCGCGCTTGAACAGCGGCTCGCCGGAGGTGTCGAGGTAGAGCGTGCAATGCGCTGCGGCCAGGAACGCGAACACGCGCACGTCGGGCAGTGCGGTGTCGATGCTCGGGCGCGCGCCGGTCTTCTCGCGCAGCCGGTCGCAGATCGCGTCCTTCACGCGCAGCGTCGCGAACTCGAGGCTCTTGAGCGGCGACTTGATCGCGGTGATGTCCACGCGCAGCGTCTGGGTGGCGGCGAACCAGCGTTCCCACTGCTGTTCGAGCGCGAGCGCGTAGACGTCCTGCTCGCTGCGGTACGGGCGATCGGCGATCTTCAGCAGCACGCGGCTCGCGATGCGCGAATGCAGGTTGGCGGCCATGCCGGCCATCCAGCCGCCACGGAAATGGACGCCACCGGGCACCTGGGCGCCGGCCTCGAACGGCGCGCCGGCGGTGCGCCGCGCGCCGATCTCGGCCAGTTCGGCCGCAAGCGCGGCTTCGAGGCCACGCGGGCAGGGGGCGAAGAAATCGAATAGGGAGGAGGACATGGGGCGGGGCGGCGAGGCGTGCAAAAGCCGTCATTGTACGCGGGCGGCGACGCCGGACCGAGGCGCCGTGGCGTGGGCGCTGCTGCGCGGGTCGGGAGCGCGGCGGGAGGCCGGATGGGGATGGCTCCGCGGGCGGGCTGAATGGGGCGGTCGGACGATTCGGGCATCGGGGCGGCCGGCACCGGGAGCCGTCGCCGACCGGCGCTTCGTGCCTTGCCATGGCAGCGACGCGTGATGCCGGACGGGATCGCGCGCCGGGCTGGATGACGCACCGTCCGCCATGCACCGTGCATCATGCAGCGCTTGGTGCCCAACGCCGAACGCCCGACATCTGGCGCTACCGCCGCATCCAGACCACCGCCGGCTCAATGCGGACGCGTCTCGTGCCCGCCGCGCCCGGCAAGCGGCCAGACCAGGCTCAGCGGGTTCGCGCGCACGGCGCGCCCGATCGCGGCCAGCAGCGCGCGCACCCGGGTCGGCCGCAGGCTGCGCGAGCGCACCGCCATCGTGAACGCGAGCGCGAAACTGACGGCGACGTTGAGCACCGCCATCGACAGCACGCCGGCCACCGCCCACCACAGCTCGGCCGATTCGAGCGCGCCCTTGCCGAGCACGCCGAGGGCCACGCCGATCGAGCCGGCCGACAGCGTCACGTGGCGCACCTCGAAGCCGAACGCGAAGGCGCTGACGATCGCCGGCACCAGCCCGAGCATCATGCCGAGCCCGACGTTGCCGACCACCCCGGCCACGTTGCTGCGGCAGAAGCGGGCCAGCCGCGCCGCGCCCGCCACGCCGAGCGTGAGCCGCAGCCGGCGGTGCCAGGCGATCGCGTCGCCGACGCGGTGCAGCACGAACCAGTTGTCGGCCCAGCCCGCGATCAGGCTCGATGCCCACAGCAGCACGCCGGTCAGCGCCGCGTAGACGGGCGTCGGCCCGAGCAGCGAGAACGAGTGCAGCGTGGCATGCGCCTTGGCGGGCGAGATCACGTCGGCGTGCAGCAGCGCGTGGGCGCCGAGCTGCACGGCCAGGCACACCGGCAGCACCACCAGCACGTTGCCGGTGACCGCGGCGGCCTGGGTGCGGATCAGCGCGATCACCGAGGCCACGAACTCGCGCACGCCTTCCTCGCTGCCGGTGCCGTCGAGTTCGCGCGCGAGCGTCGGCGCGGTCATGGCCGGCTGCTTGGTGGCGAGCGTGAAGTGCAGGAAGTGCATCAGCGTGAAGCTGGCCGCGTAGTTGAGGCCGGCCAGGAAGCCCTCGACCATCGCCTGCAGGTGGACACCGGTGATCCAGAACTTCACGCAGACGGTGGCCACCGTGACGAGCCCGCCGCCGGCGGCCATCCGCATCATCTTCAGGTAGTCGGCGCGGCCACGCGTGATGTAGTGCTCGCCGGTGTCGGCGTTGGTCTCGACCAGCTTGCGCGCGAACAGCGAGGTGTTGCTGCGCACCAGGTGCGCGACGCTCTGGCTGCTCAGGTTCGCGTCGATCAGCTCGGCGGTCAGGCGCGCGAGGCCGCGGCGGTCGTCGCGCGCCATCCAGGCATTGAGCAGCGATTCGGCGCGCTGGATCCGCATGCGCATGCGCTCGACCTGGAACACGATGTCGACCGACACGCCGTTGCGATAGAGATGCGCGGAGACGTCGTCGGCCGATTCGCGGCATTCGTCGAGCAGCATGCGCAGGTAGTTGACCTCGTGCAGCAGCCGGCCCGGCTCGCCGCCGTCGTCGACGGCCGCCTGCGCGGCCTCCACCGCCAGCATCGCGCGCATCAGGCGGTAGAACGGCTGGGCGTCGATCGGGCGGTGCGCGTCGTCGTCGGAGAGCCGGCTGCGCACCGTCTGCGACAGGCCGGTCGAGCTGATCTGGCAACTCAGGTTGTGCAGCGCGGCCAGCAGGTCGCGCGAGAACGAGCCGGGCTGGTGGCGCTCGGCCTCGCTGACGTCGTGGCCGAACAGCGCCTGCAGGCGCGCCAGCAGGTCGTCGGGCAGCGCCTCGATCCAGGCGCCGTCGCCGGGCGTCGGGAACATCAGCGTGAACAGCGCGGCCAGCTCGCGGCGGTTCGGCGCCGGCGGGATCAGCGACGCGTCGATGCGCTCGAACAGCGCGCCGAAGAATCCCGAGTGGACCGGCATGCCGGCGTCGCAGAGCAGCGAGATGGCGTCGGTCTCGCGCAGCAGCGCGCGCAGGATGCGCGCGACCTGAGTCTTCCAGGCGGGATTGCGGTCGAGCACGTGCAGCACGTAGCGCAGCCGCGCGTGCGCGGTGGCCGCGGGCGAACGCGGCGCGGCGGCGTCGCCGTCGGCCGTGCCCGGCTGCACCGCGCCGTCGCGGCGCAGCCAGTGCGCGAGTTCGATCAGCCATTCGCTGCGCTCGGCGTAGGGCGCGTCGGCGTCGGCGCTCGCGAGCAGCGCGTCGAGCTGGTGGCTGGCGCTGCGCGAGGCGCGCCATTTCTTCAGGAGGATCGAAAGGGATCGGAACATGGGCGGTCGAGGGTGGGCCACGAGGGGCGGCCGCGATCGGCGCCGCGTTGGCCGGTGGGGCGCGCGGCGGATCGGGCCGGCGGCGTCGGCGGATTGCCGGCGGGCCGCAAGGCGTCAAGCATCGTCAATCGATCGCGAAAACGCAAGGCGACCGGCGCCGCCGGCGCCGGTTCCGCGTGCGATGAACAAGGATTGTCAAATCGAAGGGATGGGGCCACCGTGCGACCGACTCGGCACGGCGGCCTGAGGCGAGGGCCATGGCGGCGAGCGCGCGGGCGGTGCCGATCGGCCGCCGCCCCGGCCTCGCCGGCGCCGTGGCCTGGTCCGCCGCTTAGTCGGCCGCTTGCGTCGCGCCGGTGTCGAGCGGGCAGCGCACCGCGGCCGGCGTCGCCATCCCGCTCCCGGCGGTCGTGCCGGCCGGCTGCGCGGCCATCGCGCGCACGCCGGCCGAGATCCGCCCGGCCAGCTCGCCGACGGCCTTGCGGTGGCCGGCCACCAGCGCGTCGTAACCGGCGCCCACCGGCTCGCTGAGCGTGCTGCGGCAGGTCATGACCGACTGCGTCGCGAGCGAGCGCACGCTCCACACCGCGTCGAGCGCGGCGCGCTCGCCGGGCCACGACTCGAAGCGCTGCACGTCGACGCTGACGCGATAGACGGGCACGCCCGGCGGCACCGCCGCATCGGCCACGTCGATCGTGTCGAGCCGGCGCGTGAGCGCCGTCGACAGCGCGCGGCGGATCTCGTCGGCGGGCGGCGAGGCCCAGCGGTGCTCCTCGAGCACGTCCACGCGCGCGGCGTCGCGCTGCACCACCAGCTGGGTCTTGGCGACCTGCTCGGGCACGTTGACGGCCGGCACCTGGATCAGGAACGCCGGGTTGGCCGGCATCGCGCGGCCGGCCGTCGCCGTGGCGGCGTCGCCCGACAGCGTGTAGAAGTGCGACGGCGGCGACGCGCAGCCGGCCGCGAGCGCGACCACGGCAGCGGCGATGAGCGTCGTCAGGCCACCTGATGCGGCGCGGCGAACGGAACGGGGCATGCGGTCGGTCATTTCTGGTCTCCGGCTTTGCCGCGCAGCAGCGATTCGGGATGCCGCTCGAGATAGTCGGCGAGATTGTTCAGCGTCTGCAGCGTGCGCGTCAGTTCCTTGAGCGCGCCGCGCACGTCGGACTGCAGCGGCGAATCCTGCTGCAGCGTCGCCTCGGCCGTCGTGAAGGTCTGCTTGGCGGCCGACAGCGTGTCGCGCGCCTGTGGCGCGACCTGCGTGTCGAGCTGCTGGAACAGCTTGTCGGCGTGCTTGAGCGCGTCGTTGAGGTTGTTGCCGATCTGGTCGAACGGCACCTTGTCGAGCTTCTTGGCGATGTCGGCCACCTGCAGCTGCAGCTCGTCGAGCGTGTTCGGCACGGTCGGCAGTTCGACCGGCTTGCGGCTCAGGTCGAGCTTGGCGGGCGGCGCCTTCGGGAAGAAGTCGACCGCCACGTAGAGCTGGCTCGTCAGCAGGTTGCCGGTGCGCAGCTGGCCGCGCAGGCCGTGCTCGACGAGGCGCCGCAGGATGTCCTGCTGCGCGGCCTCGCCCTGGCTCGCGACGAGTTCGCGGAAGCGCTTGCCGAGACGCTCCGGATAGACGTTCATGGTGACCGGCATCAGGAAATTCTTGTGCTGCGGGTCGTAGTCGATTCCGATGTTGGTGACGTTGCCGAGCACGATGCCGCGGAAGTCCACCGGCGCGCCCACCGACAGGCCGCGCAGCGACTGGTTGAAGTTCATCACCACCGCCACCGGCTGGCCGTCCGGGTCGCGCATCGCGTCGGCCTCGTCGGAGCCGAGCGGGAAGGTCGCGCCGTTCTTCACCGGGTTGCCGGCCGACTGGTTCGGCGGCGACTGGAACGCGAGGCCGCCGAGGATCACCGTGGCGAGCGACTGCGTGTTGAGCTTGAAGCCGCTCGAATCGAGCCGCAAGTCCACGCCGCTCGCCTGCCACCAGCGCGTGTTGGTGCCGACGTACTGGTCGTAGGGCGCGTTGACGAACACGTTGAACGTCACGCTCTTGCCGTCCTTGTCGAGCGAGAAGCCGACCACCTGGCCGACCTGCACGCGCCGGTAGTAGACCGGCGAGCCGATGTCGACCGAGCCGAGCGAATCGCCGTGCAGCACGTAGGAGGTGCCCTTCTCGTCGCCGGTGACGGGCGGCGGCGTCTCGAGCCCGGCGAAGTCGGTCTCGGTATCGGGCGAGCGGCCCGCGTCCACGCCGATGTAGGCGCCCGACAGCAGCGTGTTGAGCCCGGACACGCCGCTCACGCCGACGCGCGGACGCACCACCCAGAAGCGCGTGCCCTTCACCGCGAAGTCCTCGGCTTCCTTCTTCAGCTGCACGTTGACGAGCACGTGCGAGAGATCCTTCGAGAGCTTGATGGTCTTGACCGTGCCGATCTCGACGTCCTTGTACTTGACCTGGGTCTTGCCCGGTTCGAGCCCCTCGGCGCTGCGGAAGCTGATGGTGATCTCGGGGCCGCGGTCGAACACCGACTTCACGACCAGCCCGACGCCGATCAGCGCGGCCACCAGCGGCACCAGCCAGACCAGCGACGGCAGCCAGCCGGTGCGGCGCGTGACGACGGCCGACGGCAGTTCGGGGCGTTCGGGGGGAGCCGCATTCGGGTCGTGCTGCGGGCCTTGCGGACTATTCATGGTGTTTTCCAGAAGTAACGACGTGATCCCAGATCAGGCGCGGATCGAACTGCATCGACGCGAGCATCGTCAGGATCACCACGGAGCCGAACGCGAGCGCGCCGGGGCCGGCCGTGATCTCGGCCAGCGACCGGAAGTGGACCAGCGCGACGGTCAGCGTGACGACGAAGATGTCGAGCATCGACCAGCGGCCGATCCGCTCGACGATCCGGAACAGCCTGGTACGCTGCACCGGCCGCCAGCTCGAGCGGCGCTGCGCGCTGATCACGAGGATCGTCAGCGCGCCGAGCTTGAGCATCGGCACCAGGATGCTGGCGACGAACACCACCACCGCGAGCGGCCAGTCGCCCGACACCCAGAAGTAGACGACGCCGCTCATGATGGTGTCTTCCTGCGCGCCGACGATCGAGGCGGTGCGCATGATCGGCAACAGGTTCGCGGGAATATACAGGATCGCGGCGGCCAGCAGCAGCGCCCAGGTGCGCATGATGCTGTCCGGCTTGCGCAGGTGCAGCGGCGCGCCGCAGCGCGCGCACGGCTCGGCCGGATGCGCGTCGGGACGCGCGAGCTTCTGCACGTGGCCGCAGGCGTGGCAGCTCGCCAGGCCCTCGCGGGCCGCGGAGACGATCTTCATTGGCGCGGGGCTCCGGTGGCGGGCGCGGCGGGGCCGGCAGGGCCGGCGGGCGGGGTGGACCGGATCGAGGCGGGCGCGGCGGCGTGGCCGGACGCGTCCGAGGTGTCGGGGGCGCCGGGAGCCTCGCCATCCGGGGCGCCGTCGCGGCGCGCGCGCAGCGCGTCGGCGACGTCCCACAGCGCGCGCGGATCGAACATCACGACCACGGCCAGCATCAGCGTGAGTACGCCGAACGCGAACAGCGCGGTCTCCGGCACCACGCGCGCGAGGCTCACCATCTTGACGATGGTGACGAGGATGCCGAGCATGAACACCTCGATCATGCCCCACGGCCGCACCAGCTGGATCGCGCGCAGCACGGCGTTGAAGCCGGGCGGCACGTAGCCGGCGCGCAGCGAGAACAGCACGTAGAGCAGCGCGGCCATCTCGATCAGCGGGAACAGCAGCGTCGAGCAGAACACCATGATCGCGACGATCTGCATGCCCTGGTCCCACAGCGCGCCGAGCGCGCCGAGCAGGGTGGTCTGGACGCGGATGCCGTTGACGTCCATTTCGAGAATCGGAAAAGTCTGGGCGATCACGAACGTGATCAGCGCGGCGAGCGTGAGCGCGCAAAGCGGCTCGATGCGGGTCGAGCCGCTGCGGTACAGCAGCGCGTCGCAGCGCGGGCAGCGCGCGCTTTCCTTGCGGCTAAGCTGCGGTTTGTGCAACAGTGCGTCGCACTCATGACAGGCAATCAGATCGTTTCTTTCCATAGGGGACGACGGTTGCGCGCCATCACGGGGACGCTGGGGAGGGCGGGAACCCGCGCCAATCTTACCAAAACGCGATTTTTGCGGTGTCAACCCCGTTTTCGGGCCGGCGCGGGCGGGCCGTGCCGCTGCCGCACGATCGGGCCGGATCCGGCGTCCCGGCCAGTTTTCAGCCCCCGCAGCCACCGGCATGTTGCGGTAGCATGGCGCCCTTGAATGTGTCGGATTCCTGACAGCCAGGGCCGGCGCCGCTCCCCGTTTTTCCCGAGGCAATCCGATGGCATCGTCCCTGTCGCTGAACCGGCCGGCCGCCTATACGCGCACCGCGATCGCGCTGCACTGGCTGATCGCGCTGCTGATCGTCTGCGGTTTCGCGCTCGGCTGGGTGATGACCGACATCCCCGGCTTCACGCCCACCAAGCTCAAATATTTCTCGTGGCACAAGTGGATCGGCGTGACGGTGTTCGCGCTGGCCGTGATCCGCGTGCTGTGGCGAGCAACCCACGTGCCGCCGCCGCTGCCGGCCGGCACCTCGCGGCTCGCCACGGGCGGCGCGCACGCCGTCCATGCGCTGCTCTACCTGCTGATGCTGGCGATCCCGATCACCGGCTATCTCTACAGTTCGGCCTCGAACATCCCGGTCGTCTATCTCGGCCTGATCCCGCTGCCGCGCCTGATCGATCCCGATCCGGCATTGAAGGAAACGCTGAAAACCCTGCACGTCACGCTGAACTACACGCTGCTCGTGCTGGTGTCGCTGCATGTGCTGGCCGCGCTGAAGCATCAGCTGCTCGACCGCGACGGCGTGCTCGCCCGCATGCTCCCGTTCCTCAAGTAAGAAAGGCTCGTCATGAAGATAGCATTGCATCGTTCCGTGCTCGCGGCCGTGGCCGCCGCCGCGCTCGCCGTCTCGGGCAGCGCGCTCGCGCAGGTGGACCTCGCCAAGAGCAAGGTGTCGGCCGTCTCGAAGCAGATGAACGTGCCGACCGAGGGCGTGTTCAGGAAGTTCAGCGCCGACCTGAAGTTCGATCCGGCCAAGGCGGCCCAGGGCAGCGCGCAGGTCAGCATCGACATCGCCAGCTTCGATCTCGGCGACAAGATGTACAACGACCAGGTGGCCGGCAAGGAATGGTTCGACGCGAAGGGGTTCCCGCAGGCCACCTTCATTTCGTCGTCGATCGCGCCGGCGGGCGGCAACAAGTACAACGTGGCCGGCAAGCTGACCATCAAGGGCAGGACGGTGCCGGTCACCGTGCCCGTGACGGTGACCGACAGCGGCGCGACGCGCGTGTTCGACGGCGTGCTGCCGATCAAGCGTTCGACCTTCGAGATCGGCACCGGCGAGTGGAAGGACACCTCGGTCGTCGCCGACGAAGTCCAGATCAAGTTCCATCTCGTCGCCGCGAAGTGATCGCGGCCGGCGAATCGTATCCGGACGCCGCGCGCTGCCGTGGCGTCCGCTCAACCGCAAGCTAGGAGAATGATTTGAACAAGTCCCTGATGATGGCGGCCGGTGCGCTCGCCGCCGCGCTGTCGATCCCGGCGATGGCCGCGCCGGTGACGTACCAGTTCGACCCGAGCCACACCTACCCGAGCTTCGAGACCGACCACTTCGGCGGCCTCTCGGTGTGGCGCGGCAAGTTCGACGAATCGAGCGGCACCGTGACGCTCGATCGCGCCGCGAAGACGGGCAGCGTCGAGGTCACGACCAAGATCGCCTCGATCCACACCGGCAGCGCGAAGCTCGACGAGCACGTGCAGACGCCGGACTTCTTCGACGCGGCCAAGTACCCGGACGCGACCTACAAGGGCACGCTGAAGTTCGAGGGCGACAAGCCGGTGGCGGTGGTCGGCAACCTGACGCTGCACGGCGTGACCAAGCCGCTGACGCTGAAGATCGATTCGTTCAAGTGCATGCAGCACCCGATGCTCAAGCGTGAAGTGTGCGGCGTGGACGCCGTCGGCGAATTCAACCGCGACGAGTTCGGCGTCGACTACGGCAAGCAGTACGGCTTCAAGATGAAGACCAAGCTGCTGATCTCGGCCGAGGCCGTCGCGCAGTAAGCGCGACCTGGCCGGCGCCCGGCGCCGGAACGTCCAGCACGAAGCAAACCGCCGCGACCCGGCAACGGGCGCGGCGGTTTGTTTTTTGGCCAGGCCGCGCGGCACAGGTCTGGCGGCGTTCGCGCACAGTGCTTGTCCACCGGGCGCTGTGCGCAACGGCTGTGCGGGCCATCGCGGCAGGCCCGCTTCGCGCGGACGAAAAAAAACCGGCCCAGGCGGGCTAATGCCGTTCAGTTAAGCAACTGGACGGCATTTTTGTTTTGGGAAGGAGTGGTTGTAAACGCTGCGCTGAAGTG
>NZ_CP045094.1:664742-760347 GCF_022870505.1 Burkholderia perseverans
GATCGGGCCGTCAAGTCCCGTCCTGCTCGTTATGCCGTTCGGTTCCTCAGAAAGAACCTTAACTGAACGGCATTAGCCCAGGCGGGCCGGTTGTCTGAACGGGGAGCGCCGCGCGTCAGACCTGCGCGCCCGCGTTCGGATCGTTCGGATCGTGCGCGCCCTTCTTGTCGCCGCGGATCAGGTCCTCGCGGCGGATGCCGAGCCACATCGCCAGCGAGCCGGCCACGAACACCGACGAATAGATGCCGAACATGATGCCGACCGTCAGCGCCAGCGCGAAGTAGTGCAGTGTCGGGCCGCCGAAGAAGAACATCGACAGCACCATCATTTCGGTCGAGGTGTGCGTGATGATGGTCCGCGACATGGTGCTCGTGATCGCGTGGTTGATCACTTCCTGCACGGTCATCTTGCGCTCGCGGCGGAACGTCTCGCGGATCCGGTCGAAGATCACGACCGACTCGTTGACCGAGTAGCCGAGCACGGCCAGCACCGCGGCCAGCACCGACAGCGAGAACTCCCACTGGAAGAACGCGAAGAAGCCGAGAATGATCACCACGTCGTGCAGGTTGGCGATGATGCCGGCCACCGCGTATTTCCACTCGAAACGGAACGACAGGTAGATCACGATGCCGACCACCACGCAGGCGAGCGCGAGCAGGCCGTCGGTGGCCAGTTCCTTGCCGACCTGCGGGCCGACGAACTCCACGCGCTGCAGCTGCACGTCGGGGTTCTGCGCCTTGAGGCCCGCCATCACCTGGTCGCTCTGCTGCGCCGAGGTCAGGCCCGACTTCAGCGCGAGGCGGATCATCACGTTGCGCGAGGTGCCGAAGCTCTGCACCTGCGCGTCGGCGTAGCCGAGCTTGCCGAGCGCGGCGCGCACCGGCTCGAGTTCGGCCGTCTGCTGGTACTGCACTTCCAGCACGGTGCCGCCGGTGAACTCCACCGACAGGTGCAGGCCGCGATGCACGAGGAAGAACACGGCGGCCAGGAACGTCACGAGCGAGATCACGTTGAAGACCAACGCGTGCCGCATGAACGGGATGTCTTTACGGATGCGGAAAAATTCCATGTGCGTTCTCCGGCGCTTATTGGGACGAGCCCGGCTTCTTCGGCGGGACGCCGGGGCCGGAGCGGCGGCGCGCCACCGGCTTCGCGCCGCGCGCCGGGTTGCCGGCGTTCGCGGCCTTGGCGGCCGGGCGGGCCGGCTTCGCGGTGCCGGCGTCGCCGTCCTGGTCGAGCAGCGCCTGGCCCGCGCCCGGCGCGGCGGCGGCCGCCGGCTTCCAGACCTGGCCGATCGAGACCGACTTGAGCTTCTTGCGGCCGCCGTACCAGAGGTTCACGAGGCCGCGCGAGAAGAACACGGCCGAGAACATCGAGGTCAGGATGCCGATACAGTGGACGATCGCGAACGCGCGCACCGGGCCGGAGCCGAACGCGAGCAGCGCGAGGCCGGCGATCAGCGTGGTGACGTTCGAGTCGAGAATCGTCGCCCAGGCATGCGCGTAGCCCTGCTGGATCGCGATCTGCGGCGAGGCGCCGTTGCGCAGCTCCTCGCGCACGCGTTCGTTGATCAGCACGTTCGAGTCGATCGCCATGCCGAGCGCGAGCGCGATCGCGGCGATGCCGGGCAGCGTCAGCGTGGCCTGCATCACGGACAGCGCGGCCACCAGCAGCAGCAGGTTGACCGACAGGCCGATCACCGACACCACGCCGAACAGCAGGTAGTAGGCGGCCATGAAGATCGTGATCGCCACGAAGCCCCAGATCACCGAATGCACGCCCATGCGGATGTTGTCGGCGCCGAGGCTCGGGCCGATGGTGCGTTCCTCGATGATGTCCATCGGTGCGGCGAGCGAGCCGGCGCGCAGCAGCAGCGCGAGGTCGGCCGCGGCCTGCGGGGTCGGCTGGCCGGTGATCTGGAAGCGGTCGCCGAGTTCGGACTGGATCGTCGCGACCGTCAGCACTTCACCCTTGCCCTTCTCGAACAGCACCATCGCCATCGGCTTGCCGATGTTCTCGCGCGAGACCGTGCGCACCGCGCGGCCGCCGTTCGAGTCGAGGCGGATGTTGACCGACGGGCGGTTGTGCTCGTCGAAGCCGGCCGACGCGTCGATGATGCGGTCGCCGGTGAAGATCACCTGCTTGCGCAGCAGCACCGGCGCCTGGTTGCCCTGCGTGAACAGCTCGTCGCCCGGCGGCACCGGGTCGGTCGGGTTCGGATGCAGGTTGACCGGGTCGGCGAGGCGTGCTTCGAGCGTGGCGGTGCGGCCGATGATGTCCTTCGCCTTCGCCGTGTCCTGCACGCCCGGCAGTTCGACCACGATGCGGTCGCGCCCCTGCTGCTGGAGGATCGGCTCGGACACGCCAAGTTCGTTGACGCGGTTGTGCAGCGTGGTCAGGTTCTGCTTCAGCGCGGCATCTTCCACGGCCTGCTGGACCGCCGGCGTGAAGGTGCCGACCACCTGGTAGCCGCCGCCGCCGGGCTGCGTGGCCCACTGCAGTTCGGCGATCGAGCCCGCCAGGAAGCGGCGCGCCTGCTCGGCGGTGTCCTGGTTGGCGAAGTTCGCGACCACCGACTGGTCGACGCGGTTCACGCCGCCGTCGCGCAGGCCGCGATCGCGCAGCTGGGTGCGCGCGTCGGTGGCGTCGGAATCGAGCTTCTTGTTCAGCGCGCCCGTCATGTCGACCTGCAGCAGGAAGTGGACGCCGCCGCGCAGGTCCAGGCCGAGGTACATGGGCAGCGCGTGCAGCGCGGTCAGCCAGCGCGGCGAGGCGCTCTGCAGGTTCAGCGCGACGACGTATTGCGGATCGCTCGGGTCGCTGTTGAGCGCCTTCTGCAAGAGATCCTTCGCGTGCAGCTGGGTATCGGTGTCCTTCAGGCGCACGCGGATGTTCGCGTTGTTCGCCGAGTTGTCGAACGTGACGTCGTCCGGCGTGATCCTGGCGGCCGTGAGCGCCGCCTCGACCTGGGCGAGCGTGTCCGAGTCGATCTTGACCGTGGCCTTGCCGCTCGACACCTGTACCGCCGGCGCCTCGCCGTAGAAGTTGGGCAATGTGTACAGAAGGCCGATCGCGAGCGCGACGACCATCACGACATATTTCCAGAGTGGGTAACGATTCATGAAAGGGCCGAACGGGAAAGTTGGCTTGGAAAGCGTCGCGTCCGGCGCCCTCGCGGCCCGCGCGTCGTTCGCACGGGCCGCGAGGGCGCCGGACGCTCGGGGTACCGCTTACAGCGACTTGATCGTGCCCTTCGGCAGGATCGTCGTCACGGCCGACTTCTGGACCGTGATCTCGGTGCCTTCCGACACCTCGACGCCGACGTAGGCCTCGCCGACCTTCGTGACCTTGCCCACCAGGCCGCCGTTCGTCACGACCTCGTCGCCCTTGGCCATCGCGGCGAGCATATTGCGATGCTCCTTCTGGCGCTTCATTTGCGGGCGGATCATGATGAAGTAGAGCACCGCGAACATCAGGACGAGCGGCAGAAAGCTCATCAGGCTCGATTCGGCGCCACCGCCGGCGCCTTGCGCGAATGCATTGGAAATGAACGACACCTTGGTCTCTCCGTTGGGATGATCAGAAAAATAAGCCGGCTATTCTACCACCGGCGAAAAACGCGACGGCATCGCAAATGCGCTTTGGGATCAAGCTGTTAAGCCGGGTTCCGGCGATTTGCCGTGTTTCGCGAAAGCAGAGTGTAATGTGTCGGGGTGCCCACGGCCGGTGCGACCCGCGAAAAACGCGGTCCCGGGAGCATCGCCGCGGCATTCGACAAGCGTATGACGAATGCCGCGGCGGCGCGACTTCCGCGGGCTGCCGCGGTTGTTCATGACCGTCATCCGCCCGCCGCCGCCGGCGCGACCGGCTCGGCATCGACGCCGCGCGCGCGGTCGGCCGCGAAGCGCGCGCGGAACGCGTCGAACGCATGCGTCTCGATCGCCTCGCGGATCTCGCTCATCAGCTTCAGGTAGTAGTGCAGGTTGTGGATCGTGTTCAGTTGCGCGCCGAGGATCTCGCCCACGCGGTGCAGATGATGCAGGTAGCCGCGCGTGAAGTTGCGGCAGGTGTAGCAGTCGCAGCTCTCGTCGAGCGGCTTCAGCGAGTTGCGGTGCGTCGCGTTGCGGATCTTCACGTCGCCGAAGCGCGTGAACAGCCAGCCGTTGCGCGCGTTGCGGGTCGGCATCACGCAGTCGAACATGTCGACGCCGTTGGCCACGCCCTCGACCAGATCCTCGGGCGTGCCCACGCCCATCAGGTAGTGCGGCTTGTGCGCCGGCAGCTTCGGGCCGACGTGGCGCAGCACGCGCATCATGTCCTCCTTCGGCTCGCCCACCGATAGCCCGCCGATCGCGTAGCCGTGGAAGTCGAGCGCGGCGAGGCCCGCCAGCGACTCGTCGCGCAGATCCTCGAACATGCCGCCCTGCACGATCCCGAACAGCGCGTTCGGGTTGCCGAGCCGGTTGAATTCGTCGAGCGAGCGCTTCGCCCAGCGCAGCGACATGCGCATCGACTCGGCCGCCTCCCGGTGGGTGGTCGGCACGTTGTCGGTGGCGTAGGGCGTGCATTCGTCGAACTGCATGACGACGTCAGAGTTCAACACCTTCTGGATCTGCATCGATACTTCAGGCGACAGGAACAGCTTGTCGCCGTTGATCGGCGAGGCGAACGTCACGCCGTCCTCGGTGATCTTGCGCAGGTCGCCGAGCGAGAACACCTGGAAGCCGCCCGAGTCGGTCAGGATCGGCTTGTCCCAGCCCATGAAGCGGTGCAGGCCGCCGTGCGCGCCGATCGTCTCGAGGCCGGGGCGCAGCCACAGGTGGAACGTGTTGCCGAGGATGATCTGCGCCTGCATCTCGCGCAGCTCGCGCGGCTGCACCGCCTTGACGGTGCCGTAGGTGCCCACCGGCATGAAGATCGGCGTCTCGACCACGCCGTGGTTCAGCGTGACGCGGCCGCGGCGCGCGTGGCCGTCGGTCGTCAGCAGGTCGAATTTCAGCCCGTTGTCGGGCGGTACGTGGGGCGACACGGATTCCGGTTGGCGATCGGTCATTCGGGTACTCCTGGCCACCGGAAGACAGTCCGGCGCGCGTTGCGAGTGGTTGCGGATGCCGCCGGTGCGCGCAACGCGCCGGCGGCGGAAAAAGGCTGGGGCACCGGGTGGGACGCGGCGTCAGTCGGGCTCGCGCCGCGTCAGCAGCATGGCGTCGCCGTAGCTGAAGAAGCGGTAGCGTCCGGCGATCGCGTGGCGGTACGCGGCGCGGATCGGCTCGATGCCGGCGAACGCCGACACCAGCATCAGCAGCGTCGATTTCGGCAAATGGAAATTGGTGACGAGCCGGTCCACCACGCGGAACCGGTAGCCCGGCGTGATGAAGATGTCGGTCTCGGCACGCGTGGCCGCGAGCGGCCGGCCGGCCGCCTCGGCGTCGCGCGCGGCCGCTTCCAGCGCGCGCATCGAGGTGGTGCCGACCGCGATCACCTTGCCGCCGCGCGCGCGCGTGGCCGCGATCCGCTCGACCAGCGCGTCGGTCAGCTCGTACCACTCGCTGTGCATCCTGTGTTCGGCGATGTCGTCGACGCGCACCGGCTGGAACGTGCCCGCGCCCACGTGCAGCGTGAGCGTGGCCGTTTCAACGCCGCGCGCGCGCAGCGTGGCGAGCAGCGCGTCGTCGAAGTGCAGGCCGGCGGTGGGCGCGGCCACCGCGCCGGGATTGTTCGCGAACACGGTCTGGTAGCGCGTCTCGTCGGTCGCGTCGGGGTCGTGCTCGATGTAGGGCGGCAGCGGCAGGCGGCCGTGGCGCTCGATCAGCGTCAGGCAGTCGTCGGGGAAATGCAGTGTGAAGAACGGCTCGACGCGCTCGCCGACCGTCACCTCGAACGCGTCGGCCAGCGTCAGCGTGGTGCCGGCCAGCGGGCTCTTGCTGGCGCGGATCTGCGCCAGCGCCGTGCGCGGGCCGGTCACGCGCTCGACCAGCACCTCGATCCGGCCGCCGCTCGCCTTCTGGCCGAAGAAGCGCGCCTTCAACACCTTGGTGTCGTTGAACACCAGCAGGTCGCCGGCGGCGAGGCAGTCGGGCAGCTCGGTGAAGCGGCGGTCGACGAGCCGCGCGGGCATGGCGGCGCCGTCCACCTCGAGGAGCCGGCTCGCGCTGCGCTCGGGCAGCGCCGTCTGCGCGATCAGCTCGGGCGGCAGGTCGAAATCGAAATCGGAAAGCTTGAACATGAACTGGGAAATGGGGGCCGGGCCGGGGCGCGGCGGGAGGCGCGGCGGCGTGCATGCCGCGCAGCGCCGGCGCGAGCCGCTATGATGGCGGGGTCGCGCGGCTCGCGGGCGCCGCCCGGTCGCGCGACGTCAAAGCCGTTATTGTACGTTGCTTGTCCCTTGCGAACTTCCGATCCGATGCCCGTACCCGCCCGCCGCTCCGTTTCCTCCGTCGCCGCCACCGATGCCGGGTTCGGCGACGCCGCGCGCGAGGACGGCCACGGCGGCGCGCCACGTGCTCCGGCGGAGCCGCCGACACGCAGCCGCGCGCCGCGGCGCGGCCGCGACGGACGGCTCGCCGAGCCCGCCGTGGAAGCAGCCGACGCCTCGCGCGGCGAGGGGAGCAAAGGCGGCCCCGATGCGGCGCGAGCGACGGATCCGGGTGATGCCGGCGCACCGCCGAAGACGCCGGCCCGGCGTGGTCGCCGACAGGCCAGCGGCGCCGCGCCCGACGGCGACGCGCCCGACGGCGACGTGCCGGCCGGCAACCACGCCGCATCGGCCGACGGTCCCGCCGATGCCGCCGATGCGGGCACGCCGCCGCCCAAGGGCGCGAAAGCCGCCAGGCCGGCCAAGGCCGCGCCCGCCAAGCTCGTCAAGACCGCCGACAAGCTCGCCAAGCTCGGCCTCACGCGCTCGATCGACCTCGTGCTGCATCTGCCGATGCGCTACGAGGACGAGACCACGCTCACGCCGATCCGCGAACTGCTGCCCGGCGAAGTCGCGCAGACCGAGGGCGTGGTCTACGACAACGAGATCACCTACCGCCCGCGCCGCCAGCTGCTCGTCAAGCTGCGCGACGACGACGGCGCCGAACTGGTGCTGCGCTTCCTGAACTTCTACGGCTCGCAGGTCAAGCAGATGGCGGTGGGCCAGCGGCTGCGCGTGCGCGGCGACATCCGCGGCGGCTTCTTCGGGCTCGAGATCGTGCATCCGGCGGTGCGCGTGGTCGACGAGAATACCCCGCTGTCGCAGGCGCTCACGCCGGTCTACCCGAGCACGGCCGGCGTCTCGCAGGCCTATCTGCGCAAGGCGATCGACAATGCGCTGTCGCGCACGCCGCTGCCCGAACTGCTGCCGCCCGAGGTGGCCGCCGCCTACCTGCAGCCGCTCGGCGTGCCGGCGCTGGCCGACGCGGTGCGCCAGCTCCATCACCCGGCCGTCGACGACGACGAGACCGCGCTGATCGACGGCACGCATCCGGCCTGGATCCGCATCAAGTTCGACGAACTGCTCGCGCAGCAGCTCTCGCTCAAGCGCGCGCACGAGGAGCGCCGCACGCGCGCGG
The DNA here is from genome assembly GCF_022870505.1 of Burkholderia perseverans. Taxonomy (NCBI): domain Bacteria; kingdom Pseudomonadati; phylum Pseudomonadota; class Betaproteobacteria; order Burkholderiales; family Burkholderiaceae; genus Burkholderia; species Burkholderia perseverans. The sequence continues at coordinate 672,296 of NZ_CP045094.1, forward strand.
CGCCCGCCATGCCGCGCCGCGCGCCGGCCGACGCCGGCTCGCTGGCCGCGCGGCTGCTCGCGGCGCTGCCGTTCGCGCTGACCGGCGCGCAGACGCGCGTGGTCGACGAAATCTCGCAGGACCTCACGCAGCCGCACCCGATGCAGCGGCTGCTGCAGGGCGACGTCGGCAGCGGCAAGACGGTGGTGGCGGCGCTGGCCGCCGCGCAGGCGATCGACGCCGGCTACCAGGCCGCGCTGATGGCACCCACCGAGATCCTCGCCGAGCAGCATGCGCGCAAGCTGCGCGGCTGGCTCGAACCGCTCGGCGTGACGGTGGCGTGGCTGGCCGGCAGCCTGAAGGCGAAGGACAAGCGCGCGGCGATCGAGGCCGCCGCGCTCGGCACCGCGCAGCTCGTGATCGGCACTCACGCGATCATCCAGGACGGCGTCGAGTTCGCGCGGCTCGGCCTCGTGATCGTCGACGAGCAGCACCGCTTCGGCGTGGCCCAGCGGCTCGCGCTGCGCGCCAAGGCGGGCGGCCCGGCCGGCTTCCAGCCGCACCAGCTGATGATGTCGGCCACGCCGATCCCGCGCACGCTCGCGATGACGTACTACGCCGACCTGGAAGTCTCGACCATCGACGAGCTGCCGCCGGGCCGCAGCCCGATCGTCACCAAGCTGATCGGCGACGCGCGCCGCGAGGAAGTGATCGGCCGCGTGCGCGACGCCGCGCTGGGCGGGCGGCAGGTGTACTGGGTGTGCCCGCTGATCGAGGAGAGCGAGACGCTGCAGCTGCAGACCGCCGTGGAAACCTACGAGACGCTCGCCGCGGCGCTGCCCGGCATCCAGGTCGGGCTGGTCCACGGGCGCCTCGCGCCGGCCGAGAAGGCGGCCGTGATGGAGGCGTTCTCGCGCAACGAGGTGCAGCTGCTGGTGGCAACCACCGTGATCGAGGTCGGGGTGGACGTGCCGAACGCCTCGCTGATGGTGATCGAGCACGCCGAGCGCTTCGGCCTCGCCCAGCTGCACCAGCTGCGCGGGCGCGTCGGGCGCGGCACGGCGGCCTCGGCCTGCGTGCTGATGTACAGCGGCCCGCTGTCGATCGCCGGCCGCGAGCGCCTGAAGACCATGCGCGAGACCAACGACGGCTTCGAGATCGCGCGCCGCGACCTGGAAATCCGCGGCCCCGGCGAGTTCCTCGGCGCGCGGCAATCCGGCGCCGCGATGCTGCGTTTCGCCGACCTGGAGCAGGACGGCTGGCTGATCGAGCCGGCCCGCGAGGCGGCCGGCGTGCTGATCGCGCGCCATCCGGACGTGGTGACCCAGCATCTGGCACGCTGGCTCGGCGCGCGCGAGCAGTTCCTGAAGGCCTGACGGGCGCGCGCCGGGCCGCGACCTCGCCGGGAAGGCCGCCCGGCGGGGCTTTCACCGTCCCGCCCCGGGCCGCGTTCGATCCGTCCCCGGGAGCGGCGGACTACCTGCCGCAAAATATGACGATCAAGAAGGTTGGCGAAATGGGTCTATCCGGTGTATAAATTAAAGCTATCGTTTGCATCCACCTGATTGACCCACAATGACGCTTACTGAACTCAAATACATCGTCGCGGTTGCGCGCGAGCGGCATTTCGGCCGCGCGGCCGAAGCGTGCTTCGTAAGCCAGCCCACGCTGTCGGTCGCGATCAAGAAGCTCGAGGACGAGCTGAACGTGCAGATCTTCGAACGCGGCGCGAGCGAGGTGAGCGTGACGCCGATCGGCGACCAGATCGTCACGCAGGCGCAGCGCGTGCTCGAACAGACCTTCGCGATCAAGGAGATCGCCAAGCAGGGCAAGGATCCGCTGGTCGGGCCGTTCCGGCTCGGCGTGATCTACACGATCGGGCCGTACCTGCTGCCCACGCTCGTCAAGCAGATGATCCGCCGCGTGCCGCAGATGCCGCTGATGCTGCAGGAGAACTACACGCTCAAGCTGCTCGAGCTGCTCAAGCAGGGCGAGATCGACGCGGCGATCATGGCGCTGCCGTTCCCCGAGACCGGGCTGATGGTGCGCCCGCTCTACGACGAGCCGTTCGTGGTCGCGCTGCCGTCGAGCCATCCGTGGTCAAAGCGCCGCAAGATCGACGCGGCCGACCTCAAGCAGGAAACCATGCTGCTGCTCGGCAACGGCCATTGCTTCCGCGACCACGTGCTCGGCGTCTGCCCCGAGCTGATGCACTTCTCGCAGACGGCCGACGGCATCCAGAAGACCTTCGAGGGCTCGTCGCTGGAGACGATCCGCCACATGGTGGCGAGCGGGGTCGGGATCACCGTGCTGCCGCGCATGTCGGTGGCCGAGATCGGGCCGACCGCCAACAACACCGATTCGGACCTGCTGTCCTACGTGCCGTTCGACGAGCCGGTACCGGACCGCCGCGTGGTGCTGGTGTGGCGCAAGAGCTTCACGCGCATGCCGGCGATCGACGCGATCAGCGAGGCGATCTCGGCCTGCACGCTGCCCGGCGTCGCCAAGCTCGACATGCCCGCCACGCTGAACTGAGCGTCGCGCGTGAAAACCGGGGCGCCAGCCGTCCCGGTTTTATTTTGCCTATCGAATAGATGAATTCAATTAAATATACGAATTCGATAGGATTTTTTATGATGGCCTCCATGGGTTGCCCGAGGTGACCCGCCGGACAGTTCACCGCCGGTCCCGAACCCGAACCACGGAGCCCGCCATGACGACATCTTCCCGCCCCGCCGCCGCCCCGGCTCGCGCGCTTTCCCGGACCCGCGCCGTGATCCGCCGCCTGCGGCCGCTCGCGTTCGCGTACCTCGAAGGTCGTCTGCTCGGCGCCTGAGCGCGCCCGGAGCGCGGGCCATCCGCCCGCGCTGCCGGTTCCGTTTCCGAATTTCACCTGATCCAGGAGTCCGCCATGAGCGACCGCAAAACCTTGACCCTTGCTTCCGGCGCCCCCGTCGCCGACAACCAGAACTCGATGACCGCCGGAGCGCGCGGCCCGGTCGCGCTGCAGGACGTGTGGCTGATCGAGAAGCTCGCCCATTTCGACCGCGAGGTGATCCCCGAGCGGCGCGTCCACGCCAAGGGCTCCGGCGCGTTCGGCGTGCTGAAGGTCGAGCACGACGTCAGCCGCTACACGAAGGCGAAGCTGTTCGCGGCGGCCGGTACCGAGACGCCGCTCTTCATGCGCTTTTCCACGGTGGCCGGCGAGCGCGGCGCGGCCGATGCCGAGCGCGACGTGCGCGGCTTCTCGATCAAGTTCTACACCGAGGAAGGCAACTGGGACGTGGTCGGCAACAACACGCCGGTGTTCTTCATCCGCGATCCGCTGAAGTTCCCCGACTTCATCCACACGCAGAAGCGCGACCCGTACACGAACCTGCGCAGCAACGTGGCCGCCTGGGATTTCTGGACGCGTCATCCCGAATCGCTGCACCAGGTCACGATCCTGATGAGCGATCGCGGGATTCCGAGGAACTACCGGCAGATGCACGGCTTCGGCTCGCACACCTATTCGCTCGTGAACGCCGACGGCGAGCGCTTCTGGGTGAAGTTCCACTTCAAGTCGCTGAACGGCATCGAGAACTACACCGACGCGGAAGCGGCGGCGGTGGTCGCCGCCGACCGCGAGAGCGCGCAGCGCGACCTGATCGGCAGCATCGAGCGCGGCGACTTCCCGCGCTGGGCGTTCAAGATCCAGGTGATGCCCGAGGCGGACGCGGCCACGGTGCCGTACAACCCGTTCGACATCACGAAGGTCTGGCCGCACCAGGACTATCCGCTGATCGAGGTCGGCACCATCGAGCTGAACCGCAACGCGCAAAACTATTTCGCCGACGTCGAGCAGGCCGCGTTCACGCCGGCCAACGTGGTGCCGGGCATCGGCTTTTCGCCGGACCGCCTGTTGCAGGGCCGCCTGTTCTCGTATGGCGATACGCAGCGCTACCGGCTCGGCATCAATCACCACCAGATCCCGGTGAACGCGCCGCGCTGCCCGTTCCACTCGTACCACCGCGACGGCGCGATGCGCACCGACGGCAACCTCGGCGGCACCGTGAACTACGAGCCGAACCGTCACGGCGATTTCGCGCAGGACCGCCGCGCGCAGGAGCCGGCATGGCAGGGCGGCGCGGTCGATCACTACGATCACCGCGAGGACGACGACTATTACAGCCAGCCGGCCGCGTTGTTCCGGCTGTTCAGCGACGCCGAGAAGGCGCGCCTGTTCGGCAACATCGCGCGTCACATCGACGGCGTGCCGGCCGAAATCGTCGCGGACGCGCTCGCCCACTTCGAGAAGATCGATCCGGCCTACGCAGAAGGCGTGAAGCAGGCGATCGACGAGATCGCGGCGGCCCGGGCGCGGTCCGCCTGACACCCGGCGGCGGGGTGTGCGCCGCCTCCGTCGTTCCGCCCCGGAGCGGAGTATGCCGCTATCGGCCGCTCCGGGACCATCCGCCGCCGCGAGCGGCATGTCACGACATTCGCAGGAGAACGTAACATGGACACGCCACGCCAGCACCCGCAGGCCGGGCAGCCCGCCGGGCCCCGCGCCGTCGCCGTCAATCGGGCGGCCACCTCGGCGTTTCGCCAGACCTTCGGCTTCGCGGTGACGTTCGCCGGCATCGTCACGCTGGCCGCGCAGGCCGCAGCGCGTCTGCACGGCGCGGCTTGACGGCGCACCCGCGCCGGCAAGGCGCCCGGCCGGTGCCGCTCATCCGTCCCTTTCGGGCGTTCTACGTTACACTGGGCGGGCTTGAATCGACCGTTTCAGGCAACACCATCGGGGTATTTCTCGACGCGTTTCGCCGGTTCAACTCATCGACAAGGAGTCAGCAACATGGCCAAAAAGGGCAACGCAACGCAGATCAACATCGGCATCAGCGACAAGGACCGCAAGAAGATCGCGGAAGGCCTGTCGCGGCTACTGGCCGATACGTTTTCGCTGTATCTGAAGACCCACTATTTCCACTGGAACGTCACGGGGCCGATGTTCAACACGCTCCACCTGATGTTCGAGGAGCAGTACAACGAGCTCTGGCTCGCGGTCGATTCGATCGCCGAGCGGATCCGCACGCTGGGTGTGGTCGCGCCGGGCACCTACGGCGACTTCGCGAAGCTGACCTCGGTGCCGGAAGCGAGCGGCGTGCCGGTCGCGGAAGACATGATCCGCCAGCTCGTCGAGGGCCACGAGACGGTGGTGCGCACGGCGCGCGCGCTGTTCCCGGACGCCGACGCGGCGGGCGACGAACCGACCGCCGACCTGCTCACGCAGCGTCTGCAGACGCATGAAAAGACCGCCTGGATGCTGCGCTCGCTGCTGCAATAAGCGATTGCAGCAGGCGCGCACGCCGCCATCGCGGCCGAACCTCCCGCTCGCGCGGGAGGTTTTTTTTCGTCCTCGGCCGGGACGATAGCGGAGGCGGCGGGCGCGGGCGGTGCCGGTTTACAATGCCCGCGAGCGCTTCCGTGCCCCGGCGCCGGCCCCCGTGTACACGGCAGGCCGCCCGCCACTCCGAGACCGAACCCCGAAATCCGCATGAGCCGACGTCCCGATCCGCAGTCCGCCACCTGTCCCGTCGCGCGCGCCGTCGACGTGATCGGCGATCGCTGGTCGCTGCTGATCGTGCGCGACGCGTTCGACGGCATGCGCCGCTTCGGCGAATTCCAGCGCAATCTCGGCATCGCCCGCAACATGCTGGCCGACCGGCTGCAGGCGCTGGTCGGCGCCGGCGTGCTGGCGCTCGCGCCGGCCGCCGACGGCTCGGCCTATCAGGCTTATGAGCTGACCGAGCGCGGCCGCGCGCTGTTTCCGGTGATCGTCGCGCTGCGGCAGTGGGGCGAGGCGCAGCTGTTCGCGCCCGGCGACGCGCATTCGCGGCTGGTCGAGCGCGACGGCGGCCGGCCGGTCGCGCCGATGCGCCCGCTCGCGCACGACGGCCGGCCGCTGGCGGCGGCCGACACGGTGGTCGTGAAGGGGGACGACGCCTGACCGGGCCACCGTGCCTGTCCGCACCACGTCCGGCCTTGCCCGGCCGCAGGCCGCGTGTCGGCGGCGAGGCGAGGCCGCGCGGCCATGCGCGTTACAATGCCGCCATCGTTTCCGTGGTGGAATCCCGACATGTTTGCCCGTTTCCCCCTCTATCTGAAGCTGGTCCGGATGGACAAGCCGATCGGCAGCCTGCTGCTGCTGTGGCCGACGCTGAACGCGCTGTGGATCGCCTCGAACGGGCGGCCCTCGCCGCTGCTGCTGGTGATCTTCATCGTCGGCACGCTGCTGATGCGCTCGGCCGGCTGCGCGATCAACGACTACGCCGACCGCGATTTCGACAGCCACGTCAAGCGCACCGTGGACCGGCCGCTGGCCTCGGGCAGGATCCGCGCATGGGAGGCGGTGGTGATCGCGGCGGGCCTCGTGATCGCCGCGTTCCTGCTGATCCTGCCGCTCAACCTGCTGACGAAGGAGCTGTCGGTGGTAGCCGTGATCATCGCCGGCACCTATCCGTTCATGAAGCGCTTCTTCGCGATCCCGCAGGCCTACCTCGGCATCGCGTTCGGCTTCGGGATCCCGATGGCGTTCGCGGCCGTGCAGGACACCGTGCCGCTGATCGCCTGGGTGATGCTGGCCGCCAACGTGTTCTGGTCGGTCGCCTACGACACCGCCTATGCGATGGTCGATCGCGACGACGACCTGAAGATCGGCATGCGCACCTCGGCGATCACGTTCGGCCGCCACGACGTGCTGGCGATCATGCTCTGCTACGCGATGGTGTTCGCGATCTACGTCTGGGTCGGCCTGGTCGAGCACTTCGGGCCGCTCTACTGGCTCGGCTGGGCCGTCGCGCTCGGCTGCTCGGTCTACCACTACACGCTGATCAAGGATCGCGACCGCATGAAGTGCTTCGCCGCGTTCCTGCACAACAACTGGCTCGGCGGCGCGCTGTTCGTCGGGATCGCCGCGCACTACGTGGTGGCCGCGCTTTGAGCGCGGCGGCCGGCCCGCAGCGGGCGGCCGGTGAGGTGAAAAGCACGGAGCGGCCGGAAAGGCCGCTTCGTCGTTTACGGCGCCGGGGAGGCGCCGGAGGATTTTCTGTACGCGTTGCCGGCGGGGCGCCGGGCCGCTGCACGGCCGCCGTGGCGTCCGCGGTCCGGCATGCCCGCCGCGTCGGCTTACGCGCCGCCCAGCTCGTCGCCGAGTTCGCGCGCGCGCGCCTCGGCGGCCAGCACGCCGCGCACGATCGCCTGCTTCAGGTCCTGCGCGTCGAACGCCGCGAGCGCGGCCGCCGTCGTGCCGCCCTTCGAGGTCACGCGCTCGCGCAGCACGCCGGCCGGCTCGCCCGAATGAGCGGCCAGCTGCGCCGCACCGGTAAACGTCGCCACCGCCAGCGCGCGGCCCTGCTCGTCGCTCATGCCGAGCTGGCGCGCGGCGTCCTGCAGCGCCTCGATGAAATAGAACACGTAGGCGGGGCCGCTGCCCGAGATCGCGGTGACGGCGTCGAGCTTCGCCTCGTCGTCGAACCAGACCGTCTCGCCGACCGCGCCGAGCACGGCCGAGCCGAGGTCGCGGCCCGCCGCGTCCACGCCCGGCAGCGCGGCGAGGCCCGTCACGCCCATCCCGACCAGCGCCGGCGTGTTCGGCATGGTGCGCACGATGCGCGCGTAGCCGCCGAGCCAGCGCGACAGGTCGGCCGCGCGGATGCCGGCCGCGATGCTGATCACGAGCGCGCCGCCCAGATGCGGCGCGAGCGTCTTCGCGACTTCGCCGAGCACCTGCGGCTTGACCGCCAGCACGATCGCGTCGTAGCCGGCCAGCGTGGCGTCGATCGCCTCGCCGGTGCGCACGCCGAACGTCTCGCGCAGCCTGGTGCGCGAGCTGTCGTTGGGATCGATCACGTAGAGCGAGTCCGGCGCGGCGGTGCCGCGCTTGACGATGCCGCCGATCAGGGCGGAGGCCATGTTGCCGCCGCCGATGAATGCAATTTTCATGATGGTTGGAAGGAGGGAGCGAAGGGTCAGGACGCGCTCGGCGTCGAATAATCACGGGCGCCGAAGATCGCGGTGCCGATCCGGACGATCGTCGCGCCTTCGAGCACGGCCGCCTCGAGGTCGGCCGACATCCCCATCGACAGCGTGTCGAGCGCGAGGCCGCCGGCGCGCAGCGTGTCGTACAGCTCGCGCAGCACGCGGTGCGGGGCGCGCTGCGCCGCGAGGTCACCGGCCGGTTCGGGAATCGCCATCAGGCCGCGCAGACGCAGCGTCGGCAGCGCCGCGATGGCCTGCGCGAGCGCGGCGACCTCGGCCGGCGCGACGCCGCTCTTGGTCGCCTCGCCGCTGACGTTGACCTGCACGCAGACGTTGAGCGGCGGCAGGTGCGCGGGGCGCTGTTCGGCCAGACGCTGGGCGATCTTCAGGCGGTCGACCGAATGCACCCAGTCGAACTGCTCGGCCACCGCGCGCGACTTGTTCGATTGCAGCGGCCCGATGAAATGCCACTCGAGCGAGGCGCGCAGATCGGCGAGCGCGGCGATCTTGTCGAGCGATTCCTGCACGTAGTTCTCGCCGAACGCGCGCTGGCCGGCCGCGTGGGCGGCGCGCACGGCCTCGGCCGGGAACGTCTTCGACACCGCGAGCAGCGCGACGTCGCCCGGCGCGCGGCCGGCGGAACGGGCCGCATCGTCGATGCGGCGGTGGACGGAGGCGAGACGGGCGGCGAGATCGGACATACGCGGAAGGATGGTCGGAAAACGAAAAGGGCGCCGCGCGAACGCGGCACGGCCCATTATACGGAGCGCGTCCGGTCGCGGGCGGCCCCGGCGCGGCATGGCGGCGCGCGCGCCGCGACTGCGTCAATCGTCGAGCAACTGCTCGACCAGCTGGACCCAGTGCATCACGGGCGTGGCCGTGCCGCTCTGCAGGTGGGTGATGCAGCCGACGTTGCCCGACACGATCAGCTGCGGGTCGAGCTCGCCGAGCTTCGCGAGCTTCTGCCGGCGCAGCTTGTACGACAGCGCCGGCTGGGTCAGCGAATAGGTGCCGGCCGAGCCGCAGCAGAGATGGCTGTCGGCCGGCAGGCGCAGTTCGACGCCGAGCGCCTCGAGCAGCCGCTCGACCTTGCCGCGCGATTGCTGGCCGTGCTGCAGCGTGCAGGGCGGATGGTAGGCGACGGGCTGCAGCGCGCGATGCCGGGCGAGCGCGACGAGCCGCGTCTCGAAGCCGGCCAGCAGCTCGGACACGTCCCGGGTCAGCTCGACGATGCGGCGCGCCTTGTCGGCGTAGGCGGCGTCGTCGCGCAGCAGGTGCGCGTATTCGAGCACGGTCGCGCCGCAGCCGCTCGCGTTCATCACGATCGCCTCGACGCCCTGCTCGACGAACGGCCACCACGCGTCGATGTTGCGGCGCGCGTCGGCGAGCGCCTCGTCGCGGTAGTTCAGGTGCAGCCGGATCGCGCCGCAGCAGCCGGCCTCGGGCGCGATCACGGTCTCGATGCCGAGCGCGTCGAGCACGCGCGCCGTCGCGATGTTGACGTTCGGCATCATCGCGGGCTGCACGCAGCCGGCCAGCATCAGCATCTTGCGCGGATGGCGCGCGCTCGGCCATTCGAGCGGCCGGGTCCGGGCCGGCACCTTGTCGCGCAGCCGCCGCGGTAGCAGCGGGCGCAGCTGCTGGCCGAGCCGCATGGCGGGCGCGAACAGCGCCGCGTTCGGCACGAAGCTGGCGAGCGCGCGGCGCATCAGGCGCTGCGACAGCGGGCGCGGCACGCGCGCGTCCACCTGCTGGCGGCCGATCTCGACCAGCCGCCCGTACTGCACGCCCGACGGGCAGGTGCTCTCGCAGCTGCGGCAGGTCAGGCAGCGGTCCAGGTGCTGCTGGGTGCTGCGCGTGACGGGCGCGCCTTCGAGCGTCTGCTTGATCAGGTAGATGCGTCCGCGCGGGCCGTCGAGCTCGTCGCCGAGCAGCTGGTAGGTGGGGCAGGTCGCCGTGCAGAAGCCGCAGTGGACGCACTTGCGCAGGATCGATTCGGCTTCGTCGCCGTCGGGCGTATTGCGGATGAAGTCGGCGAGATTCGTCTGCATGGGCTCAGAGGTCGGGGTAGAGCCGGCCGCGATTGAACACGCGCTCCGGGTCGAACGCGGCCTTCAGGCCGCGATGCATCGCCGCGAGCGGGCCGGCCAGCGGCGTGAACACGCCGGCGCCGCGATCGTAGCCGCTGCCGGCGCGGTACAGCGTGGCGTGGCCGCCCGCCTGCTTCGCGCTCATGCGCACCGTCTGCGCGTCGGCGTCGGTGATCCACCAGCGCTGCGCGCCGCCCCATTCCATCATCTGCGAGCCGGGCAGGTGCAGCGGCTCGGTGATCGACGGCAGCGACAGGCGCCACAGCGCGTGGCCCGGCGCGAGGATGTTGAAGTACGGGTCGTCCTGCTCGCGCACGCCTTCCCAGAACCGCTCGGCCTCGACCGCGTCCACCGCCTCGCCGCCGAGCGTGGCCTTGGCGGCCTTCACGGCGGCCTCGGCGCCCGACAGCCGCAGCACCAGCGTGCCGAAGCGCCAGACGCTCGCGCTGACCGGAAACGGATGCCCCGACCATTCGTTGAGCTTGCGCACCGCGTCGGTCGCGCTCATGTCGAACTTCAGCGTCAGCTCGGCCACCGGCACCGGCAGCACCTTCACCGACAGGTCGAGCATCAGCCCGAGCGTGCCGAGCGAGCCCGCCATCAGCCGCGACACGTCGTAGCCGGCGACGTTCTTGACGACCTGGCCGCCGAAGCGCAGCACGCTGCCGCGGCCGTTCATCAGCGTGACGCCGAGCACGAAGTCGCGCACCGCGCCGGCGCTGGCGCGGCGCGGGCCGGACAGGCCGGCCGCGATCACGCCGCCGAAGGTGGCCGCGGCGCCGAAGCCGGGCGGCTCGAACGCCAGCATCTGGCCATGCGCGGCAAGCTCGGCCTCGATCTGCGCGAGCGGCGTGCCGGCCCGCGCGGTGATCACGAGCTCGGCCGGGTCATACGACACGATGCCGTGATGCGCGCGCGTGTCGAGTATCTCGCCGTCGAGCGACTCGCCGTACCAGTCCTTCGTGCCGCCGCCGCGAATCCGCAGGCCGCGGCCGTCGGCGGCCGCCGCGCGGATGCGTTCGGCCCAGTGCGCGACGATGTCGTCGTGTTCCATCCGGTGCCGCCTCGTCCTCAAATTTTTTGTGCCTCGATTGTACCGGCGCCATCGGCGCCGACAGTCGGGCGAACTCCCTAGGGATCCCGCGGCCCGCGCCGCCCGGGCGTTCAGAAGCGCGGCAGCTCGGGATGCGGCAGCAGCCCGCCGCGCACGTGCAGGCGGCCGTACTCGGCGCAGCGCGCGCGGCTCGGGATGCCCTTGTCGGGGTTCAGCAGGTTGGCCGGGTCGAACGCGCGCTTGACGGCGAAGAACGCGTCGCGCTCCTCGGGCGAGAACTGCACGCACATCGAGTTGAGCTTCTCGACGCCCACGCCGTGCTCGCCCGTCACCGTGCCGCCCAGCTCGACGCAGCTCTCGAGGATCTCGGCGCCGAACAGCTCGGCGCGATGCAGCTGGTCGCGATCGTTGCCGTCGAACAGGATCAGCGGGTGCATGTTGCCGTCGCCGGCGTGGAACACGTTGATGCAGCGCAGGTCGTAGCGGGCCTCCATCTGCTCGATGCGCGCGAGCAGCGGGCCGATCGCGCGGCGCGGCACCGTGCCGTCCATGCAGTAGTAGTCGGGCGAGATGCGGCCCGCGGCCGGGAACGCGTTCTTGCGGCCCGACCAGAAGCGCAGCCGCTCGCTCTCCGAGCGCGACACCTGGATGCGCGTCGCGCCGTTCTCCTGCAGCACCGTGGTGACGCGTGCGATCTCCTCGATCACCTCGTCGGGCGTGCCGTCCGATTCGCAGAGCAGGATCGCGGCCGCGTCGAGATCGTAGCCGGCCTGCGTGAACGCCTCGACCGCCTGGGTGGCCGGCTTGTCCATCATCTCGAGCCCGGCCGGCACGATGCCGGCGGCGATGATCGCGGCCACCGCCTGGCCGCCCCTGACGACGTCGTCGAAGCTCGCCATCACCAGCTGCGCGGCCTGCGGCTTCGGGATCAGCCGCACCGTGACCTCGGTCACGATCGCGAACATGCCCTCGCTGCCGATCATCACGGCCAGCAGGTCGAGGCCGGGCGTGTCGAGCGCGAGCGAGCCGAACTCGACCACGTCGCCGTCGATCGTCACCGCGCGCACGCGCAGCACGTTGTGGACCGTCAGTCCGTATTTGAGGCAGTGGACGCCGCCCGAATTCTCGGCGACGTTGCCGCCGATGGTGCAGGCGATCTGCGAGGACGGATCGGGCGCGTAGTAGAGCCCGTAGGGCGCGGCGGCCTCCGAGATCGCGAGGTTGCGCACGCCGGGCTGGACCGTGGCGGTGCGCGCATAGGAGTCGACCTCGACGATGCGCGTGAAGCGCGCGAGCGAGACCACGATCCCGCCCTCGTGGGGCAGCGCGCCGCCCGACAGGCTGGTGCCGGCGCCGCGCGGCACGATCGGCACGTTCATGCGGCGGCAGATCTGCACGATGCGCTGCACCTGCGATTCGGTCTCGGGCAGCGCCACGGCGAGCGGCAGCCGCCGCCAGGCGGCGAGGCCGTCGCACTCGTAGGCGGCGGTTTCCTCGTCGCGGTGCAGCAGGCAGTGGCTCGGCAGCACCGCCATCAGCGCCTGCACGACCTCGCGCTGGCGCTGCGCCCGCCCGGCCGGGTCGGGGCGCGTATCGGTATCGGCCTGGTGGATCGCGGGTTCGGCGGCGTTCATGCGTCGAGGCTGAAGATCTTGCCGGGGTTCATCAGGTTGCGCGGGTCGAGCGCGAGCTTGATCGCGCGCATCGCCTCGATGGCGTTCTCGCCGTGCTCGGCCGCGAGGAAACGCATCTTGTGCAGGCCCACGCCGTGTTCGCCGGTGCAGGTGCCGCCCATGCGCAGCGCGCGCTCGACGATGCGCTGGTTGATCTGCTCGGCTTCCTCGAGTTCTTCCGGCTTCGCCGGATCGATCAGGATCGCGACGTGGAAGTTGCCGTCGCCGACGTGGCCGACGATCGGGCAGGGCAGCGTCGAGGCGCGCAGGTCGAGCTCGGTTTCCTCGACGCACTCGGCGAGCCGCGAGATCGGCACGCAGACGTCGGTGGTCACCGCGCGGCAGCCGGGCTTCAGCTGCAGCATGCCGAAGAACGCGTTGTGGCGCGCCGACCAGAGCCGCGTGCGGTCCTCGGGGCGCGTCGCCCATTCGAAGCCCTGGCCGCCGTTCTGCGCGGCCAGTTCCTGCACGCGCTCGGCCTGCTCGCGCACGCCGGCCTCGGTGCCGTGGAATTCGAAGAACAGCGTGGGCGCCTCGGCGAGCGTCAGGTTCGAGTGGCGGTTGATGGCGCGCACGCCGAGCGCGTCGACGAATTCGACGCGCGCGATCGGCACGCCGATCTGGATCGTCTCGATCACCGAGCGCACCGCGTCGCCCATCGACGGGAACGTGCAGATCGCGGCCGACACCGCTTCGGGCAGCGGATGCAGGCGCAGCGTGACTTCCGTGATCACGCCGAGCGTGCCCTCGGAGCCAACGAACAGGCGCGTGAGGTCGTAGCCGGCCGAGGACTTGCGCGCGCGGCTGCCGGTCTTCACGACGCGGCCGTCGGCCAGCACGGCGGTCAGGCCGAGCACGTTCTCGCGCATCGTGCCGTAGCGCACGGCGTTGGTGCCCGAGGCGCGCGTGGCGGTCATGCCGCCGATGCTCGCGTCGGCGCCCGGGTCGATCGGGAAGAACAGGCCGGTGTCGCGCAGCGCCTCGTTGAGCGTCTTGCGCGTGATGCCGGGCTCGACCGTCACGGTCAGGTCGTCGGCGTCGATCGACAGCACGCGGTTCATGCGCGACACGTCGAGCGAGACGCCGCCGCGCACCGCGAGCAGGTGGCCTTCGAGCGAGGAGCCGGCGCCGTAGGGGATCAGCGGTACGTCGTGCTGCGCGCACAGCGTGACGACGGTGCCGACCTCGTCGGCGCTCTGCGCGAACACGACGGCATCGGGGAGTTCGGGATCGAACGGCGATTCGTCACGGCCATGATGGGCGCGGACCGCTTCCGAGGTCGACACGCGCTCGCCGAACGCGGCGACGAGCGCCGCGCGCAGCGCATCGGGGAACGGGCGGCGCAGCGACGCCGGGGGGGCGGGATGGTTCACGCGTGTCTCCTTGGGGCGATTTGTTCGGGTTCGTTCGTTGCGCGCGGTGGCCGACGGGCCGGCTTCGGACCTGCGTGGGAGGGGGCTCGAAGGCGGTGCGCGGCGACCGGCGAATCATTCTACGCGCAAAGCCCGCTGCCGCGCCGCGGCGGGCGCTGGGATAATGGCGGCGCGGTTTGGGGTCCGGTTTGGGGTCCGGTTCGCGGCTCGATGGGAGGGTCCGGAGCGCCGTCGGCTGCCGTGATCCGCCCGTCCGGCGGCGTCGGATGCGAGCCGGTGCGCTGCGTAGCCGGCCACCCGCGAGGAATCTGCCGCGAGGCAGGACCGGCGGGCGAGCCGGAGCGGGAATCGACGCAGAAGGCGGCAGGAAGCGGCAGGAAGCGGCGCGAACTCCACGCAGACGCATCACGCTGAAAACGGCACGAAAGCGCAGTGAGCGCCGATCGCGCACGTCACCAACACGACACGACGAGGACACGAGATGGGCAACCGCCTGAGCAAGATCGCAACCCGCACCGGCGACGACGGCACGACCGGCCTCGGCGACGGCAGCCGGGTCGGCAAGGACGACGCGCGGATCGCGGCGATCGGTGACGTCGACGAACTGAACTCGCAGCTCGGCGTGCTGCTGGCCGAGCCGCTGCCCGAGGCGCTGCGCGGCGCGCTGTCGGCGATCCAGCACGACCTGTTCGACCTCGGCGGCGAACTCTGCATCCCGGGCCACGTGGCGATGACCGACGCGCACCTGGCGCGGCTCGACGACTGGCTGGCCTACTACAACGCGCAGCTGCCGCCGCTCAAGGAGTTCATCCTGCCCGGCGGCTCGCGCGCGGCGGCGCTCGCGCACGTCTGCCGGACCGTGTGCCGGCGTGCCGAGCGCTCGATCGTGACGCTCGGCGCGGCCGGCGAGGTAGCGCCGACGCCGCGCCGCTACGTCAACCGGCTCTCGGACCTGCTGTTCGTGTTCGCGCGCGTGCTGAACCGCGCGGCCGGCGGCAGCGACGTGCTCTGGGAGCGCGGCCGGCCCGATTGAAGCGGGCGCCGGAGGCGGCGCGGGCGGTCGCGCCGCCGCGGCGTGGACATCGACGGCAATACCGGGCGGAATCGTTGCGGCTGCGGCAATTTGTCCATCTCGATATTCGGCCTTAAAGATGTATTGTGAATGCATCTTTAAATCAGCCCCCCCCCCAACGGAGAACAACGATGACGACGCTCACCGCCGAGCAGATGGACCGTGTCAAGGCAACCGCCCCGGTGCTTGCCGCCCAAGGACCGAAGATCACGCAGCATTTCTATCAGCGGATGTTTCACCACCATCCCGAACTGCGGAACCTGTTCAACCAGTCGCACCAGAAGGCCGGCGGCGGCCAGCCCGAGGCGCTGGCGCGCGCGGTGTGGGCCTATGCGGCGAACATCGACAATCTCGGCGCGCTCGGCGGCACGGTCTCGCGCATCGCGCACAAGCACGTGAGCCTGTCGGTGCGGCCCGAGCATTACCCGATCGTCGGCGAAAACCTGCTGGCCGCGATCGTCGAGGTGCTCGGCGAGGCGGTGGACGCGCCGACGCTCGATGCCTGGCGGGCCGCCTACGCGCAGCTCGTGCAGATCCTGACCGGGGTCGAGGCGCGGCTCTACGCGCAGGCGCCGTGGACCGGCTACCGGCCGTTCCGGGTCGCGCGCAAGGTGCGCGAAAGCGACGAGATCACCTCGTTCTACCTGGAGCCGACCGACGGCGGCGTCGCGCCGGACTTCGAGCCGGGCCAGTACATCTCGGTCAAGCGCTATATCGGCGAACTCGGCGTTGACCAACCGCGCCAGTACAGCCTGTCGGACCTGCCGAACGGCAAGTGGCTGCGGATCTCGGTGAAGCGCGAGGCGGGGAGAGAAGCGGGGCGAGACGCGGGGCGCCGCGCCGCGGTGCCGGCCGGGAAGATGTCGACGCTGCTGCACGACGGCGTCGAGGAAGGGGCGATCGTCGAGGTGTCGGCGCCGATGGGCGATTTCACGCTCGCGCGCGAGGCCGACACGCCGGTCGTGCTGATTTCGGGCGGGGTCGGCATCACGCCGATGGTGTCGATGGCCTCGGCGCTGGCCGCGGCCGGCAGCCGGCGGCCGCTCCATTTCGTCCACGCCTGCCGCTCGGGCCGCGTCCACGCGTTCCGCGACTGGCTCAACGCGCTGGTGGCGAGCCGCCCGGACACGACGCGCCACGTGCTGTACGAGATCGTCGGCCCGGACGACGAGGCCGGCGTCGATCACGACCGCGAAGGACGGCTCACGCCGGCCGAACTGCGCGCGGCCGTGCTGCCCGATGCCGACTACTATCTCTGCGGGCCGGTCGGCTTCATGACCGCGCAGCGCGACGCGCTGCTCGCGCTCGGCGTCGCCGCGGCGCGCGTGCATACCGAGATCTTCGGTTCGGGCGCGGTGGAATGATGAGGCGAGATGCCTGACGGCAGATCGCCCGGGCTGCCGCCGGCAGGCCCGGGCGATGCGTGTCGCGGCGAGGGAAGGGCCGGTGCGCCGCGAGGCGCCCGGCCCTTCGTGCTTCGTGGCGTGGGCCTTAGTTGCCGCTGCCGCGCGCGACGCGGCGTGCCTTGACGGCGTCGGCCAGCCCTTCGAGCACCTTGACGCTGTCGTCCAGGCTGATGCAGGCGTCGGTGATGCTCTGGCCGTAGGTCAGCGGACAGCCCGGCGTCAGGTCCTGGCGGCCGGCCACCAGGTGCGATTCCACCATCACGCCGACGATCCGTTCGTCGCCGGCCGCGAGCTGGCGGCCGATGTCGGCGCAGACCGGAATCTGGTTCTCATGCTTCTTCGAGCTGTTGGCGTGGCTCGCGTCGATCATCAGGCGCGCGGCGAGGCCGGCCTTGCCGATGTCGGCGCAGGCCACGTTGACGCTCTCGGCGTCGTAGTTCGGCGTCTTGCCGCCGCGCAGGATCACGTGGCAGTCCTCGTTGCCGGCCGTCGAGACGATCGCCGAGTGGCCGCCCTTGGTCACCGACAGGAAATGGTGCGGCTGCGAGGCGGCCTTGATCGCGTCCACGGCGATCTTCACGTTGCCGTCGGTGCCGTTCTTGAAGCCGACCGGGCACGACAGGCCCGAGGCGAGTTCGCGGTGGACCTGCGACTCGGTGGTACGCGCGCCGATCGCGCCCCACGACACGAGATCGGCGATGTACTGCGGGCTGATCATGTCGAGGAACTCGGTGCCGGCCGGCAGGCCCAGCTCGTTGATCTGCAGCAGCAGCTCGCGCGCGGTGCGCAGCCCTTCGTTGATCTTGAAGCTGTTGTCGAGGTGCGGATCGTTGATGAGCCCCTTCCAGCCGACCGTGGTGCGCGGCTTTTCGAAGTAGACGCGCATCACGATCTCGAGATCGTCCTGGAAGCGCCGGCGCAGTTCGACGAGCCGCTTCGCGTAATCGACCGCGGCGTTCGTGTCGTGGATCGAGCACGGGCCGATCACCACCACCAGGCGGTCGTCCATGCCGTGCAGGATCCGGTGCAGCGAGCGGCGCGTGCTGTAGATCAGTTCCGCCACGGCTTCCGAGCACGGGAACTCGCGGATCAGGTGATTGGGCGGCGTCAGTTCTTTCAATTCGCGAATCCGGACATCGTCGGTGTTGTGCGGGGGCATGCTTGTGTTCTCCAGTGTCGCGTCGCCGGGGCGGTCGCGCTCGGCCGTTGCGGGTATCGATCGGTGTGGCCTGGATGCGGCCGGGTTCATCGGCGCCGGAGTTGCTGAACCGGCGGGACGAAAAAAAACCGCCGGCTTCGCCGGCGGTTTTCTGGGAATTTGGTTCGCGCGTCGCGCGCTATCACTCCTCTCGATCCGCCAGCGGTCTGAGATACCAGAAAAAGTAAAAATAAAACTTGGCGGACATGATCGGGCGGTGTGTCGTCGTTGGAGCGATGTCAACTTTATACCCGGGCGGCACGTGCAATGCAACCGGGGGAGGCGAAAAACGCGGATTATCCGCGCAAGTGTCCTTTGTAGCGCAGGATCCCTGCGCTGCGGTGCGGAATTGCCGCACCGCAGCGTGATGGCCCGGCCGGGTTCAGGCCGTGCCGCCGACCGTCATCGAGTCGATCCGCAGCGTCGGCTGGCCGACGCCCACCGGCACGCTCTGGCCTTCCTTGCCGCACACGCCGACGCCCGAATCGAGCTTCATGTCGTTGCCGATCATGCTGACGTACTTGAGCGACTCGGGGCCGCTGCCGATCAGCGTGGCGCCCTTCACCGGGTAGGTCACCTTGCCGTTCTCGATCATGTAGGCCTCGGAGGCCGAGAACACGAACTTGCCGTTGGTGATGTCCACCTGGCCGCCGCCGAAGTTCACCGCGTAGAGGCCGTGCTTGACCGACGCGATGATTTCCTGCGGATCCTTGTCGCCGTTCAGCATGTAGGTGTTGGTCATGCGCGGCATCGGCAGCGCCGCGTACGATTCGCGACGCGCGTTGCCGGTCACCGGCATCTTCATCAGGCGCGCGTTCAGCGTGTCCTGGATGTAGCCCTTCAGGATCCCGTCCTCGATCAGCGTCGTGCATTGGGTCGGGTTGCCTTCGTCGTCGATGTTGAGCGAGCCGCGGCGGTTCGGCAGCGTGCCGTCGTCCACTACCGTCACGCCCTTGGCGGCGACGCGCTCGCCGATGCGCCCGGCGAACGCCGACGAGCCCTTGCGGTTGAAGTCGCCCTCGAGGCCGTGGCCGATCGCCTCGTGCAGCAGCACGCCGGGCCAGCCCGAGCCGAGCACCACCGTCATCGCGCCGGCCGGCGCCGGGCGTGCGTCGAGGTTGACGAGCGCGGCGTGGACCGCGTCGTCCACGTAGCGCGACAGCACCTCGTCGCTGAAGTAGCCGTAGTCGAAGCGGCCGCCGCCGCCGCCCGAGCCGATCTCGCGGCGCCCGTCCTGCTCGGCGATCACCGTCACCGAGACGCGCACCAGCGGGCGGATGTCGGCGGCCAGCGCGCCGTCGCTGCGCGCCACCAGCACCACGTCGTATTCGCCTGCGAGGCCCGCCATCACCTGCGTGATGCGCGGGTCGCGGCCGCGCGCCATCTGCTCGATGCGTTCGAGCAGCTTGACCTTGGCGGTGGCGTCGAGCGAGGCGAGCGGGTCGGACGGCAGGTACAGGTCGCGCCCCGACACACCGGTCAGCGACGAGGCGACCTGGATCTTGCGGCGCCCGCCGCCCGCGGCCGCGATCGCCTTGGTGGCGCTGGCGGCCTGGCGGATCGCCTCGGGCGAGAGGTCGTCCGAGTAGGCGAACGCGGTGCGCTCGCCGGCCACGGCCCGCACGCCGACGCCCTGGTCGATGCTGAAGCTGCCCGACTTCACGATCCCTTCCTCGAGGCTCCACGCTTCGCTGCGGGTCGCCTGGAAGTACAGGTCCGCGTAGTCGACGCGATGCGTGAAGATGTCGGCGAGCGTGCGCGTGAGCAGCGTTTCGTCGAGGCCATACGGCGTGAGCAGGATGTCCTTCGCGAGGGCGAGATTGCGGATGCCGGGTTCGATGATGTTCATGCGGTGTCGGGTATCGGGGTTGCTTTGAGCGGAGTCGGGTCAGTCGTCGGTGTGTCGCGGTGTGTCGGGTCGGAGCGGATCAAGCGGCCTCGTGGCGTATCTCAGTCAAGCACGCGGTGGCGCCAGGCGGGCAGGCTCTGGCGGACCTCGGCGATGCGCGCCGGATCGACCGTGCCCACCACCACGCCGGGGCCTTCGTCGCGCACGGCGACGATCTCGCCCCACGGGTCCACCAGCATGCTGTGCCCCCAGGTGCGCCGGCCGTTCTCATGGCGTCCGCCCTGCGCGGCGGCGAGCACGTAGCACTGGTTCTCGATCGCGCGGGCGCGCAGCAGCGTTTCCCAGTGCGCGCGGCCGGTGGTGTACGTGAACGCGGACGGCACGACGATCAGCGCGCAGTCGCCGAGGCGGCGATACAGCTCCGGAAAGCGCAGATCGTAGCAGACCGACAGGCCGACCCGGCCGAACGGCGCCTCGAAGCTGCGTACCGCCGAGGCGTCGGTGCCGCCGGGGCGGATCGTGCGGGCCTCGTCGAACGATTCGCCGTCCTTCTCGAAGCTGAACAGATGGATCTTGTCGTAGCGCGCGCATTCGCGCCCCTCGGGATCGAACACCAGCGAGGTGTTCAGCACGCGCGACGGCTCCGGCGCGGCCAGCGGCAGCGTGCCGCCGATCAGCCAGACGCCGTGGCGGCGCGCGCAGTCGGCGAGGAAGCGCTGGATCGGGCCGTCCTGATAGGGCTCGGCGAGCGCGAGCTTGTCGGTGTCGCGCTGGCCCATGAAGCAGAAGTATTCGGGCAGCAGCACGAGCTTCGCGCCGAGCGCGGCCGCCTCGGCGACCAGCCGGCCCGCCTCGTCCAGGTTGCGGGCGGGATCGGGCGAGCTGACCGTCTGCAGGGCGGCGACCGTCAACGGGGTGAGGCGATCGGATCGGTCGGTCATCGGAGGTCGTCGGACGTGAAAAAGGGGTGCGTCCCGTGCCGTCAGGGACGGACGGCGTCGGCGGGCGTGCGGTCCATCTTACCCCGATCGTCCGCGACCCGCTGAATCCGCGGGTGCGCCCACGAGCCGGTGATCGCGTAGTCGAACGCGAACGCGTGCGCGAGCGTCTGCGACAGCGCGAGGTTCGCGGCCAGCACGCCGAGCCCGAGCAGCGGGTTGACCACCGCCGCGCCGACCGCCGCCGCGCTCGCGCTGACCTTCGGCGCGATGTGCGCGTGCAGGTCCTGGGTCTCGCGCGCCAGGTCCACCGAGCCCTTCACCGTCACGCGGGCCGGCGCGGTCGCCATGCGGAAGTCGTCGGTGGTGGCGATGCCGTCGTTGATGCGGCTGGTGCCTTCGATCGAGTCGAACGGCAGGCCCTTGCCGATCACGTCGCGGAAGTCGAGCGTGAGGAAGCGCGCGAGGCCCTGCAGGCTCAGCACGCCGAGCAGCTTGGCCGCGCCCGGATCGACCTTGAGGATCTGGCCGTGCGCGAGATCGAGCGAGAGCCGGCCGTCGAGCGTCGGATAGTCGATCGCGGTGGGGCCGCCGCGCCAGCCGACCTTGCCTTGCAGCGTGCCGCGGCCGTCGGCGATGGTGCGCGGCAGGCCGACCCGGTCGAGCAGGGCGCCGGCGTCGTCGATCGCGAGCTTGAAGTCGAACACCGTGCGGCGCGGCGCGTCGTCCTCGTCGGCGCCGAGCGCGATCGCGCGTTTCGAGGTGCGCCAGTTCGCGGTCGCGGTCAGCTTCGCGGCCGGGTTCGCGAGTTCGAACCGGTCGAGCTGCCAGACCGGGATGCCGTTCTCGCTGAAGTTGTGCGCGTTGACCTGCAGCCGGCCGATGTCGTGGCCGCGCGCCACCACCTGGTCGACCACCAGGTCGATCGACGGCATCGCGCGGCTGGTCGGCAGGTCCATCGCACGGCCCACCAGATCATGGTCGGCGCTGTCGGGCACGATCAGCTTCGCGAGCCGCGCGTTCAGCACCCCGGCGCCGGTCTGGCCCGGCACCGGCGGCGCCCACGACAGATAGCCGGAGACCTGGTTCGAGGCGACGTTGGCCTGCCAGAGATCGTCGACGTGCGAGGCGCCGACGATCACGTTTTCCCAATTGCGCTTGAGCAGCTTCAGCCGGCCGAAGTGCAGCGCGAAGCGCTTCGGCGCGAAGCTCGCCAGATCGACGCGCGTGGCGGCGGGCGCCGCCGGCCCGGGCGATGGAGCCGGGGCTGGCGTTGCCGGGGCGGCCGGCGTCGCGCGCAGCGTCTTCGCGAACGCGAGCCACGCGTCGGCATCGAGTTCGGAGGCATCCACGGCCGCCGTCACGCCGTCGCGCGGCAGGTCCGGCAGGCGGTTCATGCCGAGCGAGCCGCGCACCGCGCGCAGCGGCTCGCCGTGCGTGGCGTCGAGCACGTAGTGCGCGGCGACCGGGCCGAGCGCGAGGTCGGCCTGTTCGAGCGTGCGACCGTCCTCGGGCGCGAGCGGCGCCAGCGTGAAGCTGAACGGCATCGGCGTGCCGGCCGGCTTGGTGAACGGCGCGGGGAAATCGAGCGCGAGCCCGGTCAGGTCCGACGAGGCGTCGATCTGGGGCGGCGCGCCTTTCGCGCCGCGCACCGAGAGCCGGTACGGCGCGTCGCCGACCACGCGCCCGAGCAGCGCGGCGGCCGGCCCGCGCAGGTTCAGCCCGCGCGCCGAATCGACGGCGATCCGGCCGTTCACGTCGAGCGCGTAGCCGCCGTTGCGGCGGTAGTTGCCGTCGGCATGGACGTCGCCGCCGAGCAGGCGCGCCGAGAGCCGGTCGAGCGCCGCGCTCTGCTGCGTGAAGCGGATCGTGCCGCGCAGCTGCGACAGCGGCGGCAGGCCGTCCGCGGCGAGCGCGTTGTCGCCGAACGCGAGCGCGCCTTCCACCTGCGTGTGGCTGTGCGCGGCGCGCTGCGGGACCGTCAGCTTCAGCGCGAGCGAGGCCGGCCCCTGCGCCGTGACGCGCTCGCCCAGGTGATGGCTCATGCCGCCCAGCGCGCTGTGGTTCGCGTAGTCGATCAGGTCGGCGAGCGGGCCGTGCGCGCGGCCCACGATCACGAGCGGCGACTGCGCCGGCTTGCCGAGGTCGGCGATCCGGCCGCTCACGCCGCTCAGCTGCACGCGCTTGTAGTGCGCGCGCGGGATGTCGAAGCGCAGCTTGTTCTGCTCGAGTTCGAACACGCCGCTGATGCCGTCGAGCGCGGGCCACACGCTCGGCGTGCCGTTGGCGAGCTTGCGCGGCGGCTGCGGCGTCGGCTCGAAGCGCCCGCCCGTGAACGGCGCGACGATGTGGAACACGCCGTCGTGCGGCGCGTGTTCGTAGGGGAACGTTTCGAGCGGGCCTTTCGCGACGATCGTCGCGCCCTTCGAGACGGTGCCCGCCTGCAGCGCATGGCCGAGATACTGGTGCAGGTGGTCGGACATGCTGGTCGGCAGGTAGCGCACGATGCGCGCGACCGCCGCGCGGCCGAACTCGGCCTTCAGGTCGAGCGAGCCGCGCCCGTGGCCCGGGTTCGAGTAGCCGCCGGCGACGGTGATCTCGGCGTCGGGGTTGGCCACGTAGAGCAGCGGCACCTTCACGTCGACGCGCGGGCGCGGCTCGCCGGGTACATGCGTAAGGGTCCACGAGGTCTGCGCGCGCAGCCGGTCGAAGGTGAGCCGCGGATCGGCGAACACGCCGGGTACCGTGACGGCGGCACGGACGGTGTCGATGCGCGCTTCGCCCGCGTGCTCGTTCGCGTCGACGTGGCCCCACAGGTTCTCGAAGCCCGGCACGCCGGCGCGCGGATGCCCGCGCGGCGAGAGGCCCGGCCCCGGCTCCTGCGCCTCGAAGCTGATGCCCTGCAGGTCGCCCGACATCCGGTAGCGCACGATCGGCGCGGCGTGGGCGGTCTCGTCGCCGGCCAGTTCGGCGCGGCCCGGCGGCGCGCGCTCGGCCTCCATCACGTAATTCGCGATCAGGCCGCGCGGATCGGTGCGCACCAGCGCGTTGCGAAACCGCGCCGGCAGCGGCAAGCCGCGCACGAACTCGGCGAGGATGCCGAGATCGACACGGTCGCCGGCCACCTGGATCAGCTGGCCGTGGGTGGCATCGGGCGCGCGGTAGCGCGCGGTCAGCGTCGTGAACGCGAGCGCGCGCGACAGCGGCGTGCCGTCGTCGAGCGGCGGCTGGCCCAGCTCGGCGTGCAGGTTCGTGAGGTTCAGCGTGTAGTCGCGGCCGGGATCGAGCGCGAGATCCCAGCCGAAGTTCGCCATCGGCATGTCGAGCCGCGGCTGGGTGGGCCGCACGCGCAGCGCGACGTCGGCGCCGCTGAGCGTGCCGTGCGCGTCGCGCAGGCGCCCGTCCTGGAAGCCGAGCCAGATGGTGTTGTCGATGCGCCCCGCGTAGGCCGTGAGCGGCACCGGCAGGTAGCGCGCGAGCGTCGGCAGGTCGACCGGGCCGGTCGACAGGTAGGCGTCGCCGGTCCAGTTGGCGGGCCGGCCGATCGCGCCGAGCGCGCGGTGCGTGAAGCGCGCGCGGAAATCGAGCGGGCCGGCGAACAGCGTGTCGTTGGCCGGCGCCTGCAGCGCCAGCCGGTGGACCAGGCCGTCGTTGAGCACGGCGAGCCGGATGCCGGTCAGCGTCAGTTCGGGCGCGTTGCGCTGCGCATCGCGCCAGCGCAGCGTGCCGCCGCGCAGCACGATCGCCTGCTGGCGCAGCAGCCAGGTGCTGAACGCGTCGTTGCCGCTCTTGCGGGTGGTGGGCACCGCCACGCCGGCGATCATCAGCGTGCCGTCGCGGTTGCGCTCGATCAGCAGGTCCGGCGCGTCGACCACGAGGCTCGAGAGCGTCGGGGCAAGGTGCGCCAGCGAAGCCCAGGCGATCGCGGCCGTGGCGTGCGGAATCGTCAGCGCGAGGGTGCCGTCCTTGCCGCGGATGGTCAGCGCGGTCACGTCCACGCCGGGCTGCATGCCGGACCAGTGCGGCGCGAGGCGGCCGATCCGGACTTCGGCGTGGAGCTTGTCGGAGACGAACGATTCGATGCGCGGGCGCAGCCGGTCGACCTGCGGCAGCAGCGCGTAGCGCAGGCCGAGGTAGGCGCTCGCGGCGACGAAGTAGATCGTTGCGCCGCTAATCAGCACCACACGGCAAACGCGCCGCAGGACCGGGTGATCGTGCCTGGGAGGTCCGGCTTCTGGACTGCTGGCGGCGGATTCCTGACGGTCGGGCATGCGGCGGACGGGCGGGGATATGGTAGCGTTGCGAATCGACGTTGAAATGTAACACAGGGGTCCGGTCCGGCGGCCGTTCGGCCGGCATCCGGACTTCCCCGCGGCACCGCGCGCGGCGCCGGCTGGTTGTCGCCGGATGGTGGCCCGGCCGAGGTTCCGGTCGCGATTCCGGCCGCTGTCCCGCCGGTTCGCCGGCCGGTCCGCGCCGCGCTGGCAGCGGAGTTCCGCGTCGCGTTTCGTCCCGCCTCGTGCTCCGTTCCTCGTGCCCCGTTCCCGCGCTTCGCGCGCCGCCGCCATGACCGACGCCAACGCCTTGCTCAGCACCGCTTATTCCCGCTATCTGGCCCGCGCCGTCGCCGCGCGCCCCGAACTCGCCGCGCGCATCGCCGACACCGCTGCCGCGCCGCTCACGCGCGAGGCGATCGACGCGCGCCTGGGCGAGCTGCTGGCGGCGGCCTCGCCGGCGGGCGCGCCGGGCGAGGAGGCGCTGCGCCGCGCGCTGCGCCAGCTGCGCATCGAGGTGTTCGGCGCCGTCGCCGAGCGCGATCTGGCCGGCGCGGCCGACGTCGCCGAAGTCACGGCGGCGATGACCGACCTGGCCGAGATCGCGATCCAGCGCTCGCTCGCGGTGCTGTCGGCCGAGCTCGAGGCGCTCTACGGCGAGCCGCACGGGCCGGCCGGCGAGCGGCTCGCGCTCGGCGTGGTCGGCATGGGCAAGCTGGGCGGGCGCGAGCTGAACGTCTCGTCCGACATCGACCTGATCTTCGTCTACGAGGACGACGGCGAAACCACCGGCGGCACGCGCGCGGGCCTCGCCACCCAGGAATACTTCACGCGCCTGGGCCGGCGCCTGATCGGCGTGCTGTCGGACACCACCGCCGACGGCTACGTGTTCCGCGTCGACATGCGGCTGCGCCCGAACGGCGATTCCGGCCCGCTGGTCTGCAGCCTCGGCATGCTGGAGGAATACTTCTACGTGCAGGGGCGCGAGTGGGAGCGCTATGCGTGGATCAAGGGGCGGCTCGTCTCGGAGCCGGCCAGCGAGGCCGCGCAGCGGCTCGCCGCGCAACTCGACGCGATCGTCAAGCCGTTCGTTTACCGTCGTTATCTCGATTTCGGCGTGATCGGCGCGATCCGGGAGCTGCACCGGCAGATTCGCCAGGAGGCGCAGCGCCGCGCCACGATGCGTCCCGACAAGGCCGACGACATCAAGCTCGGGCGCGGCGGGATTCGCGAGATCGAGTTCAGCGCGCAGGTGTTCCAGTTGATCCGCGGCGGCCAGGACGCGGGCTTCCGGATTCGTCCGACGCTCGCGGTGCTGGCCCATGCCACCGAGCGCGGGCTGATCGCGGCCGAGGTGGCCGAGCGTTTCGCCGAGGCGTACCGGCTGCTGCGCACGATCGAGCACCGGCTGCAGTATCGCAACGACGCGCAGACCCACGCGATGCCGGTCGATCCCGAGGACCGCGCGGCGCTGGCGGCCTCGCTCGGCCACGCCGACTACGCGGCGCTCGTCGCCGAGCTGGACCGGCACCGCGGGTTCGTCGAGGCGCAGTTCGACCAGATCTTCTCGAACCGGCCCGGCGAGGCGAACGGCAACGGCGGCAACGGCAACGGCAACGGCGCCGACGACGATGCCGCCGCCTGGATCTGGAGCGGCGCGCTGGCCGACGACGGCGAGGACGACGCGCTCGCCGCGCGTCTCGCGGGGCTCGGCTTCGTGACGCCGGCCGCCGTGCTGGCGCGGCTGCGTGCGGTCTGGCAGTCGTCGCGCTACGCGGGGCTGCCCGAGAGCAGCCGGCAGCGCTTCGACCGCGTCGCGCAGCGCGCGCTCGACGCGGCCGCCGGCATCGACGCCGCGCATCGCGACGACACGATCATCCGCTTCTTCGACCTGCTCGAGACGGTGGGCCGGCGCGGCGCCTATCTGGCGCTGCTGACCGAATACCCGGCCGCGCTCGAGCGCGTGCTGTCGGTGCTCGGCGCGACGCGCTGGGGCGGCGGCTACCTGATTCGCCATCCGCAGCTGCTCGACGAGCTGCTCGACGACGAGGCGATCGCGAGCCCGTTCGACTGGCCCGCGTTCAAGGCCTCGCTGCGCGCGCGGCTCGCGGCGGCCGACGGCATGGAGCAGCAGATGGACCTGCTGCGGCACGCGCAGCACGCCGAGGTGTTCCGGATCCTGCTGATCGATCTGGCCGGCAAGCTGTCGGTCGAGCATGTCAGCGACCGGCTTTCGGAACTTGCCGACGCGGTGCTCGACGTCACGCTCGAGGTGGTCTGGTCGCAGCTCGCCAAGCGCCATCGCGACGCGCCGCGCTTCGCCGTGATCGCCTACGGCAAGCTCGGCGGCAAGGAGCTCGGCTACGCGTCGGACCTCGACGTGATCTTCCTCTACGACGATCCCGACGACCGCGCGGCCGACGTCTATACCACCTACACGCGCCGCCTGATCACGTGGCTCACCACCGCCACCGGCGCGGGCGCGCTGTTCGATCTCGACCTGCGGCTGCGGCCCAACGGCGAGGCCGGGCTGCTCGTCACCGACCTCGACGCGTTCCGCCGCTATCAGCTGCGCGAGGGCGACGGCGCCAACACCGCCTGGGTCTGGGAGCATCAGGCGTTGACGCGCGCGCGCTTCAGCGCCGGCGACGCACGGATCGGCGCCGCGTTCGAGGCGATCCGCGAGCAGGTGCTGACCACGCCGCGCGACGGCGAGCTGCTCGCGCGCGAGATCGTCGGGATGCGCGACAAGGTGGCGGCCGGCCATCCGAACCATGGCGAGCTGTTCGACCTCAAGCACGATCGCGGCGGCATGGTGGACATCGAGTTCATCGTCCAGTACTGGGTGCTGCTGCACGCGGCGCGCGATCCGGAGCTGATCCGCAACACCGGCAACATCGCGCTGCTGCGCGAGGTGGCGCACCTGGGGCTGATGGACGATACCGAGGCCGAGACGGTGGGCGCCGCCTACCGGCGCTACCGCAAGCGCCAGCACCAGTTGCGGCTCGACGGGATGGAGAAGGCGCGCGTGCCGGGCGAGACGGTGGCCGCCGAGCGCGCGGCCGTGCTGGCGCTGTGGCAGCGCGTGTTCGGCGGCGTGGCGCCGGCCGCGACGGCGGCCGATCCGCAAGGCTGAGCGGGCCGCCGGCCGGCTCGCGGCAGCGGCCGGGCCGCCAGGCAGCCGCGGTGCGCCGGGCCGTGGCGGCCCGCGCTCATGGCATGGCGCGTTGCCGTGTGCGCCGCCGCGCCCGCGCCGGGCCGGCACGCATGGAGATCGCCGCGGCCCGGTGATACGATGCAGCGGTCCAAGCTCCGGGCCGGCACTGCGATGAAAAAGGCGATCCTCGTTTATGTGGACCACAACAGCCGGATGATCGAGGAGTTCTTCTGGCTGTACAAAAGCCTGCTCCACGCGCGGGCGCTCGACGACGGCGCGCTGATCGCCGTCTGCCATCCCGACGCGCTCGGCCATCTGCCGGCCGACCCGCGCCTGATCACGATCGCGGCGGCGCCCTACGCCGACCGGCACGCCGAATGGGCCGGCTATCCCTACATCAACTCGGTGGCGAACCTCTGCGCGCCCGACGTGCTCGACGCCTGCGCGGCGTTCGACGTGGTGCTGAAGACCGATTGCGACACGTTCGTCACGCCGGCCTTCGCGCGCTTCGTGCCGTCGGGCCTTTGCTTCGGCTTCGGCGCCTATGCCTACCAGGACGCGGTGCGCCGCAAGCTGGTGGAGTGCAGCGAGCGCTGGGGGTTTCCGCATTCGGGGCTGCACAACGTGGGCGCGTCGGTGTTCGGGCCGAGCGAGATGGTCGGCGCGTTCCTGCTCGCGCAGCTTGCCTATTGCCAACGGCTGCTCGCCGAGGAATTCGCCGCGGACCCGGGCGAGTGGCCGGGCTGGTGCAAGAACGTGCTGACCCTGTACGCGGGCGAACTGGCGCTGCGCCAGACCTATCCGCAGCGCTGCACGCTCGGCCTGCTCGATCATTTCCCGCACGCCTCGCGCCGGCTCGGCGACGACGTGCTGCACATCCACGCATGGCACATCGAAGAGTATTTCTCGAAGCACGCGTTCCGCAACGGCGACTACGCGCAGATCGATCCGGCCACGATCGACCGGACCACGCTGGGCGGCTATTGCCACTGGCTCGCGCTCGCGGACCTGGACGCGATCAGGGCGGCCGCCGGCTGAGCGGCGGCGCGGCAGGGCGGGAGCGCGTGGCTCGGGCGATCGGCGGGTGATCAGGGGGAGAACCCCGGGGAGAACGCCTGGAATAGCGGGCCACGGCGTTCGCGACGCGCGCCGGCGGGCGGATCGGACCACGCGCGCCGCGCCGCCGGCCAATCCTCGCGCCCGGCCCGCGCCGCCGCGCCCCGGCTGGTCAGGCCGCCAGCATCTCCTTCGCGTGCTTGCGCGTGGTGGCCGTGATCTCGAGCCCGCCGAGCATCCGCGCGACTTCCTCGACGCGGCTCGCGCGGTCGAGCGGCGTGACGGTCGAGACCGTGCCGCCGGCCGCGTCGAGCCCCTTCGCGACCTGGAAATGATGATCGCCGCGCGCGGCCACCTGCGGCAGGTGCGTGACGCAGAGCACCTGCCGGTCGCGGCCGAGCTGGTGCAGCAGCCGCCCGACCACCTCGGCCACGCCGCCGCCGATGCCGGTGTCCACTTCGTCGAAGATCAGCGTCGGCGTGAGGCTCGCGGCGCTCGCGATCACCGCCAGCGCGAGGCTGATGCGCGCGAGTTCGCCGCCCGAGGCGACCTTCGCGAGCGGCCGCGGCGGCACGCCTGGGTGGCCCGCCACGCGGAATTCGATCTGCTCCAGCCCGTGCGCGCCGCCTTCGGCCAGCGGCACCAGCGTCACGTCGAAGCTGCCGCCCGCCATCGACAGTTCCTGCATCGCGGCCGTGACCGCCGCGCCGAGCGCGCCGGCGGCCTGCGCGCGTGCCTCGGACAGCGCGCGCGCGTCGGCCAGGTAGGTTTGCTTCGCGCGCTCGGCCGCGTCCTCGAGCGCGCTGAGATCGGCCGCCGCGTCGAGCGCGGCGAGCTGCTCGCGGCGCGCCATGTGTTCGTCGTGCAGCGTGTCGGGCGGCAGCCGGAACTTGCGCGCGGCCGTGTGCAGCGCGTCGAGCCGCACTTCCACCTGCGCGAGCCGCTCCGGATCGAGTTCGAGCCGCTGCGCGTAGTGCGACAGCGAATAGCCGGCCTCGCGCAGCTGGATCTCGGCCGGATCGAGCGCGGCCAGCACGTCGTTGAGCGTCGGATCGATCGAGGCCAGCTGGCGCACCTTCGAGATCACGCCGCCGAGCTGCCGCAGCAGCGCGTCGTCGGATTCGGAGATCGCGAGCAGCGCGCCCTGCACGCCGCGGATCAGGCTCGCCGAATGCGTGAGGCGGCCGTGCTCGGCGTTCACCTCGTCCCATTCGCCGGGCTGCGGCGCGAGCTTGTCGAGTTCGGCGAGCTGCCAGGCGAGCTTCTCGCGTTCGAGCTGCAGCTCGCGTTCGTGGACCTGCGCGGCCTCGATCTTCTGCAGCGCGTCGCGCCACGCGCGCCAGCCGCGCGCCACCACCGCGGCCTCGGCGGCGAGCCCGGCGTGCGTGTCGAACAGCTCGCGCTGCGCGTCGGGCCGCATCAGCAGCTGGTGCGCGTGCTGGCCGTGGACGTCCACCAGCATCTCGCCCAGCTCGCGCAGTTGCGACAGCGTCGCGCTGGTGCCGTTGATGAACGCGCGCGAGCGGCCGTTCGCGTCGATCACGCGGCGCAGCATCACGCTGTCGTCGGCGTCGAACGCGTGCGCCTCGAGCCATTGCGCGACGCGGTCGTGCGGCGTGAATTCGGCGGTGATGTCGGCGCGCTGGCAGCCGGCGCGCACCACGCTGGCGTCGGCGCGCTCGCCGAGCGCGAGCGCCAGCGCGTCGATCAGGATCGACTTGCCGGCGCCGGTCTCGCCCGAGAACACGGTGAAGCCGGTATCGAATTCGAGGTCGAGCCGGGCGACGATGACGAAGTCGCGGATCGAGAGATGACGAAGCATGATGTCGGGCGCGGCCGCGTCAGGATTCCGGGTCGTCGTCGTGCGACGGATGTTCGTTCCAGTGCAGCTTCTTGCGCAGCGTCGTGTAATAGCTGTAGCCGACCGGATGCAGGAACGGCACGGTGTGCCGCGAGCGCCGCACCTCGATCGTGTCGTTCAGCTGCAGCGCGGTGAACGACTGCATGTCGAAGTTCACGTTGACGTCGCGCCCGCCGATGATCTGGATGCCGACCTTGACGTCGTCGGGCAGCACGATCGGGCGGTTCGACAGCGCGTGCGGCGCGATCGGCACCAGCACGATGCCCTGCAGCTGCGGGTGCAGGATCGGCCCGGCCGAGGACAGCGCGTAGGCCGTCGAGCCGGTCGGGGTGGCGACGATCAGGCCGTCCGAGCGCTGGTTGTACATGAAGCGGCCGTCCACCGACACGCGCAGCTCGGCCATGCCGGAGAAGCCGCTGCGGTTCACCACCACGTCGTTGAACGCGAGTGCGTGATAGATCGGTTCGCCGTCGCGCACGATGCGCGCCTCGAGCAGCGTGCGTTCCTCGCGCTCGAAGCTGCCCGACAGCATCTGCGGCACGAGTTCGAGCATCTCCGAGGCGGAAATGTCGGTGATGAAGCCGAGCCGGCCGTGGTTGATGCCGATCAACGGCGTCCGGTAGGGCGCGAGCTGGCGGCCGATGCCGAGCATCGTGCCGTCGCCGCCGAGCACGATCGCGAGATCGGCGCGCGCGCCGATCTCGCTCGGCGTGAGCGCCGGGTGGCCGTCGATGCCGTATTCGCGCGCCGTTTCGGCCTCGAACACGACCTCGAGCCCGCGCTGCGTGATGGCGGCGGCGAGCGCGGCGAGCGGTTCGGCGATGCCGGGCGTGTTGCTGCGCCCGACGAGCGCGACGGTCTGGAACAGGTTACCGGTTTTCATGCCGGCATTACACCATAGCTGGATGACGAAAAGGAACCGGCCGAGCGGCCGGGGAGCAGGACGGGCGGGGCGGGCGCCGGAAATCTCGCGGGCGCCGCCCGGTTGCGCTAGAATTTTCCGTCATGTTAGATCCCCGCGCCCGAACCCTCCTCAAGACCCTGATCGAACGGTATATCGCCGACGGTCAGCCGGTCGGCTCGCGCACGTTGTCCCGGTATTCCGGTCTCGAACTGAGCCCGGCCACGATCCGCAACGTGATGTCCGACCTGGAGGAACTCGGCCTCGTGTCGAGCCCGCACACCTCGGCCGGCCGCGTGCCGACGCCGCGCGGCTACCGGATGTTCGTCGACACGCTGCTGAGCGTGGAGTCGCCGATCGACGACGCGGCCGTGACGCGGCTCGTGCAGACCACGCTGCAGGCGGGCGAGCCGCAGCAGAAGGTGGTGGCGGCCGCGGCCAGCGTGCTGTCGAACCTCTCGCAGTTCGCCGGCGTGGTGCTGACGCCGCGCCGCAGCCACGTGTTCAAGCAGATCGAGTTCATGCGGCTGTCGGACAAGCGCATCCTGCTGATCATCGTGACGCCCGAGGGCGACGTGCAGAACCGCATGATGGCGACCCAGCGCGATTATTCGTCGTCGCAGCTGACCGAGGCCTCGAACTACATCAACGCCAATTTCGCCGGGCTGTCGTTCGACGAGGTGCGGCGCCGCCTGCGCGAGGAAATCGACGCGCTGCGCGGCGACATGACGGCGCTGATGCACGCGGCCGTCACGGCCAGCACCGAGACCTCCGACGACGAGGACACGCTCTTGATCTCGGGCGAGCGCAACCTGCTCGAGGTGGCCGACCTGTCGTCGGACATGGCGCGGCTGCGCAAGCTGTTCGACGTATTCGACCAGAAGACGAGCCTGCTGCAACTGCTCGACGTGTCGAGCCACGCGCAGGGCGTGCAGATCTTCATCGGCGGGGAATCGACGCTGGTGCCGATCGACGAAATGAGCGTGGTGACGGCGCCCTACGAGGTCAACGGCAAGATCGTCGGCACGCTCGGCGTGATCGGGCCGACCCGGATGGCCTACAACCGCGTGATCCCGATCGTCGACATCACCGCGCGCCTGCTGTCGCTGACGCTGAGTCAGCAATAATCCGGCAGCAGCGCCGCGACTGGCGGCACGGGCCGCCCGGCCTTGTCAATGCGCGCGTCGGGGTCATTGGGGCGGCACCGGTCGCGCCGCGGCGCCGTCGCTATAATGAGGATCGTTCGATCCGGTGCCCAGGCCCACCCCCGTTCATGCGTTTTGATCTCGAACCGCCGTCGCAACACGCCGCGGCGCATCGCGTTGCCGTCCTGCTCGTCAATCTCGGCACGCCCGACGAACCGACGCCGGGCGCGGTGCGGCGCTACCTCGCGCAGTTCCTGTCCGATCCCCGTGTCGTCGAAATCCCGGCCATCGCCTGGCAGCCGATCCTGCGCGGGCTGATCCTGCCGTTCCGCTCGCGCGCCTCGGCGAAGAAATACCGCTCGGTCTGGATGCCGGAAGGCTCGCCGCTGCGCGTGTTCACCGAGCGGCAGGTCGAAGGCCTGCGCCCGCTGTTCGCCGCGAACGGCTACCAGGTGCTGATCGACTACGCGATGCGCTACGGCACGCCCGACATCGGCACCGTGCTCGGCCAGCTGAAGCGCGCCGGCACCGAGCGCGTGCTGCTGATGCCGATGTATCCGCAGTATTCGTCGTCGACCACGGCCACCGCGTTCGACGCGGCGTTCGCCGCGCTCGGCCGCATGCGCAACCAGCTCGAAGTCCGCACGCTGCGCCACTACGCCGACCATCCCGCCTACATCCACGCGCTCGCCGAGCAGGTCCGCCATTACTGGGCCGAGCACGGGCGCCCCGATTTCGCGGCCGGCGACAAGCTGGTGCTGAGCTTCCACGGCGTGCCCAAGCGCACGCTCGATCTCGGCGACCCCTATCACGACCAGTGCCAGCAGACGGCCGCGCTGCTGATGGCGGCGCTCGAACTGACCACGCTCGAATGCCGCGTCACGTTCCAGTCGCGCTTCGGCAAGGCCGAATGGCTGCAGCCCTACACGGCGCCGACGCTGCGCGAGCTCGGCGCGGCCGGCGTCAAGCGCGCCGACGTGTTCTGCCCCGGCTTCACGGCCGACTGTCTCGAGACGATCGAGGAGATCGGCATGGAAGTGCGCGACGAGTTCCTGCACGGCGGCGGCGGCACGTTCCACCGGATTCCGTGCCTGAACGCGTCGCCGGCCTGGATCGACGCGCTCGGTCAGATCGTGGCCGAGAACCTGCAGGGCTGGCCGGTGCGCGCGCCGGCGCCGGCCGACGCGGCGGCATGAAGGCGGACCGGCCGCGCGGCGGCCATTGAGACGGGATAGCTCCGATGAATTACCGAATTTCGACCGAACCGGGCGCGAAGCTGCGCATCGACAAATGGCTGTGGGCCGCGCGCTTCTTCAAGACGCGCTCGCTCGCGGCCGATGCCGTCGAGAAAGGGCGGGTGCGGATCGGCGGGGTGCCGGTCAAGCCGTCAAAGGACGTGCGGGTAGGCGACCGCGTCGAGGTGACGATCGACACGGCGGTCTGGCAGGTCGATGTGCTCGGCATCTGCGACCTGCGCGGGCCGGCCGCGATCGCGCAGACGCTCTATGCGGAAACCGGGGAAGGGCGCGCGAAGCGGCTTGCCGAACTGGAGCGGCGACGGCATTATCGCGAGCCGGCCGCCGAGCTGCATGGCCGGCCGACCAAGCGCGACCGCCGGATCATCGACAAACTTTCGAATGGGCGCTGAAGAGGTGCTCGAACGTCGCCCGGGCGCTGCCGTATTCGGTGTTGCGGTCGGTGACGGCGCCCGACAGACAGATGGTGGTGGTGCCGGCCGCCAGCACCAGCGCGACCACCGATATCGCAAAGGTCAGTTTCACGGTACTCCCCTCGGGAAGACGGGCGGGACGGGTTCGGTGGGGGGCTGCCTGGCGGGACCGAGGTGGGAACCGTGCTTGCTCGGGCAACCTGTACCAAAGTGTAGTGTAGTGCTCGAAGCCGATCCAGTGGGGCGCGGGTAACGGTTGTTACGGCGGGTTTCGTCATGCCGCCAGACCGTTCTGGCGCCTGGCGGCGTAACCGGTGCCGTTCGACATTGTCTTCGAGTTGGCACGGGAGCGGGGGAGAATCGCCCGGTTTCGGGCCGGAATCCGGTCCCGGACCGGCTCAAACGGGCCAAAACCGGCCGATTTCGTCGCGCTGGCCGAAAGACCCTCTTGAAAAGATTGTCTTCGGCCTTATCTGCGCCAACGTCGTGCGGCGGTGCATCCTCGTGCGGGGTGCCGCCGGTCTGGCTTTCATCACTCAATTCGATTTCAGCGACATGGAAAACACGCAAGAGAATCCGGCTGGTCAACCGGCCGACGAGAGCGGCCGCGACGCGCAGGCTGCGCAACCCCAGGCCGCCGAAGTGCCGCCGGCGGCAGGCGAGGCCGAGGCCGCGCTGGCCGAGGCGCAAGCCAGGATCGCCGACCTGCAGGAAAGCTTCCTGCGGGCCAAGGCCGAAACCGAGAACGTGCGCCGCCGCGGCCAGGACGACGTCGCCAAGGCCCACAAGTTCGCGATCGAGAGCTTCGCCGAGCATCTGCTGCCGGTGATCGACAGCCTCGAGGCCGCGGTCGGCGACAAGTCCGACGACATCGCGAAGGTCCGTGAAGGCGTCGAGCTGACGCTGCGCCAGCTGCAGAGCGCGCTCGAAAAGGGCCGCGTGCAGGTGATCGACCCGGTCGGCGCGAAGTTCGATCCGCACCAGCACCAGGCGATCTCGATGGTGCCGGCCGAACAGGAGCCGAACACCGTCGTCACCGTGTTGCAAAAGGGCTATACGATCGCCGACCGCGTGCTGCGTCCCGCGCTCGTGACGGTCTCGCAGCCGAAGTAAGCGCGCGGCTGGCGCGAAATCGGTGCGTTGTCCGCATCACATCGGCATGACCCAAGCATGATTTGAGCGTTTCCGGCTCGCCGCCGGCGCCGCGCCCCGCGCGCGTCGGCGGCGCGGCCGCGTGACGTTCCGAAGCCGGGCGCGGCGGATTGCGCCCGGCTTCGTGTTGATCAGGGGCCGTATCGGCCCGCGGCGCCCGCCGATTGAAAAAATTGAATAGCCGCATCGCTTTCGGGGTCTTGAAAACGGCGCGAACGCACCTATTTCGTGTGCATGGTTGAATTCGGCGCGGCAAACCGGGCAAAACGCCCCGGAATCCGCAGCAAAACAGAGTTTCTGGAGATTACGAAAAATGGGAAAGATCATCGGTATTGACCTCGGGACCACGAACTCGTGCGTGGCCGTGATGGAAGGCAATCAGGTCAAGGTCATCGAGAACTCGGAAGGCACCCGCACCACGCCGTCGATCATTGCGTACATGGACGACAACGAAGTGCTGGTCGGCGCGCCCGCCAAGCGCCAGTCCGTGACCAACCCGAAGAACACGCTGTTCGCGGTGAAGCGCCTGATCGGCCGCCGCTTCGAAGAGAAGGAAGTGCAGAAGGACATCGGCCTGATGCCCTACTCGATCATCAAGGCCGACAACGGCGACGCCTGGGTCGAAGCGCACGGCGACAAGCTCGCGCCGCCGCAAGTCTCGGCCGAAGTGCTGCGCAAGATGAAGAAGACGGCCGAGGACTACCTCGGCGAGCCGGTCACGGAAGCCGTGATCACGGTGCCGGCCTACTTCAACGACAGCCAGCGCCAGGCCACCAAGGACGCGGGCCGCATCGCCGGCCTGGAAGTCAAGCGGATCATCAACGAGCCGACCGCGGCCGCGCTCGCGTTCGGCCTCGACAAGGCCGAGAAGGGCGACCGCAAGATCGCCGTGTATGACCTCGGCGGCGGCACGTTCGACGTGTCGATCATCGAGATCGCGGACGTGGACGGCGAAATGCAGTTCGAAGTGCTGTCGACCAACGGCGACACGTTCCTCGGCGGCGAGGACTTCGACCAGCGCATCATCGATTACATCATCGGCGAGTTCAAGAAGGAGCAGGGCGTCGACCTGTCGAAGGACGTGCTCGCGCTGCAGCGCCTGAAGGAAGCGGCCGAGAAGGCGAAGATCGAACTGTCGTCGAGCCAGCAGACCGAGATCAACCTGCCGTACATCACGGCCGACGCCTCGGGCCCGAAGCACTTGAACCTGAAGATCACGCGCGCCAAGCTGGAAGCGCTGGTCGAGGAACTGGTCGAGCGCACCATCGAGCCGTGCCGCATCGCGATCAAGGACGCCGGCGTGAAGGTGTCGGACATCGACGACGTGATCCTGGTCGGCGGCCAGACGCGCATGCCGAAGGTGCAGGAGAAGGTCAAGGAGTTCTTCGGCAAGGAACCGCGCCGCGACGTGAACCCGGACGAAGCCGTCGCCGTGGGCGCCGCGATCCAGGGCCAGGTGCTGTCGGGCGACCGCAAGGACGTGCTGCTGCTCGACGTGACCCCGCTGTCGCTCGGCATCGAGACGCTCGGCGGCGTGATGACGAAGATGATCAACAAGAACACCACGATCCCGACGAAGCACGCGCAGGTCTACTCGACGGCCGACGACAACCAGGGCGCCGTGACGATCAAGGTGTTCCAGGGCGAGCGCGAGATGGCGGCCGGCAACAAGCTGCTCGGCGAGTTCAACCTCGAAGGCATCCCGCCGGCACCGCGCGGCGTGCCGCAGATCGAGGTGACGTTCGACATCGACGCGAACGGCATCCTGCACGTCGGCGCGAAGGACAAGGCGACCGGCAAGGAAAACAAGATCACCATCAAGGCGAACTCGGGCCTGTCGGAAGCCGAGATCGACAAGATGATCAAGGACGCCGAAGCGAACGCGGCCGAAGACCAGAAGCTGCGTGAGCGCGCCGACGCGCGCAATCAGGGCGACGCGCTCGTCCACAGCACGAAGAAGGCGGTGGCCGAGTACGGCGACAAGCTCGACGCGGGCGAGAAGGAAAAGATCGAGTCGGCGCTGAAGGACCTCGAGGACGTGCTGAAGGACGCCTCGGCCGAGAAGGAAGCGATCGAGGCGAAGGTCGAGGCGCTGTCGACGGCTTCGCAGAAGCTCGGCGAAAAGATGTACGCCGACATGCAGGCGCAGCAGGCCGGTGCCGCCGGCGCGGCGGGCGCGGCCGAAGGCGCGGCGCATGCGGGCGGCGCGAGCGCGGCGGCCGACGACGTCGTCGATGCCGACTTCAAGGAAGTGAAGAAGGACTGAAGTCGGGAAGCGGCCGTGCCGCGCGGCACGGCCGCTTCCGATCCGCCCCGTCACTGCCGGACGGGCGGATCATCCCTGCGCCTGGCGGGCCTTGCGGCTCGCCGGGCACATTCGTTTTATGGCGGGCGGCGCGCGAGCGCCGCTCTACAGGTCGCAAGACTTTACTGGAAGCGAGAGGAGCCGCCCGCGCGAGGTGCGCAGCGGCAGTGAACCGATATGGCGAAACGGGATTACTACGAGGTTCTGGGCGTCGCGAAGAACGCGAGCGACGACGAAATCAAGAAGGCATATCGCAAGCTCGCGATGAAGTACCACCCCGACCGCAATCCGGACAGCAAGGATGCGGAAGAGCGTTTCAAGGAGGTGAAGGAAGCCTATGAAATGCTCTCGGACGACCAGAAGCGGGCGGCCTACGACCAGTACGGCCACGCGGGCGTCGATCCGAACATGGGCGGCGCCGGCGCGCAGGGCTTCGGCGGCTTCGCCGACGCATTCGGCGACATCTTCGGCGACATCTTCGGCCAGGCCGCGGGCGGTGCCGCGCGCGGCGGCCGCGGCGGCCCGCAGGTCTATCGCGGCGCCGACCTGCGCTACAGTATGGAAATCACGCTGGAGCAGGCCGCGCACGGCTACGAGACGCAGATCCGCGTGCCGAGCTGGGTCTCGTGCGAGATCTGTCACGGCTCCGGCGCGAAGCCGGGCACCAAGCCCGACACCTGCCCGACCTGCCACGGCCAGGGCTCGGTGCGCATGTCGCAGGGTTTCTTCAGCATCCAGCAGACCTGCCCGAAGTGCCACGGCACCGGCACCTACATCCCGGAACCATGCGCGCACTGCCACGGCTCGGGCAAGGTGAAGGAAACCAAGACGCTGGAAGTGAAGATCCCGGCCGGGATCGACGACGGCATGCGGATCCGCTCGGCCGGCAACGGCGAGCCCGGCATCAACGGCGGGCCGTCGGGCGACCTCTACGTCGAGATCCACATCAAATCGCACTCGGTGTTCGAGCGCGACGGCGACGACCTGCACTGCCAGATGCCGATCCCGTTCACGACGGCGGCGCTGGGCGGCGAGATCGAGGTGCCGACGCTGGCCGGCCGCGCCTCGTTCACGGTGCCCGAAGGCACGCAGTCGGGCAAGACGTTCCGGCTGCGCGGCAAGGGCATCAAGGGGCTGCGTTCGAGCATCGCCGGCGATCTCTACGTCCACGTGCAGATCGAGACGCCGGTCAAGCTGACCGACGCGCAGCGCGACCTGCTCAAGCAGTTCGAGCAGTCGCTGGCCGAAGGCGGCGGTCGCCACAGCCCGCAGAGCAAAAGCTGGTTCGACCGGGTGAAGAGCTTCTTCGAGTGATCGGAAGGGTGGCAACATGACTGAAGTCGGAGCCGGCGCGCCGTTCGCGCTGCTCGACGACTGCGACTCGACCGCGTCCGCGCGGTCGAGTCGTTTGTACACGGGCTTTTCGCACCAGCGCGTCTGCACCGGTCCGGCCGCACTCGACGCCGTCTGCGCGGCGGTGGCGGCCGACGCGGCGCGCGGCCTGCACGCGGTGGTGCTCGGCGACTACGCGTTCGGCCGCAACCTGCAGCGCGGCGTGGCCGGCGACACCGAGGCCGACGGCGCGCTGCGCTTCCTGCTGTTCACCTCGCTCGCGCGGCTCTCGCGCGACGAGGTCGAGGCGTGGCTCGCCGCGCACGACGCTGGAGGCGGCGGCCCCGGTGGCGAGCCCTCGGCGGCCGGCGTCGCGCGGCTACGCAAGAGCGTCACGCGCGGCGAATTCGACGCGGCGATCGACGCGATCCACGCCGCGCTGCGCGCCGGCGATTCCTACCAGGTCAACTACACCTATCGGCTCGGCTTCGAGGCGCACGGCTCGCCGCTCGCGCTGTACCGGCGGCTGCGCGCGCGCCAGCCGGTGCGCTACGGCGCGCTGGTCGCGCTGCCGGGCGACCGCTGGGTGCTGTCGTGCTCGCCCGAGCTGTTCGTCGAGAAGGCCGGCGCGCGGCTGCGCACGCGGCCGATGAAGGGCACCGCGCCGCGTTCGGCCGATCCCGCCGCCGACGCGCGCGCCGCGACGTTTCTCGCCGGCGACGCGAAGAACCGCGCCGAGAACCTGATGATCGTCGACCTGCTGCGCAACGACGTCTCGCGCGTGGCCGTGACGGGCTCGGTGCGCGTGCCGGCGCTGTTCACCGTCGAGCCCTACGCGTCGGTCTGGCAGATGACCTCGACCGTCGAGGCCGAGGCGCGGCCCGAGGCCGGCTTCGCCGACCTGCTGCGCGCACTGTTCCCGTGCGGCTCGATCACGGGTGCGCCGAAGCACGGCACGATGGCACTGATCGACGCGCTCGAATCGACGCCGCGCGGCCTCTACACCGGCGCGCTCGGCTGGCTCGACGCGGCGCCGCCCGGCGCCGCCTGCGGCGACTTCTGCCTGTCGGTGACGATCCGCACGCTGGTGCTCGCGGCGCGCCGCGCCGACGGCTGGCGCGCCGGTACAATGGGCGTCGGCGCCGGCATCGTGCTCGACAGCGCCGCCCCTGACGAATACGCGGAGTGCGAATTGAAGGCCAGCTTCCTGACCGATGCCGACCCCGGCTTCCAGCTGTTCGAGACGATGCATGCGACGCGCGCCGACGGCGTGCGCCATCTCGCGCGCCACCTCGCGCGGCTCGCCGCCAGTGCCGAGGCGCTCGGTTTCGCCTGCGATCGCGCGGCGCTCGAGACGCAGATCGCCGAGCGGGTGGCGTCGTTCGACGGCGACGGCGCGATCCGCCTGCGCGCGGCGCTGGCCAAAGACGGCACGCTCGAACTGGTGGCGGCGCCGATGGCGGCGCTGGCCGCGCCCGGCGTCACGGTGCTGCTCGCGGCCGAGCATGGTTTCGCGCCGACCGCGTCGTCCGATCCGCTGCTCGCGCACAAGACCACGCGCCGCGCCGAATACGATCGCGCCTGGCGCGAGGCCGAGGCGGCCGGCGCGTTCGACATGCTGTTCGTCAACGAGCGCGGCGAGCTGACCGAGGGCGGGCGCACCAGCCTGTTCGTGCGGCTCGACGGGCGCTGGTATACGCCGCAGCTCGCCTGCGGGCTGTTGCCCGGCGTGATGCGCGCGGCACTGCTCGCCGACGCGGCCTGGGACGCGAGCGAGCGCGTGATGACGCCCGACGACCTGCTGCGCGCCGACGCGCTGATGGTCTGCAACGCGCTGCGCGGCGCGGTGCCGGCCACGCTGCGTCGCGCCTGAGGACACAACGGCGCGACGCGCGGCGTCGCACGTTCCAGTGAATGCGTGACATGAAAAAGGCGCGGCACCCACCGGGGATGCCGCGCCTTTTTCGTTTTCGTTGGCGGCGCGCCGCCCGCGCGCCTTACGCCACCCTCAGAACGAATGCTCCGGGCCGGGGAAGCTGCCGTCCTTGACGGCGCGCACGTAGGCCTCGACGGCCGCGAAGATGCTCGGCTGGCCGTGCATGAAATCCTTCACGAAGCGCGGGCGCTTGCCGGGGAAGATGCCGAGCATGTCGTGCAGCACCAGCACCTGGCCCGAGCAGTTGAGGCCGGCGCCGATCCCGATGGTCGGCGTGCGGATCGCCGCGGTCAGCTCCGAGGCCACCAGCGTC
This sequence comes from Burkholderia perseverans, assembly GCF_022870505.1. Classification (NCBI taxonomy): domain Bacteria; kingdom Pseudomonadati; phylum Pseudomonadota; class Betaproteobacteria; order Burkholderiales; family Burkholderiaceae; genus Burkholderia; species Burkholderia perseverans. The sequence goes on from NZ_CP045094.1 coordinate 714,048, forward strand.
GGCACCGCCTCCAGCACCATCAGCTGCGCGCCGGCCTGCTCCAGCGCCTGCGCGTCGCGCAGCAGCTGCGCGGCGCCGGCCTCGGTCTTGCCCTGCACCTTGAAGCCGCCGAACGCATGGACCGATTGCGGCGTGAGCCCGAGGTGCGGACACACCGGCACCGCGCGCTCGACCAGAAAGCGCACCGTCTCGGCGAGCCATTCGCCGCCTTCGAGCTTGACCATCTGCGCGCCGGCGCGCATCAGCTTGACCGAGCTCGCGAACGCCTCGGCCGGCGTGCCGTAGGTGCCGAACGGCAGGTCGGCGACGATCAGCGCGCGCGGCTGCGCGCGCGCCACGCAGGCGGTGTGGTAGGCGATCTCGTCGAGCGTGACGGGCAGCGTGGTGGTCTGGCCTTGCAGCACGTTGCCGAGCGAATCGCCGATCAGCAGCGCGTCGACGCCGGCGCGATCGAGCAGCGACGCGAAGCTCGCGTCGTAGCAGGTCAGCATCGCGATCTTGTCGCCCGCGTCGCGCATGGCCTGCAGTTTCGGCACGGTCACGGCCGCGCGGCTCGATTCCTGGAGGTAGGTCATGGAGGGTCCGGTTTCGTGGAGAAAAACAGGCGGCGCCGCGATCCGCCTCAGCGGCCGGCGCCGCCCTTGACGAAGGATTCCTTGCGCCCGCGCATCGTCTCGATGCGCGTCATCAGCAGGGCAAGGTCGTCCGGCGAGTCGAGCGGATTCAGGTGTTCCGCCGCGACGGTGAGGACCGGCGTGCGGTCGTAGTGATAGAAGAATTCGTTGTAGGCGTCGCACAGCGCGCGCAGGTAGGCGTCGCCGATCTGCAGTTCCATCGCGACGCCGCGCTTCTGGATGCGCGCGTACAGCACCTCGGGGCTGGCCTGCAGGTAGACCACCAGGTCGGGCGCGGGCGCTGGCGCGTCGATGCGCTCGGCCAGCGCGCGGTAGAGCTGCCATTCGTCGTCGGCGAGCGTCAGGCGCGCGAAGATCTCGTTCTTCTGCGGCATGAAATCGGCCACCAGCGCGGCGCCGGCGGCCTGCGCGGCGGCGATCCCGCCGGCCTGGTGCGCGCGCTGCAGCGCGAACGCGAGCTGCGCCGGCAGCGCGTAGCGCGCGCCCTCGCGGTAGAAGCGTTCGAGAAACGGATTGTCCTGCGGGCGCTCGAGCAGCGTGCCCATTCCCCAGCGTTCGGCCAGCAGCGCGGCGAGCGAGGTCTTGCCGACGCCGATCGGCCCCTCGATCGCGAGGTAGCGGTGGGGCGGGCGCGGGTCGGGCGGCGTGACGGTCAGCGGCGTCGCGTTCATCGGCAGCGGCGCGTCTCGTTGGCGGCCTTCATCGCCACCAGGCACTGGCAGGTCTGCACCTTCTCGATACGCTGGTCGGCCACCGCGGCGAGGAACGCCTGGGCGGCGCCGCGCGAGGGAATCGCGAGCGCCGGATCGAGTTCGAGCAGCGGCACCAGCACGAACGCGCGCGCGGTCAGGCGCGGATGGGGCACGACGAGGTCGGGCTCGTCGATCAGATGGTCGCCGTACAGCAGGATGTCGATGTCGAGCGTGCGCGGCGCGTTGCGAAACGGCCGCTCGCGACCGAAGTGGTGCTCGATCTGCTGGCAGAGCCGGAGCAATTCGCGGGCCGGCAGCCGCGTGTCGATCTTGACCGCGCAGTTGTAGTAGTCGTCGCCGCCGGCGTCCACGGGGGCCGTCCGGTACAGGCTCGACTTGCCGATCACGGTGATCAACGTGCATTGCTGCGCGAGGCAGACCACCGCGTCCTTCAACGCCTGGCGCGCATCGCCGAGATTCGCGCCCAGCCCGAGATAAGCAACCGTCATGGCATCCACATCCTACGTCGTTCGACGGCTCAGTCCTGCGCGTCCGGCGCGTCGGCCTCTTGCACGGTGCCGTCGGCCGGCCTGCGGTTGCGCGCGCCGCCGCGGCGGCGGCGCTTGCGCGGTGCCGCCGGGTCGCGCGGGGCGCCGTTCGTGAGCAATGCCTCGCGAGCCGCGGCATCGCCGTCGATGAAATCCGTCCACCATTGCGCGACGGCCGGGTCCAGTTCGCCCGACTCGCTGCGCAGGAGGAGGAAATCATACCCCGCTCTAAACCTTTGGTGTTCCAGCAGCCTCATGGCGCTGCGGCCCGAGCGTTTCTCGAGGCGCAGCTGCAGGCCCCAGATCTCGCGCATGTCGGCCGAATAGCGCTTGTGGATCGCGAGCTTCTCGGTCTGCATCTCGAGCACGTCGTCCATCGCGCGCTGCAGCGCCGGCACCGGGAACTCGCCGTTCGCGACGTTCTGGTTCCAGCGCTGGCGCATGTCGTGCCAGAGCAGCGTCGCGAACAAAAAGCCCGGCGACACCGACTTGCCGGCGCGCACGCGCGCGTCGGTGTTGTTGAGCGCGAGCGTGATGAACTTCTCGCCCTGCGGCTGTTCCAGCACCACGTCGAGCAGCGGCAGCAGCCCGTGGTGCAGGCCCTCGCTGCGCAGCTGCCTGAGGCAGGCGAGCGCGTGGCCCGAGAGCAGCAGCTTCAGCATCTCGTCGAACAGGCGCGCGGCGGGCACGTTGTTGATCAGGTCGGCGAGCGGCTGGATCGGCTCGCGCGTGTGCGGCTCGATGTCGAAGCCGAGCTTGGCCGCGAAGCGCACCACGCGCAGCATCCGCACCGGATCCTCGCGGTAGCGCGTGGCCGGATCGCCGATCATGCGCAACAGTCGTGCGCGCACGTCGGCCATGCCGTCGTGGTAGTCGAGCACGGTCTGCGTGGCGGGGTCGTAGTACATCGCGTTGATCGTGAAGTCGCGGCGCGCCGCGTCCTCGTGCTGCTCGCCCCAGACGTTGTCGCGCAGCACCCGCCCGCTGGCGTCCACCGCATGGGTGCGGCGGTCCAGCTCGTCGCGCTTCATGCGCCGCGGCGGCGCGGCGTCGGCGGGGGCCGCCGCGGGCGCGTCGGCCGGCGCGTCCACCAGCGCGCGGAACGTCGAGACCTCGATCAGCTCCTGGCCGAACTGGACATGGACGATCTGGAACCGGCGGCCGATCAGGCGGGCGCGGCGGAACAGCCGCTGCACCTCGGTGGGCGTCGCGTCGGTGGCGACGTCGAAATCCTTCGGCGCGATGCCGAGCAGCAGATCGCGTACCGCGCCGCCGACGATGAACGCGCGGAAGCCGGCCTGCTGCAGCGTGTCGGTCACGCGCACGGCGTTGCGCGAGATCAGCGACGGATCGATGCCATGCACGGCGGCCGGCACGAGGGTCGGCTCGGTGCGGCTCGCGGCGACCTTCGCGGCATCGCGCGCGGCCTGCTTCTTCGCGGCGGCGACGGCGGCCGGCGAGGCGGCCGCGGGGCCGGTGGAGGGCGGGGCGGCGTCGGCCGAGCCGGGGGTGTCCTGGGCGGCGGAATCGTCCTGCCCGAGCAGCTTGCGGATGAGTTTCTTGATCACGACGGTTGGAAGAGGTCGAGGACGCGCCAGCCGTGTTCGCGGGCATGCGCACGCAGCGTGTCGTCGGGGTTGGTCGCGACCGGATCGGTCACTTTCTCGAGCAGCGGAATGTCGTTGTGCGAGTCGCTGTAGAAGTAGCTGCGTTCGAAGTCGGCGAGGCGTTTGCCGAGCGAGGCGAGCCACGCCTCGGTGCGCGCGATCTTGCCCTCGCGGAAGCTCGGCGTGCCGGTCGCGCGGCCGGTGAGCGCCGAGGCCGGATCGCCGTCGACGGTTTCGACGTCGCAGGCGATCAGCGTCTCGACGCCGAACGCGTCGGCGATCGGCCGCGTCACGAACGCGTTGGTCGCGGTGACGATGCAGCAGAGATCGCCCGCCTGCTGGTGCTCGCGCACCAGCTCGAGCGCGGCCGGCAGCATCGCGGGCCGGATCACCTCGTGCATGTACTGCTCGTGCCACGCGTCGAGCTGCGCGCGCGGATGCTGCGCGAGCGGCGCCAGCACCGCGGCCAGATAGGCATGGATGTCGAGCGTGCCGGCCTTGTAGTCGGCGTAGAAGCGATCGTTCTGACGCGTGAAGCTGTCAGCGTCGACGAGGCCGAGCTTGACGATGAAGCGGCCCCATTCGTGGTCGCTGTCGGTCGGGATCAACGTGTGATCGAGGTCAAAGAGTGCCAGATTTGTCATGGAAGGGCATTTTACTTGAAGCTACTTGATCCGGCCGGAAGTGTCCGCCTCGCGCTCCAGCGCGGCCAGCAGCGCACGCAGCAGCGGCAGCGTGACCGCGCGTTTCTGTTCGAGCGAGAAGCGGTCGAGCGCGTCGAGCAGGGCCATCAGGCTCGGCATGTCGCGCCGGTAGTGGGTGAGCAGGTAGGCGGGCACGTCGTCGGCGATCGCGATGCCGCGCGCCTTGGCGGCCTGCTTGAAGACGGCCGCCTTGTCGGCGTCCGACAGCGGCGCGAGATGGAACACCAGGCCCCAGCCCAGCCGCGTGCGCAGATCCTCGCGCACGTCGAGCGCGAGCGGCGCGGCCGGGCCGGCGCCGACGAACGCGCTCGACGGATGCGCGCGCACCTCGTTGAACAGGTTGAACAAGGCGATCTGCTGGGTGTCGCTCATCGCGTCGATGTCGTCGACGGCGTACAGCGAGACGCGCGGATCGAACGCGATCGCGCCGAGCGGGCTTTGCGGCGTGAGGTAGCGCGCGCTGCCATACGAGGTGTCGTAGACGAGCGCCTGCAGCAGATGGCTGCGGCCGCTGCCGGCCTCGCCCCAGACGTAGAACGAGCGGTCGGCCACCGGGCCGGCGGCGAGCGCGAGGTCGAGCCGGCGCAGCCGCGAGACGAGCTCGTCGTTCGGCCCGATGGTGAAGTTCTCGAACGTCGCGGGCGGCGGCGTGCCGAGGTCGAGCGTCAGTTGACGGGTGGCGGTCACGGTGCGGATCGGGTGAGGTCGGGCTCGCGCCGTGCGGCGGCGGGGAACGGGCGCCGGGCGGTCGCTGCTGCTGCTGCTGTTGCTGCTTCCACGGCGGTGGGGCCGATGCCGCGCGTTCGCCGTTGCTGCCGTTGCGGCGCTGCCGCCGTCGTCGTCGCGGTTTCGGCCGTGGTTTGAGGCGCGGTTTGAGGCGAGATCGCGGCCGCTGTCGCGGCGATCCAGCGCGAGACGCCGCCGCTCCGTCCGCGCGCGCGGCGCGCCCGGGCGCCGGCCGGCATCGTGCCCGCGCCGCGCGCCGGGCCGGCCGGGGGCGACCCGCGCGGCGGCGCGGCGGGCGCCGCTGCCGGCCGCTGGGCCGGCGATGAAAACGGGGACGATTCGGACACGATGCTTTACCTGGAGAGATCGACGCGGGGAATTCGGCCGGGCGTCCGGCTTCGGGTAAAATCGCATTTTACCGACCTTCTCGCATTCCCCCATGACTTCTCCGAAATCCGCTCCCGACGCCCAAGGTCTGTCCTACCGTGACGCCGGCGTCGACATCGACGCGGGCGACGCGCTCGTCGACAAGATCAAGCCCTTTGCCAAGAAAACGCTGCGCGACGGCGTGCTCGGCGGGATCGGCGGATTCGGCGCACTGTTCGAAGTGCCGAAGAAGTACCGGGAGCCGGTGCTGGTGTCGGGCACCGACGGCGTCGGCACCAAGCTCAAGCTCGCGTTCCACCTGAACCGCCACGACACGGTCGGCCAGGATCTGGTCGCGATGAGCGTGAACGACATCCTCGTGCAGGGCGCCGAGCCGCTGTTCTTCCTCGACTACTTCGCGTGCGGCAAGCTCGACGTCGAGACGGCCGCGACGGTCGTGAAGGGCATCGCCACGGGCTGCGAGCTGGCCGGCTGCGCGCTGATCGGCGGCGAGACGGCCGAAATGCCGGGCATGTATCCGGACGGCGAATACGACCTGGCCGGCTTCGCGGTCGGCGCGGTCGAGAAGAGCAGGATCATCGACGGCAGCACGATCGTCGAGGGCGACGTGGTGCTGGGCCTCGCGTCGAGCGGCATCCACTCGAACGGTTTCTCGCTGGTGCGCAAGATCATCGAGCGTGCGAATCCGGACCTCGACGCCGCGTTCGACGGCCGCACGCTGGCCGACGCGCTGATCGCGCCGACCCGCATCTACGTGAAGCCGCTGCTCGCGCTGATGGCGAAGCTGCCGGTCAAGGGCATGGCGCACATCACGGGCGGCGGCCTCGTCGAGAACATCCCGCGCGTGCTGCGCGAGGGCCTGACGGCCGAGCTCGACCAGACCGCCTGGACGCTGCCGCCGCTGTTCCAGTGGCTGCAGCAGCACGGCGGCGTGGCCGACGCGGAAATGCACCGCGTGTTCAACTGCGGGATCGGGATGGCCGTGATCGTCTCGGCGGCCGACGCCGACGCGGCGGTGGCCGAGCTGAGCGCCGCAGGCGAGCAGGTCTGGAAGATCGGCAAGGTGCGCGCCACGCGCGAGGGCGAGGCGCAGACCGTGGTGGTCTGAGGCCGAGGCCGCAAGAGGATCGGTGGCGCGGCGCTCGCGCCGTGCAGCAGGAAGGGCCGCGATTCGCGGCCCTTTTTGTTGGTGGGCGCGGTATCCCTTGGCGCGAGTGGCAGCGGTCGCGCTGCCCGTCGTCCCGCTGATGCCGCCGCGCGCCTAGCCGGCGCCGTGCCGCTCAGGCCGCCGTGTCGAGCACGCGTTCGAGCGCGGCCACGGCCTGCCGCGGGGCGTCGTCGGCGCTGCAGTCCACCACGATGCGCTCCGGCATCGAGCGCAGCCAGGTCAGCTGCCGCTTGCAGAGCTGGCGCGTGGCGAACACGCCCTTGTCGCGCATCGTCGCGAGATCGGTGGCGCCGTCGAGGTATTCCCAGGCCTGCCGGTAGCCGACGCAGCGCATCGACGGCAGGCCGAGATGCAGGTCGCCGCGCCGGCGCAGCCGTTGCACCTCGTCGATGAAGCCGGCCGCGAGCATCGCGTCGAAGCGCGCGGCGATCCGCGCATGCAGCACGGCGCGGTCGGACGGCTCCAGCGCCACCGGCACGAAGCGGTAGCGCCGGGCCTCGTCGCTGGCGGGCGGCGGCGCGGCGAGCAGCGCCGACATCGGCTGGCCGCTCAGTTCGAGGATTTCGAGCGCGCGCTGGATGCGCTGCGCATCGTTCGGCGCGAGCCGCGCGGCGGTGTCCGGGTCGGCCTGCGCGAGCCGCGCGTGCAGCGCCGGCCAGCCGTCGCGCGCGGCCTCGGCGTCGAGCCGCGCGCGCAGTTCCGGATCGGCGGCCGGCAGCGTGTTGAGCCCCTGCGTCAGCGCCCGGTAGTAGAGCATGGTCCCGCCCGCCAGCAGCGGCGTGTGCCCGCGCGCGAGGATCTCGCCGACCACGCGCAGCGCATCGGCGCGGAATTCGGCGGCCGAATAGGCGTCGAGCGGATCGCGGATGTCGATCAGGTGATGCGGCACGCACTCGCGTTCGGCGCGGTCCGGCTTCGCGGTGCCGATGTCCATCCCACGATAGACGAGCGCCGAATCGACGCTGACGATCTCCACCGGCCGCCGCCGGGCCAGCGCCAGCGCCGCGGCGGTCTTGCCCGAGGCGGTCGGGCCGAGCAGGCAGGCGACGGTGACGCGTGCGGAACCGGTCGCGCCGCTCATTGGCCGCGCATGAACAGGCGGTCGAGATCGCCGAGCGTGAGCTGGTACCAGGTCGGCCGGCCGTGATTGCACTGGTCGGCGCGCTCGGTGGCTTCCATCTGGCGCAGCAGCGCGTTCATCTCGTCGAGCGTCAGGCGCCGGTTCGCGCGCACCGCGTGATGGCAGGCCAGCGTGCCGAGCAGCTCGTGCTGGCGCTCGGTCAGCACGCGCGAGCCGCCGAATTCGTGCAGGTCGGCCAGCACCGCGCGCGCCAGCGTCGGCAGGTCGGCGTCGCGCAGCAGCGCCGGCACCGCGCGGATCGCGAGCGTGGTGGGCGAGAGCGTCGCCAGGTCGAAGCCGAGCGCGTCGAGCGTCTCGCGCTCCTCTTCGGCGGTGCCGATCTCGACCGGCGTGGCCGACATCGTCACCGGCAGCAGCAGCGACTGCACCGCGATCGCGCGGTTCGCGAGCGCGGCCTTGAACTGCTCGTAGAGGATCCGTTCGTGCGCGGCGTGCATGTCGACGATCACGAGGCCCTGCGCGTTCTGCGCGAGCACGTAGATGCCGTGGATCTGGCCGAGCGCGAAGCCGAGCGGCTGCATGTCGAGTCCGGCGTCGGCCGGCAGCGTGCCGGGCGTGGCGCCGAACGGCGCGGGCTCGGCCGTGCCGGTTGCCTCGCCGCCGGCTTCCTTGCGCCCGAACAGCGCGTCGTAGAGCGCGAGCGGCTGCGCGACGGGCAGCGTGCCCTGGGTCATGCGCGACTGGCGCGTCCAGGTGTTGCCGGAGCCCGAGCCCGGGCGTGCGGTGCCGCCGCCGAATCCGCCGCTGCTGCCGCCGGCCGAACCGAAGCCGCCCGCCGCGCGGCCGAAGCCGCCGGCCGTGCCCGACGACGCGCCACCGCCGGAGCTGGAACCGAAGCCGCCGCCGAGGCCGCCAAGGCTGCCGACACCACCCGCGGCCCCGTCGGCCGCGCGCGCGGTCGCGTCGCCGGCCTCGCCGCCCGCGAGCCCGAGCGGCGCGCGTTCGAGCGCGGCCCCCGCGCCGGCCGGCGCCAGATGCGCGGCGTGGCCGCCCGCCGTGGTTTCGGGCGAGGCGCCCGCGTGCCGCGCGAGCGCGCGCTGCACGGCATGGAACACGTACTGGTGGATCGAACGCGAGTCGCGGAACCGCACCTCGATCTTCGACGGATGCACGTTCACGTCGACGGCCTCGGGCGGCAGGTCGAGGAACAGCACGTAGGACGGGTAGCGGTCGCCGTGCAGCACGTCCTCGTAGGCGGCGCGCACCGCGTGCGTGAGCAGCTTGTCACGCACGAAGCGGCCGTTGACGAAGAAGTATTGCTGGTCGGCGCGGCCGCGGCTCGCGGTGGGCAGGCCCGCGCAGCCGTATACGGCGAGCGGCCCGGCCTGCTCGTCGAGCGGCAGGTGCGCGGTGGCGAAACCCTCGCCGAGGATCTTCGCGACGCGCACGGCCGGCTCGCTCGCGTTCCAGTGCTCGACAGCCTTGCCGTTGTGCAGCACCGAGATCGCCACGTCGGGGCGCGCCAGCGCCGCGCGGCGGATCATCTCCAGGCAGTGGCCGAATTCGGTCTGCTCGCTCTTCAGGAACTTGCGGCGCGCGGGCGTGTTGAAGTACAGCTCGCGCACCTCGATGGTGGTGCCGCGCGTGCCGGCCGCGGGCGACAGCGCGCCGGTGTCGGCGTCGATGCGCGTGGCGTGCGGCGCCTGCTCGGTGCGGCTCGTGATCGCCAGTTCGGAGACCGAGGCGATCGAGGCCAGCGCCTCGCCGCGAAAGCCGAGCGTGGCCACCGATTCGAGCTCGACGAGCGAGCGGATCTTGCTGGTGGCGTGGCGCATCAGCGCGAGCGGCAGCTCGTCGGCGGGAATCCCGCAGCCGTCGTCGGTGATCGCGATGCGTTTGACGCCGCCCTCGTCGAGCACGATGCGCAGCGTGGTGGCGCCGGCGTCGAGCGCGTTCTCGAGCAGCTCCTTGACGACGGAGGCCGGGCGCTCGACCACCTCGCCGGCCGCGATCTGGCTGATCAACTGGTCGGGCAGCGGCTGGATCGCGCGCAGCGGGCGCGGGCCGGCCGCAGTGGCGCGGGCGCTCGCGGGAGCGTCGGCGGCGTCGGTGGAATCGGTGAATTCGGACATGCCGGAATTATAACGACGCCGCCGCGCGCGCACCGGCGCTGCCGGGCGACACAAATTTTTTCAAGTGCGTTGACGGGCGCTCAAGTTTCCTTCGGTATCATCTCGCCGGTTGCGTTGGCCCGGCCGGCGGCGCGCCCGTCCGGCTTTCCCGCTGTTTTGTCCCCAGTCCGCGCGCCCCCAATTCGCGCGCTCGCCCCGCCCTGTTCCCGAATCGAAGGAAACGTCTTGGATACGCTGATTCATTTCGTCAACCTGGTCCTGCACATCGACGCGTTCCTCGGCCAGTTCATCCGGCAGTACGGCGCCTGGGTGTATCTGGTGCTGTTCCTGATCGTGTTCTGCGAAACCGGGCTGGTGATCCTGCCGTTCCTGCCCGGCGATTCGCTGCTGTTCATCGCGGGCGCGTTCGCCGCGTCCGGCGAGATGAGCGTGGCGGCGCTGATCGTGCTGCTGCTCGCGGCGGCCATCCTCGGCAACACCGTCAACTACCTGCTCGGCCGCGCGATCGGGCCGAAGGTGTTCGACACGCACGTGCCGGTGCTCGAACGCTTCCTCGACCGCGCCGCGCTGCAGAAGACCCACGATTTCTACGAACGCCACGGCGGCAAGACGCTGGTGCTGGCGCGCTTCATTCCGGTGGTGCGCACCTTCGCGCCGTTCGTCGCCGGCGTCTCGGCGATGCGCTTCGCGCGCTTCCAGCTCTTCAACGTGGCCGGCGCGCTGGGCTGGGTGCTGCTGCTCACGCTGCTCGGCTATTTCTTCGGCAACATCCCGTTCATCCGCCAGTACCTGAACGTGATCGTGCTGGTGGGGATCGGCGCGGCGGCCGTGCCGGTCGTGATCGGCGCGCTCTGGAAGCTGTTGCGCGGGCGGGCGAACCCCTCGCGCGGCGGCTCGAACGCGCCGCGCGAGCGCGGCTGAGGCCCACGCCGCCGCGGCCGGACTGTCGCGATCCGCTCGCCCCGATCGCTGCCCCGGTCCGGCCTGAAAACGACGACGCCCGCTCCCTTCGAGCGGGCGTCGTCGCTTGCGGCGCGCGGGCCGGGCTTCAGCCGGCCGCGCGCTGGATGGTCGGCGTTTCCGGCGTCGGGTAGCCGGCCTGGCGGAACGTGTCGAGGATCACGTGCTGCGCGTCGCAGTAGACCTGCCAGTAGCTGGCGGGCGGCGTGCAGGGCCGCACGAACAGCAGCGGGCCTTCCGGCGTGAACTGCAGGATGCCGACGTCGGGCGCGGGCGTGGCCATCACGTTCGGGATCGTCGCCACCGCGGCCTTCAGCTTCGCGATCGCCTCGACCGCGTCGACGCCGTGGGCGATCTTGGCGGTCAGGTCCACGCGGCGATGCGGCGTCGCGCTGTAGTTGGCGATGTTGTCGGAGAAGATCTTGTTGTTGCCGACGATCGTCACGACGTTGTCGCCGGTCAGGATGGTGGTGCTGAACAGCCCCAGCTCCTTGACGGTGCCGGTCACGCCGGCCGCCGAGATCGAATCGCCGACCTTGAACGGGCGCAGCACCTGCAGGAACACGCCGGCCGCGAAGTGCGCGAGCAGGCCGCCCCAGGCGGTGCCGACCGCGAGGCCGATGCCGGCCAGCAGCGCCGCGAACGAGGTGGTCTGCACGCCGAACACCTGCAGGATCGCGAGGATCAGCACGATGGTCAGCAGCACGCTGACCACCGACGACAGGTAATAGGCGAGCGTGGTGTCGACGCGCCCGCTGCGCTGCACGAGCCGGCCGAGCAGGCGCGTGGACAGGCGGATCAGCCAGCGGCCGACGATCCACAGCGCGATCGCGGCGAGCACCTTGAGGCCGAAGTCGAGGCCGCGGGTCATCAGGAATTGTTGGGCGGTAGCGAGTTCCACCATGGGGTCTCCGGGTCGGGAAATCGGGGCGCGGCATGCGCCCGGCCGCGCTGTTATAACCGTCCGGACGCGCGGCGGCAACCGCGCGCCGCGCAGCAAAGGTCAAGCATGGTCAGAGGCGGCGCGTGGCCCGCGCGTGCGTGCGGGAAGCGGCGCCCGCGCTCGGGCGTCGGTGCCGGGCGAGACGATGGCTGGGCGCGTGCCGCGCGCTCAGCCGTGTCTACCGTTGCGCGGCGCGCGCGGCGTGAACGCGAAGGTCTCGACGCGGCCGCCGCGCGCGACGATCGCCGTACTCTCGGGGATCTCCTGCCACGCGTCGGGCAGGTCGACGAGCGGCTCGGACAGCACCAGGAACGCGTCGTCGCCGACCGCCGCGATGCGCGGGTCGTCGGGATAGAGTTCGTGCAGGTGGCGAAACGAGGTACTGTGGAACAGCGTGCGCGACTGGCGCTCGCTCGAATAGCGCACCGCCACCACCTGCTCGCCGTCGGTCGCGCAGACCGTCATGTTGATCGGCTGCGCCACGCCGTGCGTCGCGGCGATGTCCTCGATCACGCCGGCCATCCGTTCGAGCGCCGGCAGCGGCGTGTGTTCGAGCCCGAAGGTCAGCGCCAGATGGAACATCACCTCGGAGTCGGTCGAGCCTTCCACCGACGGGAACAGCGCCGGATCGATGCGCAGCATCAGGTCGTGGCGCAGCTTGTGATAGCGGCGGATCAGGCCGTTGTGGACGAACATCCAGCGGCCGTGCCGGAACGGATGGCAGTTGGTTTCCTGGATCGGCGTGTCGGTGGCGGCGCGGATGTGGGCGACGAAGTGCGGGGAGTGGATCGCGCGCGCGGCCTCGCGCAGGTTGCGGTCGTTCCAGGCCGGATGCACCGAGCGATAGCGGAACGGGATCTCGTCGGGGCGCCCGTACCAGCCGATGCCGAAGCCGTCGCCATTGGTGGTGGTGGCGCCGAGCCGCGAGTGCAGGCTCTGGTCGATCAGCGAATGCCTGGCGCGGAACAGCACCGTTTCGAGCGGGATCGGATTGCCGGTGTAGGCCAGCCAGCGGCACATGGGGACTCCTTCTGCGACTGCGGCGGAAGGCCGGCTCGCGCGGAGCGCGGCCGGCCGGGAAGTCAGCCGAGCATAGCGGAAATCGGCCGACCCCGGCGGCGGCCCGCGCGGCCGGCGGCGCCGGCCTCGCAGGCTGGTTGCGAACTCGCTTGCAAACCGGTTTCCGCGTGCTTTCGAAGGCTTTCGCGAGCCTTCGCGCGCCGCTGCCGCGCTTACTTCGGCGCGCGGCCGTAGGTGTCCTCGAAGCGGACGATGTCGTCCTCGCCGAGATAGGCACCCGACTGCACCTCGATCAGCTCGAGCGGGATCTTGCCCGGGTTGCTCAGGCGGTGCGTCGCGCCGAGCGGGATGTAGGTCGACTGGTTCTCGGTCAGCATGATTTCCCGGTCGCCGTTGGTCACGAGCGCCGTGCCCTTCACGACGATCCAGTGCTCGGCGCGGTGGTGGTGCATCTGCAGGCTCAGCTGCGCGCCCGGCTTGACGACGATGCGCTTGACCTGGAACCGGTCGCCCTGGTCGATGCCCTCGTAGTCGCCCCATGGCCGCACCACGCGGCGGTGCGTGACCGATTCGTGACGGCCCGAGGCGTTCAGCCATTCGACGATCTTCTTGACGTCCTGCGAGCGGTCGCGATGCGTGATCAGCACCGCGTCGGCGGTCTCGACGATCACCAGGTTGTCGACCCCGATCGCGGCCACCATGCGATGGTCGGCGCGCACGTAGGAGTGGCTGACGGTGTCGGTGTAGACGTCGCCGAGTACCGTGTTGCCGTCCGCGTTCTTTGCGGAGATGTCGGCCAGCGCGCTCCACGAGCCGATGTCGTCCCAGCCCAGGTCGACGGTCTCGACCACGGCCGCGTGGCGGGTCTTCTCCATCACGGCGTAGTCGATCGACAGGCTCGGGCTGGCCGCGAACGCCTCGTGGTCGAGCCGCACGAAGTCGCTGTCGCGCTGGGCGCCGGCCAGCGCGAGGCCGGCCTGGCGCGCGATCTCGGGTGCGTGCTGGCGCAGCTCCTCGAGGTAGGTCGAGGCCTTGATCAGGAACATCCCGCTGTTCCAGTAGTAGCCGCCTTCGTCGAGCAGGCGCTGCGCCTTGGCCGCGTCGGGCTTCTCGATGAACGCGTCGACCTGGAACACCGCGCGTCCGGCGTCGATCGGCGCGCCGCGATGAATGTAGCCGTAACCCGTGTGCGCTTCCTTCGGCGCGATGCCGAACGTGACGAGCGAGCCGTCGGCGGCCACTGGCGCCGCGTTGGTGACGGCCTCGACGAACGCGCGCTCGTTGAGGATCACGTGATCGGACGGCAGCACCAGCATCAGCGCGTCGGGCTGCTGCTGCACCGCGAGCAGCGCCGCCACGGCGATCGCGGGCGCGGTGTTGCGGGCCACCGGCTCCAGCACGATCGAGGTCGGCGCGACGTCGATCTGGCGCAGCTGTTCGGCCACCAGGAAGCGTTGCTCGGCATTGCTGACGATGATCGGCGCGGCCACGTCGGGGATCGCGCGCAGACGCTGCGCGGTCTGCTGCACCAGCGTCTGTTCGCCGGTCAGCCGCAGGTACTGCTTCGGATAACCGCCCCGCGACATGGGCCACAGACGGGTGCCGCTGCCGCCGCAGAGAATGATCGGATAAATATTCATCGCAAGCTCTTGTTGAGGAACACGGGTTCGAAAATTGCCGGAAACTGTCAGTTTAGCCGTCGCGCGACGGTGCGTTGCGCCAGCGCCAGGCGGCGTGGCGCGCGATGTTGCGCAGCCAGCGCAGCGCCTTGCGCAGCGGGCGCCCGCGATCGCGGCGCAGGTCGGTCAGCGCGCGCGCGGCCGGGCCGGCGAGCCGCTCGACCACCGCCTCGGGGCTCGTATACATCCGCCAGGCCCAGTCCCAGTACACCGGATAGCGGAGCAGCACGCCGGCCGTCAGCATCTCGAGCGACAGGCGCCGCTCGCGGCGCGGCTGGGGCAGCGCGTCCACCGTCAGTCCCCAGCCCGCGTAGAACGGCAGGCCATAGGTGTGGACCGGCTTGCCGCGCAGCAGCGCGTCGAAGCCGGCCAGCGACGACAGCGTGTGGACCGCGTCGCAGGCCTCGATCAGCGACAGCACGTCGGCCTGCGCGTCGACCACGTCGGCCAGCGCCTGCGCCTCGACGAGGCCGACGCGGTTGCCGGACAGCACGTCGGGATGCGGCTTGTAGACGATCCAGGCGCCGGGAAAACGCGTGCGCACGGTCTTCAGCAATTGATCCGCAGTGCTGATCGTTCCGGTCCCGAGCCGGATCGAGGCATCGTCGGCGACCTGGCCGATCACGAGCAGCACGGCGCGCGCGTCGGGGCGGCGCCATGCCGGCGCGCGCCGGCCCAGGTTGTATTTGGTCAGACCGCGGGCGACGAGCGCCTGCCGCAGCCGCTGCGCGCGCGCCAGTTCCGCGGCGTCGAAGTCGGCGTGGTTCAGGATCGCCTGCAGGTCGTTCGGCCGCGTCGCGTCGAAGTAGATGCCGGTGCGGTCGAGCACCTGACTATACGGCGCGATCATGTCCGATCCGAGACCCTGCGAGTGCAGGAAACCGTCCTCGATCCAGAGCGGCGCGACGCCGGCCGGCAGGCTGTCCAGGCCGCGTCCGCCCCATAGCGCCGCATACCCGCCCGGTGCGAGGCGCCGCGCGTCGCGCTCCCAGCGCAGTCGGCCGGCGCCGGCCTGCAGGTAGGGCGTCGCGTAGGGGCGCTTCCACCACTGGAAGCGCAGGCCCGTCACCTGTCGAAGGTCGGCGAAGCGCGCGCGCACCGCCGCCTGCAGCTCCAGGTGCGCGAGCGTCGCCGCGAGCGTGCCGGCGCCCTGCGTGATCGGGTCGAGGTAATGCGCGAGCCGCACGAACAGGCAGTCGAACAGCGCGGCCGGCGTCGGGCGCGCGACGCGCTCCGGCAGCGGCCGGTCATCGCGCGTGAGCCCCCAGCCGGCATAGTTCGGGGTCCCGAAGACGTCGAGCGGCTTGCCGGCGAGCAGCGCGTGCAGGCCCTCGGAGGCGCCGAGCACGTAGACGTGGTCGACATGGGGCAGCATCGCGCAGACGGCACCGGGTGTCGCGACGCGCCGCAGGCCGGCGGGCAGCCGCGCCGCGTGCCGCGCCGACAGCCATGCGCCGTGCCCCTCGTCGCTCGACGGCGCGAGCCAGAACCGCGCGTCGCGATGGCGTTCGCGCGCGGCATCGAGCAGCCGCGCGAAGCCGCGTTCGCGTTCGCGCGCGCTGCCGGCGTGACGGTCGGGGCCGCGCCGGCGCTCGTCGATCAGCAGGATGCGCGGCGTCGGGGCGGCGCCGCGGTCAGTCGGGAAGTCGGCCGGGAAACCCGCCGTGAATTCGGCCGTGAATTCGGCGGGAAGTGGCGGGAAGTCGTGCGCGCCGGCCGCCGCGCGCGCCCCGAGGGCACGCCGCATCAGCGCGTCCAGCTCGGCGGCCGGCCGCGACGGCGGCTCGGCCAGCATCGCGCCGAGCACCCGGCTCCAGGCCCGCGTGCTGCCGTCGCCGGCCGCCTCGCGGAATGCCGACAGGGCGACCGGCCGCCCCGACGACCAGACCGGGCCGGGCAGGGCGCCGCGCGCCGCGCGGGCATCGAAGCGATCGCAAGTCCGGCGCGCGGTGCCGGAGGCGGCCTGAGCCGCGTCGGCGGATCGGATGAGGCGGCGCATGGCGTCGTCAGGCGCCCGTCAGGGTCCGCAGCAGCGCGTCGACGTGTTCGAAATGCGCGTCCCAGGTGGGCGCGACGAAGCGCTCGACGCGGGCGAGCTGCGCCGCGCGCGCGGGCGATCCGACTTCGGCGTAGGCCTCGATCGCCTGCTGCCAGCCGCGCCCGTCGAGCGGATCGAGGTAGTCGGGGATCGCGGCGCTGATCTCGGCGAACGCGTCGAGCCGGCTCGCGATCACCGGCACGCCGAGTTCCAGCGCTTCCACCAGCGGAATCCCGTAGCCCTCGGCGAACGACGGGAACAGCAGCGCCTGCGCGTGGCCGAGCCAGGCCTGCAGCTCCGCGTCGGAGCAGTTCGATTTCTCGATGATGAAGTCGCGGATCGGCGCGCAGCGCTCCAGCATGTCGACCACGTTCTCGCACTCCCAGCCGCGCCGGCCGATCACCACCAGCGTCGGCGCCGCGGCGCCCCATTTCTCGACCAGCGCGCGCCAGACGTGCAGCATCAGCCAGTGGTTCTTGCGCGGCTCGATGGTGCCGAGCATGACGAAATAGGGGCGGGCGAGCGGGCGAGCATGCGTGCCGGCCGGCTGCATGCCGGAGGCCAGATGGGCGACCGCGGTCGGCGGCAGCGGCAGGCCGGCCAGTTCGGCCTCGTGCGCGAGCGTGTCGAAGGTGGCCCGCGAATTGGCGATCAGGGCGTCGGCATGGGCCAGCGCGAGCCGCACGCGCCGGCGGTGCTGTCGGTCGACGCCGGGCCGGCAGTATTCCGCGTGCGTGAGCGGGATCAGGTCGTGGATCATGAACACCGAGCGCGCGTTGCGGGCGGCGACGCTGCGGTAGTAGCGCGGATATTCCATGCCGGTGTGGCTGGTGTTCAGCAGCACGCCCGGCACGGCCGTGCGGCGCCGCCAGCCGGTGGCCACGGCGCGCGCGACGGTGGCGCGGATCGCGGCGCGCGCGGCGCGCTCGCGCCCGGTCAGCCAGTCGAACACGCGCTGCGAATCGCGCTCGCCGAGCGTGGTCACGAAGCCGCGTTCGCTCAGTACCGCGCGAGCCCGGTGCCCGTACTTCTCGATATAGGCGATCCCGACGCGATCCACCCCGGTCGGCAAGGTGCCGTCGTAGAGGCGATTCAACAGGCGGGTTACATCAAGAAGTAATAATGACACGGTAGCGCGATCTCGCAGCTGCAATACTGACTTCACTTCGTGGCATTTATTTTTTGCCAAAGCGGCCATCTTAACTTAGGCCATGCGACAATACATCACAATTTATTCTTGAAGTCGGTATAAATGTTGCGTCAGACATTTCAGTTGGGTTGCATGGCGGTAGTGCTGGGAGGCGTGCTGGCCGGATGTTCGACCATCCCGACCTCGGGGCCGAGCGCCTCGCGCATCAATCAGGCCGGCCAGAGTGCGGCGCAGGTCGATCGCGACGGGATTCAGGTCGTCGACGTGACCAACGACATCGCCCGCCAGCTGTTCGCCGAACGCGGCGCGAACAACTTCTTCACGGCGCTGGGCGGGCGCCCCGCGTTCAATCAGCAGCTCGGAATCGGCGACACGGTCGAGATCTCGATCTGGGAAGCGCCGCCCGCCACGCTGTTCGGCGCCGGCGGCGGCAGCAGCCATGACGCGAAGTCGGCCGCCGCGGGCGGCTCGCAGGTCACGGCGCTGCCCGAGCAGATGATCAACGGCGACGGCGCGATCAACGTGCCGTTCGTCGGCCAGATCCGGGCCGCGGGCCTCACGCCGGTGCAGCTGCAGAACGCGATCGTCGCGCGCCTGAAGAACGTGGCGCACGACCCGCAGGTGCTGGTGAAGCTGTCGCGCAACGCCACCTCGTACGTGACCGTGGTGGGCGACGTGGTCAACAGCAGCCGCCAGCCGCTGACCGCCCACGGCGAGCGCGTGCTCGACATGCTGGCCGCCTCGGGCGGCGTCAAGCAGCCGGTGGACAAGGTGACGATCCAGCTCACGCGCGGCGACAAGGTGGTGTCGATGCCGCTCGAATCGGTGATCCGCGATCCGCGCCAGAACGTGCCGCTGCACGCGGGCGATGTGATGACGGCGCTGTTCCAGCCCTACAGCTTCATGGCGCTCGGCGCGACCGGCAAGAACGAGGAAGTCGGCTTCGAGGCGCAGGGCATCACGCTGGCGCAGGCGATCGCGCGCTCGGGCGGCCTGCTCGATTCGCGTTCCGACGCGCAGGGCGTGTTCATCTTCCGCCTCGAGGACGCCAACGCGCTCAAGTGGGCCAACACGCCGGTGCGCACCACGGCCGACGGCAAGGTGCCGGTGGTCTACCGCGTGAATTTCCGCGATCCCAACGCGTTTTTCGTGGCGCAGAACTTCATGATGGACAACAAGGACATCCTTTACGTCTCGAACGCGCCGGTGGCCGAACTGCAAAAATTCCTCAACGTGGTGTTCTCGGTGGCTTATCCGGTGATCACCGGGATCGAAGTGGCTCGTTGAGCGATTCGTCGGATTTCGGCGCATTGGAATCGATCAATCATCCGATCATTTAATGTAGTTAATAGGTATTTAATGATCTCGATTGATCGTGGTTTTCAAAAATAATTTGAATCAATTCGGGGCTTAACGATTATTTCATAAATCAATCGTTAAGCCCGAAGTTTTTGTCTGACTATTTTGAGATAAGCGATGACGACAGCAATTATCACCGGCATTACTGGTCAAGACGGCGCCTACCTCGCGCAGTTGCTGATAGAAAAGGGCTATACGGTCTACGGCACCTACCGCCGTACCAGCTCGGTGAATTTCTGGCGTATCGAGGATCTCGGGATCGCTTCCCACCCGAACCTGAAGCTGGTGGAGTGCGACCTGACCGATCTCAGCGCCAACATCCGTCTCGTGCAGTCGGCCCAGCCCGACGAGGTCTACAACCTCGCGGCGCAGAGCTTCGTGGGCGTGTCGTTCGACCAGCCGGTCACGACGGCCGAAATCACCGGCGTGGGCGCGCTGAACCTGCTCGAGGCGATCCGCGTCGTCAATCCGAAGATCCGCTTCTATCAGGCCAGCACCTCGGAAATGTTCGGCAAGGTGCAGGCGATCCCGCAAACGGAATCGACGCCGTTCTATCCGCGCAGCCCGTATGGCGTCGCCAAGCTCTACGCGCACTGGATCACGGTGAATTACCGCGAGAGTTACGACATGTTCGCGTGCAGCGGGATCCTGTTCAATCACGAATCGCCGCTGCGCGGCCAGGAATTCGTGACGCGCAAGATCACCAACACCATGGCCCGCATCAAGCTCGGCCTGCAGGACACGCTCGAGCTCGGCAACCTCGACGCCAAGCGCGACTGGGGTTTCGCCAAGGAATACGTCGAAGGCATGTGGCGCATGATGCAGGCCAGGGAAGCCGACACCTTCGTGCTCGCGACCAACCGCACGGAAACCGTGCGCGACTTCGCCACCATGGCGGGCAAGGCCGCCGGCTTCGATCTGGTGTGGCAGGGCAGCGAGGAAAGCGAGGTCGGCATCGACCGCAACAGCAACCGCGCCATCGTGAAGATCAACCCGCGCTTCTATCGTCCGGCCGAAGTGGAGCTCCTGATCGGCGATCCGAAGAAGGCGCGCGACGAGCTGGGCTGGGAACCGAAGACGACGCTCGAGCAACTCTGCCAAATGATGGTCGAGGCCGACATCCGCCGCAACGAAACCGGCAAGTCGTTCTGATCGCGGTGCCGGGCGCGCCCGACGCGTCCGGCCGGCGGCGGAGCCGGTTGCACGCCGGCCGATCGAAGGAAATCATTGCGTGAAACTGATTCTCTGCGTGGATGCGATCGCGCATCCGTTGACCGGTATCGGGCGCTATACCTGGGAACTCGCACGCCACTACCGGGCCGTCGCGTCGGGAGACGCGCCGCGCCTGCTGCACGGCGAACGGTGGATCGACGATCCGGCCACGCTGCTGCAGCCGCAGGCGCCGCGCAGGCCGCGCAACAGCGCGCTGCCGGTGCTGCCCGGCATGCGCCGCATGCAGCGCTGGTGGCGGCGTCGCGAACTGCGATCGCATTTCTTTCACGGGCCGAACTATTTCCTGCCTGAATTCGCCGAGCGCGGCATCGCGACGGTCCACGACCTGTCGGTGTTCAAGTTTCCGGAAACGCATCCGGCGGAACGGATCCGGCATTTCGAAACGGCGTTCGGCTCGACGCTCGCGCGCGCCGGCCATCTGATCACCGATTCCGAGGCGACGCGCGCCGAGGTGGCGGGGTTCTTCGGCTGGCCGCTCGAACGGATCACGGCGATCCCGCTCGGCGTGGCGCCCGAGTATCACCCGCGCGAGGCCGCCGAGCTGGCCGCGCCGCTTGCCGAACTCGGGCTTGCGGCGGGCGGCTACGCGCTGTGCGTCTCGACGCTCGAGCCGCGCAAGCGCGTCGACCGCCTGATCGCGGCCTACGCGCGGCTGCCCGAGGCGTTGCGGCGGCGCTGGCCGCTGGTGCTGGCCGGCAGCCGCGGCTGGCTCAACGACACGCTGCTCGCGCGGATTTCACAGGCAGAGAACGAAGGCTGGCTACGCTATCTGGGCTTCGTGCCGGAAGCGTCGTTGCCGATGCTGTATGCGGGCGCGCGCGCGTTCCTGTTTCCTTCGGTCTACGAAGGCTTCGGCCTGCCGGTGCTGGAGGCGCTCGCGAGCGGCGTGCCGACGCTGACCTCGAACAGCACCTCGCTGCCCGAGGTGGCCGGCGGCGCCGCGCTGCTGGTCAGCCCGGATCACGACGACGAACTGCGCGCCGGCATCGAGACGGTGCTGACGGACGACGCCTGGCGTGCCGCGGCCGTGGCGAAGGGGCGCGAGGTGGCGGCCCGCCGCGACTGGGCGAGCTGCGCCGGCAACACGCTGGCGCTGTGCCGCCGGCTGGAGGCGGCTGGCTAGACACGACGACGGCCGGACGACCGGGAACGGGCATGGGGCCGTGCGGGCCGCCACGCCGAAGACGTTCCGAGCGCATTTGATACCCAATTCCATTGGATCTTTTCGATCATTCAGAATGAGTCAGCACACTAATTTCCCCGATTCGCTGCAATCCATGATCACCGTCGACATGCTGCTCGCCCTCGATGGCCGGCAGTTCATCGAACAGGCGTATCAAACGCTGTTGGGGCGGGCGCCGGATGCGAGCGGCTTCCTGCACTACTCGGCGATGCTGACGCGCTCGGCGGGCAAGCTGCGCGTGCTGGCCGATCTGCGTCAGTCGAACGAGGGGTTGCACTACGCGGCGGCCGTGCATGGCCTGGACGAGCGCATCGCGCGCCACCGCCGACACATGCGTTCGCCGCTGCAGCGCGTGCTGACGCTGTTCGAGTCGCGCCCCGCGGCGCGGCCCGCCACACAGGGCGCGCCGGCTCCGACGCCGGCCACCGTCACGCACCAGCCGCCGGTTCCGGCGCCGCAACCGCAGGCGCCCGTGGTGCCGCCGGCGGTGGTCGCCTCCGGCAAGATCGGCCCGGCGCGCGTGTCCAGGGGCGGCAACCCCACCTTCTGGTTCGACCTGACCACCTCGATGGAGTGGACGGGCGGCGTGGTTGGCATCGTGCGCGCCGAGCTGGAGATCGCCTACGGCCTGAAGAAGATCGACCCGGCGGTGCGTTTCTCGATGCAGAAGGGCAACGGCTTTGTCGAGATCCCCGAGGCGCAGCTCGCATGGCTGTTCGACGCGGACAACGTCGCTGACGCCTACATGCATTTCTTCGACCGCTATCGCGCCGCCGGCGCCACCGAGGAATCGAAGGCGCGGAACATCGTGATCGACCTGCCGGAACCGTCGAGCCTGCATCATCCGTATGGTCCCGGCGACGTGGTGGTGAGCGTCGGCTGGATGGACAGCCAGAAGGAAGCCTACTTCGAGCGGATCAAGGCGGCGTTCCCCGAGTTCTTCGTCGTCTATCTCGTCTACGACATCATCCTGCTGCGCCCCGAAACGCGCCATCTCTACTCGGAGATCGGCCAGAACAAGTTCGAAGGCTATCTGAAGTGGATTTCCGAGAACGCCGACTTCATGCTGTTCGGCGGCGAGACGGCCAAGCGCGACACGCGCGAGCTGCAGGCTCGCATGAAATGGCCGTCGCCGCCGGGGCAGGCCGTCAAGTTCGGCTCGGACATCGTCAAGCTCGCCGATTCGGACAATGACGAAGCGGTCCTGCGCGAAATCGGCATCACCGGCCCGTTCATCATCACGGTCGGTTCGATCGAGCCGCGCAAGAACCACGACACGCTCTACCGCGCCTACCTGATCGCGCAGGCCGAGCAGCTCGAAGGCATGCCGCAGCTCGTGATCTGCGGGCGCGTGCTCGGCCAGGTCGGCGATCTGGTCGATTCGCTCGATCGCGATCCGCGTCTGACCGGCAAGGTGATCCGCCTGTCGCCCACCGACAAGCAGCTCGCGGTGCTCTACAAGCACTGCCGCTTCACGGTGCTGCCGACGCTCTACGAGGGCTGGAGCCTGACGCTGCCGGAGAGCCTGAGCCAGCACAAGTTCTGCCTCTCGGCCGATACCCCGCCGCTGCGCGAGATCGGCCGCGATCTGGTGGACTACGTCGCGCCGTGGGACGCGCGCAGCTGGGCCGAGAAGATCCATCACTACGCCAACGACGACGCGGCGTTGCGCGCCTACCAGCAGCGCATCGTGCTCGACTGGACCATCACGACCTGGCGCGACACGGCGCGTGCGATCCACGAGAACGTGAGCCGCTTCGTGACCGAGCAGAAGATGCCGGCGCGCAAGCCGCCCGAGGTCTGGATGGACCTGTCGCTGACCTACCTGCACTGGCAGGGTGGCGTGAACGGCATCATCCGCGCCGAGCTGACGCTCGCGCGCCACCTGCACGAGCTCGCGCCGAAGACGCACTACTTCGCGCAGGACGGCGGCCACATGTTCGAGATCCAGCACGACATGCTGCTCTGGCTCTTCAACGACGACGACCTGAGCACGGCCTACCAGCACTTCAACGACTTCTGGAATCACCACGAGCGGCAGGGCAGCGGCTTCCGCAGCCCGTTCCGTGCGACGGGCGGCGGCCACGCCGACCATCCGGCGCTGCTCAAGGCGTTTCCGGAGAACTCGATCGTGTTCTTCGCCGGCATCGAGTGGGAGCAGAAACTGATGAGCGCGGCGGCCAAGGCGAGCCGCGAGCACGAGGCGGTGATCGCGAGCCAGCTCGTGTACGACCTCACGCCGCTGCTGGTGCCGCATCTGCACCAGCCGGAAACCTGCGAAGGCTATGAGCGCTTCTTCGAATTCGCCTCGCAGCAGTTCGACCAGATCGTGTACGGCGGCCGGACCGCGCTGCGGGATGGCCGGCGCATCCAGCAGGCGCACGGCTGGAATACGCCGCGCAGCGATTTTGTCGAATTCGGGTCGGATATCAATGTCGTCAAGGACGCCGAGCCCGAGCACGATCAGGAAGTGCTGGAGCGGCTCGGCGTGGGACGCGATTTCGTCATGACGGTGGGAACCATCCAGCCGCGCAAGAATCACGATACGTTGTACAAAGCCTACGTGACGTTGTTCGAGCGCGGGGTGACGGAGCTGCCGAAGCTGGTGTTCGTCGGCAAGGAAGGCTGGAAGTCCACCGATTTCCTGACCATCCTGCGCGCCGACGCCCGCATGAAGGACCGGATCCTGCTGGTGAGCCCGACCGACGAGGAACTCGACGTGCTGTACCGCCACTGCCGCTTCACGCTGCTGCCGTCGTTCTACGAGGGCTGGAGCCTGACGCTGCCGGAGAGCCTCAGCTACGGCAAGTTCTGCCTGACGGCGGACACCGACCCGCTGCGCGAGACCGGGCGCGATCTGGTGGAATACGTCGATCCGCACGACACGTTCGCGTGGGCCGATCGCATCGGCCACTACCTGAGCCACCCGCGCGAAGTCGAGCGCTACGAGCAGCGGATTCGCGCCGAATGGAAGCCGCGCAGTTGGAAGGATGCCACGCAGATGCTGCTCGACGCGCTGTATGCCGCGCATGCCGAGAAGCTGCGTGCGAGCCTCGCGGCGAAAGCGGCCGCGAAGGCGGTGAAGGGCGCGACCGGCACCGGCGCGGCGGCAAACTAACCTCGACGGAAAATGACATGGCTTCGATCCTGATTACCGGTATTTCGGGCTTTATCGGTCGCTACCTGGCCCGCCACCTGCAGGCGCAGGGGCACGACGTGATCGGCACGACGATGCAGGGGATGGATTCGCAGCTCGTCTGCGACCTGCGCGAGCGCGAGCAGATCGACACGGTGTTGAAGGACGTCGATCCGGATGTCGTGATCCATCTGGCCGCGCTCTCGTCGGTGACCGAGGGCAAGACGCTGCAGTACTACGAAACCAACCTGATCGGCACCGAGAATCTGCTGCTCGGGCTCGACGCGATCGGGCGGCGCCGGCGCGTGATCTTCGTCAGCACCGCGGGCGTCTACGGCAACCAGCCGACCGGCGTGCTGTCCGAGGATCTCGCGCCGCTGCCGGTCAGCCACTACGGCATCAGCAAGTACGCCTGCGAGCGGCTGGTGCTGAACTTCGGCGAGCGCCACGACATCACCATCACGCGGCCGTTCAACGTGATCGGCGTCGGGCAGAACGGCAATTTCGTGGTGCCGAAGCTGGTGCGCCACTTCGCCGAGCGCGCCGCCTCGATCCGGCTCGGCCGGCTCGATCCGGTGCGCGACTACATCGACGTGCAGTCGACCTGCGATATCTTCGCGCGCCTGGTCGACGAGCCGAAGTCGTTCGGCGAGACCGTCAACATCTGCTCGGGACGCGGCACCTCGGTGCGCGAGCTGCTCGACATCCTGATCCGCGTGAGCGGCCACGAGCTGGAAGTGATCTCGGCGCCCGAGTTCATCCGCGCCAACGAGGTGTTCAGCCTGCTCGGCGACACCACCCGGCTCGATGCGCTGCTGCCGCGGCGCCAGGCGCTGCTGCCGGTGGAGGAGGTGATCCGCGGCATGCTGAAGGAAGGCGAGGCGCGCGTGGCGGCGCGCGCGGCCGGCGCGTAAGTCAGGCCCATGCCGGCGCGGTAGTTTGGTCGTTCAGGAGTTGGATAGGGCGCCGGTCGCGGTTCGCACCGGCGTCGTTCGTAGGTTCAGCCGCGCGTTTCGTCCAGCGTCGTCGCGGCGGCGCGCTGCAGCAGCGCCGCGAAGCGCGCGGTCGTGTCGTCCCAGGTGGAGAGCGGCAGGCCGCGGCTGTCGGGCGCCGTGCCGGCGCGCAGTTCGGCGGCCCAGCGTTCGATCGCGTCGGCCAGCTGCGCCGCGCCACCGCTCGCGAAGTAGCGCGCGTGCCCGCCCGCCACCTCGCGAAACACCGGGATGTCGCGCGCCAGGATCGGCAGGCCGTGCAAGGCGGCCTCCACCAGCGGCAGCCCGAAGCCTTCGGCCTGCGAAGCCATGATCAGGCCGTCGGCCGAATCGTAGCGTCGCGACAGCGCCGCGTCGTCGATCGCGGGCAACCAGGTCAGCCGCCGGCCCGCTTCCGGATGGTTGCGCAGCCGCTCGGCCAGCGCGTCGATGCGCCAGCCCGGCCGCCCGGCGATGGTCAGCGCGATCGGCGCGCCGCGCCGCCAGAGCAGGTCCATCGCGTCGAGCACCGCCGCGTGCCCCTTGCGCGGCTCGACCGTGCCCACCATCAGCAAGGTCAGCACCCCAGTGGCGTCCGGCGCCTTCGGCGTGCGCGGCGCGGGCGTCGTGAAATCGGAGCCGAGCCGGAAATCGCCGATCAGCGGCAGCGCGCCGGCGAGCCCGAAGCGCCGGCTCAGCCAGTCGCGCGTCTCGCCCGCCACGGTGGCCGAGATGCAGAACAGCGCGTCGGCGTGCAGCCCGAGGAACGACAGCCAGCGCCGGAAGTCGCGCGAGGCGCGGCGCGTGAACCAGTGCGGGTGGACGGCCGGCAGCAGGTCGTAGACGACGAACGTGACGCACGCGCCGGCCGCCTTCATGGCGAGCAGGTCGTCCATGCGGCGCGGCACGATCCGGCTCGCGAGATCGAGGCCGACGAACACGTCGCCGGCGCGCACTGCGAGCGGGCCATCGGGATGAGCTTGCGGATCGTGCGACGCTGGCATGGCGTCGCCGCCGAGCGTTCGCGCGTAGTCGTCGGCGTAGCGGTACGGCAGCTTGCGCGTGGCGCGCACGAGGCGCACCGCGTAGCCGGGCGGCGGACGGCGCAGCAGCCCCTCGGCGAGCCGGCGCACCACGCGCTGGATACCGGTGCCGGCGTCATGCGCGGCGATGATGGAGACGTCGATCAGCAGCTGCCGCGCCGGTGCCGCCGCGTCGACTGCGTAGCCAGGGACGGCGGCCGACGCAAGCGCGCGCAGCCGCTCGCGCGCCGAGCGCAGCAGCAGGCCGGGCAGGCGGGTCGCGAGGCGGCAGTGAATCCGGAGCGACGGCGAAACGGGCCTAGACTGCGAATCCGGCGGCATCGGGGTAGAGCGGGCTCATTGAAGCTGGCTGTCCTGGTAGAACGTGTAGGCGTCCTCGACCTGCTCGAACGTGTGCAGCCGGCCTTCCACCAGCACGGCGGCGCGATCGCAGTGCTGCCGGATGTAGCTGGCGTCGTGGCTGACGATGATCAGCGAGCGGTCCTTGCGCTGCTCGAACAGCTCGTGGTGGCACTTGGCGTGGAAGCGGGCGTCGCCCACCGCGATGATCTCGTCGATCAGGAAGCAGTCGAACTCGACGGCCATCGAGATCGCGAACGCGAGGCGCGCGCGCATCCCGGCCGAGTAGCTCTTGACCGGCTCGCGCAGGTAGTAGCCGAGTTCCGAGAACTCCTGCACGAACGGCTCGGCGCGCGCGGCGTCGGCGCCGTAGACGCGGCAGATGAAGCGCAGGTTGTCCATGCCGGTCAGGCTGCCCTGGAACGCGCCGCCGAACGCGAGCGGCCAGGACACGCTCATGCTGCGTTCGACGTGGCCCGAGGTCGGCAGCTCGGCGCCGCTGATCAGGCGGATCAGCGTGGACTTGCCGGCGCCGTTGCGGCCGAGGATGCCGAGCTTCTCGCCCATCCCGACCTTCAGGTTGATGCGGTCGAGCACGATACGCCGGCCCTGGCGCGTGTGATAGGCCTTGCAGACGTCAAAAAGCTCGATCATCGCGGCTCCCTGCCCGGGCGGTCGACGCGGCCGGACGAACCGGCCGCGGCATGCATGACGAAGCGCCGGCGCATCAGTCGTGGTGTTCGCGGATGCCGGCCAGCAGCAGGCTCAGCACGCCCCACACGATCATGCCGAGCGCGAACACCTCGAACGTGAGCTTGAGCCGCTTGGGCTCGGTGGCCACGTCGGGCGTGTTCGGCTGCACCAGCCGCTCGAGGTAGAGCTGCTTGCGCTGCGCGTCGTCCTGCGCGTTCTCGAGCGCCGTCATGGCCGCGCCCAGCTGCTTGTCGGCGAACTGCGATTCGAGCTGGATGCGCGCGTAGGTGGCGGCCTTGTCCGACAGCGAGCCCCGGCCGCCCGTGACGTTGCTGGTGGCGTCCTTGATCTGCTTCTCGAGCGAGGCGATGTTGGTCTGCAGCACCGGGATCTGCGGATTCTTCGGGGAAATGGTCTGCAGCTGCAGCAACTCGGTGCGGGCCGCGAGCAGCTGGTTCTGCAGCGTCGTGACCTGTTGCAGCTGCAGTGTGGACTGCTTGTCCGGATCGAACACGGTGTTCGAGTTCCGGTAGGCCGCCATCGCCGCCGCGGCGTCCTTGGCGCGCGCCGCCGCCTGGTCGACGCGGGCCTGCGCGAAGCGCACCGTGTCGGCCGCGGCGCGGTCGTTCATGCGGTTGATCAGATGTTCGCTGATGTCGAGCAGCGTCGAGTTGATGCGCTCGGCGTCGGCGGCCGAGTAGGCGCGCACCTGCAGCGTCGCGATGCCGGAGGTCGAGTCCAGGTCGACGTTGACGATACGGTGTTCGTAGTATTTCCAGAGCGATTCGAAGCTGTCGTCGAACGCACGGTTGAAGTGGCTGAGCCAGTCGCCGTGCTCGGAATACGCCTTGAGGATGTAGTCGTTGCGGTCGAGTTCGCGCAGCGCGTCGCGCGACTGGATGTAGTCGATCACCGGGTAGGTGTCGTCCTGCGAGTGGCCGAGCGACGAGCCCTGCAGCAGCGCGCCCATCACGCTCGGCTGCGACTGGTGCGAGGCCGAGCGCACCACGAAGCGCGACTCGGACACGTAGATGTCGGAGGCGAACAGGCCGAAATAGATGACCGCGAGCGCGGTCGGCAGCGCCACCGTGACCGCGAACAGGCGGTTGACCTTCCTGAGCCGGCCGACGATGCCACGAGGTTTCGGGTTCGACGACGTCACGTTATCTGGTGTGTGTCCCAACTTCTTCCATCCAAAACAGTGAGGTGGTGATCCGCGCGCCGGGCCACGATTGTGCAGCGGCTTTGTGACGGGCGGATGAGAACTCGGCCCGGGTTCGCCGCCATGCCCTGGGCGGCGCCCCGGCAGCAGGGACGCATGGCGCGCCCGCCGGTGGCAGGCAAGGCCCGCGGGCGCCGGCGAACGCGCGAATTCCCTCGCTTCAAGGGAGCAACGATTATATCGACTCGACATGATTGTGACCACATGCCACGCCCGCTCGCGATACAATCGCGGTTTGCGGTTCGCGCGGGGGTGGTCCGTGGCGTTCGCTCCGACGCTTCGTCGGCTCCAGGGTCAATCATCAAGGTGGTCTGGGCGGTGCCGGTTCCCCACGGCGTCACACCATCCGCCGCAGGAACGGTTTCCGGCGTCTAGATGCCTCGCTCATTTCTCGTGCTGCAAGGCACCGCTTCCCTGTTCTTCAGCCGGCTCGCCGATACGCTGGCTTCGCGCGGCCACGCCGTGCGCCGTGTCAATTTTTGCGGTGGCGACTGGTTCTATGGCAGAACTAAGCATGCGCTGAACTATTGCGGAAAATTGTCCGATCTGCCGCTGTGGTACGCTGAGATCGTCAGTCGCGAGCGCATCACCGATGTGCTGATGTTCGGCGACTGCCGCGAGATTCACCGTCACCTGCATCCCGTCGCCGAGCGTTTCGGCCTGCGCGTTCACGTGTTCGAGGAGGGTTACGTGCGCCCCCACTGGATCACGCTCGAGCGCCATGGCGTGAACGGCCGCTCGCTGATGCCGTCCGATCCCGCCGCCTACCTCGGCTCGCACGTGGTCACGCCGCCCGCCGCGCCCGGCAGGCCGACCGGCTACAACCTCTACGAGCGGGTCTTCCACGACATCACCTATCGGGTCGCCAACGCCGTGCTGGCATGGCGGTTTCCGCGCTACCGCAGCCATCGTCCGAGGAACGGCCTGGTCGAATACACCGGGCTCGCGTTCCGGGCGCTGATGCAGGGCCGGCACCACCGCCATGCCGAAGCCGTGACGCGCACGGTGCTGGGCGGCGGCAAGCCGTACTACCTGTTTCCGCTGCAACTGAATTCGGACGCGCAGATCGTCGTGCATTCGCCGTTCGCGGGCGTGCGCGAGGCGATCGGGCAGGTGGTGCGCTCGTTCGCGCGCCACGCGCCGGCCGACGCGCTGCTGCTGATCAAGAACCATCCGCTCGACACCGGGATGATCGAATACCGGCGTTTCGCGCAGCGCGTCGCGGCCGAGGAAGGCGTGGCGGAGCGGGTGGCGTTCATCAACGCGGGCCATCTGCCGACGCTGCTCGAGCACGCGCGCGGCGTGGTGGTGGTGAACAGCACGGTGGGGCTGTCGGCGCTGCACCACGAACGCCCGCTGATCGCGCTGGGCACGGCCATTTACAATCTGCCCGGGCTGACCTGGCAGGGCACGCTCGACGACTTCTGGCACCAGCGTGAACAGCCCGACATGGACCTCTACCATGCGTTCCTCGACTACGTGATGCACCACACGCAGATCAACGGCGATTTCTACACGCGCACCGGCATCGCGATGGCGGTGGCGGGCGCGGCCGACCGGCTGGACCGCGCGGATGGCTGAGCCGAACCCCCGCCACGTCGTGATCACCGGCGCGAGCGCCGGGCTCGGGCGCGCGCTCGCGCTCGCCTACGCCCGGCCCGGCGTCACGCTCGGCCTGGTCGGGCGCGACCGCGAACGCGTCGAGGCCGCCGCCGCGGCCTGCCGCGCGCGCGGCGCCGAGGTGGAGGCGGGCGTGCTGGACCTGCGCGAGGCCGCCGCGACCGGCGCCTGGCTCGATGCGTTCGACGCGCGTCATCCGATCGAGCTGCTGATCGCGAACGCCGGGGTGGCCAGCACGATCGGCTCGGCGGCCGACTGGGAAGGGCTCGAACGCACCGCACGCGTGGTCGACACCAATTTCTACGGCGCGATCCACACCGTGCTGCCGGTGCTCGAGCGAATGCGCGCGCGCCGCGCCGGGCGGGTGGTGCTGGTCAGCTCGCTGGCCGCGCTGCGCGGCATGGCGATCTCGCCCGCCTACTGCGCGAGCAAGGCCGCGATCAAGGCCTGGGGCGATTCGGTGCGCCCGCTGCTGGCGCGCGACGGGGTGCGCGTGACGGTAGTGCTGCCCGGCTTCGTGAAGACCGCGATGAGCGACGTGTTCCCGGGCGACAAGCCGTTCCTGTGGAGCGCCGAGCGCGCCGCCGCCCATATCCGGCGCGGGCTCGACGCGGGCCGCGCCGAGATCGCGTTCCCGGCGCTGCTGGCGTTCGGCATGCGCCTGCTGCCGCTGCTGCCGGCCGCGCTGGCCGACGCGATCCTCGGCCGCCTGTCGTACCTGCCCGCCGAGGACGCGGCCAATTGAGCCTGCTCCCCGGCCTCGTGTTCGCGCTCACGGCGGCGCCGTCGTTCGCGCTCGAGCGCATCGCGCTGCCGCGCGGGCGTTGGCGCCGGCCGTGGCTGTCGTCATTGCTTCACATTCTTGCCGTATATTGCGTCGCCGACCTGACGATGGCCGCGACGTCGCGGCCGATCTTCTCGGCCTGCGCGACGCTCGCGCTCGTCGGTCTCCTCGCGGCCGTCAGCAATGCGAAGTACGAGTCGTTGCGCGAGCCGTTCGTCTTCACCGACCTCAGCCTGTTCAGCCAGTTGTTCTCCCATCCACGGCTGTATCTGCCGTTTCTCAGCATCGGCAAGGTCGTCGCGATCGGGGCGGGCATCGTGCTCGTGATCGCGGGCTTCATCGCCGAGCGGCCCGCGCCGCCTTATCCCGCGTCGGTCTCGCTGCCGGTCGCGGTGCTGGCGTTCGGGCTCGCGCTGCGGGTGGCCGCCGCACTGCCGCTCACGCTCGACGCCGGCATCGACCAGCGCCGCCACGGCTTCCTCGCGGTATTCGTCGCCTATCTGCTGAACGGCCTGCGGCCGGCCACGCTGCGCCGCTTTCGCGAGGCGCTGGCGGCGAGCCCCTACGCGAACGGCGCGCCGCGCCACCGGCCCGACGTGATCGTGATCCAGAGCGAATCGTTCTTCGACGCGCGCCGGCTCGGCGCGGCGATCGCCCCCGGCCTCCTCGCGCGCTTCGACGAGGCGCGCCGCGAGGCGCTCTGGCACGGCGAGCTGGAGGTGCCGGCCTGGGGCGCCAACACCATGCGCACCGAGTTCGCGGTGCTGATGGGCACGGGCCAGGCCGCGCTCGGCTACGCGCGCTTCTATCCGTATGCATTCGTCAGACGACAGTGCGCGTCGCTGGCGGCCTGGTTCGGCCGCGGCGGCTACCGCACGGTGGCGATCCATCCGTATTACGCCGACTTTTTCGGGCGCGACCGGGTATTCCCCTTGCTGGGCTTCTCGCGCTTCCTCGACATCGGGCACTTCGCGGGCGCGTCGCGCGCCGGTCCCTATGTTTCGGACGCGGCCGTCGCCGATGCCATCATCGAGACACTGGCGGCGCCCGGCGACGAACCGCGCTTCGTGTTCGCGATGACCATGGAAAACCACGGCCCGTTACATCTCGAAACAGTTTTGCCGGGGGAATCGGCGAACCGTCATACTCTCGGCGACGGCGCGCCGTGGCGCGACCTGACGGCTTATTTGCGACATATTGAAAATGCGGATGCAATGCTCGGCCGCTTGCTGGATCATCTGCGTTCGAGCCGCCGGGAAGCGGTGGTCTGCTTCTACGGCGATCACGTCCCCGCCTTGTCTCAGGTTTTCGATCGTCTGGACAGCAATCCGGAACACAGCGATTTTTTCATCTGGCGTAATGACGGGACGAAGGGGCCGGAGCGCCGGAATGTGCGGGCCGAGCAACTGGGTGGCCTGCTGTTGCTGGCGACGCAACAACAGGAAAGTCGCATGGATGGGTCGCAGGCATCAGAGAAAACGACATAAAGATGAACGGAAAGATTGCAATTGTTGGGATCGCATGCCGCTTTCCCGGGGGTGCCAACAGTCCGGACGCGCTCTGGAGCCTGCTGCGCGCCGAGCGTGATGCGGTGACGCAGATCCCGGCCGAGCGTTTCGGCACGGAGTTCTATCAGCATCCGTCCAAGCGCGAGGCCGGCAAGAGCTACACGTTCTCGGCGGGCGTCCTCGACGACATCGCCGGCTTCGACGCGGCGTTCTTCGGCATCTCGCCGCGCGAGGCGAGCCAGATGGACCCGCAGCAGCGGCTCCTGCTCGAGCTCGCCTGGGAAACCTTCGAGCATGCCGGGCTGCGCCCGCAGGATCTGCGCGGCAGCCATTGCGGCGTGTTCGTCGGCGTGGCGAGCCCCGACTACGGCAATCGCAGCGTGGACGACCTGAACTCGGTCGATCCGTACTCGGCCACCGGCAACACGCTCAGCATCGCCTCGAACCGCGTGTCCTACCTGTTCGACCTGCGCGGCCCGAGCCTGTCGATCGACACCGCCTGCTCGTCGTCGCTGGTGGCGCTGCACCAGGCGGTGCAGGCGCTGCGTTCGGGCGAGGCCGAGATGGCGCTGGCCGGCGGCGTGAACCTGCTGATGCACCCGTTCGGCTTCGTCAGCTTCTCGAAGGCCTCGATGCTTTCGCCGCGCGGCCGCTGCCGCGCGTTCGACGCGAGCGGCGACGGCTACGTGCGCTCCGAGGGCGGCGCGTTCGTGCTGCTCAAGCCGCTCGAGCGCGCGCTCGCCGACGGCGACACGATCCACGCGGTGATCGCCGGCTCCGGCGTGAACTCCGACGGCTTCACGCAGGGCGGCATCAGCGTGCCGGGCGCGGCCACCCAGGCCGCGCTGCTGCGCAGCGTCTACGCGCGCGCCGGCATCGATCCGCTGTCGGTGTCGTATCTCGAGGCGCACGGCACCGGCACCGCGGTGGGCGACCCGATCGAGGCGCGCGCGCTGATCGACGTGATGTCGGCGGGCCGCCCGGCCGACAAGCCGCTCTTGATCGGTTCGATCAAGACCAACATCGGCCACCTCGAAACCGCTTCCGGCATGGCCGGGCTGCTCAAGGCCGTGCTGTGCCTGAAGCACCGCGCGGTGCCGCGCTCGCTGCACTTCGTGACGCCGAATCCCGCAATCGATTTCGAGGGCGGCCGGCTGCGCGTGGCCGATCGCTACACGCCGCTCGACGCGGCCGGCGACGCGCCGCTCACGGTCGGCGTGAACTCGTTCGGCTTCGGCGGCACCAACGCGCACATCGTGCTGACCGAGGCACCGGCGGTGGTCGAAGCCGGCGCCGCGGCTGCCGCCCAGCCTGCCGCGTCGGCGCCGGCCGCCCGCCGCTCGCCGCTGCTGCTGAGCGCGCGCACGCCGCAGGCGTTCGCCGCGCTCGCCGCGCGCTATCTCGCCGTGCTGGAGCAGGGCGCCGACTGGCAGTCGGTCGCGGCCACCGCCGCACGGCGCCGCCAGTGGTTCACGCACCGGCTCGTGATCGCGCCGGCCAGCGACGAGGAAGGGCGCGCCGCGCTCGCGGCGCTGGCCGCCGGCGCCGCCGAGCTGCCCGCCTGCGTGGTGCGCGGCGAGGCGCCGGCCGATCCCGGCCGGGTCGCCTTCGTCTACTCGGGCAACGGCTGCCAGTGGGCCGGCATGGGCCAGCAGCTGTACGACGAGGAGCCGCTGTTCCGCGCCGCGCTCGACGAGGTCGACGCGCTCTGGCGCG
Source organism: Burkholderia perseverans (assembly GCF_022870505.1). Taxonomy (NCBI): domain Bacteria; kingdom Pseudomonadati; phylum Pseudomonadota; class Betaproteobacteria; order Burkholderiales; family Burkholderiaceae; genus Burkholderia; species Burkholderia perseverans. Next base: position 748,325 of record NZ_CP045094.1, read on the forward strand.
CCGACGGCAGCGCCTCGCTGGTCGAGGTGATGCGCCGCGGCGCGAGCGCGGAATGGCTTGCGGCTACCGAGAACGCGCAGCCGCTGCTGTTCGCGATCCAGGTGGGCTTGACGCGCGTGCTCGACGCGCGCGGCCTCCGCTGCGACGCTACGATCGGCCACAGCGTCGGCGAGATTGCCGCCGCCTGGGCCTCGCAGATCCTTTCGCTGGCCGACGCGGTGCGCGTGATCAAGATCCGCAGCCGCGCCCAGGGCACCACGCGCGGCAGCGGCCGGATGGCCGCGGCGGGCCTCAGCGAGGCGGCCGCCAACGACCTGATCGCGCGCCTGGGCCTGACCGCGCTGGTCGAGGTGGCCGGCGTGAACAGCGCCGAGGCGGTCACGCTGGCCGGCTCGCTGCAGGCGCTGCAGTCGATCGAGGCGGCGCAGCGCGAGAGCGGGCGCTTCTTCCAGATGCTCGATCTCGACTACGCATTCCACAGCCGCCGGATGGACGGGATCGAGACGATCGTGCGCGACGAGCTGGCCGGGCTCGCGCCGCGCGCCGGCGACGGCAGCTTCGTGTCCACCGTGACGGGCGCGCGGCTCGACGGCACCGCGCTCGACGCGGGCTACTGGTGGCGCAACATCCGCGAGCCGGTGCGCTTCGGCGACGGCATCGCGAGCCTGATCGCCGACGGCGTGACGGTGTTCATCGAGGTCGCGCCGCACTCGATCCTGCGCAGCTACATGAAGAACGCGCTGCTGGCCGCGCAGGCGCAGGGCGCCGTGCTGCCGACGCTGAAGCGCCAGCAGGGCAGCGCCGCGACGCTGGAGGCCGCGATCCTGTCGGCCGTCGCGCATGGCGCGGCCGTCGAGGTCGAACGCTTCGCGCCGGCCGCGCCGCCCGTGGCGCTGCCGACCTACGCGTGGCAGCACGAGCACTACTGGCTGGAGCCGAGCGTCGAGGCCTACAACCTCGTCAACCGCCGCCGCGAACATCCGCTGCTCGGCTACCGGCTGCACGAACTCGCGTTCGGCTGGGAGAACCAGCTCGATCCGGTCCGGCTGCCGCTCTTGGCCGACCACGTGGTGGACGGCGGCGTAGCGTTCCCGGGCGCCGGCTACGTCGAGATGGCGCTGGCCGCCGCGCGCGTCTACTTCGAATCCGACAGCTGCGCGCTCGAAAACGTCGAGATCCGCGCGCCGGTGGTGTTCCAGCCGCAGCAGGCCAAGCTGTTCCGCTTCCAGATCGAGCCCGAGACGGCGATCTTCACGATCGAGACGCGCGACCGCATGAGCGACACGCCGTGGACGCTGAACGTGACCGGGCGCCTGCTCGCGAGCGGCTGCACGCTCGACGCGCGCACGACGGTGTCCGGCGCGCTGCTCGATTCGTTGCGCGCGCAACCGGTGCTGGATGGCGCGACGCTGTACGGCGGCACCTCGACGATCGGCCTCGAATACGGTCCCGCGTTCCGCTGGGTGCGCGGCGTGCGGATCCGGCACGAACTCGCGCTGGCCGAACTCGCGGCGCCCGCCGCGTGTGGCGACGCGGCCGCGCTGGCCGCCTACCACCTGCATCCGGCGCTGATGGACAGCGGTTTCCATCCGCTGTTCGCGCTGCTCGGCGCGCATGCCGGCGACGGCGACCACGCGGCCTACGTGCCGGTGCAGATCGGCCGCGTCGACTTCCTGCGCGGCGACGCGATCGAGCGCGTGCTGGTGCGCATCGACCGGCGCAGCCCGCATTCGGTGGTCGCCAGCTTCGAATTCCTCGATGCCCACGGCGCCGTGACGGCACGGCTCGCCGCCTGCCGGTTCCGCCGCGTCGATCTGCTCGGTCGCCGCCATCACGCGCCGTCGCGCTTCGTCTACGCGCTCGAACACCGGCCGCTGCCCGACGAGGCGCGTGCCGACATGCTGCCGGCGCCGGCCGTGCTGCTGCACGACGCCGCCGCGCGCGTCGCGGCCAGCGAGGACGGCGCGCGCCGCGGCCAGCACCTGACCGAGATGCTGCCGTTGCTCGACGTGCTGGCGAGTCTCTACGCGCTGCGCGGGCTCGACGCGATCGACGCGTTCGCGGCGCCGCTGCTGCCCACCCATCCGCAGGCGCCGCTCATCGCGCGGCTCGCCGAAATCCTGATCGAGGACGGCCTCGCGCGTCGCGACGGCGAGCGCCTGGTGCGCGACGACGAAGCCTGCGCGGCGCTGCCGCCGCTCGACGAACTGTGGCGCGGCCTGCTCGCCGAGTCGCCGCATCACGTCGCCGAGCTGACGCTGCTCGCGCATTGCGGCGCGGCGCTGCCGCGCGTGCTGAAGGGCGAACTCGAACGCTCGCGCGTGCTGTCGGCCACCGGCCGCAGCCTGGTCGAGCAGTTCTTCGACGCCTCGCCGACCTGGGAGCACACGCACGCGATCATGCAGGCCTGCGCGATGTCGGCGATCGACGGCTGGCGCGAGGCGCGCCGCCTGCGCCTGCTCGAGATCGAATCCACGCGCGGCGACGTGCTGCGCCCGCTCGCGATGCGCGTGCCGGGTGATCGTTGCGAGCGCACCATCGTCGGCACGGCCGACCAGCTCGCCGCGTTCGACGCCGATGCGTCGCCGGGTATCACCACGGTGGCGCAGGTGACGGGCGAGCGCTTCGCGCTGAAGGCCGATCCGCACGAACTGTACGACCTGGTATTGGTCGATCGCGCGCTGGCCGGCCGCCCCGAGCCGGTCGACGTGCTGGCCTCGATCGGCGCCTGGGTCGCGCCGGGCGGGCTGCTGGTGCTGGCCGAGTCGCGCCGCAACCGTTTCGCCGACATCGTGTTCGGGCTGCAGTCCGGCGACGGCCGCACCGCGTCGCTGACGCCGGCCGAACTCGTCGCGCTCTGCGAGCGCGCGGGCCTCGTCGAGGTGGTGCGCCACGCCGAGCAGGATCTCGAACTGGAGGGCACGCCGAGCCTCGTGATCGCGCGCCGGCCGCTGGCCGGCGAGGCCGCCGAGCCCGACGACGACAGCCTCGACGCGCTCGAGCGCGCCGAGCAATGGGTGATCGTCACCGCGGCCGACGACGAGGCGCCGGTCGGCGCGCTGCTGGCCGACGCGCTGACGCATGCCGGCCACGTGGTCGAGACCGTCGAGGCGCGGCAGGCCGCCGATTTCATCGCGACCATGCCGGCCACCGATCCGACCCACGTGGTGTTCTGCGCGCCCGCGCTGCGGCTCGGCGCCGACGTGCCGGCCGAGCGCCTGATGCAGGCGCAGCGCTCCGGCGCGATCGCGCTGGCCGCGTTGGTGCGCTCGCTCGACGCCGCCCATTACGCGGCCGGCGTGCGGCTGTCGGTAATCACGCGCGGCGGCGCGCCGTTCGACGGCGCGGTCGCGGGCGACCCGGCCCAGGCGACGCTGTGGGGCCTCGGGCGCGTGCTCGCCAACGAGCATCCCGAACTCGGCTGCCGCTTGATCGACGTCGATCCGGCGGCCGGTGTCGAGGTGATGCGGCTCGCGCGCGAGCTGCTGATCGACGTGGCCGAGGAAGAGGTGCTGCTCACGCCGGCCGGCCGCCAGGTGCCGCGCATGCTGAGCGCCGAACGCGCGGCCGCGCGCGCGCCGCTCGCGGCCCACGCGCCGGCGGTGCTCGCGTTCGACGCGCCGGGCTCGCTGCGCAACCTCGAATGGTTCGCGCAGGCGCCGCGCGCGCTCGCCGACGACGAGGTCGAGATCGAGCCGATGGCCACCGGCCTCAATTTCCGCGACGTGATGTATGCGATGGGGCTGCTGTCCGACGAGGCCGTCGAGAACGGCTTCGCGGGCGCGACGATCGGCATGGAGCTGTCCGGGCGCGTGCTGCGCGTGGGCCGCGCGGTCACGGCGTTCGCCCCCGACGACGCGGTGCTCGGCTTCGCGCCGGCCTCGTTCGCCACGCGCGTGGTGACGCGCGCCGAGGCGATCGCGGCGAAGCCGGCCGCGATGTCGTTCGAGGAGGCGGCCACCGTGCCGACCACCTTCTTCACCGCCTATTACGCGCTGGTCGAGCTGGCGCGCGTGCGCCGCGGCGAACGCGTGCTGGTCCACGGCGGCGCGGGCGGCGTGGGGATCGCGGCGATCCAGATCGCGCGCCATTTCGGCGCCGAGGTATTCGCCACCGCCGGCAGCGACGAGAAGCGCCAGTTCGCGCGTCTGCTCGGCGCCGATCACGTGCTCGATTCGCGCAGCCTTGCGTTCGCCGACCAGGTTCGCGCGATGACGGGCGGGCAGGGCATCGACATCGTGCTGAACTCGCTGGCGGGCGAGGCGATGGTGCGCAGCATCGACACGCTGCGCCCGTTCGGCCGCTTCCTCGAACTCGGCAAGCGCGACTTCTACGAGAACAGCCACATCGGGCTGCGTCCGTTCCGCAACAACATCAGCTACTTCGGCATCGATGCCGACCAGCTGATGGGCGTGCTGCCCGAGCTGACCGCGCGCCTGTTCGGCGAGGTCATGGCGCTGTTCGCCGGCGGCGTGCTGCACCCGCTGCCGTACCGCGCGTTCCCGGCCGAGCGCGCCGAGGACGCGTTCCGCTACATGCAGCAGGCGCGCCAGATCGGCAAGGTGCTGGTCACCTATCCGTCCGGCACGCCGGCGCCCACGCGCGGCCTGGCCGCGCGGCCCGCGCTCGCGCTCGATCCGGCCGGCGCCTATCTGGTGATCGGCGGCACGGGCGGCCTGGGCTTCGCCACCGCGCGGCGCCTGGTCGAGCGCGGCGCGCGGCACCTGACGCTGGCGAGCCGCGGCGGCACGCTGGCCGAGGCCAGCGCGGCCGAGGTCGCGCAGTGGCGCGAGACGCTCGGCGTGGCGGTGGAGGTCGCGGCCTGCGACGTGACCGATGCGGCGGCACTCGACGCGCTGGTCGCGCGGATCGCCGCGCGCGGCACGCCGCTCAAGGGCGTGCTGCACTCGGCGATGCAGATCGACGATGGCCTGGTGCGCAATCTCGACGACGCGCGCTTCGAGGCCGTGCTCGCGCCGAAGGTGGCAGGCGCCTGGAACCTGCATCGCGCCACGCGCGGCGCGCCGCTCGACTGGTTCGTGGTCTATTCGTCGGCCACCACCTATCTCGGCAATCCCGGCCAGGCCAGCTACGTGGCGGCCAACAGCTTCCTCGAGGCGCTGGTCGCGCACCGCCGCGCGGCGGGGCTGCCGGCCACCTTCATGGCGTGGGGGCCGCTCGACGACGTCGGCTTCCTGGCCCGCAACGACAGCACGCGCGAGGCGCTGCAGGCGCGTATCGGCGGCGCCTCGATCAGCTCGGCCGAGGCGCTCGACGCGCTCGAACGCGCGCTGCTGGACGGCCGCGCCGGCGAGGCGGTGGTGCGCATCGACTGGCAGGCGCTCGCGCGCGGCATGCCGGCCGCCAACGCGCGCCGCTACGCGCTGATGCAGACGCGGCCCGGCAGCGACGCGTCGCGCGACGGCGGCGACGAACTGCGCGAGCAGGTCGCCGCGCTGCCGCGCGAGGAAGCGGTGGCGTTCGTCTCGGAGACGCTGCGCGCGCAGATCGCGCGGATTCTGCACATGACGCCGGAGCGCATCGCGCTCGACAAGTCGGTGCTCGAAATGGGCATGGATTCGCTGATGGGCATGGAGCTCGGCCTCGCGGTCGAGGAAGTGTTCGAGGTGAAGCTGTCGGTGATGGCGATCGCCGACGGCGCGACCGTGCAGTCGCTGGCCGGCCGGATCGTCGATTCGATCGCGGCCGAGGAGGCCAGCGCCGGCGCGCCGGCCGACGGCGGCGCGCTCGACGAGGTCGCCGCGCTGGCCGCGAAGCACGCGCTCGACAGCGAGGCGAAGGCCGCGCTGAAGGCCGCCGCCAACGATCCGGTGGGCGGCAAGAAGCCGAGGCTCGAGGTGGCGCAGTGACGAGCGCCGTGCCGGCCGGCTGGCAGGCGACGCAGGGCACGCTCGCGCGCGAGCTCGCGCTGGCCGGCCACGGCCTGCACACGGGCCGGCGCGTGCGGGTGCGAATCCTGCCCGCGGCGGGCGATCAGCCCGCCACGCGCGGCATCCGGTTTCGCCGCATGAACGGCGGGCGCGAGCTGGCCAGCTTCGCGGTCGATCCGGCGCTGCGCCGCGCGCAGCCGCTCTGCACCATGCTGCGCAGCCCCGACGGGGTGGGCGTGCGCACCGTCGAGCACCTGCTCGCGGCGCTGCTCGCCTGCGAGATCGACCATGCCACGGTCGAACTCGATGCCGAGGAAGTGCCGATCCTCGACGGCAGCGCCGCGCCCTGGCTCGACGCGCTGCGCTCGGCCGGGCGCCGTGCGCTGGTCGCGCCGAAGCGCTTCATCCGCGTCACGCGCTCGCTCGCGGTGGCCGACGGCGAGGGCGGCGCGCGCCGCGAGATGCGGCTCGAACCCGCGCCGCGCTACGAGATGAGCGTGCGCAACGACCTGAAGGGCTTCGGCGAGATGCACTGGGCCGGCGCGATGACGCCGGCCGCGTTCGCCGCCGAAATCGCGCCGTCGCGATCCTACGGGCGCGTCAAGTGGGCGGTGCCGGCGATCGTCGCCGGCTACCTGCGCGGCGTGCCGATCCTGCGCGGCGCGCGGCCCTCCTGCACCGCGTCGATCGTCGGCAGCCGCGTGCTGGGCGGCATGCGCCTGCCCGACGAATTCGTGCGCCATCGCGTGCTCGATCTGGTGGGCGACCTGGCGATGGCGGGCGCGCCGCTGCTCGCGCGCGTCTCGGCGTTGCGGCCGAGCCACGAAATGAACTTCCGGCTCGTCGATGCGCTGCTGTCCAGCCCCGACGCCTGGGAATGGGCCGAGTTCGCGGCGTAACATAGCGGTCTTGATCAGGCTACGGGCGAACGAATCGATGGGATTGGGAGATCATCTCCGGCAGCAACTCGCTGCGAAGGCGCTCAAGCGCCAACTGGACCGCGTGACCGAGGGCGGTGCCGCCGCCGTGCCGGCGCCGGCCGCGGCGGGCGAGCATGCATCGCCGCGCAGCCGCTTCGAGTCGATGCCGCAATACCAGCAGCTCAAAATCATGCGCGAGATGGGCGAGACGCTCGGCGTCGAGTCGCCGTTCTTCCGCGTCCATGACGGGCTCGCCGGCGCGACCACGCTGATCGGCGGGCGCGAGTACGTGAACTACGCGAACTACAACTACCTGGGCCTGGCCGGCGACGCCACCGTGACGGCGCACGCCAAGCAGGCGATCGACCGCTATGGCACCTCGGCCTCGGCGAGCCGCATGGTGGCGGGCGAGCGGCCCGTGCAGCGCGATCTCGAACATGCGCTCGCGGCGTTCTACGAGACCGACGACTGCGTGGTGTTCGTGAGCGGCCACGCCACCAACGTGACCGTGATCGGCTCGCTGTTCGGGCAGGGCGACCTGATCGTCCACGATTCGCTCGCCCACAACAGCATCGTGCAGGGCGCGCAGCTGAGCGGCGCCAAGCGCTTGAGCTTCCCGCACAACGACTGGCGCGCGCTCGACGCGCTGCTCGCGCGCGTGCGCCACGAGTATCGCAACGTGCTGATCGCGATCGAGGGGCTCTACAGCATGGACGGCGATTTCCCCGACCTGCCGAAGTTCGTCGAGATCCGCAACCGCCACGGCGCGTTCCTGCTCGTCGACGAGGCGCATTCGCTCGGCGTGCTCGGCGCCACCGGACGCGGCATCCGCGAGCATTTCGCGGTGGCCCCCGAGGACGTCGACCTGTGGATGGGCACGCTCAGCAAGACGCTGGCCGGCTGCGGCGGCTTCATCGCCGGCTGCCAGCCGCTCACCGACATGCTGCGCCACCTGGCGCCGGGCTTCCTCTACAGCGTCGGCCTCGCGCCGGTGCTCGCGGCCGCCTCGCTGAGCGCGCTCGAGATCCTGCGGCGCGAGCCGCAGCGCGTCGCGCGGCTGCGCGAACGGGGCCGGCAGTTCCTCGACGAGGCGCGCGCCGCGGGCCTCGACACCGGCACCAGCGAGGGCTATGCGGTGGTGCCGGTGATCACCGGCAGTTCGCTGAAGGCCGCGCGCTGGGCCAACGCGCTGTTCGACGAGGGCATCAACGTGCAGCCGATCTTCTATCCGGCCGTCGAGGAGAAGGCCGCGCGGCTGCGCTTCTTCATCTGCTCGACGCACGAGCCCGAGCAGATCACGCGTACCGTGGCCGCGCTGGCCCGGCTCGCGCGCTAGGGGCGGCCCGCCATGTCCGCGCCCGACGCTCCGCTGCCCGGCTGGACCTTCCGCGCGGCCCGGCCCGACGACGCGCGGGCCTGCGCGCCGCTGATCCTGGCTTCCGGCGTGCGTGAGTTCGGCTTCTTTCTCGGCGTGCCCGACGAAGCGATGGTGGGGTTTCTCGCCGGCGCATTCACGTCGAGGCACGGGCGCTTCTCGTGGCGCCGGCATCGCGTGGCGGTGGCGCCCGACGGCAGCGTGGCCGGCGTGCTGGCCGCGCACGACGGGCGCGTGATCGCGCTCGACGATCCGCACGTGGCCTGGCTGCTGTTGCGCCGCTTCGGGCTGCGCCACACGGTGGCGAGCCTGCTGCGCGGGCTCGTGCTCGAAGGCGAGCTGCCGGCGCCGAAGCGCTTGCAGACGCACGTCGCGCATTGCGCGATCGACGCGCGCTGGCGCGGCACCGGGGTGTTCACGGCGCTGTTCGAGGATGCCTGCCGGCACGGTTCGATCGCGGCCGCGGTCGAAGAGGGGCGCGAGGTGGTGCTCGACGTGCTGGTCAGCAACACGCGCGCGGCCGCGCTGTACCGGCGGCTCGGCTTCGTCGCGCTGGCGCGCGCGAAGCCGCCCGCGCCGAAGCTGCCGCGCGAACTCGTGTCGACGCGGATGCGCTGGCGGCGCGGCGCCTGAGCCGGCTGCGTCCCGCCGCTTTCCTTTCTTTCCTGCCCGCTGCCGGCCGCGCATTCGCGCCGCCCCGCGCCGGCGGGCGGTCGAACTTCAATAGAGCGGATACCAGGTCGTGTTCTCGCCGCGGCACAGGTACTGGTGGCCTGCGCCGGCCGCCAGCGCGGCGGGCGGCGCGGCCACCGAGCCGCCCGCCGCCTGCAGCGCGAGCCGCGTGATCCGGCGCGTCGACGAGAAGCGCACGAGCGAGCCGTCGTAGCCGGCGTTGCAGGCAGGCAGCGTGATCGCCAGTTCGTCGAGCGGCGCGGCCGGATCGAGCAGCAGCGTCTGGGTGCCGGCGGGAATCGCGACCTTGCCGTGATCGGCCGGCACGTTGAACAGGTAGGCCTTGTCGATGGTCTGGCGGCTGTTGGTGATGGTGGTGGCCGCCATCGCCGCGTGGACCTCGAACGGCGCGAGCTGCACGTTCGGCGAGTAGTCGCCGAGCCGGTTGCGCGCCATGTATTGCGACAGGCTGTAGAGATTCGAGGTCGGCACCGTCGCGTTCACGCCGTAGCCGCCGTTGTTGAAGATGTGGCGCCCCGCGTCGATGCTGATGATGGTGGTGGGGTCGTCCACGCGCATGCCGTCGTGGATCGCGTTGTAGAGCTGCCCCGGCCCCATCGTGATGCGGCCCGCCGGCCATTTCTCGACGTAGATCTCGATGCCCTTGCCGCCCGGCTGGAGCTGGCCGGCCGACGCGAACGCGCCGTTCATCACGATCGGCGCGTTCGAGGTGAGCGCGTCGTCGATCCAGACGCCGTAGTCGGTGGCGCCGTCCGAGATGCTCTGGTCGCTGAAGAAGATCTCGCGGTTGCGGCGCGCGACGAGCCGCGTGTCGATCTGGTAATTGACGCCGTTGCCGAACGCCAGCACCTTGCCGAAATAGACGCCGCCCTGGCCGCCGCCCACGTGGTAGGCGATTCTCGAGAACGTGATCGCGCCGTTGTCGAGATAGACGTCGGAGCCCTCGTCGCTGCCCGGCGCGCCGTTCACCATCAGCGCCTCGTTCTGCACCTGCAGGTTGAAGCCCGAGTACTTGAAGACGTTGACGTCGTCGAGCCAGATGCCGTTGAACAGCTTGCGCGAGGATTGCGTGAACACGCCCGCGTCGACGTCGGCCAGCTCGTTGCCGTTCTGCATGCGGCGCAGATGCAGCGCGGCCCCCGCGCTCATCGTGGTGGTGGAGTCGAAGCGCAGCCCCGAGATCGACCAGCCCGTCATCGAGGTCTTGCCGTCGCCGACGGTCCAGAGGTCCGAGCGCGTGTCGCGGCCCGTGTAGAGCAGGATCGTCTGGCGCGCGCCGGCGCCGCGGATCGACACGTTCTGCACCAGCGGCAGCGTCTTGGGCGTGGTGAACACGCAGGTGCCGGCCGGGAACACCAGCGAGGTGCCGTTGGCGAGGTGCGAGAGCGCGTTGTCCATCGCGCGGTCGTCGTTGCTGGTGCCGTCGCACTTGCCGCCGAAGTCGCGGAAGTTCAGCACGTCGCGCAGCTTGTCCGCGAGCGGGCGAGCCACCGTGCCGGGGGCGCTGGCGCGGTACTGGAGTTGACCGAGCTGCTGCTGGGCCGATGCGGCGCCGCTGGCGGTATCGGCGCGCGCGCCGGACGACAGCGCGCCGGCGAGCCAGAGGCCGAGCGCGAGATGGCGAAGCGCGGTGATCAGGCGGAAAGTCATCGAGTCTCGAAGCAAGAGGAACGGGAGCCGGTCGCGGTTGGGGCGGTCGGCTGGATGTTGCGCACGGTGGCTGGCGTCCGGCGACGACAAGGACGGCAGCGTTGATGCGACAGCGCGAGCGCCACGGCGTTCCCGCCGGCCGGCGCGCGGGCTGCGTCGGCACCATGATGGGGCCGACGTGTGGCGCGGCGTTGTCATCGGCGGCGAGGCACGGACGTCGATACGGATGCGAGGAAGGCGTATCGCGACGGCGGCGCGGGCACGCGATTCACGACGCGACGGGTTGGCATGCGAAGCGATATTTCGGGTCGTTGCCGAAATCCTTGACGATCTCGGCACGTCATGACCCGGCCATTGTCACGATGTCGATATCGAGCGGATATCCGGGCCCGCGCGGCGTGATTTTCGCGCGTATCGCATCCTCATTTTGAAAGCGGGAATGTTTCGTTGATCAAAATGATCGGCCCGGTTTTCGTCCGCCTCCGGTGCCCGGCCGGTGCCGCCCCGAAGGGCTGTCGAGCCAAGGCGGGCGGGGTCGAAGCGGTTCGCGCCGGGTGCTTTTTCCCGCCTACCCCATGCCGGTGAACTGTGATAATGTCGCGCGAACGGGCCCGTGGCGGGCTCCTTTGGACCCATCGCGAGACCGTAACATGATCAATCAGGAATTCGACCATCTCATCAGCCTGGGGGGGCATTGTCAGACGGCATATCAGATCCGTCGGCATTTCGGCGTGGACAAGGCCTATCCGCTCGACTGGTGGGTGACGCCGACCATTGCGCTGGTCCGGTTGTTCGAAAGTGGCTTCAATCATATTTTCCAGGAGGAAAACATGAGGGTGGTCGAGGAGCCTACCGGCCCGGCCGTCATGTGCAGCCACTACGGCCTGATGCACTATCACGATTTCGACGAAGCGAAAATCAACGGCAAATATTCGCCGTATCTGGTGCGCACCAAATGCGCGGTCAACAACAGCAAGTTCTCGTACTTGATGACGCGTCTCTTGAACGTGACGGGCAAGGTGCTGTTCGTGCGCTTCGCGCACGGCTGGGTGCAGCACTACCCGCACACCACCATGTTCGACGAAGGCCTGCTGAATCGCTTTATGGCCGCGGCGCGCGCGATGCTGCCCAATGCCGAGGTCAACCTGCTGCTGCTGAACGACTACAACAACCATGCCGGCCTCGACGGCAATCCGTTCCCCGGCGTTTATACCTCGGTCGTAAACAATTACGACGATCAGACCTGGTCCGGCAGCAACCAGGGCTGGACCGAGTTGTTCGAATATCACAACATCCGCTGGAGCGGGGCCCCGGTCAGGCCGGTCGAACTGGCCCAGCCGGAACACGTTGCGTAGCCGGCACCGGCGGCCGGATCGCCGGTGCCGCCCATTGCGCCAATGAAAAACCGCCCCTCGGGGCTAATGCCGTTCAGTTAAGCAACTGAACGGCATTTTTGTTTTGGGGAAGGAGTGGTTGTAAACGCTGCGCTGAAGT
>NZ_CP045094.1:760357-981696 GCF_022870505.1 Burkholderia perseverans
ATCGGGCCGTCAAGTCCCGTCCTGCTCGTTATGCCGTTCGGTTCCTCAGAAAGAACCTTAACTGAACGGCATTAGCCCCTCGGGGCGGTTTTTCATTGGGGCGACGGACTGCGCCCGTGCTTCATTCGGGTTCGACGCGAGCGCTGACGTAGCGCACCATCACGAGCCCGGTGAACAGCATCAGCAGGTCGGCCACCACCATGTACTCGACGTTGTAGTGCGGCTTGACGAGCGCGCCGAAGTAGCCGTAGCGGATCATCTCGCAGGCATGGACCATCGGCAGCCACAGCACCACCTTCTGCGCCGTGGTGGGCAGCCATTCGACCATGAACGCGGCCCCCGACAGCGGGAACAGCAGGTAGGCGATGGTGTGCCACATCCGGTCGTAGGTCTCGCTCAATTCGCTGAGCGACCCGATGATGAAGCCGAGGCCGATCGCGATGATCGCCAGGTAGAGCCAGCCGGCGAGGATCAGCGCGATGTCCTTGGGCGGCTCCATCAGACCGACCGCGATGAACAGGATCGACAGGAACAGGAACGACATGGTCGCGCCCGACACCTCCAGCAGCGCACGCGAGATGAACAGGTCGATCACGCGCACGTTGCGATGGTAGAGCAGGCTGTGATTCGGCAGGATCGCCAGCGCGCAGCGGTTGGCCGTGTTGCGCCAGAGCAGGATGGTGGAATAGCCGGTCACGGCGAACGTGGTGATCGGCAGGTTCGAGCCGTGATTGAACTTCGCGACGTTCCACAGCGCCGTGACGCCGAGCGTGAACGACATCGGCTCGAAGAAAATCCACAGGAAGCCGACGTTGTGGCGTCCGTAGCGCGTGATGATTTCGCGCATCAGCAGGGCGGCGACGACCCGGCATTGAATCTGGAACGACCGCGGCAACGACGTGTTGTGTTTGGCGCTGAGCATCTGGACCTGGGGATGGCGTGACTGCGGGCATTGTATCAGCCCGTTTTGACAGTACGCCTGCGGATGCGGGCAACGGTCGGGCGCCGGTTCCGTTGATCGATCGCGGCCGCCGTGACGGGCGCCGCGCCCTCAATAGCGATCGAACAGCTGTTGCAACTCGTCGCGATCCTCGCTCAGCGTGAGCCCCAGCATCAGCAGGATGCGGGCCTTCTGCGGGATCTGGTCGTCCACCGTGAGCCAGCCGTAGGCGTCGTCGGGCTGCGCGCCGTTGCGCGTGACCACGCCGTTGCCGGTGCGCGAGGCCCGCACGACCTGCGTGCCGCGCCGCGCCGCCGTGCGCAGGCCGTCCACCAGCCGCGCGGCGACGTTGCCGTTGCCGGTGCCGGCGAACACCAGCCCGCGCGCGCCCGCGGCGGCCGTTTCGAGCCAGGCGGGATCGAGCTCGCCGTAGGCGTGGACGAGGTCCACGCGCGGCAGCGCAGGCAGCGCCGCGGCCGACCACGGCGTGTCGAGCGTGTGCGGCCGCAGCGGGCGCCGGTAGTAGCGCGGCGCGCCGTCCACCATCAGCCCGAGCGGCCCGTAAGGCGAGCGAAACGCCTCGAGCTTGTAGCTGTGCTGCTTGGCGACGTCGCGCGCGGTGTGGATCTCGTCGTTCGCGACCACCAGCGTGCCGAGCCCGTGCGAGGCCGGGTGCGCCGCCACCGCGATCGCCGCGTGCAGGTTCAGCGCCGCGTCGGAGCTGAGCGCCGAGGGCGGCCGCAGCGCGCCGACCACCACCACCGGCTTCGCGCTCTTGAGCGTCAGGTGCAGGAAATAGGCGGTCTCCTCGATCGTGTCGGTGCCGTGCGTGAGCACCACGCCGTCGATCGCGTCGTCGGCGAGCCGCGCGGCGACGCGCGCCGCGATCGCGACGAGTTCGGCGTTGCCGAAGTTCTCCGAGCCGGTCTGCAGCAGCTGTTCGGCGCGCAGTCGCGCGATGCCGGCCGCCTGCGGCAGCTGTTCGAGCAGCGTGTCGATGCCATGCACGGAGCAGGCATAGGACGCGGTATGCGTGGCGCTGGCGCCATGCCCGGCGATGGTGCCGCCGGTGCCGATCACGGCGAGGGTCGGTCTGGTTGGCATCGTGGTCCGAATCGGGGGGAAGGCCCGCGCGCGGCGGGCGGCGGAATCAGTGCGAGAACGTCGCGCGCAGCGGGTGGCCGGTGCCGCCGGCGAGCCAGTCGGCCAGCAGCGCGGCCGAGCCGGCCGCGAGCGTGAAGCCGAGCGCGCCGTGGCCGAGGTTGAGCCAGAGGTTGCGGTAGCGCGTGGGGCCGATGATCGGCACGCCGGTGGGCGTGGCGGGGCGCTGGCCGGTCCAGGCGAGCGGCTCGCCCGCGGTGAGTTCGGGGAACAGCGCGCGGGCTTGCGCGTGCAGCGTGGCGATGCGCGCCGGGTCCGGTGCGGGCGAGGCGTCGAGGTCCGCGATCCCGGCCACGCGCAGCCGCTCGCCGAGCCGCGCGTAGACGACCTTGCGCGCGAAATCGGTCAGGCTCGCCCGCGGCGCCGGCGCGCCCGCGGGCAGCGCGTAGGTCAGGCTGTAGCCTTTCAGCGGCCGGATCGGCGGGCGGATGCCGAGCGGCGCGAGCAGCGGCGCGGCGCTCGCACCCGTGGCGATCACGATCTGGTCGGCGTCGATCGGCGTGCCGCCGCGCAGCGCGACCACGCGCGCGTCGCTCGCGTCACCGGCCACGCGCAGGCCGTCGATCGCGACGCCGGTCGTGATCGTCACGCCGCGCGCGCGCAGCAGCGCCGCGAGGCCGGTGCAGAAGCGGTGGCAGTCGGCGGTGTCCTCGCTCGGCGTATGGATGCCGCCGGCGAACCGGTCGCGATGCCGCGCGAGCGACGGCTCCAGCGCGACGCAGGCGGCCGCGTCGAGCGCGTGCTGCTCGCAGCCGAGCGCGCGCTGCAGTTCGAGCTGCGCGACCGCGTGCTGCATCGCACCGGGATCGCGGTGCAGCACCAGCTTGCCCGAGCGCACGAAGTCGAAATCGAGCGACGGCTCGGCGGCGATCATCTCGTGCAGCAGCGTGCGGCTCAGGAACGACAGCGACAGCAACTGGCGCGTGGTCAGCGCGCTGCGCGAGCGCGTGCAGGCCGCGAGGAACGCGAAGCACCAGCGCCACTGGGCCGGGTTCAGCGTCGGCCGGAACCGCACCGGCGAGTCGCGGCGCAAGAGCCAGCCCGGCAGCTTCGAGATCACGCCCGGATCGGCGAGCGGCGCGACGTAGCTGTACGACAGCTGGCCGCCGTTGGCGAAGCTGGTTTCGCGCGCCACCTCCGGGTGCCGCTCGAGCACGGTCACCTCGTGGCCGGCGCGATGCAGGTAGTACGCGCTCGACAGGCCGATCACGCCGGCCCCGACGATCAGGATACGCATGCCGTTTCCACGCCTCCGTGTTGAGGGTTGCGAGGCGCCCGCCCGGACGCTTCGAGATCGGTCCACTGTACGGCCGTGCCGCGCGCCGCGCATTGCATCGCGCGGCCGAAACATAGAAGAATTGCGTCAGGCCCCGCTCCTCAGCCGCCGGCCGCGCCGCGCAGCCTGCCCGGCGTCACGCCGTAGGCCTCGCGGAACGCGCGGATGAAATGCGCGGCGTCGGCGAAGCCGCATTCGTAGGCGACGTCGGTGATGCGGCGCGTGGTGTTGACGAGCATCCAGCGCGCGTAGCGCAGCCGCATGCGCCGGTAGAACGCGTTCGGCGAGGTGTGCATCTCGGCGGCGAACGCGCGTTCGAGATGGCGCACGCTGGTGCCGGTCATGCGCGCGATCACCGCCACCGTCAGCGGCGCCTCCAGGTTTTCCTCCATCAGCAGCACCGCGTGCCGCACCGTTGCGTCATCCACCGACAGGTAGCCGAGCGCCGCGCGCCGCTCGACGAACGAGGCGCCGCTCTGCCGGCTCACCGTCATCTGGTGGATCACCTTCGAGGCGCGGTCGGGGCCGCAGTGCAGGCTGATCAGCCGCGTCGCCAGCTCGATCACCGAGATGCCGCCCGCGCAGGTGATGCGGTCGCCGTCGATCAGGTAATCGGTGTGCGTGACGAGCCGCAGCGCCGGGAACAGCCGCCGGTAGTCCTCCACGTGGAAGCTGTGGATGCAGGCCACGCGCGCTTCCATCAGGCCCGCGCGCGCGAGCACGAAGCTGCCGGTGCAGAGGCCGACGAGCGGCGTGCCGGCCCCGGCCGCGCGGTGCAGGTAGTCCCAGTAGCGCGCGTCCACCTGCTCCAGATGCGGCAGCAGCCCGCCGATCACGATCACGTAGTCGAATTGCGCCGGATCGGGAAACGCGCTCTGTACCGTCACCGGGATCCCGCAGCTGGCCTCGACCGTCTCGCCCGCCACTCCGGCGATGGTCCAGAGGCAGCGCAGCTGGCGGCTCTGGTCGCTGCGATCGGCCGCATGGCGCAGCGCATCGCAGAGGCCCGCCAGCGACAGCATCGGGAAGCGCGGCCACAGCACGATCGCCACGCTCAGCTCGGCGCCCGCCGACCGGCTCGGGCGCGCCTGCGGCGAGCGCGGGCGCGCGTCGAGCGCCGTGACGATCGGCATGGCGGCGGCAGTGCCGGAAGCGTCGGGGGCGGAGGCGGGCGCGCGCGGCGCGTCGTCGGTGGCAGGCATGAGCAGGCGCGGTGGACGGTGGTTCCGATTGTAGCCGGGCCGCCGGCGCCGGCCCGCGCGTGGCGCATTTGTTCTATTTCCGGGCAGAACGGTTCAATGCCGTCATTTTGTGACTGCCTACATTCGTTCCCGTCGACCCATCACCACGCGCCGCCGGCGGCGCGCGGCAACACCGGGCGCATGCGTGCATGCGGCCCGGTTCATCGAAATCACGGAGGCGGATGAAGCATGAGCAACCACAACGATTCGGGGCGCCGCGTTTGCGCGGCCGCCGTCCTGCTGGCGGCGGCCCTCGCCGGCAGCGCGGCCCGCGCGGACGAGGCCGGCGAGAGGGTCAGGATCGGCGAGGCCGCGCCGGTCACCGGGCCGGCCTCGTATCTCGGCAAGGACACCGAAAACGGCGCACGGCTCGCGATCGAGGAGATCAACCGCGCCGGGCTCGTGATCGGCGGCAGGAAGATCACGCTCGTGTTCGACGCGCAGGACGACGCCGGCGACCCGCGGCAGGCCACCCAGATCGCGCAGAAGCTGGTGGACGACAAGGTGGTCGCCGTGGTCGGCCACATGCAGTCTGGCACCACGATTCCGGCCTCGCGGATCTATCACGACGCCGGCCTCGTGCAGGTCTCGCCGTCGGCCACCAACCCCGCCTATACGCGGCAGGGCTTCGCCACGACCTACCGCATGGTCGCCACCGACGCGCAGCAGGGGCCGACGCTGGCCGACTACGCCGCGAAGACGCTGCACGTGAAATCGGTGGCGATCGTCGACGACTCGACCGCCTACGGGCAGGGGCTCGCCGTCGAGTTCGAGAAACGCGCGCGCGCCGACGGCATTCGCGTGTTGTCGCACGACGCGAGCAACGACAAGGCCGTCGATTTCCGCGCGATCCTCACCAGAATCAAGGGCGAGCAGCCCGACGTCATCATGTACGGCGGCCTCGACGGCACCGGCGGCCCGTTCGCGCGGCAGGCGCGGCAGCTCGGCATGACGGCCAGGGTGCTGGCGGGCGACGGGCTGTGCGCCGACGACCTGGCCAGGCTCGCCGGCGAGGCGGCCGACGACGTGATCTGTTCGATCGCGGGCGCGCCGCTCCTGAAGATGGCCGGCGGCCCCGCGTTCGTCGAGCGCTACCAGGCGCGCTTCGGCTACGCGCCGGTGCTCAATTCGCCGTTCGCCTACGACGCCGTCGGCATCATCGTCGACGCGATGAAGCGCGCGCAGTCCACCGAGCCCGCGAAGATCCTCGCGGCGATGCCGGCCACGCATTACCAGGGCGTGCTCGGCGATACGCAGTTCGATGCGAACGGTGACCTGAGGCACGGCGTGATCTCGCTCTATCGCTACGTGGGCGGCAAGCAGACGCTGCTCGGGGTGGTCGAGAAGTGAGGTGAGGGGGCCGCGGGTCTGCAATGACGTGCGGCATGCCCGAGCCGTGCTTCCGGGGCGAACGTCGATGGCAAACCTCAGGGCCGGGCGGGTTCGGCGACGTTCAGCGCCGGCACCGCCGCGAACACGTCGGTGAAGAAGTCCATGAACGCGATGGCCCGCCGCGGCAGCAGGCGGTTCTCGGCATAGAGCAGGTGGATCGGCACGGGCGGCGGCGCATGCTCGTCGAGCAGCCATTGCAGCCGTCCGGCCGCGAGGCCCGCCTCGAACAGCCAGCGCGGGCCGTAGGCGATGCCGAGGCCCGCTTCCACCGCCTCCTGCACCGCCTGGGGCGAGTTCACGCGCAGCCGGCCCGACACGGCCACCTCGGCGTCGCGAAAACGCCAGAGGTGGCCCGATGCGAGCAGTGTGTAGACGATGCAGTCGTGCTCGCCGAGCGCCGCCGGCGTTGGCGGCACGCCGCGCTGCGCGAGATAGGCGCGGCTCGCCACGCAGCCGCGCTCGAACCGGCCGACGCGGCGCGCGCGCAGCGCGCTGTCGTCCAGATGGCCGATCCGGATCGCCAGCTCGACGCCTTCGTCGATCAGGTTCACGTAGCGGTCGCCGATCTGCAGGTCGAGTGCGATGCCGCGATGGCGCGCGAGAAAGGCCGCCACGTTCGGCAGCACGAACGCATGGGCCAGCGCGGTCGGGCAGGCCACACGCAGCAGCCCGCGCGGCTCGACGCCGGCGCGGAACGACGACTCCGATTCGTCCACCGCGTCGAGGATGCGCCGCACCTCCTCGTAATAGCGCTCGCCCTCGGGCGTCAGCGACAGCCGGCGCGTGGAGCGGTGCAGCAGCCGCGCGTTCAGATGCGTTTCCAGCGCCGCGACGTGGCGGCTGACGTTCGGCTGCCCCAGCCCGAGATCGCGCGCGGCGGCCGAGAAGCTGCCCGTCTCCACCGCGCGCGCGAAGCAGGTCATCAACAGCAGGCGGTCCATGGTGGCGCTCGATTCATGCTCATGGAGCATGGATGGTATGTGAAACGAGCATCTTATGCGATCCATGCCAGGAATTCATGCTTCCGGTGAGGTGACGAGGCGGGCAACCCGCCGCGCGTCGCCTCATTCCGTTACCCACACGACCAGGAGCATTTCCATGTCCCGCTTGCAAGGCAAACGCACGCTGATCACCGGCGGCACCAGCGGCATCGGCCTCGAGACGGCCCGGCAGTTTCTCGCCGAGGGCGCGCGCGTGATCGTCACCGGCAACCAGCCCGACAGTATCGAGCGCGCGCGCGCCGAACTCGGCCCGGAGGTGCGCGTGCTGCGTGCCGATTCGGCCAGCATGGCCGACCAGCAGCAACTCGCGCGCACCGTTGCCGAGCATTACGGCCAGCTCGACGTCGCGTTCCTGAACGCGGGCGTGGCGGTCTGGGCGCCCGTCGAGCAATGGGACGAGGCCGGCTTCGACCGCTCGTTCGCGATCAACGTGAAGGGGCCGTACTTCCTGATCCAGGCGCTGCTGCCCGTGTTCGCGAATCCTGCCTCGGTGATCCACAACACCTCGATCAACGCCCATGTGGGTGCCGCGCGCTCGTCGGTGTATGCCGCGACCAAGGCCGCGCTGCTGAGCCTGTCGAAGACGCTGTCGGGCGAGCTGCTCGCGCGCGGCATCCGCGTCAACGCCGTGAGTCCCGGGCCGGTCGATACGCCGCTCTACGACAAGCTCGGCATCCCCGACGCCTATCGCGAGCAGGTCGGGCGCGAGATCGTCGCGACCATTCCGTCCGGCCGCTTCGGCACGCCCGCGGAGGTGGCGAAGGCCGTGCTGTATCTGGCATCGGACGAGTCGCGGTGGACCGTGGGCGCGGAGCTGGTGGTCGACGGCGGCCGCCTGCTGAACGGCTGATCGCGATGAACGAAACGCAGGCGGCGCTCGCGCCGCGACTGACGTTGATCAGCCATCCGCTCTGTCCGTTCGTGCAGCGCGTCGCGATCGTGCTGCACGAGAAGGGCCTGGTGTTCGAGCGTGTCGATGTCGATCTGCACGACCGGCCGGACTGGTTCGTCGCGCTCTCGCCGACCGGCAAGGTGCCGCTGCTCGAGGTGCGGGATCGCGCCGCGCGCGGCGGCGTGCTGTTCGAGAGCATGGCGATCTGCGAATACGCCGAGGATCTCGGCGTCGGCGCGCGGCTTTATCCCGACGACGCGTTTGCGCGCGCCGCGCAGCGCGCCTGGATCGAATTCGCGTCGGCCATGCTTGGCGACGCGTGGCGCTTGCTGAACGCCGGCGACGAGCGCGCCGCGCGGAGCGAGGGTGATGGGTTGCGAGCCAGACTCCGGCGCGTCGAGGGCGAACTGGGTGACGGGCCGTACTTCGCCGGGGCGGCGTTCGGCATGGTCGATGCGGTGGTCGCGCCGGTGTTCCGCTATTTCGATTGTTTCGACGCCGCGTGGAGCGATGACCTGTTCGATGGTCTCGGCAAGGTTGCGCGTTGGCGCGTGGCGCTGGCGGCGCGGCCGAGCGTGATCGCGGCGGTGGGTGGCGATTACCGCGAACGGTTGCGCGCGCATCTACATGGGCAGGGCGCCTGGCTGGTGAGGGCGTGAGGGCTGCCGGGCGAGATCGAGGGCGGGCGGCGGTGGTCTGCGCAGGTTCGATCTCGACCTGGCTCCCGACGCCAGACCTTGCCTGGTGCGTGGTCGAGGCGGGCTGTCGTCGTCGGGCACCGCCCGCTCAATGCATCAGGAACAGCGAAATCAGGAACGGCGCGGCCAGCGAGAGGATCAGGCCGCTGATCATCGCGGTCGGAATGTCGTGCGGCTCGCAGGTCTGCTTGATGATCGGCAGCGTCGAATCGAGCGCGGTGGCGCCGCTCGCACCGATGCAGGGGCTCGAGAAGCGCGCGCCGAGGCTATAGAGCAGGACCACCGCCAGTAGTTCGCGGAACAGGTCGGTGAGCAGGGCGACGGTGCCGTACAGGTCGCCGAGCCGGCTCGCGACCAGCGCGCCCGACAGCGAGAACCAGCCGAAGCCGCTCGACAGCGCGAGCGCGACCGGCAGCGGCTGGTCGCCGAGCCGCGCGGCCAGCGCGCCGCCCGCGAGCGAGCCGGCGACCACGATCGCCGGGATCGCGAGCACCTTCGGCGACAGGTTCGCGCGGCTCAGGCGCACGGCCAGCATGTCCATGCCGACGAAGCCGATCAGCGTGTAGAGCAGCTGGCCGGTGGACGGCATCGGCAGCTGCGCGAGCCACGCGGGCAGCGCGACGAGGCTGGTGGCCGCGCCGATTGCCACGGCACCGAGCGCGATCGCGCATTCGCGCAGCGGCTTGAGCAGCGTGGCGAGGTTCAGCGCGCCAGTGCCTCGGGCGTGTCGTGCGCGCGGACGGCGCAGACGGCTCGCGACGGCGATCAGCAGCCACGGCACCAGCGTCGTCAGCACGGCGAACAGCAGCGCGAGGCCGACCGCACCGCGCACGCCGGCGCCGCGGCTCAGCACGTCGCCGAAGCGGTGGCCGATCGACACCAGCAGCAGCCAGACGAGCGGCGTGATGAGCCGCGTGAGCGACGCGCGCAGCGCGCCGGGCAGCAGGCGGCCGATCAGCATGCCGGCGAGCAGCGCGATGAGGATCGGGACGATGGCGGTGAGCAGGGCTTGCATGGAGATGATTCGATCCGGTGTGGGAGGGGCGTGCTTCCGGTGATTGATTCCCGGTGTGGGACGGAACGAGATTGCGCGAACGTCGGGACCGCCGTTTGTCGGATTTTCGCAGCAGATTCCCGCGAGGGAAAGTGTCGTTCTCACGACTGCCCGAATGCTCGCGAGCTGCTCGAAGTGAGCGTGTTCCATGGGTTCATCGAAACAGTTGAAATCCGAATATTTGGAGAATTGAATCGATTTTTTTATGAATTTGAGAATTATCAAAAGGCAGATGATGGGTTTGAATATTATATTTTTCTGTCTTCGAACGTGCTTGCCATTATCATTCAGTGAAGAATCCGAATGACCCGCAATCATGTATAAAATTTCCTCGTCACTCGGCCCATGCATCCGATCAAGGTTTTTTCCGCACTGTTGCGTACGCGTCGGCATCTGTTATGGGAAATGACCAAGCGCGATCTTGCGTCCCGTTATCGCGGCTCTCATCTCGGCATGTTCTGGGCGGTACTGTTGCCGCTCGCGATGCTGGTCATTTATTCCTATGTTTTCGGCGCCGTTTTCAAATCGCGCTGGGAAAATTCCGATAATGCCGACGTGCCCTTTCCGTTGGTCCTGTTCGCCGGATTGATCGTATTCAATTTCTTTGCGGAATGCCTGAATCGCGCGCCGACGCTCGTATCCAGTTCTCCCAATTTCGTAAAAAAAGCCATTTTCCCGCTCGAGATCCTGCCGTGGATGGCGGTCTTCACCGCCGCGATCAATTCCGCGATCAGTATCGCGATCCTGCTGGCGAGCGAGTGGCTCTGGGTCGGCCACATCCCGCTCACGGCCGTGCTGTTTCCACTCGTGCTGGTTCCGGTTGCGTTCGTCGCGCTCGGCGCCGGCTGGTTCCTCGCCTCGCTCGGTGTGTACGTGCGCGACATCGCGCAATTGGTGGGGCTCGTCACGACGGCGCTGCTGTTCTTCACGCCGATCTTCTATCCGCCGACCAACATCCCGGTGGCCCTGCGCAGCCTGGCCACCCTCAATCCGATGGCGGTGGAGGTGCAGGCGATGCGCGACGTGCTGTTGTGGGGGCGAATGCCGGACCCGGCGACCTTCCTCCTCGCGCTGCTGGCGGGTTGGGTCACGGCATGGCTCGGCCTGATCTGGTTCTCCAGCACGTCGGACGGGTTTGCCGATGTGCTCTGATCCCGTGATCCGCGTCGACAGCGTCAGCAAGTGCTTCCCGATCTACTCGATACCGTCCGACCGCCTGCGGCAGTATGGGGCACGCTGGATGCGCCGCGCGCTGCCTGCTGCGGCACGGCGGCTGCTGCCGCGGCATCTGGTCGACGCCGATCGCCACAAGCTCTTCTGGGCACTGCGTGACGTGTCGTTCGAACTCGGGCGCGGGGAGAGCGTCGGGATCCTCGGCATGAACGGCGCCGGCAAATCCACGCTGCTGCAGGTGGTGGCCGGCATTCTGAAGCCGACTTCGGGGCGGGTCGAGACGCACGGGCGGCTGGCTGGCCTGTTCGAACTCGGCTCCGGCTTCAATCCCGAATTCACGGGCCGCGAGAATGTATTCCTCAATGCGGCGATGCTCGGCTTCAGCCGCGCGGAGGTGCTCGAGCGTTTTGCCGAGATCGAGCAGTTCGCCGGCATCAACGCCTTCATCGACTGTCCGGTCAAGACGTATTCGAGCGGGATGATGGTGCGCCTCGCGTTCGCGGTGCAGGTGCAGCTCAAGCCCGACATTCTCATCGTCGACGAGGCGCTCGCGGTTGGGGATGCGTTGTTCCAGAAGCGCTGCTACGAGCGGATCGAACGCTTCCTGTCCGACGGCGGCAGCCTGCTGTTCGTCTCGCACGATCAGGAGTCGGTGCGCACCCT
Source organism: Burkholderia perseverans (assembly GCF_022870505.1). Classification (NCBI taxonomy): domain Bacteria; kingdom Pseudomonadati; phylum Pseudomonadota; class Betaproteobacteria; order Burkholderiales; family Burkholderiaceae; genus Burkholderia; species Burkholderia perseverans. The sequence continues at coordinate 771,849 of NZ_CP045094.1, forward strand.
GACCGATCGCGCGCTGCTGCTCAGGGATGGCCAGGCCGTCTGCACCGGCACCTCGTCTGAGGTCGTGCTCGAATACCGCCGCCTGCTCCACGAGGCGGAGAATCAGCAGGCACGAGACGTTCTCCAGTACCTGTCCAGCACGGGCGCGAAGCGCGCGCGCACGGTCGTGCCTGCCGCGGCGGTCGGCGGCGCCGAAGCCGACGGCCTTGCCGCGGTCGCCGGCGAGCCCGATCTCGGGGCGCCCGCGTCCGCCGTCCCCGTGGCGGCCGACCCGGTGTCCATGCCGGCACGCAACCGCAGCGCGGACATGTCGTTCGGCGACCTCGACGTCGAAATCGTCGACACCGGGATCTTCGACGCGAACGGTGGTTCCTGCAACCTGTTCTATCCCGGCGACTGGATCGACATCGTAGTGCGTTACCGGGTCAGGAAGCCGGTCACGCACCTCAACCTCGGCGTGCGCCTGCGCAACAAGGAGGGCGTGAAGATCTATTCGGGCGGAACCTTCAACGAGGATCTGCTGCCGCATGCGCCGCCCGGCAGGACGCGAACCTGGGACCGCGCCTTTGCGGCAGGCCAGGTCATCGAGCTGCGCCAGCGTTTCGAGTGCCGGCTCGGAGAAGGCTATTACGAGGTGCAGGCTTACGTCGCCGAGGAGCGCATGCCGGTGCCCGGGCACCAGCGCATGCTGCATTGGGTCGACGAGAGCGCTTTTTTCCGGGTATCGATGAATCGCTTCGAGCGCTGGTACGGCGGAGTCTGCGATATCTGCCCGAGCCTGGCGGTCGAGACACGAGCGCCGCAGGCGGAACCGGTGGCAGGAGAATCCCATGGATGACGCCCATCTGGCTCGCCGCCTGCTGCTGGCGTTCGGCGCACAACGCTATCTCGTGCTCGGCGTGCTGCCGGATCTGGATCGCGTCGTGCTGCGCGATGCCGGCAGTGAGGTGATCGAGCACGACGCCATGGCCGATGGCACGCCGGGCCCGCCATGGGCGCCGGATTTTGTCGCGAGCGCCTGCGTCGTCTGCCTCGACCTTTCCGACGAGGCGCTGACCGCCACGCTGTCGGGCCTGCGCGCCGCGCGCGGCGCCTACATCCAGCGGGCCGCGGATGATGGCGGGGCCGCGGTCGAGCACGTCGAGCGGCTGGCCTTCGCACTCGGCTACCGCAAACACCCGGCCTACCATCGGCTGTTCGGCTATGCGGCGCTCGAGCAGATCTCGGGCGAGTGCGCGACCTTGCTGGAGCCGGTGCCGGCCGCCGCGGCCGAGCGGTTCCCGATGGCGCGACTGATCGAGGAGCGCGACCTGCACATGGACATGCTGCGCGAGGCGGGCCGGCGTTCCGATGCGCATGTCGTTCGCTACGACTGGGCCGCGCGATTCATCCGTCCGAACGACGTCGTGCTTGATGCCGCCTGCGGCCTCGGCTACGGCACGTATGTGATGCGCTACCTGTCGCCAGCGGGCCGCTGCCACGGCATCGACGGCAGCGACTGGGCTGTCGACTACGCGAGCGCGTGTTTTCCGCACACCGACATCGATTACACGGCGGGCCTGCTCCCGGCGGCGCTGGATCGCTTGGACGACGCCTCGATCGACGTCGTCGTCTCATTCGAGACGCTCGAGCATGTGGCGCACCCCGAGGTGCTGCTGGCGGCGTTCCACCGGGTGCTGCGCCCGGGCGGCCGCATCATCGTCAGCGTGCCGAACGACTGGAGCGACGAAACCGGCGAGGATCCCAATCCGTATCACCTGCACGTTTACACCTACGCGCGGCTCGCACGCGAAATGGCCGCGCATTTCACGATCGAGCAGTCGGTGCGGCAGATCGCGAGCGGCTGCAAGCGTATCGACGCGCCCGGCCAGTGGGTCGAGCATGCGCGTGCCCTCGACGCCGTCGAGCCGGCCGACGCGCCGCACACCGAAGCGGAATGGTGGCTCGTTGTCGCGATGAAGCTGCCGGCGACGGGGCGCGAGATCCCATATCGGGAGACGGTCCATGGCCGTTTCGAGGGCGGCACGCATCTGGTGGATTTCGAAGCGCACTACGAGAACCCCTGGCTCATGCATGCGATGGTCGAGATTCCGTTTCGCCTGCAGCGCGCCGATGCGCTCGAGCGGTTTGCCGAAAGCGTCTGCGCCGGACATCCGCTCGACACGGCGGATTACGGCGCGGCGCTCGCCGTGCTCTGCTATCGAGCGCTGGAGGCGCGCGCCGACGATGCCCGGCTCGCGGCGCTCGATGCCCGGATCGCCGCCTATCTGGCCGTGCCGGCCGGCAATCCGCATGTGCGGCGCTGGCACGTTTCCCTGACCTATGTGCGCGCGCGCCTGTGCCTGCGCCGCGGCGATCGCGCGGGCGCGCTCGCCGACTTTTCCACGGTCGCGTCATTCGACGTCGGTCCGATCACGCCGACGCTTGGCACCAAGGTGGTCAGCGCGGCGTTCCTGGCCGGCGTGCTGTCGTGGTCGGACGAGGCGAAGGACGACGCGCGCGGCTGGTGGCGGCTCGGCCTGACGCAGGCCGGACATCTGCTGGGCTCGGCATGGTCCGAATTCTTCGGCAATCTCGACGCGCCGTTCATATTTGCGATGAACGATGCCGTGGAGATCGTGGATCGCGCGACGGCCTGCGCGCAAGCCCTGGCGATCTCGCATCGACGCGGCGACGCGAGCGCCGCCGCACTCTACGACATCAACCAGCAGACGCTGCGTTCGGCCCTGTGCCAGCGCGAGGCCGACCTCGCCTCGGCGCGGGCCGAGACGGCGGCCCTGCGTGGTGAATTCGAGCGCGTCTGTCGCGAGCTGGCCGCGAAGGACACGGTGTCGGCAGAGTTCGAGCGCCTGTCGGCCGAGCGTCTCGCGCGCCTCGGCGAGCTTGAGACCTGCCTGCGCGAGACTCGCGACTCGCTGCTTGATGCGCAGCGCCTCGCGCTCGAGAGCGAGGCGGACCGGGAGGTCCGGGCGCGGTACGCGGATCCGCTCCGCGGCCCCGACCAGCGCCATCCCGTCGTTCCAGAAATCTTTGCCGAATCTCGCAGCCGTTTGCCATCCAGCTACAACCCGTACCGGACATCGACGCCCATGACCAAGAAAACCTGTGTGTTTACCAGTGCCGCGCTGAACTACATTCCAAAAGTCCGGCTGCTGTTCCGGTCGCTGCGCGAGCTGCATCCCGAAATCGAGCTGCATCTGGCGCTGTCCGACGTGCTGGCCGAAGACGTCGACCTGAGCAGCGAACCGTTCGATGCAGTGCATCCGCTGTCGACGCTCGATATTCCCGATGTGCAGGGCTGGGCCTTCTGTCACAACATCGTCGAACTGTCGACCGCCATCAAGCCGTTTCTGTTGAAGAAGCTGCTCGAACGCGAGGATGTGGAGCGCGTGCTGTACTTCGATCCGGATATGGTGCTGTTCTCGCGTGTCGACGATCTGCTCGAGGCCCTCGACGAGGCGAATGTGATTCTGACGCCGCATCAGATCGAGCCGGAAACGCGCTTGCAGTCGATCATCGACAACGAGATATGCAGCCTCAAGCACGGTGTCTACAACCTGGGTTTCGTCGGCGTGTCGGCATCTGCGGAAGGCCTGCGCTTTGCGGAATGGTGGAAGCAGCGCATCTACCATTTTTGCCGGGCCGATATCCCGAACGGCTTGTTTACCGATCAGCGCTGGATCGATCTGGTGCCCGCGTTCTTCTCCGACGTGGCGATCGTCCGTTCCCCTCGCCACAACGTGGCGCCGTGGAATCTGACGACGCGCAGCATCACCGGCGGTTTCGCGGATGGTTTCAAGGTCAATGGCGAACCGCTCGGCTTCTACCACTTCACCGGCTTCGATAGCGGCGCGCACCGGACCATGGCCGCCATCAATAGCCAGGTCGGGTCGCAGGCGGGCGTGCTGATCGACTGGTACGAAACGCAGACGGCGCACCTCGCGTCGGACCCGTTGACGACGAAGAACTGGGCTTACGGCGCCTATACCAACGGCGAAAAAATCCAGCCGATCCATCGTCTGATTTATCGCGAGCGCGTCGACCTGCAGCGCGCGTTTCCCGATCCGTTCGACGTGTCCGGCACAAGTTTTCACGACTGGGTGCGGGAACAGGGGCCGCACGAATATCCGGGCATCGACGGCGGCGCGCCCAGCGAGGCGCTGCTGCGCCTGAAGCAGCAACTGACGGCGGGTTTCGCGCCGCGCAGTCCCGACAATCTCCATTGGCGCGGCATCGTCCGGCTGATCGAGGATGCGGCCGGCTCGCCCGAGCGGGCGGGGCACTACGTGAGGCGAGCCTGGGAAATCCTGAGGCAACAGGGAATCAGCGGCATCAAGCGTCGACTCACGTGAGGCGCCGAACGTGCGGCGGCAAGCGACGCGACGTGTCTGATAGCGAGAAGGAGCATGCTTCCATCACTCGGCAGCACAGTTTCCACTGAGATGAACCTGATCCGGTTTCGTTGGTCCGTCGACTGTTCGGCCATCAACGAGGACGGCGCGCTGCTCATTTTCGGCTGGGTGGTGCATGACACGCGGGCCGTGGTTGCACTGCGGGCCGCGCTCAGGTTCAACGACGGATCGCAGCAGGCGTTCGAACTCGTCTATGGCATAGAACGTCCCGACGTCGAGCGTGCGATCCGGGACAATCCGCGTGCCGCGAGCTGCGGTTACTACTATTTCGGCCAGGCGCAGCGCACCGACGTCGTCGCACTGTCGCTGGAAGCGCAGCTCGATGACGGCGAGTGTGCCGTGCTGCCGACCAACAGCACGATTGTGCCGTCCCGGTACGACGCGGCAGAGGAGGGCGGGCCGAAGCGCGCCGCGGTGTATGGCTATCTGGCCGCACGCGCATGGCGGTTCATCCTGTCGGGACGTTTCGTCGACCTGATATCGACGGCACGCCGCTATCTGCGCGGCAAGCCGAAGCAGGTTACGGACAGCATCGGCCATGTGCGCCGCCTGGCCGCCGCTGCGAAGTCCGTGCAGCTGTTCATCGACCACGACCTCGGCGGCGGGGCCAACCACGTGCGGCATACGCTCGTGAAGGAGCAACTGGCGGCGAGGGGCGTGGTCTTTGTCCTGACGTTCCATGTGCCGACGCTGCAATACGTGCTGGAGTGCCGCCGGCGCGACGCGTCGGAGCGGCTCGTCGTGGATATCGACGCGTTGCTGCGGGCCCTGCCGACACTCGGGCTCGAGCGCGTACACTGGAACAACGCCGTGTCATTTACACGCCCGCTGGTGCTGCTGGATGCGATCACGCTGCTTGCGCGTCACCAGGCCGTGCCGGTGACCTATTATCTGCACGACTATCATTGCATCTGCCCGTCGCATTTCCTGCTCGGATGCGATGGACGATATTGCGGACTGGGCGACATCGGGCAATGCGCGGCCTGCCTGCCTAACATTCATGACGGCCTGACCTCGCTGTTTTCCGAGCGCGACATTCATCTGTGGCGCCGCCGCTGGGATGCGTTCCTGTCAGCCACGGACGAGATCATCTATTTTTCGCAGGCCAGCCTGGCCCTGGTGATTCGCACGTATCCGCAACTGGCGCGACATGCTGGCCTGAAGCTGCGTCCCCACAGCATCGCCGATTTTCCCGCGCGGTCGATAGGCGTCGATCTGCAGGCGCCACTGAACATCGGCATCGTCGGACGCATCAACGGGCACAAGGGCGCGCACGTCGTCCGGCAGATGGCACAGGCCATCGAAGCGCGCGGTGCCGATGCGCACATTACCGTGCTCGGCGCGATCGACGGCCTGAATCGATCGCGTCTCGTGACCATTACAGGCTCGTACCAGCGTGACGAACTGCCGGAGCTGATCGCCAGGCACCGAATCAACGTCATCGCATTCACGTCGATTTGGCCTGAGACATTTTCATATGTGGTGGCGGAAGTGATGAGCCTCAATCTGCCCATCGTCTGCTTTGATCTCGGCGCGCCCGCCGAGCGCTTGAAACAGTACGCGTTCGGCCGTGTGGTGCCGCTCGGCGATGGCGCAGCGCTGCTCGACGCTGCCGAGGCGTTGCGGAAGGCGTTGTCGAGCACGGCGGGAGGCGGGCAGGTGCCGCCCGCCGGGTGTCCGGCGGTTTCCTTGTAGCGGACGATCCCGGATCGGCGGGTGATTGAAACAGGAGAAGGTGCCGCGGGACGAGATCCGATGCCGGCCGAGTGGGGGCGACAGGTTCGGTGGGAGGAGCGGGCGATGGCAAGACAAAAGACCCCGGGCCGATTCCGACTACGGGTGTTTGCCGCCAGAGTTCACCGCTTGGCCGAAAAGCAGAAAGCCCGGTCTTTCGACCGGGCTTTCTGCTTAACGCTTTGGTAGGCCGTCCGGGATTCGAACCTGTGACCAACGGATTAAAAGTCCGAGCGACATCGCATTCCTTCACGTGGATTAATATCCGTGTGGGCGCTCGTGATCCTTTGTGGGTAAGGGGTTTGGCGATATTCTGCGGATTCTGTTGTTGACTCATGCAGACTGATTTCCCTAGCAGGCTGTTGAAATAGCTCCCGCCGCCGTCATCGGAGCGGGAGCGGTAAGCGTTGAAACAAGGGACCGGACAACACTGAGACCGAAACGATGCGCGGAGCGGACGGCTACACCGAGGCGATGTTCACAATGACGAAGCTGGATGAATTCGTGCCAGCCAGCCATCCCTTGCGCCCAATTCGCCTCTGGCTGAACGACGCGCTCAAGCGTATGGACCCGTTGTTCGCACGCATGTACGAGAGCGACGCGAAGGGCGCCGTCCGAGCATCGCCCCGGAGAAGCTGATTCGCGCGTTGCTGTTGCAGGTGTTGTATTCGATTCGAAGCGAACGCATGTTGGTGGAGCAAATCTCCTACAACATGCTGTTTCGCTGGTTTGTCGGTCTTGCGATGGATGATGCGGTGTGGGACCACTCGACCTTCAGCAAGAACCGGGACCGACTGATCGAGCACGACGTCATCGTGGGACTGTTCAACGAGACGGTTGAGGCGGCACATGCGCGCGGTTAACCGCGCGAACGCAGATGGGCGATAGCGTCTACCTCGTGGGGAAGCATGGCAATTTCGGATATTCGCCGCGTCATGCCACCAATCGCAGGGCCTCGTCCCAAGCTTTCTGCTTGATCGTGGCCCCCGTACCGAACCACGCGGCGTCGCGCCGGTGATCATCGCTGCGCGCACGACGGTGGTGATCGGCAAATTCAGTAATTGCGTCCACCAGCCATGCTGTGCCGGATGCAGAGACGAGCGTCGCGCCCAGGCCCTTGCCGGTATAGAGCGCTTGCACGGCCTTGATCGCGGACTCATTGGCGGCCGGCATAAGCTGGCCCGAGCCGACCTGATAAGTCAGCACACGACGGAAGAAGGTTTCGGCAGCGGTCTCGTTGACCTTGCAGTCGGACAAGGCTTTCATGCGAGCCATAAAGCCATCCCAGCTAGAAATCGCGATGCCGAACCGACGCTTCACGGCCTGCGCGTCGAACTGCGAGCGGTGTGGCACTTTGATCGCCCCCAAGCTGTCGCTGAGCGCAATCGAGAGCGTGTTGTTGCATACCACACGAACGGAAGTGAATTGTGCGGTTGCTGGTTGGCGGTGATCTCCAGTATTTCGTGGATTTCAGTCACTCGCACAACGCGCCCGTAAAAGAATGGATAGAGAAGCAATTGGCGGCCGGCTTGCTCAAGGCTCGTAAAACGAACTGGAATGACGTCACGCTGCCCGGTGAGGCCGAGGCCCACGCGCTGATGCTGGAAGAGCGCGAGCGATCGGCCAAGATCAGGCAAGAGGGCTACGCCCGTCGCGCTTCCGCCGTCACGGGCAAACAATCAATGGATGGACGAGCGCAATGATGCTGAACACGTTAACGATGACCGAGACACAAGAGCAGGACGCGCGCGCCAAGGCGTTCTATCTGATCAAGAAGTAGACGAGCCTCACCTACCTGGAGCACGCCGTCCAGTTGTATCGGAATTTTCTCGACGCCTACGCCAAACGGATGGACTCGCCGAGCCCAAATCAGGATGAACTCGAGAAAGCTTACACATATGATTTTCTCGGCGCGTTGGTGCAGATGGATCAAGGTATTGATACTTTGCGCCGAGGCTTGGACAAACAATCGGCCTACGGCGCGTTGATTGCCGGGAGCGCGGAAGTCAGCGATGTCTTGTTTGGGCGAACTGCAGATGAAGTTGGCAGAAAATACGATCCGTTTTTTCTAGCCTTGGGCTTGAAGAACAACACCTACAGCGACCCAGAATTTGCCACGGGGTTGGTACACGGTGTCTGGATCCAGCAATTGATGTGCTACGCACTGGATTGCTCGATCGCATTTGGTTTTGAAGGGCTGATGGCCTATGAAACAGACACGGATACCGGAACTCGCGTGTTCGAGTATTGGACCTATGAATCCCTGTTTCAGGACGTACCGCTTCCAGCTTGGAAGTATTGGCCGCCGGGGCGTAAGTATCCGGCGGATCTTCCCGCATGCCCTCCCAAGAACGAATCCCGGGTTGGAGAAGTCGCGAGCGGCGAGGAAATCCCCATCGAGGGAATCTGGGAGCCATGGTTTCCGGCTGGCAAGGTTGGCTGCCCGAATTACTTCCTCAAGGGTAGCGTCGCCCACACGTATTTATTGGAAGGCACGAACGACGAGTACGACGTACGCTGGCGCTTGCTATGGGAAGATACCCGCTATCGGGACGGTAGCATCCCTGAGGAAGAGTCGACCTACTTCCCCCAATCCGTCGCGCAGACGAGTCTGCGAGCCTTGCCCGGGGAAACGTGTCCGCGTACTGGTCGTTGGCAAAGTCCGGCTGTGACGGAGTCGGTTTATGTCGAAGCGGGAGAGCCGATGCCAGGTCCTCAGCGCACCTCATGGGGCATGGTCATTTGGCACTATGCGGATCCGCAACCGTAGGCCTATCTCTCGCGCTCGGCGCGCGATTGAGCGCGCACCTCAGATCGAAAGCGGTCCATATAGTGAGCGCGACTCAAGGAAAGCGCCCATCTGTTGATTTTCACGCAGTCTTAACCCACCGCGGATGCGGACAAAATCTCGGGCTACTTTGGAGGTAGTCCATGTATTCATCCGAAGACTGCGTTCGTGCGATCGAGCTGTACCTGAAACTCGGGAAGCGCATCAAGCGACAATCCGTCAGTTGGGTTACCCGGCGAAGAATTCTCTCAAGACGTGGTGCGAAGAATTCGAGAAGCGTGGCGAGTTGGAGGGGCGATGTGACGAATGTGAGGGTGACTTCATCGGCGCGAAGTCGATTAACAAACGCAGGATACCAAGAACCCCAAAATTGGGTTTGCTGCTTAGCCGGACGTTCGCACTGCGGCAAGGAATCTGGCCATCGCATTCGAGCATTACAACGAGCAGCATCCCCATAGTGCGTTGAAGTACCGCTCGCCTCGCGAGTTTCGACGCGCAACGGATTCAGCAACCTAAGTGGGTTCCGTGTCCGGTGTTACGGGGGCAACTCCAAGGTACTTGCCGTGCGACGCGGAATGGGTGTTCGGTAAGGCGTGCTGTAGTACTGGGATCAGCAGATGCTACATGGCGGATGATGGTTTTTGCTGCTACGCAGGCGTATTGCACAACGAGAAGAGAGAGGGGAAGCAATGGCACTGAGTAGAGTCGAACGCATCTTGATTCTAGCGAAAACTTACCCTTCGCCTAGCGCGAAACACGTGGAGACCTCCTGCGTCGCGGGCATCGCGCAGAGCGGCGCGATGCGGCGTCTCTTCCCGGTACCATTCCGGATGATCGAGGACGGGCAGCAGTTCAGAAAGTGGCAGTGGGTCGACGTGCGCGTTGAGAAGGCCTCCAAAGATCATCGGCCCGAGAGCCACAAGGTTTATGTCGACACGGTCAGCTGTGGCGACGTGATAGACACCAGAAATGAGTGGTCGTTACGTCGCGATTGGCTGGACAGGATGCCTGCATTCGACAGCTTCGATGCCATCGATGTGGCGAGGCTCGCTGACGGGCTGTCGCTCGCACTTCTGCGCCCGAAGCGGTTAGTCGGGCTGGACATCGCCAAGGCCCGCACCCCGGACTGGACTGACGAGGAGCGGGAGAAGCTCCTACAGGAGCAGATGCAAGGCAATCTGTTTTCCGAGGTGGAAGAACGCAAGCAGGTGAAGCAGCTTCGCAAAGTGCCATTTGACTTCCACTACCGATACGTCTGCGATACACCAGACGGTGAGCAGGAGCATAAGCACAAGATCGTCGACTGGGAGGCCGGTGCGCTATTCTGGAAGTGCCAAGAAAATTACGGTCCCAACTGGGAGAAGCCGTTCCGCGCCAAGCTGGAAGAAGATCTGGGCAGTAAGGAGTTGATGTTCTTGATGGGCAACCAGCATCGGTTCCAAGATCAATGGCTGATCATCAGTTTGATCTACCCGCCTAAGCGCAAGCCAGTTGACGACTGGCAAGGCTCGCTGTTCTAGCCTTGGCGGCCGAGATGTGTTCGACGTCTGCACCGCAATGCTCCCGCACGGCATTAGCGACCATCGAGCGGTGGCAAAAGTTGAAGTCGGCCTCGTAGCAGAGCAAGGCGCAGTTCGACGAATTCACCATATCGGACAGGTCTGCGATAGCTGCCTTCTGTGTCTTAAGGTACTTGAGGAAGCCGGCAGTGTATCTCTTCCAGTCGCCATCTTCCCGGTAGCGGTCACGTACCGGCCGCGGACAGCCGAGGTCCACCAAGTGAACATACTCGAGGCCGGAAAGATTCAGCGCGTTGGCCAGCGCCTTCTTTGAGAAGCCGGGCTTGCGTGAGAGGGGAAGTTCACGGATGTCCACGACAGTCTCGATGTCATGCTCGGAGAGTAGTGATAGAAAAGCGTCGATGTCCAGCCCTTCGTAGCCAATGGTGAAAACAGTCATCAATGCGCTCCGTCGACAGGCGGTATAGTAAGAATACCGTCTTGGGCGAGATCCGGTATTCGTGGTTGCCGGCCCGCCGTAAGTCGCCCTTGCTTCCGGCAACCGAAGGCAACGCGACTCTTTCGCGCGTCGCGCTTTGCCTTGCGATATGGATCTATGTTGATTGATACAGCCCGAAAATACCTACATGATGCCTACACGGCGTATAAAATGAAAAGGGTTACAGTGCCTCGGCACTGTAACCCTTTGATTTTCTTGGTAGGCCGTACGGGATTCGAACCTGTGACCAACGGATTAAAAGTCCGCTGCTCTACCAGCTGAGCTAACGACCCAAAGAGGCAAGATTATAGCGAACGTTTTGCGGACCCGTCAAGCATAGCCAGGCATCAATCACCCGACAGCCCCGCTCACCGTTCACCCGCTCACTTGATCGAATCGATCTTCGCCTGGGCCGCCTGCGCGGCACTCGAACCCTGGAACTGCGAGAGGACCTGTTCGAAGGTGTGCTTGGCTGCCGCCTTCTGCCCCTGCTCGAGTTGGTTGGTGCCGATCGCCACCAGCGCATCGCCGGCGCGCGGATGCTGCGGGTAGGCCTTCACGAGCGCCTGCCAGGTGGCCGTCGAACCCTTGTAGTCACGCAGCGCGTACTGCGCGTTGCCGAGCCAGTATTGCGCGACCGGCTGATACGGGCTCTGCGGATACTTCGCGATGAAGGCGCGGAACGAAGCGGCCGCGCCCTTGAAATCGCCGCCACGGAACTGCTGCGACGCCGCGTTGAACGCGTCCGTTTCCCCGGGCTGGACGGTGCCCTCGACGCCGTCCACCGTGGTCTGCTGCGGCTCGAACTTCTTGAGCCGCGTATCGAGATCGGTGTAGGCGTCGCGCTGCTGGCGCTCGAGCGTCGTCAGGCGGTTCGTCAGGTCCTCGTTCTGGCCGCGCAGCGTCGCGACCTGCTGGTTGAGCTGGTCGAGACGCCCGGACTGATCGAGGATCGTCCGTTGCGCGGCGGAGAGCTGGTTCGTCAGGCTGTCGGTGCGCGTGCGCAGGTCGAGCACGGCGCGGCGAGCCTCGTCGTCATCGAACATGCCGGCGTGCGCCGGCGCCGCGCCGAGCGCGACACCGGCGACGCAGGCCGCGGCGGCTGCACGCAGCCAAGGGAAGCGGTGCGTCATGCGGAGTTTCTTCCGTTACTTACTGTTGGTAGACGATGTCCGCGCGGCGGTTCTGCGCCCACGAGGCTTCGTCGTGGCCGGTCGCTTGCGGCTTTTCCTTGCCCAGGCTGACCGACTCCATCTGCGAATCCGGCACGCCCAGCAGCGACAGGCCGCGGCGAACCGCTTCCGCACGCTTCTGGCCCAGCGCGAGGTTGTACTCGCTCGTGCCGCGCTCGTCGGTGTTGCCCTGGATCAGGATGTGACGCGCCGGGTGGCTCTTCAGGTATTGCGAGTGCTGTTGCAGCAGCGGCTGGTACTGGTCCGACACCGAGTAGCTGTCGAAGTCGAAGTACACGCTGCGCTTCGCGAGCGGGCTGTTCGGGTCGTTCAGCGGATCGACGTTCACTTGCGCGACGTCGTTCGGGTTCGGCTGCGTGCTGATCGCGTTGCCTTGCTGGTTGGCCTTGTCGTCGAGCTTGACGCCCGACTTACACGCGGCCAGCGCGCTGATCATCATTACGGCGAGTGCCAGGCGAGCTTTATTGGTCATCATGGTGAATCTCCTGTTGGTCATTGCATGAATGGCCCCCACGACGGCTCGCGGAACGAACCGCCCTGGACGGGCAGAATCTGCGGCGGCGAACTGCCGTCCGAGGGAACGGCAGCAAGAACGCTGCGGCCACCGGCTTGGGTCGCGTACAGGATGTACTGACCGTTTGCCGCGAAACTCGGCGACTCGTCATGCGTGGTGTTGGTCACCGCGTTGGCGGCGCCGGTCTGCAGATCCTGGACATACAGCTTGAAGCCGCCACCGGTGCGCGAGATGTACGCGAGCAGCTTGCCGTCGGGGCTCACGCGCGGGCTCGTGTTGTAGCTGCCGTTGAACGTCACGCGCTGCGCGGCGCCGGCACTCTCGCCCTGCGCGGGCATCCGGTAGATCTGCGGTTGACCACCACGATCGCTGGTGAAATAGATCCACCGGCCATCAGGAGAATAAAACGGTTCGGTATCGATCGAGCTGCTCTGGGTGAGCCGGCGCAGGCCGGTACCCGTCGAGCTGACCGAATAGATTTGCGTGTTGCCGGTCAGCGACAGCGCGACGGCCAGATTCTGGCCGTCCGGCGACCACGCCGGTGCGCTGTTGTTGCCCTTCTGGTTCGAAATCACATAGCGGCGGCCGGTCGGCAGGTCGTGAATGTAGACCACCGGCTTGCGCAGTTCGAACGACACGTAAGCAACCTTCGTGCCGCTCGGCGACCACGCGGGCGAGATGATCGGCTCGGAACTGGTCAGTGCCGGCACCGCGTTTTCGCCGTCCGAATCGGAAATCAGCAGACGATACTTGCCGCCCGAGCGCGTCACGTAGGACAGCCGCGTGCTGAACACGCCGCGCACGCCGAGCAGCTTCTGGTAGATGTAGTCCGCGATCTTGTGGCCGGTCTTGCGCATGCCCTCGGCGTCGCCCGTGGCCGTCAGCGACAGGCCGCCCAGGCTCTGCTGCTTGACCGTGTCGAACAGCATGAAGTCGACCTTCACCTGGCCGTTCGCGTCGCGGTTCACGGTGCCGGCCACCAGCGCGTTGGCGCCCTTGGCCTTCCAGGCGCCGTAGTCGACGGGCGCCGATTCGGGAACCGGCGTGCTGCCCGCATCGACGTTCGAGAACTTGCCAGTGCGTGCGAGATCCGAGCGCACCACGGACGTCACCGATTGCGGCAGGCCCGCTTCGTTGACGAAATTCGCGGTCGCGATCGGGAACTGCGTGGATCCGACGCCCGTGATGAGGACGTTGACCTGCGCGTTCGCGGCACTGCCCGCCGCAATCAGACACGAGGCCACGAGTGACCTGAAACCCAGCTTCGTCATCAAACTCATGCTTCCGATTCCCTTATGTAGCTGCGCATCCGCACAGAGACTCAACAATACCCGATTCGTTCCTTGCGGCGACCGGCGAGTGTAAGCGCATTGCGCGTCATTCGGCGGCCCGGAACGTAATCGTAATGTTCGAAGGGGTGCTTCCGTTAACATCGGGCGGCAACGGCGTGCTGGCCCGCACGGCGTTGACGACGGCGTCGTCCCAGGCGGCATTGCCGCTCGGTCGCGTCACCGTGACGCCCAGCACGTCGCCGGTCGGCGAACAGCGCACCTGCACGCGCGTTTCGAGCCCGCTGCGATCGCCGTTCCAGATGATGTTCGGCTTGACGCGGCGCTTCACCTTGTCGGCGTAGCCCGGCGACGCGGCGTTGCCGCCCGAGCCGGTGCCGGTGCCGCTCCTGGCGAGCCCTTCACCGCCGCCCTGGCCGCCACCCACCTGGCCCTGCAGCTGCGCGAGGCGCGCCTGGCGCTCCTTGTCGAGCTTCGCCTTGGACGTCGCGTCGGCCTTCGCCTTTGCGGCCGCTTCCGCCTTGGCCTTCGCCGCGGCTTCGGCCTTGGCCGCTGCGGCTTTCTCGGCCTGTTCCTTCTTCTCGGCATCCGCCTGCGCCTGGGCTTGCGCCTGCTTGCGCTGCTGCTCGAGCTTCTGTTGTTCGAGTTTCTTCTGCTGGTCGGCAAGCTGCTGCTGGCGCAGCTTGTCGGCCTGCCGCTGCTTCTCGGCCGCCTGTTGCTGGGCGAGCTGCTGCGCGGCCAGCGCCGCGCGCCTGGCCTCGGCCTCCTGCTGCGCCTTTTCCTGCTCGCGGCGCTGCTCGGCGAGCTGCGCCTCGCGCGCGGCCGCTTCCTGCTGCTGGCGGCGCTTCTGCTGCAGCGCGATCTCGGCTTCGTCGTCCCGGGCGGGCGGCGGCGCGGGGGCGACCTGCGCCGGCGGGGGCGGCGGAGCGGGGCGCGGCGTCGGCGAATCCGGCACCTCGCTCCACAGTTCGGCTTCCGCGCCGGCCGGCGTGCTGTTCTGCCACTGCATGCCGTGATAGAGGAACAGCGCGAGCAGCACGTGGATCAGCGCCGCGAGCGCGAACGCCCGCCCCGTGCCGCGCTCGCGAGGCGGCTGCAGCGGGGAAGCGGAGCGTCGGGTGCGTTGGTTCATTGCGATTTGACGAGGAGGCCCACGCGCTTCACGCCGCGCGCTTTCAGATCCGACATCACGGTCATCACCGCGTCGTACTGGACGGTCTTGTCGGCCGCGATCACGACCGGCTGGTCGGAGTGGTCGGCCTGCCGCGACGCGATGAAGTCGTCGAGCTCGGCCTTCGTCATCGTGTCTTCCTGCGACGCGCCGGCGTCGCTCTTGTAGCGCACGCTCATCTTGCCGCTGGCCTGGATGTTGACGACCACGGGCGGGGTCTGCTCCTGCGGCGATGCGTTGCCGACGGTGGGCAGGTTCACGATCGACGGCGCGACGAGCGGCGCCGTTACCATGAAGATCACGAGCAGCACCAGCATCACGTCGATGTAGGGCACGACGTTGATGTCGGCCATCGAGCGGCGCGAGCGGCCGCCGCGCATGCTGGAACGAAGGGGAGTGCCGGCCATCGCGTGCTCCTTATTGCGCCTGACGTTGCAGGATGTTCGAGAACTCTTCGACGAAGGTCTCGAAGCGGCTCGCGAGGCGATCGATGTCGTGCGCGTAGCGGTTGTAGGCGACCACGGCCGGGATCGCGGCGAACAGGCCGATCGCGGTGGCCACCAGCGCTTCGGCGATGCCGGGCGCGACGTTGGCGAGCGTGGCCTGCTGCACGTTGGCGAGGCCGCGGAACGAATTCATGATCCCCCACACGGTGCCGAACAGGCCGATGTACGGGCTGACCGAGCCGACCGAGGCGAGGAACGCGAGGTTCGCCTCGAGCATGTCCATCTCGCGCTGGAACGCGGCGCGCATCGCGCGGCGGGCGCCGTCGAGGATCAGCGACGGGTCCGAGATGCGCTTTTCCTTGGCTTTCAGAAACTCGCGCATGCCCGATTCGAAGATCCGCTCGAGCGAGCCGATGGTGTGACGGTTGTTCGCCGCGCTCTGGTACAGCGCCTGAAGGTCGCCGCCGGACCAGAAGTCGCGCTCGAAGCGCTCGGTCTGCTTGCGCGCGCGGCGCAGCGCGAACCATTTGCGGAAGATGAACGTCCAGGACATCAGCGACAGCAGCAGAAGCAGCCCCATCACGGCCTGGGCAAGCACGCTCGCATTGAGGACGAGAGAAACGATCGACAGGTCTTGTGCAGAGTTCATAGGTGTGTGGTTAACGTGCTTCTTGGCCGTCGCGTCGCGCCTTGTCGCCATGACGCGCTACGGGTCCGGCATCCGGTTCTTGGTGGCCGGCCGGCGTTCCCGCCGGCGGCCCGAGCCTGGCTCCGGCCCGGTGTTCTCGTTGGTCCCGAATCAGGGTCGCAAGTTCATCGGCTCTGTCTAAACGGCGCTCATGCGTCGGCCGTTGACAGACATCGCATCGGACCCCGTTCGAGCGCCGTGCGCACCACCGGCGGAATGCCCGTCGGGCGCAGGGTTTCGCGATCGACCCAGCCGATGCCGATGCGGCCGGACGCGAGCAGCACGCCGTCGAGCCAGGCCTCCTGGACGAACACCAGCGAGGCGCGGCCGAAGCGCTCGATCCGGCTCCTGACCGTCAGCAGGTCGTCGAGCCGGGCCGGGGCGCGGTAGTCGACGGCGGTGTCGCGCACCACGAACATCGCTCCCGTCTCGGCGCCCACCCGGCGCTGGTCGAGGCCGCATGCCCGCAGCCATTCGGTGCGGGCCCGCTCGAAATACTTCAGATAGTTCGCGTAGAAGACGATGCCGCCGGCATCGGTGTCCTCGTAATACACGCGAACCGGCCAGTCGAACGAAAAGGCGGCGTCGGGCGTTTCGGGCGGTCGATTGGGCGGATTCATGGCGCGCATTCTACCGGAAGCTTTCGCGCCGTTTGGTAACCGAATGTTGCGCGTGCGACGACTGGCCCGAGGGCGCCCGAAGGCCGCCCGGAGCGGGCTCCGGGCGATTTCCGGAAGGGCTCAGCCGCGGTGGACGGCGAGGCCGGCCGGTGCCTGGGCGACAGGCATCATCTCGACCGTGTTGATGTTGACGTGGGCGGGGCGCGTCGCGATCCAGTAGATGGTGTCGGCGATGTCCTCGGCCGTGAGCGGCTGGACGTCGGCGTAGACGTTCGAGGCCTTGGCGTCGTCGCCGCGGAAGCGCACGTTCGAGAACTCGGTGCCGCCGCACAGGCCCGGCTCGATGTCGGTCACGCGCAGCGGCGTGCCGAGCAGGTCGGTGCGCAGGTTCAGGCTGAATTGTCGGACGAATGCCTTGGTCGCGCCGTAGACGTTGCCGCCCGCGTAGGGATAGGTGCCGGCGACCGAGCCGAGGTTGAAGATGTGGCCGCGGCCGCGCGCGATCATGCCGGGCAGCAGCGTGTGCGTGACGGTGACGAGGCCCGAGCAGTTGGTGTCGATCATGGTCTGCCACTCGTCGAGGCTGGCCTTCTGGGCCGGCTCCACGCCGAGCGCGAGGCCGGCGTTGTTGACGAGCACGTCGATGTCGGCGAACCCGGCGGGCAGGCCTTTCAGCACGGCGTCGACGGCGGCGCGGTCGCGCACGTCGAGCTCGACGGGCAGCAGGGCCTCGCCCAGTTCGGCGGCGAGCGCGTCGAGACGATCCTTGCGGCGCGCGCTGGCGACGACGCGATGGCCGCCCTTGACGAAGGCCCTGGCGATGGCGGCGCCGAATCCTGCGGATGCGCCGGTGACGAACACGATCATTGCTGCTACTCCTGGTCGGTGAGGTGAGGCGATGGGGAACGCGTTAGCCTACTGACATTGCCGCGTTGCGGCAAGGCGACGCCGCGTGATGCCGGCATCGACGCGCAGGCGGTTTTCGGGCCGCCTTGGTGCATTGCGGCAAACGTGCAGATCCCCGCTGGACGGGGCCGCCAGGCTGATTTTGCTTGCTCCCCGATTGCGCTGGCGGGCGGGCCGGCCGGTTGCCTATTCACCATGCATCCAATAAACTACGGCGCTCATCACCCCCTGCGTGACTGGCGATAACACCCTCCGGGGTCAAGGTGGAGCGTCCCACCGTGAAGCGCAGGGTGCCGTTCTTGCCGTTCGCCTGGGCAGCCGTTGTGCGCCGTTGCGTGCATCGCCGGTGGCTGTCCCGTCTCGCGTCAACCGGATTCTTCCGCCACGTCGGGCTGGCCATGCCGCCAGCAACGCAATGTACTCGGCCGCCTCGGTCAACCTGTACACACTTAACGGAAACCGTATGTTTGACAGAGCCCAAAGCACCATCGCGAACGTCGATCCCGACCTCTGGCAGGCGATCCAGCAGGAAAACCAGCGCCAGGAAGATCACATCGAGCTGATCGCCTCCGAGAACTACACGAGCCCGGCCGTGATGGCCGCGCAAGGCTCGCAGTTGACCAACAAGTATGCCGAGGGCTATCCCGGCAAGCGCTACTACGGCGGCTGCGAATACGTGGACGTGGTCGAGCAGCTGGCGATCGACCGCGTCAAGGCGCTGTTCGGCGCGGACGCGGCCAACGTGCAGCCGAACTCGGGCTCGCAGGCCAACCAGGGCGTGTTCTTCGCGATGCTGAAGCCGGGCGACACGATCATGGGGATGAGCCTCGCGCACGGCGGCCACCTCACGCACGGCTCGCCGGTGAACATGTCGGGCAAGTGGTTCAACGTGGTGAGCTACGGCCTGAACGAAGGCGAGGACATCGACTACGAAGCGGCCGAGAAGCTGGCGCAGGAACACAAGCCGAAGATGATCGTGGCGGGCGCGTCGGCGTTCGCGCTGAAGATCGACTTCGAGCGGCTGACGAAGATCGCGAAGTCGGTGGGCGCGTACCTGATGGTGGACATGGCGCACTACGCGGGGCTGATCGCGGCGGGCGTGTATCCGAACCCGGTGCCGCATGCGGACTTCGTGACGACGACCACGCACAAGAGCCTGCGCGGCCCGCGCGGCGGCGTGATCCTGATGAGGGCCGAATACGAGAAGCCGATCAACTCGGCGATCTTCCCGGGTATCCAGGGCGGCCCGCTGATGCACGTGATCGCGGCGAAGGCGGTGGCGTTCAAGGAAGCGGCGTCGCCGGAGTTCAAGGCGTATCAGCAACAGGTGGTGGAGAACGCGCGGGTGCTGGCGGAGACGCTGGTCAAGCGCGGGCTGCGGATCGTGTCGGGGCGCACGGAAAGCCATGTGATGCTGGTGGACCTGCAGGCGAAGAAGATCACGGGCAAGGCGGCGGAAGCGGCGCTGGGCGCGGCGCACATCACGGTGAACAAGAACGCGATCCCGAACGATCCGGAGAAGCCGTTCGTGACGAGCGGGATCCGCCTGGGCTCGCCGGCGATGACGACGCGCGGCTTCGGCACGAAGGAAGCCGAGATCGTCGGCAACCTGATCGCCGACGTGCTCGACCATCCGGAAGACACGGCGACCATCGAGCGGGTGCGCGCGCAGGTGGCCGAGCTGACGAAGCAGTTCCCGGTCTACCGCTGATCGGCCATGCGCTGTCCGTTCTGCCGGCACGACGACACGCAAGTGGTGGATTCGCGCGTGTCCGAGGACGGCGCCGCGATTCGCCGGCGCCGCCGCTGCTCCGCCTGCGACAAGCGTTTCACCACGTATGAACGGGTCGAGCTGGCGCTGCCGGCCGTCGTCAAGAAGGACGGCAGCCGCACCGAGTTCGACCGCCGCAAGATCGTCGCGAGCATGCAACTGGCGCTGCGCAAGCGCCCGGTGGCAGCGGACGCGATCGACGCGGCGGTGTCGCGCATCGAATACCAGCTGCTCGCCACCGGCGAGCGCGAGGTGCGCAGCGAAAAGCTCGGCGAACTCGTGATGAACGAGTTGCGCGGCCTCGACACGATCGCCTACGTGCGGTTCGCGTCGGTTTACCGGCGCTTCGAGGACGTCTCCGAATTCGCCGACGTCATCGAGGAATTCCGCCGCTCGGGGCCGTCGAAGACGCCCCGCAAGCGCTGATTCCACCCTTCCCGATTTCATTTCCGGTCTCCTGAAGCCGATCTCGCCGTGACGATTGTCATCGGCGCGGTCGGCTCACGCCATTCGGCCGTTCGGCCAATGGCGCGCCCGCGTTCGTCCCGCTACAGTCGTTGCGTCGTGTCGGCGGAGCGGGATCATGCGGGACAGAGGCAGGGCGGCGGGCGTCACGCTCGTCGAATCGATGGTGGCGATCGCGCTGGTAGCGCTCGTCGCGGCCCATGCGATGCCGTCGTTCGTCGCGTGGCGGCAGCGCGACCAGGTGGATGCGCGCGCAACGACCATGCTCGCCGCGCTCGCGGCGGCGCGTGTCGAATCGGTCGCGCGCGGCGTGCGCGTCGCGCTGTGCCGCGACGATGGCGGCGCCGGGCCGCCTTGCATCGAGGCCCGGCAGCGCTGCGACGGTGACGGCGCGTGGTCGTGCGCATGGGCGGTAGTGGCGCTCGATGTGGCGGCGCCGGGCGGCCCGGCGCGCGGCACGGTCCTGCGCAGGATTCCGGCCGATCCCGGCGTGCGCGTCGACGGCGCCGCGGCCGACGTCGTGTTCACGCCGCCCGCCGGGCAGGTGATCGGCGGTTTTCGGCGTTTCGACTTTTCACCGGGTGCGCCGGCCACCGCAACGGGGGCGGCCGATGCCTCGCGCTGCCTGCGGATTGCGGCCGGCGGCCGGGCCCGGCTGTCGCCGGGACGCTGCGGAGCCGCCCGATGAGGCATGCACGGGCGGCAATGGCCGGCAGTTCGCTGCTCGAAGTCGCGATCGCGGTGCTGCTGCTGGCCGGGGCGACGGTCGGCGTGCTCGGCACGCAACTCGCGATGCACCATCTCGAGGTCGATCTGGCGATGCGCGCGCAGGCGTGGCGGCTCGCGGATTCGCGTGCCGAGCTGGCGCGCAGCGAAAGCGTACCGACGGTCGACTGGACACGCGCCGCGCCCGACCTGCCCGGCGCGCGGTTCGATGAAGCGACGCGCGACGGCCACGCGCTCGTCACCGTGTTCTGGCGGCGTCGTGGTCGTGGCGCCGCACCGCGCGCTTGCGATCAATGGGCGAGCGGCACGCGCGAGCTGTCCGCCTGTGTCGCACTGGCTTATTCCACGGGCCTGTTGCCGTGAGAAAGCGCCGTCAGCGCGCGCACACGCTGGTCGAGGCGCTCGTCGCGTTGGCGCTGGCGGCGTTCGTGCTGGCCGCTGCCGTGGCGCTGTACCGGACCCAGCGTGCCGCCTACGGCGCGTCGGTCGATGCCGCGCGAGCGCGCGACGCGGCGGCGGTCGCACTGACGCTCGTCGCGCAGTCGGTGCGGATGGCGGGCTTCGTGCCGCTCGATGCGCGCGTGGCCGGTTTCGCGCCGCTGTTCGGATGCGCGTCGGGGCGCGTGGCCGGTGACGCCATGCGGCCGGCCTGTATTGCCGAGACCGACGGTTCCGATGGCTTGCTCGTGCGTTATGTCGGCGATGTCGTCTCCACCTGGCCGACCGCGGACGGGCGCGTGACCGACTGCCTGGGGCAGGGCGTCGGCGCCGTGGGCGACCGGCCGCTGGTCGTCAACCGCTATTTCGTGCGGTCAGGCAAGTCGGCGGGCGGCCCGGAGCTGTATTGCGAGGGCAGCGGCCGGCCCGGCGTCGCGCAGCCGCTCGTGGAAGGCGTCGAACGGCTGCGCCTGCGGTATCGGCTGCGAGGGCAGGCGGCCTGGCGAGACGCCTCGGCGGTGACAGCCGGCGCGTGGCGCGAGGTAGTCGCGATCGACGTCTGCGTGCAGGTGCGGGGCACGGCGCCGGCACAGGCCGCATGCTACCTCGATTGCGACGGCGCCACGCAGAGGAGCCGCGACGGGCGGCGCCGCTGGAGCGTGCGGCGTTGGCTGTCGTTGCGAAACGCCGGCCTGTCGGCCGGCGCAACGGGAGTGGAGAAATGAATCAGGTGGATTGCGCGAAGTCGTCGGCAGGTCCGAGTCGCGCGGCGTCACGGGCCCATCCGCACGGCGCCGGGCATCGACATGCAGCCGGGCATGGCGCAACCGTGGGCCGGCCGCGTCGCTGCGCGCGATCGACGGCCTCGGCCTTGCCGGGCGTGCTGACGATCATCGCGGCGCTGCTCGTCGCGAGCGCGGGCTGGTTCGAGGTGTCGATCACCGATGCCCGCTCGGTGGGCGCCCACGCATCGCGCAGCATCGCCCTGCATGCGGCCGAGGCCGCGCTCGACGCGTGCGAGCGTCATCTCGCCGAGCGCGTTTCGTTCGTCGCCGAGACGACTCCAACGCCCGCGCCCGCGCCGACGCCCGTCGTCCACCACGCATCGGTGGCGCTGCCACCGGACGGTGTCGATGTGCCGTTGGCCGAACCGTTCATGTGGCGGCAGCCGGGCGCGCTCGACGGTCCGTCGGCGTGGCGGCCGTTCGCGACCTGGCCCGGCGCGGCCGTGCCGCCGGCCTGCCTGATCGAGCGCTGGCCGATCGCGTCGCGTCCGCGCTGGCGTGCCTACGTGATCACGGCGCGCGGCACCGGCGCGACGTCCGCGACGACAGCCTGGCTGCAACTGCAGCTTGCGTTCGACGATACGCGCCGCGTCGCGCGTCGCTGGCGCCGTGTGGCGGCGCCGCCGTCATGAGGGAGGCGCAGCGATATGTCTATCCGATGCGCCGGGGCGGCCATGAAAGCGCGACGCCGCCCGGGCTTCACGCTCGTCGAGCTGGCGATCGCGCTGGCCGTGGCGGCGCTGATCGCCGCGTTCGCGGTGCCGTCGTACCGGCGGCAGATCGCGCGCGGCCATCGGCTCGGGGCGGTGACGGCGCTGTACCGTGCCGCTCACGAACTGGCGGCACGCAGCCACTTCGAGCCGCCGGACCAAGAACTGGCGCTCGGCGACGTGCCCGAGCAGGGCGCGCCCGTCTACCGTCTGTCGGTGCGCGCGGCGTCCGATGGCGGTGGTTACGTACTGAGCGCGACACCGGTGGGGGAAGGGCCAATGCGAGACGACCGATGTGGCAGCTATCTGCTGAGCGCGGACGGCGCGCGCCGCAATCGCTCGCGTGGCGCGACGGGCGCCGGCGAGGTGCGGGACGGCTGCTGGACGATGCGTTGAAACAGGACGTATCACGCCGACGATTGCCTGCAGGAGGTGTGAACCGCCGTGATGTGGAGGGGACCAGCGGCAGGCAAGGCAGCGCAACGGCCACGCACCATACCCGCGCGCGTGCCCCGCCTCGCGCCCGCCCGCCTGCGCGAGAGGGCCTTCAGCCGATGTTACAAGCCGCCGCCGTCCCTGCGCGTACCGGCGGCCGCTGGTGCCGAACCAGCCTTGAGCGCCTCGGCCGAGGCCTTGTCGCGCTGCGCGCCACGCCAGATCTGATAAGCCTCCCAGACGGCGAAGCCGACCGAACCCCACTTGATCGCCGGCCCCGCGCTTTTCGCCACCAGCGCGCGGACCGGCTTCGCGAGCGCGGCCGAGGCGAGCGAGCTGAGCAGCGGATACTGGCCGACCAGCGAGCCGAGGCTGGCGTTGAGCCCCTTCGCCGATTTGCCGAGCGCGCCGCCGCCCGAGAAGCCCGGCATCAGCAGCTTCAGCCAGCGGAAGTGCGTGACGGCCTGGCGCAGTTCGCCGCCGGCCTGGGCGAGTTCGAGGCGCTCGACGTCCGAGCGCAGGATCAGCAGCTCCTTGCGCAGCGCACGATACTGGGTGGGATTGAGCCGCCGCCGCGAACGCGGCGGGCGGAACGGATCATCCGGTGCGGATTGGTTCATGGCGCGTGGGCGTGAAGTGGGTCAGGGCTTGCCGCGAAACAGCTCGCGGTCCTTTTCGAGCTCGTGCAGCGTCGCCTCGAACACGCTCGGCGCTTCGCGCAGGCCGATGCGGGCCTTGAGCCCGCAGCCGATCGCGCCGATCGCGTAGACCGCCGTGATGGCGGCGAGCGACTGCCAGCGATAGGTGTCCCAGAAGGCGATCGCGACCAGCACGGTCAGGCTGATCAGCGCCATCGTCGCGAGCATCATCGCGGCGAGACCGAGGAACAGCACGCCGATCAAGCGTTCCTTTTCCTCGGCGAGTTCGATCCCGACGAGCTCCAGCCGGGTTTGCAGGAGCGCGAATACGGAACCGAGCAGGCGGCGCAACGGGCCGTGTGCGGGATGGGGCGGTGGCGTATCTGTCGTCATGGATGGGAGAGCTGGGCGCGTGCAGGAACTGGCCGGGCCGGCCGACGCGAGAAGCGCCGGCCGGCCCGGCAGCGGGACGCGGCGCCGCCCGCGGGCGCCGCCGCGGCAACCTTACTTGCGGTTGATCAGCAGGCCGATCAGCACGCCGACGCCAGCCGCGACGCCGATCGAGGTCCACGGGTGCTCATGGACGTAGTCGTCCGTCGCACGCACCGCCTTCTTGCCCTTTTCCACGACCACGACCTGGACGTCGGCGGCCTTGTCCTTGGCCTGCTTGAGACGCGACAGTGCCTTTTCGCGCAGCTCCGAGGCGCGGTCGCCGGTGGTGGCCGCCGCTTGTTTCAGCAGGTCTTCCGCATCCGCGAGAACGGTTTTGATATCCGACATCAGTTTCTCCTTGTTGACTTCTGACATTGCAACTCCCTTTGTGCAGAGGTTCCGCATAGACGACATCCTAGCGAAACCCGTGCCTGCTGGCGAGCCGTGGGCCGAAACCTTGCGCAGGCTCGTCATACGGTGTTTCGGGCCATGGTAAACGACCGGCCATGGCATGAGGGAGTGAATCGCGAACCAAAAAGTTTCCCCAATCTTTCAAACGCGTCGGCAAAAATAACAAATACTCATGAATATCTGACGGAATAATCGTTGTCGCGACAGCCGGTTGACGTAAGCTAGAAGGCTCGGCTGCGTGCGTGCCGCGCGCGGCGTCCGTCATCGATCCATCACCGCAGGAGGAGCAACATGAGTCTACGTCTCGGCGACACCGCGCCCGATTTCGAGCAGGATTCGAGTCTCGGCCGCATCAAGTTCCACGAGTGGCTCGGCGATAGCTGGGGGGTGCTGTTTTCGCATCCCGCCGACTATACGCCCGTCTGCACGACCGAGCTGGGCCTGACCGCCAAGCTCAAGGGTGAGTTCGAGAAGCGCAACGTCAAGGCGATCGCGCTGTCCGTCGACAACGTCGAATCGCACAAAGGCTGGATCAACGACATCAACGAAACCCAGGCGACGAGCGTGAATTTCCCGATCCTAGCCGACGGTGACCGCAAGGTGTCGGAACTCTACGACATGATCCATCCGAACGCGAACGAAACGCTGACGGTGCGTTCGCTGTTCGTGATCGACCCGAAGAAGAAGGTGCGCCTGACCATCACCTATCCGGCCAGCACCGGCCGCAACTTCGACGAAGTGCTGCGCGTGATCGATTCGCTGCAGTTGACCGACAACTACAAGGTCGCGACGCCGGGCAACTGGAAGGATGGCGACGACGTGGTGATCGTGCCGTCGCTGAAGGACGAGGACGAACTGAAGCAACGCTTCCCGAAGGGCTACAAGGCGCTGCGTCCGTACCTGCGTCTCACGCCGCAACCGAACAAGAAGTGATGCGGCGCGCGGCTTGAGCCGCGCTGCCGGCAGCACGAATGGGAACGGGCATCGCCGGACGCGATGCCCGTTTTTCATGGTGGCCGCCGTCGCGATGCCCGCTTTCGTGGTGCGGGCCGGCGGCGAGGCCGGGCCTCGCGCCCTGGAATCAGGAAAACGCCTGGATGCCCGTCTGCGCGCGGCCGAGGATCAGCGCGTGGATGTCGTGGGTGCCCTCGTAGGTGTTGACGACCTCGAGGTTGATCAGATGGCGCGCCACTCCGAACTCGTCCGAAATGCCGTTGCCGCCTAGCATGTCGCGCGCGAGCCGTGCCACGTCGAGCGCCTTGCCGCACGAGTTGCGCTTCATGATCGAGGTGATCTCGACGGCGGCCGTGCCTTCGTCCTTCATGCGGCCGAGCCGCAGCACGCCCTGCAGGCCGAGCGTGATCTCGGTCTGCATGTCGGCGAGCTTCTTCTGGATCAGCTGGTTCGCCGCGAGCGGGCGGCCGAACTGCTTGCGGTCGAGCACGTACTGGCGCGCCGTGTGCCAGCACGATTCGGCCGCGCCGAGCGCGCCCCACGAAATGCCGTAGCGCGCGGAATCGAGACACGTGAACGGGCCGCGCAGGCCCTTCACCTCGGGCAGGCGGTTTTCCTCGGGCACGAACACCTCGTCGAGCACGATCTCGCCGGTGATCGAGGCACGCAGCCCGACCTTGCCGTGGATCGCGGGCGCCGACAGCCCCTTCCAGCCCTTCTCGAGAATGAAGCCGCGGATCGCGTCCTCGCCGTTTTCCTCGAGCTTGGCCCAGACGATGAACACGTCGGCGATCGGCGAATTGGTGATCCACATCTTCGCGCCAGACAGCGAGTAGCCGCCCGGCACCGGCTTCGCGCGCGTGGTCATGCCGCCCGGATCGGAGCCGTGGTTCGGCTCGGTCAGCCCGAAGCAGCCGATCCATTCGCCGGTGGCGAGCTTCGGCAGGTATTTCTGCTTCTGCGCCTCGGAGCCGAACGCGTTGATCGGCACCATCACCAGCGACGACTGCACCGACATCATCGAGCGATAGCCCGAATCGATGCGCTCGACCTCGCGCGCGATCAGCCCGTAGCTGACGTAGTTGAGGCCCGGGCCGCCGTACTGCTCGGGAATCGTCGGGCCGAGCAGCCCGATCTCGCCCATCTCGCGGAAGATCGTCACGTCGGTCTTCTCGTGGCGGAACGCCTCGATCACACGCGGCGCAAGCTTGCCCTGCGCGTAGGCGTGGGCCGCGTCGCGGATCATCCGTTCGTCGTCGGAGAGCTGCCGGTCGAGCAGCAGCGGGTCGTCCCATTGGAAAGCGGTGGTACTCATCGTGTCGGCTCCTTGCTTGACTGGAGTTCCGCAGTGCGGAACAATGTTCTGCAATTTTGAGATTCAGTGTACACCGTGTCGAATTCCGCCCGTATTGATGAACCTCTCGACGAGCGCAAGTTCGTGACGGCGCTCGCGCGCGGGCTCGAACTGCTGCGCGCGTTCCGGCCCGGCGAGACGCTGCTCGGCAACCGCGACCTCGCCGAGCGCACCGGGCTGCCGAAGGCCACCGTGAATCGCCTCGCCTACACGCTGACCACGCTCGGCTATCTGCGCTTCGACGCGGCGCTCGGCAAGTACGCGCTCGACGCGGGCGTGCTCTCGCTCGGCTACGCGCTGCTGTCGGGTTCGGGCACGCTCGAACTGGCGCGTCCGCACATGCAGGCGCTCGCGCGCGAGATCGGCGCGGCCGTTTCGCTCGGCTGCCGCGAGGGCCTCGACATGATCTACCTGGAAACGATCCGCAGCGAGACCGCGCTGACGCTCGGGCTCGCGCCCGGCTCGCGGCTGTCGATGCTGACCAGTTCGATGGGGCGCGCCTACCTGGCGGTGCAGCCGCCCGAGGCGCGCGCGGCGCTCTTCGCCCGGCTGAAGCAGGCGGCCGGGCCGGCGCGCGCGGCGAACGCGCGCGTCGCCGCGGCCGAGCGCGCGCTCGCCGATTTCGCGGCCGACGGCTGCTGCTATTCGTTTCGCGACTGGCATGAGGACGTCAACGCGGTGGCGGTGCCGTTTCGCGAGCCGCGCGAGCAGCGCTGGCTGATCCTCAGCTGCAGCGGGCCGGCGTCGTCGATGGGCGAGCCGCTGTTTCGCAAGCGCATCGGTCCACAATTGCGCGCGCTCGCGCGGCGGCTCGGCGAACTCGCGTAGCAGACGTGGCAGGCACAGCGCGTGTGGCCTGCATGCCGATGCGGGAGGGTTGCCGCGCGAGCGAACCCGGTCGCGCGGCGCACGATGTCAGACGTGCGCGGGCTGGGCGAACGCCGGCCCCTGCATGAGCCGAACGTCGTACTGGCGCAGCAGCGTGAACTGCGCTTCGTCGATCACGTGATCGAAGATGATCGGAATCCGCACGCGCTGCGCATAGCCGACCAGCGCCTTGACCATTCCGTCGCGCAAGGCGATCGCCGCGTCCATCTTGATGTAGTCCGGGCGCGCCATGTCCGATTCGACGGCGAGGATCCGGCCCGGATCGGGCAGCTTGTCGGCCACCTTGAAGCCGTGGTGCTGGTAGCTTTTGGTCAGGTAGCCGAGGAACGTCTTGTGGGCGACGGCGGCGGCCGGCAGCTCGATCACGATGCGCTCGGGGCTCAGCCCGAAATTGCGCAGCACCGTCGAGAAATGCTTGCCGTGGTCGTACTTGACGCTCTTGAGCAGCCGCTCGTGAACGCGCAGGAACAGCAGCCCGTGGCGCTGCGGCCCGAAGAAGTTGATCGCGTGCAGCGCGCGCGAGAGACGGTCGACGGCCACCAGTGTCGGGTCGTCACTGATCGCGTCGAACGGATCGAACGGCGCCCCGCTCGCGCGCAGCACGGCCTGGAAGCCGAGTTCGTCGCCGTAGCGTTCGATCGCGTCCGCGAACGACGACGACTGCGGCGCACCGGGCATCGTCACGTCGTAGATCGGCTCGTAGGCGCTTTCGAGCGTCAGCCCCGGCAGGCTGGCGATCGCGGTGTCGCCGCCCGGGGCCAGCGTCAGATGTTCGCGCAGGTAGGGCAGCTGGCTGGCTCGGTCGACCAGTTCGGGAATGGTGGGCGGGATCATGGATTCGTCGGGTGGGCAAACGGCCGCGACGCGGCGCGATTACCTCAAGAATAGTAGCAGTGCCGGCTTCGTGCGGCTCGGCGTTTTGTTCATATGGATATCGGCCGCGCGCGCTCAGGGTATACATCGATTTCTCAATTCGTAATTCATTTTACGATTCGAAATTCCAAAGCCGAGGCCCGCCGACCAGTTTCAAGCCGGCCCCGAACGCCCGCGCGGCCCATGGCGCCGCGCCATCCCGGAGACCCGCGATGCCCCCGATTCCTCCGATTCCTTCCCGCCTGTGGGCGTTTCATGACGCCTGGTCCGGTCGCCGTGACGGCCAATCCCGTTGTCGTCGCCGCCGGCGCGCCTGTCTCGCGCGAGCCGGGAGCGCGCGATGAGCGCGCCGCAGACGGGGCCGCGCACGCTCGAGGTCGAGCGCGTGATCGACGAGACGCGGCGGCCGGGTTTCCAGGCCGCGCTGTTCGCGCTGTGCGGCGCCTGCCTCGTGATCGACGGCTTCGACGCGCAGGCGATGGGTTACGTTGCGCCGAGCGTGATCGCCGAATGGGGCATTGCCAAGGCCGCGCTCGGGCCGGTGTTCAGCGCGAGCCTGTTCGGCATGCTGATCGGCGCGCTCGCGCTGTCGGTGCTGGCCGACCGGATCGGCCGCCGCCCGGTGCTGATCGCCGCGACGCTGTTCTTCGCGCTGGCGATGCTGGCCACGCCGCTGGCGTCGTCGATCACGTCACTGATCGCGCTGCGCTTCGTGACCGGGCTCGGCCTCGGCTGCATCATGCCGAACGCGATGGCGCTGGTCGGCGAGTTCAGCCCGACCGCCCACCGCGTCAAGCGCATGATGTTCGTGTCGTGCGGCTTCACGCTGGGCGCCGCGCTCGGCGGGTTCGTCAGCGCCGCGCTGATCCCGGCGCTGGGCTGGCGCGCGGTGTTCCTGGCGGGCGGCGCGGTGCCGCTCGTGCTGGCGCTGGCGATGCTCGCCTGGCTGCCGGAATCGCTGCAGTTCCTGGTGCTGAAGGGGCGCGTGGCGCGCGCCCGCGCCTGGCTCGCGGCGTTCGCGCCGGCGCTCGCGATCGACGCGCGGACGCGGCTCGTGGTGCGCGAGCCGGCCACCGGCGCCGCGCCCGTCGCCGAGCTGTTTCGCGCGGGCCGGCTGCCCGTCACGCTGCTGCTGTGGGCGATCAGCTTCCTGAACCTGATCGATCTGTATTTCCTGTCGAACTGGCTGCCCACCGTGATGCGCGACGCCGGCCATTCGCCGCGGACGGCCGTGATCGTCGGCACTGCGCTGCAGACGGGCGGCGTGGTCGGCACGCTGCTGCTGGGCGGGTTCATCGAGCGCCATGGTTTCGTGCGCGTGCTGTTCGCCTGCTTCGTCTGCGCCGCCGTGTCGGTGGCGGCGATCGGCGCGGTGGCGGGCTCGTTGCCGTGGCTGCTGGTGGTGGTGTTCGCGGGCGGCTTCTGCGTGGTGGGCGGGCAGCCGGCCGTCAACGCGCTGGCCGGCCAGTACTATCCGACCGCGTTGCGCTCGACCGGGATTGGCTGGAGCCTCGGCGTGGGCCGCATCGGCTCGGTGCTCGGGCCGCTGGTGGGCGGCCAGCTGATCGCGCTGGACTGGTCGAACGGCGCGCTGTTCCGGGCCGCCGCGCTGCCGGTGCTGGTCTCGGCGCTGTTCGTGCTGGGCCTCGGCGTGGCCACGCGGCCGGCCGGCGGCGAGGCGCGCCGCGCGGTATGAGAGCCGGGATTCGGGAATTGACGTTTGACGCGGCGGGCGATCGGCGCGCGCGTCAGGCGTCATGCCTCAGGCGTCGCGCGCGGTGGCGGCCGGCAGGCGCCGACGCTCCCACCACGCGGCGACCACGAACGTGAGCGAGGCGGCGACCATCACGCCGACCAGCGCGTCGCCGCCCCAGGCGTTCATCAGCGAGCCGGCGACGGCCGGGCCGGCGAAGCTCGCGACGCTCCACGAGGCCGACACGAGCGAACTCGCGGTGACGAGCGCGGCGCCGCGAAAGCGCTCGCCGCAGGCGACGATCGACAGCGTGTAGGTGCTGCCGGCCGCCGCGCCGATCACGAACAGCAGCGGCCAGCAGAGCCACGGGTTGGTGATCACGAGCGGCAGCAGCGGCAGCAGCAGCGTGACGACGATGCCGGCGCCCAGGTGGACGCGCGCGCGGCCGAGCTTGTCGGCGAGCCAGCCGATCGGGAACTGCATGGCGGTGTCGCCGAACAGCGTGACCGACGCGAGCAGCACCGCGATGCCGCTCGCCACGCCGCGCTCGATCGCGTAGATCGGCAGCAGCGACAGCGCGAGCGTGTCGAACAGCGCGAAGAACGCGGTGCCGATGATCAGCGCCGGCATCAGCGGCAGCACGCGGCGCCACTGGTCACGCGGCTCGTGTTGCTCACCGTGCTGGCCGCCACTCGCGCCGGGCGGCTTGCGGATCGCCGCGAGCGTCGGCAACCCGAGCAGGAACAGCGCGCCGCACAGCGCGAAGCGGATGCCGTGCAGCCCGGCGATCTCGCTGACGAGTACCGGCCCGGCCATCTGGAACAGCGTGAAATTGGTGGCGTAGATCGCCACGACGCGGCCGCGCGTGGCGTCGTCGGCGAGCTCGTTGACCCAGGCTTCGCCGATCGTGAACAGCAGCATCAGCGCGGCGCCGCAGAGCGCGCGCAGCAGGCCCCACACGACCAGGTTCGAGGTGACCTGCATCGCGGCGGTGGCCGCGGCCACCACCAGCACCGACGCGACGATCGATTCGCGCGCGCCGTAGCGCTGGGTGAGGCGCGTGACGAACGGCACGACCGCGAGGCCGCCGCCCGCCTGCGCGGCGGTCAGCATGCCGACCACGCCGGTGCCGTGGCCGGCCTCGGTCAGCGCGAGGGCCGTGAGCGGCAGGGTCGCGCCGGTACCGAGGCCGACCACCGCGACGCTCAGGATCAGGGCGAGGAAATCACGGTTGAGGATCGCTTTCATCGGCCGAGATGCTACACCGGCCGTGCGATTCGGACCATGACGCA
This sequence comes from Burkholderia perseverans, assembly GCF_022870505.1. Taxonomy (NCBI): domain Bacteria; kingdom Pseudomonadati; phylum Pseudomonadota; class Betaproteobacteria; order Burkholderiales; family Burkholderiaceae; genus Burkholderia; species Burkholderia perseverans. The sequence goes on from NZ_CP045094.1 coordinate 803,473, forward strand.
GCGCTGCGCGCGAGCGGATCGCGGCGCATCTGCGGCAGGGTGACGGTCGCGCCGCGAACGCGGGCGCCGGGTTGGAAGCTTGGTTGGAAGCCCGGTTGGACGTGCTGGATCAGGCCGGCCCGACGAGCCGGTCCGCTCGCGAAACCGTCACGGACGGACCCGGCCCGGCCAGTTCCCGGTAACGCCGGTTCAGGCCAGCGACGACGGCCCGGCCAGCGGGCGCCGTTCGAGCGACGCCGACCACAGCGTCAGCGCGAGCGCGCCGGCCGCCATCGCGGCGCCCACCCACGGCAGCTGCACGAGCGGCACGCCGGCGCCGATCGCGAGGCCGCCGAGCCACGCGCCGGTGGCGTTGCCGAGGTTGAAGGCGCCCTGGTTCAGCGTCGAGGCGAGGTTCGGCGCCTCGCTCGCGCGATCGACGATCAGGATCTGCGCGATCGGCACGATCGCGAACGCGAGCACGCCCCACACGAAGATCGTCACGAGCGCGGGGATCGGCAGGCGCATGGTGCCGCCGAACACGGCCTGCACCAGGCCGATCAGCGCCAGCACCACGATCAGCGAGGGCATCCGGCGCCAGTCGGCGAGCTTGCCGCCGATCGTGCCGCCCACCGTCAGCCCGAGGCCGAACAGCAGCAGCACCAGCGTGACTTCGTGCGGCGAGAAGCGCGTGACGTCCTCGAGGATCGGCGTGATGTAGGTGAACACCGAGAACAGGCTGGCCGAAGCGAGCACGCTGATGCCGAGCACCATCAGCACCTGCGGGTTGCGCATCACGCGGAATTCGCGCGCGATGCTGGTGGACGGCATCTCGAGCCGGCGGGGCAGGCAGACCGCGAGCGCGCCGGCCGCCAGCACGCCGATCGCGGTGACGGCCCAGAACGTCGAGCGCCAGCCGAACGCCTGGCCGAGCGCGGTGCCGAGCGGCACGCCGAGCACGTTGGCGAGCGTGAGGCCGGTGAACATCAGCGCGATCGCCTGCGCGCGGCGGTTCGGCGCGACCAGGCTGCTCGCGACCACCGAGCCGATCCCGAAGAACGCGCCATGGCAGAACGCCGTCACCACGCGCGCGGCCATCAGCAGGCCGTAGTTCGGCGCGATCGCGCAGAGCAGGTTGCCGGCGATGAACACGCCGATCAGGCCGAGCAGCGCCTGGCGGCGCGGCATCTTCGCCGTGACGATCGCGAGGATCGGCGCGCCGATCGTCACGCCGAGCGCGTAGCCCGAGACCAGCATGCCGGCGGCGGGGATCGAGACGTCGAGATCGAGCGCGACGTTGGGCAGCAGCCCCATGATGACGAATTCGGTGGTACCGATACCAAACGCGGCAATGGCGAGGGCGAACAGGGGCAGCGGCATCGGGTGGTTCCGGGAAAACGGGCCGGGCTCGCGCGCCGCGGGATGCGGCACGCCCACGGCGGGGCGGGAATAGCCGCGATTCTATCTCAGTAAAAACCCGGACAAGAAAGGAATGCGAGGGGCCGGATCAGCTGTTGCTCGCCGGCGACGTGGCGTCCGGCGCGGGCGCGGTGACGGGGGCGGCGGCCGGGGCCGGCGCGGCCTCCCAGCCGTTCTCGAACAGGCAGGCTTCGAGCGGCAGGCGCGCGGCCCAGTGCTCGGCCTCGAGCATCGGCTGTTCGTAGAACGCGTCGACGTGGCCGATGCACAGCACCGCGATCGGCTTCGCGCCGTCGGGCATGCCGAGCAGCGTGCGCAGCGCGTCGACGTCGAACAGCGACACCCAGCCCATGCCGAGCCCTTCGGCGCGCGCGGCGAGCCACATGTTCTGGATCGCGCAGGCGGCCGAGGCGAGGTCCATCTCGGGCAGCGTGCGGCGTCCGAACACGTGCCGCTCGCGGTCGTCGGCCAGCGCCACCACGAGGATCTCGCCGCATTCGCGAATCCCTTCCACCTTGAGGCGCATGAACTCCTCGCGGCGCTGGCCGAGCGCGTCGGCGGTCGCGCAGCGCTCGGCCTCGACGATCGCGTGGATCCGCTCGCGCAGCGCGCCGTCGGTGATCCGGATGAAGCGCCACGGCTGCATGAAGCCGACGCTCGGCGCGTGATGGGCGGCGCGAATCAGCCGCGCGAGCACGGCCGGATCGACGGGATCGGAAGTGAAATGGCGCATGTCGCGCCGCTCGAAGATCGCCCGGTAGACGGCGGCGATCGCGGAATCGTCGAAACGCATGGGGAAGGCGGGGAGGGCTGCGGGGCCGGGAGAGCCGGCGAACGAGCGCAACGATAGCAGATCCTTCGACGCGACCGCGTCGGCCATGGCGGCGGGCGAGAGGAGCCGGGCGGGCGTGCCGGGGCCACGGCGGAAGAGGGCGCGCATCGCACGCGTCCGGCCGGCCGCGGTCGGGAAAGGCGCGGCGGCCGGGGCTTACCCGGCCGCCGCCGTTGGCGGGCAGGGCCCGCCGTATCGTGGCCGCCGGGCCGCGCGGCGCGGATGGCGACGCGCGTGCCGACGGCCGCAAACGCGGCTATTGGCCGCATTCGGTGACGGCGACGCGCGGCCGGCGCCGCCCGCCGCCGCGCGCGTCACTGCAGGCCGGTGGTGACGACGTCGGCGTGCTCGCCGAGCGTGTCGTGGACGTAGCCGTAGCGGCCGTTCGAGCGCGCGCCGAAGTGGTAGAGCGCGTGCTCGACGAAGCTGCGCGTGCGGGCCGGCACGAACTGGCGGTTCGGATAGACCACCGCGAGCTGCGCGTCGGGATCGTCGATCCGGTAGTCGGCCAGCAGCCGCACCAGTTCGCCGCGCGAGATCGCGTCGGCCACGAAGCTCTCCGGCAGGATCGCGATGCCGGAGCCGGCCAGCACGGCGGCGCGCACCAGCCAGGCGTCGTTGATCGTGTAGGACGGCTGCAGCGTGACGAGGTGCGCGAAGCGGCCGGCGTCGACGAAGCGCCACGCGAAGCCGTGCGCGTCGAGCGGCAGCGTGATGGCCGCGTGCCGCGCGAGTTCGTCGGGGCGGTGCGGCTCGCCGCGCTGCTCGATGTAGGCCGGCGAGGCGATCGCCACGAACGGGTCGGGCGCGAGCGCGTGGCTCACGAGCGCGGGGCCGTCGTCGATCCGGCGGCCCGCGAGGATCGCCGCGTCGTAGGAGGTGTCGAGCCCGTCGATCGGCCCGTCGGCGATGGTCAGTTGCACGCGCACCTTCGGATACTGGCGGCGGAAGCCGTCGACGAGCGGCGTGAGCCGCTGCGGCGAGAGCGCCCCCGACACCGCGATGCGCAGCGTGCCCACCGGCTCGCGGATCGTATGCGCGACCGAGGCCTCGAGGTGATCGAACTCCTCGAGCAGGGCGCGGCAACCGTCGAGATAACGGGTGCCGGCCTCGGTCAGCGACAGGTTGCGCGTCGTGCGATGGATCAGGCGGGTGTTCAGATGCGTTTCCAGCATCGCGATCGACCGCGTGACGAGAGCGTTCGATACGCCGAGCTTGCGCGCGGCCTGTCGGAAGCTCTGCAGTTCGGCGACGCAGACGAACACCCTCATGGTTTGGATCTGGTTCATAGCTTGTCGGCCCGTTCGGATGATTTTGGTTGTGTAATTGCCGCGTCGAGAATCGTCCCGTCAATCGCTGTCGGATCAGCTCGGGGTCGATTATCGTAATACCCGCGACATCTTAAATTGTTCAATAAAGTCGGTAACGCAGTCAACCCGTTAATTGGTTGTGGTCGCCAGTATTTTTAACAGGTTTGGCTTGCCGGAACGCAGTTTCATTTTTTCATGAAGTCATGATATCCCTTGTTTTGCAAGGGTTTCGAGCGGGCGATGGAAATCCTGGCTTCTGGTGGAAGAAATTCTGTATTTTTGTGATTTCACGATTTCCGGAGATTCGGAATTCAGAATGAGGCGAGCGGAAATGCTTGAAGCGCGAGGTTCGCCGTGAACGCGCGTGCCGCGAGATTAACCTTCGCCGTGCAATTCCGATAATCCGGAAATTCCCGTCGGGATCGGTTCCGGTCGTCCGTGCGCCGTGTCGCGATCGTGTCGCCAAGCTGCGGCGAAGGCACCGCGAACGTGACGTGAACGCGTCGTGAAGATGCGCGCGGCCGCGAGGCCGGCCAGGGCGGTCCGGCGGCCGCGCGAGGCCGCGCCGCAGCCAGGCGGTGACGCCGCGCAAGGCGCACAAAGCCTGTGCAGGGGACGGCCCGGACCCGGTTCCGGCCGGCCTGTCGAGGGCGCCGTCGAGGCGCGGGGGCTTGCATGCGAGGCCGGTTCGCGGAATGATCGACGGTTCCGGTGCGCCGCACCCGTTTCAACCGCTTTCGCCGATCCTCCGCTCATGTCCCATAACGATTACTCGCCGATTCCCTGCCCCGTCGTGGTTCCGCTCGACGCGATCCTGCCCGAGGAGCCGCTCCTGATGATGGGCGCCGGCCCGGTGCCGATCCCGGCCGCGGTCGCCAAGGCCAACGCGATCGTGATCAACCACCTCGGCGCGACCATGGCCAAGATCATCGAGCAGGTGAAGGAGATGGCGCGCTACGTGTTCCAGACGCGCACGAAATGGGTGCTCGGCGTGGCCGGCCCCGGCTCGGCCGCGATGGAGATGGCGATCTCGAACCTGGCCTGGCGCGGCACGCGCGTGCTGTCGATCCGCAACGGCTTCTTCAGCGCGCGGATGGCCGAGATGGCCACGCGCATCGGCGCCGAGGTCGCGCTGCTCGACGTGCCCGACCGCGAGGCGGCGAACCTCGAGGCGGTGGCCGCCGCGATCGAGCGCGAGCGGCCCGAGATCGTGACGATCGTCCACGGCGAGACCTCGAACACGGTCTGGAACCGGCAGCTGAAGGAGATCGCGGCGCTGGCCAAGGCGGCCGGCGCGCTGGTGGTGGTCGACGCGGTCTGCACGCTGTCCACCATGCCGCTCGACATGGACGCCTGGGGCATCGACGCGGTGATCACGGGCGGCCAGAAGGGGCTGTCGTCGATCCCGGGCGTATCGCTGATCGCGTTCTCCGACGCCGCCTGGGAGCGCATGAAGCAGCGCCCCGAGCCGAACGCGCACTGGTGTCTCGACATGGCGCTGGCCGAGAACTTCTGGCACAACGCCGGCTACCACTACACGGCGCCCGTCTCGGGCGTGCTCGCGCTGCACGAGGCGCTGCGCCTGGTTTGCCAGGAAACGCTCGAAAGCCGCTACGCGCGCCACCAGCGCTGCGCGCTCGCGCTGCAGGCCGGGGTCGCGGCGCTCGGCCTCGAGCTCTATGCGCCCGAGGCGTGCCGGCTCAATTCGGTGGTGGGAATCCGCGTGCCGGAGGGCCTCACGCCGGGCATGATCTGCGGGCACATCTCGAAGCAGTATCAGGTCGAGATCTCGGGGTCGTTCGGCCTGCCGATCGTGCGGATCGGCCAGATGGGCGAGCAGTGTCGCGAACACAACCTGTTCCGCACGCTGCATGCGTTCGGCCGCACCATGGTCGATCTGAAAGTGCCGGTCGATCTGTCGGGCGGGGTTTCCGCGCTCGAACAGGCGCTGTCGAACCGGCTCTGAGAGACGCGCCGGCCCGTGCAGGCCGGCGGTAACGCCGCTCGCGCAAGGCGGGCGGGGTTGGGGTGAAGCGTCGTGAGGCTGGCCGTCCGGCACATCGGTGCGGCGGCAACGATTCCGGCCGGTTGTCCGGTGTCGGGCCGCGGCCCGGAAATGTTGGCGGTTCGCGGTACCCGGCCGCCGCGAACGGCGCCGGCCCCGTTGCCGCCCGGCGTCTTGCGGGCCGTCTGCCCGCCTTCGGGCTGCCCTCAGGCGGTCATCAATAGCTCAAGCGGCCCTCAAGCCGCCGCGCCCGTGCGCGTGCCGCCGACGCGCGTCTGCCGTTGGTACAGCAGCACCGAGGTCGCGATGCCGCCCGCCGCGGCCACCGCCGCGAACAGGAACACCTGCGGATAGCCGAACTCGCCCGCCACGTAGCCGGCGAGCGGCCCGGTGATGCCGAGCGACAGGTCGAGGAATACCGAATAGGCCGACAGCGCGGCGCCGCGGCTCGCCGGCGGCACCAGCGCGACGGCCTCGACGCCGAGCGCCGGGAAGATCAGCGCGAAGCCGAAGCCGGTCAGCGCGGCGCCCGCCAGCGCGACGTGCGGCACCGGCGCAAGCCAGAGCAGCAGCAGGCCCGCGCATTCCACCGCGAACGACACGATCGCCACGCGGAACCCGCCGTAGGTCTTGATGCTGTTCGCGAACAGCAGGCGCGAGCCGATGAACAGCAGCCCGAACACCGTCAGCGAGAGCGCCGCGTTCGGCCAGTGGCGCGCCGCGTAGTAGAGCGCGATGAAGGTGGAGATCGAACCGAAGCCGGCCGAGCCGAGCGCGAGCCCGAGGCCGTGCGGCAGCACGCGCGTGAACACGCTCGCGTAGGACATCCGTTCGCCGTGGACCAGCGGCACCGGCGCGATCCGCAGCGCGAGCCAGTAGCCGCCCGCCGCGAGCGCCACCATCAGCACGCCGAGCAACGCCGCGTTCAGCGAATGGGCGATCGCCACGCCGAGCGGCGCGCCGATCGCGAGCGCCCCGTAGGTGGCGATGCCGTTCCACGAGATCACGCGCGCGTTGTGGGTGACGCCGACGCGGCCGATGCCCCACAGGATCGCGCCAGTGCCGACCAGGCTCTCGCCGATGCCGAGCACCAGCCGGCTCGCCGTCAGCAGCACCAGGCTCACCGCCGGCCAGCGCACGAACAGCAGCGCCACCAGCAGCAGCGCGCCGCTCGCGCCGCACCCGAGCAGCCCGCGCAGCACCGTGCGCTTCGGCCCGAGCGTGTCCGCGCAGCGCCCCGCGAGCGGGCGCGAGGCCAGCGTCGCCAGATACTGCACGCTGATCACGGCTCCGGCGACCACCGCCGACAGCCCCAGCTCCTCATGCACGAACCCCGGCAGCACCGCGATCGGCAGGCCGATCGTCAGGTAACAGACAAAGGTAAACGAGACGACGGAGACGATCTGCAGCGTCGTCGAGAACGCGCTGCGCGGGGGCAAATCGGAATCGGATGACATGGGGGGCGGATCCAGCGGAAAACGGGCGTCGGTAGAAACCCGAATTGTTGCATGGAACCGTTTCCGTCGCATGGACCGCTTAGTTCATCAGACGAATGACTGTGGCGTACACGCTGCATTTCGATATGGCATCGACAATATGCGCCGCATGTCATTCGGCCTATGGGTTGCCATTTTCGATGATGATAGCGTGCGACCTATTGACTCAAATAACGGCGCAAACGCCGGGTAACGGCCGCCCAGCCCGCACCCCGCAGCGCTCCCAGACCCACGATCTCCACGATCCCATGAGCCAGCCGATCCGTTTCCATTTTCGCCAGGCGATCCGCGAAGTCAGCGGCGCCGCCACCACCCGCACCGTCCTGCAGTACCTGCGCGAGGACGCGTCCTGCACCGGCACCAAGGAAGGCTGCGCCGAGGGCGACTGCGGTGCCTGCACGGTGGTGGTCGGCGAGCTGAACGACGCCGGCGGCGTCGAGTTCAAGGCCGTCAACGCCTGCATCCAGTTCCTGCCGACGCTCGACGGCCGCGCGCTCTACACCGTGGAGGACCTGCGCCAGCCCGACGGCGCGCTGCACCCGGTGCAGCAGGCGATGGTCGATTGCCACGGCTCGCAGTGCGGGTTCTGCACGCCGGGCTTCGTGATGTCGATGTGGGCGCTCTACGAGAAACACGGCGGCGGGCGCGCGGCCGGCCCGTGCGACGCGGCCGCGCCGTCGCGCACCGAGATCGCCGACGCGCTGACCGGCAACCTGTGCCGCTGCACCGGCTACCGGCCGATCGTCGACGCGGCCGAGCGGATGTTCGCGATGGCGCCGCCCGTTGCGCCCGTCGCCGCGGTGCCCGTCGCCGCGGTGCCCGTCGATAGGGCCGCGCTGGCCCGCACGCTCGCCGCGCTGCGCCGCGACGACACGTTCCATTACGCGCATGCCGGCCGCGGCTTCGACGCGCCGCGCAGCCTCGAGGCGCTGGCCGCGCTGCGCGCCGCGAAGCCCGAGGCGCGGCTGCTGGCCGGCAGTACCGACGTGGGGCTGTGGGTCACCAAGCAGCTGCGCGAGCTCGGCGACCTGATCTACCTGGGCCAGGTCGCCGAGCTGCGTCGCATCGACGAGCGCGACGGCTGGCTCGAGATCGGCGCGGGCGTGTCGGTCGAGCACGCCTACGCGGCGCTCGCCGCGCACTATCCGGAACTGACCGAGATGTGGAAGCGCTTCGCCTCGCTGCCGATCCGCAACGCCGGCACGCTCGGCGGCAACGTCGCGAACGGCTCGCCGATCGGCGATTCGATGCCGGGCCTGATCGCGCTCGGCGCGCGCGTGGTGCTGCGCGGCCCCGAGGCGGCCCGCGAGCTGCCGCTCGAGGATCTCTACCTCGGGTACCAGAAGAAGGACATGGCCGCCGACGAGTTCGTCGCCGCGCTGCGCGTGCCGCTGCGCACCGGCGCGCGCGCGAACCTGCGGTTTCGCACCTACAAGCTGTCGAAGCGTTTCGATTCGGACATCTCGGCGGTCTGCGCCGCGTTCGCGTTCATCGCCGACGGCGAGACGATCCGCGCGCCGCGCGTGGCGTTCGGCGGCATGGCGGCCACCCCGAAGCGCGCCGCGCAGGTGGAGGCGGCGCTGGCCGACGCGCTCTGGCACGAGGCTACGGCGCAGGCCGCGATGCAGGCGTTCGACCGCGATTTCGCGCCGCTCAGCGACATGCGCGCGACCAGCGGCTACCGGCTCGGCGCCGCGCGCAACCTGCTATACCGCTTCTGGCTGGAGACGCGCCCGCACGCGCCGCTCGCGCCCGAGGCGCTGAACGTGCGCTGCGTGGCCGCCGAGGCCGATGCAGCAGGGGCCGCCGGCCTCGCCGTCGCCGACCTTTGACCGAACCGGAAATACGGAAACCCGCGCCATGAACCAGCAAGCCGAACCGTTCCTGAAGGACCTCGAGTTCCGTCAGGTCCACGTCTCGCGTCCGCACGAATCCGCGCATCTGCACGTGAGCGGGCGCGCCAGTTACACCGACGACCTGCCGGTGATCGCCGGCACGCTGCATGCGGCGCTCGGCCTGAGCACGAAGGCCCATGCGCGGATCGTCTCGGCCGATCTCGACGCGGTGCGCGCCACGCCCGGCGTGGTGGCCGTGTTCACCGCCGAGGACATCCCCGGCGTCAACGACTGCGGCCCGGTGATCCACGACGATCCGGTGCTGGCCGACGGCGTGGTGCAGTTCGTCGGCCAGCCGGTGTTCATCGTGGTGGCGACCTCGCACGACGCGGCGCGGCTCGCCGCGCGCCGCGCGAAGATCGACTACGCGGACCTGCCGGCGATCCTGACCGCGCAGGCCGCACGCGCCGCCGAATCCTACGTGCTGGCGCCGATGAAGCTCGCGCGCGGCGACGCGGCCGGCCGTGCCGCCGCCGCGCCGCGGCGCGACACGGGCGAGCTGACGCTCGGCGGCCAGGAGCAGTTCTATCTGGAAGGGCAGGTGGCCTACGCGGTGCCGAAGGACGACGACGGCATGCACGTGTACTGCTCGACCCAGCACCCGAGCGAGATGCAGCACCTGGTGGCGCACCTGCTCGGGGTGGCCTCGCACAACGTGCTGGTGGAATGCCGGCGGATGGGTGGCGGCTTCGGCGGCAAGGAATCGCAGTCGGGCCTGTTCGCGTGCTGCGCGGCGCTGGCGGCCTGGAAGCTGCTGTGCCCGGTGAAGCTGCGCGCCGACCGCGACGACGACATGATGATCACCGGCAAGCGCCACGATTTCCACTACCGCTACGACGTGGGCTACGACGAGGCCGGCGTGATCGACGGCGTATCGGTGGAGATGACCTCGCGCTGCGGCTTCTCGGCCGACCTGTCGGGGCCGGTGATGACGCGCGCGGTCTGCCATTTCGACAATGCCTACTGGCTGCCCGACGTCTCGATCGCCGGCTACTGCGGCAAGACCAACACCCAGTCGAACACGGCGTTTCGCGGCTTCGGCGGCCCGCAGGGCGCGTTCGCGATCGAATATCTCATCGACAACATCGCGCGCGATCTTGGCCACGATCCGCTCGACGTGCGCTACCGCAACCTGTACGGCAAGGACGAGCGCAACGTCACGCCCTACGGCCAGACCATCGAGGACAACGTGCTGCACGCGCTGCTCGGCGAGCTGGAGGCGACCAGCGGCTATCGCGCGCGGCGCGCGGCCGTGCGCGAGTTCAACGCGCGCAGCCCGGTGCTGAAGAAGGGCATCGCGCTCACGCCGGTCAAGTTCGGCATCGCGTTCAACGTCGCGCACCTGAACCAGGCTGGCGCGCTCGTGCATATCTATACCGACGGCTCGATCCTCGTGAACCACGGCGGCACCGAGATGGGGCAGGGGCTCAACACCAAGGTCGCGCAGGTGGTCGCACACGAACTCGGCGTCGCGTTCGGCCGCGTGCGCGTGACGGCCACCGACACCAGCAAGGTCGCGAACACCTCGGCCACCGCCGCCTCGACCGGCTCGGACCTGAACGGCAAGGCCGCGCAGGACGCGGCGCGGCAACTGCGCGAGCGGCTCGCCGCGTTCGCGGCCGAACGGCTCGGCGAGCCCGACGCGCCGGCCGTGTCCGCCGCCGAGGTGCGCTTCGCCGACGACCGCGTGTGGATCGGCGCGAAGGCCGTGCGGTTCGGCGAGGTGGTCTCCCAGGCCTATCTGGCGCGCGTGCAGCTGTGGTCGGACGGCTTCTACGCCACCCCGAAGCTGCACTGGAATCAGGCGACGCTGCAGGGCCGGCCGTTCTTCTACTACGCCTACGGCGCGGCCTGCAGCGAGGTGGTGATCGACACGCTGACGGGCGAGATGCGCGTGCTGCGCGCCGACGTGCTGCACGACGTGGGCGCCTCGCTGAACCCGGCGATCGACCTCGGCCAGGTGGAGGGCGGCTTCATCCAGGGCATGGGCTGGCTCACCACCGAGGAGCTGTGGTGGAACGACGGCGGCCGGCTGATGACGCATGCGCCGTCCACCTACAAGATCCCGACCGTCAACGACACGCCGCCCGACTTCCGCGTCAACCTGTTCCGCAACCGCAACGTCGAGGACAGCATCCATCGCTCGAAGGCGGTCGGCGAGCCGCCGCTGCTGCTGCCGTTCTCGGTGTTCTTCGCGATCCGCGACGCGGTGGCGGCCGTCGGCGACTATCGCGTGCAGCCGCCCTTGAACGCCCCCGCCACCGGCGAGGCGATCCTCGGCGCGGTGGAGGCCGTGCGCGCGGCGGCGGCTTCCGTTGCTGCTGCGCCCGGCGCCGCGCGGAGCTGAGGCCATGCTGCCGTCACCGCTCCAGGTCGGCCGGCTGCGCGGCCCCGTGCGCGCGATCGCGTCGATGCACGTCGTGCTGTTCGGCGCCGGGCATGTCGGCCATGCGCTCGTCGCGCTGCTCGCGCATCTGCCCTGTGTCGTGCAGTGGGTGGACGCGCGCGACGAATGCTTCCCCGGCGAGGTGCCGCCGAACGTGCAGCCGGAGCCGACCGACACGCCCGAGGCGATCGTCGACGCGGCGCCGCCCGGCAGCTACTTCCTCGTCATGACGCACGACCACGCGCTCGATTTCGCGCTCGCCGAGCAGATCCTGCGTCGCGACGATTTCGCCTATTTCGGCATGATCGGCTCGCGCACCAAGCGCGTGAAGTTCGAGCGGCGCCTGATCGAGCGCGGCGTGGCGCCCGCGCATCTGGCCGACATGGTCTGTCCGATCGGCGTGGCCGGCATCGTCGACAAGGCGCCGCCCGCGATCGCGGTGGCGGTCTGCGCCGAGCTGCTGCAGGCGCGGACCGGTGCGGCGCGGAGCTGGCGCAAGCAGGCGGCGGGCGAGGTGGTCGTGGCGCCGTGAACCGCACGCCGTCATCCGCAGCGGGCGATTCGGAATCGGCGATCCGGCGCGCGGCGGCTCCGGCCGGCGCATGCCGCTTGCCGGCCGCGACCATCGGCAAGGACACAACCCTTTTCAAATGCGTCGCGATTCGCGAAGATGGACCGCCCTGTCTTTCTACCGCCACGGCCGTCGCCGGCCGCTCCGATCACCATGCCGAAACATTCCGCCTCGCCCGTTGCCACGCGCCGTCGCACGACCTTCAACGCCGTCCTCGCCTGCCTCGCCGGCGCCGCCACGTTCGCCGCCTCCGCGGCCGATGCCGTCGAGCTCCACGTCATGAATTCTGGCGGCTTCACCGCCGCCTACCAGCGCCTCGCGCCGAAATTCACGGCCGCCACGGGCGACGCGCTCGAGATCACCTACGGCCCGTCGATGGGCGAGACCCCGCAGGCGATTCCGAACCGGCTCGCGCGCGGCGAACCGGCCGACGTCGTGATCATGGTCGGCTACGCGCTCGACCGCCTGATCGCCGAGGGCAAGGTGCGCGCCGATTCGCGCGTCGAGCTGGCCGATTCGCGGATCGGCGCCGTGGTGCGGGCCGGCGCGCCGGTGCCCGAGGTCGATACGCCGGCGGCGCTGAAGGCCGCGCTGCTGGCCGCGCCGTCGGTCGCGTATTCGGACAGCGCGAGCGGCGTCTACATCGAGCGCGAGCTGTTCGAGAAGCTCGGCATTGCCGCGCAGCTGCGGCCGAAGGCGGTCAAGGTGCCGCGCGTGCCGGTCGCCTCGAAGGTGGCCGACGGCAGCTACGCGCTCGGCTTCCAGCAGGTGGCCGAGCTGCTGCCGGTGCCGGGCGTCACGTTCGCGGGGCGAATTCCCGAGTCGCTGCAGTCGGTCACGCGCTACGCGGGCGGGATTCCGGTCGGCGCCCGGCATCCCGGGCAGGCGCGCAAGCTGCTCGACTACCTGGCCTCGCCGGCCGCGCGCGCCGAGGTGGCCGCGACCGGGCTCGATCCGGTCCCCGCGCGTTGAGGCACCGCGCCGGGCGCGGGTTCGGCGCGACGGGGCGCGGCGCCCGTCCGGCGGCGCTGTCCCGCTTTCTCGACCTCCCGTTCGATCCGCCGCTGAAAGTCTTGCCGAGATCCGATTCCCGATGAACGATTCGCAACCCTTCCTCGACGCCGTCGTCTCGATCTGCACCGAGATCGAGGCATGGCTGGCCGGCGCCGCCACCTCGGCCGCGGCGCTCGACGCGCTGCTCGCGCGCTTCGCGCCGGCCTTCACGATGACCGGCACCGACGGCGCCTGCCTGGACCACGCCGGCCTGCGCGCGCTGTTCGCACGGCTCGCCGGCTACAAGCCCGGGCTCGAGATCAGGCTGGCCGCGCTGCGTACGATCGCCGCCTATCCGGATGGCGCCGTGATCGGCTACGACGAGCATCAGCGCGACGCGAGCGGGCCCCTGCGCGCGCGCCGCTCGACCGCCGTGCTCGAACGCGACGCGGCCGACGGCCGGATTCGCTGGCTCCATCTGCAGGAAACCTGGCTCGACGCGTGAGCGGCCTCAGCGTGCCGTCTTGCGCCGCGCGCGCGGCCGCGCCGTCAGCGAATCCGACACCGACTTCACCAGCGCGCGCAGCCACGCGAGATCGGACGGCCGGTCCGGCTGCGGATGGGCGAGCTGGTAGCAGTGGATGCGCGGGAACGACACCGGCGGCGCCAGGATCACGAGCGGCAGCATCTGCGCGTAATGCTCGGCGAAGCGGCGCGTGGTGGTGAAGATCAGGTCCGATTGCAGCAGCACCTGCGGGACCACGCCGAAGTAGGGCAGCGTCGTCACCACGCGGCGTTCGAGCTTCGCGCGCGCGAGGCCGATCTCGATCGCGTTGCGCGCGCCGCCCGTGTACGGCGTCGGCGCGAGATGGGCCGCCGCCGCGTAGGCCTCGCGCGTGAGCGGCGCCCGCGCGAGCGGGTGCGTGTCGCGCATCAGGCACACCACGGTGTCGGGGAACAGGTCGCTGCGCGCGAAACGCGGATCGGGCCGCGGCCAGTTCGCGATCACCAGATCGAGCACGCTCGAGTCGAGCGCGCCGGCGTGATCGAGCGCCGGGTTCAGCGAATCGAGCTCGAGGTGCGCGAGCGGCGCGGCCTCGCGAAACCGCGCGATCAGCGTCGGCATGAAGAAGTCGTTCAGGTAGTCGGGCGCGGCGAGCCGGAAGGTGCGGCGCGAGCTGGCCGGATCGAAGTCGCCGTGCGGCGTGGCGATGAAGTCGACGTCGCGCAGCGCGCGCTGCGCCGCCTCCAGCAGCGACGCGCCGTACTCGGTCGGCACCATGCCCGACTTGCCGCGCACCAGGATCGGGTCGTTCAGCACTTCGCGCAGGCGCCGCAGCGCCGTGCTGATGGCCGGCTGCGTCTGGTTCAGGCGCAGCGCGGCCTGCGTCACGCTGCGCTCCAGCAGCAGCGTGCGCAATACCCGCACGAGCCAGATGTCGAGCGAGGCGGTGCGGGAATCGGCGGTGTCGTCGTCGGTTGGCATCGGCGGGGCGGCGAGGGCGTCGCTCGTAAGATACCGGAGCGCGCGGCGCGCGCGCGGGCCGGCGTGTTATCCGCGGTATCGGCGCGATTTGTGTGAGTGGTGCGACTAGCGTGGCCGGCGCGGTCCGGCCGGCCGGTCCGGCGCGGCACGCGCGATCAGCGGTGGCCCGGCGGCAGCGTGCTGATCCGCTTCACTTCCTTCGATTCGAGCCAGTTCGGCGTGCGCGCGCAATAGAGCACCATCGACAGCGCGTCCTCGCCCCAGAACAGCTGCCGGTTCATCCAGAAGGTCGGCACGCCGAACACGCCGAGTTCGATCGCGTCCTGCGTGTTGTGATGCAGTTGCGCCTGCGTCTCGGGTGCGTCGATGCGCGGGTCGTCGGCGGCCACGCCCACGCGTTCGCAGAGCGCGGCGAAGCCGTCCTCGGCGATCGCGTCGCGCCCCTCGCGCCAGATGAAACGGAACATCTCGCGGACCGCGGCGAGATCGGCGGCCGCCACGATCGCGAGCCGCAGCAGGCGCGTGGAATCGAACGGATGGGCGGGCGGCATGCGGAACGCGATGCCGAGCTGCTCGGCGCGGAACAGCGCGTGGCGATAGGTGAACACGCGCTTGGCCGGCACGTCGTACATCGGGCGCTGCCCCCAGCGTTCCTGCAGGACCGGCAGCGAGATCGGGATCGGCGCGAACGGCATGCTCGGCCACTTGTCCTGCTGTTCGAGCAGCAGATACGTGAACGGCGACAGGAAATCGTAATACCAGCGCGGTTGGCTGGCGTCGTGGCCCACGGTCATCGGCAAGTCTCCTGAAAAGGCGAGGGGCCGCGCGGCCCGCGTGTCGTCATGGTACGCAATGGCGTCGGCGATTGCAGCAATCGCGGCGACCCGGCCGTTCGCGCGTCGCGGCGGGGGCGGATGCGTGCCCGGGGAGAGCGAGCGGTGCGTGCAGCGGCGTTGGCCGGCGTCGCCAATCATGGCGGATTGGCACGATGGTGCGGCCGAACCGACCGGCCCGGGGCCCGAAGCGAGCCGCCTGGCGCTGCGTCGCGCGGGGAGCCGGAACGCGGCTCAACCCGACAAAATCCGCTCAACCCGCTCAACCCGCTCAACCCGGCGCGACGCCCGGACCACCCGGTGCCGGCGTGCCGGAGCTGGCGCCGGGCGCGGCATCGGCCGTCGCGGCGCCGCCCGCTGCCCCTGCTTCGCCGGGCGCCGACGAATCGTCACCGCGCGGCGCCGCGTCCTGTGCGAGCAGGCGTTCGCGCACGAAGCCGATGTGCTCGCGCAACACGTAAAACTGCCCCGCATAGGCGAGCGGCATCTTCATCCGGTTGACCGAATCCTCCACGTCGTCGAGCCGTTCCAGCAGCGCGAGCCGTTCGCGCCCGGTCGGCTCGCCCAGCGCGCTGCGCTCCAGCGTGATCAGCGCGCCGTACCAGCGGTAGATCCGCGAGCGCACGCGCCAGCCGTACAGCATCGGTACGAAGCGCAGCCCCGGGATCAGCACCACCACGAGCGGCACCACGATCACCAGCAGCCGGTCGACCAGGCTCGCCACCCAGAACGGCAGCTGCCGATAGAGGAAGGTCTTGCCGGACTTGTAGTAGCGCGCCGCGTCGTCGGACAGCGGGAAGCTGCCGTGCGTGACGGGCGACGGGAATTCGCCGGCGCGCTGCAGGATCGTCGCGCGCCCCTGCACCTCGCGCGCGGCCTCGATCAGCAGGTCCGACAGCGCCGGATGCAGCGAGTCGCGCGCGATCAGCTCGACGGTGGGCGACAGCGTGTGGATGTCCTCCGACGGCAGGTTCGTGCCGGGATCGTAGACGCCCATCGGCAGCGTGATGTCGGTCAGGTACGGGAAGCGCCGCGTGTAGGCCTCGGCCTGCGGGAACGAGTAGAAACGCACGCCCGGCGCGCGGAACAGCTTGGCCATCACCGGGATCTGGGTCGAATCGCCCGACAGGAACGCCGCGTCGATGCGGCCGTCGATCAGCGCGCGCGCGGCGTCCTCGCCCGCGAGCGGCAGCAGGCGCGTCGCGCCGCCCGGCACGATGCCGTTCAGCTTCAGCAGCGCGAGGCTGAGTTCGTGGGCGCCGCTGCCGTCCGGGCCGAGCGCGAGCCGCTTGCCGTCGAACTGCGACAGCCGCGCGACGGGCGGGCCGCGGTAGAGGATCGCGAGCGGCACGTAGCCGACGCTGCCGAGCGAGACCAGGCTGTCGGGCCGGTCCCTCTGGTCGACGCCGCTCTGCACGAACGCGACGTCGACGCGCCCGCGCGGATCCAGCAGGCGCTGCAGGTTCTGCGCCGAGCCCTCCGAGGGCAGCACCTCGAGCGTCACGCCGTTCTTCGCGAGGATCCGCTGGTAGCGGCGCGCGGCCATCCAGTTGGTGCTGCCGGGCGGGCCGGCCGAGAGCACCAGACGGGTGGGCGGCGCGGGCTGGATCAGCTTGATCGCGAGCCAGATCGCCGCGGCGCCGAGCAGCAACGCCGGGCCGAACGACATCGCCAGGTCGCGCCACGACACCGCGACGAAGCGGGCCAGGAACCGGTGCGGACGGTCGGGACGGGGCGGGCTGACAATCATCGGAGTGCGAAACGAAGGGCGGCGAGGGGGCGACGGCGGCGGGCGGGGCCGGCGGCGGGGGACCGGGGCGATGGCGAGGATGGTACCCGAGTTCGACGGCGCTGCGGCAAGCCGGGCGCGGGATTCGGGAAGGTCCGGATGCCGCCGCGCAACGCCGGTGATCCGGCGCGCAAATCCTTTGCGCTTCGCGTGCCGCTGGATTACATTGTGCGTCGCAGCCGCGCCGTGTCCGTCGCGGCGCGACCCGGCAAGCCGTTGAAACCAGACCGGGCGCGAGACGGACCACGTCCCGGCAGTCCGGCCGCCCTGCGCGTGCCGGGCGAACGCTGCGCCTCTCGTATCTTCGTGAAAACGTCGGCCGACGGCATCCGTCGCCGGCCGTTCATCTGGGGGTAATTCGGCCGCCCGTCTCGTGCGGCCGTTTCCGGAATCACAAGGAGAAAATATGAAGTCGATCGTGTGGAAGGCTCTGGGCAGCGCGCTGGTTGCGGCGCTCGTTTGCGGCAACGTGTACGCGCAGGCGAGCGACGCCGCCGCGGGCACCGAGGCGCCGGCCGCCAGCAAGAGCACGCAGAAGTCGGCCGCGAAGGCGGCCCGCAAGACCAATCGCAAGCTCGGTTACGCGGTGCGCAAGGCCATCACGAAGGCCGGCGGCGTCGACGTGTCGAACCTCACCGTGCGCTCGAAGGGCGGCGCGATCTCGCTGCAGGGCACGGTGCCGGACCAGTCGCAGATCGACAAGGCCGGCGACGTCGCCAAGGGTGTGGCGGGCGTCACCTCGGTCGACAACAAGCTGACCGTCCAGCAGCAGTAAGACCGGAAACGCGCGGGACGGCGTCGGCCGTCTCGCGTGGCAACGTGCGCCGCCTCGAGCGGCGCATTTTTTTGTGGGGCGGGTTCGTGCCGGTGGCCGGGGCAGGTTTCGGGCGGCTTCGCGGGCGATGGCCGCGCTGCTGGTCGGGCGCGTGTCGCGCTATCTGGCCGGCGGGGCGCGCGGGCGCCGGCTTCCGGGCCGCGTCTCCCGCACGCTTGTTGGGATACCGCCGTCCGGCGGATTCGTGGATTTTTTTCTCGTTGCCCGGCGCCGGCAGGCCGTTGCCGGCCGCTGCGTCGCGTCCGGCCGGCTCCGGGTGGCGCTCACGGCCGCGGCGCCGCTCCCGTCAGGACGTGACGAGCTTCAGGCCGACCACCACCAGCGTCGCGGCCAGCACGTTGCGCAGCAGGCGTTCGGGCGCGCGCGTCGACAGATGGCTGCCCACGACGATGCCGGGCAGCGAGCCCAGCAGCAGCGACACCAGCATCGACCAGTCGACCGAGCCGAGCAGCCAGTGGCCCATCCCGGCCACCAGCGTGAGCGGCACCGCGTGCGCGATGTCCGAACCGACGATGCGCGTGGTGGACAGCGTCGGGTAGAGCAGCAGCAGCACCGTCACGCCGATCGCGCCCGCGCCGACCGAGGTCAGCGACACCAGTACGCCGAGCACGACCCCGGTCAGCACCGTCAGCGCGACGGTGCGGGCCGGATTCGGCGCGAGCGCGTGGCGCGAGGCGAACGCGGCGAGCTGCGGCCGGAACATCAGCGCCACCGAGGTCAGCAGCAGCGCGCCGCCGAGCACGACCTGGATCAGCCGGTTGGTCGAGGTCGAGCCGAAGCCGTGCGCGTGCAGCAGCCACAGCGTGATCGCCGCGGCCGGCACGCTGCCCGCCGCGAGCCTGCCCGTGATGCGCCAGTCCACCGAGCCCTTGGCGCCGTGAACGAAGGTGCCGGTGGCCTTGGTGGCCGCCGCATAGAGCAGGTCGGTGCCGACCGCCGTGGCCGGGTGGACGTTGAACAGCAGCACGAGGATCGGCGTCATCAGCGAGCCGCCGCCCACGCCCGTCAGGCCGACGAGGAAGCCGACGAACAGGCCGGAGACGGTGTAGAGCAGATTGATATGGGGAAGCGACATCGGCGAGGGCCCGGTGGTTGCGCGCGGTCGAAACCCGCCATTGTCGCAAAATTGCCGCTCGGGCGTGGGAATGTCCGTCGGGGCGTCGTCGGGCGAAGCGGGTGGCGGCCGGGCGGTGGCGGCATCGAGGGTCGAGCCGGTTCGTCGTGGCGCTCGCACGCATTGAGCCGCCGCGCGGTTTGGCTGTTCGCCGCCGCGCTGGGCGCCGGGCGCGTCGCGACCGCGCTCGACGGCTGGATGCTGCCGCCCGCCGCACCGTGGGCGATGTTTCCCGCGGGCCGGCTTGCCACCTCGCGCGTTCGTGGCGTTCGTGGCGTTCGTCGAGGCGATGCTCGGCGTCGCGGCCGCGCAGCGCAATCCGGCGTGAACGCCACACGGATTCCCGCATGTTTCGCGCTGTCAGAACGTTAAAAAAATCGTCGATCGCGATTCTTTTTTATCGCTCATCGTGATTCGTGACATTTTTCATCGTCGAATCGTCCATTTCTTTTTGCTTATCGATTTTTAAAAAATCAGGCTGGACCGGCATCCGGTGATTTCCATTTGATATGCCGCTGAAAGCCTTGCCTGGAAAGGATTTTATCGATTGAGTGAGCCGCCGCGCGAGTGTTGGTGAATCCATATGGCGCGAATTCATTGTGGCTCGTATTGGCTGAAAGCCGGGTGATCGGCAAGCGAGTCTCGTTACGGAGCGCGCGCGTAACGTTCCATTCGGTTGTTACGTTACGTCGGCCGTTTTCGCGAATCGGGACGCATGTCGAGCGTCCGGCCGGCACCGCGATCGACGAAGCTGGATCGCGGGTTCGCAGTGATTTGTTCGACGAAATGCGTGGTTTCCCGTATCGGCCGGCCGCTGGCATGGTCCCTGCAGAAATGCCCCTGCTACACCAGACAGCAGCACCAACTGACATGGGGCCACACATGAAACAACACTTCACTCTGTCGAGCATCGCGCTTTCGGTTGCGGCGGTATTCGGTCTTGCGGCGGCGCCGGCGATGGCCGATGTCGGTGGCATCGTCACTCCGCTGGGAGCCAATCTGAGTCTGAGCAGTTCGCTGAACGCGAGCGGTGCCGCGCTGGACGCGACCGCGAGCCTGGCCGGCACGACGCTCGGCCTCGATGCGACGCTGAACCGGATCGACGGCCTGTCCGTCGTCCTGACCGCGAACGGCACGCGGTTCGGCGTCTCGCTCGGCAACGTCGTCGACCCGCTGCGGACCTCGCTGGGCGGCCTCGCCAGCACGATTCAGGCGATCGCCGGCAACACCCCGCTGGGCGGCGTGATTGCCGGCCTGCAGGGCGCGTTGACGAATCCGGCCGGTGCGCTGACGGGCATCGTCGGCACCGCGACCGGCGCGCTCTCGACCGGCACCGCGGCGCTATCGAACGGCCTCGGCGCGGCGACGTCCGGGCTGGGGGCTGTCGCGTCGGGCGCGGCTGGCGCGCTGTCGACCGGCGCCGGTGCGCTGGCGGGCGGCCTCGGTGCGGCGGCCGGCACGGCGACCGGTGCGCTGACGACGGGTCTCGGTGCCGCGACGAGCGGCCTCACGACGGTGGCCGGTGACGCCACGGGCGCGCTGTCGAATGGCCTTGGTGCGGCGACGGGCGCGTTGTCGAACGGGGCGGGGGCGCTGGCGGCAGGCCTTGGCGCCGCGGCCGGCGGTTTGAATTCGCTGGCGGGGACGCTGGCAGGCGGCCTGTCGAACGGGCTTGGCGCGGTGTCGGGTGCGCTGTCGTCGGGGGCTGGTGCGTTGTCGGGCGGGCTGGGTGCCGCAGCCGGCGCGGTGTCGTCGGGCGCGGGTGCGCTGGCGAGCGGCCTCGGCGGGGCCGCGGGCAGTTTGAACGCGGTGGCGGGCACGGTCGTGAGCGGCCTGTCGACCGGTGTGGGCACTGCCTCGGGTGCGTTGGCGGGTGGGCTTGGCGCGGCGACGGGCGGCCTCAACACGGTGGCCGGCACGGTGGCGGGCGGGCTGTCGAACGGATTGGGCGCGGCTTCGGGCGCGCTGGCCTCGGGTGCGGGCGCGTTGGCTGGTGGGCTTGGGGCGGCGACGGGCGGCCTGAACACGGTGGCCGGCACGGTGGCGGGCGGTCTGTCGAACGGACTTGGCGCTGCCTCCGGCGCGCTGGCCTCTGGTGCGGGCGCGTTGGCTGGTGGGCTTGGGGAGGCGACGGGCGGCCTCAACACGGTGGCCGGCACGGTGGCGGGCGGTCTGTCGAACGGACTTGGTGCTGCCTCCGGTGCGCTGGCTAGTGGGATCGGTGCGGCAACGGGCGCCTTGTCGTCGGGCGCCGGCGCGTTGGCCGGCGGCCTGGGCTCGGCGACGAGCGGGCTGAACACGGTGGCCGGTACGGTCGCGAGCGGCGTATCGAACGGCCTCGGCGCGGCAACGGGCGCGCTGTCGAACGGCGCGGGTGCGCTGGCCGGTGGTCTCGGCGCGGTGGCGAGTGGCCTGGGTGATGCCACCGGTGGTCTGGACACGGTGGCCGGCACGGTCGCGAGCGGCGTATCGAACGGCCTCGGTGCGGCAACGGGCGCGCTGTCGAACGGCGCCGGCGCGCTGGCCGGTGGTCTCGGCGCGGCGGCCGGCGGGCTGGGTGCCGCCACCGGTGGCCTGAACACGGTGGCCGGCACGGTGGCGGGCGGTCTGTCCAACACCGCTGGCGCGCTGTCGGGCGCGCTGTCGAATGGCGCGGGCGCCGTGGTAGGCGGCCTGTCGAACGGCCTCGGCGCGGCGGCCGGCGCGTTGTCGAACGGCGCGGGTGCGCTCGCGGGGGGGCTCGGCTCGGCGACGGGCGGCCTCGGCGCGGTGACGGGCACGGTGGCGGGCGCGCTCAGCACCGGTGCCTCGGCGCTGAGCGGAACGGTCGGCGCGGCCGCCAATGGCCTCGGCACGGGAGCCGGCGCCCTGGCCGGAGCGGTGGGCACGGGCGCCAGCGCGCTCTCGGGCGGCGTGCAGGCCGTCGCGGGCGGGCTCGGCACGACGACCACGGCGATCACCGGCCTGGTCGGCAGCGTCAATCCGGCCAACGCCGTGACGGGCGTGGTCAACGCGGCCACCACCGGCCTCGGCACGGCGACCACGGCCCTGACGGGCGCGGTGAGTTCGGTGCCGGCTGCCGCCGTGACGGGCGTGGTGAACGCGGCGTCCTCGGGGGTCTCGTCGGCGGTGAGCGGGCTCGGCGCGGTCACCGGCACGGTCGCGAGCACGGCGCCGGCCGTCGTGGGCGGCGTGGTCAACGCGGTGACGAACGTGGTCGCCAGCAATCCGATCGCGCCGATCACGACGGTGGTGGGCAGCCTGTCTGGCGCGCTGCCGATCGGCACGGCGACGGGCGCGCTCTCGGGCGTCGCGAACACGGTGACGGGCACGCTGGCGACGGCGGCCAACACCGGCGTCGCGGCGGCCACCCAGCTCGGGACGGTCGGCACGACGCTCGTGAACACCGCGGGCACCACGCTCGGCAACGTCGCGAGCACCGGGACGGCGGCGCTCGGCACGGTGCCGGCCTCGGTCGGCGCGGTCGCCTCGACCGGCGTGGCGACGCTCGGCGCCGTCACCACCGCCGCGACGCAGACGATCGGCGCGGTCGGCGCCGCGCTGCCGGGCATCGCGGTCACGCCGTCGTCGGGCGGTGCCTCGTCGTCCTCGGGGTCGTCGGGCAGCACGCTGCTCTCGCCGGTCACCTCGCTGGTCGCGACGCTGGCAGGCGGACTGCCGAAGAAATAAGCACTGGCAAGGTATCCGGGGATCGGCGCGCCGATCCCTGCGAATCGCGGTTCGAAAGCGGTACGACGGAGCGGTCGTACCGCTTTTTTCATGCGCGCGCGCTGGCGATGGTCTCCCCGATTCGCGTGACGACCGATCGGCGATCCGCCCATCACCTCACGCCCACCCCGGGGAACTCACCGCCCTGACGCGGTCGAACCGGCATCCCGCCTGCTTCACGGCCGGTTCGGGGCGATCGTCTTATAGTGACGGACGCCCGCCGCGCGTCGCGATCGCGGCCGGGCGCGGATCACGAGGGCCGGACGCGGCGCGTCCGGCGAGACGATGCTGGAGACGACGGGGAGCCACGCTCCCGGAGAACCTGCCGAATGAAGAAGCTGATCAACGATGTCGAACGCGTGGTGCCCGACCTGCTGAACGGACTCGTCGCACTGCATCCCCATCTGGCGCTGCTCGCGGACCGCACGATCGTGGTGCGTGCCGACGCGGCCGAGGCCGCCTCGCGCGGCGAGGTCGCGCTCGTGTCGGGCGGCGGCGCCGGCCACGAGCCCGCGCATGCGGGCTACGTCGGCAGCGGCATGCTGAGCGCGGCGGTGGCGGGCGAGGTGTTCACGTCGCCGTCGGTCGACGCCGTGCTCGACGCGATCCGCGCCGTGGGCGGCCCGGCCGGTGTGCTGCTGATCGTCAAGAACTACACCGGCGACCGGCTCAATTTTGGGCTCGCCGCCGAGATCGCGCGCGCGGAAGGGATCGACGTCGAGACGGTGATCGTCGCCGACGACGTCGCGCTCGCCGCGCGCGGCGAACATGCCGGCCGGCGCGGCCTGGCCGGCACGGTGCTCGTGCATCGCATCGCCGGCGCGGCGGCGGCGGCCGGCCTGCGGCTCGCCGAGGTCGCGCGGCAGGCCCGCGAAGCCGCAGCCGCGCTCGGCACGATGGGCGTCGCGCTGTCGCCCTGCACGGTGCCGGCGGCCGGCACGCCCGGCTTCACGCTCGGCGAGCGCGAGATCGAATGGGGGCTCGGCATCCACGGCGAGGCCGGCGTCGAGCGTGCCGAACTCGACCCGGCCGGCGCCGCCGATACGGTGGCCGAACGCCTGCTCGCGCGCGTCGCCGACGATCTCGCGCTCGAACGCGGCGCGCGCGTGGCGCTGCTCGTCAACAACCTCGGCGGCACGCCGCCGGGCGAACTCGACATCGTGTCGGGCGCGGCGCTGCGCGTGCTGGAGGCGCGCGGCGTCAAGGTGGAGCGTGCCTGGGCCGGCACCTTCCTGAGCGCGCTCGACATGGCGGGCGTGTCGCTGACGCTGCTGCGCGTGGACGACGCCCGGCTCGCCTGGCTCGATGCGCCGACCGCCGCGCCGGCCTGGCCCGCGCGCGCCGGGCAGGTCGCGCCGCCCGAGAGCCGGCCGGTGCCGGCCGCGCCCGATGCCGCGCATCGCCGGCTGGCGGGCGGCGCGCGGCTCGCGCCCGACAGCGCGCTGCGCCGCGTGCTCGACGCGATCTGCGCGCGGCTGCTGGCCGCCGAGCCGACGCTGACCGAAATGGACCAGCGCGTGGGCGACGGCGACCTCGGCATCAGCCTGTCGCGCGCGGCCCACGCGATCGCGGCCGAGGCCGACGGCTGGCCCGACGCGTCGCGCCCGGGCGCGGTGCTGCGCGCGATGTCGGCGACGCTGCGGCGCGCGGTGGGCGGCACTTCCGGCCCGCTCTACGCGGCCATGCTGATGCGCGCGGCGGCCGCGCTCGATGCGGCTGATCGGCCCGACGCGTCGGCCTGGGCCGATGCGTTCCTCGCCGCGGTGGCCGGCGTGACCGAGATCGGCGGCGCGCATCCGGGCGATCGCACCATGGTCGATGCGCTCGATCCGGCCGCGCGCGCGTTGCGCACCGCGCTCGACGCCACCGGCAACCTGCGCCAGGCGCTCGACGCGAGCGCGGCCGCGGCCGCCGAGGGCGCCGCCGGCACCGCCACGCTGATGCCGAAGCGCGGTCGTTCGAGCTATCTCGGCGAGCGCGCGCTCGGCCATCCGGACCCGGGCGCGCACGCGGTGGCGCTCTGGCTCGCGGCGATCCGCGACGCGCTGCGCGACTGACCGCGACTGGCGCGGCGCGACCGACGCCGTGTGACTGAATGAAACGGCCGCTGGTGTCGCTGGGGTGAGGGAGACGGGCCGGGGCGGGCGGGGCACCGTGCGATAATCCGCCGGTTGTCCTGTCCGCTGTTCTGCCCCTCGTTCCTCCGACCCTTTCGTGAATCCCTTTCTTGTTCCGCTGTCTCGCGTCGACGAATTCGACGAGATCATCGACGTGCGCACGCCGCTCGAATACGCGGAAGACCACATCCCCGGCGCGCTCAACGCGCCGGTGCTCAGCAACGACCAGCGCGTGATCGTCGGCACCATGTACAAGCAGGAGTCGCCGCACGAGGCCACGCGGATCGGCGCGGCCTGGGTCGCGCGCAACATCGCCACGCATCTCGAGACCACCTTCGCGGACCGGCCGCTGAACTGGCGCCCGCTCATCTACTGCTGGCGCGGCGGCAAGCGCTCGGGCTCGATGACTTCGTGGCTGAACCTGATCGGCTGGCGCGCGCGGCAGCTCGACGGCGGCTACAAGACCTACCGGCGCTGGGTGGTGGACGAGCTCGGCGCGCTGCCGGGGCGGTTCCGCTACATCGTGCTGACCGGGCGCACCGGCAGCGGCAAGACGCAGCTGCTCGGCGCGCTCGCGCGGGCCGGCGCGCAGACGCTCGATCTCGAGCGGCTGGCGGTGCATCGCGGCTCGCTGCTCGGCGCGCTGCCGGGCGCCGAGCAGCCGACGCAGAAGGGCTTCGACACGGCGCTCGTGCTGGCGCTGCGCGGGCTCGATCCGGCGCGGCCGGTGTTCGTCGAGGCCGAGAGCCGCAAGATCGGCCGCATCGCGCTGCCGGACACGATCCTCGCCGGCATGCACGAGGCGCGCTGCGTCGCCGTCGAGACCGCGCGCGACGAACGCGTCGCGCTGCTGCTGCGCGACTACGAGCACCTGTTCGACGATCCGGTCGCGTTCGTGCAGCAGCTCGCGCGCCTGACCGAACTGCATGGCCACGCGCGGATTCGCGACTGGCAGACGCTGGCCGAGGCCGGCGAACGCAGCGAGCTGTTCGAATCGCTGATCGATCTGCATTACGACCCCGCCTACACGCGCAGCAGCCGCGCCGCGTTCCGTCAGCTCGCGGGCGCGCTGCCGTTCCCGTTCGCGCCGATGACGGGCGACGCCGACGCGCAGGCACGCGCGTTGATCGAATTGGTGGGCGAGCGCGGCTGAGCGGCAGCGTCGTGGTTCGCATGCCCGCAACGGGGGCGCCACGGCCGCCGGCCGATTGCCTTGCTGTCATCACGAGCGCTTACACTGGCTGGGTAGCTCCGCGTTCAGACAATTCCACTTCAGGAGTCTCGTGATGAGTGTTTTCCAGACGAAAGACGGTACGGAAATCTTCTACAAGGACTGGGGCAAGGGTGTGCCGGTCGTGTTCTCGCATGGCTGGCCGCTCTGCGCGGACGCCTGGGACGCCCAGATGCTGTTCTTCGGCTATCGCGGCTACCGCGTGATCGCGCACGACCGGCGCGGCCACGGGCGCTCGGCGCAGCCGTGGGACGGCAACGACATGGACACCTATGCCGACGATCTGGCCGCGCTGCTCGACCATCTCGACGTGAAGGGCGCGATGCTGGTGGGCCATTCCACGGGCGGCGGCGAAGTCGCGCGCTACATCGGCCGCCACGGCACCGCGCGCGTCGCGAAGGTGGCGCTGATCGGCGCGGTGCCGCCGCTGATGCTGAAGACCGAGGCGAACCCGGGCGGCCTGCCGATCGACGTGTTCGACGGCATCCGCGACGGCGTGGTCCGCAACCGTTCGCAGTTCTACCAGGATCTCGCCGTGCCGTTCCACAACTTCAATCGCGCCGACGCGAAGGTTTCGCAAGGCACCATCGACGCGTTCTGGGCGCAGGGCATGATGGGCTCGATCAAGGGGCAGTTCGACTGCATCCGCGAGTTCTCGGAGGTCGACTACACCGAGGATCTGAAGAAGATCGACGTGCCGACGCTCGTGCTGCACGGCGACGACGACCAGATCGTGCCGATCGACGCCTCGGCGCGCCGCACCGTCGATATCGTGCCGCACGCAACGCTGAAGGTTTATCCGGGCGGCTCGCACGGAATCGCGATCGTCGATGCCGCGCAGGTCAATCAGGATCTGCTGGCGTTTTTTCAGGGCTGAGTTGGCGGGGCGGCGGGCGCGCCGCCTGCTTGCCTGAATGCGCGGCCCCGGTGGATGGGGCCGTGTCGCGCTTTTTCGTCGTCATCGGCCCGTTTCGCTTCGATGCGCAGCGGACCGCATGGATGAGCGTGCCCGGTCCTGTTTCGTGATGCAACCCCGGGCGCTGTGGGCGAACGGCCTCGTGTCGTGTCCGCCGTTCGCCCTCGCCGATCCTCGTGATTCCGGCTGCGACTTGAGCACCGAGTCGCGCCAATCCGGCTGGAGCGTCGGCGCACGCATCCCCGTCGTACTCCGAATCATCCGCTCGGCCACCGGCGCCATCTTGTCTCGGCCCATCGCACTCCCTTCCTCGACAACGACAATGCACGTCCAGAATTCCCGCACGGAATGACGAGACGCTGATCTGCTTCGGCGAGGCGCACCGAGGCCGCCGTAGCATGACTGGATTGCCGGCTCACGGGGCCGCCGATGGCCGGCAACTCGTCAATCGAGTCGGAGGGCAAACAGGATGTGTCCGCAACCAGTATCTGAATCGAGCCAGCTTCGCGGGATCGTGCATGCCGGACCTTGAGTCGGACCTTGAGCGTGCCGTCGGCGCCCCGGTGCGTCGAAGCCGGTTCGATCCGGATACGCACGACGGTCCCGTCGTCGCGGTGCGGCCGGACCTGAAGCAGATCCAGGCTGCGCCGCAGCCGCATTTCCATCGCAGGGGCCAGCTCGTCATCACGCGCCGCGGCTCGGTGACGTGCCAGGTCGAGAGCGGCATCTGGCTGGTGCCGCCGAATTTCGGCGTGTGGATTCCGCGCGGCATGCTGCACAGCAGCCGCGTCTCGCCGGGCGGCGAAGTGCTGATGCTGTTCCTCGAGCCCGATGCCGCCGCGATGCCCGACGCCTGCTGTACGCTGACGCTCAGCGCGCTGGTGCTGGAGCTGACCTGCCATCTCGTGAAGCAACCGCAGCACTACGCCAGCGACAGCCCGACCGGCAGGCTCGCGGTGGTGCTGGTCGAGCAACTGGCGACGATGCCGGTCGAGTATCTGCATGTGCCGATCTCGTCGAATCCTCGCCTGCGCAGGATCGCCACCGAACTCGCGGCGGACCCGGCGAACCGGCGCACCGCCGCGCAGTGGGCGGCGCGCGTCGCGCTGAGCGAGCGCAGCCTGTCCCGGCTGGTGATCGCCGAGACAGGCATGACGTTCGGCCGCTGGCGCCGCCAGTTGCGGCTGATCGTGGCGCTGCAGAAGCTGTCCGTGGGCACCCCGGTCCAGCGCGTCTCGGAGGACCTCGGCTACGAATCGGTCAACGCGTTCATCGCGATGTTCAAGAGCGTGTTCGGCCGCACGCCCGGCCACTTCTTCCGGCGCGAACGATGCGACGGCCGGATCGACGGGCGTTCGACCGATGACTGACGGCCGCTCGACGGGCGGCCGACAGGGCGGTGGCGATGGCGCGGCGCCTCGTGCGTGAGACGCGCACCGGGGCCTTCATGCGCGATGTGGTACACGACGCGGAAACGCCGAACAGCCCGCCGATCGAACGATGATCGGCAGGCTGCCCGGCGCGACCACACCGGGCCGGTGCGCGACTAACGTATCGCCAGATAAGAGGGGTGACGGTCCGGTTCGATCGACCGGTGGCGCCACCCCGCCGTGCCGGCGCGCGGCCCGCGAGCCGCGCGCGTTGGGGAGGGACGGCGAGGCTCAGGCGACACGCAGCACGTTGAGCCCGAGCTGGTCGGCGATCCACGCGATCGCCTTCTGGGCCCGCACGCTGTTGCCATAGGTATCGAGCGGCGGCGAGAACGCCGCGATCGCGAGCCGGCCCGGCGCCACCGCCACGATGCCGCCGCCCACGCCGCTCTTGGCCGGCAGGCCGACGTCGTAGAGCCAGTCGCCGCTGGTGTCGTACATGCCTTCCATCGCCATTTCGGCTAGCAGCTTCGGCACGTCGCGGCCTTCCAGCAGGCGCGTGCCCGACACCGGGTGGACGCCGTTGTTCGCCAGCACGCCGCCCATCATCGCCAGGTCGCGCGCGGTGAGGTTGACCGAGCAGGCCTTGGTGTAGACGTCGCAGGCCTCGATCGGATCGGAATACATGTAGCCGGCGCTCTGCAGCAGGTAGGCGATCGCGCGGTTGTGCTGGTTCGTCGCCGCTTCGGACTGGTAGACGGCGGCGTTCAGTGATAGATCCGCGCCCGCGAAGCGCTTCATGTTGGCGAACACCTTGCTCCAGCGCTCGGTCGCGCTGCCGGCCGCGACGAAGCTGACCGTCGCCATCGCGCCTGCGTTGACGAGCGGGCTCAGCGGCTTGCCGCCGTGCAGTTCGAGCGCCATCACCGAGTTGAACGGCAGGCCGGTGGCGCTTGCGCCGAGCTTGTCGCGCACGCGGTCGGCGCCGCGCTCCGCCATCACGAGCGCGAGGTTGAACACCTTGGCGATCGATTCGATCGCGAACGGCGTGTTCGCGTCGCCGGCCGTCGCGACGCCGCCGTGGCGGTCCACGATCGCGATGCCGAACAGCTGCGACGGCACGCTGGCCAGATACGGGATGTAGTCGGCGTTCTTGCCGGCATGCTCGCCCGCGAAGCGGCGGTGCGCCTCGGTCGCGAGCCGCTTCAGGTCGGCCGGGCCGGCTGGGGCGGCCGGCGGCGTGTCGGCATGCGCGCCGGCCGACAGCGCGGCGAGCGGCAGCGCCGCGGCCGCGGCGAGGCCGGCGCCCGACTGGATGAACTGGCGTCGCGGCAGGGTGGCCTGCGCGGCGGTGCGGGGTTGAGATTGGGGTTGCGATTGAGGCTGCGATTGATTCGTCATGTCTGCTGCAGGAACGCGTCCCGAACTTCGCCGCCGTCACGCACCCGCTGACGGGCGGCGCGCGAGGACGGCGCGTTCTTTCGGCGTTCATCCTGTGGAAGGTCCATCGTCCGCAGCGCGTGGCGCGCGAGGTGTCGCGTCACGCCGCTGCAGTCCATCCGGTCCATCCGGCCGAGGCCGGACGGCCGGTTCCGGTCGGCCCGGGGCGGCCGGCCGCGATCGCGCGTTGCTGGTCGGCGTTGTGGTTTCGCTCAAGCCGCGATCACGCATCACTTCCGCATTCACGCGCAACGCCGGCCCGGCCGCCCGCTTCGCGCCGCTAGCGCGTGAGCACCATCGCGAAGTAGCCGAACACCGTGAGCAGCACGCCGGACACCGCGTAGCCGACCGGGAAGCCGATCCACGGCACGGTGCTGCTGATTTCCTTGGCGGCCTCGCGCGCCGGGCCGGAGTGGCTGCGCGCGCCGGCCACGCCGCCCATCAGCACCGCCGGATTGATCCGGAACAGGTGCAGGCCGATGGCCCAGACGATGAACGGCGGGATCGTGCAGGCGACGAAGCCGAGCAGGAAGATCTTCAGCGCTGTGCCGCCGGTGAGCTGCGAGAGCAGGCTCGCGCCGGCGTTCACGCCGACGATCGCGACGAAGAAGATCAGCCCCATGTCCTCGAGGATGTTGCGCGCGGCGTTCGGCGTGTTGCCGAAGAAGCGCACGCGCGAGACCAGCGACGACACGATGATTCCCGACACGAGCAGCCCGCCCGCGTTGCCGAGCCCGACCGAGGCGCCGAACGCGGGGATCTGGATCAGGCCGATCAGGAAGCCGAGGATCATGCCGAGCGACAGCGTGAGCAGGTCGGTGGCGGTGTTGTGGTGCGCGAGGATGCCGAGCATCTCGCCGCTTTTCGCCACCGCGTCGCGCAGGCCCACCAGCTGCAGCACGTCGAAGCGCTTCAGCTGCGTATCGGACCCGACCGGCATCGATTTGCCGCCGCGAATGATGTTCGTCAGCTGCACCTGGCCCGCCACCGCCGTATCGGCGAAATTGCGCAGCGCGTGTTCGCCGGCGCCCTTGCTCGTCACCACGACCTCGGCCTCGTCGAGCGGCACGCTGAGCACCTGCGCGTCCGGCACCTCGGGGCCGATCAGGCCCATGTGGCTGGTCAGGTCGGCGAGCCGGCCGCCGAGCGCGATCACGTCGCCCGCATTCAGCGTCAGGTCAGCGCCGGCGCCGAGCAGCGCGTTGCCGCGCTCGACGTTGACGATCTGGTATTCGCCGAAGCGGCGGCGGAAATCGGCGATCGTCAGGCCGTGCAACTTGTCGTTGACGAGCCGGTAGGCGCGGATGCCGAACGGCCGGAAGCCGTACAGCTCGGCGTCGTCGACGTTCGGCACGCCGTGGACGATTTCGTACTCCTTCGCGGCCTTGCGCGCGTCCACGCCCCACCAGCGCGGCAGGTACTTGCAGATCAGGATGATGCCGACCGTGCCCCAGATATACGAGATCCCGTAGGACAGCGCGATCATCGCCGTCGCGCCGGCCCGGGTGGTGCCGGGCGGCAGCGGCACCACGCCCGAGGTGATCGCGGTTTCCGCCGAGCCGATCGCGGCCGACATGGTCTGCGAACCGGCCAGGATGCCGCCGGCGGCGCCCACCGGCAGGTGCAGCCAGCGAGAGCCCGCCACGATGATGCCGAGCCCGAGCACCGACGACACGATCGCCAGCACGATGAATTTCGGCCCGTCGTCCTTGAGGCTGTTGATGAACGACGGCCCGACGCGCAGCCCCACCCCGTACATGAACAGGTAATAGAACAGGCTCTTGGTGAAATCGTCGAGATGCAGCATCACGCCGTAATGCGAGGCCAGGGTGGCGACGCCGCAGCCGACGATGATCGAGGCCGCCACGGCGCCGAGCGCGTAGCCTTTGATCGACCAGTGGCCGACCCATACCGCGATGGCGACCACGAAGAACAGCAAGATATACGGATTGCCGTTCAGGAAGGTAAAGAAGTGAACCATTTTCGCTCTCCACTGCGATCCGGATAGCGCGACGCCCGGCTGACGGCCGGATCGACAGGCGAAAGGGAATGCGCCGATCGGCGCCAGTCACGGGCGTCGCAATGCGATATCACGTCAACGCGATGACGTCGTTTCAGTTGCCTTGAAGATATTCAATGGCTTTATGCAGGTCATCGAGCAGGATCTTGATCAGGTCGCGGCTGATGCCGTGGCGAATCAGGACGCGTTGCACGATCACGTCCTGCCGGTTGGCCGGCAGCGGATAGGAGGCGATCTGCCAGCCGCGCATGCGCATGCGGTCGGAAAGGTCGTAGAGCGTGAAGCGATGGTCGATGCCGTCCTTCAGGCGATAGCAGACGGCCGGCAGGCCGCCGCGGCCGTCGTAGACGAGTTCGAGCGGGCCGAGCCCGGCCACTTCGGCGGCCAGCCACTGGGCCGTGTCGCTGCAGGCCTGCTGGATGCCCGTGTAGCCTTCCCGGCCGAGCCGCAGGAAGTTGTAGTACTGCGCGATGATTTCGCCGCCCGGGCGGCTGAAGTTCAGCGCGAAGGTCGCCATGTTGCCGCCGAGGTAGTCGACGTAGAAGATCAGGTCTTCCGGCAGTTCCTGCTTCGAGCGCCAGACGGCCCAGCCCACCCCGAGCGGCGCCAGGCCGTACTTGTGTCCCGATGCGTTGATCGACTTGACGCGCTCGATCGAGAAGTCCCATTCGAGGTCGGGCTGGATGAACGGGGCGACGAAGCCGCCGCTGGCCGCGTCGACGTGGATCGGGATGTCGAGTCCGAGTTCGCGCTGCATCGCGTCGAGTTCGGCGGCGAGCGCCGCGACCGGTTCGTAGATGCCGGTGAAGGTGACGCCGAGCGTCGCGACCACGCCGATGGTGTGCTCGTCGCACAGCTCGCGCAGGTCGGCCGGCGTGATGCCGAGGCCGTCGCCGTGCAGCGGCGCCTCGCGGATCTCGACGTCGAAGTAGCGCGCGAACTTCTTCCAGCAGATCTGTACCGGGCCGCACACGAAGTTCGGCTTGGCCGTCGAGAGCCCGGCTGCCTCGCGGCGCTGCTTCCACTTCCATTTCAGCGCGAGGCCGCCCAGCATGCAGGCTTCGCTCGAGCCGGTGGTGGAGCAGCCGATCGTGCCGAGCGGATCGGGCGCGTGCCAGAGGTCGGCGATCATCGTGACGCAGCGGTTCTCGATCTCGGCCGTTTGCGGATACTCGTCCTTGTCGATCATGTTCTTGTCGATGGCATCCGTCATCAGCTGCTGCACTTCCGGCTCGACCCAGGTGGTGCAGAACGTCGCCAGGTTCTGCTGCGAGTTGCCGTCGAGCAGCAACTCGTCGTGGATCAGGTTGTAGGCCACCGCCGGGGCCGTCGAAGCGTCAGGAATCCGAAGCGTCGGCAGCGGATGCTGCGACACGTGCGCCGAATAGATGCCGCCTATTTCGCCATTGATCTCTCGCTCGGGTAATTCGATTTTCATGTCAGGGTCCTTTGAAGATGCGATGCGCATGTCGTCCGGGCGACGGTGAATTGACATCCGCGAACGCGTGGAGCCGGCAAGCGCTCATGGTTCGCGTTCGTGATCGGGAATTGCAGATCCGGAACCGTCATTGGATGATTTTTTCCGCAGACGAAATGGCTGGAACCGGAATGGATATCCCTGGAATTGGCCATCCCCGTGCCGGTCTTGACGCCGCTCAATCGAAAAGGGGACCGATCTGAGCGATCAGCGGTGTGGGCAATGCCGCGGCGGTGCGGCCAGGCAGGCGGCGGCGCGCGCGGCGCGGTGGCGCAGGTGTCGAGGGCACGCGAGGGCCGGCACGGCGCAGCGAAAGCGAGGCGGCGCACGGAAAAACGGGCCGGCGGCTTGCCGGTGCGCCGATGGAACTTGTCACGCCCCGGGCGACTCGAACGGCGCTCCCGGGCCGGCCGGCAGGCATGCCCCGGGGCCGGTCGGGGGCAGGTAAACCCTGACGGGCGGCCGCGTTCCGGCCGCTGCAGGCCCGCGGCGGGGGCGGACGGGGCCCGCGAAAAAACCGTGCTGGTCCGTCCTTGAATTTGTCAAACCGCGTCCATATAATTAGCACTCGCTGCACGAGAGTGCTAACAATTCGCCGCCGGCGATCGCCAGGCGGCATCCCTTAGTGTTCTTCAGTCTCATTCAAGAGAGGAGTGAAAATGAACCTTCGTCCTTTGCACGATCGCGTGATCGTCAAGCGCCTGGATCAGGAAACCAAGACGGCCTCGGGCATCGTGATCCCCGAAGCGGCAGCGGAAAAGCCGGATCAAGGCGAAGTGCTGGCGATCGGCCCGGGCAAGCGTGACGACAAGGGCGCTCCGATTGCGCTCGACGTCAAGGTTGGCGACCGTGTCCTGTTCGGCAAGTACGCTGGCCAATCCGTCAAGGTCGACGGCCAGGAACTGCTCGTGATGCGCGAAGAAGACATCATGGCCGTGGTCAACGCGAACTAAGCGTTCCCGCCGGTATCCATTCCCAAGAATTCAAGGAGTTAGAAGATGGCAGCTAAAGACGTCGTGTTCGGCGATTCCGCCCGTTCCAAGATGGTTGAAGGCGTGAACATTCTCGCCAATGCAGTGAAGGTCACGCTGGGTCCGAAGGGCCGCAACGTGGTGCTCGAGCGCTCGTTCGGCGGCCCGACGGTCACCAAGGACGGCGTGTCGGTCGCCAAGGAAATCGAGCTGAAGGACAAGCTCCAGAACATGGGCGCGCAAATGGTCAAGGAAGTCGCTTCCAAGACCAGCGACAACGCCGGCGACGGCACGACGACGGCAACCGTCCTCGCGCAATCGATCGTCCGCGAAGGCATGAAGTACGTCGCATCGGGCATGAACCCGATGGACCTGAAGCGCGGCATCGACAAGGCCGTCGCCGCGGCAGTGGAAGAGCTGAAGAAGATCAGCAAGCCCTGCACGACGAACAAGGAAATCGCCCAGGTCGGCTCGATCTCGGCGAACAGCGATTCGTCGATCGGTGACCGCATCGCCGAAGCGATGGACAAGGTCGGCAAGGAAGGCGTGATCACCGTCGAAGACGGCAAGTCGCTGGCCGACGAGCTCGACGTCGTCGAAGGCATGCAATTCGACCGCGGCTACCTGTCGCCGTACTTCATCAACAACCCGGACAAGCAAGTCGCCGTCCTCGACAACCCGTTCGTGCTGCTGCACGACAAGAAGGTGTCGAACATCCGTGACCTGCTGCCGGTGCTGGAACAAGTCGCGAAGGCTGGCCGTCCGCTGCTGATCATCGCCGAAGACGTCGAAGGCGAAGCGCTGGCGACGCTGGTCGTCAACAACATCCGCGGCATCCTGAAGACCGTCGCCGTCAAGGCACCGGGCTTCGGCGACCGTCGCAAGGCCATGCTGGAAGACATCGCGATCCTGACCGGCGGTCAAGTGGTGGCGGAAGAAACCGGCCTCACGCTCGAGAAGGCAACGCTGGCCGAGCTGGGCCAGGCCAAGCGCATCGAAGTGGGCAAGGAAAACACGACGATCATCGACGGCGCTGGCGAAGCCGTGAACATCGAAGCGCGCGTCAAGCAAGTGCGTGCGCAGATCGAGGAAGCGACCTCGGACTACGACCGTGAGAAGCTGCAAGAGCGCGTTGCCAAGCTGGCAGGCGGCGTGGCGGTGATCAAGGTCGGCGCCGCGACCGAAGTCGAAATGAAGGAAAAGAAGGCACGTGTCGAAGACGCACTGCACGCCACGCGCGCAGCTGTGGAAGAAGGCATCGTGGCCGGCGGCGGCGTCGCGCTGATCCGCGCACGCACCGCGATCGCGGGCCTGACCGGCGTCAACGCCGACCAGAACGCCGGCATCAAGATCGTGCTGCGCGCGATGGAAGAGCCGCTGCGCCAGATCGTCACGAACGGTGGCGAAGAGGCGAGCGTCGTGGTCGCGGCAGTTGCCGCCGGCCAAGGCAACTACGGCTACAACGCGGCGACGGGCGAGTACGTCGACATGGTCGAAGCCGGCGTGGTCGACCCGACCAAGGTCACGCGCACCGCGCTGCAAAACGCGGCTTCGGTCGCCGGCCTGCTGCTGACGACGGACGCTGCCGTTGCCGAACTGCCGAAGGAAGACGCACCGATGCCGGGCGGCATGCCGGGCGGCATGGGCGGCATGGGCATGGACATGTAATCGACTTCGGTCGATTGCATCGACGGGCGCGCAGCGATGCGCGTCCCGTCTGCCAAACAAAAAACCCGCAAGCGATTGCGGGTTTTTTGTCGTTTACGGCTCGGATCATGGCGCCGTCGGCGTGGTCGGGCTTGTCGCCCGGCGCCACGGTGCTCAGTGGCGCGATGCGCCGAACGGCGGCGTGGCCGGGGCGGTGGGGGCGGCGGCCGGCGCGTCTTCGTTGCTGCGCGCCCAGAAGAAACGGTCGGGCACCCAGGCGCCCATGCCGGGCCGGAACGCGTCGCGCGCGGCCTGGTAGAGATATTCCTGCGCCTCGCGCACGGCCTCGGGCGGCTCCTGGCCGTTCGCGAGCAGTGCCGCGATCGCGGTGCCGAGCGTGTCGGTCACGCCCATCAGCCGGTGCGGCGTGCGTTCCCACAGGTCCTGGCGGATCTGCCCCTCTTCGCCGTACAGCGTGTTGACGAGCCGGT
The DNA here is from genome assembly GCF_022870505.1 of Burkholderia perseverans. Lineage (NCBI taxonomy): Bacteria > Pseudomonadati > Pseudomonadota > Betaproteobacteria > Burkholderiales > Burkholderiaceae > Burkholderia > Burkholderia perseverans. Next base: position 839,825 of record NZ_CP045094.1, read on the forward strand.
GCGTGCCGGTCTCGGTCGCGAGGATGTATTCGCAGCCCTGCGACAGCAAATGCGCGATCGCCGCGTCGAGGTTCGGGGCTTCCGCGTCGCCGTCAGGCTGCGCGAGCGCGATCAGCGTGGCGTGGTCGGCCACCAGCAGCGTGGTCTGCGGCGCGAGCAGGTCCGCGATCGATTCGCGCAGGTCGTCGGCGGCCAGCACGTGTTCGTCGTCGAGCGTGAAGTCCGGGGCCAGCACGAGCGGCACGCCGTCGTAGTCGGCCACCACCTCGGCGATCGCGCTGACCACTTCGGCACGCGCGGTCGCGCCGATCTTGAAGGCGGCCACCGGCATGTCTTCGAGCAGCATGCGGGCCTGCGCGACCACGGTGTCGGGATCGAGGCCGGTGACCTCGTCGCAGGACGCCGAATCGCGGACCGTGTAGCCCGTCAGCACCGACACGCCGTGGCAACCCATGCTCGCCAGCGTCAGCAGATCCGCCTGCAGGCCGGAGCCGCCGGTGGGATCGGACAGGCCGAATGTGAGGACGATCGGGGGGGCGTTGCTGGACATGAAAAATCGGGGAAAGAGATAACGATCGGGCGGCGCACCACGCGGGTGCGCCTCGCCGGTCATTATGCGGGGGAAAGCTGCGCGTGAAACGGTTTTTTTAATGAGATATAGCGCGCGGCGGCCCCGCCGGACCGGAGACGCGCGGCCGTTTGCAGCCCTTCGCGGCCTCTCGCGGCGATTGGCTGCGGCCGGGCACGGCGTCGTGCGAGATCGATGCGCGCGCAGCGGTCGCGCCGTCCTGGCCCGACCGTCCCCCTGCCGTATCTCGGAGCTAGGCAGCGCGGCCCTCCGCACGTTACCATCACGGCTCCCCAAACAACGCTATCCCTGCGCGGCGAACGATGGAATATAAAAGCTGGATGTGCCTGATCTGCGGCTGGATTTACGACGAAGAGGCGGGGTTGCCGGACGAGGGCATCGCCCCGGGTACACGCTGGGAAGACGTGCCGATCAACTGGACCTGTCCGGAATGCGGTGCGCGCAAGGAAGATTTCGAGATGGTCCAGATCTGACCGATCCGCGCCGTCTTTCGGCCGCGGGCCGGCGTGCCTGACGCGACGCCGGCCTGACGGTACTCCGCACGGCCCCGGCCGCGCGGCATTTTCGTCTTCGCGTCGATGGTTGCGAGCCCATGACGACGTTCCCGGCCGCCGTGCCGATTCCCGATGCGCTGCCGAATCCCCGCGGCGGCGCGGTGCTGCTCGTCGAGGCGACGCTGGCCGAGGCCAGCACGGCGTCGGGCGAGGCGCTCGCGCGGGCGCTGCGCACCGGCGCGGCAGCCTTGCACGACGCGGGCTGGCTGGCCGCGCAGCGTTATGCGCTGGCGCTGGCCGCCGCGTCGCTGGCCACCTCCACCGATGGCGCACCGGGCCCGGCCGTTTCTCCGTGGCGCGACGCGCTGCGTGACTTCCGCTGGGCCGTCGCGCGCCGCAACCTGCGCGAGCTTGCCTGTTCGCCGGTGCTGCACGCGCATTACCGCGCGGCATGCGCGTCGGCCGAGCCCGGTCGCGTGCGGGCCGCGCGCGAGGTGCCGTTCCACGCGCTCGCGCTGGTCGGCCGCCCGGTGCCGCCGGCGCGGCTCGACGCGCTGCCGGCCGATCGTCTCGCGCATCTGCGCGCCGTCTACGAGGCCGCGCTGCTGATCGTGCTGCGCGAGCCCGACGCGCCGCCCGCGGCCGCGCTCGATGCGCTCGACGCCTGCCTCGCCGCGCTCGCCGGCAGCGATCCCTACGATTACTGGCGGCTGGCCCGCGCCTGCCTGCGCACGCTGCGCGGCACGGCCGGCGCCGAACTGCGGCGCTGGCTCGCGCGCGGCAACCTGCAACTGCGCGAGCAGGCCAACGGCGCGCGCGTGGCCGATGTGGCACTCGTGCGCGAGACGCTCGCGCTGGTCTGGCGCGAGCTCGCGCTGTACGGCGCGGCGGCCGAGGACGCGGCCGAGGTCGAGTTGCTGAACGACTACGGCCTGACGGTGGACTGGCACGTGGCCGGCTCGCAGGCATCGGAGATGCTCTGGGAGGCCGATGCCGCGCGCGCCGAGGCCGACGCGCTGCGCGACGCCGCGGCGATCCGCCAACTCGGCGTGGTGACCGTCAATGGCCATGCCTATGAGGATTTCCTGCAGACCGCCGACGCGTCGATGACGGAGCTGGCGGGCGATCCGGCCGGGGCCGACGCGACCCAGGCCTGGCGCGCGTCGGCCGCCGCCTATCGGGTCGGCGCCGCGGCGGCCGCGCTCGGGCTCGGCCAGACGGCGCTGCTGGCCGACGCGGTCGCGCTCGGCTGGCGCCGCATCACCCACGGCCATCCGCCCGGCGACGGCGGGGCGGCGCTCGCGGCCGGCTCCGACGCGCTGCGCGCGGCGCTCTACAAGATCGCGGCCGGCGTGGCGCCGCCCGATCTGGCGGCCGCGCGCGAGGCGCTCGGCGCGGCGCTCGAGGCCGCCTGAGCGCCGGTTCGAGTGCTGGCCTGAGCGCCGGCCCGGGTGCTGTCGTGTCCCTCTTATGTCCTGTGGCGGGCGCGCCACCGATCATCGGTCCCCGATGTGCCGCGCGCGGCACGGCCGGATCGATTGATTTTGGGGACGTTTCCGCCGATTGACGAACGATTCGCGACCGATTCGACCGCATCGCCGATGATGTGCTTTTTGTGACATGGCGCCGCCGCGAGCCGCGACGCCGTTGCCGCGCGGCGAGCCTGCCGGTCGGCCCCGAACGCGTGATAGAGTGCGACGTGATCCGTCATATCGACCCTCGCGGCGGGCGGCGCCGGATGACATGGCGCCGGTCGCTACCGCGCGGTCTTTGCTAAAATTCAAACCATGTCAAAGAGTTCCGATCGCATCAATCTCACCAACCAGTTCCTGATCGCCATGCCCAGCATGTCCGATCCGACGTTCTCCGGGACGGTGGTCTATCTTTGCGATCACAGCGAGCGCGGCGCGCTCGGCCTCGTCATCAACCGTCCCACCGACATCGACCTCGAATCGCTGTTCAACCGCATCGACCTCAAGCTCGAGATCGAGCCGCTGCTGCACATCCCCGTCTATTTCGGCGGCCCGGTGCAGACCGAGCGCGGCTTCGTGCTGCACGAGCCGGTGGAGGGCAGTGCCTACAGTTCGTCGATGACGGTCGAGGGCGGGCTCGAGATGACGACCTCGAAGGACGTGCTCGAGGCGGTCGCGTCGGGCAGTGGCCCGAAACGCTTCCTGCTGACGCTCGGCCACGCGGGCTGGGGCGCCGGCCAGCTCGAGGACGAAATCTCGAAGAACGGCTGGCTGACCGTGGCGGCCGATCCGCGCATCGTGTTCGACACGCCGGCCGAGGAGCGCTTCGAAGCCGCGCTCGGCCTGCTCGGCGTGTCCTCGACGATGCTCTCCGGCGAGGCGGGCCACGCATGAGCGGTTCGAACGCGCGCGAAGCGACGCTGCTCGCGTTCGACTACGGCGAGAAGCGGATCGGCGTGGCGGTCGGCAATACGCTCACGCGCTCGGCCCGCGCGCTCGTCATCGTTCCCAACCTGAATCGCGACCATCGCTTCAAGGCGATCGGCGAGCTGATCGCCGAATGGCGCCCGGACGCGCTCGTGGTCGGCCTGCCGCTGCATCCGGACGGCACGCCGCACGAGATGACGCAGCAGGCCAAACGCTTCGGCAACCAGCTGAACGGTCGCTTCAACCTGCCCATCAGCTGGATCGACGAGCGCTATTCGTCGGTCGAGGCGCGCGCCCAGCTGCGCGAGCGCGGCGCTGGCACGAAAGGCGCCGCCGCGGCCATCGATGCCGAAGCCGCCCGCGTGATCCTTCAAACCCATCTCGACCAGTTGCCCGATCATCATGAGTTCCATTGACGCCGAAGCGCTCTACCGCGCGCTGCTCGACCAGATTCGCGACGCCTGGGGCGAAGCCGCGTTCGCGGCGCCCGACGGCCCGGCGATCGCCGGCATCTACAGCGGCGGCGCCTGGCTCGCCGAGCGGCTCGCGCGCGACCTGAACGCGTCGGGCTTCGGCGTCGTCAACGTCGCGCTGCATCGCGACGACTACGCCAAGAAGGGCCTGCACAGCCAGGCCAGCCCGACCTCGCTGCCGTTCGAGGTCGAGGGCCGCCGCATCCTCCTCGTCGACGACGTGCTCTACACGGGCCGCACCGTGCGCGCCGCGCTCAACGAGCTCTACGACTACGGCCGTCCGGCCGCCGTCGAGCTCGCGACGCTGGCCGACCGCGGCGGGCGCGAGCTGCCGGTGGCGGCGCGCTTCGTCGGCGGCACGCTCGACGTGCCGGCCGGCGCGACGCTCGTGCTCACGCGCGACGCGGCGCTGCGCTTCACGTTCGATCTCGAGGCGAGCCCGCACTGAGCGCGCCTCATCCGGCGCCCGCGGCACGCGAAGCCGTGCCGGGGCGCCAGCTACCTGGCAACACGCTGGAATCACGCACACCATGACGACCGACACCTCCGGCCGCGCCGGCACTCCCGCCGCGGCCGCGTCCACCGAGCGCTTTCGCTACGGCTTCCTGAAGGGCAACCCGCAGCTCACCAAGAACGGCGAGCTCAAGCACCTGCTGTCGATCGAGGGCCTGCCGCGCTCGATCGTCACGCACATCCTCGACACCGCGGACCGCTTCGTCAGCGTGACCGATCGCGAGGTGAAGAAGGTGCCACTGCTGCGCGGCAAGTCGGTGTTCAACCTGTTCTTCGAGAACTCGACGCGCACCCGCACTACCTTCGAGATCGCCGCCACGCGCCTGTCGGCCGACGTGCTGAACCTGAACATCAACGCGTCGTCGACGAGCAAGGGCGAATCGCTGCTCGACACCATCAACAACCTCTCGGCGATGCATGCCGACCTGTTCGTGGTGCGCCATGCATCGAGCGGCGCGCCGTACCTGATCGCCGAGCACTGCGCGCCGCACGTCCACGTGATCAACGCCGGTGACGGCCGCCACGCGCACCCCACCCAGGGGCTGCTCGACATGTACACGATCCGCCACTACAAGCGCGACTTCACGAAGCTGCGCGTGGCGATCGTCGGCGACATCCTGCACTCGCGCGTGGCGCGCTCGGACATTCACGCGCTGACCACGCTCGGGGTGCCCGAGGTGCGCGCGATCGGCCCGCGCACGCTGCTGCCGGGCGGGCTCGAGCAGATGGGCGTCAAGGTCTTCCACAATCTCGACGAAGGCCTGAAGGGCGTCGATGTCATCATCATGCTGCGCCTGCAGAACGAGCGCATGAGCGGCGCGCTGCTGCCGTCGGCGCAGGAGTATTTCAAGAGCTGGGGTCTCACGCCCGAGCGGCTCGCGCTGGCCGCGCCCGACGCGATCGTGATGCACCCGGGGCCGATGAACCGCGGCGTCGAGATCGACTCGCAGGTGGCCGACGGCCCGCAGTCGGTGATCCTGAACCAGGTCACGTTCGGCATCGCGGTGCGCATGGCCGTGATGGGGATCGTCGCCGGCACCAGCGACTGATTGCGGCCGCGGGCGGCGCGCGGCGCCGTCCGGCCATCGAATTCCACGCATCCAACGCATTCACAGGCAGCGCATGAAGATTCATATCAAGGGCGGCACGCTGGTCGATCCGGCCGCCGGCACGCAGCAACAGGCCGACGTCTACCTCGCGGCCGGCAGGGTCGCCGCGATCGGCGCGGCGCCGGCCGATTTCCACGCGGCGAAGACGATCGACGCCACCGGGCTGGTGGTCGCGCCCGGTCTCGTCGACCTCTCGGCGCGGCTGCGCGAGCCCGGCAACGAGCACCGCGCCACGCTCGAGTCCGAGATGGCCGCGGCCGTGGCCGGCGGCGTGACGAGCCTCGTCTGCCCGCCCGACACCGATCCCGTGCTCGACGAGCCGGGCTTGGTCGAGATGCTCAAGTTCCGCGCGAGCAAGCTGCACCAGGCGCACGTCTATCCGCTCGGCGCGCTGACGGTGGGGCTCGGCGGCGAGGTGATCACCGAGATGGTCGAGCTGACCGAGTCGGGCTGCATCGGCTTCACGCAGGCCAACGTGCCGATCCGCGATACGCAGGTGCTGCTGCGTGCGCTGCAGTACGCGAGCACCTACGGCTTCACGGTCTGGCTGCGCCCGCTCGACGCGTTCCTCGCCAGGGGCGGGGTGGCCGCGAGCGGCCCGGTCGCGTCGCGGCTCGGGCTGTCGGGCGTGCCGGTGTCGGCCGAAACCATCGCGCTGCACACGCTGTTCGAGCTGATGCGCGTGACGGGCGCGCGCGTGCACGTGATGCGGCTGTCGTCGGCGGCCGGCATCGCGCTGGTGCGCGAGGCGAAGGCCGAGGGGCTGGCGGTGAGCTGCGACGTCAGCGCGAACCACCTGCACCTGACCGACGTCGATATCGGCTACTTCGACGCGCAGTTCCGGCTCGATCCGCCGCTGCGCGCCGAGCGCGATCGCGAGGCGATCCGCGCGGGCGTGGCCGACGGCACGATCGACGCGATCTGCTCGGACCACACGCCGGTGGACGACGACGAGAAGCTGCTGCCGTTCGCCGAGGCGACGCCGGGCGCCACCGGCCTCGAGCTGCTGCTGTCGCTGACGGTGAAGTGGGCCAACGAGGCGAACCTGCCGCTCGCGCAGGCGCTGAGCCGCATCACCTCGGCCCCGGCCGAGGTGCTGAAGCTGCCGGCCGGGCGCCTCGTGCCGGGCGCGGTGGCCGACCTGATGGTGTTCGATCCGGCCGCGCACTGGCTGGTCGAGCCGCGCGCACTGAAGAGCCAGGGCCACAACTCGCCGTTCCTCGGCTACGAACTGCCCGCGCAGGTGCGCGCGACGATCGTCGCCGGCCAGCTCGCGTTCGAGCGTCGCTGAGCGGGAGCGCATCGTGAACCTGTTGCGCAAGCTGCGCCTGATCCTGCATCTGTTGCGCGGGATGGCGACCATCGCCCTGCATTTCGGCCACGCCACGCCGGCGCGGCGGCAGGAACTGACGCGCCGCTGGACCGTGAAGATGCTGCGGCTCTGCGGGATGCGGCTCGTCGTCCATCACGACGAGGCGCGGCTCGATGCCGGCGCGCTCGTGATCGGCAACCACGTCTCGTGGCTCGACATCTACGTGATCAACGCATGGCGGCCCACGCCGTTCGTCTCGAAGGCCGAGGTGCGCCAGTGGCCGGTGGTGGGCTGGCTTGCCGAGAAGCTCGGCACCATCTTCCTGCAGCGCGAGAAGCGCAGCGAGGCGAAGCGGATCATGCACGAACTGGCCGAGCGGCTGAACGGCGGCGAGCTGATGTGCGTGTTTCCCGAGGGCACCACCTCGAACGGGCTCGACGTGCTGCCGTTCCATTCGAACATGTTTCAGGCCGCGGTCGAGGCGGGGCGCCCGGTGCAGCCGCTCTGCATCATGTACGAGGACGCGCAGGGGCGGCAGTCGGTGGCGCCCGCGTACACCGGCAAGATGTCGCTCGGCACCTCGCTCGGCCGCGTGCTGCGTGACGCGCCGCTGGTCGCGCACCTCTACGTCGGCGCGCCGATCGAGGCCGGTGACCGGCGCGAGCTGTCGGCGCGCGCGAGCGAGGCGGTCTGCGCGGCGCTGGCCGAGATGCAGGCGAACGCGGGCCAGCCGACGGCCGAAGCGCTCGCCCGGCTTGCCGTCGACGAACTCGCGGGGCAGCCGGCCGGGGCGGCGGCGCATGAAGCCGCGCCGGCCGGCGTCGAGGCGGAGCCGGCCGCGCATCGCGACGCCTGATGGCCGCGAGAGCGGGTTGCCTCGCCTTGGCCGGGTGAGCCCCGGCCGCTCGCCAAGCGTCGTGGTCCGACCCCGGCGGCCGATATTGCGATGCAGTTGAACGCGTCGCGATCACGCAACAGACACCGCGCCGTCCGTTCAATCCCCGCCGGCGCCGCAGCCCTTGCAGGACACCTGCGTGACGCGGCGCGCGGCCGGGTCGTCGGCGAGTTCGACGGCCGACAGCTGGTTTCCCCACACGCATCCCGAATCGAGCGCGATCAGGTTGTCACGCAGCATCAGCCCGAGCGCGGCCCAGTGACCGAACACGACGGTCACCTCGGCGCTGCGCCGGCCGGGCACCTCGAACCACGGCAGATGGCCGTCCGGCGCCGCGCCGGGGCCGCCGTTGGCGCGGAACTCCATCGCGCCGTCCGGCGTGCAGAAGCGCAGCCGCGTGAGCGCGTTGAACGCCACGCGCAGGCGCTCGGCCTTCGTCAGGCCGTCCCGCCACTGGTTCGGCTCGTTGCCGTACAGCGCCCGCAGCGTGTCGCGCCAGTCCGGCGCGCGCAGCGCGCGCTGCAGTTCGTCGGCGAGTTCGAGCACGAGCGTGACGTCCCATTGCGGCAGCAGGCCCGCATGCAGCATCAGCTTGCCGTCCTCGAAATGGACGAACGGCCGGTGGCGGACCCAGTCGAGCAGGTCCGGCGCGTCGGGCGCATCGAGGATTTCGCCGATCGTGTCGCCGGGCTTGAGCTGCCGGATGCCGGCCGAGACCGCCAGCAGATGCAGGTCGTGATTGCCGAGCACGGCCACGCGGCGCTCGCCGATCGCGATCACCTCGCGCAGCGTGGCAAGCGAGGCGGGGCCGCGGTTGACCAGATCCCCCGCGAACCAGAGCGGCCGGTCGGCCGACGGGGACAGGCGGGACAGCAATTGACGCAACGGCGCGTGACAACCCTGGAGGTCGCCGAACGCGATGGGAACGGCCGTGCCGGATGCTTGGGTCATGGGCGTGACGTGATTTGACGTTGCTTGACGAACTGCGGCACACGGTAACACAGGTTAATCCGGACTTCCTTGCGCGATTGGCGGGAGCAAATATCACGCGAATTGTCTCTTTTTCGAGAAGAATTGGCGTGAAACTTCGTGCCTTTCGTCATTTGTCAAGCTGTTGCAAGTTGTTAGAAGCCCGCCTTTCAGGGGGGACTGGCCTTATAATTGCGTGCCTGCGGGGCAAGGTGCGACAAGGCTGCAAGGCAGTCCGATCGGCCTGCCGGGCTGCAGAACAACAGAACATTCGCGATTCGCGGGCGCACGTTCCGGGAAGCCGTGGCGCCAGTCAACGCCGCGACGCGTATGGATCGTATTCGACAAAAGGGATCCCATGATATTGGTGACGGGCGGTGCCGGTTTTATCGGCGCCAATTTCGTGCTGGACTGGCTCGCGCAATCGGACGAGGCAGTGCTGAATGTCGACAAGCTGACGTATGCGGGCAATCTCGGCACGCTGAAATCGCTTCAGGATAATCCGGCGCACGTATTCGCCCGCGTCGATATCTGCGATCGTGCGGCGATCGACGCGCTGCTGGCCGAGCACCGCCCGCGCGCGATCCTGCATTTCGCGGCGGAAAGCCATGTGGACCGCTCGATCCATGGCCCGGCCGATTTCGTGCAGACCAACGTGGTCGGCACCTTCACGCTGCTCGAGGCGGCGCGCCAGTACTGGAACACGCTCGAGGCCGACGCGAAGGCCGCGTTCCGCTTCCTGCATGTGTCGACCGACGAAGTGTTCGGCTCGCTGTCTGCGAGCCATCCGCAGTTCTCCGAAACCACGCCCTACGCGCCGAACAGCCCCTATTCGGCGACCAAGGCCGGGTCCGACCATCTGGTGCGCGCCTACTTCCACACCTACGGGTTGCCGGTGCTGACCACCAACTGCTCGAACAACTACGGCCCCTACCAGTTCCCCGAGAAGCTGATTCCGCTGATGATCGCCAACGCGCTCGCCGGCAAGCCGCTGCCCGTCTACGGCGACGGCCAGAACGTGCGCGACTGGCTCTACGTGGGCGACCACTGCTCGGCGATCCGCGAGGTGCTCGCACGCGGCGTGCCCGGCGAGACCTACAACGTGGGCGGCTGGAACGAAAAGAAGAACCTCGACGTGGTGCATGTGCTGTGCGACCTGCTCGACACGCTCCAGCCGAAGGCGGCCGGCTCGTATCGCGAGCAGGTGACGTTCGTCACCGATCGCCCCGGCCACGACCGCCGCTACGCGATCGACGCGCGCAAGCTCGAGCGCGAGCTCGGCTGGAAGCCGGCCGAGACCTTCGAGACCGGCATGGAGAAAACCGTGCGCTGGTACCTCGACAACCAGCCGTGGGCCGCCGAGGTCGCCTCGGGCGAGTATCGCAACTGGGTCGAGATGAACTACGCGCAGCGCGCGTGACGGAGGCGAGATGACACGCAAGGGCATCATCCTGGCCGGCGGTTCCGGCACGCGTCTGTACCCGATCACGCACGCGGTGTCGAAGCAGCTGCTGCCGGTGTACGACAAGCCGATGATCTACTACCCGCTGGCGACGCTGATGATCGCGGGGATTCGCGACGTGCTGATCATCTCGACGCCGCAGGACACGCCGCGCTTCGAGGCGATGCTCGGCGACGGCGCGCAGTGGGGCATGAACATCGCCTACGCGGTGCAGCCGTCGCCGGACGGGCTCGCGCAGGCGTTCATCATCGGCCGCGAATTCATCGGCAACGATCCGTCGACGCTGATCCTCGGCGACAACATCTTCTACGGCCACGATCTGGTCCGGCAGCTCGCGAGCGCGAACGCGCGCGAGGACGGCGCGACCGTGTTCGCCTATCACGTGCAGGATCCGGAGCGCTACGGCGTGGTCGAGTTCGATCGCGCGTTCCGTGCGCTGTCGATCGAGGAGAAGCCGGCCAGGCCGCGCTCGAACTACGCGGTCACCGGGCTTTATTTCTACGACCGGCAGGTGTGCGACATCGCCGCCGACATCAAGCCGTCCGCGCGCGGCGAGCTCGAGATCACCGACGTGAATTCGCGCTACCTGCAGGCGGGCCAGCTCGACGTGGAGATCATGGGCCGCGGCTACGCGTGGCTCGACACCGGCACGCACGATTCGCTGATCGAAGCCGCGACCTTCATCGCCACGCTGCAGAAGCGTCAGGGGCTGGTGGTGGCGTGCCCCGAGGAAATCGCGTACCGGCACGGCTGGATCGACGCCGAGCAGGTGCTGAAGCTGGCGCAGCCGCTCGCGAAGAACGCCTACGGGCAGTATCTGAAGAATCTCTTGACGGACCAGGTGGCATGGCAATCCAGGTAACTCCAACCGCGCTTCCCGAGGTGAAGATCGTCGAGCCGAAGGTGTTCGGCGACGACCGCGGTTTCTTCTACGAAAGCTTCAATGGCCGCGAATTCGCCGAGAAGGTCGACCCGCAGGCGGTGTTCGTGCAGGACAACCATTCGCGTTCGGCGCGCGGCGTGCTGCGCGGCCTGCACTACCAGATCGAGCATGCGCAGGGCAAGCTGGTGCGCGTGATCGCCGGCCAGGTGTTCGACGTCGCGGTCGACATCCGCCGCGCGTCGCCGAACTTCGGCAAGTGGGTCGGCGTGATCCTGTCGGCCGAGAACAAGCGCCAGCTGTGGGTGCCGCCCGGTTTCGCGCACGGCTTCGTCGCCGTCAGCGAATCGGCCGAGTTCCTCTACAAGACCACCGATTACTGGTATCCCGAGTTCGAGCGCAGCCTCCTCTGGAACGATCCGGCGATCGGCATCGAATGGCCGCTCGACGGCGAACCGGTGCTGGCCGCGAAGGACGCGGCCGGCGTCCTGCTCGCCGACGCCGAGGTGTACGCATGAAGGTGCTCGTCACCGGCCGCAACGGCCAGGTCGGCTGGGAACTGGCCCGCGCGCTCGCGCCGCTCGGCGAGGTGATCGCCTGCGATCGCGAGACCGCCGACCTGTCGCGGCCCGAGACGCTCGCGCCGCTGGTGGCCGAGGTCCGGCCCGGCCTGATCGTCAATGCCGCGGCCTACACGGCGGTCGATCGGGCCGAGGAGGAGGAGGCGCTCGCGCTGCGCGTGAACGGCGAATCGGTCGGCGTGCTGGCCGAGGCGGCCCGCAAGGCCGGCGCGCTGCTGGTTCACTATTCGACCGACTACGTATTCGATGGCACGGCCGATCGTCCCTACGCGGAGAGCGATCCGACCTCGCCCGTCAATGCCTACGGCCGCACCAAGCTGGCCGGTGAACAGGCGATCGCGGCGGTCGGCGGCGACTGGCTGACGTTTCGTACCACCTGGGTCTATGGCGTGCGCGGTCGAAACTTCCTGCGCACGATGCTGCGACTGGCGGGAGAGCGCGAAACCATGCGCGTGGTGGCCGACCAGACCGGTACCCCGACGTCGGCGCGCATGATCGCCGAACTGACCGCGCATGCCGTTGCACAAGCGGTGCGCGAGCGTTCGGCAGGGCATTTCGAGTCGGGCCTGTTCCACATGACGGCTGCCGGTCAGACTTCCTGGCACGGGTTTGCTTCCGCGATCGTCGATTCGGCTCGCGCAACCCGCGGTGACGCGATCAAGGTGCGAACCATCGAGGCGATTGATTCGGATGCCTATCCGACGCCGGCGCGTCGTCCGGCGTGGTCCGTGCTCGACAACGGTCGTTTCGACCAGCGTTTCGGGCTGACCCGGCTCGACTGGCGCCGCGCGCTGGCGCTCGTGATGGGCGATCTCGCGGAGCATTGACGCGCTTTGGCGAGCGGGGGCGTTCGGTGGTGGGACAGCCGTCTGTTGAATTCGCCGCGTCGCCATGCGCGCAGGATCGGGCGTCAGCTATCCGGGTGATGCCGATCGGTCCGCGCAACAAGGTGCCGCTGTGTTTCGAGGTGCCTGCCCGCGCGAATATGGGCGGGGCCTGGGGCCGGCGGATGGACGTCGGCTATCATGGCGCTGCGTCATCGCGTGGCCGCAGGTTCGCACGTGTCCAGCCGAGCGTTGCCCGGCCCGGGTCGAGCGCGATGGCGCCGGCCATCATTTGAATACATCACCCACACGTGGCATCCGAATCCTTCACTCCCGCATTGCATCCGGTTCCGCCATCCGGCGATGAGCGCTGGTCGGTCTCGATCGTGACCTACCATCCCGAGCGCGCGACCATCGCACGCACGCTCGCGCATCTGCTCGACGCCTGCCGCGCCTGGCAAATGGAGCGCGGCGGCGAGATCGAACTCTATCTCGTCGACAATGGCGGGCTGCCCGACCTGGCCGAGCCGGTCGCGGCGCTGGAGCGCGCCGGCGTCGCCTGCACGCTGATCTCGGGCCACGGCAACGTCGGTTACGGGCGCGGCCACAATCTCGCGATCGAGCGCGCGCGCAGCCGCTGTCACCTGGTGCTCAATCCCGACGTCGATCTGGATCCCGATACCCTGGTGCGGGCGGCCGAATTCCTCGACGCGCATCCGCAAGTCGGCCTGCTCGCGCCGCGAACCCATGACGGCGAACTGCGGCTCCAGTACCTGTGCCGTCGTTACCCCACCTTGCTCGACCTGTTCGTGCGCGGCTTCCTGCCGGGTTCGCTGCGCAGGCTGTTCGCGCGCCGTCTCGCACGCTACGAGATGCGTGACCAGATCAACGACACGGACATCGTCTGGGAGCCGCCCATCGTCAGCGGCTGCTTCATGCTGTTCCGCACCGATCTGCTGCGCCGGCTCGGGGGCTTCGATCCGCGCTATTTCCTCTATTTCGAGGACTACGACCTCAGTGTCCGCGCCGGCCGGGTTGCGTCGGTCGCCTATGTCCCCTCGGTGCGGATCGTGCATCACGGCGGCGGTGCGTCACGTAAGGGCTTCGCCCATATCCGGATGTTCCTGGCCTCGGCCTTCCGGTTCTACCGCCGTTTCGGCTGGAAGTGGCTATGAGCCGGATTCTCGTGACCGGCGCGAACGGCTTCGTCGGCCGCGCCACCTGCCGCGCCCTGCTGGCCGGAGGGCATGCCGTGACGGGGCTGGTCAGGCGCCCGGGCGGCTGCGTCGGCGGGGTCAGCGAGCGATGCTTCGACGGGATCGACTTCGACGGGCTTGCCGAGGCAGACCTGCCCGAGGTCGACTGCGTGATCCATCTCGCGGCCCGCGTGCATGTGATGAACGATCGCGCCGCCGACCCCGACCTGGCGTTCCGGGCCACCAATCTGACGGGAACGCTACGTGTCGCCGAGGCCGCGCGCCGCCGTGGGGCGCGGCGTTTCGTGTTCGTGAGCAGCGTGAAGGCGCTTGCCGAAAACGACGGCGGGACGCCGCTGTCCGAGGACACGCCGGCCCGTCCGCTCGATCCCTACGGGCGTTCGAAGCGCGATGCCGAACTCGCGTTGCAGCAATGGGGCAAGGACAGCGGGATCGAAGTGGTGATCGTGCGTCCGCCGCTCGTCTATGGTCCCGGCGTTCGCGCCAATTTCCTGCGCATGCTCGATGTGGTGGCGCGTGGCGTGCCCTTGCCGCTCGGCTCGGTTCGCGCGCGCCGCAGCATCGTCTACGTCGACAACCTGGCGGATGCGCTGCGCTGCTGCGCGACCGACCCCCGGGCGACGGGATGCTTTCACGTCGCGGACGACGACGCGCCGACGGTGGCCGGGTTGCTGCGCATGGTGGCCAGGGAACTGGGGCGCCCGGCGCGGCTCCTGCCGTTTCCGGTCGGCCTGCTGCGTGCGATCGGCCGGCTGACCGGGCGCTCCGCCCAGGTCGATCGCCTGGCCGGCGGCCTGCAGCTCGATACGCGCCGGATCCGGCAGGAACTCGGCTGGCAGCCGCCCTGCACGACCCGCCAGGGGCTCGCCGCGACGGTTGGCTGGTACCGCTCACGACATCATCGGACATGACAGACATGCTTCTTGCATTGCCCTTCGCGTGGCAGGTGGTGCTGGTTGCCGCCCTCGCTGCCGTGACGTCCACGGCGATCCTGCGCCTGCTGCTGAGCACCGGATGGGCATGGCGGCTCGCCACCGACATTCCGAACGCTCGCTCGCTGCATACTCGCCCGACACCGCGAGTCGGCGGCTGGGGCATCGTGCCGGTGGTGGTCGTGGGGATCCTGGCGCTTGCGCCGCATCTCGCCCTGATTGCGCTGGCGGCGGCGGCGCTGGCGGCCCTCTCGCAGATCGACGATCGGCGCGGCCTGCCGGCGCGAGTGCGCTTTGCCGCGCATCTGGGCGCGGTGGCGGTGTTGCTCGTCGTCTACCCGGCCGCGGCGCCCTGGTGGCTGGTCGCCATCGGATTCCTGATGGTATGGCTGATCAACCTGTACAACTTCATGGACGGCGCGGATGGCCTGGCCGGCGGCATGGCGCTGTTCGGCTTCGGGGCCTATGCCGCCGCCTCGTTCGCCGCCGGGCCGGGCGGGGCCGTGGATCTCGCCCTGGCATCGGCGAGCGTCGCCGGCGCGGCCGCGGGCTTCCTGCTGCTCAATTTCCATCCGGCGCGATTGTTTCTCGGCGATGCCGGCTCGATCCCGCTCGGTTTTCTCGCCGGGGCGCTCGGTTACTGGGGCTGGCGCGAGGCGGTCTGGCCGATCTGGTTTCCGGCCATGGTGTTCGCGCCCTTCATCGCGGATGCCTCTGTAACATTATTGAGACGTTTGTTACGCGGCGATAAGTTCTGGCAGGCGCATCGAGAGCATTATTATCAGCGCTTGATCCGCTCCGGCACGAACCATCGGCGGACCGCGCTTTACTGGTATGCCGCGATGCTTGTCGGCATAATCATTGCCTTGAGAGCACTGACCTGCAGCCCCCTGATCCAGGGGTTCCTGTTTGTCGGATGGTATTGCGTGATTGCATGCACTGGCTTGATCATCGATCTACGCTGGCGCCGGGTGCTGGATAACGCCAACAACAATTTCTGAGGTGCCGTGTCGATGTTGCGACGCAAAGCATCGTGGCTTTCGCTGAGCGCGTTCCTGTTCGACCTGCTGGCGGTCGCCACCACGTGGCTCTTTTCCTATCTGATCCGCTTCAACGGGAGCGTGCCGTCCGATTTCCTGCACGGCGGCCTGCTCGCGCTCGCCTGGGTCCTGCCCGTCTACGCCGTGCTGTTCCGCGCCCTCGGCCTCTACCGCGGGCTCTGGGTGTTCGCGAGCCTGCCCGACCTGCTGCGGATCTCGAAGGCGGTGGTGGGCGGCGGCGGCATCGTGATGGCCTGCGCGGTAATGTTCCAGCCCACGCCGATCATTCCGCGCTCGGTGCTGCTGCTCTCGCCGGTGCTGCTGTTCCTCGTGATGGGCGGCGCGCGCGCGCTGTACCGCGCGACCAAGGAGTTCTATCGCTACGGCGGCCTCGTCGGCCAGGGCAAGCCGGTGCTGGTGCTCGGCGCCGGCGGCGCCGGCGCGAGCCTCGCGCGCGAGCTGTCGCGCTCGGGTGAATGGCGGCTGGTGGGGCTGCTCGACGACGAGCCGGCCAAGCGGGGCCGCGAGGTCTACGGCTACAAGGTGCTCGGCCCGATTTCCGAACTGCCGCGCTGGGCCGAGGCGATGAAGGCCGAGCACGTGATCATCGCGATGCCGGCGGCCTCGGTGGAAGTGCAGCGCCGCGTCGCCACGCTGTGCGTGCGCGCCGGCGTGAACGCGATGGTGCTGCCGTCGCTGACCACCATGCCGGGCCAGGGCATCCTCTCGCAGGTCCGCCAGATCGACCTCGAGGACCTGCTCGGCCGCGAGGAGGTGACGATCGACACGGCGCACGTCGACGCGCTGCTGCACGACCGCGTGGTGATGGTGACGGGCGCGGGCGGCTCGATCGGCTCCGAGCTGTGCCGCCAGATCCTGCGTTTCTCGCCCGCCCAGCTGATCGCGTTCGACCTGTCCGAGTTCGCGATCTACCGGCTCACCGAGGACCTGCGCGAGCGCTTCGGCGACAGCCGCGTGGTACCGATCATCGGCGACGCCAAGGATTCGCTGCTGCTCGACCACGTGATGGCGAGCCACGCGCCGCACATCGTGTTCCATGCGGCCGCCTACAAGCACGTGCCGCTGATGGAGGAGCTCAACGCGTGGCAGGCGCTGCGCAACAACGTGCTCGGCACCTACCGCGTGGCGCGCGCGGCGATCCGGCATGGCGTGCGCCACTTCGTGCTGATCTCGACCGACAAGGCCGTCAACCCGACCAACGTGATGGGCGCGAGCAAGCGGCTCGCCGAGATGGCCTGCCAGGCGCTGCAGCAGACCAGCCCGAACACGCAGTTCGAGACGGTGCGCTTCGGCAACGTGCTCGGCAGCGCCGGCAGCGTGATCCCGAAGTTCCAGCAGCAGATCGCCAAGGGCGGCCCGGTGACGGTTACCCACCCCGAGATCACGCGCTTCTTCATGACGATTCCCGAGGCCTCGCAGCTGGTGCTGCAGGCGTCGAGCATGGGGCAGGGCGGCGAGATCTTCATCCTCGACATGGGCGAGCCGGTGCGCATCGTCGATCTGGCGCGCGACCTGATCCGCCTGTACGGCTTCGACGAGCAACAGATCCGCATCGAGTTCACGGGCCTGCGCCCCGGCGAGAAGCTCTACGAGGAACTGCTCGCCGACGACGAGACCACCACCCGCACGCCGCATCCGAAGCTGCGCACCGCGAAGGCGCGCGAGGTGCCGGACCATTTTCTCGACGAACTGCTGCCGTGGCTGATGCAGCATCGCGTGCTCGGCGACGACGAGGTGCGCCGCGACCTGCGCCGCTGGGTGCCGGAATACCAGCCGGCCTGCGGCCCGACCCTGCAGAGCATCGCCGGCGGCGGCGCGCAGCAGGCCGGCTGAGGTCGCTCGAGGCGAGGCCGGCGGCGGCATGGCAACGAAAGGCGCTCGAACGAGCGCCTTTTTTCATGGTCGATCACGACACCACACCACACCACACGGCACGGCAGACGCATGCCACGACGCGCGCGCGGCGCTCGCGCCTCAATGACGCCGCCGCGCCCGCTGCTTGCGGACCACCAGCCAGCGCGGCACGCGAAAGCGCACGATGCTGACGTAGAGCCACACGTAGGTGAACGCGAACACCAGCACGAACGCGAACAGGTGGACCGTGTGCCGCCAGAACAGCGTGGCCGGGATCACGGCCACGAGGCAGAGCAGCCACAGGTAGGGCGAGGTCAGTGAGTTGCGGCGCGTCAGGTCGTGCGCGGCGCGCGTGCCGACGGCCCAGCGCATCAGCCGCTTGTAGACGAGCATGTGCAGGTGGACGCCGTCGGGGATGCCGGGCGAGATGCCGCGCACGAACTTCTTCCGGTAGATCGAGAAGCAGGTCTCGAAGATCGGGTACATGAACAGCAGCACCGGATACCAGGCCGACACCTCGCGGTGCTGCATCACGAGCAGGATCGAGAGCTCGCCGAGCATGAAGCCGATGAAGTAGGCGCCGCCGTCGCCGAGGAAGATCAGCCCGGCCGGGAAGTTCCAGATGAAGAAGCCCATGATCGCGCCCATCATCACGAGCGAGGCCGACAGCACGGTCGGATCGGACACCTGGAACGCGACGTAGGCGAGCGAGGCGAACATCATGAACGCGACCATCGAGGCCAGGCCGTTGAAGCCGTCGATGATGTTGACGGCGTTGGCGAGCGCGGCCACGGCCAGCACCGTGACCACCGCCGAGATTGCCGTGTAGCCGAGCAGGAAATCGAGCGGCGGCACGCTGATGCGCGTGATCGCCACGCCGACCAGCGCGAACGCGATCGCGGCGGCGGCCATGGTGCAGATCAGGCGCGCGCGCGGCGAGACCCGCTTCGTCAGGTCCTCGACGAGCCCCGAGGCGAACGCGGGTATGCCGCAGGCGGCGAGTCCGGCGATGCTGCCGGCCACCGTCGGATAGCGCAGCGCGAGCGGCACGCAGCCGGCCAGCAGGCCCGCGACGATGCCGAGTCCGCCGACGCGCGGTACCGGGCGGACATGGAATTTCTGCACCCCGGCGAGGTCGCTGTCGATCGAGAATTTCTCGTGCAGATGCGCATAGCGGATGATGAGCAGCGTGACGAACAGGGAGGCGAGGAACGCGACGGCGAAGCTGAGCATGGACGGGCCGGAGGGCGAGCGGGGCCGGCCGACGAGCCGGAAACGGGACAGCGGATTATACAGGACGCCCGGCCGGCCCCGAAAGCGGGGCCGGCTCGCGTTTCCCTTGTGGGACAAGGACTTGCGGGGGATTGGTGGGGATTGGCGAGGAGCGTCGGGGGCGGTCGGCGAGCGGGCCAACGGCCGCGGTGAGGCGCGGTGAGATGAGACGCCCCGGCGCGCGGGCGGCGCGACCGATCCCGTCCTGACCGGCCGCGCCGCCCGCGCGGGTCAGGCGAAGCCGCGCGGATTCTTCTCCTGCCAGCGCCAGTGGTCGGCACACATGCGCTCGATGCCGTACTCGGCGCGCCAGCCGATCAGTTCGGCCGCGCGGGCCGGATCGGCATAGCACTCGGCGACGTCGCCGGGCCGGCGCGCGACGATCTCGTAGGGTACCTTGCGCCCGCTCGCGGCCTCGAACGCGCGCACGATGTCGAGCACGCTGTAGCCGCGCCCGGTGCCGAGGTTGACCGTGAAGCTCGCATCGCGCTGCCGCAGCGCGTCGAGCGCGGCCAGGTGGCCGCGCGCCAGGTCGACCACGTGGATGTAGTCGCGCACGCCGGTGCCGTCGGGCGTCGGGTAGTCGTTGCCGAACACGCGCAGCCGTTCGAGCTTGCCCACCGCGACCTGCGCGACGTAGGGCATCAGGTTGTTCGGCAGGCCGGCCGGGTCCTCGCCGATCAGGCCGCTCTCGTGCGCGCCGACCGGGTTGAAGTAGCGCAGCGTCGCGATCCGCCACGACGGATCGGAGATCTCGAGGTCGCGCAGGATCTGCTCGGCCATCAGCTTGGTCTGGCCGTAGGGGTTGGTGGCCGAGAGCGGGAACGATTCGTCGATCGGCGAGCGTTCCGGCACGCCGTAGACGGTCGCCGACGAGCTGAACACCACCTGCTTGACGTCGCGCGCGCGCATCACCGCGAGCAGCGAGAACAGGCTGTCGAGGTTGTTGCGGTAGTAGTCGATCGGCTTGGCCACCGATTCGCCCACCGCCTTGAGCGCCGCGAAGTGGATCGCCGCCGTGATCGGGTGCGCCTCGAACACCTTGTCGAGCGCGGCCTCGTCGCGCGCGTCGATCTGGTGGAACACGGGCGCGCGGCCCGCGATCTCGGTGATCCGGTCGACGGCCACGCGCTTGCTGTTGACCAGGTTGTCGACGATCACGACGTCGTAGCCGTGACCGAGCAGTTCGACAGCCGTATGCGAGCCGATGAAGCCCGCACCGCCCGTCACGAGGATGGTGCCTTTGTCACTCATGGTTGCCCTCTCCGTCAGAGTGCCGTGCCCGTCAGCGCACGGATGGTTTCTCGATAGCGTTCGACGACGTTCGCCTCGTCGAACTCGCGCAACACTTTCTCGCGGCCGCGCTGTCCCATCGCGCGGCGCGCCTCGACCGGCATCTCCAGCATCGCCGCCATCTTTTCCGCCAGGCTCGCGCTGTCGCGCGCGAGGCAGAGCAGGCCGGTCTCGCCGTCGGCCACCACGTCGCGGCAGCCGGGCACGTCGGCGGCGACGATCGGGCGGCACATCGCGGAAGCTTCCATCAGCGTGCGCGGTACGCCTTCGCGATACGACGGCAGCACCACGCAGTCGGCCGCCTCGATGTGCGGGCGCACGTCGTGCGCCTCGCCAAGATACGCGATCAGGCCGTCGCGCACCCATTCGTCGACGTAGCGCTTCGACACCGCGCTCGGATTGTCGACGCCCACCGGCCCGAGCAGTGCGAAGCGCGCCTGCGGATAGCGCGGCCGCAGCGCGCGCGCCGCATCGACGAACTCGCGCACGCCCTTGTCCCACAGCAATCGGCCGATCAACACGAACGTGAAGGTCCCGCGCCCGGGCAGCGGCGTGGCCGCGAACTGTTCGATGTCGACGCCTTCGCCGTGCAGCAGCCGCGCGCGCTCGGGATGCGCGAGCAGGCGCGAGGCCTCGAAGGTCGCCAGGTCGTCGCGGTTGAGGAACCAGACCTCGCGCGGGAAGCGGAACGCGAGCCGGTAGAGCTGCTTCGCGATCGAGGCCGCGCGGCTCTCGCGGATGAACACGTAGCCGAGCCCGGTGGTGACCGCCACCGACGGCACGCGCGCGAGCCAGGCCGCGATCGAGCCGTAGATGTTCGGCTTGATCGTGTAGTGGAACACCAGCTGCGGGCGCAGCTCGCGATAGTGGCGACGCATCGCGGCCAGCATCCGCAGATCCTCGAGCGGATCGGTGCCCTTCGAGGCCACCGGCAGCTCGACGTAGCGGCAGCCCATCGCGACGAGCGGCTCCACGGTGCGATCGCGCGGCGCGAGCACCACCACCTCGGCGCCGCTCGCCACCAGCATGCGGATCAGGCCGTGGCGGTAGGTGTGGATCGCCCAGGCGGTGTTGCAGACGAGGACGATGCGCAGCGCGGGAACAGGACTCATGGGGCGGTGGTGAGAGGGAAACGGGACCGGCGCGTCAGGCGGGCGGGCGCGGCGCGAACGAGCGGCGCTTGAGCCGGTGCAGCAGCGCATACGGCGTGACCAGATGCAGAAGGTATTTCGCGAGGCCGCCCCAGTCGCACGGGTTGCCCACGTCGAAATAACGCAGCACCAGCGCGAGCGTCGAGCGGATCTGGCGGCGTCGCTTGGTGGCGCTGATGCCGCCTTCGTTCAGTTCGTAATATAGGCCGAGTTCGGGCAGGTTCGCGCAATCGTAGCGTTCCATTAAGCGCAAAAAAATGTCCAGATCCTCGGCGGCCGGATATTTGATCCGATAGTTGCCGACCTCCACGACCCGCGCAATATCGAGCATCACCGACGGATGCACGAGCGGCGAGCGCAGGAAGCGCGTGCGGCGCAGCCGCGCCGGATCGGCCGGCGGCGTCAGCATGAAGAGCGGCCGGCCATCGCGCGCGACCACCTGCGCCCAAGTGCCGACGCAGGCCACGCGCGGGTGCGCGATCAGGAACGCGCGTTGCTTCGCGAGCCGGTGCGGCACGGCCAGATCGCCGGCGTCGAGGCGCGCGGCATAGCGGAAACCCCGCGCCGCGAGCGCGTCGATGCCGGCCGCGAGCGCGCGTTCGATGCCGCCGTTGCGCGGCATGCGCAGCACCTCGATGGCCAGGCCCGCGCGCGCGCGCGGCGCGATCGGCGGCGTGCTGCCGTCGTCCACCACCAGCACCCGCACGGGGGCCGGCTCGTCGAGCGAGTCGAGCGTGCGTTCGAGGTCGTCGTGGCCGTTGTAGGCGGGGATCAGCACCGCGACGTCGTCGAGCGCGCCGGCGGAAGCGGAGGAAGGCGTCATGGGCGCAGGCTCCGGCGGAGGTAATAGAAGTTGACCGAGGCGGCCGCGAGATAGCCGGCGGCGAGGCCGACCAGCGCGCCGTACAGGCCGAGCGCCGGGATCGCGAAGGTGTTGGCGAGCGCCGCCACGGCCAGCGCGAGCAGCCATTTGGCGAGCAGCACGAATTTCGCCTGGTATTTGAGCACCACCAGGTTGCCGATCGCCTCGATCCCGGCCGGCACCGAGAGCCAGACGGCCCAGCGGAAGATCGACACCGACTGCGCGAAGTCCGGCCCGAACACGCGGCCGATGATGAACGGCGCGAGCAGGTCGAGCACCGCCGCGCCGGCGATCATCAGCGCGCTGGTCATCGCCATCAGCCGCCAGACGTTGCGGCGCAGCCGGGCCGCCTCGCTCACGCGGTAGACGAACGCGGGCGCGATGGTCTGCGCGAGCAGCAGCGCGAGCGTGATCCAGTTCTCGTTCAGTTGCTGCGCCGCCGCGTAGCGGCCCAGTTCGGCGAACGACACGTGGCGCTCGAGCATCAGCCGGTCGAGTTTCAGGAACAGGTACATGCAGACGAGCCCGATCCAGAACACGGTGCCCGCCGAGGCGAAATGGCGGAACAACGGCGCCTCGACGCGCCAGCCGAGCCGGCCGCCGTGGCGGCGCCGGTAATAGAGCATCAGCGCGAGCGCGATCGCGCCGGCCTCGAGCGCCCACAGCCAGCCGTAGCTGGCGGGCGCCGCGGCGGCGCGCACCAGCAGCCAGACCAGCACCGCCTTGCCGAGCGCGGCGACCATGCTGGCGATCAATTGCGGCTTGCTGTAGGTCATGCTCTGCAGCCAGGCGTTGATGACGCCGACGAACGGCTCGCGCAGCACCATCGTCACCGCGAGCCCGGCCAGCATCGCGCCCACCAATGGATCGACCCAGTGCATGGCGATGCCGGCCCAGGTCAGCGCGAGCGCGGCGGCCGACACCGAGATGCGCAGCGCGAACGCGCTGCCGAGCACGGCGCCGAGCTGCTCGGGCGGACGCTGGACGATGGTCGGCACCAGGATCTCGGCGCCGCACACCCAGGTCAGCGGCGCCAGCACCAGCAGCAGCGTGTTCGCGTACTGCCACTTGCCGAACGCGTCGGGGCCGAGCGAGCGCGCGAGCAGGCCGCTGATCACGATCGCCACGCCGATCTGCGTGAGGCGCTCGAGGCCGAGCCAGACCAGGTTGGCGGCGGCGCGAGCGACATCGGGGTTGGCGATGCGCGAAAGCTTCAGCATGAAAAAAATCGGATGAAAATGGGTACGAGGCCGCGTTGGCCGGCGCCGCCGAATTTCTAATTTGCTGCGCCGAAACATCCACGCATTAGAATGAGCGGCTCACGGATCACGGTCGGGTGACCGGTCCGGGCGAAACGATCGATTATAAGTTGTTCGGGTTCGAACCCGACATCGGCGGGGCGCAGGCGGGCGGCGACGTGCCTCCGGCGCGCGGGAGTGCCACCTTTTTCCATGCACGACAGAGAGTGAATCGATGATTTCCCAATCCATCTTCAAGGCATACGACATTCGCGGTGTGATCGGCAAGACGCTCGATGCCGAGACTGCCCGCTCGATCGGTCGGGCATTCGGCAGCGAGGTGCGCGCCCAGGGCGGCGACGCGGTGGTGGTGGCGCGCGACGGCCGGCTGTCCGGGCCGGAGCTGATCGGTGCGCTCGCCGACGGGCTGCGCGCGGCGGGCGTCGACGTGGTCGACGTCGGCATGGTGCCGACCCCGGTCGGCTATTTCGCCGCCAGCGTGCCGCTGCCGCTCGCGGCCGGCGAGCGCCGCGTCGATTCGTGCATCGTCGTGACCGGCAGCCACAACCCGCCCGACTACAACGGTTTCAAGATGGTGCTGCGCGGCGCGGCGATCTACGGCGAGCAGATCCAGGCGCTGTACCGCCGCATCGTGGCCGCCGACTTCACCGAGGGCGCCGGCAGCTACGAGCAGCACGACGTGGCCGAGGCCTACCTGCAGCGCATCGTCGGCGACATCAAGCTGGCGCGCCCGCTCAAGATCGTGGTCGACACCGGCAACGGCGTGGCCGGCGAACTCGCGCCGCGCCTGTTCAAGGCGCTCGGCTGCGAACTGGTCGAGCTGTTCACCGAGATCGACGGCCACTTCCCGAACCACCATCCGGACCCGGCGCACCCCGAGAACCTGCAGGACGTGATCCGCGCGCTGAAGGAAACCGACGCCGAGATCGGCTTCGCGTTCGACGGCGACGGCGACCGCCTCGGCGTGGTCACCAAGGACGGCCAGATCATCTATCCGGACCGCCAGATGATGCTGTTCGCCGAGGAAGTGCTGTCGCGCAACCCGGGCGCGCAGATCATCTACGACGTCAAATGCACGCGCAACCTCGCGCAGTGGATTCGCGACAAGGGCGGCGAGCCGCTGATGTGGAAGACCGGCCACTCGCTCGTGAAGGCCAAGCTGCGCGAGACCGGCGCGCCGCTGGCCGGCGAGATGAGCGGCCACGTGTTCTTCAAGGACCGCTGGTACGGCTTCGACGACGGCCTCTACACGGGGGCGCGCCTGCTCGAGATCCTCGCGCGCGTGGCCGATCCGAGCGCGCTGCTGAACGGCCTGCCGAACGCGGAATCGACGCCGGAGCTGCAGCTGAAGCTCGAGGAAGGCGAGAACGTCGCGCTGATCGAGAAGCTGCGCGCGAACGCGAAGTTCGACGGCGCCGACGAGGTCGTCACGATCGACGGGCTGCGCGTCGAGTACCCGGACGGTTTCGGCCTCGCGCGCTCGTCGAACACCACGCCGGTGGTGGTGCTGCGCTTCGAGGCGAACACGGCCGAGGCGCTCGCGCGGATCCAGGACGACTTCCGCCGCGCGCTGACGGCCGCCAAGCCCGACGCCAAGCTGCCGTTCTGACGCGGCGGGCTCGCACCGGCGCACCGCACGCGGTGCCGGCGCGGGCCCGGGACGGGGCGCCGTGGCCCAGCCAGGTCCGCGGTTCGCCCCCGCCATTCTCCCCGCACGGCGCGCGCTGCCTGCGCCGTGTCCTGCCTCCACGGGACAAAATCCGGGACAAAGCCGGCCGACGCGATAAAATCGCGTCTTTCGGTCCGTACCGGCCTCCCGCCGTATTTTTTCAGCGTGCAAAAAATTCTGATCGTGCGCGTGTCGTCGCTCGGCGACGTCGTCCACAACATGCCGGCCATCGCCGACATTCACCGGCACCATCCGGACGCGCAGATCGACTGGCTGATCGAGGAAAGCTTCGTCGATCTGGTCAAGCTCGTGCGCGGCGTACACGACGTGCTGCCGTTCTCGCTGCGGCGCTGGCGCAAGTCGCTCGGCAGCGCGCGCACCTGGCGCGAGATCGCCGCGTTCCGCCGGCGCATCGCGGGCGAGCGCTACGACCTCGTGATCGACTGCCAGGGCCTCATCAAGAGCGCGTGGGTGGCGAGCTGGGCGCGCGGCCCGCTGGTCGGGCTCGGCAACCGCACCGACGGCGCCGGCTACGAATGGCCCGTGCGCTTCTTCTACCGCCGCCGCGTGCCGATCGCGGCGCGCACGCACGTGGTCGAGCGCACGCGCCAACTCGTGGCGGCGGCGCTCGGCGATCCCGAGCCGACGCCTGCCGACGAACTCGATTTCGGTCTTGACACGCATCAGGCGGCGCGCGCGCTCGCCTCGTTCCAGCTCAATCTTCCGGTACCCTACGTCGTGTTCGTCCATGCGACTTCGCGCGCCGACAAGCAGTGGCCCGACGCCGCCTGGATCGAACTCGGCCAGGCGCTCGTGCGGCGCGGCGCGTCGCTGGTGCTGCCGTGGGGCAGCGACGCGGAGCGCGTGACGAGCGAACGTCTCGCGAAGGAGTTCGGCGCGGCCGCGATCGTGCCGCCGAAGCTGTCGCTGGCGGCCGTGGTCGGGCTGATCGACGGCGCGGCGGCCACCGTCGGCGTCGATACGGGCCTCGTCCACATCGCGGCGGCGCTCAAGCGGCCCACCGTCGAGCTGTACAATTTCGCGACCGCATGGCGCACGGGCGGCTACTGGTCGCCGAACGTCGTCAACCTCGGCACGGCCGGCGCGCCGCCCTCGCTGTCCCAGGTGAAGGGCGCGCTCGCGTCGTTCGGCCTCCTGTAACGGTGTGTTCATGACCGAATCCCAGATCCTCGAAATCGCCTCGGCCGACTGGCGCGGCGAGCAGCTGGCCGTGCCGCGCGAGCAGCTGCTCGCCGCGCTCGAGACCGGCAAGGTGCTGTATTTCCCGAACCTGCGCTTCGCGATCGACGGCGGCGAGGAAGCGCTGCTCGATCCGGCGCTGGCCGACCCGAAGCGCAAGAACATCAGCCTCGCGCCGGACGGCAGCGCGGTGGCCGGCGTGCAGGGCGACGCGGTCACGCAGTCGGCCGTGCGCGCGCTGGTGGCGCGCTTCAAGCAACAGGCCGGCACGCTGGTGGACGGCCTCTTCCCCGAATATCGCGGCAAGCTGCGGATGGCGCCGACCAGCCTGCGCCTGCGCCAGGTCGAGACGCGCGAGACCTCGTGGCGCAAGGACGACAGCCGGTTGCACGTGGACGCGTTCCCGTCGCGGCCGAACTACGGCGAGCGGATCCTGCGCGTGTTCACCAACGTCAACCCGGCCGGCGTGCCGCGCGTGTGGCGCGTGGGCGAGCCGTTCGAGGACGTCGCGAAACGCTTCCTGCCCGGTATCCGCCCGCAGCTGCCGGGCTCGGCCTGGCTGCTCGACCTGCTGCACGTGACCAAGTCGAAGCGCAGCGCCTACGATCACCTGATGCTGCATCTGCACGACGCGATGAAGGCCGATCTCGACTACCAGCGCACGAGCCCGCAGCAAACCATGCCGTTCCCGTCCGGCTGCGTCTGGATCTGTTTCTCGGACCAGGCCTCGCACGCGGTGATGTCGGGCCAGTTCATGATGGAACAGACCTTCTTCCTGCCGGTCAAGGCGATGGCGCGGCCCGAATGCGCGCCGCTCGGCATCCTCGAACGCCTGCAGCAGCGCGCGCTCGTCTGAGCGCGGCGAACCGAACGGAAATCACGGTGATGTCCTCATGTTGAGAGCGGTGTATCGCGCGCTTTGGTGGATCGTCGCGCCCGCCGCAGTGCTGCGGCTGTTCTGGCGGTCGCGCCGCGAGCACGGCTATCGCGAGCATATCGGCGAGCGCTTCGGCCATCTCGCGCCGGCCATGCGCGCCGCGCGCGGCCCCGACGACGACGCGCCGCTGATCTGGGTCCACGCGGTGTCGGTCGGCGAGACGCGCGCCGCGCAGCCGCTGATCGAGGCGCTGCTGGCCGCGCGGCCCGACGCGAAGCTGCTCGTCACGCACATGACGCCGAGCGGGCGCGCCACCGGCGAGCAGCTGTTCGGCACGCGCGTGCTGCGCGCCTATCTCCCGTATGACATGCCGCATCTGGTGCGCCGCTTCCTGCGCGCCTGGCGGCCCACGCTCGGGCTCGTGATGGAGACCGAGGTCTGGCCGACGCTGATCGACGAATGCCGGCGCGCCGCGGTGCCGCTGGTGCTGACCAACGCGCGGATGTCGGCGCGCTCGTTCCGGCGCGCCGCGAAGTTCGGCCCGGCGGCGCGCGAGGTGTTCGGCGGTTTCTCGCGCGTGCTCGCGCAGAGCCCGTCCGACGCCGAGCGGCTGATGGCGCTCGGCGCGCGCAACGTGGTGGTGCTCGGCAACCTGAAGTTCGACATGAGTACGCCGCCCGAGCTGGCCGCGCGCGGTCGCGCCTGGCGCGAGGCGATCGGCCGG
Source organism: Burkholderia perseverans (assembly GCF_022870505.1). Lineage (NCBI taxonomy): Bacteria > Pseudomonadati > Pseudomonadota > Betaproteobacteria > Burkholderiales > Burkholderiaceae > Burkholderia > Burkholderia perseverans. Next base: position 867,696 of record NZ_CP045094.1, read on the forward strand.
CGGCCGGTGTGGGTGGCGGCCAGCACGCGCGAGGGCGAGGAAGCGCTGGTGCTGCGCGCGTTCGCGGCGCTGAAGACGCCCGGCGCGCTGCTGATCCTGGTGCCGCGCCATCCGCAGCGCTTCGACGAGGTGGCCGCGCTGGCCGAGCGCGAGGGGCTCGCGCTCGAACGGCGCTCGGCGCGCTGGGCGCCCGGCGTGGCCGCGGCGGCGGCCGGCACGGCCGCGCCGCTCGAGGCCGGCGTGGCCGTGCTGCTCGGCGACTCGATGGGCGAACTCGGCGCCTACTACGCGGCGGCCGACGTGGCGTTCATCGGCGGCAGCCTGCTGCCGCTCGGCGGCCAGAACCTGATCGAGGCCTGCGCGGTGGGCGTGCCGGTGCTGATCGGGCCGCACGTCTTCAACTTCACGCAGGCCACCGCCGACGCGGTGGCGGCCGGCGCCGCCGCGCAGGTGCAGGATCCGGACGAGCTGGCGACGGTGCTCGACGCGCTGTTCGCCGATCCGGCGCGGCGCACCGCGATGGGCGCGGCCGGCGCCGCGTTCGCGGCGCGCCATCGCGGCGCGACCGCGCGCACCGTCGACGTGCTGACCGCGCTGCTGCCGCCGCATGGCGTGGCTATGCGGGGCGAGAACGGCGAGGGTGACAGTGAAGGCGAGGGCGACGCGAGCGACGGCAGCGGCGAGCCCGAGCCGGCCTGAGCCTGCGATTCGACTTTTCAATCCGAATCCGATCACGCGCCGCGGCTTTCGCGGCGCGTTTTTCTTCCAGGCCGTCAGGCCTCCAGCAAGCCCTTCTTCTCGATGAACGCGACCACTTCGGCAACGCCGTCGAGCGCCTTCAGGTTCGTCATCACGTAGGGCCGCTCGCCGCGCATCTTGCGCGTGTCGGAGGCCATCACGTCGAGGTTCGCGCCGACCAGCGGCGCGAGGTCGGTCTTGTTGATCACGAGCAGGTCCGACTTGGTGATGCCGGGGCCGCCCTTGCGCGGGATCTTCTCGCCGCCGGCCACGTCGATCACGTAGAGCGTCAGGTCCGACAGCTCGGGGCTGAAGGTGGCCGCGAGGTTGTCGCCGCCCGACTCGATGAAGACGATGTCGGCGTCGGGAAAGCGCCCCAGCATGCGATCGACGGCCTCGAGGTTGATCGACGCGTCCTCGCGGATCGCCGTGTGCGGGCAGCCGCCCGTCTCCACGCCCATGATGCGTTCCTCGGGCAGCGCGCCGGCCACCGTCAGCAGGCGCTGGTCTTCCTTGGTGTAGATGTCGTTGGTGATCGCGACCAGGTCGTAGCGTTCGCGCATCGCCTTGCAGAGCATTTCGAGCAGCGTGGTCTTGCCGGAGCCGACCGGGCCGCCGATGCCGACGCGCAGCGGCGGCAGCTTCTTGGTGCGGCGGGAGGAAGTGGGGGAAGTGGTCATGAGCGGAACAGTCGGGAGTACTGGGTTTCGTGCCGCGCCGACAGGATGCCGAGCAGCGGCGCGAACGTGTTGATGGCCTCGGGCGGCGTGGCCAGCGCGCGGCGCACCGCGGCGGCGATCGTGCCGCGCAGCGAGACCAGGATCTTCTGGCCGGCGAGCTGGCCGAGCGGCACCGCCTTCAGCGCCGCGGCGGCCTGATTCTCGACCCAGCCGAACGCGTAGGCGGTGAGCATGGCCTCGGGCGCCGCGTCGTGCGCGGCCGCCGCGAACGCGTAGGCGGTGGGCAGCGCGACCGGCCGCAGCGCGGCGAGCGTGGCGCGGCGTGCGGGGGCGCCCCATTCGAGCGCGCCGCACAGCTGCGCGAGCGACCAGCCCATCTGTTCGGTCTCGCGGCGCAGCTCGGCCGATTCGCGGCTCGCGATGAATTCGGCGTTGGCGTCGGCGAGCGCGGCCGCGTCGTGGCGGCGCCAGCGTTCGAGCTGGTGCGCGAGGAGCGGCAGCTCGCCCACCGCGAGCACGTCGGCGAGGCCGCTCGCGATCCAGTCGCGCGCGCTGTCGGCGTCGTGGATCAGGTTCGCGTCGAGCGCGGCCTCGAAGCCCTGCGAATAGCTGAACGCGCCGATCGGCAGCGCCGGCGAGGCCAGATGCAGCAACGCGACGAGTTCAGTCGTGTCCATGTCCGTGCCGGTGCGCGCAGCCGGGGCCGTGGCGATGGCCGTCGGCGCCGGGCGCGTCGTGTGGATGATCGTGATCGTGGCTGCCGGCGTGGCCGTCGTGCGAGTGGGCGTGGTCGTGCGCGTGCGAATGCGCATGCGAGTGGCCATGTGCGTGATCGTCGTGCGAATGCCCGCCATGCGAGTGGTCGTGCGCATGGCCGTGCCCGTGATCATGCCCGTGCCCCTCGTGCGAATGCGCGTGCCCGTGATGCTCGCCATACACCTGCTGCGCGAGCGCGTAATCCTCGGCGAAGGTCGCGTCGTGGCCGTGCCGGTGGCCGCCGCCGTAGGCGCCGGCCTCGGGCTGGAACGGCGCCTCGACGCGCTCGACGCGCGCGCCGAGCCGCGTCAGCATGTCGGCCAGCACCGGATCGTATTCGAGCTTGAGCGTCTGCGTGCCGATCTCGACCGGCGTGTGCCGGTTGCCGAGATGGTAGGCGGCGCGCGTGAAGGTCAGCGCGTCGGGCGCGCGCACCAGCAGCACCGCCTCGGCGGCGGCGACGATCCGCACCAGGCCGCCGTCGTCGGCCACCAGCACGTCGCCGTCGGCGAGCACGGTGCCGCGCGGCAGCACCACGCCGAGTGCCTCGCCGGAGTCGAGCGTGGCCGCGAAGCGGCTCCTGCAGCGTGCGTCGTAGGCGAGCGTGAGGGTCGGCGCGCGCGCCACCAGCGACGCGGCGAGCCTGACGTTGGGGGCGATGCGTTTGTCGAGCGTGCGCATGGAATCGTCAGAACAGGAAATAACGCTGCGCCATCGGCAGCACGGTGGCGGGTTCGCAGGTCAGCAGCTGGCCGTTGGCCACCACGTCGTAGGTCTCGGGATCGACGCTGATGCTCGGCCGCCACGCGTTGTGGATCATGTCGGCCTTCGTCACGCTGCGGCAGTTGCGGACCGCCACGACGCGCTTGGCGAGCCCGTAGCGCGCCGCCACGCCGGCGTCGGCCGCGAGTTGCGAGACGAAGGTCAGCGAGGTGCGTCCGAGCGCGCCGCCGCGCGTGGCGAACATGTCGCGGAAGTGGACCGGCTGCGGCGTCGGGATCGACGCGTTCGGGTCGCCCATCTGGGCTACCGCGATCATCCCGCCCTTCAGGATCATGGCCGGCTTCACGCCGAAGAACGCCGGCTCCCACAGCACCAGGTCGGCCCACTTGCCGGGCTCGATCGAGCCCACTTCATGCGCGATGCCGTGCGTGAGCGCCGGGTTGATGGTGTACTTCGCGACGTAGCGCCTGGCGCGGAAATTGTCGTTGCGCGCGCCGTCCTCGGGCAGCGCACCGCGCTGCACCTTCATCTTGTGCGCGGTCTGCCACGCGCGGATGATCACCTCGCCCACGCGGCCCATCGCCTGCGAGTCGGACGACATCATCGACAGCGCGCCGAGATCGTGCAGGATGTCCTCGGCCGCGATCGTCTCGCGGCGGATCCGCGATTCGGCGAACGCGAGATCCTCGGCGATCGACGCGTCGAGGTGATGGCAGACCATCAGCATGTCGAGGTGTTCGTCGAGCGTGTTGATCGTGAACGGCCGCGTCGGGTTGGTCGACGAGGGCAGCACGTTCAGCTCCGAGCAGACCTTCAGGATGTCGGGCGCATGGCCGCCGCCCGCGCCTTCGGTGTGATAGGTGTGGATCGTGCGGCCCTTGAACGCGGCCACCGTCGATTCGACGAAGCCGCCCTCGTTGAGCGTGTCGGTGTGGATCGCCACCTGCGTGTCGGTGGCGTCCGCCACGCTCAGGCAGTTGTCGATCGCGGCCGGCGTCGAGCCCCAGTCCTCGTGCAGCTTGAGGCCGATCGCGCCGGCCGCGATCTGCTCCTCGGCCGGCTTGGGCAGGCTCACGTTGCCCTTGCCGAGAAAGCCGATGTTGACCGGCCAGCCGTCGGCCGCCTGCAGCATTCGTTCGAGGTGCCACGGCCCCGGCGTGCAGGTGGTGGCGTTGGTGCCGGCGGCCGGCCCGGTGCCGCCGCCGATCATGGTGGTCACGCCCGAGGCGAGCGCCTCGTCGATCTGCTGCGGGCTGATGAAATGGATGTGCGTGTCGATGCCGCCCGCCGTGACGATCCTGCCTTCGCCGGCGATCACCTCGGTGGCCGCGCCGATCGCGATCGTCACGCCGGGCTGGATGTCGGGGTTGCCGGCCTTGCCGATCGCGGCGATGCGGCCGTCCTTGATCGCGATGTCGGCCTTCACGATGCCCCAGTGGTCGAGGATCACCGCGTTGGTGATGACGGTGTCGGCCACCTCGGCGGCCACGCGCTGCGACTGGCCCATGCCGTCGCGGATCACCTTGCCGCCGCCGAATTTCACTTCCTCGCCGTAGATCGTGCAGTCGCGCTCGACCTCGATCAGCAGGTCGGTGTCGGCGAGGCGGATGCGGTCGCCGGTGGTCGGGCCGAACATTTCCGCGTAGGCGCGGCGGCTCAAGCGTAGTGTCATGGTGTGGATTCCCGGGGCGCCTGCGGGCGCCGTGTGCGGAACGAATGGAAGCGGCGGCGGGCGCTCAGAGCGCGCCCATCACCTTGCCCTGGAAGCCGTAGACGACGCGGTCGCCGGCCAGCTCGACCAGCTCGACGGTGCGCGTCTGGCCCGGCTCGAAACGCACCGCGGTGCCCGAGGCGACGTTGAGCCGGTAGCCGCGCGCGGCCGCGCGATCGAACGACAGCGCGTCGTTGACTTCGTGGAAGTGGTAGTGCGAGCCGACCTGCACCGGCCGGTCGCCGGTGTTGGCCACCGCCAGCGTGATGGTGGCGCGGCCCGCGTTCAGTTCGTGTTCGCCGTCGTCGACGAGGATCTCACCGGGAATCATCGCGGCCTCACGGAATCGGGTGGTGGACGGTGACGAGCTTGGTGCCGTCGGGGAAGGTCGCCTCGACCTGGATGTCGGGGATCATCTCCGGCACGCCGTCCATCACGTCCTCGCGCGTGAGCAGCGTGGTGCCGTAGTGCATCACCTCCGCGACGGTCTTGCCGTCGCGCGCGGCCTCCATCAGCGCCGCGGTGATGAACGCGACCGTCTCCGGATAGTTGAGCTTCAGGCCGCGCGCGCGGCGGCGCTCGGCGAGCAGCGCGGCGGTGAAGATCAGCAGCTTGTCTTTTTCTCGTGGAGTCAGCTTCATGAAAGCCCGATATTTGGCTTGACGTAATAATTCGTTCGTGCGTGGGGCACGCGGTCAACGATCGTAGCATCGTGGTCGCGCATCGCGTCGGAACGTTTCAGGATGCAAGCCGTGTGCCATGCAGCAGTGCGTTGCAGCGGGCGATTTCGGGCGGATTTTCACTGTCCTGGTGCGCGGACGGCCGGGCGGCGCCGCGCGTTCGCACCGCGCGGGTGCGCGGTGCGCTCAGGTCTGCCAGAGGCGCAGCGGGCGGGCCTCGAGGCCATGCACGATCGGGCGCAGCTGCATCCAGAGCGAGACGAACAGCTGCTGCAGCGGCTCCATCGAGGCCGACAGCGCGCGGATCAGGATCACGCGTGGCGCGACGCAGGTGGCGCCGGCGCGCAGCGTGGCGTCGAACGGCAGCGCCGGCGCGAGCGATTCGGCGAGCGCCTCGGTGCAGGCGTCGCCGATCGCCCAGAGCGTGCCGTAGACGGGGAAGCCGGCGAGGCCCTGCGCGGTGACGCGCAGCGGCTCGCTGGCGCCGAGATGGGCGCGCTCGATCCAGAGCGGCTCGCCGGCCGCGGTGCCGATGCGCGCATAGGACGCGATCCGGCCCAGCGACCAGGTCTCGCCGGCCGCCTGGCGGCCGAGCTGCGAGGCGTCCCAGCCGAGCACGCTGGCGCGCTCGCCGAGCGTGAGCGAGAACTCGAGCGAGGCCTGCGCGGCATCGAAGAACAGGTTGTTCTGCGGCAGCCAGTCGAGCGTCGCGCCGTCGCCGACCTCGATCGCGATGCGCTGCCGCGCGTCGAGTCCGTTCGACTTGTACCATTTGGTCGCGCCCGGCGTCGTGATCACCGCCTGCGAGCCGGCGCCCACGCGCACCGCGATGTCGAGCCGGTCGCCGCCCGCCACGCCGCCGGGCGGATGCACGATCACGGCGTGGCAGATCGCGTCGCCTTCCGGGTACAGCGGGCGCTGGATTCGCAGCGGGCCGTCGTGGCGGCGATGCACGAGCGCCGTGCGCGCCTGCTGCCGCTCGAAGCCGAGTTCGAGCATCGCGCGCCACGATTTCTTCGCGGCGGGCGGGGCCGGGGCGGACGTGCCGGAAGCGTCGGGGGCAGCGGGAGCATCGGGGGCAGGGCGGGCGTGCGGATCGTGGGCGGACATCGAACTGGGGAAGCGTCGGGTGGTCAGGCGGTGAATCGGGGCATCGGACGGCGCGGCGGGCGGGCCGACGAGGCTCAACGTGGATTGGGTGGATCGGACATCGGCGCCGCGCGGCACGCCGTCATGCTACCTCACGCCCGGCGGTGGCCGGCTGTCGCGCACGTCGCGCCGGGCGGCACGGTACACTTTCGCGGTCCGCCCGAGGGCGTCGTCAACCGCCGCGCGAATCGCCGGCCAACAGGAATCGAGCGTATGTATATCGCAATGAATCGTTTCAAGGTGGCATTGGGTTCCGAGAAGGATTTCGAACAGGTCTGGCTGGAGCGCGACTCGCAGCTCAAGCAGGTGCCGGGTTTCGTCGAGTTCCATTTGCTGCGCGGCCCCGTGCGCGACGATCACGTGCTCTATGCGAGCCACACGATCTGGGCCGACGAGGCCGCCTTCACGGCCTGGACCCAGTCCGAGGCGTTCCGCGCGGCGCACCGCAACGCGGGCGGCGCCAATCGCCCGCTCTATCTCGGCCATCCCGAGTTCGAGGGCTTCGAGGTCATCCAGACCGTCGCCTGAGGCATCCTGCCTCGCACACCGGCGCGGCCGCCAAGTGGCCCGCGCCGGCTGTCTTTCCTTCCTCGTCGCACCCTTCAGACCGCAATCATCTCGCGCACGCCGTGCTGCTCCATTTCGCTGCCGGCACCGCCCGCCACGATCTCGCCGCGGCTCATCACCCAGTAATGATCGGCGATCGAGCGTGCGAAATCGTAGTACTGCTCCACCAGCAGCACCGTCATCCCGGTCTCGTCAACGAGCTGCCGCAGCGTGCGGCCGATGTCCTGGATGATCGACGGCTGGATGCCCTCGGTCGGCTCGTCGAGGATCAGCAGCTGCGGCTCGCTCATCAGCGCACGGCCGATCGCGAGCTGCTGCTGCTGGCCGCCCGACAGGTCCCCGCCGCGCCGCGCGCGCATGTCCTTCAGCACCGGAAACAGCTGGTAGATCCGCTCCGGCACCTTCGACGGCGCCTTGCGGCTGGCCGCGCCCACCAGCAGGTTCTCTTCCACGGTCAGGCGCGGAAAGATATCGCGGCCCTGCGGCACGTAGGCGAGGCCGGCCGCCACGCGCGCATGCGGGGCGAGCGCGTCGAGCGTGCGGCCTTGCCAGGCAATGGTGCCGCGCTTGGCGGCCACCACGCCCATCAGGCAGCGCAGCAGCGTGGTCTTGCCCACGCCGTTGCGCCCGAGCAGCACGGTCAGCTTGCCGGCCTCGGCGCTCAGGTTCACGTCGCGCAGGATGTGGCTGCCGCCGTAGTACTGGTTCAGCGATTCGATCTTCAGCATGGCTCGTCTTGCATCCTTATCCGTGCATCTTCGTCAGCGTCCGAGGTACGACTCGATCACGGCCTCGTCGCGCTTGACTTGCTCGAGCGTGCCCTGCGCGAGCACCGCGCCCTCGGCCATCACGGTCACGCGCCCGGTCTCGCCGGCCAGCGCCGCGACGAACTCCATGTCGTGCTCCACCACCATCATCGAGCAGGTGCCGCGCAGCGTGTTGAGCAGCTGCGCGAGTTCCATCGTCTCGTGATCGGTCATGCCGGCGGCCGGCTCGTCGAGCAGCAGCAGCGCGGGCTGCTGCATCAGCAGCATGCCGATCTCGAGCCGCTGCTTCTGGCCGTGCGAGAGTTCGCCGGCGAGCCGATAGGCGCTGTCCTCGAGCTTGATCAGTTCGAGCGTGGCCTCGATGCGGGCCTGCGCCGCGCGATCGAGCCGCGCGCGCAGCGAGGCGAGCCAGCCCTTGTCGGCCTTCATCGCCAGTTCGAGGTTTTCCCACACCGGGTGCGCCTCGAACACGGTCGGCTTCTGGAACTTGCGGCCGATGCCGATGCGCGCGATCTCGGGCTCGTTCATCCGCGCGAGATCGATGGTCTGGCCGAGGAACACCTTGCCCGAGTCGGGTTTGGTCTTGCCGGTGATCACGTCCATCATGGTGGTCTTGCCGGCGCCGTTCGGGCCGATCACGCAGCGCAGCTCGCCCGCGTCGATCGCCAGCGACAGCTTCCTGAGCGCGCGAAAGCCGTCGAAGCTGACCTCGATGTCTTCCAGATAGAGGATCGTGCCGTGCGAGGTGTCGATCGTGCCCGGCTCGACCACGCGCCCCATCGAGGCCACGCCGCTCACGGTCAGCGTGTCATCCTGCGTTGCCACGTTATGGCTCATCGGCGCGCTCCGCGTTTCAGAAGGGACTCGACCAGCCCGACGATGCCGCGCGGCATCAGGAGCGGCACCAGCACGAAGATCAGGCCGAGGAAGAACAGCCAGTATTCGGCGAAGTAGGCGGTGAAGAAGCTCTTGGCGCCGTTCACGGCGAACGCGCCGAGGATCGGCCCGATCAGCGTGCCGCGCCCGCCCACGGCCACCCAGATCGCCATCTCGATCGAGTTGCCCGGCGACATCTCGCCGGGATTGATGATGCCGACCTGCGGCACGTAGAGCGCGCCGGCGATGCCGCACAGCACGGCCGACACGGTCCACACGAACAGCTTGTAGGCGAGCGGGCTGTAGCCGAGGAACATCAGGCGCGTTTCGCCGTCGCGCACGGCGGTGACCACGCGGCCGAGCTTCGAGGTGACGATCGCGCGCGCGGCCACGAACGCGAGCACCAGCGTGGCGAACGTCAGCAGCAGCAACACCGTGCGCGTGCCGGGCGTGGTGATGCCGAAGCCGGCGAGGCGCTTGAAGTCGGTGAAGCCGTTATTGCCGCCGAAGCCGGTCTCGTTGCGGTAGAACAGCAGCATCGCGGCGAACGTCATGGCCTGCGTGATGATCGACAGGTACACGCCCTTCACGCGCGAGCGGAACGTGAAGAAGCCGAACACCCAGGCGACCACGGCGGGCACGAGCACCACCAGCGCGAGCGCGACGATCAGATGATCGGAGCCGCTCCAGTACCACGGCAGCTGCTTCCAGTTCAGGAACACCATGAAGTCGGGCAGGTTGCTGCCGTACACGCCGTCGTGGCCGATCTCGCGCATCAGGTACATGCCGATCGCGTAGCCGCCGAGCGCGAAGAACAGGCCGTGGCCGAGGCTCAGAATCCCGCAGTAGCCCCACACGAGATCGAGCGCGAGCGCGCCGATCGCGTAGCACATGAACTTGCCGGCGATCGTCATCGCGTAGGCCGAGAGGTGGAACGCGCTCGACTCGGGCGCGACGAGCGCCGCGAGCGGCACGCCGATGCCGATCGCGAGGCACAGCGCGACGAGCGCGAGCCAGGCGCGGCGCGAGAGCAGCGCCGCGCGCGGCGGCAGGCCGAGCGCGAAGCCGGGCGCGCCGGCGGGCGAGGGCGTGGGCACCGTGGCCGGCGCAAGGGAGGAAGAGGTGATCGAAGTCATCAGGTCAAGCCTCCGCGCTGCGGCCCTTCAGGGCGAACATGCCCTGCGGGCGTTTCTGGATGAACAGCACGATCATCACGAGCACGACGATCTTGGCCAGCACGGCGCCCCAGAACGGTTCGATCGCCTTGCTGACCAGGCCGAGGCCGAAGCCGCCCACCACCGTGCCGGCGATCTGGCCGACCCCGCCGAGCACCACCGCCATGAACGAATCGATGATGTAGTTCTGGCCGAGGTCGGGGCCGACATTGCCGATCTGCGAGAGCGCGCAGCCGCCCAGGCCGGCGATGCCGGCGCCGAACGCGAACGCGTAGGAATCGACGCGCGCGGTCTTCACGCCGACGCAGGCCGCCATCCGGCGGTTCTGCGTAACGGCGCGCACGAACAGGCCGAGCCGCGTCTTCGTCAATACGCCCCAGGCGACGGCCACCACGGCGAGCGAGAACGCCAGGATCACGATCCGGTTGTACGGCAGGATCAGGTTCTGCATCACCGTCACGCCGCCGCTCATCCAGGCGGGGTTGGCCACCTGCACGTTCTGCGCGCCGAAGATCATGCGGGTGGCCTGGATCAGGATCAGGCTCACGCCGAAGGTGGCGAGCAGCGTCTCGAGCGGGCGGCCATAGAGGTGCCGGAGCACCGTGCGTTCGAGCACGATGCCGATGAGGGCCGCGGCCGCGAACGAGGCCGGCACGGCCACCAGCGGATACCAGTCGAAGGCGCCGGGCGCGTAGCGCTGGAACAGCGTCTGCACCACGTAGGTGGCGTAGGCGCCGATCATCAGGAATTCGCCGTGCGCCATGTTGATCACGCCGATCAGGCCATAGGTGATGGCCAGGCCCAGCGCGGCGAGCAGCAGCACGCTGCCGAGCGAGAGCCCCGCGAACAGCGTGCTGGCGATCTCGCCGCGCTCCTGCAGCGCATGCAGCGCGTCGAGCCCCTGCTGGGCCGCGTCGCGCACGCGTGCATCGGGTTCGGCATAGGCGCCGTTGGCCTGCTTGGCCACCAGCGGGCGCAACTGCTCGATCATGTCGAGGTCGTGGCGCGCGGCCACCAGCTGCACCGCTTCGAGGCGTTTGGCGGGATCGGCGTCGTGCAGCGCGGCGATGGCCCACAGCGCGTCGAGCCGGCGCTTGAGCGTCGAGTCGGTTTCCTTGGCGCGGGCGCGGTCGATCAGCGGCTTGTCGGAGGCGTCGGGATTCTTCAGCAGCGCGTCGACGGCAGCCGTGCGCGTGGCGAGGTCGGGCGAGGCGAGGTCGAGGCCGGACAGCGCGTTGGCGACCTTGCTGCGCAGCAGGTTGTTGAGCGTGACGGGCTGGGCGTCGCCGGGCGGCACCACGGCGCCCGAGAGCGCGTCGCGGGTGCTGCCGTCGTCGGCCTGCAGCAGGAGCTTGCCGCTGTCGGTGGCGAGCGCGGCGCCGTCGGCCAGCGCGTGCAGCAGCGCGACCGAGGGCGCGTCGCCGGCCGCGGCGAGGTGGTCGATCGCGGCGAGTTTCGCGTCGAAGTCGTCGCCGGCCAGCGCGGCCGTGTCGGCGGCCTCGAGCGCGAAGGCGGCGGGGCTGCCGAGGGCGCATGCCGCGCAAACCAGCAGCATGCGCGTGAAGGAGCGCAGAGTCATGGGAGGGATCCGTCGAGCGAGGACATCGCGGGACCGGCGGCGTGCGGAGGCATGCAGCCGGTCCCGGGGCAGTGCTTTTACGCGACTGTTACGCGAGCGCGGCGGCGCGGCGGCGGCGCAGGAAGTCGCCGATCGAGCTGACCACGTCGGGCTTGCCGGCGTTACCGGGGATGTACGGGCTCCACGGTTGCGCGCGGATCGTGGTCTTGGTGCGCCAGACCACGTTGAACTGGCCGTCGGCGCGGATCTCGCCGATCATCACCGGCTTGTGCAGGTGGTGGTTGCCGTCCATCTCCAGCACGAAGCCCGACGGTGCGTTGAACTTCTGGCCGACCATCGCCGTGCGCACCTTGTCGACGTCGACGCTTTTGGCCTTCTCGACGGCCTGCTTCCACATGTGGATACCGACATAGGTGGCCTCCATCGGGTCGTTGGTGACGCGCTTGGCGCCGCCGGGCAGGTTGTTCTTCTTCACCCAGTCCGCGAACATCGCCTTGAACGTCGTATTTTCCGGGTTGCGCAGCGACATGAAGTAGTTCCAGGCGGCGAGGTTGCCGACCAGCGGCTTGGTGTCGATGCCGCGCAGCTCCTCCTCGCCGACCGAGAACGCCACCACCGGCACGTCGGTGGCCTTGAGGCCCTGGTTGCCGAGTTCCTTGTAGAACGGCACGTTGGAGTCGCCGTTGATGGTGGAGATCACGCAGGTCTTGCCGCCCTGGGAGAAGGTGCGGATGTTCGAGACGATGGTCTGGTAGTCGCTGTGGCCGAACGGGGTGTAGACCTCCTGGATGTCGGCGTCCTGCACGCCCTTGGACTTCAGGAACGCGCGCAGGATCTTGTTGGTGGTGCGCGGGTAGACGTAGTCGGTGCCGAGCAGGAAGAAGCGCTTGGCGGCGCCGCCCTCGGCGCTCATCAGGTACTCGGTGGCGGGGATCGCCTGCTGGTTCGGCGCGGCGCCCGTGTAGAACACGTTGCGCGACATCTCCTCGCCTTCGTACTGGACGGGATAGAACAGCAGGCCGTTCAGTTCCTCGAACACGGGCAGCACGGACTTGCGCGAGACCGAGGTCCAGCAGCCGAACACGACGGCGACCTTGTCCTGGGTGAGGAGGCCGCGGGCCTTCTCGGCGAACAGCGGCCAGTTCGAGGCGGGATCGACCACCACCGGCTGGAGCTGGCGCCCCATCACGCCGCCGGCTTGGTTGATCTGCGCGATCGTCATCAGCGCGGTGTCCTTCAGCGAGGTCTCGGAGATCGCCATCGTGCCCGACAGCGAATGCAGGATGCCAACCTTGATCGGACCCGTGCCTTCGGCGGCGCGCGCGAACGGCACGCGCCCCGCGAGCGTGAGGGCACCCGCCATCGAACCGACCTTCAACAGACTGCGACGCTTCATCGATATCCCCTTGACGTGTTGGCATGTGTGCGCCGGCCGGCGCTGTCGGGAGGGACTACGCAAGGCATGTGCCAGAGGCCGGCAAACCCCGTGCCGGCGCGGTTTCAGCGGCGCTTCGGCGGCGCCGCGACGAGGCAGGCGGGCGGGGCGGGTGGGCCGTCTCGGTGCAGCGGCGCGGGCGAACCTGGTGCATCGAGGCGCGATGCACGATGCGGGGTCATGCGGCGCGGTACGGCCCGCGCGGCGCGCACGTCCGCGTGGCATGGCGCGCACCGAGATGCGTCGTCGAGCGGGCGGTGGGACGGCGGGGAGAGCGGGACGGCGGAGGCGGGCGGCCGGCATGGCGCCCGGAAACACTGCACGCGAACGCGGCGCGGGGCGCTCGACATGACGGCGAGGCGGGAAAGTGCGGCCCAGCCTGAAAGGCGTGGCCCGAAAACGCCGACGCCGCGGCCGGTCAGGGCCGCGGCGTCGCGGGATCGACTACCGTGCGAGGCGCCGCGGCGCGGCGCAACGGCGCGGGATCAGTAGCGCGGCACGGACGGGTCGACGTCGCGCGACCACGCGTCGATGCCGCCCTGCAGGTTGTAGAGCTTCGTGAAGCCGCGCGATTCGAGGAACATCGCGACCTGCGCGCTGCGCATGCCGTGATGGCAGACGCAGACGATCTCGGCTTCGTCGTCGAGTTCCTCGCTGCGCGCGGGGATCTGCTGCATCGGGATCGACACGCTGCCGGCGAGGCTCGCGGTCGCGACCTCCCACGGTTCGCGCACGTCGAGCACGACGGGCGCGGGGCGCGACGAATCGGCGAGCCAGGCGGCCAGCGCGGGGGCGGTCAGGATCTGCATCGGCATGGGCGTGAGCGGTAGGCGGGAATCAGAAACGGAAGCGCGACGGCTCCATCGCGTTGACGAGGTGGTCGATGTAGGTTTCGAACACGTCGGCGACGCGGAACTGCTTGTCGTCGATGCGCGTGATGATCTGCGCCTTCATGACCGGCCGCGAGCCGACGAAGGCCGCGAGCCGGCCGCCCACCTTCAGCTGCTCGAGCAGTTCCTGCGGCACCACCGGCAGGCCGCCCGACACGCAGATCACGTCGTAGGGGCCTTTCTCGGGCAGGCCGCGCGCGGCGTCGCCGAGCACCACCTCGGCGTTCGTCACGCCGTTGTTACGCAGGTTGTCGGCCGCGAACTGCACGAGATCGGGATCGATGTCGACCGTCACCACGTGCTGGCCGCGGTGGGCGAGCAGTGCGGCCATGTAGCCGGAGCCGGCGCCGATTTCGAGGATGCTCTCGTGCTTCTTCACCGCGAGTTCCTGCAGCATGCGCGCCTCGACGCGCGGCGCCAGCATCTTCTGGCCGCCGGGCAGCGGCAGTTCGAGATCGGCGAACGCGAGATCGCGGTACACGGCGGGCACGTAGTGTTCGCGCTTGACGACCGACAGCAGGCTCAGGACCTCCTGATCCAGCACGTCCCACGGCCGGATCTGCTGTTCGATCATGTTGAAGCGCGCATTTTCGATGTTCATGGTGGTCATGCCGCAGGGCGGCCGTCAGCGGGGAGATTAACGCGGCGATTGTACCAAACGACGGCCGATTTCAGCGCCGGAACAGGGCGGCCGCGCTGCGGGGCGTCAGCGTTTGGCGTTGCGGATCTTTTCCTCGAACGCCACGTCGAGTTTGCTTGCCTTGCGCGGCGCCGGCGGCGCGATGGCGTTGACGAACGCGACGAACTCATCGGGCGGCAGCGGCGCGCAGAGCTTCTCGGCGGTGCCGCTCGAGCGGTCGGTCAGGTAGAACAGGTCGCCCGGCACGCTGACGGCGGCATAGCGCGTGTTGCCGGTGCGGGTCTTCAGGCGTTCGACCGCGAGGGTCGCTTTGGTCGTGCGCATCGTGGTGGAGCGGAGAGCGGCAGGGAAACCATCACTGTAGCGCAGATGGCGGGCCGCGGCGCCCGCCCGCGTGCCCGGGCCTGCCCGAGCGCGTACCCGTCGGGCGCCGCGCCGGTCTCAGACCGTGCGCGAGCAGCGCCCGGCGCTGGCGTTCGACAGATAGGCGTCGAACGTCATCGCGATGTTGCGCACGAACAGGCGCCCGGCCGGATGGATCGTCAGGCGATCGCGTTCGATCGTGAGCAGCCCGTCGCGTTCGAATTCGCCGAGCGCGGCGAGTTCGGGCGCGAAGCGTTCGGCGAAGCGGATCCCGTAGGCAGCCTCCAGTTCGGCGAACGGCAGCGTCAGGTTACACATGAGCCGCATGATCACGTCGCGGCGCAGCCGGTCGTCCACCGACAGCCGCACGCCGCGCACGATCGGCAGCCGGCCCGCGTCGAGCGCCGCGCTCCAGCCGGCCAGGTCCTTCGCGTTCTGGGCGTAGACGTCGCCGACCTTGCCGATCGACGACACGCCCACGCCGATCAGGTCGGTGTCCGCGCGCGTGCTGTAGCCCTGGAAGTTGCGCTGCAGCGTGCCGTTGCGCTGCGCGGCGACCAGCTCGTCGCCGGGCCGCGCGAAATGATCCATGCCGATGTAGACGTAGCCGGCCTGCGTCAGCATCTCGATGGCGAGGCCGAGCAGCGCGACGCGCTCGGCCGGCGGCGGCAGCTGCGCGTCGTCGATGCGGCGCTGCATCTTGAACAGCGTCGGCAGGTGGGCGTAGCCGAACACGGAAATCCGGTCCGGCGCGAGTTCGATCACGGTGTCGAGCGTGCGCGCGAAGGTGGCCACGCTCTGCTTCGGCAGCCCGTAGATCAGGTCGACGCTGATCGAGCGATAGCCGACCAGCCGCGCCGCCGAAATCAGGCTGGCGGTGCGCTCGATCGGCTGGACCCGGTTGATCGAGCGCTGCACCTCGGCATCGACGTCCTGCACGCCGAGGCTCAGGCGGTTGAAGCCCTGCATGCGCAGATGCGCGAGCGTGGCCGGCACGGCCGTGCGCGGGTCGATCTCGATCGAGATCTCGGCCTCGTCGTCGGGCGCGATCGGAAAGCAGGCGCGCGTGGCGGCCATCAGCTCGGCCGTCTGCGCATCGGACAGGAAGGTCGGCGTGCCGCCGCCCCAGTGCAGCTGCGTGATCACGCGGTCCGGGTCGAAGCGCCCGGCCTGCAGCGCCAGCTCGCGCTTGAGCCGTTCGAGGTATGGCACCGCATGCGCGCGGTTGTTGGTCGCGATCCGGTTGCAGCCGCAGTAGAAGCAGGCCGTCGCGCAGAACGGGATGTGGACGTACAGCGACAGCTCGCTGGACGCCGCGCCGGGATCGGCCGCCGCGCGCGCGTAGTGGTCGGGATCGAACGCCTCGTCGAACTGCAGCGCGGTCGGATACGACGTGTAGCGCGGGCCGTTGACCGCGTATTTCGCGAGCAGATCGGGCCGGAACAATGAGGATGGGGAGCAGGACGTCATGATTGGAATCGACAGGCGACGGGCGACGCGGTTCAGTCTAGTGGCGCGACGCGCGATCGAGGTCGTCCGATCTCGTGGAAGTTTGAGATGGCACAATGCGGGTTCGCGCGGCGGGGTGATGATCCCGCTGCCCGTTTGACCCAGTCTCAGCCAGTGACGCGAACCCGTGACGTGAACCCGTCAGTCAATCCCGATCCCGCGGCGCCCGCGCGCGCCGCCGCCGCGCATGCCTGCCGCGAAGGCTGCGGCGCCTGCTGCATCGCGCCGTCGATCTCGAGCCCGATCCCCGGCATGCCGGCGGGCAAGCCCGCGGGCCAGCGCTGCGCGCAGCTCGGCGACGATCTGCGCTGCGCGATCTTCGGGCAGCCCGAGCGGCCCGCCTGCTGCTCGGGCCTGCAGCCCGACGACGAGATGTGCGGCGGCTCGCGCGGCGAGGCGCTCGCGTGGCTGACCCGGCTCGAGGCCGCGACGCGCCCCGGCTCGCCAGCAGCAGGAGAATCCGCATGACGTTTTCCCGGACGCGCGGCCGGCGCCGCCTCGCGCTTGCCGCGCTCGCGGCCCTCGGCGTGTCGGTGTCGCTGGCCGCCTGCGGCGCGACGCCGACTTTCCCGTTCATCCCGAACCACTACACGTTCTCGAAATCGGACGTGCAGCGGGCCGTGGCGCGCAAATTCCCGTACCAGCACACCGTCTCGCAGGTGTTCGAGGTCGCGCTCGCGAATCCGGCCGTGGGCATGCTGCCCGAGCAGAACCGGATCGCCGTGCAGCTCGACGCGCGCTTCGCGAGTCCGTTCCTGCGCGAGCCCGTGAGCGGCACGTTTACCGTTTCCGCACAGCTGGCTTACGATCCGGCGAGCCTGTCGGTGGTGCTGCGCGCGCCGGCCGTCGACAGCGTCAACCTCGACGGCGACGCCCAGGCCTACACCGCGCAGGTCGGCCAGGCCGCCGGGCTGCTCGCCACGCAGCTGCTGACCAACTATCCGATCTACACGTTCAAGCCGGAGCAGCTGCAATTCGCCGGCGTGAGCTACGAACCCGGTACAATTACGATCCTTACAAACGGCATACGCGTCGAAATCGTCGAGAAGTGACGAATTCGGGCGTGCGGCCGGGCGGGCCGCATGCCGGATCACAGTACCGGATGGCGGCCCCGTTTTCCGCAACTCTGACGAACGGGCCACCGATGGACTGGATACTGATCTGCAAGGCGCTGATACTCGGCGTGGTCGAGGGCTTGACCGAATTTCTGCCCGTCTCGAGCACCGGCCACCTGATCGTCGCCGGCAGCTTTCTCGACTTCAACGCCGACCAGGCGAAGACTTTCGACGTGGTGATCCAGTTCGGCGCGATCCTGGCCGTCTGCTGGGAATACCGGCGCCGCATCGGCACCGTGGTGGCGGGGCTGCCGTCGCGGCCCGAGGCGCGGCGCTTCGCGCTCAACGTAGTGATCGCCACGCTGCCCGCGATCGTGCTCGCGCTGCTGCTGGAGAAGGCCATCAAGCGCGTGCTGTTCTCGCCGGTGCCGGTTGCGTTCGCGCTGGTCGCGGGCGGCGCCGTGATCCTGTGGGCCGAGGCGCGCCAGCGCGAGCGCCGCGAGCCGGCGCGCGTGATGTCGATCGACGCGCTGACCCCGCTCGACGCGTTGAAGGTCGGCCTCGCGCAATGCTGCGCGCTGATTCCCGGCGTGTCGCGCTCCGGTGCCACCATCATCGGTGGCATGCTGGCCGGGCTCGACCGGCGCGTGGCCACCGAATTCTCGTTCTTCCTCGCGATCCCGATCATCTTCGGCGCGACGCTCTACGAAACCGTGAAGGACTGGCATGCGTTCTCGGCCGATTCGATCGGGCTGTTCGCGATCGGGCTGGTGGCCGCGTTCGTGAGCGCGTTCGCCTGCGTGCGCTGGCTGCTGCGCTACGTGGCCTCGCACGATTTCACCGTGTTCGCGTGGTACCGGATCGTATTCGGGCTCGTCGTGCTGCTGGTGGGCTACAGCGGCTGGCTGAACTGGAGCTGAGCCGCGGCGGCCGATGGGGCCGGCGCCATGAAAAAGCGGCAACGCATCGCGATCGATGCGTTGCCGCTTTTGCGTTCAGGCCTTCGGGCCTTTGGGCTCAACCCGCGCGCTTGCGGAACACCAGATCCCAGACGCCGTGCCCGAGCCGCAGGCCGCGCCGCTCGAACTTCGTGACGGGGCGATAGTCGGGGCGCGGCGCGTAGCCGTCGGCGGTGTTTTCGAGCTGCGGCTCGGCGCCGAGCACGTCGAGCATCTGCTCGGCGTAATTCTGCCAGTCGGTCGCGCAGTGAAGGTAGGCGCCGGGCTTGAGCCGCGACACGAGCTGGGCCACGAACGGCGGCTGGATCAGGCGGCGCTTGTGATGGCGCGCCTTGTGCC
The DNA here is from genome assembly GCF_022870505.1 of Burkholderia perseverans. Taxonomy (NCBI): domain Bacteria; kingdom Pseudomonadati; phylum Pseudomonadota; class Betaproteobacteria; order Burkholderiales; family Burkholderiaceae; genus Burkholderia; species Burkholderia perseverans. The sequence continues at coordinate 886,287 of NZ_CP045094.1, forward strand.
ACGGATCGGGGAAGAAGATGTGGACGCCGTCGAGGCTGTCCGGCGCGAGCATGTTCTCGAGCACCTCGACCGCGTCGTGCTGGATGATGCGGATGTTGCTCAGGTCCTGCTCGCCGATCAGCTTCAGCAGCGCGCCCACGCCCGGCTCGTGGACTTCCACGCCGAGGAAATCGTCGTCGCGGCGATGCGCGGCGATCTCGGCCGTCGAGGCGCCCATGCCGAAACCGATCTCGAGGATGCGCGGCGCCTCGCGGCCGAACACCGTCGCCCAGTCCAGCGGCTCGGGCGCGTAGGGCACCACGTAGCGCGGGCCGAATTCGTCGAGCGCGCGGCGCTGCCCCGTGGACACGCGCCCGGCGCGCGTCACGAAGCTGCGGATGCGGCGCAGGTGGAGCGGGTTCGTGTCGTCGGACGGCGCACCGGCGGCGTCGTGGTCGGGCTCGCGGGCATCGTCGGCGGCGCCGGACGGCGGCAGGCCGGTTGGGTCGGAATCGTGAATCATGGTGGTCAGTGTGGGCGAATCGCGCGCCGGTGCCGCGTTCGCGGGCCGGACGGCGGCCCGCTACCGTTCGATGGCGGCTCGGTATGAAAAAGCCGCCTTCGGTGAGGCGGCTTCGCGCGAGTTTCGGGCCACAAGGGCAGGCCGAAAAAGGGCATGTAAGGTAGCACGGACGGGAGCGCTTGTCCAGATTGGGCGGCCGCTGTTACCGCCGCCGCGGCGCGCCGCTCTCAGGCCGATTTTGCCGCCGCCGCCGCCGCGCGCGTGCCGCGCTGCGTGCGCACCCAGGCCAGCGTCATCGCGGCGGCGATCGCCAGCAGCGGGAACGTGACGAGATTCAGGTCGACCCAGCCGAAGCGTTCGAGCACCGGCCCCGCGCCGAGCGTGGCGAGCGCCGTGAACAGATAGCGGACCAGCTCGGCCGTGCCCTGCACGCGGGCGCGCTCGGACGGCGTGTGCGACGAGGCCAGCAGCGTGGTGCCGCCCACGTACATGAAGTTCCAGCCGATCCCGAGGCTCAGCAGCGCGACGTAGAACGCCGGCAGCGCGGCCGAGAGCGAGGCGATCACGGCCGCCGCCGCGCTCAGGGCCATGCCCGCGAACAGCACCGCCGGCATGCCGAAGCGCTTGATCAGGCGGCCCGCGAAGAACGACGGGCCGTACATGCCGACCAGATGCCACTGGATGATGCTGGCGCCGTCGTCGATCGAATGATGGCAGGCCACCGCTGCGAGCGGCGCGGCCGTCATCACGAACATCATCACCATCCCGCCGATCACGTTGTTGGCCAGCGCCGCGAGTGAAATCGGCTGGCGGAACACGGTTCGCAGGCGGCGCGCCGGCGCGTCGGCATCGAGCGTGGCGCCGTCCGGCGGCGTGTCGCGATAGCCGGCGGCCAGCAACAGCGCCGACGCCATGCCGAGGATGGCCACCATCAGGTAGGAGCCCGCGAACAGCGCCGGCAGCAGCGTCTTGCTCCAGGCCGCCAGCATCGGCCCGAGAATCGCGGCGATCACGCCGCCCGCCAGCACCAGCGAGATCGCGCGCGCCTTGTCGTCGCCTTCCACCGAATCCGCGGCGGCGAGCCGGTAGTACTGGGCGAACGCCTGGAACACGCCGACCGCCGCCGTGCCGAGGCAGAACAGCCAGAACGCCGCGTGCCACACCGCCCAGACCGAAATCGCGCCGCCCAGCGCGCAGGTCACGGCGCCGATCACGAAGCCGCGGCGGCGCCCGATGCGCTGCATCAGCAGCGAGGCGAACAGCGTCGCGATGGCGCCCGACACGGTGATCGTCGCGAACGGCAGCGTGGCCAGCGACTTGTCCGGCGCGAGCTGGTAGCCGGTCAGGCCCGTCAGCGTGAGATCGATGGCGATCGCCGCGGTGAAGAGCCCCTGCGCGACGGCCAGCACGAATGCGTTGGAACGGCGTGCGGACACCGCCTGCGCGGGTGGTGCGGGTTCGGGTCGGGTCGTCATGGTGCGCACCACCGGGGCCGGGCGTGGCGGGGCGAATCGCGGAATGCCATTGCTTGCTGCTCCAGAGATCGTCGGGCAGCGCATTGTCGCCATCGCGCGGGAATGGCGAAAGGACGAACTTCCCTCGTTTTTCGCCATTGGTATGGATTGGCGAATTTCGAGGGAAACGATGCTTCACGACGGGCGATTTCCGCGCCATCATGGCGTGTCGCGCCGGCGGTCCGAGCGATAGCAATCGCTGGTAACCGGTCGGCGGCGAGCCTTCATGGAGCAATATGCGCAACGCCGTCACGCGCCCGGGCGCCGCCAGCCGGGACATCGCCTTTCTGGTTTTCAAGGGCTTCCAGATCCTCGATCTGAGCGGGCCGCTGGCCGCCTTCGACGTCGCGGGCAAGTCCGGCGGCGCCGGCGCCTATCGTTGCCACGTGGTGTCGCTCGATGGCGGCGGCATCGTCAGTTCATCGGGGCTCGAGGTGGCGACGCGCAGGATCCGGGCGGCGCCGTATGACACGCTCGTCGTGGTGGGCGGGGACGTGTCCGGCCATCCCGCCACCCTGCCGCTGATGTCGGCGCAGCTGACGCGCGCCGCGCGCAAGGGGACGCGCCGCATCGCGAGCGTCTGCACCGGCGCGTTCATCCTCGCCGCCGCCGGCCTGCTGGACGGGCGGCGCGCCACCACGCACTGGAAGCACGCGGCGGCGCTGCAGCGGCAGTTTCCACAGGTCAGGGTCGAGCCCGACCGGATCTTCACGCACGACGGCGGCATCTGGACCTCCGCCGGCATCACGGCCGGGATCGACCTGGCGCTGGCACTGATCGAGGCCGATCTGGGAAGCACGGTCTCGCACGCCGTGGCGCGCATGCTGGTGGTCTATCACCGGCGGCCGGGCGGCCAGTCGCAGTTTTCGGCGATGGCGGACATGGCGCCGTCGTCGGACCGGATGCGCGAGGTGCTGACCTACATGCGCGAGCATCTGGACGAGGCGCTGCCCACCGAATTGCTCGCGTCGGTGGCGTGCCTGAGCCCGAGGCAGTTCGGGCGCCTGTTTCTCGCGGAGACGGGGGAAACGCCGGCGAAGGCCGTCGAGCGCTTGCGGGTGGAGGTGGCGCGGCCGCGCGTCGAGGAAGGCGTGGAGCCGATCGAACTGATTGCCGCCAGCGTCGGCTTCGGCGACCCGGAGCGGATGCGGCGCGCGTTCATCCGGATTCTCGGGCATCCGCCGCAGGGGATTCGGAGGATGGCGGGACGCGAGGGGGCGATCGCTTAGACGGCAGCGACAGATTCTGCGAAACCAAGGGATGCGGGGACTGCGGGAGGGACGACGGACTGCGGAGAGATCCGGGACCTCGATGGACTGCCGAGGTGGAGCGGGCGATGGGAATCGAACCCACGTCATCAGCTTGGGAAGCTGAGGTAATGGCCATTATACGACGCCCGCAGAACGCGTGATTGTACAGGGGGTTGGCCGGGGAGGGCAAGCGTCGGATTCTGGCTGCTGGCATCGAATCTGGCATGGATCGATGTTGGCGCGGTGGCGTCGCGAGGTCGGAGCGGGCGGGCGTGCAATGCACTTAGAACCGCTAACACAACCTAGACATGAGGCAGCAGAAGTCGTATCGTCTGCGATATGGCAAGACGCAAAATCAGCAACGAGTTGTGGGTGGCGCTGGAACCTTTGATTCCGGAATTCACTCCCTCGCCCAAGGGAGTCGATGACCGAGCTGCGCTCAACGGCATCCTGTATGTGCTGCAAACCGGCATCCCGTGGGAAGACCTCCCGCAAGAGCTGGGTTTCGGCAGTGGTATGACGTGTTGGCGACGTCTGCGAGACTGGCAAGCGGCCGGTGTATGGCATCGGCTGCATCTGGCGATGCTGCGTCGGCTGCGTGAGCATGACCAGATCGATTGGGAGCGCGCCAGCCTCGATGGAGCCAGCGTCTCCAACCCCCGGGGGGCCAGGAAACCGGCCCCTACCCGACGGACCGCGGCAAGCTCGGATCGAAACGACACATCGTCGTAGATGCACGCGGCATCCCGCTGGCTGTCACGATCACGGGAGCCAACCGGCACGATTCGATGGCATTCGATCCACGCTGGATGCCATTCCTGCCGTGGCTGGCCTGAATGGTCAGCCGCGCAAGCGGCCGACCAAACTGCATGCTGACAAAGGGTATGACTTTGCGCGTTGTCGACGTTATCTGAAACAGCGGGGCATCAAGGCCCGTATCGCCCGGCGTGGTATCGAAAGTAGCGAACGGCTGGGACGGCATCGTTGGGTCGTCGAGCGCACACATGCCTAGTTCGCCGGATTCGGCAAGCTTCGAATTCGCTTCGAACGGCGTCTCGATATTCATGCCGCTCTGCTTGTCCTGGCTGCCGCAGTCATCTGCTCCAGATTCGTGGATGACTTGTGTTAGCGGTTCTAAGGACAAGCACGAACCGCAGAGTAAGAAGTGATGTTCCTCCCCCGGCAGGCAAAAAGTAGCGAACTCCCTTAGGAGAGGAGCCCGCTACTTTGGGTGTTGATCAGTCGAAATTGAAACTCAGCTGACCGGGCGCCGACCGCCAGTGCGCGCACACATGTTCCAGATTGCCGAAGCGAATCCGCGTGTAGTTACGCACGAAGACGGTCTTTGCTTGCTCGCGAGCGAGGTTGAGCATAAACCCTCCGTGTAAGGAGGTTGAAAGCGATTCTTGCCCCCAGCTCCCTTGTCGCGTAGACTACAAGGGTTATCCGCGAGATAACTGTGGGCGACAGAGGCACGCCTTAACGCGCTGTCTTTTGCTCGCCGGCGCCCCCAACGTTTCGATCTCCTGCCAGAGATCGAGGTGTTGGGGGCGTTGTTTTTTCGGCCGGGCTACTGCGAGCTATGTAACCGGGGCCGATTCATCTTCTTTTCATTCTTTCCCTTCGGGCGTGAAGCCCTTCCACCGCTTGATATACGCTGCGAGCATCGTTTGCAGCATCACCCAGTCGTCTGCGTCGAGGCCTTTGGGGACGATAATCTTTGCACCTTGCTGCTTCCCGGGAAGAGGGATTTCAAATCGTTCGACCTCTGGATCGTCGACTTCCTGAGGCAACTTTCCGCTGGTGTCACTCGGTCGTTGTTCTTCTTCAACGGCTTTAGGTGATTTCCTGCTGCCGCCGTTGCTTTTGGGGGCTGGGGGAGCTTTGACGTGCGGCGATACCTGGATTCCACACTCTTTTGCAGCCGGAATGAAGAACGCGATGGTCTTCGTCAGCGTACTTCCGCTAATCCCGAGTTCACGAAACTTGTCGGTCATTTGACCGCCGCTTGCGTGGCTCAGGTCGAATTCAGCGTCGTTGAAGAGGAAGGCGTATGACTCACGCAGGATGGGGCCGAGCGTAGATTTCCTAGCATCGTCATCGGCGAGGACAAACGGCTTGAAGTGATCTCTGGGTTTGCCGACGTCATCGATAAAGCCAAGAAAGCGGAGTGCAGCGATGGTTCCCGATTGCTGTGATCCGGAGGCTTTCGGCATCACCGTCTTGTCGATGCGTGCCGGGACCGTGCCTGCGTCTCGAAGCTTATTCAAGAACCCGACGAATGACCCGTAGGAGATGACGGGCGGTGTTGCGAGCTTCTCTTTGCTGCTAGCCATGTGATCTACCAGACGGGAGTGATCGATAGCAGCAAATCTACCATTGGTTTTTGGCGTTTGCAAACGAATTCCAGGGCGGCGCGCCGTCAGTTGTCTAATTCTTGATCGATTTGACCATGATTGATCAGAGATTTCATCACGATTTTCCTTGTTTTCATTTCATATAAGTCATTGATTTATAAGGTAAAAATTAGTTTTTTGGAATTTTGGGGACTTCTCTATGATATTTCCTGTTGTGAAGAGTCGTGAGACCTCGTGAGACCTCGCGAGACCTCGCGAGACCTCGCGAGACCTCGTGAGACCTCGTGATGCGTCGTGACGTGTGGTGAAGTGCAACAGAGCATCCCAACGCGCACTGACGAGCTTCGGGGGGAGGAGCCAAGGTGTGCGTGGACTTCTGAATGAGTGAGATGCAAGACGCCCAATGCTCGTGAACTAATGCAAAAGTAGCTTTGGTCCGCTGTTTTTCTAACGAGCGTTCGGAGGCGTTCGATCGACGCCTGCTACCTCGCATATGTCGGGCAGGTGAAATTGGTCAATTTCATGCGTCCACGTGAGCTATATCGTCAGCTTCCTGATGTCGGTGCTGGCGTGAAAACTGGCGTCGCTGTGAGCCCCGCAGGGACAGTGGTTTCTCGTGGAGCTGGGAGAAATCGTGACGTGAGAACGCGCGTGGATAGTGGTTTTAATTAACGCGCTGGGGCTTGGGAAGCTGAGGTAATGGCCATTATACGACGCCCGCAGAGCGCGTGATTGTACAGTGAGGTGGGTGGGCAGAGCAAGTGCGAGGTTCCGCAGGCCGGCGCCAGCGACACGAGCCCGGTGCCGATGGATCGTGTCGGGCAGGCATGCGGCTTCCAGGTCCGCGGTGCAGCCGTCGTTCAAGCGGTTTCGAGTTTGCCTTGCCGCAGGCCGTCTTCGTTTTTCATACAGTTTCATACAGCCGAACTGCAATCATGCGCCGACGAGGAATCGTCAATTCCGGACGGCGTTGGTGCGATTTTTCCAACAATTCATGATTTTCAGGTAATCGTCGTCGGCCGCGCTGATTTTCCATAGCGGAGCATGCCGCTTTCTCATTCTTTCATTCGGATTTCTTTTATTGAAAGACGCGTATGCCGCCTTGATGATCGAAAGATCGGCCGCGGGCAAGAATGATCCGGCGACCGGCGAATTGCACCCTGAGTCTTCGCACGCGAAGCTGGTTGGAAGAAAGCATGGCATGTTTCGTCTAAAGCCTTTCGGAAAATCCTCAAGCGACAACAGCCTGCATTCACTTGCCGCCGATTGCAATATCATAGCGGCGAGCTTCAACGCCTGGTTTGTCGTGCAATTGCCGGCCGCGGATTATTACCGCTTCCCGGTGCCTGTCCGCGCCGGGTTGGGCGAAGGGCGGCCGTACCCCTGAGAGAAAGCCCCGCGGGGCTTGCCATAAACAAGAACCGGGCAGCACATGAATTCGACCGATTGGAGTGAGGCGCTTCGAGGCGGACTGATTCAGCAGGATCGTCTCCTGAAGACAGACATGCCATCGCTGCCCGACAACGCGCTCGTCCCTCGCCGCGCTATCACCTGTTCCGAGCTTGGCCGGGACTTCGGCGTCACGCTCGACATGGTATCGACCGCGAACGACATCGAGCTGAAGACGCTGATGGCCCAGCCCATGACGCTGTGGATACAGCAGGACGACAAGTCCTGTCTGCCGATCAACGGCTATATCCATACGGCTCGCCGGCTCGGCGCCGAAGGCAGCCAGACCAGTTATCAGCTGGCCTTCGCCTCGTGGATGCATTTCCTTCGATTTCGCCGCGACATGCGGTATTGGCAGGATCAGGGCGCCGACGCCATCCTCACGGACGTCTTCAATGCGCATCCGCAAGCGAACGGGCAATTCCAGTTTGTGCTGTCGAAGCCCTTGCCGCCGCGCTCGTATTGCCGTCAGAGCGAATCGGACTGGAACTTCGTGCATCGCCTGATGGAGGAGGAAGGGCTGTTCGGCTTCTGGCGGCAAGGCAAGGACGGCAGGTCGCATACGCTGGTCGTGACCGACGACGTTCATTCGCTCGATGAGATATCGGTCAATCCCGTCGTGTTTTCCCGGTCCGGCACCGGCAGCAAAGCGGGTGCGTTTACGCAGTGGGCGGGCTCGCGGACCTTGCAGAGTGCGGTGCATACGACGCGCACGTTCGACTACAAGGCGCCGTCATCGGCTGCCAATCCGAAAGGGACTTCGCTGCCGACGATGGCGGGCCAGGGAAATTTGCCGGAGCAGGCGGAGGTTTACGAATACACGGGCGCGTACACCTACGGCGTTCAGGATCGTGGGGACCATCTTTCCAGAATGCGGCTGGAAGAATGGGAGTCGCGGGCGAAGCGTTTTTTCGCGGCGGGTGGCGTGCGGGGTATCGATGCGGGCCTGCGGTTCGAATTGAGCGGTCATCCGGAGCATGATCGCGATCCGGCCGGGCAACGCGAGTTCGCGGCGATCAAGGTCCGGCGCTACATCGAGAACAACCTGCCGCTATCGGATCACGAGGCCGGTTTTCCGCACAGCCTGCAGGCTGCGTTGACACGCGCGAAGGCCGGGTATTCGTGCGGATCGGTGGTTCACGATGACGGCTCGGTGGGTTTCTATCTGGCCGAGGTGGAAGCGCAGCGCACCACGGTGCCGTATCGCAGCCGGTTCGAACACGGGAAGCCGGAGATGCACCTGGAGACGGCGATCGTCGTCGGTCCGTCGGGTGAGGAGGTCTATACGGACGAACTGAACCGGGTGAAGGTGAGGTTCGTCTGGGACCGGCAGAACGAGGGAGGCGCGGGGGCGTCGTGCTGGGTGCGTGTCGCGCAATCGGACACGGGCGGCGGCTATGGCGGCGTGCATATGCCACGCATCGGCGAGGAGGTGCTGATCGGCTATCTGGGCGGCGACTGCGACCGGCCGATCGTGCTGCATCGCGTGTACAACGGCAAGGTCAAACCCCAGTGGCACGGCAACGGAATTCTTTCGGGACATCGCTCGAAGGAGTACGGCGGCAGCGGCTACAACCAGATGGTGATGGACGACGCGACCGGCCAGAGCCGCGTCCAGTTGATGAGCAGCAGCGCCAACAGCCTGCTGCATCTTGGGTATCTGATCGATCAAAGCGGCAACACGCGCGGTGGCTATCTGGGCAGCGGCTTCGACCTGCGTACCGACGATTACGGCGCGGTGCGCGCCAGCCGCGGTCTCTACGTCACGACGTACGCGAAGCCGGCCGGCAGCCAGCCGCTGGACGTGCGCGAGGCGCAACGGCAGATCGTCGATGCCGATAGCATGGTCGAGGCAATGTCGGAGGCAAGCCAGACTCACCAGGCGGAAAGCCTGGGGGATGGGAGCGATGCGCTGAAGGCGTTCAGCGGGGCGATACAAGGCAGCGTGTCGGGTTCGCAGGCGGGAGGACGGACGGCAGGCGGCGGGACCGGCAGCGCGAATGCGTTCAAGGCACCGGTCATGCTGATGGCGAGCCCGTCCGGTATCGCATTGTCGACGCAGGACTCCTTGCATGTGTCGAGCGATGGACAAACGAATCTGGTGAGCGGCCAGGGCATGTTCCTGGTCAGCGGGAAGTCGCTGATGGCGAGCGTTGCGGAGAAACTTAGCCTGTTCGTGCAGAACGCGGGGATGAAGTGGTTCGCGGCGAAGGGCAAAGTGGAGATCCAGGCGCATTCGGATGACATCGAAGTCACGGCCCAGAAAGCGCTCAAGATCCTGTCGGCCACCGCGAGTATCGAGGTCGCCGCCAGGCAGGAGATCCTGCTCACCTCGGGCGGCGCCTATATCCGGATCAAGGATGGCAACACCGACATTCACGCTCCGGGAACGATCGACGTCAAGGGAGCCCAGCACGCGTTCGCCGGTCCCGCGAGCTTGCCGTATCCGCTTCCAGGCCTGCCGCAGTCGATCTGCGTCGAGTGCCTGTTGAAACGCGCTGCGTCCCGAGCCGCGCTGATCACGAAGGGGGTGTGACATGCCTTTCGTTACGGTGGCCCCCGAGGCCGCTTCAAGCGTGCAGATTCATGTCATGGCCGAGCCCGTGCGGAAGACGGTGCGCGGTCAGGTACGCGCACCGCGCTCGGCATGCGCTGAATGCCTGCGGCGCAGAGCGGCTACCCGAGCGGCGTTTGTCGACAAGGAAAAGGTCGTGAAATGACGGAAGCCTCGACCGTATTCGCAATGGCACGCGCGCTGAGCGCCCAGGCTTATGTCCTGGCGGATCCCGCTCAGGACGGAACCTTGCCGGGCGCATTGCAATTCGATTCCGCGCGCGCCGTCTGTCTGCTTGACGGCGCGGCTGACGTGATCGCCGTCGCCCCGCATCTGATCGAGATCGACGAGGCGAATTTTCATCGCGCGGGAGCATGGCTGGATCGTCATGCGTCGAAGGTTCCGTGCGCGACGCTGCTGATTTCCGCCCTGCCGCTGGAGATGCTCGCGAGGCACTTGAGTGCATTCGTCGATGTCGTGCTGCCGGACCGGACGATCATGGCGCTGGCCTTCTGGGACCCGGCTATTCTCGCGGTCCTGGCCGGTGCGCGCGGAGACGATATGCAGCCTGTCCGCGGCCCGGTGCTGGCTGCCGGACAACGGCAGGCATTTCTCGGCCCTGTCCTGGCATGGTGGTACTGGGACCGTGCCGGCCATCTTCGATCCCTCGACTGGAGCGGCGGCGCTGCCATACCGAGGCTGGAAATCCATCCGCCCCTGAACCTCGACCAACGGCAGGTCGATGCGCTGGTCGAGGCCAGCGTGCCGGACAGCATCCTGTACTACATCAGGCTCAACATACCGGGCCTGCTGCTACGGATACCGGAATCGGAGCAGTACGCATTCGTATACTCGCAGATCCTGAATGCCCGAAAATATGGACTGGAGGGGACCGGCGACCTCGTCAATTTTTGCTGCGTCGCGCTTGCTTATGGCGATGCATTTGACACGCTACCGGAAGTTGCCGTTTTGCTGGAGCAGGTCAGGAGCAAGGCCATGAGCTTCCACGAATTCATGAAAAAATTTCCGAGCGATATCCCGACAATCGACGCGGCTCATTGACGATCTACTACCGAATGGCGAAATGAAAACGAGACCCGGAATTGCACTCAATGCGGCGGCTTGCCGTCTGCTCGTTGGCTTGCTGTCGTTGCTGCCGCTGGTGGCCTGCTCGGAGAGAACCATGAATCTGGATGTGTCGATCTACAACTACTGGCCACGTGCGATCTATGACGTTGCCGTCAATGGTCAATATGCGGGGGGGGCTTATATGGGCTATCACCCTGGTGGCGCGGGTGGGTCGGTTGTTTGTTGTATCAAGGTCAAGCCCGGCCCGATAACGATCGAATATTCTCTCGGAGGCTCTGAAGGAATGCCGAGATTGGGCGAGAGAATTCATGCGACTGCCGTTCTGCAGGCATTGCCGGACAATTCCAAGGTCCTCACCATGCATGTGTATCCCAATGGAACGGCTTTTGCCGAAGCATCGAAGGAATACGTCGACGAGCGGCCGGAACCGGAGGATAAAAAATGACGTCGTCGCAGCCACAGTCCTCGTCGACGACGCAAATCATATCGGCCGCTACGCGCGACGTACCGAAGACGCCTCCGACGGCAAAGCAGGATTGCTCCGACGTTCTTCATCTGGCTTTCTTCTTTGACGGTACCGGGAACAACCGCGACGCGGATGCAGCCGGGCAACGATGGAGCAACGTCGCGAGGTTGTTCGATGCCGCGATGAACGATCCATCGAAAGGGATCTACCGGTTCTACATCAGTGGCGTCGGCACCCCCTTCAACGGCGAGGTGTCCTGGGTCGACAAGCCCGATGTGTGGCTCGAGGACCATGCCCTCGGCGGTGCGTTCGGCGCCGGCGGAGACCGTCGTCTGCTCGATGGCGAAGACCGCATGAATCAGGCGTTGCGCCAGGCGGTGGTCAACAACGCGAAGAAGATGGGCGGCGAGGTCAAGCAATACGTCGATAAGAACAAGGATGCCAGCCTGAATGATTTGAACAAGGCAATCGGGGCGCATCGCCTTATCAAGGTCATCAACATCTCGGTAATAGGCTTCTCCCGCGGCGCGGCGCTTTCCCGTGCGTTCGTGAACATGCTGGTCGGGCAATGCAGGAAGCAGGCAGACGGCTCGCTGGCATTGAATGGCTTTCCGGTCCGTTTCACGTTCCTGGGCATATTCGACACGGTGGCGTCGTTCGGGATGCCCGCGCACAACATCACGCTTCCGCTGGAACAACGGGACCTGCGAATTCCCGCCTGTGTCGAACGTTGCGTGCATTACGTCGCCGCCAACGAGCTTCGTTATTCGTTTCCGGTAGACTTGATTCGCGAAGGCGGCAAGTACAAGTCCGGTTGGACCGAAAAGGTCTACCCCGGTGTGCATTCCGACATCGGCGGGGGATATGGGCCAAACGAGCAGAACCTGGACGGGAACTATGCCCGTATTCCGATGACCGACATGCACCAGGAAGCGCTGAAGGCGGGCGTGCGCCTGCTGTCGATGGCGGACATCAAGCGCACCCTCGCTCCTATCTTCGATCGCTTCACCGTCAAGCCCGAAACACAGAAGAACTATCAAGCCTACATGAGCGCGGCAAATCCGACGGGAAGCTCGGTTGAAGCCGATATGCGGTGCCACATGAAGTCGTACTACGAAAGCAACGGAACGCTTTCACGAAAAAAGCAGCCACTGGCCGGCCAGACGTCGTTCAACAGCAGTTCGATCAAGCACGCCATGTGGGGGACGATCGACATCGAGGCGCCAGCCTATGCCGAGGCATTGAAGACACATCGCGATATCGTCGTGACCAATCGCGGCACCGCCGAAGAGCGGGTGTTTTTCTACACGTTCAAGCCCGAGCAATGGCGGCTCGATGCCTGGTTGACGAACGCTCCCGACAGCATCGTCAATTTCTTTTCCCACTACGTTCACAACTCCAAGGTTGACTTCATTGCGAACGTCGAACCGTTCAGCTACTTCCGACCGCGCGGCGTCTTCGAGCAAAAATCGGCATGACCAGGACAATCGCCGTGCGTGTGGAAACGCCCCGATCCGGGGCGTTTCACTTCGCCTCCCTCACCGGACCGGCGCAAACAGATAAATCGCCACCGACAGCGTGACGATGCTCACGAGCGACGACACCACCAGCGTCGTCCCCGACACCGCCGGCCGCACGTTCGCGCTGGCACCGAACACCAGACCGAAGAAGCCGGCCGGAATCGCCGTCAGCAGCACGGCTTCGGCCTTGATGACGGGCGGCAGACGGAACAGCGTGGCCAGCGTCCAGACGATCGCGGGCTGCACCAGGTTCTTGATCACCGTGCCGAGCACGACATTGCCGCTGATGCGGATCGGCTGCGCCGACAGCATCAGCCCGGTCAGAAAGAGTCCGACGCCCGCGGTGGCGGCAGTCATCGGTGCGAGCGCGGTGCCGACGATCGGCGGCACGCGCAGGCCGGACAGCGCCACGATCAACCCGAGCAGCGGGCCGATGAAGATCGGCTTCTGCACCGAATGCCGGAGCGCCACGAGGAACTTCCCGAGCGCGGAATCGCGCGAATCGGGCTGGCCCTCGGCCGACGTATGCATGTCGAGGAACGCGAGCGTCAGCGGCGAGATCGTCACCGAGCCGACCGCGATGCAGATCGCCACCGGCAGCCCGGCCTCGGCGCCCCAGAACGGCATCAGCAGCGGCAGGCCGATCGACGCGAAATTCGGAAACGCGGTGGTCAGCGTCTGGACCGAGGCCGTGCCGAGGTCCTGCCCGCAGGCGCGGCGCTGATGCAAGAACACCGGCAGGTAGACGATCAGCAGCCCGAGCGCGATGACGAGCGCGAGCCGCCCGTTCTGCACGATCACGTCGTGGGGCGTGCGCGCGATCGAGATGAACAGCGTGAGCGGCAGCGCGAACTGCATCAGCAGCACGTTGAGGCTCTTGACGTTGAGGTTGTCGACCAGCTTGCGGCGGCCGGCGAAGTAGCCCAGCAGAAGTCCGACGTACACGGGCAGCAGCGCGGTAATGATCAGGATGAGCATAGGGGGCATGGACAAGGGGAGGGCATGCCGGCCCGGCTGCAGGCTGCGTGCGGCCACGCGCCTGACATGACGGTCGAAACACGGCATGAGGGATTGCCGCCGCGGCGGCACGGCGACAACCCATCCACAATAGGCGCTCGACGCCGTTTCGAACTTGTCGTCGTGCAAGTTCCGTGTGTCCGAACCCGATAGAAATGACTTGTCGTGCCGCGGCCCGCCGCGATCGCGTTTGTTGCCGGGACATTGCCTTACCCGGCTTGCAGCGCCTAAAGTAATGCGACCGATGCCGCGCCGGTCCCGCCTTCGCGCCCGGAGGCGCCGGCCAGCCTCCGCTCACCGTCTATCCAGGAGCCCTCTTGCTATTCTCGATCGCCGCGATCTTCATCGGCGCCGGCCTCGGCGCGCTGCTGCGCTGGGGCTTGAGTCTCGCGCTGAACATGGTCATGCCGCAGCTTCCGCTCGGCACGCTCGCCTCGAATCTGATCGGCGGGTATCTGATCGGCGTCGCGATCGTCGTGTTCAATACGAAGACGGGCCTGCCGCCCGAGTGGCGGCTGTTCGTGATCACGGGATTCATGGGCGGGCTCACCACCTTTTCAACCTATTCGGCCGAGGTGATGCAGCACGTGGTGGACGGGCGGCTGGGCTGGGCGGCGATCGTGGCGTTCGTGCATCTGATCGGCTCGTTCACGCTGACGCTGCTCGGTATCCTGACGGCGCGCGCGTTGCTGCTGCCGGCGTGACATCGACGTCGCGCGCCGGCACCGCGCAGGCGATGCCGGCCGCCGCCGCAAAATCCAGGGGAGCCCGGGCGGCGGGGCGTCAGCCGTTCAGAGCGTAAACAGCGTCATCGAGATCGCCGCGCGCGTGACGATCATGATCAGCACCTGCACGATCACGAACAACAGGATCGGCGAGAGATCCATGCCGCCGAGGCTCGGCAGCACGCGCCGCAGCGGGTTGAGCAGCGGCGCGGTCAGCGGGAACAGGATCTCCATGGCCGGCGAGCGCGGATTGAGCCACGACAGCAGCGCCATCAAGATCGTCATCCACAGCACCAGGTTCAGCGCCCATTTCACGAGCGTCAGCAGCGCGACGATCACGAGCGTGGGCAGGATCGACAGCGCGTCGATGCCGGCCAGCGACATCATCAGCAGCACGTAGACGAACGCGGTGAGCAACGCGGCCACCACGCTGGCCCAGTCGATGCCGCGCGTGCCGGTGATCACGCGGCGCAGCGGCAGCACGATCCAGTTGGTGGCTTGCAGCACGGCCTGCGTGACGGGGTTGTAGGGGGGGACGCGCACCGCCTGCATCCAGGCGCGCAGCAGCAGGGCGGCGCCGAACAGCGTGAACAGGGTGTTGAGCAGAAAGCGGGCGATTTCGCCGAGCATCGTTGAAATCCTTAGTATGACTGTCGGGTAGCGTGCGGCCGCCGTGCGAAGGTGGCCTGCATCGGGCGTCACCTTATCACGGCTCGCGGCGCGTGGGGGCAGGCCGGACCAGCTGCGAAGCGAGCCGCGCGTCGACGCTGCCGGCCAGCGCGTCGAGACCGGCGGGCGGCGCCGCGCGGCGCCTGGCGAGCCCCACGGCGCGGCGCGTCATCAGCGCGTAGAGCACGGCGTGATCGTCGCCGAGTTCGTCGAGCAGCGCGAGCTGCCGCTCGACGATGCCGGCGTCGCCGCGCGATACCGGCCCCGCCAGCGCGTCGGCGAGCCCCTTGTCGCGCGCGGTCTCGATGGTGCCGGACAGCATCGGCAGCAGCGCGCGCAGCGCGTCGGCCTCGTCCATGCCGAGTTGGCGCCACAGCGCGACGGCTTCGGCCAGGCCGCAGAGCGCGAAGCTCGCCGCGTAATTCGCGGCCGCGTGATAGAGCATCCGGCCGCCGGACGGAATCGCCAGCGGCTGGCAGCCGAGCGCGGCGGCGAGCGCATCGAGCACGGGGCGTAGCGTGCCGTCGGCCTCGATCGTGACCGAACAGCCTTCGATGCGGGTCAGGTCGGCGTCGCCGCCGCCGAACAGGTAGAGCGGGTGGAAGCCGCCCGTCTGCGCCTGCTGAGCGCGCGCGGGCGCCAGCAGTTCGACGCTCGACGCGCCGCTGCAGTGAACCAGCGCCTGCGCCGGCGCGCGCGCCGGATCGAAGCGCAGCGACGCGGCCACCGGGCCGATGCCGTCGTCGGAGACGGTCACGAAGATCAGATCGGCGGCATCGACGACGGCCTGCGCGCTCGCGACGGCCATGCAGCCGTCGATCCGCGCGGCGAGCGCCTGCGCGGATGCCGGCGAGCGGCTCGCGATCGCGACCACCGGAAAGCCGGCCTGCGCGAACCGGCGCGCGAGACAGCGGGCGAGCCGGCCGGCGCCGATGAAGCCGAGACGGGGAACGGACGGAAGCGACATTGCAGTCATGGCAGTGCGGCACGGGATGAATCGGTCAGCCGCCAGTATCCCGTATTTGCCGCGTTATCCGCCCGACTCGCTACAAAACCCGACGAAATCGCCGGGCGACGGCGGCAACTTCGCGCGGAATTTGTAATCAATCATTACCTGTCCCGCCGCCGCTTCAGGATTAACTATCGGAAAAGCTGACCGATTCGCTTGATTGATCGCAAGGCCGAGGTCCGGCAGGCGGCCCCGGCGGGCCGTCCCGCCCCGTGAAAAGCCGCGCCGGGCGTGTCCATGGGGCAAGCTGCAATTGCAATTTGCAACAAATGTGGATGGTTCGCGGGAAGGGATTTCGCTACATTGAACCCATACAGCAAGGCATCCGTCGCTGTCCATGTGGCCGGCCGACGAAGTGCCGCCAGGAGAACCGAAGTGAAAAAGCTCATTCCGCTCATCGCTGCCGCCGCGCTCGGCCTCGGGGTCGCGAGCGCCGCCCAGGCCCACGTTTCGATCGGCGTCGGCATCGGCCTGCCGATCGCGCCGGCCTATCCGGTCTACGCCGCGCCGCCGCCCGTCGTCTATGCGCCGCCGCCGCCCGTCGTCTATGCTCCGGCGCCTGCCTACTATGGCCCGCCCCCGGTCGTCGTCGGCGGCTACTACGGCCGCCCGTACTGGCACCATCGCGGCTATTACGGCCACGGCTACTACGGCCGCCACTGGTAAGCACCGGCAGGCCGGTGCGCCCCATCGCGGCGCGGCACGGGAAACCGTGTCGCGCCGTTTGTTTTTTGAGCGGGAAGGGAGGAAAAGAGCACGGCGAGCGAGCGCGTGACCGGGCCGGTTCGAGCCCGGTAGCCCGTCCGCCGGGGCGGGGCGAATTCGTAACCGGCTGAAACGGCGCGCGCCGCGATGAGCGCGGCGCCACTTCGCCAGCCGGCGAAGCGGAAGCAGCGCATCAGCGGCCGGCGGGCCTCGGAACGAGATCGGGCTCAGCCGAGCCCGATCTCGTTCCAGAGCGTATCGACGCGCGCCTTCACGGCCGCTTCCATCTCGATCGGGCGACCCCATTCGCGCTGCGTCTCGCCAGGCCACTTGTTGGTGGCGTCGATGCCCATCTTCGAGCCGAGGCCGGCCACGGGCGAGGCGAAATCGAGGTAGTCGATCGGCGTGTTGTCGACCAGCACGGTGTCGCGCACGGGATCGACGCGCGTGGTGATCGCCCAGATCACCTCCTTCCAGTCGCGGATGTTCACGTCCTCGTCCACCACCACGATGAACTTCGTATACATGAACTGCCGCAGGAAGCTCCAGACGCCGAACATCACGCGCTTCGAGTGGCCCGCGTAGCTCTTCTTCATCTGCACGATCGCCATCCGGTAGCTGCAGCCCTCGGGCGGCAGATAGAAGTCGGTGATCTCGGCGAACTGCTTCTGCAGCAGCGGCACGAACACTTCGTTGAGCGCGACGCCGAGCACAGCGGGTTCGTCGGGCGGCTTGCCGGTGTAGGTCGAGTGGTAGATCGCGTCGCGACGCATCGTGATGCGCTCGACGGTGAACACGGGGAACCATTCCTGCTCGTTGTAGTAGCCGGTGTGGTCGCCATACGGGCCTTCGAGCGCGTGTTCGTAGGCCGCCGCGCCGCGCGTGCCGGCCGGCCGCGGCGGCGCGCCGGCGGGCGCGGGCTCGGGCGTGCCGGTCTGCGGGTAGATGAAGCCCTCGAGCACGATCTCGGCGCGCGCCGGCACCTGCAGCCCGTCCACGCCCGGCGTCAGGCACTTCGCGAGTTCGGTGCGCGCGCCGCGCAGCAGCCCGGCGAACTGGTACTCGGACAGCGTGTCGGGCACCGGCGCGACGGCGCCGAGCGTGGTGGCCGGGTCGGCGCCGAGCACCACGGCCACCGGATAGGGCTTGCCGGGATTGGCGAGCGCGAATTCGCGGAAATCGAGCGCGCCGCCGCGATGCGCGAGCCAGCGCATGATCAGCTTGTTGCGGCCGATCAGCTGCTGGCGGTAGATGCCGAGGTTCTGGCGCGTCTTGTTCGGGCCGCGCGTGACGGTGAGCCCCCAGGTCAGCAGCGGGCCGACGTCGCCGGGCCAGCAGGTCTGGATCGGCAGCTTGTGCAGGTCGACGTCGTCGCCCTCCCAGACGATCTCCTGGCACGGCGGCGCGGACACCGTCTTCGGCGCCATGTCCCACACGGCCTTGGCCAGCGACAGCAGCTTGCCGGCGTCGGCAAGGCGCTTCGGCGGATCGGGCTCCTTCAGCGCCGACAGCAGGCGGCCGACGTCGCGCAGCGAGGTCAGCGCCGTGGCGTCGTCGGCCGCGTCGGCGTCCACGCCCATGCCGAGCGCCACGCGCCGCGGCGTGCCGAACAGGTTGCCGAGCACCGGAAACCGATAGCCGTCGGGCGCGTCGAACAGCAGGGCCGGGCCGCCGGCGCGCAGTACCCGATCGCACAGCTCGGTCATTTCGAGCTCGGGCGACACCGGCTGGGTGACCCGCCGCAGTTCGCCAAGACCTTCGAGGCGCTGGGAAAAATCGCGTAAGTCTTTGTATTTCATCAGAGTATTGCCGGCGCCCGGAAATCGGGCGCGATGGCGGCGCGGGGCGCCGGAAATCGAGCACCGATTTTACCCGGGGTGGCTCCGGGCAGCGTGATCCGCGAATTTGTTAAACCCCCATGAAAGCCAGACGGTGCGCGGCTTTTCGCGCCGCGCCGTAATAAATGATTACCTTTTGTTATGATTTCGAGACTTTATAGTGTTGACGATCTATAAAACCCTCCCTAGAATCCGCTCACATTGTTCGCCGGACCCTCTGGCTGACAACCAGTCTTCGGTCTTCCAGACGCTTCGCGTCGCCGTCCGCCGCGACCTGTACGGCACATGACGGTAGTTTGTCGTCCGAGCCAGCGCCTTCGCGACGCTGGTTTTTTGCGTGGGAGCCACCGCGCGTCAGTCTGCCCGCCGGGTACTGACCTCAAGCCGCCGTGGCCCCGAACGGTACACATACCGTTTCTCCGACGTCGTCGCCCGATCCGGGTGCGCAACGTCCTGATTCCGCGGCCACGCGTCCTTCTCGCTACCGAGTCGAGCGAGCCGCACGAGTCATGTTCATGGGAGATCTGAATGAACGCTTGGTTATCGTGGCGTCCCTCCGAACGGCATGCGCAGTTGCTGCGTGAAGTGCTCCGCCGGGGGACGCGTGTCAGCCACCATCTCTTCAGCGTCGTCGGCGGTCTGGCCGTCGTCGTCGCGTTCGCGCTCTGGATGCTGCCGAACGCTCGCGGCACGCTGGCCGCAAAACTGATGCCCGTGCTGTCGGCCGCCGTCAAGGCGGGGCCGGCGCGGCTGCTGTCCGGACACCCGCTGCCCGCGTTCGGCCCCGGCAACACCGAGGACGACGTCGATGCCGACGGCCAGGCTTCGCCAGTCTCGCCGGTGTCCTATTCGCCGTCCGGCACGGCCGCCGGCGACGTCACCGCGGCCGACGACGCGATCCGCAACGGCCAGTCGCCGGTCACGCTCGCGAAGCTGATCCCGACCCAGCGCGTCGCGGCCGACGCGCGCGACGATCGCGTGTTCTCGAACCGCGAGCAGGCGCTCGTCGCCACCTACCTCGCGCGCCGCTACCACGTCGCGCAGGAACCGGTCGGCCAGCTCGTGAAGGCCGCGTTCCAGACCGGCCACGACATCGGCCTCGATCCGATGCTGCTGCTGTCGGTGATGGCGATCGAATCGGGCTTCAATCCCTACGCGGAAAGTGGTGTCGGCGCGCAAGGGCTGATGCAGGTGATGTCGAAGATCCATTCCGACAAGTTCGAATACGCGGGCGGCACCAACGCGGCGCTGCGCCCGGTGGTCAACATCCAGGTCGGCGCGCTGGTGCTGAAGGACTGCATCGCGCGCGGCGGCTCGCTGCCGGGCGGCCTGCGCCTCTACAACGGCGTGACGGGCACCGACGATGGTGGCTACAGCGCGAAGGTGCTGGCCGAGCGCGGCCGGCTGCGCGACGTCGCGCGCGGCCGCAACGTGTCGATCTACGCGCCGCAGCTGCCGACGCCGGTGACCACCGCGTCGGGCTCGTCGTCCACGCCGGTCACGGGCCAGAAGCGCGTGCAGGCGACGCTCGACGGCGCGCACCCGATCACGATCAAGGCGACCGTGCCGGCCGACGCGAAGACCTCGCCGCAGGCCGACGCGAGCGCCGATACGGGCGTGAAGCACGACGGCGCGGCGGAAGTCGGGACCTGATCGGGCGGCCCGATCCCGCCACGGAACGAACAATGCGAACAGGGCACCCTCGGGTGCCCTGTTCTTTTTGGTGTCGCGTATCGAGTTGCCGCGGGGTGCCGCGCTGGCCGCCGGCGCGTGCGGCGGGGCAAGCGGTTAGCGGCCGAACATCGCGCCGAGCCGCGCGACCGCTTCCTCGAGCCGCTCGTAGGCGGTGGCGTAGGACAGCCGGATGTACTCGCGCGGCGCGTGCAGGCCGAAGTCCATGCCCGGCACCAGCACCACGCCGGCTTCGTGCAGCATCGCGTCGACGAGCTTCGCGCTGTCGCCGGCGGCCGGATGGGCGACGCCGCCGCAGCGCGCGTAGACGTAGAACGCGCCGTCGGGCATCACCGGCACCTCGAAGCCGAGCGATTCGAGCGCGGGCACGATGTAGTCGCGGCGGCGCATGAACTCGAGGCGGCGCGCCTCGTAGACGGCCAGCGTGGCCGGCTCGAAGCAGGCGAGCGCCGCGTGCTGGGCCAGCGTGGACGCGCAGATGAACAGGTTCTGCGCGAGCTTCTCGAAGGTGCCGACCAGCGCCGGCGGCACCACCAGCCAGCCGAGCCGCCAGCCGGTCATGTTGAAGTACTTCGAAAAGCTGTTGACGGTGATCACGTCGTCGTCGAACGACAGCGCTGAGACGGGCGGGCCGTCGTAGCTGAGCCCCTGGTAGATCTCGTCGATGATCGCGAAGCCGCCGCGCGCGCGCACGGCGGCCAGGATGCGGCCGAGTTCGTCGGGCGCGAGCGAGGTGCCGGTCGGATTGGACGGCGAGGCCAGCAGCACGCCGCGCGTGCGTTCGCCCCAGCGCGCCGAGACGTCCGCGGCGGTCAGCTGGAAGCGCGCCTCGGGGCCGCTCGGCACCAGCACCGGCCGGCCTTCGGCGGCCGCCACGAAATGCCGGTTGCACGGGTAGGACGGGTCGGGCATCAGCACCTCGTCGTCGCGGCCGACCAGCGCAAGGCAGGCCAGCAGCAGCGCGGCCGACGCGCCGGCCGTGACGACGATCCGCTCCGGCGCGATCGTGAGCCCGTAGGCGCGCGCGTAGTGGGCGGCAATCGCCTCGCGCAGCGGCGTGATGCCGAGCGCGCTCGTGTATTGCGTCACGCCGCGCCGCATCGCGGCGGCGGCGGCCTCGACCACCGGCTCGGGCGCGGTGAAATCGGGCTCGCCGATGCTCATGTGGATCACGTCGCGCCCCGCCTGTTCGAGCAGCGCGGCCTGCTTGACGACTTCCATCACGTAGAACGGCTGGATCGCGTCGACGCGCGAAGCCAGCCGGATCAGCGGTTCGGCGGCAGTATTCATGTCCGGGACCGGAAAGGAAAGAAGCGCGAGCGCCGCGCGGCGCCCGCGTGGATCACGCGTTGCGGCGGGCGGCGGCCTCGTCGGGGCGCAGCTTGAGGGCGAGCTTGTCGGCCACGCCGTTCACGTATTTATAGCCGTCGGAGCCGCCGAACGTCTTGGTTAGCTCGACCGCCTCGTTGATCACGACGCGGTACGGCGTCTCGATCTGGTGCTTGAGTTCGAACGTGGCGATCAGCAGCACCGCGCGCTCGACCGGCGAGAGCTGCTCGATCGGGCGATCGAGGCACGGCGTGAGCACGGCGGCGAGATCCACGTGTTCGCGGATCACGCCATACAGGATCGTCTCCAGCAGCTCGCGATCGGCCTTGTCGTAACCCTGCGCGCCGCGCAACTGCGCGTCGATCTCGCCGGTGGACGCGTTCGACAGCAGCCACTGATACAGGCCTTGCGTCGCCAGTTCGCGCGATTGTCGGCGTGCGCTCTTCTTCATGCGCGTTCCTCTTCGTCGTCTTCGTCCTCGTCTTCCTCGTCCTCATCCTCGTTGAGCTGGTCGAGCGTCATCGTGAGGTTGGCCATCTCCACGGCCGTGCGGGCCGCGTCGCGACCCTTCTCGGTCATGCGCGCGATGGCCTGCTCGTCGTTCTCGGTGGTCAGCACCGCGTTCGCGACCGGCGTGTTGAAGTCGAGCGCGATGCGCGAGATGCCGGCGCCGCTCTCGTTCGAGACGAGTTCGAAATGATAGGTTTCGCCGCGGATCACGGCGCCGAGCGCGATCAGCGCGTCGAACTGGTTGCTTTCCGCGAGCTTTTGCAGCGCGAGCGGGATTTCCAGCGCGCCGGGCACCGTCACGAGGAGCACGTCCTCGCCGGCCACGCCGAGGCGTTCGAGTTCCTCGACGCAGGCGTCCGCGAGGCCGTTGCAGACCGGCTCGTTGAAGCGCGATTGCACGATGCCGATACGCAGGCCTTCGCCTTCGAGATTCGGTTGATATTGTCCGATTTCCATGTTCGTTCCGTGGTTGGATTCAGCGTGAGTAAGGAGCGGCAGCCAAAGGGTGAGCGGGCGAGCGCCGGGCCGGGGCGGTCAGACCGCCGAGGCCGCGCCGCCCGGCATCGGCACGAAGCCCGTCGCCTCGAGACCCCAGCCCGACATGCTGCCGAGCTTGCGCGGGTTCGCGAGGACCTGCATCTTGCCGACGCCGACGTCGCGCAGGATCTGCGCGCCGATGCCGAACGTCTTGAAGTCGACCGGGCGGCGCTTGAGCACCGCGGCCTTTTCCTCCTCGTCGAACGCGCGGAACACGTCGACGAGATGCTCCTTCGTGTCGCCGCAGTTCAGCAGCACGATCGCGCCGAGATCGCGCTCGGCGATCTCCTTCATGGCCGCGTCGAGCGTCCACGAGTGCGTCGAGCTGCTGGTTTCGAGCAGGTCGAGCACCGAGAGCGGCTCGTGGACGCGCACCGGCGTCTCGCGGTCGGGCGTGGGCGTGCCGCGCACCAGCGCGATGTGCGGCGAGCCGGTGGGCTTGTCGCGGTAGAGCACGGCCTGGAACGCGCCGTGCGCGGTCTGCATGGTGCGCTCGGCCACGCGCTCGACGATCGATTCGGTGCGGCTGCGGTAGTGGATCAGGTCGGCGATCGTGCCGATCTTGATGCCGTGTTCCTTGCTGAACGCGATCAGGTCGGGCAGGCGCGCCATCGAACCGTCGTCCTTGATGACCTCGCAGATCACCGCGGCCGGCGTGAGGCCCGCGAGCGCCGTGAAATCGCAGCCGGCCTCGGTATGGCCGGCGCGCACCAGCACGCCGCCCGGCTGGGCCATGATCGGGAACACGTGGCCGGGCTGGACGATCTCGTCGGCGCGCGCGTCGCGCTTGACGGCCGTGGCGATCGTGTGGGCGCGGTCGGCCGCCGAGATGCCGGTGGTCACGCCCTCGGCCGCCTCGATGCTGACCGTGAACGCGGTGCCGTACTGCGTGCCGTTGCGGTAGGTCATGAGCGGCAGGTTCAGCGTCTTGCAGCGCTCCTGCGTGAGGGTCAGACAAATCAGGCCGCGGCCGTAGCGCGCCATGAAGTTGATCGCTTCCGGCGTGACGAATTCGGCCGCGATGACCAGATCGCCTTCGTTTTCGCGATCTTCTTCGTCGACGAGGATCACCATCCGGCCGGCTTTCAGCTCGGCGATGATGTCGGGCGTGGAGGCGAGCGTCATATCAGAAAAGGGGGAGACGGGAGAAAAGCGCTATTTTACGTCACGCGCGCGCGGCTGCCTTGGAAATCCGGCGACGCGGGGCCGTGGCGGTCAAGGCCCGGGCACGCGGAGCGGGCGCGCGAGGCCGGGCGGCGGTGACGGCGCGGGGCGGGAGGCGGCGCGGGCGGGTGGAGGCGGGCCGGAGGGGCGGCGTGAGTGTGGCCCCCGGCGCGCTCCGGAAGCCGGCCGGAGGCGGTCGGGGTCGCGGCCCGGATCAGGCCCGGTCGGGTCCGGATGCGGCTGCGCGCGCGGCCCGGCCGTGCCGCCGCGCGCCGCGCACGCGAGCGCCGGGTCGCGCTCGCGCGCCGTCTCATTGCGAAACCGGCCGGCCCGTCTGCGCGTCGAGCGTCGTCGCGGCCTTCGCGTCGGCGGTGGCCGGCGCGGCCCCTGCCGGCGCGTCGCCGTCCTGCATGCCTTCCTTGAAACCCTTGATGGCGCCGCCGAGGTCCGAGCCGAGGCTGCGGATCTTCTTCGTCCCGAACACGAGCGAGACGATTGCCAGAACGATCAGCCAGTGCGTGATGCTGAGGCTACCCATGATCCACTCCTTGCGTGATTGGTGAATGCGCCGGTGAGCGCGTCGGGCGCCGGACCGAAACCAGCGCGTGCGCCGATCCTAAGCGCAATCGCGCCGGCCATCCATCAAAGCTGCTGATGGATTCGCCAACAAATCGTGATTGTTCATCGGCGGCGCGGCTCCCTAGTATTGGCGTCACGGAGCGGATGGCGGGCGCCGCTGCCGCGGTGAGCCGTTCGTGCTGCACGAGACGGCTCACGCCGGCACGGCGCCCCGCCGCCTCCGCCGGTGTTCCGCGTCGCGTTCCGAGGTGTGTGCCGAGGTGCGCCGCGACGGCCGGAACCATCAAGACGAACTATTCAGGAGAACAGAGCATGACCGATTTGAAACGTCGTAGCGTCCTGGTCGGCGCGGCCGCCGGTGCGGTGGCGCTGGGGGCGGCGGCGGCCGCGAAGGCGGCCGAGTTCGGCAATCCCGACACGCCGGCGCAGGGCGCCATCAACTCGACGCCGATCGCGATTTCCGAGCCGGGGCCGCAGAACCCGCAGCTGCGCGACGTGCTGCCGTCGTTCAACAACCCGCCCGCCACCGACGTCGGCGGCATGCCGATCCCGTGGGCCTCGTTCAACCTCGCGCACAAGCGCATCCAGGCGGGCGGCTGGGCGCGCGAGGTGACCACCAAGGCGTTCCCGGTGTCGAAGGACATCGCCGGCGTGAACATGCGGCTCGGGCCGGGCGGCGTGCGCGAACTGCACTGGCACCAGCAGGCCGAGTGGGCGATCATGGTCAGCGGCCAGGTGCGCATCACCACCATCGACACCAAGGGCCGCGCCGAAGTGGCCGACGTGCAGAGCGGCGACATCTGGTATTTCCCGCCGGGCCTGCCGCACTCGCTGCAGGGGCTGGGCGACAACGGCGGCGAATTCGTGCTGGCGTTCGACAACGGCGCGGCCGGCGAATTCAACACGCTGATGGTGTCCGACTGGCTCGCGCACACGCCGCCGGACATCCTCGCGCAGAACTTCGGCGTGCCGGCCGAGAAGTTCAAGGAGATCCCGCTCGAACAGCTGTGGATCTACCAGGGCGCCAAGGCCGGCCCGCTCGCCGCCGACCAGGCCTACGCGGCGTCGCCGGACGGCCGCCCCGATCATCCGTTCGTGTTCCGCATGAGCGCGATGGCGCCGACCCTCTCGACCTCGGGCGGCGAGGTGCGGATCGTCGACAGCCACAACTTCCCGGTCTCGAAGACGGTGGCCGCGGCGCTCGTGACGGTCAAGCCGGGCGGCCTGCGCGAGCTGCACTGGCACCCGGACAACGACGAGTGGCAGTACTTCATCAAGGGCAACGGCCGCATGACGGTGTTCAACACCGGGCCGGCCGCGCAGACCGTCGACTTCAGCCCCGGCGACATCGGCTACGTCGAGAAGAACCTCGGCCACTACATCAAGAACACCGGCAAGGAGGATCTGGTATTCCTCGAGATCTTCAAGTCGGACCACTTCTCGGAGGTCACGCTCTCGCAGTGGCTCGCCAGCGTGCCGCGTCAGCTGCTGCGCGAACATCTGCGCGTGGACGACGAGACGCTCGACGCGATCCACAACCTGAAGCGCCGTCGCGACGTGATCGCCTGAGCGTGGACGCGGTGCAGTGACGGCGGCGTCGCCTGCGCGCGGGTTCGGCCCGAACCCGCCGCACGGCGCGCCACCGGATTCGAGACTGCCGCGCGACGACGGTGACGACGACGCCGACGGCGCGGCGCAGGCGGGACCCTTTATCGAGACCCGGCCACCCCGGGAAGAGGCGCTCATCATGCTGATGGCAATCAAACGAACCGCCGGCTACGCCCTGTCCGGCGCGGCGACCACCGACACCGTGACGGCGATGCGCGAGGTGCTCGACCACAAGCGCCGCGGCGTGCGCGCGCTGCTGTCGTTCGCGGGGCCGGCCGTGATCGCCTCGGTCGGCTACATGGACCCGGGCAACTTCGCCACCAACATCCAGGCCGGCTCGACCTACGGCTACGAACTGCTGTGGGTGGTGCTGCTGGCGTCGCTGGTGGCGATGCTGTTCCAGGCGATGTCGGCCAAGCTCGGCATCGTCACCGGGCGCAGCCTCGCGGAAGTCTGCCGCGACGAATTCCCGAAGCCGCTCGTGATCGGCATGTGGATCGGCTCCGAGATCGCGGCGATGGCCACCGACCTGGCCGAGTTCATGGGCGCCGCGATGGGCATCGCGCTGCTGTTCCATCTCGCGATCGGCTGGGGGCTCGCGATCACGGGCGTGGTCACGGTCGGCATCCTGTCGCTCGACAAGCGCGGCTTCCGCCCGCTCGAGATCGTGATCGCCGCGCTGATCACGGTGATCGGCCTGAGCTACCTGTGCGAACTCGTGATCGCGCCGCCCGACTGGCATGCCGCGATCTTCCACACCTTCGTGCCGCATCTGCATGGCAACGACGCGCTGATGCTGGCCGTGGGCATCGTCGGCGCCACCATCATGCCGCACACCATCTATCTGCACTCGGGCCTCACGCAGAACCGCGCGCCGGCCCGCAACGACTACCAGCGCCGCCGCCTGGTGCGCTTCTCGAACCGCGAGGTGATGATCGCGCTCGGCTTCGCCGGCTTCGTGAACCTGGCGATGGTGGCGATGTCGGCCTCGGTGTTCCGCAAGCACGCGCCCGGCATCTCCGACATCACGGCCGCCTATCACACGCTGACCCCGGTGCTCGGCGCCGGCGCGGCCGCGCTGTTCCTGGTCTCGCTGCTGGCCTCGGGCATCTCCAGCTCGGTGGTGGGGACCATGGCCGGCCAGTCGATCATGCAGGGCTTCGTCGGCTTCCGCACGCCGGTGATGGTGCGCCGCCTCGTCACGATGGTGCCCGCGGTGATCGTCTGCCTGACCTGCAACCCGATGCGCGCCATGATCGACAGCCAGATCGTGCTGAGCCTGATCCTGCCGGTGCCGCTCGTCGCGCTGGTGGTGCTGTCCGCGCGCCGCTCAGTGATGGGTCGATTTGCGGCGGGCCGCAAGCTGCTCGTCATCGCCGGCGTCGCCACCGGCGTGATCGTGGCCCTGAACGCGATGCTGATCTGGCAGGCTGTCGTCGCGTAGCAGCGCGCGCGTGCGCAGCGCCACGTCCAGCGCGGCGCTGCCGGCGACCAGCGGTCGAGCAGACGGAGCAGCGAGCGACTGGCGCTGAAGATCCATGCCCGTATGTACCTTGTCGATTCCCGTGAAATGCGCGAGCCGCGCGCCGCCCTCGGCAAGGAGGAACTGCCGGAAGCGCAGCGCGGCCGGCAGCAGGTGCCGGTCGGCGCGATGCACCACGCACCAGTGGCGCCGCAACGGAAAGCCCTGCACGTCGAGGATTACCAGCAAGCCCGCGCGCAGTTCCGACTGAACGGTCTGCGCGGGCAGGAAGCTGATGCCCATGCCGGCCATCACCGACTGCTTGATGGCCTCCGCGCAGCCGATCTCCATGAAGCGCGGCGCGAACGGCCGGCCGCGAAACGCGTCGTCGGCGGCGCTGCGCGTGTCGGTGCCGCTCTCCCTGACCAGCAGGCATTCTCCGGCGATGCGCTCGGACGGGATGTCGTGCGCGCCGGCCAGCGGATGGGCGGGCGAGGCGACCAGCACGAACGGGTTCGGCGCGAAGGCCTCGGCGACGATCGCGGCGTCGTCCGGCGCGTGGACCATGATCGCGAGGTCGATGCCGTCGTTGCGCAGCAGCGCGATCAGCTGGTCGCGGCTGCGCACCGTCATGTTGAGCTCGAAGCCGGTCTCGCCCTGCATGAACGCACCGATCAGGTGCGGAAAGAAATAGCTGCCGGAGGTGATGAGCCCGACGCGCATCTGCTCGCCGCCGCCGATCCTGAGCGTGGCCAGCGATTGCTCGGCAGCTTTCAAATCGGCAAGGATCACCCTACTGTGACGTAACAACAGCTGGCCGGCTTCTGTCAGCGAGATCCGCTTGCCGGCATGGCGGAACAGCGACACACCCGCCTGAT
Source organism: Burkholderia perseverans (assembly GCF_022870505.1). NCBI lineage: Bacteria > Pseudomonadati > Pseudomonadota > Betaproteobacteria > Burkholderiales > Burkholderiaceae > Burkholderia > Burkholderia perseverans. Next base: position 914,710 of record NZ_CP045094.1, read on the forward strand.
CCTCCATCTGCTTGATCTGCATGGAGACGGCGGGCTGGGTCAGGTGCAGGTCCTCGGCCGCGCGCGAAAAACTCAAATTGCGCGCAACGCTTTCGAAAGTTTTGAGTTGGCGGATTGTTATATTTTTCATATGAGGCCGTGTCTCCGATGGGGAATGTTTTAACGCGTCCTTGAATGAAACCGGGCAGCTTGTTCGCAGTGTAGTCCGAAGCGTGCCAGCTTGGATCGCCGTGAAAACACGGGATATCCGCGGGTCGTCGCTTGGTGCTTGGTATTGGGCGTGAGCGCACAAATATATGTAAAACAAAACATAAAGATTGGGTGCGCGATCGAATCCGGACCAATGCGGAAAAGGGTTGGAAAATGACCCGGAAAAGCGCCGGAGCGTGTCGGCGGTTGGCATACATGCAGCGGACGATTCGTCCGTGTCCCGGCATCGGCGGCCGGACGCCGGACGCGCGTGGAACGCGGAGCATCGCCGGAGACCCAGATCATCGGGATGCCGAAGTATTTTTCACGATGCCTCGCGCGTAGCGACGGCACCGCAGGCACGCCACTGGAAACCTTGCCAGTTGCAAACGCCGATGGTTGCGATAGTTTTGAGCGCCTGTCCGATACGTTGCGGAGGCAAGGCATGAAGGCGGTCAGCGGTAGTCGTGCATCGTTCGAGCCCGCGCTGCTCGCGCAGCTGGGGCGCTTCCGGCACGGCGTGTTCGTCAAGCACCTGAAGTGGAACCTGCCGATGGTCTCCGCGAACGACGAATTCGAATGGGACGAGTTCGATCGCGCCGACGCCGTGTACGTGGTGCTGCGCAGCCGCGACGGCGACGTGCGGGCCTGTGCGCGCCTGCTCGCGACCACGGCGCCCTACCTGATGCACAAGCTGCTGCCCGATGTGCCGCCCGAGGCGCCCGATCCGCGCGTCTGGGAGCTGTCGCGCGTGGCGGTGGCGCAGCGCGCGGCCGCGGAGGCCGGCGACGGGCGCGACGCGATGCAGACGCTGCTCGCGGCCGTGATCGAGGCCGCTCGCGCGCGCGGCATCTCGCGGCTGATCGGCGTGGCCGCGCCGGCCATGATGCGGCTCTACCGCAAGAAGGGATTCAGGCTGGTGCCGGAAGGCAAGACGTTCGTGCTCGCGGGCGAATCGCTGATGCGGTTTTCGCTGCACGTATTCGACGGCCGGGCCGCCGAGCGCGCGCGGCTGGCGCGGTAATCACGGTGGCCCGGGCGGGCGGCCGGCACCGGGCGTGCCGCGAGGGCGCGCTGGCGCGCGGCTCGCCGGCGGAGTCAGCAGGCTCAGCCGATTCAGCGGTTCGCGGTCTCGGCGCGCGGCTGCTCGGGTTGGGACGGTGCCGCCGCTTGTGCCGATGGTGCCGATGGTGCCGCCGCCGCGGCTTGGGGCGCACCGCGCACGGCCCGCGCCATGCGGCCGAGTTCGGTCCCGGCGTTGCGGTAGCTGCGGAAGCTGAAGATCAGCGGGCGCCACTGTTCGGCATCGACGCCGCCCGCATCGGGCGCCACCACGTCTTCATGCGCCCACAGCGCCACCACGCGCGCCTCGATCAGCGCGAACCCCTCGGGCTCGTCGGCCACGGCGCGGATGTGCTCGACCACGGCCTCCATCTGCAGCGGGCATTCGTCGACGCAGGCCGGGCGCACCTGGCTGGAAGCGCGCCGCGTGAAGCCGGACGCGGCCCATTTGTCGGCGTCGTGGCGGATCTGCGGCGCCTTGTGGGCCGGCACCTCGGGCTTGCCGGTCAGGCTGGAGAGGATCTCCACCTGGCGCCAGAGCGCGGCGCTGGCGAGGTTGAAGGTGAACTCGCGATCGCGCGCGATGTTCTCGGCGGTCTGCGAGGCGCTGCCCATGCCGATCACGATCCGGTCGCGCAGCGACCACGACGAGGACATGGCGGCCAGGTTTTCCGAGCCGTCCGCGTTGATCGTCGAGATCAGCGCGACGGGCGTGCCGTAGTACATGCTGCGAGGCGGCAGGGCAACGGTGCGCATGAGGCATTCATCCTGAGGAAGGGGAAGGTGGGCGGGTCATTCGGCAGCGGCGCGGGCCGGCGTCTCGCGCACGGCAAGCTCGCCGGCATCGACCAGCACCGGGCACGGGGCGCGGTCGATCACGGCGTCGGCGGTGGACGGGTCGGCCCAGCGGCGCAGGCGCGACAGGTGGCGGTGGCCCATCACGACCAGGTCGGCGTCGATCCGGCGTGCCTCGGCGACCACGGTGTCGGCGGGCGGCCCGTCGCAGAGCCAGCCGGTCGCCTGCCGCCCGCGGCTGGTCAGATAGGCGACGGCCTCGGCCACCACGCGTTCGCCGTGCGCGGTCTGCTCGACGGCGCGCGGATAGAGCAGGCCGTCGGGCTCGCGGCCATCCGGCGCGGCGTCCACCTGCCGGTAGCCGGCGTCCACCACGCACAGCACGCTCAGGCGCGTCTCGCCGGTGGCGATCGCGGCGGCGAGGCGGAGCACGCACTCGCCCGAGGCGGAGCCGTCGAGTGCGATCAGGACGTTGGTGAACATGGCGGACACGGGCAGGAGGGAACAGCCTCGATGTTGCACTGCTTTCCGCGCGCCGGAAATACCGCCGGATGCATGTCTGCAGTGCATGCCGCGCACGGCTATCCGTGTGCGAAGATCAATTCATATCCCTATAATCGCCCGTCATGCAATCACCCGACCTCAATCTCCTGTTCGCCCTCGACGTCCTGCTCGAAGAGGGCTCGGTGGTGGGCGCCGCGCGCCGCATGAACCTGAGCGCGCCCGCCATGAGCCGCACGCTGGCCCGGATTCGCGAGACCGTGGGCGACCCGGTGTTCGTGAAGGTCGGCCGCAAGATGGTGCCGACGCCGCGTGCGCTGGCGCTGCGCGAATCGGTGCGCGGCGCCGTGACGAGCGCACGGCAGCTGCTGCAGCCCGAAAAGGACGTCAATCTCGCCACGCTCGAACGCGGCTTCACGCTGCATGCCAACGACGTGTTCGTCAGCGCGTTCGGGCAGAGCCTGCTGGAGCGCGTGCGCGGGGAGGCGCCGCACGTGCTGCTGCGCTTCTCGCCCGAGAGCAGCTCGGAGGACTCGGTGCTGCAGGACGGCGCCGTCGATCTCTACATCAGCGCGATGCGGCCGATGGGCGAGGACGTCCACGTCCAGCCGCTGTTCACGACCAAGTTCGTCGGCCTCGCGCGCGAGGCGCATCCGATCTTCGACGCCGAGATCACGCCCGAGCGGTTCGCGCGCCACGACCAGATCAGCGTATCGCGGCGTGGCCGTTCCAGCGGGCCGATCGACACGGCGCTGGCCGCGCTGGGCCTCGCGCGGCGCGTCTCGCTGGTGGTGCCGACGTTCCATTCCGGGGTGTTCATGCTCGGCACCTCGGACCTGATCCTGCCGGTGCCGGAGCACGTGGCCTGGGCGGTGCAGCGGATGGGAATCCGCGCGCGCGCGTTCTCGCTGCCGCTGCCGCTCGCGACGGTGGTGATGGTGCAGGGCTGGCATCCGCGGTTCCAGAGCGACGGCGCGCATCGCTGGCTGCGCCAGGTCGTGCGCGAGGTCTGCGCCGCGGGTGCGCCGGCGGGCTGAACGGCGCGCACGGGCCACCGCGCGGCCCGTATCGATGCGTGCGTCTGGCGCACGCATCGAGTGCAGACAAGTCAGTTTTCGTATTGTTGCACCGCTTCTAAACTCCGTCGGGTCATCGATCACGGGGGAACCGAAGTGGACGGGAGCAAGCGCGCGGCCGCGGCAGCGGCGGTGAAGGGACGGGCGGCCCCGGCGGCCGGCATGCCGGGGGCGCGATGAACGACGTCGCGATCGGCGCGGGCGCCGCGCCCCTAGCCGGTACGCCCTCCGCCGGTACGCCCGTGGCCGGCACACCCGCTGGCAGTCCGGCGCCCGCGCGCGCGGAGCCGGCCAAGGCCGCCGCGCCGGCCGCGTTCGGCGCGCGCATCATCACCGGGCTCGGCGGCGTGCTGCTGGCCGTGGTGATCGCGCAGCTCAACGATCACGTCACCGAAACGGCGATGGCCGACATCCGCGGCGCGCTCGGCGTGAGCCGCGACGGCGCGATCTGGCTGTCGGCGCTCTATCAGGCCGCGCAGGTCTGCGCGATGATGTTCGCGCCGTGGTGCTCGGGCACGTTCTCGCTGCGCCGCTTCACGATCGGCGCGGTGGCGGTGTTCGCGCTGCTCGGCGCCGTGATGCCGTTCGCGCCCGACGTCGGCACGCTCTACGCCCTGCGCCTCGTGCAGGGCCTCGCGGGCGGCTGCCTGCCGCCGATGCTGATGACGGTGGCGCTGCGCTTCCTGCCGCCCGGCATCAAGCTCTACGGCCTCGCCGCCTACGCGCTCACCGCCACCTTCGCGCCCAACCTCGGCACGCCGCTCGCGGCGCTCTGGTCCGAATACGTCGGCTGGCGCTGGCTGTTCTGGCAGATCGCGCCGCTCGCGGCGATCTCGATCGCGATGATCGCCTGGGGGCTGCCGCAGGATCCGCTGCGCCTCGAACGGCTGCGCAGCTTCGACTGGCGCGGCGTGCTGCTCGGCGCGCCGGCCATCGCGATGCTGGTGATCGCGTTCGAGCAGGGCACGCGGCTCGGCTGGGGCGACTCCGGCCTGATCCGCGCGCTGTTCGGCGGCGGCGGCGTGCTGCTCGTGCTGTTCCTCGTCAACGAGTGGTATCACCCGCTGCCGTTCTTCAAGATCCAGCTGCTCTCGCGGCGCAACCTCACGCATTCGCTGATCACGCTCGGCGGCGTGCTGCTGGTGCTGGTCGCGGTGCCGGGCGTGCCGGCCGCCTATCTGGCCGAGGTCCACGGCTACCGGCCGCTGCAGCTGGTGCCGCTCGCGCTCTGCGTGGCGCTGCCGCAGCTGGTGGCGCTGCCGCTCGTCGCGGCGCTCTGCAACATCCCGCGCGTGGACTGCCGCTGGGTGCTCGGCATCGGCCTCGCGATGATCGGGCTGTCGTGCCTGGTCGGCGCCGATCTCACCTCGGAGTGGGTGCGCGAGAACTTCTACGCGGTGCAGCTGCTGCAGATCTTCGCGCAGCCGATGGCCGTGATCCCGCTGCTGATGCTGGCCACCAACGGCATGACGCCGATGGAAGGGCCGTTCGCGTCGTCGTGGTTCAACACCGTCAAGGGCTTCTCGGTGGTGGTCGGCACCGGCGTGACCGAGGGGCTCACCACCATGCGCGAGCGCTATCACCTGAACGTGCTGGCCGACCAGTCGGGCAACCATCCGCTCGCCGGCGACCTCACGCGGCAGGCCTGGGGCGCCGCCAGCGGGCTCGATCCGCAGGCGCTGCTCGCGCTGCTGTCGGCGCGCATGCACGAGCAGGCGCTGGTGCTGGCCTCGGCCGACGTGCTGCGCGTGATGGCGGTGCTGTCGTTCGCGCTGATCCTGCTGATTCCGCTGATTCCCACCCGCATCTACCCGCCGCGTCCCGTGGCTCAATCCTAGAGATTCGTATTCCATGTCGAACCTGTCGCTCAAGAGGAAGCCTTACCTCGTTGCCGTCGTCGTCGCGGCCGTGCTGGCGCTCGGCCTCGCCGGATTCCGCTTCACGCGCTCCGCCGGCGAAACCACCAACGACGCCTATGTCGATGCCGATTTCAGCCTGGTCGCGCCGCGCGTGGCGGGGCAGATCGTGTCGGTGGGCGTCGAGGACAACCAGCAGGTCCGCAAGGGCCAGCTGCTCGCGCAGATCGACGATCGCGACTATCACGCCGCGTTCCTCGCCGCGCAGGCGGACGTGGCGATGGCGCAGGCCGCGGTCGGCAACGCCGCGGCGAGCCTCGTCGAACAGCAGGCCACCATCGACCAGGCCGGCGCGAACCTGGCCGCGCTGCGCGCCAACTACGCGTTCGCGCACGCCGACGCCGAGCGCTACGCGGACCTCGCGCAGCACGGCGCCGGCAGCGTGCAGAACGCGCAGCAGTCGCGCGCGCGCGTGGACGCCTCGCGCGCCGACGTGACGCGCGGCGAGGCCAGCCTCGCCGCCGCGAAGCAGCGCGTGGCGGTGCTGCAGAGCACGCGCGAGCACGCCGAGGCGGCGCTCGAACGGGCCCGCGCCGCGCTCGAGACGGCGCGCCTGAACCTGGGCTGGACGCGCATCACGGCGCCGATCGACGGCATGGTCGGGCGGCGCTCGGTGCGGGTGGGCGCGTGGGTCGGCGCCGGCACGCCGCTGCTGGCGGTGGTGCCGCTGCAGCGCGCCTACGTGGTCGCCAACTTCCAGGAAACGCAGCTGACCGACGTGCGGCCCGGCCAGCGCAGCGAGGTGAAGGTCGATACGCTGCCGGGCGTGGTGCTGCGCGGCAAGGTGGACAGCGTCGCGCCGGCCACCGGCGTGACCTTCGCCGCGATCGCGCCGGACAACGCGACCGGCAACTTCACGAAGGTGGTGCAGCGGATTCCGGTCAAGATCGTGCTCGACCCGGGCCAGCCGTCGCTCGAACGGCTGCGCGTGGGGATGTCGGTGGAAGCGTCGATCAGCACCGACGACGTGCATGGCAACGCCGGCGAAGCGGTGGCCGCGCGATGAGGACCGCCATCACGCTGCTGTGCGGCGCCTGCGCATTGCTGGCCGGCTGTACCGTCGGCCCCGATTTCCAGCGCCCGACGGCGGCGCTGCCCGCGAGCTGGACCGGCGACGGGGCCGTCGCGCCGGCGGGTGCCTCGGCCGCCGTCCCGGCTTCTTCGACCACGGCCGCGCACGATGCGGGTGGCGCGGAAGCGCCGGTGGCGAGCCGCCCGGTGCCCGGTCCGCTCGACGTCGACTGGTGGCGGCAGTTCGGCGATCCCGAGCTGAGTTCGCTGATCGAGCGCGCCAGCGCGGGCAATCTCGACGTCGAAGCGGCCGGCGCGCGCGTGGCCGCGGCGCGTGCCGCGCGCCGCGTGACGGGCGCCGAGGCGCTGCCCGCGCTGAACGGCAGCGCCGCGTACCAGCACGCGCGCTCGAGCCAGAACGGGCTGATCGACGTGTCGGGCCTGAACGGCAAGAGCGACTACAACCTCTGGCAGCCCGGCCTCGACGTGTCGTGGGAGCTCGACCTGTGGGGCCGCGTGCGGCGCCGGATCGAGGCCGCCGACGCGTCGCTGCAGGCTGCCGAGGACTGGCGGCGCGCGGTGCTGCTGTCGATGCTGGCCGAGACCGCGGGCAGCTACGTGCGCCTGCGAGGCGTGCAGGCGCAGCAGGACATCGTGCGGCGCAATCTCGACACCGCGCGCGACAACGCGCGGCTCACGCGGATCCGCCTGCGCGACGGCGTGGCGACGCAGCTGGACCTCGCCGAGGCCGACGCGCAGGTGAAGACCATCGAGGCGCGCCTGCCGCCGCTCGACCACGAACGCGCACGGCTCGTGAACGCGCTGAGCCTGCTGCTCGGCGCGCCGCCGCGCACGCTCGAGGCGGAGCTGCGGCAGGCCGCGCCGCTGCCGCCCGTGCCGCCGGCGGTGCCGGTCGGGCTGCCGTCGGAGCTTGCCGAGCGGCGCCCCGACATCCGCGAGGCCGAGGCCACGCTGCACGCGGCCACGGCGCAGATCGGCGTGGCGGTGGGCGACTTCTATCCGCGCGTGACGCTGTCGGCGAATCTCGATCTGCAGGCCATGCATTTCGGCGATCTCGACAGCTGGAGTTCGCGCGCGTTCGGGGTGGGGCCGGCCATCAGCATCCCGCTGTTCGAGGGCGGCAGGCTCAAGGGCCAGCTCGCGCTGCGCAACGCCGAGCAGCAGGCGGCGGCGATCGGCTACCGGCGTACCGTGCTGAACGCGTGGCACGAGGTGGACGACGCGATGAGCGCCTACCGCACCAGCCAGCAGCAGCACGACACGCTCGCCGAGGCCGTCGAGCAGAACCGCCTCGCGCTCGACAACGCGCGCCGCCAGTACCTGGCCGGCGCCACCGATTTCCTTAACGTGCTGACGGTGCAGCAAAACCTGCTCGGCACGCAGCAGGCGCTGGCCGTGAGCCGCACCGACGTGCTGGTGTCGCTGATCGGCCTGTTCAAGGCGCTCGGCGGCGGCTGGCAGACCACCTTCCCGGCCGCCGATGCGCAGGCCGGCGCGGCCGGCATGCCGGCCGCCGCCTCCGGCGTCGGCGCGAACGCAGGCAGCCGCGCCGGCACCGCGGCGACGGGCGGCGCGCCCGCGCCCCGGGCCGGCTGAGCACGACCGCGGCCGCGCACGCGTGTCGCGCACGGGGAACACCGGCCGCCACCGGCGGCGGCCGTCTTCGGCAGGGCGACGACGCGGCACCGCGCGAAGCGCGGCGTCCCGCCCTGGTATTTCACTTGCAAGCTATCCGGGAGTCGACGATGAAAGCACGCTGGACCATCCTGAACGATGCTCACGCGGTTGCGGCCCGGCCGTCGAGGCCGATGACCGACGACGGCCACGCATCCCTGCTCGATCTGCGCGAGCTCGACCTGCACGTGCCGGCGCCGACCGCGCTGGCGTCGTCGTTGCAGGCGGCCTCGTTGCCGCCCGTCGAGCGCACGCCGCGCGGACGCGCGACACGGACGCCGCGCACCCCGCGCGCGCCAGGCGCCGCCCGCACTCCGCGCGCGGCGGCGCAGCCGGCCAAGTAGCCGCGCGTATCAGCCCTTGTCGTCCTCGGTCACGAGGCAGGCCGCGCGCGCATGACCCGGCGCGGGCTCGCGCGAGGGCGCGTCGCGCTCGACGAGCGGATTGACCACCGCGACGTCGCTGAACAGCAGCCCGAGGATCGCGGCCTTCGCCACCGCGTGCATCTTGTTCGAGGCGCGCAGCTTCTTCACCGCGTTCGCGACGTGGTAGTTCACCGTGCTCTCCGCCAGATTCAGGATCGTGGCGATTTCCACCGAAGTCTTGCCTTCCGCGCTCCACAGCAGCACCTCGCGCTCGCGCGCGTTGAGCTGGTGACGGACCTCGGGCAGCGTATGCGGCAGCAGCAGCCGCGCCATCGTCGCGTGCGAGATCTGCGACAGCCATTCGAGGCGCGATTCCTTCGCGTCGAGTTCGAGCCGGTCGATCGCGGTATGGCTGCGCGCGAAGCTGAACATGCCCATCGCGCCCGACGGATCGCGCGCCGACTGCACCCAGCCGTGCCGCAGCCCGTAGGACCAGGCCTGCTCCCAGAACGCGCTGCCGTGCGCCGACAGCGCGGGCCACAGGAACGGCAGCGTCGAGCGCATGCCGCGATCGACGGTGGGATCGAGCCGCAGCAGCGATTGCTCGCGATAGTTGAGCTGCCATTGCATCGGATAATTGTTATGCATATATACCGGCATCCGCGAAAGCGGAATGGGAATTCGCATGCCGAACGCACAATATTCAAATCCCAGATTTGCGACAATTTTCGCAATAATGGAAAACGCATGCGCGGCATCCGTTGCGCGCTCGAGCTGCAACATCACATCTTCTCGCCAGCTGTCCATCTTCATCCCCGCGGAAAAGCATTTAAAGAAGCGCGCGGAGCCAATGCGGCTGCGGTTTGCAGCTCATGGCACGCAGTCTGTCCCAGGTGTCTCCTCCAGGTGCCGATCGATAGCGTGGAGCCTATGGAATGATGAATGTGAAGTATTGACAGTATTGCAGATTCAGAAAAACGCGTCGTAATTTTATGCTGAATCCGGCATATAAATTTGACGAATTTGAAATGCGAAAATTATTTTCTGTTCAGAAAAAGACACTGTGAATTCATTCGCGCGGCAGTGGCGATGCGGGCGCCGGATTGGGCGGATTGGCGGATTTACCGGCTTCGGGCCGGTTCGCGCGGTGGCGCGCCGTGGGGCGCGAGGGCGAGGCGTGCGGGGCAGGCGGGTGGCCCAGGTTTGATCGACAAGCGGTTGCCGCGCGGCGCGCGATCAACGAAGACGGCCTCCATGCCGGCGGCATGGAGGCGGGAAAGCGTGAGGGGAAGGCGGCTGCCGGCCGGAGCCGGCGCGCGTGACGGCAGGCACGCGGCCTCAGCGCGCCGGGCGGCGCGTGCGCGAGCGGACCGGGCCCGCGCGTGGTGCGCGGGCCCGGCGTTCAGGCCGTCGCGAGCCCGCTCGGCTCGGCGCGCGCCAGCTTGCGGCGCTTGCCGGCCGAGCGGGCGAGCTGGGACAGCACCTCCACGGTGTCCTCCCACGACAGGCAGGCATCGGTCACGCTCTTGCCGTACTCGAGCCCCTTGCCGTTGCCGAGGTCCTGGCGTCCTTCCATGAGGTTCGATTCGATCATCACGCCCGCGATGTAGCGGCTGCCGTCGGCCAGCTGCGCGCCGATGTTGCCGCACACGGCGATCTGGTTGCGATGCTTGCGCGCGCTGTTGGCGTGGCTCGCGTCCACGAACAGCCGGCCGCGCAGGTTCTCGCTCTCGAGCAGCGAGCCCGTGGCGTTGACGCTGGCCGCGTCGTAGTTCGGCTGCCTGCCGCCGCGCAGCACGATGTGCGCGTAGGGGTTGCCGGGCGAGACGGTCTTGCAGATCGCGCCGTCGCCGTCGATCGACAGGTGATGGTGCGCGCGCGACGCGCTGATCATCGCGTCGGCCGCGATGCGCACGTTGCCGTCGGTGCCGTTCTTGAACCCCACCGGCATCGCGAGGCTCGACGCCACTTCGCGGTGCGTCTGCGATTCGGTGGTGCGTGCGCCCACCGCGCCCCAGCTCACGAGGTCCGAGAAATAGCCGTGCGTGAGCGGATCGAGGAACTCGGTGGCGGTCGGCAGCCCCAGTTCGTTGACGTCGCGCAGCAGCGTGCGCGCGATGCCGAGCCCGGTCTCCACGGCGTGGCTGCCGTCGAGCCAGGGGTCGTTGATGAGGCCCTTCCAGCCGGTGGTGGTGCGCGGTTTTTCGAAGTACACGCGCATCACGATCTCGAGATCGTCGGCGAGGCGCTCGCGCTGCTCCGCGAGCTTGTGCGCGTAGTCGCGCGCCGCATCGGGATCGTGAATCGAGCAGGGACCGACGATCACGGCGAGCCGGCCGTCGCTGCCTTCGAGGCAGTCGACGATGGCGCGCCGGCCGTTTTCCACCACGGTGCGCACGCGCGCCGTGGTGGGGCAGGCCGCGGCGATTTCCGCGGGCGAGGGCAGGCGTCGCGCGGACGACCGGCCGGATGTTGCGCTTTCCATGACGCACTCCTTGGCGTGGGCGAAGTTGCTTGGCAATGCGACGTTTATACGAAAGATGGTGCGCAGCAGCAACTAAGAACTTTGCCAGTGGATTGCGATTCGGGTTCGGCCTTAACGTTCATCCCGTCGATGACAACCGAGCGGCACGCGGCGCATCCGGCGCCGCGCGCCAAGACCCTGATCCCACCCTGCGGAGATCCACATGAGCAAGCGCCATTACGAAACGCCCATCGTCGTCAAATACCGTGACACCGACTCGATGGGGCACGTGAGCAGCCCGGTCTACTACGACTATCTTCAGCATTCCTACCTGAGCTACATGTTCGACCTGCTCGACCTGCCGAAGAGCGAGAAGCTGCCGCACATCATGGTCAAGACGCAGTGCGAGTACGTCACGCCCGCGCTGTTCGGCGACAAGCTGACGGTCAAGTCGAGCGTCATCAAGTTCGGCACCAAGAGCTTCGAGATCGAGCACCTGATGGAGCGCGACGACAAGACGATCGTGGCGCGCGGCCTGTCCACCCACGTCATGTTCGACTACGAGACCAACAAGACCACGCCGGTGCCCGAGGACTTCAAGCAGAAGATCATCGGCTACCAGGGCGAAGTCTGAGCGCCGGCCGGCCACCACCGAACCCATCTACCGACACCCACCGACACCGCAACGGCGCCGCGCGCCGGGCAACTGGAGGCGACCCATGCAACTGGGATGGAACGACGAGGAGCGGCAGCTGCACGACCGCTACCGCAAGCTGGGCGCGGAAATCGCGCAGGCCCGCCAGGGCGCCGCGATCGACGCGTTCGATCACGACGGCTGGCGCAGGCTGAAGGACGCGGGACTCTGGCGCATCGCGATTCCGCAGGCGTTCGGCGGCGACGAGCGCGGCTGGTGGGCGTTCACGGCCGCGCTGGAAGGGCTGGCGAGCGGCATCCGCACGCCGGCGCTGGTGCTCTCCGTGATCGCGCAGGCCGGCCTGATCCGCGCCATGACCGAATACGGCAGCCCCGCGCAGCGCGAGAAGTATTTCGGCGCGCTGCTGCGCGGCGAACTCGGCGTGACCGCGATCGCCGAGCCCACCACCGGCACCGACGTGCGCAGCATCGGCACCGTGCTGGAGCCGCACGGTGACGGCTACGTGCTGTCCGGCGACAAGTTCAACATCGCCCACGCGCCGGTGGCGGACTTCTCGCTGGTGGTGGCCAAGCTGACCGGCGCGGCGCGCGAAGGCGTCACGCTGGTGATGCTCGACAAGGACGCACCGGGCATCCACGCCGGGCCGCCCGACACGAAGTTCGGCAACCGCGCGCTGCCCACCGGCCCGATCCGCTACGAGAACACGCCGGTGAGTCGCGAGCAGATCCTCGGCGAACCGGGCCGCGGCCTGCAGCAGCTGATCGACATCATCTCGCTGGGGCGGCTCTATTACGGCCTGGTCAGCGCCGCGATCGCCGAGCCCTACGTCGAGGAGGCGCTCGACTACGTGGCCGCGCGCACCAGCTTCGGCGAACCGGTGGCGGCGCACCAGTACGTGCAGAAGCGCGTGGTGGACGCGCGCATCGGCATCGAGCGCACGCGCTGGCTCGCCTACGCCGCGCTCGACCAGCTGCTGAACCGGCGCGACGGCAGCGTGATGCTCTGCTCGATCGCGAAGCTGGTGGGCGCCAACGACCTGATCGACACGGCGATCAGCCTGGTGCGGCTGCGCGGCAGCACCGGCTATCACGAGGGCGAGCTGGCGGTGCTGGCGCGCGACGCGCTGGGCTTCGCGAGCGTGGGCGGCACCGAGGAGATGCACCGCAAGAACATCTTCAACCAGATGCAGCGGCTGCATGCGCGCGCAAACGGAGCGGCGCGCGCCTAGGCGCCGCGGCGATTTCGACGGCGAACCTGGACGGGGGAGAGGATGGACGTGCTTTCTGTATCCGTGGCCGATGGCGGCGATCACATCGACCACTGGCGCGACGAGATCGATCGCGTCGACGAGCAGCTGGTGGCGCTGATCAACCGGCGGGCCGGCTATTCGCTCGCGATCGGGCGCGTCAAGGCGCGCAGCGGCGCGGCGACGTTCCAGCCCGAGCGCGAGCGGCAGGTGGTGGAGCGGCTGTGCTCGCTGAACGGCGGGCCGCTCGCCGACGGGCAGGTGGACGCGATCTGGCAGGCGATCATGCGCGCCAGCCGCGAGCTGCAGACGCACGGCAAGATCGCGTTCCTCGGGCCTGCCGGCACCTATTCGGAGGACGCGGTGCGCGCCTACTTCGGCGAGGCGGCGGTGCCGTGCCCCGGCGCCTCGATCGACGAGGTGTTCGCCCGCTTCGTGGGCGGCGAGGTGGAGTTCGCCGTGGTGCCGATCGAGAACTCGACCGAGGGCGCCGTCAATCGCGCCGTCGATCTGCTGCTCGACACCAGCGCGCCGATCAAGGGCGAGGTGGTGATCCCGGTGCGGCATTGCCTGCTCTCCACCGGCCGCTCGCTGTCGGGCGTGACGCGCGTGTTCGGCCATCCGCAGTCGCTCGCGCAGTGCCGCGACTGGCTCGAACGGATGCTGCCGGGCGCGACGCGCCAGGAGGCGCCGAGCAACGCCGAGGCCGCGCGGCTCGCGGCCGCCGCGCCCGACAGCGCGGCGATCGCCGGCGCGCATGCCGCCGCGCTGTACGGCCTGCGCGTGGTGGCCGAGGACATCCAGGACCATGCCGACAACTGCACGCGCTTCCTGGTGCTCGGCAACGCGCCCACCGCGGCGACCGGCTTCGACCGCACCACGCTCGCGGTCTATCTCGATCACCATCCCGGCGCGCTCGCCGATCTGCTCGCGCCGTTCGGGCGGCGCGGCGTGTCGGTGCTCTGGGTGGACGCGCGGCCGCGCCGCACCAAGCCGTGGCGCTACCGGTTCCTGCTCGACGTGGCCGGCCATCGCGACGATCCGCAGCTGGCCGCCGCGCTCGACGAGCTCGGCACCGTGGCCGAGTCGTATCGCGTGCTCGGTTCCTATCCGCGCTTCGACAGCGCGTTCGTGACGGTCGACGCGCTGCGTCCGGCCACTGCCGCGGGAGACCTGTCATGAAGCTCGATCTCGCCCGCGTCCACCAGCGCATCGCGGCCATCGTGCAGGGCCGCGACGACCGCCTGCTGCTGCTGTTGCAGAGCGAGCCGGCGCGGCTGCGCCAGCCGAGCTTCCAGCAGTGGCTGCGCCAGCTCGCGCGCGACTACGAGGACGACGTCGAGCTGCTCGCCTGCGTCTGCCCGCGGCAGCGGCGTGGCCCGGGCGCCGCGGCCGGGCCGGATGCCGCCGGCCCGCTCGACCAGCTGGCGCGCACGCTGGCGCTGAACGGCGTGGCCGCCGCGTTCTCGGCGGCCGAGCTGGCGCAGGATGCCGAGCTGGCCGCGCAGGCGGCCTGGGCGATCCGCTGGAATTTCGAGGCGGGGATGCTGAGCGACCTGCAGGCCGGCAACCTGAAGCCGCCGTCGCGGATGGTGGCGCCGCGGCGCGCCGGTACGGGAGCGGGGCCGGGGCTGCTGCCCGGCATCATCGTGCCGCCCGGCGTCGCGCGCCACGCCGCGCTCGGGCGCGCCTACGGGCAGACGGTGGCCTCGGCGCAGGCGCTGGTGGTCGACCTGACCTATCGGCCGGGGCTCGCGCAGCATGGCCATGCGCTCGCGCGCTACTTCGGCGACGCGGTGCGCGATGACATCACGCACGTGGTCGGCGCGCTGCTCGACGCCACGCCGGGCAGCACGCTGCCGCATCGTCCCGACGAAGCCGGGGCCGACGGCGCCTACGAATGGTCGACGCACAACGTCGACATGGTCGAGGCCACGCTCGACGTGCTCGCGAACGCCGTGCGCGAGCGCCGCGTGGTGCTCGCCACGCGGCCGCGCGCGTCGCTGTGGCAGCGCCTGTGAGCGCGGCGACGCCACCGGCCGGCGCGCCCGCGAGCGCGGGCCTGGATCGCGGGATCTTCCTGGTCGGCATGATGGGGGCCGGCAAGACCACCATCGGCCAGTGCATCGGCAGCCTGCTCGGCGGCGAGTTCCTCGATGCCGACTGGGAGCTGGAGCGGCGCACGGGCAGGACCATCGAGGCGCTGTTCGGCGAGGGCGAGGCGGCGTTCCGGCTGCGCGAGGCCGAGTTGCTCGACGAACTCACGCAGCGCAGCGGCATCGTGCTGGCCACGGGCGGTGGCGCCGTGCTGCGTGCCGGCAATCGCGCGGCCCTGGGCGCGCGCGGCTTCGTGGTCTACCTGCACGCGGCGCCCGCGCGGCTGTGGGAGCGCGCGCGCGTGCAGGGCGGGCGGCCGCTGCTGCGCGTCGCCGATCCGCTGCAGCGGCTCACTGAGCTGTATGCGCAGCGCGATCCGCTCTATCGCGAGTGCGCGGATCTGGTGCTGGAGTCGGCCGGCGCGACGCCGATGGAACTGGCCGACCGGGTGGTGGCGTCGATCGCGCGCGTGGTGGAGGAGATGGGGCAGGCCGGGCCGGGCGCGGCGTAGCCGCAGCGGCCGGGGGCCAGGGAGGAGACCCGGCCCGGCACCGCAACGCGCGCTGCTTCCGCGCGTTCCGGTGCCGGCCATGCCCTCGCGCGGCTCGCCGCGTCCTGCGCGAGGGCATGCGCGGCGCGCCGGACGCGGCCGGGTCTCGGCTGGCCGGCGGCGCGGCGTCCACGGTGCCCGACACATGGCCTGCCGGGGCGGGGGCCGGCGGGCGATTCGGCGTCCGCCGCCGGCCGCACGGCGGTCATGGATCAGCCGTTTTTTCATACTACAATTGCACCCGCGATAGCCGGGCGACACCGGCGGTAAGCGGCAATCCCGTCGCCGGCTCCGGCGAGCACAGCCGGGCGGCCCGTGCCCGCGGTCGCGGGGCTATCGTCCGACTCCGAGGCATCATGGCTTCGGCCATTCCAACGGAACCGCGCCGGCCGCCGTGCGAGCCGTCGACGCCATCTCTTCCCTACTTCACCATGAACGTAACCACATCGGACGATTGCACGGGGATCGCGGCCAATCACCAGTTCGCCAAACACTTCATCGTGTTCACCTACCGGGATGGCGCGTACTCGACGATTCCGAACAACTTCTTCAAGAACTGGCTCGACGAGGAAGCCACGGCGGGCACCTTCCACATCGGCCGCGGCTCGGGCCTCGGGGTCGGCTCGATCGCCAAGTACGATTTCGACCAGCAGGCGCTGCGGATCGGCAAGTTCGTCGCCGGCGGCCTGCGCCTGCGCTTCCTGCTCAACGGCCAGCACGACATCAAGACGATCTCGACCTGCATGTTCAGCGTGTTCGGCGACGGCCTGCTGAACACGCCCCAGCCGCAGTACGGCGATACCGTGGTCCACAACGACGTGTGGATCGGCGACGAGACGATGGTGCTCGGGGGCAGCGAGATCGGGAGCGGCTGCGTGATCGGCGCGCGGTCGGTGATTCCGCCGAATTTCCGCGCCGAGCCCTACGGCATCTATGTCGGCTCGCCGGCGCGGCTGGTGCGGTTCCGGTTCCCGGAGCGCGTGCGCGAGAGTCTGCTCGAGCTGGCGTGGTGGGACATGCCGCTGCAATGGATCAAGGCCAACAACGAGGCGTTCATGGTCGACCTGACCGAGGACGAGGGCAAAGCGCTCGAAGTGCTGGCCGAGCTGAAGCGGGTCAAGGCGGGCGCGCAGAAGGCGGGGAAGTAAGACGGCGTGAGGGGATGCCGGCGCCGCGGCCGGGTTCGGTCGTGGCGCGGGGCGGGTTGGCCGCCGTTCAACCGAAGTTCAATCCGCGCCGGCCGCACCGGCCGCACGAAAGCGCGCGCCCACGTGCGGTGCGCTCAAGCGGGCCGCGCCGCCCAGCAGTTTCTCCCGCAACGTGCCCGCCTCGTAGCGCGTCTTGTAGGCGCCGCGCCGCTGCAGTTCGGGCACCAGGTAGCGCACCACGTCCTCGAACGTGCGCGGCGACTCCACCCACGCCAGATTGAAGCCGTCGATGCCGGTGTCGTCCACGATCGCCTGCAGTTCGTCGGCCACCTGCGCCGCGTCGCCGACCACCACCGCGCCGCGCCCGCCGATCGCGGCGAATTCCGTCGCGTCGCGCACGGTCCACACCTTGTCCGGATCGAGCTTGCTGAACGAGGCCAGCGCCGACTGGCCCGCGTCGGTATCGACATAGGCGAGCGTGTCGTCGGGGCGGTAGCGCGCGAGGTCGATGCCGGTCCAGCCCGACAGCAGCGCGAGCGCGCCCTCGTGGCTGGCGCGTTCGCGACAGGCCGCGTAGCGGGCCTGCGCGGCCTCGGCGGTGGCGTCGACGATCACCGTCAGCATCGCGAACAGCCGCGCGCTGTCCGGTGCGCGGCCCGCGTCGACGAGCGCCTGCCGGATCGCCCGCGCCGAGCTGCGCAGGCCGTTGCGCGTCGGCGCGCCGAGGAAGATGCATTCGGCGTGCCGGGCCGCGAAACGCGTGCCGCGCGCCGAGCCGCCCGCCTGGAACAGCAGCGGCGTGCGCTGCGGCGACGGCTCGCACTGGAACACGCCCTCGCTGCGAAAGTGCGTGCCTTCGTGCCGGATCGCGTGGATGCGCGCCGGGTCGGCATAGACGCCGCGCTCGCGGTCGCGCAGCCGCGCGCCGTCTTCCCAGCTGCCTTCCCAGAGCCGGTAGCAGACCTCCATGAACTCGTCGGCGCGCTCGTAGCGCGCGTCGTGCGTGAGCAGCGCGTCGTCGCCGAGGCTGCGCGCGCCGCTCTGCAGGTACGAGGTCACGATGTTCCAGGCGATGCGTCCGCCGCTCAGGTGGTCGAGCGTGGTGAAGCGCCGGGCCAGCAGGTAGGGTGCCTCGTAGGCCACCGAGGTCGTGAGGCCGAAGCCGAGATGGCGCGTGGCGTGCGCCATCAGCGGGATCAGTACGGCTGGATCGTTCATCGGCACCTGCGCGGCGGTGCGCAGCGCGGCGTCGGGCGTGCTGCCGAACACGTCGTAGACGCCGATCACGTCGCCGAGGAACAGTCCGTCGAACAGGCCCGCCTCGAGCGTGCGGGCGATCCCAACCCAGTACGCGGGGTCGAGGTAGTCGACCGAGCGATCGTCCGGCGCGGTCCACTGGCCCGGCGCGAGATGCGCCACGCAGTTCATCATGAAGGCGTTCAGACGGATTTGACGAGGCATCACGGCGGGCCGCGGCGGCCGGGGCAGGAGGAAAGCGAGCCATTCTAGGTTCGGCGCCGTGCCTCGCGAAGCGTGAATCGTTCATATTGTTATGAGGCGATCCGCTTCGATGCTAAGCAGGAAATCTCGTTGGAACGTGGTGGAAATCGATGGTCTACTGCGCCGTCCCATCCGGTTCGAGCATCATGTCCACCCGTTCCACGGCGTCGTCGACGCCTGCCGCCGGCGCCGCGCGCGTCGGCTTCGCCGCCTTCATCGGCACCACCATCGAGTGGTACGACTTCTACATCTACAGCACCGCCTCGGCGCTCGTCTTCAGCCACGCGTTCTTTCCCCCCTCGGCCAGCGCGCTGACCGGCATCCTCGGCGCGTTCGCGGCCTACGGTGTCGGCTTCTTCGCGCGGCCGCTCGGCGCCGTGTTCGCCGGCCACTTCGGCGACCGCATCGGGCGCAAGCGCGTGCTGGTGTTCTCGCTCGTGCTGATGGGCATCGCCACCGTGCTGACCGGGCTGCTGCCCACCTACGCGAGCGCGGGGCTGCTCGCCACCGGGCTGCTGGTGGCGCTGCGGCTGCTGCAGGGCATCGCGACCGGCGCCGAGTGGGGCGGGGCTTCGCTGCTGTCGGTCGAGCATGCGGGCGAACGCTCGCGCGGGCTGCTCGGCTCGTTTACGCAGGTCGGCTCGGCCGCCGGCATGCTGCTCGCGTCGGGCACCTTCCTCGCCGTGCGCGCGTGGCTCGCGCCCGACGCGTTCGCGGCCTGGGGCTGGCGGCTGCCGTTCCTGTTCAGCGTGGTGCTGGTGGCCGTCGGCGTATTCGTGCGCACGCGGATTCGCGAGCCCGAGCCGTTCCTCGCGGCGCAGGCCGACGGCCGGATCCGGCGGCTGCCCGTCGCCGAGGTGTTCCGGCATCACCGGCGCGCGTTGCTCGTGACGATCGGCCTGCGGCTCCTGCAGCCGGCCATGTACGCGATCGTCACGACCTATGCGATCAGCTATCTGAACCTGAAGCGCGGCGGGGCCTCGTCGGCGCTGAGCGCCGTGATCATCGGCTCGGCGTTCGCGATCGTCGCCACGCCGCTGTGGGCCGCGCTGTCCGACCGGATCGGCCGGCGCCGGCCGGCGGTATGGGCCGTGGCGGGCATCAGCCTGCTGGTCTGGCCGTTCTTCTGGTTCCTCGATCACGGCGACCTGCGTTATCTGCCCGTGGTGTTCGCGATCGAACTGGCGCTGTTCGACGCCGCGATCTACGCGCCCGGCGCGGCCTGGTTCGCCGAGCAGTTTCCGGTCGAGGTGCGCTACAGTGGGATCTCGCTCGGCTACCAGATCGGTACGCTGATCTCGGGCGGGCTCACGCCGTTCGTCGCGGCGGCGCTGCTGGCGCTCGGCGACGGCAAGCCATGGCTGATCTGCGCCTACATCAGCGCGCTCGGCGGGTTGAGCCTGATCGCGGTGCTGGCCGCGGCGGATCCGGCGCGCCGGATCGCGGGCCGCGTGGTGGTGCCGGCCGGCCGCGATGCCGTCGCCGATGCGCGCTGAGCGCATTTTTCACGGAAGAGAGAGCAGATGAGCGGAACACGAACGCATGACGAGGAAGCGCGGATTCTCGGCGCGCTCGAACGGCAGCATGGCGGCCCCAAGGCGTTTCGCGGGCTGTCGTCGGCTTCGGTGTGGCGGACCGGGACGCTGGCCGAGAAGGACAAGCATCTGGTGGCCGTCGCGATCGCGCAGGTCACGCGCTGCGCGTTCTGCATCGAGCATCATTCGATCGCCGCGCGCCGCACCGGCGCGAGCGAGCCCGAGGCGGTCGCGGTCAGCTACGTCAGCGCGGCGCTGGAGGCGTTCGGCGAGGCGCGCGTGAGCGTGGCCGACGGGCGCCTCGCGGTCGAGGACGAGGCCGCCGTGCAGGACACGGAACTGGCGCGGCAGCGTCTGCGGTTCGCGCAGGCGGTGTTCGATACCGAGGTGCTGGCGCCGGGCCTCGTCTGGGTGGTGGCCGCGGCGGCGGCCTATGCGCAGGCCAACGAGGCGCGGCGGCGGGTGTTTCACGACGTGGCGCTGGCGGCCGGGCAGCCGGCCGCGGCGCTCGACGAGGCCTATGCGATTGCCGTCGTGCTGCGGGCCGGCGCCGTCTACGCGCATGTGCTGCATGTGGTCGATGCGTTTCGCGACTAGTCTGCCGGAGTAGGCAGCCTGGACGACCAGCGAGGCGGCCCGAACCGTCTCCGTTTTTTTACTGCAATCGCCGGCGAGGTTTCAGGCCTGCCGGCGGTTTCACGTCATCGCGCCGATTCAACCGGTCGTGCGATCACGGCCCCGGACGCACGGCCGTCTCCCCATATCGGTGCGATTTTCCCGATATCCCCGCCTTTCGCTGATGTCATCCCTTCGATTATCGAACTCGAAATCGACTTGAGTTCGAGGCGCTTTTTATCGCTATATCTTGTTTCCCGACGCTGAGGCACACTGTCGGCGGCAGAATTCTGGTAACGACTGCCGCGAGAATATCAAATCAATCAACTTTCACGGTTTCGGGGTAGTTCACCTGTTCAGGAGAAGCACGATGTCCGATGCAAACGTGGTCGTGACCTGGTCGAATAACTGGATGTCCGCCATTGACGATGCAGCGCCGATTTGCGAAGTCAGTATTCCCGGTTCGCATGAATCGTGCGCGCGATATGGTGGATCTTCCGCGCATTGCCAGTGGCGATCCGTCATCGATCAGCTGAGCCGCGGTATCCGGTTCCTGGACGTGCGTTGCGACATCGTCGCGCCGACGGGGGAGGCCGGATCGCCGGTCGACGAGCCCGGCGATCCGAAGATCTACCTGTTCGTCCGGCACGGCAGCATGAATCAGGCCATCACGTTCCAGGAGATCCAGGCGCAGTGCGTGGCGTTTCTGGCCGCGAATCCTTCCGAATTCATTCTCATGAATCTCCAGATGGAGGACACCACCGAGGGTGATGCCTTCGCGCAGAAATTCACGGAAATGACCCAGCCTTATCTGAATTACTGGTATTTCGGCGATGCGCTGAAGAAGGACGCGGCGGGAAATCCGGTCAGCGATTTTCCCAAGGTTGGCGATGTCAGGGGGCGAATTATCCTGATCCGGGCGACGGCCGGCGGTGGATGGCCGACCAATATGAAGCCGGGCAGCCTTCCGGGCCAGGGTGGCATGGTCTGGAACGGCTGCGAAATCGACGATGTGTCCAGCTCGACGCTGTTCCAGACGCAAAACGGCTGGTCGAAATGGAATGGCACGGAAAAAGGCGACGAGGTGGAAAAGTACATCGAGGGTGCCGATGCCTGGGCGAAGCAAGGCCAGATGACGCTCAATTTCGCGAGCTACAGCTGGGGGGCTCAGTCACCGGGAAGGAACGCCGCCGGGATGAATGCCCGGCTGCAGAAGTTTCTGAAGAACTACGATTTCGGTTCGGTGGTCGGCGTTATCCCGATCGATTTCGTGTCGAACACCGGGGACAGCGGCGAATCGCTGGAAAACCTGATCATCGAGCATCAGCGGCATCAGAAGGCCGGCTTCAGCTACGGCGGGCTCGCGTCCTGGGTTCAGCCGTAAGCGGCGGGTGACCCCGGGGCGGGAACGCGGGGTGCGGTTCGTGCCTGCCGTTCGTGCCGGTGCACCGGCATGAACGGGCTGGCTGGCTTCGGCCATCCCGTCCTGATTCAGGACAGCGGCCGAAGACGCAAAAGCGAAAAACCGATTACTTCACCGGGACGCGCCGTCGAGATCCGCGTTGAGCATCCGCTCCACATACCGCGCAATCATGTCGATCTCGAGATTGACCTTCACCCCCGGCTTCACATGGCGCAGCGTCGTCACCTGCACCGTGTGCGGAATCAGGTTGATCGAGAACGCGCAGCCGTCCGCGAGATCGCTGACCGCGTTCACCGTCAGGCTCACGCCGTTCACCGTGATCGAGCCTTTATAGGCGAGATACTTGCCGAGTTCCTTCGGCGCCAGCACGCGCAGCTCGTACGACTCGCCCACCGGCGCGAAATGCGTGACCGTGCCGAGTCCGTCCACATGCCCCGACACGATGTGTCCGCCGAGCCGGTCGTGCGCGCGCAGCGCCTTCTCCAGGTTCACCTCGCCGGGCTCGGTCAGCCCCGCGGTCTTGTTCAGGCTCTCGCGCGACACGTCGACGGTGAACGTCTGCGCGGTCTTCTCGATCGCCGTCATGCAGGCGCCCTGGATCGCGATGCTGTCGCCGAGCGCGACGTCGTCGAGATCGAGGCCGCCCGCGCGGACGACGAGGCGCACGCCGGCATCGGCGTCGCTGCCGAGCGGTTCGATGGTTTCAATGCGGCCGACAGCCGCGACGATTCCGGTAAACATCGTGTGAATTCCGTGGACGAGAAGAGTCAGGGTGCCGGCGCGCCGACCAGCCGCGCGAGCACGCGCAGGTCGTCGCCGATCCGGTCGATCGAGTGGTACTGCAACACCGTGCGCTGGGCCAGCGTGGGCGGCGTCGCGATGTTGAACATGCCGGCCGCCTCGGGGCCGAGCAGGGTGGGCGCGAGGTAGACGAGCAGCTCGTCCACGCAGCCCTCGCGCAGCAGCGAGCCGTTCAGCTTGTGGCCGGCCTCCACGTGCAGCTCGTTGATGCCGCGCTTGCCGAGCACCGCGAGCATGGCGGGCAGGTCGACCTTGCCGTTCGCATCGGCGAGCGCGATCACCTCGGCGCCGCGATCGCGCAGCGCGGCGGCGCGCGCCTCGCTGACGGCGTCGAGCTTGCCGCAGAACACGAGGATCGGCGCGCCGGCCAGCAGTTTCGCGTCGAGCGGCAGGTCGAGGCGGCTGTCGACCAGCACGCGCAGCGGCTGGCGCGGCGTGTCGATGTCGCGCACGGTCAGCTGCGGATCGTCCTCGAGTACGGTGCCGATGCCGGTCAGGATCGCGCAGGCGCGCGCGCGCCACGCGTGGCCGTCGCGGCGCGCGGCCTCGCCGGTGATCCACTGGCTCTCGCCGGTGGGCAGCGCCGAGCGGCCGTCGAGCGAGGCGGCGATCTTCATGCGCAGCCACGGCCGGCCGCGCGTCATGCGCGAGACGAAGCCGATGTTCATCTCGCGCGCTTCCTGCGCGAGCAGCCCGCAGCGCACCTCGATGCCGGCGTCGCGCAACATCGCGAGGCCGCGCCCGGAGACGACCGGATTCGGATCTTCCATCGCGGCGATCACCTTGGCCACGCGCGCGTCGATCAGCCCCTGCGCGCACGGCGGCGTGCGGCCGAAGTGGCTGCACGGCTCGAGCGTGACGTAGACGGTCGCGCCGCGCAGGTCGTGGCCGCGCGAGCGCGCGTCCTTCATCGCCTGCACCTCGGCGTGGTCCTGCCCGGCCGGTTGCGTGTAGCCCTCGCCGATCACCACGTCGTCCTTCACGATCACGCAGCCGACCCGCGGATTCGGCGTGGTCGTGTACATCCCGCGCGACGACAGGTCGAGCGCGCGTTGCATGTGCGCGAAATCAGTATCCGAGAACATCCGGTTCTCCGTGGTAATCAGGCGTCGGGCGCGGCAAGCGCGGCGAACGCGCGGCGCGCGGCGGCGAGCGTCGCGTCGATCACGGCGTCGTCGTGGGTGCTGGAGACGAACCCGGCCTCATACGCGGACGGCGCGAAGTAGACGCCTTCGTCGAGCATCAGGTGGAAGAAGCGGTTGAAGCGCGCGATGTCGCTCTTGGTCACGTCGGCGAAGCTGGTCGGCACGGCCTCGGTGAAGTAGAGGCCGAACATCGCACCGATCGCGTCGGCGCTGAACGCGATGCCGGCCGAGCGCGCCTCGGCGGCGAGGCCGCTGGCGAGGCGTTGGGTCTGCGCGGTGAGCGCGTCGTAGAAGCCGGGCGCCTGGATCAGCTGCAGCGTCTTCAGGCCCGCGGCCACGGCGATCGGGTTGCCCGACAGCGTGCCGGCCTGGTAGACGCTGCCGAGCGGCGCGAGCTGGGCCATGATGTCGCGACGCCCGCCGAACGCGGCGGCCGGCATGCCGCCGCCGATCACCTTGCCGAGGCAGGTCAGGTCGGCCTGGATGCCGTAGTGCTGCTGGGCGCCGCCGAGCGCGACGCGGAAGCCGCACATCACCTCGTCGAAGATCAGCACGGCGCCATGCTGGGTGCAGAGCGCGCGCAGCGCGTTGAGGAATTCCGGGGTGCCGCGCACCAGGTTCATGTTGCCGGCCACCGGCTCGACGATCACGGCGGCGATCTCGTCGCCGAACGCGCCGAACGCTTCCTCGAGCGCGGCCACGTTGTTGTATTCGAGCACGGTGGTGTGCCTGGCGATGTCGGCGGGCACGCCGGCCGAGGTCGGGTTGCCGAACGTCAGCAGGCCCGAGCCAGCCTTCACGAGCAGGCTGTCGGCGTGGCCGTGGTAGCAGCCCTCGAACTTGACGATCCGGCTGCGGCCGGTGAAGCCGCGCGCGAGGCGCAGCGCGCTCATGGTGGCCTCGGTGCCGCTCGACACCATCCGCACCTGCTCGATCGACGGCACCAGCTTGCAGATTTCCTCGGCGATCTCGATCTCGGCCTCGGTGGGCGCGCCGAACGAGAAGCCGTCGGCGAGCACGGCCTGCACGGCGGCCAGCACTTCCGGATGGACGTGGCCGAGGATCATCGGCCCCCACGAGCCGATGTAGTCGATGTAGCGCTGGCCGTCGGCGTCCCAGAAGTAGGGGCCCTGGGCGCGCGACACGAAGCGCGGCGTGCCGCCGACCGAGCGGAAGGCGCGCACGGGCGAGTTGACGCCGCCCGGAATGGTCTGCTGGGCGCGTTCGAAGAGCGTTTGGTTGTTCGACATGGATAAGGACCTGCGATGAGAGGCGGCGGCCGGGCGGGGCGCGACGACCGCCGCGCTGTCCCGGCCGCGAACGCACGAAACCGTGCGAAACACGATGGGCAGATTGTACCGAAGAGTGACGCGGCGGGTCGCCGGGGGGCCGCCGCGCAGCGGTTCACGGGCGGCGGCGGGGCGGCCCGCTACAGCGGCGGCGGCTTGCGCCGGCCGGTCAGCTCGGCCCAGCGCTTTTCCAGCGCGCCCTCGGCCATCGGCTTGATCGAGGTGCCGGAGGTCTGCGCGTCCCAGGTCTGCACCGAGAACGGGTGGACGCGCAGCGCGTCGCGCGGGATCACGGTCTCGGCGTGGGCGTCGACGAGCCAGTCGTAGACGAAGTCGATGCAGAGCCGGTAGCCGCGCTTGGTGCCGGCGTCGGGTACCTCGTAGGGCGCGCGCGCCACGTAGCCGGAGCCGAACACGCCCTTCGGTTCCTGCGCGACGCGGTGCAGGAACACGCGGTCGCCGGGCAGGATGCTGCGCGAGAAACCGCAGCCCCAGACGTCGCGCACGGCCTCGCCGGCGCGCACGCGCGCGGCCAGTTCGGGCAACTCGGGCCACGGCCATTTCTTGGGGCTCCAGATCAGCAGGAAGGCGGTCATCTTGGTCGGGTCAACGGGAGTCGGGCGGATTCGGGGGGCGTCCCCGGGAGGAACCCGCCCCCGCGAGCTTACCCGATCGTTTTCGGCGCCGCCTTGACGCCCGCCCCGCGCTCGCGGCGGCGGTGCCGGACGAACGATTCCGGACAAGCGCGTACAATTGTCGCCTTGCGGCGGCCGTCCGGCTGCCCGTCCCGCCCGAGCCGGGCCGCGCCGAATCGAGCCGAAGCGCCTTGCAGCGAGTCGCCCCGGAACGCGCGCGAAGTCCCGGCCGCTCCCGAGAATTTCCCATGTCGAACGTGGTACGGCGCCGGCCCGACGCCCGGCTGATCCTGTTGCTTGGTGCGCTGGCCGCTTGCGGCCCGATCGGCACCGACATGTATCTGCCGAGCATGCCGTCGGTGGCCGAGAGCCTCGGCACCAGCGCGGCGGCCGTGCAATGGACGCTGACGAGCTTCATCGCGGGCTTCTCGCTCGGCATGCTGCTGTACGGCCCGCTGTCGGACGCGCTCGGCCGCCGGCCGGTGCTGCTCGGCGGCATCGTGCTGTTCACGGTGGCGGGCGCGGGCTGCTTCGTCGCGCCGAGCATCGGCACGCTGATCGTGCTGCGCTTCCTGCAGGCGCTCGGCGCGGGCGCCGCCTCGGTGCTGTCGCGGGCCATCGCGCGCGACGCGCACGAGCCGGCCGACGCGGCGCGCGTGCTGTCGATGGTGGCGATCGTCACCTCGGTCGGGCCGCTGGTCGCGCCGCTGGTGGGCGGCCAGATCCTGCGCTTCGCGGGCTGGCGCACGGTGTTCGTGGTGCTGACGCTGTTCGGCCTCGGCTGCGCGATCGCCGCGTTCCTGAAGGTGCCGGAGACCTGGCCGAAGGCGCGGCGCCATTCCTCGGCGATCCTCACTTCGTTCGCGGCCTACGGGCGCATCCTCGGCGACCCGGTGGCCTGGGGGCACATGCTGTGCGGCGGGATGGCGTTCGCCTCGATGATCACCTACATCACCGCCACGCCGTTCGTCTACATCGAGTATTTCCACGTCTCGGCGCAGCACTACGGCCTGCTGTTCGGCCTGAACATCATCGGCATCATCACCGGCAACTTCATCAACACGCGCGTGGTCGGCCGGCTCGGCTCGCTGCGGCTGATCTCGGCGGCCTCGCTGGTGAGCTGCATCGCCTCGTTCGCGGTGGCGTTCTTCGCGCTGACCGGGATCGGCGGGCTCTGGTCGATCGTGGCCGGGCTGTTCTTCGTGGTCGGTGTGCTCGGCCTGCTGTCGGCGAACTGCTCGACCGACCTGATGCACCGCTATCCGCACAACGCCGGGGCCGCGGCCGCCGTGTTCGGCGCGATGCAGCTCGGGCTCGGCGCCGTGGCGAGCGCGGTGGTGGGGCTGCTGGCCGACGGCACGCCGTTCGGCATGGGCGTGACGATCGCGGTCACGGGCGCGCTCTGCTTCGTCGGCCGCCGGCTCGTGCTGCGCTGGCACGGCCGGCCGGTGCGCGGCGACTGAGGCGAGCAGGGGCCGCGAAGGAGCCGGCGGCCGGAGTGGAAAAACGAAGCGGAAAAACGAGGCAGGAAAAAACACAGGGCCGGCGCCCGAAAGCGCCGGCCCTGTTTGTTTTCGCCGCCCGGCGGCGGCAGGCGTCGCCTCAGTCGCGCGCGGCCGCCGGCGCCGCGCCGTGGCTGAGCCAGTCGAGCACGTCGGCCGATTCGTCGTCGCCGGCGCGCGAGCGCGCCTGCGCGACGGCCTCGTTGATCTCGGCGTTCGGCGAGGCGCGCCGGATCGCGACGCCCACCGCGAGGATGTCGATCATCACGAGGTGCAGGATCCGCGAGATCATCGACAGCTGCGACTCGCGCATCTCGATGTGATCGGTCTCCAGCGCCACCGTCGCGCGCTTGGCGAGCGGCGTGTTGCTGGAGGTGATCGCGATCACCTTGGCGCCGGCCTGCATCGCCACGTCGAGCACGCGCAGCAACTCGGGCGCGCGGCCCGACTTCGAGACGGCCACGATCACGTCGCCCTTGCCGAGCAGCGCGGCCGAGGCCGCCTGCATGTAGAGGTCGCCGTAGGCGATGGTCGGAATCCCGAAGCGGAAGAACTTGTAGTGCGCGTCCTGCGCGACGATGTTCGAGTTGCCGAGCCCGTAGAACTCGATGCGCCGCGCGCCGTTCAGGATCTCGATGGCCTTCTCGACGTGCTCGAAGTTCAGGTGCTCGCGCAGCTGCAGGATCGCCGAGACCGTGTTGTCGAGCACCTTCGCGCCGAAGTCGGTGGCCGTGTCGCCCAGATGCACCTGGCTGTGGCTCATCGGGATCGTGCCGGTCAGGCCGGTGGCGAGCTTGAGCTTGAAGTCCGACAGCCCCTGGCAGCCGAGCGAGCGGCAGAAGCGGATCACGGTGGGCTGGCTCACGTCGGCCTTGCGCGCGATGTCGACGATCGGATCGTTGATGATCGAGCGCGGATGGTTCAGCGCGAGATCGGCCACGCGGCGCTCGGCCGGCGTGAGCGCGTCGCGCATCTGGCGAATCCGCTCGAACACGGCCGACGAGGCGCCGCCGGTGCGGTTCGACAACTGCTCGGCGAGGATCGCCGAGACGCCGAGGAACGCCGGGTAATCGGCCGTGATCAGGTAGGTCGGCACGTTCGCGAGGTAGTCGGAGAAGCGTCCCTTCGATTCGAAGCGCTCGCGAAAGCGCGACTTCAGGAACAGCTCGCCGAGCTTGAGCACGACGCCGCCGCCCACGTAGACGCCGCCGAGCGAGCCGAGCGTGACCGCGAGGTTGCCGGCGAAGGTGCCGAGGATCGCGCAGAACACGTCCACCGCCTCGAGCGCGAGCGCGTCGCCCGCGTGCGCGCGCTCGACCACCTCGGGCGTGCCGAAGCCGGCCGCCACGCGCTTCTTGTCGCGTCCGGCCAGCGCGCGGTAGACGAGTTCGATGCCGGGCCCGGCGCAGACGCGCTCGAACGAGACGTGCGGAAACTTCTTGCGCGCGTATTGCATGACCAGATCCTCGCGCTCGTCCATCGGCGCGAAGGTGGCGTGGCCGCCCTCGCTGCCGAGCGCGATCCAGCGGTCGTCGGCCGGGATCAGCCCCGACACGCCAAGCCCGGTGCCCGGCCCCATCAGGCCGATCACGCTGTTCTGGCGGCGCGTGCCGCCGCCCACCTGCTGACGCTGCGCGTCGGTCAGGCCCGGCAGCGCCATCGCGAGCGCGGTGAAATCGTTGACGACCAGCAGCGTGTCGAAGCCGAGCGCGCGGCGCGTGGCCTCGATCGAGAAGCTCCAGTCGTGGTTGGTCATGCGCACCTGGTCGCCGTCGACCGGGTTCGCGATCGCGATCGCGGCGTGATTGACGCGGCCGATCTTGACGTCCTTCAGATACTTGCGGATCGCGTCGGTCAGCGTCGGGTAGTCGGCGCCGGGGTACACGCGGATCTGCGTGATCTCGCCGGGGCCCACTTCGAGCGCGAAGCGCGCGTTCGTGCCGCCGACGTCGGCCAAAAGGCGCGGGCCGTCGGCGTGCTGGCCGGCTGCCGGTTTAGTTTGCGCACCAGTAGACATCGAGCTTCGTCCCCTTGTCGTTGGCCAGTTGGGAAATCGCGTTGCGCTGCGGCGCCGCGGCGGCGGCCTCCAGCACGTCGCGCTTGCGGGCGCCCGCGATCAGCAGGAACAGGTGATCGACGCGGCGCAGCGCGTCGAGCGACAGGCTCACGCGCGGGTGGGGCGCGGCGCCTGGATGCACGGCGACGTAGCGTGCCGGCGTGCTGGTCGCCAGCTCCCATTCGGGCGCGTCGGCGAAGATCGACGCGGTGTGGCCGTCCTCGCCCATGCCGAGCACGACCACGTCGGGCTGCCGGTAGTCGGGGTCGGCGTTCAGCACCGAGACCTGGGCGGCGAGCGTGGCGGAGACGTCGACAAGCGGCAGGAAGCGCGCGTGAGCCGCTTCGTTGCGCAGCAGCGTGTCGCGCACCAGCTGCGCGTTGCTCGCGGCATCGGTGGCCGGCACCCAGCGATCGTCGACCAGCGTGACGTCGATCCTCGCCCAGTCGAGCGCGTGGGTGGACAGCGTTTGCAGGAACGGCCGCGGGCTGGTGCCGCCGGAGACGGCGAGCGTCGCGCGCGCCTGCCCGGCCAGCGACGCTTGCAGCGCCGCGCCGACCGCCTGCGCGAGCGCCTCGCACTGTGTGTGCGGGCTTTCGAATGGGTGAAGCTCGATCACTTCTCCTCCAGGCTGCTTTTATTGATTTCGGGTGTCATGCATTGCCGATGACGCGGCGTGGCCGACCGGCCGCGAGCCGCCGCGCGCATCGAGATGTCGGTCAATTCTCTTCTTCCAGCCAGCAGGTGCCGTGCTGCGCGAGCATCGCGCTCGCGGCGGCCGGCCCCCAGGTGCCCGATGCGTAGGGCTTCGGCGGCTTCAGCGATTTCTGCCATTCGCTCTGGATCGGCTCGACCCAGCGCCAGGCGGCTTCCTGCTCGTCGCGGCGCACGAACAGCGCGAGGCGCCCGTTGATGACGTCGAGCAGCAGGCGCTGGTAGGCCTCCATCTGGCCTTCCTTGAAGAACTGGTCGAACGCGAGGTCGAGATGCACGCTCGCGAGGTTCATGCCCTCGCCGGGCTGCTTGGCGAGGCAGTAGAGGCGGATCGACTCGTTCGGCTGCAGCCGGATCACCAGGCGGTTCGCGCCGGCGCGCAGCGCGGAGGCGCCGAGCGCCGAATGCGGCACGGCGCGGAAGTTGACGACGATCTCGGCGACGCGGTCGGCGAGCCGCTTGCCGGTGCGCAGGAAGAACGGCACGCCGGCCCAGCGCCAGTTCTCGATCTCGACCTTCAGCGCGACGTAGGTTTCGGTGGTGCTGTCGGGCTTCACGCCGGGCTCGGTGGCGTAGGCGGGCACCTGGGTGCCCTTGATGGTGCCGCCGTGGTACTGGCCGCGCACGGCCACCTTGCTGATGTCGCGCGGGTCGATCGGCTTGAGCGCGCGCAGCACGCGCAGCTTTTCGTCGCGCACCGAATCCGAATCCATCGAATGCGGCGGCTCCATCGCTACAATCGACAGCAGCTGCAGCAGGTGGTTCTGCACCATGTCGCGCAGCGCGCCGGTGTTGTCGTAGAAATCGCCGCGCGCTTCCACGCCGAGTTCCTCGGCGATCGTGATCTGGATGCTCTCCACCCATTCGCGGCGCCACAGCGGCTCGAACAGCGCGTTGCCGAAGCGCAGCGCGAGCAGGTTCTGTACCGGCTCCTTGCCGAGATAGTGGTCGATCCGGTAGATCTGGTCCTCGGCGAAGATCTCGCCCACCGCGTCGTTGATTTCGTTCGACGAGGCGAGATCGTAGCCGAGCGGCTTCTCGAGCACGATGCGCGCGCCTTCGCTGAGGCCCACGCCGGCCAGCGCCTTGCAGATCGGCTCGAACAGCGACGGGCCGGTGGCCAGGTAGAACACGCGCGTGCCGGGCAGCGTGCCGATCGCGTCGCGCAGCACCTTGTAGTCTTCCGGGCGGCCGAGATCGAGATGGACGTAGTCGATGCGCTCGAGGAACCGCCGCCAGGCCGCTTCGTCGAACGCGCTGCCGGACGCCTTCCTTGCATGCGGCTTCACGTGTTCCTCGACCCAGCCGTGATAGGCGGCGCGATCCGACTCGTGGCGCGCGACGGCGACGATGCGTCCCGCCTCGGCGAGCATGTTGGCGCGGTGCGCCTCGAACAGCGCGGGCAGGATCTTGCGCATCGACAGGTCGCCGGTGCCGCCGAACAGAACGAAGGTGAAGCTGGAATCGGTTTGCATGTGTCTCCGCCCGGTTGGAAATGCCCCGCATCACGGCATGAATCCGACCTCGATCCGACGGGCGCGGATCGCACGAATCGGAGCCGTAGTGCGATAAAATTTTTTTTGACACTGAATTGTAGTTTAACTACAATCCGCCGCAAGGGGTAGGCCCGAACGAAGAAAAAGAAGCGCACACGATCCATCGGGGAAGCGCGTTCTTCGTGCGGGGACGGCCGGTGCGGCAGCGCGCCGAGACCGAATGTTAAAGGACAATGGCGAAACGCATCATGCGCCGGTCCGCGACGGCCCCGAGGTTCGGTGTCGCGCGACGGCGGAACCGGAACCATCAAGATCGGAGGAGACAAGCCTTGAATCTCGATCCACTCAGTTCCTGAGCGCCCGCGGCCGGCAACGGCCCGACCGGTTCCGGTCGTTCGCGGCGTGTCATCCCGGTTGTTTCGTTTCGCAGGTTCCCGAGCAAGCCGGCTTTCGTGGAGTCGAAAGCCTTACGAGTTGGTTCAATCCAATCTGGAGGAGATAAGTAAATGAAAGTTCGCGCGATGATGGGCGCGCTGTGCGCCGCAGGCCTGATGATCGGCGCCGCCACGGCGCAGGCGGCCGAGGACGTGACGGTGCTGCACTGGTGGACCTCGGGTGGCGAGTCGAAGGCGGTGGGCGCGCTGAAGGACGACCTGCAGAAGCAGGGCTACGTGTGGAAGGATTTCGCGGTGGCGGGCGGCGCGGGCGCGGCGGCCATGACCGCGCTGAAGACCAAGGTGATCAGCGGCGATTCGCCGTCGGCCGCGCAGATCAAGGGTCCGCTGATCCAGGACTGGGCCGACCAGGGCGTGCTGGTCAACATCGACTCGGTCGCGGGTGACTGGAAGCAGAACCTGCCGCCGGAAATCGACAAGATCATCAAGTACAAGGGCCACTACGTGGGCGCGCCGTTCTCGGTGCATCGCGTGAACTGGCTGTACATCAACAAGGCCGCGCTCGACAAGGTCGGCGGCAAGGTGCCGACCAGCTGGCCGGAATTCTTCCAGGTCGCCGACAAGATGAAGGCCGCCGGCATCCAGCCGATCGCGATGGGCGGCCAGCCGTGGCAGGACCTGACGCTGTGGGAGGACGTGGTGCTGTCCGAAGGCGCCGACTTCTACAAGAAGGCGATCGTCGACCTCGACCAGTCGGCGCTGACCTCGCCGAAGATGCTCGACGTGTTCAACACGGTGCGCAAGATCCAGGGCTACTTCGACGCGAGCCGCAACGGCCGCGACTGGAACCTGGCCACGGCGATGGTGATCAACGGCAAGGCCGGCATGCAGTTCATGGGCGACTGGGCCAAGGGCGAGTTCGAGAACGCCGGCAAGAAGTCGGGCAAGGACTACATCTGCGCGCCGGTGCCGGGCACCGCGAGCGGCTACACGTTCAACGTCGACTCGTTCGTGTTCTTCCAGCAGAAGGGTTCGGACAAGGCCACGCCGGGCCAGCTGGCGCTCGCCAAGACGATCATGACGCCGGGCTTCCAGGAGCAGTTCAGCCTGCTGAAGGGCTCGATCCCGGTGCGCCTGGGCGTGAAGATGGACAAGTTCGACGACTGCGCGAAGAAGTCCTACGCGGACGAGCAGACCGCCCTGAAGGCGGGCGGCTACGTGCCGTCGCTCGCGCACGGCATGGCGCAGGGCGATGCCACCGCCGGCGCGATCTCGGACGTCGTGACGAAGTTCATGAACTCGCAGGAAGATCCGAAGGCCGCGGTGGCAGCGCTGGCCAAGGCCGCCAAGGTGAAGTAAGCGCGCAGCGGGCGGCGCCGGCAGCCTGAGCGCCGGCACCGCCCGACCCGACGCAAACGGGCCCTCGCGGGCCCGCGCCGCACCCCGATGCCGTGCGCCTTCCTTCAAGGCGGCCGGCGCCCCGTTCCAGGAGTCGAATCAAGTGGCTGCCCCTCTCAGCGGAAACGAACCCGGTCGCGCCGACGTCGGCCGCCATGCGTCGCCGCTCTCCGCATTGGCCGATCGCTGGATCCCGAAGCTGGTGCTCGCTCCCAGCATCGCGATCGCCGTCGTGTTCATCTACGGCTTCATCATCATCACCGGCTACCTGTCGCTGACCAAGTCGCGACTGCTGCCCAACTACACGTTCGACGGCTTCGGCCGCTATTCGGACCTGTTCGAGAACGACGTCTGGTGGACTTCCGCCGCGAATCTCGGCTGGTTCGGCATTCCGTTCATCGTGATCTGCGTGGTGCTCGGCCTGTTCCTCGCGATCCTGCTCGACCAGAAGATCCGCAACGAGGGCGCGCTGCGCGCGGTGTTCCTGTATCCGATGGCGCTCTCGTTCATCGTCACCGGCACCGCCTGGCAGTGGATCCTGAACCCCGGTCTCGGCCTCGAGAAGGTGCTGCAGGACTGGGGCTGGACCAGCTTCTCGTTCGGCTGGCTCGACGATCCGGACAAGGCGATCTTCTGCGTCGTGATCGCGGCGGTCTGGCAGTCGACCGGCTTCGTGATGGCGCTGTTCCTGGCCGGCCTGCGCGGCGTGGACGGCGAGATCTTCAAGGCGGCCCAGGTGGACGGCGCGACGCTGCCCACCATCTACCGCAAGATCGTGATCCCGAGCATGCGCCCGGTGTTCTTCTCGGTGCTGCTGATCCTCTGCCACCTCACGATCAAGACCTTCGACCTGGTCGTGGCGCTGACGGCGGGCGGCCCCGGCACCTCGTCGTCGCTGCCGGCCATGTTCATGTATACCTATTCGTTCAATCGCGGGCAGCTCGGCGTGGGCGCGGCCTCGTCGGTGATGATGCTCGCGACCGTGGTCGCGGTGCTCGTGCCGCTGATGTATATGGAATCGAGGAGCACCCGCAATGCAGCCTAAGATGACGATCAGCCGCGGCGTCATTTACGCGGTGCTGATCCTGTTCGCCCTGTACTTCCTGCTGCCGCTGTACGTGATGCTGTCCACGTCCTTCAAGGACCTCGATCAGCTGCGCACCGGCAACCTGCTCACGCCGCCGACCCACTGGACCATCGACCCGTGGCTCAAGGCCTGGGGCACGGCCTGCACCGGCGTGCGCTGCGACGGCATGAAGCCGTTCTTCTTCAATTCGCTGAAGATGGTGATCCCGGCCGTGCTGATCTCGTCGCTGATCGGCGCGTTCAACGGCTACGTGCTCACGCACTGGCGCTTTCGCGGCGCCGACGCGCTGTTCACGGTGCTGCTGGTGGGCTGCTTCATCCCGTTCCAGGTGATCCTGCTGCCGATGGCGCGCGTCGAGGGCTACTTCGGCCTCGCCAACACCACGGCCGGGCTGGTGCTGGTCCACGTGGTGTACGGCATTGCGTTCACCACCATGTTCTTCCGCAACTTCTACGTGAGCGTGCCGGCCGAGCTGGTGAAGGCCGCGCGCATCGACGGCGCGGGCTTCTTCACGATCTTCACGAAGATCCTGCTGCCGGTGTCGCTGCCGATCTTCATGGTCTGCCTGATCTGGCAGTTCACGCAGATCTGGAACGACTTCCTGTTCGGCATCGTGTTCTCCGGCGTCGATTCGATGCCGATCACGGTCGCGCTGAACAACCTCGTGAACACGTCGACGGGCGTGAAGGAATACAACGTCGACATGGCCGGCGCGATCATCGCCGCGCTGCCGACGCTGCTCGTCTACGTGATCGCCGGCCGCTACTTCGTGCGCGGGCTGACCGCGGGCGCGGTGAAGGGCTGACGGACGCGGCTTTTCCTGAACGATTTCCGAACGAACCGGCCGCGCGGGCACTCCGCGCGGCGCGCAGAACAGACGCGGCGCGCGGCGCCGCACCGAGACAGAGGATTCACAGCATGGCAAGCCTTTCCATCCGTGACGTGTACAAGACCTATCCGAACGGGGTGCCGGTCCTGAAGGGCGTCGACATCGATATCGAGGACGGCCAGTTCCTGATCCTGGTCGGCGGCTCGGGCTGCGGGAAGTCGACGCTGCTCAACATGATCGCGGGCCTGGAGACCGTCACGAAGGGCGAGATCCGGATCGGCGGCAAGGTCGTCAACGACCTGTCGCCGAAGGATCGCGACATCGCGATGGTGTTCCAGTCCTATGCGCTCTATCCGTCGATGACGGTCAAGGAGAACATCTCGTTCGGGCTGAACATCCGCAAGGTGCCGAAGCAGGAGCAGAAGCAGATCGTCGACCGCGTGGCCGCGATGCTGCAGATCGAGCACCTGCTCGACCGCAAGCCGGGCCAGCTCTCGGGCGGCCAGCGCCAGCGCGTGGCGATGGGCCGGGCGCTCGCGCGCGACCCGTCGCTGTTCCTGTTCGACGAGCCGCTGTCGAACCTCGACGCGAAGCTGCGCATCGAGATGCGCGCGGAAATCAAGCTGCTGCACCAGCGCCTCGGCACCACCATCGTCTACGTGACGCACGACCAGATCGAGGCGATGACGCTCGGCGACCGCATCGCGGTGATGAAGGACGGCGTGGTGCAGCAGTTCGGCGCGCCGCAGGACATCTACGATTCGCCGTCGAACCTGTTCGTGGCCGGCTTCATCGGCGCGCCGCCGATGAACTTCATCCACGGCAAGGTGGTGGAGCAGGGCGGCGGCGTGGGCCTGGAGATCGACACGGGCGCCACGCGCGGCGTGCTGAACCTGCCGTTCGAGCGCGCCAAGATGAACGGCCACCTCGGCCGCGAGGTGATCCTCGGCCTGCGTCCGGAGCGCATCACCGACGCGCGCAACGCGCACGACGGCCAGGCCTCGGCGCTGCAGCCGCTCGACGTGATCGTCGACGTGACCGAGCCGACCGGCCCGGACACGCACGTGTTCGCGCAGGTCAACGGCAAGCGCATCGTGAGCCGCGTCCACCCGGCCGCGAACCCGCAGCCGCAGCAGCAGCTGAAGCTGCTGTTCGACGTGTCGAAGGCGGTGGCGTTCGATCCGGCCACGGAAGCGCGGATCGCGTGACGCGGTGAGCGGGGGCGGCGTGCCTGGGCGCGCCGCCGCCCGGGATGCCGGCGTGACGACGGGCTGCCTGCGGGCGGCCCGTTGGCTTTTGGGGCGCGGCGGTGAAGAGCGGACGGCGGAAGGTGGGGCGCGGAGGCCGTGTTCCAGTGTTCCGAATGGTCGATCGGATGCCGTCGGGCAGACGCTACTCGGGAGGGCCGTCGCCGGTTGACCGCAGTGCAAGCGGTACCCCGTGGCCGCCGGTTGGCTGTCGCTTCGGGGCTCGATGTCCGCGCCACCGGCCGTGTCGATGCCGTGACCGGGAGCCGGCTATCATGCCGGCCAGCCGTCGGCCACGCGCGGCAACGCGGCCGGCCTGAACGCTGCCGGCACCCGGCGAGCCATCCGCGCCCGCCCGCCGTCGAAAACCGTCAGAGCGCCTCGCGCGGCGTACCGCGTTCGCCCGTGCCGATGGCGCCGAGCGCCGAGGCCGGCTGCAGCAGCACCAGCACCGCGCCGGCGCCGCCGTCGTGGCCGCGCGCCTCGCAGAACGCGATCACTTCCTCCTTCTGTACCAGCCACGCGCGCACCTTGCCTTTCAGCACCGGCTCCTTGCCGATCGAGCCGAGCCCCTTGCCGTGGATCACGCGCAGGCAGCGCAGCCCCTTCTTGCCGGCCTCGCGAATGAACGCGGCGAGCGCCTCGCGCGCCTCGTCGCGGCGCATGCCGTGCAGGTCGAGCTGGGACTGGACGATCCAGGCGCCGCTGCGCAGCTTCCGGACCACGTCGCGGCTGATGCCGGGGCGGTGGTAATAGAGGCTTTCGTCGGAGTCGAGCAGCGTTTCCGGATCGAATTCGTCGGACAGGGTCTCGGACAGCACCGCCTCTTCGTCGCGGCGCGTCTGCTTCGGCAGCGGCTGGGGCGGCTCGCGTCGCGCCGGGGCGCGGGGCGGGGCGGCGAGCGGCGTGATCGCGCCGATCTCGTCGCGGAACAGGTTCGCGTTGGCCTCGGCCTCGCGCATATCGCGCTGGGCCTGCGCGAGCGCGCGCGCCTGCCGCTCGGCCTGACCCTTGAGCGCATCGCGTAGCGAGCCGAGGCCGGCCAGGCCCTGGCTCTTCAGCGCGGCGGCGGTGGCGGCCGGGGCCGGCACGATCGGCTCGGCGGGCTTGACGGGGGCGGCGGCACGGCGCTTGGCCGGGTCGCTCGGGTGGGGCTGGTTCTTCGCCATGATGGTCGACGGATCGAAGGGCGGCCGGCCGGGGCCGGGCGCGCGCCAATGAAAAAGGCCGCTGCGCACGGCAGCGGCCTTCGGGCGAGCGCGGTGACGTCGGCGGACAGGGCGGACGTCGCCTCACTGCGGGCGGTGCGGTGCGCGGCGACCTCATTGTAGCGTCGCCGCGCGCCGCGCCGCTCAGTTCGCGTCGTGCAGGCTCTCGAGGTAGCGCTGCGCGTCGAGCGCGGCCATGCAGCCGGTGCCGGCGCTGGTGATGGCCTGGCGGTAGATGTGGTCCTGCACGTCGCCGGCCGCGAACACGCCCGGAATGCTGGTGGCCGTGGCGTTGCCGGCCAGGCCGCTCTTGGTGACGATGTAGCCGTCCTTCATTTCCAGCTGGCCCTGGAAGATGTCGGTGTTCGGCTTGTGGCCGATCGCCACGAACACGCCCTGCAGCGCGAGCTGCTCGGTCTCGCCGGTGCCGGTGTGCTTGATCTTCACGCCCGTGACACCCGAATCGTCGCCCGTCACCTCGTCGAGCACGTGGTTCCACTTGATCTCGACCTTGCCTTCCTTTTCCTTGTCCAGCAGGCGGTCGATCAGGATCGGCTCGGCGCGGAACTTGTCGCGGCGGTGGATCACGGTGACCTTCTTCGCGATGCCGGTCAGGTACAGCGCTTCCTCGACAGCCGTGTTGCCGCCGCCGATCACGGCCACTTCCTGGTTGCGGTAGAAGAAGCCGTCGCAGGTCGCGCAGGCCGACACGCCCTTGCCCATGAACGCTTCTTCCGAGGCGAGGCCGAGGTACTGCGCCGAGGCGCCGGTCGAGATGATCAGCGCGTCGCAGGTGTATTCGCCGGAGTCGCCGATCAGGCGGATCGGCTTCTCGTCGAGCTTCGCGGTGTGGATGTGGTCGAACACGATTTCCGTGTTGAAACGCTCCGCGTGCTCGAGAAAACGCTGCATCAGTTCCGGGCCCTGCACGCCGTTCGGGTCCGCGGGCCAGTTTTCGACGTCGGTCGTGGTCATCAGCTGGCCGCCCTGCGCGATGCCGGTGATGAGCAGCGGCGACAGATTGGCGCGCGCCGCATAGACGGCGGCCGTGTAGCCGGCGGGGCCGGAGCCGAGAATCAGAACTTTCGCGTGTTTCGTGGACATGTGCAGGATCCGTAAAAAGCGGCCGGACGGGCGGGATGGCGCGGCGTGCGGCGAGGGGGCAAAGCGGGGCGGCGGCGCGAAACAGCGGCGGCGCACCGGAACGATGCCGTAGATGGGTACCAGACGCGCATTATAAAGGGGCGTTTGCTGCGCCGCCGAACCGACGTTTCAATGGCGCCGATAGCATGCGTCGATCGGCTGGTTACCGTCATTTACACTTGCCGTGTCACGCCAGCGTTTACAATAATCGCGATCGAACGATCGGCAGCCCCGGCGTGGGCGCCACTTCTACACGGATTCATGGCAAAAGCTCCCTATACGGCTCAGGCGCAGGCGCTGCCGCATCGCATGTCGCGGCTGTTCGTCGAGATTCGCTGGATTCTGCAGGTCGCGGTGTTCGCGTTCCTGCTGATGGCGCTCGTGAGCTACAGCCGCCGCGACCCGAGCTGGACGCACGCGGCGCAGGTCGACCACATCGCCAACTGGGCCGGCCGCGTCGGCGCCTGGACGGCCGACATCCTGCTGCTGCTGTTCGGCATCTCCGCCTACTGGCTGGTCGCGCTGCTGGCGCGCCGGATCGCCGCCAACTACCGCCGCATCACGCGCCACGAGGCGGCGTCCGACGACGAGCCGGCCCGCCCGGTCGGCTGGCTCGCCGAGGGCCTCGCGTTCGTGCTGGTGCTGCTCGCGAGCGACGGCATCGAGGCGCTGCGCATGTGGTCGCTGAAGGTGCCGCTGCCGCGCGCGCCGGGCGGCGTGATCGGCGAGACGGTGGCGCGCGGCATCTCGCACGCGCTCGGCTTCACGGGCGGCACGCTGGCGCTGCTGATCGCGCTCGCGATCGGCCTGTCGCTGTACTTCCGGTTCTCGTGGCTGTCGGTCTGCGAGCGCGTCGGCGACGCCATCATCAACGCCTTCACGCTCGCCAAGCTGCGCCGCGAGGCCGAGCGCGACCGCCGGCTCGGCGAGGCCGCCGCGGTGCGCCGCGAGGGCAAGGTGGAGGAAGAGCGGGTGCGCATCGAGGAGCACGAGCCCGTCACGATCGTGCCGCCGGTGGTCACGCCGGCCAAGTCCGAGCGCGTCGAGCGCGAGCGCCAGGTGCCCC
The DNA here is from genome assembly GCF_022870505.1 of Burkholderia perseverans. NCBI lineage: Bacteria > Pseudomonadati > Pseudomonadota > Betaproteobacteria > Burkholderiales > Burkholderiaceae > Burkholderia > Burkholderia perseverans. The sequence continues at coordinate 954,564 of NZ_CP045094.1, forward strand.
TCTTCACCGACCTGCCCGGCGATTCGACGCTGCCGGCCGTCTCGCTGCTCGATCCGGCGCCGCAGGCGCAGGAGTCGATCTCGGCCGACACGCTCGAATTCACCTCGCGGCTGATCGAGAAGAAGCTGAAGGATTTCGGCGTCGAGGTGGGGGTGGTCGCCGCCTATCCCGGCCCCGTCGTCACGCGCTACGAGATCGAGCCCGCCACCGGCGTGAAGGGCAGCCAGATCGTCAACCTCGCGAAGGATCTCGCGCGCTCGCTGTCGCTCGTCTCGATCCGCGTGGTCGAGACGATCCCCGGCAAGAACTACATGGCGCTCGAGCTGCCGAACCAGCGCCGCCAGACCGTGCGGCTGTCCGAGATCCTCGGCTCCGAGGTGTACGGCTCGGCCTCGTCGGCGCTGACCATGGGGCTCGGCAAGGACATCGGCGGCAAGCCGGTATGCGCCGATCTCGCCAAGATGCCCCACCTGCTGGTGGCCGGCACCACCGGCTCGGGCAAGTCGGTGGGGATCAACGCGATGATCCTGTCGCTGCTCTACAAGAGCACGGCCGAACAGGTGCGGATGATCCTGATCGATCCGAAGATGCTCGAAATGAGCGTCTACGAAGGCATTCCGCACCTGCTCTGCCCGGTCGTGACCGACATGCGCCAGGCCGGCAACGCGCTGAACTGGACCGTGGCCGAGATGGAGCGCCGCTACAAGCTGATGAGCAAGCTCGGCGTGCGCAACCTGAGCGGCTACAACAACAAGATCGACGAGGCGACGCGGCGCGAGGAGAAGCTCCCGAACCCGTTCAGCCTGACGCCCGAGGATCCGGAGCCGCTCGGCCGCCTGCCGAACATCGTGGTGGTGATCGACGAGCTGGCCGACCTGATGATGGTGGTCGGCAAGAAGGTCGAGGAACTGATCGCGCGGATCGCGCAGAAGGCGCGCGCGGCCGGCATCCACCTGATCCTCGCCACCCAGCGCCCGTCGGTGGACGTGATCACCGGCCTGATCAAGGCCAACGTGCCGACCCGCATGGCGTTCCAGGTGTCGTCGAAGATCGATTCGCGCACGATCCTCGACCAGATGGGCGCCGAATCGCTGCTCGGCATGGGCGACATGCTCTACCTGCCGCCCGGCAGCGGCCTGCCGGTGCGCGTCCACGGCGCGTTCGTGTCCGACGAGGAAGTCCACCGCGTGGTCGAGAAGCTCAAGGAGCACGGCGAGCCGAACTACATCGAGGGTCTGCTCGAGGGCGGCACCGCCGACGGCGAGGAGGGTGCGCCCGGCGCGGGAACCGGCGAGGCCGGCGGCGAGTCCGATCCGCTATACGACCAGGCCGTCGAGATCGTCGTCAAGCATCGCCGCGCCTCGATCTCGCTCGTGCAGCGCCACCTGCGCATCGGCTACAACCGCGCCGCCCGCCTGCTCGAACAGATGGAGCAGTCGGGGCTCGTCTCGGCGATGTCGTCGAGCGGCAACCGCGAAATCCTCGTGCCGGCCCGCGACGCGGAGTGATCCGGTCCGCCCGGCACCACCCCGCGCCGGCCGCCCGGCCCGCCAATCAGGAGAAACCCACCAGATGCAAGCATTCCCGTTCGCCGCTTCCTCGTCCGCCCGCCGCGCGGTGCGCCATTTCCTCGCCGCGCTGGCCGGCACCGCGCTGCTCGGCGTCGCCACGCACGCGTTCGCGGGCGGCACCGACGAGCTGAAGGCGTTCGTCGCGCAGGTGAAGTCGGCCCGCGGCGGCTTCACGCAGCAGATCGTCAAGGCGCCCTCGAAGGCCGCCAGCGGCGCGATCGCGACCACCACCGCGAAGCCCACCGACAATTCGAGCGGCAGCTTCGTGTTCTCGCGTCCGGGCAAGTTCGTCTGGTCCTACGAGAAGCCGTATCAGCAACTGCTGCAGGCCGACGGCGACTCGCTCTACGTCTACGACAAGGACCTGAACCAGGTGACCGAGCGCAAGCTGGCCGGCGCGCTCGGCGCGAGCCCGGCCGCGATCCTGTTCGGCAGCAACGACATCGAGAAGAACTACACGCTGCGCGACGCGGGCGAGAAGGGCGGCATCGACTGGGTCGAGATGCTGCCGAAGGCGCGCGACACGCAGTTCCAGCGCATCGGCATCGGCTTCAAGGGCGGCGTGCTGGCCGCGATGGAGCTGCACGACGTGTTCGGCAACGTCACGCTGCTGACCTTCACCAACATCCAGACCAATCCGTCGCTGCCGGCCGACCAGTTCCACTTCGCGGTGCCGAAGGGCGCCGACGTGATCAAGGGCTGAGTCACGCCCGTCCGGCGCCGGTCGCGCGGGCCTGCCAGCGATGGCAGGCCCGTTTCGTTTGGCGGCGGCCGTCGCGGCATGGGACGAGGCGGCCGGAACGCCGCCGCGCGCCGCCCGCGCGATGTCGCGCTCGGACGCGCACCCGTCCATCCGGCCAGCGGTGCGCCGCGCGCGCGGCTGTCATAATGTCCGGCCGCGCGGCGATGGACGTCGCGCCGCACAACGTAGGAGTCGAGGTCATGGCCGACCTGTTTGAAGTCGAACCGCGCCGCCCGCTCGCGGAGGCGCTGCGCCCGAAGACGCTCGCCGAGGTGATCGGCCAGACGCACCTTCTCGGCGACGGCAAGCCGCTGCGGCTCGCGTTCGAGTCGGGCAAGCCGCATTCGATGATCCTCTGGGGGCCGCCCGGCGTCGGCAAGACCACGCTCGCGCGGCTCACCGCCCACGCGTTCGACTGCGAGTTCATCGCGATCTCGGCGGTGCTGGGCGGCGTGAAGGACATCCGCGAATCGATGGAGCAGGCGCGCGACACGCTGAATCGCAGCGGCCGCCACACGATCCTGTTCGTCGACGAGATCCACCGCTTCAACAAGAGCCAGCAGGACGCGCTGCTGCCGTTCGTCGAGTCGGGCCTCGTCACGTTCATCGGCGCGACCACCGAGAACCCGAGCTTCGAGGTCAACTCGGCGCTGCTCTCGCGCGCCCAGGTGTACGTGCTGAAGTCGCTCAGCGACGACGAGCTGCGCCAGCTGCTCGCGCGCGCGCAGCAGATCGCGCTCGACGGGCTCGAGTTCGAGCCGCTCGCCGTCGATACGCTGATCGGCTATGCCGACGGCGACGCGCGGCGCTTCCTGAACCTGCTCGAACAGGCGCAGACGGCCGCGCTGTCGGCGCGCACCAACCGCATCGACGCCGATTTCGTCGCCAACGCGATGACGCTGAACGCGCGCCGCTTCGACAAGGGCGGCGACAACTTCTACGACCAGATCTCGGCGCTGCACAAGTCGGTGCGCGGCTCGAACCCGGACGCGGCGCTGTACTGGTTCTGCCGCATGCTCGACGGCGGCGCCGATCCGAAGTACCTGTCGCGCCGCATCGTGCGGATGGCCTGGGAGGACATCGGGCTCGCCGATCCGCGCGCGATGCAGATGGCCAACGACGCGGCCGCGACCTTCGAGCGGCTCGGCTCGCCCGAGGGCGAGCTGGCGCTCGGCCAGGCGGTGATCTACCTGGCCTGCGCGGCCAAGAGCAACGCCGGCTACAACGCGTTCAACGCGGCCATGGCGTTCGTGCGGCAGGACAAGTCGCGCGAGGTGCCGGTGCATCTGCGCAACGCGCCGACCAAGCTGATGAAGGAACTCGGCTACGGCCACGAGTACCGCTACGCGCACGACGAGCCCAACGCCTACGCGGCCGGCGAGACCTATTTCCCCGACGACATGCGCGAGCCGCGCTGGTACCTGCCGGTGCCGCGCGGGCTCGAAACCAAGATCGCCGAGAAGCTCGCCTGGCTGCGCGAGCTCGACCGCGAGGCGGGCAAGGAGTGAGCGCGGCCGGCGCACCCGCGCGCCGGCGCCGCCCGTCCGGCGCGACGGCCTCGAGCCGAGCGTGAAACGAATGTGACCGGCCGGTGCGAAATCGTTGCGCACTTCACACCGCGCGGCAGCCGGCGCCGCCGCGCGGTGCGTTAGAATTCGCGTTTCACACAACGATTCTCCGGTCCTCCCATGCTCGACATCCAGTTGCTGCGCAAAGACCTCGACGGCGTCGCCAGGCGCCTCGCCGATCGCGGCTACACCCTCGACGTCGCCGCGTTCTCCTCGCTCGAGGCCGACCGCCGCGCGATCCAGACCCGCACCGAGGAGCTGCAGGCACGCCGCAACAGCCTGTCCAAGCAGATCGGCGCGATGAAGGGGCGGGGCGAGGACACCTCGGCCGTGATGGCCGAAGTGGGCGGGATCGGCGACGAGATGAAGGCGTCGGCCGCGAAGCTCGACGAGATCCAGGAGGCGGTGTCGGACCTGATGCTCGGCATGCCGAACCTCGCGCACGAGAGCGTGCCGGTGGGCGCCGACGAGGCCGGCAACGTCGAAGTGCGCCGCTGGGGCACGCCGCGCGCATTCGATTTCGAGGTGCGCGATCACGTCGACGTCGGCACCCCGCTCGGCCTTGATTTCGAGACCGGCGCGAAGCTGTCCGGCGCGCGCTTCACGATGCTGCGCGGCCCGATCGCGCGCCTGCACCGCGCGCTCGCGCAGTTCATGATCGACACGCACACGCAGCAGCACGGCTACACCGAAACCTACACGCCGTACATCGTGAACCCGGACATCCTGCGCGGCACCGGCCAGCTGCCGAAGTTCGCCGACGACATGTTCCGCGTCGAGAAGGGCGGCGGCGAGAACACCGTCACGCAGTACCTGATCTCGACCTCCGAGATCACGCTGACCAACAGCGTGCGCGAGTCGATCCTCGACGCGGCCGAGCTGCCGGTCAAGCTGACCGCGCATTCGCCGTGCTTCCGCTCCGAGGCCGGCGCCTACGGGCGCGACACGCGCGGCATGATCCGCCAGCACCAGTTCGACAAGGTCGAGATGGTGCAGGTGACGGCGCCCGACGCGTCGTATGCGGCGCTCGAGGAAATGGTCGGCCACGCGGAGGCGATCCTGCAGAAGCTCGAACTGCCGTACCGGCTGATCACGCTTTGCACCGGCGACATGGGGTTCTCGGCCGCGAAGACCTACGACCTCGAAGTATGGCTGCCCGCGCAGGACACCTATCGCGAGATCTCCAGCTGCTCGAACACCGAGTCGTTCCAGGCGCGCCGCATGCAGGCGCGCTTCCGCAACGCGCAGGGCAAGCCCGAACTCGTGCATACGCTGAACGGTTCAGGACTCGCGGTGGGCCGCACGCTGGTGGCCGTGCTCGAGAACTACCAGAACGCCGACGGCTCGGTGACGGTGCCGGTCGCGCTGCGTCCGTACCTGGGTGGACTCGAGACGATCGCGGCGCCGAACGCGGCGGCCTGAGCTTGCCCGGATCGCGCCCGAAATGTCGGCCACGGCGCTTCGATCGCGATGCTCGCGCCGCATAAATTTTTTGCGGAAAGGGCTTGGAAGTTTGAAAAGAGTTGTTCTATAATCTTTGCTTCGCCGGGACACGACCTAACGAACGGCGAAGCAGCAAAGAAGGAAAGGTGGCAGAGAGGTCGAATGCGCCGGACTCGAAATCCGGTGTACGGTTATACCGTACCGTGGGTTCGAATCCCACCCTTTCCGCCAGATACATGAAGAACCCCTCGAATCTGAAAAGAGTCGAGGGGTTTTTCTTTTGCCGGTCTTTTTCCGGCATCGTTGCGCGATTCGACGATGCGGGTAAATGCCCGGCGAGGCCGGCTAAAGAATGCGTGCGGGCCGGCCGTAATATCCGCTTGCCGGCGCCGAGCGGCGCGCCGGATCGAACCTCGAAATCCTGGACGAAGGTATGGACGACCACGCTTGTCTGATCTGCCGGCACGACACCGAGTATTTCTTCTCGAAGGATTACCCGACGTATCCGGGCAGTCCGTTTCCGGAAACGCTGACCGTCGATTTCTGGAAGTGCGGGCATTGCGGTTTCACCGTGTCGCGCACGCACCAGGAGATGAGCGAGGCGCAGTGGTCGCAGCTCAATTCGAGCTGGCATCACACGTTCGAAACCGATCTGGCTTCGCGTACCACGAACCAGCCGCCCTACATCGACCAGGCGCTCGCGCTGAAGCTGCTGGCCGGTAACGGCGTGCTCGAACTCGACGACGTGCTCGACTACGCCGCCGGCTACGGCACGTTCTCGCGCTGCCTGAAGAAGTATTTCGGCGTCGACATCAACCTGTTCGACCGCTACGTGCAGACCGCCGACCCGAGCGTGCGCTACGTTGCCGAACCGGATCTGTCGCGCTACCAGCTGGTCGTGAACAGCGCGATGTTCGAGCACGTGCTCGACCGCGCGGCGCTCGACGAGGTGGACGCGCTGGTGCGCGACGACGGCGTGCTGATGCTGCACACGGTGATCGCCGAGCGCGTGCCGAAGGATCCGAACTGGTTCTACATCAACACGATGGTCCACACGGCGTTCCACACGAACCGCAGCATGGCGCTGCTGATGGACCAATGGGGCTACGCGGCCTCGATCTATTCGCCCCAGGCGAAGAGCTGGTACCTGTTCAAGCGCGACCATCCGCTGCTCGGCGAACTGGAGGCGCGCGTCGCGATGATCAATCGCGAATTGCAGACCACCTATTTCCACTACAAGCCCGGTTTCGTCGATTACTGGAAGGGGTTCTGATCCTTCGGCCGGGGCCGCCGAAGCGGCAGCGCTTCCGCGGCATTTTCGCGTTCCGTGCGCGCCGCGCGAACGCTTTCGGGACGGGCTGCATCGGCATGAGCCGGCTTTCCCGAGCGAGATTCGCGCGACATCTAATTCCCTCCCCAATATTCCAATCGCGCCATTCAATGATAGGCAGCTAACGAATTCGAATTGCTGCGCCGCGGCATGAGGATTGCCGGACAGTGCAACGAAGCGCATCCGGCATGGTGGAGACGGTTCAGAACGCCCTGATCGAAAAGCGAAACATCGACGCTGAAATATCTCGTAACCAGATGTGCGCCGCACCATATTTTTCGTGCGCCGGCATGCCGATTTTTCATTCTTTCGAATCGTTCCGACGTTTGAAAATAACGATTTGACTCATACCCCGCTTTCGGTTGAAGCTAATCACTTGCTGTCCGAAGGGTGTCCCTGCATGAGTTCGACTTTGACCGTCCGCCGTATTGCCGCCGATCAGGGCAATGTGTATCGCGAGTTGCGTGCTGCCTCGCTGCGCGAGCCCTATGCGCCGGGTGAAACCCCCGAGGCGGAGCTGTCGTTCGACGCGGACGCGGCCGATTCGATCGTCGCGCAGCGCGCCGGCTCCGACCAGTCCACCACCTTCCTGCTCTACACCGAGGGCCATCCGGCCGGCATGATCGGCGCGTACTTCGACAATACGCCCGAGCGCCGCGCGTTCGTCAGCGAGCTGTGGGTCGCGCACGCGGTGCGCCATCTGCGCGGCGGCGTGCTGCTCGTCAACACGGCGCGCGACTGGTTTGCCGGGCAGGGCGCGACCGAGATCTACGCCTGGATCGCCGAGCAGAACCTCAACGCGATCCGCTTCTACGAACACATGGGCTTCGCGAACCTCGGCGAGCATGCGCCGATCGCGCGCGTGCCCGGCGCGATGAAGTCGCTGTTCGTCTGGCGCTTCGGCGCCTGAGCGGGCGGGGCGCCACGCCGCCCGTTTCCGCCGCCGGCCGCCAAGGCAACCGTCGGCCGCATGCCAAGGTTGCCCGTTATCGCGCGTCGTTGCCCGCCCGCTTGTCCGCCACCGCCGCAGGCCGCCCGAAAATGATGGCCGCCCGCGCGGACGCCTGTAAAATACGCAAAAAATTTTTGCAGGACGTCCATGTCGCTTAAAAAATCGCCATTCTTCGAGCTTCGCAGCGGCTCGGTCGACACCTTGTTGTTCGTCGTGAAGACGGTCGATCTGGATGCGCTGCGGGCCGAGCTGGTCAAGCGCTTCGAGGCGACGCCGGAATTCTTCGCGGACGACGTCGTCGCGATCGACGTGCGGCGGCTTGCCGAGGGCGAGCAGGTGTCGCTCGCCGCGCTGCGCGCGCTGCTCGACGAAGTGCGGATGCGCCCGATCGGCGTGGTCGCGCAGGCCGAGCAGCATGGCTGGGCCGCCGCCGGCGGGCTGCCGCTGCTCGAGGCGCGCGATCGCCGCGCGCCGGCCGGCAGGGCGGCGCACGAGGCGGCATCGGGCACCAGCGGCGACGCACCGGCCGAGGCCGGCGGCGAGACGCCGGAAGCGGCGGCAGGCGCTGCGGCGACGGCAGCTGCCGCGGCGGCCAGCGACGTGGCGGCTGCGGCTGCATCGGCACCGGCCGCTTCGGCGCCGCCGCAGACGCTCGTGATCGATCGCCCGCTGCGCTCGGGCCAGCAGGTCTACGCGAAGGGCGACCTGGTCGTGCTCGCGCCGGTCAGCAACGGCGCCGAGGTGATCGCCGAGGGCAACATCCATATTTACGCGCCGCTGCGCGGCCGGGCGCTGGCCGGCGTACACGGCAACCACGAGGCGCGGATCTTCTGCACGTGCCTCGAGCCGGAACTGATTTCGATCGCGGGCATCTATCGAACCACCGAGAACCCGCTGCCGGCCGACGTGCGCGGCAAGTCGGTGCAGATCCGGCTCGAGGACGAGAAACTGATGATCGAACCGCTGCGGCTGACCTGAACGCCAGGCGCGTGACGCGAACGCGGATCGATCGGATTCATTGACGAATACAGGGTAGGGTAATGGCAAAAATCATCGTGGTGACTTCGGGCAAGGGCGGTGTCGGCAAGACGACGACGAGCGCGAGCTTCGCCTCCGGGCTGGCGCTGCGCGGCCACAAGACGGCCGTGATCGACTTCGACGTCGGCCTGCGCAATCTCGATCTCATCATGGGTTGCGAGCGGCGCGTGGTCTATGACCTCGTCAACGTGATCCAGGGCGAGGCGAACCTGAATCAGGCGCTGATCAAGGACAAGAAGTGCGAGAACCTGTTCATCCTGCCGGCGTCGCAGACGCGCGACAAGGATGCGCTCACGCGCGAAGGCGTCGAGAAGGTGATCAACGACCTGATCGCGATGGACTTCGAATACATCGTCTGCGATTCGCCGGCCGGCATCGAGTCGGGCGCGCTGCACGCGATGTATTTCGCGGACGAGGCGGTGGTGGTCACGAACCCGGAAGTGTCGTCGGTGCGCGACTCGGACCGCATTCTCGGCATCCTGTCGTCGAAGACCAAGCGCGCGGCCGACGGCGGCGAGCCGATCCGCGAGCACCTGCTGATCACGCGCTACAACCCGAAGCGCGTCAGCGAAGGCGAGATGCTCTCGCTCGAGGACATCGGCGAAATCCTGCGGATCAAGCTGATCGGCGTGATTCCGGAGTCCGAAGCGGTGCTGCACGCCTCGAACCAGGGCCTGCCGGCCGTGCATCTCGACGGCACCGACGTGGCCGAGGCCTACAAGGACGTGGTGTCCCGCTTCCTCGGTGAAGACAAGCCGCTGCGCTTCGTCGACTACCAGAAGCCGGGCCTGCTGCAACGCCTGTTCGGCAGCAAGTAACGGAGGCACCTCATGTCGATTCTGTCGTTTCTCCTCGGAGAGAAGAAGAAATCCGCCGCCGTCGCGAAGGAGCGTCTGCAACTGATCATCGCGCACGAGCGCATCGGTGGCCGGCCGCCCGCCGACTATCTGCCCGCGCTGCAGAAGGAGTTGCTCGCCGTGATCTCGAAGTACGTGAAGATCTCGAACGACGACATCCGCGTGAGCCTCGAGCGTCAGGACGATCTCGAGGTGCTCGAGGTCAAGATCGAGATTCCGCAGGCCTGAGCGCCGTGCGTCGGACGCGCGCCGCGCCCGCGGCGCGCGCGTGGTTCGTTGTCGTTCGGCATGGCACCGCCGGGTTGCGGTGTGGTTGCCGCCTTTTCCGTTTTCCCCATTTCCCCTCGTCGGCCGTTCGCGCCGCCCGCGCCGCTCGTTTCGCGGCCCGCTCTGACCATCTCCATGCGTCGCCGCTGCGTCGCCCGCGCGCCGACTGCCGTCTTGCCTTCACCTCTGCCGCCCGGCGCCCTTACGAGCTGTTGCACTTTGCCCCGCGTCGTAACACGGCCGTTGTCGGCCGTTCGCGCGGCTCGCGCATTGAACCGGTACGCGCCTGAAACGCGTATCCGAATCGACGACAAAGGAGGTCACCATGATTCGTTCCACCGCTCGCCATCTGCTGCCGCTCGCGCTCGTGCTCGCTACCGTCGGGACTGCCGTCGCGCCGCTCGCCGCCTCCGCCGGGGAAGTGGTGATCGTCGCGCCGAGCGCGCCGCCGGCGCCGCGCTACGAGGTGGTGCCGGCCGCGCGGGTCGGCTATGTCTGGGATCGCGGCCATTGGGACTGGCGGCGCGGCCACTACGTGTGGGTCGCGGGCCACTGGCAGGCCGAGCGCGTCGGCCTGCACTGGGTACCGGGGCACTGGGTGGCGCGCGGTCCGAACTGGATCTGGGTGCGCGGCCACTGGGCCTGACGGAGCGCCATCATGAAACGGACCCTGGTCGTGGTCGCGCTCGCCGCCATCGTGCTGGCCGGGTGCGTGGTCGTGCCGGCGCGGCCGGTGTATTACCATCCGGCGCACGTCGTCGTGTATTGAGGCGAGGTCGTGGCGCGGTCAGCGCGCCGGCGGTTCGTTCGCGTCGTTCGCGCTGTTCGCGTCGCGCGGCGCGGGCGGATTCGCGGGAGGCGTGGCGGTGTCGTGGTTTGCCGTGCCGGCGGCATCGATTGCGTCGTTCCGGGCCGACGACGCTGTTTCGGTATCCTGAGCGACGTCCGGAACGGGGGCCTGGCTGCCACCGGTGGCATCGGGCTCACGCGCTGCCGTCCCGCTGCCCGCGGCTCGATCGGCCCCGGTCTCGTCGTCCGGCCCGTGCGTCAGCGTGCGCAGCGGATCGGCCGGCGAGGTGGTGGCATCGGCCGGCGTCGTGAGGCGGTCGTCGCTGGCCGTGGCGGCGGCCGCGCCGGTTGCCGCCGCGGCGGCCGGCGGCGCGGGCGGATGCAGGTACCGGTGCGCGAGCGCCTCGTAGAGCGGCGGCACGAAGAAACGCGACACGCGGCTCGAGATCAGCGCGGTGGCCATCAGCGAGATCACGAGCGCATGCCCGTTGATCATCTCCATCACGATCACGAACGAGGTGATCGGCGATTGCGTGACGGCGGCCAGATAGCCGACCATCGCCAGTGCGATCAACATCGGTAGCGGCACATGGATGAACACCAGGTGCAGCAGGTTGCCGAAACCGGCGCCGATCGACAGCGACGGCGCGAAGATCCCACCGGGAATCCCGGGCAGGTACGACGCGACCATCGAGACGATCTTCTCGAACGGATACAGCATCGACAGCTGCGAATGGCCGCCCAGCAGGCCGCGCGCTTCCGCATAGCCGCTGCCGAACGTGGTGCCGCCCGAGACGAGGCCGACCACCGCGATCACGAGGCCGCACAGCGCCGCGAACGCGACCGGCTGGCCGCGATACATCGTCAGCAGCCGGGCCGGCAGCCAGCGGTTGGTGTTGAGCAGCAGCCACGAGAACAGGCCGCCCGCGATGCCGGTGACGATCGCGGTGACCAGCACCGCCACCGCGATCAGCCGCGGAAAGTGCGGACCGACGTCGATCGTGCCGAAGTAGGTGTAGTTGCCGTTCATGCCGAGCGCGATCACGCCGGCGATGATGATCGCCGTGATCAGCACGCCGCTCGCGCGCTCGGAGAAGCTGCGCGTGAGTTCCTCGATCGCGAACACGATCCCGGCCAGCGGCGTGTTGAAGGCCGCCGACAGGCCAGCCGCCGCGCCCGCGAGCACCAGCTGGCGCTCGATCAGCGCGTTCGAGCGTGGATAGAAGCGCCGCAGGTTGAACATCAGCGCGGCGCCGATCTGGACCGTCGGCCCCTCGCGGCCGATCGTGAAGCCGCCGAGGATGCCGAGCAGCGAGATCAGGATCTTGCCGCCGAGGATGCGCAGCGTCAGCAGCCGCGAGCCGAACGCGCTCGGGCTGGCCTGCAGCGTTGCGATCACCTGCGGGATGCCGCTGCCCTCGGCGCCGCGAAAGAAGCGGCGCGTGAGCCATACCGAGGCGGAGGCGATGGCCGGCGTCAGGATCAGCGGCAGCCACGCGTGCGCCTGCTGCAGCGAGCGGAACGTCTCGTAGCCCCAGTCGATCAGGCGTGCGTAGAGTACGGCGGTGATGCCGACCACGATCGCGCCGAGCCAGAACACGCCGTACAGGCGCCAGAGTCGTAGCGAGCGGCGTGTCAGCGTCGGGAGGAAATCGGTCAACCGTTGCATGGCGGCATGGCGGTAGGCGGCGCGGACAAAATGGAATTATACGGAGATCCGGTGCGAGGGCGTCGGATGGCCCGACTGTGACGCGGGCGAAGCAGCGCGATTGTGCCGCTCGATGCGCCTCGGATTCGCGCCGGAAGGTGGAGGGGGGCGCCGCGTCGGCGCACCCGCGCGCGGCCGGTCGGCGGGCAGGCCCGACGCGTCGCGTCGCGCCTGCCCGCCGTCGGCTCACATCAGGCGTGCGTCGCGCGTCTCGCGCATCAGCAGCACGCCGATCACGCTGAGCGCCGCGGCCACCGACACGTAGCCGCCCACCCACGACAGCCCGCCGCGCGCGACCAGCAGCTGCGCGATATACGGCGCGACCGACGCGCCGAGGATCCCGCCCAGGTTGTAGGCGACGCCGGCGCCGGTGTAGCGCACGTGGGTCGGAAACAGCTCCGGCAGCAGCGCGCCCATCGGCGCGAACGTGATGCCCATCAGGAACAGTTCGATGATCAGGAACAGCGCGACGAGCGGCATCGAGCCGCTGCCGAGGAGCGGTTCCATCGTGAAGCCCGACAGCAGCGCGGCGAGGCCGCCGACGATCAGGATCGGCTTGCGGCCGAAGCGGTCCGCGGCCCACGCGGAGATCGGCGTGGCGATCGCCATGAACACCACCGCGATGCAGAGCAGGCCGAGGAAGCTCGGGCGCGCGATGTGCAGCTTGCCGACCCCGTAGGACAGCGAGAACACCGTGGAGATGTAGAACAGCGTGTAGCACACGATCATCGCGACCGAGCCGAGCAGGGTGGGCGCCCAGTGTTTCGAGAGCAGCGCGGCCACCGGCACGCGCACGCGCTCGTTGCGTTCGATCGCGGCCTGGAACGCCGGCGTTTCGGTGATCTTGAGGCGCACGTAGAGGCCCACCGCCACCAGCACGGCGCTGACGATGAACGGCACGCGCCAGCCCCAGTCGCGGAACTGGTCGTCGCTGAGGCCGATCGCGAGCGCGAAGAACAGGCCGTTCGACATCAGGAAGCCGATCGACGGGCCGAGCTGCGGGAACATCCCGAACCAGCCGCGCTTGCCGGGCGGCGCGTGTTCGGTGGCGAGCAGCGCGGCGCCGCCCCATTCGCCGCCCAGGCCGATGCCCTGGCCGAAGCGCAGCACGCAGAGCAGCACCGGCGCGAGTGCGCCGATCGCCGCGTAGCCGGGCACGAAGCCGATCGCCGTGGTCGACACGCCCATCACCAGCAGCGAGGCGACCAGCGTCGACTTGCGGCCGAAGCGGTCGCCGAAGTGGCCGAACAGGAACGAGCCGATCGGCCGCGCGATGAACGCGATGCCGAACGTGACGAACGCCGACAGCGCCTGCGCCGTTGCCGAGCCGTGCGGGAAGAACACCGGGCCGATCACGAGTGCGGCGGCGGTGGCGTAGACGTAGAAATCGTAGAACTCGATCGCGGTGCCGATGAAGCTGGCGAAGACGATGCGCCGCTGGCTGACCGTGCTCGATCCGTGCTGCGCGGCGTCGGCCGTCGCTGGGGTAGAGGACATGATGTTTCCGTGGTGCGGGGCAAACGGCACGCGGGGTGCCGGCCGGATGTTCGAATGATTGGAATGGAGCCGGCAGCCGGGCGCGTGGCGCCGGTGCCGATGTCGCGGGCGGCACTAGGGCCGGCGCGCGTCCTAGGGCGGCTCGCGCGCGTCGCGCGAGCGCCGGCCTGTCTGGCTCGCGCGGCGGACCGGCCGGGTAGGCGGCCCGCGGCGAGCGGTCTGGAAAGACGGAGCGGGATGGCCGGCATTATAACAACCGCCTGCGCGCACCGAATCGCGCGGGCGCGGGGGCGTGCAGGCGTGCGAAGCCTGCATGGCGCGGGCCGGCTCGACTGGAATCGATCCGGCGGCGCGTGTGCACGGCGATGCGCGGCGGCGCGCCATGCATGGTGACGCGTCGATCGGGTCGGCCCGGCGGAGGGCCGGGAACGGGCGGGATGCGTGGCGGCGACCCATGCGGTGCGCGCCTCAATCGATCGTCTGCGCCTGCTGCGTCGCCTTCGTGCGCAGCTGGAACTGGCCGTTGTCGTTGAACAGCCAGCTTTCCATCATGTCCAGCTGGCCGTGTCCGTCGAGCAGCGTCGCCGGTGGCTTCGGCAGCGGCGCCGCGCGGCGCAGCGATTGCAGCGCGATCGCCTCGGCGCCGTCGTCGCCGTTGCTGCGATAGACCGACGAACGCATGAGCCGCCCGTCGCGATCGACGGTGAACGCCACCACCACGAGCGAGCGCAGCATCGCCTGCGGCGTGCCGTGCAGGACGCTGGTGGCGTTCGCGTCGAGAATCCGCTGCGCGACCGCGTCGCGATACTGGGCCTGTGTCGTGCCGCTCGCCGCCGGCGCGGGGGACAGCACCAGCGCGCGCTGCGGCAGCGTGATCGTGCAGCCGGCCGCGACGAGCGCGCCGGCCAGCATCGCGACGAGGCACGCGAAGCGGCTGGGAGACACGGGGTGAGGCGATGGCGACATGACGGCGGCTGTCGGGGAGCGATCGGATCGCTTTCAGCATAGCCGGCGTGCCGGAGAAAACCATCAGGAGAAACGATCGTGAGGGCGTGGCGCCTCGTGGCGGCGATGCCCGGGCCGATGAACGTCCGGGCGCCCCGGGCACGATCCGCCATGAGAGTGGGGCGTAACCCGTTCCGGCCGCGAGCGGGATCGAGCCGGGAGACGAATGGCGATGCCGCCGCGAATGTCCCGGGATGGCCTGATGCTTGCGAATTTCTTTCGGTGCGATCGGGTGCTATCCGCCGTGCCGTTCGCAAAGCGTCGGATGGCCCACTTGTCGCGCGGTGCAGCCGGCCGTCAGGGCGCCGTGCCCGTCACTCGCCGGTGGTTCGCTTCGTCGGCGGCGTGTGCGGGACCAGCGGCGAAAGTCCGCTGGAGAAACTGGCGGCCGATGAATGTGGTAATGCGGGCGACAGTGATTTGCTGTACAGCCCCGTCGCTCTTTGCGCATAGCCCACGGCCATTTCCTTGATCGCCTCCAGATCCCCCGTTTTCGGGTCGGGCTTCATCCCGTTGATGAACACCTCGCGATGGGCTTCCATTTGCATGGGGTCCTTTGCGTATCCTCGATGTTCATAGAACGGCGTCGGGTCGAAGGTTGCCCGCTGCTGGGTTTCGACTTTCTTCGTGGCACCGAAGAAGCGAAGCACGCTGTTGTCGTGCGGAACTTCCGTGACTTGCGTGCGGGTGCGGTCGGTAGGCGCCGGGTCCAGACTCATCTTCGTCGCGCCAAACTCGCTCGCCTGGCCTTCTGCCTTGTTCATCAATGCCGAGCCGACGCCCTTGATCTGCGTCGTCGGATTGAAAATATCGAACGTGTGGTTGTCGATGCGCGAAATGTAGGCGGTAGGTTGATCCGGGATTCGCCTGCCGACATCGACGGTAGGGACATCCTTGGGCACTGCCTGGTTCTGATGGAAGGTCATCTGCAGGGTGCCGACTTGCTTCCCCTCGTGGTGCGCACCGATCTCCATATGGAAGCTGTTGCGACGCGCGAATTCCTGTGATTGGGGCCGGCCTTGCTTGTCGGTGATGCTGACGCTCGTGGTGATGTGGGGGCGGGGAGGCTGTGCCGGGACGACGGGCGTGGAGAGAACCGGCTCGTCGCGGCCGACATTGCCGTTGCCGCCGCTGTTGCCTGGGTTGCCGCGATTCATCATGATTGCGCTCACTCGTCCTGGCCGGTTCGATCACGAGATCGTATGGGCAAACGGAACGGGAACCAAGCTTTTTTCGGTCCGGCAATGGCCCGGCAGTTCGCGGGCCGGGGCGGATGCGCGCGCAAGGCAGGCCAGGCGGGATGGGGCCTGTTTCGCGATCCTCGACGGGGCTTCGCGCAACGCCGCCGCGCGCCATGTCATTTCCGACAGGATGGGAATCTTCGCCCGGATTCCACGAACATCATGCGCACCGATGGCCCTAAACGTCCCCATTTCGAGCCGCCGGCTTCGACCGAGGCAACATCCGAACCGTCGACGTCGGGCAGCGTGTCGTCGTCGGATGCGTCCGCGGCCCGACCGTCCGCTTCGCACTTCGGGAAAATCGGCGACCTCGTCGGCCTGAAGAAAGCCGCGTCAGCCCGGGAGAAGGCCGCGGCACCGGCCGAACCGCTCGACGTCGTCGCGGTCGGCGGCGGCTATTTCAGTCACTTTACGATCGGCCATATCGCGGACACCCGCAAGGCCGCGCCGAAAGCGCAGCGCGTCAACCAGCAAAGCGCCGATGGCAACGTCAAGATGGCGATCGTCGGGACGTCGCTCGATGGTGTCGGTCGCGCGTACGGTCCGCGCGGCTATCCGTCGTGGGATGCCAAGCGTCATCAGGTGAACCTGCAGGATTACCTGATGGAGTTCAACTGCGGCAAGCGACCGCCGATCGACGCCGAGCTCTTCAAATGCACGCTCGACTTCGAGGAGCGGCGGCTGAACGGTCAACGGCCCGTCCGGTTCGCCAAACCCTACAGCAAGCCGGAAAACGGGATTCGCTACGCGATCGACTCGGAATACCGCAATCCGCACTCGCTGTCGGCCTACAACCGGAAACAGCGGCTGCTTCATCCCGGCAGCCATTCCGGCAAGAACGTGTCGCGCGACACGTTCCGCCGCTATGTCGTCGATACCGTCAAGCGGGTCGTCGCGAGAAGCAAGCGGGTCAACGTGCGCGGCATCGAAGGCGACGTCGTGCGGATCGACTACGACAAGGACACGCGTCTGTTCAGATTGACGCTGAAAAAGCCCGGTTCCGGCGAGCTGCAGGAGCTGACCGCGCGGCGTGTCGTGCTGGGAACCGGGCAGGAACGCGACGTGGTGCCCGACGTGCTGAAGGGGATCGAGGACGACCCGCATTTCTATTCGGGCGACGACGTGTACGGCCGGCTGCTCTCGGAAGCGCACGAGCATCCCGCGCGAATGCAGAATCGCCGGGGGCTCATGGTCGGCTCCGGGCTCACGATGAACGACGTCGCCAAAAGTCTGCTGCATCTGAAGGTCGACAATTTCAAGGTCGTTTCGCGCAACGGGCTCACGCACGAACTACCGCAGGACATGCCGCCGCTCGAGCAGTGCCTCGGCGACGATTACGAGCCGATGCTCGCCGAACTCGACGAGATCTACGAGACGCTGAATTCGCGCCTCGTCAGCCGGGCGTTTTTCAGCGGTAACGGCAACATCGTCGGTAGCCACGTCACGAAGGTGAAGGAAGCGTTTCTTGCCGCGAAATCGGTGGCGGACACCTACGAACCGGTGACCGACGCGCCGCTCGTCATTCGCGGCCAGCCGTTCGACCGCACGCGCGTCTGCCGCGCGCTGCTCGCGCAATACGCGACGTTCCGCTACGAAAACCTGCGTGGTCCCCAGTTCCGCGACGCGCACGGCGAAGCGGTCGCGAACGAGACGGTGAAGCGGTTTTTCGAGGAAATCGATGCGCCCCACTCTGCGTGGATCACGACATCGCGCACCTCCAACACGGACGCCAACATCGCGGTCAACCGCTTCCTGCGCGACACCGGCCGGGTCGAGGCGACGATGATCGCCGGCGTGAAAAAGAACGGCGACCGTTTCGATGTCACGTTCGCCGACGGCAAGACGGAGACGTTCGACTACATCGCCAATTTCTCCGGACGCCGGCATGTTCCGGTCTTCGACCCGAACGCGGACGACGTCGATCCGCTCAGCGCGGGCCTCGTCGGACAGGGCCTGATCCAGCCGCACCCCACGGGCGTCGGCGCGAGAATGGACGAAACGGGACGCGCGGTGCCCGACCCCGAGCGATTCGCCGGCCAACCGGTGCCGAACCTGTACCTCGGCTCTTCATTGGCGAGAGGCGAACTGATGTTCCCCACCAACCGCGACCGCGATCCGCTCAGCAACGTCATCTCCGAGGCCGTGCCCGGCCTCGAACCGCTGACCAAACAGATCGCGGATTCGATCGTGCTCGACATGACGGGCTGGAAGCCGCATGCCGATCACGAACTGGACTTCGAATACACCGCAAACGGCGTCATTCCGGTTCCTCGCCGGTAAGTGCCGACGAAGTGTGCGCGAGATCCAGGGTGACGCTGGAGCAGTCCCTTCCTGTCGTCTGCCGGCGCTTCAGGCGGTTCGGTCTTATCAGCAAGGCAAGGCCGCCTCCGTCGCTGAGACGACAGGCATGTTCGCGCGATTTGGCCGAACGGCATTGGAGGTCACGACGAAGATATTCGGGCATCGGCGAAGGTCCAGAAAGTACCCGACGAAAACGGGAATTTTTGGAATCTCGCGGAATTTTGGATTCGCCGGAAAGCCTTGTTAGATAAGGCTTTGCGGGATTTTATGGATCTGCGTGAAACACCGCCGTGGCGGAAGCGGTGAGATTCGAACTCACGGACGGTTGCCCGTCGCCGGTTTTCAAGACCGGTGCCTTAAACCGCTCGGCCACGCTTCCAAGCCGCGCATTGTAACCGAAATGCCGGCGCTGTCCGTCCCTTTGGCGCGATGGCGCCCACACCTCACGCGTCGTCGCGCAGGAACAGTTCCTGGAGATCGTTGAGGAAGCGCTGGCCGAGCGGCGTCGGCGCGATGCGCTCGAAGTCGCGCTCGATCAGCCCGCGCCGTTCCGCTTCCACCAGCGCCGGCTCGATCGTCGAGAACGGCAGCCCGGTGCGCTCGACATAGCTCGCCACCGGAAACCCTTCCACCAGCCGCAGCGTGTTCAGCATGAACTCGAACGGCAGATCGCGCGGCCCGACTTCGCGTTCCTCCTGCACCGGCGTGCCGGCCATGGCCTGTTCGATGAAGGTGGCCGGATGCTTGTAGCGCGCCTGCCGCAGGATCCGGTTCGGGAACGACAGCTTCGTGTGCGCGCCCGCGCCGATGCCGAGATAGTCGCCGAAGCGCCAGTAATTGAGGTTGTGCCTGCACTGGCGGTTCGGCTGCGCATAGGCCGATACCTCGTAGCGCCCGTAGCCGGCCTCGGCCGTGCGCGCGTGGATCCAGTCCTGCATGTCGGCCGACGCGTCGTCGTCGGGCACCGCCGGCGGGAACTTCGCGAACATCGTGTTCGGTTCGAGCGTCAGGTGATAGAGCGACAGGTGCGGCGGCGCGTAGGCGAGCGCGGTCTCGATGTCGGCGCGGCATTCGTCGAGGCTCTGGTTCGGCAGCGCGAACATCAGGTCGAGGTTGAAATTGTCGAACGTGTTCGCGGCGATCTCGACGGCCGCGCGCGCCTGCGCGGTGTCGTGGATGCGGCCGAGCGCCTTCAGGTGTGCCTCGTTGAAGCTCTGGATGCCGATCGACAGCCGGTTCACGCCGCTCGCGCGGAACTGCGCGAACTTGGCCGCCTCGAACGTGCCCGGGTTGGCCTCGAGCGTGATCTCGGCATCGGCGTCGAGCGGCAGCAGCGCGCGCACGTCGGACAGCAGCCGGTCGAGCCCGCTCGCCGACAGCAGGCTCGGCGTGCCGCCGCCGATGAAGATGGTATGCACCTGGCGGCCCCAGACGAACGGCAGCGCCTGTTCGAGGTCGGCGCGCAGCGCGTCGAGGTATTCCTGCTCGGGAAACCGCTCGCCCTTCCATTCATGCGAGTTGAAATCGCAGTACGGACACTTGCGCACGCACCACGGGAAATGCACGTAGAGCGCGAGCGGCGGCAGCGAGGTGAGGCGGATCCTGCCCGGCGACGCGAACGTCGCGACGATCCGTTGCCCGGTGTCGGCGGCCTGGCTCACGCGTCTTCTCCGAGGCGCGCGAGCAGCGCGCGCAGCGCGATCGCACGATGGCTGATGCCGTTCTTCGCGGCCGGCTCGAGTTCGGCGACGGTCGCGCCCAGCGTCGGCAGCAGGAAATGCGGATCGTAGCCGAAGCCGTTCGCGCCGCGCGGCGCGTCGATCACCTCGCCCTGCCAGCGGCCTTCGGCGAACAGCGGCTCGGGATCGTCGGGATGCCGAACCAGTGCGAGCACGCAGTAGTAATAAGCGTGCCGGTCGTCGATGCCCTGCAGTTGCGCGACCAGATGCGCGTTGTTGGCCGCGTCGCTCTTCTCCAGTCCAGCGCGCTGCGCGTAGCGCGCCGAATGCACGCCGGGCGCGCCGCGCAGCGCGCGCACGCAGAGGCCAGAATCGTCGGCGATCGCGGGCAGGCCGGTCGCGCGCGAGGCGTGGCGCGCCTTGGTCAGCGCGTTCTCGATGAAGGTCAGGTACGGCTCCTCGGCTTCGGGTACGTCGAGCTTGCCCTGCGGGACGATCTCGATGCCGACCGTCTCGAACAGCGCTGCGAATTCGCGCAGCTTGCCGGCGTTGTTCGAGGCGAGCACGATGCGCGTGAGCGGCGCCGGTTCGCCGCCGCGAGCCGGTTCGATGTGGCGGCTCATGTCACGCTTCCCGCGCCGCTTTCTGCAGCGCGATCAGTTCGCCGATGCCCTTCTGCGCGAGGTCCAGCAGCGCGTTCATCTCGGCGCGCGTGAACGGCGCGCCCTCGGCCGTGCCCTGCACCTCGACGAGGCCGCCCGCGCCCGTCATCACGACGTTCATGTCGGTGTCGCAGCGCGAATCCTCGGCGTAGTCGAGATCGAGCAGCGGCGTGCCTTGATAGACGCCCACCGAGATCGCGGCGACCGAATCGTTGATCGGCGAGCGTTCGAGCTTGCCGGCGGCGACGAGCTTCTCGATCGCGTCCTGCACGGCGACGAACGCGCCCGTAATGCTGGCCGTGCGCGTGCCGCCGTCGGCCTGGATCACGTCGCAATCGATGTGGATGGTGCGCGGGCCGAGCTGTTCGAGATCGACCACGGCGCGCAGCGCGCGGCCGATCAGGCGCTGGATCTCCTGGGTGCGGCCGGTCTGCTTGCCGCGCGCGGCCTCGCGGTCGCTGCGCGTGTGGGTGGCGCGCGGCAGCATGCCGTATTCGGCGGTGAGCCAGCCCTGGCCGCGATCGCGCAGGAACTCGGGCACGCGCTCGGCCACGCTGGCCGTGCAGATCACCTTGGTGTCGCCGAATTCGACGAGCACCGATCCTTCGGCATGCTTCGTGTAGTGGCGCGTCAGGCGCACCTCGCGGAGCTGGTCGGCTTGGCGGCCGCTCGGGCGCAGGGAAGGATTCGTCATGGTGGGGTGGGGCATCCGGAGGGAAACCGCGATTTTACCGCGCAAGGCCGCCGCGCATCGGTTGCGCTCGCGCGGCGCGTGGCGGGCATGCGTGCGCGGGGACGCGCGGGCGGGGGCGTCGTCAAAAATGGGATAATGCGGGTTTCGCGCCCCGTGCTTCGACCGCGCCGGGCGCCTCTGGAATCCCGGGCCAGTACGGCCCATTCACCGGCGAGACCAACCATGATCTACAGCATGACGGGCTACGCGAGCGCGACGCGCGAACTCGTGGCCACTTCGGGCAATGGCACCACCAGCGTGTCGGTCGAACTGCGCACGGTGAACTCGCGCTTCCTGGACCTCAATTTCCGGATGCCGGACGACGTGCGCGTCTGCGAGCCGGCGCTGCGCGAGATGCTGATGAACAAGCTCTCGCGCGGCAAGGTCGACGTGCGCATCAACCTGCAGCGCAGCGAGCAGACGGCCCAGGCCGGCGCGCTGAACGGCACCGCGCTCGGCCAGCTCGCCCAGCTCGAGCGCTCGGTGCTCGACGCGTTCCCCGGCGCGGGCCGGCTGCGCGCGGGCGAGATCCTGCGCTGGCCCGGCGTGCTCGCCGAGAGCGGCGTGTCGGCCGAGGCGCTGCGCGACGCGGTGCTGGCCTGCGGCAAGGAAGCGATCGGCGAGCTGGTGGTGGTGCGTTCGCGCGAAGGCGCGCAACTGGCCACGATGCTGCTCGCGAACGCCACCGAGATGGAGGCGATCGTCGCGCGCATCACGCCGCTCGTGCCGGAGCTGATCACGAAGCACCAGCAGAAGATCGTCGAACGCCTGCAGGAAGCGCTCGGCATCGCGGCGCCCGAGGGCGCGCAGACGGTGGTCACGCGCGAGGAAGCGGCGGAGCGGATCCGCCAGGAAGTGACGATGTACGGCATCCGCATCGACATCGCGGAAGAGCTGTCGCGACTGACCGCGCATCTGAACGAGACGCGCCACGTGATCGAGAAGGGCGGACGCGTGGGCAAGCGGCTCGACTTCATGATGCAGGAGCTGAACCGCGAGGCGAACACGCTCGGCTCGAAGGCGGCGGCCAAGGAACTGGCCGACGCGTCGATGGCGCTCAAGCTGCTGATCGAGCAGATGCGCGAGCAAGTGCAAAACCTGGAGTAAGGCAAGATGACCGAATCGAACCGAGACGCGCACGCGCTGCATGCCGGCGCGTATCCCGGCAACCTGTTCATGGTGGTGGCGCCGTCGGGCGCGGGCAAGTCGACGCTGGTGAACGCGCTGCTCGCCAAGGACGACGAGATCCGCCTGTCGATCTCGTACACGACGCGCAAGCCGCGTCCTGGCGAGCAGGACGGCGAGCACTATCACTTCACGAGCGTCGAGGATTTCCGCGCGCGCCACGCGGCGCACGAATTCCTCGAAAGCGCCGAGGTGCATGGCAACTACTACGGCACCTCGCGCGTCTGGATCGAGGAGCAGATGGCGAGCGGGCGCGACGTGCTGCTCGAGATCGACTGGCAGGGCGCGCAACAGGTCAAGAAGCAGTTCCGCAACGCGGTCGGCATCTTCATCCTGCCGCCCTCGCTCGCGGCGCTCGAGGAGCGTCTGAAGAAACGCGGCCAGGACGAGCCGAACGTGATCACGCGGCGTCTGCTCGCTGCCGGCAGCGAGATCGCGCACGCCTCCGAGGCCGAGTACGTGGTGATCAACGAACACTTCGACACGGCGCTCGCCGAGCTGCAGCGCATCGTGGCCGCCACGCGGCTGCGCTTCGCTTCGCAGTACGCACGCCACGCCGAGCTTTTCATCGAGCTGGGCATCCATCTCCCGCACGCCGAGTGAAGGCGAGGGACGAGGGACATAAGGTAGAATAGGCAACATATTCAGAAGGAACACCAACATGGCTCGCATTACCGTCGAAGACTGCCTGAAGCAAATCCCGAATCGCTTCGAACTGGCGCTCGCCGCCACCTACCGCGCGCGGCAGCTCGCGCAAGGCCATACGCCGAAGATCGAAAGCCGCGACAAGCCCACCGTGGTTGCGCTGCGCGAGATCGCGGCGGGCCAGGTCGGCATCGAGATGCTGAAGAAAGTGCCGGTTTAAGGCACACTCGGTCACTCGAGTCATGTAGTCCCGCGCAACCCGACGTGCCAACCTGAGGAGGCGAATATGAGCAACTCACCATCGTCCGCCTCCGGGGAAACCGGCCCGGCCGAAAGCACGGAAGCGACGGTCACCTCGCCGGCGCGGCAGTACATCGACGCGGTCCTCGAACAATCGTTTCGCCATCTGTTCGGGCCGACCGCCACTCCGGAGCAACCTCGCAAGCACGGCGTCGTTTCGATCGCGAAGCTGACGGCCGCGCTTGCCGAGTATCTGCCCTCGGAAGAGATCAAGGAGGTGAAGGCGGCGTTCCACTTCAGTGACGAAGCCCACCTCGGTCAATATCGCCAGAGCGGCGAACCCTACATCACCCATCCCGTCGCCGTCGCCGAAATCTGCGCCGGCTGGAAGCTCGACGCGCAGGCGGTGATGGCCGCGCTGCTGCACGACGTGATGGAAGACCAGGGCGTCATGAAGAGCGAGCTCGCCGAGCGCTTCGGTCCGAAGGTGGCCGAACTCGTCGACGGGCTGTCCAAGCTCGACAAGATGGAGTTCCGCAGCCGCGAGGAAGCGCAGGCGGAAAACTTCCGCAAGATGCTGCTCGCGATGGCACGCGACGTGCGCGTGATCCTCGTGAAGCTGGCCGACCGTCTGCACAACATGCGCACGCTCGGCGCGGTGCCGATGGAGAAGCGCCGCCGCGTGGCGCGCGAGACGCTCGACATCTATGCGCCGATCGCGCACCGGCTCGGCCTGAACAATACCTATCGCGAGCTGCAGGAGATGAGCTTCGCGAACTTCAACCCGCATCGCTACGCGACGCTCGAGAAGGCCGTGAAGGCCGCGCGCGGCAACCGCCGCGAAGTGGTCGGCAAGATCCTCGAGGCCGCGCAGCGCACGGTGGTGGACGCGAAGCTCGATGCCGAGATCACCGGCCGCGAGAAGACCATCTACAGCATCTACCGCAAGATGCGCGACAAGCAATTGTCGTTCTCGCAGGTGCTCGACGTGTATGGCTTCCGCGTGGTGGTCGAGCATCCGCTCGAGTGCTACACCTGCATCGGCGCGCTGCATTCGCTCTACAAGCCCGTGCCGGGCAAGTTCAAGGACTACATCGCGATCCCGAAGGTGAACGGCTATCAGTCGCTGCACACCACGGTGGTCGGCCCGTTCGGCGCGCCGATCGAGTTCCAGGTCCGCACCCGCAAGATGCACGAGATCGCCGAGGCCGGCGTGGCCGCCCACTGGCTCTACAAGAACGGCGGCGCCGATCTCAACGACGTGCAGATGCGCGCGCACCAGTGGCTCAAATCGCTGCTCGACATCCAGAGCGAGGCGGGCGACTCGAGCGAGTTCCTCGAACACGTCAAGATCGACCTGTTCCCGGACGCCGTCTACGTGTTTACGCCGAAGTCGAAGATCATGGCGCTGCCGCGCGGCGCGACGGCACTCGACTTCGCCTACGCCGTCCATAGCGATCTCGGCAACCAGTGCGTGGCCGTCAAGATCAACAACGAACTGCTGCCGCTGCGCACCGAGCTCAAGAGCGGCGACATCGTCGAGGTGATCACGGCGCCGTACTCGAAGCCGAATCCGGTCTGGCTCGGCTTCGTGCGCACTGGCAAGGCGCGTTCGGCGATCCGCCACTACCTGAAGACGATGCGCCTGAACGAATCGGTGCAGTTGGGCGAGCGGCTCGTCGACCAGAGCCTCAAGGGCTACGGTCTCGCGCTGGCCGACGTGCAGCCCGACGTGTGGGAAAAGCTCGTGCAGTGGACCGGCAACAAGAGCCGCCAGGAAATCTTCGCCGACATCGGCCTCGGCCGGCGCGTGCCGGCGGTGATGGCCAAGCGCATCGAGGTGCTGATGAGCGGGCGCGACGCCGACGACGACATGCCGCGTGCCGACCGCCCGGCGCACAACGCGCCGCCCGTCGCGATCACCGGCACCGAGGGCATGTCGGTGCAGCTCTCGGCCTGCTGTCGGCCGATTCCGGGCGACAGCATCATGGGTTATATCGGTATCGGTCTGGGCATGGCGATCCATACGACGGATTGCCGGGTGGCGCAGCGCATCCACCGGCGCGATCCGGGCCGCTGGATCGACGTCGCCTGGGCGCCGCAGCCGGGCCGCCTGTTCGACGTGACGGTGAAGGTGCTGGTGAAGAACACCAAGGGCATCTTCGCGCGCGTCGCGGCCGACATCACCTCGGCCGACGCGAACATCGTCCACATCGCGATGGACGAGGATCTGTCGCACGAATCGACGGTGCTGCGCTTCGTGATCCAGGTGAGCGACCGCGTCCACCTCGCGAACGTGATGCGGCGCGTGCGGACCAACCCGGACGTGATGCGGATCATGCGCGAGCGCTCGAGCGACGACACGGCCCATACGCGCCACGATGGCGGGATGCGGATCGACCGCGAGCGGCAGGACTACTGACGGAACTGGCGGCGCAGGCCGCCGCAGTGGGGAGGCGGTACGCGCGAAAGCGGCGTGCCGCTTTTTTCATGAAGGGGATGCGGACGATGCCGATGCGAATACATGGGCCCGCGAATTGGACCGACAAAAGAAAAGGTCCGGAAAAACAAAAGGGCCTTCCCGGAGGAAGGCCCTTCAAAAGATGGCGCGGCTGGCAGGATTCGAACCCACGACCCCTTGGTTCGTAGCCAAGTACTCTATCCAACTGAGCTACAGCCGCACGCAAAACGGTACTGCATCGTACTGCCGGGAGATCCCGTAGGACAACCCGTTAAAAAGTGGCGCGGCTGGCAGGATTCGAACCCACGACCCCTTGGTTCGTAGCCAAGTACTCTATCCAACTGAGCTACAGCCGCACGCAGAAGTGAGATTATAGCAACCTTTTTTGAAAAGGGAAGTGTTTGACGCCAATTTCTTCAGGAAGGCCATTCGTGTAACCTTGAAGCATCTCATGGGTGGTCTGGAACGGAATGAACAAGGCGTTTGTGAAGGAGTCGGATGGCGACGATGACGAGCTCGACGCGGCCTTGCCGCCGATCCCGGCCGGCGCGAAGAACTACATCACGCCGGCCGGTCACAAGCGGCTGCGCGACGAGCTGCTGCACCTGATCGACGAGGAGCGTCCCGAGGTGGTCAAGCTGGTGTCGTGGGCCGCTTCGAACGGCGACCGCTCCGAGAATGGCGACTACATCTACGGCAAACGCAGGCTGCGAGAGATCGACCGGCGGATCCGCTTCCTGACCAAGCGGCTCGATCTGGCCGAGGTGGTCGACGCGAGCCGGCAGGAGAGTGCCGACCAGGTGTTCTTCGGCGCGACCGTCGATTACGCGACCGAGGACGGCGACGAGCACACCGTCACGATCGTCGGCGTCGACGAGGTCGACCTGGACCGCGGCCACGTCAGCTGGGTCTCGCCGATCGCGCGCGCGCTGCTGAAGGCGCGCATCGGCGATACCGTCACGCTGGTGACGCCGGGCGGCCCGCAGCCCGTGGACGTGCTCGACGTCCGTTACCCGGCCGCCGCCGCGTAGCTGCCCGGCCGTCGGCCGCGCTGGCATCTCGTCGTCTCGCCCGAAAACAAAAAAGCGCCCCGAGGGGCTAATGCCGTTCAGTTAAGCAACTGGACGGCATTTTTGTTTTGGGAAGGAGTGGTTGTAAACGCTGCGCTGAAGTGTTAACTTTTCGGCGCGATGCTGACCGACCACCTGACCTTCATGCT
>NZ_CP045094.1:981706-1628663 GCF_022870505.1 Burkholderia perseverans
CGCTTCAAGTTGGCCGATCTGGCTGCGTGCTACGAGCGGCGCTGGCAGATCGAGACCAGCTACCGCGAACTGAAGCAGTCCATGCTCGGTAGCGAGCTGACGCTACGCAGCCGAACCGTCGATGGCATCTATCAGGAGATCTGGGGTGCGCTGATCGCCTACAACCTGATTCGTCGCGAAATGGCTAGCGCGGCCTTTGAGGCCAAGTGCGAACCGACCGAATTGAGCTTTGTTCGCTCGTTCCATCTCATCCAGCACGAGATGATGTGGGCCGCGCGCACGCCCGCCTTCGCCAAGCTGCCCACCGTCCTCAAGCGACTTCGCGAACACCTCAAACTGCTCATCAATGTAAAACGGCCCGACCGCAAATGCGATCGGGCCGTCAAGTCCCGTCCTGCTCGTTATGCCGTTCGGTTCCTCAGAAAGAACCTTAACTGAACGGCATTAGCCCCGAGGGGCGCTTTTGTCATGATCGCCGCCGGATTGCTGCGGCGCGTCAGGACGCGATCGATCAGAAGCGGTGACGCAGGCCGGCCGTGACGGCGATCTGCTTGTTCGTCGACGAAGCGCCGCCCAGACCGTTCACGTAGGCACCGATCGCCAGGCCGTCGTTGCTGACGTGCTGGTATTCGCCCTGCAGGTAGACGTCGGTGCGCTTCGACAGCGCATACGAGGTCTGCAGGTTGAACTGGTTCCAGCCCGGGTGGCGGCCGTCGAGGAAGCCGGCCGTGTAGGTCCAGGAACCGGCGATCGACAGGGCCGGCGTCAGCGCGTAGCGGGCGTTGACTTCGTAGTTGTTGAAGCGCGCGAAGGTGCCGTCCAGCGCGATGCCGGCCGACGTGCCCGACGGGCTGCCCGCGATGCCGAGCGCACGGTTCACGCGCGTCTGCGTGAACACGAAGCCCGCCGTGGCCGGACCGAACGTGTAGGTCAGGCCGCCGCCGAACACGCGCTGGCGCTTGCCGACGAACGTGTTGTCGCCCGCCACCGCGCCACCCGTGTTCGACAGCGTCGCCGACGTGAGACCGGAGATGTTGTTGTCGAGCTGCAGGTAGCCGGCCGCGATGTTGAAGCCGAGGTACGAATACGACACGCCGCCGCTGAACGCGCGGTTGTTCGAGAACTGGTCGCTGTTCGAGAAGCCGTACAAGCCGCCGAACTTCAGGCCGCCGTAGTTGACGCTCGTGTACTTGACCGAGTTGTTGACGCGGAACGAGTTGTTCAGGTTGTCGTTGTCGAACGGGTGGGCGAACTGCGTGCCGCCGTACTGCGTGCCCGTCAGCGACAGCGGAGCCAGGAAGTCGACGACGCTGTCGTATTGGCGGCCGAGCGTGACCGAGCCGAACTGGTTGTGGCCGAGGCCGACGTAAGCCTGACGGCCGAATTCGCGGCTGTTCTGCTTGAGCGTGCCGTTGTTGATGCCGAAACCGTTTTCGAGCACGAAGATCGCCTTCAGGCCGCCGCCCAGATCTTCATTGCCACGCAGGCCCCAGCGGCTGCCGTTGACCGAGCCGCTCGTTTCCGACCACGAGCTGTGACCGCCCTGGTTGTTCGTATAGGTGATGCCGGCGTCGATCAGGCCGTACAGCGTCACGCTGCTTTGAGCGTGCGCGGCCGTTGCGAAGACGCCCGAGAGCGCAGCCACGATTAGAGTCTTTTTCATTGATTCGTCTCCAGCAGGCGGAGGAACGGAGCCCCCGCAATTCGGGATAGTCGGCCAGCACCAGGTGGGGCGTAGTGTGGCGTGATGAGGGTGGCGCCACAGGGCGCCGCAAATCTCCAAACCCGAGCGCAGTGTAAGAGGGAGCTGGCTGCCTCCGTGGCTCACGTTTTAAGCAATAATGAATTTAAGTTTGCGAAATGATCGGAAATCGCCCGGAAACCTTTGTCAGGCAAGGAAAGGCGCCGTCCGGTGAGAATTGATCAGGATCGCGAATGGTTCTCCGCCGTTGCGTGGCGGCGACACAAGGGCACGTAGCGATGGGACGAATCGGGGAGGTGGGGAGTGCGGAGGATTGTTGAGTCTTCGACAATAGACGTTTGTGAAGACCGCCGCTAATGCTGCACGGCGCAATCGCTATACTGGTGGTTCTGCTTTTCGAAGCAGACTTTTTCGTTGACGGAAAAGATCTCCAAACCTTTGTCGGCGCGACTTCCCAGTCGCGCTTTTTTTTGCTTTTTTTGCGCCTTTTCCCGACGTGCGCTGGCAGGTTCAGCCGCGGCGGCGCCGTTTCGTCGGTTTTGCGTCCGTGACTTCGCGTGCCACCGGCATGCCGGCCGGCTGTGCCCAGTCTTCCATCACGTAATGACGCGCGTCGAGTGGCGAGGCGAGCAGGTTTTGCCAGTGGTCGCCGTGCCAGGTCGTATCGAATTCGGCATCGAGCGCGTAGATCGCGGGCGCCGCCTTGATCTTTTTATGGCGGCGCAGCATGCCGAGCCGGTGCGCGAAACGTTTCAGTCTGTCGAGCAGCATATCCGCCCCCTTGTACTTCTGAACCTGATTCAGCATCGCAAAACCGGCTGTCCACGACAACCCGGACAAATACCGAGTAATCGCTATTTTTTACCCGGTCGGTATTTTTTGCGTTTCCGTTAATTGAAACGGATATTCCCTAGTAATAATGACAGGTTACACGTGACTAAATGGTCCATTTTGTTGGCGACGTACCGTTTCCATCGCGATCGAGGTCAAGTCCGATAAGAAGATGTGAAGAATTTTCTTGACGAGCCCGGAGCCTCCCATTTATAAAAGCACCACGAAGTCTGCGGTGCTTACTGCTCATCGTCCATAAGGTTTAGCGGGGCCGAGGCTTTCGGTGACGGCACTCACGAGTTGCTCGTTTTATTTATAATCGTTTGGGGAATCAGGAATATGGATACCGGTATCGTGAAATGGTTTAACGATGCTAAGGGCTTTGGCTTTATTACGTCGGACAACGGTGGCGAAGACCTGTTCGCGCACTTCTCGGAAATCCGCATGGACGGCTTCAAGACGCTGAAGGAAAATCAGCGCGTGTCGTTCGACGTGAAGACCGGGCCGAAAGGCAAGCAGGCGGCGAACATCCAGGCGCTGTAATCCGGGTTGAACCGGATGTCCGGCCCCCGCTTTGGCGGGGGCTTTGTTTTTGGCGGGTAGAATCGGCATTGTGCGCGGTCTTTCGCGCACGCCAACCGGTATCGCTTACTGCTGACATGTCCGATTCGTCTTCGTCTTTGTCTTCGTTTTTCCAGGCCTCCGGCGGCCCGCTCGCCTTCGTCGACCTCGAGACGACCGGCGGCTCCGCGGCCGAACACCGGATCACCGAGATCGGTGTCGTCGAGGTCGGTCCGGACGGCGTCTCCACCTGGAACTCGCTGATCGATCCCCACCAGCCGATCCCGGCTTTCATCCAGCAACTGACCGGCATCACCGATGCGATGGTGCGCGGCGCGCCGAGCTTCGCCTCGATCGCGGCCGAGCTTTACGCGCGACTCGACGGGCGGCTTTTCATCGCGCACAACGCGAGTTTCGACCGCGGCTTTTTGCGCGCTGAATTCGAGCGCGCCGGCTATGCGTTCAATCCCGACATGCTCTGTACGGTGCGCCTGTCGCGCGCGCTGTTTCCGCGCGAATCGCGTCATGGGCTCGATGCACTGATCGCGCGCCACGCGCTGGTGCCGAACGCGCGTCACCGCGCGCTGGCCGATGCCGATCTCGTCTGGCAGTTCTGGCGACACCTGCACGACGCGATTCCGGCCGAGCGGCTCGTCGAGCAGATCGCGCAGACGACGCGCCGCTACCGGCTGGCGGGCGAACTGACCGAGGACGATCTCGAGCGCGCGCCAGCCGGCTTCGGCGCCTATGCGCTGTTCGGGGAAGGTGATGCGCCGCTCTACGTCGGGCGCAGCGTGCGGGTGCGTAACCGCCTGCGCGCGCTGCTCACGGGCGAGCGGCGCTCGGCCAGGGAGCGGCGGCTCGCGGAGCAGGTGCGGCGCCTGGAATGGCGCGAGACCGGTGGCGAACTCGGCGCGATGCTGGCCGAGGCGCACTGGATCGCCGAACTGGCGCCGGCCTTCAACCGCAAAGCCGGCGATGCGCGGCGCGGCACCGCCGGCGAGCCCTGGCCGTTCGACGGCCCGGTGGCGATCGTCGACGGCGGTGCACCGGCCTCATATCACGTGGTCGATCGCTGGTGTTATCTGGGCACCGTCGCCGGCATCGAGGCGGCGCGTGCGCTGGCTGCTGCCGCCGGGGGCGACGGCCGGTTCAATGCCGCCGTGTTCCGGATCCTGCAGACTCATCTCGCACGCGGCGTGCCGACCATCGCGCTTGCGTTGCCGGCCCCGGTGCTGGCGGCGCCGCAGTAGGCGGCATCCGCCTCCCGTTCACGCGCCGGCCGCCGCACCGGCGCGTTCGACCTGAGCCGCGCGAGCGGTGCCCGGCAAGATCGATTCCCCGACTCGATACCAGGTGTCGCGTCAGCCGACCGCGCTGGCGCCGCCGCCGGCGCAGACATGCGCGAGCGCGGCGTCGAGCGCGGGCGACTGGCTCGAGTCGTAGCGCGTCATCGACTTCCAATCGGCGATGCTGCGCGCCATGCGCGACTGGCAGTCGGGCGCGTTGCGCAGCGGCGCGACGCGCGTGAGCGCGCCGATCATCGACTGGGTGAGCCGGTCGAACTGCGGGCGCGTGGTGGTGGCGAGGTCGGGCGGCGTGCCGTCGGGGGCCTGCGTGGCGCGCCACTTCGCGAACAGCGCGTTCTGCATGATCTTGCTCGCCTCGATCTGGTCCGAGAAAAACGCGTGCGCGTAATCGCGATCGACCCCGCTCGCCACCGCGCGGCGTTCGACGTCGGCGAGCAGTTGCGCTTCGCGCGGCTTGTCCTCGATCGGCTTGTGATTCGCCCACTTCCAGCGGGCCACCGGCTCGGCCAGCGCGATGCGCTGCGAGGCGAGCGCGACGAGGTTGGTGAGCGGCGTGTCGTCGCCGTCGGCCGAGGCCGGCAGCGGCAGGACGAGCAGGGCGGCGGCGAGCGACGCAAACGCGAGGGTCGGGCGGATCGGCAGAGTCATGGTGGATCGGCAGGCGCCGGTGTGTGGCCGGGCATAAGGGAAAACGAGGAGGATAAACGAATGCTCGGCGCGCGCGGGGCCGGAGACGAAGCTTAGCGCGCGCAGCCGACCCGGCCCGGGAGCCTGGTGGCCTGCTGCAGCGAGGAGGGGAACGGACGCAAG
The DNA here is from genome assembly GCF_022870505.1 of Burkholderia perseverans. Classification (NCBI taxonomy): domain Bacteria; kingdom Pseudomonadati; phylum Pseudomonadota; class Betaproteobacteria; order Burkholderiales; family Burkholderiaceae; genus Burkholderia; species Burkholderia perseverans. The sequence goes on from NZ_CP045094.1 coordinate 986,921, forward strand.
GAATCGAGCGCGGTGATGCGGTGGTTCGCGACGTTCAGCGGGCTGTTACTTCGGCGCGCCCAGCCTGTGCTGTTCGTCGAAGAACGCACGCACGTGGTCGGGCAGCTCCGCGAGGAACTCGACGGCCACCGGCTCCGGGTCCGGGCTCATCACTTTCTCGGGAGGTGGCATGCGAGTCGGCTTTTCGTCCATGATCATTCTCCTTGCGGTGTATCGATTATCAGCCGCCTATCTTCAATTTTTCCAGCAAGGAATCGTTTCAATTTGTCGATGTTGCTTAAACCGCACACCCGGGCGGTTTTTGTCGTGACTGGCCGGATCGGCGGCGCGCGGAAAATGGATGCGCGTGCATCTTTCTCGCGCGACGGGACATCCGTCCGACGGGTGCGGGGAGCGGAAGGGCGGGAGAGGGAGGCGGCGACGCCCCGGCGGCCGGGGCGCGGGCGGCCGGCGCGCCGCTGCGGGCGGGCGCCGGGCCGCGATCAGCGCGCGGCTAGGCGCGCCGGAACAGCCGGATGATGAACAGCAGGATGACCGCGCCGATTACGGCGACGATGATCGACGCGAAGAAACCGCTGCCGATCGTGATGCCGAGCACACCCGCGAGCCAGCCGCCGATGATGGCGCCGACGATGCCGACGATGATGTCGACGATCAGGCCGAAGCCGCCGCCCTTCACGAGCAGGCCGGCCAGCCAGCCGGCGATGGCGCCGATGATGAGCCACATAATCAAGCCATGAGCCATGGTGGTTCTCTCCAGGTTGGGTTGCTGCGTAATGAACCGGCCGCGGGCATCGAGATGCGAATCGACAGGACGAACTGTCCGCCCCGGCCCGGTGCCCACGCAATGTACTGCAATAGCCGGGTCAGGAGCGTTAAGTAATGTTAGGCAGCGCCGGAACGCTTTACCAATGGTTTCTCGGGCCGGCGGGCACGGCGTCGCGGAGCTTTCGCGGGGCTTTCCGGCGGCGCGCGGAAAAAATGGAGGAGGGGCAGTGAGAGGAGCGACAGGAGGGCCGCCGATGCTGCAAAGCAAAAAGCCCGATCACGAGGATCGGGCTTTTTGCTTGATTCGGATGGTGCCGGAGATAGGAGTCGAACCTACGACCTTCGCATTACGAATGCGCTGCTCTACCAACTGAGCTACACCGGCATCAAAGAAGTGAAATTATAGGGTGATTTCTGCGAGGCTGGCAATAGGTCTGGCGAAAAAACTTCAAACTTTCGCGCCGACCGAACCGGCTCCGCCTCCTCGACGACCGTTGCCGATCATCTGTCCCCGCGTCTTTCAACGGCCCGAATTCTACGATGAAAAACGCGGGGGAGGAAGTCCTTTCTCGCCGTCGCGGGGACTTTCTTGCGGCGCTGCCGCAATGTCCGCGCGGGCCTTACTTCGCGGCCGCTTCCTGGTGGTAACGGGCCACGCGTTCGACCTCGTTCTTCGAACCGAGGATCACCGGCACGCGCTGGTGCAGGCCGGTCGGCTGCACGTCGAGGATGCGCTCGGTGCCGGTCGACGCGGCGCCGCCCGCCTGCTCGACGATGAACGACATCGGGTTGGCCTCGTACATCAGGCGCAGCTTGCCGGGGCGATCGGGCGTGCGCGCGTCGGCCGGATACATGAACACGCCGCCGCGGTTTAGGATGCGGTGGACGTCGGCCACCATCGAGGCGATCCAGCGCATGTTGAAGTTCTCGCCGCGCGGGCCGTCGGCGCCGGCGTTCAGCTCGTCGACGTAGCGCTTGACCGGCTCGTACCAGTGGCGCGCGTTCGAGGCGTTGATCGCGTATTCGCGCGTGTCGGCCGGGATCTGCATGTTGCTCTGGGTCAGCACCCACGAGCCGAGTTCGCGGTCGAGCGTGAAGCAGTTCACGCCGTGGCCGGTGGTCAGCACCAGCACCGTCTGCGGGCCGTACACGGCGTAGCCGGCGGCCACCTGCTTCACGCCAGGCTGCAGGAACGACTGCTCGGTGGCCTGCTGGCCGTCCGGGCAGCGCAGCACCGAGAAGATCGTGCCGATCGAGACGTTCACGTCGATGTTCGACGAGCCGTCGAGCGGATCGAACACCAGCAGGTATTCGCCGCGCGGGTAGTTCTCGGGGATCGGGAAGAACGTTTCCATTTCCTCCGAGGCCATCGCGGCGAGATTGCCGCCCCATTCGTTCGCGTCGAGCAGGATTTCGTTCGACAGGATGTCGAGCTTCTTCTGCACTTCGCCCTGCACGTTCTCGCTGCCGGCCGTGCCGAGCGCATCGCCGAGCGCGCCCTTCGAGACGTGGAAGCTGATTGCCTTGCAGGCGCGCGCGACGACTTCGATCAGCAGGCGCAGGTCAGCGGGAAGGTTGTGGTTCTCGCGTTGTTGCTCGATCAGATACTTCGACAGCGTGGTACGTCGGGAAAGGGACATGCTGAGCTCCGAGAGGCAGGAAAATATCTGTTTTTTGCAATTTTACCCGCGCTGCCCTGACGCACCGCCGCCTTTTTGTTCCGGATCACGGGCGCGCGCGTCACGGCGCGGTCACACCAGCCCGATTTCGGGCCGCGATGCGGAGTCGGCCGCGCGCCTGGCGCCCACGAAATCGACGAGATGCGGGCGCCGCGGCGGCCCGTATCCCGCCATCATGAAAAAACGGCCGGTGCCGCGTGAGCGGGCCGGCCGTTTGGTCTGCCTGGATTTGCCGGGATCGGCCGGCGTGCTCAGGCCAGCGCCTTCCCGACGATCTCGCGAACGTCGCGCGACTTGGCACCGGCCGCGACGCGTTCGAGCGCGGCGCGCATCGGCTCGCGCAGCGCCGGCGTGAAGCGCCGCCAGTTTTCGAGCGAACGCGACAGCCGCGCGGCGACTTGCGGGTTGATCGCGTCGAGCGCCAGCACCTGGTCGGCCCAGAACGCGTAGCCGGAGCCGTCGGCGGCGTGGAACTGCGCCGGATTCGCGGCGCAGAACCCGAAGATCAGCGAGCGCGCGCGGTTCGGATTCTTCAGGTTGAAGGCCGGGTGCGCGAGCAGTTCACGCACCGTGTCGAGCGTCGGATGGCCGGCCGTGCCGCGCCGCGTGGCCTGCATCGAGAACCACTTGTCGATCACCAGCGCCTCCTTCTCGAAGCGCTGGTAGAAGTCGGCGAGCGCCTTGCGCGCCGGCGCCTCGGCCGCGTCCGAGGCGGCCGAGGCCGACAGCAGCGCGCCGAGCGCGGCGGCGCGGTCGGTCATGTTGTCGGCCACGTCGTACTGGGCGGTGGCGAGCCGCACGGCTTCGGCCGGCTCGTCGAGTTCGGCGAGATAGGCGAGCGCGAGATTCTTCAGCGCGCGCCGGCCGGCGTCCTCGGGCGTCGGCGCGTAGGCGCCCGGGGTGCGGTGCCGTTCGTGGATCGCGAGCCAGTCGGCGCGCAGCGCGGCGGCCAGCCGGCCGCGCACGAACTGGCGCGCGCGGTGGACCGCGGCCGGGTTCGCCTCGCGCATCTGGTCGGCCAGATAGGCCTCGGACGGCATCGTCAGCGCCAGCTCGCGGAACGCCGGCGACAGCGAGTCGTCCACCAGCACGCGGTGGAACGCGTTGACGAACGCGTCGTCGAGCGTCAGCTCGCCGTCCGCGGCGGCCGTGTCGGCGAGCGTCAGCAGCGCGCGCGTGGCGAGCCGCTGGCCCGCCTCCCAGCGGTTGAACGGATCGCTGTCGTGCGCGAGCAGGAACGCGAGCTGGTCCTCGCGATAGTCGTAGTCGACGATCACCGGCGCCGAGAAGTTGCGCAACAGCGAGGGCAGCGGCTCGGCCGCGACATCGACGAAGGTATAGCTGGCCTGCGTCTCGGTCAGTTCGAGCACGCGCGTGGTGGCGCCGGCCTCGGCCTCGCCGTCCAGGCGCAGCGGCAGATCCTGGCCGTCGGGGCCGATCAGGCCGATCGCGAACGGGATCAGCAGTGGGCCCTGCTGGGTCTCGCGCGCGGCCGGCGAACCCTCGCCGTAAGCCTGGCTCAGCGTGACCGTGTAGCGTTTCGCCGCCGCGTCGTAGGCGGTCTTCACGGCCACCCGCGGCGTGCCGGCCTGGCTGTACCAGCGCTCGAACTGCGCGAGGTCGCGGCCGTTCGCGTCGGCCATCGCGTGGCGGAAGTCGTCGCAGGTCACGGCCTGGCCGTCGTGGCGCTTGAAGTAAAGGTCCATGCCGCGCCGGAAGCCGTCGCGGCCGAGCAGGGTCTGGTACATCCGCACGACTTCGGAGCCTTTCTCGTAGACCGTCATCGTGTAGAAGTTGTTGATCTCGACGTAGCTCTCGGGGCGCACCGGGTGCGCCATCGGGCCGGCGTCCTCGGCGAACTGCAGCTGGCGCAGCACGCGCACGTCCTCGATGCGCTTGACGGCGCGCGCGCCCGCGTCGTCGCCTTCGCCGGCCGCCATGTCGGCCGAGAACTCCTGGTCGCGGAACACCGTCAGCCCTTCCTTCAGGCTCAGCTGGAACCAGTCGCGGCAGGTCACGCGGTTGCCGGTCCAGTTGTGGAAATACTCGTGGCCGACCACTGCCTCGATGTTCGAGAAATCGACGTCGGTGGCCGTTTCCGGGTTCGCCAGCACGTACTTCGTGTTGAAGATGTTGAGCCCCTTGTTCTCCATCGCGCCCATGTTGAAGTCGCTGACGGCGACGATCATGAAGCGGTCGAGATCGAGCTCGAGGCCGAAGCGCTTTTCGTCCCAGCGGATCGAGTGGATCAGCGAATCCATCGCGTGGCGCGTCTTGTCGAGGTCGGCGGGTTCGACCCAGACCTGCAGCAGCTTGCTCGCGCCGGAGCCGGTGGTGATGGTCTCCTCGATCGAGACCAGCTTGCCCGCGACCAGCGCGAACAGGTAACTCGGCTTGCGGAACGGGTCTTCCCACTTCGCGAAGTGGCGGCCGTCGGCCAGCAGGCCGGAATCGACGAGGTTGCCGTTCGACAGCAGCACCGAGTAGGCCTCGCGGTCGGCGCGCAGCGTGACCGTGTAGGTCGACATCACGTCGGGCCGGTCGAGGAAATAGGTGATGTGGCGAAAGCCTTCCGCTTCGCACTGCGTAAAGAAATTGCCGCCCGACACGTAGAGGCCGGACAGCGTGGTGTTGGCGGCCGGCGCGCAGGCGCTGTCGATCACGAGTTCGAACGCGTCGGGCACGTTTTCGACGCTCAGGCCGTGCTCGTGCGCGCGCACCGCCGCGGCCGGCTGGCCGTTGATTTGCGCCGCGATGAATTCGAGCGACTCGCCGAGCAGTTCGAGATGCGGCGCGGGCGCGGCGTCGGGATTGCGGCGCAGGCGCATCGTGTTGCGCACGACCGTGCGCTCGGGCACCAGATCGAATTCGAGGGCGACGCTGTCGATGAGGAACGCGGGCGGCGTGTAGTCGGCGCGGCGGATCACGGTGGAATGGGCGGCGGTATCGGACATGTCGGTCGGTCGGTGAGGAGTTCGTGAGCCCGTTCGTGGCGGGCGGCGTGGGTCCATTGTACAAAGGCTTGGCAAGTCGCGCGGGCCGAACTTTCGGGCCTGCCGGCGGTCTGCCTTGTGGTTGCGGGGCGCGGCGCGCGGCGTATGATCGCGAAACTCCGCCGGGGTGCCGGCGGAGTTCCGGCACTACCCGGGCAACGCCAGGGCGACACCGCGGCGATACCCGGGCAACAGCCGGGCAACAGCCGGGGCATACAGAAAGGGAATCGAGGAAGAGAATCATGAAAGCGAATCGAACGTTCCGCGCCGCCAAGTGGCTCGCGGCTGCCTGCGTCGCGCTGCTGTCGGGGTGCGCGAGCTACGTGAACACGCAGGTCACGGCATTTTCCGACTGGAGCGGCAGCGACGCGACGCGCACCTACGCGTTCACGCGCGCGCCCGACGAGCAGAACAGCCTCGAGCAGGCGACCTACGAGCAGATCGTGGCGAACGAACTGTCCACGCTGTCGTTCCGCCGCGTGCCGCAGGCCGACGCGCGCTATCTGGTCAAGCTGACCTACGGCGTCAAGGGCGACCTGGTATCGGTGCCGCAGCCGGTCTACTACGATCCGTGGTTCGGCCCGGGGCCGTACTGGCGCGGTGGCCCGTGGGGGCCGTTCGGGCCGTGGGGCGGCCCGTTTCCGGCCGGCTACGTGAACCAGACCTACCAGGTCTACCAGCGCACGCTGAACCTGCGCATCACCGAGCGGGCGACCGGGCGCGAGGTCTATAACGTCAGCGCGCGCAACACCGGCAGCGGTGATTCGCTCGTCACGGCGATGCCGTACCTGGCGCGCTCGGCGCTGGCCGACTTCCCGCTCGGCAACGGTGCGACGCGCGTCGTGCGGCTGCCGGTGGCGCGCAGCGGCGGGGCCGCGGCGCCTGCGTCGAATGAGCGCGCGGTACCGGCGGCGCCGGCTTCCGCCGCGCCGGCTGCGGCTGGCGCGCATTAGATTCGGGCATGGCCGGTCCGGCCCGGTAGCGACGGAGGTTGTCGCCGGCGCAGGCTGGAAGCGCCGCCGCCCGCGCGGGTGGCGGCAAATGAACGAAAGGTCCGGTCGGATGCAAGGCCCGGTGCGATGTCTCGCACCGGGCCTTTTTCACGTCCGGGCGGTGATCGAGGGCCGCGCGCCGCGCGGTGGGGCGGGTGCCGTCCAGCCGCCGTTCAGGCCGCGGCGGCCGTCGCCTCGTCGCGCCGATGCACGCAGCGGCCGGCCGCCCAGGTGCTGTGGACGGCGCGGTCGTCGCCGAGCATCGCGAACGCGAACAGCAGTTCCTCGAGCGAGGCGGCGCGCGCGGTGCGGCGCGCGAGCAGCGGCGTGGCGCGCGGATCGAGCACGACGAAGTCGGCCTCGGCGCGCGGCGCGAGCGTGCCGATCTGCGCGTCGAGCGCGAGCGCGCGCGCGGCGCCCGCCGTGGCGAGCCAGAACATCCGCGTCGCGCTGAGGTGGTAGCCCGACAGCCGCGCGACCTTGTGCGCCTCGTTCATGGTCTGCAGCATCGAGAACGAGGTGCCGCCGCCCACGTCGGTTGCGAGCGACAGCTGCGCGCGCTGCGCGGTGGCGCGGTCGAAATCGAACAGGCCGCTGCCGAGGAAGAAGTTCGAAGTCGGGCAGTGCGCGATCACCGTGCCGGTCTCGGCGATCCGGCGCCGGTCCTCGTCGTCGAGGTGGATGCAGTGGCCGTACACGGCGCGCGGGCGCAGCAGGCCGTGGCGGTCGTAGATGTCGAGGTAGCTGCGGTGGCCCGGGAACAGTTCGGCGGCCCACTTCACCTCGTCGACGTTCTCAGCCACGTGGCTCTGCACGAACACGTCGGGATGGCGGCGCGCGAGCGCGGCGCAGGCCTCGAGCTGGGCCGGCGTCGAGGTCGGCGCGAAGCGCGGCGTGAGCGCGTACATCTGCCGGCCGCGGCCGTGCCAGCGCGCGATCAGCGCGGCGCTGTCGTCGTGGCCCGACTGCGCCGTGTCGCGCAGGAACTCGGGGCAGTTGCGATCCATCAGCACCTTGCCCGCGATCATCCGCAGGTTCCTCGCCTCGCTCGCCTCGAACAGCGCCTCGGCCGACTGCCGGTGGACCGTGCAGTAGACGAGCGCGGTGGTGGTGCCGCTCGCCAGCAGCGTGTCGATGAAGAACGACGCCACCTCGCGCGCGTGCTCGATGTCCTCGAAGCGCCGCTCGGTCGGGAACGTGTAGGTGTCGAGCCACGGCAGCAGGCCCGGCGCCGGCGAGGCGATCATGTCGGTCTGCGGATAGTGGATGTGCGTGTCGATGAAGCCGGGCACGATCAGCTTGTCGCCGAGCGTGGTGACGCGCGCGTCGGGCGCGAGGCGGCCGGCCAGCGCGGCGTAGGCGCCGGCCGCGACCACCCGGCCCGCCGCGTCGACGATCAGCAGGCCGTCCTGCTCGAAGACGGCGGCGTCGTCCGCGTGCGCGGGGTCGTCGCGAAACGTCAGCAGCCGGGCGCGAAAGGCGGTTTGGGTCATGGGCGAAACTCCTGCGGCAGGGGAACGGGGCGCATCGGCGGCCTTACAGCTGCGCGAGCAGCACGCCCGAGAGCGCGGCGACGATCCACATCGCCGGCTTGATCTCGCGGCGGCGCCCGGTGAACAGCTTCAGCACCACGAAGGTAAGAAAGCCGTAGGCGATGCCGTCGGTGATCGAATAGGTGAGCGGGATCAGCACCATCGCGATGAACGCGGGGATCGCCTCGTCGAAGCGGTGCCATTCGATCTTCGTGATCGACTCCATCATGAACACGCCCACCAGGATCAGCGCGGGCGCGGTGGCGATCGCGGGCACCAGCGAGAGCAGCGGCGAGAGCACGAGGAACGGCAGGAAGCAGAGCCCGGCCACTACCGCCACCAGGCCGGTGCGCCCGCCCGCCGAGATGCCGGCGGCCGATTCGATGTAGGCGTTCGCGGGGCTGGTGCCGAGCGGCGCCGACACCACCGCCGAGAACGCATCCACCATCATCGACTGGCGGATGTTGCGCGGATTGCCGTCGCGATCGACGAGGTTGCCCGCCTCCGAGATCGCCATGAAGGTGGACAGCGCGTCGAAGAAGGCCGTGAACAGCATCACGAAGATGAACGGCCAGTAGACCACCTTCAGCGCGCCGAGCAGGTCGAGCTGGCCGATCCCGGAGAAGTCGGGCGCGGCCACCAGGCCGTTCCAGTTGACCAGCGTCCGGGTGGCGATCGCGGCGGGCCAGTAGGCGCTGCCGTCGCCCCAGATCCGGCCGATCGGCACCGCGAGCAGCGTGGTGGCGACGATGCCGATCATCAGCGCGCCGGTCACGCGGCGCACCACCAGCACGGTGGTGATCGCGAGCCCGACGAGGAACGTCACGATCACCGGGTTCAGCGACGCCGCATGCACGACCGTCACCGGGTCGCCCACCACGAACTTCGCGTTGACGAGCCCGATCAGGCAGATGAACAGGCCGATGCCGCACGACACGGCGTGCCGCAGGTTCGGCGGGATCGCGTCCACCACCAGCTTGCGCGCGTTGAACGCGGCCAGCACGGCGAAGATCACGCCGGCCCAGAACACGCAGCCGAGCGCGGTCTGCCACGGCATCTTCCCGCCGTGGACCATCACGAACGTGAACAGCGCGTTCATGCCCATGCCCGGCGCGACCAGCACCGGGTTGCGCGCGTACAGGCCCATCGCGCAGCTGCCGAGGAAGCTGACGATCACGGTGGCGGTCAGCGCCGACGCGAACGGCACGCCTGCCTGGGACAGGATGCCGGGATTGACGACGATGATGTACATCGCCGTCAGGAACGTCGTGATGCCCGCGACGATTTCGGTGCGCAGCCGCGAGCCGGACTCGCGGATGCCGAAGAATCGGTCGAGCCACGAACTCGTGGCCGGGGCCTTGCTGCCGTTGTACGTGTCCATCGGAAAAGCTCTCCTCAGTCTCTGTTATGGGGACGACGGTGCGTCCGCGCGATGCCGCGCGGAACGAATGCACCGGCCTCCTCGGCAGGACGTGGGCGTCATGCCGGATGCCAGTGCGAATCGAGTTGCGCGATCAGCGCGGCGCGTGCGGGCGCGTCGACGAACGAGGCCTCGAAGCCGTTGCGGATCACGCTGTAGACCTCGCGTTCGTCGAGGCCGAGGGCCGCGACGGTGGCGAAGTAGTTGTCGTTGACGTAGCCGCCGAAGTAAGCCGGATCGTCGGAGTTGATCGTCACGGCCACGCCGCTGTCGAGCAGCAGCTTCAGCGTGTGCTTGGTCATGTCGTCGAACACGCGCAGCTTCAGGTTCGACAGCGGGCAGACCGTCAGCGCGATGCGCGAATCGGCGAGCCGCGCGATCAGCGCGGCGTCCTCGATGCTGCGCACGCCGTGGTCGACGCGGTCCACCTTGAGCAGGTCGAGCGCCTCGACCACGTAGGCGGGCGGGCCTTCCTCGCCGGCATGCGCGACCAGCTTCAGGCCGCGCTCGCGGGCCTTCGCGAACACGCGCTCGAACTTCGAGGGCGGGTGGCCGCGCTCGGACGAATCGAGCCCGACGCCGATCAGCCGGTGCGAATACCGGTCGAACAGCGGCAGCGCGGCTTCGTAGGTGGCGAGCGCGTCGTCCTCGGAGAGATGGCGCAGGAAGCAGAGGATCAGGCGGCTCGACAGGCCGCGCCGTTCGGCGTCGGCCAGCGCGCGGTCGATGCCGGCCACCACGGTCTCGATCGACACGCCGCGCTCGGTGTGGGTCTGCGGATCGAAGAAGATCTCGGTGTGGACCACGTTGTCGGCCAGCGCGCGCTCGACGTAGGCGGTCGTCATGTCGTAGAAGTCCTGCTCGTGCAGCAGCACGCTCGCGCCGGCGTAGTAGATGTCGAGGAACGACTGCAGGTCGGTGAACGCGTAGGCCGCGCGCAGCGCCTCGATCGAGTCGTAGGCGAGCTTCACGCCGTTGCGTTCGGCCAGCTTGAAGATCAGTTCCGGCTCCAGCGAGCCTTCGATGTGGATGTGCAGCTCGGCCTTCGGGGCGAGCGCGATCTTGTTGCGGAAGTCAGGGGTCATGGCTTGTTCGTAGGTCGGTCAGATATGGGGGGAGGCCGCGTCGCCGTCCGCCCGGGCCGGGGCGGCGTGCGAGTCGACCACCTGCAGCAGTTGCGCGGCCACCGCGATCGCGATCGTCTCGGGGGCCTTGTCGACGATGCCTTCCACGCCGATCGGGCAGCGCATCCGCGCGGTCTGCGCGGGATCGATGCCGCTCGCGGCGAGGCGCTGATCGAACTGGATGCGCTTGCTGCGCGAGCCGATCATGCCGAAGTAGGCGTAGTCGCCGCGGCGCAGGATGTGCTGGGCCAGCACGAAGTCGAACGCGTGGTCGTGCGTCATCACCACGAAATAGCTGTGCGGCGCGGCGTCGGCGATGGCGCGCTCGGGGGCGTCGAGCGCGTCCACCGTCAGGTTGGGGATGCCGGCGAGCGCCTCGGCGGGCGGGAACGGCGCGTCGCGCGCGTCGATCCAGCGCACCCGGCACGGCAGCGTCGCGAGCACGCGCACGAGAGCGGCCGCGGCGTGGCTCGCGCCGAACAGCATCACGGCGAAGGTGTGCGGCGCGATCGTCTCGGTCATCAGCGAGACGTCGCCGGTGGACCACAGCAGGCAGTCGGCGCGCGTCACGTCGGCCTCGGGCTCGCTCAGCATCACCGGATCGGCCGCGGGGCCGAACGAGACGCTGCGCACGGTGGCGTTGCCGGCGGCCACGCGCTTGGCGAGCGAGGTGATCCAGCCGAGATCGGCGATGTCGAGCCGCTCGAAGCCGAGCGTCACGGCGCCGCCGCAGCACTGGCCGAGGCTCGGCCCGAGCGCCATCCGTTCGAGCCGGCGCGCGTGCGGCAGGTGCGAGCCGTCCTTCAGCAGCTGCCGCGCGATCTCGATCGCCTTCCATTCCAGATGGCCGCCGCCGATCGTATGGCGGGCGGCGTCGCGCGTGACGAGCATCTTGGTGCCGGCCTCGCGCGGCACCGAGCCTTCGGCGCGCGCGACGGTCACGAGCACGGCCGCTTCGCCGTGCGCAATCAGTTGCTGGGCATCGGTGAGCCAGGGTTCCATGGTTCGCCTCCGCGCTCAGTGCGCCGCGGCCGCGCGGGCGGCGGGCGGCAGGTGGAGGGCGTGCGCCGGAGGTGCCCGCCGCGCATGAATGCCGGGACGGTCCCGGCCGGGCGACGAGCCGGCCGGACGAGGCGCGGTGTCCGGCACGGCGGCGCGCATGGCGTGAGCCGCATGGATCGCATGGCGTGAGCGGGCCGCACGGCCGTTGGCCCGCGCTCGCTCGCGAACGGCGCTGCGCGGCCGGGGCGGGCGCGGCGCGGGAAGTCGATGCGCGATGCGCACGACGGACGTGGCGCCACGAGGGCGGATACGGATGGTTTGCGTTGTCATGGTTCAACCAACAGGACATTGCGGATCAGGCGCGCGTTACGCTGGGCCAACCGGCCCGTCGCGCACGTAGATCGCCATCCGTTTTTCAAGATAGCACCGTCAATTTCAGGAAATATTTATCCTGGCTGATGCGGGCTATTCGGTGGCGATCATGTCGATCGTAGTACGACGCGCGCGAGCGCGTCGACGACGGTGGGCGCGAGGGCCGCCGGACGGGCGCCGGCGCGGCGCGGCGGGCGGAGCCCGGCAGGCGGCGGACAGGGGACCGCACGCCGCGTCGGGGCTCGGGTCGGGCTTAGGTGTTTACGCAAACGGCTTGCTGGTCGGGCAAGCGGCGCGATGGCGGGCGCCGGGCGCGAGGCCACGGCGGCCCGAAGCGGATCCGCGAAGAAAGGCACGCAACGCCCGCGGCACGGCGCGAGGCCGAGCACGAAGCGCGCCGCGGCCGGGCTCAGAGCGAGCGGCGGCGCTTGCGCAGCAGGCTCGTGCCGACCAGCACGAAGATCAGCACGAAACCGATCAGCGCCCAGCCCGGCAGCAGGATGCCGAGGATCGGCGGATAGACGGTTTCGCAGAGGCCGCCGACCTTGAACACGCTCGGCAGCCACTGCGCGGGCGGCAGGCTGTCGACGATCGGCTGCAGCGTGTCGAACCCGCAGCTGAAGCCCGGGTGCAGCTGGATCTGCAGGTGGCGCGCCGCGGTGCCGGCACCGCCGAGCGCCGAGATCACGATCAGCAGTTCGATCACGGCGAGGCTGCGGCGGCTGCGCAGGCCGGTGCCGAGGAACGAGAAGATCGCGATCAGCGCGAAGAAATAACGCTGGATGATGCAGAGCGGGCACGGATCCTCGCCCTTCACGAACTGCAGATATAGCGCCCCGGCCAGCAGGCCGACGCAGACGACGCCGAGCAGCGTCAGGAGGCGGCGCTCGTGGCGCAGCGACAGCGAGAAGTCGTTCATCGGTGGTCGGTCCCGAAAATGGAGTCGTCGGATTTTAGCGCGAACCCGGTGGCGATTTCGCGTGCGTCGGCGAGTCGGGCGCGCTTTCGACGCGCGGCTCGCGTGGCGCCGTCCCGGTGGCTCGCCGGCTTTCGCCGTGACGGCGAGGTCGGCGGCCGGGGCCGCGGATCAGCGGATCGCCGCGAGCACCGCCTCGATCGACTGGCCGATCGCGAGCAGCGCGTCGTCGCGATGGGGCGCGGCCGCGACCATCAGGCCGACCGGTGCGCCGTCACGCGGATGGCATGGTACCGACAGCGCGCAGGCGTCGAGGAAGTTGAACGCGCTCGGATTGCGCAGGATCAGCGCGTTGGTGCGCGCGAACGTGGCGTCGTCGTGCTCGAGCTCGGCGATGCGCGGCGGCACGACCGGCACGGTCGGCGCGAGCACCGCGTCCACGCCCGACCAGAGCGTGCGGTCGGCCTCGTCGAGCATGGCCGCGCGGGCCGCGAGCAGGTCGAGATAATCGGCGGCCGAAGCGGGCTGGCCCTTCATGATGCGCACCAGCACGCGCGGGTCGTAGCTGTCGCGGCGGTGTTCGAGCAGCGGCCGGTGCCAGGCGTAGGCCTCGATCGACGGGAAACCGAAGCGGTTGATGTCGGCGAGCCGCTCGAGCGGGGCGAAGCGCAGGTCGGACAGGATCGCGCCGGCCGCCGCCAGATGCTCGAGCGCGGCGCCGAACGCGGCCGTCACCTTGGCGTCCATGCCGTCCGTCACATAATGATTGAGCACGCCGAGCCGCACGCCTTCGAGCGGCCGCGCGGCCGGCACGCGCGGCGCGAGCCCGGCGAGGATCCGGTCGACCAGCGCGCAGCAGGCGACCGACACGCCGATCGGCCCGAACGAGTCGAGCGTCGACGACAGCGGCACGCCGCCGTCCTTCGGCACCCGGCTCGCGGTCGGCTTGAAGCCGGTCAGCCCGCACAGCGCGGCCGGAATCCGGAGCGAGCCGCCGGTGTCGGTGCCGAGCGCGACGGCCGCCATGCCGTCGGCCACCGAGGCGGCGGCGCCCGACGACGAGCCGCCGGCCACGCGCGCGTCGCCGGCCGCCTCGCGCCGGTACGGCGAGCGCGGCGTGCCGTAGTGCGGGTTCAGCCCGAGCCCCGAGAACGCGAATTCGCTCATGTTGGTGCGCCCGACCAGCACCGCGCCGGCCCGGCGCAGCCGCGCGACGGCCGGCGCGTCGGCCGCCGCCGGCGGCGCGTCGTCGAGCGCGCGCGAGCCGGCTCGCGTGACTTGGCCGGCGACGTCGAACAGGTCCTTGACCGACACCGGGATGCCGGCCAGCGGCGACAGCACCGTGCCGGCCGCGCGCAGGCGGTCGTGCGCGTCGGCCGCCGCGCGCGCCGTGTCGGCGTCGACGCCGGTGAACGCGATCGCGCCCTGGCCGTCGGGCGCGGCGATGCGGTCGAGCGCGGCGTCGACGAGCGCGCGGCTGGTCGTGCGGCCGGCCGCGAGATCGGCGGCCAGCGTGGCGAGCGGCGGGAAGGGGGCGAAAGTGGTCATGGCGGCGTCGGGACGAAAGAGGGGCGAAGGGTGGCCGGAGTCGGCCGGCGTCGCGCGGCTTGCGCGGTGTGCCGGCCCGCGGGCTGACTGACGATGGTAGGGGGATCGATCGCGGGCGTCCAGCCTGCGCGCCGGCCCGCTTCGCGCCGGCGGCCGCGGGTTCGACGCGGTTCCGGCAGCCGTTGCAACAATGTTGCGGAATGTGAGCCGGTTTGCCGCTGATCCTTTACTGACGGATAATGAATCTTCGTCGAACATTCGCGTGACAGACGCGCCAGACCATCGTCATGAGCGAAAACACGCCTCCCGCTCCGTCTTCCGGCGTTCATCCGGAATCCCCCACGGCCACCGACATGGCCGATTCGATTGCCGCCTCCACACCGGCGCCCGAGCCGCCGAAACTGTCGCCGGCCGTGTTCGCGGCGCAGGTTCCCGCCGCGCAGGACGTCGCCGTCGAACCCGCGTTCGTCCCCGCCGATCCGCTCGCGGCCACCTTGGCCGAGACGCCCGTCGCGGCGGCTCCGGGCGCCGCCGGTCAGCCGGTCGGCGCGGCCGGGGTGACTTCGGCTGGTGTCGCCGCCGCGCCGGCCGGTGCCGCCACCGGCGGCGAGCCCGCGGCCGGCCAGGCCCGCGCCGGTTCGCCGCCGCCCGGCTTCGGCGCCGCGCCCGATTTCGAAACCGCCCGCCCGCCGCCCGCCTCGGCGCAGCCGGCCCCGCCCGCCTACCTGAAGCGCAGCGACACGCCGTGGTCGGTGTTCGGCCGCATCGTCGCCGCGCGCGCGCGCCGGCTGTTCGACCGGGCCGGCCAGCGGATCACGCAGCGCACGCTGCGGATCGGCGTCTCGGCCCGGATCTTCCACCCAGAGCCCGGCGCCAGCGGCCTGCGCGGCAAGACGCTGCAATATCTCGAGGAATCGATCGCGCACTGGGTGATGTCGCGCGACGTGCTCGTGTTCATGATCCCGACCGTCGGCCACCAGGGCATGCTGCACCCGAGCAACATCCGGCTGCGCGACTACGCGAAGCATCTGGACGGGCTGCTGCTGCAGGGCGGCGCCGACGTGTCGCCGCAGACCTACGCGGTGTCCGACGCGCGCCCCGAATGGCCGGGCGACCGCGTGCGCGACATGTACGAGCTCGAGCTGCTGCACGAGTTCGTCGAGTCCGGCAAGCCGGTGCTCGGTGTCTGCCGCGGCTGCCAGTTGATCAACGTCGCGTTCGGCGGCTCGCTCTACCAGGACATCGCCACCGACGTGCCGACGGCCGGCATCCACGTCAGCGAGCATTACGACCAGCACCGCCACGCGATCCGCTTTCCCGACAACTCGACGCTCGCGAACATGTTTCCGGGCCGCCGCGAGGCGATCGTCAACTCGATCCACCATCAGGCGATCCGCGATCTCGGCCGCGACCTGAACATCGAGGCCGTGTCGGCCGAGGACGGCATCATCGAGGGCATCCGCTATCGCCGCGCGCCGTTCGTGGTGGGCGTGCAGTGGCACCCGGAGTTCCATCGCGCGGGCGGCGCCGAGCTGCTCGACTGCACGCCGCTGCTCGACACGTTCCTGCGCGCCGCGCGCGAGACGCGGCTGTAACGGCGCCTGCGTCGTTGTCTGCCGCGTCCCGCCGCGGCAAGTTGCCGGCCGACCCGTGTTCGCGGGCGGCCGGCGCGCGATTCAGGCGATAATCGCGCGGCCTCTTTCCTCGTTCAGGAGCCTCAGCTTGAGTACGCGCAGCAGGGTTGCCCACTTCATCGGACAGACGCTGCCGGGCGCCGCGCTGGCCGCGCTCGCGATCTGCGGCGCGCATGCACTGGCGGCCGAGGCCGCTGACGCCGATACCGCAACTGGTGCGACGCATGCCGCGGCTACCGCGTCGCCGGCTTCGCCGCGGCCCGCCGCCGATGCGTCCGCTGCCGCCGATACCACGCCGCTGCCCGATTCCTCGCCGCCCGTGGCCGGCACGCGCCCCGACGTCACGACGCTGACGGCCGGTGACGGCGAAGGCGCCGCCGCGTCGTCGCCGCTTGCCGCCGGGGACGCACAGGGCGACGTGGCCGAACTGATGCGGATGCTGCGCGATCACCAGCTGACGGAGATGCGCACGACCTATAACGGCAGCTACGGCGCGAGCCTGCTGTTCTATCCGCAGGAGATGACCTATTACGTCGCGCTGTTCCAGGACAAGCATTTCTGGCGCGTGGTCAAGTCGCAGGAGCGTCCGCGCGCGGAGATGATCTACCAGAACTTCGCGGACCAGACCGTCCAGCTGTCCGACATCGAGCTGCGGCGTACCGAGCTGGCCGCGCAGAAGCAGTTTCTCGAGCGCGTGATCGGCCTGTCCGAGGATCATGCGAAGCGCCTGCAGGCCGATCTCGGCATCGCGCGCGAGCAGCAGGCGCAGATCGAGGCGCGGCAGCAGGCGGCGCAGGATCAGGCGCAGGCGCTCGCGGTCGAGCAGCGCGCCTCGGCGGCGCGGCTGCACGAGCTGCAGCGGCGCGTGCGGCGGCTGCAGCAACAGAACGAGAGCGGGCTCGCGCCGGACACGCAGTGAGCCGGTCGCCGAAGCTGACGATCCGGTTTCATGCGTGCCGCCATTTGCGATTCGTGTAATTGATTCGAAAGTATTGGCGCGCCGCTCATCACTTCCCCGCATACCCCACGGCGACGTTTTGCGCGACACTGCGGTACAGTCGGCGGACACCGGCCGGCCGCGCGGCGACGCCCGTCGCGCGGTGCGATGCCGGTCCGCCACCGCATTCGGCCGCCGTGCCAGCTTCGGCCACCTCGCGACGGCGCACGCGCTGCGCCGCGCCATGCTCTATCGAGATCAATCATGTCAACTGCGACTCACACGCCAGTCAAACAGGAATCCAAGGCCCGCACCGTGTTCCGCGTGGTCAGCGGCAATTTCCTGGAAATGTACGACTTCATGGTCTACGGCTACTACGCCTCGGCGATCGCCAAGACCTACTTCCCGAACGGCGACGCGTTCGCCTCGCTGATGCTGTCGCTGTCGGTATTCGGCGCCGGCTTCCTGGTGCGCCCGATCGGCGCGATCGTGCTCGGTGCGTACATCGACCACCACGGCCGCCGCAAGGGGCTGATCCTCACGCTGGGCCTGATGGCGCTCGGTACGCTGGCGGTCGCGACCGTGCCCGGCTACGCGACCATCGGCGTGCTCGCGCCGATCCTCGTGCTGCTCGGGCGGCTGTTGCAGGGCTTCTCGGCCGGGGTCGAGCTCGGCGGCGTGTCGGTCTACCTGTCGGAGATCGCAACCAAGGGCAACAAGGGCTTCTATACGTCGTGGCAATCGGGCAGCCAGCAGGTGGCGGTGGTGTTCGCGGCGCTGGTCGGCGTGCTGCTGCACAGCCTGCTGCCGGTCGAGCAGATGACGGCCTGGGGCTGGCGCGTGCCGTTCCTGATCGGCTGCCTGATCGTGCCGTTCCTGTTCCTGATCCGCCGCTCGCTGAAGGAAACCGACGAGTTCCTCGCCAGGCGCCACCGCCCGAGCATGGGCGAGATCATGCAGTCGATGGCGCAGAACTGGGGCGTGGTGCTGGCCGGGATGGGCATGGTGATCATGACCACCGTGTCGTTCTACATGATCACGGCCTACACGCCGACCTTCGGCAAGGAGGAACTGCACCTGTCGTCCGTCGATGCGCTCGTCGTGACGGTTTGCGTCGGCCTGTCGAACCTGCTCTGGCTGCCGCTGTCGGGCAGCGTGTCGGACCGCATCGGCCGCCGGCCGGTGCTGATCACGTTCACGGTGCTGACGCTGCTGACCGCCTATCCGGCCGTGCAGTGGCTGGTGGCCGAGCCGTCGTTCATGCGGCTGCTGATCGTCGAGCTGTGGCTGTCGTTCCTGTACGGTTCGTACAACGGCGCGATGGTGGTCGCGCTGACCGAGGTGATGCCGGCCGACGTGCGCACCGCTGGCTTCTCGCTCGCCTACAGCCTCGCGACGACGATCGGCGGCTTCACGC
The DNA here is from genome assembly GCF_022870505.1 of Burkholderia perseverans. Classification (NCBI taxonomy): domain Bacteria; kingdom Pseudomonadati; phylum Pseudomonadota; class Betaproteobacteria; order Burkholderiales; family Burkholderiaceae; genus Burkholderia; species Burkholderia perseverans. The sequence goes on from NZ_CP045094.1 coordinate 1,005,255, forward strand.
CGGCGATCTCGACGCTGCTGATCCACGAGACCCACAACAAGGCGGCGCCGGGGCTGTGGCTCGGCGTGGCCGCGATCTGCGGGCTGATCGCGACGCTGGTGCTGTACCGCACGCCGGAGTCGCGCCGCCAGTACAAGGCGGTTTGACGACGAGCGCCGCGATTATTCGTGGCGGGATGGGATGCGAAGGGAGCGCGGTGGCGCTCCCTTTTGTTTTGGAACGGGCGTGGCGTGGCATGTCGCGCGCTTGCCGCACTGCATGCCGGAGTCGCACGGCGGTTTGACGGCGCTGTGAGTTTCGCGACGGGAAGTGATGGAAAGGGAGCGCCTTGGTGCTCCCTTTGCTTTTTGAAGACGGGGCGGCGACGCGGCATGCCGTGTGTTTGCCGGAGGCCGCCTGGCGCAATCAGCCCGCTTGGCCCGGACCGATGCCGGGCAATCCGCTTCGCCCGGTTTCATCGGCGCCGGCGGCGCGTCGCGGCAATGGGCAGGAAACCCGGCGAAACTAGCCAGCCTCGACGCGCCGGGCCACGGCCGCCACCACCGCGTCCCAGGCGCCGGGCGCCGGCTGGCGGAACAGTTCGGCGCGCGGATACCAGGGACTCTCGTCGCCCGTGAACCAGCGCCAGTCGGCGGCGAACGCGAGCATCAGCCAGAGCGGCTTGCCGAGCGCGCCGGCCAGGTGCGCGACGGCGGTGTCGATCGACACCACGCCGTCGAGCCGGTCGATCAGCGCCGCGGTGGACGCGAACTCGTCGAGACCGTCCACGGTGTGGATGCGCGCGCGTTGCGGATGCGCGTCGAGCGCGGTGCGATCGGCGTCTGACAGGTTCGGCTGCAGCACGATCCAGTCGATGCCGGCGATCGCGAACAGCGGCGCGAGCGCGGCGAGCGGCACCGCGCGATTCTCCTGCACCTGCTGCCGGCCCGACCAGACGATGCCGAGCTTGCGCTTCGACTGGCCGCCGAGCGAACCACGAAAGCGCCGCCGCGCGGCTTCCGGCACCGCGAGATAAGGCGTGCGCGACGGAATGTCGGCGAAACCGATGCCGAGCGCGTAGGGCAGGCTCAGCAGCGCGCAGCCGAGATCGGCGTCCTGCCGCGCGCGCGCCGATGCGCCGGCCGCGACCACCGACACGCGCCAGCTTCGCGCGAGCGGCTCCAGCAGCGAGAGCAATTCCGGCTGTACCTCGAGCACGAGCCGCGCGCAGCGCGCGCGCGCGAGCGGCACGAAGCGCGCGAACTGCAGCGTGTCGCCGAAGCCCTGCTCGGCGCGCACGAACAGCGTGCGTGAATCGATGGGCTCGCCGCGCCATATCGGCAGGCCGCCCGGATCGGGCGCGCCGGGCAGCGCGTGCCGCGCCTCGTAGTCGGGCAGGCCGCGCGCGAAATCGCCGAGCGTGAGCAGCGTGACCGCGCGGTGCATGCGCGCCAGCGTGTGGCCGGGCACCAGCCGCAGCGCCTGGTCGAACGCGCGCAGCGCCAGCTCGTGCGCGCCGAGCGCGTGATGCGCGGTGCCGAGGTTCAGCCAGCCGAGCACGAGCGACGGGTCGAGGCCGATCGCGCGTTCGTAGCGCGCGCGCGCCTCGGCATGGCGGCCGAGCGCGGCGAGCGCGTTGCCGAGCCCGAGCAGCGCGACCGGGAACGCCGGATGCAGCGCCAGCGCGTGCTCGAACGCGTGAACGGCTTCGGCATGGCGGCCCACCGCGTCGAGCGTGTTGCCGAGGTTGAAGTGGGCCGCCACGAAGCGCGGCTCGGAGGCGAGCGCGGCGCGGAAATGGCCGACCGCCTCGTCGACGCGGCCGAGCGCCGAGAGCGCCATGCCCAGATTGTTGTGCGCGCCCGCATGGCCCGGGCGCAGTTCGAGCGCGCGCCGGAACGCGGCCAGCGCGTCGTCGTGGCGGCCGAGCGCGTTCAGCGCGTTGCCGAGATTGTTGTGGATCGACGCATCGCCGGGCGTGAGCCGCAGCGCGCGCTCGAACGCGGCCGCGGCGTCCTCGTGGCGCGCCTGCGCCGCGTAGGCGTTGCCGAGGTTGTAGTGCGCGAGCGGGAAATCGGGCGCGAGCGAGAGCGCGTTGCGGAACCGCACGATCGCGTCGTCGAGCCGGCCGAGCGCCTTCAGCGCGTTGCCGAGGTTGAGCTGCAGCGCGGCGTCGTTCGGGCGCAGTTCGACGGCGCGGCCGACCAGCTCGGCCGCCTCGTGGTTCTGCCCCTGCTGATGGCGCAGCACGCCGAACAGATGCAGCGCGTCGGCATCGGCGGGATTGGCCGCGAGCGCGGCGCGGTAGTCGCGCTCGGCATCGGCCAGACGGCCCGCGCGGTGCGCCGCGAACGCGCGATCGAAAACGGTTTCCATGACGCAAGACTGACGGGAAAGCGGCATTTTCCCATAACCGCGGCACCGGTCCGGGCATTTCCGGGTCGGCCGTTCGGCATATGGTCCGGGCGCGGCGGCCGGCGTAGACTGGGGACCGTTGTGTTTCGCGGAGGTCGCCCCATGCTTGCCGTTCCTCTCGATCTCGCGCCGGTGCTGGTGGTCGGCGCCGGGCCGACCGGCCTCGCCGCCGCGCTGTCGCTCGCGCGTGCGCAGGTCCCCGTGCGCATCATCGACGCCGCGCCGCGGCCCGGCCGCTTTTCACGCGCGATCGGCATCCAGGCGCGCACGCTCGAACTGTTCGAGCAGCACCGGATCGTCGAGCCGTTTCTCGCGCTCGGTCATCGCGCGCGTCTCGCGCACCTGCATTCGGGCGGCCGGCGCATCGCCGCGCTCGATTTCGACCCGCTGCAGACGCGCTATCCGTATCTGCTGATGCTCGACCAGACTGAGACCGAGCGGATCCTCACCGAGCAGCTGGCCGGGCTCGGCGTCGTGATCGAACGCGCCGTCACGCTCGTGCGCTGCCGCCAGGAGGGTGACGCGACACGCGTTTCGCTGCGGCACGGCGACGGGCACGAGGAAGCGGTCGAGCCGCCTTACCTGATCGCCGCCGACGGCGCGCACAGCACGGTGCGCCATCAGCTCGGCGCCGGTTTTGCCGGGCACGCGTTCGAGCAGACCTTCCTGCTCGCCGATTTCTTCGCCGCGCCGGACTGGCCCGACGACGAGATCCACCTGTTCGCCACGCACGACGGGCTTGCGGGAATGCTGCCGCTAGGCGGCGGCCGCTATCGGCTCGTGGCGGACCGGCCGCCGGGCAGCGGCGACAGCGCCAACGGTAACGGCGGCGAACCCGACGCGGAAGGCAAGGGCGCGGGCCCCGCCTCCGCCCCGCATGCCGGCGATGCCGGTACGGCGGCGGCCGCGGCGCCGTCGCTCGAGACTTGCCGCGAGATCGTTCGCACCCGCATCGACGCCGAACTGACGATCGACGAGCTCGTCTGGTCCTCGTATTTCCACCTGAACAGCCGCATGGTCGAGCAGCTGCGCCTCGGCCGCGTGCTGTTCGCGGGAGACGCGGCTCACGTCCACAGTCCGGCCGGCGCGCAGGGAATGAACACGGGCATCCAGGAGGCGTTCAATCTCGGCTGGAAGCTCGCGCGCGTGCTGAAGGCCGGCGCGCCCGAGCGGCTGCTCGACAGCTATCACGCCGAGCGCCATCCGATCGAGCGCGACGTGCTGCGCCAGACCAGTTTCATCACGCAGGTCGTCGAGGCCGATCGGGGGCCGCTGAAGCTGCTGCGCGAGCATCTGGTGCCGGTGCTCGCGTCGCTCGGGCCGGTGCGCGACGCGCTGCGCCGCTCGGTCAGCGAACTCGCGGTGCAATACCGGAAGAGCCCGTTGACGCTCGAACGCGTGCTCGACGGCGGTCCGCGCGCCGGCGAGCGCGCGCCCGACGCGCTGCTGCGCGTCCATGACGGGCCGCTCGGGCAGGCGCCCGGCGTCGCGCGCCTGTTCGACCTGCATGACCCGGCGCACTTCACGTTGCTGATGATCGAGGCGCCCGAGCAGGCGGCCGAAGGCGACCGGGACGGCCGCGAACTGACGGCCGCGCTCGATCGCCTGATGCCGGGCGCGATTCGCCACTGGCGCGTGACCGAGGCCGACGAGCCGGGCGCGGCGCCGCTCGGCGAGGTCTACGGCCATACGCTGCCGAGCTTCTATCTGTTGCGCCCGGATGGCTATATCGCCGCGCGCGGGCGGCCCGCGTCCGATGCGAACGCGCTGCTGCGGCATTGCGAGATGTGGTTCGCGGCGGCGAACCGGCACGCCTGATGGTGTTTTCGAAGGCGTGTGGGCGGTATCGACAGGAGAGCGAGGGCGGGCGACATGCCACGGTGGCATGGCGCCCGACGTCAAGGCGCGGGGGCGAGCGCCGCAATGGAACGGGCGGAACGGCGCGCACCGCGCTGCGCGCGGCATAGGCCATTCCGCCCTGACGGCAACGGGCTAGCCGTTGCCGGGGTGAGCCCGCCGCGGGGCAACCCGCGATTCAGCTCAAGCCGCCGGCGACACCATCGGTTCGAGCGCCGTGCGATGCGTGAGCAGCGCCTCGCGCACGACCGGCAGCAAGGCGCGGCCGGCTTCGTCGCCGCCCGTGCCGTCGAGCGCCGCGAGCAGCGTGCGGCGCATGCGCGGTTCCCAGAAGCGCCGGATGTGATCGGCGATGCCGTTCACCGCTTCGTCGTGGTCCGGCATCGATCCGAAGAACGTGCCGATCTGGTTCGCCATCGTGATCAGGTGATCGACTTTCATCGCGTCCTCGTCCTCACTTGCCCGAGCCGACCGGCACGGCAGCCGCATCGCGCTGCCGCAGCAGGTCGATCTGCTCGGCGTTGAACCGCGAATACTGGCGCTGCCATTCCGACGGCTGCGTGACGGGCAGCACCTGTACCGCCGTCACCTTGTACTCGGGGCAGTTGGTGGCCCAGTCCGAGCTGTCGGTCGTGATCACGTTCGCGCCCGATTCGGGGAAGTGGAACGTGGTGTAGACCACGCCCGGCTGCATCCGGTCGGAGACCAGCGCGCGCAGCACGGTCTGTCCCGCGCGCGACTCGATGCCGACCCAGTCGCCGGTGTCGATGCCGCGCTCCTCGGCGTCGTGCGGATGGATCTCGAGGCGGTCCTCGTCGTGCCAGTGGACGTTCTCGGTGCGCCGCGTCTGCGCGCCGACGTTGTATTGCGAGAGGATCCGCCCGGTGGTCAGGATCAGCGGATAGCGCGCGTTGACCTTCTCCGGCGACGCCACGAACTGCGTGATCACGAAGCGGCCCTTGCCGCGCACGAAGTGGTCGATGTGCATGGTCGGCGTGCCTTCCGGCGCGTCGTCGTTGCACGGCCACTGGATGCTGCCGAGCTGGTCGAGCTTCGCATACGAGACGCCCGAGAAGGTCGGCGTGAGCGAGGCGATCTCGTCCATGATCTCGGACGGATGCGTGTAGTGCATCTCGTAGCCGAGCGCGCGGGCCAGCAGCAGCGTCACTTCCCAGTCCGCATAGCCGGCCAGCGGCGGCATTACGCGGCGCACGCGCGAGATGCGGCGTTCCGCGTTGGTGAACGTGCCGTCCTTCTCGAGGAAGGTCGAGCCCGGCAGCAGCACGTGCGCGTATTTCGCGGTTTCGTTGAGGAAGATGTCCTGCACCACGATGCATTCCATCGACGACAGCGCGGCCGCCACGTGCTGCGTGTTCGGGTCCGACTGCACGATGTCCTCGCCCTGGCAGTAGAGGCCCTTGAAGCTGCCGTCGAGCGCCGCGTCGAACATGTTCGGGATCCGCAGGCCCGGCTCGGGCTGCAGCGTCGCCGACCAGGCCGCCTCGAACTGGGCGCGCACCGTCGAATCGCCGATGTGGCGGTAGCCGGGCAGCTCGTGCGGGAACGAGCCCATGTCGCACGAACCCTGCACGTTGTTCTGGCCGCGCAGCGGGTTGACGCCCACGCCCTCGCGGCCGACGTTGCCGGTGGCCATCGCGAGGTTCGCGATGCCCATCACCATGGTCGAGCCCTGCGCGTGCTCGGTCACGCCGAGCCCGTAGTAGATCGCCGCGTTGCCGCCCGTCGCATAGAGCCGCGCGGCCAGGCGCACCTGCTCGGCCGGCACGCCGGTGATCGCCTCGTTGGTTTCCGGCGAGTTTTCCTCGCGTGCGGCGAACTCGCGCCATTGATCGAATGCGCGCGACTCGCAGCGCTCGGCGATGTAGGCCTCGTCGAGCAGGCCCTCGGTGACGATCACGTGCGCGAGCGAGTTGATCATCGCGACGTTGGTGCCCGGCCGCAGCTGCAGGTGATGCGAAGCCTTCACGTGCGCGCCGTCGACGATGTCGATGCGGCGCGGGTCGATCACCACCAGCTTCGCGCCTTCGCGCACGCGCCGCTTCAGGCGCGAGCCGAACACCGGGTGGCCGTCGGTCGGGTTCGCGCCGATCACGACGATCACGTCGGCCTTCGAGATCGAGGCGAAGGTCTGCGTGCCGGCCGATTCGCCGAGCGTCGTCTTGAGGCCGTAGCCGGTCGGCGAGTGGCACACGCGCGCGCAGGTGTCGACGTTGTTGTTGCCGAACGCGGCGCGCACCAGCTTCTGCACGAGGTAGGTTTCCTCGTTGGTGCAGCGCGACGAGGTGATGCCGCCGATCGAGTCGCGGCCGTATTGCTGCTGCAGCTGGCGGAAGCGCGACGCGGCGTAGCCGATCGCCTCGTCCCAGCTCACCTCGCGCCACGGGTCGGTGATCTTCTCGCGGATCATCGGCTTGGTGATGCGGTCCTTGTGGGTCGCGTAGCCCCAGGCGAAGCGGCCCTTCACGCAGGCGTGGCCCTCGTTGGCGAGGCCGTTCTTGTGCGGCGTCATGCGCACCACCTGCGAGCCCTTCATCTCGGCCTTGAACGAGCAGCCCACGCCGCAGTAGGCGCAGGTCGTCACGACCGAGTGCTCGGCCTGGCCGAGGAACGTGACGCTCTTCTCCTGCAGCGTCGCGGTCGGGCAGGCGGCCACGCAGGCGCCGCACGACACGCATTCCGATTCCATGAACGTGCCGCTCTCGCCGGCCGCGACGCGCGATTCGAAGCCGCGCCCGGCGATCGTCAGCGCGAACGTGCCCTGGGTTTCCTCGCAGGCGCGCACGCAGCGGTTGCAGACGATGCACTTCGACGGGTCGTAGCTGAAGTACGGGTTCGACTCGTCCTTCGTCGCCTGCAGGTGGTTGTCGCCGCCGAAGCCGTAGCGCACCTCGCGCAGCCCGACCACGCCGGCCATGTCCTGCAGCTCGCAGTCGCCGTTGGCGGGGCAGGTCAGGCAGTCGAGCGGGTGATCGGAGATGTAGAGCTCCATCACGTTGCGGCGCAGCTTCTGCAGCCGGTCGCTCTGGGTGCGCACCTTCATGCCGGCCTCGACGGGCGTGGTGCAGGAGGCCGGCGTGCCGCGCCGCCCCTCGATCTCGACGAGGCAGAGCCGGCACGAGCCGAACGGTTCGAGCGAGTCGGTCGCGCACAGCTTCGGCACGTGGACGCCGGCCTCGATCGAGGCGCGCATCACCGAGGTGCCGGCCGGCACCGTCACGGCCTGGCCGTCGATCTCGAGCGTGACGTCGGTATCCGAATGGCGGAACGGCGTGCCGTAGTCGGTATCGTCGAACGGATCGCGGCGCGCCTGCGCGGCGCTCTTGCAGGCGCAGTTGCCGGAGCCGCAGCCGCCGGCGGGGGCGCTGCTGTCGAATGCTTGGGTGGACATCGTGGTCTCCTGTCAGGCCGCGGCTTTCGACGCCACGGGGGCGCCGGCGAGGCCGAAATCTTCCGGAAAATGATCGAGCGCGGACAGCACCGGGTACGGCGTCATCCCGCCCATCGCGCAGAGCGAGCCGGCCATCATCGTGTCGCAGAGGTCGCGCAGCAGGTGGACCTGCTTCTCGGACCTGTCGCCGCCGCGGATCTTCGCGATGGTCTCAACGCCGCGCGTCGAGCCGATCCGGCACGGCGTGCATTTGCCGCACGATTCGAGGACGCAGAACTGCATCGCGTATTCGGCGAGCTCGGCCAGGTTCGAGGTGTCGTCGTGCAGCACGATGCCGCCGTGCCCGACCACCGCGCCGACGGCCGCGTAGGCCTCGTAGTCGAGCGGAATGTCCCACTGGCTCTCGGGCAGGTAGGTGCCGAGCGGGCCGCCCACCTGCGCGGCGCGCGCCGGGCGCCCGCTCGCGGTGCCGCCGCCGAACTCGAACAGCAGCTCGCGCAGCGTCACGCCGAACGCGAGCTCGACAAGGCCGCCCTGGCGGATGTTGCCGGCCAGCTGGAACGGCAGCGTGCCGCGCGAGCGGCCCATGCCGTAGTCGCGATAGAACGCGGCGCCGCGCGCGAAGATGATCGGCGCGGTGGCCAGCGTGATCACGTTGTTGATCACGGTCGGCTGGCCGTGCAGGCCTTCGAGCGCCGGCAGCGGCGGCTTGGCGCGCACCACGCCGCGCTTGCCTTCGAGCGATTCGAGCAGCGCGGTTTCCTCGCCGCACACGTAGGCGCCGGCGCCCTTCGCGACCTCGAGCTCGAACGCGCGGCCCGAGCCGAGCACGCTCTCGCCGAGCCAGCCGGCCGCGCGCGCCCGCGCGATCGCCTCGTTCAGCGCCGCGATCGCGTGCGGATATTCACTGCGCACGTAGATATGGCCGCGCGTCGCGCCCGTCACCACGCCGGCGATGATCATCCCCTCGATCAGGCAGTACGGATCGCTCTCCATGATCAGGCGGTCCGAGAACGTACCCGAATCGCCTTCGTCGGCGTTGCAGACCACGTATTTCTGCGCGGCGCGCGCCTGGCGCACCGTGCGCCACTTGATGCCGGCCGGGAACGCGGCACCGCCGCGCCCGCGCAGGCCCGATTCGATCAGCTCCTCGCAGGCTGCGGCGCCGTCGAGCGTCAGTGCGCGTTTCAGGCCGTCGAGACCGCCGTGCGCGAGATAATCGTCGACCGACAGCGGATCGGTGATGCCGATTCGCGCGAAGGTCAGGCGCTGCTGGCGCTTGAGCCAGGGCAGTTCGTCGACGAGGCCGACGCGCGACGGATGCTCGCCGCCTTCGAGCCAGCCGGCGTCGAACAGCGCGCCGACGTCGGCGGCCGACAGGTTCGCGTAACCGACGCGGCCGGCGGGCGTGGCGATTTCGACGAGCGGTTCCAGCCACAGCAGGCCGCGCGAGCCGTTGCGCACGAGATCGATGGCAATGCCGCGCGCGGCGGCCTCGGCCGCGATCGCGCGGGCCAGCGCCTCGGCACCGACCGCCAGCGCGGCCGAATCGCGCGGCACATGGATGCGGACGACGGGCTGGCTCATGCGGGCTCCTTCAGGTCGGCGGCGGTGTCGGCGACGGCCGCGGCGAGCAGCGCGTCGAAGCGCGCCGGGTTCAGGCGCGCGTGCGGCTCGCCGTTGATCATCGCGGAAGGCGACTGCGCGCAGAAGCCGAGGCAGTAGACCGATTCGAGCGCGACGTCGCCGTCGTGCCCGGCGTCGATCCGGCAGCCGGTGCGCGCCTGCGCGTGCTCGACCAGCGCCTCGCCGCCGAGGCTGCGACAGGCCTCGGCGCGGCACAGCTGGATCGTCACGCGCGCGGGCGGCGTGGTGCGGAAATGGTGGTAATAGGTGAGCACGCCATGCACTTCGGCGCGCGACAGGTTCAGCGCTTTCGCGAGCAGCGGCACGCAGCCCTCGGGCACGTAGCCGGCTTCATCCTGAATCGCGTGCAGAATTGCCACGAGCGATTGACCGGCGCGCGCATGTCGCGAGACGAGCGCGTCCGCTGAAACGGGGGATGGGGACATCCTGAGCTCCTCCAGGTCCATATGCTCGGAATTTCATATATCCGGGCACTGACACTGTTGTTTGATCGAGTGCTGGAGACGATAAGCCGTTAGAATCCAGGTCGCAATAAGAAACGAGGTTGCATAAATGATTCGAGTCGAATGCGACGCACATCTGATCGTGCGCGACAGCGAAGGGCGCACGGCCAGCCTGTCGGACGTGGTGCCGCTGCTGGAACTGGTCGCGACGACGGGCAGTATCGCCCAGGCCGCCGAGGCCAAGGGTTTGTCCTATCGTCACGCCTGGGGGCTGCTGCGCTCGCTGGAAGCCTGCGTCGGCGGCGTGCTGATCGAGACCGCGCGCGGCAAGGGCACCTCGCTGTCCGAGCTCGGCGCGGCCGTGGTCGGCGCGCAGCGGCTGGTCGGCGAGCGGCTGGGCGGCAACCTGCGGGCGCTGGCGGCCGAGGTCGCCAGCGAGCTGAACCGGCGCCTGACCCAGCATCCCGGCGCACTGCGGATCCATGCCTCGCACGGCTACGCGGTGGCGGCACTGGTGTCGTCGCTGGTCGACGGGCACGCGCAGGTGGACATCAAGTATCGCGAGAGCGTCGAAGCGGTGATGGCGCTCGCGCGCGGCGAGTGCGATCTGGCCGGCTTCCATCTGCCGCACGGCGCGTTCCGCGCGAACTGCGCGCAGATCTACCGGCCCTGGCTCGACGACACGCGCCACGTGCTGATCCACCTGACGCGGCGCAAGCAGGGCCTGTTCATTCCGCGCGGCAATCCGAAGGGCGTGGTGGGGCTTGCCGATCTGGCGCGCGACGACGTGCGTTTCGTCAATCGCCAGCCCGGTTCCGGCACGCGGATGCTGCTCGACCTGGCCCTGCGCGAGATCGGCGTCGATCCCGAGGCGATCAACGGTTACGCCTCGGCCGAACTGACGCATTCCGCGATCGCGGCGTTCGTCGCGAGCGGGATGGCGGATCTCGGCTTCGGCGTCGAGCCGGCCGCGCATCATTTCGGGCTGGCGTTCATTCCGGTGGTCGACGAGGACTATTACTTCGCCTGCGACCGCGACCGGCTCGGCGAGGCGCCGCTGGCCGGCGCGCTCGCGCTGCTGCGCGAGATGCCGTATCGCGATACCGTCGCGCGGCTCGACGGCTACGATCCGGGCGCCTGCGGCACGCTGCTGTCGGTCGCCGACGGGCTGTCGGGGGGGAGTTCGGCCTGACGTGGCGCCGCCCGGCCTCGCTTGGTCGCGCGCTCCGTGGTGCAATCCATGACGAAACGAGGACGCGGGCGATGCCGGACCGGCACGCCCGAGCATCTGGCCCCGGAAATTGCCGGTAACGTGGCGCGGGTGCCGAGATCGCTGCACGCAGCGACCATTTGCGCTACGCTTTTCGTTTAGCCAACATTACCAGCCACCGCGCCGCAACCCGGCGCCCCGACTTCATGAAACTCCTTGCCAATCTCGCCGCCGTCGCCGTGACGGCGGGTGTGCTGTCCGCCGTCGCTTCGGTTTCGTTCGCGCAGAATTCGCCGGGCGTGCCGGGCGGCATCCTGACCGACCAGTTCAAGTTCAACGAGCATCCGCAGATGCAGTTCGCCGCGTCGGCACCGTCGAAGAAGTACCAGAACGGCAAGCGCTCCGACGCGCGCAAGAAGGGCGACATGGGCGATCCGAACGGCTGCAACCTGCAGTGCCCGGACGACCAATAAACGCCGGTCGGTAGCGGGCGGGCGCGGGTTCGCCGCCCGTCCGTCGATGCCGGAGCGGCGGGTTGCTCCGGCGAGCGCCCGCTTGCTGCGCTTGTTTCCTGTGGTTTTCCCTCGTTACCCCCGCTTTGCCTGCCGCGCCGAAGGTTGCTCCACCGGCTCGCGGTTCCTGTCCCGCGGCACGCCTGCCGCCTCATCCCTCCACGTCGATCCCGCCGCCGATTCACGCCAGATGGTCGTGCTCGTCGGCGAAGGTGCGGATCAGAAAATCGACGACGGTTCGCGTCGGTAGATCCTTGCGGCCCTCCCGCCGCGTCAGCAGCCACAGTTCCCGGGGCGGTGGCGCGTGGTCGAGCGTGCAGGGCACGAGCGCCGCGTCGCCGCGGCCGATGAAGTTCAGCAGCAGGGCGATGCCGGCGCCGGCACGCGCGGCGGCCGCCTGCGCGAGCTGGCTGCCGCCACGGATGGCGACCCGCGCCTGCGGGAAATGCCGCGCGAGCCAGACCGCTTCGGGCAGATGCGCGTTCGCCTCGTCGAAGCCGACGAACACGGGCGCGTCGCCCGCCGCGAGCCGCCCGGCCCATTGCGGCGTCGCGTAGAACCCGTAGCCCGGCGTCGCCACCGATTTCGCGATCACGTCGCCGTCGTCGGGGCGCCCGAAGCGCAGCGCGATGTCGGCCTCGCGGCGATCGAGGCTGATCGTGCGGAAGTCCGACGCCACGTCGATGTCGAGCGACGGATGCCGCGCGGCGAGCGTCGCGAGCCGCGCGATCAGGAAGTGCTGCACGAGGCTCGGCGGCGCGTTGAGCCGGACCAGCCCGCGCGGGCTGTCGTCACGACCGCCGCGGCTCAGCCGTTCGGCCGCCGTTTCCATCTCGCTCGCGCCCGCCAGTGCGCGGGTTCCGGCCGGCGTCAGCACATAGCCGTCGGGACGGCGCTCGACCAGCCGCTCGCCGAGCGTGTGTTCGAGCGACTGGATCCGCCGCGAGATCGTGGCGTGCGAGACCGACAGCGCGCGGGCCGCCGCCGACAGGCTGCCATGTCGCGCCAGCGCAACGAACACGCGGACGTCCTCCCAGTCTAGCGGTGTGCGAATTTGATCAGCCATTGTATGAAATTGGGGAATTTTCGAACATTGAGATGCAGCCTAGCATGGGGTCCTCGATAGCCAACCGGAATTTGCGATGACCACCTCGAACCTCTCCCTGACGCTGATCGGCGGCCCGACCGTGCTGATCGAATTCGACGGCGTGCGGCTGCTGACCGATCCGACCTTCGACCCGCCCGGGCTCTATCAGGAAACGCCCGTGCGGTTCGAGAAGACCTCGGGGCCGGCCCTGTCGGTCGAGGCGATCGGCGCGCTCGATGCGGTGCTGCTGAGCCACGACCATCATTTCGACAATCTCGACCACGCGGGCCGCGCGATGCTGCCCGGCGTGCCGGTGGTGCTGACGACGCAGGCCGGGGCGGGGCGCCTCGGCGGCAATGCGCGCGGCCTCGCGCCGTTCGAGACCCGCACGCTCGACACGCGCGGCGGCCGGCGCCTGCTGGTGACCGCCACGCCGGCGCGCCACGGCCCGGTCGGCATCGAGCCGTATTCGGGCGACGTGGTCGGCTTCGCGCTCGGCATCGAGCAGCCGGGCGACCTGCTCTACGTGACGGGCGACACCGTCTGGTATCACGGCACGGCCGAGGTGGCCGCGCGGTTCGCGCCGCGCGTGGTGGTGCTCTATACCGGCGCCGCGGAGCCGCGCGGGCGCTTTCACATGACGATGGGCAGCGAGGACGCGCTCGAGGCGGCGAGCGCGTTTCCCGACGCCACGCTGGTCGCGGTCCACAACGAGGGCTGGGTCCATTTGAAGGAAACGCATGCGCAGCTCGAGGACAGTTTCACGAAGCTGGGGGCCGGCGGCAGGCTGACCGCGCTCGAACGCGGCCGGCCGTTGCGGATCGAGTGGTGAGCGCGTGAAGGCACGGGGCGCAGCGGCGCCAGCCTGTCCGCCACGGCCCGTCTGCCGCGCCCGCTACCGTGTTACTGCTTCAGGCAGCGCACCCAGTAGTTGCCTTCGTCGTCGACCTTGACGCCCTGCAGCTCCGACTCGAAGCCGGGGAACAGGCGGCTGAACCGTTCCATCGCGAGCAGGTAGTCGACGATGGCGTGCGCGTCCGGCGCGACGCGTTCGCCGGGCATGATGACCGGAATGCCCGGCGGGTAGGGCGTGACCATCACGCCGACGGTCCGTCCCACCATGTCGCGCACGCGCACCTTCTCGGTGCCGTCGCTGATGAGCCGCTGGTACGCCTCGCCCGGCGACATCACGGGCGAGGCCTTGGCGGTGCAGGCCGCGTCCAGCAGCGGCGTCATCTTCAGTTCGCGCTTGGTCCGGTGGATCGCCGCGCAGAGTTCGCGCAGCGTCATGTCGCGGTAGCGCGGCGACAGCGCGGCAAGCTCGGGCAGCGCCGTGGCGAGGCTCGCGTCGGTGTCGTGCAGGCGCTTGAACTCGAGCAGCGATTCGATCAGCGTGCCCCACTTGCCCTGCGTCGAGCCGAGCGCGTAGAGGATCAGCAGGTTGTAGTCGCCGTTGCGGGCCGGGATCGTGCGGCGCGTGCCGAGGAAGCGCGAGACGACCGGCGCGGGAATGCCGAAGTCCGTCTCGCGGCCGAGCGCGTCGATGCCGGGGCAGGTGATCGTCACCTTGATCGGATCGAGCATCGCGTAGCCGTCCTCGATATCGCCGAAGCCGTGCCACGCCTCGTTGGCGCGCAGCCACCAGCAGGTCGGGTCGCGCTCGAGCGTGGCGTTGGGCACGTCGAGGAACGGCACGCGCTTGCCGTCCACCTGAACCTCGTCGGGCTGCCAGACGCCGAACCACCAGCCGTGGCTGCCCGACTTCCCGAGCTTGGCCGCCATCGTCAGCATCGTCTTGCGGAAGTCGACGGCGTCGTTGATCGCGTCGCGCAGCAGCGCCTTGCCCGACTCGCCCTTCATCATCGAGGTGGCGACGTCGATCGACGCGATGATCGGGTAGAACGGCGAAGTCGTGCCGTGCATCATGAACGACTGGTTGAACACGTCGTGATCGATCGGCGCGCGTTCGCTGTTGCGGATGTGGATCATCGAGGCCGACGAGAACGCCGCCAGCATCTTGTGCGTGGACTGCACCGCGATCAGCGTCGGCCGCTCGGGCAGGTCTTCCGGCACGCCCATCGCATAGCGGCCCGCATAGAGCGGATGGAATTTCGCATAGGCATACCAGGCCTCGTCGAACTTGATGCGCGGCACCGATCCGGCCAGCTGGCGCGTGATGCGGTCGACGTCGTAGATCAGGCCGTCGTAGGTGGAGTTGGTCACCACTGCGTAGACCGGCGCCTTGCCGCGCGCGCCCTCATGCATCGGGCTCGTCGCGATCTCGTCGCGGATCGCCGCGGCCTCGAACTGTTCGGGCGGGATCAGCCCGATCAGCCCGTAGCCGTTGCGGGCTGGCTTGAAATAGATCGGCCGCGCGCCCGTGATGGTGAGCTCGTGGTTCACCGACTTGTGGCAGTTGCGGTCCACCAGCACCATCTCGCCGGGCCGCAGCATCGCGTGGCCGACGATCTGGTTCGACTGCGAGGAGCCGCCGACCACGTAGTAGGTGGCGTCGGCGCCGAAGGTGCGGGCCGCCTCGCGTTCCGATTCGCCGGGCACGCCGCGATGTTCGAGCCAGTTGCCGAGGTCGGGCGTCGCGATGCCGATGTCGGCGCGCATGATGTTCTCGCCGAAGAAGCGCAGGAACTCGCGGCCGACCGGATGCTTGAGATAGGCTACGCCGCCCTGGTGGCCGGGGCAGTCCCAGTAGTAGGGGCGATCCTCGGCATAGGACTTGAGCGCCTTGAAGTACGGCGGCAGCAGCGAATCCACGTATTGCTTCACGGCGAAATCGACGCGGCCGGCGATGAAGGTCGAGGTGTCCTGGCCCAGGTGGACGTATTCGCGCACCTCGCCGAGGATGCCGATCGGCAGGTCGGTCATCACGGCGCGCTCCGCCGCGAGGATGATCGGCACACCGGTGTTGTGGCGCCGGATTTCCTCGATCATCGAGATGTAGTGCAGGCCGTCCTGCTCGCCGCCGCAGAGGTCGGCATCGATCACGATGCAGCCGAGCGTGCTCTCCGCTTCCTTCGTCAGCAGGCCCGGCTTCAGCGTCGTTTCGTGCAGGATCGAGTAGCCGTAGCTGTCTTTCAGCAGTTGGCCGATCTTGCGGACCTCCTCGGCGCCGGGCTTGCTCATCGATTCCTTGTCGAAGCCGATGACGAGGATGGGGAAGTGCGTGTTGTCACGATGGTTCATGAGATTTCTCCGAAGGAATTCGCCACGGCCTTGCCGAAATGATTGGCATTCCTTAAAAAGTGAATCCGGATGCGGGCCGGTTTGCCCGCCTGTGACGCGTCAGGCGCGGGCGGCCTTGTTGCGGACCACGAGCGAGTAGAGCGGGATCGTCACCATGATCAGCGCGGTGCCCCAGAAGATCGACTGGGAGCCCGAGCCGAGCAGCGCGAAGATGCTGTAGACCACGCCGATCAGGGCCAGCACGGCGTAGAGCTTGAAGGTCGGGCCGATGTTCATCTTCTTCGAGGCCATGATGATGGGCAGTGCCACCACCGCGTACATGTAGGGCAGCAGCGAGGCGAACACCGACATCAGGATGATCACCTGGAACTGCGCGGCCAGATCGGGGGAGGCCGTCAGCAGCAGCACGCCCGACATCAGCACGCCGGTGACGACGAGCCCCTTGACCGTCACGTCGTTGCGGTTGGTGTCGGCGAAGAAGCGTGGGAACAGGCCCCGTTCGGCACCCGAGCGGGCCGATTCGCTCTGCAGGATCAGCCAGCCCGAAATCGAACCGAGGCAGGCGATGATGCTGAGCGCGGAGACGATTTCACCGGCGCGTGGACCGAACATGTAGCGTGCCGAATCGGCGAACGGCGCGGCCGACTTGATCAGCACTTCATGCGGGACGATGCCCATGATGACCGTGCAGCTCGCCACGTAGCAGACCGCCGCGATCAGCAGGCCGATGACGGTGGCGCGTGGCACCGTGTACTCGGGGCGTTCGACCTGGCCGGTCGACACCACGGCGGATTCGACGCCGAGAAACCCCCAGAGCGCGATCGAGGCCGCCGTGATGATCGCCGTGCCGCTGCCGTGGGGCGTGCCGTTGTAGACCTCCGTGAAGGTGTGGGGGTTGAACCAGCCCCAGCCGCCGAGCCCGATGCCGAGCACGACGATCAGCATGCAGGTGGCGGTGAACGACTGCGCCCGCCCGGCCACCCTGGCGCCGAAACACGACAGGCCGATGAAGGCCCACAGAATCACGATGGCCGTCACGCTGCCGACCATCGGGTTCTTCATCTGAGGAAAGAAGTAGCTCAGGTAGCCGACGCCGGCCACCAGCAGCGCGACGTTGCCGACCCAGGCGCTGATCCAGTAGCAGAACGTGGACTGGAAGCCGATGAACGGCCCGAACGCGTCGCCGGCGTAGGCCACGATGCCGCCCGCGCGCTGCTGGACCAGGTTGGTCTTGGCGAACACCAGCGCCAGCGCCATGACCCCGACGATCGTCAGCGCCCACCCCCACACCGAGATGTAGCCGACGTTGGCGAGGTTGGTGGGGAGGAGGAACACCCCGGAGCCCATCATGTTCGAGGCGGTGACGAGCGTCAGCGCGACGAGCCCCATCTTTTTGGTCGACATGACCTGTGCATTTCCCATTTTCCGCTCCATGAAAGTGAAGGACGCGCTTCACTATAAAGCTTGTATAGACAAGTTAAAGGGCGGGACCGGCAGGCGATTGACGCGGTGATTGACATCAATCAGGGTAATTGTTCGACTATTTCGCGATAGCGTGCGGCAGTCATCGCGGTGTCTTTTTTCTGCGTGCGGCGCAACGATTTGGGCCGCGCGCTTCGCATTGGCGTACATCGTTTCCGCCCGCGCCGGACACTGATGCGCGGCCCCCTTACGCTTTTCGTGCTCTCACTTTCATCGGGGTTTGACATGTCCCTTGCGATCGGCAACGTGAACGGCAGCGATGGTATCGATACGCTCGGCGCCGCCAATTCGGCCCAGAGCCAGTTGATCCAGTTGCTGCAGCAGATCGAGAACGCGATTCATCAGCTGCTGGCCCAGATGAGTTCCGACGACAACAACAAGGTCGGCGGCGGCCCGTCCGGCGCCGGTGGCGGTGGTGGCGGTGGTGGCGGTGGTGGCGGCATGGGCGGCGGGTTCCCGCAGCTCGCCGCGCAACCGGCGGGCGCCGGTGCCGGCACGCCCGCCGCGGGGTCGCCCGCCGCGGGATCGCCCGCCGCGGGATCCCCCGCAGGCGCGACGCCGGACGCCTCGACGCTGGCTGCCGCGTCGCCCGCGGGCGCGACCACGCCGGCCACGACGACCGACCCGTCCGCGTCGTCGGCCCCATCGTCGGGCGCCGCCGGCCTCAGCAACAACGCGGGCGGGGTGGCGCAGGCCGCCGCCACGAACGGCGTCAGCCCCAATTCGGTCAAGGTCGTGAACACCGGTACCGGCGACGACAAGACGTTCAACGTGACCAACAACACGAACCGCGAGCAGTCGTTCACGTACTCGGTGCAGGGGCAGAACAAGGGGACGATTACGCTGGAGCCGGGTCAGACCGGTTCGTTCACGGCCGGTTCGGGTGACATCGGGGTGCGGATCTCGCCGTCGGACGCGAGCGGCAACACGCATCCGGACGAGGTGCTGTACGAGGACGGCGGCGCCGACAACGGCCAGGCGTCGGGCGCGGGCAACCCCGACATCAGCAAGGTCGACGGCAACAAGGATTTCGGCGGCCAGGCGACCAACATGACGGTCACGATGTCGGATGGCCGCACGGCCGGCGACGGCGACGCGATCCACGCCTATCAGTACTCGACCGACGACGCGGCCTCGATGGGCCTGGCCGGCGATCCGAGCAAGACGGCGAATATCGTGCTGTCGGACGCGTAAGCGTTGTCGACCGCCACCGCGGGCCGCACGCGGCCGGTGGCGTTCGCACCGGCCGTCGGCCACCAGCCACCCCGCGCGGCGAACCCGGCGGGGTTTTGCTTTTTCGGCCATCGGGCATCGTCGGGCGCCGGAGGGGGCGCCTCGTCCTCGTGCGCGGCGCGCGACGCGCGTCGAGGCCGGAATCGGGCTCCGGCGATGGTGTAAAGTTGCGTGCGCCGAACCCGGCCCGCGCCTGTCGCACGCGTCATATCTTGGTCGCCGGATCTTCCGGACGGTCGCCCCGGGGCGGCACGACCACGAGGAAATTCCCATGTACGAGAAAGGCACCACGACCGCGGCGCGCGGCGGGGCCGCGTGATGATCCGCTACACGCTGGATCCGGCCGAGGTCGAGCTGTCGGCGATGCGCGCGCAGGGCGCGGGCGGCCAGAACGTCAACAAGGTGTCGAGCGCGATTCACCTGCGCTTCGACATTCGCGCGTCGTCCTTGCCTGACCTGCTCAAGGAGCGCCTGCTCGCGCTGTCGGACCAGCGGATCACGCGCGAGGGCGTCGTCGTGCTCAAGTCGCAGGAATACCGGACCCAGGAGCAGAACCGCGTGGCCGCGCTGGCGCGGCTCGACGCGCTGATCGCGAGCGTCGCCGTGGTGCGGCGCGCGCGCGTGGCGACGCGCCCGACGCGCGCCTCGAAGGAGCGCCGGCTCGACGCGAAGAACCGGCGCGGGGCGATCAAGGCGGGCAGGGGGAAGGTTGGCGAATGACGCCGGAGCGCGCGCCGGCGGCATCTTGTGAAGTCCGTGCGGTCACCGGCCATTCTTTGATGCGACCGCCATGCGTGTTGCCGCAGGTCGCCGGTGCCGGCGGGACGAGATCGGCCGATCGACAGACGGCCGCCAATCCGTGACAATACGCCCCCTCTCGCGTCAGCCCGGCACAGGCCAGATGAAACTCGACAAGTGGATCCTCGCGGTATTGCTCGGCTGCGCCATGCAGGGCGCCTCGGCGGCCGGCTACGATTTCTCGCTCGCCGCCTCGCAGGCGTGCCCCGGTCTCGATCGCTTCACGCCGACGCACAACGTCGGCGAGGTCATGACGGAGGTCCGCGCGATGCCGCACGATTTCGAGGACGCCAATCCCGCGAACAAGAGCGTTTGCACGCCTCACTACGGCAGCTATCTGCAGATGTCGCGTTCCGGCCCGAGCTGCCGCATCTTCGACAACGAGGCGATCGGCGTGGTGCTGTTCGGGAAGCAGGATTCGCAGGTGAAGAGCCTGCTGGACAACGGCGCGCTGCTGTATTTCCTGGCCGATGCCGATGACGCGCGTGAGCGGGCGGCCAAGCGCCTGCGCGCCGAAGGCTTCGTGCGCGTGGCGGACGCCGACTATGCGGGCCTGCTCGGGCGCCCGCTCGCGGCCGACGAGCAGCTCGACATCTATCGCAGGGGCGAACTGCTCGTCACGCTGAATCGCGACACCAGGCAGCATCGCTTCTCGGCGATGATCTCGGATCGCGCGATGCTGAAGATCGTGAATCGCGACGAGACGAATTGCGCGAAGTGATGGCAGCCGCGCAGGCCGGGCGGTAGTCCTGCCCTCCGCGTTCGACGACGCGGCGTTCGCGACGCCGACAACAAAAAACCCGCGAGGCCTTGCGCCGTCGCGGGTTTCCTGTTGATGCCGGTACAGCCTCGGGTGTCGGGTGGTGGAGACGGCGGGAATCGAACCCGCGTCCAGAAGCGGTCCACGACCAGTTCTACATGTTTAGTCCTGTCTTTTGATTTAACCGCCACGTCGCGGACGAACACGCTGCGGGACGGCGATCCGCTAGGTTTTCGACCCTGCCGTCGCGGCGCCGGCAGGGCTTAACTGACGTATATGACCTCTGGCGGTATTGCTACCGGTCTTGCGACACTAGCCCGTCAGTGAACTAGGCAGAGGACGGCGGCCGTTAGGCTGCCAGTGCGAACGTATCGTCGTTTGCAGTTACGTTTTTCCCATTGATTAACGAGGTGACGGGTCCTCGACATGCCCTAGCCGCTTCGCAACCCCTGTCGAAACCAGGTCGCCCCCACGGACCTGACATTATAGCGCAACATTGCGCAAAAGCTCGTGCAATGCATCCGTGGTCGCGGCGAAGTGCTGGGCCTGCCACGTTTCGGGCGGTGCGCCGTCGCCGCAGTAGCCGTAGGCGGCGGCGATCGTCGCCATGCCGGCGGCGGTGCCTGCCTGGATGTCGCGCAGATCGTCGCCGACATAGACGATGCGCTGCGGCGCGATGCCCATCTGGTCGGCCGCGTGCAGCAGCGGCGCCGGGTGCGGCTTCGAATGCGCGGTGGTGTCGCCGCAGACGACGCTGGCCGCACGCGGCGTGAGGCCGAGCAGCGCGACGAGCGGTTCGGTCAGCCGCGTCGCCTTGTTCGTGACGATCCCCCAGCGCACGCCGCGCGCGTCGAGCGCGTCGAGCAGCTCGGCGATCCCCGGAAACAGCGTCGTCTTCACGCAGATCGCGGCGGCGTAGTTGGCGAGGAATTCCACGCGCATCGCTTCGTATTCGGGCGCGCCCGGCGCGATGCCGAAGCCGCCGCCGAGCAGCCCGCGCGCGCCGGCCGAGGCGAGCGGCCGCAGCGCGTCGAGCGGCGTTTCCGGCAGGCCGCGCTCACGCTGCATCTTGTGAACGGCGCCGGCCAGGTCGGGGGCCGTGTCGGCGAGCGTACCGTCGAGGTCGAACAGCACCGCGTCGCAGGCGGCGAGGGACGGCGCCGCGACGGCGGCGAGCAGAGCAGGGGAGGTGGACATGCGGGCGGCGATCCGGATCAGGCGTGGCGGCGGCAGGCGACGAGATAGTTCACGTCGGTGTCGTTCGACAGCGCGAAGTGCTTCGTCAGCGGGTGGTAGGTGATGCCGCGGATCTCCGCGACGTGCAGGTCGGTCGCGCGGATGAAGCCGGCGAGCTCGGACGGGCGAATGAAGCGCGCGTAGTCGTGAGTGCCCTTCGGCAGCAGTTGCGCGACGTACTCGGCGCCGATCACGGCGAGCAGATACGCCTTCACGTTGCGGTTCAGCGTCGAGAAGAACACCCAGCCGCCCGGCTTCACGAGCGTCGAGCAGGCGGCCACGATGTTGGCCGGCGACGGCACGTGCTCGAGCATCTCCATGCAGGTGACGACGTCGTAGCTGCCCGGCTCGCGCGCGGCGATCGCCTCGGCCGCGATCGCCTCGTAGTCGACCGTCACGCCGCTTTCCAGGCTGTGCAGGTCGGCCACGCCGAGCGCCTCGGTCGACAGGTCGATGCCCTTGACCTGGGCGCCGAGGGCCGCCATCGACTCGGACAGGATGCCGCCGCCGCAGCCGATGTCGAGCACGCGCTTGCCGGGCAGGTGCGCATGCGCGTCGATCCAGCCGAGACGGACCGGATTCAGGTCGTGCAGCGGCTTGAACTCGGCGTTCGGATCCCACCACTTGTGGGCGAGATCGCTGAATTTCTGTAGTTCGTGCGGGTCGGCGTTGGTCATGTCGGCAAGCGGAAAACGCGAAGGTGGAGCGAGCCCCGAGTATATAAGCGGGCGGGATCGGCTGCCACCGGGCGGTCGGTGGCAGGGCGCCGAAATGAAAAAGCCCCGCCGAGGCGGGGCTTCAAGGCTGCGGTAACCCGAGAGGTTACTGCCGACCCATTTACTTCTGCACTTGCTGCGTGCCAACCACTTCCACTTCCACGCGGCGATCCGGTGCGAGGCAGGAGATGAGTTGCTTGCGGTTCTTCTGGTTGCAGCCCGTCGTGACCGGATTGCGCTTGCCCTTGCCTTCCGTGTAGACCTTGCTCGACTCGACGCCCTTGCTGACCAGGTACGACTTGACGGCTTGCGCACGGCGCAGCGACAGACGGTCGTTGTACTTGTCCGAGCCGATGCGGTCGGTGTAGCCGGTCGCGACCACGACTTCGACGTTCATGCCCTGGATCTTGGCCGCCAGCTCGTCCAGCTTCTGCTTGCCCAGCGGCTTGAGCGTCGCCTTGTCGAAGTCGAACAGCGCGTCGGCCTGATACGTGATCTTCTGGCTCGTGATCGCCGGCGGGGCGACCGGAGCGACCGGCGTCGGAGCCGGTGCTTGCGCGACCAGCGCGCCGTCGCACTTGGCGTTGGCCGTTGCCGGCGTCCAGAACGCATCGCGCCAGCAAAGCTCGTTCGTGCCGTTCATCCACACGTATTCGCCCGTGCCATTCACCCAGTTGTCATTCACGGCTTGTCGCGACGCCGGCACCGACTGAGCCGAGGCGGATGCAGCCACAACTGCGGTAGCTGCAATGAACGCGAGCTTTGAAAATTTATTCATATTTCTCCTCTCGAAATTGAGATTACCGCAGGTTTACTGCGAGCCTGATGACGATGACAAGTCATACATTGCTCGGAGTATAACATTGGTGCGGCACAAAAAACGCGGCACCGCTCCGGCAGAGCAGCGGCTGAATTTCAGTGCTTCGGCATTTTGCCATATCGTTCCCTTGCCACGAAAAAAAATCCTCCCCACCCCAAGAACGCCGCAGCGATTGTGGTTCCAGTGCAACAATCGCCTGCAGGATGTTTTAGAGAATGTCAAGAAAATCCTGCTCGTCGTACACGGTTCCGACACAATCGCGCGCTAGACGGCGGGGGTGCGCGTGGGCAAACCATCGATGATCGACGGCAAGGATGGCAACCGTGTGTCGATGGACGAGGACGGATGAAGAGGGCGCCGAAGGGTGGCCAGTGCCGTGTCGATCCCGGGGGGATTCCAGATCGATTCCGGACCGGCGCGCCACGTGCCGTCCGCCCGGGCCACCCGCCGGAGCCGACCCTGGACGCTGGTGCCGGCCCTGCGGCCAATTTTCGCTATATACATATAGAGGGGGCCAACGGCTTCGGCGCGGTTTTGCCGCATGATAGAATCGCACGTTGCGTCGTGACCACGGCGTTCACGCGAAAGGCGGTCCCGTCTTCGCTCCGAAACGACACGGATACATGGATCAATTCGCCAAAGAGACCCTGCCCATCTCCCTAGAGGAGGAAATGCGCCGTTCGTATCTCGATTACGCGATGAGCGTGATCGTCGGACGTGCCCTCCCGGATGTCCGCGACGGCCTGAAGCCCGTGCATCGGCGCGTGCTGTTCGCGATGCACGAACTGAACAACGACTGGAACCGGGCCTACAAGAAGTCGGCGCGTATCGTCGGCGACGTGATCGGTAAGTACCACCCGCACGGCGACAGCGCGGTCTACGACACGATCGTGCGGATGGCGCAGGACTTCTCGCTGCGCTACATGCTGGTCGACGGTCAGGGCAACTTCGGTTCGGTCGACGGCGACAATGCCGCCGCGATGCGCTACACCGAAATCCGCATGGCGAAGATCGGCCACGAGCTGCTGGCCGACATCGACAAGGAAACCGTCGATTTCGGGCCGAACTACGACGGCAGCGAGAACGAGCCGACGATCCTCCCGGCGCGGATCCCGAACCTGCTGATCAACGGCTCGTCGGGCATCGCGGTCGGGATGGCGACCAACATCCCGCCGCACAACCTGTCGGAAGTCGTCGACGCCTGTCACCATCTGCTCGCAAATCCGGAAGCGACGGTCGACGAGCTGATCGAGATCATCCCGGCCCCCGATTTCCCGACGGCCGGCATCATCTACGGCGTGGCCGGCGTGCGCGACGGCTATCGCACCGGCCGCGGCCGCGTCGTGATGCGCGCGACCACCCACTTCGAGGAAATCGATCGCGGCCAGCGCATGGCGATCATCGTCGACGAGCTGCCGTACCAGGTGAACAAGCGCTCGCTGCTCGAGCGGATCGCCGAGCTCGTCAACGAGAAGAAGCTCGAAGGCATCTCCGACATCCGCGACGAGTCCGACAAGAGCGGCATGCGCGTCGTGATCGAGCTGAAGCGCGGCGAGGTGCCCGAGGTCGTGCTGAACAACCTCTACAAGTCCACGCAGCTGCAGGACACGTTCGGCATGAACATGGTCGCGCTCGTCGACGGCCAGCCGAAGCTGCTGAACCTGAAGGAGATGCTGGTCTGCTTCCTCGCGCACCGGCGCGAGGTGCTGACGCGGCGCACGATCTACGAACTGCGCAAGGCGCGCGAGCGCGGCCACGTGCTCGAAGGCCTGGCCGTCGCGCTCGCCAACATCGACGAGTTCATCGAACTGATCAAGGCCGCGCCGACGCCGCCGATCGCGCGTCAGGCGCTGATGGCGAAGTCGTGGGATTCGTCGCTGGTGCGCGAGATGCTCACGCGCGCCGAGACCGAGAACGCGTCGGCGGGCGGCCGCGAGGCGTACCGCCCGGAAGGCCTGAACCCGGCGTTCGGGATGCAGGCGAACGGCGAGTACAACCTGTCCGAGACGCAGGCCCAGGAAATCCTGCAGATGCGTCTGCAGCGCCTGACCGGCCTCGAGCAGGACAAGATCATCGGCGAGTATCGCGAGGTGATGGCGCAGATCGCCGACCTGCTCGACATCCTCGCGCGCCCGGAGCGGATCACGACCATCATCACCGAGGAGCTGACCGCGGTGAAGGCCGAGTTCGGCGACGCGCGCCGCTCGAAGATCGAGCTGAACGCGACCGAGCTGAACACCGAGGACCTGATCACGCCGCAGGACATGGTCGTGACCATGTCGCACGCCGGTTACGTCAAGTCGCAGCCGCTGTCCGAATACCGCGCGCAGAAGCGTGGCGGGCGCGGCAAGCAGGCCACGCAGATGAAGGAAGACGACTGGATCGAGACGCTCTTCATCGCCAACACGCACGACTACATCCTGTGCTTCTCGAATCGCGGCCGCGTCTACTGGGTCAAGGTCTACGAGGTGCCGCAGGGCTCGCGCAACTCGCGCGGCCGGCCGATCGTCAACATGTTCCCGCTGCAGGAAGGCGAGAAGATCAACGTCGTGCTGCCGGTGCGCGAGTTCTCGGCCGACAAGTACATCTTCATGGCGACCTCGCTCGGCACCGTGAAGAAGACGCCGCTCGAGGCGTTCAGCCGCCCGATGAAGAAGGGCATCATCGCGGTCGGCCTCGACGACGGCGATTTCCTGATCGGCGCCTCGATCACCGACGGCGAGCACGACGTGATGCTGTTCTCCGATTCGGGCAAGGCGGTGCGCTTCGACGAGAACGACGTGCGTCCGATGGGCCGCGAGGCGCGCGGCGTGCGCGGCATGCAGCTCGAGGATGGTCAACAGGTGATCGCGATGCTGGTGGCGGGCGGCGAGGAGCAGTCGGTGCTGACCGCGACCGAGAACGGCTACGGCAAGCGCACGCCGATCACGGAGTACACGCGCCACGGGCGCGGCACGAAGGGCATGATCGCGATCCAGACCTCGGAGCGCAACGGCCGCGTGGTGGCCGCGACGCTGGTCGATCCGGAGGATCAGATCATGTTGATCACGACGGCAGGCGTGCTGATCCGCACGCGCGTGTCGGAGATCCGCCAAATGAGCCGCGCAACGCAAGGTGTTACACTCATCAGTCTCGATGAGGGCACCAGGCTTTCGGGCCTGCAGCAGATCGCGGAGGCGGACGCGGACAGCGATGTCGACGCCGACGACGTACCGGAGGGCGGCGACGCCTGACCGGGCGGCGGCTGCCGGCCGTCGGGCGGGAACCGCTGAAGCGGTCGCGCCCGACGGTGCAACAATCGTTCATATTTCCATGAGGGAGTGATGATGCAAAAACAATTCAAGCAACTGGTGCTGCTGGCAGCCATCGTGCCGACTTTCGCGCTGGCGCAGTCGCTGTCGAATCAGGCACCGGCTGCTTCGGCCGCTGCGGCGCCGATCGATGCGGACAAGAAGGCGGCGATCACCGACCTGCTGAACGCCATCGACGCACCGAAGCTGGTCGGCGCGATCGCGAACAGCGCGGAAATGCAGTCGAAGCAGCTGGTCCCGGCGATCCTGTCGGACGCGCTGTCGGAAAACAAGACGCTGACCGACGCACAGAAGCAGGCGGCCGTGCCGACGCTGCAGAAGAACGCGGTGCAGAAGCTGGTTGACGGTTCGGGCAAGGTGTTCGACACGCAAGGCTTCAAGAACGACGCGATGCAGGCTCAGTACGACGCCTACGCGAAGTACTACAGCACGTCGGAGATCAAGGATCTGACGACGTTCTACAAGAGCCCGACGGGCCGCAAGTTCATCCAGGTGCAGGATCAGGTCGGTCGCGACGTCGTGAACGGCCTGATGCAGAAGTACATGCCGCAAGCGATCCAGGCGACCCGCGCCCAGGCCGACAAGGAAGTCGCGGCCATCAAGCCCGGCAAGTAAGCACGCGTCTGCCCCGCGCCGGTGCAGTCCGCCGGTTTGGCGGGGCGGGGACGTCAGTGCGATAATGGCCGTTTGCGCGCAAGCGCAGGCGGCCATTTCTTTTTTGGCGCGGCACCCGGTTCGTTCCGGCGCGGTCGCGTCCCTCCCGAGGTTCTACGATGCGCGTGTTTAATTTCTCCGCGGGGCCCGCGGCGTTGCCCGAGGACGTGCTGCGCCAGGCGGCCGACGAGATGCTCGACTGGAACGGCAGCGGCATGAGCGTGATGGAGATGAGCCACCGCGGCCGCGAGTTCACCTCGATCCACGAAACCGCCCTGGCCGACCTGCGCGAACTGATGGCGGTGCCGGACAACTACCGCGTGCTGTTCCTGCAGGGCGGCGGGATCGCCGAGAACGCGATCGTGCCGATGAACCTGCTCGGCACGCGCCGGACCACCGATTTCGTCGTAACGGGCTCGTGGTCGCAGAAGTCGTTCAAGGAAGCGCAGAAATACTGCACGCCGCATCTGGCCGCGAGCGGGCGCACCGAGGACGGCTACACGCGCGTGCCGGCGTTCTCCGAATGGCAACTGTCGGCCGATCCGGCCTACGTGCATCTCTGCACCAACGAGACGATCGACGGCGTCGAGGCGTTCGATGTTCCCGATACCGGCGACCTGCCGCTCGTGGCCGATGTCTCCTCGCACATCCTGTCGCGTCCGATCGACGTCACCAAATACGGCGCGCTGTTCGGCGGCGCGCAGAAGAACATCGGGATGGCGGGCGTGACGCTGGTGGTGGTGCGCGAGGACCTGCTCGACCGGGCGCTGCCGATCTGCCCGTCCGCGTTCGAGTGGAAGACGGTCGCCGCGAACAATTCGATGTACAACACGCCGCCCACCTACGCGATCTACATCGCCGGCCTTGTGTTCAAGTGGCTGAAGGCGCAGGGCGGCCTGACCGCGATCGAGGCGCGCAACGCCGAGAAGGCGACGCTGCTCTACGACGCGATCGATTCGAGCAGCTTCTATATCAACAAGGTCGAGAAGGCATCGCGTTCGCGCATGAACGTGCCGTTCTTCCTGGCCGACGAAACGCGCAACGAAGACTTCCTTGCCGGTGCGAAAGCGCGCGGGCTGCTGCAGCTGAAGGGCCACAAGTCCGTCGGCGGCATGCGGGCGTCGATCTACAACGCGGTGCCGCTCGCGGGCGTGAAGGCGCTCGTCGAGTACATGAAGGAATTCGAGCGCGCGCAGGCCTGACGGCGGCGCGCTCATCAAAGCACGGCAAACCAGCATGGACGACGAACTCAATTCCCGACTCAAACCGCTGCGCGAGCGCATCGACGCGATCGATGCGCAGCTGATCGCGCTGCTGAACCAGCGTGCGGCGATCGCGCTCGAGGTCGGCGAAGTCAAGAAGGAATTCAACGCGCCGGTGTTCCGGCCCGAGCGCGAGCAGCAGGTGATCGCGCGGCTGCAGGCGATGAGCGACGGCCCGCTCGTCAGCGGGCACATCAACGCCATCTGGCGCGAGATCATGGCCGCGAGCCGTGCGCTCGAGAAGACGATCCACGTCTCGTTCCTGGGACCGGTCGGCACCTACAGCGAACAGGCGATGTTCGAGTATTTCGGCCAGTCGATCGAGGGGCTGCCGTGCCCGTCGATCGACGAGGTGTTTCGCGGCGTCGAGGCCGGCGCGTCCGAGTTCGGCATCGTGCCGGTCGAGAACTCGTCGGAAGGCGCGGTGTCGCGCACGCTCGACCTGCTGCTGCATACGCAACTGCTGATCGGCGGCGAGCTGTCGCTGCCGATTCACCACAACCTGCTGACGCACTCGGGTTCGCTCGAGGGCGTGACGCGCGTCTGCGCGCATCCGCAGGCGCTCGCGCAGTGCCAGCGCTGGCTGTCGGCCAACGCGCCGCAGCTCGAACGGCAGGCGGTGGCGAGCAACGCCGAGGCGGCGCGGCTCGCGGCCGACGACGCGAGCGTCGCGGCGATCGCGGGCGACCGCGCGGCCACCCACTACGGGCTGCAGGTGGCCCACGCGATGATCCAGGACGATCCGCACAACCGCACGCGCTTCGTCGTGATCGGCAAGGCGCCGACCGGCGCGAGCGGCCACGACCAGACCTCGCTGATCGTCTCGGTGAAGAACGAGCCGGGCGCGGTGTTCAAGCTGCTCGAACCGCTCGCGCGGCACGGTGTGTCGATGACGCGTTTCGAATCGCGCCCGGCGC
This sequence comes from Burkholderia perseverans, assembly GCF_022870505.1. NCBI lineage: Bacteria > Pseudomonadati > Pseudomonadota > Betaproteobacteria > Burkholderiales > Burkholderiaceae > Burkholderia > Burkholderia perseverans. The sequence continues at coordinate 1,034,204 of NZ_CP045094.1, forward strand.
GCGTGGGCACCTGGGAGTATTACTTCTATATCGACATCGAAGGGCATCGCGACGAAGCGCAGGTCGCGGCGGCGCTCGCGGAGCTCGGCGCGAAGGCCGCGTTCCTGAAGATTCTCGGTTCGTATCCACGCGCCCGTTGAGGCTTGTCGACGATCCGCCGGCCCGGTGCCGGCGGCGAGTGGTTCCATCGTGTCGGGCGCGGGCCGTTGCCGCGCGCCCGACCCGGCTAACAGGCGGCTGCCGTGTCTGATTTCTCGTTCAACAAACTGGTGATTTTCGGCGTCGGCCTGATCGGCGGCTCGCTCGCGCGCGCGCTGCGCGAACGCGACACCGCGCAGGCCGGCCGCGTGATCGGCGTCGGGCGTTCGCCGGCCTCGGTCGAGCGCGCGCGTGAACTCGGCGTGGTCGATGCGATCGCCGCGCTCGATGACGACGCGCAACTGCGCGAGGCGCTGGCGGGGGCCGACCTGGTGCTGCTCGCCGTGCCGGTCGCGCAGACCGGGCCGCTGCTCGAACGGATCGCGCCGCTGCTCGACGCGGCGACGATCGTGACCGACGCGGGCAGCACCAAGTCCGACGTGGTCGCGGCCGCGCGCGCGGCGCTCGGCGAGCGCATCGCGCAGTTCGTACCGGCCCATCCGATCGCGGGCCGCGAGGCGAGCGGCGTCGAGGCCGCGCTGCCCGATCTCTACGTCGGCCGCAATGTAGTGCTCTGCGCGCTGCCCGAGAATGCGCCGGCCTCGGTCGAGCGCATCGCGGCGATGTGGCGCGCCACCGGCGCGGTGGTGCGCGAGATGAAGCCCGCCCAGCACGACCGCGTGTTCGCCGCGGTCAGCCATCTGCCGCACGTGCTGTCGTTCGCGCTCGTCGAGCAGATCCTCGGCGAAGCCGATGCGGAGCTGAAATTTTCGTTCGCGGCGGGCGGTTTCCGCGATTTCACGCGGATCGCCGCGTCGAGCCCGGAAATGTGGCGCGACGTCTGTGTGGCGAACCGCGAGGCGCTGCTCGACGAGCTCGACGCCTACACCCAGGTGCTCGCGCGCTTGCGCGCGGCAATCGAGGCGGGCGACGCCGCCGCGCTCGAGGCAGTCTTCACCCGTTCGCGCGCCGCGCGCACGGCCTGGCAGGAGCGCGGCGGGAAAGCCGCGCCCGGTTCCGTTCAGTCATAACAGGATCTTTATGGAATTCCTCGATGTCGGTCCCTACTCCCATGCGTCGGGCACGGTGCGTCTACCCGGGTCCAAGAGCATCTCGAATCGCGTGCTGCTGCTTGCCGCGCTGTCCGAGGGCGTGACGACGATCACCAATCTGCTCGACTCCGACGACACGCGCGTGATGCTGGCCGCGCTCGAAGCGCTCGGCGTGCGGCTCGAACGCCATGCCGACACCTGCGTCGTGAACGGCACACGCGGCGCGTTCCCGGCGAAGACGGCCGACCTGTTCCTCGGCAACGCCGGCACCGCGGTGCGCCCGCTCACGGCCGCGCTGGCCGTCAACGGCGGCGACTACCGCGTCCACGGCGTGCCGCGCATGCATGAGCGGCCGATCGGCGACCTCGTCGACGGCCTGCGCCAGATCGGCGCCGTGATCGACTACGAGCAGAACGACGGCTATCCGCCGCTGCGGATCCGGGCCGGCACGATTGCCGTCGATGCGCCGATCCGCGTGCGCGGCGATGTGTCGAGCCAGTTCCTGACCGCGCTGCTGATGACGCTGCCGCTGGTCGGCAGGAAGGGCGGCGCGAGCGTGGTCGAGATCGACGGCGAACTGATCTCGAAGCCCTACATCGAGATCACGATCAAGCTGATGGCGCGCTTCGGCGTGACGGTCGAGCGCGACGGCTGGCAGCGCTTCAGCGTGCCGGCGGCGCGCTACCAGTCGCCGGGCACGATCATGGTGGAGGGCGACGCGTCCTCGGCGTCGTATTTCCTCGCGGCCGGCGCGCTCGGCGGCGGCCCGCTGCGCATCGAGGGCGTGGGCCGCGCCAGCATCCAGGGCGACGTCGGCTTCGCCAACGCGCTGATGCAGATGGGCGCGAACGTCTCGATGGGCGACGACTGGATCGAGGTACGCGGCATCGGCCACGACCACGGCAAGCTCGAGCCGATCGACATGGACTTCAACCTGATCCCCGACGCGGCGATGACGATCGCGGTGGCCGCGCTGTTCGCCGAGGGCACCAGCACGCTGCGCAACATCGCGAGCTGGCGCGTCAAGGAAACCGACCGGATCGCCGCGATGGCCGCCGAGCTGCGCAAGGTCGGCGCGACCGTCGAGGAGGGCGCCGACTATCTCGTCGTCACGCCGCCCGCGAAGCTCGTGCCGAACGCCGCGATCGACACCTACGACGATCACCGCATGGCGATGTGCTTCTCGCTCGTGAGCCTCGGCGGCGTGCCGGTGCGGATCAACGATCCGAAGTGCGTCGCCAAGACCTTCCCCGATTATTTCGACCGTTTTACCGCGCTCGCGCAGCGCTGACCCGTTTGTTCCGATGAAATCGACTCGACCATTCCACCCGACCCCCGTCATCACGATCGACGGTCCGACCGCGTCCGGCAAGGGCACGGTCGCCGCGCTCGTGGCGGCACACCTCGGCTTTCACCTGCTCGACAGCGGCGCGCTGTATCGGCTCGCGGCGCTCGCGAGCGTGCGCTACGGGATCGAGCCCGACGACGAGGCGGGGCTGGCGAAGCTGGTCGACGATCTCCACATCACGTTCCGCGAGGGCTGCGCGCAGCTCGACGGCGTGGACGTCTCGGACCAGATCCGCGCCGAGGCGGTGGGCAACCGCGCCTCGGCGATCGCCGTCCACGCGGGCGTGCGCACCGCGCTGGTGGCGCGCCAGCGGGCCTTCCGCAAGACCCCGGGCCTGGTCGCGGACGGTCGCGACATGGGCACCGTGATCTTTCCCGACGCGGACCTGAAGGTGTTCCTGACGGCCAGTGTCGAGGCCCGCGCGGCCCGGCGGCATAAGCAATTGATGCAAAAAGGTTTTTCTGCTAATATTGATGACTTGCTCCGGGATTTGCGTGAGCGGGACGCGCGAGACAGCAACCGCGCGGCCGCGCCGCTCAAGCCCGCGGCGGATGCGAAGCTGCTGGACACGTCCGGCCTGTCGATCGAACAAGCGGTCGAGCAGGTGCAGGCGTGGTACCGGGAGTCCGCGCCATCCGCCTGACGGCGCCAGCCGTCGCGCACCGAAGTGGCAGTAAAGCAACACCTGGCAGCCACGCAGCAGGCAGTAATCAGCAGTCGCGGTAGGTGCTTCGGGCGATCGGCATGGGCCGGTCTCGAAGCGTGTTTCAACCCTTAACCCCGTGTGGCGTTCGCACCGGCAAGCTCGGCCCGATGGCTCGAGCATGGCGCGGCTCCATGCACAATCCGATTTTTATGTCCGACCTGCAAACCTCCACCCCGAATACCGAATCCTTTGCGGCTCTGTTCGAAGAGTCGCTGACCCGCCAAGACATGCGCGCCGGCGAAGTGATCTCCGCCGAAGTCGTGCGTGTCGACCACAACTTCGTGGTCGTCAACGCGGGCCTGAAGTCCGAGGCCTACATTCCCATCGAGGAATTCCTGAACGATCAGGGCGAGGTTGAGGTTCAGTCGGGCGATTTCGTTTCCGTCGCGATCGACGCGCTGGAAAACGGCTATGGCGACACGATCCTGTCGCGCGACAAGGCGAAGCGTCTGGCTTCGTGGCTGTCGCTGGAAAAGGCACTCGACAACAACGAACTCGTCACCGGCACGATCACGGGCAAGGTGAAGGGCGGCATGACCGTGATGGTCAACGGCATCCGCGCGTTCCTGCCGGGTTCGCTCGTCGATACGCGTCCGGTCAAGGACACGACCCCGTACGAAGGCAAGACGCTCGAGTTCCGCGTCATCAAGCTCGACCGCAAGCGCAACAACGTCGTGCTGTCGCGCCGTGCCGTCATCGAAGCGACCCAGGGCGAAGAGCGCGCGAAGCTGCTCGAGACGCTGAAGGAAGGCGCGATCGTCAACGGCGTGGTCAAGAACATCACCGACTACGGCGCGTTCGTGGACCTCGGCGGCATCGACGGCCTGCTGCACATCACCGACATCGCATGGCGTCGCGTGCGTCACCCGAGCGAAGTCCTCTCGGTTGGCCAGGAAGTCACCGCGAAGATCCTCAAGTTCGACCAGGAAAAGAACCGCGTCTCGCTCGGCATCAAGCAGCTCGGCGACGATCCGTGGGAAGGCATCTCGCGCCGTTACCCGTCGGGCACGCGCCTGTTCGGGAAGGTCACCAACATCACCGACTACGGCGCGTTCGTCGAAGTGGAATCGGGCATCGAAGGCCTGGTCCACGTGTCGGAAATGGACTGGACCAACAAGAACGTTGCCCCGTCGAAGGTCGTGCAGCTCGGCGACGAAGTCGAAGTCATGGTCCTCGAGATCGACGAAGACCGCCGCCGTATCAGCCTCGGCATGAAGCAGTGCAAGCCGAATCCGTGGGATGACTTCAGCCGCAACTTCAAGAAGGGCGACAAGATCACGGGCGCGATCAAGTCGATCACCGACTTCGGCGTGTTCATCGGTCTGCCGGGCGGCATCGACGGCCTGGTCCACCTGTCGGACCTGTCGTGGAGCGAGTCGGGCGAGGAAGCCGTTCGCAAGTACAAGAAGGGCGACGAAGTCGAGGCCATCGTGCTCGGCATCGACGTCGAGAAGGAACGCATCTCGCTGGGCATCAAGCAGCTCGAAGGCGATCCGTTCAGCAACTACGTCGCGATGAACGACAAGGGCTCGATCGTCGACGGCGTCGTGAAGACGGTCGATGCGAAGGGCGCCGTCGTCACGCTGACGGGCGATGTCGAAGGCTACCTGCGCGCGTCGGAAATCTCGCAGGATCGCGTCGAAGACGCTCGCAACGTGCTGAAGGAAGGCGACAAGGTCAACGCGATGGTGATCAACATCGATCGCAAGTCGCGCGGCATCAACCTGTCGATCAAGGCAAAGGATTCGGCCGAGCAGCAAGAGGCGATCCGTGGCCTGCAGTCGGACAACAGCTCGGCTGCCAGCGGCACGACGAACCTCGGCGCGCTGCTGAAGGCAAAGCTCGACGGCCAGAACCAGTAAGCCTCGCGAGGTCTGCTGAAGTATGACCAAATCCGAGTTGGTCGCCCAGTTGGCAACGCGATTTCCGCAACTTGTCCTCAAGGATGCGGATTTCGCGGTGAAAACGATGCTCGATGCGATGTCGGAAGCGTTGTCCAAGGGGCATCGCATCGAGATCCGCGGCTTCGGAAGCTTCGGTCTCAACCGCCGTCCGGCCCGCGTGGGCCGCAACCCGAAATCGGGCGAGAAGGTGCAGGTACCCGAGAAGTACGTACCGCACTTCAAGCCCGGCAAGGAGTTGCGCGAACGCGTCGATGGCCGCGCCGGCGAACCGTTGAAGCACGACAGCGGCGGCGACGACGATCAGTAAGCGTCCGCCGCCCGAAGCCTGCCTGCCGGCACGGCTGTGAAAAGCGCCCCTAGCGGGCGCTTTTTTATTGCGCGCGCGGTCGATGCCGCGCGAGCGGAGCAGGGTGGTCGCGCCGCGCCGGCCTTGAGCGGCTGCAACGATTGCAGCGGCACCGGCTGCGATCGGTTGCACGGATCGTGAAACGCATCCTTTACAATACGGGCACTTCAAGCGCGGCGAACGGGAAACCTCGGCCGTGCAACAAGTTCGACAGGAGGGTTCAATGAAATTCGTCGTCTGGCTGATCCGGGTACTGGTGTTCGTCCTGCTGCTCGTACTGGCGCTCGCCAATACGCAACCCGCGACGCTGAACTTCCTCGCCGGCTACAACTGGCAGGCGCCGCTGATCCTGATCGGCCTCGCGTTCTTCGGCGTCGGGCTGCTCGCCGGCCTGCTGTCCGCGCTGCCCGCCGTGCTGCGGATGCGCCTCGAGAACGGGCGCCTCAAGCGCGACCTGCGCTCGGCGCGCGAAACCCCGGTGGTGATCGATCAACCGCCGATGCCGCCCGTCATTTAACGTTCGTCGGGCCGCCTCGCAGGCGGCCCCGACCTTGCTTCGATATCACGCATGGATCTGGATTTCTGGTGGCTGCTGGCCATACCCGTCGCGTTCGCATGCGGATGGGTGGCGGCACGCTACGACCTCAACAAGCTGCTGTCCGAAAGCGCGACCCTGCCGCGTTCGTATTTCCGCGGCCTCAATTTCCTGCTCAACGAGCAGCCGGACAAGGCGATCGACGCGTTCATCGAGGTCGCCAAGCTCGACCCCGAAACGGTCGAGCTGCACTTCGCGCTCGGCAACCTGTTCCGCCGGCGCGGCGAAACCGATCGCGCGATCCGCGTGCATCAGAATCTGCTGAACCGCGACGACCTGCCGGTCAACGAGCGCGACCATGCGCTCTACGAACTCGGCCAGGATTTCCTCAAGGCCGGCCTGCTCGACCGCGCCGAGGAGTCGTTCCACCTGCTCGCCGACGGCGACTACGCGCTTGGCGCGCAGCGCGCGCTGCTGACGATCTACGGGATCGAGAAGGACTGGAACAAGTCGATCGTGACGGCACGCAAGATCGAGGCGATGGACGGCGGCCCGCTCGCCACCGAGATCGCCCAGTTCCATTGCGAGCTGGCGCAGGACGCGCTCGCGAAGAACAACGCCGAGGCGGCCGCGGCCCAGCTGCGCGATGCGCTCGCGGTGAATCCGCAGAACGTGCGCGCGACCATCCTGTCCGGCGACGCGGCCGCGGCGGCCGGCGACCATGACGCGGCGATCGCGCACTGGCGCCGCGTCGAGCAGCAGAACGCGGCCTATCTGCCGCTCGTCGCCGAGAAGCTGATGAAGTCGTATCTCGCGCTCGGCCGCGGTCCGGAAGGCGCCGAACTGCTGACCGGCTACGCCGACCGCTATCCGTCGAACGACCTGCTCGACATCGTGTTCCAGTATGTCTCCGAGCTGCGCGGCACCGAGTCGGCGCATGCGCTCGCGCGCACCCAGATGCAGAAGGCGCCGAACCTGTCCGGCATGCTGCACCTGCTCGAGGCGCAGATCGCGGCGGCCGACGAGCCGCGCCGCGCCGAGCTGGAAATGATGCGCGCGCTGGTGAAGCAGCGCACCAAGAACCTGCCGCGCTACACCTGCCACGACTGCGGTTTCCGCGCCCGCCTGTTCTACTGGCAATGCCCGGGCTGCAGCGGCTGGGAGACCTACGCGCCGCGGCGCGTCGAGGCCGGCGTGCCGAACTAGGCGCCACGACGCTTCGTCACGAACACGGCGCAGAATCATGCTTAACCTCCGGAACGAATCACCGGGAAACCTATGAAAATCACCATCATCGGCACCGGCTACGTCGGTCTCGTCACCGGCGCCTGCCTTGCGGAAATCGGTCACGACGTGTTCTGCCTCGACGTCGATCCGCGCAAGATCGAGATCCTCAACAACGGCGGGATTCCGATCCACGAACCGGGACTTCAGGAGATCATCACGCGCACGCGTGCGGCGGGACGCATCACGTTTTCGACCGACGTCGAGGCCGGCGTCGCGCACGGCGAGATCCAGTTCATCGCGGTCGGCACGCCGCCCGACGAGGATGGTTCCGCGGACTTGCAATACGTGCTCGAGGCGGCCCGCAACATCGGCCGCTATATGACGAGCACCAAGGTGATCGTCGACAAGTCGACGGTGCCGGTCGGCACCGCGCAGCGCGTGCTGGGCGTGGTGGCCGAGGCGCTTGCCGCGCGCGGCCTGGCCGACAGCGACGCGCACCGCTTCTCGGTGGTCTCGAACCCCGAGTTCCTGAAGGAAGGCGCGGCCGTCGACGATTTCATGCGGCCCGACCGGATCATCATCGGCGTCGACGACGACGCGGCCGGCGCGATCGCGCGCGAGAAGATGAAGAAGCTCTACGCGCCGTTCAACCGCAACCACGAGCGCACCCTCTACATGGACGTGCGTTCGGCCGAATTCACCAAGTACGCGGCCAACGCGATGCTGGCCACGCGCATCTCGTTCATGAACGAGATGTCGAACCTGGCCGAGCGCGTGGGCGCCGACATCGAGGCGGTGCGGCGCGGCATCGGTTCCGATCCGCGCATCGGCTATCACTTCCTCTATGCCGGCGTCGGCTACGGCGGCTCGTGCTTCCCGAAGGACGTGCAGGCGCTGATCCGCACCGCGGCCGAGAACGGCCAGCCGCTGCGCATCCTCGACGCGGTCGAGGCCGTCAACCACGCGCAGAAGAGCGTGCTGCTCGCGAAGATCGACGCGCGCTACGGCGCCGACCTGTCGGGCCGCACGTTCGCGGTCTGGGGCCTCGCGTTCAAGCCGAACACCGACGACATGCGCGAGGCGCCGAGCCGCACGCTGATCGCCTCGCTGCTCGCGCGCGGCGCCGCGGTGCGCGCCTACGATCCGGTCGCGATCGACGAGGCGCGCCGCGTGTTCGCGCTGGACCTGGCCGACCAGCCGGCGGCCGGCGCCGGCCTCGCGTTCGTCGCCACCAAGGAGGAGGCGGTGACGGGCGCCGACGCGCTCGTCGTCGTCACCGAATGGAAGGAATTCAAGAGCCCGGACTTCACGCATCTGAAGTCGGTGCTGAACGCGCCGGTGATCTTCGACGGCCGCAATCTCTACGAACCCGACGCGATGGCCGAACTCGGCATCGACTACTACGCCATCGGACGCCCGCATGTCGCCGCTCAATCCTCCGCGCGCGGCTGAGCCCGCGGCCGCCGTGCCCGCATCGGTCGCGCGCGAGCGCCTCGCGGCCTCGCGCGTGCTGGTGGTCGGCGACGTGATGCTCGACCGTTACTGGTTCGGCAACGTCAACCGCATCTCGCCCGAGGCGCCGGTGCCGGTCGTCCACGTGCAGCGCCAGGAAGAGCGGCTCGGCGGCGCGGCGAACGTCGCGCGCAACATCGTGACGCTCGGCGCGAACGCGGGGCTGCTCTGCGTGGTCGGCACCGACGAGCCGGGCGAGCGCATCGTCGAGCTGCTCGGCGAGAGCCGCGTCGAGACCCATCTCGAACGCGACGCGCTGCTGCCCACCACCATCAAGCTGCGCGTGCTCGCGCAGCAGCAGCAGCTGCTGCGCGTGGACTTCGAGGCATCGCCGCAGCACGAAGTGCTGCTGGCCGGCCTGGCGCGCTTCGAGACGCTGCTGCCCGCGTATGGCGTGGTGCTGATGTCCGATTACGCGAAGGGCGGCCTCACGCACGTCACGACCATGATCGCGACCGCGCGCGCGGCCGGGCTGCCGGTGCTGGTCGATCCGAAGGGCGCCGACTGGGCACGCTACCGCGGCGCCTCGCTGATCACGCCGAACCGTGCCGAGCTGCGCGAGGTGATCGGCCAGTGGCGCTCCGAGGACGAGCTGCGCGCGCGCGTGGCCGAGCTGCGCGCGCAGCTTGCGCTCGACGCGCTGCTGCTGACGCGCTCGGAGGAGGGCATGACGCTGTTCTCCGACGCGGGCGAGCTGAACGTGGCGGCGCTCGCGCGCGAGGTGTTCGACGTGTCGGGCGCGGGCGACACCGTGATCGCGACCGTGGCCACGATGCTCGGCGCCGGGATGTCGCTCGACGAGGCCGTGATGCTCGCGAACCGCGCGGCCGGCATCGTGGTCGGCAAGCTCGGCACGGCCACCGTCGAATACGACGAACTGTTCCATTGAGCGGCGCCCGGGCGCGCCGCGCGACTTATTCATCCTTCTGACAGCAGGACGATCATGACTCTCATCGTCACCGGCGCGGCCGGCTTCATCGGCGCGAATCTCGTGAAGGCGCTCAACGAGCGAGGCGAGACGCGCATCATCGCGGTCGACAACCTGACCCGCGCGGACAAGTTCAAGAACCTCGTCGATTGCGAGATCGACGACTATCTCGACAAGACCGAGTTCGTCGAGCGCTTCGCGCGCGGCGATTTCGGCAAGGTGCGTGCCGTATTCCACGAGGGCGCCTGTTCGGACACGATGGAAACCGACGGCCGCTACATGATGGACAACAATTTCCGCTACAGCCGCGCGGTGCTCGACACCTGCCTCGCGAACGGCACGCAGTTCCTCTACGCGTCGTCGGCGGCGATCTACGGCGGCTCGACGCGCTTCGTCGAGGACCGCGAGGTGGAAGCGCCGCTCAACGTCTACGGCTATTCGAAGTTCCTGTTCGACCAGGTGATCCGCCGCGTGCTGCCGCAGGCGCAAAGCCAGATCGCGGGCTTTCGCTACTTCAACGTCTACGGCGCGCGCGAGACGCACAAGGGCCGCATGGCGTCGGTGGCGTTCCACAACTTCAACCAGTTCCGCGCCGAAGGCAGGGTCAAGCTGTTCGGCGAGTACAACGGCTACGGCGCCGGCGAGCAGACGCGCGACTTCGTGTCGGTCGAGGACGTGGTGAAGGTCAACCTGTTCTTCTTCGATCATCCCGAGAAGTCGGGCATCTTCAACCTCGGCACCGGGCGCGCCCAGCCGTTCAACGACATCGCGACCTCGGTCGTCAACACGCTGCGCGCGCTCGACGGCGAGCCGCCGCTCACGCTCGACGAGCAGGTCCGGCAGGGGCTCATCGAGTACGTGCCGTTCCCCGACGCGCTGCGCGGCAAGTACCAGTGCTTCACGCAGGCCGACCCGTCGAAGCTGCGCGCGGCCGGCTACGACGCGCCGTTCCTGACCGTGCAGGAAGGCGTCGACCGTTACGTGCGTTGGCTGTTCGGCCAGCTGTAAGCCACGCGGCATCGTCCCTACACTGGGTCTCACGGTCGGCAGCCGCCGGCCGTTTTTCTTGATGGGAGATCCCGATGCTGAAGAAGATTCTGGTGGTGGCGATGTGGTTCGCGGGGCTTGCGCAGGCGTGGGCCGCCGTCGACGTCAATCAGGCGAACAGCGACGCGCTGCGTGGCATCAAGGGCATCGGCGCCGCGAAGGCGCAGGCGATCGTCGACGAGCGCAACGCGCACGGCCCGTTCAAGGATACCGCCGACCTCGCGCGGCGCGTGAAGGGCATCGGTTCGAAATCGGTCGACCGGCTGGTGTCCGAGGGCCTCACGGTCGGCCCGGCCAAGGCCCCGGCGGCGCCCGCCGCGCGAGGCGCCGCCGCGCCGAGCAAGGCCGCGCGCAAGTGATGCCGCCCGCGCGCGACAGGCGCGCGGTGCGACATGCCTCGGAGCAACTCCTTCAGCCGTCCTGGTTCGACGGTGTGCCCGCAGCGCTATTGCGGGTTTTTTTACGTGAGGCGCGGGCGCGGCGCGCGATGAGCGACGACAGCGAACGACCGCGGCGAACGACCGAGACGCGGACAGGGACATTCCCGGCGCCGACACGACCGATCCGGCGCTGGATTACAATCGACGGATTCATCGGCCTCGCATTCACTTATCGCTCATGGCTTACAAAACTATCGAAGACACGATCGGCAACACGCCGCTCGTGCAGCTCGTCCGTGTCACCGACGACGAGATCCGGGCCCGCAACAACGTGATCCTCGCGAAGCTCGAAGGCAACAATCCCGCCGGCTCGGTCAAGGACCGTCCGGCGCTGTCGATGATCCGCAAGGCCGAGGAACGCGGCCGCATCAAGCCCGGCGACACGCTGATCGAGGCGACGAGCGGCAATACCGGCATCGCGCTCGCGATGGCGGCCGCGATTCGCGGCTACCGGATGGTGCTGATCATGCCCGAGGATCTCTCGGTCGAGCGCCGCCAGAGCATGGCCGCCTACGGCGCGGAAATCGTGCTGACGCCGACCAAGGGCGGCATGGAACTCGCGCGCGACCTCGCCGACCAGATGCAGCGCGAAGGCAAGGGTGTGATCCTCGACCAGTTCGCGAACCCGGACAATCCGCTCGCGCACTACGAGACGACCGGCCCGGAAATCTGGCGCGAAACCGAAGGCCGCATCACGCATTTCGTCTCGGCGATGGGCACCACCGGCACCATCATGGGCACCACGCAGTTCCTGAAGGAGCAGCGCCAGAGCATCGAGATCATCGGCGCGCAGCCGGAGGAAGGCTCGCGCATTCCCGGTATCCGCAAGTGGCCCGAGGCCTACCTGCCGAAGATCTTCGACCGCAGCCGCATCGACCGCGTCGAGAACGTCAGCCAGGCTGCCTCCGAAGCGATGGCGCGCAAGCTCGCCGCGATCGAGGGCCTGTTCTGCGGGATTTCGTCGGGCGGCGCCTGCGAGGTGGCGATGCGGATCGCGCGGCAGGTCGAGAACGCGACGATCGTGTTCATCGTCTGCGACCGCGGCGATCGCTATCTGTCGACGGGCGTATTCCCCGCCTGAGCGTGGTTCGTACGCGAGCCGTGAGTGCGGCTCGCTGCTTTCGCCACCCATGAAAAAAGCGCCGGTCAAGGCGCTTTTTTCATGGGCTTTGCGCAGGCGCCGCGGCGCCTTGCATCACTGCGTGGCCAGCATCTTCTGCTTCACGCGTTCGCCGAGCTGATAGACGGCCAGCGCGTAGAAGAAGCTGCGGTTGTAGCGCGTCAGCACGTAGAAGTTCTTCAGGCCGAGCTTGTACTCGGTGGCGCGCCCCGGGCTCGGCAGATCGACGACCGTGACCGGCGTGCCGGCCTCGGCGGCCAGGTTCACCGACGGCTCGTCGAGCGCGAGGCCGGCCTGCGTGAGCTGCGACAGCGTGAGGTGCGGCTCCGGCTTGCCGTCGGCCGCGGCCTGCGCCACGCCCTGGCTGCCCGCGTCCGGCGCGATCTGCCAGACCACCGGGCGATCCGGCTCCCAGCCGTGCTGCTTCAGGTAGTTCGCAACGCTGCCGATCGCGTCGGCCGTGCTCGCGCGCAGGTCGATGTGGCCGTTGCCTTCGTAATCGACCGCATAGCTGCGGATACTGCTCGGCAGGAACTGCGGAATGCCGATCGCGCCCGTGTACGAACCGAGCACGCTGGTCGGATCGAGCTGGCTGTCGCGCGTCCAGACCAGGAAGTCCTCGAGGTTCTTGCGGAACGTGGCCTGCCGGTCGTCGCGGTTCGGCGTGTCGGGATAGTCGAACGCGAGCGTGGTCAGCGCGTCGAGCGTCGGGAAGTTGCCCATGTAGCGGCCGTAGATCGTCTCGACGCCGATGATGCCGACGATCACCTCGGGCGGCACGCCGAACTCGGCCGACGCGCGTTGCAGCGTCGCCTGGTTCGCGCGCCAGAACTTCACGCCGGCGTTGATGCGGATCGGATCGAGGAAGCGCGCCTGGTAGACGCGCCAGTTCTTGACCGACGGCGACGGGGCCGGGCGCACCAGCCGCACGGCCGTCGCCGAATAGTTCGCACTCGCGAACAATGCATGCAGCTTCGCCGGATCGAAGCCGTCGCGCGCGGCCACTTCGCTGATGAACGCGTCGATCTTCGGATTGTTCGCGTACTGCTGCGGCACGATCTGTTCCTCGGAGGCCGACAGGCCGGCGGCGGGCACCAGCGGCGGCGCGCTGGCGGCCGGCGGCGCGGGAGGCGCAACAGGCGCGGCCGGGGCAGCGGGCGCGGTAGGCGTTGCCGGTGCCGCGGCCTGCGGCTCGGTCGGCGTCTGCGCGCATGCGGCCAGCATCGCGACCACGGCCGCGAGCGACAGCGACGCGAGCGGGAAACGTGAGCGGAAACGAAGCGGATGGAAGACGGCGGACGATCGGAAAGTCATGGGTACCGGAGGGTGGGCGACGCGGTGGAGGTCGGGCCAGTATAACTGACGCCTCCACGGCGACGGATCGACGCGAAGCCGTTGTGGTAAGTTAGCGGCGAATTCGCGCGCGACGAACGCGGCGTCATTATTGAAGGAGACCTGCGGCGCCGGCTGGATTCGCGCCGCGGAACAGGCCATGGCAACCGCCCTATACACGCATCCCGACTGTCTGCTGCACGAGATGGGCGAATGGCATCCCGAATGCCCGTCGCGGCTCTCGGCGATCCAGGACCAGCTGATCGCGAGCCGGATCGACGAGCTGCTCGAACACGAGAGCGCGCCGTTCGTGAGCGAGGCCGCGCTCGCACGCGTCCACACGCGTGCGCATATCGACTACGTGAAGTCGAACGTGCCGGCCGAGGGCTACTTCGAGTTCGATCCCGACACACGGATGAATCCGCATACCTGGCGCGCGGCGCTGCGCGCGGCGGGCGCGGCCATCGCGGCGACCGACGCGGTGATCGAGGGACGCTACGACAACGCGTTCTGCAGCGTGCGGCCGCCCGGCCATCATGCCGAGCCCGCGCGCGCGATGGGCTTCTGCTTCTTCAACAACGTCGCGATCGCGGCGCGTCATGCGCTCGACGTCCACGGGCTCGAACGCGTCGCCGTGATCGACTTCGACGTGCATCACGGCAACGGCACCGAAGCGGCGTTCTCGAACGATCCGCGCGTGCTGATGTGCGGTTTCTTCCAGCACCCGCTGTTCCCGTTCTCGGGTACCGATCATCCGGCGCCGAACATGCTCAACGTGCCGGTGCCGGCGCGCACCCAGGGCATGGCGGTGCGCGAGATCGTCGACCTGCTCTGGCTGCCCAGGCTCGAGGCGTTCCGGCCGCAGATGCTGTTCGTGTCGGCCGGGTTCGATGCGCATCGCGAGGACGAACTCGGCCGCATGGGGCTCGTCGAGGCCGACTACGAATGGCTGACCGGGCAGATCTGCCAGGTCGCGCGCCGTCATGCGCGCGGCCGCATCGTCAGCTGCCTCGAAGGCGGCTATCACCTGTCGGCGCTCGGCCGCAGCGTGGTGGCGCATCTGCGCGTGCTGGCCGGCGTCTGACACGGCCGGCCGCGCGGCGCGATCGGTGCGTCTGCGCTCGCTGTCCCGGGCGTGTCAGGTGCGGGCGTGCACCCAGTCGATCAGCGCGCCGGTCACGCGCTCGCGTTCGAGATCGTTGAGCGTCTCGTGGTAATTGTCTTCATGGAGCGTGAGCGTCAGGTCGGCCGGCCCCGCCTGCGCGGCGAACTCGCGGCTGCCGTCCGGTTCGGTCAGCTGGTCCGCGGTGCCGTGCCAGATCAGCGTCGGCAGCGTCAGCGCCGCGCGGCCGCGCGCGATGCGTTCCATCGCGACGAGCAGTTCGGCGCCGGTGCGTGCCGGCACCGCGCCGTGATGGACCAGCGGGTCCGCACGGTTCGCGGCCACCACGGCCGGATCGCGCGACAGCAGCGCCGCGTCGATCTTTAGCGCCGGAAAGCGCGGCCAGACGCGACTCATGAAATGGCTCGCCGCCAGCATCCAGCGCGGCACGTCGCGGCCCGGCGCGAGCGCCGGGCTCGACAGCAGCAGCCCGGCCACGCGCGGCGCACGCTCGATCGCGTCAAGCGCCGCGATCGCGCCGCCCATGCTGTGCCCCATCAGAAACAGCGGCACGCCGTCGCGCCTGGCGAACGTGATCAGCGCGTCGGCATCGTCGAGATAGCGGTCGAAGCGTTCGACCCAGGCACGCCGGCCCGGCGAGCGGCCATGGCCGCGCAGATCGACGGCGACCAGTTCGATGCCGGCGGCCGCGAGCCGTGCCGCCAGCGCGTCGTAGCGCCCCGCGTGCTCGGCGAGCCCGTGCAGCAGCGCGATCGTCGCGCGCGGCGGCGCCTCGACGGGCCAGCGGCACGCGGCCAGCTCGACGCCGTCGGCGCTGCGCACCCGCGTCCAGGCCGCGCCGTCGGAGCGGCCCGGCTCTCGGGCCTGCGTGGCGGTGGCGTTCATCGGCGAGGTCTCCGTCGGTTTTTGAGATGCCGACGATCATAGTCGCGTGCCCGACGCGCCGCGCGGGTCCGGTCCTCTAATTTCTCCTGGTTATGAAAGAAGCCGAATCGATTATTAAGTGAAATGAGATGCTTGCGCTAAAATGCGCGGCTATTCCCGGATATGACGGCGGCCGCCGGCGGTGCCCGACACGATCGGCACCGCAGCTTCCGCCGTTTTGTTTACATGATCGAAATTCGCAACCTGTCGCAGCGTTTCCCTGGCCCGCGTGGCTGGATCGAGGCGCTGCACGACGTCAACCTGGCGATTCCCCGCGGCGAGGTGTTCGGCATCATCGGCCGCAGCGGCGCGGGCAAGAGCACGCTGATCCGCACCATCAACCTGCTGACGCGCCCGACCGAAGGCAACGTGGCGGTGGACGGCCGCGACCTGACGCTGCTGTCGGCGGCCGAGCTGCGCGCCGCGCGCCGCGACATCGGCATGATCTTCCAGCACTTCAACCTGCTGTCGTCGCGCACCGTCTACGAGAATGTCGCGCTGCCGCTCGAACTGGCCGGCGTCAAGCGCGCCGACATTGACGCGGCGGTGCTGCCGCTGCTCGAACTGGTCGGCCTCACCGCGCAGAAGGACCGTTACCCGGCGCAGATCAGCGGCGGCCAGAAGCAGCGCGTGGGCATCGCGCGCGCGCTCGCGAGCAAGCCGAAGGTGCTGCTGTCCGACGAGGCCACCTCGGCGCTCGATCCCGAGACCACGCGCGCGATCCTGGAGCTGCTGCGCCGGATCAACCGCGAGCTCGGGCTCACGATCGTGCTGATCACGCACCAGATGGAAGTGATCAAGCAGGTCTGCGACCGCGTTGCCGTGCTCGACGCGGGCCGCGTGGTGGAAACCGGCCCGGTCATCGACGTGTTCCTGCAGCCGCGCCACGAGGTGACGCGCGCGCTGCTCGGCGACGTGATCGCGCAGGAACTGCCGCCGGCGCTGAAGGCGCGCGTGGCCGACAAGCTCAAGGGCGGACGCAGCCACCTGCTGCGGCTCGCGTTCACGGGCAGCGGCGTCGATCAGCCGATCCTCTCGGAGACGATCCGCCGCTACGAACTGGACTTCAACATCCTGCACGGCCAGATCGACGAGATCCAGGGGCAGGCGTTCGGCTCGCTCGCGGTACTCGCGGGCGGCGAACCCGGCAAGGTCGGGCAGGCGCTCGCGTATCTGCGCGAGCAGGGCGTGGTGGTCGAGGAGTTGTCGCATGTTGAGTGAAATGCTGGATATGTTCGTGCAGTCGTTCTGGGAGACGCTGATCATGGTCGGCATCTCGGGCGTGGTCGGCGCGCTGGTCGGGCTGCCGCTCGGCGTGCTGCTCTACCTGACCGACCGCCAGGGCGTGCTGCAGAACCTCGGCGTCAATCGCGCGCTGGGCGGCCTCGTCAACGCGGTGCGCTCGACGCCGTTCATCATCCTGCTGGTGGCGGTGATCCCGTTCACGCGGCTGATCGTCGGCTCGTCGATCGGCACCGCGGCGGCCGTGGTGCCGCTGACGATCGCCTCGGCGCCGTTCATCGCGCGGCTCGTCGAGACCGCGCTGCGCGAGGTCGATCGCGGGCTGATCGAGGCGGCGCTGGCGATGGGCGCGACCACGCGCCAGATCGTGTTCAAGGTGCTGTTGCCCGAGGCGTGGCCCGGCATCGTCGCCGGCCTGACCATCACGTTCGTGTCGCTGGTCGGCTATTCGGCGATGGCCGGCGCGATCGGCGGCGGCGGGCTCGGCGATCTCGGTATCCGTTACGGCTACCAGCGCTACGAGCCGGAAGTGATGTGGACCGTGGTGGTGATCCTGATCGTGTTCGTGCAGATCGTGCAGTCGTTCGGCGACTGGCTGGTGCGTCGGCTCAGCCATCGCTAAGCCGCAAGCCGCTGAACCGCCAAGCCGTCGGGCCGCTGCCGCGCCGGCGCCGTTTCGTGATTCCTTTCCGGAGTTCGACCGATGCAACGACGTACCGTGTTCGCCGGCTTGCTGCTGGCCGGATGGCTCGCCGGGTTCGGCGTCGCGCGCGCGGCGGCCGAGACGATCCGCGTCGGCGTGACGGCCGGCCCGCATGCGCAGGTGATGGAGGTCGTCAAGCGCGTGGCCGCGGAGCAGGGCCTAGAGATCCGCATCGTCGAGTTCTCCGACTACGTGCAGCCGAACGCGGCGCTCGCGGCCGGCGACCTCGACGCGAACAGCTACCAGCACGCGCCGTATCTGGCCGCGCAGGTCAAGGACCGCGGCTACCGGATCGTCGCCGTGGCGAACACCGTCACGTTTCCGATGGGCGTCTATTCGAAGCGCGTGAAGTCGCTCGCGGCGCTGCCGAAGGGCGCGCGGATCGCGATTCCGAACGATCCGACCAACGGCGGCCGGGCCTTGCTGCTGTTGCAGAAGCAGGGTGTGATCCGGCTGCGCGACGGCGCGGGCCTGAGCGCGACGCGCTTCGACGTGATCGGCAATCCGTCGGGCGTGAAGATCGTCGAACTCGATGCTGCGCAGATCCCGCGTTCGCTCGCGGACGTCGACGCGGCCGTGATCAACACCAATTTCGCGATGGAGGCGGGCCTGCAGCCGAAACGGGACGCGATCGCGATCGAGGGCGCCGACGGCCCCTACGTGAACGTGCTGGCGGTGCGCGTCGCGGATCGCGACAAGCCGTGGGTCGCCAAGCTGGTGGCGGCCTACCATTCCTCGCAGGTCAAGCAATATCTCGAAGGCAGATTCGGCGGCGCGGTGATAGCGTCGTGGTGAGCGCCGCGGGCGTGAGCATCGGGCGTGCCGGCGATTAGAGGCGAAGGTCGAGAGCCCGGGCTTGGCGTCCGGGTTTTTTCTCTCTTAAAATAGAACGATCGTTCGCTATTGCCGGCGTATCGCCGAATGACGTTATCCTCGACGGTCGAGGGCCGGATGGCCCGGATTGCCGCCCCCCGGTGGGCGACGCTATAAAATGGCCGTCGGTCGTATTCGTAACTTTGGAGCGTGTGCATGAAAATCCTGGTGCCGGTAAAAAGAGTGGTCGACTACAACGTGAAGGTGCGCGTGAAGTCGGACGGAACGGGCGTCGATATCGCGAACGTGAAGATGTCGATGAACCCGTTCGACGAAATCGCCGTGGAAGAGGCGGTGCGCCTGAAGGAAGCGGGCACCGCGACGGAAGTGGTGGCCGTCTCGATCGGCGTGGCGCAGGCGCAGGAAACGCTGCGCACGGCGCTGGCGATCGGCGCCGACCGCGCGATCCTGGTCGAGGCCGGTGACGGCGTCGAGCCGCTGGCGGTCGCGAAACTCCTCAAGGCGCTGGTCGACAAGGAACAGCCGCAGCTGGTGATCCTCGGCAAGCAGGCGATCGACGACGATTCGAACCAGACGGGCCAGATGCTGGCCGCGCTGGCGGGCCTGCCGCAGGCGACGTTCGCCTCGAAGGTCACGATCGCCGACGGCAAGGCCACGGTCGCGCGCGAAGTGGACGGCGGTTCGGAAACGCTGGCGCTGACGCTGCCGGCGGTGGTGACCACCGACCTGCGCCTGAACGAGCCGCGCTACGTGACGCTGCCGAACATCATGAAGGCGAAGAAGAAACCCCTCGAGAACGTCAAGCCGGAAGACCTCGGCGTCGATGTCACGCCGCGCCTGAAGACGCTGAAGGTGGCCGAGCCGCCCAAGCGCGCGGCGGGTGTAAAGGTGGCCGACGTGAAGACGCTGGTCGAGAAGCTGAAGACCGAAGCGAAAGTGCTGTAAAGGGGAGACGAAAAGATGACGATCCTGATCATTGCCGAACACGACAACGCCTCGATCAAGGCGGCGACGCTGAACACCGTGGCCGCCGCGCAGAAGATCGGCGGCGACATTCACGTGCTGGTGGCCGGGCACGACGCGCAGGGCGCGGCCGACGCGGCGGCGAAGATCGCCGGCGTGGCGAAGGTGCTGCTGGCCGACGCGCCGCAACTGGCCGCCGGTCTCGCCGAGAACGTCGAGGCCACCGTGCTGGCCATCGCGAAGGATTATTCACACATCCTCGCGCCGGCTACCGCCTACGGCAAGAACGTCGCGCCGCGGATCGCCGCGAAGCTCGACGTCGCCCAGATCTCCGACATCACGGCGGTCGACAGCGCCGACACGTTCGAGCGCCCGATCTATGCCGGCAACGCGATCGCGACGGTGCAGTCGAGCGATCCGGTCAAGGTGATCACGGTGCGCGCGACCGGCTTCGATCCGGTGGCGGCTGAGGGCGGCAGCGCAGCGGTCGAGAAGATCGAGGCGGCGGCCGACAGCGGCAAGTCGCAGTTCGTGAACCGCGAGGTCACCAAGCTCGACCGTCCGGAACTGACGAGCGCCACGATCATCGTGTCGGGCGGCCGCGGCCTCGGCAGCGGCGAGAACTACACGAAGGTGCTGGAGCCGCTCGCCGACAAGCTGCAGGCCGCGCTGGGCGCCTCGCGCGCGGCGGTGGACGCGGGCTACGTGCCGAACGACTTCCAGGTCGGCCAGACCGGCAAGATCGTGGCGCCGCAGCTGTACGTCGCGGTCGGCATCTCGGGTGCGATCCAGCATCTGGCCGGCATGAAGGACTCGAAGGTGATCGTCGCGATCAACAAGGACGAAGAAGCGCCGATCTTCAGCGTGGCCGACTACGGCATCGTCGGCGACCTGTTCACGGTCGTGCCGGAACTGGTGGCGGCGCTCGGCTGAGCCCGGGGCGCGGCGAACCCGCGTATCGACTGCCGATGCGGTTGACCGCACGGAACAAGGGGCGCGGCGAGCGCCCCTTTTTTTACCCATAAGCAGACAGAGGAGAGGAGCACCATGAGCTACATCGCGCCCGTCAAGGACATGCTGTTCGTGATGAAGGAACTGGCCGGCATCGACGAGGTCGCGAAGCTGCCGGGCTTCGAGGACGCCGGCTTCGACACCGCGCAGGCCGTGCTCGACGAGTCGGCGAAGTTCTGCGGCGAGGTGCTCGCGCCGCTCAACGTCGAAGGCGACCAGCAGCCGAGCGCGTGGCGCGACGGCGAGGTGACGGCGACCGCCGGCTTCGGCGAGGCGTTCCGCCAGTTCGCGGCGGGCGGCTGGCAGGGGCTCCAGCATCCGGCCGAATACGACGGCCAGGGCCTGCCGAAGCTGATCGCCACGCCCTGCATCGAAATGCTCAACGCCGCGAACCTGTCGTTCGCGCTCTGTCCGCTGCTGACCGACGGCGCGATCGAGGCGCTGCTGACGGCCGGCACCGACGCGCAGAAGGCGCGCTACGTGCCGAAGCTGGTGTCGGGCGAATGGACCGGCACGATGAACCTGACCGAGCCGCAGGCCGGCTCCGATCTCGCGCTGGTGCGCGCGCGCGCGGAACCGCAGGGCGACGGTTCGTACAAGGTGTTCGGCACCAAGATCTTCATCACCTGGGGCGAGCACGACATGGCGGACAACATCGTCCACCTCGTGCTGGCGCGCACGCCGGGCGCGCCCGACGGCGTGAAGGGCATTTCGCTGTTCACCGTGCCGAAGTTCCTCGTCAACGAGGACGGCAGCCTGGGCGCGCGCAACGACGTGCATTGCGTGTCGATCGAGCACAAGCTCGGCATCAAGGCGAGCCCGACCGCGGTGCTGCAATACGGCGACCACGGCGGCGCGATCGGCCATCTGGTCGGCGAGGAGAACCGCGGCCTCGAATACATGTTCATCATGATGAACGCCGCGCGCTTCGGCGTCGGCATGCAGGGCATCGGCGTGGCGGACCGCGCCTACCAGAAGGCCGCCGCGTTCGCGAAGGAGCGCGTGCAGAGCCGGCCGGTGGACGGCTCGGCGAAGCAGTCGGTCACGATCATCCATCACCCGGACGTGCGGCGCATGCTCGGTACGATGCGCGCGCTGACCGAGGGCGCCCGCGCGCTGGCCTACGTCGCGGCCGCGCACAGCGATCAGGCGCACGCGCATCCCGACGAGGCCGAACGCGCGCGCCACCAGGCGATCTACGAATACCTGGTGCCGGTCGTGAAGGGCTGGAGCACCGAGATGGTCAACGAGGTCGCGAGCCTCGGCGTGCAGGTCCACGGCGGCATGGGTTTCATCGAGGAAACGGGCGCCGCGCAGTACTACCGCGACGCGCGGATTCTCGCGATCTATGAAGGCACCACGGCGATCCAGGCCAACGACCTGGTCGGCCGCAAGACCGCGCGCGACGGCGGCGCGGTGGCGAAGGCGCTGGCCGCCGCGATCGGCGAGACCGTCGAGGCGCTCGGCGTACACGACACGCCGGCCTGCGCCGCGATGCGCCGGCATCTGTCGGACGGCCTGAAGTCGTTCGAGGCGGTGGTCGAGTTCGTCGTCGCGAACACCAAGGGCGATCCGAACGCCGTGTTCCTCGGCAGCGTGCCGTACCTGAAGCTGGCCGGCATCGTGCTGGGCGGCTGGCAGATGGCGCGCGCGCTGCTGGCCGCCGGGCGTTTGCGTGCCGACGACGCGGCGTTTTACGACGCGAAGATCGCGATCGCGCAGTTCTATGCGCAGCACGTGCTGGTGCAGGCGCCCGGGATTGCCGCGTCGATCGTCACGGCGAGCGGCGCCGACAGCGTGCTGGCGTTGACCGAGGACCAGTTCTGATGCCTCGTCTGTTGTGAGTTCCATGTGAAGAAGGGCGCCCGAGGGCGCCCTTCTTCGTTTTGACCGCGCCGCCCGAGGCGGCCCGCCGCTTTAAGCGTAGGCGGGGCGCGTGG
The DNA here is from genome assembly GCF_022870505.1 of Burkholderia perseverans. Classification (NCBI taxonomy): domain Bacteria; kingdom Pseudomonadati; phylum Pseudomonadota; class Betaproteobacteria; order Burkholderiales; family Burkholderiaceae; genus Burkholderia; species Burkholderia perseverans. The sequence continues at coordinate 1,056,579 of NZ_CP045094.1, forward strand.
CGCCGGCCGTCTCGCTGAGGTAACGATGGACCGACAGGTCGTCGGCCTGGATCGCCGGCTTCCTGCCCGACATCAGGTCCGCGAGCAACTGGCCCGAGCCGCACGACATGGTCCAGCCGAGCGTGCCGTGGCCCGTATTGAGGTAGAGGTTCGGGATCGGCGTGCGGCCCACCACCGGCGTGCCGTCCGGCGTCATCGGCCGCAGGCCGGTCCAGAACGTCGCCTTCGAGGTGTCGCCGCCGCCCGGGAACAGGTCGTTCACGCACATTTCGAGCGTCTCGCGGCGCGCCGTGTTGAGGCGCTTGTCGAAGCCGGCGATCTCGGCCATCCCGCCCACGCGGATCCGCGAATCGAAGCGCGTGATCGCGATCTTGTAGGTCTCGTCGAGCACCGTGGAGACCGGCGCGGCCGACGCATCGACGATCGGCGCCGTGATCGAGTAGCCCTTGAGCGGATAGACCGGGATCTTCACGAGGTTCGACAGCAGCCGCGTGGAGTATGAGCCGAGCGCGACCACGTAGGCGTCGCCGCGCACCAGTTCGCCGCCGCACTGGACGCCGGCGATCCGGCCGCCCGCCACGGCCAGCGCATCGACCGGCGTGTTGTAGCGGAACTGCATGCCGAGTTCCGCGGCCATTTCGGCGAGGCGCGTGGTGAACAGCTGGCAGTCGCCGGTTTCGTCGCCGGGCAGGCGCAGGCCGCCCGTGAGCTTGTGCGAGACGGCGGCCAGCGCCGGTTCGGCGCGCGAGAGTTCCTGCGCGGTCAGCAGTTCGAACGGCACGTTGGCCTCGCGCAGCACGGCCATGTCCTTCGCGGCGCCGTCGAACTGCGCCTGGGTGCGGAACAGTTGCAGCGTGCCGCCGGTGCGGCCTTCGTACTGGATCTGCGTGTCGGCGCGCAGCGCCTGCATGCAGTCGCGGCTGTATTCGGCCAGCCGCACCATGCGGCCCTTGTTGACCGCGTAGCGCTCCGACGTGCAGTTGCGCAGCATCTGCCACATCCATTGCAGCTGGAAGCGCGAACCGTCGAGCCGGATCGCGAGCGGCGCGTGTTTCTCGAACATCCACTTGACGGCCTTCAGCGGCACGCCGGGTGCGGCCCACGGCGCCGCGTAGCCGGGCGAGATCTGGCCAGCGTTTGCGAAGCTGGTCTCGAGCGCGGGGCCGGCCTCGCGCTCGATCACCGTCACCTCATGGCCGGCGCGCGCCAGATAATAGGCACTCGTCACGCCCACCACACCGCTTCCCAGAATCACGACTCGCATAGCTGCTCCGAAATGGAAAAAGCCGGGGCGTCGAGAGAGCATTCGTCCAACCGCTGCTCGCGCGATCCAGCCTAGTTTTTTGCGCTATGGTATTGTCGAAGATCTAGGTTTTGTTATTGTATTTTTTAGAAATTCAGAAAAAACACGATGAGAACCCAACGTCAACCAGTACGCGCGCTGGACAAGCTCGACCGCCGGATCCTGCGGCTGCTCCAGCAGGACGGACGCATGGCGATGAAGGACCTGGCCGAGCAGGTCGGACTGACCGTCACGCCGTGCATCGAGCGCGTGCGGCGCATGGAGCGCGACGGCGTGATCACCGGCTATCACGCACGCGTCGATCCCGCCCACTTGGGCGCCGCGCTGCTGGTATTCGTCGAGATCACGCTCGATCACAAGAGCGGCAACATGTTCGAGCAGTTCCGGCGCGAGGTGATGAAGATCGACGAGGTGCTCGAGTGCCATCTCGTGTCCGGCGATTTCGACTACCTGATCAAGGCGCGCATCGGCGAGATGGCAGACTACCGCAAACTGCTCGGCGACATCCTGCTGCAACTGCCCGGCGCGGTGCAGTCGAAGAGCTACGTGGTGATGGAGGAGATCAAGGAGACGCTGACGATCGCCGTCGATGACTGACCGCCGGACAAGCACTGCGATAACTTGGCAGCGCGGGCCGAATACTGTATAAATAAACAGTATTCGGCCCGCGCGACGTTTCGCTCGTGCCGGCAAGACGAAGAGGCATGATGAGCGATCGATCCGATGTCGAATTTCCGGTGGCGCCGCCCGTGCCGCGCAAGGGCCGCGGCGCGGTGGGCAACCTGCAGGGGCGCTACGAGACGGACCAGCGCGAGCGCGTCGACGACGGCTGGCAGGCGGGCGCGGGTCATGACGCGAGCGACGAGGCAGACGGCGGCGACGCGGCCGGCCCGCGCCTGCGCACGCTGGTGTTCGACGAGCGTGCGAAAAGCATCCTGACGCGCAACGCCTCGCCCGACATCCCGTTCAACGTCTCGCTGAATCCGTATCGCGGCTGCGAGCACGGCTGCATCTATTGTTTCGCGCGGCCCACGCACAGCTACCTCGGGCTCTCGCCCGGGCTCGATTTCGAGAGCCGGATCTACGCCAAGGTCAACGCGGCCGAGCTGCTCGAACGCGAACTCGGCAAGCGCGGCTACGTACCCGAACCGATCGCGCTCGGCGTCAACACCGATGCCTACCAGCCCTGCGAGCGCGAGCGCCGCATCACGCGCGACGTGATCCAGGTGATGCACGATCACGGCCAGCCGTTCGCGGCGATCACCAAGTCGTCGCTGATCGAGCGCGACCTCGACCTGCTCGCGCCGATGGCCGCGCGCGGGCAGGTGATCGCCGCGGTGACCATCACCACGCTCGACGCCGATCTGGCGCGCGCGCTCGAACCACGCGCGGCCACGCCGTCGCGGCGGCTGCGCACGATCCGCGCGCTGCGCGAGGCCGGCGTGCCGGTGGGCGTGAGCATCGCGCCGGTGATTCCGTTCGTCACCGAGCCGGACCTGGAGCGCGTGCTGGAAGCCTGCGCCGAGGCCGGCGCGACGCACGCGAGCTACATCGTGCTGCGGCTGCCGTGGGAAGTGGCGCCGCTCTTTCGCGAATGGCTCGGCGCGCATTTTCCGGACCGCGCCGAGCGCGTGATGGCGCGCGTGCGCGACATGCGCGGCGGCAAGGACTACGAGTCCGATTTCCGCAGCCGGATGAAGGGCGAGGGCCTGTGGGCCGACCTGCTGAAGCAGCGCTTCCAGAAGGCGGTCAAGCGGCTTGGCCTGAACGAGCGCGCGCGCGGCATCCTCGATTTCTCGCAGTTCCAGGCGCCGGAGCGCGTGACGCGCGCCGCGCGCGCGGCGGCCGAGACGCCGCAGCTGAACCTGTTCTAGGAAGGGTGCCGGCGCGGCAGTCAGGCTGGCTGGCTGGCTATTGCGACAGCGCCTTGGCCGCCTGCACCTGCGATTCGAAGTAGGTCTGGAACGACAGCGCGAGCCCCGTCATCAGCAGGAACGCGCCGATCAGGAGCGAGAAGATCACCACGAACACGACCGTCCAGCCCGACCGGCTGCGGCGGCCGGTGTCGGCATTGAAGCGTGCGTCCCAGCGGTCGTCGGGGCGCAGGCCGTAGACGATCGCGGCCAGGAACGCGGCCAGCAGCGAGATCGCGCCGGGCATGGCGAGACACCAGCCGAGCACCGATGCGCGCTCGGTGGCCACGAGCAGCAGCACGCCGCGCGCGCCGAGCAGCGTGCCGACCAGATGCGCCCAGCCGGCCAGGTCGCGGCGTCCGTGCAGATAGAAGCGATGCGCGCCGAACGCGCCGAACAGGAACGCGAGCGCGGCGGCCAGCGTCTTCGAGCGGAAACGTGGCGAGTGCGGTGAGTGCGGAGCGGGCAGGGAACGCGACGGCTGGCTGGACATGGCGATCCGATAGGAAAGGCAAGGCGGGGAAGGGGCGGCGCGGCGGAGGCGGCGCCGGCCTCATTCTACGCCGCGCGCCGCGCCGCGATCAGCCGCCGCCGTCAGTGGCCGGTATAAGTGATCCGATAGATCGCGCCAGCGTAATCGTCGCTGACGAGCAGCGAGCCGTCGGGCAGCGGCAGCACGTCGGCGGGCCGCCCCCAGACGCTGCCGTCGGGCCGCAGCCAGCCCTGCGCGAACACCTGCATGCGTGCGCCGCGGCCGTCCGGCCCGGCGGTCACGCTCATCACGCGGTAGCCGACCTTGCTGCTGCGATTCCACGAACCGTGCTCGGCGATGAAGATCGCATCGCGGTAACCGGCCGGGAACATCGTGCCGGTGTAGAAGCGCATGCCGAGCGCCGCCACGTGCGCGCCGAGCTTCAGCGCCGGCGGCGTGAAGCCGCTGCACGGGTGGCCCTTGCCGTACTGCGGGTCGGGCACGCCGCCGGCATGGCAATACGGATAGCCGAAGTCGAGGCCCGCGCGCGGCGCCTGATTCAGCTCGTCGTCGGGCACGTCGTCGCCGAGCATGTCGCGGCCGTTGTCGGTGAACCACAGCGCGTGCGTGGCCGGATGCCAGTCGAAGCCGACGGTGTTGCGGATGCCGCGCGCGAACACCTGGTAATCGCTGCCGTCCGGGTTCATCCGGCCGAGCATCGCGTACCGGTCGCGATCGGGCTCGCAGATGTTGCAGGGTGCGCCGGTCGGCACGTAGAGCTTGCCGTCCGGCCCGAACGCGATGAATTTCCAGCCGTGCTGCCGGTCGGACGGCAACGCGTCGGTCACGACCACCGGTTTCGGCGGCGCGGCGAGCTTCGCGTCGATGTCGTCGAGCCGCAGGATCCGCGAGATCGCGGAGATGTAGAGCGCGCCGTCGCGGTAGGCCACGCCGACCGGCATCTCGAGCCCGGCGGCGACCACGTGGCGGCCGGTGACGCGGCCCCGTTCGACCGTCAGCGCGTGGACGGCGCCGTCGGTCGAGCCGACGTAGAGAATGCCGCGCGGCGACCAGGCCATTTCGCGCGCGGTCGGCACGTCGGCGGCGAACAGTTCGACGTGGAAACCGGGCGGCACGCCGAGCCGCTCGACGGGCGGCGCGGCATGGCCGTCAGCGGCGATGGCCGTGGCGAGGACGAGACAGGCGGCGCCGGTCGCACGCAGGCAGCGGCGCACGGCGGCGAGCGAACGGCGGGAAGCGGAACAGGTCGGGCGCATGGCGGAGCGGGGCGGGAGCGTGCGCGAGGCACCATGCGGGGATTGTAGGAGCTTCGCGCGCGGCTTGACCGGCGGATCAGCCGGCAGTGGAGTACGGCGGGTTGGTATGTCGACCGGTTTGCGGCGTGGCGGCCGGCTGTCGGCGCCGCCACGCCTCGCGCGCCGCGCTTTTTTGCGGCGCGGCGTGGTAAGTGTTTGTTATGCCGCTGGTTTCCAGCTATAATCGCTCGTTTCAGCAGTTTCGAACCCGGTTTTCCCGAAGGATTTCATATGGTTATCATCCGTCTGGCTCGCGGCGGCTCGAAGAAGCGCCCGTTCTACAACATCGTTGCCACCGATTCGCGCAATCGTCGTGACGGCCGCTTCATCGAACGCGTCGGCTTCTACAACCCGGTCGCGACGAAGGGCGAATCGCTGCGTATCGCTCAGGATCGCCTGACGTACTGGCAAGGCGTTGGCGCGCAACTGTCGCCGACCGTCGCTCGCCTCGTGAAGGAAGCGCAAAAGGCGCAACCGGCTGCCTGACATGGCACGGTTTTCCGGTGGTCGCGGCCGCGAGGTGGTCTGAATGTCCGGTCACGATTCATCCGGCGATGCAAAACGCGGCACACGCGAAGCTTCCCAGTTTGGTGTGTTCGTCCGCAAGCCGGTCGAGCGCGCGCCCGCCAAGGGCGACGCGAAGCCGGAAGCAGCAGGCGGGAATCCGGGGCATGCCTCGGCCAGCATCGAGCCGGCGCAGTCCTGGCCTGACGATGCGGTCGAGGTCGGCGCGATCGTCGATGCCTACGGCCTGAAAGGCTGGGTCAAGGTCGTGCCCCACGCGGGCGCGGGCCGCGGCGGCGATGCGCTGCTGAAGGCGCGCCTCTGGTGGCTCGGCAAGGACGCCGACAGGCTGTCCGCGCAGGTCACGCAGTCCAAGTTGCATGCCGATACCGTCGTCGCGCATCCGGCCGGCCTGGTCGATCGCGACCAGGCGCTGGCGCTGCGCGGCTACCGCGTGTTCGTGCGCCGTGAGGATTTCCCGGCGCTCGACACCGACGAATTCTACTGGGTCGATCTGATGGGCCTCGAAGTGGTCAACGAAGCGGGTGTTGCGCTCGGCCACGTCGGCGACATGATCGACAACGGTGTGCATTCGATCATGCGGGTCGACTATCCGGCCAGCGGCAAGGATGGGCGCCCGGTCACCGGCGAGCGGCTGATTCCGTTCGTCGGCGTGTACGTGAAAACGGTCGATCAGGCGGCGAAGCGTATCGTCGTCGACTGGGAAGCCGATTACTGAAATGAATGACGCCGAGGAGCGCGCGATGCAGTTCGATGTCGTCACGCTCTTTCCCGAGATGTTCGCCGCGCTGACCGACTGGGGCATCACCAGCCGGGCCGTGAAGCAAGGCAGTTTCGGGCTGCGCACGTGGAACCCGCGCGATTTCACCACGAACAATTACCGCACGGTCGACGATCGCCCCTACGGCGGCGGTCCCGGCATGGTGATGATCCCGAAGCCGCTCGAGGCGGCGATCGGCGCGGCGAAGGCCGCGCAGGCCGCTCAGGGGATCGCCGCGACGCGGGTCGTGATGATGTCGCCGCAAGGCGCGCCGCTCACGCACGAACGCGTGATGCGGATGGTCGAGGAGCCCGGCGTCGTGCTGCTGTGCGGCCGCTACGAGGCGATCGACCAGCGTCTGCTCGACCGCTGCGTGGACGAGGAAATCAGCCTCGGCGATTTCGTGCTGTCGGGCGGCGAACTGCCGGCGATGGCGCTGATGGATGCGGTGGTGCGTCAGTTGCCCGGCGTGCTGAACGATACGCAGTCGGCCGTGCAGGACAGTTTCGTTGACGGCCTGCTCGATTGCCCGCACTACACGCGGCCCGAGGATTACGAGGGCGTGCGCGTGCCCGACGTGCTGCTCGGCGGCCATCACGCCGAGATCGAGAAGTGGCGGCGCCAGGAATCACTGCGCAACACGTGGCAGAAGCGCCCGGACCTGATCGAACGGGCGCGCAGCAACCAGTTGTTGAGCCGGGCCGACGAGGCCTGGCTGGCAAGTCTCGCGAAGGCCGCGAAGAAAGCCTCGAACTGAGGCGTTCTCGCGGCGGACCGGGAACCAGGCGGTGTCGCGCATGCGTGCGCGGCGCCAGTTGTGAATCCATCCTCTATCGGGGCCAGGTCCAACCGGACAGGCGCAAACGCCGACACGATGGCATTGGGAGCAGTCATGAATCTGATCGCAAAACTTGAGCAGGAAGAAATCGAGCGCGCGCTCGCAGGCAAGACGATCCCCGAATTCGCCCCCGGCGATACGGTGATCGTGAACGTGAACGTGGTGGAAGGTAACCGCAAGCGCGTTCAGGCTTACGAAGGCGTCGTGATCGCGAAGCGCAACCGTGGCCTCAACTCGTCGTTCATCGTCCGCAAGATTTCGTCGGGCGAAGGCGTCGAGCGTACGTTCCAGACGTACTCGCCGCTGCTCGCGAGCATCGTCGTCAAGCGTCGTGGCGATGTCCGTCGCGCGAAGCTGTACTATCTGCGCGAGCGTTCGGGCAAGTCGGCCCGGATCAAGGAAAAGCTGGTGTCGAAGGATCGCGCCGCGGCCCAGCAGGCGTAAATGCTGTAAGGAAAAAGCACCCACCCGGGTGCTTTTTTATTCCGGCGCGACAATACGGTTCCGTCTGACTTTTCCGCGAGCGAGCCCGTGATACGCCGTCCGATCATCGATCCCGAAGTGCTGCCTGTCGAATCGACCGGCGCCGGCCTGCCGGACGTCCCGCGCGAGGTGCTGACGCCGGCGGGGCTGCGCGAGCGCTTCAGCCAGACCTACGACTGGACGCAGGAAGCCCACGAGGCGCGGCACGTCGATCGCGATCCGCGCGTCGCGGCCGTGCTGGTGCCGCTCGTCGCGCGCGCCGGCGGGCTGACCGTGCTGCTCACGCAGCGCGCCGACCATCTCACCGATCACGCCGGCCAGATCAGCTTCCCCGGCGGCCGCCACGAGCCCGGCGATGCCGACGCGACCGCCACGGCGCTGCGCGAAGCCGACGAGGAAATCGCGCTGAGCCGCGAGCACGTGGAGGTGCTTGGTGAACTGCCCGAATACCTGACCGGCACCGGCTATCGCGTGACGCCGGTGGTCGCCATCGTGCATCCGCCGTTCACGGTGAAGGCCGACACGCTGGAGGTGGCCGAGATCTTCGAGGTGCCGCTCGCGTTCCTGATGGCGCCCGCGCACCACGAGGTGCGTCTCTTCAAATGGGAAGGCGGCGAGCGTCGTTTTTTTGCGATGCCCTATCCGAACGGGCGCGACGGCGGCCATTACTTCATCTGGGGCGCAACCGCCGGCATGTTGCGTAATCTGTACCGCTTCCTGGTCGCGCGCGCCTGAGCCGGCGGCGCCCGTGCATGGCGCGCGGGGGCCGGCCTGACGCATCGGGCGGGTCCGCTGTGCTATCGTTATGTGAAAAATCGTATAACCCAGAACGGCACGGCCTTTCGCATGACTTTCTTTTCGGTTCTCCTCGCCCTCATCATCGAGCAGGTGCGCGCGCTGTCGCCGGGTAATCCGGTATTCGCGCTGTTCCAGTTCCATGCGGAAACCGCGGCGCACGGCTTCGACGCCGGCAAGAAGAAGCATGGCGTGCTGGCGTGGCTGGTGGTGGTGGTGCCGTGGGTGCTGGCCGTCGCGCTCGTCTACTACCTGCTGTTCAAGCTCGGCTTCGCGTTCGCGTTCGTCTGGAACGTGGTGGTGGTCTATTTCACGCTCGGCTTCCGGCAGTTCAGCCATTACTTCACCGACATCCATCTCGCGCTCAACAACGACGACGTGCCGCGCGCGCGCGAAGTGCTCAACGAGTGGACTGGGCTCGATACCGTGGACATGCCGGTCGGCGAGATCGTCCGCCACACGCTGATCCACGCCGTGGTCGCCTCGCATCGCCACGTGTTCGGCGTGTTCTTCTGGTTCGTGCTGCCGTTCGGCCCGGCGGGCGCCGTGCTGTACCGGATCGCCGAATATCTGTCGCGCAGCTGGTCGGTGCCCGGCGACGACCGCACCGCCGCGTTCTCGAATTTCGCCCAGCGGGCATTCTTCGTGATCGACTGGATTCCTTCGCGGCTGACCGCGCTCGGCTTCGCGATCGTCGGCAATTTCGAGGACGCGATCTACGCGTGGCGCAACCACACGCGGCAATGGCCCGACTCGAACGACGGCGTGCTGCTGGCCTCGGGCAGCGGCGCACTCGGCGCGCGACTGGCCGGCCCGCTCGCCGAACCGTCGAGCGTCGACGCGCTCGCGGTCGGCGACAGCGGCCCGCTCGCGGTCGGTGACGACTGCACGCCGCGCACGCTGCAGTCGGCGGTCGGCCTGGTCTGGCGCGCCGTGATCCTGTGGATGATCCTGCTGCTGATGCTGACGCTCGCGGTCTGGGTGTCGTGACCGCGCGGCGCGAGAGGCGCCGCGGAAAGTGGAAAAGCCGGCTTGCGAGCCGGCTTTTTCGTTGATGGCGCCGTAGCGCGCGAGCATCGCCGGCCGGCATGCGTCAGCCGTCGCCGGGCGCCGCCTCGTCGTCGCGCGGGTCGCGGATCCGCGCGCATCGCCAGCAGGCCGTGAACTGGGCTTCGAGCAGCTCGCCGCAGCCGCCGCAGCGCCAGCGCGACGCGCCGGCGGGCGGCCCGGCGGTGGCCGCCGCGAGCAGCCGCCGAGCGAGTGCGGTATCGCGCTCGTCGTGCAGCCAGATCTCCGGCGCGCACTGATCGGGCGGCAGCCCGCCGAGCGCGCCGGTGGCGAAGCGGTTGTGCAGTTCGCAGCCGACACCGGCCGTGCTCAGCACGTTGACCCAGTGGTGGGCGGTGGCGAGGTCGGGGGCCGTGAAGCGCATCGCGGGGGCGGCGGAGCGGGCGGCGTGCTCAGCGCACGATCTGGCTCGCCTCGTGGACGAGCTGCGCGTAGAGCGCGTGGCGCGACTTCGCGATCCGCCCGTCCTCGACGGCGGCGAGGATCGCGCAGCCCGGCTCGTGCAGGTGATGGCAGTTGTAGAAGCGGCAGTCGGCCAGCAGCGGCCGGAACTCCGGAAACGCGCGTTCGAGCCGGCCTTCCGTCAGGTGGTAGAGCCCGAACTCCTGGAACCCCGGCGAATCGATCAGCGCGCCGCCGTCGGCGAGCGGATAGAGCCGCGTGAAGGTGGTGGTGTGCCGGCCGCTGTTCAGCGCCGCCGAGATCTCGCGCGTGGCCGCCTCGGCCTCGGGCACGATCAGGTTCACCAACGTCGACTTGCCCATCCCCGACTGGCCGAGCAGGATCGTCGAATGACCGGCCAGGCGCGGCATCAGCTGCGCGAGCGTGGCCTCGGGCGCACCCTTCACCGATACCTCCACCACGTCGTAGCCGAGCGCGCGGTACGGCGCGAGCCGCTCGCGCGCGACCGGCAGCGCGGCCTCGACGTCGATCTTGTTGAGCACCACGATCGGCTTCAGCTCGTTGGCCTCGGCCGCGATCAGCGCGCGGCCGAGCAGGTCCTCGCTGAAATACGGCTCGGTGGCGAGCACGATCAGCAACTGGTCGAGGTTCGCGGCGAACAGCTTCGACTTGAACTGGTCCGAGCGGTAGAGCAGGTTGCGGCGCTCGCCGATCTCGACGATCACGCCCTGGTCGGCCGAACTCTGCTCGTAGAACACGCGATCGCCGACCGCGACCTCGCTCTTCTTGCCGCGCGGGAAGCATTGCAGCATCGGGCCGCCGTCAGCCGGCGCGACGAGGTAATGGCGCCCGTGCGCGGCGATCACGCGCCCCTCGAGGCGCCCGCCGGGCGAGCCCGCTTTGGCCGGCCGGGCCGGCGCGTTCTGGCGGCCGCGCGTCATGCGTGCTGCATCAGGCGATCGATCCGCTGCGAGGCCGGCGGATGCGAGTAGTAGAACGCGGTGTAGACGGGGTCTGGCGTCAGCGTCGAGGCGTTGTCCTCGTAGAGCTTCACGAGCGCATTGACGAGATCCTGCTTGTCGGTCTGGCTGGCCGCGAACGCGTCGGCCTCGAATTCGTGCTTGCGCGAACTGAGGCTGCCTAGCGGCGTGACGAAGAACAGGAACACCGGCAGCGCGAGGAAGAACAGCACCAGCGCGAGGCCCGCGTTGCTGCCCGCCATCGACGGCAGCGCGCCGAGCCCGGTGTAGAACCAGACGCGGCCCGCGAGCCAGCCGAGCAGCGCGAGCAGCACGAGGCTCAGCGCGAACGCGACGATCATCCGCTTCAGCACGTGGCGCAGCTTGAAGTGGCCGAGCTCGTGGGCCAGCACGGCCTCGATCTCGCTGCCGGACAGCCGTTCGAGCAGCGTGTCGAAGAACACGATGCGCTTGGTCGCGCCGAAGCCCGAGAAATAGGCGTTGCCGTGCGCCGAGCGGCGGCTGCCGTCCATCACGAACAGCCCCTTCGCCGCGAAGCCGCAGCGCTTCATCAGGCCTTCGATGCGCGAGCGCAGCGCCTCGTCGCTGAGCGGTTCGAACTTGTTGAACAGCGGCGCGATGAAGGTGGGGAAGATCACCTGCCCGACCAGCTGGAACGCGATCCAGACCGCCCAGGCCCACAGCCACCAGAGCGGGCCGGCGCGGTTCATCAGCCACAGCACGACGAACAGCAGCGGCAGGCCGAACGCGGCGCCGAGCAGCGTGCCGCGCACGAGATCGGTGAAGAACAGCTTGCGCGTCATGCGATTGAAGCCGAAGCGGCTCTCGACGCCGAACTGGCGATAGTAGTTGAACGGCAGCTCGACGGCGCTCGTGATCAGCAGCACGATCACGATCAGCGCGATCTGCTGGCCGTAGCCGGCGCCGAGCCAGCCGCGCAGCGCGTGATCGAGCGCGCCCACGCCGCCCAGCAGCGTCAGCGCGATCAGCACCACGGCGCTGGCGACCACCTCGAGCATCGCCAGGCGTGTGCGTGCCACGGTGTAGTCGGCCGCGCGCTGGTGCGCGTCGAGCGCGATCGTCTCGCGGAACTGCCCCGGCACGCTGGCGCGATGGGCGGCGACGAAGCGGATCTGGCGCGAGGCGAGCCAGAGCTTGGTGCCGACCATCGCGAGGATGGCGGCGGCGAACAGCAGGGTGAACGGTTGGGCGGACATCGGAGGGAGCCAGTGGTATCTATGCGAGAATTATATGTTCTTGCGGTCGGGGCCCGCTCATCGGTCTTCGGCTGCCTTGGCGGCGCATTCGCCACCGCCGATTCTCCAGGAAAACCGTATGACCGATACCCCCGAATCCGCCGGCCAGAGCACGCTCGTGCGCAACGAACTGAACCTCGTCTGGCTCGACATGGAAATGACGGGTTTGAACCCGGATAGCGACCGCATCATCGAGATCGCCGTGGTCGTCACGAACTCGACGCTCGACAAGGCCGTGGAAGGCCCGGTGCTCGCGATCCACCAGAGCGACGAGACGCTCGCGAAGATGGACGCCTGGAACCAGTCGACGCACGGCCGTTCGGGCCTGATCGACCGCGTGCGCGCCTCGACCGTGAGCGAGGCCGACGCGGCCGCGCAGATCGAGGCGTTCCTCGCGCAGTACGTCTCGCCGGGCAAGTCGCCGATGTGCGGCAACTCGATCTGCCAGGACCGCCGCTTCATGGCGCGCTGGATGCCCGAGCTCGAACGCTTCTTCCATTATCGGAACCTCGACGTCAGCACGCTGAAGGAACTGTGTCGCCGCTGGCAGCCGGCCGTCTACAAGGGCTTCCAGAAGCGCGCGATGCATACGGCGCTGGCCGACATCCACGAGTCGATCGACGAGCTCAAGTACTACCGCGAGCATTTCCTGATTCCGGCGGCGAGCACGGCGCCCGACGGCGTCTGACGCTTCCTGCCGTGACGGCGGTGGTAGCGCGCACGGCAGTGGCCGCGCCGATGCCGCCGCGCCGCTCATGCTGCCGCGGCCAGAGCGCTCGCCCGGGCCGCCCCGGGCGTCACGCCTCGCGCGGCGGTCGCTGCGCGCTCCTGGGCCGGAACGCGGCCGTCACCTCGGGCCGCGTCTCGATGTAGGGGCCGCCGATCAGGTCGATGCAGTACGGCACCGCGGCGAAGATGCCCGGCACCATCACCGCGCCGCCGGTGTCGCGCAGCCCTTCCAGCGTTTCCCGGATCGATTTCGGCTGTCCCGGCAGGTTGATCACGAGCGCCGCATGGTCGGCCGTCTCGCGGATCACCGCGACCTGCCGCGAGAGGATCGCGGTCGGCACGAAACGCAGGCTGATCTGGCGCATCTGCTCGCCGAAACCGGGCATGTCTTTCGTGGCGATCGCCAGCGTCGCCTCCGGCGTCACGTCGCGCCGCGCCGGGCCGGTGCCGCCCGTGGTCAGCACCAGGTCGCAGCCGGCCACGTCGATCAACTCGACGAGCGTGGCCGAGATCAGGTCGGCCTCGTCGGCGATCAGGCGCGTCTCGGCGCGCCACGGCGAGGTGAGCGCGCCGCCGAGCCAGCTTTCGAGCGCCGGGATGCCCTGATCCTCGTAATCGCCGCGGCTCGCGCGGTCGCTGATCGACACGAGGCCGACGATCAGTTCGTCGGGGTGCTTACGCTTGGTCGTCGTCATGGTCGTCGTCTTCGTCGTCGCGATCCTCGTCGCGCTCGCCGTCGGCCTCGCCCGGCGTGCCGCTCGCGGTCTTGATCCACTGGAACAGCTCGCGGAAGTAGCGCGGCGGCTTGCCCTGCTCGGCTTCCTTGCGCGCATTGCGGATCAGCGTGCGGCCTTCCTGCACGTCGGCGGCCGGATAGTTGCGGATGAAGGCAGTCAGCGCGTCGTCGGTGGTGAGCAGCTGGTCGCGCGTGCGCTCGATCCAGTGCAGCCGCGCGGTTTCGGCCTTGTTCACGCCGCGCTGCGCGTCGAGCGCGGACTGCAGCGCCGCGATCTCGGGCTCGGTCAGCGCGCGCATCACCTTGCCGATGTACTGCAGCTGGCGGCGCTTGCCTTCGTGGTCGGTGATGCGGCGCGCCTCGCGCACGGCGTCGCCGAGGCTCTCCGGCATCGGCATGCGCTTGAGCGCATCCTTCGGCAGTTCGACGAGATCGCGGCCGAGCTGCTGCAGCGCGTGCATTTCGCGCTTGAGCTGGGACTTGCTGGGGCGGTCGTAGCCGTGGTCGTCGTCAGTGGCGGCGGCGGGCTCGATCGGTTGGATACGGGTTTTGCGGTTCATGGGCGAGATTGTATCGCGCCGCGAGCCGCCGCCGGTCGCGCGGATGGGGCGGCACCGATAGGTGGCGGGGGCTGGACCTTGTTATGATCGCGGGATACGCCAATTTCGAAACAAGCGGGTGCCCGCGCCCGCCACCGGATATCACGACGATGCCTGCCCATATCGACGCACCCGCGCGCCATTTCCCGCACACGCAGGAGCAACTGAAAGAAATCGCCTCGGACATCCTCCGGCACGCGAAGGCGCTCGGCGCGACCGACGCGGCGACCGAAATCTCGGAAGGCGACGGCCTGTCGGTGTCGGTGCGGCGCGGCGAAGTCGAGACGATCGAGCACAACCGCGACAAGATGGTCGGCGTCACGGTGTTCATCGGCAAGAAGCGCGGCAACGCCAGCACCTCGGACTTCTCGTCGAGCGCGCTGAAGGACACGGTCGCGGCCGCCTACAACATCGCGCGCTTCACGGCCGAGGACGATGCGGCGGGCCTCGCCGAAGCCGAGCTGCTGGAGACGGCGCCGCGCGACCTCGATCTCTACCACCCGTGGGCGCTCAGCGCCGACGAGGCCGTCGAGATCGCGCGCCGCTCGGAAGACGCCGCGTTCGCGGTCAGCCCGCAGATCCGCAACTCGGAAGGCGCGAGCGTGTCGGCGCAGCATTCGCAGTTCGTGCTGGCCACCTCGCGCGGGTTCCTGGCCGGCTACCCGTATTCGCGTCACTACGTGGCCTGCGCGCCGATCGCCGGCAGCGGCCGCAACATGCAGCGCGACGACTGGTACAGCTCGAAGCGCAACGCCGACGAGCTGGCCAGCCCCGAAGCGGTCGGCCGTTACGCGGCCGAGCGTGCGCTGGCGCGGATGGGCGCACGCCGGCTCGACACGCGCAAGGTGCCGGTGCTGTTCGAGGCGCCGCTCGCGGCGGGCCTGCTCGGCGCGTTCGTGCAGGCCACCAGCGGCGGCGCGCTCTATCGCAAGACCACGTTCCTCGTCGACAGCCTCGGCAAGCCGGTGTTCGCGCCGCACGTGCAGGTGGTCGAGGATCCGCACGTGCCGCGCGCGATGGGCAGCGCGCCGTTCGACGAGGAAGGCGTGCGCACGCATGCGCGCAGCGTGGTGAAGGACGGCGTGGTGGAGGGCTACTTCCTGTCGACCTATTCGGCGCGCAAGCTGAAGACGCAGACCACCGGCAACGCCGGCGGCTCGCACAACCTCGCGCTGCGCAGCACGAATACGAAGTCGGGCGACGACTTCGACGCGATGCTGAAGAAGCTCGGCACCGGCCTGCTGCTGACCGAACTGATGGGGCAGGGCGTGAACTACGTGACGGGCGACTACTCGCGCGGCGCGGCGGGCTTCTGGGTCGAGAACGGCGTGATCCAGTACCCGGTGGAGGAGATCACGGTGGCGAGCACGCTGCAGGAGATGTTCCGCCACGTCGTCGCGATCGGCGCCGACACGATCGTGCGCGGCACCAAGGAAACCGGCTCGGTGCTGATCGAGCAGATGACGATCGCCGGGCAGTAAGCGCCGCGCGGGCTTGCCCGCGTTCGGCTGAAACGAAAAGCGCCGCTCGCAGCGGCGCTTTTTGCTGTGCGCGAGAGCGGGTGGCGGGCGGCGCTCAGGGCGCCGGCGCGCGCGTATAGACGACGAACGCGTAGTCGAAGTCGTTCGGCGCGGCCGCGTGATGGCGCTCGCGCGACAGCTCGCGCCACTGCGCCGGATCGGGCGCCGGGAAATGCGCGTCGCCGTCGAAATCGGCGTCGATCTCGGTGACGATCAGCTTGTCGGCGTCGTGCAGCCCCTCGGCGTACAGCTGTGCGCCGCCGATCAGGAACGCCTCGGGCGCGCCGTCGCGCGCGGCGGCCGCGAGCGCCTCGGCCAGCGAGTTGACCACGTCGCAGCCGTCGAAGCGCCGCGCCGCGTCGCGCGTGACGACGATGTTGCGGCGCCCCGGCAGCGGCCGGCCGATCGACTCGTGGGTCTTGCGGCCCATCACGATCGGCGCGCCCATCGTGGTGCGCTTGAAGAACGCGAGATCCTCGGGAAGCTTCCAGGGAAGCTGGTTGTCGCGGCCGATCACGCCGTTGCGGGCGCGCGCGACGATCAGGCTGAGGGTCGTCATGGGGAATCCGGGTGCGGGCGGGAAAGCGCCCGATTCTACCGGATCGCCGGACGCGGCCGCTTGCTGCCGGTCGGGGGCGTTTCCGCGGCTGCGGCCTTGGCGTGGACGTGCCGCGAACGTCAGGGGCACCACGCCGGATGCGTCGCGCGATCGAGGTGGCGCTGCTGCGCCGTCGCGGGCGCCTGTACGAGGCCGCGTGCGAACTCGGCGTGTCGCGCGTGGCGCCGTACCGGCTGATGCTCGCGCCCGGCATGCGCGAACGCGAGCCGGGCGGCGCGGCCGGGCTCGCGGCGCCGGCTGCCGGCTGAGCGGCGCGAGGCTTGTTAGAATCGGCGGGTGTGGCCGCGCTCGCGGCCGAAGGAACCCGCATGAAACAGTATCTCGATCTCGTCCGCACCATCCTCGACACCGGCTCCTGGCAGGAAAACCGCACCGGCGTCCGCACCATCGGCATCCCCGGCGCGATGCTGCGCTTCGACCTCCAGCAGGGCTTTCCGGCCGTCACGACCAAGAAGCTCGCGTTCAAGTCGGCGATCGGCGAGCTGGTCGGCTTCCTGCGCGCCTCGCGCAGCGCGGCCGAATTCCGCGCGCTCGGCTGCAAGGTCTGGGACGCCAACGCGAACGACAACGCCGCCTGGCTCGCGAACCCGTACCGTACCGGCGTGGACGACCTCGGCGACGTGTACGGCGTGCAATGGCGCAGCTGGCCCGGCTACAAGGTGCTCGACGCGCAGGCCACGGCGCAGGTCGAGGACGCGCTCGCGCGCGGCTACCGGATCGTCACGCGCTTCGATGAAGCGGGCGCGCAGAAGGTGCTGCTGCACAAGGCGATCGACCAGTTGCGCGACTGCCTCGACACGATCATGCGCGACCCGTCGAGCCGGCGCATCCTGTTCCACGGCTGGAACCCCGTGAAGCTCGAGGAAATCGCGCTGCCGGCCTGCCATCTGCTCTACCAGTTCCTGCCGAACCTGGCGAAGCGCGAGATTTCGCTCTGCCTGTACATCCGCAGCAACGACGTGGGCCTCGGCACGCCGTTCAACCTCACGGAAGGCGCGGCGCTGCTGGAACTCGTCGGCCGGCTGACGGGATACCAGCCGCGCTGGTTCAGCTATTTCATCGGCGACGCGCACATCTACGAGAACCAGCTCGACATGCTGCGCCAGCAGCTCGAGCGAGAGCCCTACGAGAGCCCGCGCCTCGAGATCGCCGAGCGCGTGCCCGACTACGCGAAGACGGGCGTCTATGCGCCCGAATGGCTGGAGCGGATCGAACCGGCCGATTTCTCGCTGGCCGGCTATCGCCATCACGCGCCGCTGACGGCGCCGATGGCGGTCTGAACGGCGCGCCGGGCGCAGGCCGCCCGGCATCGGAGAGCGCAAAAAAAGCCCGCGCCAGGTCGGCGCGGGCTTTTTGCTGCCGGTTCCCGCCCGGACGTATCGGGAGCGGGGCCGCGTGCGATGCGCGGCCGGCGGCGGTGACGGTGAAGGCGTCGATCAGCCGTGCGCGGGGTGCCCCGGGTGCGGTGCCTCCTGCGGATGCGGCTGTGCCGGCGCCAGGCGCGGCGCTTCCATGTGCGGCGGCGCCACGTGCTGCGGCTCCATGCGAGGCTGCGGTTGCGGCTGGGGGCGCTCGAAATGCGGCTGCGGCGGCGCTTCCATGCGCGGCGCCTGCTGGCGCGGTGCCTCGACGCGAGGCTGCGGCTGCGGGCGTTCGAAGCGGGGTGCCTCGACGTGCGGCTGCGGGGGCGCCATATGCGGCGGCTGGCCGAAATCGGGCCGGGGCGCGTTGACGTGCGGCGCCTGCTGCTCGACGCGCGGCTGGGTCGGGACGTGCATGCCCGGTGCCGCGTGCGGCGTCTGGTTCGGCGCGAAGTCCTGGCCGCCCCGCGGGACCGGTACCCCGTTGACGCGCGGCTGCACGTTTTGCACGTTCTGGCCGGTTTGCTGGCCGAAGTTCGGATGCGGCTGGCCGCCGGGGATCGCGCCGCCGTGCTGGCCCGGCGCGTCGTTGCGCGGGAAGCCGCCGTTGGCGTGCTGCTGCGCGATCGGCGCATGCGGCCGGGTCCACGCGGGCTGGCCGCTGCCGGCCGCCTGTCCGGGCTGCTGCGCGCCGCCCGGCTGCCGCGATTCGGCGGGCGGGCGCGGCACGCCGTTGCCCGGCGTCGCGGCACCTGGCCGTGCGAAGCCGGCGGCGGGCATGCCGTTGCCCGGCATCGCGGCCGCCGGCGGCGTGCCCGGCCCGGGATGCGCCGCCGGTCCGCCGCGGCCCGGCTGCAGCACCGGCCCGTGCGGGTTCACGAGCTGCACGTTGTGCATCGCCCACGGGTTCCGGCCGCCGTTCGGCGCGCCGCCGCCCGCCACCGGACGGACCGGCCGCGCCGCGTAGTTCGGCGGCGTCGCGGTGCGGATCACCGGCGCGCCCGCGCCCGGCACGCTGCCGCCGTGGCGTGCGTACTGCAGCGCCTGCTGGTCGTGGAACGCGGCCGGTACGGCCGGGTTGCGGGTGGCCACGATCGGATGCGCGAACGCGGCCTGCGGCGGCCGGTAGGCCGCGTTGCGCAGGCCGCCCGAGAAGCTCTGGCGCACCGGCGCGACGCCGGGCGCGCCCGCGCCGATGCGCGCGTTGCGCCACTGCTGCGGATCGACGTGCTGCGCGAAGTGCGCGACCGGCTGCCCGTGCATGAACGCCGTCGCCGGCACGGCGGTGATGGCGTTGCGCACGTGGTAGTTCACGTAGGTGTTGTGGATGTTGGTGATGTTGACGGTCCGGTTGACGAACACTGGCCGGTTCACGCGTTCGTAGTAGCGCGGGCTCCAGCCCTGCCAGCCGGGATGCCAGACCTCGCGCGGGCCGAGCGGGAACCACGCGATGCCGGCGGCGAGCGCGCCGCCCGCGGCCAGTCCGACGCTCCAGTCGAAGCCGCCGCCCCCGCCGCCGACGAAGGCCACCAGCGCCGGCGCGTAGCAGGGCGGCGCGGCCGGTACGATCGGGCCGGGCACCCAGCCCCAGCTGTTGTCGACATAGGCCCAGCGGCCGTAGTGGTAGGGCGCGAAGCCCCACGGCGCGTCGTCGACCCAGGTCCAGCCCCACGGTGCCTGCCAGATCCAGTGGCCGGTGTGATAGGGCGCCCAGCCGGCCGGCACGCTGTTCGGCGTCCAGACCGCGCCGTACTCGGGCGTTTCGTGCCAGCTGCCGTTCGCGTCGAGATCCTGGTAGCCGGGGATTTCGCGCGACACGTAGCGGGCCGAGACCGAGCGGTCCTCGGCCGCGTCGCGCGCACCGCCCCACTGGTCGAACGCATCGGGCGCGGGCGCGGGCGCCGCGCCGCTGCCGGCCGTCTGCAGGGCGGTGCCGGTGAACGTGACCTGCTGGCCGGGGCCGACCGGCATCTGGCCGTTGTCGCCGTACACGGTCGCGCTGCCGCTGCGCACCGTGACGGTGGTCGAGGCGCCGTTCGGCGCGACGTCGACGCGGTAGTCGCCGGCGCCGTTGATCGCGAGCGCGAGGTTCGGCGTGTCGATTTCATAGGCGCTGCCGGGCGGCACTTCGCGCACGTGCGTCGACAGCGTGCCGAGCGCGACCTTCAGCTGCGCGTTGCTGTCGTCGAGGTTCAGGAGCGCGAGCGAGGTCGACTGGTCGAGCCGCACCGCGGTCGAGCCGATATGCATTTCCGAGCGGCCGCCGCGATCGTTCCAGAGCTGGTCGCCGGTGGTCAGCGGGCGGTTCACGGCGGCATAGGACCAGTCGCTCGCGCCGGCGGGTTCGGTCGTCACGGGACCAGACAGGTAGTCGAGCCGCGCCACGCGCGAGGGCGGGTCGCCGCCCGGCTGCTGCGTGGCTGGCGTGGCGGCCGCGTTGGGCACATCGGGCGGAGTCTGGGCGAGCGCGCGCGGCGCGGTGGCGCCGAGCGCCGTGAACGCGGCGAGAGCGAGCGCGGCCAGTGCGGTCGGCGAAGTGGACAGGAACGAAGCGCGGCGTGATGTCATGTTGAACTCGTTGTTCGATATCCGGCGCGGCGGCGCACCGGTGACGTCACTCTACCCGCGCCCGATGTTTCCGGACGCCGGCTTTTGTAATGCGACTCGCGATCGCTGTAACAAAGCATGTCGCCGCGCGCGATTCGTCAACGGCCTGCAAAGCCGCCGTCAACGGCCGGTAAGCAGGCGCTCGAACTGACGCTGTCCTTCGGGCGTGACGCGCAGGATGCGCGGCTTGCCGGCGGACTCGACCCAGCGCTGCGCGCGGAACGCGTCGAGCAGCGCGGCACCGAGCGCGCCGGCCAGATGCGCGCGCCGCTCGCTCCAGTCGAGGCAGGTGCAGGCGAAGCGCCGGCGGCGCTGCCGTTCGCCGCCGAGATCGATGCGCCAGCGCGCGAACTGCGCCGCGCCGGCCGGCGTGACCTCGACCTCGCGCGCCTCGGCGGTCAGCCAGCCGGCATCGAGCATGCGCTCGTAGAGCTGCACCGCGAGTTCGCCGGCCATGTGGTCGTAGCAGGTGCGCGCATGGCGCATCTCCATCGGCACGGTGCGCGCGGGCCGGGGCGCCTCGCGCGGCCGCGCGGGCGCGGCGGCCTGCGCGAGATTGGCGAGCGCCTCGATCGAGGCAGCGACGTCGGGCGACGCGATCCGGTAATAGCGGTGCCGGCCGCGCACTTCGGGCGTGAGCAGGCCGCCGTCGGTCAGGCGCGCGAGATGCGCGCTGCCGGCCGACGGCGAGAGCCCGGCGATCTGCGTGAGCTCGCCGGCCGGGCGCGCGCTGCCGTCCATCAGCGCCCACAGCATGGCCGCGCGGCCCGGGTCGGCGAGCAGCGCGCCGATCCGGCTCAGGCCGGGAAAGTGCGGGTCGGTGGCGATCATGATCGGGTTCCACGGGAAAGGGATAACGGCAGTGTAGGCGCGGCGCGGATTCGATGATTCGGCCCGACGTGAAACGTCGAATGCGCGCCGGCCGCCGGATGCGCCGCGTAGAATGCGTCCCATCCGGAGCGAGACGAGGAAACGATCATGCGGAAACTGACGAAGGCATGGCTGACGGCGCTGGCCGTGGCGTTCGTCTGCGCGGGCTGCGCGAACGGCGGCGCGGCCGGCGGCGACGCCGGCAACGGCAGCATCGAGATGTACGGCACGATCGACCAGGGAATCAGCGTCCACAACTGAGTCCTGCAAGTACCTCGGCGGGAACCCGCCGACAAGAACAACGCGGCAAAACAAAGCGGCACGCGGCACATCGTCGCGGCCCCGTATAATCGGCGCATCCACACGATACCGCCCGAAACGGAGCCCAAGATGTCGAATTCCTCGCCCACCGCGCCGCTCGATCGCTCCGAGACGGTGTTCCGTTTCCTCGCCGAGCCGACCTCCGTGAACTTCGGCGGCAAGGTCCACGGCGGTGCGCTGATGAAGTGGATCGACGAGACCGCCTATGCCTGCGCGGCGATCTGGTCGAGCCGCTATTGCGTGACCGTCAGCGTCGGCAACATCCGTTTCCAGCGGCCGATCCTGGTCGGCAACCTGGTCGAGCTGAAGGCGCGCGTGGTCGCCACGGGCCGCACCAGCATGCACATCCACGTATCGGTCCACGCCGGCGATCCGAAAGGCGGCGTGCTGCGCCAGACCACCGACTGCCTGGTGGTGTTCGTGGCCGTCGACGAGAACGGCAACCCGCTGCCGGTGCCGCCGTTCGTGCCCGCCACCGACGAGGAGAAGCGCCTCGCGCAGTACGCGATGGACGTGCGCGCGGCGCTCGACAAGATCGTCGAACTGAAGCCCGAGGAAGTCGCGAAGGGCACCGTCTGAAACGGCCGGGGCCGGCGCGCGCGATGACGCGCGACGCCGGCCCCGGCCATCTCGCCGTGCTGCCCGGCGTTACCGGACGGCGGCATCGAACATGCCCGCTCAGGGCTTGCCGATCATCTCGGCCGGCTTCACCCACTCGTCGAACTGCGCGTCGGTCACGTGGCCGAGCGCGAGCGCGGCGGCCTTCAGCGTGGTGCCGTCCTTGTGCGCCTTCTTCGCGATCTGCGCGGCCTTGTCGTAGCCGATGTGCGGATTGAGCGCCGTCACCAGCATCAGCGATTCGTTGAGCAGCGTGTCGATGCGCGAATGGTTCGGCTCGATGCCGACCGCGCAGTGGTCGTTGAAGCTGAGCGCGCCGTCGGCCAGCAGCCGCACCGACTGCAGCACGTTGTGCGCGATCATCGGGCGGAACACGTTCAGCTCGAAATTGCCGCTCGCGCCGCCGAAGTTCACCGCCACGTCGTTGCCGAACACCTGGCAGCACAGCATCGTCACCGCTTCCGACTGGGTCGGGTTCACCTTGCCCGGCATGATCGAGCTGCCCGGCTCGTTTTCCGGGATCGACAGCTCACCGAGGCCGCAGCGCGGGCCGCTGGCCAGCCAGCGCACGTCGTTGGCGATCTTCATCAGGCTCGCGGCGACCGTCTTCAGCGCGCCATGCGCGAACACCAGCGCGTCGGCCGCGGCCATCACCTCGAACTTGTTGGGCGCCGTGACGAACGGCAGCCTGGTGAGCCGGCCGATCTCGTCGGCCACCGCCACCGCGAACTTCGGATGCGCGTTGAGGCCGGTGCCGACCGCGGTGCCGCCCTGCGCGAGTTCGTACAGATGCGGCAGCGTCGATTCGACGTGGCGGATGCCCTGGTCGAGCTGCGCGACGTAGCCCGAGAATTCCTGGCCGAGCGTGAGCGGCGTGGCGTCCTGCAGGTGCGTGCGGCCGATCTTGACGATCGCGGCGAACGCCTTCGACTTTCCGTCGAGTGTCGCGCGCAGGCGCTTCAACGCCGGCAGCAACTGGGTGTGGATCGCGAACGCGGCGGCGATGTGCATCGCCGTCGGGAACACGTCGTTCGACGACTGGCCGCGGTTCACGTCGTCGTTCGGGTGGACCTTGCGCGACTCGCCGCGCACGCCGCCGAGCAGCTCGCTCGCGCGGTTCGCGATCACCTCGTTGAGGTTCATGTTGGTCTGCGTGCCCGAGCCGGTCTGCCAGACCGCGAGCGGGAACTCGTCCGGGTGCCGGCCGGCGATGATCTCGTCGGCGGCGGCCACGATCGCGTTCGCCTTGTCGTCGGGCAGCACGCCAAGCTCGCGGTTGACGCTGGCCGCCGCGCGCTTGATCAGCGCGAGCGCGTGGATCAGCTCGGGCGACTGCTTTTCGGTCGAGATCTTGAAGTTCTGCAGCGAACGCTGCGTCTGGGCACCCCACAGGCGGGCGTCCGGCACCGCGATTTCACCGAACGTGTCGCGTTCCATCCGTACTGCTTCGCTCATCTTGATGACTCCGTCACTGAAAAAATGGCCGTGCCGCGCGGGGCGCGGCACGCAAGCGTAGGTAGGGACGGGCGCCGTTCTGACGACGGCGTCCAGAGGCGACAAGCATAGCGCCGCGCGCGATTTTACGTCGGCTCGCGGCGCACGGGGGGGCCGGCGCGGCGCACGCGCCGTCAGCGGCCGGCGGCCAGCATCGCGGTCTTGCGGTGGAAGCGCCACGTCATCAGTACCGCGACGCTCGCGAGGCCGGCCGCGAGCCCCCACCAGAGCCCGCGCGCGCCGAGCCCGACGTGGAACGCGAACCAGTAGCCGACCGGGAAGCCGATGCCCCAGTAGCCGACCGTGGCGGCCAGCATCGGCACGCGCGTGTCCTTGAGGCCGCGCAGGCAGCCCGAGCCGACCGTCTGCATGCCGTCGACGATCTGGAACAGCGCGGCGATGCCGAGCAGCGTGGTGGCCAGCGCGATGGTGCGCGCGTTGGCCGGATCGTCGAGGCGCAGGTAGAGCCCGACGATCGCGTGCGGCGCGACGATCATCACGAGTCCCGACAGCGACATGAACGCGACGCCGAGCCCGATCGCGACGAAGCCAGCGTGGCGCGCGGCGAGCGGCGCGCCGGCGCCGATCCAGTAGCTCACGCGCACGTTGGCGGCCTGGCCGATCGCGAGCGGCACCATGAACGTGACCGAGGCGATGTTCAGCGCGATCTGGTGCGCGGCCAGCGACGATTCGCCGAGCACGCCGATCGTGAGGCCGGTGGCGAGGAACAGCGTCGATTCGACCCCGTAGGTGATCGCCACCGGCCAGCCGATCCCCACCAGCTCGCCCATCATCGGCAGCTTCGGGCGCGAGGCGGCGACGAACCGGCGATAGGTGGGACGGCCGTGCAGCAGCAGCACCAGCGAGATCGCGGTGAGCCAGATGGTGATGGTGGTGGCCGCCGCCGAGCCGAGGAAGCCGAGCCGCGGCAGCCCGAACGCCCCGTGGATCAGCCCGTAGTTCAGCACCGCGTTGACGCCGACGCTCGCGATCGATACCCACAGCAGGCGTCGCGCCGCGCCGATCGCCGGCAGGAACGAGCGCATCAGGCCGACGCCGATCAGGCTGCCGGGCGCGGCCAGGCTCAGCACGCGCGTGTATTCGCCGATGTGGTGGGCCAGCATCGGCGGCTCGTGGAACATCAGCAGCAGCGGCTCGGCGCACAGCAGCACCACGATCGCCGGCAGCGACAGCAGCAGCGCGAGCGCCACGCCGGTCCAGTAGATGTGCGGAATCCGGCTGTCGTCGCGCGCGCCGCGCGCATGGGCGACGCTGACGCTGACCGAGGTCAGCACGCCCTGCAGTACCGTGACGGCGACGAAGAACAGCGTGGCGCCGAGCCCGCCGGCGGCGAGCGAGTCGGGGCCGAGCGAGCCGAGCAGCACCGTGTCGGTGACGCTCATCGCCATCTGCGAAAGCTGTGCGATCGCAAGCGGCGCGGCAAGACGGGCGGTGTCGGCGGCGTGGCGGGAAAAGGAGGGCGGCGCGAGGGCGGCGCGTGAGAAGTCGTGGCGCGACATGAGCAGTGCGCGCGAATGCGGGCCCGCGCGGCATTGTTGTACTGAGACGGCAAGCTTACGGGTTTCGCCCCCCGCTGTCGAATCGACCGGTTGGGGAGCTTGAGGTGCCGTCGTTTCAAGCCGTCGTGCCGACGCCGGACGTGCATCGGCGGTTCATACCGACGCCCGCGGCGGGGAGAGGAATCGACCCTAAGCGCCGTGGACGGCGATCCGGGTGTCCTCGAACAGCACCACCTGGCCCGCGCGGATCTTGCAGGTCTTGCGCAGCTCGACGGCGCCGTCGACGCGCACTGCGCCCGAGGCGACCAGCACCTTGGCGGAGCCGCCGCTGTCGGCCACCCCGGTGATCTTGAGCAGGTTGTGCAGTTCGACGAATTCGCCGGTCAGCGTGAAATCCAGATTGGGCATCGAATGACATGCACGAAAGGCGCGCATGAGTAAAAAAGACAAGGCTTCGCATCATAAGCCAGCGCGATCGCGGCGGCGAGTGCCGCGTGAGGCCGGCGCCGGCGGCTCCCGTCGATACCGCGCGAAGCCCGCCGTAGCGGGCGCGGCGGCCCATCGAGGGCCGCTCGCACCGCGCCCGCGGCGTGCCGGCGCCGGATCGGGAACGAACGCTGCGTGACATGAAGCGCCGGAATCGACGACGCAAGCGCGATCGCGTGGGCGGCGACGGGCGCGGATGCGCCGGCCGCGAGCCCGCCCGACAGCGGGGGCGCGTCGGGCAAGTCCCGACGATGACGGCAACGCCGGCTTGCCGGCCCGGCCGGCCGCCGGCATTCCATGAACCTGCCGCCCGTTGCGGCGGCGTGACGCGACTCGCGGCAGAGCCGTGTCCCATCCAACCGAGGAGAAATGTCATGTCTGGAATTCGTATGAAGCTGATGAGCGCGCTTGTCGTGACGACCATGGCGTTCGGCGCGACCGCCGCAATGGCCCAGGCGGGCGGTGGGGCGGGCGGTGGCGCCGGTGGGGCGGGCGGTGCCGGAGCAGGTGGCGCCGGAGCGGGTGGCGCCGGCGCGGGTGGGGCCGGTGGTGGCGGCGGCGGCCCGGCCGGCAGCGGTCCGTCGGGCGGCGCCGGCATGAACGCCGGCGGCGGTACCGACGCGGCACCGACCGCGCCGGGTACTGGTCCCGGTGCCGGCGGCACGGGCGCCAAGCATTCGATGAAGTCGCATGCGAAGACGCGCGCGAACAGTTCGATGCACGGCGCGAAGTCGAAGGCGGGCGATGCCGTGAACGGCAATACCAACGGCACGTCGCCGATGGCGGCGCCGGGCGGCAACGGCTCGCAGTCGCAATAAGCGCCGCGGGCGTCGACTGCCGTCGTGCTGAACACGGCGCGTGTTTGCGCCTGAACCGTCGTGATTGGCCACGGAGCAGCGGGCCGGATTCCGCGTCGAGCGGGCCGGCCCGTTTCCGTTTACTGAATGCCGCGTGCTGAAAGGGCCGGCGCGGGGCCGGGCGGGCCCATCCGGACTCGACTGCGCCAGACGCGCGAGCGCACCCGCCGGCGCGATTACGGCCGGCGCTGCTGGTTCTGCTGGACCGGCGCCTTGGCCTGCATCGGCGCGGCCACCAGGAAGATGCCGCGCAGCCAGCCGGCAAGCCGCGAGAAGATGTCGTAGGGTTCCTCGACGAAGATCTCCGGCTTCAGCAGGCGCAGATATTCCATGATCTGCTGGGCTTCCTGCTTCTGGAACGAGCCGTGCGAGATGCCGAGCCGCAGCAGCCCGCGCAGTTCGCCGAGCTTCTCGCGCGCGAGGCTGCCCACGCTCATTTCGCAGGCGAGCTTCGCCTCGTAGACGCGCTGGCGCAGCGATTCGGCGAGCCGCCATGCGGGCGTCTGCATCCGTTCCTCGAGTGTCTGGATGTCGTGGACCGCCGATTTGATCTGCGCGGCGAGCGGCTCGATCTGGGCCGGATCGCCCTGCGCTTCGGTGACGAGCGCGGTGGCCCAGTCCTGGCAGGCCTTGACGAGTTCGTCCGGGGTCCATTCGCTGCGCGACGCGAAGCCGAATCCAAAGGTCTCCGCCTGCCGCATCATGATCGCGAGCACGTCGGGGAATTCCTTGTCGAGTGTGCGTTTCGCCCACGCGTACTGGCCGCCCTGCAGCATCCGCTGCACGGCGTTTTCGGTCAGCGGCACCATGTTGTCGAGCAGCTTGGCGCGCAGGAAGTCTTCGAACGACGGCGTCGCGAACTGCGGATCGAGCTTCTGCGACACGCGCACGAAGGCCTCGAAGTCCTTGCGCAGCGACGTAATGGTGTCGTCCTTGATCGACAGGGTGATCTGTCCCATGAATCTCTCGAAGCGCGTGGGCGGCCGACGCCCGCGACGCGCCGGCCCGTGCCGCCCGCGTGGAGCGGTGCGTTCGCGCGCGGGCGGGATGCCGCGCGCCGGCCGGCCCGGTCGCGATCGGCGCCAGGGTGGTTTTCCTCTTATATCGGCGGCCGACGAAGAAACTTGAGGGCGGCGATTCAGCATTCGTGAGGAAGTCGCGGGCTGGCCGCATCCGGGCCGCCCGCGTTGTGCTTCGCGTCAGGTCGGCACCTCAGGCCGGCAGCCAGCGCGGCATCACGATGCCCTGCCAGACGAAGAACACGGCCAGCCCGACCGCGATCGTCAGCAGCGGGCGGCGCGTGGTGGCCGACACCAGCACGGCGGCCAGCGCGCCGATCAGCTGCGGGTTGCGCCAGCCCAGTTCGAGGCCGCCGCCGTGCGGCGCCACGGCCATCGGCACGGTGATCGCGGTCAGCACGGTCACGGGCACGAAGCCGAGCGCGGTGCGCACGAGCGGCGGGAATACCAGCCGCTCGCCGAACAGGAACAGCGTGGTGCGGATCGCGTAGGTGACGGCGGCCATGCCGAGGATCAGCAATACGTAGCGCATCACGAGGTGGCCTCCTCGCAGGCGCGGCTGCGCGCACGGGCGACGTCGCGCAGCGACAGCGCGACGCCGACGGCGACGCCCGCGGTCACGGCCGCGAGCAGGCCGAGCTTGTACGGCAGCGCGTGGCAGAGCTGCGCGATCACGCCGGCGGTGGCGGCCGCCGCCAGGTAGCGCAGCGCGACGAGCTGCGGCACCACGATCGCGATGAAGGTGGCCGCCATCGCGAAATCGAGCCCGAGCGACTGCAGGCCCGGGAACGCGGCGCCGAACAGCAGCCCGATGATGGTCCAGAGCTGCCAGTTCAGGTACATCGCGACGCCGGAGCCGAGGAAGTAGTGCGGGCCGATCTCGCCGGGCTGGTGGTGGCGATAGCGCGCGTAGACCACCGCGAACACCTCGTCGGTCATCACGGCGCCGAGCGTCGCGCGCCAGCGCAGCGGCAGGTGGGCCACGTAGGGCGCGAGCGTGGCCGAATAGAGGAGGTGGCGCAGGTTCACCACGAAGGTGGTGGCGACCACCACCAGCGCGCTGGCGCCGCCGGCGATCAGGCCGATCGCGATGAATTGCGCCGAGCCGGCGAACACGGCGAGCGACATCAGTTCGCCGTGCCACCACGCGAGCGGGCCGGCGGTGACGAGCGTGCCGAAGATCACGCCGAACGGCGCCGCGCCGACCATCATCGGAAACGTATCGCGTGCGCCATCGGCGAATTCGCGCAGTGGCGGCCGAGCGGCGGGAGAGCTGGAGTGAGACGGGTTCAACGGTGATTCCTCCTGGACCACGGAGGATAGGGGCGCGCGGCGCGGCGGTCTTGTACGTTCTTGCGCGACGACACGGCAGCGCATCGGCATGGCGCCGCGCGGCCCGCTGGCGTGGTTTATTTCCGGGTGCCCTGCCAGCGGCCCGGCGGCACCCCGAACATGCGCTTGAAGTGCCGCGTGAAGTGGCTCTGGTCGACGAAGCCGCTGGCCGCGGCGACCTGCGCAACCGGCGCGCCCGCGCGCAGCGGCGCCAGCGCGCGCTGGATGCGCAGCTGGTTGCGCCACGCGTGCGGCGCCATGCCGGTCGCGCGCGTGAAGAGCCGCGCCGCATGGAACGGCGACAGGCCCACTGCCTGCGCGAGTTCGGCCAGCGTGACGGGCGCCGTCAGGTCGGCCGCGAGCCATTCGCGCATGCGCGCGATGCGCGGCTCGTCGGCGGCCGGCACCGCGGCGCGCGGCCGCTCGATCGCATGACGGACCAGCAGCGTGGACAGCGCATCGAGCATCGCCATCTCGGCCGCGAGCGGGTCGGCGTCCACGGCGGGGGCGGCCAGTTCGACGCGGACCTCCGGCGGCGCCTCGTCGCCGGGGTGCGCGATATCGATGCCGCTCGCCTCGAGCAGGCGATACGCGAGCAGCAGCCGATGGGCGAAGTCGGCGTCGCCGATCGCGTCGTCGGGGAACCAGGGCACCGGCTGCGGTTTGCCGGCGATCTCGTCGGCGAGGGCGCGCAGGAAGTCGATCGGCACGTAGGACACGCGATAGCGCCAGCCGTCCTCGGTGGCGCGCGAGCCGGTGTGGATCTCGCCGGGATTGATCACCGGCACGCTGCCGGTGTCGGCCAGGCGCCGGCCGCCGCGATAGGTGTAGCGCTCGGCGCCGGTCTCGATCACGGGCAGCGTGTACGCGTCGTGCCAGTGCGGCGGGAACGTGTGGTCGCGGTAGGTGGCGGTCACGAGGTCCGCGCCCGGCAGCAGCGGCGTGCGCCAGTAGCGGGCGGCGTCAGGGAGGCGGACGGAGCGCATGGCCGGGCGGAGCGGTGGCGGCGGGCGCCGCTTACTTGAGCGGAATCGGCGTGCCGTCCGGCACGGGCACCGCCGTCACGCTGTTCTTCGCGCTGCCGCTCACGATCCGGTCGCTATAGGTCAGATAGACGAGCGTGTTGCGCTTGCGGTCGACCACGCGCACCACGTGCAGCGTCTTGAATACGAACGACAGCCGCTCGTTGAACACGTCGGTCTGCTGCTTGAGCGGCTGCGTGAAATGGATCGGGCCGACCTGGCGGCACGCGATCGACGCCTCGGTCGGATCCTCGGCGATGCCGAGGCTGCCCTTGATGCCGCCGGTACGCGCGCGCGACACGTAGCAGGTCACGCCCTGCACGAGCGGATCGTCATAGGCTTCGACGACGACGCGGTCCGAGCCGGTCAGGCGGAAGTTCGTGTTGACGCTGGCGACTTCCTCGGCATGGGCGGCGAACGGAATCAGCGAGACGGCGGCGCAGGCCGCGAGGGCGGCGGCGAAATGACGGTTCATGGGCGGCGGGCGCGAGGTGCGGGCGGAGAGCGACAGGGAGTTCGACTCTAGCACGGCCGGTGAGGGCGGACGGCATCGCCATGGCAGCATGGAAACGGGCGGCATCCCCCGTTTCCGTTGCCGCTCGACTCGACGCGCCGTCATCGAAATATCGATATCGAAATGCCAAAGCAAAAAGGCCCGTCGAATGACGGGCCTTTCGCTGTCTGGCTCCCCGACCTGGGCTCGAACCAGGGACCTACGGATTAACAGTCCGGCGCTCTACCGACTGAGCTATCGGGGAATAAATCGGTACTGCGTTTGTTCTCGATACAGAAACCGGCTGGCGATGCCACGCTGGCCTCTGCATTTTTTGGCTCCCCGACCTGGGCTCGAACCAGGGACCTACGGATTAACAGTCCGGCGCTCTACCGACTGAGCTATCGGGGAACAAACAGCAGAGAAACGAGATTCTATGGGGCGGTGCCGGGGGTGTCAAGCCCTCGCGCCAAATTTCTACGCGAGCTTAGCCGGCCGTTGGCCGGCCGCGACACGCTTCGGGAGATCAGCGTTCGAGCAGATGGAGCTTGTCCTGCACGTCCTTCCACTCGTCGGCGTCGCCGGGCGCGGGCTTGGTCTTCGTGATCGACGGCCATGCCTTCGCCAGCTCCGCGTTCAACGGCGTGAACTGCTGCTGATCGCCAGGAACGTCTTCCTCGGCATAGATCGCATTGGTCGGGCACTCGGCCACGCACACGGCGCAGTCGATGCATTCGTCCGGGTCGATCGCGAGGAAATTGGGACCTTCACGGAAGCAATCCACCGGGCATACATCGACGCAATCGGTGTATTTGCACTTGATGCAGCCTTCGGTCACAACGTGAGTCATTCAAAACGCTCCTGCTTGGCGAATATGTGTGTGGGGGAGGCGAGCTTTGCGCCAAATATGCCATTGTAACTGAAGCGGAAAACCGGTATCGAGCCGGCCTGAAGCGGTCTTATATCGTTTCGTGATTAGTTTATGTCGGACCGAGGTCGCTGCGACGAAGTGTCCCTCCTCGCATTCGGGTAACATGCGGCAGGCAGATCGGGCAGCGCGCGGGCGCGCTGCCGCCGCCGGGCTCGGCTCGCCCCGGGCACCGCTGCTCCCGCTGATCCCGTTTTTGGCAGTCCCGAATCATGATCATTACCTCGCTGCTCGACACCGATCTGTACAAGTTCACGATGATGCAGGTCGTCCTGCATCATTTTCCCGCCGCCAACGTCGAATACCGCTTCCGCTGCCGCACGCCGGACGTCGATCTCGTCCCCTACATCGACGAGATCCGCGACGAGGTGCGCGGGCTCTGCCATCTGCGCTTCACCGACGCCGAGCTCAACTACCTGCGCCAGATGCGGTTCATCAAGAGCGATTTCGTCGATTTCCTCGCGCTGTTCCACCTGAGCGAGAAGTACATCGAGATCTCGCCGTCGCCGAAGGGCAACGGCGAGATCGACATCGCGATCCGCGGCCCGTGGCTGCACACGATCCTGTTCGAGATCCCGGTGCTGGCGATTGTCAACGAGGTCTATTTCCGCAACACGCAGAGCGATCCCGACTACGGCGAAGGGCGCGGGCGGCTGCGCGAGAAGATGAAGCTGCTCGGCGCGCGGCCCGAGTTCGCCGACTGCAAGATCGCCGACTACGGCACGCGCCGCCGCTTCTCGAAGGTCTGGCACGAGGAGGTCGCGCTGACGCTGCGCGACGGGCTCGGCGAGCAGTTCGCCGGCACCAGCAACGTCTATTACGCGATGCGGCACGGCATCACGCCGCTCGGCACGATGGCACACGAATACCTGCAGGCCTGCCAGGCGCTCGGCCCGCGGCTGCGCGATTCGCAGATCTACGGCCTCGAGATGTGGGCCAAGGAATACCGCGGCGATCTCGGCATCGCGCTGTCGGACGTCTACGGCATGGACGCGTTCCTGCGCGACTTCGACATGTACTTCTGCAAGCTGTTCGACGGCGCGCGCCACGATTCCGGCGACCCGTTCGAATGGGGCGAGCGCATGCTGCGCCATTACGAGGCGAACCGCTGCGACCCGCGCACCAAGGCGCTGGTGTTCTCCGACGCGCTCGACATCCCGAAAGTGCTGCAGCTCTACGAGCGCTTCCGCGACCGCTGCAAGCTCGCGTTCGGGGTCGGCACGAACCTGACCAACGATCTCGGCTACCGGCCGCTGCAGATCGTCATCAAGATGGTCCGCTGCAACGGCCAGCCGGTCGCGAAGCTGTCCGACTCGCCGGGCAAGAGCATGTGCGACGACAAGGCCTATCTCGCCTACCTGCGCCAGGTGTTCGGCATCGCGCAGCCGGTCGAGGACGACGCGGGCAAATAAGCGGGCAGGTAAGCAAGCAAGTAAGCGGACGGCACGATCGGCGCTCCCGGCCGTTCGGCCGGCCGGCGCCGTCGCGCGCGAGGGCGCCGTTATAATCGAACCCGATCGTTCGTCATCGCCACGCTCACGAGGACCGCTCATGGACACGTCGGCCGCCCGCCGCAACATACTCGCGCGCATCCGCGCCGCGCAGGGACGCCCCGCCGAGCCCGAAGCCCACGAACGCGAACAGGCTGCCGACTATCTGGCGCGCCACCCGGCCGGCCCGCGTCCGCCGATGCCGGCCGACCCGGCCGCGCTGGCCGGGCGTTTCGCCGAGGAAGCCGCGCGCATGTCCACCACCGTCGCGTTCGTCGACACGCTCGACGCGGTGCCGGCCGAGGCCGCGCGCTACCTGCGCGAGCAGGCACTGCCGCTGCAGGCGATCGCCTGGCGCACGCTCGACGGCCTCGACTGGCAGGCGGCCGGCCTCGAGGTCGCGCCGCGCAAGCCCGTCGACGGCGATCTGGTCGGCATCACCGGCTGCTTCTGCGCCACCGCCGAGACCGGCTCGCTGGTGCTGCTGTCCGGCCCGGATACCTATGCATCGGCCGCGCTGCTGCCGGAGACGCACATCGTGGTGGTGCCGGTCTCGCGGATCGTGGCCGGCCACGAGGATGCGTTCGCGCTGATCCGCGCGGAGCGGGGCGAGCTGCCGCGCGCGGTCAACCTGGTGTCGGGGCCGTCGCGCACCGGCGACATCGAGCAGACCATCGTCCTCGGCGCGCACGGTCCGTATCGCGTTCACGCGATCCTCGTGCGCGGCGCATGACGGCCATCGCGCGGCGCCACGCCGCTTTCCGTTTCCCCGTTCCCGGTACGTTCTCCGCGTTCTTTGCACGCCTCGCATTCACCGCTCCCGGCGGCAGCCGTCCGTCCGGGCTCGTCGCGTTCATCGCGCTGGCGCTCGGCGCCGCGCCCTCGGCCGCCTCGGCGGCCACGCTCGACGGCGCCGCGCTGTCCGCGCTGTGGGGCATCCCGTTCGCCGGCATGCTGCTGTCGATCGCGCTGTTCCCGCTCGTCGCGCCGGCGTTCTGGCATCGCCATTTCGGCAAGATCGCGGCCGCCTGGGCCTGCGCGCTGCTCGCGCCGTTCGCGGTCGCGTTCGGCGCGGCGACGGCGGGCGCCACGCTGGTCCACGCGCTGCTTGAGGAATACGTGCCGTTCATCGTGCTGCTGACGGCGCTCTACACGGTGGCGGGCGGCATCTGCCTGCATGGCGAGCTGCGTGCCTCGCCCGCGCGCAATACCGTGCTGCTCGCGCTCGGCGCCGTGCTGGCGAGCGTGATGGGCACCACCGGCGCGGCGATGCTGCTGATCCGCCCGCTGCTGCGCGCGAACGCGGCGCGCCCGCGCGTCGTGCATGTGGTGGTGTTCTTCATCTTCCTGGTTGCCAACGCGGGCGGCGCGCTGTCGCCGCTCGGCGATCCGCCGCTGTTCCTCGGCTTCCTGAACGGCGTCGATTTCTTCTGGACCACGCTCCACCTCGCGCTGCCGACGCTGTTCGTCTGCGCCGTGCTGCTGGCCGTGTTCTACCTGCTCGACGCGTGGCGCTTCCGCCGCGACGGCATGCTCGGGCGCGCGCTCGATCACGACAGGGATCCGCTCGACCACGAGGCCGATGACGCGCGGGCCGTCGCGTTCGGGCCGAACCAGCCCGGCGCGGAGCCGGCGGCCGGTGCGCGGCTGTGGCTCGACGGCAAGATCAACTTCGTGCTGCTCGTGGCGATCGTCGCGCTGGTGCTGATGAGCGGGATCTGGAAGCCCGGCATCGAGTTCGAGGTGGCCGGCACGCAGGTGGCGCTGCAGAACCTGGTGCGTGATCTCGCGCTGGTGGCGGTCGCGCTGCTGTCGCTCGTGCTCACGCCGCGCTCGGCGCGCGAGGGCAACGCGTTCGACTGGGCGCCGATCGAGGAGGTCGCGAAGCTGTTCGCCGGCATCTTCGTGACGATCGCGCCCGTCATCATGATCCTGCGCGCGGGCGCCGGCGGCGCGTTCGCGCCAATCGTCCACCTCGTCACGGGCACCGACGGCCAGCCGATCGTGCCGATGCTGTTCTGGGCCACCGGCCTGCTGTCGTCGTTCCTCGACAACGCGCCGACCTACCTCGTATTCTTCAACCTCGCCGGTGGCGACGCGGCGAGCCTGATGACGACGGGCGCCGCGGCGCTCGCGGCGATTTCGGCCGGCGCGGTGTTCATGGGCGCCAACAGCTACATCGGCAACGCGCCGAACTTCATGGTCAAGGCGATCGCCGAGGCGCGCGGCATCCGCATGCCGAGCTTCTTCGGCTATCTCGGCTGGTCGTTCGGCATCCTGTTGCCGGTGTTCGCGCTGGCGACGTGGCTGTTCTTTTCCGCCTGAACGGGCGGGTTTCGGCAGGTATGGGTTGCGTGTCGCGGCCCGGTGGGGCCGCAAGGCGCGCTTCCCCCGGCTCGCGCACGCTCGACGGAGACGGGTTATGCAGAAAATCCTGGTGGCGCGTTCGATCTTTCCGGACGTGATCGAGCGCCTGAAGCAGCATTTCGAGGTGGACTGGAACGACGGCGACGCGCTCGCGCCCGACGCGCTGCACGCGCGGCTCGCCGACAAGGACGGCGCGCTCACCGCGGGCGACCCGATCGGCGCGGCGGCGCTCGCGGCGGCGCCGAAGCTGCGCGCGGTCGCGAACATGGCGGTCGGCTACAACAACTTCGACATGGCCGCGTTCAACGCCGCCAACGTGCTCGGCACCAACACGCCGGACGTGCTGAACGAGACCACCGCCGATTTCGGCTGGGCGCTGATGATGGCCACCGCGCGGCGCATCGCCGAATCGGAACACTGGCTGCGCGCGGGCCGCTGGCAGAAGTGGTCGTTCGACAGCTTCCTCGGCGCCGACATCCACGGCGCGACGCTCGGCGTGATCGGCATGGGCCGCATCGGCCAGGCGATCGCGCGCCGCGCGCGCGGCTTCAACATGCGCGTCGTCTATCACAACCGCTCGCGCGTCGCGGCCGCCATCGAAGCCGAGCTGAACGCCGAATACCTGTCGAAGGAAGCGCTGCTGAAGCAGGCCGACCACGTCGTGCTGGTGCTGCCCTACACGAAGGAAAACCACCACACGATCGGCGCGGCCGAGCTTGCGCTGATGAAGCCCACCGCGACGCTGACCAACATCGCGCGCGGCGGCATCGTCGACGACGCGGCGCTGGCCGTCGCGCTGCGCGAGCGCCGCATCGCGGCGGCCGGCCTGGACGTGTTCGAGGGCGAGCCGAGCGTGCTGCCGGCGTTGCTTGAAGTACCGAACGTCGTGCTCACGCCGCACATCGCGAGCGCGAGCGAGGCCACGCGCCGCGCGATGGCGAACCTCGCCGCCGACAACCTGATCGCGGCGCTCGGCGAAGGCCCGCGCGCCGGCCGGCCGCCGAATCCGATCAATCCCGATGTGCTCGGCAAGGCGCGCGCATGACGCCGTGGCTGCTCGGCGCGATCGTGCTGCTGGCGGTCGCGCTCGTGATCGCGCTGGTGGTGGTCTGGCGTGGCGCGGGCCACGCCGGCGACGGCATCGGCTGGCTCGGCGAGCGGCTCGACGAGGTGCAGGACGCGCATGCGCACGCGCTCGAGCGGCTCGAACGCGCGCTGCGCGACGAGTTCTCGGCCGGCTCGCGCGGCGCACGCACCGAACTGGCCGGCAGCTTCACGCAGTTGCAGCAGATGCTGGCCGCGCAGCTGACCAGCGTGGCCACCGTGCAGAACCAGCAGATCGACGGTTTTGCGCAGCAGCTCGCGAAGCTGGTGGCCGCCAATACGCAGCAGTTCGACGCGATGCGCGACGGGCTGCATCAGCAGGCGCAGCTCGCGCGCGACGAGCAGGGCGCGGCGCTACGCCATTTCGGTGCGGTGCTGACCCAGCAGCTCGCGCAGCTCAGTGAAGCGAACGACCGCCGCATGGGCGAGGTGCGCGCGACGCTCGAACAGCGCCTGAAGGACATCGAGGCGAACAACGCGGCGAAGCTCGACGAGATGCGTCGCACCGTCGACGAGAAACTGCACGCGACGCTCGAACAGCGGCTCGGCGAATCGTTCCGCCTCGTCTCGGAGCGGCTCGAACAGGTGCATCGCGGGCTCGGCGAAATGCAGACGCTGGCGGCCGGCGTGGGCGACCTGAAGAAGGTGCTGACCAACGTGAAGACGCGCGGCACCTGGGGCGAGGTGCAGCTCGAGGCGCTGCTCGAACAGATGCTGACGCCGGACCAGTATGCGAAGAACGTCGCGACGGTGCCGAAAAGCAGCGAACGCGTCGAGTTCGCGATCCGGCTGCCGGGCCGGCAGGCCGACGCGCAGCCGGTCTGGCTGCCGGTCGACGCGAAGTTTCCGCGCGAGGATTACGAGCGGCTCATCGATGCGCAGGAGCGCGCGGACGCGGCCGGTGTCGAGGAAGCCGCGCGCGCGCTCGAAGCCCGTGTGCGCGCCGAGGCGAAGACGATCGCCGAAAAGTACGTGGCGCCGCCGCACACCACCGATTTCGCGCTGCTGTTCCTGCCGACCGAGGGGCTCTATGCCGAGATCCTGCGGCGGCCCGGGCTCACCGACCTGCTGCAGCGCGACTATCGCGTGACGGTGGCCGGCCCGACCACGCTGACGGCGCTGCTCAACAGCCTGCAGATGGGATTCCGCACGCTCGCGATCGAGCGTCGGTCGAGCGAGGTCTGGCAGGTGCTGGGCGCGGTGAAGACCGAGTTCGGCAAGTTCGGCGAGGTGCTCGCGCGCACCAAGACGCAGCTGGAGACGGTGACGCGCTCGATCGAAGCGGCCGAGCAGCGCACGCGCGTGATGAATCGCAAGCTCAAGGAAGTCGAGGCGCTGCCCGGCGACGATGCGGCCGGTCTGCTCGGCGGCGTGGCCGGCCAGGCGGGCGATGGCGAGGATGCCTGAGTGGGTCTCCGAGCGCGCGGCGTGAACGCGCAGCGCGCAGGCTGACGGACGGCGCGCGCCGTCCGGCTCAATAGTCGTCGTCGTGCAGCGATTGCGCGAGCGCGTCGAGCGCGTCGCCCGTCACGCGCACCACGCGCCAGTCCGGCAGGACCACCGCGCCCATCCGTTCGTAGAAATCGATCGCCTGGCGGTTCCAATCAAGCACGGTCCACTCGAAGCGGCCGCAGCGGCGTTCGACCGCGAGCGCCGCGACCGCGCGCAGCAGCCGCGTGCCGAGCCCGGTGCCGCGGCAGGCCGGCTTCACGTAGAGATCTTCCAGATAGAGGCCGCGCTTGCCGACGAAGGTCGAGTAATTCTGGAAGTAGAGCGCATAGCCGATCACGTCGTCGTCATGCGTGGCCACCAGCGCGCCGGCGGCCGGGTTTTTCCCGAACAGGGCATCGGCCAGATCGGCCTCGGTCGCGACGAACAGATGCGTCAGCGACTCGAATTCGGCGAGTTCGCGGGTCAGCGCGATGAGTGCCGCGACGTCGCTCGGTGCTGCGTCGCGGATCTCGAATTTCATGCTTCCTCCGGCACGTCCGACAGCACGATCTCGATACCGCCGAAGCGCGACGCGACCCAGTTGTAGGCGTGGCAGGCGATCCACAGCAGCACGAAGCCGATGATCGCGTTCAGCAGCAGCGCGCTGAAGATGGTGCTCAGCTCGACCGACCCGTAGCGCACGAACGCGACGACGATGCCGAGCAGCACGATCGGCACGCTGAACGTCAGGTAGACGAGGATCAGTGCCTTGGCCGTCTGCCCTGCCGCGATCGAGGAGATTTGCTTTTTCATAATCGAGTTGCCCCGTAAGTGCTGAAAATAATCGTTGCTTAGAGTGCGCCGGCGAACGGCAGGATCTCGACGCTGTCGCCGGCTTCGACGCGGGCGAGGTCGGCGCCCACGACGATGAAGCAGTTCGCGTCGCTGAGGCCCTTCAGCGACGCCGAGCTCTGCGAGCCCGCCGGGGCGACGCGCCACGCGCCGTCCGGTTCGCGGCTGGCCACGCCGCGCAGGAAATCGGTGCGGCCCGCGCGCGTGTCGATCGCCGCGCTGGTGCGTGCCGGATAGCGTGGGGCCGGCTCGGTCCGCGCGCCCATCATGGCGAGCAGCGCGTCGCGCACGATCACCTGGAACGTCGCGGCGACCGCCACCGGGTTGCCGGGCAGCCCGAAGAACAGCGCCGCGCGCGCGCCCGGCGCGGTCGGTGCGAGGCGCCCGCAGGCGAGCGGCCGGCCCGGCCGCATCGCGAGGCTCGCGAAGCGGATCTCACCAAGACGTTCGAGCAGCTCGCGCGTGAAATCGGCGTCGCCCACCGATACGCCGCCCGAGGTGATCACCACGTCGGCGCGCGCGGCCGCGTCGCGCAGCGCCGCTTCGAGCGCGGCGGGATCGTCGCCGACGATCCCGCCATCCAATACCTCGATGCCGAGCGCCGCGAGCATCCCGAACAGTGTCGCGCGGTTGCTGTCGTAACGGCCGCCGGCGCCGAGCGGCTCGCCCGGCGCGCGCAGCTCGTCGCCGGTCGACAGGCACGCCACGCGCAGCCGGCGCCGCACGTGGACTAGGCCGATGCCGAGCGAGGCGAGCAGGCCGAGATCGGCGGGCCGCACGATCCGTCCGGCTTCGAGCACGATCGAGCCGCGCGCGAGATCCTCGCCGGCGCGGCGGCAGTTGGCGCCGGGCGCGACCGCGTTCGCCGCGAAGCGCACCAGCGTATCGGTCGCGTTCACGCGCTCCTGCGCGATCACGGTGTCGCTGCCGGCCGGCAGCGGCGCGCCCGTCATGATCCGGATGCAGGCGCCGGGCGGCAAGGCGCCCGCGTGGGGATGGCCGGCCAGCGCGATGCCGGCGACCGGCAGCGCGAGTTCGCCGTTCGCCGCGGTCGCGAGCGCCGCGCCGGCGAACGCGTAGCCGTCCATGGCCGCGTTGTCGTAGGCGGGCACGTCGAGCGGCGACCTGATGGCGTCGGCGAGCACGCGGCCGAGCGCGTCGTGCAGCGCGACGCGTTCCGTTTCCGCGACCGGCACGATCGCATGCAGCGCCAGCGTGCGCGCGGCTTCGACGGACAGGGTTTCGGGAGACGGTGGCGTGGTCATGGCTGAAGGAGCGCCGCGAGGCGGGGATCGGGTTCGCGCCGGCAGGCGGCAGCGGCGTGCCGCAGCGGCGGGTCGCGTCGACGGAAGCGGGCGGCGGCGGATGAAACGCGGGCCGCCGTCAGTCGCGTTCGAGGCGTGTCAATTCCTGCAAAGAGTTGGCATTGTAAAACGCGCGCTCGTTGTCAAATGGCACTTCGATGGCCGTGTGGCGTGCGTACCACGCGCGCACGCGGCGCTCGCCGGACGCCAGCGCGGCCTCGAGATCGTCGGCGAGCGCGACGGGCACCAGCGCGAAGGTCGGCTGCGGATGGGTGCGGCCGTCGGCTGCCACGCTGACGGCCATCGCGATCGCGGCGCTGTTTGCTTCGCGCGCGGCCAGCAGGCGCGTGGCCAGGTCGTCCGGCAGATAGGGGGTGTCGCACGGCGCGCTCAGCACGAGCGGCGTGGCCGCCGCGCGCAGGCCCGCGAGCAGGCCGGCCAGCGGCCCCGCGAAGCCCGGCGTCGCGTCGGCGACGATCCGCGCGCCGTAGGGATGGCCCAGCGTCGCGTAGGCGTCGGGGTTGCGGTTCGCGCTGATCACGATCGCCGCGACCTGCGGCGCGAGCCGGCGCAGCACGTGCAGCGCGAGCGGTTCGCCGCGCAGCGGCTGCAGCCCCTTGTCGACGCCGCCCATGCGCGAGCCCTGGCCGCCGGCCAGCAGCAGGCCGGTCAATGGCCGTGTGGCGTCATGTGGCAACGGCGCGGGAGCGATCACGGGAGCGGGGCGAGGCGGGCGGCGACAGCGCTCAGCCGCCGATGTAGGACATCTCGACGCGCGGTGCGCCGGCGTCGGCGCGCTGCCCGGCCTGCGCGGTGCCGCGCAGTTGCGAATAGCGATCGTCGCGCGCCTGCCAGATCCGCGCGACCGCGGTCGCGAGCTGCGCATCGGTGGCGCCGTTGCGCAGCAGCGCGCGCAGGTCGTGGCCCGACGAGCCGAACAGGCACCGATAGAGCTTGCCTTCGGTCGACAGCCGCGCGCGCGTGCAGGCGCCGCAGAACGCGCGCGTGACGCTCGAGATCACGCCGATCTCGCCGCTGCCGTCCGCATAGCCCCAGCGCTGCGCGGTTTCGGCCGCCGAATGCGCTTCGAGCGGCACCAGCGGGAACTGCGCGTCGATCCGTTCGAGCACCTCGGCCGACGGCAGCACGTCGGTCATGTTCCAGCCGTTCGAGGTGCCCACGTCCATGTATTCGATGAAGCGCAGCACGATGCCGGTGCCCTTGAAGCGGCGCGCCATCGGCACGATCTCGGCGTCGTTGGTGCCGCGCTTGACCACCATGTTGACCTTGATCGGCGCGAGCCCGGCGTCCTGCGCGGCAAAAATTCCTTCGAGCACGTCGGCGCTCGCGAAATCGGCGTCGTTCATGCGGCGGAACAGCGTGTCGTCGAGTGCGTCGAGGCTGACCGTGACGCGCGTCAGGCCCGCGTCGCGCAGGCTGCGTGCCTTGCGCGCGAGCAGCGAGCCGTTGGTCGTCAGCGTCAGGTCGAGCGGGCGGCCGTCCACCGTTTCCATCCGCGCGAGCCGCTCGATCAGGAATTCGAGGTTCTTGCGCAGCAGCGGCTCGCCGCCGGTGATGCGGATCTTCTCGACGCCGTGCGCGACGAAGATCCGCGCCACGCGCTC
Source organism: Burkholderia perseverans (assembly GCF_022870505.1). Classification (NCBI taxonomy): domain Bacteria; kingdom Pseudomonadati; phylum Pseudomonadota; class Betaproteobacteria; order Burkholderiales; family Burkholderiaceae; genus Burkholderia; species Burkholderia perseverans. The sequence goes on from NZ_CP045094.1 coordinate 1,097,994, forward strand.
GAGCTCCTCGAGCGAAAGCAGCGCGCTGTGCGGCAGGAACGGGTAGTCCTTGTCGAACACGTCGCGCGGCATGCAGTAGACGCAGCGGAAGTTGCAGCGATCGGTGACCGAGATGCGCAGATCCCGCAACGGCCGCGCGAGAGTGTCGCGCAGGATGCCGCTCGGCGCGAACGGGGTGCCGGAGATATCCGGAATGCCGCTGACGTCGGTGACCGGGATGATGCGTTGGGACATGGTGACTGAAGCTCGTTCGAAAATGACGACCAAGCCGTCATTTTAACGGCAAGCGGCCGATCGGACCGGCGCACGCAAACCCCTAGGAAAAGAGCACAGATGGCGGCGTGCCGGGCTGGGGACGCGTGAAGCACGCGCGAAACGGCGGTGAGGCGGCGTGGCGCGCGCGAAATCCGAGTGAAATCCACGCAAAGCGCGCGGGCATGAAAAAACCCGCCCTCGGGAGGGCGGGTTTGCGGGGTCTCAAGCCGGTGTCGCTTACTGCTGCGAACGGGTCTCGACCTGCTGCATCGGCGTCGGGTCGACCGGCGGCAGCGACTTGCGCTCACGCGGAGCGCGCACCGTCGGGGCGATCTGCGCGGCGGCCTGCTGGGCGGCGCGCAGCTTGTCCGCGTCAGTGTTGACCCAGGTCAGGCCGGCGGCGTCGAGCGCGGCTTCGAGGCCGCGCGACGCCGGTGCGGGGGCCGGAGCAGGGGCCGCTTGCGGCGCCGCGGCGGTTTCGACCGGCGCTGGAGCATAGGTCGGTGCGACCGGCTGCGGCTCGGCGGCCGCCACCGGTGCCGGCTCGGCCGCCACCTGCGGTTCGTTCGCGACTGGAGCCGGTTCGACCGGCGCGGGCGCGATCAGCGGCACGGCGTCCGCCACCGCGGGCTCGGCCGGTGCCGCTTCCGGTGCCGATTCGGCGGCCGGTGCTGCCTCGGCGGCCGGCTCGACCGCGGTCGGCACCGGTGCCGGTTCGAACAGCGCGGCCTGGGCCGGCTCGACTGCCGGAGCCGCCGGTTCGACGATCGGTGCCGTCGGCGTGACCGGCGTTTCGCTCACCTCGACCGGTGCGGCCGGTGCGGCTTCCTGCGGGGCCGTCTCGACCGGCGCGGGTTCGGCCGCGGGGGCCGGTTCCACCGGGGCCGGCGTGGCCGGCACGACGGGCTCGGCGGCAGGCGTCACGGCCTGCTCGGCCGGTGCCGGCGTGATCGCAGCCGGTGCCGGCTCGATCGCGGCCGATGCCGTTTCAGCCGGCGTTGCCTCGACCGGCGTCGCTTCGGCCTGGGCCGTTTCCGCGGCATGCGTGGCCAGCGCTTCAGTGGCGACTGCGGCCGTGGCGGCCGTCACGGTGGCGACGGCTGCCACCACCGGTGCGTCGGCGTCGTGGGCATGACCCGCTTCGGCTTCCGCTGCCTGCTCGGCGCCTTCACCCGCTTCCGCGCCTTCCGGCGCGGCGCCCGCCACGCCTTCCTCGCGATCGCGGCGACCACCACGACGGCCGCGGCGGCGACGGCGGCGTTCCTCGCCGTCACGCGCGCCGGCTTCGGCGTCGGCGGCGAACTCGGCGCCCGGTGCCAGCGGATCCGCGTCTTCCGTCGCTTCCGTGTGCGCCGTCTCACCGCGATTCACGGTTTCGAGCGTGGCCGCGTGCGGCACGGCCTTGCGGCGCTCGCCGCGCTCGCGTCGTTCCTGCTGGCGCGGGGCTTCCGCGCCGTCGGCCGTCACCACGCGTTCACGCGGCTCGCGGTTTTCACGCGGCTCGCGTGCCTCGCGCGGCTCACGGCCTTCGCGCGGCTCGCGTGCCTCACGCGGTTCGCGCACTTCGCGCGGTTCGCGACCCTCACGGCCTTCGCGTGCCTCGCGCGGTTCGCGATTGCCGCGGCCTTCGCGTGCCTCACCGCGGTTTTCACGCGGCTCGCGGCCTTCCTTGCCCTCGCGTTCACCGCGTGCCTGCGGCGCACGGCCACCGGCCACCGCCGGTTGCGCGTCGCGCGCGCCGGCCGGCTGGCCGTTGCGACGATTCGGATTGCGGTTGCGATCGCCGCCGCGTTCGCCGCGCTCGGACTTCTCGCCGCGCTCGCGGGCCGGACGCGCTTCCGCCGCCACGTCCTTGACGGGCGCCGGGGCCGGAGCCGGGGCGGCCGGCTGGCCGCCGAACAGGCTCTTGATCCAGCCGAAGAAACCACCGCCCGACGCGGCGACCGGAGCGGGCGCCGGTGCGACCGGAGCGGCCACCGGCGCCGGCGCGGCCTCGCGCTGCGGCGCGCCCGGTGCCGGACGCTCGGGCGTGATGCCCTTGACGGCCGCTTCCTGCTTCGGCTTCACGTCGCCGGTGCGCTTGCTGTAGCCGGTTTCCGACTCGAGTTCGCGAGCCGCTTCCTCGGCCATCTTCCACGAGGCGCGCGGATCGTCGAGGCGTACGTCGTCGTGGCGCAGGCGTTCGAGCTTGTAGTGCGGCGTATCGAGGTGCTTGTTCGGGATCAGCACGATGCCGACCTTGAAGCGCGACTCGATCTTGTTGATTTCCTGACGCTTTTCGTTGAGCAGGAAGGCGGTGACTTCGACCGGCACCTGGCAATGGATCGCCGCGGTGTTCTCCTTCATCGCCTCTTCCTGGATGATGCGCAGGACCTGCAGCGCCGACGATTCGGTATCGCGGATGTGACCGGTGCCGTTGCAGCGCGGGCAGGTCACGTGGCTGCCTTCCGACAGCGCCGGGCGCAGCCGCTGGCGCGACAGCTCCATCAGGCCGAAACGCGAGATCTTGCCCATCTGCACGCGCGCGCGGTCGTGCTTGAGCGCGTCCTTCAGGCGCTGCTCGACCTCACGCTGGCTCTTGGCCGATTCCATGTCGATGAAATCGATCACGATCAGGCCGCCGAGGTCGCGCAGGCGCAGCTGGCGTGCGACTTCGTCGGCAGCTTCGAGGTTGGTGCGGGTGGCGGTTTCCTCGATGTCGGCGCCCTTGGTGGCGCGCGCCGAGTTCACGTCGATCGCGACCAGCGCCTCGGTGTGGTCGATCACGATCGCGCCGCCCGAGGGCAGCGGCACCGTGCGCGAGTACGCGGTCTCGATCTGGTGCTCGATCTGGAAGCGCGAGAAGAGCGGCACGTCGTCGTGGTAGCGCTTCACCTTGCCGACGTTGTCGGGCATCACGATGTCCATGAATGCACGCGCCTGATCGTGGATCTCGGTCGTGTCGATCAGGATTTCGCCGATGTCGGGCTGGAAATAGTCACGGATCGCGCGGATCACGAGGCTCGATTCCAGGTAGATCAGCATCGGCTGGCCCGAGTGGCCGCTCTTCGAGGCGGCCTCGATCGCGTGCCAGAGCTGCAGCAGGTAGTTCAGGTCCCACTGCAGTTCCTCGGCGCTGCGGCCGATGCCCGCGGTGCGGGCGATCATGCTCATCCCCTCGGGGATTTCGAGCTGCGCCATGGTTTCGCGCAGTTCCTGACGCTCGTCGCCTTCGATGCGGCGCGACACGCCGCCGCCGCGCGGGTTGTTCGGCATCAGTACCAGGTAGCGGCCGGCCAGCGAGATGAAGGTGGTCAGCGCGGCGCCCTTGTTGCCGCGTTCTTCCTTCTCGACCTGGACGATCAGCTCCTGGCCTTCGCGCAGCGCATCCTGGATCCGCGCGGAGCGCATGTCCACGCCGTCGCGGAAGTACTGGCGGGCGACTTCCTTGAACGGCAGGAAGCCGTGGCGGTCTTCGCCGTAGTTGACGAAGCAGGCTTCGAGGGAGGGCTCGATGCGGGTGACGACGCCCTTGTAGATGTTGCCTTTGCGCTGTTCGCGGCCGGCGGTTTCGATATCGATGTCGATGAGCTTCTGCCCATCGACGATGGCGACACGCAGTTCTTCCTGCTGTGTCGCATTGAACAGCATGCGTTTCATAAAACGGCTCCAGGCGGCGCTACCGGCGGCGCGTTCCGGTTGTCAGGCGGAACGCGGGCGACAGCAGGCCGCGCCTTGTTGTGTTGTCACGAGCACGCTGGAGCGGGAATGATGGCGGGAGAATTGCCTGAAGAGGCGCGGACCGATACGACTGGTCGGCGGCCATGGGCACCTGCGAACGCGGCTTCAAAGCACGGGTGTCCACCCCGCGCGCCATGCGGCGCGCTAAGCCTGCTGCCGGGCAATGCCGCACGCAGCACGCGGCGCAAGTTGCGCGCGACGTCGCTGGGGCGGCATGTGCTGCGGCCGGGCCGCAGCGGGGAGTATCGAATCCAGCCCGACTTCCCCGCCTGGGGTGTTCTACCTTGGTTTGACGTCGCCTGGTTCCGCACGCTTCGCGAGACCACACCGGGCGCACGCCGTCATATTCGCAACCGGCAGCGCGACCGGCTTACTTCGCGCCGGGTCGCCGCTGCCAATTGAATTCTTTTTGTCCAACCTTCCGTTACCGCGGCACACCGCCAACCGAATCCGCCTGTGGGCGCGATCCCTGCCGGCGCGGGGTGCCGTGCGTGCAACTTGCTGCTTCTCTTTTGTACAGGGCGAGCAGCGGACCCCGGGCGCAAGTAAAATAGCGGTTTGCGCTTGCGCCTTTGCGCAATCCGCCCGAACCGGCCAATCCGGCCGCCCGCAGCGGAAAGCTGGGCAAAATTATATTCAGTATGAATGAGTTAGGCAAAATATCCCAGAAATCGGTCGCAAGCGGTCAGGTTTCCATGGTCGAAGTCGGTGAAGACGCTGCCGGTCAGCGCATCGACAATTTCCTGCTGCGCGTCTGCAAGGGCGTGCCCAAAAGTCACATCTATCGCATCCTGCGCAGCGGCGAGGTCCGTGTCAACAAGGGCCGGATCGATGCGCAATACCGGCTCGCGTTCGGCGACGTGGTGCGGATCCCGCCGATCCGCGTGGCCGCCGTCGATCCGGCGCGCGAGGCGGCGCCAGTGCCGGCCGTCGAATTCGAGATCCTGTTCGAGGACGACGCGCTGATCGCCATCAACAAGCCGGCCGGGGTCGCGGTTCACGGCGGCAGCGGCGTGTCGTTCGGCGTGATCGAGCAGATGCGCGCCGCGCGGCCGACCGCGAAGTTTCTCGAACTCGTGCATCGGCTCGACCGCGAGACCTCGGGGATCCTGATGCTCGCGAAGAAGCGCTCGGCGCTGGTCGCGCTGCACGAGCAGATCCGCGAGAACCGCATGGACAAGCGCTACTACGCCTGCGCGCATGGCGACTGGGCCGCCGACTGGGGCCGCCGGCGCGCCGTGAAGGTGCCGCTGTTCAAGTATTCGACCGCCGACGGCGAGCGCCGCGTGCGGGTGCAGGACGACGGCCTGCCGTCGCATACCGTCTTCAACCTGATCGAGCGCTGGCCCGAATACGCGTTCGTCGAGGCGGAACTCAAAACGGGTCGGACCCACCAGATACGCGTACACTTGGCGCATCTCGGGCTGCCGATCGCGGGCGACGCGAAGTACGGCGATTTCGCGCTGAACAAGGCGCTGGCCCGCGCCAACGCGCGTCCGTCGCTGAAACGGATGTTCCTGCACGCCTACCGCCTGAAGCTCGCGCATCCGCTGTCCGGCGAGCCGCTGCAATTCGATGCGCCGCTGCCCGACGAGTGCCGGCGCTTCCTCGACCAACTCAACGACATGCGCGCACCCGCCGCATGAACCGCATGGCCCGACAGCAATTTGACCTGATCGTTTTCGACTGGGACGGCACGCTGATGGATTCGACCGCGCACATCGCGCAGAGCATCCAGGCGGCCTGCCGCGACCTCGGCCTGCCGACGCCGTCCGACGAGGCCTCGCGCTACGTGATCGGCCTCGGGTTGCGCGACGCGCTGGCGATTGCCGCGCCCACGCTCGATCCGTCCGAGTACGCGCGGCTCGCCGAGCGGTACCGGTTCCACTATCTGGTCAAGGACCCGCGCATCGAGCTGTTCGCCGGCGTGCGCGAGCTGCTCGAGGAACTGCGCGACACCGGCTACCTGCTCGCGGTGGCGACCGGCAAGGGCCGCGTTGGGCTGAACCGCGCGCTCGACGAGACCAAGCTGACGCGCTTCTTCGACGGCACGCGCTGCGCCGACGAAACCTTCTCGAAGCCGCATCCGGCGATGCTGCACGAATTGAGCCGCGAACTGGGGCAGGATCTGGCGCGCACCGTGATGATCGGCGACACCACGCACGACCTGCAGATGGCGGCGAGCGCCGGCGCGGCCGGCGTCGGGGTGGCCTACGGCGCCCATCCGGCCGAGTCGCTGGCCGCGCTGGAGCCGCGCTTCATCGCCGCCGACGTGGGCGCGCTGGCCGATTGGCTGCGCCTGCACGCATGAGCGACGAGGCCGTATTTATCTGCGCGTCGGACGCGCTCGTCGACGGCGGGCTCGGCGTGCGGCAGACGGCTCGCCTGCGCGGCGAGGAGGTTGTCGTCTTCTTCGTTCGCTATGACGGGCGCGCCTACGGCTACCTGAACCGCTGCGCGCATGTACCGATGGAGCTGGACTGGAACGAGGGCCAGTTCTTCGAATCCTCGGGCCTGTACCTGATGTGCGCGACGCACGGCGCGATCTACGCGCCCGACACCGGCAAGTGCGTCGGCGGTCCGTGCCGCGGCGCCCGGCTGCGCGCGGTCGCGGTCGACGAGCGCGACACGCCCGAGGGCCGCGCCGTCTACTGGCTGCCCGATGCCGAACTGCGGCCGCCGGCGCCCTGATCCGCCGGCCTGATTCGTCGCCGATTCCTCTTTTTCGACCCTCACTGGCCCACGCATGACCGACCAACCGACTTCTCCCGATTCCTCCGGCACCGCGCGCGGCGCCGGCCATGAACCCGGCTGGGAGCGCGCGGCGCTCGAGCGGATCGCGATGGCGGCGATCATCGAGCAGCGCCGGGCGCGCCGCTGGCGCATCGCGTTCCGTTTCCTCTGGCTGATCCTGGTGGTGGCGATCGTGTTCGCGGTATTCGACTTCTCGGGCGACGGCAAGCTGTCGAGCAGCCGCCATACCGCGCTCGTGACGATCGACGGCGAGATCGCGGCGGGCACCAACGCGAACGCCGACGACATCAACTCCGCGCTCGACGACGCGTTCGACGATTCCGGCACGGTCGGCGTCGTGCTGCGCATCAACAGCCCGGGCGGCAGCCCGGTGCAGGCCGGCATCGTCTACGACGAGATCCGCCGGCTGCGCAAGAAATACCCGTCGAAGCCGCTCTACGTGGTGGTCAGCGACATGTGCGCATCGGGTGGTTATTACATCGCCGCGGCGGCTGACAAGATCTACGTCAACCAGGCCAGCATCGTGGGCTCGATCGGCGTGCTGATGGACGGCTTCGGCTTCACCGGCCTGATGGACAAGCTCGGCGTCGAGCGCCGGCTGCATACGTCGGGCGAGAACAAGGGCTTTTTCGATCCGTTCTCGCCGGAAACGCCGAAGATGAACGAGCATGCGCAGGCGATGCTCGACGAGATCCACGCGCAGTTCATCCAGGCCGTGAAGGACGGCCGCGGCAAGCGGCTGCACGACTCGCCGGATCTCTTCTCGGGGCTGTTCTGGACCGGCGCGAAGAGCGTCGATCTCGGCCTCGCGGACGGCTTCGGCACCACCGACTCGGTCGCGCGCGACGTGCTGAAGGCGCCCGACATCGTCGATTACACGGTCAAGGAAAGCTTGAGCAACCGCGTGGCACGGCGTTTCGGCGCGGCGATCGGCGGCGGGGCGGTGAAGTCCGCGCTGTCGGACAGCGGGATCCGGCTGCGCTGAGGCCTCGCGGGTACCCGGGCAGGTGCGCCGCCGCCGGTGCGCGAGGCCTAGGAAGCCAGCCGGCCGCCACCATCGGCGGGCCGGCCGTTGCGCTCAGTTCGCGAGCAGCAGGAAGATCGCCGGCCGCTTCTGCAGGTTCAGCGGCGGCGCCTTCTTCCAGTCGGCCGCGCTGCGGCTCACGATCGTCTCGGTATCGAGCGTCAGGTCCGCCGCGACGCAGATCAGCGTCGACGGCGCGCAGTTCGCGACCAGCGCTTCCAGCATCGCCTGGTTGCGATACGGCGTCTCGATGAAGATCTCGGTTTCCCTGGCCTTGCGCGACTGCTGTTCGAGTTCGCGCAGGCGCTTCGTGCGCGCGGCCGCGTCGACCGGCAGGTAGCCGTGGAACGCGAAAGTCTGGCCGTTCAGGCCGGAGGCCATCAGCGCGAGCAGGATCGAACTCGGGCCGACCAGCGGCACCACGCGCACGCCGCGCTCGTGCGCGCGCCGCACCAGCAGCGCGCCCGGGTCCGCCACGGCCGGCACGCCGGCTTCGGAGACGAGGCCGCCGTCGGCGCCGGCCAGGATCGGCCCGAGCAGCCGCTCGATTTCGCCCGCCGGCGTCTTCACGTTCAGTTCGCGGATCTCGATTTCCTGGATCGGCCGTTCGGTACCGATCTTCTTCAGGAACGCACGCGTGGTCTTCGCGTTCTCGCCGATGTAATAGCCGAGCGCGGCGGCGCGCGCCTGCACGGCGGCCGGCAGCACGGCCGCGAGCATCGACGCGTCGCCTTCGCCGAGCGTGTTCGGGATCAGATAGAGCGTGCCCTTCGTCATGCCCGCACCTCCGCGCCGAACAGCGCCACGCCGGCCTCGCGCAGCATGCGCGTGAGCGCGATCAGCGGCAGGCCGACCAGCGCGGTCGGGTCGTCGGAGTCGATCGCCTCGAGCAGCGCGATGCCGAGCCCCTCCGACTTGGCGCTGCCGGCCACGTCGTAGGGCGTCTCCGCGCGCAGGTAGGCGTTGAGCTCGGCCTCGGACAGCGAGCGGAAGCGCACGCGCGTGACCACGTCCTCGACTTGCGCGCGATCGGTGCGGCTGTCGTAGACGCATAGCGCGCTATGGAATTCGACGCGGCGGCCCTGCATCGATTTCAGCTGTTCGAGCGCGCGTTCGTGCGTGCCGGGCTTGCCGATCTGGCGGCCGTCGAAGGTCGCGACCTGGTCGGAGCCGATCACGATCGTGCCCTCGGGCGCGGCGACGCGGCCGGCGACGGCGCGCGCCTTCCCGGCGGCGAGCCGCAGCGCGGTGTCGGCCGGCGATTCGCCGGCGCGCGGCGTCTCGTCGAGATCGGGCGTGGCGACCTCGAACGGGATCCTCAGGCGTTCGAGCAACTCGCGTCGGTAACGGGAACTGGACGCCAGGATCAGCCTGGGCGGACGGGAAAACGTGGTCATCATGGCGCGTCGGAAGGGGCCTCGCGGCGTGGCGCGAGGCGGGGTCTTAAGTGATTGACTCGAAAAGATAAAACAGATATAGTTTTGCGCTTTTCATCGGCAGCGGTTATTGGGTGCCGGCTTCGTAGGTGCTGGCCTCGTGGATGCCGGCCTCGATCGATCGCCGCGGGCCCGGTACGCAAGCCGGCGCGTCCGGCAATCCGGTACGACGTCGATGACGGCAAGCACAATACGGCAGGAGCGCACATGAATCCTTCTTCAGGCAAACCTGCGGTATCGCTCGATCCGCACGTCGTCGACCTGTTCGAGTTCGCGCGCAGCGCCCGGCAATCGGCCGGCGCGGTGCGGCTCTCGCAACTGCCGCGCATGTTAAACGAAGTGCCGGCCGATGCGCCAGATCGTGACACCGCGTTCACGTGGCAGGCGGAAGGCTCGACGCAGTCGGAGCTGCAGGACGACGGCAGCGAAGGCCAGCAGCCGTATCTGCGGCTCGCGCTGCACGGCGTCGCGTGGCTCGAATGCCAGCGCTGCATGACGCCGTACTCGCAGGCCTTCGATATCGACATGGTGTATCGGATCGTCGCGACCGAGGAGGAAGCGGAAGCCATTCCGCTCGATGAGGACGATGAAGTCGATGTGATCGTGGGTTCGCGCCAGTTCGATCTCGTCGACTTGATCGAAGAGGAGCTGTTGCTCTCGCTGCCGCTCGTGCCGAAGCATGAAGTCTGTCCGGCGGTGCATGAAAGTCTCGTGTCGGGTGTCAGCGGCCCCGCCGAGGATTTCGTGGCCGACGAAGAGGCTGAAAGCGAAGGCGACGAGGGCGGTGAAAAGCGGCCCAATCCGTTCGCGGCGCTCGAAGCGCTGAAGCGGGACGGCGACAAGAAACACTGACGTAGGTGGAGCACGGGAAGGCGTCGGGCGGCAGTGCCCGGATGTGGTTAGGCGCCGTATCGGGCTGTGTTAGAATCCGGAAAATTTTTAGGAGTTAGTCATGGCAGTTCAGCAAAACAAGAAGTCGCCGTCGAAGCGCGGCATGCACCGTTCGCACGATTTCCTGACGACCACGCCGCTGGCCGTCGAGCCGAGCACGGGTGAAGTGCATCTGCGTCACCACATCAGCCCGAACGGCTACTACCGCGGCAAGAAAGTCGTCAAGACGAAGAACGACTAAGCGCGTTTCGTCGCGCGAGGTCCGGCCCATGCCCGGGCGCTTCGCACGACGACCGGTTCGCTTGACACTTTCCTGGCTCGACAAAAAGGCGGCATTCAACTGCCGCTTTTTTGTGCCTGAAATTCGTCGCACTCCATGACAGTAAAGCTCACGATCGATTGCATGGGAGGCGACCACGGCCCGTCCGTGACCGTTCCCGCGGCAGTCAAGTTTGTCCGTGCGCACCCCGATGCGCATCTGATGCTGGTAGGCATCGATACCGCGATACGTGCCCAGCTGAAAAAGCTCAAGGCGCTCGACGAGCCCACGCTCTCGATCGTCCCGGCTACGGAAGTGGTCGCGATGGATGATTCCGTCGAGATCGCGCTGCGGCGGAAAAAAGATTCCTCGATGCGCGTCGCGCTGAACCACGTCAAGGACGGCGCGGCGCAGGCTTGCGTCTCGGCCGGCAACACCGGCGCGCTGATGGCGGTGTCGCGCTACGTGCTGAAGACGCTGCCCGGCATCGAACGCCCGGCGATCGCGTTCGCGCTGCCGAACCCGAGCGGCTACACGATGATGCTCGACCTCGGCGCGAACGTCGATTGCGAGCCGCAGCACCTGCTGCAGTTCGCCGAGATGGGGCACGCGCTCGTCGCCGCGCTCGAGGGCAGGGATCGTCCGTCGATCGGCCTGCTCAACATCGGCGAGGAAGTGATCAAGGGCAACGACACGATCAAGCGCGCGGGCGAACTGCTGCGCGCCAGCACGCTCAACTTCCGCGGCAACGTCGAGGGCAACGACATCTACAAGGGCACGGTCGACGTGATCGTCTGCGACGGCTTCGTCGGCAATGTCGCGCTGAAGACCTCGGAAGGCCTCGCCCAGATGCTCGCCGACATCATCAAGGAAGAGTTCAGCCGTTCGTGGCTGACCAAGCTGATGGCCGTGCTCGCGCTGCCGGTGTTGCTGCGTTTCAAGAAGCGCGTCGACCATCGCCAGTACAATGGCGCGGCGTTGCTCGGCCTGCGCGGCCTCGTCATCAAGAGTCACGGTTCGGCCGATGCCTACGCGTTTGAGTGGGCCATCAAACGCGGGTATGATGCGGTCAAAAATGGCGTGCTGGAGCGCCTTTCCCGGGCCATGGCGGAAAACGCGATGCCGCTTGGCGAAAGCGGTCACGACGCGGGCGGTGCCGGCCAGGCGGGTCCGTCCGCCGGTCAGCAGGCCGAGCCTTCTTCCGCTTTGTCCTCGAAAGCTTAAATGGCCCAATCGACTCTCTATTCCCGCGTGCTCGGCACGGGCAGCCATCTGCCTGCCAACCGGGTCACGAACCAGGCGCTCGCCGAGCGCCTCGCGAAAGACGGCATCGAAACCAGCGACGAGTGGATCGTCGCGCGCACCGGCATCCACGCCCGCCACTTCGCCGATCCGGACGTGACGACCAGCGATCTTGCGCTGGTCGCCGCGCAGCGCGCGATCGAAGCCGCCGACATCGATCCGCAGTCGATCGACCTGATCATCGTCGCCACCTCGACCCCCGATTTCGTCTTTCCCAGCACCGCCTGCCTGCTGCAGAACAAGCTCGGCATCCGCAACGGCGGCGCCGCGTTCGACGTGCAGGCGGTCTGCTCGGGCTTCGCCTACGCGCTGGCCACGGCCGACAGCTTCATCCGCAGCGGCCAGCACCGCAACGCGCTGGTGGTGGGCGCCGAGACCTTCTCGCGGATCCTCGATTTCAAGGACCGCACCACTTGCGTGCTGTTCGGCGACGGCGCCGGCGCCGTGGTGCTGTCGGCTTCCGACGAGCCGGGCATCCTCGGCAGCGCGCTGCACGCGGACGGCAGCTACTCGCACATCCTCTGCACGCCGGGCAACGTGAACGGCGGCGTGATCGCCGGCAGCGCGTTCCTGCACATGGACGGCCAGGCGGTGTTCAAGCTCGCCGTCAACGTGCTCGAGAAGGTGGCCGTCGAGGCGCTCGAAAAGGCGAACCTGTCGGCCGACCAGGTCAACTGGCTGATTCCGCACCAGGCGAATATCCGTATCATGACCAGCACCTGCCGCAAGCTCGGCCTGCCGCAGGAGCGCATGGTCGTCACCGTCGGCGAGCACGGCAACACCTCGGCCGCCTCGATCCCGCTGGCGCTCGACGTGGCTGTGCGCGACGGCCGGATCCAGCGCGGTCAGACGGTCCTGATCGAAGGCGTCGGCGGCGGCTTCACCTGGGGCGCGACGGTATTCCGCTTCTGAGCGCCACGCCGCCCCTCGCGGCCGCGCCCGCTGCCGCGGGGGCGCCGCTCGAATCGATTCAATGAGGACGAAATGAAATTTGCCTTTGTTTTTCCGGGACAGGGTTCGCAGTCGGTCGGCATGCTCAACGCATTCGCCGATCTCGCCGTCGTGCGTGACACCGTCCAGGAAGCGTCCGACGCACTGAACCAGGATCTCGGCAAGCTGATCGCCGAAGGTCCGGCCGAAGAACTGAACCTGACGACCAATACCCAGCCCGTCATGCTGACGGCCGCCTACGCCTGCTATCGCGCATGGCAGGAGGCGGGCGGCCCGGCGCCGTCGATCGTCGCGGGCCACAGCCTCGGCGAGTACACGGCGCTGGTCGCCGCCGGCGCGCTCGCGTTCCGCGATGCCGTGCCGCTGGTGCGGTTCCGCGCGCAGGCGATGCAGAGCGCGGTGCCGGTCGGCCAGGGCGGCATGGCCGCGATCCTCGGCCTCGACGACGACACGGTGCGCGCCATCTGCGCCGAGGCCTCGGCCGAGGGCGTGGTCGAGGCGGTCAATTTCAACGCGCCGGCGCAGGTCGTGATCGCCGGCGGCAAGGCCGCGGTCGAGAAGGCCTGCGAACTGGCCAAGGCGAAGGGTGCCAAGCGCGCGCTGCCGCTGCCGGTATCGGCGCCGTTCCATTCGTCGCTGCTCAAGCCGGCCTCGGACCAACTGCGCGATTATCTGGCGGGCGTCACGGTGAACGCGCCGGTGATCCCGGTGGTCAACAACATCGACGTGGCCGTGGTGTCCGATCCCGCCGCGATCAAGGACGCGCTGGTGCGCCAGGCGGCCGGCCCGGTGCGCTGGGTCGAGTGCGTGAAGCACATCGCCGGCACCGGCGTCACGCAGCTGGTCGAATGCGGCCCGGGCAAGGTGCTCGCGGGGCTGACCAAGCGCATCGACGGCACGCTCGCGGGCGCCTCGGTGTTCGATCCCGCCACGCTCGACGACGTGCTCAAGCTCGTCACCGCGTAACGCGGCGCCCACGTATTCCGCTTCCACCGCTTCACGGAACCAACATGGACAAGAATCTCGACAAACAGGTGGCGATCGTGACCGGCGCGTCGCGCGGCATCGGCCGTGCGATCGCGCTCGAACTGGCACGCCAGGGCGCGACGGTGATCGGCACCGCGACCAGCGAGGCCGGCGCGCAGGCGATCGGCGCCGCGTTCGCGGAGGCCGGCGCGACCGGCCGCGGCGCGGTGCTCAACGTCAACGACGCGGCCGCCGGCGAAGCGCTGATCGACGCGACCGTGAAGGAATTCGGCCGCCTCGACGTGCTCGTCAACAACGCCGGCATCACGCAGGACCAGCTCGCGATGCGCATGAAGGACGACGACTGGGACGCGGTGATCGACACCAACCTGAAGTCGGTGTTCCGCCTCTCGCGCGCGGTGCTGCGCCCGATGATGAAGGCCCGCGGCGGGCGCATCATCAACATCACCTCGGTGGTCGGCTCGCTCGGCAATCCCGGCCAGGCCAACTACGCTGCCGCGAAGGCCGGCGTCGCGGGCCTGACGCGCGCGCTCGCGCGCGAGATCGGCAGCCGCGGCATCACGGTGAACTGCGTCGCGCCCGGCTTCATCGATACCGACATGACCAAGACGCTGCCTGAAGAACAGCAGGCGGCGCTGAAGACCCAGATTCCGCTCGGCCGCCTCGGCAGCACCGACGACATCGCCCACGCCGTCGCGTTCCTCGCATCGCCGCAGGCCGGTTACATCACCGGCACGACGCTGCACGTGAACGGCGGCATGTACATGTCGTAACGGAATTCGTTTACCATCCGCGCCGTGTGACGGATGGAGAAAGGCGCATTGGGCGCCTGTCGAACCACAACGCCGGCACGCATTTTTGGCGGCATCAAACCTGATAAAATGCGCGCACTTGTAAATCTGAACTTTCCCTCGGAGGGGTAATGGACAACATCGAACAACGTGTCAAGAAGATCGTCGCCGAGCAACTGGGCGTCGCCGAAGGCGAAATCAAGAACGAAGCCTCGTTCGTGAACGATCTGGGCGCGGACTCGCTCGACACGGTCGAGCTGGTGATGGCGCTCGAAGACGAGTTCGGCATGGAAATCCCGGACGAAGAGGCCGAAAAGATCACGACGGTTCAGCAAGCGATCGACTACGCTCGCGCGAACGTCAAGGCCTGAGACAGGCACACGCCGTCTGCAACGTTTTCTGGAACGCTGCATTGGCGCTCGATCTCGCAGCCGGCATCGATGCCGGCCGCGCTAACAGCCACAGGGCTCGCAGGGCTGGTTCCTGCGGCCCCTGTGGCTTTTGCTTTAGTCATTCAATGGAAAAGAGGGTACCGTGAGCCGCCGCCGAGTTGTCGTTACAGGCCTGGGGCTGATTTCGCCTGTTGGCAATAATGTTGCCGACGGTTGGGCCAATCTCGTTGCCGGAAAATCCGGCATCGTCAACATCACCAAGTTCGATGCCACGAACTTTTCGACCCGCTTCGCGGGCGAGGTGAAGGACTTCAACGTCGAAGAGTACCTGCCGGCGAAGGAAGCGCGCCACATGGATACCTTCATCCATTACGGCATCGCCGCCGGCATGCAGGCCATGAAGGACTGTGGCCTCGAAGTGACCGACGAGAATTCGGAGCGCATCGGCGTCGTCGTGGGCTCCGGCATCGGCGGCCTGCCGATGATCGAGGTCACGCAGACCGAGCTGCTCAATCGCGGCCCGCGCCGGATCTCGCCGTTCTTCGTGCCGGCCTCGATCATCAACATGATCTCGGGCCACCTGTCGATCAAGTTCGGCCTGAAAGGCCCGAACCTCGCGATCGTGACGGCCTGCACCACCGGCCTGCACTGCATCGGTGAGGCCGCGCGCCTGATCGAGTACGGCGACGCCGACGTGATGATCGCGGGCGGCGCGGAAGCGACCGTCTCGCCGCTCGGCATCGGCGGCTTCGCGGCCGCGCGCGCGCTGTCGCAGCGCAACGACGATCCGGCGACGGCGAGCCGTCCGTGGGACAAGGACCGCGACGGCTTCGTGCTCGGCGAGGGCGCCGGCGTGATGGTGCTCGAGGAGTACGAGCACGCGAAGGCGCGCGGCGCGAAGATCTACGCCGAAGTGTCCGGCTACGGCATGAGCGCCGACGCCTATCACATGACCGCGCCCGTCGAGGACGGCGACGGCGCACGCCGCTGCATGCTGGCCGCGCTGCGCAACGCCGGCGTCAACCCCGACGAGGTCAACTACCTGAACGCGCACGGCACTTCGACGCAACTCGGTGACCTGGCCGAGACGATCGGCATCAAGCGCGCGTTCGGCGATCGCGCCAGGCAGATGGTGGTCAACTCGACGAAGTCGATGACGGGCCACCTGCTGGGCGGCGCGGGCGGCCTCGAGTCGGTGTTCACGGTGCTCGCCGTTCACAACCAGGTGTCGCCGCCGACCATCAACATCTTCAATCAGGATCCCGAATGTGATCTCGATTACTGCGCGAACGAAGCACGGGACATGAAGATCGATGTCGCGCTGAAGAACTCCTTCGGTTTTGGCGGGACTAACGGCACGCTGGTTTTCAAGCGCGTCTGAAGCGGGATCGCTTGACGGATCCCTTCCTCCCGTTTTCCGCCGGCACGCAGCCCGTCGCGCTGCGTGCCTCGGCGACGCTGCGCGTCGCGCTGGCGGCGTTCGTCGTGCTCTGCACGGCGGCCGTCGCCGCGGGCGCCGCGGCGC
This sequence comes from Burkholderia perseverans, assembly GCF_022870505.1. Taxonomy (NCBI): domain Bacteria; kingdom Pseudomonadati; phylum Pseudomonadota; class Betaproteobacteria; order Burkholderiales; family Burkholderiaceae; genus Burkholderia; species Burkholderia perseverans. The sequence continues at coordinate 1,114,281 of NZ_CP045094.1, forward strand.
TGCCAGGCTGGTTCATGGATCAAACGGGAGCGATGCTCGTCGGGATGCTGAGCGGCGCGTATCTCGCGTCGGTCGCGCGGCGGACCAGTGCCAGCCGCGTGCCGGCTGCCTTGCGGATCGAAGCGGGCAGCGGCGCGCTCGCCGTGTTCGATCGCGGCGGCCGGCGCGTGGCGTTCGGCCCGGTGGTCGGCTGCACGCAGTGGGCGGACCGCCTGCTGGTGCTAGCGATCGCTCGCGAGCGCGGCCGTCCGGTGCCGTTCGTGGTGCCGGCCGACGCGCTCGACGCGCGGGCCTTTCGCGCCCTGTCCGTCTACGGCAGGCAGGCCACGCACGGCTAGGCTGGCAGCACGCGCCGCCCGCGTTTCGCGGCGCGCCAGGTGGCGTTGCTACAATAGCGCTCCGCGTTGCATCCCTAGTTAACGGATTTGTCAGGTGAGTGAAAAAGAAATCGATCAGGTCCTGGTCGAGCGCGTACAGAAAGGCGACAAGGCGGCGTTCGAACTCCTGGTCTCCAAATACCACCGCAAGATCCTCCGGCTGATCTCGCGCCTCGTGCGTGACCCCGCCGAGGTCGAGGACGTGGCCCAGGACGCGTTCATCAAGGCCTACCGGGCGCTGCCGCAATTCCGCGGCGAATCCGCGTTCTACACGTGGTTGTACCGGATTGCCGTCAACACGGCGAAGAACTACCTTGCGACCCAGGGGCGCCGCGCGCCGACCTCGACTGAAGCGGATGCCGAAGAGGCTGAAACTTTCTCCGACGCGGACCAACTAAGGGATATCAACACGCCCGAGTCGATGTTGATGAGCAAGCAGATCGCCGAAACGGTGAACGCGGCGATGGCGCTGTTGCCCGAGGAATTGCGCACGGCCATCACGCTGCGGGAAATCGAAGGCCTGAGTTACGAGGAAATCGCGGAAATGATGGATTGCCCCATCGGCACCGTGCGTTCACGTATCTTCCGGGCCCGGGAAGCGATCGCCAACAAGTTGCGGCCGCTGCTCGACACGCCGGAAGGCAAGCGCTGGTAGGCGCCTGTCCGGCGGCAGGATCGGCACGGGGTCCAGTTACAGATTGAGTCGTGGTCACGACGGGGTATCGGAAGATGGGGAGCATCATGGGGTCGGTCTCTACGCAATCGCAAGCAGGCTCGCACGGCGAGCAAGTGTCCGCATTGGTCGACGGTGAAGCGTCGGCCGGTTCGCTCGGGCAGATCCTGGCCGGTTTCGGCGTCACGGAGCGTCGCACCTGGGCCGACTATCACGCGATCGGCGACGCGCTGCGTTCCGACGAACTCGCGATCGAACCGGCCGTCAGCCAGGCTTTCGGTGCCCGGTTCGCGGCCGCGTTCGCGGCCGAGCCGCACCTGATCGCGCCGGCCGCCGTCACGGTGGCGTCGGCCGCCACGGCCGAAGCGGCCGCGCGGCGCCAGCCGCTGCGCCGCCGCGTGCTGCCCGCGTTCGCGGTTGCCGCTGCCGCAGCGACGCTGACCTGGATCGTCGTGCCGCAACTGCAGGGCACGGCTGGGCAGGCCGTCGGCACGGTGCAGGTCGCCTCGGTCGCGCCGCACGATCTGCAGCGCGTGGCCGCGTCGAGCCGCCAGGATGTCAACATCATCCGTGACGCGAGCCTCGACCAGTACCTCGAAGCCCACCAACAATTCGCGCAGCAGCCCGTCGTATCGGGCTCGATGCCGCTCATTCGTACCGCCGTCGCCACGCAAGGCCAATAAACCCGATGCGGACATTGCTGTTGAATCGCGCCACTTCCGGCTGGACGCGGCTGCCTGCGCTCGTGCTCTGCGCGGCCGCTTTGCTTTCCGTTCACTCGCACGCCATCGCGCAGCAGCCGGTCGATCCGGCCGCCGGCCCGCAAGCCGCCGCTGCATGGCTCGACCGCATCCAGCAGGCCGCGCAGCAGCAAAGCTACGACGGCACGTTCGTGTTCCAGCGCGGCACCTACGTGCAGTCCTCGCGCATCACCCATATCGCCGCCAGGGGCGGCGAGTACGAGCAGATCGAAAGCCTCGACGGCAAGCCGCGCAAGCTGCTGCGCCACAACGACGATCTCGTCACGTTCGTGCCGGAGCGCCAGCTCTGCGTGGTCGAGCGCCGCCAGAACCGCGACGCGTTCCCGGCGCTGCTCGGCGCGAGCGGCGCCGAGGTGCTGTCCGTGTACGACCTGAAGCCGCTTGGCCAGGATCGCGTGGCCGGCGTCGACGCGCAGGTCGCCGAACTGGTGCCGAAGGACGGCTACCGCTACGCCTACAAGCTCTGGACCGACGCGAAGACGGGCCTGCTGCTGCGTACCCAGACGCTCGACGCCGACGATCACGTGCTCGAACAGGTGGCATTCTCGCAATTGCAGATCGGCCAGGAGAGCCCGGCCCAGAAGACGGCGATCGCGAACGGCATCCACAACCTGAGCGGCTGCACGGTGGTGCGCCCGCCGGTGCAGCCGGTCGACATCGAATCGCAGGGCTGGCGGATCGCGCCGAGCGTGGCCGGTTTCCGCAAGATCCGCGAGGTGCGCCGCCCGATGGCCGCGCGTGACGCGAACGAGCCGCCGATTCCGGTCGACCAGGCCGTCTTCACCGACGGGCTCGCGACGATCTCGGTATTTCTCGAACCGGTGGAGAAGGGCGCGCGCAAGGAAGGCGCGGGCAGCACGGGCGCGACGCACGTGCTGGTGAAGCGCCGTGGTGATTTCTGGATCACGCTGCTCGGCGAAGTGCCGCCGGCGACGTTGCAGCAGTTCGCGGCTGCCATAGAATACAAGCCTTCGAAGTAACCTTCCGGTTTCCCGACATGATCAAGTTCACGCTGCGTCCCTGGATGGCCGCAGCGGCGCTGACGGCTTGCCTGCCCGTCGCGTCGCCGGCGGCGCAAACCGCCGCGCCCGTGCAGGGCGCGTCCGCACCGGTCACCGTGCCGGTCGCACCGCCCAGCGCGCCGGCGGCGCGCGCGGCGCTGCCCGATTTCGCGGATCTGGTCGAGAAGGCCGGCCCGGCGGTCGTGAACATCCGCACCACCGCGACCGTGCCGGCCGACCCGCGCGGCGGCGCGTTCCCGCAGGGGCCGGACGACGGCGACATGTCGGAGTTCTTCCGCCGCTTCTTCGGCATTCCGCTGCCGGGGGCGCCGGGCTCGCCCGGCACGCCGAAGAACGCGCCGCCCGACGCACCCGACACCGAGCAGAACCGCGGCGTGGGCTCGGGCTTCATCCTGTCGCCGGACGGCTACGTGATGACGAACGCGCACGTGGTCGACGACGCCGACACCATCTACGTCACGCTGACCGACAAGCGCGAGTTCAAGGCCAAACTGATCGGCGTGGACGAGCGCACCGACGTGGCGATCGTCAAGATCAACGCGAGCAGCCTGCCGACCGTGGCGATCGGCGATTCGAACAAGGTACGCGTGGGCGAGTGGGTGGTCGCGATCGGCTCGCCGTTCGGGCTCGACAACACGGTCACGGCCGGCATCGTCAGCGCGAAGGGGCGCAACACCGGCGACTACCTGCCGTTCATCCAGACCGACGTGGCGGTCAATCCCGGCAACTCGGGCGGCCCGCTGATCAACATGCAGGGCGAGGTGATCGGCATCAACTCGCAGATCTACAGCCGCACCGGCGGCTTCATGGGCATTTCGTTCGCGATTCCGATCGACGAGGCGATGCGCGTGGCCGAGCAGCTGAAGGCCACGGGCAAAGTCACGCGCGGCCGCATCGCGGTGGCGATCGGCGAGGTCACGAAGGACGTGGCCGACTCGATCGGGCTGCCGCGCGCGGAAGGCGCGCTGGTCAGCAGCGTCGAGGCGGGCGGCCCGGCCGACAAGGCCGGCGTGCAGCCGGGCGACATCATCCTGAAGTTCAACGGCCGCCAGGTGGACGAAGCCACCGACCTGCCGCGCATGGTCGGCGATACCAAGCCGGGCACCAGGGCGACGCTGACGATCTGGCGCAAGGGCAGCGCGCGCGACCTGCCGATCATGATCGCCGAGGTGCCGACCGAGAAGAATGCGCGCACCGACGGCAAGCCGAGCCAGCCCGCCAAGCCGCGCCAGAGCAACGCGCTCGGGCTGACGGTCAGCGACCTGACGGCGGACCAGCTGAAGGCGGCGAAGGTGCCGAACGGCGTACACGTCGACCTGGCCGAAGGGCCTGCCGCGCGGGCGGGCCTGAAGCGCGACGACATCGTGATCCGGGTCGGCGACACCGACATCACGAACGCGAAGCAGTTCGTCGAGGTCACCGCGAAGCTCGATCCGCAGAAGATGGTCGCGGTGCTGGTCCGGCGCGGCGACAACACGCAGTTCATCCCGCTGCGGCCGCGGCAGAAGTAGGCCACGCATGCCGCTCACGCTGTACGGCCGCGGCTGGTGCCACCTGTGCGACGAGATGCGTGCCGCACTGGCGCCGCTCGCGGCCGAATTCGACGTGGCCGTCGATTATCTCGACATCGACGCCGATCCGGCGCTCGTCGCGCGCTATGACGAGGACGTGCCGGTGCTGCTGCTCGACGGCGTCGAACTGTGCCGGCATCGACTCGATTCGGCGCGCGTGCGGGCGGCGCTCGAACGTCGCGCGGCGGCCGGCTGAATCGCGTCGCGCGCCGTCGGCGGACCCCGGCGGCGGGGCTCGAGTGTGCCCGCGGCCGGTCATTCCTGCAGGTTTCGTGCCGCGCGGCCGGTCGCGGCGTCCAAAATGCCGCCCCGGACAGACCTTTTCGGCTAAAATAGGCTGTTTTTTCACCGACTTACAAGGCGTGCTCCGCAGTCGTCGAGCGCGCCTTTTTCGCTTGATCGGCACTGAATGGATCATATTCGCAATTTCTCGATCATCGCCCACATCGACCATGGCAAGTCGACGCTCGCGGATCGCATCATCCAGGTTTGCGGCGGTCTGACCGACCGCGAGATGGAAGCCCAGGTGCTCGACTCGATGGATCTCGAGCGCGAGCGCGGCATCACGATCAAGGCCCAGACGGCGGCGCTCACGTACCGCGCCCGCGACGGCAAGGTCTACAACCTGAACCTGATCGACACCCCCGGACACGTCGACTTCTCCTACGAAGTCAGCCGCTCGCTGTCCGCCTGCGAAGGCGCGCTGCTGGTGGTGGACGCGAGCCAGGGCGTCGAGGCGCAAACTGTCGCGAACTGCTACACGGCGATCGAGCTCGGCGTCGAGGTAGTGCCGGTGCTGAACAAGATCGACCTGCCCGCGGCGAACCCCGACAACGCGATCACCGAGATCGAGGACGTGATCGGCATCGACGCGACCGACGCGACGCGCTGCAGCGCGAAGACGGGGCTCGGCGTGGAAGACGTGCTCGAGTCGCTGATCGCCAAGGTGCCACCGCCGAAGGGCGATCCGGAAGCGCCGCTGCAGGCGCTGATCATCGATTCGTGGTTCGACAACTACGTCGGCGTGGTGATGCTGGTGCGCATCGTCAACGGCACGCTGCGCCCGAAGGACAAGATCAAGCTGATGGCCACCGGCGCGCAGTTCCCGGTCGAGCACATCGGCGTGTTCACGCCGAAGTCGCGCAACCTGGAATCGCTCTCGGCGGGGCAGGTCGGCTTCATCATCGCCGGCATCAAGGAACTGACGGCCGCCAAGGTCGGCGACACCGTCACGCACGCGACGAAGGCCGCCACCGAGCCGCTGCCGGGCTTCAAGGAAGTGAAGCCGCAGGTGTTCGCGGGCCTCTATCCGGTCGAGGCGAACCAGTACGACGCGCTGCGCGAATCGCTCGAGAAGCTCAAGCTCAACGACGCGTCGCTGCAGTACGAGCCGGAAGTCTCGCAGGCGCTCGGCTTCGGCTTCCGCTGCGGCTTCCTCGGCCTGCTGCACATGGAGATCGTGCAGGAGCGGCTCGAGCGCGAGTTCGACATGGACCTCATCACCACCGCGCCGACGGTGGTCTACGAGGTGGTGCAGAGCGACGGCAGCACGATCAAGGTCGAGAACCCGGCCAAGATGCCGGAGCCGGCCCGCATCGAGGAGGTGCGCGAGCCGATCGTGACCGTGAACCTCTACATGCCGCAGGACTACGTCGGTTCGGTCATCACGCTCTGTACGCAAAAGCGCGGCTCGCAGATCAACATGCAGTACCACGGCCGCCAGGTGCAGCTGACCTACGAGATCCCGATGGCGGAAATCGTGCTCGACTTCTTCGACCGACTCAAGTCGGTATCGCGCGGCTACGCGTCGATGGACTACGAGTTCAAGGAATATCGCGCCTCGGACGTGGTCAAGGTCGACATGCTGATCAACGGCGACAAGGTCGATGCGCTGTCGGTCATCGTCCACCGTTCGCAGTCGCAGTACCGCGGCCGCGAGGTGGCGGCGAAGATGCGCGAGATCATCCCGCGCCAGATGTACGACGTCGCGATCCAGGCGGCGATCGGCGCGCACATCATCGCGCGCGAGAACATCAAGGCGCTGCGCAAGAACGTGCTGGCCAAGTGCTACGGCGGCGACATCACGCGTAAGAAGAAGCTGCTGGAAAAGCAGAAGGAAGGCAAAAAGCGCATGAAGCAGGTGGGTTCGGTCGAGATCCCGCAGGAAGCGTTCCTCGCGATCTTGCGTGTCGAAGACAAATAACAGGACTGATCCTTTTATGAATTTCGCATTGATTCTTTTTGTGCTCGTCGTCTTGACGGGTATCGCGTGGGTGCTGGACAAACTGGTGTTCCTGCCGCGCCGGCGCAAGGCGGCCGACGAGGCCGCCGCCGAGTTCGACCGGCAGCAGGCGCGCGTCGGTGAACGCTTCGTCGACGAGAACGCGGCCGAGACGCGCGCCAAGCTGCGCGACGACAAGCTGCGCCAGCCGTGGTGGCTCGAATACACGGCGAGTTTCTTCCCGGTGATCCTGGCGGTGTTCGTGGTGCGCTCGTTCGTGGTCGAGCCGTTCAAGATCCCGTCGGGCTCGATGGTGCCGACGCTGCTGGTCGGCGATTTCATCCTCGTGAACAAGTTTGAGTACGGCCTGCGCCTGCCGATCGGCAACCAGAAGATCACCCAGGGCAGCCCGCTCTCGCGCGGCGACGTGGTGGTGTTCCGCTATCCGAAGGACGAGTCGGTCGACTACATCAAGCGCGTGATCGGCCTGCCCGGCGACACCGTCCAGTATCTCGACAAGAAGCTGACGATCAACGGCCAGCCGGTACCCGAGACGCCGCTGCCCGACTTCTTCGATGAAGAGCGCATGAACTATGCGAAGCAGTACGAGGAGACCCTCGACGGCACGCGCAAGAACGCGATCCTGAACAATCCGGCCGTGCCGCCGTTCGTGATGGGCGCCTACGATTTCCCGTACAAGGACAACTGCACGTACAACGAGCACGGCGTGATCTGCAAGGTGCCGCCGGGCCACTATTTCATGATGGGCGACAACCGCGACAACAGCGCGGACAGCCGCTACTGGGGCTTCGTGCCCGACAGCGACATCGTCGGCCGCGCGTTCTTCATCTGGATGAACTTCAGCGACCTGAAGCGGATCGGCTCGTTCCACTGAGCCGCGCTCGCCGGCATCGCGCGATGGCCGCGCGCGATGCTGGCAAATCACTTCAAGAACCGGCGGTAACACCGCTTCGACACGCCTTTTCGAGCCCGGCGTCCGCCGCTAGACGGAACCGGCGCCCGCGTTATACTCCTGCTCATGTCTCAGTCCCAGTTGGAAAGCCGGCTGCGCTACGAATTCCGCAATGCGGAATTGCTGCGTCAGGCTTTGACCCATCGTAGCCATAGCGCCACGCATAACGAACGGCTCGAGTTCCTCGGCGACTCCGTTCTGAATTGCGCGGTAGCGGCCCTTTTATTCCAGCGTTTCGGCAAACTGGACGAAGGCGACCTGTCGCGGGTGCGCGCGAACCTCGTCAAGCAGCAATCGCTGTACGAGATTGCCCAGGCCCTCAATATTGCCGACGGCCTGCGGCTCGGCGAAGGGGAACTGCGCAGCGGCGGGTTCCGCCGGCCGTCGATCCTCGCGGACGCGTTCGAAGCCATCATCGGGGCGGTGTTCCTCGATGGCGGCTTCGAAGCCGCCCAGGGGGTGATCAAGCGCCTCTACATCCCGATCCTCGACCATATCGACCCGCGCACGCTCGGCAAGGACGCGAAGACGCTACTGCAGGAATACCTGCAGGGCCACAAGATCGCGCTGCCGACTTACACGGTCGTGGCTACGCATGGTGCGGCGCACAATCAGCAGTTCGAGGTGGAATGCACGGTACCGAAGCTCGACGTGAAGGTGTCGGGTTCCGGCGCGAGCCGCCGCGCGGCCGAGCAGGCCGCCGCGAAGAAGGCGCTCGACGAGGTGATGGCGCGCCCGATGGCGGCCGCCAAGTCGAAGCGCTCGAAGAGCGCGCGCGCCTCGAAGAGCGAGCCCGAAATCGTGCCTGGCGTGAAGGGCGTGCAGGAAGCGCTCGATCTGCGCGCGGCGCCGGAGCACAAGGAACGCACCGTGATCTCGGTGCCGGGCGCGGCGAAGGCGCCGGCCGAGGCCGCCGAGCGCGGTGCGCCGCCGGTGGCCGTGATTCGCGCGGTCGCGCACGCCGACGCGGCGCCGGAGAAGACCGAGCGCGGCGCGAAGCCGTCCGCCGCCGACAAGCCCGCGAGCGCCGACAAACCGGCGGCACTCTCCGCACCCACTGCGCCGGAGAAGCCGGCCCTGGCCGGGCAGCCGGCCGCCGACCGGCCGATGACGGGCCCGGTGCCCGGCGTGGAGCCGCCGGTTTCCGCCGAGAAGCCCGCGACCGACAAGTCTGCCGCCGAAAAATCCGCGCCCGCCAGCAACCCGGTCTCCACCGACAAGGCCGATGCCGCGCCGCGCGGCGCAGGCGCGCCGGACCGCACGTTGCGCGCGCGCGACACCGCGAGCGCGGTGCCCGACGCGGACGCCGACCTGTCCGTCACGCCGTTGCGCGTGGCCGATGCCGGTCGTTGAACGCCTGATCCTATCCGCGGGCCGCGTCGTGCGGCCCGCCTCGAATCGCAGCAGCCTGATATGAACGCACCCGCCACCCCCGCATTCCGTTGCGGCATGATCGCCATCGTCGGCCGGCCGAACGTCGGCAAGTCGACGCTGATGAACGCGCTCGTCGGCCAGAAGATCAGCATCACCTCGCGCAAGGCGCAGACCACGCGCCATCGCATCACCGGCATCCACACGCTGCCCGACGCGCAGTACATCTTCGTCGACACGCCGGGCTTCCAGACGCGCCACAGCACGGCACTGAACCGCACGCTGAACCGCACCGTCACCTCGACGCTGACCGCGGTCGACGCGATCCTGTTCGTGATCGAGGCCGGCCGCTTCGGCCCGGACGACCAGAAAGTGCTCGACCTGATTCCGCCCAAGGTGCCGACGCTGCTGATTCTCAACAAGCTCGACCGCATCAACGACAAATCGACGTTGTTCCCGTTCCTGAAGCAGATGGGTGAACTGCGCCCGTTTGCCGAGGTGGTGCCGCTGTCGGCCAAGCAGGACGACGACATCCGCCGCCTGATGAACACGGTCAAGCCCTACCTGCCCGAGGGCGACCCGATCTACGGCGAGGACGACTTGACCGATCGCAGCTCACGCTTTCTCGCGGCCGAGATCCTGCGCGAGAAGGTGTTCCGCTGGACCGGCGACGAGCTGCCGTATACGAGCACCGTGATCATCGACAAGTTCGAGGAGGAGGGGCGCCTCACGCGCGTGTTCGCGACGATCCTCGTCGAGCGCGATTCGCACAAGGCGATGGTGATCGGCAAGAAGGGCGCCAAGCTCAAGCAGATCAGCACCGAGGCGCGGCTCGACATGGAGAAGCTGTTCGACGGCCCGGTTTATCTCGAAACCTTCATCAAGGTGAAGAGCGGCTGGGCGGACAACGAAGCGGGGCTGCGTGCCTATGGGTACGAATGACGGCAGGCACGATGGCTCCGACGGGGTCGACGAGGCCGACGAGGCGCCCGTCTCCGTCGTGGAACCGCCGGCCTCCGCGCCGCCCGCCGAGCCGGCGCGGCCCCGCAAGGCGCGCCGCGCCGCGCCGCGCGCATCCGATTTTCGCGTCGCCGAGCAGCCCGGCTTCGTGCTGCACAGCCATCCCTATCGCGAAACCAGCCTGATCATCGACGTGCTGACGCGCGACCACGGCCGCGTCGCGCTCGTCGCGAAGGGCGCCAAGCGCCCGCATTCGGCGCTGCGCGGCGTGCTGCAGACGTTCCAGCCGCTCGCGCTGTCGTGGTCCGGCAAGTCGGAGATGCGCACGCTGACGGGCGCGGAGTGGGTGGGCGGGATGCTGCCGCTCGGCGGCGACGCGCTGCTCTGCGGCTTCTACGTGAACGAGCTGCTGGTCAAGTTCTGCGCGCGCGAGGATCCGTTTCCGGCGCTGTTCCAGCATTATCTGGTGACGCTCGCGCGGCTCGCCCACGACGAGCCGGCCGTGCAGGTGCTGCGCTCGTTCGAGCGCGTGCTGCTGCGCGAGACCGGCTACGCGCGGGCGCTGAACCGCACCGTGGCGCGCCGCGCCGTCACCGCCGACGGCCGCTACGTGTTCGACCCCGAGCGCGGCGTGCGCGAGGCCGGTGAGGACACACCGTCGCACTGGCCGATCGTCTCGGGTCAGACATTGCTCGACATGGAGGAGGACGATTACCATCGTGCCCAGACGGTTGCGCAAAGCAAGACGCTGATGCGCTTCCTGCTCAATACCTATCTGGGCGGCACGCCACTCGCGACGCGCCAGATCCTCATCGACCTGCAAAACCTATGAGCTTCTTCCTGACCGCGCCGAACGCCATCGATCTCGGCGTCAACATCGATCACGTCGCGACGCTGCGCAACGTCCGCGGTACCGCCTATCCGGATCCGATCCGCGCGGCGCTCGCGGCCGAGCAGGCCGGCGCCGACGCGATCACGCTGCATCTGCGCGAAGATCGCCGCCACATCCGCGACGCCGACGTGCGCGCGCTGCGCCCGCTGCTGACCACGCGCATGAACCTCGAATGCGCGGTCACGCCGGAAATGCTCGACATCACCTGCGAGGTGCGCCCGCACGACGCCTGCCTCGTGCCGGAGAAGCGTGCCGAGCTGACCACCGAGGGCGGGCTCGACGTGGCCGGCCATTTCGAGGCGGTGCGCGCGGCCTGCCGGCAGCTCGCCGACGCGGGCGTGCGCGTGTCGCTGTTCATCGATCCGGACGAGACCCAGATCCGCGCGGCCCACGAGGCCGGCGCGCCCGTGGTCGAGCTGCACACCGGCGCCTACGCCGAGGCGCGCGACGCGGCCGGCCAGCAGCGCGAGTACGAGCGCGTGGTGGCCGCGGTCGACGCCGGCGTCGCGCTTGGCCTCAAGGTCAACGCGGGCCATGGCCTGCACTACACGAACGTGCAGCAGATCGCGGCGATCGACGGCATCGTCGAGCTCAACATCGGGCACGCGATCGTCGCGCAGTCGATCTTCACGGGCTGGGACAACGCCGTGCGCGAGATGAAGGCGATCATGGTCGCCGCGCGCGTGGCGGCGCGCCACGGCGGCCGCTGAGCGCCGCCTCATGGCGATCTACGGCATCGGCACCGACATCGTCCAGGTGAGCCGGATCGCGGCGGTGCTCGAACGTACCGACGGCCGGTTCGCGGAGAAGGTGCTCGGCCCCGACGAGCTGCGCGTGTTCCACGCGCGCCGCAAGCGCTCGGAGGCGCGCGGCATCGCGTTCCTCGCGACGCGCTTTTCCGCGAAGGAAGCGTTCTCGAAGGCGATCGGCCTCGGGATGCGCTGGCCGATGACCTGGCGTGCCCTGCAAACCCTCAACGAGCCGAGCGGCCAGCCCTACGTGGTGGCCTCCGGCGAACTGGCCGACTGGCTCGCCGCGCAGCGTATCACCGCACGCGTGACTGTCAGCGACGAGCGCGATTACGCGGTGTCGTTCGTGGTCGCCGAAGTGCCGGACGCGGCGCCGGCGAGCGCTGCCGGCTGAATCCTCCCGCCTGATTCCCCCTTTCATTTCACGGACCCGACTCGATGAAACCGACTCCCGGCCCCGTCATGCTCGACGTCGTCGGCACGACGCTCACGCGCGACGACGCGCGACGCCTCGCGCATCCGCGCACGGGCGGCGTGATCCTGTTCGCGCGCCACTTCGAGAGCCGCGAGCAGCTGTGCGCGCTGACCGAGGCGATCCGCGCGGTGCGCGACGACATCCTGATCGCCGTCGATCACGAGGGCGGGCGCGTGCAGCGCTTCCGCACCGACGGCTTCACCGTGCTGCCGGCGATGCGCCGGCTCGGCGAGCTGTGGGACAAGGACGTGCTGCACGCCACGCGCGCGTCAACCGCGGTCGGCTACGTGCTGGCCGCCGAGCTGCGCGCCTGCGGGATCGACCTCAGCTTCACGCCGGTGCTCGATCTCGACTACGGCCGCTCGAAGGTGATCGGCGACCGCGCGTTCCATCGCGATCCGCGCGTCGTCACGCTGCTGGCGAAGAGCCTGAACCACGGGCTCGCGCTGGCCGGCATGGCGAACTGCGGCAAGCATTTCCCCGGCCACGGCTATGCCGAGGCCGATTCGCACGTGGCGCTGCCGACCGACGACCGCCCGCTCGAGCAGATCCTCAAGCTCGACGCCGCGCCGTATGACTGGCTCGGGCTGGCGCTGGCGGCCGTGATTCCGGCGCACGTGATCTATACCCAGGTGGATTCGCGGCCGGCCGGCTTCTCGTCGATCTGGCTGCAGCGCGTGCTGCGCGAGCGGCTCGGTTTCACGGGCGCCGTGTTCAGCGACGACCTTTCCATGGAAGCGGCGCGCGCGGGCGGCACGCTCGCGCAGGCGGCCGACGCGGCGCTCGAGGCCGGCTGCGACATGGTGCTGGTCTGCAACCAGCCGGAGGCGGCCGAACGGGTGCTCGAGGAGATGACGGTGGATGTGTCGCCGGAATCGGCGCGGCGGATCCGGCGGCTGCGGCCGCGCGGCAAGGCGTCGGGCTGGGACAAGCTGATGCGTCGGCCCGAGTACCAGCGCGCCTGCGCGCTGCTGCGCGAGACGTTCGGCTGAAGCCGAAGCCGGAACGCGAACGGCGGCGGGCGGCGCGTTTCACCCGCGCCGCCCGCGTCGCCGTCAGTTCATCTTCATGCGCTGCAGCTTGTTGTAGAGCGTCTTCGGGCTGATGCCGAGCAGCGCGGCCGCGCGATGGCGCGTACCGCCGACCGCGTCGAGCGTGGCGCGGATCAGCAGGTCTTCCACATCCGACAGCGGCGTGCCGACGCGCACCTGCACGCTGCTGCCGTTCAGCGCCGCGCCCGGCACGAACACGCCGTCGTTGGCGCGCAGCGTCTCGATGAAATCGCCCGACGCCTCGTAGGCGAGTCGCACGCGATCGCGCAGTTCCCGCACGTTGCCGGGCCAGTCGTAGGCGAGACACTCGCGGATGAAGTCGGGCGCGATCCGCTTGTCGACGGCGCCGAGGCCAGCTTCGTGCGCCTGGCGATTCAGGTCGTCGACGAACGCCTCGGCGATCTGCAGCATGTCGTCGTCGCGCGCGCGCAGCGGCGGCAGCGCGATCGAAGCCGCGTCGAGCCGCAGCCACAGATCCTCGCGCAGCGTGCCGTTGTCGAGCGCTTCGCGCGACGGCCGGCGCGAGGTGGCGATCAGCCGGAAGTCGGTGGCCACCTCGGTGGTGCCTTCGATGCGCCGGAAGCTCTGCGAGTCGAGCGCGCGCAGCAGCGATTCCTGGATCGGCAGCGGCAGCGCGGTGATGTCCTTGAGCAGCAGCGTGCCGCCGCTCGCCTGTTCGAACAGGCCCGGCTCGCGCCGCTCGGCGCCGCCGTAGGAGCCGCGCTCGCGGCCGAACAGCATGCTTTCGATCACGATGCTGCCCAACTCCATCACGCGCGGCAGCTGCAGTGCGGCGCGGCAGTCGAACTTGATGAACGGCCCCTTGCGGCGGCGGCTCAGGTCGTGCAGCGCCCGCGCCGTCGTCTCCTTGCCGGTGCCGGCCTCGCCCCACACCAGCACCGCGGCCTCGCTGCGCGCGTTGCGCTCGATCATGTCGTAGACGTGCTGGACCGCGTCGCTGCGCCCGATCAGGGGGCCGAAGCGGCCGAGCTTGCGCAGCGTGGTACGCAGCGCCTGGACTTCCTCGATCAGCTCGTACGGACGCGGGATGCGCGCCAGCAGGCTGCGCAGCCGCGGAATGTTGACCGGCTTCAGCAGGTAGTCCCAGATGCCATGCCGCAAGCCCTCGATGGCGCTCTCGACCGTCGCGTTGCCGGTCAGCACGATCACCGGCAGGCCGCCGTTCGGCTGTTGCGGTTGGGGCAGATGCTGCAGCAGGTCGAAGCCGCTGCCGTCCGGCAGGTTCAGGTCGACGAGCACGACGTCGGGGATCGTCCGCGCCAGCGCGGCCCGGGCCTCGGCGAGCGAGGTGGCCGTATCGACCGTGAATCCGTCCGCGGCGAGCAGCGCCGTCAGGCCGGACAAGCTGTTGGGATCGTCTTCGACTATGAGGGCGTGTGGCATGGTGTGCTGGATGTTCAAAGGGCGGCCGTGCATGGCGGGCGTGTTCGCCCCATTGTTTGATTAGAGTCGGATTTTATGTCCCTCGGCGCGTAAAGCGTACGATATTTGCCGATGTAAGCAAAAGAGTTACCGAAGATACAAATTGATGCCTTTTCGGAATGACGTTTCGCAGCGTTTCGCGGCCTGTCACGCACCTGCAACAATACGGTTCTTCAAAAAGAAAAAGCGCCCGGAAGGGCGCTTTTTCGTGCAGGTTGCGCGAACTTAGGCGCGGCTGCGGTATTCGTTGGTACGCGTATCGATTTCGATCTTGTCGCCGGTGTTGCAGAACAGCGGCACTTGCAGCTCGTAGCCGGTCGCGAGCTTGGCGTTCTTCAGGACCTTGCCCGACGACGTGTCGCCCTTGACGGCCGGTTCCGTGTAGGTGATCTCGCGCACGATGACGGTCGGCATGTCGACCGAGATCGCCTTCTCGTTGTAGAACACGACTTCGCAGGTCATGCCGTCTTCGAGGTAGTTCAGTGCGTCGCCCATCATTTCGGCTTCGACTTCGTACTGGTTGTAGTCGGCGTCCATGAACACGTACATCGGGTCCGCGAAGTACGAGTACGTCACTTCCTTGCGGTCGAGCACGACGACGTCGAACTTGTCGTCGGCCTTGTAGACGGATTCCTGGCCCGCGTTCGTCAGCAGGTTCTTCAGCTTCATCTTGACGACGGCGGAGTTACGGCCCGACTTGTTGTATTCGGCTTTCGAGACGACCCATGCGTCGCTGCCGACCATCACGACGTTGCCTACGCGGAGTTCCTGTGCGGTTTTCATATCAAAACTGTCCTGTGCAAAAAAATTTTCCTGACGTTGCGCAACGGCCGACAACGCAAGCGGGGCGGGCGACGCGCCGTTGCTCCGGCTTGCCGCCGGGGCCGGAACGCTCGCTGGGCGTCGCTCGCACGCGCGGTTCGGCTGCGTGCCGCCGGCCCGCGCCGTTCGCGGCGGCATCGAAGCCACCCGCCCGGGACGCCGACCGCGACTCGCTTGCGTGGTCCGCCGTTGGATAACCGCTTATTTTAACTGAGTTTTTGAGAATTCCGCCAGATTTCCGGCAAGATCCCCGAGTGTGGCAAGCTCGTCCGCCCAGGCATGCGCGCGGGCCTCGAGGGCGGCGCGATGCGTGAGGAAGTCGGCCCAGTCCGGCGCGCCGGCGCCGTTCCAGGCATGCCAGAAGCGCGCGGTGGCATCGCGCGCGGCGGCCGGCAGCGTCGCGCTCAGGTGCGCGAGCGCGGCGTCGAGCTTCGGCAGGTGTGCGTCGTCGGCCTGCGGGTAGATGTGCCAGACGAACGGCTTGCGCGCCCACTGCGCCCGCACGAACGAATCCTCGCCGCGCACGAAGTTGAGGTCGGCGGCCCACAGCAGCTTGTCGTAGTCGGGCTGGGCGACGAACGCGAGCCCGTGCGCGCTGAGCCGGCCCGCGCCGGCGTGGCTGCCGGCGCCGAACCGGCCGGTGCCGAAGAAGGCGGCGACGGCCGGGCAGATCCGGCCTTCGGGCACCAGCAGCCGTACCGGCCGCGCGCCGTCGCGCCATTGTTCGAGCAGTGCGCCGAGCGCCGGATTCTCGTAGGCGAACAACGACACGACGAGCGTATCGGCGTCCGGCGGCGGCCCGCCGGTGGCCTGCCGCCACCAGGCTTCGCGCTCGGCCGCGCTGGCCAGGAACGCCTCGCGCCGCGCATCGAGGCCGGCTTCCTTCAGCACGCCGCCGGTGCCGCGGCCGAGCCCGGGAAAGAAGAACGTCTTGCGCAGCGGATAACGCGGATGCGGAGACGGGCGCAGATGGAAATCGGTCACCCAGTCCTCGGCGCTCAGGTAGTCGAGATTGATCCAGACCGGCGCGCGCTCGCGGCGCGCCATCGCCGCGACGTATTCGGCCGGCAGTTCGCAGGCGAACGCCTCGATCACGACGTCCGCGATCGCGAGCGTGTCGCCCGCATGCACCGGCTCGCCCCAGTGCTCGATCGCGATGCCGTCGCGAGTCTGGCGCCGGGTGGCCGGATCGAGCCCCGGCGCGAGCCGCGCGAAGGTGGCGAGATCGTCGACGAACAGGCGTACCTGCCAGCCGTGCTCGCGCGCGAGCTGGGTCGCGAGCCGCCAGCAGACGCCGATGTCGCCGAAATTGTCGACGACCGCGCAGAAGATGTCGCAGGCGAGCGGGCCCGTGTCGGGGCGCGGAGGCGAGTTCGTCGCGGCGGAGAGGATCGGGGGCATCGAAGGAATCGGGGCGAATGCACTAAACTGGCGATTCTAAATGACCCGTTCGCGCACGCATGGCGCCCGGATTTCGCATGACATCCCCCGATACGTCCGATCAACCCGAGACCTCCGGCCATTCCGGCCAGCCAGCCCCGACGAGCCCGGCCGCCGCGCCGTTCGAGCCGAAGCCGATCCTCGCGCAATTGCCGCACCTGCCCGGCGTCTACCGGTATTACGACGCCGGCGGCGCGGTGCTCTACGTGGGCAAGGCGCGCAACTTGAAGAAGCGCGTCTCGAGCTATTTCACGAAGACGCAGCTCTCGCCGCGCATCGCGATGATGGTCACGCGGATCGCCAGGATCGAAACCACGGTGACGCGCTCGGAAGCCGAGGCGCTGCTGCTCGAAAACAACCTGATCAAGGCACTCACGCCGCGCTACAACATCCTGTTTCGCGACGACAAGTCGTATCCGTACCTGAAGCTGACCGGCCACGCGTTTCCGCGCATGGCCTATTACCGCGGCGCCGTCGATCGCAAGAACCAGTATTTCGGGCCGTTCCCGAGCGCCTGGGCGGTGCGCGAGAGCATCCAGATCCTGCAGCGCGTGTTCCAGCTGCGCACCTGCGAGGATTCGGTCTTCAACAACCGCACGCGCCCCTGCCTGCTGCACCAGATCGGCCGCTGCTCCGCGCCGTGCGTCGGCGCGATCGAGGCCGAGGACTATGCTCGCGACGTCTCGAACGCCTCGCGCTTCCTGCTCGGTCGGCAGAACGAAGTGATGAAGGAGCTCGAGCAGAAGATGCACGGCTTCGCCTCGGAGCTGAAGTTCGAACAGGCCGCCGCGGTGCGCAACCAGATGAGTTCGCTCGCCACGGTGCTGCATCAGCAGGCGATCGAGGTTGGCAGCGAGAGCGACGTCGACATCCTTGCCGTGGTCGCGCATGGCGGGCGCGTCTGCGTCAATCTCGCGATGGTGCGCGGCGGGCGGCACCTCGGCGACAAGGCCTACTTCCCCGCGCACGCCGACGGCGCGCTCGCGCTGGCGACGGGCGGTGCGCAGGAGGCGGCGCCGGATGAGGGTGCGGGGATGATCGTCGAGGATCTCGCGGCGGCGGTTGGCACCGTGCCGGACGCCGGTGTCACCGGTGCCGACGCGCTGGCCGATGTGGTGCCCGACGATCATGCGCGGACGCCGGATGACGCGGCGCCGGCTCTCGCGGCGGCCGGCGCCGAGGCCGGGGTCGCCACCGGCGCCGACGAAGCCGCCGGCCAGCCGCCGTCGGACGACGCGCAAGCCGGCACCGATGCCGACGCCGAGGCGATCGCCGCGCCGATCGAGACCGAAGTGCTGGAGGCGTTCATCGCCCAGCACTATCTCGGCAACCGCGTGCCGCCGGTGCTGGTGGTCAGCCATGCGCTGGCCAACCGCGAGCTGATCGACCTGCTGATCGAGCAGGCCGGCCACAAGGTGGCCGTGCTGCGCCAGCCGCAGGGGCAGAAGCGCGCGTGGCTCGCGATGGCCGAGCAGAACGCGCGGCTCGCGCTCGCGCGGCTGTTGTCGGAGCAGGGTTCGCAGCAGGCCCGCACGCGCGCGCTGGCCGAGACGCTGAGTTTCGAGGCCGACGATCTCGCGCAGCTGCGCATCGAGTGCTTCGACATCAGCCACACGATGGGCGAGGCGACCCAGGCCTCGTGCGTGGTGTTTCACCATCACAAGATGCAGTCGGGCGAGTATCGCCGCTACAACATCACCGGGATCACGCCCGGCGACGATTACGCGGCGATGCGCCAGGTGCTGACGCGCCGCTACGAGAAGATGATCGAGCAGGCGGGCGAGGCGGCCGCGGCCGATACGCAGGCCGGCATCGACGGCGACGCGACGCGCGCCAGCGCCTCGGCCGCGCTGCTGCCGAACATCGTGCTGATCGACGGCGGCAAGGGACAGGTGGAGGTTGCGCGGCAGGTGTTCACCGAGCTGGGCCTCGACTGCTCGATGCTGGTCGGCGTGGCGAAGGGCGAAGGCCGCAAGGTCGGCCTGGAGACGCTGATCTTCGCGGACGGCCGGCCCTCGCTCGAACTCGGCAAGGAGAGCGCCGCGCTGATGCTGGTCGCGCAGATTCGCGACGAGGCGCACCGCTTCGCCATCACCGGGATGCGCGCGAAACGCG
Organism: Burkholderia perseverans; assembly: GCF_022870505.1. Taxonomy (NCBI): domain Bacteria; kingdom Pseudomonadati; phylum Pseudomonadota; class Betaproteobacteria; order Burkholderiales; family Burkholderiaceae; genus Burkholderia; species Burkholderia perseverans. Next base: position 1,133,198 of record NZ_CP045094.1, read on the forward strand.
CCAAGGCGCGCCAGACCTCGCGCCTCGAGGAACTCGAGGGCGTCGGCGCGAAGCGGCGCCAGCGGCTGCTCGCGCGCTTCGGCGGCCTGCGCGGCGTGGTGGCCGCGAGCGTCGAGGAGCTGGCGAGCGTCGAAGGCATCTCGCACGCGCTCGCCGAGCAGATCTACCGGCAGCTCCATTGAAGCGACGTGTACCCGCGCGGCTTGTGGCGGTGCGGGCGGCGCGGCACAATTGCAAATCCTTTACCCGTCCAGCCCGTCATGCCGTTCAATTTCCCGATTTTCCTGACTTGGGTGCGAATCGTGCTGATTCCGCTCGTGGTCGGCGTGTTCTACCTGCCGAACGTGATGATGAGCGTCGAGCACCGCAATCTCGCGGCGGCGCTGATCTTCGTGCTGGCCGCGCTGACCGACTGGTTCGACGGTTTCCTCGCGCGCAAGTGGAACCAGACCTCGGCGTTCGGCGCGTTCCTCGACCCGGTCGCCGACAAGCTGATGGTGACGGCCGCGTTGCTGGTGCTGGTGCAGCTCACGCGCATCGATGCGGCGATCGCGCTGGTGATCATCGGCCGCGAGATCGCGATCTCGGCGCTGCGTGAATGGATGGCGCAGATCGGCGCCTCGAAGAGCGTGGCGGTGAATTCGCTCGGCAAGTTCAAGACCGCCTGCCAGATGGTCGCGATCCCGATGTTGCTGTACTATGGCGCGCTGCCGATCTGGGGCGGTATCACCATCGACACACGCATGCTGGGGCTCTGGCTGATCTACCTCGCTGCGGTGCTGACGATCTGGTCGATGCTGTACTACATGAAGCTCGCGTGGCCGCAGATTCGTGAGCGTGGCGGCGCGATGTGAGGGGGTGTCGGACGTGGTCGTTGAAGGTGTCGACAAAAAGGGCGCGAAAAACGCTTGACACACTGAAACAGGTTCTACATAATCTCACTTCTCCGCTGCACTGAAACGAACGCAGCAGCGAACGAAGCAGTAAAGCGGAGAAGGCAGCAAGAAGCAGCAAAACGCGGGAGTAGCTCAGTTGGTAGAGCGCAACCTTGCCAAGGTTGAGGTCGCGAGTTCGAGACTCGTCTCCCGCTCCAGATTCAAGCGGCGTTTTGTTGAAGCAGTGTAGTTCGGCAAAGTCTGCGCATGCAGGACAATGCGGGAGTAGCTCAGTTGGTAGAGCGCAACCTTGCCAAGGTTGAGGTCGCGAGTTCGAGACTCGTCTCCCGCTCCAAAACAAGGGGAAGCAACGCTTCCCTTTTTGTTTGGCAGATTTTCAGATCTGTCGGGCAACAATCTGCGGTCGTTGCGTCAGGCTGTATCGCGATGATCGGCAGTCCGCTTTCGGCGCGATAGCAAAGCGGTTATGCAGCGGCCTGCAAAGCCGTGTAGGCCGGTTCGACTCCGGCTCGCGCCTCCAGGTTGGAAAGAAAAAGCCCCGCGAATGCGGGGCTTTTTCTTTTTCGGGCCGGCGATCGTGTGAAGTGCCTCGATACGGTCGGCTCGTCAGCTGATACCGCACCGCTCGACCGGCGCGGCCCGTCACGGGCCGCTCGCCACCCGCATTCAAGCCTTGCCGCGTCGCTCCCAGGCCGCGACGAACACGCGGCACAGCGCTTCCATGCCTTCCCGGTCGGTCGCGTCGAAGCGGGCGAGATTCGGGCTGTCCACGTCCCATACGCCGATCAGCGTGCCGTCGCCAGCCACCAGCGGCACGACGATTTCCGATTGCGAAGCCGAATCGCAGGCGATATGGCCCGGGAATTCGTGGACGTCGCGCACCACCTGCGTCTCGCGCGTTTGCGCGGCCGTACCGCACACGCCCCTGCCGAGCGGAATCCGCACGCAGGCGGGCTTGCCCTGGAACGGCCCGACCACCAGTTCGGCGCCGTCGTAAAAGTAGAAGCCGGCCCAGTTCAGGCCGTCGAGCGAGTGGTAGACGAGCGACGAGAAGTTCGCCGCATTCGCGACGAGATCCGTTTCCGATTCGAGCAGCGAGCGCGCTTGCTCGACGAGCGTGGCGTAGAGCTCGGGTTTCGAGGTGGACGGCGAGGCGGAGAGTTCGAACATGATCAAAAGGGAGCAGGGCATTTCGGGGCGCACGGCCACGGCCGCACGGAATCCGCGCAGTCTAAAAGAAATTGCCGCGACTTGCCTGAAGCGCGTCGCGGCGACGAAGAGCACGGCGATCCAATCGGGTTCGATCGGACTCGATCAATCGGCTTCGAGCGCCGCGAACCGCTCGACGAGAAAGTCGAGCAGCGCACGCACCGCCGGCAGCAGGCCGCGCCGCGATGCGAGCACCGCGTGGACCATCTCGCGGCGCGGCGCCCAGTCGGGCAGCACGACCTGCAGCTCGCCGCGCGCGACGGCGTCGCGGATCATCATGGTCGGCAGCTGCACCACGCCGACGCCGGCCACGGCCGCCGCGCGCAGCGCGAACATCCCGCGCGTGACGAAGCGCGGCCGGTGCGGGATCGTCGCGTGCGCGCCGCCCGGTCCGCGCAGGTTCCAGACATGATCGTCCTGCGGCTGGCCGAGCGCGAGGCTCGGCAGCGCGGCGAGATCGGCCGGCACGCGCGGCGGCGCTACGCGCGCGAGCAGCGCTGGGCTCGCCACCAGGCACTGGCCGCGCTCGGCGAGCGGGCGCAGCACCAGTTCGCTGTCCTCGAGCGGCGGCGGCCGCACGCGCAGCGCGATGTCGACGCCTTCGCCGACCACGTCGACGCGCCGGTTGGTTTCCTCGAGATGGATCTCGACATGCGGACACTGCGCCATGAACGCGCCCAGCATCTCGCCGACCAGCGAATCGAGCAGCGCGATCGGGCAGGTCACGCGCACGATCCCGCGCGGTTCCGCGTGGCGCAGCGCGACCGCCTCGTCGGCCGCGTCGGCCTCGACGAGCATCGCCCGGCAGTGGGCGTAGTAGGTCGCGCCGACCTCGGTCAGCGTGAAGCGCCGCGTCGAGCGCTGGATCAGCCGCATCCCGAGACGCTCTTCGAGCCCGGCGATGCGCCGGCTCAACCGCGATTTCGGCAGGTTCAGCGCGCGCCCGGCCGGCGCGAAGCCGCCATGGTCCACCACCTGCACGAAGAAATAAAGGTCGTTCAGATCCCGCATCATCGTTCACCAGATAGAACGCTGAGTGCGATTTTCCCATACTACCGAAACGATCGTTCCGATCTTATGCTTCTACCTATCGCCCGGGCAGATCGCCGTGGGCACGCAGATTCAGGAGAACGCAGATGAAACAGATCGTCGGCACCTACAGCGCCCCGCGTCCGCACTGGGTCGGAGACGGTTTTCCGGTCCGCTCGCTGTTCAGCTATCACAGCACCGGCGCGCACCTGAGCCCGTTCCTGCTGCTCGACTACGCCGGCCCGGCTCGCTTCGAGCCGACCAGCGAGCGGCGCGGCGTGGGCCAGCATCCGCACCGGGGCTTCGAGACGGTGACGATCGTCTACGACGGCGAAGTCGATCACCGCGATTCGACCGGCGCGGGCGGCCACATCGGCCCCGGCGACGTGCAGTGGATGACCGCGGCGAGCGGCATCCTGCACGAGGAATTCCACTCCGACGCGTTCGCGAAGCGCGGCGGCGCGCTGGAGATGGTGCAGCTGTGGGTGAACCTGCCCGCGAAGCACAAGTTCGCCGCGCCCGGTTACCAGACGCTGCGCGACGCCGGGATTCCGTCGGTGCCGCTCGCCGACGGCGCGGGGCGCGTGCGCGTGATCGCGGGCGAGTTCGACGGGCATCGCGGTCCGGCGCGTACCTTCACCCCGATCGACGTCTGGGACGTGCGGCTCGCGCAGGGCGGCCGCACCCGCTTCGAGATCGCGGACGGCCGCACGCTGGCGCTCGCGGTGCTGCGCGGCACGGTGCTGGTGAACGGCAGCGAAGTCGTGCGCGAGGCACAGGTGATCCATCTGTCGCGCGACGGCGCCGGCGTGGAGATCGAGGCGAACAACGACGCGACGCTGCTGGTGCTGAGCGGCGAGCCGATCGACGAGCCGGTGGTCGGCTACGGTCCGTTCGTGATGAACAGCGAGGCGGAGATTCGCACGGCCGTCGACGATTTCAACAGCGGCCGGTTCGGCCGGATGCCGGCCTGAGCATGGTCGGCCACGGTCCCGGCGCCGTTTTCGGGCGGCGCCGGGGTGTGTCAGCGGTCTGCCCGGCAGGCCGCGCGGCAGGCATAATGGCCGATTGAAGCGCGCCCGCCCGGGCGCGCGTTTTCATTCTGAGCCGCCGCATGTCGTCTTCCAACGCTTCCTCCCTGCCGTCCTCGTCCCGTTCCGCATCGCTTGCCGCGCTCGAATGGCGCTGGCAGCCGTTCGGCGCGCTGTCCGCGCGCGACGTCTACACGCTGCTCGAGGCGCGCAGCGCCGTGTTCGTGGTCGAGCAGCGCTGCATCTACGGCGACATCGACGGCGCCGATTTCGACGCGTGGCACCTCAGCGCCGTCGATGCCGACGGCCGGCTGGCCGGCTACCTGCGCGTGCTGCTGCCCGATGCCGGCTCGCCCGACATCCGCATCGGCCGCGTGCTGACCGCGGCGCCGTTCCGCGGCATCGGGCTCGGCAACGCGCTGCTCGGCAACGCGCTCGAACGGATCCGCGAGCAATGGCCAGCCACGCCGATCAGCCTGCATGCGCAGGCGCATCTGCAGAAGTACTACGGCGCGTTCGGTTTCGCGCCGAGTTCCGAGGTTCACGACGACGACGGCATTCCGCACATCTGGATGCGTTCCGCGTAACGCGCGCGCCAGACGCGGCCCGTCGTCCGACGCCGGGCGTCTAGCGCGGGGCGGCGGCGTGGCCCCGGCCCGTCGCGCGCGGCGCCGTACCGGCCCGCTCGCGCAGCCGGCCGCGCGCCGACAGGCGCATCCAGTGCCGCAGCGCGACCAGCGCGCCGAGCACGCTCATCATCGAGCCGGGAATCCACAGCAGCAGGCCGCCGATCTGCTGGTCGCGCAGCGGGCTCAGCCAGGTGAACGCGCGGCCGCAGATCGAGTAGATCGGGTAGAGCTCGCGCGGCGTGAAGAAGATCAGCGCGCCGAGCAGGATCTGCGGCGGGATCGCGGCGATCGCGATCAGGATTCGCCGCCCCGGCGCGAGGCGGGCCGGCGGCGCGGGGCGCGGATCGACGACGAGCCACCAGAACAGCAGCCCGTCGATCACCATGCTCCAGTTCATCACGCGATAGAGCCGCCAGTCGAGCATCGCGACGAAGTGGATCGGCGCGAGCAGCCAGAAATAGACCAGCCCGACGAACAGCAGCACCGCGACGACCGGATGGAACACGATGTCGAGCGCGACGCGCACCGGCCGCGCGGCAAGCGCGGGCCGCACCACGCGCTGCCGCCACGCGAACGGGATGCCGGCGCGGATCGCGGCGCCGGGATACGACAGCGCGATGAAGAACGGCCCGAGATGATGCAGCACCAGATGCTGTGCGCGATGCATGAAGAACTCGTGCTCGAAGAAGTAGTCGAGCCGCGTGTGCAGCGCCACGTAGAGCGCACCGAGCCCGAACCAGAACGACAGCCGCCGCAGCGGCGTGACGCGCGCCTTGCGGGCGCCGCGCGCGAACAGCACGGCCGCGCCGAGGATCGCGATCACGACCGTCGGCGACGGCTCCCAGGGATCGAGCCAGACGAGCGGGTTCATCGTGGGAGCCTTTGCCGGGACAGGTTGAGGGGCGGCGTCATGAGGCCGATGCCGCAAGGATGCCGCGCAGGTCGGCGGCGAACGCCTCGGGCGAATCCTGGTCGGTGGCGAGCAGCCGCGCCCGGCCGCGCGCATCGAACACGTAGACGGCCGAGCTGTGCGTGACCGCGTAGTCGCCCGACGCATCGGGCGCTTCCATCTGATAGGCGACGCGGTAGCGTTTCGCGAGCGTCTCGATCTCGCGCGCGCTGCCGGTCAGCCCGACCGCGTGCGCGGCGTCGAACGCGCCGACGTAGGCGCGCATCAGGGCCGGCGTGTCGCGCGCCGGATCGACCGACACGAACAGGATGCGCACCCGGTTCGCGTCGGGGCCGAGCCGGGCGAGCACCTGCATGAGCCGCGCCATCGTCTCCGGGCAGACGTCGGGGCAGTGCGTGTAGCCGAAATAGACGAGCGCGACGCGGCCGCGAAACGCCGACGCGTCGATCGGCCGGCCGTCCTCGCCGGTCAGCGAGAACGCGAGGTCGGGCAAGTGGCCCGTGACGTCGGTCAGCGTGGCGGCGGGGGTGCCGGTGCCGCGCGGCGAGCAGGCGGCCAGCGCGCAGGCCAGCAGCAGCGCCGCGGCCGCCGCCGATCCCGCGCGCGCCATCGCGGCGCGCGAGCCGCGCGGGGAGGGGCATCGGGTGGCGCCGGGCAGGAAGGGCATCGATCGGCTCGTCGGCGGAGGTGAACACCGGTGTGAGTACCGGAGCAGGGCGGGACGAAGCGGCGGCGTGTAAGCGCTGCACGGCCCGTCCTCGAATCGTCCGACTGTAGCGCAATTTTTCCGGACGAGGGGCGGCCATGCGCGATGCCGGCGATCACGAAAAACGGATACGGATCGTGCGCGAACCCGTGTCGTCCGGGCCGCATCGGGCGCCTCGCGCGGCCCGCGCGGCGCCGGCGGCTTTGCCCTCGGCCCGGCCGGCGCGGTAAGATGCCGTCATGCTTTCGTCGGCTTTCGCGCCGTCGGCGGCCATTCTCACGCCACCCACGCCACCCTCCTCCGAGATCCGATGCAATCCGTCCCGGCTTCCCTCTCCCTGACCGATACCGCATTCTTCTTCGATTTCGACGGCACGCTCGTCGATCTCGCGCCGACGCCCGACGGCATCCACGTACCCGCTTCGCTGCCCGCGCTGCTGACCGAGCTGCGCACGCTCACGCGCGGCGCGGTGGCGATCGTCTCGGGCCGCGGCATCGACAGCATCGACGGCTTCCTCGGCCTGACGGACCTGCCGATCGCCGGCCTGCACGGCGCCGAACGGCGCGACGCGAACGGCGACACGCAGCGCGTCGGCTTCAACGACGAGCGCCTGCTGCGCATCGAGCGCGAACTCGCCGCGGTGGTCGAGCACCATCCCGGCATGCTGCTCGAGATCAAGGGCGCGGCCGTCGCGCTGCATTTCCGCAACGCGCCCGAGCGCGAGGCGGTGGCGCGTGAGGCCGCCGAACGGCTGGTCGCCGACTATCCCGACGCCTACGTGCTGCAGCCCGGCAAGATGGTGTTCGAGATCAAGCCGAAGGGCGTCGACAAGGGCCGCGCGATTGCGGCATTCCTGAACGAGCCGCCGTTCGCGGGCCGCACGCCGGTGTTCGCCGGCGACGACCTGACCGACGAGAAGGGCTTCGCGGTGGTGGACGCGGCGGGCGGCCTGTCGATCAAGATCGGCGCGGGCGATACCACGGCGCGCACGCGGCTCGATTCGGTCGAGGCGATGCGCGCGCAGATCGCGGCCTGGATCGCGGCGGAGCGCACTCGCGCATGAGCCGGCTGATCATCGTATCGAATCGCGTCGCGCCGATCTCCGAAGGCGAACCGGCCGCGGGCGGCCTCGCGATCGGCGTCTACGACGCGCTGAAGGAAACCGGCGGCATGTGGTTCGGCTGGAGCGGCGAGGTGGTCGCCTCGGGCGCGCCGCAGATCCGCGTGGAGGAGCGCGGCCCCGTCACGTTCGCCACCATCGGCCTCGCGCGCCGCGACTACGACCAGTACTACCGAGGCTTCTCGAACGCGACGCTGTGGCCGGCGTTCCACTACCGGACCGACCTGATCCAGTATGACCGCCACGAATTCGAGGGCTACGGCCGCGTCAACGTCTGGCTCGCGCAGCAGCTGGTGCCGCTGCTGCGCGCCGACGACGTGATCTGGGTCCACGACTATCACCTGATCCCGTTCGCGCAGGCGCTGCGCGCGGCCGGCGTGAAGAACCGGATCGGCTTCTTCCTGCATATCCCGTTTCCGGCCGCGCAGGTGCTCGTCAACGTGCCGCCGCACCGCGCGCTGGTCGAGGCGATGTGCTCGTATGACCTGCTCGGCTTCCAGACCGAGCCGGACCTGCGCGCGTTCTGCGACTACATCGACGCCGAGGCGGGCGGCAGCCTCGAGCGCGGCGGCGAAGCCGGCATCCGCGGCGGCGGCCCGGTGACGATCCGCGCGTTCGGCCGCGTGCTGCAGGCGCATGCCTATCCGATCGGCATCTATCCCGACGAGATCGCCTCGCTCGCGCAGGCGGGCGCGAACGGCCGCGCGGTGCGCACGCTCGCCACCTCGCTGCACGGCCGCCAGCTCGTGATGAGCGTGGACCGGCTCGATTACTCGAAGGGGCTCGTCGAGCGCTTCCGCGCGTTCGAGAAGCTGCTCGAACACGAGGCGTCGTACCGCAACCGCGTGTCGTTCCTGCAGATCGCGCCGTCCACGCGCGCGGACCTGCGCGCCTACCAGGACATCCGGCTGCAGCTCGAGGGCGAGTCGGGGCGCATCAACGGCCGCTACGCGGAACTCGACTGGGCGCCGATCCTCTACATCCACCGGCAGTACGAACGGCCACTGCTGGCCGCGCTGTACCGGCTCGCGCGCGTCGGCTTCGTGACGCCGCTGCGCGACGGCATGAACCTGGTGGCGAAGGAATACGTGTCGGCGCAGGACCCCGAGGATCCGGGCGTGCTGGTGCTGTCGCGCTTCGCGGGCGCCGCGCGCGAACTGACGGGCGCGCTGATCGTCAATCCGATGGACATCGACGGGATGGCCGAGGCGCTCGCGCAGGCGCTGTCGATGCCGGTGGCCGAGCGCCGCGCGCGCTACGCGGACATGATCGCGCAGCTGCGCGAGAACAACGTCTCGGTCTGGCGCGACAACTTCCTGCGCGATCTACAGCGGGCCGGCTGAGCCGCGCGCCGCGCGTTGCTTGCATTGCGCCCATGAAAAAACCGCCGGCTGGACCGGCGGTTTTTTATTTCACGATGACTCCAGCATCGAATTTTGCTGGACTACGCCAAGGCTCGATACAGCAGGTTTATCAAGAACTTAGGCGAGTTCAACATATGCCGGTGCTTTCCGAAACTTGACCCGGCTCCTGCCCGCGTGGCCCTCATGCGGCTCTTGGGAACCGGGGTTTCCGAGGAGTCATCGTGGCAAAAATCAAACTCACCAAAACCGCCGTAGAAGCGGCGCAACCCCAGGCGCAGGCCATCGAACTACGGGATACGGTCGTCCCCGGTTTCCTGTGCAAGATTACCCCAACGGGCCGTAAGGTGTTCATGCTCCAGTACCGGACGAACACCGGAGAGCGCCGCAAGCCCGCCTTGGGCCGGTTCGGGGAACTGACCGTGGAACAGGCTCGTGTCATGGCGCAGGACTGGCTGGCCGAGGTTCGCCGGGGCGGCGATCCCGGCGGTGCCAAGGCCGAAGCCCGCAAGGCACCGACGGTCGAAGCGTTGTGCAAGAAGTTCATGGAGGATTACTCCAGGAAGCGCAACAAGCCGAGCACGCAGGATGGTTATCAGGCCGTCATCGATCGCTGCATCATTCCGCTGTTAGGCCGCAAAAAAGTACAGGACGTGAAGCGGCCCGACATTGCGGGGCTGATGGAAAAGCTGGCCTACAAGCCGGCCGAGGCGAACCATGCTTTCGGCGTGCTGCGCAAGATGTTCAACATGGCCGAAGTGTGGGGCTACCGCCCGGACGGCACGAATCCCTGCCGGCACGTCCCCATGTTCCCGGCCGGCAAGGCTACTCGTCTAATCAATGACGAAGAAATGGCGCGAATCTTCCGCCAGCTCGATCTTCTGGAGGCCGAGGGGCTGGAGAACTACGTCATCCCGTTGGCGATCCGGCTGCAATTCGAGTTCGCCGGCCGACGCTCTGAAATCTGCGCGCTCGAATGGGACTGGATCGACTTGGAGAACCGGCGCGTCGTATGGCCGGACAGCAAGACCGGCGGCATGTCCAAGCCCTTGAGCGAAGAAGCCCATCGTCTGCTTTCGACAGCGCCGCGCCGGGAGGGCTGCCCCTACGTTTTACCATCGCCCAACGATCCGATCAGGCACCTGACTCATGGCGAGCACTACGGGGGCTGGACGCGCGTGCTCAAGGCCGCCAATGTGCCGCACGTCGGTACGCACGGCATTCGCCACCGCTCGGCGACCGACATTGCCAATTCAGGCATCCCGGTCAAGGTCGGCATGGCGCTGACGGCGCACAAGACCGTGGCGATGTTCATGCGCTACGTCCACACCGAGGACAAGCCGGTGCGGGAAGCGGCCGAACTGGTGGCGAACCGGCGCAAGACCATCACTGGGGCTAAACGCACTCTTGCTGCGGAGGCGACGGCATGACTCGGCGCACGGTATCCATATCGTCGTCCGCCGCGCCAGCCGCGCTGCGGGGGGCATTCGGGCACTGATTGAGGCGGCGCGCCGACGGCCGATCCATCCTGCTTACGTGTCGTGCAACCGTCGAAATAACGATGCCAGTGCGCTTGTCGCAATAAATATCCTTGAAATGGTATATTATGGATGGGAATCGTGAACGGCCCCTGATGTGGCTTGGCAGCAGCAAGAAGGACTTACTGGCGCTGCCGGTTCCGGTACGAAAATTCTTCGGGCACGCGCTGGATTTCGCGCAGCACGGCGGCCAGCACGCTGCTGCCAAGGTGCTCAAGGGCTTTGGCGGTGCCGGCGTGCTGGAAGTCGTGGAAGACGATGCGGACGGCACATACCGCGCCGTCTATACAGTGCGTTTCGTTGAGGCGGTGTTCGTGCTGCATGTCTTCCAGAAAAAGAGCAAGCGCGGCATCGCCACGCCGCAGGCAGACATGGAAATCATCCGAAAGCGGTTGCAGATGGCTGCAATCGTGGCACAGGAGTTGGGAAATGAAGAAGCGCGTCATTGACGGTATCGAGGTCGAGGCCAGTTCGGGCAATGTATTTGCCGACCTGGAATTGCCCGACGCCGACCAGCTCAAGATCAAGTCCGGGCTGACCATCGAAATCGCCCGGGCCATCCGCGAGCGTGGATTGACCCAGGCCGAGGCGGCCCGTCTCATGGGGCTGACGCAGCCCAAGGTCTCCGCGCTGCTGCACGGGTCGTTCTCGAATTTTTCCGAGCGCAAGCTGATGGACTGCCTGACCCGGCTTGGCTATGACATTGAAATTCGCGTTCATGCGTCCAGCGCGAGCGTCGGACACCTGATGCTCACGCCTGCCTGATCGGCGACCAGTCACGCCTATCGGCCACACATCATGACGACACACACTGACTTTCCCAAGGGCACTGACAACGTGCTGCACGACCTCGGATTTGATGAGGACAAGGCGCTGTTGGCGAAGGCAGCACTCGCGCTCAAGCTCAACGAACTGATCGACCAGCGCGGCCTCAGTCTGTCCGAAGCTGCGACAATGACCGGCATGGGCCAGCTCAAGGTGTCGCTTGTGCGTCGCTACAAGCTCCAGACGATTTCGCTCGAAGTGTTGATGCAGGCGCTGGTGTCGCTTGACCAGCATGTCGAAATCGTGGTGCGGCCCGCGCAGCAAGCCGGCGCGCACGGCATCACCGTCGCAGCTTGAACGGCGAACCTCCACACGTTTGCATCTCAAATCTATCCGGCTGGCTGCCAGACGCAAGTCGGGCACCCGCGCAATCGTTTTTTTATACCACCAGCCTGCTGCTGGCCATCGGTGCAGTCGTTGCGCTGCACTATCACCAAGAGGCTACGGCAACGACGCCCCTCTGATTGACAAGGTATCGAGCTGTCTTGAGTTCATTGAAACAGGCGCTAAATGAAGGACGCTTCGCCTGCGTACTGGAGGTCGTTCCTCAACAATCTCCTTCGCGCCTGGCCGCGCTTGAGCAAATCGTGCAACGCGGGCACTTGGCAGGCTGGTCGTTACTGCCGGCCTTTGCCGATCGTGTCGGTCTGCACTCGGATTTGAGTCCGATGGAAGGCGCTGGCGCATTAGGAAATCCGGCTTCGTCCTTGCTGCATTTCTCAGGCAAGGATCGGGAGCGTGCGGACTTGCTGCACCAGATGGAGTCGATGAAGGCGCAGGGTCTGGAACAATTGCTGCTGCTCAGTGGTGATCGCTTGCCGGGCCACCATCCTGGCCGGGCACCGGTGCGTTATCTGGAGTCGGTCTCCGCGTTGCAGATTGCCCGCGAGCACGGCCCGGACTGGCTGTTGGGCGCGGCGTTGAACCCGTTCAAATACCGCGAGGAAGAAGGCGGCGCACAGTATCTGAAGGCGCAGAAAAAGCTTCTGGCGGGCGCTGATTTCCTGACCCTGCAACTCGGCTTCGACGCCGCCAAACATATTGAAGCCCAGAGCTGGATGCGCACCCAAGCGCGTATGAAACCCATGCTGGCTTGCGTGATGAAGCTGACCGACAGGCGCGCAACCGTTATGCAGGCCGTGCCCGGCATCGTTATCACCGAATCCGTGCGCGAGCTGTTGAGCAGGGAGCGGCAGGTATCGCAGGCCTATGCCAGCGCACGAAGTCTCGAACGCCTGGCGCTTCAGATCGTGGGCCTGCAATTGATGGGCTATGCCGGCGTTCATGTGTCAGGGGTGCATACGCTGGACGAACTGCTGTCGTTGGAGCAGGCGATCATCGAGCAGCGGGATAGCGTTACCTCGCTGACCGATTGGGCCGAACGATGGCAGGCAAGCTGGCAAATGCCTGGAGTGCCCCAGGTGTGCTTCGCCCCCGAACCCGGTGCCTGGGAAATGGGGCAATTCACTGTCACCGCCACCCGCCGGGAGCGCCTGCGATACACGCTACTTTCTACGGTACACGACCTGTTCTTCAGTCGCACGGGATGGCTCAGCCGAGCTTTTGGCTGGAGCGTGACACGGCCGATCTGGAAGGCCGGCGTGGCGGCGAGCGCGCTACATGCTGTCGAGCGGACGGTCAAACGCCCGCTGGTCGGCTGTGATACCTGCGGCCGATGCCGCTTGCAGGACACCCTCTACGTCTGCCCCGAGACGTGCCCCAAAGGCCTGGCAAACGGCCCCTGTGGCGGCACCCAGTTCAATCGTTGCGAATTTGGCGACCGCGAGTGCGTACACAGCGTCAAATACCGGATCGCCAAATCCGCCAATCAGTTGCCTGTGCTGGCGCAGACGTTGATTCCCTGCATAGAAGCGGGCAGCCGGCACCGCAGTTCCTGGCCTGAATGGTTCGAGGCCGCCGATTCGACATCAGAGAGTTGAATCGAGCGGCGCAGGGAAGCGTTCAAACCACGCTATGCGCAGCGATGTTGCGATATTGGCCTTTGAAATACAGCAATGGCTGCGCCGCAGCCGTTTTTTGCAGGTCGAGAGCTTTCACCTCGCCAATCACGATCAGGTGATCCCCGGCGACGTGTTCGGCGTAAATTTCGCAATCGAGCCAGTGCAGGCTGCCGGCAATCAGCGGATTACCCAGCGGCGATTCACGCCGTTCGATTCCGTGCCACTTGTCCGTGCCTCGCCGGGAGAATTGGTCGGAAATCCCGATTTGCTCATCTGACAGGATATTGACGGCGAATCGACCTGCCTGGCGGATTTTGGGATAGCTGGTCGAAGTGGACATGACGCTGAATGACACCAGCGGCGGGCTCATCGACACGCTATGGAACGATTGGCAAGTGAAGCCGACCGACTCGCCATCGATGCGTGACGTAATCACCGTGATACCGGATGCGTAGTGCCCGAGCGCCTCACGAAAGCTCAATGGCTCGATAGCAGTACTGGGGAGTGACATAGTAGATGCTGGATGCAGCTCGAAAGTGCCAGGGAAGGCGTGAAGCCGGCCGGCCGGTAATATGAGCGGACTTCAGCCTTTGCCAATGTTGAAAGCGGACGGCCGATCAAGGATCGGCCAGATCACCCACTCAATTCTTCGCGTCTGGCCGTCGTTAGCTACCCACGGCGACCATTTTCCGCGCCAGAATTAGTTCGAGAGTTCTCCGCGAACGATTTCTGCGCCGGCGCTCAAGGCTTCCAGCTTGCCTTTCGCTATTGCACGGGACAACGGAGCCATGCCGCAGTTGGTGCAAGGATAGAGCTTGTCGGCATCGACGAATTGAAGTGCCTTCCGCAAGATATTGGCAACTTCCTCCGGCGTTTCGACGGTATCGCTTGCCACGTCAATAGCCCCCACCATCACTTTCTTGCCGCGGATAAGCTCGATGAGTTCCATCGGAACGTGAGAGTGTTGGCATTCCAGCGAGACTATATCGATACTGGATTTTTGCAGCTTGGGAAATATTCTTTCATATTGCCGCCACTCTTCCCCGAGCGTCTTTTTCCAGTCCGTATTGGCTTTGATGCCATAGCCATAGCAGATATGGACGGCCGTTTCACACTTGAGCCCTTCAATGGCCTTTTCCAGTGTGGCGATGCCCCAATCATTCACATCATCGAAGAAAACATTGAATGCCGGCTCATCGAACTGAATGATGTCGACACCGGCCGCCTCCAGCTCCCTGGCTTCCTGATTCAGGATCGTCGCAAATTCCCAGGCCAGTTTTTCGCGGCTCTTGTAGTGATCGTCATAGAGCGTGTCGATCATCGTCATCGGGCCGGGTAGCGCCCATTTGATCGGTTGCTTCGTCTGCTGACGCAGGAACCGGGCATCCTCGACAAAAACCGGCTTCCGGCGCGCAACCGGGCCAACGACCGTCGGTACGCTTGCATCATAGCGATCCCGGATTCTGACGGTCTTGCGGTTCTCGAAATCGACGCCGTCCAGATGCTCGATAAACGTGGTCACAAAATGCTGGCGCGTTTGTTCGCCATCGCTGACGATGTCGATGCCCGCGTGTTGCTGTTCTTGCAGTGACAGACGCAAGGCATCCTGTTTGCCCTCAATCAATCCCTCGTCCTGCAACTTCCAGGGCGACCAGAGGGTTTCGGGTTGTGCAAGCCAGGAGGGTTTGGGCAGGCTGCCAGCAGTGGAAGTGGGGAGCAATTTCTTCACAATAAATGACCTTGAGTTTCCGATTGATTAGAGAGCGTAGTTGGCAGACCACTGCTCAAGAATCGCCCGGTATGGCTTGATAAAACACTCTTCGACAAACTTTCCCTGCTCGATAGCCAGCCGGCTACGTTCTTCCCGATCGTAAACAATTCGGGTCAGCGAAAAATCCTGATATTTCAGACTTGGCTGATAGGTTTCCCCTGCCGCAGAATTCGCATTGTAAATTTCAGGCCGGTAAATCTTCTGGAACGTCTCCATCGTGCTGATGGTGCTGATAAGCTCAAGATCACTGTAGTCGCCGAGCAAGTCGCCAGAAAAATAAAAAGCCAAAGGTGCAACGCTATCCGGCGGCATGAAATAGCGAACCTTTAACCCCATTTTTTTGAAATATTCGTCAGTCGGGGAATATTCGTCTTGCCGGTATTCGACGCCCAGTACCGGATGTTGATTAGTAGTCCGGTAATAGGTCTTACTGCTCGAAACGCTCAGGCAGATAACGGGCTGCTTGTCGAAGTGAGCCTTGTATGTATCCGAATTCACGAAGCACTTGAACAGCTTGCCATGCAGATCGCCAAAATTATCCGGGGTGCTGAATTCAGGCTGGCTCTTATTGTGAGCCAGCAATAGAACGCTAAAGTCGTAATCGCGCACGTAAGAGGAAAAATTATTCCCGACCATGCCCGCGATGTGTTCGTTGGTTTTCCGATCGACGATAGTCGTTTTCAGGATTTCAATCAAAGGCAGAGAGTTGCCACCGCTTTCGCCATCAATATTCATCTCAACAGAAATGATTTCGAGTATGACGGCGTAGCGATCACCCTTGGGGTTGTCCCAATGCGCAAGGGCATTGAAACGATTGTCAATCATCCTGAAAGTGTTGCGCAGATTCTCCTGGCGGCTCTCCCCTCTGGCCAGGTTGGCAAAATTGGTTGTGATGCGCGTATTTTCCGAAGGGTGATAATCCTCATCAAAACAAGTGCTCTTAATAGAAAACGTAAAATCTTTGCTCATTGCGATCCTTCACCCTGATTTGCGAGGTCAACCCTTGAATTATTAATCGTCCAGCACCTCCCGGTTTTATTCCTGATTTTCTGCCGGGCACCATCTGGTGTTGATATTCAGGGCGGATTCTATGTCAAAACATCAATGAACAAAAGTGACGTTATTTCATAAAACCATTAGATGTGCTCATGGACCGAGGCGCGCGTTGGTTCGCACGCGGATTGGGTTCCCCTCTATTCCCGCCTTGCATTGCCTGTGGAAGGCAGCTACAGATGGCAAGATCACGACTCGATTGCAGAGTCGTCGCCGTAGAACTTCACGCCGAGTTGAATGCGTTCCCGTCCGCTTTCGAGGCGGTGCTGGTTGGTATCGCGCAGCGAGTAGACGCAACCGCAATATTCTTGCTGGTAGAAGTTTTCGCGCTTGCTGATCTCGATCATGCGCGCCGAGCCGCCGCCTTTGCGCCAGTTGTACTCCCAATACAGCATGTCGGGATAGTGCGAGGCTGCGCGCACGCCGCAATCGTTGATCTGTTGCATGTTCTTCCACCGCGAAATACCCAGCGAGCTGGTGATGACGGGGAAGCCATGTTCATGCGCATACAGTGCCGTGCGCTCGAAACGCATGTCGAAGCACATGGTGCAGCGGATGCCGCGCTCCGGTTCGTTCTCCATGCCCCTGGCACGCTCGAACCAGTTGTCGCGGTCGTAGTCGGCATCGACGAACGGAATACCGAATTTCTCTGCAAACCGGATGTTCTCCTGCTTGCGCAGTTCGTATTCCTTTAGCGGATGGATATTCGGGTTGTAGAAGAAGATCGTGAAGTCGATGCCGGAGGCCTGGATGGCTTCCATGACTTCACCCGAACAAGGCGCGCAGCAGGAATGCAGTAGCACCTTCTTGTGCCCGCCCGGCAACGCCAGCGGCTTGCGTTCGGTTGTGGATGTCATGAGCAGTCTCCATGAATACGCCCGCGCTCGCCGGACTGGAAAACCTTGCATTATGGTTTCCAACCGGAGGAAATGAAAATGGATATGTTTTCATGTCCTTATGAGCCGCATTCATGGAACCAACTGCCGCACGGCATCAAGCCACGTCCGCCCGTTTCGCCTGATCGACAAAGGCCCGCAGGTAATCGGTACTTACGTCCGCCTCGCGCGCACCTAGGTAGATGTGTTTGGCAATACCGTTCTTACCCAGCCGTACCGGCACCACATCCATTTTGTCCGCGTATTCCAGCACCAGCCAGCGCGGCAGCGCAGCGACGCCGCGGCCGCTGGCGACCATTTGCAGCATGATGTCGGTGGTCTCGATCGGCTTATGGCGTTTGGGCGTAATGCCGGCTGGCGTGAGGAACATGCTGTAAATATCCAGGCGATCGACCGGCACCGGGTAAGTCACCAGTACCTCATTGGTCAACTGCCAGGGCTTGACGTATTCCTCTTTCGCCAACCTGTGGTTGCCGGCAACGACCAGGACCTGCTCGTAATCGAATACCGGCTCGAATACCAGGCCAGGCTTGTCCAGCGGATCGGGCGTAACCAGCAGGTCGATCTCGTAACCGAACAGTGCGCCGATGCCGCCGAACTGGAATTTTTGTTTGACGTCCACGTCCACATCCGGCCACGCGGCCAGATAGGGCGACACGACTTTCAACAGCCACTGGTAACAGGGGTGGCATTCCATGCCGATGCGCAGGGTACCTCTCTCACCCTGGGCGAACTGCTGCAAGCGTTCTTCGGCCAGATCCAGTTGCGGCAGCACCCGGTTGGCTACCGCCAGCAGGTACTGGCCTGCCTGGGTCAGGCGCAGGCTGCGGCCTTCGCGCAACCAGATGTCGGTGCCCAGTTGCTGTTCCAGTTTCTTCATGCTGTGGCTCAAGGCCGATTGCGTGACGTGCAGGACGCCTGCGGCCGCGGTCAGCGAACCTTGCTTTTCTACTTCCTGCACGATGGACAAATGAATACGGTCAAGCATGATGAATGAGTAAAATTCATATTTTATTGAGATAAGTCTATTTTACGTCATCATCAACACCCCTGCGATCCGACAATTCACGGTTTTTTTCTGCTACGCCCGCTGCCAATAGCGCCGCAATACGATTCAACTTCTCTCTGCGCGTCCCCGGCTGCATAGCCGGTCGCGCTGTCGTGCTCTGCATCGAACCTCGCTGCGCGAGTTTCGCCCCCTTCGGGCTTCCATCGCTGACGCCTACGGCCCAGATTCCCTGATCCGGGCCTGCGCGCTTCGCTTGCGTGCGGTCGGCACATCGAGGCGGCCGTTGCCTGTCCAGCCGTCTTCCCTGACTTCATCCCCTTATCCGCGACTGTAGCCCACGGCCGTGTGCCGTCAAGGCGCGCAGGGCCGTGTCCTCGGCTACGCCTGCGGGCCGCACCAACCCTGCGCTTTTCTCCTTGACGCCCCCCGTCCGCGCGCTCCTGACCGTCGCGGGCGATGAACTCAGGAAAGACGGTGGCAACGAGGCCAACCGGGTTCTTCGTGCCGAGCGCACCGGAAGTCCAAAGCGGGCTCCGAATCTTGGAATCCGGTTGCGGTGAACAGCCAACCCTTTCTTTGTCAGGAGAAGTGCCATGCAACTCGCTACCCGTTTCGCTTCACGTTCGCCGGTGCTGCGTTCCGACTATCCGCTGTCGGATGACCAGATTCGCACCGTAGCGCCTTCCATCTTTGCGAACGCCCCACACGAAAGCCGTTCGGAACGGTACAGCTACATCCCCACCGCCACCGTGCTGCAAGAACTGCGCGGGGAAGGCTTCGAGCCTTTCATGGTGTGCCAGACCCGCGTGCGCCACGACGACCGCCGCGACTACACCAAGCACATGATCCGGCTGCGCCACGCCAGCCAGATCAACGGCCGCGAGGCCAACGAAATCATCCTGCTGAACTCGCATGACGGCACGAGTAGTTATCAGATGTTGGCCGGGATGTTCCGCTTCGTGTGCCAGAACGGCCTTGTTTGCGGCGACACCGTGGCGGACGTGCGCGTACCCCACAAGGGCGACGTGGCCGGGCACGTCATCGAAGGCGCTTATGAAGTCCTGCATGGCTTCGACCGAGCGCAGGAATCCCGCGATGCCATGCAGGCAATCACGCTGGATGCCGGGGAATCGGAAGTGTTCGCCCGTGCCGCGCTGGCGTTGAAGTACGACGAGGCCACGCCCGCGCCCATCACGGAATCGCAAATCCTGCTGCCGCGCCGCCACGACGACAGCCGCCGTGATCTGTGGAGCGTGTTCAACCGCACCCAAGAAAACCTCATTAAAGGCGGCCTGTCCGCTCGCGCCGCGAACGGTCGCCGCCAGACCACGCGCCCGGTGCAAGGCATTGACAACGGTATCCGCCTGAATCGTGCCTTGTGGCTGCTAGCCGATGGCCTGCGCCAGTTGAAAGCCTGATTCCCCTCGCGGCAGGGGCAGGCAGCAGCCCTTGCCGCTTCTCTCGCTGCTGCATCCCAATCGCTAGGAGCTATCACCATGAACGCCGTTCTGAAAACCGAAATCCATGCCATCGAAACCGCCGCGCCGCTGGAAGTGGCCGACCCGACCAAGAACCTGATTCTGGTTCCGCTGTCGCAGTTGTTGCCGCGCCGTTCCAAGCGCAATGTCCGCACGACCCCGCGCCAGTCCATCCCCGAACTGGCCGCGAGCATCGCCCGCGTCGGCCTGCTGCAAAACCTCATCGTCATTCTGTCCGCCGATGGCGAACAGTACGAAGTCGTTGCGGGCGATCGCCGTCTGACCGCGTTGAAACTGCTGGCAAAGAAGAAGCGCATCACTGCCGATTACGAAGTGCCGTGCCTGCTGGTGGCCGATGCGTCCGCCCGTACCGTGAGCCTCGCCGAGAACGTGCAACGCGAGGCCATGCACCCCGCCGACCAGTTCGCGGCCTTTGCCGCGCTGGTAAAGGAAGGTCGCCCCGTCGAGGACATTGCCGCCGACTTCGGCGTGTCGCCGCTGGTGGTGCAGCGCCGCTTGAAGCTGGCGAACGTGTCGCCGCGCCTGATGACGGATTACCGCGCCAGTAGCGTGACGCTGGAACAGTTGATGGCCCTGACCATCACCGACGACCACGCCGCGCAGGAAGCCGCGTTCTACGGTGCGCCGGAATGGCAGCGCGGCGCATCCGCGCTACGCGACCGCCTGACCGAGCGCGAAATCACTGCCACGCATCCACTGGTGCGCTTCGTCGGGTTGGACGCCTACACGGCAGCAGGCGGCGGCATCCGCCGCGATCTGTTCGCCGAAGGCGATGCCGGAACTTATCTGACCGACGCCGCGCTGCTGGAAACGCTGGTACGCGGGAAGCTGGACGCGCAGGCCGAGGACGTGCGCGCCGAGGGTTGGGCGTGGGTGGAAGCCGTGCCGCACATGAGCCATGCCGACCGGCAGACGTTCCAGAACGCGCCGCGCCAGCGCCGCGAACCGACCGCCCGCGAAGCCCGCCGCATCACTTCGCTGCAAACCCGTCTCGACAAGATCGACGCTGAACTGGAAGATGCCTACGACGCCGAGGACGTGGACGAGGACAAGACCGGGCCGCTGGAATCGCGCCGTGAACAGGTGGCCGGGGAACTGCAAGCCGTGGAAGATGCCTTGCAGGGCTACGCCCCGGACGTGTGCGCCGTGGCCGGTGCCATCGTGACGCTCGACCGCGACGGCGAAGCCGTGATTCATCGCGGCCTGCTACGCGAGGCCGAGGCGAAGGCGTTGCGGACGCTGGCAAAGCTGCGGCAGGGTTTCAGCGCGGGCGACGGTGCGAACGACGAGGAAGGCGACGACACCGACGACGCGCCCAAGACCGCGAGCCTGTCCGACCGGCTGGCGCAGCGGTTGAGCGCCCACCGCACGGCGGCGCTGCAAATCGAAGTCGCACGGCATCCGCACGTCGCGCTGGCCGCGCTGGCGCATGGCATGGTGCAGGCCGTCTTGCAGGGCAGCCACTACGGCCACGACCTGCCGCTGGGCGTGAGCCTGAAAGTGCAAGACCGGCTGGAAGGCTTCGCCCCGGACGTGCCGGAATCGGCTGCTGCCGTGGCGCTGCGCACCTTGCAGGAAGTCGCAAGTGAAGCCTTGCCACAGGACAGCACCGAACTGTTCGCCGCGCTGCTGGATAAGTCGCAAGACGAACTGGTACGCCTGCTGGCCGTGTGCGTGGCATCCACCGTGGACGTGGTGACGCCCCGCGCTGCGCAGCATCAACCCGGCGCGGAACTGGCGCAGGCCGTGGGGCTGGACATGGCCGCATGGTGGAAGCCGACCGCCGAGGGTTATTTCCGTCACATCGCCAAGCCCGCGATTCTGGAAGCTGTCGGCCAGTACGCGCCGGAGCACGTCACCCGCCTGTCGAAGTTGAAGAAAGGCGACATTGCCAGCGAAGCCGAACGGCTGGCCGATGGCACGGGGTGGATGCCTGCCGTGTTCCATATTGACCACGATACCGAGCCGGAAGGCGTGCCGCAGGTGGTCGAAGCAGATACGCCGGAAGATGCCGCCGACGAAGTGGAAGCGCACGCGCTGGCCGCGTGAGGTAGTCCCATCGCCCCGGTGTATGGCACCGGGGCTTTCTTCCATCCATGACCGGGCGCGGCAAGTTTGCCGCGCCCGGTTTCAACGTCCATAGCAAAACCGCGCCGTCGCCACCTTCGGCCAGGTGGCGACGGCGCGGGCGCGCAAGCTGCTTGCGCGCGGCACAGCGAATCGGTGCCCGCTGGCGCGGGCAAGATTTTCGATCACGCCCCTCCACAATCGACGGGGCGTGTGCGGGGCTACGCCCCCGCTTGCTGCGGCAGGTTGTGCGAAAGCGCGCCGTCCTCGACGCTGGCGGTTCGCCTGTCCGTCACGAAAGACGGTTCATCGACACGCCGCCCGGCCTTGCTCATGGAGCTTCCACGCCACGCCTCACGCACGAGGCCGCCTGCGGCGGCAGGGGCATTCTCGTCTTTGTCGTTGGTGTTGGCCTTGCCCGCGTCAGGGCACGAGCCAGTGCATCCGTCATGCGGGATGCCGAGGTCGGCCATATCTCCTTTCGGAAGCGGGCGGCCATTGCGTCCTTGGCTTGTCGTGAATCCTGGCGAGGGCACGGCTGCGCCTTGGGCTTCATGGCTGCAACCTTCCAGCGAAAACAATTTCCCCGCCGCTGCGCGGCTTCCTCGCGGGACAAATTGTTTTCGCTTCCAGGTGCTCCACGATGTTGCGCCCGCTGCGCGGTGCCGCCAGCCCATCCCCCGCCGGCCGGTTCACAACAAGGACGCGATGGGCGCGACCCTGTTCAACCCGAAAGGAGAAACATCATGGCTAACATCGGCACCTTCGCCGCAGAGAAAGACGGCTTCACCGGCACGCTCCGCACCTTGACACTCAACGTCAAGGTCAAGCTGGTTCCCAACGACAAGGGCGACAGCGAGAACGCCCCCGACTTCCGCGTGCAGGCGGCGAGCCACGACATCGGCGCGGCGTGGAAGAAAGTCAGCAAGGCCGAACGGCCCTACGTGTCCGTGACCCTCGACGATCCTTCGTTCCCGGCAACGGTCTATGCCCGTCTGATCGAAGGCGAGGACGGCACGCACGACCTGATCTGGTCGCGCAGCAAGCCGCAGGCGGCGGACTGACCGCCGCCCACCGCGCCCCGCCCATTGCGGCGGGGCGTTGTGCTGCTGGCGCAGCACGTCACGCACGCGCCTACGGCGCGTCGCGTTCCTTCAAGATGGCCTCAAGCTCCTGGCGAACGCGCGCCATAAGCTGCTCGGCCTTGCGCGAGCTGTCGCCGGCGTAGGCCAGCGTCAGCAACGTCAGCGGATGCACTTCCATCACTTCGCACAGCTCAGTCAGCTTGTGCAAGGTCGGGTTCTTCTGGTCGCGCTCCAGCGAACTCATGTAGGTGCGGCTGGACACGTCGGAGAACGCTTCCTGGCTCAAGCCACGCGCTTTCCTGACTGTCCGTATCGCCGTCGCTAACGAGTGCTTTGCCGCCACCTATGGTTTCCCCTCAAAAACCAAGATGACAGCCGATTGCGCCCTATAGGGCTACAATCTATAGTGTTCATTTGGTGATGTTGATTTCCGTATTCGTGCTTTTACGGAAATCCGCATCGGCGGATTCCGACAGAATCGGGAAACCGCATCTGTGCCTTTCCAGACATACACGATTCCGCTTTCGTGTTTCCGTACCTGTACGGATTCGATGGTTTGTGCATCCGTGCTTACGCACGAAAGCACAAACCCGGTTTTGCCGCTTCGTGCTTCAGTGCAAAGGCGGATTCGTACATCTCTGGTTTTGTGCGGTTCCTGACCATGACGCTGCCGTTGACCACCGCCGACGAACGCACGCAACTGCTTGCCAACGGCGCGGCACGCGCCGCCGGCCAGCACATCGACCCGCTGCCCGTGGTGCGGCTGTTCACCCCCGACGCGCACGCCATCTGGCTGCTCGCTGCGCTCGATCCCGCCGATGGCAATACCGCGTGGGGATTGATCGACCTCGGTATCGGGATGCCGGCGCTGGGGACGGTCAAGCTGTCCGACCTGGCCGGCATCGTCGGGCCGCAGCAGCGCCCCGTGCTGCGCGACGTGTATTTCCGTGCGGCGCGGCCGTTATCCGAGTATGTCCGGCTCGCGCAGCGCGACGGTTCCATTCCCGACTGACCGCGGCATATTGTGTCTTTCTCGGTCTGGGTCCAGACAGTGACGGTCTGGATCGGCACTCTTGCACCGTTCGGGCGCGACCCTGACTGAATAAGACAGGATATGCAGTGCGGTTTGCGGCAGGGTGTCCGGTGCTGCGCGCCATTTGCGTGCGGCGTAGCCGCCGCACCCGGACGTTTCGTGCAAGGCTTCGGAGCCAATCAATCTTGACACCCCTCATTACAGCTTGAGTTTACGCCTGATGGATGGCGCTTTGATGTTGATGCCGTAGCTCCCATGACCGACGCCCGTGGCGACGTGCCTGCTCGACAGGAGGTAACGTCATGGCCGATCGAAGCACCGACGCCTGGTATCCGACCGCCGCGTATCTGTACGCGCTGCATCTGGACGGCCCCGCGCTGGCTTGGGAATACCTGCGCCGGCATCCCGACTACCGGCGCGACTGGCTGCGCCGTCGCCGCCAGCCGGAAGCGGCGCACGCCTGGGGTTTGCGTATGCTGGAAGACCCGGCGCTGGATGCGCGCGACGCGCATCCAGACTGGTTCCCCGATCCCGCTGGCGTGCTCCAGCTCTATCCCGATGCCGATCCGCCGCCGGAGGCTGACGCTTTCGCGTTCTGGCGTATCCCCGGCCACAAGCACCTGATCCACGACGGCAAGCGCCTGGTGCTGACCGCAGACTGGCCCGGCTGCTGCGTGCGACTCGCACTCGCGCCGGGTCTGGCCGATGGTATGGCCTACCTCTACGCTGTCCGTGCTTGCGCCGCGCCGTGCGCAACCTATCGCACGGTCACGGCCGAGCTGGACAAGCTGGCGACGGCGGACGGAGCTGCGCCTGCGGCGGCGGCCCGTTCCCGGCCCACGCCTGCTGCGCTGCTGGAACTGCACACCTTGCAGGCGCTCGACGCGGCCCTCGCGGGCGCGTCCTTGCGCGAGATCGCTGTCGGACTGTTCGGCGCCGAGGCCGCGGCCGCCGACTGGTACACCGACGGCGGCCTGCGCTCGCGCGTGCGCCGCCTCGTTCGGCGCGGCCAGGCGCTGATGCGCGGCGGATATCGCCGCCTGGCACAGATCGCCTGACCGCCACAGGGTCGTTTTGCCTGCGTAGCAAAACGACCCTCTGCACAACGCATGGCTTTCCCAAGACTGTCTCCATCCGGTCGCGTTGTGTGGCCGGGCGTTCCCGACCGATGGAGGTTCACCCCATGCGTCCCGCTCCCTTGCGGCCTGCCGCCGCTGCCGTCGCCACGACACCCCAACCGCAACGCTACCTCACCAACGACGAAGCCGCCGAATACCTGCGGCTGTCGCCGCGCACGCTCGAAAAGCAGCGCGTGATCGGCAACGGGCCGAAGTTTCGCAAGTTTGGCCGCCGCGTCATGTACGCGATGGCCGACCTCGACGCCTGGGCCGACCAGCGCAGCTACGAAACCACGTCCGATCCCGAGTACGCCGAATGCCATTCGGCCGACAGCCGTGCGCGCTGATCGGTGGCTCGCCGGTGGCCGTCGCCATGTCAAGCCCATCGGGGAAGCGGGAACAGCTCGACCTGTTCCGCGCGCTACCGGGCGACGGTATGGTGCCGCGCGACAGCCAGGACCTGATGGCTTTTCCGTTCTTTTCGCTGGCAAAGTCGCGGCGCATCGCGCCGATCGACTTTCGCAGCGGCAACGTCACGATCCGCGTGGAGGGCACGCAGGAGCACGGCATTGCCACGATCTGGGATGCGGACGTGCTGATATGGGCGGCCTCGCAGATCGTGGAGGCGCGCGACGCGGGCCTGCGCCCGTCGCGCTGGATACATGCGACGCCCTACGAGATCCTGCGCTTCATCGGGCGCGGTACGTCGCTCAACGACTATCTGCGCCTGAAAGCCGCACTCGACAGGTTGCAATCGACCAGCGTGGCAACGTCCATCCGCGAGACGACCGGGCGGCGGCTGCATCGCTTCTCGTGGATCAACGAGTGGAAGGAGCTGGCCGACGCCCGCGGCACGCCGCTGGGCGTCGAGCTGATCCTGCCGGACTGGTTCTATGCCGGTGTGCTCGATGCCGCCCTGGTGCTGACCATCGACCCGGCGTATTTCCGGCTCACGGGCGGCATCGAGCGGTGGCTGTACCGACTGGTGCGCAAGCACGCCGGACGGCAGGAGCATGGCTGGCAATTCGACTTCCGGCACCTTCACCGCAAATCGGGCAGCGCGGCCCGCTTCTCGGACTTCGCCTACGACCTGCGCGCGCTGGTAGCGCGGCAATCGTTGCCCGGCTACGTGCTCGGCATCGAACGGATGCCGGACGACGGAACCGAGCTGCTGATTTTCCGGCCCGTGCCGTACACGGCACGGGGATAACCCGGGGACATCCTGTGGACGGACTCGTGCTATCAGGCGTACCGGGTATCGTGCTATCAGGAGTACGCCTATCGTGCTATCAGGAGTATGAAACCGCCGCAAAGCCAATAACGGCGCGGGTTTCAGCGTCCCTTAACTTATCTAACCTAAAAGCTCTAACAAATAGTAGAGGCACGCCGCGTCTGTGGACAACCGCCGAACGGCACGCGCGCGCCGTCCCTTCACCCCGGAGGGCCGCGCCATGATCGTTGCCTTCCTCAACCAGAAAGGTGGCGTCGGCAAGACCACGCTCGCCACCCATGTTGCCGGTGAGCTGGCGATGCGCGGGCAGTCGGTCATCCTGCTGGATGCCGACCCGCAAGGTTCGGCGCTGGACTGGACGCAGCGCAGGAGCCAGCAGGGCTTGCCGCGCTTGTTCAGCGCCGTGGGCCTCGCCCGCGAGACGCTGCATCAGGAAGCACCGGAGCTGGCCCGTCGCGCCGATCACGTCGTCATCGACGGCCCACCGCGCATCGCCGCCCTGGCGCGCTCCGCGCTGCTGGCGGCCGAGCGCGTGCTGATTCCCGTGCAGCCCAGCCCCTACGACTTGTGGGCGTCGTCGGAGATGGTCGCATTGATCCGCGAGGCGCAGGTGTTCCGGCCTGCGCTGCGCGCGGCCTTCGTCGTCAACCGGCGCATCAGCACCACCATCATCGGCCGCGAGGCGCGCAGTGCGCTCGCCGAGCAATCGCTGCCGGCGCTGCGCGCCGACGTGCATCAACGCATCGTGTTCGCCGACAGCGTGGCCGCTGGCCGGCTCGCCCGCGAGACGGCACCGGACAGCGCCGCCGCCCGCGAAATCGCCGCGCTGACCGACGAGCTGCTGCGGTGGCCGACATGAGCCAGCCGATCAGCAAGCGGCCGGGCAAGCGCGTCGGCATCGGCGCACGTCCACCAGCGAACCCGCACGCCGAGGCGTGGGTTCGCCAGGGTGATGCCGACGGCATCCGGAAAGGCGACCTATACACCGCACGCCTGACCCTCGACATTACGCCCGCCATGCGGGCGCGCATCAAGGTGTCGGCCTTCACGCAAGGCGTGACCGTGGCCGAACTGCTGCGCGCGCTGCTGCAACGCGAGTTTCCCGAAAAACGCATGGAGAACCTGCCATGAACGCATCCGCTCTGGCGGCCACGGCTGCCTCATCGGGCACAACCGCGCCATCGCTCGCGGTGCTCGCCGGCCAGGCCGGCATCACGCCGCTGACGCGCGTTTCGCTCGCCTACATCGAGCAGCGCATCGACGTGTATCTGCGCTTCGGCGTGCCGGCGCGCACCGTCCGGCTCGACCGCTGGCGTCGCGTCGCGGTGTTCCTGCCGCGTGCGATGTTCTGCCGCATTCGCTGGCAGGCGAACGACTACGGCACGATCCGCTGGCAGCTCATGGTGATGCAGGCTTGCACGCCTCTGGACGCGGCGCAGCGCATCCCCGGCGTGCTGCCGGGCGCGCGCCTGCTGCTGCACGTCGAGGGCGAACCCGCCGTGCGCGCGGTGCTGGCGCAGCTCGACGCCATTGAGGCGCAGAGCATCGCACCCGCCGACGTGTCGCCCGCGTACTGGCGCACGCTCGGCAACCGGCTCGCTTCACGCTTGCCGCTGCCGGCATACACCGCCGAGCGGCACGCCGCCTGGCTGGCCGGGAGGGCGCTGCCATGACAGCCCCGAATACCACGGCCAACGCGCCCATCGTTCCGCCACGTTCTCGCTCGCGCGGTCGCGTTCGCATCGTCGTGGCGATACTGGCCGCCGTCGGCTTCGCTGCGCTGGCCTGGGCGTCCTTCGTGTCGCCGCTACCGCGCCTGACCTACAACCCGTCCGACAGCGTGGCGGTCGGCTGGTATCGCATCGACCCGCGCACCGACTCGCCGTCACGTCCGTTGTTCGTG
Organism: Burkholderia perseverans; assembly: GCF_022870505.1. NCBI lineage: Bacteria > Pseudomonadati > Pseudomonadota > Betaproteobacteria > Burkholderiales > Burkholderiaceae > Burkholderia > Burkholderia perseverans. The sequence goes on from NZ_CP045094.1 coordinate 1,161,078, forward strand.
GACAGCATCGTGCTGGTGCCGCTGCCGGCCAAGGCTGCCACGCTCGCTGCGCAGCGCGGCTACCTGCCGGCTGGCGTTCCACTACTCAAGCCGGTGGCCGCTATCGCGCCGCAGCAGGTGTGCATTTCGGGCGGCATCGTCCGCATCGACGGCGTGCCTTCGGCCACCGTACTGCGTGCCGACCGCATGGGCCGCCCGCTGCCATCGTGGCGACAGTGCCGCCGCCTCGAACCGGGCGAGCTGTTCCTGTTGAGCACGACCAATCCGGCGTCATTCGACAGCCGGTATTTCGGCCCGGTCAGCGCATCCACTGTAATCGGTGTCGCGCATCCGGTCTGGCTGGAGACACGCCGATGATGGCCGCCGGTTCGCTGCATAGCGTTGTGCATTCGATCGTGTCATCCGACGTGTGCTTCCGCTGGCCGTCGCCGTGTCGTCGCGCGTGTCGTGCGAGCGCATTCGCGCTGCACGTCGCGCAACATCCGGCGACGCTTTCCACCGTGCAGGCATCTTGCCTTGAACGCGCCCGGCCGATGGCCGTGGCCGCGTTCCCCGGCGCGCTGGCTGCGAGCAGCGCAGCGCCGCCGGGCCGCCGATGCCTGGAGCGACAGCGAAAGGCAAAGGCGGAAGGCAAGATAAAAGGTCGCGGCACATGGCCGCTTGAAAACCTTGTCTGCACATGGGGGGAGCGCGGCACGCGCTATGGGGCGGCAGCGTGCCGCGAAGGTGCGCAACGCCGCATTGGCGTTGACGAAAGCGCGTGCTTCGTCCGCTGGACTGCGCCGGTCTTGGATGGGGCTACGCCATGAGCCAGCGCAAGGATCAGAACGGCAGCGACCGTTTCCGCGTCCGTCCCGGTGCGCCGAAGCAGCGCGGCGATGCCTTCGTCAACAAGGTGCTGCGCCAGACCAGCAAGGCCGGCGCGAAGCTTGGCAAGGCGGCGGGCAAGGTCGGCCATCGCCCCGGTTCCCGGCTGGGGCGCGGCCATGTCGCGGCGCGCTTCGCGGGTCGCGGACTGGGCGCGAACGCCCGGCGCGTGACGATCAAGGCAAGGCTGGTGAATCTGAAACAGGCCGGGCCGCGCTCGACCGCCGCGCACCTGCGCTACATCGAGCGCGAAGGCGTCGATCGCCAGGGCGGCCCGGGCCATGCCTACGGGCCGACGACCGATGATGCCGACCTCGAAGCGTTCAAGGAACGCGGTGAAGGCGACCGGCACCAGTTCCGGTTCATCGTCTCCCCGGAGGATGCCGAACAGCTCGATGACTTGCGCACCTACACCCGGCACCTGATGGCGCGCATGGAGGCCGACCTGGGCACGCGGCTGGAATGGGTCGCGGTCGATCACTGGAACACCGACAACCCGCACACGCACGTCGTCCTGCGCGGCAAGGACGACACCGGCAAAGACCTCATCATTTCCCGCGACTACATCGCCGAGGGGATGCGCCGGAGGGCATCGGAACTGGCGACGGAATGGCTGGGGCCGCGCACCGAACTGGAGATGCAGCACGCCATGCAGCGCGAAGTCGATCAAGAGCGGTGGACGGGGCTGGATCGCACCTTGCAGCGCGAGGCCGTGGACGGCCTGGTGCAGCCGGAGATGCTGGCCGAACCCCGGTTGCATCGCCAGCGGCAAATGTTGATCGGCCGCCTGCAACGCTTGCAGCGCATGGGGCTGGCGGCCGAACAGCAGCCCGGCACCTGGGCCATCCACGCCGATGCCGAAACCACGTTGCGGGCAATGGGCGAACGCGGCGACATCATTCGCACCATGCAGCGGGCCATGAGCGGCCAGCAGCGCGAGCTGGCCGTGTTCCGGCCCGGCGGCGAGGATGGCCGCGCCATCGTGGGCCGCGTCGTCGGCAAAGGGCTGGCCGACGAGCTGTACGACAAGGGCTATCTGATCGTCGATGGTACGGACGGCAAGGCGCACTATGTCGCGCTGCCGCCGCGGTCGGAACTGGAGCAGTACCCGGCCGGCGCCGTGGTGGAAGTCAAAGGCGCGGCCGACGTGCGCGCGGCCGACCGGAACATCGCGGCACTGGCCGTCGATGGCGTGTACCGCACCGATCATCATCTGGCCGTGGTGCAGGGACAGGCCAGGCCCGACCGCGACCCGCGCGAGGTGGTGGCCGCGCATGTGCGTCGGCTCGAAGCCTTGCGCCGTGCCGGCATCGTGGAGCGCGAAGCCGAAGGCGTCTGGCGCATCCCCGGCGACCTGGCCGAACGAGGCCGCCAGTACGATGCGCAGCGGCCCGGTGGTGGCGTGGCGGTGGAACTGAAATCGCACCTGCCCATAGAGCGGCAGGCCCGCGTAATCGGTGCCACCTGGCTCGACCAGCAGTTGATCGACGGCGGCAAGAAGCTGGGCGACCTGGGCTTTGGGGCCGAGGTCAAGGATGCGCTACGCGAGCGTGCTGACTTCCTGGCCGAACAGGGTTTGGCCGAACAGCGCGGGCAGCGTGTCGTTCTCGCACGCAACCTGCTGGCAACGCTGCGCGGGCGCGAGTTGGCGAAGGCGGCGAAGGACATAGCCGCCGAAACCGGCCTGGAGCATCGTCCCGTGGCCGACGGGCAGCGCGTTGCTGGCATCTACCGGCGTAGCGTTATGCTCGCGAGCGGCCGCTACGCGATGCTTGACGACGGCATGAGTTTCTCGCTGGTCCCATGGAGGCCAGTGATTGAACAACAGTTGGGCCAGCAGCTTGCCGCTACGGTGCGCGGCAATGGCGTATCTTGGGACATTAGATGGAAACGCGGACCATCCATTACCTAGATAAGTGCGCTGCGCACCGTCATTCATGGAACGAAATTACTCAGGCTTCCCAAAGACCTCTAGAACGAAGTCAATAAACGTCCGTAGTTTAGGCGTCATCTGCCGGTCAGGTGCGAAGAGAATATGAAACGGCCGAGCGGGGGCCGGAAAATCTTCTAAAACTTCGACGAGGCGTCCGTCGGCCAAGTCGTCTTGGACCAATTCATTGGGCTGGAACAACAACCCCATACCTGCACGAGCAGCGGCCATCAGGCTTTCACCGTTATCCACTATCAATCGTCCGCTTACAGGAACAGAGATCACTCCCTCTGGACTGTTGAATGCCCAATGCGAGCTTAATTGTGGATGGAAAAATCGAAGACATTCGTGATGCTGAAGGTCATTTGGATGCTTAATCGGTGGCTTGGAGTTAAGGTAGCTAGGGGATGCACAAAGCTTCAACCTATACGGTTCCAGAGGTCTTGCCACGAGCCCGCTATCGGTCAGTTCACCGACTCTCAAAACTACGTCGAACCCTTCGTGTATGAGGTCTACATATCGGTTTGACAGCGTAAGCTCCACCGATAGCTCGGGGTAGCGCGCCATATAAACCGGTAGCGATTTTGACAGTGCGTACATGCCGAATGTCGCTGGAGCACTGATTTTTAGGCGTCCACGAGGTATGCGATGGGTTTCGGCAACTAACCCTTCGGCAGATTCCATGTCGGCAAGAATGGCCTTTACGCGGTCGTAATAGATCGTGCCAATTTCGGTTAGATGCTGCCGACGCGTCGTTCGATTCAACAGCCGGGCGCCAAGCAACTCCTCCAGTGCCCGGACATGCTTCCCCACAAGTTGGGACGACATCCCCAACTCATCGCCCGCAGCGGAAAAAGAACCACATTCCACCGCTTTAGCGAAAACCCCCATGCTGATGAATCTATCCATTGCAAACAGAATGTTTCAAGTGTTGGTGAAATTTGGCTATTTATCGCGGAATGTGAACAAGTCTACGATCTCCTGGTTTTTTCAACAAGGAGTTCGCTATGAAGGTTGCAATCGTCGGTACGGGCAACATGGCCACCGGCCTGTCCGAAGTTCTCGCAAGTGCCGGCCATCAGGTCGTCATCGGATCGCGTGACGAGCAAAAGGCGCAAGCTTTAGCCGCCAAAGTCGGACATAACGCCACGGCAACAAGCATTGCCACCGCTGCGCAATCCTCGGAAGTCGTTGTGCTGGCCGTGCCCTACGGTGCATTGAAGGACACGGCCGACGCGGCGGGGAAGCTCGCTGGCAAGGTGGTCATCGACATTTCCAATCCGATCACGGCCGACTACAAGGATTTGGTTGTCGGCCACACCACGTCCGCGGCCGAAGAGCTGCAGAATCACGCGCCTCACGCGAAGGTCGTCAAGGCGTTCAACACGGTCTTCGCGCAACTGCTCTCTCGGGAAGCTCGCAAAGGTAAGCCGCTGCAAACCTATGTCGCCGGTAACGACGCGGATGCCAAGAAATTGGTATCGACCCTCGTCGAATCGGTCGGTTTTGAAGCCGTCGAAAGCGGGCCGTTGAGCAACAGTCGGTTCATCGAGCCGATCGGTGAAATGAATATCCATTTCGGCTTCTTTCTCGGCCAGGGTACTTCGGTTGCTCCGGCATGGGTCACTTTCTGAAGTTCAGTCAATCAGGCCAATTATAAAAATCGCCTGCTGACGAATCACCGAAGTCGTTTTTGATGCGCGCGCTTTTCTCGAACTGGTTAAGCCAAACATCTCCACGCTCCCTTCGTCACCGCATAGTCAAGGATTTGTGAAATGAGCCAGAACGAAATAAAGCGCGTCTTCACCCTTCAGAAGAAGAACCAGCGCAAGATCAAAGCGACGACCGCAGACGAGCGCATCCGGACGCTCGTGCGGCTGAAGGATGCCCTGATCAAGTACCGCCCCGAGGTGAACGCCGCGCTGGCTGCCGACCTCGGCCGCAAGCAGCCCGACGACGCTCGGGGCGAGATCGGCTTGGTGGTCGCAGGCATCGACCATGCCGTCGCCAATCTTGCCGAATGGATGAAGCCGACGAATGTGCCCTCAGCGGAAGACACGGACGCGATGGTCCGCTACGAACCGCGCGGTACGGTGCTGCTGTTCACGCCGTGGAATTTCCCGATCGACCTGCTATTCGAACCGCTGACCGCTATCGTCGCGGCCGGCAACACCTGCATCGTCAAGACCAACGAGATGACGCCGGAGGCCGGCAAGATCGCGGCAAAGATCATCCAGGAAACCTTTGACGAGGCGCATGTGGCGGTGTTCGAGGGCGACGTATCGCTCGCCAACGAGCTGCTTGAACTGCCCTTCGACCACTTCTTCCTGACCGGAAGCCCGCGCGTCGGCCAGCTTGTGATGACGGCAGCGGCCAAGCACCTGGCGTCGGTCACCCTCGAACTCGGCGGCAAGTGCCCCGCAGTCATCGACAAGGATTACCCGATGGCGGCTGCGGCCCCGTGGATCGCCTATGGCGCGACCATGGACATGGGCCAGACCTGCCAGTGCGTCGACTATGTCGTCCTGCCGAAGGGGCGCTTTGACGAATTCAAGGTGGCGGTGTCCGGCGTGCTTCAGAACATCTGGTACAAGGACGGCGAATACAATCCCGACGCCATGGCGCACTTCGTCAACCTGGCCAACTTCAAGCGCGTGAAGGGCTACATGGACGAAGCCGTGGCGCGTGGCGCCGAGATCGCCCTGGGCGGCCGCGCCTTCGAGGACAAGCTCGCGATCGAGCCCACCCTGCTGCGCAACGTGCCGCTCGATACGGCGATCATGCAGAACGAGATCTTCGGCACGGTCATTCCCGTGATCGAGTACGAGGACATCGAGGAGGTCTATGACTTCGTCGATGCGACCGGCAAGCCGCTGAACCTCTTCGTCTACTCCAACAACGCCACGTTCGTCGAACACGTCGTCGATAACATTTCAGCGGGTAATACCAATGTGAACTCGTGGGTGAAGAACCTCTTCAACAACGATCTGCCCTTCGGCGGCGTCAATAAGAGCGGCACGGGCCGATATCACGGCGTCTACGGCTTCCGTGAACTCTCAAACCAACGGGCGATGGTCTACACGCGCTAAATCATCGAGTCACTTTTTCACCCAACATAGGAAATCATAATGTCAAAGACTTGGTTCATTACAGGTGCGAGCAGCGGCTTTGGCCGACAGCTCACCGAATTACTCTTGGAGCGCGGTGATCGCGTCGCCGCGACGGTACGCAAGCCCGATGCGCTTCAGGATTTGAAAACCGCGCATGGCGATCGGCTCTGGGTCGGCCTTCTCGACGTCGTGGACACGGCAGCGATCCGGTCGGTCATTACGAAGGCGTTCGCTGATCTCGGGCGGATCGACGTCGTGGTTAGCAACGCGGGCTATGCGCTTTCCGGTGCGGCCGAGGAGCTGGCGGACGAGCAAATCAGGCGTCAGATCGACACCAATCTGATCGGCTCGATCCAGGTCGCGCGGGCGGTGATCCCGTATCTTCGTAACCAGGGCGGCGGTCGGATCATTCAGATATCGTCGTCGCTCGGCCAATCGGCTTTCCCGACCACGGGCGTCTATGCCGCGACGAAATGGGCCATCGAGGGTTTCTTCGAAGGCACGATTCCAGAAATCGCCGCCTTCGGCATCGACGTGACGCTCGTCGAGCCGGGCGCTTCGCGCACGGGCTTCGGCGCGGCTATCGTGATGTCCGAACCGGACCCGGTCTATGAGAATACCGGCGCCGGCGAATTTCGCCGCATGGTTGCGGCAGGCGGCCTGGCATTCTGGCCGGGAGACCCGCGCAAGGTCGCGCTGGCGATCATCGCTTCCACGGAGCAAATGCCCGCGCCGAAGCGCCTGACTCTTGGCAGTGACGCCTATCAGATGGTCCATCAGGCTCTCACCGAGAGACTGGCTGCACTGGAAGCCCAAAAGGAGCTGGCGTACAGCACGGACGTCTCCGAAGGCGCCTAACCTGCCTAACGCGCTTTGCGACGAGTTGGAGTCGATGACGAAATCAGGTGAAAATTCATGAGTTATGTTTCGCCACTCAAAGGCCGCCGCGTGCTCATCACGGGCGGATCTTCCGGTATCGGCTTCGCTGTTGCTAAGCGCGTTATTAGCGTCGGCGGATCGGCAGTCCTGATCGGAAGGGACGAAGCGAAACTTGCTACAGCCATCCATGAGTTAGGTGCCGCGGCGACTGCGATAGCTCTGGATGTAACTGACGAGAGCGCCGTCGCTGCTGCATTGAGTCAATTTGAATCGATTGACCATATCGTTACGGCGGCAGCAGGTAGCGTTCGCGGAACAATTGTTGACTTGGATATCGAAGCGGCCCGTGCTCTGTTCGAGAGCAAATATTGGGGGCAGTATTATTTTGTGAAATATGGTGCTCCCAGATTATCTGCACGCGGTTCGATCACCTTGTTCTCGGGCTGGATTAGCCGCAAACCAATGGTTGGCACGTCCACGCTGGCCGCCGTCGATGCCGCGATCGAAGCGCTTACCCGGGTCGCATCGCTGGAACTGGGGCCGCTCCGTATTAATGCGATAACACCGGGCATGATCGAGACGCCACTTTGGCGATCCCGGCTGTCGGAAGATGAGCAGCGCGCCTTTTTCGCAACGACAGCCGAAACTCTTCCGGTTGGAAAATCAGGAAGCGCCGATGATGTCGCGCACGCGATCCAGTTCTTCATGGAAAATGGCTTCACTACCGGTGCGGTACTGGATGTCGATGGGGGGCAACGATGACTGATACGATGCGAGCGGTAGTGCTGCGCACGACGGGTGGACCTGAAGTGCTGAAGATTGAATCTCGGCTCGTGCCTCAGCCGCAGCCGGGACAGGTTCTTATTCGAGTTAAGGCGTTTGGACTCAACCGTTCAGAGATGTTCATTCGTAGGGGTGAACATTTCAGACCTGCGTTACCGCGCGTGCTCGGCATTGAGGCCGTTGGCGTGGTCGAGGCGGCTCCCGGTGGAGAGTTCGTGCCTGGCACAGTCGTAGCGACAGCCATGGGGGGTATGGGTGGTCAGTTTGACGGAAGCTATGCTGATTTCACGCTCGTGCCCGCACGTCAGGTGCTAGCAATTAAAGCCACACTTCCGTGGGAAGTGCTTGGAGCGATCCCAGAAATGCTACACACCGCTTGGGGGTCACTGTTTCAGGCGCTTCGACTTGAAACCGGCGAGCGGCTGCTTATCCGAGGTGGCACCACGTCGGTCGGACTCGCGGCGGCGGCTATTGCAAAACGACACGGTGCTTTTGTTGCTGCAACGACTCGTCGCCCTGATCGAGAAAATCTCCTTCGCTCGAACGGTGCAGATCAGGTCTTTATTGATGATGGTCACGTAGCAAACCAAATCGGTGAAGTTGACAAGAATGGTTTCGATAAAGTGCTTGAATTGGTTGGCGCGACAGCACTGAAGGACTCCTTGAAATGCGCGCGACCTCGGGGCATCGTCTGCATGACGGGGTTCGTCGATAACGAGCCGGCATTCAAGGACTTCATGCCTATGGACGCGATTCCCCATACGGTTTGCTTGACGGACTTCCGCACGACGGTCGCCAAATTCGTCGATGCCCCTATCGACGAGATGGCCGATCAAATAGCCCGTGGGGAGTTGCACGTCCCTGTCGGAAGGACGTTCCGCCTGGATGAGATTGTCGAAGCGCATCGCTGTATGGAAGCGAATATGGCCGGTGGAAAAATAGTAGTCTTGCCGTAAAGCTTCCCAACTCGCCGAACGACATACTGGAGTTCGTCTTAGCGGAACGATTTGAAAACTGATCCGATAAAGCTATTTGGCACTCGTATCGAAGTGAATAGGAATGGAGATCAGGCATCTTCGATGTTTTATCGCGGTAGCAGAGGAGCTTCACTTTGCGCGGGCAGCCGAGCGTCTTCATATAGAACAATCTCCATTGTCGCGGGCTATCAAGGAGCTTGAAGAAGACCTAGGCACACAGCTTTTCGTCCGTACCACGCGCAGTACTCGGCTAACTCATGCCGGCAAGCTTTTCCTTGAGCATGTACCGCGGATTTTCATTGCCTTGCAGCAGGCGCGTGACAGCGTGAAGGCTGCCGTGAATGGTTTTCACAGTCAGTTGCGGGTTGCTCTCTCGGATGGCATCCAACCGTCGCGCTTTTCGACGTTCCTAGCGTTGTGCCGCCAGGAAGAGCCAGAAATCGAGATTCGTCTATTCGAGTCTCCACTGGCGCAGCAGATCAAAGGACTACACGACGACCTATACGACGTAGGGTTCTCGCGATCAGATGAAGTCGGTGACGGTATCGTTGCTCAACCCGTTTGGGACGATCCTTTGGTAGTGGCAGTGCCTGCCCGTCATCCTCTGCTGTCCTACAAACGCATCCCTTTAGAGGAGGTGTTGCGTTATCCGTTAGTACTTGGCGATCTTCACGCCTGCGAAGGCTACTCACGGCAAATTGAACGGGTACTGCGACGAGTCGATCAAGAACCCATGATTGCAGAACGGGTGGCATCCGTTGACTTGATGATGGCCCTTGTGGCGGCAGGGTTCGCTTTGGGTCTGGCCGGTGCCTCGCAAATTGCTGCGTGCCACGAACAGAACGTAGTGGCCCGCCCGCTGGCTGGACGCACGCCAATGCTTACTACCTACATACTGCGCCTAGACAGCGAGCCAACGGACCTACTGGCTAGGTTCATCGAGAGAGTCGGCAATCTCGAAGAGTCTTCCGTTGCAATAGTGCCCACCGAATTACCCGATTCCGATACTTCGGAGGAAGTCGAGCCATGAAAACTGTCATGCTGGTGATGCTCGTCGTGTTGCTGGTTGCCTGCGGAAAATCCGAGCCGACTGAAACCGTGGACTCCCTTGTCGCTAATCCCGAGCACTTGAAGGATCTGCGCCAGCAGTGCAAGACGGATCGCGATAAGCTCGGCGACGAACTCTGCAATCGCGTGGCCGAGGCAACGAACCGGCGTTTCCTCGGCAACGGCAAAGCTCCATACACCCCGCCGAAGGACAAGCCGAAGTTCTGATTGTTGCCGTCTCACCTAAAATTTCGATTCCCTGGTTCGATACGCCGCAACGCGTTTTCGCTTGCGGCGTTTTCTTTTTGTTCGCCCCTGCGCGAAATCTTGCTTTTTCCTCGACATTTCTCCCGATAACGGTCTTTGACCACCCCTTGACCTGACGCCAATCCTCGCAACTGCGGCACGCCTTTGTGCCGCGTGTCGCGCAGGAAAAAGCGGAGGCCGGGATGCAAGGTCAAGGCGTGCTGTTCGGGCAGATTGCCGTGGTGTTCGGCATCGTGTTCGCCGGCGTGTGGGCTGCCACACAATGGACAGCCGCTGCCCTGGGCTTCCAACTACGCCTTGGCTCGCCGTGGTTCGACTTTCTCGATACGCCGGTCTATCACCCGTGGCGACTGTTCGAGTGGTGGTTCCTGTTCGATGGCTATGCGCCGCACATCTTCAGCATAGGTGGTGCCATCGCGGGCAGCGGTGGTCTGGTTGCCGCGCTGGTCGCCATCGCCATGTCGGTGTGGCGCTCGCGGCAATCAAAGCTTGTCACGACATACGGCTCGGCACGCTGGGCCGAAGCCGCCGATATACACAAGGCCGGACTCGACCAGTCCGCCGGCGTGTTCCTCGGCCTGCATCACGGGCAATACCTGCGCCATGAAGGCCCGGAACACGTCTTGACCTTCGCGCCGACGCGCTCTGGCAAAGGTGTCGGCCTCGTGGTGCCAACGCTGTTGAGCTGGCCGGCGTCCGCCGTCATCCACGACATCAAGGGCGAGAACTGGAGCATCACCGCTGGCTGGCGCTCGCGCTTCTCGCATTGCCTGCTGTTCAACCCGACCGATGCGAAGTCGGCCGCGTACAACCCGCTGCTCGAAGTGCGGCGCGGCGCGCATGAAGTGCGCGACGTGCAGAACATCGCGGACATTCTCGTTGATCCCGAAGGCGCTCTCGAACGCCGTAACCATTGGGAAAAGACTTCGCACGCGCTACTGGTCGGCGCGATCCTGCATGTGCTCTACGCGGGCGAGGACAAGACGCTGCGCGGCGTCGCCAACTTCCTGTCCGATCCCGCGTGCCCGTTCGAGCTGACGCTGCACCGGATGATGACGACGCGGCACCTGGGCGATGCGCCGCATCCCGTCGTCGCGTCCGCTGCGCGTGAAGTGCTCAACAAGTCGGACAACGAGCGGTCGGGCGTGCTGTCCACGGCCATGTCGTTCCTCGGCCTGTACCGCGATCCCACGGTGGCCGAAGTCACCTCGCGCTGCGACTGGCGCATCGCCGACCTGATCGCGTCCGAACATCCCGTCTCGCTGTACCTCGTCGTGCCGCCGTCCGACATCAGCCGAACGAAGCCACTGGTGCGCCTGATCCTCAACCAGATCGGCCGACGACTCACCGAATCGCTCGACGGCAGCGACGGCATCGCTCGCCGTCACAGGCTGCTGTTGATGCTCGACGAGTTCCCGGCGCTGGGCCGGCTCGACTTCTTCGAGACGGCGCTCGCCTTCATGGCCGGCTACGGCATCCGCAGCTTCCTGATCGCGCAGTCGCTCAACCAGATCGACAAAGCCTACGGCCAGAACCATTCCATCCTCGACAACTGCCATGTCCGGGTGACGTTCGCCACCAACGACGAACGCACCGCCAAGCGCATTTCCGAAACGCTCGGCACCGCAACCGAACTGCGTTCGCAGCGCAACTACGCCGGCCACCGGCTCGCGCCGTGGCTCGGGCACCTGATGGTGTCGCGCCAGGAAACCGCGCGCCCGCTGCTGACGCCGGGCGAAGTGATGCAGCTCCCGCCCGACGACGCCGTGGTGATGGTGTCCAGCGTGGCACCGATCCGCGCGAAGAAGCTGCGCTATTACACCGACGCCAATTTCAAGCGCCGCGTGCTGCCACCGCCCGCGCTCGCCGCCGGGCGCTACGCCGATGTGCCGCCGGCTCGCCCCGACGACTGGAGCGCGCTGGCGATTCCCGCCATGCCGGCAACGCCAGCCGTTGCCGCCGACCTGTCGGGCACCGGCACCGTCGATGACGGCGGCCCGCGCCGGCAGCCGGAACTCTCCGAGGTCGCCGAATACAGCCCCGAACCGCAGCCTGCCGGCACCGACCTGGCGCTGCTCGATGACGACGACGACCTGCCGTTGCCCGCTTTTCCCTCTTCCCCCCGCCAGCTCGACCCGGCCATGCAGCGCACGGCCCGGCTGGCGTCTCTCGACCAACAGGACGGGATCGAACTATGAGCCAGTACCGCCTCAACCTGTTCATTCCGCGCGAACACGCCAAACGACTCGACGAGCTAGCCGCCAAGAAAGGCGTGTCCAAGTCGTCCATCGTCGCGGCGGCGCTCGCGTCCTGGCTGTCGCCCGATGCCGGCGACCAGCGCGAGGCGGCGATTGCCAAACGGCTCGACCGGCTCACGCGCCAGTTCGAGCGGCTGGAGCGCGACCAGAACATCGAGATCGAGACGCTGGCGCTGTTCGTCCGTTACTTCCTGACCGTCAGCACGCCCGTTCCCGAAGCGCACCAGGACGCGGCACGCGCGCAGGGCAAAGCGCGTTTCGAGCAGTTCGTCGAACAGCTCGGCCGGCACCTGCTGCGCGGGCGCAGCCTCGTGCGTGACGTAGTGGACGAACTGAACCCCGACGCCGTGCGGTTCGACGATGCGGCGGCGCAGGCCGAAGCGCAGGAGCGTGCTTCATGAGCGCGCAACCGCAATCCTTCGCCAGCACCTCGCTCGACCGGCGCATCCGCATGTTGCGCACGGCGATGGGGCCGGTTATCGCCGCCGCGCTCGAAGACCCGGACGTGGTGGAAATCATGCTCAACCCCGATCGCTCCCTGTGGGTCGATCGGCTGTCGTCCGGTCGCGCGCCGCTGGGCGTGGAGCTGTCCGAAGCCGACGGCGAACGCATCATCCGCCTGGTCGCCGCACACGTCGGTGCGGAAGTGCATCGCGGCCAGCCGTTGTTGACCGCCGAGCTGCCCGAAACCGGCGAACGCTTCGAGGGCATCCTGCCGCCAGCGTCTCCCGGCCCGGCGTTCGCGCTGCGCAAGCGCGCCGTGGGCGTGATCCCGCTCGATCGCTACGTCGCCGACGGCATGATGACCGACGCGCAGGCGACGTTCCTGCGCGATGCCGTGCGCGAGCGGCAGAACATCCTGATCGCGGGGGGCACCAGTACCGGCAAGACCACGCTCGCCAATGCCTTGCTCGCGGAAATCGCCGCTACGGGCGATCGCGTGCTGGTGCTCGAAGACACCATCGAACTGCAATGCACGGCGCGCGACCACGTTCCGCTGCGCACGCGCGCGGGCGTCGTGTCGATGACCGAGCTGGTACGCGCCACGATGCGCCTGCGTCCCGATCGCGTGATCGTCGGCGAAGTCCGTGGCGGCGAAGCACTGGATCTCATCAAGGTCTGGGGCACCGGCCACCCCGGCGGCATCGCCACGATCCACGCCGGCTCCGCCGTCGGCGCACTGCTGCGCCTGGAACAACTGATTCTCGAAGTGGCCGTGAACCCGCCTCGCGCGCTGGTCGCCGAGGCGGTCAACGTCGTCATCCACATCGCCGGCCGCGGCCGCAAGCGCCGCATCGAGAGCATCGCCCGCGTCATCGGCTTCGACGGCGAGGGCTACCGCCTGGCGGATGCGCTGGAGCTGTCGCCGCATCCCGAACTGCCTTTCCCGTCCCCCGACCACTCTGGAGAACTGCCATGACGCAGATGCACGTTGCTGCTTTCTGTTTTTCCGTGAATCCGCTTTCCATTCTCGCGCGCTTGCGTCGCCTGGCCGGGCCGGCACGCCACGGGCTGATGCTCGCCGTCGTCATGCTGATGGCGGCCGGCACGGCGAAGGCGTCGGGTTCGTCGATGCCGTGGGAAACGCCGCTGCAATCCATCCTCGACTCGATCCAGGGGCCGGTCGCCAAGATCGTCGCGGTGCTCATCATTATTTCGACGGGTCTGGCGCTCGCCTTCGGCGACACCAGCGGCGGATTTCGCAAGCTCATCCAGATCGTGTTCGGGTTGAGCATCGCGTTCGCGGCGTCCTCGTTCTTCCTGTCGTTCTTCAGCTTCTCCGGCGGGGCTGTCGTATGAGCACGGCCAACGACCTGCCGGGCTTCGAGGTGCCACTGCATCGGTCGCTCACCGAACCGATCCTGATGGGCGGTGCGCCGCGCACCGTGGCGATCGCCAACGGCACGCTGTCCGGTGCCGTGGGTCTCGGCCTGCAACTGTGGATTCCCGGCATCGCGCTATGGATCGTCGGCCATTCGCTCGCCGTGTGGGGTGCGCGCGTCGATCCGCAGTTCATGCAGGTGTTCGCCCGGCACCTGAAGCACAAGCCGCTGCTGGACGTGTGAGGAGGATGCCGCGATGCTCAACCTCGCCGAATACCGCCAGCGTCCGGCCTTGCTTGCCGACTGGCTGCCGTGGGCCGGACTGGTCGCGCCAGGCGTCGTGCTGAACAAGGACGGCAGTTTCCAGCGCACCGCGCGCTTTCGCGGCCCCGACCTCGACAGCGCCACGCAAGGCGAACTGATTGCCACCACGGCCCGACTGAACAACGCGCTGCGCCGGCTCGGCGCGGGTTGGGTGCTGTACGTCGAAGCCGAACGCCGCACGGCGGCGGACTATCCGCACTCGGATTTCCCCGAACCGCTGTCCTGGCTGGTGGATGAAGAACGCCGCGCGACCTTCGAGGAATCGGGCAACCACTTCGAGAGCGGCTACCACCTGACGCTGCAATACCTGCCGCCCGAGGAGTCCCGTGCGCGTGCGGCGAAGCTGCTCTACGAGAACACGCCAACGGCCGGCGTGGACTGGCGCGAGCGCCTGACCGCGTTCGTCGCGGAAACCGCGCGCGTCTTCGATCTGCTCGACGGCGTGATGCCGGAAATAGACTGGCTCGATGACGGCGAAACGCTGACCTATCTGCACGCGACCGTCTCGACGCGACGCTTTCGCGTCGGCGTGCCGGAAATACCGTTCCACCTCGACGCGCTGCTGGCCGACATGCCGCTGATCGGCGGCCTCGCACCCATGCTCGGCGACCAGCACCTGCGCATCGTGACCGTGCGCGGTTTTCCGACCTCGACCTGGCCGGGAATTCTCGACGACCTCAACCGGCTCGGTTTCGCGTATCGCTGGAGCACGCGGTTTATCTGCATGGACAAGTCGGAGGCCGAAAAGGAACTCGGCCGCCTGCGCCGGCAGTGGTTCGCCAAGCGCAAGAACGTCCTCGCGTTGCTGCGCGAAACGATCTTCCAGCAGGAAACCCCGCTCGTTGACACCGACGCCAGCAACAAGTCGGTCGATGCGGACGCCGCGATGCAGGAACTCGGCAGCGATCAGGTCGCCTATGGCTTTGTCACGGCAACCGTGGCGGTGCTCGATGCCGAGGCCGATACGGCCGACGAGAAGCTGCGCATGGTGGAGCGCGCGATTCAGGGCCGGGGCTTCGTGACGATTCCCGAAACCCTCAATTCGGTAGAGGCGTGGCTGTCGGCCGTGCCTGGCAATGCGTATGCGAACGTGCGCCAGCCCATCGTCTCGACGCTGAACCTCGCGCATCTGATGCCGGTGTCGGCAGTATGGGCCGGGCCGGAGAAGAACGCGCATCTCGATGGCCCGCCGCTGATCGTGACGCGCACCGAAGGCGCGACGCCGTTCCGGCTCGTCACGCACATCGGCGACGTGGGCCACACGCTGATCGCTGGCCCGACCGGCATGGGTAAATCCGTCCTGCTCGCCACGCTGGCGATGCAGTTCCGTCGTTATCCCGGTGTGCGCATCTTCGCTTTCGACATGGGCCGCTCGATGCGGGCAACCGTCCTGGGCCTGGGCGGCGAGCACTACGACCTCGGCGCGGATGGGTCGATCGCGTTCCAGCCGCTCGCCCGCATCGACCGCGAGGGCTACCGTACCTGGGCGGCCGAATGGGTCGAAGGCCGTCTGCTGCATGAAGGCGTCACGGTCGGCCCGGACGAGAAAGCCGCCATCTGGTCGGCACTCGGCAGCCTGGCCGGTGCGCCGCTCGAACAGCGCACGCTCACGGGCCTGTCGGTGCTCTTGCAATCCAATGCGCTGCGCCAGGCGCTCGCGCCGTATGTGCTCGGCGGCGCACATGGCCGGCTGCTCGATGCCGACCACGACCGGCTCGGTGCGGCCGACGTGCAGTGCTTCGAGATGGAAGAACTGATGCACAGCAAGGCCGCGGTGCTGGCCGTGCTCGGCTATCTGTTCGCGCGCTTCGACGAGCGATTCGACGGTGCGCCGACGCTGCTGATCCTCGACGAATCCTGGCTGTTCCTCGATGCCCCGGTGTTTGCCGCACGCATTCGGCAATGGCTGAAGACGCTGCGCAAGAAGAACGTTAGCGTCATCTTCGCCACGCAGTCGCTCGCGGACATCAAGGATTCGTCGATCGCACCCGCGATCATCGAGAGTTGCGCGAGCCGCATCTTCCTGCCGAATCCGCAGGCCACCGAGCCGCAGATTCGCACGATCTACGAAGGCTTCGGCCTCAACAGCCGGCAGATCGAGATCGTCGCCACCGCGCAGCCCAAGCGCGACTACTACTACCAGTCCATCGCGGGCAACCGCCTGTTCGACCTCGACCTGGGGTCGGTCGCGCTCGCATTCGCGGGTGCCTCCACGCCGCAAGACCAGCGCGACATCGACGGTGTGCTGGCCGATGCCGGCGTGCCGGGCTTCGCCGGTGCCTGGCTGCGCCATCGCGGCCTCGATTGGGCCGCCGACCTGCTGCCGTCCGCGCCATCCGCCGCGTCCTTCCTCGCTTCCCAGTCGCTGGAGAACTCGCCATGAAAATCCGTTTTCTCGCCCTGGCTGTCGCAGCCTTCGTCGGCGTCATGCCGGCCGCGCACGCGCAATGGGCCGTCATCGACGCGACCAACCTCGTGCAGAACACGATGACCGCCGCGCGCACGCTGGAGCAGATCAACAACCAGGTCCGACAACTTCAGAACCAGGCGCAGTCGCTGATAAATCAGGCTCGCAACTTGGAGAGCCTGCCGTTCAACGTAGTTGGCCGGCTGCAATCGACACTCGCCACCACGCAGCAGCTTATCGCGCAGGCGCAGGGGCTGGCGTTCCAGGTGCAGAACATGGATCAGCAGTTCGCGCGCCTGTATCCGACGCAGTACGCGGCGACCACGAGTAGCAACCAGATGTACCAGGACGCACACGAGCGTTGGCAGAACTCGCTCACCGGCTTGCAGACCGCGATGCAGATGCAGGCGCAGGTGTCGCAGAACCTGACCGACGATCAGGGCGTGCTGACCGATCTCGTCGGCCAGAGCCAATCGGCGACTGGCGCGCTGCAAGCGCAGCAGGCGACCAACCAGCTTCTCGCGTTGCAGGCCAAGCAATCCATCCAGACGCAGCAGCTCCAGCTCACGCAGGGACGTGCCGCGTCGCTGGAACTGGCGCGGCAGGCGGCGGCCGTCGAACAGGGCCGTCTTATCACGCAGCGGTTCCTCGGCACCGGCACGACGTACACGCCGGAATCAGTGAGCTTCTACGGGAACTGACGGGCACAGCCATGACACGCGCACCTGTCCTCATCGTCTTGTGCCTGCTGGCTGGCTGCGACCGGCCGCAGGCGCTCTCGGTCGATGCGCTAGCAGCCGACCCGACGCGGCTGCACACGCTCGTCGCGCAATGCCGTCGCGGCGAACACGACGGCGCGTTTTGCGCGCAGGTGACGCAGGCGAACGTGCGGCGCTTCTTCTCCGGGCATGTCGGCCCGGACGAATACCAGACGCTTGCCGACCTGCCGCCGATTCCAGCCACGTTCGACGGGCCAGTGCCGGCTACGAATGAAGGAGAAACGCCATGAACGACGTTTCGATCATCGACCATTTCCTCAACGTCTTTTCCACCTACATCGACAGCGGATTCGGTCTGCTGCACGGCGAAGTCGCGTTCCTGACCGCGACGCTGGTGGTGATCGACATGACGCTGGCCGGGCTGTATTGGGCGCTCGGCCATGCGACCGGCCAGGGCGAAGACGTGCTCGCCAAGCTGATCCGCAAGGTGCTCTATGTCGGTGCCTTCGCCTACATCATCGGCAACTTCAACTGGCTGGCCGGCATCGTGTTCCGTTCGTTCGCGGGCCTCGGCCTGACCGCGACCGGCTCGGCCGTGAGCATGGAGACGTTCCTGCAACCGGGGCATCTCGCCAAGACCGGCATCGACGCCGGTATGCCGATCCTCCAACAGATCGGCGATATGGCCGGCTTCCCCGAAGTTTTCATCAACATCACGCCCATCGTCGTGATGTTCCTCGCGTGGTTCACCGTCATCGTTAGCTTTTTCGTGCTGGCAGTGCAGCTCTTTATCACGCTGATCGAGTTCAAGCTGACTACGCTCGCGGGTTTTGTGCTGGTGCCGTTCGCGCTCTGGAACAAGACCGCGTTCCTCGCCGAAAAGGTGCTCGGCAATGTCGTGTCGGCCGGCATCAAGGTGCTGGTGCTGGCCGTCATCGTCGGCATCGGCACGGGCCTGTTTGCCCAGTTCCCGACGACGCCGGCCGAACCGTCCATCGACCACGCGCTGGTCGTGATGCTGGCCTCGCTCGCCATGCTCGCGCTCGGCATCTACGGGCCGGGCATTGCGACCGGCCTTGTGTCTGGTGCGCCGCAGCTCGGCGCGGGCGCGATGGCCGGTGCGGCGCTGGGCGCCGCCGGAACTGCCGTTGCTATCGGCGCTGCCGCTACCGGCGTCGGTGGTGCGGTAGTGGCTGGCGCACGTATGGCGCCGGCCGCCGCCAGTGCGCTCGGCAAGGGCGCGCGCATGGCCGCATCCACGGCGGGCAGTGCTGGCGCGGCATTTCAGGCCGGCTCTGCTGCTGCCGGAGGTGGCGCGAAAGGCGCAGCAGCGGGCCTTGGCAACGTCGCCAGAACCGGCGCGCAGGCGGTCGGCCAGAAGGCCGCTACCGGTGCGCGTTCGTTCGGACAGCGTGCCGCAGCCGCGTTCCGGCCGGACAGTGCCGGGCCGGCGGCTGGCGGCAGTGCTTCGCCCGGTGCTGCCGCATCGGCCTCTGGCCAGACCGCAGCCGGCGATGCGCCGACCAATCCCGCCGACCAGAAACAACCCACCTGGGCCAAGCGGCTGCATCGCCGCCAGCAGATCAGCCATGCCGCGAGTACGGCCGCACACACGCTGCGCGGCGGGGATGGCGGCGGGTCGGGACAAGGCCCAAGCCTGGGCCAGCCCGACGAATGACGTGACCTTTTGAGGAGAACCTGCCATGCGATTCAAGCGACCCCAGGTGCGCTACGCCAGTACGCCGCAGCCTGCCACTCCGTATCAGTCCGCCGCGCAGGTGTGGGACGAGCGCATCGGCTCGGCGCGCGTGCAGGCGAAGAACTGGCGCCTCATGGCCTTCGGTTGTCTCGCGCTCGCGCTGCTGATGGCGGGCGGCCTGGTCTGGCGCTCCACGCAGTCGATGGTTACGCCTTACGTGGTGCGCGTCAGCGATGCGGGCCAGGTGTTGGCCGTCGGAGAAGCCAAGACGCAGTACAACCCGCGAGATGCGGACATCAGCAAGTTCTTGGAGGACTTCATCAAGTTGACCCGCTCGCTTTCCATCGACCCGATTGTTGTCCGCCAGAACTGGATCGAAGCCTACAACTACACCACCGATCGCGGCGCGGCTGTTCTCAACGACTACGCGAGCAGGAACGACCCCTTTGCTCGCGTTGGCAAGGAGTCGGTGACGGTCGAGGTCGTCAGCGTGGTTCGCGTCAGCGACATGTCGTTCAACGTGCGCTGGAACGAACAGCACTACGTCAACGGTGCAGCGGCAGCGAAGCCCGAACACTGGACGGCGGCCATCACGCTTGTCCACCAAACCCCGCACACGGAAGAACGGGTGCGGAAGAACCCCCTGGGACTCTACGTGCATGGCCTGTCGTGGAGCCGTGATCTGGATGTTGCCGAAGGAGCCAAACCATGAGCCCGTCTTTCCGTTTTTACGCTTTCGTGCTGACGCTCGCGGCCCTGTCGGGCTGCGCCTCGCCGGGCAAGCCACCGCCGCATATCTCGCTCGACGAGCCGGTGCAGGCGCAGCCACAACCCGAGCCGCCCAAGCCGGTCGAAGTGGTGGAGGTGCCGAAGGTGCTGCCGATGCCGGCGCAGATGAAGCCGCTGCCCGATGCAACCGACGCGAAGCCAGCACCGGAACCCGCGGACGAAGCCGCGCGCGTGTCACGCGCCAATGCCGAAGCACGCATGGCACCGACGCGCGAGGGCTACGTCAATGCGATCCAGGTGTGGCCCTTCAGCGACGGCGCGCTGTATCAGGTCTATACCGCGCCGGGGCGCGTGACCGTGGTTTCGCTCCAGCCCGGCGAGGAACTGGTGACGGTCGCGGCCGGCGACACTGTGCGCTGGATCGTCGGCGACACGTCCAGCGGTGCCGACAGCGATCTGCGCGTCAATCTGCTGGTGAAGCCAATTCGCTCGGGCCTCAAGACGAATCTGGTCATCACGACGAGCCGGCGCACCTACCTGATCGAGCTGACCTCGACGGAGAAGACATGGATGGCGTCCGTGTCCTGGGAATATCCGAAAGACCAGATACTGGCCTTGCAGCATCAGGATCAGGCCGCACAAGCCGCCGCGCCCGTCGATACCGGCCTGTCGCTGGAGAAGATCCGTTTCCGCTACGCGATCAGCGGCAGCAATCCGCCGTGGAAGCCGCTGCGTGCCTTCGACGATGGCGAGAAGGTCTATATTCAGTTCCCGCCGGGCATCGCCCAGGGCGATCTGCCGCCGCTGTTCGTGATCGGCGCGCAGGGCGACGGACAACTGGTGAACTACCGTTTCCGTGCGCCGTACTACATCGTCGATCGCCTGTTCGGCGCGGCCGAGCTGCGCCTGGGCGGCGACAAGGGCGACGTCGTGCGGATCGAGCGCACGGACAGCGCGCGGGGGAACTGACCATGAGCCAGGACGAAACCCCTGACGTGGCAGGCGTCGCCCCGAAGGTCGCGCCGGAGAACGTGACGTTGCGCGCACAACCGCGTCCGGTGACGCGCCTGAACCGGCGCACGTTGACGATGCTCGCGGGCGGCCTGGCCGTCGCCGTCATGGGCGCGACGATGTGGTCGCTGCAAGCACCGAAGCACCGCGACGCGGGCGACGCGAAGGAGCTCTACAATGTCGATCGGGTAGCAAAGTCGGAAGAACTCGATCAACTGCCGGCCGATTACTCGAAGCTGCCGCCGAAGCCCGCGGCCAACGTGCCGCCCCTCGGGCCGCCGTTGCCGGGCGACCTCGGCCCGGCCATCGTGAACGCGCAACCGCCGTTGCCGGCCATGCCGCCGGGCAACGACCCGGCCGCTGCCGAGCGCGACGCGATGCGCAAGGAGGCCGAGGACGCGGCGGGATCGTCGGTGTTCTTCCGTTCCAGCAGCCAGCACACCGCGGCGGCGCCCACGCAGGCTGTTTCCGCCGCGCCGGCATCGGGCCTGACCGGATTCGACCCACAGGCGGCCGGCCCGGCTTCGACGGCGGCGCAGCCTACCGACCCGACCGCTGTGCAGAACCGGCAAGACCAGAAAGAGGCATTCCAGAAAGCCGGAACTACGGAAACCCGTAATTCCGGCAATCTGCAAATGCCGGCCTCGCCGTATCAGGTGATGGCGGGCACCGTGATTTCGGCGGCGTTGGTGACGGGCATCAAGTCCGATTTGCCGGGCGACGTGATCGGCACCGTGACGGCGCCGGTGTACGACACGGCGACGGGCCGCTATCTGCTGATCCCGCAGGGTTCGCGCATCCTTGGCAAATACAACAGCCAGGTCGCCTACGGGCAGAGCCGCGTGCAGATCGTGTGGAACCGCATCATCCTGCCGGACACGTCTTCGCTCACGCTCGACAACCTGGCCGGTGCCGATCCGGCCGGTTATGCCGGTCTGGAGGATGGCGTCGATTGGCACTGGGGACGCATCCTCGCGGGTGCTGCACTGTCCACCGTGCTGGGTGTGGGTTCCGAGCTGGCCGTCTCGAATCAGGGAAACGCCAATGGCAATACCGTCATCGCGTTACGGGATAGCTCGCAGGACACGGCCAATCAGGTCGGCCAGGAGTTCACGCGCCGCAACCTCAACATCCAGCCGACCTTGACCGAGCGGCCGGGCCTGCCGGTCAGCATTATCGTCAACCGCGATCTGGTGCTGCGGCCGTACCAGCCGTTGTTCTTCAACCGGGGGGCTTCACGATGAGCACTTCGCGCAAACTGCGGCTCGGGCCGCTGCCGAAAACCGAAAGCGTGAAGCTGACTTTCGCGTGTCCAACCACGCTCAAGGCTGACCTCGATCGCTACGCCGCGCTGCACGCGCAGACCTATGGCGAAGCTGTCGATGCCACGGTGCTGATTCCGCATATGCTGGAAGCATTCATAGTGGGGGATCGCATTTTTCGGCGAACGAATCCGGTGCGTGAAGAAGAGTAATAGCTTGAGTGCAGCCGGTCTGCTCAACATGATTCAACTTTTTCACGCACAAAATCATTGTTTTATGCGTGAACATCAAGAATCATGCATACACACAGATGTGGCGGTTTTCGCCGATAGCATCACCAGCCAGCGGGGTGTCCGGTTTGCGAGCCTTCACATGATTTCTGCGTTGGTTGAGCGTTCATTGCATCGACACGGCGACGTCGCCGAGCGTCACGAGCACCTGCACGTCTGACCTGCCGGTGGTCTCTGATCGCAGACTTAGCGGACGACCGGTGGTGTGATGCGCACCAAGCATGAGCCTGCGCCCCACGTCAGAACATCGTGATGCGCCATGTCTGTGCGCGCCTGGGTTCTTTGTGCATCGCCTGACGGGCCGCCGCCTTGAGCGCAAAGCCTTCTAAGGTCATTTGCTATCTCCTGGCACAGATCTTGAGTAGGGTTCCCTCAAACTTGTACACAAGAGGGAATACCAGATGCGCGGATGGACAATTTCAGACTGGCTCAATGCCTACCGTGGCGGAGCAAAGCCGGCAAGCCTGCTGGCCGATCTGCGGGAAGCACTCACGAAGCCCGACGCGGCATGGATTTCGGTCGCCCCATCTGAAATCCTTCAGTCGCAACTTCAGGCGTTGCAGCATCGGCTCGATGCCGTGGGTGGCGACATCGACCGTCTTCCGCTCTACGGCGTGCCGTTCGCGGTCAAGGACAACATCGATGCCGTGGGTTTCGCGACGACGGCCGGTTGCCCCGCATTCGCCTATACCCCGGAAAACGACGCCACGCTGGTCAGGCGGCTGACGGACGCGGGGGCCATCCTGGTCGGCAAGACCAATCTCGATCAGTTCGCGACCGGGCTCGTCGGCGTGCGCACGCCCTACGGCATTCCGTCCAACGCGTTCGACCCGGAGTACATCTCCGGCGGGTCGAGTTCAGGCTCGGCATCTGTCGTCGCACGCGGCATCGTGCCGTTTTCGCTTGGCACGGATACGGCGGGTTCGGGCCGCGTGCCGGCCGGCCTCAACAACATCGTCGGGCTCAAGCCGACACGCGGCGCGTTCAGCAATACCGGTGTGGTACCGGCCTGCCGTACCCTGGATTGCGTCTCGGTGTTCGCAACGACGGTTGAGGACGCGACCCGCGTCTACGACGTCGCGGCATCGCTTGATCTGACCGATGGCCTGTCGCGCGAGGCGCCGCCGTCTTCCCGCCAATGGCGTGTGCCTGCGGCGCCGCGCTTCGCCATTCCCGCAAAGCCGGAATTCTTCGGCGATGCCGTGTCGGAAAAAGCCTTCAAGGCAGCGGTGGCCCACATCGAGGCACTCGGTGCGACCTGCGTGCCGGTCGATTTTTCGGTGTTCGACGAAGTGACCGCGCTGCTTTACGACGGCGCATGGGTGGCGGAACGCTACGCCGCGATCCGTGATTTCGCCGTGGAACACGAGGCCGACATCCATCCCGTCGTGCGCGACATCATCTTCAAGGCGCGCAACTTCTCGGCCGCCGATGCGTTCGACGGCCTCTACCGTCTGGCGGATCTCAAGCGCCGCGCCGACGCACTGCTGATCCAGTTCGACGCGTTACTGGTGCCGACCGCGCCGACCCATTACCGGATTGCCGAACTGCTGGCCGATCCGGTTCGCCTCAACAGCAACCTCGGCAAGTACACGAATTTCGTGAATCTGCTTGACTGGAGCGCGATTGCGGTGCCGGCCAGCCTGCGTGAAGACGGGTTGCCGTTCGGCATCACGCTGATCGGTGACGCATGGCGCGAGAAGGCGCTCGCGGAGTTCGCAGCGTCGTGGCATCAGGCAACGGGGCTCACGCGCGGCGCGACCGGGCTGCCCCTCGCTGCAGGCGACGCGACGAAGCCTGCCGGTAACGCCAGTGCAGCGGATGACACGATCCGTGTCGCCGTTGTCGGCGCCCATCTGCGCGGCATGCCGCTCAATCACGAACTGACCTCGCGCAATGCGCGCTTCGCCGAGGCGACGACTACGGCGGACACGTACCGGCTCTATGCGCTTGCCAATACCACACCGCCTAAACCGGGACTCGCACGCGCGGATGCGGGCGCGCCGATCAAGGTCGAACTGTGGGACGTGCCCGTGGCGGAGTTTGGTTCGTTCGTCGCTGGTGTGCCCGCGCCGCTCGGCATCGGTACGCTTACGCTTGCCGATGGCCGGCAGGTGAAGGGCTTTATCTGCGAGCCCTATGCGCTAAAGGAGGCGCGCGACATCACCGGATTCGGTGGCTGGGCGAGCTACATCGAGAGCCAGCGCGCCAATAACGCACCGTCACGTTCCTGATCCGGGGTTGCCATGTTCGATACTGTTCTGATCGCCAATCGTGGCGAGATCGCGTGCCGCATTGCGCGTACGCTCAAGCGGATGGATGTCCGCTCGGTGGCCGTCTATTCCGATGCGGACCGCAACAGTCTGCACGTGACGGCTGCGGACGTTGCCGTACCGCTGGGCGGCAATACCGCGGCGGAAAGTTATCTGCGCGCCGACCTCATCATTGCCGCCGCGAAGCAGACCGGCGCGCAGGCCATCATTCCCGGCTACGGATTCCTGTCGGAAAATGCGGAATTCGCGGCCCGATGCGAAGCCGAAGGCATCGCGTTCGTCGGCCCGACGCCGCAGCAGATGGAACAGTTCGGCCTGAAGCACGCGGCGCGCGAACTGGCGGAGAAGGCTGGCGTGCCGCTCACGCCGGGTTCGGGTCTGCTGGCCGACGCCGACTGCGCACGTGAAGCGGCGCGCTCGATCGGCTATCCGGTCATGCTCAAGAGCACGGCGGGCGGTGGCGGAATCGGCCTCACGCGCTGTAATGACGAAGCCGAACTCGTTGCGGCGTTCGAGTCCGTGCAGCGCCTCGGGCAGTCGTTTTTTGCCAATGGCGGCGTATTTGTCGAGCGCTTCGTCGATCGCGCCCGTCACGTCGAGGTGCAGATTTTCGGCGATGGCAGCGGTAACGTCGTGGCGCTGGGCGAGCGGGACTGCTCGCTGCAGCGGCGCAACCAGAAGGTGGTCGAGGAAACGCCCGCGCCGAATCTTCCGGACGATGTTCGTTCGCGGCTCCTTGCTGCTGCGGAGAGCCTGGGCCGTTCGGTAGGTTACCGTTCGGCGGGCACGGTCGAATTCATCTACGACGCCGCGAAGCAGGCGTTCTACTTCCTGGAGGTCAACACGCGGTTGCAGGTCGAGCACGCGATCACGGAAAGCGTGACCGGCATCGATCTCGTCGAGTGGATGATCCTCACGGCGGCAGGTGTACCGCCTGCGCTCGACCGGCCGGTGACGCCCCGGGGCGCGTCGATCGAAGTTCGCATTTACGCCGAGAATCCGCTGCGCAACTTCGCGCCGAGTCCTGGCACACTGACCGAAGTGAGCTTTCCGCCTGATGTGCGGGTGGACGGCTGGGTCGAGACCGGCACCGAGGTATCCGCGCACTACGATCCGATGATCGCAAAGCTGATCGTACATGGTGAAGACCGTGCGGCGGCGATCGTCGCGATGGCGCGCACACTGGATGCAACCCGCCTGTCGGGCATCACGACGAATCTGGACTACCTGCGCCGGATCATCGCGAGCGACGGCTTCCGGTCGGGCGACGTGTCCACCCGCTATCTCGACGGCTTTGCCTACCGCCCCGCCGTCATCGAAGTGGTGGACGCCGGAACCTATACGACCATCCAGGACTATCCGGGCCGCGTCGGCTACTGGGACATCGGTGTGCCGCCCTCGGGGCCGATGGACGACTGGGCGTTCCGTCTTGCCAACCGGATCGTCGGTAACGGAGAGAAAGCCGCAGGCATCGAGACGACGGTGCTGGGTCCGACGCTTCGTTTTCACTGCGATACCGTCATTGCACTGACCGGTGCGCCGACCGATGCCGAACTCGACGGGGTGCTGGTTGCATTCTGGTCGCCCGTTCCCGTTCAGGCCGGGCAGACGCTGCGGATCGGCAAAGCGACGAGCGGCTGCCGGACCTATTTGGCCGTGCGCAACGGTCTGGACGTCCCGTTGTATCTGGGTAGTCGTTCCACGTTCGCTCTCGGGCAGTTCGGTGGTCACGCGGGGCGCACGCTGCGTCCGTCTGACGTGCTGCCGATTGCCGATCCGTTGCTGCCCGCGACCGCCGATCTCGCGCCGCTGTACGCCCCCGCACCGTTGCCGTCAGTACTCGTGCCGGCCTATGGGCGCACCTGGGAGATCGGCGTGCTGTACGGCCCGCATGGCGCGCCGGATTTCTTCTCGCCCGCATCGATCGAGAAATTCTTCGACAGCGAGTGGGAGGTTCATTACAACTCGAACCGGCTCGGCATCCGGCTCAATGGTCCGAAGCCCGAATGGACCCGTTCGGACGGTGGCGAAGCGGGTTTGCATCCGTCGAATATCCACGACTGTGAGTACGCGATCGGCAGCATCAACTTTACGGGCGACATGCCGGTGATCCTGACGCGTGATGGTCCAAGTCTCGGGGGGTTCGTCTGCCCGGTGACGATCGCGAAG
The DNA here is from genome assembly GCF_022870505.1 of Burkholderia perseverans. NCBI lineage: Bacteria > Pseudomonadati > Pseudomonadota > Betaproteobacteria > Burkholderiales > Burkholderiaceae > Burkholderia > Burkholderia perseverans. The sequence continues at coordinate 1,187,902 of NZ_CP045094.1, forward strand.
GGCGAGCTGTGGAAGGTCGGGCAGGTCAAGCCGGGCGACCGCATCCGTTTCCGCGAAATGTCGTTTGACGAGGCACTCGCGCTGGAGCAGCGGCAGGACGCCTTCATTCGCGACTGGAGCGATGCGTTGCTGTGCGGTCCGGCTTTCTCCGCAGAGCGGGGTTCGCCGGTCCTCTTCGAGGCGGCCGCTCAGGGCGACCGGCCGAAGACGGTATTCCGTCAGGCGGGCGACAAGTACATCCTGGTCGAATACGGCGAGAACGTGCTCGACCTGAATCTGCGGTTCCGCATTCACGCGCTGATGGAAGCGCTGAAGACGGGCGCCGTGCCCGGCGTGCTGGAGCTTTCTCCCGGCGTGCGCTCGCTGCAGGTGCGCTACGACAGCCGCATCATCGACCAGAAGGTGCTCGTCGATGCGCTGGCGGCAACCGACGCGACGCTGACCGGTATCGCGACCATGAAGGTGTCGAGCCGTGTCGTGTATCTGCCGATGGCCTGGGAGGATTCCGCGACGCTGGACGCGGTTGCCCGCTATCGCCAGTCGGTACGCGACACGGCGCCGTGGTTGCCGAGCAATACGGAGTTCATCCGCCGGATCAACGGTCTGCAGTCTGCCGACGAAGTGCGCGACACAATCTACCAGACGAGCTACATGGTGCTGGGGCTGGGAGACGTCTATCTGGGCGCGCCCTGCGCGGTACCGGTCGATCCGCGCCATCGCCTGCTCACATCCAAATACAACCCGGCACGGACGTATACGGCGGAGGGAACGGTAGGCATCGGCGGCGTCTATATGTGCATCTACGGCATGGACTCGCCCGGCGGCTACCAGCTCGTCGGACGCACACTGCCGATCTGGAACAAGTTCCTCAAGAACGAGGTGTTTGTCGACGGCAAGCCGTGGCTGCTGCGGTTCTTCGATCAGGTGCGGTTCTATCCGGTCACCGAGAGCGAACTTGACACGCTGCGCAACGACTTCCGGGAAGGGAGGCAGGGCGTCCGTATCGAGGAAGAGGTATTCGATCTCGGCGAATACAACGCGTTCCTGAGGCGGATCGAGCCGGAACTCGAAGGGTTCCGGGCCGCGCAGAAACAGGCGTTCGATGCCGAGGTGGCACACTGGGCAACCCAGTCGTCGGGTGCGGACGAAAGCGGCGAACTGGTCAACGATGCTGTCCCAGACGAGGCGCTGACTGGCTCGGTTGTTGCTGCGGACATCACGGGCAACGTGTGGAAGCTGGTTGTCGAGCCGGGTGCCGCGGTGCGTGAGGGCGATCTGCTCCTGATCCTGGAGGCGATGAAGATGGAGTTTCACATCTCCGCGCCTCACGATGGCGTCGTGAAGGGCATCCACTGTCGTCCCGGTATGATGATCAATGCTGGCGATCCGCTGGTCTCGCTGGAATGACCGTCTCCTGCTAACTGTCTGTGGAATTTTCGATGGTGGACAACGACACGCCGGTCGGACCGGCAAGGAGCGCGAGCAATCTCGCCGCGCAGATATATGCGCAGCTGAAGTCGGACATTTTTGATTTCCGCCTGCTGCCCGGCGACAAATTCAGCGAGGGCGATATTGCGACGCGCATGCAGGTCAGCCGCACGCCGGTCCGGCAGGCGCTGTTCTGGTTGCAGCGCGAAGGATACGTGGACGTGAGCTTCAAGAGCGGGTGGCAGGTCCGTGCATTCGACTTCAAGTATTTCGAGGATCTGTACGAGATTCGCGTGATGATGGAGACCACGGCGATCAGTCGGATCGTCGCGGAGAAACTGAACCTGAAGCTCGATCCGCTGAGGGAAATCTGGTGTGTGCCGGCTAAAAAGCGTGAGCAGGACCCGGCGAAGGCGGCCGCGCTCGACGAGGGATTCCATGCCGGACTGGTTGCAGCGGTCGGCAACCTGGAAATGGCCCGGATGCATTCGGATGTGACTGAACGCATCCGCATCATCCGCCGGCTGGACTTCACGAAGCCGCTGCGGGTTGCCGCGACCTACGAAGAACATGCGGAAATTCTCAAGTCCGTCGGCGCGGGCGATGCCGCACTCGCGCAGAAGATGATCCGTGCTCACATCGGCGAGAGTCAGGCCGAAGTCAAACGCATCACGCTCTACATGATGCAGACCGCCCGCGAACGTTACGCCGCCCAGCAAGGCGCATAGCCCGTCCCGTATACGTGCGCGGCGCACTACGATGGCGCTGTCGCGCACCGACATCACCCTGATCGGGACTTTCTCTTTGATTTGGGCTGCATCGTGCGCCGCGCAATGGTGCCTGTCGGTGCGCCGACCTACCAATGGCAGGCCGGCGTGCGAGGGCGCTCAGTTCGGCGAAGCAGTGCCAGCGCTTTTCACGGCACAGTCGCTAGTGACCTTCTCGCCGTCGCTGAACGAGAACGTCAGTGGGATCGACGCTCCGGCCTGGACCCACTGCTTCGGCTTCTCCAGCATCACGTGATAGCCGCCCGGCGCAAACTTGAGCGTGCCGTTCGCGGGCACAGTGGCCTTGCCGACCATCACCATCTTCGACATGCTGCCGTTGTTCTGTGTCTGATGCAGCATCGCCATTCCGAAGGCCGGTGTTTGCACGCCGGTCAGGTCGACCGGCTTGTCGCTCATGTTCATCACGCTGAAATAGCCACCGGACGGCAGGTTGCCGGGCAAGGCGCGGACCCAGCAGTCCGATATCATCACGGACGAAGCGGGCGCGGCGAATGCCGTTGCGGAGCCTGCACAGAGTGTGGCGGCGAGAACGAACGTTTTCTTCATCAGGATTTTCATCATTGTCTCCGGTTGGAGTGAAGGTTCCGGCGCGAACGTGACGAAACGCGGGCACCGGGTTTGCGGCGATTGCCGTTCAGTTATCGAGCAGCAGTTTCAGGTCATGAATCCATGGTGTCGAACCCTGCCCGTCACGTGCATAGAGGCGCAGCTTGCCGTTCTGGTCGAAGACGAAGCTGGCCGCCGTATGGTCGACCGTGTAGCTGTCCGGCGTCGCGCCCGGCACCTTCTGGTACACGATCCGAAACGCCTTCGTAACTTGCTGGAGCTGCGCGTTGTCGGCCGGGCGCAGTCCGAGAAACGTCGGGTTGAACGCGGCCATGTATTGCGCCAGGATCGGCGCGGTATCCCGTTGTGGATCGACGGTCACGAACAGAACCTGGACGTGCTGCGCGTCGGGTCCGAGCTGTTGCATGGCCTGCGACAGCTCGGCCAGTGTGGTCGGGCAGACGTCCGGGCAGTGCGTGTAGCCGAACATCAGGACGACGACCTTGCCCTTGTAGTCGGCAAGCGAGCGCGTTTTGCCGTTCGTATCCACGAGCGTGAAGTCGTGCCCGAACTGCGTATTGCCGGTGATGTTCAGGTTCTGGAAGGCCGGCGCCTGCTGCTGGTTGCAGCCGGCGAGCAAGGCACCGCCCATCGAGCAGGCGGCGATGAGCGCAACGGTAGTGACACGGGCCGCCCAGCATCGGCGGCCCGCAATGAACGGGCGCGGGAAAGTTGATCTGTGGTTCATGACAGCCGATGTCGTTTTCTGTCCAGGTCGTACTTCGACTCTCGCGTATGCGTGCCGGGCCAGCCCGCAGGTCGTGAAGCGGGCTCCGCATGGCGGCGCGAGAAAGTAGCAGACGCGAAGCCACCGCGCGGAATGGCGCGGCTTCACGTCAGGCGCTTACGGGTTCGAGAAACGGAGCACGGGTGGCGCACGGGGGCGCCCGGCGGGGAAGCGGCCAGGTGGCGTATGACGGAGAGAGAGCGTCGTTGCCACTGCGCCTATGAGCAGCAGCACGAGCAGCGGCCGTGACGGCGGCACGGCGGGCGGTGCGGCATGGTCCGCGAGCAGATCGCAGTAGCCGCACGCCGCGAGTACATCGGCCGGGCCACTATGAACTGCGCGGCCGGAGACCGGCATGGCCGAGCACAGCGGCGTGTTGCCTGGGTCGTGCAGACGTGCGGACACGACCAGTTGACTGACGAGCGGCGCAAGCACGACCGACCACATGGCAATGAAACCAAGCCATGCGGTCAGGTGGTTGCGGGAGCGGGCCGTCATGTTCCGGTATCGGTCAGGCGTTGGGTTGGGACGAGGCTCGCGCTGTGTCCCTGAACGCAATACGGTCGAGCAGCCAGACCGCGATCAGCGTCATCCCCATGAGCGGAAACACGATGCCGAGCGCGACCAGCGCGATTTTCCAGCCGCGCATCGCTGGCGCGCGCAAGTCTCTTGCCGGCGCGCCGAGCGAACGCGCGGGCCGGCGTTTCCACCACATCACGCAGCCGGTCGCGGCCAGCCCTGCGATGCCGAGTGACAGCACGGTGCAGATGATCTGGTTGGCGAGGCCGAAATAGCGGCCCATGTGCAGCGCCGTGGTGTATGAGATCACCTTGCTGACGACGCCGTAGTCCTGATAGCGGATGTCTTTCAGGACCGCTCCGCTGTACTGGTCGATGTAGATCGTGTGTTCGCCCTTCGGATCGACAGGGAAATACGACACGACGTACACGCCGTCCCGCGATTTCGGCAGCAGGATGTCGTAGCCGTCCTCAAGTCCCTCCGCACGCATCTGCGTGACGATCTTGCCGAGCGACAGCGGATGGACGCCGGGCGAGCCCGCATCAGGCGAATCCGGTACGCGCACGGCGCCCACCGCCCAGGGCACCTGGGGCAGCGGCGTGTCGTCCATCGTCATGCCGGGCATCGAACCCATATCGGACGCCATTGCATGGGCAGGCGGCGAAGCGGAGCTGCCGGCAGCCTTGCCGGGCAGCTTCGAGTGCAGCGGCAGGCCGCCACCCCATGCGCCCCGCGGCGAGCCGAGCCCGGCGCTGGTGGCGAGCTCCTTGAAGTGCCTGCCCCACGAACCCGTCCACGGCAGGCCGGTCACAACGAACGCGAGCGCGCCGACGGCAAACCAGATGCCGAGCGTCGCGTGAATGCTCTTCCACAGCGGACGCCCGCGCAGCCGTAAATCCGGTTTCAGCGCCGGTCCCAGACGGGTCTTGCCGGCCGGCCACCACAACGCGACGCCGGTGCCGATCATCACGAGCGTCCAGCACGCGACCAGTTCCATCAGCAGTTCGCCGGGCTTGCCGAGCAGCAGCTTGCGGTGGATCATCCGGTCGACCTGCATGAAGCGGCTGTCCACGTCGAGTGTGCCGAGCGGTGCGCCGTCGTAGGGGTTCAGATACACGCTTTCCTTGCGCCCGTCCGGCAGCCGGGCGATGAACTCGGTGCTGCGGTCCGCACGCGACGCGATGCGGACCGTCGTCACGACGGCGGCCGCCGGCAGTGCGGCGCGGGCGTCGGCGAGCAGCGTGTCCGCGTCGAGACGCGGCGTTGTCTGCGGCGCGACGACGAGCCGGTGCGGATACAGCAGCGGTTCGATCTGCGGCTGGAAGCAGTAGATCGTGCCGGTGATCGCCAGCACCACGAGAAATGGCATCACGAACAGGCCGGCGTAGAAATGCCAGCGCCAGAGCGTGCGGTAGCCACGGGTTCCGGCTGCGGGGCCGGTCACGGATTCAGGACGTGGATTCATCGTGCGTCACCTCTTTCAGTACTTCGCCTGAACGCCTACAAAAGCCATGCGCGGCGGCGACAGCGTCTGCGTGTACGGCGAATTGTAGGTCCAGGTGTTGTCGGTGTAAGTCCGGTTCGTCAGATTGTCGATTGCCAGCGTCACGTCGATGGCATGGGTGACGTGATAACGCGCGCCGATGTCGAACACCGTATTCGAGCCCTGCGTATGGGTTCCGGTGGAGATCGAACTTGCGTAATTCATGCGGCCGATGTAGTGCGCCTGGGCCGTCAGTTCGAGCTGGCTGAACGGCGTCCAGGTCACGCCGAAATTGCCCATCAATCGCGGGATGCCCGCGATCTGCACGCCGAGCGGCGTATTGCTGGTCGTGCTGGTCAGGGTCGCATCGGTCCACGTGAACGAGCCGTTAAAGCCCAGTTGCGGCATGACCCGGTACGAACCGATCAGCTCGACGCCGCGCGAGCGTTCGTTGCCGGCGTTGCTGTAGAAGTTGCAGGTGGTGCCGGACGAACCCGCGAGGAAATCGCGGCAGAGTGCCTGCTGATAGGCAGACGGTGCGCCCGATGCCGGGCTCGTCGTCGACAGGATCGCGTTTTTGATCGAGTACGAAAAGTAGGTCGCGCTGAGATCCAGCGGGCCGCGGTCGTAGTCGAGGCCGATTTCGCGTTCCAGCATGTTCTGCGGAACCAGCGACGGGTCGGCGATCGACGGCGTCGATGCGGCGCTGCCGTAGGAGCGCAGCGTATTGTTCAGGCCCGGCCCGCGGAAGGTCCGGTTCAGCGACGCGCGCAGCGACAGCTCGTCGGTGACGAAGTAGCGGGCCGAAATGCTCGGATCGAAGCGCGTCACGGTCGTGCCGCCGCCGAGCTGAGGATTGTTGCCCTCGGTGGAGGCGATGCTGCTGGAGAACCGGTCGACCCGTGCCGCGAGCGTGATCAGCAGCGGATCGATCGGCGCGATACGGGTTTGCAGAAACAGGCCGCTATAGCTCTGCACACCGCTGCCGCCGACCGACGCGGCCAGCGTGCCGGTGGGTGCTCCAAACACGGTCGGCGTGTTGTAGATCAGCTCGCTGTCGGACGCGCTCAGGCGCCGGTAGTCGACGCCCACCTGAAAGTCGCGCCATACCTTGCCGATCGTGCGCGAATACATCGTCGAAAAGCCGACTTCATGGTAGCTCTGGTCGCCATGCTGCGTGTAATACTGGTCGATGCTGTCGCCCGCCTGCGCAGCCGGCAGGCCGGTCAGCGTGGCGGGCAGGGACAGGCATCCGCCCGAAGCTTTCCAGTAGCAGCTCGCGCCGTTGTATTTGTCGAAGCTGACTTCCTGAGCCCAGGCGCTGGCAGTCACCGAACTGTGTTTGTCCAGTTTCTGCGTAAAGCTGGTGGCGAAATCCGGACTGGTTTGCCGGTTCCTGCCGTACTGGTACGAGATCTCCTCGTCGTTGATGTGATAGCCGAAGCGGATGTAACCCGTCAGGCTCGCCCACGGATGCAGGTAGGTGATCAACTGGACATTGGTGTCGCGCGTCCAGATCGGCCCCTTGTTCGGGAAGCGCCAGAGATACTGTGCCGGCGTCAGTTGATAGCCGTGCGAGTCGAGCTGGTCGACGGAGAAATTGAAGGCCAGCTTGTCGTTGACCTTGAAGTTCTGGTTCAGCGAGGCCGAGCGCGTGCCGAAGCTGCCGTAGCTGGCTGTGACGGTGCCCGAGTTGTCGGTCGGTTTCTTCGTCACGATATTGATCACGCCGCCGACCGCCATGTTGCCCCACACGACCGAGCCGCCGCGCACGATCTCGATGCGGTCGACGTTGGCGAGCGGCACCTTGTTCCACTGCACGGTGCCGTAGAAGGGGTCCATGATCGGCACGCCGTCGAGCAGGACCAGCACCGTGACATTGCCGAGGCCGCGCATACCGAGCGACTGGCCGGTCGGGTCCTTGGACGTCGCGGGCACGGTACTCAGGTTGATGCCGGCGACGTTGCGCAGCAACTGATCAACGGTCTGGGCCGGGCTGGCTTCGATGTCCTTGCGCGTGATGATCGTCGTGCTCTGTGGAATTTCCGCGAGCGTGGCGTCGTCGCGGCTGGCGCTGACGACGATTTGTGGCAGCGTGGCCGTGTTTTCCGTGTTTTCCGTGTTGTCTGCCAGTGCAGCCTGCACAGGCAGAAGCAGCGCCAGCGAAGTGGCGAGAATGGTTAACTTCATGAGTTCGTTTTTTCGATTCGTGACAAGACATACCGTCTGCGTGCGCGACGGCGGCACGACGCGTTCAGGCGTCGTGAACTGACTGGCTTGCGATCAGGAAAAAACGGGAGGGGCGCGCGGTTTTCCGGATGGGAAAGCGCCTAGAGGAGTAAAGCGAGTGGACAGCACCGCTACGGCAGCAAACACAACCATTATCACAAACGGCGGCACCACGGGCGGCATTGATGGAATCGCAATGTGGTCGGCCAGCAGGTCGCAATAGCCGCACGCGGCGAGCATGTCACTTTGGCTGTGCGTGCTGTGTTGCGACATATCGCCGGGCATCGGCACGACAGAGCAGATCGGCGCATCGTCGAGATTGTGCAGATGTGACGACACCACCAGTTGACTGACGAGCGGCGCAAGCACGACAAGCCACATGGCGACGAGGCCAAGCCATGCAGTCAGGTGGTTGCGGGATCGGGCGAGCATGGAGCACAGGCAGAAACAAGTAGTAACAGTTTATCACCTGAACAGCGTCCGGTCGCTTGCAGAAGTCGGTGTAAGACACAACAACCAACGGCTATCTGCTAATCTCGCACTCGTTGCACAAGTAGTGCGTGGACCACGCCGCGCGGTGTCGAACGCGTTGCACCGAAAACCGCTACGGCGATCGCATTTTTCTCGTGGAATGAGATAACTCTAACTGGCGCGACGGTACGGTCGCTGCTCTTCGGCTGGGAGGCTTCAGTGCGATCTTGTTCGCTATGACGGCCACGGGCTTACCACCACGAAGCGCCTATGTGGCTCCTAGCCCAAAAGGCGATCAAAGGGAGGGGCAATCGAAATCTGTCACAACCCTTTGCCCCACAAGATCTTTCGTGCCATTGTCTAGCTTTACGAGAGGCTTGACAACGGCCATTTTTTATCGGTACGCGTCGCGCGAGGCGTCAGGCGACGCGTTCGTCGCCGAGCGTCGCGTCGTCGTCGGGCATCATGTGGCGGCCGTGCTGCTTGGTCAGCAGGTCGCGATAGATGCCGGGGCGGTTGCGCAGCTGTTCGGGCGAGCCGTCGTCGATCACCTTGCCGGTGCTCATCGCGATGATCCGGTCGAAGTTGCGCAGCGTCGAGAGCCGGTGCGCGATCGCGATCACGGTGCGGCCGACCATCAGCCGGTCGAGCGCGGCCTGGATCGCTTCCTCGGACGCGCTGTCGAGCGCCGAGGTGGCCTCGTCGAGCAGCAGGATCGGCGCGTCCTTGAGGATCGCGCGCGCGATCGCGATGCGCTGGCGCTGGCCGCCGGACAGCTTCACGCCACGGTCGCCGACGATCGTGTCGTAGCCGTCGGGCATGGCCTCGATGAATTCGCTGCAGCGCGCGTCGCGCGCGGCGGCCAGCACTTCCTCGCGGCTTGCCTCGGGGCGCCCGTAGGCGATGTTCTCGTAGATCGAGCGGTGCAGCAGCGAGATGTCCTGCGGCACCAGCGCGATCTGCTGGCGCAGGCTGTCCTGCGTGATCGCCGCGATGTCCTGGCCGTCGATCTTGATCGCGCCCTGCTGGACGTCGTAGAAGCGCTGCAGCAGCGCGAGCACGGTCGACTTGCCGGCGCCCGACTTGCCGATCAGCCCGACGCGCTGGCCCGCCTCGATGCGCAGGTCGAAATGGTCGAGGATCGGCCGGCGGCCCGGATAGGCGAACGTGACGTGCTCGAACTCGACGCGCCCGCCGCTCGGCTTCAGCTCGGTCGCGTCGGAGCGGTCCGGCATGCCGTGCGGCTCGAGGATCGTCTTGACGGCCTCGGCGAGCCGCGCGATGTGCTGCGTGACGTCCACCAGCGCGACCGCCAGGTCGCGCGTGCCGTGCAGGATCGTGAAGCCGAGCGAGCTGACCAGCACGATGTCGCCCGAGGTCGCCTTGCCCTGGTCCCAGAGCAGCAGCGCCCAGCCGAGCAGGCCGGCCGACAGCATCGCCGTGATCACCGCGTGCAGCAGCCGCAGCTTTTCGAGGTAGAGCAGGCTCTGCTGGCGCGCGTCCATCTCGGCCTTGACGGTCTGGCCGAAGCGCTTCTGCTCGCGCAGCGTCATGCCGAACGCGCGCACCATCGCCATGTTGCCGATCACGTCGACGAGCTCGCCGTCCACGGCCGCGGCCTTGGTCGCGAACGCATGGTGGCGCGCCGAGCCGCGCCCGGCCAGCTTGAACAGCACGATCGCGAGGACCGCCGAGCAGGTGAACAGGCCCAGCGCCATCATCGGATTGACGACGATGATCATGACGATCGCGCCGGCCACCGCGATGCACGGCGGCAGCACGTTCCACGCCATGGTGTTCTCGGACGTGTAGACGGCGTTCGAGGTGGCCGTGATCCGGCTCGCGAGCGTGCCGGGCTGCTTTTCGGCGTAATAGGTCGGCGAGTGGCCGCTCAGGTACTGGAACAGGTCGCGGCGCAGGTCGCCCGTGACGGCGACGAACGTATGCGCGGCGACCCAGCCGCCGATGCGCCAGAGCAGGTTGTCGGCCGCGATCAGGCCGACCAGCAGGCCGAACGCGGCCCACAGCGGCCCCGGGTGATGGCGGCCGCCGGCCAGCACGTCGATCAGGTGCTTGATCGCGTATTGCGAGCCGAGCGCGCAGCCGACGGCGGCCAGCACGCTGGCCAGCACGATCAGGTGGGCGACGGGATGCTTGCGGATGTAGCGAAACAGAAACGCAAGAGGGTGGCTCGCATAGCTCGAGAGCTTCGCGTTGTGGGCGTTGCGCTGGGCAGGTGTGAGAGCTTCCAAAATTTGTGCGTGTGGTCGAAACGGAGGTTAAGCGGCGCGCGCGGTGCGGACAGCGTGCCGCGATGGTCCACGAAGCGGACGAAAGCCGGCATTGTAAACAAGCCCGGAGTTTGTGCCGCACCCGATCGCATCCGATCGAGCTACGGTCTGCGATCCATTTTGGGATAAAATCCGCCGGCTCGCATGCTTTCCGCGCGGCACGCGCGGACGTCGGGAATCGTCGAAACGAAAAGGCGACGCCGACCAGTCAGGTTGCCGCGGCGCCGCCAGCGATGGTCCTACTCTAATTCCGCCTTGAAAATCCAAGGGTTGCAAAATGTTGCGCCTTTGTAACAAGGTAAAGTCTTTGAAATGTTCCGCGCCGGGGCTTTTGTTCGGTCTGATAATGGCCCTCGGGCTAACCCTGAGTCATTTTTACAGGATGCCCGGTGCCGATTCCCGCAGGATGAAGGAAATTTTACGGGATGCTGTCAACGGCGCGCGGCACCCTGCGTTGAATGCAAGTGCGCCGTCAGCAGGCGGCGCCTCGTTACCGCGAGCCGGTCGTTTTTTGTCCGACGTTTTGATCAGTCCGGCTCGCCGGACGGCAAGGCTTACGGTTGATCCAGCCTGACTTTTTGCCGATATTTTAGGAGTTACTCAGATGCGAATCGCTCAAATCGCTCCGTTGCACGAGGCGGTTCCCCCGAAGCTGTATGGCGGTACCGAACGGGTGGTGTCCTACCTGACCGAGGCACTGGTCGAGATGGGGCATGACGTGACGCTGTTCGCCAGCGGCGATTCGCAGACGTCCGCGAAGCTCGAAGCGTTCTGGCCGCAGGCCCTGCGCCTCGACCCGACGATCCGCGACGTGATGGCCCCGCACATGCTGCTGCTCGAGGAAGTGCGCCGCCGCGCGGACGAATTCGACGTGCTGCATTTCCACATCGACTATTACCCGTTCTCGCTGTTCTCGCGCCAGCCGGTGCCGCACGTCACGACGATGCACGGCCGCCTGGACCTGCCGGAACTGCAGCCGATCTTCAATACGTTCAACACCGTGCCGGTGGTGTCGATCTCGGACAACCAGCGCATTCCGCTGCCGCAGGCCAACTGGCAGCCGACCGTCTATCACGGTCTGCCGGAAAACCTGCTGACGCCGCCGAAGGACGCCAAGCCGGGCTACCTCGCGTTCCTTGGCCGCATCTCGCCGGAAAAGCGCGTGGACACCGCGATCCGCATCGCCGAGCAGGCCGGCATGCCGATCAAGATCGCCGCGAAGCTCGACAAGGCCGACCGCGCCTATTACGAAGAGAAGATCAAGCCGCTGTTCGCGCTGCCGCACGTCGAGTACATCGGCGAGATCAACGAATCGCAGAAGTCCGAATTCCTCGGCAACGCGCACGCGCTGCTGTTCCCGATCGACTGGCCGGAGCCGTTCGGCCTGGTGATGATCGAGGCGATGGCCTGTGGCACGCCGGTGATCGCGTTCAAGCGCGGCTCGGTGCCGGAAGTGATCGACAACGGCGTGTCGGGCTTCGTCGTCGAAGACGAGATCTCGGCGATCGCCGCCGTCAAGCGGCTCGACACGCTGCCGCGCGAGAAGGTGCGCGGCGCGTTCGAATCGCGCTTCTCGTCGAAGGTGATGGCCGCCAACTACGTGAAGGTCTATGAAGAGCTGCTGCGCCAGAACCGCCGCACGGTGCTGCGCGAAGTCAACGCGAACTGATCGCATGCAGTAACGCGCCGGCCGGTCCGGCGCGTTCCGACGCCCCGCAGGGTTTGCCCCGCGGGGCGTTGTCCATTGGGGCGCGCCGGTGTTGTATCCGCGCCGCGCGGCCGGTGCGTTTGACGGCAATGCGACGGGTTTCGTCTGACGCGGCAGGTCATGCCCCTATAATGGCCGTGCCGTAAAATCCGGCACCAGCGAGATCGACAGGAGAGAGGTTTTGGCGAGAACGAAAATCACGCGCGCGAGTCCGGCCCCCGGAGCCGGCGTCATTTTCGCGTTGCGCGCGATCGGTCTCGTGCTGTTCGTTCGCTGGCTGCACGCGATGGCGCAGATGGATTGGTCGACGCTGTCGACCATGGCGTCGTCGCCGTGGGCCTGCGTGAACCTGGTGTTCCTGTTCCTGCTGATGACGCTGCCCGGCGCCGCCGCGCGCGCCGAGCGGCCGAGCCACCCGCTGCCGCAATGGCTGCGCCAGGCGCTGCGCCTGTTCGCGCTGCTCGGCTTCCTGTTCGCCGCCTGGTCGGTCGGCGCGTTCGTCTGGTTTGCCGGCTGGCGCCGCGCGCTGCACGCGGTGATCGCGAGCAACGGCTGGCTGTTGGCCGCGCCGGTGCTCTACGCCGCCGTGGTCTGGATCTGCCGCCCGCAGCCGCTCTGGCGCACCAATATCGCCGCGCGCCGCTTCGCGATCGGCCGCTACGCGATCTCGCTCGACGTGCTGACGCGCACCGTGGTCGTCTGGATGGAAAGCCGCAAGGTCGGGCAATACGATGCGCGCGAGCTGGCGATCCGCTGGCCGCGCGGCACCGTGCTGCCGCCCGCGGCAGTGGGTGAACCGCAGGCTGCCGTCGTCCCGGCCGAGGTGGCGCCGCTTGCGCCGGCGGCGGCTGAACCGGTTGCGCCGGTTGCACGGGTTTCGCAGGCCGGGCCGGAGGCCGCGGTCGCGCCGAGCGGCGTGGGCACGGCGGCCGGCAACGGCAACACATCCGATGCCGTCGTCGGTCATGCGGCCGATCATCCTGTTGCTCACGCAGCCGGGCCGGATTCGGGCGAGGGCGCGGTGCCGTCGAACCGTTCTTCGAACCTCGAACCGGCGCCCGTCGACGCAAATTCCGGGCCCGTGCCGGCCCCTGCCGTCGCAGAAGCGGCTGCAGAAGCGGCCACCCCAGCCGGGCCGAAACCGGCCGAGCCGGATCCCTCCCGACCCGGCGTGCCGGCGACCTCGGACATGCCGCGCGGTCGGCCGTTCTCGCGGCCGAAGGTCGAACTGCTCTGGAATTCGCCGGCGGCGGTCGGCCACAACCGCAAGATCGTGATGCGCGCGCCGCTCGCGACCGAGGGCGATCGCGCCGCCGCGCGCGCGCTCGATGCGACGCTGCGGCAGTTCGGCTGACGCCTGTCATGTGGCACGATCGCCTCGCGCAGCGGCGGTCCGGCCGTCTCCCCGATGGTCTTGCCCGCCGCACCGCGCATGCATGGCACGACAGTCGCGCCCGCCGGCGCGCCCGAGAAAGGACATCCCGATGATCATCCACTGGCTGCTGGCCGCGATCCACCTGAGCGCGTTCGGCCTCGCGCTGGCCGCGAGCGCTACGCGCAACCGCGCGTTCAAGCGCGTGGCCGCCGCGCCGGTCACGCAGGTCGCCGACCTGAAGGCCGTGTTCCGCGCCGACACGGGCTGGGGGCTGACGGCGCTGGTGCTGCTCGTCACAGGGCTGATGCGCGCGTTCGGCGGCTTCGAGAAGGGCAGCGCCTATTACCTGCACGAGCCGCTGTTCCATCTGAAGATGACGGCCTTCGTGATCATCCTGATCCTCGAAATCCGGCCGATGAGCGCGCTGTGGCGGTGGCGCGCGACGGTGCGGCGCGGCGAGCTGCCCGACGTCGCGCGCGCGTTCACTTATTCGCGTATCTGCCATGCGCAGGCCGCGCTGATCATCATCATCGTGTTCGCCGCCGCCGGCATGGCGCGCGGCGTCGGTGCCGGCTGAGGCGGCTGCGGCGGCTCGGCTTTGCCGTGCCGACCGCGGCGGCGGCCGGACAGGCCGACCTGTCCACGCCCGTCAAGAAGTGCGATGATTCGACATCCGACCGCCGTGTGCGCCACGCCGCCGCGGCCCCGTCCATCAAGGGATTGGGGGAAACATCAGTCATCGGATGACTTGTGACGCAGTATAATGGCCGCGCCATTTCGATCTGATCCGCTTCCCGTCGGGTCGGATCTCTATTTTAAGGATAAGGCCCCATGTCCGTGCCCGCGCTTCCCGTGCCCCCGCGCCGCCGCGCCCGCAGCCTCGCCCAAGACGTCGTCGACGCGCTGAGCTCGCAGATCGAGAACGGCGCGCTGCGTCCCGGCGACAAGCTGCCGACCGAGACGGAAGTGATGGCGACGCAGGGCGTGAGCCGCACGGTGGTGCGCGAGGCGATCTCGCGGATGCAGGCGAGCGGCCTGATCGAGACGCGCCACGGGATCGGTAGCTTCGTGCTGGCGCCGGAGCGGCGCCGCACGCTCGGCATCGATCCGGCCACCATTACCACGCTGCGCGACGTGCTCGCCGTGCTCGAGCTGCGCATCAGTCTCGAGAGCGAATGCGCGAGCCTCGCCGCGCAGCGCGCCAACGACGCCGACCTCGGCTCGCTGCGCCGCGCGCTCGACGCGATCGCGCAGAGCGCCTCGGGCGGCCGCGACACGGCCCAGCTCGATTTCCATTTCCACCTGCAGATCGCCCAGGCCACCGGCAACCGTTATTTCGTCGACATCATGACGCAGCTCGGCACCTCGATCATTCCGCGCGCGCGCGTGAATTCGGCGCGCTTTGCCGGCGACGATCTGGAGCGCTACGTCGGGCGCCTGAACCACGAGCACGAGGCGATCTTCGAGGCGATCGCGCGGCGCGATCCGGAGGCGGCGCGCGCCGCGATGCGCACCCACCTGACCAATAGCCGCGAACGGCTGCGTCGCGCGCACGAAGCGGCCGAAGCGGGCCGCGACGGCGCCGACTGACGGTCCGGTCCATCTCGGCGGCGCGTCACCGGACGCGCCGCCGGGATAGGAAACAAGCGTAGGCGGGCCGCGCCGGGGCCGCCGTCCGCGATATGCCTGCATGAGGCGAGGCCGGCGCGGCTAGGGGTTCTCGCCGAGTAGCCTAAAACGTCAGTCATCGTATAAGATCGCGGTTTCGCGCTTCGATGCATCCGCATCGGCGCCTTGCCACCTGCTTCGACTCGCCATCCAGAGAGGATTCCGCCGTGACTTCGCCGACTTCCACGACCGCCAAGCCGTTCCGCCGCCTGCTGCTGACCGGCGCCGCGGGCAATCTCGGCCGCCAGCTGCGCGCCGCGCTCGGCGACTGGGCCGACATCGTCCGCGTCAGCGACATCGCACCGCTCGGCGAGGTCGCGCCGCACGAGGAAGCGGTGGTGGCGGACCTGGCCGATCGTGCGGCCGTCAACGCGCTGGTTGAGGGCGTGGACGCCGTGATCCACCTCGGCGGCATCTCGGTGGACGCGCCGTTCGACGCGCTGATCGAGGCGAACATCCGCGGCGTCTACAACCTCTACGCGGCCGCGCACCAGTTCGGCGTGCGCCGCATCGTCTACGCGAGCTCGAACCACGTGGTCGGCTTTCATCCGGTCACCGAGGTTGTCGACGTCGATTCGCCGCAACGTCCCGATTCGCTGTACGGCGTCACGAAGTGCTTCGGCGAGTCGCTGTCGCGCTACTACTTCGACCGCTTCGGCCTGGAGACGGTGTGCCTGCGGATCGGCTCGTCGTTCGAGGTGCCGAAGAACCCGCGCATGCTGGTCACGTTCCTGAGCTTCCGTGACTTCATCGAGCTGGTGCGCTGCTCGCTGATGACGAACCGCGTTGGCCACGCGATCGTCTACGGCGTGTCGGACAACCGCACCAAGTGGATCGACAACGCCAAGGCCGCGTTCCTCGGCTTCCGCCCGCAGGACAGCTCGGCGCCGTTCGAGCATCTGTTCCCGTCGACCGGCCCGGACCGCAATCTCGACGATCCGGCGCAGCGCTACCAGGGCGGTGGCTTCGTGGTGGGCGAACCGCAGGGCGAGCCGAAGCTCACGAACTGAGGCGGCCAGAAACAAGCAACCCGCCGGTCGCGTGAGCGGCACGGCGGGGCGGGGCACCACCGCGCGCGAGGCGCGCGGCGGCGCGAAGACCCGGCAGACGGCGCCCGTCGCATTGCGCGACGGGCGCCGTCGCCGTTTACGCGGTGGCGATCGCCGGATCGCTGGTGCTCGCGCGGCCCGTCTCGACGTGGCCGGCGAAGCGGCGCAGGAAGCCGGACGCGGTGCCGTCGCTGATCGTCAGGTCGTACCAGCCGTGGCTGCCGCGCAGATCCCAGTAGTCGTCGATGCGCTGGCCGGGGAACAGCTCCCAGGTGCGCGTGTGGCCGCCATAGCCGTTCGACACGGTCAGCCGCACCGGCGCCTTGCCGCGGTTCGTGAGGCGCAGCGTGAGGTTGCCGTTGATCACGTCGTAGCCGTACAGCGCTTCGGGGTTCGGCGTGCGGCCGTCGCCGGCCGCGGTGGTGCCACGGAAGCGGCTGAAGAAGCCGTTCGGGCCATACACCGAGAGGTCGTACAGGCCGAGCGTGGCCGCCGTGCTCCAGCTGTCGGCGAGCTTCTTGCCGGCCTCGACGGTATAGGCCCACGGGCCGTCGATACGGTTCGCGGCTTGCACCTGGAACGCCGCGCCGGCCCGGCCGCTGTTCGCGAAGGTCAGCTTGTACTTGCCGCTCGCGGCGTCGATGCGGCCGAACACGAACAGCTCGTAGGGCAGCGCGCGCGCCGGACGCAGCCCGGCTTCCTGCTGCGGCACGGCCTGCGAGGCGGGCGGCACCGGCACGTAGTCGGGGTGCGTGGTGCGATCGGGCGGCGCGTAGCCGCTCGTGTCGGGCAACTGCGGCAGGCGCGCGTCCGGATCGCGGAAGTCGAACGCGGTGGTGAGATTGCCGCACACCACGCGGCGCCACGGCGAGACGTTCGAGGCCGCGATGTCGTACTGCTCGCCGAAGCGCGCCTCGATGAACTGCAGCAGCGAGGTGTGATCGAAGGTCTGCGAGCAGAGCCAGCCGCCCTTGGTCCACGGCGAGACCACGATCATCGGCACGCGCGGGCCGAGGCCGTAGGGGCCGGCCATGTGGCTCGCGTCGCCGGCGAACACCTCGTTGGTGGTGGCCACGGTGGACAGGCCGTTGTCGCGCGACTGCGGCGCGAACGGCGGCGGCACGTGGTCGAAGAAGCCGTCGTTCTCGTCGTAGGTGATGAACAGCGCGGTCTTGCTCCACACCTCGGGGTTCGAGGTCAGCGTCGCGAGCACCTGCTCGACGTACCAGGCGCCGTAGTTGGCCGGCCAGTTCGGGTGTTCCGAATACGCTTCCGGCGAGCAGATCCATGACACCTGCGGCAGCGTGCCGTTCGCGACGTCGGCCTTCAGCACGTCGAACAGCGTGCCGCCCGCGCTGATGTTGGTGCCCGTGCGGGCCTTGTCGTACAGCGGGTTGCCCGGCTGCGCGTTGCGGTACTGGTTGAAGTAGAGCAGCGAGTTGTCGCCGTAGTTGCCGATGTAGGCGTTGTCGCTGGTCCAGCCCCACGAGCCGGCCGCGTTGAGCCCCTCGCCGATGTCCTGGTAGATCTTCCACGACACGCCGGCCTTCTCGAGCACCTCGGGATAGGTGGTCCAGCCGTAGCCCAATTCGTCGTTGCCGAGCACCGGGCCGCCGCCCTGGCCGTCGTTGCCGACGTAGCCGGTCCACATGTAGTAGCGGTTCGGGTCGGTCGAGCTCGGGATCGAGCAGTGGTAGGCGTCGCAGATCGTGAACGCGTCGGCGAGCGCGTAGTGGAACGGGATGTCCTCGCGCTGCAGGTAGGCCATCGACGTCGTGCCCTTGTTCGGCACCCACTGGTCGTAGCGGCCGTGGTTCCAGGCCGCGTGCATGTCCTGCCAGCCGTGCGGCAGATCCTGGATGAACTGCAGGCCGAGGTTCGACGCGGTGGGATGGAACGGCAGCACTTCGCCGAGGCCGGCCGGCTGATGGAACACCGACTTGCCGCTCGCGAGCGTGAGCGGACGCGGATCGCCGAAGCCGCGCACGCCGCGCAGCGTGCCGAAGTAATGGTCGAACGAACGGTTCTCCTGCATCAGGATCACGATGTGTTCGATATCGCGGATGGTGCCGGTGCGGCGGTTCGCGGGAATCGCGAGCGCGTTCCGGATCACGGGCGGGAACACGCTGAGCGCGGCGGCGCCGGCGGTGCCGGCGGCGAGACGCAGAAAGTCGCGGCGATGCTTCGTCGTCATTGGTTTCTTCCTGTGCGGCGGGGATGGGCGGCCGTGCCAGTACGGCCGGAGGGGAAATGCGGTCGGCGTCGCGCGGGGCGCGGCGTGAGTCGTCGCCGAGAATAGCGAGGAAACGGTGTCATTCACGTGACCACGACAACGTTTGCGAAGCGAAAAAAATGAACGAAAACAACATGAAAGCAAATCGGAAAAGCAGCCCGGCCGCCATCACGAAAACAGGTAAGAAACGGAGGCGGAACGGGATGGCGCGATGGCGCGGGCGGCGAGGCGAACCCGACGGCTACCGTCCGGGCGGATTCGACAGCGGACCCACCGGCGCGCTCATTCGGGCCGTACGAGTCCGAGCGGATCGGCCGACGCCGGCAGGCGCACCGTTGCCGCGAGCCGTTCGCCCGCCAGTTCGATCTCGTAGCGGCCCTGCAGGGGATCGGGCGCGCCTGGCGCGCAGCTCACCACGCCGAGCGCGACCGGCAGGCCGAGCGTGTGGCCGAACGCGGCCGAACTGAGCGTGCCGACCGCCACGCCGTCGCGCAGGATCGCCTCGCCGCCCCACAGCGTGACGTCGGGCCGGCCCATCACGCGCAGCGCGACGAGGCGACGTTCGCACGGCTGCCCGGCGCGCGCGGCGAGCGCCGCCGAGCCCGTGAACGGCACCGGCATCGCGAGCTTGCAGAGCCCGGCGAGGCCGGCTTCGAACGGATCGAGGCCCGGCGACAGCTCGCGGCCCCAGGCGGCCTGGCCGTTCTCGATGCGCAGCGATTCGAGCGCGTAGTCACCGGCGTGGACGAGCCCGAGCGCGGCGCCGGCGTGCGTGAGCGCCGCGTGGACCGGCACCGCCGACTCGACCGGCACCAGCAGGTCCCAGCCCGGCGCGCCGGCGATCGCGTGGCGCAGCGCGCGCACGACGGCGTGGCCGAGGTCGATCTCGCGGCTCGTGCCGGGCACGAACCGCGCATCGCTGAAGTCCGCGCGCGACACGCGCTGCAGCAGCGTGCGCGCGTTGGGGCCGATCAGCGAGAACAGCGCGTACTGGCCCGTCACGTCGAGCGCCACGCAGCGCCGTTCGCCGGCGTCGAGATGGCGTTCGAGCAGGTCGAGGTCGCGCGTGGCCTGCGTGACGCCGGTGAGCAGCAGGTAGCGGTCGTCGGCGAGCCGCGCGAGCACGACCTCGGACTCGTAGCCGCCGCGCGCGTCGAGGATGCCGCTGCGCACGATGCTGCCGGGCGCCACCGCGACGTCGTTGGCGAGCCGCGATTGCAGCGCGCTTTCGGCGTCGCATCCCTTGACGAGCAGCTTGGCGAGCGCGCTGCGGTCGAACAGGGCCACCGTCTCGCGGCAGGCGCGGTGCTCGGCGGCGCTCCAGTCGTGCCAGTTCTGCCGGCCGAAGCTGTAGTCGAGGCGCGGCGCCTGGCCGGGCGGCGCGAACACGTTGGCGATCTCCCAGCCCATCTTGCTGCCGAAGCAGGCGCCGGCCGCCTGCAGTTGCGCGTGGACCGGCGAGCGCCGCACGCCGCGCGCGCTGTCGAGTTCGCGGTTCGGCCAGGGCATCGCGTAGTGCAGGCCGAGCGTTTCCTTGACCCGGTCGTGGAGCCACGTGTCGTTGCCGTGGAAGCGCGCGAAGCGGCGGATGTCGACGGCCCACAGGTCCTGGGTCGGCTCGCCCGCCTCGATCCACTCGGCCAGCGCGCGTCCGGCGCCGCCCGCCGAGGCGATGCCCATCGAGTTGAAGCCCGCGCCGACGAAGAAGTTCGCCAGCTCGGGCGCCTCGCCGAGGATGAAGTGATTGTCGGGCGTGAACGACTCGGGGCCGTTGTAGAACTGCCGGACCTCGGCCGTCTCGAGCGCCGGCACGCGGTGCAGCGCGTTGCGCATCAGGATCTCGAACTGGTCCCAGTCGTCGGGCAGCAGCTGGAATTCGAATTCGTCGGGAATGCCGTCCATGCCCCACGGCTTCGCGTCGGGCTCGAAGCCGCCCATCACGAGGCCGCCCACTTCCTCCTTGAAGTAGATATAGCCGTCGGGGTCGCGCATCACCGGCAGGTCCGGATGCGTGCCCGGAATCCGGCCGGTCACGATGTAGTAGTGCTCGGCCGCGTGCAGTGGCACCGTGACGTCGGCGAGCCGGCCGAGGCCCTTGGCCCACTGGCCCGCGCAGTTCACGACGATGTCGGCGCCGAGCGTGCCGGTGTCGCCGGCCTTGTTGCGCCAGACCACGCCGGCCGCGCGGCGGCGCGTGCCGGTGCGCTCGCTCAGCACGGCCGTGACGCGCGTGTTCTCGACGATTCGCACGCCGCGCTGGCGCGCGCCGCGCGCGAGCGACTGGGTGAGATCGGTGGGGTTGGCCTTGCCGTCGCCGGGCAGCCAGACCGCGCCGGTCAGATCGTCGGTGCGCATCGCGGGCCACAGCTCGCCGGCCGCGCGCGCGTCGATCAGCTCGCAATCGACACCATAGGCGCGCGCCACGGCGGCGGTGCGCTTCAGCTGCGTCAGGCGCTCGGCCGTGCGCGCGACCGACAGCGAGCCGCAGCGCTTCCAGCCGGTGGCGAGGCCGGTCTCGGCTTCGAGCGACGCGTACAGCTCGGTGGAATAGCGGATCAGCTGCGTCAGGCTTCGTTGCGTGCGCAACTGACCGACCAGGCCGGCCGCGTGCCAGGTGGTGCCGCACGAGAGCTGGCCCTGTTCGAGCAGCACGACGTCGGTGATGCCGGCTTTCGCGAGATGGTAGGCGGTCGAGCAGCCGATGATCCCGCCGCCCACGATCACGACGCGGGCATGGGACGGAACGGGCGGGGCGGAGGGCGGGGCGGTCATCGCGAATCCGGATCAATTGCAACAAAACGCATCGTATTGCCTGAAAATGACACATTTGCGACGGCGGCGGGATTGGCGGTGTTCGTGCCGAGGGCGGCGGGACGCAGGAAGGTGCGGGGGCCGGGAGCGTGGGGCCGGTGGGCCCAAAGGGGCGGTACGCGAGGACGGTAGGCCGCGCGAAAGGTGGGGGCGGAAGGCGCGGGTGGAAGTCGAGGGGGGAAGGCGAGAGCCGGAAACGAGCGGGCCGACGCGACCTGCCTGCGGGATCCATCCTGGCGCGCGGCACCACGGCCACGCACCGCTCACCGTTCACTCGATATCGGTCACCCAGGCACCGAACCATTCGCTCGGCCGCGCGATCTCGTCCTGCGCGGCCACGAGTTCGAGCTCGTAGCGGCGCGCATCGTAGGTCGCCTTGACCACGGCGTGGACTGCCGCGAGCGTGTGCTCGAACGCGGCGCGCACCGAGTCGCCGCGCAGCCGCCGTGCCACGAACACGGCGCTCGTCAGGTCGCCGACGCCGACCGGATGGCGCGGGAACGCGTAGAGCGGCCGCTGGCCGATCCAGGCCTCGTGCTCGGTGACGGCCAGCATGTTGAAGCGGTCGGCCGGGCTGTTGCGGTCGTGCAGATGCTTGACGAGGATGATCTTCGGGCCGCGCCGGATGATCTCGCGGCAGGCGTCCACGGCCTCGCGCACGGTTTCGACGCGGCGTCCGGTCAGCTTCTGCAGCTCGCTGTGATTGGGCGCCATGCCGTCGGCGAGCGCCGGCAGTTCGGACACGATGAATTCCTCGACGCCGGGCTCGGGGCGCACGCCGCCCGTCTGGCCCATCGCGGGATCGCAGAAGTACCAGGCGTTGGGGTTCATCGACTTGACGGTGCGCACGATGTCGGCCGCCGCGTGCGCCTGCGCGGGCGAGCCGAGAAAGCCCGAGAGGATCGCGTCGCAGCGCTTGAGCGCGCCGATCGCGGCGATGCCGTCCACCAGCTGCTCCATCTTCGCCGCGTCGATCGCGCTGCCGGCCCAGTTGCCGTACTGCATGTGGTTCGAGAGCTGGACCGTGTTGAGCGGCCAGACGTTCACGCCGAGGCGCTGCATCGGGAACACGGCCGCGCTGTTGCCCGCATGTCCGTAGATCACGTGCGACTGAATGCTGAGGACGTTCTTCATGATCGGCGGAGGATCGCGATTCGGTGTCTGCACGATACAGGAACTCGTCACGACACGGAAATACGCGGTAATCAAACCACGTCGAGCGGGTCGGGGCCGGCTTGCCTTACTGATCGTAAAATTGCGAGCGGCGCGCCGCGCCGTCCCCTTGATCCTTCCGGTATTCCGATGTTTCCGATTCGCACGATCCCGCGCCCGCTTTCGTTCGCGCGGCTGATGACCGCGTTCGCCGTCGTCCTGGTCACCGGCGTCGCGGCTGCTACCGCGTGCCGTGCCGGCGGCGTCGTGCCCGCCGGCACGGCCGCGCCGGCGATGGCCGCCGCGCCCGGCGCGCCGAGTGCCCCGGCCGCCGCCGCCGGCAACGACGGTCCTGCCTACGGCCCCGAGCTCGAAGGCTTCGACTATCCGTATCCGGTTCATCACTACCGGTTCAGCTCGCAGCGCGAGCCGATGCAGATGGCCTATCTCGACGTGAAGCCCGAGCATCCGAACGGCCGCACCGTGGTGCTGCTGCAGGGCCGGTACTACTGCGCGGGCAGCTGGGAAGGGACGATCGAGGTGCTGTCGAAGGCCGGCTACCGCGTGATCGCGCCGGACCAGATCGGCCTGTGCAAGTCGAGCAAGCCGGAGCGCTATCAGTACACGTTCCAGCAGCTCGCGCACGACACGCACGCGCTGCTCGAATCGATCGGCGTGAAGGAGGCGACGATCGTCGGCCACTCGACGGGCGGCATGCTGGCGGCGCGCTACGCGCTGATGTTCCCGAAGGCGACGCAGCAGCTGGTGCTGGTCGATCCGCTCGGGCTCGAGGACTGGAAGGCGCTGGGCGTGCCGCCGCTGACGGTCGACTACTGGTACGCGCACGAATTGAAGACGAACGCCGACGCGATTCGCCGCTACGAGCAGACCACCTATTACGCCGGCGAATGGTTGCCGGCCTACGAGCGCTGGGTGCAGATGCAGGCCGGCATCTATCGCGGGGCGGGGCGCGACGCCGTCGCCTGGAACGCGGCGCTGCTCGACGACATGATCCTGAACCAGCCGGTGCTCTACGAATTCGGCCAGATCCGCGTGCCGACGCTGCTGCTGATCGGCGACAAGGACACCACGGCGATCGGCAAGGACGTCGCGCCGCCCGAGGTGCATGCGAAGCTTGGGCACTACGCGGAACTGGGCCGGCGCGCGCAGGCCGCGATCCCGGGCGCCACGCTGATCGAATTTCCCGGGCTCGGCCACGCGCCGCAGATGCAGGACCCGGAGGCGTTTCACAGGGCGCTGCTGGCCTGGCTCGCGGCGCCGCACGCGATGGCGGCGGCGCACGTGCCGGCTTTGTAGGACTGACGACGCGTCGGTCCGGCTACGTGCCGGGTCGGGTGGCTGGTCGAGCCTGCATGCGCGCCGGGGGGGCTCATATGCCGGACAACTTTTCCATCGGGCGTGCGATGACTCGCGCCGACGCCGCTTCGACCAGCTCGAAGACGTAGCGGACCGGATGATTCCTCCGGCCTGATCACGCGCCGGACGACCCGCATCCGGCCGCCTCCCGCATATCGCGCACGGCGTCTCGCACCGACGCCGCATCGGTCGGATCGCCGGTCAGCCGGCCGTTCCCGCCCCGGCCCGCGTTTGCGCACCCTTCAGCACCATCCGTCGGCCGCGCGCCCCATTCCCCTCGTCATTGAGCCGCGAGTTCGTCGCGCACCTGCGCGGTGATCTCGTAGGAGCGCACGCGCGCGGCGTGATCGTAGATCTGCGCGGCCACGATCATCTCGTCGGCGCCGGTCTGCGCGATCAGCCGCTGGAGCCGCTCGCGCACCGTGTCGCGCGAGCCGACCGCCGCGAACGACAGCGCATGCGCGACGTTCGCGAGCTCGAAGTCGCTGCCCTCGAGCATCTCGACGGGCGGCGGCAGCTTGCCCGGCGTGCCGCGCCGCAGGTTCAGGAACTGCTGCTGCAGCGACGTGAAGAGGCGCCGCGCCTCCTCGTCGGTGTCGGCCGCGAACACGTTGACGCCCACCATCGCATATGGCTTCGCGAGCGCGGCCGACGGCCGGAACTGCGCGCGGTAGACCTCCAGCGCGCGCATCAGGTAGTCGGGCGCGAAGTGCGACGCGAACGCGAACGGCAGGCCCAGCATGGCCGCCAGCTGCGCGCTGAAGAGACTCGAGCCGAGCAGCCACAGCGGCACGTTCAGGCCCGCGCCGGGCACCGCGCGCACGCGCTGGCCGTCCACCGGCTCGGCGAAGTAGCGCTGCAGCTCGACCACGTCGTCGGGGAACGCGTCGGCGCTGCCCACCAGGTCGCGTCGCAGCGCGCGCGCGGTGGTCTGGTCGGTGCCGGGCGCGCGTCCGAGCCCGAGTTCGATGCGGCCCGGATACAGCGAGGCGAGCGTGCCGAACTGCTCGGCGATCACGAGCGGTGCGTGATTGGGCAGCATGATGCCGCCCGAGCCCACGCGGATCGTCTTCGTGCCGCCGGCGATGTGGCCGATCACCACCGCGGTGGCCGCGCTCGCGATGCCGGGCATGTTGTGGTGCTCGGCGAGCCAGTAGCGCTGGTAGCCCCAGCGCTCGGCGTGCTGTGCGAGATCGAGCGAGTTGCTGAATGCCTGGCCGGCGTCGGCGCCTTCGGGGATCGGCGCGAGATCGAGAACGGAAAACGGGATCATGGGCGGGAATCGGAAAAGTAGGGGAGCGGGCTCGCGCGCGCCGGGTACGGGCGCGGCGCGAACCGACGCGCGCGAAAGCGGCGCGACAGGTGCCGCCGATTGTGCCAAAGCGCGGCCGAACCCGCTGGCGGCGCCACGATAACCCTGCCGTCCGCAGGGTAAGCGGTGGCCGGGCGCGGCGCCGACGGGGCCGACGGACCGACCAAGGAGGAGTTGCGGCAGAAAAGCGCAGCTTGTGGCGGTCATATCGGGTCCCCAGCATGTCGCAATGGCTAGTCGCGAACGGAAATTCTTCTCGGAAACGAGCTGAGTTGACGCTCCGCAAGCTTGAATCCCGCATGAGATTGACGACGACGCTGGTAATGACCACGCGAATTGCTTACGTTATCCGTCCGATTATTGCGATTAAATATGGACTATTTGTCGCTATTTGTGTGGATTTTACGCTTAAATGGTTTGCCCGGGCAGGTGCCTCGCGCTTCGCGCTACACTCAAACCCTAAATTAAAACGCGCCGCGGGATTGCCGGGAGACGCCGCCCTCGACCGGCGGCGAGCCGAATGCGGCGGCGCTCCCGATCGAACCATCACTGCCCCGCCCCCGCGGGACCAGGAGCCGGAACCGTGTCCGTCGTCGTTTCATCCGCATCGTGCAGTGCGCAGCATGCCGGCCCGTGGGCCAGGTGGGGCGCCGCATGAGCGCCCTGCTTCCGATCCTCGATTGCACGCTGCTGGCGCTGACCTGCGCGGCCTGCGCCTACGCGTGGTTCGCGGCGCTCGCGCCGGCGCCGCGCGCGCCGGACTCGCGCTGGCGCGACGGCCGCGCCGGCGTCAGCGTGCTCAAGCCGCTGTACGGCGCCGAGCCGCGGCTCTATGAAAACCTCGCGAGCTTCTGCCGGCAGCGGCATCCGTGTTACCAGGTCATCTGCGGCGTGGCGTCGCCGGCCGATCCGGCGATCGCCGTGGTACGGCGCTTGCAGGCCGATTTCCCCGATTGCGACCTCGAACTCGTGATCGATCCGCGCATCCATGGCAGGAACCGGAAGGTCAGCAACCTCATCAACCTCGGCCGGCGCATCCGCTACGGCCGCCTCGTGATCGCCGACAGCGACATCGCGGTCGAGTCCGATTATCTGGAACGCGTGACGGCGCCGCTCGCCGATCCGTCGATCGGCGTCGTCACCTGCCTGTACCATGCGCGCGGCGTGGGCGGTTTCTGGACCCGCATCGGCGCGCAGTTCGTGGACGCGTGGTTCGCGCCGTCGGTACGGATCGCGCATCTGGGCGGGTCGAGCGACTTCGGCTTCGGCGCGACGCTCGCGCTCACGCGCGAAACGCTGGAGCGGATCGGCGGGCTGGCCGCGCTGAAGGACGAACTCGCCGACGACTACTGGCTCGCCGCGCTGCCGCGCCGCATGGGCCGCCGTACCGTGCTGTCCGAGGTCGACGTGACGACCGACGTGATCGAAACCCGCTTCGCCGAACTCTGGGCGCGCGAGACGCGCTGGCTTCGCACCATCCGTTCGCTGAAAATGGGCGGCTTCACGAGCCTGCTGATCACGTTCACGGCGCCGTGGCTGGCGGTGGCCGCGTATCTGGCGGTGCGGCTCGCCGGCACCGCGCCCGGCACGATCGGCGCGTTCGCGGCGGTGGCCGGCGTGCTGGCGCGGCTCGTGCTGCATGCGCGCGCCGCGTCGGGCTGGCGCGCGTTCTGGCGTGACCTGCCGCTCGTGCCGATTCGCGATACGCTGCTGTTTGCGGCCTGGATCGCGGCCGCGTTCGGCTCGCATGTGATCTGGCGCGGCGCGCGCATCAAGGTGGCGAGCGCGACCCCGGCACCGGCGAAGGCGAAGCCAACGCCGGCCGGCGCGACCGGCCCGACGGAATCGAAGCCCGGCGCCGTGGCGCCGGCACCCGCCGCGACCGGGCCGATGGCGGGCGCGGCGGCAAGCGCATCGAGCGCGCGGGGCCGGCAGGCGCCGCGCGATGACGACGAACATCGACTGCACGAAGACGAATCATGCAAGATAACGGAACCTTTTTGAAAACACTGTTCCTGCAAGCCCCGTCCTACGACGGCTTCGACGGCGGCGCCGGTTCGCGCTACCAGGCCAGGCGCGAGATCCGCTCGTTCTGGTATCCCACCTGGCTCGCCCAGCCCGCCGCGCTGGTCCCCGACAGCCGCGTGCTCGACGCTCCCGCCGACGGCCTGTCCGTCGCGGCCACGCTCGACATCGCCGCCGGCTACGACCTCGTCATCATCCACACCAGCACGCCGTCGTTCCCCACCGACGCCCTGTTCGCCCAGGACCTCAAGCAGCGCAAGCCCTCGATCCTGATCGGCATGGTCGGCGCCAAGGTCGCCGTCGATCCGCACAACTCGCTGACCGCCTCCGGGGCCATCGACTTCGTCTGCCGCGAGGAGTTCGACTACACCTGCCGCGACGTCGCCGAAGGCAAGCCGTTCGCCGGGATCCTCGGCCTCAGCTACCGCGCCGCCGACGGCGCGATCGAGCACAACGGCCCGCGCCCGATGATCGAGGACATGGACGCGCTGCCGTTCGTCGCCCCCGTCTACCAGCGCGACCTCAAGATCGACAACTACTTCATCGGCTATCTCGACTACCCCTACGTCTCGATCTACACCGGTCGCGGCTGCCGCTCCAAATGCACGTTCTGCCTCTGGCCGCAGACCGTGGGCGGCCATCGCTATCGCGTGCGCTCGGTCGAGAACGTGCTGGCCGAGGTGAAGTGGATTCGCGACAACATGCCGGAAGTCAAGGAGATCATGTTCGACGACGACACCTTCACCGACTTCAAGCCGCGCGTCGAGGAAATCGCGCGCGGGCTCGGCAGGCTCGGCGTGACGTGGTCGTGCAACGCCAAGGCGAACGTGCCGTATTCGACGCTGAAGATCATGAAGGAGAACGGCCTGCGCCTGCTGCTGGTGGGCTACGAGTCGGGCGACGACCAGATCCTGCTGAACATCAAGAAGGGCCTGCGCACCGACATCGCGCGCCGCTTCAACGAGGATTGCAAGAAGCTCGGCATCAAGATCCACGGCACCTTCATCCTCGGGCTGCCGGGCGAGACGAAGGACACCATCCAGAAGACCATCGAATACGCGAAGGAGATCAATCCGCACACGATCCAGGTGTCGCTGGCCGCGCCGTATCCGGGCACCAGGCTCTACGAGCAGGCGGTGGAGAACGGGTGGATGGAGGAGAACAAGACCATCAACCTGGTCAGCAAGGAAGGCGTGCAGCTGGCGGCGATCGGTTATCCGCACCTGTCGAAGGAAGACATCTATCACGAGCTGGAACACTTCTACCGCGCGTTCTATTTCCGGCCCGCGAAGATCTGGGAAATCGTGCGCGAGATGCTGTCGAGCTGGGACATGATGAAGCGTCGCCTGCGCGAAGGCGTCGAGTTCTTCCGCTTCCTGCGCGCGCACGAGGCGTGAGCGCGTGGCGAATTCACCGGCGCCCGCGCGCGCACTGATCTTCACCGCCGACGATTTCGGCCTGCATCCGCGCGTGAACGCGGCCGTCGAGCGCGCGCATCGCGACGGCGTGCTCGCGGCCGCGAGCCTGATGGTGGCGGCCCCCGCCGCGCGGGACGCGATCGCGCGCGCGCGGCGGCTGCCGACGCTGGCCGTGGGCCTGCACCTGGTGCTCGCCGATGGCGCGGCGCTGCTGCCCGCGCGCGAGATCGGCGCGCTGGTCGGCCCCGACGGCCGCTTCGGCGACGCGATGGCGAAGGACGGCTGCCGCTTCTTTTTCCTGCCCTGGGTGCGCGCGCAACTGCGCCGCGAGATCCGCGCGCAGTTCGAGGCGTTCGCCGCGAGCGGGCTGCCGCTCGATCACGTCAACGCGCACAAGCATTTCCATCTGCATCCGACCGTGCTCGCGATGATCGTCGAGATCGGCCGCGACTACGGGCTGCGTGCCGTGCGGCTGCCGTTCGAGCGCGCGGCGCCGGTCTGGCTGCGGCCGTGGATCGCGCTGGTGCGTGCGCGGCTCGATCGCGCGGGCCTCGCCCACAACGACTACGTAGTCGGCATTGAACATACGGGACACATGAACGAACGAGTCTTGCTCGACGCGATCGCCGCGCTGCCGGCGCATGGCGTCGGCGAAATCTACTGCCATCCGGCCGAGGCCGGCGACGCGCCGATCACGCCATCGATGCGCGACTACCAGCCCGCCGGCGAACTTGCCGCGCTGCTCTCGCCGCGCGTGGCCGCCGCGCTCGACGTGCTCGACGCGGCCGGCGTCGCGCGCGGCGGGTTCGCCGCGGTGTTCGGCAACGGCCGGCCGAATCCGGCCTCCCGGCGCGGCGCCCCGGCGTCCACCGTCAGCCGCGCGGGAGGCGCAAGCCCGCGATGATGAAATGGCTCCATCGACTCGGCTGGCCGGTCGGCATCGCGATCCTGCTCGTGCTGGCCCTGCATCAGGGCTGGGGTGACGTGATCCGCACCATCGGCCGCGCCGGCTTCGTGCTGTTGTGGCTCGTGCCGTACCACGCGTTTCCGCTGCTGCTCGACGCGCAGGGCTGGCGCCTGCTGCTCGCGCGGCGCGCCTCGCTGCCGTTCCTCTGGTGGCTCGCCACCGTGCGCGAGGCCGTGAACCGGCTGCTGCCGGTGGTGGGCGTGGGCGGCGAACTGATCGGCATCCGCGTGGCGCGCTGGCGCGTGCCCGACGCGAGCTTCGTCACGGCGACCGTGATCGTCGAGCTGCTGGTGACGCTGTCGGTGCAGTACGCGTTTTCGGCGCTCGGGCTCGTGCTGCTGGTGGCCGCGACCGGCTCGGGCGACAGCGTGAAGACGATCGCGCTGTCGCTGGTGCTGTCGCTGCCGATGCCCGTGATCGGCTTCGTCATGCTGCGGCGTGGGGGGATCTTCCAGACCATCGAGCGCTTCGCCGCGAAGCTGCTCGGCGATACCAGCAAGCTGCTGCGGGGCATCGACGGCGAGCGGCTCGACGCCGAGATCATCGCGCTGATGTCGCGCACCGGGCTGCTGCTGCGTGTGTTCGGCTGGCAGTTCGCCGGCTACCTGAGCGGGGCGCTGGAGATCTATCTGGCGCTCGCGATGCTGGGGCATCCCGTTTCGGTGAGCGGCGCGATCGCGATCGAGGCGATGATCCAGGCGATCCGGCATATCGCGTTCATGGTGCCGGGCGGGGTGGGCGTGCAGGAGGCGACCATCGTGCTGCTCGCGCAGCTGTTCGGCGTCGATCGCGAGACGGCGCTGTCGCTCGCGCTGGTGCGGCGCGCGCGCGAACTGCTGTCGGGCGGGCTTGCACTCGCGTCGTGGCAGGTGGTGGAACTCGCGCGCTCGCGGCGGCGGCTGAAGCTCGTGGCGCGTCGCGAGGCGCG
The DNA here is from genome assembly GCF_022870505.1 of Burkholderia perseverans. NCBI lineage: Bacteria > Pseudomonadati > Pseudomonadota > Betaproteobacteria > Burkholderiales > Burkholderiaceae > Burkholderia > Burkholderia perseverans. Next base: position 1,218,467 of record NZ_CP045094.1, read on the forward strand.
CCGCGGGGAGGGCGGCCGTCGTGCCGCCGAGGCGCGTTCGTCGCGGTGAGGGGAGTGCGCGCGGTGCCCGCACTGCCTGCCGTTCCGCTTGGCCGCTGCGGTCCGCGCCGGGCGATTTGTTGCGCGCGGGGTTCCACGCGTATGCTTGTGCGATCTCCGCTTTGCGCGCCCGACGGCGCGCCACCCGATCGATGATGGAGTTCGTTATCCGGCCGGCGCGGCCGTGGCTCGTGGCCACGGCGGTCGCCGCGACCTGTCTGCTCGGCGGCTGCGACAGCCGCCAGTCCGAGGACGTCGTGCACCGACTGAAGGAATTCTTCCGCGCGATCCAGCCCGCGCCGCTGCTGCTCAAGGGGCTGAAGCCGGGCGTCTCGACCGAGGCCGAGGTGCGCTCGCGGCTCGGCGCGCCCGAGACCGAGCGGCAGGCGATCGACGGCTCCCGGCGCCTCGAATATCCGCGCGGCCCGATGGGCGACGAGACCTACATGGTCGACATCGACCGCAACGGCCTGTACCTCGGCGCGACCCAGGTGCTCACGGCCGAGACCTTCGCGATGATCCAGCCCGGCATGACGCAGGACGAGGTGCGCCAGCTGCTGGGCAAGCCGACCGAGGTGGCGCGCTATCCGCTCAAGCCGGAGACGGTCTGGAGCTGGCGCTGGCGCGAGGACGGCGTGAACCAGGACGCGTTCTTCAACATCCACTTCGGGGCCGACGGGCTGGTTGCGACGACCTCGCGGTCGGATGCGGAGGCGGGGCGGTAGGAAGTGTCGCCCTCGCTATATTCATGGTCATTCGCCGCGTGCGTGCTTGGCTTCGCGATAGCGCCGCTCGGCATCGGGGTCATGGGCGGCATACGCGGTTTCCGGAGCGTTGACGGAAAAGCGGCCGTCGAGCCCCGGAATTGCCGATAGCGAATCGGCGAGCGTCGAGATGGACGACGACGGGACGACGAGCGAGGCAAGATAACTGTCGAGATGACCCCGAGGGCGGTGATCGGGCTGGCGAATTTCACGCGTCGGCGCCGCGAGATAATCCGCCTTGCGCGACTTTGCCCAATCGATCGAAAACCCGGCGCGGTGCGCGAGTTCGGCATGAACCAGAAGCATTGTTCGGCCGTTGCCGTCGAGAAAGGGATGTGCCCAGGCAAACGCCCCCATGACGGTGCCAGGTTTGCTTCGCATGGTTTCAGCATGATTGCCCATGCCGAGCCCCCATTCGATGGCCTTCCAACACAGCTCGGAAACTTCGAACTGGACGAAATCGTGTTCGGGGCCCTTGGTGATCAGGCGCCCGACACCGAGGGCGTGCCGATCGGAGCCCGCCCATGGATAGAACTCGCCGAACAGGATGCGATCGACTCGGCAGAAATGCGCGTAGCTGATGTCGCCCTCGATGGAGGACAGGAACGCGAGCGCTTCCTCGAGATGAGCCTCGAAGAAGTTGTGTTCGAGAACCTTCACCTCGTCGAGGTCCGTGGCGCCGGTGATATTGCGCAGATAGCCCCGATCCGCGAAATCTCCGAACGGGTCAAACATGCTTCTTTTCCCGCAGATGATTCACCGTCAGCTGTGCGAATTGCCGGGCGTTGATGTGATTGTTTTTCTTCAGGCCGATCAGCAGCTTGTCGGTCAGATCGGGGGTGACGTCGTCGCCCGCCGCGCGGGTCACGGCTTCCGCGTAGTCGTCCAGTGTCGAGCGTTGATGGACGATGCCGAAATGACGAGCCAGGTGCTGCACGTATTGGTCGACGGCCTGGCGCGGCAGCTTCGTCACATCGTCGGGGATCGAGAGCCGCTGCGCCGGTTGCCCGGCGTAGCGCACGACCCATCCCTTCCCGCCAATCTTGCGCGCGATGCGTTTCGCCCCGGTATCCACGACGAAAATCTCGCGACCTGCCTCGTGCGTGGTGGTAATGGCGACCGATTCGGCGCCCAGTTTCGCGAACAACTCCTTCAGGATCTGGCGATGGCTGGCGGCAAGGCGGGCTCGGCCCGATTCATCGGGCTGCGCCTTCGCAAACACGCCGACCCCGAGCCGGACCAGCGCTTTCCTGTCGATCTGCCTGTCGAGCGCGTCGCTGAGATGAGACGGGCTGCCGAGGCCTTTCAATTCGCTGCGCAGCACCACGTTTCCCGAGCGTTTCCCGAGCGAAATCGCGAGCTTGGCGTCCAGATTCATGGCGGGCCTCGAGGGTGTCGATAAGGTGAACAAGATGCTATTTTACAAGCGAGTAAAATTGCCTGCAATCAACAGCTTAGGTGAATATTGCTTGCCGTTTTTCCGGCATCTCTCGTAAAGATCTTCATGGTTCGCGGAGCCCATGCCGAGGCTGTCACGGTGCACTGCGGGGACGAGTCCGCTGCCTGCATCAAGCGCCACCGGGCTTTCATGAGAGCAGGCCGGGCGGGGGGATGAGTCACCGCGCCGATTCATGGACGTCCCGTCCAGGGCAAGCCTCGCCGCTATCGAAAAAGCGACCCGAAACCTGCAAAAACGCGCAGGCCGCCGCCGCGCCACCCTCGTCCGCCATCCACCCCCGCCACCCGCGAGCCCCGCCATGCCGGGCAAGCCTCGCCCCGCCATCCCGTCCTCCATCATTGTTGCGCCGCAACATCCCAACCCCGCCCCCTTTGAGCCGGTTTTTTTCGCGAGCCACCATCCGCCGCATGCCACGGCCGCTTCCCGAGACGAAGCCGCCGCGCTTCCGATCCCAACATCGCAACCCGGAGACACGCGTGTTCCTATACGGATTCGGTCCCGTCATCTGGGCGGGCACCGTGCAGACCATCGAGCTGTCGGTGCTCTCGCTCGCCGCGGCGGTCGTGCTCGGTCTGGCCGGCGCGGTCGCGAAGCTGTCGACGAACCGCGTGCTGCGCGCGCTCGCCACGGCCTACACCACGTTGATCCGCTCGGTGCCCGACCTGGTGCTGATGCTGCTGCTGTTCTACAGCATCCAGATCTGGCTGAACCAGATCACCGACCTGCTCGGCTGGGACCAGATCGACATCGACCCGTTCGTGGCCGGTGTGCTGACGCTCGGCTTCATCTACGGCGCCTACTTCACCGAGACGTTTCGCGGCGCGTTTCTGTCGGTGCCGCGCGGCCAGCTGGAGGCGGGCGCGGCCTACGGCATGAGCGGGCTGCGCGTGTTCACGCGGATCCTGTTCCCGCAGATGATGCGCTTCGCGCTGCCGGGCATCGGCAACAACTGGCAGGTGCTCGTGAAGGCGACGGCGCTGGTCTCGATCATCGGCCTCGCCGACGTCGTCAAGGCCGCGCAGGACGCGGGCAAGAGCACCTTCAACATGTTCTTCTTCATCCTCGTCGCGGCGCTGATCTATCTGGCGATCACGACGCTGTCCAACCTGGTGCTGCGGCAGCTGGAGCGGCGCTACTCGCTCGGCGTGAGGCACGCGGAACTATGATCGAGATCCTCCAGGAATTCGGCCGCGCGTTCCTCTACTGGGACGGCCAGCATCTGTCCGGCCTCGCGGTCACGCTGTGGCTGCTGGTGGCGTCGATCGGCACCGGCTTCGTCTGCGCGGTGCCGCTCGCGGTGGCGCGCGTCTCGCGCAAGCGCTGGCTGTCCACGCCGGTGCGGCTCTACACCTATGTGTTCCGCGGCACGCCGCTCTACGTGCAGCTGCTGCTGATCTACACCGGCATCTACAGCCTCGAATTCGTGCGCTCGCACTCGCTGCTCGACGCGTTCTTCCGCAGCGGCTTCCACTGCGCGGTGCTGGCCTTCGCGCTGAACACCTGCGCCTACACCACCGAGATCTTCGCCGGCGCGATCCGCGCCACGGCGCACGGCGAGGTGGAGGCGGCGCGCGCCTACGGCATGGGCGGCTGGACCCTGTACCGGCGCGTGATCCTGCCCTCGGCGCTGCGCCGCGCGCTGCCGCTCTACAGCAACGAGGTGATCCTGATGCTGCACGCCACCACGGTGGCGTTCACGGCCACCGTGCCCGACATCCTGAAGGTCGCGCGCGACGCGAACTCGGCCACCTACATGGCGTTCCAGTCGTTCGGCGTGGCCGCGCTGATCTATCTTGCGGTATCGTTCGCACTCGTCGCGGCGTTTCGCCGGGCCGAGCGCCACTGGCTCGCGTATCTCGCGGCCGGCCGTCATTGAATCGTCTTCATTTCCGGAGAGGCCAGTTGGCAGAGACCACGCAGCCGAACGCCGCCAGCAAGCTCGCGGCGCACGACATTCACAAGCGCTACGGCGACAACGAAGTGCTCAAGGGCGTGTCGCTCGACGCGCACGCGGGCGACGTGATCAGCATCATCGGCGCGAGCGGCTCGGGCAAGAGCACCTTCCTGCGCTGCATCAATTTCCTCGAGAAGCCCAATGCGGGCCGGATCGTGGTGGACGGCGAGGAAGTCCGCACCCGCGCCGACAAGCTCGGCGCGCTCGACGTGGCCGACCACAAGCAGCTGCAGCGGATCCGCACCAAGCTCGCGATGGTGTTCCAGCACTTCAACCTGTGGGCGCACATGAACGTGCTCGAGAACGTGATCGAGGCACCGGTCCACGTGCTCGGGCTGTCGAAGCGCGAGGCCGAGGAGCGCGCGCGCGAGTACCTGGAGAAGGTCGGCCTGCCGCCGCGCGTCGAGAAGCAATATCCGTCGCATCTGTCGGGCGGCCAGCAGCAGCGCGTGGCGATCGCGCGCGCGCTGGCGATGCATCCGGACGTGATGCTGTTCGACGAGCCGACCTCGGCGCTCGACCCGGAGCTGGTGGGCGAGGTGCTGAAGGTGATGCAGAAGCTGGCCGAGGAAGGCCGCACCATGATCGTGGTCACGCACGAGATGGGCTTCGCGCGCAACGTCTCGAACCACGTCATGTTCCTGCACCAGGGCCGCACCGAGGAAGAGGGGCATCCCGCCGAGGTGCTGTCGCGGCCGAACAGCGAGCGCCTCAGGCAGTTCCTGTCCGGCAGCCTCAAGTAAGGGCGCGCCGCGCATGGCCGCCACCCCCGGCCGGACGGGCGGCGCCGCGCGCGCCACGCAGGTCGCGATCGTCGCGCTGCCGCCGGTGTCGATGTCGGGCGTCGGCCCGATCGTCGATGCGCTCGCGCTCGCCAACGAGATCGACGGCCGCGCGCTGTACCGCTGGCAGGTCTGCTCGTGGGACGGCCGGCCGGTGCCGCTCGCGGGCGGCGCGTCGTGGGCCGCCGACGCGGCGTTCAACGACGCCGTCGCCTGCGACTGGTTGATCGTCGTCAGCGAACGGTTCCAGCAATTCGCCGACTATCGGCTGTTCCTCGCGAGCCTCGCGCGCGTGGGCCAGCGCACGCCGCTCGTCACCGGCATCCATCACGGCGTCTGGTGGCTCGCGATGGCGGGGCAGCTGGCGGGCTACCGGGTGGCCGTGAACTGGGAGACCTACCAGCAGTTCGCCGAGCAGTTCGAGCGCACCATCGTCACGCAGCAGATCTTCGAGATCGACCGCGATCGCGCGACCTGCGCGGGCGGCCAGGCCAGCCTTGATTTCATGCTGGCGATGATCGGCCGCGACCACGGCCCCGCGCTGCCCGAACGGATCGCCGACGCGCTTGGCTGCGGCACGCCGCGCAGCGGCGAGGTGCGCCAGCGGATTCCGTTCGTGACGGCGCCGGGCGAGCGCCATCCGCGCCTGAACGATGCGCTGCAGCTGATGGAGGCGAACGTCGAGGATCCGCTCACCACCGACGAGATCGCCGCGCTGTCCGGCATCTCGCGGCGCCAGCTCGAACGGCTGTTCCGCCAGTATCTCGGCGCGATGCCGTCGAAGTATTACCTGAACCTGCGGCTGTTGAAGGCGCGCACGCAATTGCAGCGCACCAGCAAGTCGGTGGTGCAGGTCAGCCTCGCGAGCGGCTTCTCGTCGGCCGCGCATTTCTCGAACGCGTACCGCGAGCGCTTCGGCGTGACGCCGCGCGAGGACCGCCGCGCCTGGCTCGAAAAGCAGCACGGCGGCGCGAGCGAGCCGCGCGCGGGCGCGCTGGTGGAGCGTGACGACGGCTGAAGCGGAACGCTTCGTGCGCGGCCCGCCATGCCGCGCGCGGACGCCGGTGCCAGTGCCGGGCGAGGCGGCCGGCCTTGCCGACAGAATCCGTCGCAAATGCGCAAGACGATTGCCGGCCGCTTGCCTACACTGAACCCTGTGATTTCTGAATGAAGGAGGCGCCATGACTCGCCCGGACGTGACCCGACAGACTTTCGATGACGTGATGGTGCCGGTGTTCTCGCCGGCCCCGTTCGTGCCCGACCGCGGCGAAGGCTCGCGCGTGTGGGACACCGACGGCAAGGACTACGTCGATTTCGCCGGCGGCATCGCGGTGACGGCGCTCGGCCATGGCCATCCCGAGCTGCTCAAGGTACTCGACGAGCAGGGCCGCAAGCTCTGGCACATCGGCAACGGCTACACCAACGAGCCGGTGCTGCGGCTCGCGAAGCGCCTCGAAGCGCTGACCTTCGCCGACCGCGCGTTCTTCGCGAACTCGGGCGCCGAGGCCAACGAGGCGGCGCTGAAGCTCGCGCGCCGCGTCGCGTTCGAGCGCTTCGGCGCCGACAAGTACGAGATCGTCTCGTTCGCGCAGTCGTTCCACGGCCGCACCTTCTTCACGGTCAGCGTGGGCGGCCAGCCGAAGTATTCGGACGGCTTCGGGCCGAAGCCGGACGGCATCCACCATCTGCCCTACAACGACATCGCGGCTGCGCAGGCCGCGATCGGCCCGCGCACCTGCGCGGTGATCGTCGAGCCGATCCAGGGCGAGGGCGGCGTGCTGCCGGCCGATCCGGCGTTCCTGAAGGCGCTGCGCGAGGCCTGCGACGCGCACGGCGCGCTGCTGATCTTCGACGAGGTGCAGACCGGCGTGGGCCGCACCGGCCATTTCTACGCGTACATGGACACGGGCGTGACGCCCGACGTGCTGACCACCGCGAAGGCGCTCGGCAACGGCTTCCCGATCGGCGCGATGCTGACCACCGAGGAATACGCGGCGCACTTCAAGGTCGGCGTCCACGGCACCACCTACGGCGGCAATCCGCTCGGCACCGCGATCGCCGACAAGGTGGTCGAGCTGGTCAGCGATCCCGCGCTGCTGGCGGGCGTGACGGCGCGCGGCGAGCGGATCCGCGCCACGCTCGCGGCGCTCGACGGGCGCTTCGGCCTGTTCCGCGAGATCCGCGGCAAGGGCCTGCTGATCGGCGCCGAGCTGACCGGAGCGCATGCCGGCCGCGCCAAGGACTTCATCAACGCGGCGGCCGAACATGGCGTGATCATGCTGATCGCCGGCCCCGACGTGCTGCGCTTCGCGCCGTCGCTGGTGATCCCGCTCGACGTGCTCGACGAGGGCCTCGCGCGTTTCTCGCGCGCGGTCGAACAGGCGCTCGGCGCCGCGCGCTGACGCCACTGCGTTCCAGGGAACGACGATGCTATTTGTACGCCCCGGCAGGCTTGCCGACCTCGACGCGCTGGCGCTGATGGCCCGGACCGCGCGGCCCGTGCTGCATTCGCTGCCGCACGACCGCCGCGCGCTCGAGGCGCGCGTCGCGCTGTCGGAGGATTCGTTTCGCGCCGACGCCGATTTTCCCGGCGAGGAGTTCTACCTGTTCGTGCTCGAGGACAGCGAAACGGGCCGCCTGCTCGGCACCGCGAGCATCGTCGCCGCGGCCGGCTATTCGGAACCGTTCTACGCGTTTCGCAACGACGCGCTGATCCACGCCTCGCGCGAGCTGCACGTGAACCGCAAGATCCACGCGCTGACCATGTCGCACGAGTTGACCGGCAAGAGCCGGCTGGCGGGCTTCTACGTCGATCCGGCGCTGCGCGGCGACGCGGCCGCGCACCTGGTGTCGCGCGCGCGCATGATGTACATCGCCGCGAACCGCCGCCGCTTCACGCCCGAGGTGTTCTCGCTGCTGCTCGGCGTGACCGACGCGCAGGGCGCCTCGCCGTTCTGGGAGGCGGTGGGCCGCAAGTTCTTCCGGCGCGACTTCGCCGACATCGAGGTCGAGTCGGGCGGGCGCAGCCGCACCTTCATCGCCGAGGTGATGCCGGTCTACCCGGTGTACGTGCCGCTGCTGCCCGAGGCCGCGCAGCGCGTGCTCGGCGAGCCGAACGAGAACGGCCTGCTCGCCTACGACATCCATCTCGAGGAAGGCTTCGAACCGGACCGCTACGTCGACATCTTCGACGCCGGCCCGGTGCTGACGGCGCAGATCGACCGCACCGCCTGCGTCACGCACGGCAGCGCGCGCACGGTGCGCGCGGCCGATGCCGCGCAGGATGCGAACGGCATCGACCGCGCGCACGGCGGCCAAGCCGCGCGCGCCGGCGCCACGCACCTGGTGTCGGCCGGCGCCGGCGACGCGTTTCGCTGCGTGCTGGCCGACCTGCCCGACGCGGCCAGCGTGAGCCGCGGCGACGTCGCGCCGCTCGACGCCGCCGCGCGCGCGACGCTCGGCGTGATCGACGGCGACACGGTCTACTGCGTGCCGCTGCACCGGCGCGCCGACGCCGAGGCTTCCGCCCACGCCCTGTCTGGAGAATCGCGATGATCGTCGTTCGAGTCGTGCGCACCGGCGACGTCGACGCACTCGTCGCGCTCGCGCAGGAAACCGGCCCCGGCCTGACCACCTTCAAGCCCGACCGCGACGCGCTGGCCGCGCGCATCGAGCGCACGCGCCGCACGCTCGACGGCAGCGCGGCGCCGGCCGAGGCCGGCTACTTCTTCGTGATGGAGGACACCGCCAGCGGCGACATCGCCGGCGTGTGCGGGATCGAGACCGAGGTCGGGCTCGCCCAGCCGTTCTACAACTACCGCGTCAGCACGGTGGTGCATGCGAGCCAGGATCTCGGCGTCTGGACCCGCATGTCGCTGCTCAACATCTCGCACGACCTGACCGGCTACGCCGAGGTCTGCTCGCTGTTCCTGAGCCCGCGCTACCGCACGGCCGGCGTGGGCGGGCTGCTGTCGCGCTCGCGCTTCATGTTCATCGCGCAGTTCCGCGAGCGCTTTCCGGAGCGCATCTGCGCCGAGCTGCGCGGCCATTTCGACGAGCAGGGCACCTCGCCGTTCTGGCGCGCGGTCGGCTCGCACTTCTACCAGATCGACTTCAACGCGGCCGATTATCTCAGTTCGCACGGCCGCAAGTCGTTCCTGGCCGAGCTGATGCCGCGCTTTCCCGTCTACGTCGACCTGCTGCCGCAGGACGCGCAGGACTGCGTCGGGCTCACGCATCGCGACACGCTGCCCGCGCGCCGCATGCTCGAGGCCGAGGGGCTGCGCTACCAGAACCACGTCGACATCTTCGATGCCGGCCCGGTGCTCGAATGCCATGTCGGCGATCTGCGCACGGTGCGCGACAGCGTGCTGGTGCCGGTCGAGATCGGCACGCCCGAGGCGGTCGAGGGCGGCCCGCGCGCGCTGGTGTCGAACACCTCGCTGGCCGATTTCCGCGTCGGCGCGGCGCCGGGCGAAGTCGCCGACGGCCGCTTCGTGCTGTCGGCCGCCGACGCCGCCGCGCTCGGCCTGCGCGCGGGCGAGCCGGCGCGCGTCTACGCGCTCAAGTCACAACCGAGATAACGCCATGTCCGAACTCTTCATCGACGGCGACTGGCTCGCCGGCAGCGGTCCCGAATTCGTCTCGCGCAACCCCGGCACCGACGAGGTGGTCTGGCGCGGCGCGAGCGCCTCGGCCGCCGACGTCGAGCGCGCCGTGTCGAGCGCGCGCCGCGCGTTCGCGGCCTGGTCCGCGCTCGGGCTCGACGCGCGCATCGCGATCGTCCAGCGCTTCGCCGCGATCCTCGGCGAACGCAAGGAGGCGCTCGCCGCCGCGATCGGCCGCGAGACCGGCAAGCCGCTCTGGGAAGCGCGCACCGAGGTCGCGACGATGGCCGCCAAGGTCGACATCTCGATCCAGTCGTACCACGAACGCACCGGCGAGAAGCGCGCGCCGCTGGCCGACGGCACGGCCGTGCTGCGGCACCGCCCGCATGGCGTGGTGGCCGTGTTCGGCCCGTACAACTTCCCGGGCCATCTGCCGAACGGGCACATCGTGCCGGCGCTGATCGCCGGCAACGCGGTGGTGTTCAAGCCGTCGGAGCTGGCGCCCGGCGTGGCGCAGGCCACCGTCGAGGCGTGGCGCGACGCGGGGCTGCCGCCCGGCGTGCTGAACCTGGTGCAGGGCGAGAAGGACACCGGCGTCGCGCTGGCCAACCATCGCCAGATCGACGGGCTGTTCTTCACCGGCAGCTCCGACACCGGCACGCTGCTGCACCGCCAGTTCGGCGGGCGGCCCGAGATCGTGCTCGCGCTCGAGATGGGCGGCAACAATCCGCTCGTGATCGGCGAGCTGGCCGACCTCGACGCGGCCGTCCATCACACGATCCAGTCGGCGTTCCTGTCGGCCGGGCAGCGCTGCACCTGCGCGCGCCGCATCTTCGTGCCCGAGGGCGCGCAGGGCGAGCGGTTCCTGGCGCGCTTCATCGAAGTGACGGCAGCCATCACGGCCGATCGCTTCGACGCCGATCCGCAGCCGTTCATGGGCGCGGTGATCTCGGCGCGCGCGGCGGCGCGGCTGGTGGCGGCGCAGGACGCGCTGCTCGCGGCCGGCGCGACGCCGCTGATCGCGATGACGCAGCGCGACGCGCGGCTCGGTTTCGTCAACGCGGCGATCCTCGACGTGAGCGCGGTGCGCGAGCTGCCCGACGTCGAGCATTTCGGCCCGCTCGCGCAGGTGATCCGCTACCGCACGCTCGACGAGGCGATCGAGCGCGCCAACGACACCGCCTACGGCCTGTCGGCGGGCCTGCTGTCCGACGACGCGCGGGCCTGGGAGCAGTTCAGCCGCGGCGTGCGCGCCGGCATCGTGAACTGGAACCGGCCCACCAACGGCGCCTCGTCGGCCGCGCCGTTCGGCGGCACCGGCCGCTCGGGCAACTACCGGCCGAGCGCCTATTACGCGGCGGACTACTGCGCGTACCCGATGGCCTCGGTCGAGAGCGAACGACTGCAGATGCCGGCGAGCCTCTCGCCCGGCCTTCATTTCTGAGCGGAATACGACCATGAACGCAACTGGACACGCCATCGAGGCGAATTTCGACGGGCTGGTCGGCCCGACCCACAACTACGCGGGGCTGTCGTTCGGCAACGTCGCGTCGCTGAACAACGAGAAGTCGGCCGCGAACCCGAAGGCGGCCGCCAGGCAGGGGCTGCGCAAGATGAAGCAGCTGGCCGACCTCGGCTTCGCGCAGGGCGTGCTGCCGCCGCAGGAGCGGCCGTCGCTGCGCCTGCTGCGCGAGCTGGGCTTCTCGGGCAAGGACGCCGACGTGATCGCCAAGGCCGCGCGGCAGGCGCCCGAGCTGCTGGCCGCCGCGAGCTCGGCTTCGGCGATGTGGACCGCCAACGCGGCCACCGTGAGCCCGTCGGCCGACACCGGCGACGGCCGGGTCCACTTCACGCCGGCCAACCTGTGCAGCAAGCTGCACCGCGCGATCGAGCACGAGGCGACGCGCCGCACGCTGTCGGCGATCTTCGCCGACGAGGCGCGCTTCGTGGTTCACGACGCGCTGCCCGGCACGCCGGCGCTCGGCGACGAGGGTGCGGCCAACCACACGCGCTTTTGCAGCGAGTACGGCGCGGCCGGCGTGGCGTTCTTCGTCTACGGCCGCAGCGAATACCGGCGCGGGCCGGAACCGAAGCGCTTCCCGGCGCGCCAGACCTTCGAGGCGAGCCGCGCCGTCGCGCAACGGCACGGGCTGGCCGAGGCGGCGACCGTCTACGCGCTGCAGAACCCCGAGGTGATCGACGCGGGCGTGTTCCACAACGACGTGATCGCGGTCGGCAATCGCGACACGCTGTTCTGCCACGAGCTCGCGTTCGCGGAGCGGCAGGCCGTGTACGACGCGCTGCGCGACGCGCTCGACGCGCGCGGCGCGCAGCTGAAGGTGCTGGAGGTGCCCGACGCGGCGGTCAGCGTGGCCGACGCGGTCGGCTCCTACCTGTTCAACAGCCAGCTGCTGACGCGCGCCGACGGCAGGCAGGTGCTGGTGGTGCCCCAGGAGTGCCGCGAGAACGAGCGCGTGGCGCGCTACCTCGACGCGCTCGCGGCCGGCCACGGGCCGATCGACGAGGTGCGGGTGTTCGACCTGCGCGAGAGCATGAAGAACGGCGGCGGCCCGGCCTGCCTGCGGCTGCGCGTGGTGCTGAACGACGCCGAGCGCGCCGCGGTGCGGCCCAGGGTCTGGATCGACGACGCGCTGTTCGGCTCGCTCGACGCCTGGATCGAGCGGCACTATCGCGACCGGCTCGCGCCGTCCGACCTGGCCGATCCGGCGCTGCTCGATGAATCGCGCACCGCGCTCGACGAACTGACGCAGATCCTGCGGCTGGGCTCGCTCTATGACTTCCAGCGCTGATCGCGGCGGCGTGCCCGCCTGGCTTGATGATTTCCTCGCGAGTGTGCTCGCGGGCGACACGCCGGATGTAGCCGAAGGCGTCTGCGCGGGCGGCGTGGTGCATTACGCGTGGCGCGGCGAGGGGCTGCTCGAATTCACGCCGGCGCGGCCGCTCGACGTGAACGAGGCGAACGCGGCGGCCCCGCACGCGCTGCTGATCTCGGCCGGCGTACACGGCGACGAGACGGCGCCGATCGAGCTGCTGTCGGCGATCGTGCGCGACCTCGCGCATGGCGCGCTGCCGCTCGCCTGCCGGCTGTTGATCGGGTTCGGCCATCCGGCCGCGATGCGCGCCGGCACGCGCTATCTCGACGACGACCTGAACCGCCTGTTCAACGGCCGCCATGCCGCGCTCGCCGGCAGCCGCGACGCACCGCGCGCGGCCCGGCTCGAGGCGGCCGCCGTCGAGTTCTTCGCGCCGGCGCCGGGGCGGCGCGCCGCGCGCTGGCACCTCGACCTGCATACCGCGATTCGCGCCTCGGCGTTCGAGCAGTTCGCGCTGCTGCCGCACACGGGCGAGGCGCCGTCGCGCGCGCTGCTCGACTGGTTCGGCGCGGCGCGGATTCCCGCCGTGCTGCTGCACACCGAGCGCGGCAACACCTACTCGCAGTTCACGGCGAGCGCCTGCGGGGCGCTGGCCTGCACGCTCGAACTGGGCAAGGTGCGGCCGTTCGGGCAGAACGACCTGACGCGTTTCGCCGGCGCCGACGCCGCGCTGCGGCGGCTGATCGCCGGTGCCGGGTCCGGTGCGGACACGGCTGCCGCCGTTGCGCTGCCGCGCGTGTTCACCGTGATCGGCCAGATCACGAAGCAGAGCGAGGCGTTCGAGCTGTTCGTCGCGCGCGACGTGCCGAACTTCACGCCGTTCGCGCGCGGCACGCTGCTCGCGCGCGACGGCGACTACCGCTACCTGGTGTCGCATGACGAGGAGCGCATCGTGTTTCCGAACCCGTCGGTCAAGCCGGGCCTGCGCGCCGGGCTGTTGGTGGTCGAGACGACCGCGGCCACGCCGGCCGCGCCCGGCTGACTTCACGCCCGGCGTCGACGTCACATGGCGGAGCACGAGCCGAACCGTCCGGCCCGCCCGACATCGCGCCGATATCGCGCGCGGCACCGGGCGCGGGGTCGGCCTCGCATGGCGGTACAATCGCGCCCTCGCGGCGGCATCCGCCGCCCACGCGTTGGTCCGGACGGCGCGCCCACGAGGCGCGGCCGGTCCGGTTGTCGTAGCACCCTGACTGAAGCAATAGCGAGGAGAGCATCCCAATGAAGTTGAACTGGCGAAAGATGGCCGCATGCGCGGTGGCGACGGCCGCCGCGGTGTCCACCCTGTCGGGCGCGCACGCGGCCGACCTCAAGCAGATCCGTTTCGGCGTCGAGGCGTCGTATGCGCCGTTCGAATACAAGACGCCCGACGGCAAGCTCGCCGGTTTCGACGTCGATGTCGGCAATGCCGTCTGCGCGAAGCTGAAAGTGCCGTGCGTGTGGGTCGAGAACGACTTCGACGGCCTGATCCCGGCGCTGCAGGCGCGCAAGTTCGACGCGATCAACTCCGACATGACGATCACGCCGCAGCGGCTGCACGCGATCGCGTTCACCGATCCGATCTACTCGATCCCGAACCAGCTGATCGCGAAGAAGGGCAGCGGCCTGCTGCCGACGCCGGCCTCGCTGAAGGGCAAGCGCGTGGGCGTGCTGCAGGGCACGATCCAGGAAGCCTACGCGAAGGCGCGCTGGGCGCCGGCCGGCGTCGAGGTGGTGCCGTACCAGACCCAGGATCTGGCCTACGCCGACTTGCAGTCGGGCCGGCTCGACGCGACGTTCCAGGATTCGGAAGCGGGTGCCAAGGGCTTCCTGTCGAAGCCGCAGGCCGCCGGCTTCGCGTTCGCCGGCCCGCAGGTGGTGGATGCCGAGATCCTCGGCACGGGCGTCGGCTACGGCCTGCGCAAGAACGACACGGCGCTGCGCGCCGCGCTCAACCAGGCGCTGAAGGAACTGAAGGCGGACGGCACGATCGATGCGCTCGCGAAGAAGTATTTCAGCGTCCCGGTGGTGCTGAAGTAAGCGGATGCGGCGCGTCCGACGCCGCCAAAACAGAAAGGCCGGCGCTCCCGATCGAGGGGGGCAGTTCCGCAGCGCCGGCCTTTTTCACGGGCTTTCGGCCGGCCTTCGCGCCGGTCGTTTCGATATGAACGTATCGGCGCTCAGGCCATGCCGGTGTCGGACTTCGTGAAGAAGCGGCCCAGTTCGACGCCGATGTGGTTCAGCGTGGCCATGTCGCGATGCGAGATGCGCCGGGTCGGCTGCGCGCCGGACCAGTCGCCGTAGAGCAGCGCGACGCAACGCTCGCCGGCGCGCACCGGCAGCAGCACGAAGCCGTGGACGTTGTGGAACGTGTCGCGGTACCAGCCCGGCAGGCGCCGCAGCATCTTCGGCTCGTGCGCGTCCTCGATGAAGATGCCGACCGAGTTCGAGATCGCCAGATGGAACACGTCGGGCTCGAAGGTCTCGTGAAAGCGCATCCGGCCGAGCGCGGCCTCGACGCCGTAGCCGAAGCCGAGCTTCGCGGCGAACGTGCCGTCCTCGCCGCGCACGAACATCACCGTGCGGCTCAGTGCGAGGCTGGCCAGCACGCTTTCGGAGGCGAGCGCGAGCACCGGCTCCTGATGGTTCTCGGACGGCAGGGCGCGCAGATCGGCCAGGCCCGTGTCGAGCGTCGCCTGCGGTTCGGCCGCGGCGCGTTCGAGCGCGGCCGCGTTGGCGCGCAGGGCGACGATCTCGCGCAGCACGGTGTCGCTGGTCTCGTCGAGCGCGAGTTCGCGCGCGATCTCCAGCAGCGCGTCCGCGTCGATGTCGAGCGTCGGCGTGAAGCGCTGCGCGAGCGCGGCCAGGCGCGCGTCGCGCTGCACCGTGGTGAGGCCGGGCGCGGTCATCACGGCCGCCACCTCGGTCGAGCAGTCGCTGACGGCGCGCAGCCACTGGCGCCGCTCGTGATCGGCGCGGTCGATATGCGCGTCGAGGTCGCCATGGCCCTCAGGCTCCTCGTGCGGATCGAACGGGGCGATGCTGGCGCGGATCGTGTCGGGCAGCCGCCAGCGCGTGGCGGCTTCGCGGCCGATCTCGTCGAAGCCCACGCCGAGCACGTCGGCGCAGGCCGCGGCCTCGTCGACGCCGAGCTCGGCCGCGCGCTGGCGGATCGCATCCCATTCGCCGTCGAGGTAGAACACCACCAGCAGCTTGCCGACCTGGCGCATCAGCGTGCAGACGGTGGCTTCCTCGCCGGCGCGCAGGTCGGAATCCTCGGTCAGGCGGCGCGCCACGCAGCCCGAGAGCAGCGCACGGTTCAGTTCGAGCTTCGCGTCGATGCGCTGCGAGGCGCTCTGGTGGAAATGGTCGACGAGCTTGAGGCCGACCACCAGGTGGCCGACCGCATCCATGCCCAGCACCATCAGGGCGCGGGTCACGGTGGTGATGTTGCCGCCGAACGCGATGTACATCGCCGAGTTCGCGAGCCGGATCACCTTCTGGGTCAGCGCGAAGTCGGACAGCACGACGCCGACCAGCGCCGTGAAATCGAGATTGTCGCCGTCGATTGCGGCCATCGTCGCGCGCAGCGAATCCGACAGCATCGGAAAATCGCCACGCTCGTTCATGCGTGCCCACAGCTTGTCGAGCAGCGCTGCTTTCGGCAGGTGTTCGGTGAATGTCGTCATACGGTTATGGCTCGGTCGCGGCCGTCAGGCCGGTTCGCGCACGTGAAGCTGGCGAGCCTCGAAACGCTGGGCGAGTTCGTCGGACGGCAGTGCGCGGCAAACCAGCCAACCCTGGATATGATCGCAACCCATTTCAGTCAACAGCGCACGCTGGGCCTCGGTTTCGACGCCTTCGGCGACGAGTTCGAGGTCGAGCGTCTGTGCAAGTCCGACGACGGCCGACACGATCGCGCGATCGTTGCGCGACGTCAACAGATTTTCGACGAAACTGCGATCGATCTTGAGCCGGGCGAGCGGAAACCGTTGCAAATACGCAAGGCTCGAGTAACCGGTGCCGAAGTCGTCGACGGCGAAACGAATCCCCAGCGCGGCCACTTCCTCGAGCAGCGCCTTGGCTCCGACCGGGTCGTGCATCAGCAGGCTCTCGGTGATCTCGAGCACGATCCGCTGCGGGCTGATGCCGGTCAGCGCGATCGCCTCGCGCACGCCCTGCACGAAACGCGGATCGCGGAACTGCTGCGGCGAGACATTGACGGCCACGTATTCGAGCGCGATGCCCTGGTCGTCCCACTGCACGATCTGCATGCAGGCGGCCTTCAGCACCCAGTTGCCCAGATAGTGGATCAGCCCGATCGATTCGGCGAGCGGGATGAAGGTGGCGGGCGGCACCATGCCGTGGACCGGATGGTGCCAGCGGATCAGCGCCTCGACGCCGGCCACCGCGCCGGTGCGGCTCTCGGTGATCGGCTGGAAGTGCAGCGAGAATTCGCCGTTGCGCACGCCGTCGTAGAGATCGGCCTCGAGCTTGAGGCGCTCGGCGTCGGTCGGGTCGGCTGCGGTCTGGTGGAACGCCAGCGTGTTGCCGCCGAGCGCCTTGGCCTGCGACAGCGCGTGGTCGGCGCGGCGCAGCAGCGGGCTGTGGTTCTGCGCGCGCTGGCTGCCGGGGCGCTCGTCGGGGTACAGCGCGATGCCGATGCTGGCCGACAGGTGGACCGACTGGCCGTCGTAGCGGTAGGGCGGCTGGATCGCCGCCTGCAGCCGGCGCGCCAGTGCCTGCGCCTGCTCGCGCGCCTGGTCGGGGTCGGGCGCGCCGAACACGATCGCGAACTTGTCGCTGGCCACGCGCGCGAGGCGTTCGTGGCCGGCGATCACCGAGCGCAGCCGCTGGGCGGTGTCGCGCAGCAGCACGTCGCCGGCGTCGTAGCCGAGCCCGCGGTTGATGCGCTGGTAGTCGTCGAGGTCGAGCAGCAACAGCGCCGCGCAGCTGCCGTCCTCGTCGGCCTCGCGCTGCGCCTCCATCAGCCCCGGGATCAGCGCCGACAGGTTGTCGAGCCCCGTCATCGGGTCGTGATGCATCTCGTAGGTCAGGCGCGCCTCGAGCGCGCGCCATGCCGAAACGTCGAACGCGGCGATCGCGAAGCCGTCCACGCCGGCGTGCCGGCTGCGCACCGCGCGCAGCTCGACGTCGAGCGGATAGGTCAGCGACTTGACGATGCAGACCGTCGCCTTTTCGACATGGCCGGTCTGGTTCGCGCGTGCGAGCAATGCCTCGAGCGTCGCGGTATCCTGCTCGGGGATCAGGTCGCGCAGCGTCAGCGTCCGCAGATAATCGCGGTGATAGCCGATGAAGCGCAGGCTGGCCTCGGAGACGTACAAAAACCGCAGGTCGCGGTCGACGTGGGCGAGAAAATCGACAGCGCCGACGGTCTGTTCGAGCCAATGTCGGACGGTGTCGTCATCGCGTGGGGCGCTGGCGCGGGCAGGCATCAATGCGCCGCCGGACCACGCGAGTCGGCGCAGCGCGCGGAGGGCGTGATGCCATGCGCTCTTGCGGGGCGACGTGTTCCTGTAGGCTTCCATGTTTCTCGCTGGCTGGTGAGGCTGGAACCGTTGGTTCGGTTGCAATAACGGCTATCGGCCACGATTCTTTAGCGAGTGGTGCGGGATTGGTATGCAAGCCGCCTCGTTCGCTCGCCAGATTGTTCGGCAGGCGAACGGGGCGGATTCGGGATCATCTGGGACTTTATTGAAAACGAGGAACGAAATGAAGCGGAAAATAGTGTCGACCCTCGCCGTCGCGATGCTTGCGATGCATGCGCTCGTCGCGCAGGCGGTGCTGAAAGCCGGCGATACGGCGCCCGAGTTCACGACCCAGGCGTCGCTGGGCGGCAAGACCTACTCGTATTCGCTGGCCAGCGAGCTGAAGAAGGGGCCGGTGGTGCTGTACTTCTATCCGGCCGCGTTCACCACCGGCTGCACGATCGAGGCGCACGCGTTCGCCGATGCCGTGGACGAGTACAAGCAATACGGCGCGACCGTGATCGGCGTGTCGGCCGACAACATCGGCACGCTGACGAAGTTCTCGGTCAGCGAGTGCCGCAGCAAATTCCCGGTCGCCGCCGACCCGAATGCGAAGATCATCCGCGAATACGATGCGAAGCTGCCGGCCGTGGAGCGCGCGAACCGCATTTCGTACGTGATCTCGCCGGAAGGCAAGGTGCTCTACGAGTACACGAGCATGGCGCCGGACAAGCACGTCGAGAACACGCTGAACGCCGTCAAGGCGTGGGCGGCTGCCCACAAGACGCAGTAAGGCCGTCGAGAGGCCGCTTCCGGGGCTCGGCGCGGGTTCGGGACGTAGGCCGTGGCACCGGCCGCGGGCGCCCCGTTTGCGGCCCGCCAAGGGGCTCGGGAAGCGAGGCGGGAGGCGACGGGAGGGCGGGGCGGTGTGGGCGGTATGGCGGCGAAGCAGGACGCTGCGGCGGTGCTGCCCGATGCCATGGCTGGCCCGGTGCGGGCCGTTGCGGCGGTGCCTTGGACGGTGGCGGCGTCCGTCTCGTCCGGTGCCGTCCGGGGCTTCATTGGTCGCTGCTGGCCGCCATCGATCGCCATCGATCGCTTGAAGCGGCTTCGCCGGCCCGGGTCATGCGAGGTGCCGGCTGCCGGCCGCTCGGCCGGATCGTGGCGCGCCGGCGCCGTCGCCCGGTTCAGGCTCGCAGCGCCTGTTCGATCGGACTGCCGCCGCCGATGAAACCGATCGTCTTGCGCGAGATGCCGAGCTTGATCGCCTCGACGGCGGCCCACGCCACGTCCTGCCGCGCCACCGGCGTGGCGCCGTCCTGCCAGCGGTCGGTCAGCGCGATCTTGCCGACTCCGGGCGCGTCCGACAGCGTGCCGGGCCGCAGGATCACGTAATCGATGCCGGACGCGATCACGCGTTCGTCGCCCTCGCGCTTCATCCGCGAATAGTGGACGAGCCAGTCCGGGCCGCGCTCGGGCGCGTAGGCCGTCAGCGAACTGATCACCACCAGCTTCTGCACGTTGCGCGCCTTCGCGTAATCGGCCGCACGCCCGACCGCGTCGCGGTCGATCGCGATTTCCTCCGGCGCGCCGTCCGCCTCGGCCGAGCCGGCCGCGTAGATCGCGTGCGTGATGCCGTCGAACGCGGCCGAGAAATCGTCGTTCAGGTCGGCCACCACCACCTTCGTGCGCGGCGGCGCGAAGCCGGGCCGGCGCACCAGCGCCGTCAGTTCGAAATCCCGCTGCTCGAGCAGCAGGTCCGCGAGCGCGCGGCCGGTTCGGCCGGTGGCGCCGATCAGCAGAATCTTCATCGACATGAAACCGCTCCTTCGATAACGCCGCGTCGGGTCCGGCCGCGCCGGGCGACGCAGGACTCGTCAGTGTATGCCGAATCCGCGGCGCTCCGCAGGCGCGGCGACGGCGGTCGGCCGATCAGCCGGGGGCGGCGGGTGGGACGCGGCAGGCCGTTCGTCATCTTACAGAAAGCCGACGGAAATGCGAGCGGCCGGCGGGGCCGCACCGGTGAGCGCGCGAAAAAGGGGAAGAGGCGAAGAGGAGAAAGCGAAGGGGAGGCGGCGAGGGCGACTCGGGCGAACGGCGAAGCGGCGAGCCCGAAGGTATCCCGGCGCCGGGCGGCCTGCCTCGCCCGCCCGGCGCCGTGCCGCGTCACTCGCTCGCGCCTGCCGGCCGAGGCGGCGGCGGATTGCGGCGCGCGCGGCGCCGTTCGGCCGCCACGCGGATCCGGTCCATGTAGAGATAGACGACCGGCGTGGTGTAGAGCGTGAGCATCTGCGAGACGATCAGCCCGCCGACGATCGCGATGCCGAGCGGCGCGCGCAGCTCGGCGCCGTCGCCATGGCCGAACGCGAGCGGCAGCGCGCCGAGCAGCGCGGCCATGGTGGTCATCATGATCGGCCGGAAGCGCAGCCGGCAGGCCTCGTGGATCGCGTCGAACGACGATTTGCCGTGCCGCGACGCGTCGATCGCGAAGTCCACCATCATGATCGCGTTCTTCTTGACGATGCCGATCAGCAGGATCACGCCGATCAGCCCGATGATGCCGAACTCGGTCTTGAACAGCAGCAGCCCGAGCAGCGCGCCGACGCCGGCCGACGGCAGCGTCGAGAGGATCGTCACCGGATGGATGTAGCTCTCGTAGAGCATGCCGAGCACGATGTAGATCGCCGCGATGGCCGCCGCGATCAGGAACAGCTGGTCGTGCAGCGCCTGTTCGAAGGCCTGCGCGGTGCCCTGGAAGCTGCCGGTGATGGTGGGCGGCATGCCGAGCTCGGCCATGGTCTGGTAGATCGCCTGGGTCGCGTCCGACAGCGCCACGCCGGGCGGCAGGTTGAACGAGATGGTGGTCGCCACGAACAGGCCCTGGTGGCTGACCGACAGCGGCGTGGTGCTCGGCCCGAACGAGGCGATCGCCGAGAGCGGGATCATGGTGGACTGCGAGGTCGAGACGGCCGCGCCCGACGACGCGCTCGACTTGCCGCTCGAGGCGATCGAGTTCAGCGCCGCGTTGCGCGCCGAGTCGCTGGCGATCGCGGCCGCGCTGGTCGCGCTGGTGCCGGCCGTGCCGGTGCCGGCGGCGCTGCCCGAACTCGTGCTCGCGCCGGTGCTCGCCGCGACGAAGGTGCCGGCCGAGGCGTTGGTGGTCTGCGAGCCGTTGGCGGTGCCGCCCGAGGTGCTGACGTACACCTGCTTGAGCATCTCCGGATCCTGCCAGTACTTCGGCGCGACCTCCATGATCACGTGGTACTGGTTCAGCGGGTTGTAGATGGTCGACACCTGGCGCTGGCCGAACGCGTCGTAGAGCGTGTTGTCGATCTGCGCGGGCTTGATGCCGAAGCGCGCCGCGGTGGCGCGGTCGATCGTGACCATCGCCTCCAGGCCGCCCTGCTGCTGGTCGGAGTTCACGTCGGCGAGCTTCGGGTTGCGCTGCAGCGCCTCGGTCAGCTTCGGTCCCCACTGGTAGAGCTCGGTCGTCGAATCGGCGAACAGCGTGAACTGGTACTGCGCGTTCGACTGCCGGCCGCCCACCCGCAGGTCCTGCGCGGCCTGCAGGAAGGTGCGCGCGCCGGCCACGCGAGCCAGCTTCGGGCGCAGCTCGGCGATCACCTGGTCGGCCGACTTCTTGCGGCCGGGCTTGTCCTTGAGCGAGACGAACATGAAGCCGGCATTGGTGGCGCGCCCGCCGCTGAAGCCGGCCACGCTCGCCACGTTCGGATCGGACCGGACGATCTGCATCATCTCGGTGAACTTGACCTGCATGGCCTGGAACGAGGTGGACTGGTCGGCCTGGATCCCGCCGATCATCATGCCGGTGTCCTGCTGCGGGAAGAAGCCCTTGGGTACCTTCACGTAGAGCAGCACGTTCAGCGCGACGGTGGCCGCCAGCGACAGCAGGATCAGGCGCGGATGGCGCAGCGCCCACAGCACCGACACGTCGTAGCCGTGCTGCAGCCGGTTGAAGCCGCGTTCGAGCCAGCGCGCGAAGCGGCCTTCCTCGCGATGCGCGTCGGCCTCGGGCAACAGGCGCGCGCACATCATCGGCGTGAGCGTGAGCGAGACGATCAGCGACACGCCGATCGCGAGCGACAGCGTCAGCGCGAACTCGCGGAACAGCCGGCCGATGATGCCGCTCATCAACAGGATCGGCAGGAACACCGCCACCAGCGAGAGGCTGATCGACAGCACCGTGAAGCCGACCTCGCGCGCGCCGTCGAGCGCGGCCTGCATGCGCGACTTGCCGCTCTCGATGTGGCGCGAAATGTTTTCCAGCACCACGATCGCGTCGTCCACCACGAAGCCGGTGGCCACGATCAGCGCCATCAGCGAGAGGTTGTCGATCGAGAAGCCGAGCAGATACATCGCGCCGAACGTGCCGATGATCGAGATCGGCACGGCCACGCTCGGGATCAGCGTGGCGCGCCAGTTGCGCAGGAACAGGAACACCACCATCACCACCAGCCCCACCGCGATCAGCAGCGTGTGCTCGGTGTCGGTCAGCGAGGCGCGGATCGTCTTCGAGCGGTCCAGCACGGGCGTCACGTCGATGTCGGCGGGCATGCCGGCCTTCAGCTGAGGCAGCGCGGCCTTCACGCTGTCCACCGCGTCGATGATGTTGGCGCCGGGCGAGCGGTAGAGGATCACCAGCACCGCGTGCTTGCCGTTGGCGAGGCCGATGTTGCGCAGATCCTCGACCGAATCGACCACGCTGCCCACGTCCGACAGGCTCACCGCCGCGCCGTTGCGGTAGGCGATCACCATATCGCGGTACTGCGCGGCGGCCGAGGCCTGGTCGTTGGTGTAGAGCTGGTAGTGGTTCGGGCCGAACTCGATGGCGCCCTTCGGGCTGTTG
Organism: Burkholderia perseverans; assembly: GCF_022870505.1. Lineage (NCBI taxonomy): Bacteria > Pseudomonadati > Pseudomonadota > Betaproteobacteria > Burkholderiales > Burkholderiaceae > Burkholderia > Burkholderia perseverans. The sequence continues at coordinate 1,241,301 of NZ_CP045094.1, forward strand.
GCGTTGGCCGAGGCCAGCGCGGCGCGCACGTCTTCCAGGCCGATGCCGTAGTGGAACAGCGCGTGCGGTTCGAGCTCGATGCGCACCGCCGGGTTCGCGGAGCCCGACACGTCCACCTCGCCGATCCCGTCGATCTGCGAGAGCGCCTGCTGCAGCACCGTGGAGGCCGCATCGTAGAGCCGCGCGGGCGAGGCGGTGTCGGAGGTCACCGACAGCACCATGATCGGCGAATCCGCCGGGTTGACCTTCTTGTAGGTGGGATTGCTCTTGAGGCTGGCCGGCAGGTCCGCGCGCGCCGCGTTGATGGCGGCCTGCACGTCGCGCGCGGCGCCGTCGATGTCGCGGTCGAGTCCGAACTGCAGGATGATCCGCGCGCTGCCGACCGAGCTCGTCGAGGTCATCTCGGTGACGTCGGCGATCGAGCCGAGATGCCGTTCGAGCGGGCTCGTCACGCTGGTGGCGACGGTGTCGGGGCTCGCGCCCGGCAGCGAGGCCGACACCGAGATGGTCGGGAAATCGACCTGCGGCAGCGGCGAGACCGGCAGCTTCACGAACGCGAACAGCCCCGACAGCGCGATGCCGAGCGCGAGCAGGGTGGTCGCGATCGGGCGGTGGATGAACAGGCGCGACAGGTTCATGGCTTACGCGCCCGTGCCGTTCGCGTCACCGCCGGGGGCCGACCGGCGCCGCTCGAACGCGCGGCGCACGCGGCGCGCGAGCGAGTCGAAGCCGAGGTAGATCACCGGCGTGGTGAACAGCGTCAGCACCTGCGAGACGATCAGCCCGCCCGCGATCGCGATCCCGAGCGGCTGGCGCAGCTCGGAGCCGGCGCCCGAGCCGACGATCAGCGGCACCGCGCCGAGCAGCGCCGCGAGCGTGGTCATCAGGATCGGCCGGAAGCGCAGCAGGCAGGCCTGGTAGATCGCCTCGCGCGGCTGCTTGCCTTCCACGCGTTCGGCCTCGAGCGCGAAGTCGATCATCATGATCGCGTTCTTCTTGACGATGCCGATCAGCAGCACGATGCCGATGATGCCGATGATGTCGAGGTCGTGCCCGGTGACGATCAGCGCGAGCAGCGCGCCGACCCCGGCCGACGGCAGCGTCGAGAGGATCGTGATCGGATGGATGTAGCTCTCGTAGAGCACGCCCAGCACGATGTACATCGTCACCACCGCCGCGAGGATCAGGAACAGCTGGTTCGACAGCGAGGACTGGAACGCCAGCGCGGCGCCCTGGAAGCGCGTCTGGAACGAGGCCGGCAGCGCGAGCGCCTTCTCGGCCGAGACGATCGCCTTCACGCCCTCGCCGAGCGAGGCGCCCGGCGCGAGGTTGAACGACACCGTGGTGGCCGGGAACTGGCCGAGGTGGGTGACCAGCAGCGGGGCGGGGCGCTCGTGGAACTTGGCGATCGACGACAGCGGCACCTGCCCGCCGCCCGCGGCCGGCAGGTAGATGCCGTTCAGCGACTCGGCGTAGTGCTGCATCCGCGGCTCGGCCTCGAGGATCACGCGGTACTGGTTCGACTGCGTGAAGATGGTCGAGACGATGCGCTGGCCGAACGCGTCGTAGAGCGCGTTGTCGACGGTGGCCGGCGTGATGCCGAAGCGCGCCGCGGTGGCGCGGTCGATCTCGACGTACACCGACTTGCCGTTGGCCTGCAGGTCGGTGGCCACGTCGGCCAGCGCCGGCTCGTGCTGCAGCTGGCGCACCAGCTTCGGCACCCAGGTGGCGAAGTCGTCGGGGTTCGGGCTCGTCAGCATGAACTGGTACTGCGTCGGGCTGACCGTCGAGTCGATCGTCAGATCCTGCACCGGCTGCATGTAGAGCGAGATGCCGGGCAGGTCCGCCACCTCCTGCTGCAGGTCGCGGATGATCGCGGTGGCCGACTCGCTGCGGTCGTCGCGCGGCTTCAGGTTGATCAGCATGCGGCCGCTGTTGAGCGTGATGTTCGAGCCGTCCACGCCGATGAACGAGGTCAGGCTGTCGACGTTCGGATTCTTCAGGATGCGCGCGGCCAGCGCCTGCTGGCGCTCGGCCATCGAACCGTAGGAGACCGCCTGCGGCGCCTGCGTGATGGCCTGGATCACGCCGGTGTCCTGCACCGGGAAGAAGCCCTTCGGCACGAACACGTAGAGCAGCGCGGTCAGTGCCAGCGTGAGCAGCGCCACCACCAGCGTGGCGGCCTGCCGGTCGAGCACCCAGCGCAGCGCGGTGGCGTAGCGCGCGATCACGTAGTCGATCGCCGCGTGGACGCGCGTCTCGAAGCGGTGCTGGCCCTTCGGCGGCGTGTGGCGCAGCAGCTTCGCGCACATCATCGGCACCAGCGTCAGCGACACCACGGCCGAGATCACGATGGTCACGGCCAGCGTGATCGCGAACTCGTGGAACAGGCGTCCCACCACGTCGCCCATGAACAGCAGCGGGATCAGCACCGCGATCAGCGAGACCGTCAGCGAGATGATGGTGAAGCCGATCTGCCGCGAGCCCTTCAGCGCCGCCTCGAGCGGACTCTCGCCTTCCTCCACGTAGCGCGCGACGTTCTCGATCATCACGATCGCGTCGTCCACCACGAAGCCGGTGGCGATGGTCAGCGCCATCAGCGAGAGGTTGTTCAGCGAGAAGCCGGCCAGGTACATCACGGCCAGCGTGCCGATCAGCGAGAGCGGCACCGACAGGCTCGGGATGATGGTGGCGTAGACGTTGGCGAGGAACAGGTACATCACCAGCACCACCAGCACCACCGAGAGCATCAGCTCGAACTGCACGTCGCGCACCGCGGCGCGGATCATGGTGGTGCGATCGGTGACGATCTGCACGTCGAGCGCGGCGGGCAGCGTTTCCTGCAGCTTCGGCAGGATCGCCTTGATGCTGTCGACGGTCTGGATCACGTTCGCGCCGGGCTGGCGCTGCACGTTCACGATGATCGCCGGCTCCGCGTCCACCCAGGCGCCGAGCTTGGTGTTCTCGGTGCCCGCCACCACCTTCGCGACGTCGGTCAGCATCACCGGCCGGCCGTTCTTGTAGGCCACCACCGCGCTGTTGTACTGGTCGGCGCTGGTCAGCTGGTCGTTCGCGTTGATCGTGTAGGCGCGCGTCGGGCCGTCGAAGTTGCCCTTCGGCGTGTTGACGTTGAGGTTCGAGATGGTGGTGCGCAGGTCGTCGAGGTTCAGCCCGTACTGCGCGAGCGCGAGCGGGTTGGCCTGGATCCGCACCGCCGGCCGGTTGCCGCCCGACAGGCTCACGAGGCCCACGCCGGAGACCTGCGAGATCTTCATCGCGAGGCGCGTGTCGGTCAGGTCCTGCACCTGCGAGAGCGGCAGCGTCTTCGAGGTGATCGCGAGCGTGAGGATCGGCGCGTCGGCCGGATTCACCTTCGCGTAGATCGGCGGCGCGGGCAGATCCGACGGCAGCAGGTTGCCGGCCGCGTTGATGGCCGCCTGCACTTCCTGTTCGGCGATGTCGAGCGGCAGGTCGAGGCTGAACTGCAGCGTGATCACCGAGGCGCCCGCCGAACTTTGCGACGACATCTGGTTCAGCGACGGCATCTGCCCGAACTGGCGCTCGAGCGGCGCGGTGACCGAGGAGGTCATCACCTCGGGGCTCGCGCCGGGGTAGAAGGTCTGCACCTGGATGGTCGGGTAGTCGACCTCGGGCAGCGCGGCGAGCGGCAGGAAGCGCAGCGCGAGCAGGCCGGCCAGCATGATCGCCGCCATCAGCAGCGCGGTACCGACCGGGCGGAGGATGAAGAGACGTGACGGATTCATCGATCAGGCGTCGTCATTGCGCGGCGGATTGGGACGCGCCGTGATGGCGATGGCCGTGGGCACCGGAGCCGGCGTGCGCCCACGAGGCGCCGGACGCGCCCGACGCCGCCGCGGCACCGGAGGCGCCCGACGCACCGGCCGGATGCTCGGCCGGGATCGTGATCTTCGCGCCTTCGCGCAGCCGGTCCAAGCCGTCGGTGACGACGCGCTCGCCCACCTGCACGCCCTGCGCGATGCTGGTGCGCTCGCCGTCGACCGGGCCGGGCTTGACCTTGCGTACCGTGACCGTGTTGTCGGGCTTGACGATGTAGACGAACTGGCCGATCGAGCCGGTCTGCACCGCGGCGGTCGGCACGATCACCGCGTCGTGCAGCGTGTCGACCAGCAGCCGCGTATTGACGAACTGGTTCGGGAACAGCGCGTTGCCCTGGTTGGCGAAGGTCGCGCGCAGCTTCACGGTGCCGGTGGTGGTGTCGATCTGGTTGTCGAAGGTTTCGAGCGAGCCGGTTTCGAGCGGCACCGTGTTGTTGCGGTTGTAGGCCGTGACCGACAGCGTCCGGCCCGCGTTCACCTGCTTGAGGATCGGCGGCAGGTTGTCTTCCGAGGTGGTGAAGATCACGCTCATCGGCTGCAGCTGCGTGATCACCACGAGGCCGTTGGTGTCGCCGGCCGTCACGTAGTTGCCGGGATCGACCTGGCGCAGGCCGACGCGGCCCGAGACGGGCGCCGTCACGCGTGCGTAGGTCAGGTTCAGCTTGGCCGAATCGATCGAGGCCTGGTCGGTCTTGACGGTGCCTTCGTACTGCTTGACGAGCGAGGCCTGGGTGTCGGCCGTCTGCTGGGCGATCGAGTCCTGCGAGACCAGCGTCTGGTAGCGCTTCAGGTCCAGGCGCGCGGTGGCGAGCAGCGCCTGGTCGCGCGCGAGCGTGCCTTCGGCGGTTTCGAGCGCGACCTGATACGGACGCGGATCGATCTGGGCCAGCACGTCGCCCTTCTTCACCATCTGGCCTTCGGTGAAGTTCACCGACTGCAGGTAGCCGGACAACTGGGTCTTGACCGTCACGTTGGCGAGCGGCGTGACGGTGCCGAGCGCGGACAGCACGATCGGCATCTCGCCGCGCGTGGCGGTGGCGACCTGCACCGGCTGCGGCTGGTTCGCGAACGCGGCCGGGCCGCCATGGCGGCGGCCGCCCGCCTGGCCCGCGGCCTGATCGCCGGCCGGCGCGGCGGACTGCTTCCACGGATGCCACCAGAGCAGCGCCGCGCCGATCACGACGACGGCGACCACGCCGATCACGACCGGCCGGCGGCGATGGCGCGGCGGCGGCGGTTCCTGGGGCGCGGGGGCGGGGGAGCGAGGCGTTTGCGGTTCCTGATTATTCATGTTCGATCTGGCTGACGCTGACGTGAGCGGGCGAGGGAGGCGCCGCGCGAGCCCGCTATCGTAGCGGGCCGCCTCGGGCGGCGAAAGAGCGGAGCGCGCCGGCAGGGCGCGAAGTTGCATGATGCTACGTTGCCGGCCGGGCAATCGTCCAGAGCACTTTCTTTCAACCGTTTACTGCGGTAACGACTTGTTTTCCCGGCGTGACGCCGTGGTGACGCGGCGATGACGTTTCGCTGACGCGAAAGCGGGGGTGGCCCTGACCATCGGCGCCCGTCGGCACGTGGCGCGTCGGCGGCGCGGGGCGGGCATGCGGCGTGCCTCGTGCCTGCTGTCTCGTGCGTCGGAGCGGCGGCCGCCGCGCCATGCCGGGGCGCCACGCCGGCGTACCCGGCCGGGCGCGGTGGTCGTCGTGATCAGCGCGCATGGCGCGGCGGGATCTCGCCGCCGATCTCGCGCGTGATGCTGGCGATGCACTCCTGCATGGCGGGCACGGCGGTCTCGAGCAGCCATTCGGCCGGATACTGCTGCGCGGCGCCGCCGCAATTGACGGCGTAGCGCTGGCCCGACGGACCGACGAAGCCGGCCGCGATCGCGTTGAGCCCATCGCGCCATTCGCCGATCGCGAGCGAATAGCCGTTGCGCAGCGTATCCTCCAGGGCGGCGTTGAGCCGTGCCACCACGAGCGGCCAGTCGTCGCCGTGGGCCGCCTGCAGCGCGCCGAGCAGTTCGCGGCGTTCGTCTTCGTCGAGCGCGGCCAGATAGGCGCGGCCGACGGCGGTGCGTGCGATGTCCATCCGCGAGCCGATCTCGAGCCGCGTGACGAGCACCGCCGAGCGCGGCCGGATCACATCGATCGCGACCATGTCGAGCCGGTCGCGCACGGCGAGGTGGACCGACAGCGAGGTGCGCTCGGCCAGCTCGCTCAGGAACGGCCGCGAGCGGGCGCGGATGTCGAAATTGCGCAGGAAGCCGTTGCTCAGTTCGAGCACCGAGGCGGTCAGCACGAAGCGCTCGCTGTCGGGCAGCCGGAACAGGAAACCGGCGCCGACCAGCGTCGCGGTGATGCGCGAAACGGTCGGTTTCGGGATGCCTGTCAATTCTGTCAGCTCTCGGTTGCTGACCGGAGCGTCCGCCGCCGCGATCCGGCGCAGTACCGCGAGCCCTCTGGCGAGTGCCGAAATCTCGTCCGTGGACGATTCCCGATCTCGTGAAGCGGCAGCTGCGTTATTCAATATCGACACGGAACTCTCTCTTTTTTGCGAAACAAAATTTCAAATTTTCTTAAATAGTACGACAAATGGCGAGTTGTGCATGTTTTAAAGCCAACTTTGCATGTAATGACAAAGTCTCGCCGAGGCCCTGTTTTTTAGGGTTTAATCCGCTGCACATGTCGGAAAATTCACAATCTGACCGTATTTTTCGCTTGACTTGTCATCGGGAAACGGAAAAAATGTACCTGAATTTCGAAACAACGTTTCGCCGAATTTTAGGTAACGGGGTTTCGATGCAGTCTCTCAGGTTCTAGCACGGCCCTCGGAATGGCTAGAACTTTTTTAGCGCCACGGTCCCCCGTGGCGCTTTTTTTTTGTTTTACCGGGAAGCGCTCGATTTCCCAATATGTGAGAAATTGACCGAAAAATGGTCGGTCAACCCGGTGTTTTTCGAGGCGGGGAGCGTGAATCGGGCGCGGGTGCCGCGCCGCGGACACAAGACGCAGCTAACGGCACGAAAAAAAAGCGCGCCGGGAAAGCCCGCGGCGCGCCGTCGTGAATCCCGGCATGAGCCGGTGAAACGATGTTTCAAAAAATAGACAGACCAGTCTCACCCATGATCCTGCGCATTCAAGCCAGGCGAATCGCGGTGGTTTCAGCGGTCAGGTAACCGACGCTCGCGCCGAAACGATCCTTGTAATTGGTGCGCACCAGCGGATCGAGCGTCGCTTTCACCTTGTCGTGAAGCGGCGATTCCCAATCGCCGACGTGCTGAAAGTTGCTCATGATGTAAGTCCAGCCGTTGATTTCATCCACCGCGTGCAGGCCGGTCGATTCGGCGCCGGACGGGCAGGACAGCACGCGCGACAGCGTTTTCGTATCGACCTGGTAGGCCCACAGGAAGTTGTTCACGTGCATGCCGGAATCCTCGCCGATGAACAGCGTGCGCAGCGTCTGCGAGAACTTCAGGTTGTCCGGGTTCGCGATCCGGTCCGCGTTGGCCGTGTTGCCGAGCGCGTCGGCCGTGGCGAGATCCTCGCCCACCAGCGCGGCCGGCGCGCTCATGTCCACCGGCACCCAGTCACTGTCGATCGCCGCGCCCGCGGTGTCGCGCTGGCCGCCCTTCAGGTTCAGCGCATAGACGGCGCCGGACGAAATCTTGCGATCCACCGCCACGTCGCGCGATACCGCGTTGCCCTTCACCATCGAGGTTTCGATTCGCGACATCGCCGTGTAGACCACCTTGTCGCGCGTATCCACCGTCGTGCCCTCGAGCTTCGTGAAGCCCATGCTGGCGCCGATCAGCGCCGCGTAGCGGTGCGTCTCGAGGAACGCCGCGGCCTGCTCCATGCCGGGCTTGATGCGAATCCAGTTGAACTTGCCGCCGTAGTGGATCGGCGTGTAGGACGCGTCGGCCGGATCGGTGGTGGCGAGGTCCATGATGTCCGACGCCGTCAGCGTGTTGGCGAGCGCCTCGATCTCGGCGCTGGTGGCGTGGCCGATGCGCAGCCACGTCAGCGTCGCGGCGCCGGCGCCGGCCGACGAGGTCTGGTTCCACTTCGCCACGTACAGCGTGCCGGCCGACAGGTCCGCCGGCTGGTCGGCGACGAACATGAACAGGCCGCCGTTGGTCGCGTCGTCGCCCATCATCACGGTGCGCTGGTCCGGCATCACCTGGATCAGTTCGTGCGAGATCCGGCCGAGGCAGTAGTGCTTGCGGATCGTGCCGGTGCCGTCGGGATTGACCGTCACCTCGGGCAGGTGGCCGTAGTGGTAGGGGTTCGCCGTGGTCGTGCTGCCGAACGTGTTCTGGCTGAACGCGAGGAACTGCGCGTCGGTGGCGGCCTGGGTCGCGTCCGGCTCGTATTCCTCGCTCGACAGGTGCGTGTTCCAGGGCGACAGGCTCGCGCCGCAGGTGATCCAGAGGCCGTGCGCCGCCGAGGTGTCGACGTTGTGATACTTGACGAGCGTGAGCGCGCCGGTGGCCGGATCCTGATCGAGCGTGAGCACCGCGATCGGCGAGGGCAGCCGGCCGTAGGTCGAATCGCCGTTCTGGTTGCGCGTGGCGTATTCGAACTGCACCACCGCGAACACCGGCTTGCCCTTCACGCCGGCCACGTTCGCGTTGGCGAGCGCGAGCAGCGAACTGCCGTCCGGGCAATCGGAGAAGAACTGGCGCTCGCTGCCGGCCTTCGAGCGATCGACGATCGGCTGGTTGGCGATGTCGTAGTAGCCGCCCGCGAGCAGCGTGCCGCCGTTGCCGTCCGGCACCGGGTCGCCGGTCGTGAAGAACGGCCGGTAGGCGAGCCGGTAGTCGTGCGTGCTGCCGTCGGTGAACGAGACCGACAGCGTCGAGCCGACCGTGGTGGTGGCCATCGCGGCCGGGTTGGCGAGCGTCGGCGCCGGCATCGAGACGAACGCCGCGGCCGCGAAGCTGGCCGCGGGCGTGGGGCCGGTGCCGGGGTTGCCGCCGGCCTGCGGGCCGCTTCCGTCATCGTTGCCGCAGCCGGTCAGCAGCGCGGGCAGGGCGAGGCCGCCGAGCGGCAGCATCGGTGCGCCGACGAGGAGTCTCAGCGCGTGGCGGCGGGAAAGTTGGGTCGGCGCGGTCATGGGGTGTCCAGGTTCGTATCGTGGGCGGGAAGGGAATTTTCCGAAAGCTTCGAGAAAGCTTTGGCGAGCCTGGCGCAGTCTAGGACGCAGATGTGAAGGTAATTTGAATGGCATATGAATGGATTTTCGAATGTTCGGGTGGGTGTCTTGCTCGCAGGGGAGGCGGTGCGGGTGCCGTGTCCGGACGAAGCATGGCGCGCAGGCCGTTGCGCGGCGACGGGTGGCGGAAGCGGAGCCGCTTCCGTCTGGGCCGCCGGCGCAAGGGCGGCGCCGAATCGGCGTTGGATCCGCGCCGGCCGCTCAGTCCGCGTCGTCCGGCTGCGGCGAGGTGGGCCAGTAATGGCTGTCGGGCGTCGAGCGGGCGCCGAAGATCGCCTGGCCCACCCGCACCACGGTGGCACCTTCCTCGATGGCGATCTCGTAGTCGCCGGACATGCCCATTGACAATTCGTCCAGCCGCACGCCGGCGGGCGCCGTCTCGCGCAACCGGTCGCGCAGCGTCCGCAGGCGTGCGAAGCAGGCGCGCACGCGCGTCGCGTTGGCGGAGAACAACGCCAGCGTCATCAGCCCGCGCACGCGCAGCGACGCGTAGGCGGGCAACTCGGCGAGGAACGGCGCGAGCGCGTCGGGCGCGAGGCCGTACTTGCTCGCCTCGTCCGAGGTGTTGACCTGCACGAACACGTCGAGCGCGCGGCCCTCGGCCTGCAGGCGCCGATCGAGCGCCGCGGCCACGCGCAGGCTGTCGAGCGCCTGGAACTCGGCGGCGAAGCGCGCGACGAGCCTGGCCTTGTTGGTCTGCAGATGCCCGATGACCGACCATTGCAGATCGGGCAGGTCGCGCATCGCCTCCCACTTCCCGTATGCCTCCTGCGGCTTGTTCTCGCCCAGCTCGCGACAGCCGGCGGCATAGGCGAGGCGCAGGTGGGCCTCGTCCATGGTCTTGCTCACGGGCAGCAGCCGCACGCTGTCCGGCGCGCGGCCGGCCCGCTGGCAGGCCGCCGCGATGCGCGCGCGTACCGCGTCGAAGTTGGCGCGGAAATCGTCGACCGATTCGGCGCGCGGCCAGCGGTTGTGTTGGTCGTGCCGGGTGGGTGTCGGGACGGACGAATCGCGTTCGGTCATGGCGGGCACCTTTGCTGGTTTTGTCATAGGACAAAAGTCTAGCATGCGGGCCGACCGACGAAGGCGGGCGGGATGTCTCGGGCCGGCTTAGCCGCCGAGGCAGCGCCGCAGATCCTGCGCGAACGTCGCGCACTGCTCCGGCTCGATGTCGGAAATGGTGATGCGCAGCCCGTGGACGCGCTCCTGCACCGAGAACGCCTCGCCGTGCCGCACCAGCCAGCCGAGCGCGGCCAGCTCGGCGACCACGGCGGCGTCGTCGCGCTCGAGCGGCACCCATAGATTGAGCCCGTCGGCGTGGGCGTGGACGCCGATGCCCTCGGCCGTCAAGGCATCGGCCAGCGCCTGCCGGCGGCGCGCGTAGTCGGCCCGGGCCTGCTCCATCAATTCCGCGAAGCCGGGGCGCGTGACCGTCATCTCCACCACGTCCTGCAGCAGATGGCTGACCCAGCTCGTGCCCGATGCGAGGCGCAGGCGCAGGCGCTTCGCGGTCTGCGCGTCGCTCGCGATCGCGGCCACCCGCACGTCGGGGCCGAGCGCCTTGCTGAACGAGCGCACCAGCGCCCAGCGCGCCGCGCCGCGCGGCAGCACCGAGTGATAGCCGGCGGTGGCCAGCGAGGCGAAGTGATCGTCGATCACCACCAGCGTCTGCGGATATTTCACCAGCACGCGCGCGAGCGCGCGGGCGCGTTTCGCGCTCAGGTTGCAGCCGGTGGGGTTGTGGATGCGCGGCGTCAGGATCACGGCCTGCGCGCCCTTCGCGAGCGCCGCCTCCAGCGCCGGAGCCAGCATGCCTTCCGCGTCCACCGGCACGCCGAGCGGCTGGCAGCCGGCCGTGCGCAGCGTGTTGATGCTGCTGAGGAAGCAGGGATTCTCGACCGCGACCTTGTCGCCCGGCACCAGGTAGGCGGCCAGCAGGCGCTCGACGGCATCGACGGCGCCGTGCGCGAGATCGACCTCGAACGGCGCGGGTACGTCGGGCGCCATCCATTTGCGGAGGTAGCTCTCCAGGCCCGGATTGACCGTGGCGGCGCCGTAGAGCCGCGGCTTGTAGGGCCGCACGTGGAACGCGGCCGTCAGGTCCGGCAGCCAGCGGGCGCCCGGATTGCCGCTGGCGAAGTCCATCAGTTGCGTGTCGGCGCGCGCGCCTTCCTGCTCGCCGGGCGTCCCGGGATCGCGGATGGTGGTGCCGAGGCGCCCCTGCGCCTGCGCGATGCCGGCCGTAACGAGCCGCCGGTAGGCCGCGGCCACCGTGTTGCGGTTGACGTCGAGCTCGACGGCCAGATCGCGCACGGGCGGCAGCGAGGCGCCCGGCGGCAGTTGCCCGGACTGCACCAGGGTGCGGATGCCGTCGAAGATTTCAGCCGCGGTCTTGCCTGAGAGTTTCATATGTCCTGGGACATTGGGAGGATCGGAAGCCGCCGGGCCATGCAGGATGCACCCGGCGGCAGTCGCGATTTTGCCCGATTTCGCCACTCCATCCGCCGAAACACGGTGGGCCTGGCCGTCCGGACAGGGCGCGGCGCGCGGGCCGGGATCGCCGGAGATCAGCTTGACATCGACGAATCGTCGTCTTTAGAATCGTTTTGTCCTATGACAAAGCGGCCATGCTGCCGGGAACTGTCCGGCGGCACCGCCGCTTCGACCGCCTTCACCGCATGCCGGCCCGCGCCGGCGCCTTCCAGGAAGCCGCCATGCACGTTCATTTCGTGATTCACGAAGCCTTCGAGGCGCCCGGCGCCTACGAGACCTGGGTGACGACCCGCGGCCACCAGGCCGGCTATTCGCGCGTCCACGCCGGCGACGCGCTGCCGGCGTCGAGCCAGGGCATCGACCTGCTGGTGGTGCTGGGCGGCCCGCAGTCGCCGGCCACCACGCGGCAGGAATGCGCGCACTTCGACTCGGCCGCCGAGCAACGCCTGATCGCACAATGTATCGCCGACGGCAAGGCCGTGGTGGGCGTCTGTCTCGGTGCGCAGCTGATCGGCGAGGCGCTGGGCGCGAAGGTCGAGACGAGCCCGCAGAAGGAGATCGGGCAGTTCCCGATCACGCTGACGCCGGCGGGGCGCGCGAACGGCAAGTTCGCGGACTTCCCCGACACGCTCGAGGTCGGCCACTGGCATGGCGACATGCCGGGCCTGACCGCCGCGGCGACGGTGCTGGCGGCGAGCGAGGGCTGCCCGCGCCAGATCGTGGAATACGGCGAACTCGTCTACGGGTTCCAGTGCCACATGGAGTTCACGCCCGAGGTGATCGAGCTGCTGATCGCGGCCTCGGCGCGCGAGCTGGCCGCGCTCGCGGCGCATCGCTTCGTGCAGCAGCCCGCTGCGCTGCGCGCCAATTGGCCCGAGGCAATGCGGGCGATGAACGAGGTGCTGTTCGGGTTTCTGGATCGGTTGATGGCCGCCTATGCGGCGCGCCGTGCTTAGGACAAAGCGGGGCGGGTTCGGGCCGTATCGAGCGCCCGCGTCAATCCCACACGATGATCACGCGCCGGGGCAGCGGCGCTTCCGGCCGGCGCGATTGCCGCCAGCCGGCTCCCCTCAATCCCGCTCCGGCGTCGCCGTGATGCGATGGATCGACAGATCGGCCCCGTCGAACTCGGCTTCCTGATCGAGCCGCAGCCCGAGCGTGAGCTTCAGCACGCCGTAGACGAGCGTGCCGCCCACCAGCGCGACCGCGATCCCGCCGAGCGTGCCGATCAGCTGCGAGACCAACGACACGCCGCCGAGCCCGCCCAGCGCCGGCTGGCCGAACACGCCGGCCGCGATCCCGCCCAGCGCGCCGCACAGCCCGTGCAGCGGCCACACGCCGAGCACGTCGTCGATGCGCCAGCGGTTCTGCACGCAGGTGAACATCACCACGAACAGCGCGCCCGCCACGGCGCCGGTGGCCAGCGCGCCGAGCGGATGCATGATGTCGGAGCCGGCGCAGACGGCCACCAGCCCCGCGAGCGGCCCGTTGTAGGTGAAGCCGGGGTCGTTGCGGCCCGCGAACCAGGCGGCCAGCGTGCCGCCCACCATCGCCATCAGCGAGTTGACGGCCACCAGCCCGCTGATCTTGTCGAGCGTCTGCGCGCTCATCACGTTGAAGCCGAACCAGCCCACCGCGAGCACCCAGGCGCCGAGCGCGAGGAACGGGATGTTCGAGGGCGGATGCGCGGCGATCCGGCCGTCCTTCGAATAGCGCCCGTGGCGCGCGCCGAGCAGGATCACGGCCGGCAGCGCGATCCAGCCGCCGAACGCATGCACCACCACCGAGCCGGCGAAATCGTGGAACGGCGCGCCGAACGCGTGCGCGAGCCAGTCCTCGATGCCGAAGCGGTCGTTCCAGGCGATGCCTTCGAAGAAGGGATAGACGAGCCCGACGATCACCGAGGTCGCGATCAGCTGCGGGTTGAACTTCGCGCGCTCGGCGATGCCGCCCGAGACGATTGCGGGAATCGCGGCGGCGAACGTCAGCAGGAAGAAGAAGCGCACCAGCGCGTAGCCGTTGTGCTGCGAGAGCGTGCCGATGTCGTCGAAGAACTCGATGCCGTAGGCCACCGTGTAGCCGACGAAGAAGTATGCGATGGTCGACACCGAGAAGTCGACGAGGATCTTCACGAGCGCGTTGACCTGGTTCTTCTTGCGCACGGTGCCGAGTTCGAGGAACGCGAAGCCCGCATGCATCGCCAGCACCATGGCCGCACCGAGAAGGAGAAATAAGGTGTCGGCCGCCGATTTCAGGTTGTCCATCCGTTGCCCGTGTTTGCGCGAAAAGTGGGCATCTTCAGCAAGAATCGGGCCAATGCGGTGAATTAATGCCTGATGCCGGTGCGATCCGCACCGCGACAAGGCGATGTGGGAGCCGGTCGGCTGCACCGGAATTTCGCGGCACGGAAACGCGTCGGTGTTTGCACGCTGCTGGTGCTGTGAGGTGAGTGAATTTGGTGCGGACGTGCCGTGAGATGGTGCGCGACGAGCAGCGCCCCGGCAGCGCGCGAGACTTCACGCAAATTTCGTGGGAGGCGCGCGTCGGCACGCGGTGCGCGGGCCGCATCCCGGCGCGGCGTTCGATCTCGCGCCACGTGACTACGGCGCCGGGCCGCGCGCATCGTATCATCGCGATTCCTGCATCGAGAGCGCGCCCGAGCGCGCATACCGCCATGACGTCTCCCTTCCGTTTCGCGCCGCGCCGCGCGCCGTCGTACCAGTTTGCCGCCGCCGCCATGTTCGCCGCGCTGGCCCTGGCCGGTTGCGACAAGCCCGATTCGAACGCCTCGGCGCCCGATCACGCGGCGAGCGCCGTGGCCCAGGCCGCCGCGCAGGCGGCCAGCAAGCTCGACCAGGCGGCCAGCTTCGTCGGCAGCCAAATCGCCGCCGCCAAGGCCGGCGTTGCCTCGGCGGCCTCGGCCGTGCCGCCCGTCTCGGCCAGCGATGCGCAGGCGCACCTGAAGAATGCCGCCACGGCGGCGTTCGGCCTGGCCGCCTCGGCGGCCGGCTCGGGTCTCGAGACGGCCGGGCGCAAGCTGCAGCAATGGAGCCGCGATAACGCCGCGTCGTCGTCCGACGCCGATCAAGCGGCGAACCGCTGAACGGTGCTTGCCGTTCCGAATAAATGTAACTATCATGAGCACACTTTCTCGCCGAGACACCCGACCCGTCGCGCGGCCGGTTCACCGAGCATGAACACGAGCAGCCGGTTCGCTTTTGCCGTCCACGTGCTCGCCCTGCTGTCGCAACAGGAGGGCGTGCCGCTGTCGTCCGAGATCATCGCGGGCAGCGTCAACACGAATCCGGCGCTGATCCGGCGGCTGCTGTCGATGCTGGCGGCGGCGGGGCTCACCGGCTCGCAGCTCGGCGCCGGCGGCGGCGCGCTGCTGGCGCGCGAGCCGGGCTCGATCACGCTGCTCGAGGTGTACCGGGCGGTGGACGACGCGCAGCTGTTCGCGCTGCACCGCGAGACGCCGAATCCGGACTGCATGGTCGGGCGGCACATCCAGAGCGTGCTGACCGTCTATATCGACGATGCGCAGCGCGCGATGGAAGCCTCGCTCGCGGCGCGCACGCTGGCCGACGTGACGGCCGACGTGCTGCGCGAGGAAGGCGCCGGCGCGGCTTAGCAGGCTAGCGGCAGGGCGGCGCCGGGCGGCAACGCACCGGGCGGAGCATGGTCTCCGCCTTTTTTGCGCACTTAAATGTAATCAATATGGTTACATATAACCGGAAGGAGTTTCGACATGACGCAACGCACCTTGAATATCGCGCTGTTTGGCGCATCGGGCATGATCGGCTCGCGGATCGCGGCGGAAGCGGCGCGGCGCGGCCACCGCGTGACGGCGCTGTCGCGCCGGCCGGGCGCGAGTACGGGCAACCTGACGGCGAAGACGGCCGACCTGTTCGACGCGGCCAGCGTGGCGGCGGCGCTGGCGGGGCAGGACGTGGTGGCGAGCGCCTACGGCCCGGCCCATGGCAACGAGAGCGAAGTGGGCCGCGCCACGCGCGCGCTGGTGGAGGGGACGCGCGCGGCGGGCCTGAAGCGGCTGGTGGTGGTGGGCGGCGCCGGGTCGCTGGAAGTGGCGCCGGGCAAGCAGCTCGTCGATGCCGACGGTTTCCCGGCCGAGTACAAGCCGGTCGCGCTCGCACACCGCGCCGCGCTCGACAGCGAACTGCGCCCGGCCAGCGATCTCGACTGGACGTTCTTCGCCCCGGCCGCGATGATCGCGCCGGGCGAGCGCACCGGCACGTTCCGCACCGGCGCGGGCGCGCTGATCAGCGACGCCGGGGGCAACAGCCGGATCTCGGCCGAGGACTACGCGGTCGCGTTCGTCGATGCGATCGAGCAGGGGCGGTTCGTGCGCGAGGTCGCGACGGTTGCCTATTGAGTGGCCGGCGGCGCTGCCGGGTTGCCCGGTGGCGCCTGATATCGCTTCGTGTCCGGCATCGCCCGGGCACGAGATCGGGAAGCCGCGAACGCGCTTTCTCTTGCGCGTCCGTATTTATCCCGGTCGACGGCGAGGATGAGTTTTCATATTGTTCCCCCGATAATATCCGGCGTAGAAAAATTTTCTATACCAACAGGAACGGGGAAAATGGACCACATCGACCGCAAGTTGCTGGAATTGCTGCAGACCGACGCGACCCTGCCGATCTCGGAACTCGCCCAGAAGGTGAACCTGTCGCAGACGCCTTGCTGGAAGCGCATCCAGCGCCTCAAGGACACCGGCGCGATCCGCGCGCAGGTGGCGCTGTGCGACGCGCGCAAGCTCGGCGTGGGCACCACCGTGTTCGTCGCGGTGCGGACCAACCAGCACACCGCGGAATGGGCGAACACGTTCACGCAGGCGGTGCGCGAGATCCCGGAAGTGGTCGAGGTGTACCGGATGAGCGGCGAGACCGATTACCTGCTGCGCGTGGTGGTGGCCGACATCGCCGATTACGACCGCGTCTACAAGCTGCTGATCCGCACGGTGCCGCTGTCCGACGTCAGTTCGTCGTTCGCGATGGAGCAGATCAAGTATTCGACCGCGCTGCCGGTGCGCAGCGAAGCGGCCATCGCCTAGCGCGGCGCGTGGGCGCGCGTAGAATGAGCGCTTTCATCGCGGAGGGCGTCGTCCCATGAGCGAGCAGCGCAGGAAGGACCCGGTACGGGGCGTGTCCGTGATGATCGTGGTGATCGTGCTGCTGGTGATCGGCACGGTGCTCTACAACGCCATTTCCGAAAAGCGCGCCTACGACGCGCAGCAGGGCGGCGGGGCATCGGCCGCGGCGCCGGCGGCCTCGTCGGGGGCCGCTCCGGCGTCCGGCGGCTGAGCCCGCCGCGCCTGCCGCCATCACTTTCGCGCGGCGGCTTTTCACGTCGCGTCGCGTCACGTCACGTCACGTTCGTCGCTCCGCTCGTCACTTTGCTCGTGACTTCGCTCCTCAGCCAGCCCGTTCGCCCGTCGACGGCCCGCCCGGCCGCCGCCTCGCGATCTCTCCGGCTCACTGCGGCAGCCGGATCAGGCTCGCATCCTTGCGGATCAGCAGCGACGACGCGAGCATCTGCTTGCACTGATGCGCGAGTTCCTTCAGGTCGCGCACCACCTCCGCGCCGGCCGTTTCCGATTTTTCCGCCGCGACCACCATCGAGTCGAGTTCGCGCGTGAGCTGCTTCGTCAGCTCGGCCTGGTTGGCGGGCGGCGGCGTGCCGGCCTCGGCCTGTTCGAGGTTCTCGCGCACCTGCGCGAGCCCCTTCTGCAGCGCCGCGTAGCTGCCCGGCCCGGCTTCCTCGCTGGTGTTGCGCAGCAGCGGCGCGGCGGCCGTGATCTGCGCGCCCAGCACGTGCGCCTGCACCAGCAGGTCGTTCAGTTCGGGCACGAAGCGCTGGTGCGCCTTCGGCTCGATCATCATGCGCTGGAACGCCTGGCCGAGATTGGCGAACGCGATGTGGACGTTCTTGCGCGCGAGCCGGTATGGATAATCGCCTTCGAGCGGCGAGCCCTTCGCGTCCTTGACCGCCGCCTCGGCCGCGGCCGCCACGGCCGGCACCACGGCCGCGCCGTCGACGGCCACCACCGGCGGCGCGCTCTGCGTCTGCCCGCGCCCCACGCGCCACGCGGCCTCGAAGTAGTTGCGCGTGGTGGCCAGCACCTCGGCCACCAGCTTGCCCATCGCGCGGTATTCCCAGTACGGGAACAGCCGGCTCGCCGCGATCGCGATCATGCAGCCCACCACGGTGTCGATCGCGCGCTCGCCGATGATGCGCATGCTGCCCGGCGCGAGCAGGTGGAACATCAGCAGCACGTAGGACGAGGTGAACACGACGCTGGCCGCGTAGTTGAACAGCAGCAGGCTGTAGCTCATCACCATCGAGCCGAACATGATGGCGATCAAGAGCGGCGGCGACTTCACCGTGTAGATCAGCGCGATGCTGATCGCGCAGCCGAGCAGCGTGCCGACGATCCGCTGCGCGTTGCGCTGCTTGGTCAGCGAATAGCCGGGCTTCAGGATGATGATGGTGGTCATCACGATCCAGTACGCGTTGGTGAGCGGCAGCAGCCGGCCGAGCCAGAACGCCACCGCCACCGCCACCGTCACGCGCAGCGCGTGGCGAAAGCTCGGCGAGCGCAGGCTCAGGTTCGAGAAGATCAGCATCGGCGAGAGCCGGCGGCGCTGCAGGAAGCGCGCGAGCGTCTTGTCGATCCTGATCTCGGTGCGCGTGCTGTCGGGCGTCTCGGTCAGCGAGCGGCGCATCTTGTCGATCAGGCGCGTGGCGCTCCAGATCCGCCGGAACGTGGCCAGCACCGCCGCGTAGGCTTCCGGGTTGGTGGCCGGGAAGTTCTTCTTGCGCATCAGCTCGATCTCGTACTCGATCGCGCGCAACTCGGCCTTCACGCTGGTGCGCGACTGCGGCGCGCGATTCTCCAGCACGGCCAGGCCGACCGTTTCGAGGTCGCCGGCCGCCTTGCGGATCAGGTCGCGATAGAAGATCAGCAGGTCCGAGCCGCCGAACGTGCTGCGCACGAGCGGGTAGTCGGTGTGCGCGCCGACAAACATCTCGTGCAGGTCCACGCTGTTGATGAACAGGTTGAACATCATGGTGCGCGCGGCGTCGAGCTTGCCGTGGCGCAGCTTCGGCAGGTTGCGCAGCACGATGTCGCGCGCGGTTTCCTGCGATTCGACGGCGGCCACCTGCTTGAGCACGAGGTTGCGGTAGCAGTCGTCGAGATCGGCGTCGAGGTCGTAGAACTCGGCGCGCGCGAGCAGGTAGCCGGCCAGCGCGAAGAAGCTGTCGGCCAGCGCCTGCTGCTCGATGCGGCGCGCCTGCCAGCGCGACACGAGAGTCGCCCAGTAGGTGTACCAGAGCCCGCCCGCGAGGATCCACGCCGCGTTGACGAGCGCCTCCATCGGCGTGAAGCTGTCCTCCAGCGTCATCACCATCATGAACAGCGTGGCGAAGCTGATCTGCGGCCAGCGGTTGCCGTACACCACGATCAGCGACAGCACGAAGGTGAGCGGCACGATGGTCAGCCACAGCGCGAAGATGTTCGGCGTGGCGAGCCCGGTGGCGAGCGCCGACAAAAAGCCGATCACGCTGCAGGCGAGCATCTCGTTGTGCTTGTACTTGAGCGGGCCGGGCATGTCGACCACGCAGGCGCCGAGCGCGCCGGTGGCGATCGTGAAGCCGAGGTCGTGCTCGTGCAGCACGATCAGGCACAGCACCGCCGGCAGCGACACGCCGACCGCGATGCGCAGGCCGCCGAAGAAATACTGGCTGTAGAGGAACTTGCGGATTTCGATCGAATAGCGCATCGATTGTCGGTTGGCAAAGCGGCGCGGGAGACCGACGAGTCTAACGTATTTCACGGGGCCGACAGCGCGCCCGTTTCGCCCGATATTCGCGTGGCTTCGGGTTTGCTATGCTTGGCGCTTTCCGCGCGGATGCCGTCCGCGTCCCGCTCCGCGCGAATCCCGTTCGTGCCTCGCCATGCCGGCCGCCGCATGCTCCACCTCTTTTTCTCGAATCGCCACGAAACGCTCGCCGACGCGCTGATCGACCACCTCGCCTCGCATCCGGGCGCGGCCGGCCCCTGGGCCGCGCAGCAGGTGATCGTGCCGAGCGCCGCGCTGCGCCGGCGGCTCGAACTCGACATCGCCGCGCGGCACGGCATCTGCGCGAACGTCGAGTTCAGCTATCTCGCGCAGTGGCTGTGGGCGCAGATCGAACAGGTGCTGCGCGTGCCGCCGCGCTCGCCGTTCGCGCCGGACCGGCTGGTCTGGCGTTGCTACCGGCTGCTGTCGCGCGGTGTCGGCGCCGGCGCCGGCTCGGCCGGCTTCGATGCGGACCCGGGTGCGGGCTTCGATGCCGATCCCGACGCCGGCCTCGGCGCCGGCCCGGCCGCCAGCGCCGTGCCGTGGCTCGCCTCGCCGCGCCTGGCCGGCTACCTCGCCGCGGCCGACGCGCCGATGCGCCACGAGCTCGCGCACCGGCTCGCCTCGGTATTCGACCATTACCTGACCTACCGGCCCGAGTGGCTGGCCGCCTGGCGCGACGGCGGTTCGATCGTCGCGCTCGAAGGCCCGCCCGCGCGCGGCGCCGAGGCCGCGCGCGACGACGAGCAATGGCAGGCCGCGCTGTGGCGCGCGCTGGTGGCCGAGCTCGCGGAGGACGGCGAACCGCCCGCGCACCGCTTCCTGCGCGACGCGCCGTCGCTCGCGCCCGGGCCGGACACGCTCGCCGCCTGGCCCGGCGCGGTCAGCGTGTTCGCGCTGCCGACTATGCCGCCGCTGCACGTCGCGCTGCTGCGCGAGCTGTCGCGCTGGATCGACGTGCGGATCTACGCGCTCAATCCGTGCCGCGAGTTCTGGTTCGACATCGTCACCGCCGCGCGCGTCGAATCGCTCGACGCGGCCGGGCAGCTCGACTACCAGCAGGTCGGCCATCCGCTGCTGGCCGAGTGGGGCCGCCAGACCCAGGCGCAACTGCACATGCTGCACGAGCTGACCGAGACCGCCGCGGCCACCGACGCCGCGCGCTACGAGCCGCACCCAGACCGCAGCTGGCTCGCGCGGATCCAGAACGCGATCCTCGACCTGCAGCCCGAGGCCGAACTCGGGCCGCCGCCCGACGAGCACGGCATCGAGGTCCACGTCTGCCACAGCCTCGCGCGCCAGCTGGAAGTGCTGCACGACCGGCTGCTGGCCGGGTTTGCCGAGGATCCGACGCTCGCGCCCTCGGACGTGCTGGTGGCGGTGGCCGATCTGGCCGCGGCCGGCCCGCTGATCGACGCGGTGTTCGGCACCTCGGCCGCGCAGGACGCCGCGCGCGTGCCGTACCGGATCACCGGCCTGCCGCCGTCGCAGGCCAACCCGATCGCGCGCGTGCTGCTCGACTGGCTCGCGCTGCCCGAGCGCGAGGTCGGCGCGCCGGAGCTGGTGGAATGGCTGCGCGTCGATGCCGTGGCCGCGCGCTACGGCATCGACGCGGCCGCGCTCGAAACGGTGCAGACCTGGCTCGCGGCAGCCGGCGCGCGGCGCGGGCTGGCCGCCGCCGCGAGCGATCCCGATGCGCAACAGGCGCCCGCCGTGCCCGCGCCGCGCCACACGTTCGCCGACGCGCTGGCGCGGCTGTTCCTCGGCTACGCGATGCCCGACGGCGCGGCGCCGGTGGGCGCCTACCTGCCGGTGGACGGCCCCGAGGGCGGCGAGGCGGAACTGCTCGGGCGCCTCGCGCGCTTCACCGACGATCTCGACTGGTTCGCCGGGCGCATCGCCGCCGACGCCACTCCGGACGCCTGGAGCGAGATCTTCGCCGATGCGCTGGCGCGCTTCTTCGATTCGGGCCCGGCCTACGCGGATGCGCTGTCGGGCGTGCGCGACGCGCTCGACGCGCTGCTCGCCGCGGTGCGTGAAGGCGCGCATGCGCTGCCGATGCCGGCCGCCGTGGTGCGCGCCGGCTTCGCGGCCGAGCTCGACGATCCGGCGCGCGGCGGGGTGCCGTGGGGCGGCGTGACGTTCTCGTCGCTGACCAGCCTGCGCGGGCTGCCGTATCGCGTGGTGTGCCTGGTCGGCATGGACGACGGCGTGCTGCCGAGCCTCGCGCGCGCCGACGAGTTCGACCTGATGGCGGTGTACGCGAAGCTCGGCGACCGCCAGCGCCGCGACGACGAGCGCAACCTGTTCCTCGACCTGCTGCTCGCCGCGCGCGACCGGCTCGTGATCACCTACACGGGCCGCAGCATTCGCGACAACGCGCCGTTGCCGCCCGCCGCGCTGGTCGACGAACTGCTCGACTACGTGGCGGCGGTCACGGCCGGCCCCGACGCGTCGCCGGCCGCGATCGAGGCCGGGCGACGCGGCTTCATCGTCGAGCATCCGCTGCAGCCGTTCTCGGCCGAGTACTTCACGACGGGCGGCGCGCTCTATTCCTACGATGCCGGGCGCGCCGTGCTGGCCGGCCAGCTCGCGCGCGGCACGACGCGCGAGGCGCCGCCGTTCTTCGCCGCGCCGCTGCCGCCCGAGCCCGACGCGCCGGTCGCGTTCGGCGATTTCGAGCGCTTCTGGCGGCATCCGGCGCGCGCGCTGCTGCGCGAGCGGCTCGGCGTGGTGCTGACCGACGCGCAGGCCGAACTGATCGACACCGAGCCGTTCGCGCTCGACTACGCGGGCAGCGACGCGCTGGCCGCGCGCGTGCTGCCGATGTTCGTCGAGACCGACGGCGCGAGCGTGGCCGACCTCGCGCGGCGCGTGGCCGACGCGAGCCCCGAGATGCCGGGCGGCGCGACCGGCGCGGTCTGGCGCGAGCAGGCGCTCGGCGCGCTCGAACGGCTCGCCGCGAACGTGCGGCGCGCGCTGGACGGCGGCGCCGAGCGGCGCCCGTTCGCGCTCGAGGTGCGGCCGGCCTGGCCCGGCGGCGAAACCTGGTTCGGCGAATTCGACACCGCGCTGGCCGCCGACGCCGTGCGCGCGCCGCTCGCGCTGCACGGCACGCTGAACCGGCTCACGCCGGCCGGGCAGGTCATCTATCGCCATGCGCGGCCCGGCGCGCGCGATCATCTGTCGGCCTGGCTCGCCCATCTCGTCTATTGCGCGATCGAGCCGGGCGGGCCGCGCCGCACGCTCTGGCTCGGCAGCGGCGACGGCTTCGAGTTCGCGCCGGTGGCCGATCCGCTCGCGCATCTCGCGCCGCTCGCCGCGCTGTTCCGCGCCGGGCGCCGCATGCCGCTCTCGTTCTTCCCGAAGAGCGCCTGGGCGCTGGTGTCGGGCGGCGAGGCCAAGGCGGCCGGCGTCTGGATCAACGAGCGCGTCGCGAGCGAGGCCGACGACGCGGCGCTCGCGATCGCCTGGCGCGGCGCGAACCTGTCGCTCGACGCGCCGTTCCCGGCGCTCGCGCATCTGGTGTTCGATCCGCTCGTCGAGCATCTGCGGAGCGCGGCATGACGAACGTTGCCCTTTCCGCCGCCCAGGCGCCCGTCGAACTCGACGTGTTCGCCTGCGCGCTCGACGGCGTGAACCAGATCGAGGCGTCGGCCGGCACCGGCAAGACCTGGAACATCTGCGCGCTCTATGTGCGGCTGCTGCTCGAACACGATCTCGAGGCCGACCAGATCCTCGTCGTCACGTTCACCAAGGCGGCCACGGCCGAGCTGCACGAGCGTATCCGCGGGCGCCTCGCGCAGCTCGCGCACGTGCTCGAAACCGGTGACGACGGCGAGGATCCGTTCGTCGCGAAGCTGTTCGAGACCACGCTCGGACCGCAGGGCGGCATCGACGTGGAGGTGGCCGCGAAGCGGATCCGCCGCGCGCTGCGCAAGTTCGACCAGGCGGCGATCCACACCATCCACGCGTTCTGCCAGCGCGCGCTGCAGGAGGCGCCGTTCGCCGCGGCGATGCCGTTCGCGTTCGAGATGGAGGCCGACGACGCGTCGCTGCGCTTCGAACTCGCGGCCGACTTCTGGTACACGCGCGTCGAGCCGGTGGCGGCGGCGTATCCGGCGTTCGCGGCGTGGCTCGTCGAGCATCGCGCGGGGCCGGACGCGCTCGACGCGCAGCTCGCGCGGCGCCTGAAGAAGCCGCTCGCCGAGCTGCGCTTCGACGGCCTGACGCCGCTGCACGACACCGGCGGACCCGATGCCGACGCCATCGCGCGTGCCTGCCATGGCGAGGCCGCCGCGCTCTGGCATGGCGGGCGCGCGCGCATCGCCGCGCTGCTGGACGACGCGCAGCCCTCGTTGAACCAGCGCTCGCACAAGCCCGAGGCGGTGGCCGACGCGCTGGCCGCGTGGGCCACCTATTTCGGTGAGGCCGACGCGGCAGAAGGCACGGCCACCCCCGCGCCGCTGCCGAAGGCGGCGCTCAAGCTCACGCGCGGCGTGCTCGAGAAAGCGACGAAGAAGGGCGGCACGACGCCCGAGCATCCGTTCTTCGAGGCGGCCGAGGCGCTCGAAGCGGCGCTGGCCGCCGCCGAGGACGCGCAGCGCGGGCGCTGGCTCTCGCTGATCGCGGCCTGGCTGGCCGAGGCGCCGGCGCGGCTGGTCGAGAAGAAGCGCACGCGGCGCGTGGTGTCGTTCGATGATCTGCTCGCGAACCTCCATCACGCGCTGGCCGCGCATCCGTGGCTGGCCGACACGCTGCGGCGCCGCTATCCGGCCGCGCTGATCGACGAGTTCCAGGACACCGATCCGCTGCAGTTCGAGATCTTCGACACGATCTTCGCGCCGGACGGCCCGCTGTTCCTGGTGGGCGACCC
This sequence comes from Burkholderia perseverans, assembly GCF_022870505.1. NCBI lineage: Bacteria > Pseudomonadati > Pseudomonadota > Betaproteobacteria > Burkholderiales > Burkholderiaceae > Burkholderia > Burkholderia perseverans. Next base: position 1,265,600 of record NZ_CP045094.1, read on the forward strand.
GAAGCAGGCGATCTACAGCTTCCGCGCGGCCGACCTGCATACCTATCTGGCCGCGCGCGCGAGCGCGCGCTCGTGCTACACGCTGGCGGTGAACCAGCGCTCGACGCCGGCCATCGTCGATGCCTGCAACCGCGTGTTCACGGCGAACCCGCATGCGTTCGTGCTCGACGATCTCGACTATCCGCCGGTGCGCGCCGGCACGCGCGAGCGCGCGCCGTTCGTCGACGGCACCGATCCGCGCGCGGGCGCGGGCGACTTCCGGATCTGGACGCTGCCCGAGGGCGACGCGATGCCGACCAAGCGCGACGCGCAATGGCAGGCCGCGCAGTCGTGCGCGGCCGAGATCGCGCGGCTGATGCGCGGCGCGCGCTCAGGCGCGGTGCGGCTCGGCGAGACGCCGCTCGCGCCGTCCGACGTCGCCGTGCTGGTGCAGACGCACCGGCAGGGCAGCATCGTCAAGCGCGTGCTGGCCGCCTGGGGGATCGGCAGCGTCGAGCTCGCGCAGGCGTCGGTGTTCGCGACGCCGGACGCCGAGCAGCTCGAACGCGTGCTGGCCGCGGTCGACGCGCCGGGCGACCTGCGCCGGCTGCGCGCGGCGCTCGCCACCGACTGGTTCGGGCTCGACGCCGCCGCGCTGTGGCGGCTCGAACAGGGCGACGCGCCCGCCGGCACGGTGGCCGCGGCCGACGCGATGAGCTGGGTCGAGCGCTTCTCGCGCTACCGGCTGCTGTGGCGCGAGCGCGGCTTCGCGGTGATGTGGCGCACGCTCGCGCGCGAGCTGCGGATCGCCGAGCGGCTGCTCGACGGCGCCGGCGGCGAGCGGCGCGTGACCGACGTGAACCATCTCGCGGAGCTGACCCAGGCGCGCGCGTCGGCGCAGCCCGGCATCGCGCCGACGCTGCGCTGGCTCGCCGCGCAGCGTCGCGCCGGCGGCGGCGAGGACGCGCAGCTGCGGCTCGAATCGGACCGCAACCTGGTGCAGATCGTCACCGTCCACAAGTCGAAGGGGCTCGAATACGCGGTGGTGTTCTGCCCGTTCCTCAACGACGGCCGGCTCCACGAACCGCGCGAGGAGGCGCTGCCCGACGCGCGCGAGTATCACGACGAGACCGGCGCGGCGGTACTGCACTACGGCTGCGACGAGGCCGCCGCCGCAATGGCCGCCGCGCAGGCGCGCCGCGAGCAGGCCGCCGAGCGCGCGCGGCTCGTCTACGTGGCGCTGACGCGCGCCGTCTATCGCTGCTATCTGGTGGCGGGCGTCTACCAGGCGGCGAGGTCGACCAGGGAAGCGCGGCGCAGCGTGCTGAACTGGCTCGTGGCCGGCGGCGGCCACGATTTCGACGCGTGGCTCGACACGCCGCCGGAGGCCGACGAACTCGCCGCGAGCTGGCGCCGGCTCGCCGACGGCCCGATCTCGATCGAGCCGCTGCCGGCGGTGCCGGCCCGCGAGCCGCTCGCGGCCGGCCACGACGCCGATGCGCTCGGCGGTGCGCGGCATGCCACGCGGTTCCTGCGCGACGCATGGCGGATCGCGAGCTTCAGCTCGCTGACCGCCTCGCTCGCGCGCGAGCAGGAGGGCGTCGCGGTGCTGCCCGACGAGGCGCTGCGGCCCGATCACGACGCGCTCGCCGCCGCCGTCGATCCGGTGCCGCGCCTCGACGACGGCGCGGCCGGCACCGGCGCGCCCGCCGAGCCCGACGGCGACGACATCGTCGCGTTCCCGCGCGGCGCGGCGGCCGGCGAGTGCCTGCACCTGCTGTTCGAACTGAGCGCGTTCGACCGCGCCGACAGCTGGCCCGAGGCGGCCCGGCGCGCGCTGCACGAGCGGCCCGTGGAAGCCGAGCCGGTGCTCGGCGAGCGGCTGCCGGCGATGATGACGCGGCTGGTGGCCGACGTGGTGGCGACCGAACTGGTGCCGGGCCTGCGGCTCGACGCGCTCGATCCGCGCCGGCGCCTGAACGAGATGGCGTTCCTGTTCCCGGCCGCGGCCCTCGATTTCCTCGCGCTGCGCGAGCTGCTGAGCGCGCACGGCTATCCCGACGTCGCGCTCGAATCGGGCACGCTCGCCGGCTTCCTCAAGGGCTTCATCGACATGATCGTCGAGCACGACGGCCGCTTCTGGATCGTCGACTGGAAATCGAACCATCTCGGCGCGACGCCCGATGCCTACGGGCCGGCCGCGCTCGACGCGGCGATGGCCGATCATGCCTACCATCTGCAGGCGCTGCTCTACACGGTGGCGCTGCATCGCTACCTGCGCGTGCGGCTGCCCGGCTACGACTACGACACGCACATGGCGGGGTACCTCTACCTGTTCGTGCGCGGCGTGCGGCCCGACTGGCGCAGCGGCGGCGCGCCCGCCGGCGTCCACGCGAAGCGCGCCCCGCGCGAACTCGTCGACGCGCTCGACGCCCTGATGCGCAAGGAGCGCGGATGAAGGATCTGACCGAACCGTTCGGCTTCATCGGCGGCCTCGCCGAGCGCCTGCCCGAGCCGGCCGATTTCGGGCTCGCGCTGGCCGAGGGCTTCGCGCGCCGCATCGGGATGCTGTCGCGCCGGCTCGGCGCGCCCGCCGACGCGGCGCGCTGGGCCGCGCGCGCCGCGTTCGCGGCGAGCCGCGCCACGGCGGCCGGACACGTCTGCATCTCGCTCGGCGCGCTGGCCGCGCGCTACGCGGTGACGCTCGACCAGGTGCGCGCCGAGCTGGCCGCGAGCGGCGTGACCGGGTTCGGCCGCGCGCCGCTCGGCGCCGATCGTCCGCTCGTGGTGGACGCGCAGGGGCGGCTCTACCTCGCCCGCTATTTCGACTACGAGACGCGGCTCGCCGACGCGCTGGTGGCGCACGCACGCGCGGCGCGGCCCGGGGCAGGCGCTGGAGTTGGCTCCGGCGGCGCGCTGGCGCCGGCGCGCCTGCGCGAGAGCCTCGGGCGCTACTTCGCGCCGCCGCGCGACGGCGAGATCGACTGGCAGCGCGTGGCGGCCGTGGTCGCGCTCGGCGGCCGCGTGACGATCGTCAGCGGCGGCCCGGGCACCGGCAAGACGACCACCGTGGTCGGCGTGATCGCCTGCCTGATCGAGATGCAGCCGGCGCTGCGCATCGCGCTCGCGGCGCCGACCGGCAAGGCCGCGCAGCGCATGCAGGAGGCGCTGCACGCGCGCGCCTCCGGGCTGCCGGCCGAACTCGCCGCGCAGCTGCCGCGCACCTCGTACACGCTGCACCGGTTGCTCGGCTGGCTGCCCGGCGGCCGGTTCCGCCATCATCGCGACAACCCGCTGCCCTACGACCTCGTGGTGGTCGACGAGGCGTCGATGATCGACGTCGCGCTGGCGGCCCATCTGCTCGACGCGCTCGCGCCCGGCGCGCGGCTCGTGCTGCTCGGCGACAAGGACCAGCTCGCCGCCGTGGAGGCGGGCGCCGTGTTCGCCGAACTGAGCGCGCGGCCGACGTTCAGCGCGGCCGGCTGCGAGCGCATCGCCGAGGCGCTCGGCGTGGCGCCGGCGGCGTTCGTCGCGGCGCTGCCGGACGAGGCGCGCGGGCTGGCGCGGCTGGCGGCGGCCTTGCCCGAAGCTGTGAGAGAGGGGAGCGTCGACGTCGATCGCCGGCCGGGTGTGCCCGAGGCGGCGCGACGTGAATCGGCTTCGGCTGCCGTGAAGGGGCGGCGCGGTGCGCGATCGGCGGCGTCCGGTGTTTCCGGCGTGCCGGCGCAGCGCTCGCTGTTCGATTTCGACGACGCCGCCGCGAGCGACGACGCGCCCGTATCCGGCACCGCGCATGACATCACCGCCGAACCGGCGAGCCGGGCCGACGAGGACGGCTTCGCCGGCGCACCGCTCGACGCGTGGATCGAACCCGAAGAACTGGCGTGGCTCGACGCGTGGCGGATGGACGAGGTGGAGGTGGCGCGGTTCGACGCGGGGCGCATCGACATGCAGGCGGCGCCTGAGGCCGGACTCGAACCGGCACACCATGCCGATGCGGTTGCCTTCGGCGAGCCGCTCGCCGATTGCGTGGTCTGGCTCGAACGCAACTACCGTTTCGGCCTCGATTCGCCGATCGGCCGGCTGTCGCTGGCGATCCGGCGCGGCGACACGCAGGCCGCGCTCGACGCGCTCTCGACGCAGGCGGACGCCGCCGCGCGCTTCGTCGACGACAGCGGCGACGCGCTGGCCGCCGTCACCGTCGAGCGCCTCGCCGGCGGCTTCGCCGCCTACGGCGAGGCGCTGCGCGACGCGCTCGCGAGCGGCGCGCCGGACCCGCTGCCGCTGTTCGACGTGCTGAACCGCTTCCGCGTGCTCTGCGCGACGCGCACCGGCGCGCGCGGCGCCGACGAGATCAATCTGCGCGTGGCCGCGCAGGTGCGGCGCGCGGTGGGCGTGCCGCTCGCCGTGGGCGCGCACTGGTTCGCCGGCCGGCCGGTGATGGTGACGCGCAACGACTACGCGCTCGGCCTCTTCAACGGCGACATCGGCATCGCGCTGCCTGACGCACAGGGTGCACAGGGCGCGCTGCGGGTCTGGTTCCGCGGCGCCGACGGGCTCGCGCGCGCCGTTTCGCCGGCCGCGCTGCCGCCGCACGACACGGCGTTCGTGCTGACGGTCCACAAATCGCAGGGCTCGGAATTCGACGAGGCCGCGCTGGTGCTGCCGGCCGCGTTCGGCCGCGTGCTGTCGCGCGAACTGGTCTATACGGCGATCACGCGGGCTCGCTCGCGCGTGCAGGTGATCGGCCCGCGCACCGTGCTCGCGCAGGCGATCGCGACGCGCACGCAACGCGATTCGGGCCTGGCCGCGCGCATCGCCGACGCCGCGCAGGCGGCCGCCGAGGCCGAAGCGCGACACTAGCCGCCGGCGCCGGCCGGTCTTCCGCTTTCCCACCCATTCCCGGTTCGAAGCCCGCCGGGCCGTCGTGAGACGCGTCCGGCGGCAGTCGCGCGCGCGACGCCGGGCGGGATGCCGAAATCGCGTCCGCTGCCGTGCGTTCAATGGTCAGGCATTTGAAATTCAACGATTATTGAATGGTATGGGTGGATTAATATTTTTCAAGGTGGTGTGAATGTGGATTTGTGAAGTCAGATATGATTTCGTGGCTTTGTGTAATCGATGACGGAATTGATGTTGGCATTTTGACTTTAATAAAAAACGATTAATTTTAATGGAAATGGCATGCGTCATGACGTTTCACTTTTGAGATGAAATGGTGTCGGGCCTTCTGTTTCATCGGTTGATTAATGCAGTTTTCGATGTAATGTCGAGAATGAGGCAGCACACGGCGGTAGCCTGCCGATCCGCCCGGCCCCCGACTTCCACCGCCTCGGCGCTAGCCTGCGAGGCAGGTGACAGGCATCAACGATCCACCTCAAGCCAGCTTCCCAAACCATCAATTCTTCTGACAAATTCCCTTGTGGGCGTGGAATTTCGCGGCTCCACCGCGGCCGGATCGAGGCCCGGCGCGCGGTGCCGGGGCAGGGCGGTCCGGCCGCTCGACGCCCCGGGCTTCACGGCGTCTGCTGCGCCGCGGACGGCGCTGGAAACGGCCGTGACCGTTCCGTCTTTTATTTCAACTACGTGAGGTAATTCATTCGTTAATTGATTTTTAGGGTCCGATGTGAATTTGATTTTCAGCAAGAAATTCGTCAGCGACGAGCGGTCCCATTGACAAATTTCGTCAAATGTATGGATTTTGTAAGTAACTTGGCATACGATCGATGGGTGTTTTGAAGAAGAGTCATGCCTCAGTTGGAAAAAATGCCTGGATTGCTGGATGTCCCACGGTGTTTTGGATGAAAGCAGTGGCTTGGATCGAAAGCCGCATTGCAGTTTTCATGGCATATGAATGATTCGATTGATTTGCCATGAAGCCCGGTTCGGGCCGATCCGGTGGCGCGCGGGATGGTTTCCGCCTGCCGCCGCCCGGCCCATCGCGCCGGTATCCGCTCAGGGGCATCACTCGTCTGGCATCACGCAGGCGCTGTTGATCGAGATTGCAAACCGTCCACCGGCCGCCCCGGCCGCCAGAGACGGTGACAACGGAATCGATCGCGGAGCGGCCGGCCGAACGCCACGTTTTCATGCGTGTCGTCCGGCGCCATCCTCCGCGAACCGCTTCGGCATGTGTTCATGATGGCCGCCGGCATCCGCTCTCCCGGGGCGGATCGTCCTGCTGTTATTTCGCATACCGAATCATTGGCATGGCCCGTGCGAAGCGATCGCGGGCAGGCCGCGTCTCGTTCGCGAGCCGCGGCGGCCGTGGCTCGACGGGCTGCATCGTCGGCTCCGGCCTGCCGGCAGCGATGAGTGTCGGGAGGTGACAGGGAGGAGGGGCGCGCGCACGGTTCGCGCACAAGTACGGAAACACCCGTTCCGAACAACAACTTTCTTTAAGAGCGGAGAGGCAACCATGACCTGGTTACACAACATATTCACGAGGTCGCCGGAGATAGCGTTCTTCCTATCTCTGGCCATCGGCTATTTCATCGGCCAAATCAAGTTCGGGAAATTCCAGCTGGGCGGCGTGGGCGGCTCGTTGCTGGCCGCCGTCGTGATCAGCCAGGTGGGCATTACGATCGACAACGGCGTCAAGTCGGTCATGTTCGCCGTGTTCATCTACGCGGTCGGCTACGAGTCCGGCCCCGGGTTCTTCAATTCGCTGAGCCGCAAGACCCTGCGTGAGATCGCGATGGCGGTGTTTCTCGCGGTGAGCGCGCTGTTCACGGTGCTGATCTGCGCGAAGCTGTTCCACCTGAACAAGGGGCTGGCCGCCGGGCTCGCCGGCGGGGCGCTGACCCAGTCGGCCATCATCGGCACGGCCGGCGACGCGATCTCGCGCCTCGACCTGCCGCTCGACCAGATCAAGTCGCTGCAGGCGGACGTGGCGATCGGCTATGCCGTCACCTACGTGTTCGGTTCGCTCGGTTCGATCCTGGTCTGCGTGAACATCCTGCCGAAGTTCATGGGCCGCGGGCTCAAGGAAGCCTCGCAGGACGCCGAGCGCGAGCTGTCGGGCAACCGCCTCGCGCCCGCCGCGGGCCAGACGGCCGCACTGCCTGAACTGGTGGGCCGGGTGTTCCGCATCGAAGGTGCGGCCGGCCGCACGATCCAGCAGGTCGAGGTGGAGCATGGCGATCTGGTCACGGTCGAGACCATCCGCCGTCACGGCAAGGCGGTCGAGCCGACGCCGGACTTCGTGCTGAGCAACGGCGACGTCGTGCTGCTGGTGGGGCGCCGCGAAGGCATGGTCGGCGCGGCCGCCACGATCGGCGCCGAGCTGCAGGACGGCGAGGACATCAACATCCCGATGCAGAAGCGCCAGGGCGTGTTCGCGCGCAAGGGCATGAACCACACCACACTGGCCGAGGTGCGCGCCAACGTCGATCGCGACCTGCGCCATGGGGTGTACGTCGAGAGCGCGACGCGCGCCGGCCAGCCGCTGCCGGTGTTCGCCGACACCGAGCTGCAGCACGGCGACGTCATCACGTTCTATGGCACCCCGAAGGACACGAAGCGCGCTGTCGACGCGGCAGGTTACGAACTTCCGTACACGAACAAGACCGACTTCATCTACATGGGTACCGGCATCGTGCTGGGCCTGCTGCTGGGCCTGCTGGTGGCGCGCGTCGGCGGCATTCCGCTGACGCTCGGCTCGGGCGGCGGCTGTCTCGTGGCCGGCCTGCTGTTCGGCTGGATGCGCGGCAAGCACCCGATGTACGGCGTGATGCCGACCGCGGCCTCGCAGCTGCTGAAGGACATCGGGCTGGCCGGCTTCGTCACGGTGGTCGGGCTGAACTCGGGCCTGCAGGCCGTCGTCACGGTCAAGCAGAGCGGCATGACGATCTTCCTGCTCGGCATCGTGGTCACGGTGGTCCCGCTGATCCTGACCATGCTGTTCGGCCGCTACGTGCTGCGCTACAAGAACGCGGCGATCCTGGCCGGTGCGCTGGCCGGCTCGCGCAGCGCGAACCCCGCGTTCGGCGGCGTGCTCGACAAGGCCGAAAGCGCGATTCCCACGGTGCCGTTCGCGATCACCTATGCGATCGCCAACGTGCTGCTGACGCTGCTCGGGCCGCTCGTGGTCGGCCTCGTCTGACCCATCCCCCCCAGGCGCGAGCCGATGCCCTCGCGGGCCGGCTCGCTCAATACCGGATTCGACACGTCGTGGCGTCTACCCCGCCGCGGCACTCTTAACTGTTCTTATCGGAGAATGGAAACATGACCAAGAACGACAAAAACCTGAACGAGCGGGCAAAACTCGCCGCCCTCAGCCCCTTCGAACTGAAGGACGAGCTGATCAAGGTTGCCGGCGAGGGCGTGGTCGAACGCCCCGCCAACGTCTCGATGCTGAACGCCGGCCGCGGCAACCCCAACTTCCTCGCCACCATCCCGCGCCACGGCTTCTGGCAGCTCGGCCTGTTCGCGATGCGCGAGGCGGAGCGCTCGTTCGCCTACATGCCCGAAGGGCTCGGCGGCATGCCCAAGCGCGAGGGCATCGTCGAGCGCTTCGACCTGTTCCTGCGCGAGAACCGCGGCTGCCCCGGCATCGACTTCCTGCGCGGCGCGGTGTCCTACGTGCGCGACCAGCTCGGCCTGTCCGACACCGACTTCCTCTATGAAATGTGCGAAGGCATCCTGGGCGCGAACTACCCGGTGCCCGACCGCATGCTGAAGCTGTCGGAAGTGATCGTCGGCCAGTACCTGCGCCGCGAGATGATCGGCAAGCATCCGTTCGTCGGCGAATTCGACGTGTTCGCCACCGAAGGCGGCACGGCGGCGATGACGTACATCTTCAACACGATGCGCGAGAACCACCTGATCAAGCCGGGCGACACCATCGCGCTCGGCATGCCGATCTTCACGCCGTACATCGAGATTCCGAAGCTCAACGACTACCAGCTCGACGTCGTGCATCTGAATGCGACGGTCGAGAACAACTGGCAGTACTCGAAGGACGAACTCGACAAGCTGCGCGACCCGAAGATCAAGGCGTTCTTCCTCGTCAACCCGAGCAATCCGCCGTCGGTGCGGCTGAGCGACGAGAGCCTCGAGTACATCGCGGAAATCGTCAAGGACCGCCCGGACCTGGTGCTGCTGACCGACGACGTGTACGGCACGTTCGCCGACGATTTCGTCTCGCTGTTCGCGCTCGCGCCGCACAACACGATCCTCGTCTACTCGTATTCGAAGTACTTCGGCGCCACCGGCTGGCGCCTCGGCACCATCGCAACGCATCGCGACAACGTGCTGGACCGCCAGATCGCCAGGCTGACGAAGGAACAGAAGCACGGCCTGCACGAACGCTACGAATCGATCACGACCGATCCGGATTCGCTGAAGTTCATCGACCGCCTGGTGGCCGACAGCCGGACCGTCGCGCTGAACCACACGGCCGGCCTCGCCACGCCGCAGCAGGTGCAGATGGTGCTGTTCTCGCTGTTCTCGCTGATGGATACGCCGGACGCGTACAAGAACGCGCTGAAGCGCCTGATCCGCAGCCGCAAGCGCGCGTTGTACGAGGAAGTCGGCATCGCGTTCGACGACAGCGATCCGAACCAGGTCGACTACTACACGATCCTCGACCTGGAATTCCTCGGCGAGCGCGAGTACGGCCGCGAGTTCGTGGACTGGCTGCTCAAGAGCGCCGAGCCGTCGGACCTGCTGTTCCGCCTCGCCCGCGAGGCGCGGGTGGTGCTGCTGCCGGGCCGCGGCTTCGGCACGCCGCATCCGTCGGGCCGCGTGTCGCTCGCCAATCTCAACGAGTCCGACTATCGCAAGATCGGCCGCGCGCTGCGCAAGCTGATCGAGGACTACGTCAGCCAGTACGAGAAGGAAACCGGCAAGAAGATCCGCGACCGGGCAAGCGCGAAGTAAGCGCCAGGTAGAGCCGCCCGCCGCCCGTTTCGGGCGGCAGCGGCGACGCCCCGGGCGGCCGGGGTCCGCAATGCATGCGCGGACTCCGGCCGCCCTTTCGCGTCTTTGGGGCGCCGCGGGCGGCGACGTGGCGATCGAATCAAGGGGAGGCGGAATGCAGGCAGGCGCAACGAAGGCGGCGAAGCTTTGCGCGATCGCGCTGGTGGTGACGACGAGCGTGTCGGGATGTACCTCGTTCCAGCCGGTCGTCCACGAGCCGGCCGGTGACAGCGCCGGCGGTAGTGGCGGCGACAGCGCCGGCGAGGCGAACCAGATGGTGCGCTCGGCGTGCTCGCGGCTGGCGATCGATCTCGGACACGACGTGAAGGTCGGCGACGAGATCCGCTATCACGGCTGCGACGGCACCTCGGGCAGCATGAAGGTCGAGACGATCGGCACGCACACGATCGGTGGCGGCGGCGCCGGGATCGACGTGCGCGAGATGCGCAGCATGGAGGTGAAATCGGTGTCGGTGGGCCGGACCGTGCTGTTCGGCGTGGGCGTCAGCGCCGCGGTGGTGGTGGCCGCGATTGTGATCTTCGGCGCGACGCTCGCCGCCGCGATCCTCGGCGCGCAGTGAGCGCGGCGGCGCGCTCAGGCCGCCGGCGCGTCGCCGAAGCCGTCCACCTCGCCGGGCCCGTCGGGCACGAACTCGACGCAGACCACCTTCGGTCCGTCGCCGGCCGGCAGCGCGATGGCGGCGGTCCAGGCGTCGCGTCCTTCGGTCAGCGAATGATGCGGGCCCGTCAGCACCACGCGGCCCGGCGTCTGGATCGCGCGCTCCCAGACCGGCAGCCGCGACCAGTTGCAGTGCGTGTCGGGAAACAGCGGCGCGAGGCGCGCGGCCTGGGTCGCCGTCACGACGCCGGGCCGCATGATCGATGGCTCGGGCTGCACGCCGTCCGCATCGGTCACGAACACGCGGCGGATCGCGGCGAATTCGAACAGCGGCGCGGCCATGCCGGCCAGGTCGCCGGTCGCGACGTAGGCGTGCGCGGTCTGCAGCACCAGCCGCTCCAGTTCGTCGAAGCCGGCGCCCGTCGTGTGCGAATGCCCGGCGCGGCGCCGCGCATGGTGCTGCCAGGCGCGGTCGATGTAGCGCGGGCCGCCTTCGCTCGCGCGCGTGAGCGACGCCTCGGGCTGGCCGAACAGGAAGCCCTGCACGAAATCGACGTCGGCATCCATCAGGATCCGCAGCGCGTGTTCGGTCTCGATGCCCTCGGCCAGCACCATCGCGCCGGCCTGATGCAGCATCGTCACCAGGTGGCGGATGTTGCGCCGCGCGTCGCCGGGCTGCTGGGCGCGCTCGACGAGCGAGCGGTCGAGCTTGACGATGTCGGGATGCGCCTGCCAGACGCGATCGAAGTTCGAGAAGCCGGTGCCGAAATCGTCGATCGCGATCAGGAAGTCGCGATGCTGGATGCGGTCGATGGTGCGCGCGAGCGCGGCCTCGTCGCGTACCGGCTGCTCGATCACTTCCAGCACCACGCGCGTGGGCGGCAGCGCGAAGTGCTCGCAGAGCTCGTCGATCGATTCGCGCTGCGCGCTGCCCGAATCGAGCATCTGCGGCATCACGTTGAGGAACAGCCAGCCGTGGCCGGGGTCCTGCGCGGCGAAGTTCGCCGCGTGCAGGCAGCGCGTCATGCGGTCGACGAGCGGGGCGTCGCCGCGCGTGTGCGCGAGCGCGAACAGCGCTTCCGGTTCGAGCGAGGCGCTGTGCGAGGCATGCGCCCGCACCAGCGCCTCGTAGCCGACGATGCGCCGGTGCGTGATCGAGAGTACGGGCTGGAATACGCTCGTGAGGCGCATGCCGCGGTAGTTTGCGGCCCAGCCGCCGGCGCCGTCGGAGACGAGCAGGCTGACGAGATTGTCGAGTGTCAGTTCGGCAGACGGTCGCATTGCGCGTCGGTCCAGTGAGGGCGGCGCGCCGACAGGCCGGTGGCATCGTCGGTGCGGACCGCGCGGTCGCGTATGAAACGTCGTCGGGCGCGCGGCCCGACCGCCGCCGATAGAGGGCGTCGGGCAGGCCGCGTCGCATGTCCACACGTACTCTACACCGATTGTTTGACGGCAGAAAATGCGTGTGGACGCGAATGGCGAATCGATCATGGATTGCGTTGCGACGGCGATCGCGGCCGACCGATGCCGGTCCGGGGCCGGCATGAGGCGGTCGTCATGGCGGTCATGGCGGCCGCGTCCCGCCGCGAATCGTTCAGGTGACCGGAACGACGGCGCGGCGAGGCAGGCGGCGGCGGGGCAGGCAGGCGGCGGATATCGGGCGGGCCGCGCGGCACGCCTTGCCGGTGCCGCCACGCGGTCGCGCGGCCCGCCGGGTCAGGCCGCGTCGCGCGCCGGCCCCAGGCCCGGGATGCGCCGGATCACGCCGGTGGCGAGCGCGGTGCCGAGCAGCACCACCGCGCAGCCGGCGAGCATGATCGGCGCGACCGCTTCGTCGAGGAACACGGCGCCCCAGAAGATCCCGAAGATCGGAATCACGAACGTGACGGTGATCGCGCGCGACGGTCCGACGTGCGCGATCAGGTGGAAGAAGATGAAGTAGGCCACGCCGGTGCAGAGGATGCCGAGCGCGAGCACCGAGCCCCAGGCATGTGCCGAGACCGGCGCGGCCGGCCAGGTCGCGAGCGCCGGCAGCAGCAGCAGCACGGTCGAGCCGATCATGGTGCCGGCCGCGTTGAGCAGCGGATCGATGCCGGACAGCTTGCGCTTCGTGTAGTTCGCGGCGATCCCGTACAGCAGCGTGGCGGCCAGCGCGGCGGCGGCGGCCAGTGCCGTGGCGCCCGCGCTGCCGGTGGCGCCGCCCGTGCCGCCGTCCGGCGCGAACACCTGGCGCGCCACCAGCAGCAGCACGCCCGCGAAGCCGGTCACGAGCCCCAGCGTGCGCGTGAGCGAGAGCCGCTCGCGCAGCCAGACGTAGGCCACCAGCGCGCTCCAGAGCGGCGCGGTGGCGTTGATCACCGAGGTGATGCCGGCCTGCAGCGTCAGCTCGGCGAACGCGAACAGGCAGAACGGCGCGGCCGAATTGAGCAGACCGCACACCAGCAGCGGCCACGCATGGCTGCGCAGCGCGGCCGCGAGCGGGCCGGCGCCGACCCGCCAGAGCGCGAGGCCGGTCAGGAACAGCGCGCCGAAGCCGACGCGCAGCGCCATCAGCGGCGCGACGCCGAACTCGGCGACACCGACGCGAATGAACAGGAACGAGGCGCCCCAGAGCGAGGCGAGCAGGATCAGCAGCGAGAGATGGCGGGTGGACATGGTGTAACTCGGTGTGGAGCGGGTATGCCCCGGGCGGATATGCCCCGGCATGGTAGCGCGTGCCGGGCACCGGTGTTACACGATTGAATGAAACGACAGGAAACGGAAAAGTCGGACGAAAGGCGACGGCGCCCGGATGCGCCGTGGCCGGATCTCAGGCGGGGAGGGCGGCGCGAGCGCCACCGCAACGGATCGAGACGGGAGGAATCAGGAGCCGGCAACGCAAGCGGGGCGCGGCGGCTCGCAAGCCGGCAAGCCCGGTCGATCAGCGATGCCCGTGCCAGCCGCCGCCCCAACCGCGGCCGCCCCATCCCCGGCCGCCCCAGCCGCCGCCGAAGCGGAAGCCCAGCGACACGGACGGTCCCCCCCAGCCGCCGTAGGCCGGATAGTAGGCGGGGGCGGGGTAGTAGCCGGGGTAATACGCCGGATAGGCCGGCGCGACGTAGGCCGGCGCCGGATAGGCCGCGGCCGGCGGCGCGGCCGCGACGACCGGGTCGGTCGGTACCGGCGTGGCCGCATAGCCGCCGGCGGGGTAGTAGCCGTAAGGGTAATAGCAGCCGGCCAGCGCAACGGTGGCGAGCGCGGCGGCGGCGAAGGTGCGGGTTTTCATGGCGGGCCTCGATGCGGAGGCATCCTGTGTGTCGGTGGCAATACCGGCAGCTTAGGCGCGTCGAAGATGAAACGCTGTGTGAAACGGTAACGGCGCATTTCAACCGGCCGCGCGCCGCGCCTTGTCGAGCCGGAGGCGCTTCACCAGCGAGCAGCAAACGGTAATGGCGGGACACCGCCCGCCATCCCGAGTGAAGCATTGCGAACGCCCCGCGGCTTACTTGCCCACCTGGTTGCCGATCAGGCCGCCCGCCGCGGCGCCGCCGAGCGTCGACAGCGCGCTGCCGCCGATCGCCGCGCCGGCCACGCCGCCGACACCGGCCCCGATCGCCGTATCGCGCTGGCGCGTGGTCATCGAATCACAGGCCGAAAGGCTCGCGATGGTGGCGATCAACAAAGCACCTATCCCAACACGCCGGATCGAGTTCATGACTGGCTCCTCGCAAGAGTGGAAAAGGCGCGGCGCAGAGGCCGCGCGACACTATCAATCTAGCCGAGGCCGCCACGCGCTGCTGTAAGGACTTGTTAAGCGTCTTTTCCCGCGTAATCAAATGTATCCGCGCGGGAATGCGCCTTGCGGCGCAACGCGGCACGCCGACCCGCGCGAGGCCGCCGGCATGCCGCCGCCGGCTCGCGCGACGCCGTGGCGGCGCCGGCCGCCGCGCGCACGCTCACTGGCGGTGGTAGATCTCGGCGCCGGTCTTGACGAACTCGACGGCCTTGACCTCCATGCCCTTCTTCAACGCCTCGGTTTCCGACACACCCTGCTTCGCCGCGAAGTCGCGCACGTCCTGCGTGATCTTCATCGAGCAGAAGTGCGGGCCGCACATCGAGCAGAAGTGCGCGACCTTGGCCGAGTCCTTCGGCAGCGTCTCGTCGTGGAATTCGCGCGCCTTGTCCGGATCGAGGCCGATGTTGAACTGGTCTTCCCAGCGGAACTCGAAGCGCGCCTTCGACAGCGCGTTGTCGCGCACCTGCGCGCCCGGGTGGCCCTTGGCCAGGTCGGCCGCGTGCGCCGCGAGCTTGTAGGTGATGATGCCTTCCTTGACGTCGTCCTTGTTCGGCAGCCCGAGGTGCTCCTTCGGCGTGACGTAGCAGAGCATCGCGGTGCCGAACCAGCCGATCATCGCCGCGCCGATGCCCGAGGTGATGTGGTCGTAGCCGGGCGCGATGTCGGTGGTGAGCGGCCCGAGCGTGTAGAACGGCGCCTCGTCGCACCATTCGAGCTGCAGGTCCATGTTCTCCTTGATCAGTTGCATCGGCACGTGGCCGGGGCCTTCGATCATCACCTGCACGTCGTGCTTCCAGGCGATCTGGGTGAGTTCGCCGAGCGTCTTCAGTTCGCCGAGCTGCGCTTCGTCGTTGGCGTCGTAGATCGAGCCGGGACGCAGGCCGTCGCCGAGCGAGAAGCTCACGTCATAGGCCTTCATGATGTCGCAGATGTCCTCGAAGTGCTCGTAGAGGAAGCTTTCCTTGTGATGCGCGAGGCACCACTTCGCCATGATCGAGCCGCCGCGCGAGACGATGCCCGTCATCCGGTTGGCCGTCAGCGGCACGTACTGCAGGCGCACGCCGGCGTGGATCGTGAAGTAGTCGACGCCTTGCTCGGCCTGCTCGATCAGCGTGTCGCGGAAGATTTCCCAGGTCAGGTCCTCGGCCTTGCCGTTGACCTTTTCCAGCGCCTGGTAGATCGGCACCGTGCCGATCGGCACCGGGCTGTTGCGGATGATCCACTCGCGCGTCTCGTGGATGTGCTTGCCGGTGGAGAGGTCCATCACCGTGTCGCCGCCCCAGCGGATCGCCCAGGTCATCTTGTCGACTTCCTCGCCGATCGACGAGGTCACGGCCGAATTGCCGATGTTCGCGTTGATCTTCACGAGGAAGTTGCGGCCGATGATCATCGGCTCCGACTCGGGGTGGTTGATGTTGGCCGGGATGATCGCGCGGCCGCGCGCCACTTCCTCGCGCACGAACTCGGGCGTGATCTCGCTGAGCGCCTGCGCGCCGAACGCGGCGGCGCCGAATGCCTGGCCGCGGTGCTGGCGGCCCATCATGGCGGCCAGCTTGGCGCCGTTCGGGCCGCTGTCGCGCAGGCTTTCGAGGTACTCGGCGCGGCGCTGGTTCTCGCGGATCGCGATGTATTCCATCTCCGGCGTGACGATGCCCTGGCGCGCGTAGTGCATCTGCGTGACGTTGCGGCCGCCCTGCGCGCGGCGCGGCTGGCGGTGCAGGCCGGGGAAGCGCAGCTCGGCGGTGGCCGCGTCGGCGGCGCGCTCGCGGCCGTAGTCGCTCGTCAGGCCGGCCAGCGTCTCGGTGTCGCCGCGCGCCTCGATCCAGCGCTGGCGCAGCGCCGGCAGGCCCGAGCGGATGTCGATTTCGGCTTCCGGATCCGTGTACGGGCCGGACGTGTCGTAGACGTAGATCGGCGGGTTCTTCTCGCCGCCGAAGCCGGTCGGCGTGTCCGACTGCGTGATCTCGCGCATCGGCACGCGGATGTCGGGCTGCGAGCCGGTGACGTAGACCTTGCGGGAATTCGGCAGCGGGGCGATCGCGGCGGCGTCGACGCGGGCATCGGCGGACAGGAACTTCGGATTGGCATTCATGCAGTCATCTCCTGATGTGGGGCGCTAAGCAGGAGACGAGATGGGCGGCAGGCCGGCCGGAGGATGAGGCAAATGGTCGAGGCCTGTACGCTTCCCTGCGCTGGCATTATCCAGATCAGGTTCAAAGGGTATTTCTCACCCGCGAAGCGCCGTGTTTCGAATGGCGCCACGCAGGACCCCCGCGTTAGCTAGGGCGAACGATACACCCGGACGGCCGTGGTTTCAACCGCTGCCGACGCACGGGTTTCCGGTGCCGGATCGCGGCAGGCGTGCCGGCTGCGTGTCAAACCCGTGCCGGGTGCGCGTCGGATTCCGGCAAGCGGCCGTCGCGTCGCGGCAGGCGCCGAGGCGCGAGCAGCCGTAGCAAGGCGCGAGCGTGGCACCGCGGTGTCGCGCCGATGCATCAGCGCCGCGCTTTTCCTGATTGACGGCGATTTTCGGCGGGAGCGTTCATGCATAATGCCTTCGATGCGTCGCGGCTCGCGGCGCTCCCGCGTTCGCTGGGTCAGTTCGACTTCTCCGGTTCCGTTCTCGACGACATGCCGTCCCGCCCGTTTTTCCCTGCCGCTCCGGCTTCATGCCGGCCGCGCGCGCTCGTCTCCTCGTTTGTTTCGCACACGCCCGAATCGCATCGCGTTGCGCCGGCCGCCGGGCCTCGTGGCGGCCGTGATGCGCACGGCTCCAAGCGGGCGGCCTGAGCGATGACACCGTTCGACCGCCTGCTCGCGGCTGCGAGCCGCCTGCGCCTGCGGGACCGGATTCGCCTGCCGCAAAGCCGCGGCGGGCGCATCGCGCTCGCGCTCGCGTTCATTTATTTCGTCTGGGGTTCGACCTATCTCGCGCTGCACGTCGCGCTGGAGACGTTCCCGCCGCTGCTGCTGTCGGGCATGCGCAACGGCTTCGCCGGCATCGGCCTGTTCGTGTTCGCGATGCGCCGCAAGCCGGCGCTGCCCTCGGTCGGCGAGATCCGCAACGCGGCGATCGTCGGCACCATGCTGGTGGCGGCCTCCTCGGGGTTGATCGCGCTCGGCATGCGCACCGTCAGCAGCGGCTCGGCGGCCGTGATGGTCGCCACCGTGCCGCTGTTCGCCACCGTGATCGCCGCGATCGCGGGGCGCCAGGTATCGAAGGGCGAGTGGACCGCGGTCGGGCTCGGCATGGTCGGCATCGTGATCCTCAACTCGGGCGGGCCGTCCACGCCCGGCTCGACGCTCGGCAGCATCTCGGTGCTGTGTGGCGGGCTGTTCTGGGCCGGTGGCGTGCATCTGTCGAGCCGCCTGAAGCTGCCCTCGGACCTGTTCCTGTCCACCGCGCTGCAGATCGGCCTGGGCGGCATGGCCTCGACCGTGGCGGCGCTGTGCCTTGGCGAGCGCAGCATCCATCTGGCGTTCCTGCCGATGGTGGCGTTCTTCTACCTGATGATCTTCGGCACGATGATCGCCTACGTCGCCTACGGCTACCTGATCCGCAACACCAGCCCGGTGCTCGCGAGCAGCTGCATGTACGTGAACCCGATCGTCGCCGTCGCGCTCGGGGCGCTGCTGCTCGGCGAGCCGGTCACGACCGCCACCGTGGTCGCGACGCTCGCGATCCTCGGCAGCGTCGGCCTCTCGTTCCTCTGCGACCCGGCCCGCAAGGCCACGCGCTGACGCGCGCCACCGGTTGCCCGCGCATCGATCGGGGCGCGCGGCGGCCGGGATGGAGTGACGGCGTTGTCGGAATCAGCGGTCGCTGCGGCGCGGCGCGCGGCCGGGTGCCGCCGGGGCACCGCGCGCTCAGTCGCGATGCCGCCCGCTGCGATGGTGGATCCATCCCGCGAGCGCCGCGAACAGCAGCCCGACCGCGCTGACGCCGCTCCAGCCCGCCGCATGCCAGGCCGCCACGCCGGCTGACGAGCCGATCGCCCCGCCGATGAAATAACAGACCATGTAGACCGTGTTGACGCGGCTGCGTGCCTCGGGCTTCAGCGCGTAGATGCGCGACTGGTTCGAGATCTGCGCGGCCTGCACGCCCACGTCGAGCACGATCACGCCGAGCGCCAGCCCGATCAGGTGCGTGGCCGACACCGCGAAGATCACGAACGACAGCGCCACCAGCCCGATCGACAGCGAGATCACGGCGCGCGGCCCGCGCCGGTCGGCCGACTTGCCCGCATAGGGCGCCGCGAGCGCGCCCGCCGCGCCGACGATGCCGAACAGCCCCGCCACCTGCGGCCCGAAGTGGAACGGCGCGCCGGCCAGCAGCAGCGTGAGCGCGGGCCAGAACGCGCTGAACGCGGCGAACAGCGCCGCGCCCGTGGCCGACGCGTGGCGCAGCCCGCGCAGTTCCACCGCCAGATGCCAGAGCGAGCCGATCAGCTGCGGGTAGCTCAGCGTCGAGGTGGGCGTGCTGCGCGGCAGCCGCAGCAGCACGGCCGCCGCGATCGCGACGAGCGAGGCCACCGACGCGCAGAACACGGCGCGCCAGCCGAAGTATTCGGCGATGAAGCCGGCCGCCGTGCGCGCCAGCAGAATCCCCAGCAGCAGCCCGCTCATCACGGTGCCCACCGCCTGCCCGCGCTCGGCGGCCGGCGCGATCTCGGCCGCGAACGGCACGGCCTGCTGCGCGATGGTGGAGAGCACGCCGATCGCGAGGCTCGCGGCGGCCAGCACCGGCAGCGCCGGCGCGGCGGCCGCGATCAGCAGCGCGGCGCAGAGGCCGGCGATCTGCAGCAGGATCAGGCGGCGCCGGTCGAAGCGGTCGCCGAGCGGCGCGAGCAGCAGCATGCCGGCCGCGTAGCCGAGCTGGGTGGCCGTGGGTACCACGCCGATCCAGCCGGCCTCGCGCGGGAACGACTCGCGCAGCGCCCCCAGCAGCGGCTGGTTGTAATAGATGTTGGCGACCGACACGCCCGCGATGGTCGCGAGCAGGAGCAGCAGGCCGCGCGAGTAGTGCGGATGCGCGGCGGGCGGCGGGTTCGGAGCGGCGGGGTTCGGCGTGGACATGAGGCGATCGGATCGAAACGAGGGTGGCGGCGCGGCCGGCGCCCGGGCCGGCAAGGCTGCCGATCATACCGGAGGCCCGTGAAATTCGCCGGTGCCGGGCCGGCCGGCGAGCGAGGTGCCTGCGTGGTCGAGCCGCGCCGCGCCCGCTCGCGTCACCGGCCGCGCGGCGCCGCGTTCAGTCGATCAGCGCGCCCGTGTCGTCATAAAACGGATGCGGTCCGTCGGCGGCATCGACGTAGACGTGATGCGAGACCAGCCCGCCTGCCGGATCGTAGCGATGCACGGCGAACGAGGGCGGCTCCAGCGTGAACGCGGATGGCCCGTTCGGGCGCAGGTCGAACGCCACCTGATGCGCGGGCGCGGCCACCGTCGAGGCGAGCGTGCCGCCGAAGCGCGCCACCATCGGCCGGTGGACGTGCCCGCACAGCACGCGCTCGACGTTCGGATGGGCGCGCAGGATTGTGTCGAGCCGGCGCGCGGCGGCCGGATCGAGCCGCTGCGCGTCCATGTGCGCGATCCCGCTGGCGAACGGCGGATGATGCAGCGCGACCACCACCGGGCGCCCGGCGGCGGCCTGCAGCTCGGCCGCGAGCCAGTCGAGCCGCGCGTCGCAGAGCATGCCGCGGCTCTGCCCGGTGATCTGCGAATCGAGCGCGATCACGCGCAGCGGGCCGAGATCGAGCGCGTACTGCACGAACTCGCCCGTCTGCAGCTCGGCGCGCTCGGCGAACACGCGCCGCAGCGCGCCGCGCTCGTCGTGGTTGCCGATCAGCAGGTAGTACGGAATCTCGAGCGGCGCGAGCAGCCGCTTCAGGTGCTGGTATTCGTCGTCGTGGCCGAAATCGGTCAGGTCGCCGGTGATCAGCACCGCGTCGGGGCGCGGCACGAGCGCGTTCAGTCTGGCGACGGTGCGGGCGAGACTCGCCGCGGTGTCGACGCGCCGGTAGGCGAGCGCGCCGGGGCGCTTGATATGGAGATCGCTGATCTGGGCGAGCAGCATGGCGGGGCCTCGTGTTGCGGAGTGGCGGGGGTGGTTGGGTGGCTGGGATGGCTCAGGGCAGCGCGATCAGCCCGTCGGGCGCGATCGCGAGGCCCACGGCCGTGCCGCGCGCGAGCGCGATGCGGCCGGGTACGTCGATCACGAGCGCGTCGGGCGCCGCGTGGTCGATGCTCAGGCGCGTGCGTTCGCCGAGGAACGCGCAGCCGGCCACGGCGCCGCGCAGCTGGGCGGCGGCCGGGTCGACGAGCTGCGCGTCCTCGGGGCGAAAGAACAGTTCGGATACCTGACGGGCCGACGGCACCGCGCCGCCGGTGGTGACGAGCATGCCGTCGCGCCAGCTGCCGGCGAGCCGGTTCAGCGTGCCGATGAACTGCGCGACGGCGCGGTTCGCGGGCTGGTAGTAGATCTCGCGCGGCGTGCCGATCTGCTCGATGCGGCCCGCGCCCATCACCACGATGCGGTCGCCGAGCGCCATCGCCTCGGCCTGGTCGTGCGTGACGTAGACGGTGGTCACGCCGAGTTCGCGCAGCAGCGCGTTCATCTCGCGGCGCAGCGTCTCGCGCAGCTTCGCGTCGAGCGCGGTCAGCGGCTCGTCGAGCAGCAGCACGCGCGGCTGCACCGCCAGCGCGCGGGCCAGCGCGACGCGCTGCTTCTGGCCGCCCGACAGCTCGGTGACGGGGCGCTCGGCCAGCGCCGTCAGCTGCATCATCGCCAGCAGTTCGTCCACGCGCGCGCGCAGCGCGGCCGCCTCGGTCCGGCGGATGCGCAGGCCGTAGCCGACGTTGCCGCGCACCGTCAGGTTCGGGAATAACGCGTAGTTCTGGAACACCATGCCCACCTGGCGGCGCTCGATCGGCAGCGCCGTCACGTCCTCGTCGCCGAACGCGATGGTGCCGCCGGCGTCGGGCGTATCGAGCCCGGCGATCAGGCGCAGCGTGGTGGTCTTGCCGCAGCCGGACGGGCCCAGCAGCACGAGCGTTTCGCCGGCCGCGATCGCGAGATCGAGCGGTTCGAGCACGCGCGTGGCGCGAAACGTCTTCGCGCAGCGCGTGAGCGTGACGGGCAGGGAGGCGAGTTTCATCGGCGTGGCGGGTGGGGGCGGGTTGGGGCGTGCGTTGGCGCGTGGATCTCAGGCGGACGGCCGGCGCGGCGCGGCGTCGATCCGCGAGCCGGCCGCGTCGATGCCGAGCCACTGCATCGCCAGCAGCAGCGGCAGCGTCATCAGCAGGAACAGGATCGTGTAGGCGCTGCCGAGCTCGATGCGCATCGAGGCATAGGTGTCGGCGAGGCCCACCGGCAGCGTCTTGGTGTCGGGCGTGTGCAGCATCCAGGTCAGGTTGAACTCGCCGATCGACAGCGTGAGCACCGCGAGCGCGCCGGCCACGATGCCGGGCCGCAGGTTCGGCAGCACGATGGTGGTGAAGCGCGTGGCGAACGAGGCGCCGAGGCTGGCCGCGCCTTCCTCGAGCGTGCGCAGGTCGGCGCGCGCGGCCACGGCGGCCACCGCGCGGACCATGAACGGCAGCGTGAACACGACGTGGCCGACCACGATGAACCAGAGGCTGGTGCGGAACGCGGAGAAGCCGCCGTAGACGATCAGCAGCCCGAGCGCCGAGGCGAGCCCCGGCAGCGCGACCGGCAGCACCAGCGCTTCCTCGATCAGGCGCGCGGCGCGATGACGGCTGCGCGCGAGCGCGTAGCCGGCCGGCACGCCGGCGACCAGCGTGACGGCGAGCGTGGCGAGCGCGACCGCGAGCGAGAGCCACACCGAGCCGCGGTACTGGGTCCAGACTTCGACCAGCCAGTGCAGCGTGAGCCCGCTCGACAGGCCGCGAAACGCGTTGACGGTCAGGCCGGTCAGCACCGACATCAGCACCGGCACGATCAGGAACGCGCAGAGGCCGAGCGTGACGAGCCATTGCAGGGCCGAACCGAGCCTGAACTCGCGGCGCGCGCGGTCGGGTTGCGGAACCGGCGATGGCGACGTGGAAGTTGCGGGCACAACGGTATCGGAGGTGGGCGGCGTCATCGCGGTAGTCTCATGCGGCCGCGGCGGCCTGCCCGGTCAGGCTGCGCGCGATCGCGAGCACGGCCCAGGTGACGAGGCCGAGCACGATCGACAGGCCCGCCGCGGTGGCCACGTCTGCGTTCAGCGTGAATTCGGTGTAGATCGTCATCGGCAGCACGTCGAGTTCGGTGGCCAGCGTGAACGCGGTGCCGAACGCGCCCATCGAGGTCGCGAAGCAGATCGCGCCCGAGGCGATCAGGCCCGGCGCGAGCGCCGGCAGCACGATGTCGGCGAATACGCGCCACGGCGAGGCGCCGAGCGAGCGCGCGGCCTCCTCGAGCGAGGCGTCGAGCTTCGAGGCGGCGGCGATCACGGTCACGATCACGCGCGGAATCGAGAAGTACAGATACCCGGCGAACAGGCCCGCGATCGAGTAGGCGAACACCCACCGGTCGCCCGTCAGCTTCGCCGACAGCAGCCCGATCAGCCCCTGGCGGCCCGCCAGCATGATCACCATGAAGCCCACCACCACGCCCGGGAACGCCAGCGGGAAGGTCAGCAGCGCCACCAGCAGGCGCTTGCCGGCGAACGCGCGGCGCGCGAGCAGCAGCCCGGCCACGGTCGACAGCACCAGCGCGACGAGCGTGACCGCCGCCGACAGCGCGACCGTGGCGGCCAGCGTCTTCAGGTAGCGCGGGTTCGAGAGCAGCGCGGCGTAGGTGTCGAGCGGCGCGTTGCCGGCCGACTCGCGCACCAGCGCCGCCATCGGCAGCAGCCAGAACGCGGCGAACACCGCCAGCGCCGGCGCGACCAGCGCGACCCGCCAGCCGGTGGGGAACGTCAGCTCGCGCATCGCGCCGGCCGTCACGGCAGCGCCTGCAGGTACTGCTGGCCGAACGCCTGCTGGACGGCCGCCATCTTGCTGAAGTCCACCGGCCGGGCGCGCGCGTAGTCGCTCGCGGGCAGGAACTTCGAGGCGACCTCGGGCGCGAGCGTCTGCGGGCGCACCGGCCGCAGCCACGCGGCGGCCCACAGCTTCTGGCCCGCGTCGGACAGCACGAAGTCGAGCACCTTCCGGCCGTTGGCCGCGTGCGGCGCGTTCTTCACCAGGCTCATCACGTAGGGCACCGAAATCGTACCCTCGGCGGGGATCACGAACGCCACGTTCGCGTGGTCCTTGTACTCGGCGCGATAGGCGTCGAAGTCGTAGTCGATCAGGATCGGGATCTCGCCCGACAGCACGCGCGCGTAGGCGGTCTGCTTCGGCACGATCGGCCGGTTCGCGCGGAGCTTGCGGAACCAGTCGAGCGCGGGGCGGAAATCGTCGAGCGAGCCGCCGAGCGCCTGGTTCACGGCCACCGCGCCCGCGTAGCCGACGAACGCGCTGGACGGATCGAGGTAGCCCACCATGCCCTTGTATTCGGGCTTGAGCAGGTCGGCCCACGAGCGCGGCACCGGCCGGCCGTCGAGCGCGTCCTGGTTGACGAAGAAGCCGAGCGTGCCCGAATGGATCGCGAACCAGTAGCCCTGCGGGTCCTTCAGGTTCGCCGGGATCTGGTCCCAGTGGGCCGGCTTGTACGGCTCGATCAGGCCGCGCTGCCGGGCCTGGATCGCCGACGACACGCCGAGGTAGACGACGTCGGCCACCGGGCTCTTCTGCTCGGCGATCAGCTGCGCGATCGCCTGGCCCGAGTTCTTGTTGTCGGCCGGCACGCGGATGCCCGTCGCCTGCCTGATCGCGGCGGTCTGCGCGGCCCAGTCGGCCCATTCGGGGGGGCAGTTGTAGCAGATCGCCGTTTCCTCGGCTTGCGCGGCGGCCGGCGCGAACGCGGCGAGGGCTGCGATCGCAGCCAGGGCCGCCGAAGCGGCCGCGCGGCGCAGCGCGGCGAGGCGCGCGTGCCGCGACGAGGGACGAGGAATCACTGCGGGCCTCCTGACGGGAGCGAATGGGGCGGACGATGGTGCGCGGCGCGCGAGGTGGCGAAGCCGGCCGGCGACGGCGCGGCCGGCATGCGCGCCGAGGCGGGCCGGCGCGGCGCCGGGTTGGCGATGGCGAGAGACGAGGGCGCGGTGGGCGGCGGCATGGCGGGACGCTCAGCGGCCTCGCACGAGGCTCGTCACGACGCCGTCGCCGATCGTGGCGATCGAGGCGCCGTCGCGCACCACGTGCGGCAGCGTCAGCGCGGGCGTGTCGTGGGTCTCGCCGGCGAGGCGTTCGGCCAGGCGCCGCCAGGCGAAGCGGCCGATCTCGCGGTTCGGCGTGGCGACGCTCGCCAGCGCCGGCGCCAGCAGCTCGCCCACGGCGAGGCCGTCGAAGCCGAGCACCGAAATGTCGTCGGGCACGCTGAAGTTCGCGTCGCGCAGCCCGCGCATCACCACCATCGCGAGCAGGTCGTTGCTGCAGAAGATCGCCGTCGGCCGCGTGGTGCGCGAGGTCAGGTGCGCGAGCACCGCGTTCGGCAGCACCGGGGCGTTGAAGTCGACCTCGAGCGCCGGCAGCGGCACCAGCCCGTGGTCGGAGAGCGCCTGCGCGTAGCCGATATGGCGCAGCCGGGCGCGATCCGAGGCGGCCAGCGAGCCCGCCAGCATCAGCACGCGGCGGTGGCCGCGCGCGATCAGGTGGCGCACGCCGTCGTAGGCGGCGAGTCGGTTGTCGACCGCCACCGACGGGCGATGCGGCGTGTCGTTGTGGATCAGCATGTAGAGCAGGCCGTCCTCGTCGAGCTTGTCGAGCAGCGGATGCGCATGCGCGTCGGCCACCGTCAGGATCAGCCCTTCGACGCGTTGCGCGCGCAACGTGTCGATCGCGTGCCGTTCGCGCGCCGCATTGTATTCGGTGGTCATCACGATCAGCTTGAAGCCGGCGCGCGAGGCTAGCTCGTCGATGCCCTGCAGGCATTCGGCGAACACCGGATTCGCGAGCGTGGGCAGCATCACGCCGATCAGCTGCGTGCGCTCGTTGCGCAGCTGGCGGCCCAGCGGACTCGGGCGGAACTGCAGCGTTTCGATCGCTTCATGGATCGTCGCGAGCGTGGCCGGGTTCACCGAGTCCGGCGCATTGATCGCCCGCGACACGGTGGCGATCGAAAAGCCGGACAGGGCGGCCACATCTTTGATGGTCGACGTCATGAACTCGGAGTTGTAATCGTTTTCGTGGCCAAAATTATCGACAGCGCATATGACGGATCGATGACGTCAAATTGACCGCCGCCGACGGAAAACGATTGCGCGTAAAGAAATCGAAAATTCCGTTGACGCACGCACTGGCGAACCCGAATGCGAATCCTTCGCTGGCAATGCGCAGACATTTGTCCCCACCCGACTGAAGACGCGGCGCACCGGTGGTAGAATGCGGTCCGCCCTTTTGCCGGGGTGATGAAATTGGTAAACATAGCGGACTTAAATGATTGAGTGCCCGGTCGGAAACGGCCGGTGCAGAACCCTTCAAATTCGGTGAAACCCCTGGCGCGCGACGCGCCGAGGCAACGCCGAGCCAAGCCCGGATGCCGCGCGAGCGCAGGCGGGAAGGTGTAGAGACTAGACGGGGGGCGCCTAAGGTTGCGCGAGCGGACGCACCGCTCGCCGGCGACGGTGAAGGCATAGTCCAGCGCACGAACGGCAGCGCAGCGCGCCGCCGGCTTCGAAAGAAGCAGTGTGACGAAAATCCGCCGCCTTCATTGGCTTGCCGGTTCGAGTCCGGTCCCCGGCACCATATAGTCGTTCGATACGATCGGATCGTGCCCTGCAAATCGGGATGGCACGAGGCTTGACGGTTTTGTTCCAGGTGTCTGGCGCCTGGCGATGATCCGTGCCAGCGGTGCCAGCGCTTCGACCACGCGTTTCCTCCTTTAGATTTTGTCCTCCGTCGATGGGCAGACATGCTCGGACGTGATTGTCGGTGACGGCCAATCCGTGCGCGGCTGACTGGCATCGATGCTGCACCAGACAATGCGCAGGTCTTCGTGAGACTCGTGCGATAGCAATCGCGCGACTCGTCAATCAACCTGCGTCGATGAACTGATCCGCCTGGCTTGTTCGTAATGAACCAAGGCACCGCGGCGGAATCAATTGTTTTCCTCGGGAAACGAGTGTTTCGATAACCATGCCTCTCAAGCATGACGGCAACCAGCCAGCCGCCGCAGTCGGCGCAAGCGATGGGGATCGAGTTTGCCCAACTCTGCGACCTGATTTGTCAGCTCGCGGTGAATCGACATTCGAGAGGCTACCGGGCACATCCGTGAATAAGGTCAAGCAATGGGTGCTGAGCGTGGCCGGGGCGGGTAGTCCTGCCAATCAGCGGCGCACGACGGTGAATGGGGTGTCGTTCGTGATCGCGTCGACCCTGTTCCTGACCATAGGGCTCTATCTGCCACGGTTGGTGTCTTCTCACGCCGATCCCGTCCAGATTTCCTGGCTTCGCTACGTGGGCGGATCGATTTGGCTGTCGGCCTTTCATTTCGCCCGCCGGCGGCAGGTTCGACCCGCGATCTGGAACGGTTCCAGCAAGCGTGCGCAAGCGTGGCATGTGGCGCGGGCCGTGGTTGGCTTCGGCACGCTGACGCTGACTGTCGTTGCTTCGCGGCTGCTGCCGATTGGAAATGTTCAGGCAATCCTCGCATGTAACGGCCTGCTGGTGTTGATCTGGCTTTTGGCGCGTGGCGCCGAGCCATTGCAGTGGCCGGTCGTGGCAGGGACCGTGCTTTGCGTGGCGGGTGCGGTATGTTCGAGCCATGTCGAACTCGGCAGCCGTTCGATAACGGGGTACGCGACGGCCTGGGCCGCATCCGCTTGCTGGGCTGCCGAGATCCTCATCTTTCGTCACGCGGTGGCGCGCGCTTCCGGAAAGACCTCGCTGTTGTTCATCAATCTGGTGGGCGTCGTCCTGCTCGCCATTCCTGGCTTGCTGCGCTGGCGGCCGGTGGGCGAGGCCGAATGCGGGGTGCTTCTCTCGGTCGGGATTTTTCTCGTGGTCTCCCAGGCATTTCTGATCAAGGCGCTGGAGCGCATCCCGTTGTCGATCACGATACCGTTTCGCTACCTGAACGTGCCTGTTGCATTGGTTCTGGGGCTGGTCGTACTCAATCAGATTCCATCGATCGAGGCGATCATCGGCACATTCCTGATTATGGTGGGTGGCACCGTGCTGACTCGACGCCTGAACTAGCAGAGGCTGCTACCGCTGCGTCGTTTTTCGTTGCAGCGGCGGTGATGTCGCAATCAACGACTGGAAAAATCGCGGGAGCGCAGGCACCGGCGCCATGGTACCGATCGTGATGGCCGCACCCTCACTCGCGCGTCGCGCCCTTCGCCGGCCGCCCGGCCCAATACCCCGCCAGCAGCGAACCCGACAGGTTGTGCCAGACCGAGAACAGCGCGCCCGGCAGCGCCGCGATCGGCGTGAAATAGAGCTTGCCGAGCGTGGCGGCGAGCCCGGAGTTCTGCATGCCGACCTCGATCGCGAGCGTGCGGCACACGGCTTCGTCGAAGCCGAGCAGGCGCCCGCCCCAGTAGCCGCCGAGCAGCCCGATCGCATTGTGCAGCACGACGCCGACCATCACGACGAGCCCCACCGACGCGATGCTGTTGCGCGTGCCGGCCACCACGGCGGCAATGATCAGCAGGATCGCGACCATCGACACGAGCGGCAGATACGGCTCGACCGCATTGACCGCGCGGCGGAACAGGTGGTTGACGATCAGCCCGACCACGATCGGCAGCGCGACGATCTGCAGGATGCTCATCAGCATGCCGTGGACGTCGACGGCGATCGACGCGTCGACGTACAGGCGCGTGAGCAGCGGCGTGGCGAACACGCCGACCAGCGTCGACAGCGCGCTGATGGTCACCGACAGCGCGACGTCGCCGCGCGCCAGATAGATCATCACGTTCGAGGCGGTGCCGCTCGCGACGCTGCCGACCAGCACCATGCCGGCGGTCAGGTCGGGCGGCATCCGCAGCAGCTTCGCGAGCGCCCAGGCGGCGAGCGGCATCACGAGGTAGTGCAGCACGATGCCCGCGAGCACCGGCGCGGGCCGCGTGAAGACACGGCGGAAATCGCCGATCGACAGCGTGACGCCCATCGACAGCATGATCAGCGTGAGCAGCGCGGTGACGTGCGGCGCGACGGGCGAGAAGGTGGCTGGCGAGAAATACGCGGCGAGCGAGATCAGTACGGCCCACAGCGGAAAGAGTCGGGTAACCCGGGCAAACATGATGACAAATCCTTGGTCGATCTTGTTGGTGTCGTGGCGGGCCGTGCCGCGAAGGGCGGCCCTGCGGGAGCCGGCGCGAGGGCGCCGGGCGCGCATCGCGTGACAGGCGGCGCAAGCGGGCAGCGGGTTGACTGCCGGAGCGTCCGGCGCCGGTCCTCATGGGATGGCGCATGCCTGGGAGACGGCGCGAAAGCGGGGATTCTACCTTGCGGGGGTGGCGGGGCCGGGCGATGGCCGGTGAGCGCGGATCAGCGGCAAGGCCGGCTAACGCCTGACCGAGACGGTTGCATCGGCGAGGGGGCCGCGGGCGCCCGCGGCGTGGCGAGGTTCGAGCCTGGGAAGGCACGGCTCGAATCGGACGAGCCGGATGGATCGATATCGATGTCGTTGATGGGTTCCCGCCTCCGGAGCGCTCGCCCGCATCACGCGGGCGAGCCGCATCGAGTCCCTCACTCGATCGCCCGCCCCCCGGTGGCGCGCGTCTGCCCCTGCTCGATCACGTTGAGCACCGCGCGCGCCGCCACCACCACGCAGATACCCGTGCCGATCGCGAGCGGATATTTCCAGTCCACGTGCGGCATGATCTGCGGGATCACCGAGATCGCCAGCGCCGGCAGCACGAACGCGTCCGCGGCGCGGATCAGGACGATGGCCAGCCCGAACGCGAATAGCACCGACAGCGGCCCGGTGCCGAACAGCGCCACGCTGGCCCAGCCGAGCGCCGCGCAGGCCACGCACAGCACGGGCACCAGCGTGGCGCGTCGCGCCCACGGACAGTGCTCGGGCCGGATCAGCATCTCGTAGGCGAGCACCAGCAGCGGCGGGAACAGGATCAGCCGGATCCCGGCGCGAGCCGCGAGCAGATAGGCGATGGCCAGCACGCACCAGTACGCGACCCAGCGCGTGGCCTTGCCGGAGGCGGTGGTGGCCGCCGCCGGCATCGCGCCGGGCACCGCGGCCGGCGCGATGCCGGCGCCGGGCTGCCAGGCGGGCCGGTAGGCCATCGACAGCAGCGCGAGCGCGCCGGTATCGCAGGCGATGAACATGACGTAGTGCAGGCTCGTCACGCCGAACACGAGCGGCAGGAACGCGGCCGGCACGGCGGGAAACACCGGCGACTTCATCGCCTTCACGATCAGGATCGCGCCCGCGATGCACAGGATCGAGGCGGGTGCGCCATACGGCAGGTGGGTCGCCACGGCCATGCCCCACAGCGCGGTGACGGTGGGGGTGGCCAGCACCATCAGCGGTGCCTTGGCCCATGGCCCGTTCGGCCGCATGAAGATGCCGTAGCCGAGCGCGGCCAGTTCGGGGAAGAACGCGAACTCGTTGTGGATCAGCTTGCCGACGCTCGAGACGAGGCAGAGATAGACGACGGCCAGGCAGGCGGCGGGCAGGCTGGCCTTGGCGAAGTTGGGGTTGGACATGTTTGGTGAACGGGCTGCGAAGCGATTGTCGACGCGGATTGTCGAAGCGATTGTCGGAGCATCGGACCAGGGCGAAGCGGCTCGCCTTGCCGCCGCGCGTCGATATCAGCGGCGAGCGCGAGGGCGAGGCGAACGCGTGCACGTCATCCGTCGCCACCGCGCGGCGCCGATGCACCCGGGCGAGTGAGGAGCGCGGCCGGCACGCGGCACGCCGCCGGCCTCATCACGCCGAGCGCGCCGTTTTCGCCGCGAACGCGAGCGTGTCGCCGCGCTTCTTCGACGGGCCGGTGCCGGCGTCGGCGGGCGGCTCGATGAAGCGCGCGCGGATCGATTGCGCGATGCCGGCGCCGTCGAGGCCGCAGGCGGCGAGCAGCTTCGCCGGGTCGCCGTGATCGATGAAGCGGTCGGGCAGGCCCAGCTGCAGCACGGGCCGCAAGATGCCGGCGGCCATCAGCGCTTCCAGGCAGGCCGAGCCGGCGCCGCCCATCACGGCCGCTTCCTCGACCGTGACGATCGCGTCGTGCGTCTCGGCGAGCTGGCGCACCAGCTCGGCGTCGAGCGGCTTCACGAAGCGCATGTTGGCCACGGTGGCGTCGAGTTCCTCGGCCGCCGCGAGCGCCGGCGCGACCATCGTGCCGAACGCGAGGATCGCGATGCGCTGGCCTTCCTGCTGCGTGGAGCGGCGCCGCACCTCGCCCTTGCCGATCGGCAGCGCCTCCATCTGCCTGACGGTGGCCACGCCGGTGCCGGCACCGCGCGGGTAGCGCACGGCCGTCGGGTTCGGCTGCTGCAGCGCCGTGTAGAGCATCTGGCGGCATTCGTTCTCGTCCGAGGCGGCCATCACCGTCATGTTCGGCACGCAGCGCAGGAACGCATGATCGTAGGCGCCCGCGTGCGTCGCGCCGTCGGCGCCGACGATGCCGGCCCGGTCGATCGCGAACACCACCGGCAGGTTCTGCAGCGCGACGTCGTGGATCAGCTGATCGTAGGCGCGCTGCAGGAACGTCGAGTAGATCGCCACCACGGGCTTCAGGCCCTCGGTGGCGAGCCCGGCCGCGAACGTCACGGCGTGCTGCTCGGCAATGCCGACGTCGTAGTAGCGATCGGGAAAGCGCTTTTCGAACTCGACCATGCCCGAGCCCTCGCGCATCGCGGGCGTGATGCCGACCACGCGCGCGTCGAGTTCGGCGGCGTCGCAGAGCCATTCGCCGAACACCTGCGCATAGGTCTTCCTGGCCGGCGTCGCCGACGGCTTGATGCCCTCGGCCGGATTGAACTTGCCGGGGCCGTGGTAGAGCACCGGGTCGGCCTCGGCGAGCTTGTAGCCGAGGCCCTTCTTCGTCACCACGTGCAGGAACTGCGGGCCCGGCAGGCCCTTGATGTTGCGCAGCGTGGGGATCAGCGCGTCGAGGTCGTGGCCGTCGATCGGGCCGATGTAGTTGAAGCCGAACTCCTCGAACATGGTGGCCGGCATGATCATGCCTTTCGCGTGCTCCTCGAGCTTGCGGGCCAGGTCGAGCATCGGCGGCGCCACGCTCAGCACGCGCTCCACGCCGGCGCGCGCGGCCGCGTAGAAGCGGCCCGACATCAGGCGCGCGAGATGGCGGTTCAGCGCGCCGACCGGCGGCGAGATCGACATGTCGTTGTCGTTGAGGATCACGATCAGCGGCACGTCGTCGGCCACGCCGGCGTTGTTCAGCGCCTCGAAGGCCATGCCGGCCGTCATCGCGCCGTCGCCGATCACGGCGATCGCGCGGCGCTCGCTGTCCTGCAGCTTCGCGGCGACCGCCATGCCGAACGCTGCCGAGATCGAGGTGCTCGAATGCGCGGTGCCGAACGTGTCGTACACCGACTCGGTGCGCACCGGGAAGCCCGAGATGCCGCCGATCTGGCGCAGCGTGGGCATCTGCTCGCGGCGGCCGGTCAGGATCTTGTGCGGGTAGGTCTGGTGGCCGACGTCCCAGACGATGCGGTCGCGCGGCGTGTCGAACACGTAGTGCAGCGCGATCGTCAGCTCGACGGTGCCGAGGTTCGGCGAGAGGTGGCCGCCCGTCTTCGAGACGCTGTCGAGCACGAAGGCGCGCAGTTCGTCGGCGAGCGGACCCAGCTGGCGACGATCGAGGCGGCGCAGGTCCGCCGGATCGTCGATGGTGTTCAGCAAGTCGTACATGGTCGTTCCATGGTGGGAGAACCCGCGGCACGGTGCGTCGTCGAGGCGGCAGCTGTCGTGCGGCTTGCTGCCTACCGCGCGCGGCGGGATCCGGCCGTGGCCTCACGCGGGCGGTAATCGGGCAGTACCGGGTGAGCACCGGCCGACGCGCCGGGGTCACGAGCGGCGAGGTGGCGGCGCCGCATCGGCCCCATGCGGCGGCGCCGTGAGCGCGTGATGTGCTCGCTCTCATTGGCACGCCCCGTGTGTCCCGCATGCGGCCGGCCCGCCCCCCGGGCGCGGCCGCGGTGAAGCATCCGATCAGCCGGTCAGACCGTGGTCGGGTCGAGCTTCTCGGTGTCGATGCCGTAACGCTTGATCGCTTCGCCGACGCGTGCGCGGGCGATCTTGCCGTCGTCGGCGAGCGCCTTCAGCGCGGCCAGCACGATGAAGTGGCGGTCGACCTCGAAGAACGTGCGCAGCGACTCGCGCGTGTCCGAGCGGCCGAAGCCGTCGGTGCCGAGCGAGACGAGCCGGCGGTCCGTGACATACGGGCGGATCTGGTCGCCGACGATCTTCATGTAGTCGGTCGCCACCACCAGCGGCCCCGCGTGGCCGTGCAGGCACTGCTGCACGTAGGGGGTGCGCTGCTCGTCGTCCGGATGCAGCAGGTTCCAGCGTTCGGCCTGCAGCCCTTCGCGGCGCAGCTCGGTCAGGCTCGTGGCGCTCCAGACGTCGCTGTCGATCGAGAAGTCCTGCTTGAGCAGTTCCGCGGC
The DNA here is from genome assembly GCF_022870505.1 of Burkholderia perseverans. Taxonomy (NCBI): domain Bacteria; kingdom Pseudomonadati; phylum Pseudomonadota; class Betaproteobacteria; order Burkholderiales; family Burkholderiaceae; genus Burkholderia; species Burkholderia perseverans. The sequence continues at coordinate 1,298,541 of NZ_CP045094.1, forward strand.
CGCGATCACTTCGCGCAGGATCGAACCGCTGCCCATCAGCTGCACGCGCGGTGCGTCGGCCTCGGTGGCGGCGCCCTCGCTGAACTGGTAGAGGCCCTTCAGGATGCCGGCCTCGGCGCCTTCCGGCAGGCCCGGGTGCGGATAGTTCTCGTTGAGCAGCGTGATGTAGTAGAAGACGTCTTCCTGCTCCTGGTACATGCGGCGCAGGCCGTCCTGGATGATCACCGCCAGCTCGTAGGAGAAGGTCGGGTCATACGACACGCAGCAGGGGATCACCGACGACAGCACGTGGCTGTGGCCGTCGTCGTGCTGCAGCCCTTCGCCCATCAGCGTGGTGCGGCCCGAGGTGGCGCCCAGCAGGAAGCCGCGCGTGCGGGCGTCGCCGGCCGCCCAGGCCAGGTCGCCCACGCGCTGCAGCCCGAACATCGAATAGAAGATGTAGAACGGGATGGTGGTCAGGCCATGCGTGCTGTAGGACGTGCCGGCCGCGATCCACGACGAGATCGCGCCCGACTCGTTGATCCCTTCCTGCAGGATCTGGCCGTCCTTGGCCTCCTTGTAGTAGCTGAGCTGGCCGGCATCCTGCGGCGTGTAGAGCTGGCCCATGTACGAGTGGATGCCGATCTGGCGGAACATGCCTTCCATGCCGAACGTGCGCGATTCGTCGGGCACGATCGGCACCACGATCTTGCTCAGGTTCGGATCCTTCAGCAGCGTGGAGAGGATCCGCACGAACGCCATGGTGGTGGAGGCGCCGCGATCGCCGCTGTCCTTCAGCTGGCTCGCGAATGCCGACAGCGGCGGCACCTCGATGCGCGGCACGTCGTGGAAACGGGCCGGCACGTGGCCGCCCAGGTTCGCGCGGCGCTGCTCGAAGTAGCGCGCCTCCTCGCTGCCCGGCTCCGGCTTCAGGTAGGCCATCTCGGCCAGTTGCTCGTCGTTGAGCGGCAGCGCGAAGCGGTCGCGGAACACGCGCACGGCGTCCGCGCTCATCTTCTTCAGCTGATGGTTGATGTTCTGGCCTTCGCCGGCCTCGCCCATTCCGAAGCCCTTGACCGTCTTGGCCAGGATCACGGTCGGCTGGCCCTTGTGGTTCACCGCGCGCTCATAGGCGGCGTAGACCTTCTCCGGATCGTGGCCGCCGCGCGAGAGCGCCCAAATCTCGTCGTCGGACAGGTCGGCCACCATCTCCAGCAGCTCGGGATACTTGCCGAAGAAATGCTCGCGCACATAGGCGCCGTTCTGCGACTTGAAGGTCTGGTAATCGCCGTCGACGCATTCCATCATGCGCCGGCGCAGCAGGCCGGTGCGGTCCTGTTCGAGCAGGCGGTCCCAGCCGCTGCCCCACACCACCTTGATGACGTTCCAGCCCGCGGCGCGGAAATTGCCTTCCAGTTCCTGCATCACCTTGCTGTTGCCGCGCACCGGGCCGTCGAGCCGCTGCAGGTTGCAGTTGACGACGAAGATCAGGTTGTCGAGACTTTCGCGCCCGCCCAGCGAAATCGCGGCCAGCGATTCCGGCTGGTCCATCTCGCCGTCGCCGAGGAAGGCCCACACCTTGCGGCCCTGATGCTGCTTCAGGCCGCGATATTCGAGGTAGCGCATGAAGCGCGCCTGATAGGCGGCCGTCAGCGGCCCCAGGCCCATCGACACGGTCGGGAACTGCCAGAAGTTCGGCATCAGCCGCGGGTGAGGGTAGGACGAGATGCCGTCGCGGCCCGCCTCGCGGCGGAAGTTCTCCAGCTGTTCCTCGCTGATGCGGCCTTCGAGGAACGCGCGGCCATAGATGCCGGGCGCCGAGTGGCCCTGGATGTAGACGAGGTCGCCGTCGAACGATTCGGTGCGACCGCGGAAAAAGTGATTGAAGCCCGTTTCATAGAGCACCGCGGCCGACGCGTAGGTCGCGATGTGTCCGCCCACGTTCGAGTGCCGGCCCGCGCGCAGCACCATCGCCATCGCGTTCCAGCGGATGTAGGCGCCCAGGCGCCGCTCGATGGCGAGGTCGCCCGGATAGTGCGGCTGGCTTTTTACCGGAATCGTGTTGACGTAAGGGGTCGTGACGCGCGCGTACAGATCGCCGTGCGTGCCCACGTCGTAGTCCAGCAGCTGATCGATCAGGTAATGCGCACGCGGGCGCCCCTCGACTTCCACTACAGCCTGCATTGCCTCCAGCCACTCGCGGGTTTCCTGTGGGTCAACGTCCGGTAGCGTGGACGGTTGGTTCATGACATAGCTCCATAGAAATAGTTGGCCGGGGGGCAGCCCGACCAGATAGCAACGGCAAGCCGCAAGGACTGCGCGCAACGCGAGAGGGGTCGTCTCGTCCAGATATGAGTTGCAATTGCAACGAGAGCGATTGTATCGGCATAGAGTAGAATTGCAACTACAATCGATCCTCCAGGAGCCCCGCCGTGCCCACCCATGAGCCTGATCTCTGGTTCTCGTTTGTCAGGACCCATCGACGACTGATTCGTGAGATCGAGCGCCGCCTGGCCGAGGCGAAACTGCCCGCCTATGCCTGGTACGACATTCTCTGGGGCATCGAAAGCAGCCCCGAAGGCACGCGCCGCATGCACGAACTGGCCGACTCGCTGGCCGTCGAACGCTACAACCTGACCCGCCTCGTCGATCGCCTCGAAGCCGAGGGGCTCGTCACCCGCACGCGCTCGGCCGACGACGGCCGCGCGGCCTTCGTGGCGATCACGAAGGAAGGGCGCACGCTGCGCAAGAAGATGTGGAAGATCTACGAGGCCACCGTCGCCGAGCTGTTCGTGTCGCAATTCGACGCCGAGCAGCGCCGGCTGTTCGCGAGCGCGCTCGACCGCGCCGCGCATGCCGCGCGCGAAGCCTATTCCTCGAAGGGCACCGCGGCCTGACGCCGTGAGCCGCTCGGGCTCATTGCATTGCTTCAAGTCCCGCTGCCGCGCTATCGGCTGATCGCCTGCTGGATGTGGCCCGACAGTTCGGCCACGTGCTGCGAGGCGCCGATGATGAAGCCGCGATCGGCACCGTCGCGCGAGAAGCGCACCACCTTGCCGCCGAGCGCGGGGATGATCACCTGCGCGGCCGACACGTCGGTGCTGGCGCCGTCGAACGACACGGTGCCGCCGAACCTGCCGGTGGCGATCTTGATCGTGTCGATCACGGGCGACCAGGTGGCGAGCAGCCGCTTCGAATGCCGCTCGACGATTTCCCGGATCTGCCGCGCGAGCGGGTCGTCGCGCATCGCGTGGCCCTGCATCCAGCCGATCGTCGAGTGCTTGAGGGACTGGCCGGTGGACAGCTCGCGCAGCGGCACCTGATTGTGGAAGATCGGCCCGTTGCGGATGCCGTGGACCATCTCGTCCTGATAGGCGTCGTAGAGGATCGCGGCGACCGGCTCGTCGAGATGGCAGAGCGTGAGCGTGACGCCGAACAGCGGGATCGCCGATAGGTAGTTGTGCGTACCATCGAGCGGGTCCACGATCCAGCTCCAGTCGGCGGTGCCCCCCGATACCGCCGACTTCGCCGAATGGATCGGATGGGAGCCGTCGATGCAGCGGATGCCCTTGATGATCAGCTTCTCGCAGGCGAGGTTGACCTCGTCCACGATGCAGTCGAAGTCGGCCTGCTCCGACACGCGCACGTCGGTGAAGAACCGGCGCTTGGCGAGCTTGCCGGCATCGTGGACCGGTCGCAGCATCGCCTCGATGTATTGCTGCGCCTCGCCGTGCGGGAATTTCGGATTTATGTTTGTCATAACAAAATTCCATGTCCTGATGGGAACACGGCGACGCACGGCGCAGGCACCGCGTCGGGCGATGCCCGGCGCGCGATCGGCCGGCCTACTTGCCGAGCGTCGCGCCCTTGCGTTCATGCACCACGATGACCAGGTCTCCGCAGGACGGCCCGGTCAGCCGTTCGCCCGTCTCGAGGCTGAACTGCGAGAAGTGCAGCGGGCAGGCGATGGTCTTCTTCTGTCGGTTGATCACGCCGTGCGTGAGCCAGCCGTGGCGATGCGGGCAGTGCTTCGGGATCGTCACGTCGACGTCGTCGAGGTGGATCGTGAAGGTTTCGTTTTCTTCGTAGTCGTCGAGCTTGTTCATGTGCGTTGGTGGCGCGCGGCGCGGCGCACGCGCGAGGGTTCGCGCGCGCCGCGCCGGCTGCCGCTTCTCCGGAGTGGATGGTGACGAAGGCCCGCTCACGGCGACGTCCGCCGCGCCGAAAAGGGCGCGGCGGACGCGCCGCTCACGAGTACTCGCTGGCGTAGTGCCGGGCCTTGCTGACGGACGCCTCGAACGCCTGGGTCGTGATTTCCCGGCCGAAGCACACGCCCTGCCATGCCTTCGCGCAGTCGAGCTGCCCGGACTTGTCCATCGCGCGCAGCAGGCGGTGGCCTTCGATGGCATGGAACACGTCGATGTGGACGTGCTCGCTGTAGTAGTGGTGCGCGCTGACGCCGAGCCGCTCGCAGGCGCTCGTGTAGCAGAGGAAGAACGAGGGGATGATGCTCTCGAAGTAGGTGATGACGCCGGCGAAGTAGGACGGATCGTCGGCCCGCACCGACAGCCAGTAGAACATGTTGACGAACGCGAGCGCGGCCGGCGAGACGTTGTCGATGTAGTAGTTCAGGTCGGTCGGCAGCCCCAGCTCGTCGAGCAGCTTGATGTAGAGCGCGGTGTGCGAGCGCTGCAGGTTGCCCGAGCCGAACTCGTCGACCATCATCCGCAGCACCGGCATCTGCGCCTCCAGCGAGAGCCGCGGCATCAGGAAATAGAACACCTGGGCCTCGGTCAGGCCGTCGGTGGCGAATTCCTGTACCAGGATCCGGAATTCGTCGAGCGACATCTGCTCGGCCACGTAGCGCACGCTCTCGGCGTCGTCCTCCTCGTCCTGCTTGATCAGCACCGCGAGGCGCTTCTGCAGTTCCTCGAGATCGGCCGGCAGGTCGGCAGGCGAGACCCGGCTGATCGTCGAACTGGTCCAGTCCCGTTCGAAGGCGAGCAGCCGCTCCTCGACGGGGATGAGGCGCTTGGTTTGCGCGCGATTGGCGATGTACAACGCCCTTTGCAGTTCACTCATGACAGATTCACCTCCACAGCCACGATTTGATTCGACGCGAGAATGCCGCGCTCGGTCAGTTCCTCTTTGATGTGCCGGTACCAGTCTTCCTGGTCCAGCCCGAACCTCACCGTCAGCTCGCCGATGAACTCGCGCAGCGCCGGGTCCGACGAGCGCGTCGCCAGCCGGCATACGGCCGGTTCGAGATTGGCGAGCGAGACGGTCTGGCCGTCCGATTCCAGGCCGGTGCAGAGCCAGTGCTCCCAGCCCAGGTAGTAGGCCAGCCCCGCGTTGCGCAGGCGGTCGATGTCGGCCTGGCTGCGCAGCTCGGGCGGGGAGTCCTTGATCCCGACCACGCGCGGCAACCGGGCGATCTCGAGCAGGGTCTCGAGCGTCGCCGTGTTCTGCGACAGCGAGGTTTCGTTGTAGATGTACAGCTTCAGGTCGGTCGCGTCGTGGACGGCGGTGAAGTGCGCGACCATCTCGGCCTGCGACACCGCCGTGCCGAACGGCGTCGGGAACATCACGGCCTGCGCGCCGAGCGCCTGCGCCTTGGTGGCGTAGCGCACCACCTCGGCGGTGGTCGCCCGCTCGATGCCGGCGATCACGCGCTGGCCGCCGGCCACGGCCAGCGTCGCGCGCAGCATCGCTTCCCAGCGGGTTTCGTCGAGCAGCCAGCCCTCGCCCGAGGTGAGGCAGGCGATGAAGCCGGTGGCGTGGCGCGTGGTGTTCGCGATCAGCCGCGCGACGCCGGTCGGGCAGACTTCGCCCTGCTCGGTGAGCGGCGTGACGAGCGGCACGTAGAGCGCGGAATCAGTTGACATGGAACCACTCCTCGCCCGTCAGCAGGAACGCCTTCGAGCGGTGATAGAGGTTTTCGAGCTCGGTCGGGAAGCTGCCCGCGGCCGACGACTCGTCGAACGAACCGAGATGCTCGGCCAGGCACGGCAGGCTGCGCAGCGCCGGATCGTGCGTGTAGAGCTTGGCCTCGGCGGCCAGCACCTGCGCCACCAGCAGCTTCTGCTCGGCACGCAGGTGCGCGAGCCGTTCGTCCGAGTACGCGGTCAGCAGGTGGCGCGTCTCGTAGCCCTGCCGCACGAACGTCATGTCGGTGTGCAGCACGTCCATGAACGGGTAGTAGTCGTCCTGGGTCTCGCGCGGCTGCCGCCAGATGACCGAGTCGCAGATGCCGATCTGCTCGAAGTTCATCCTGGCCCCGATCGTGAAGTGGCCGTGGAAGAAGTCCAGCGAACGCGTGCGGATCACCCGGTCGCCATGATGCATGCCGAGGAACAGCGAGGCGTCGATGAACGGCATCGTGTTACGCATGGTAGCTCTCCAGTGCCGACTTCATCGCGGCCATCGCCTGGCGGAAGATCTCCGGGTCGCGCGCGAGCGCGATGCGCACGAAGCGCTGGCCGCGTTCCGGATGCTTCCAGTAGAAATACTTGCCCGGCAGCACGTAGACGTTGGACTTCAGCAGGTGCGCATGCAGCGCGTCGGCCGAGACGCGTTCGTCGACGATGCGGAACCAGCCCACGCTGGTTTCCACCTTCGGCTCGCAGTAGGACAGGATCTTGCCGTTCAGGTGCTGGATCGCGCTGGCGCGGTTGATCGCCAGCACTTCGCGCACCGAGCGGAAGCCGTCGTTGACGCTGTCCTTGATGTATTGCGTGACGACGTTGAGGATGAACGGCGAGACGTTCAGCAGCACGCTCGTGACGATGCTGTAGAGGTCGGCGTTGAGGTTGCGGCTGGCGGTGACGGTCGCGCACTTGGCGTCCTGCAGCGGCCACGTCTTGCCGGTGTCCTCCATCGCGATGTAGCTCACGCCGGCGTCTTCCATGATCGCGTAGGCGTCGATGCGCTCGCGCCCGGAGGTCAGGATGAACGCCGAGAAGCAGAAGTCGAGGATCAGGATCTTGCCGTGATCCTTGCAGTAGCGGACCACTTCCCTGAACGGCTCGGCGCCGTCGGCGAACAGGCTCGCGCCGGTCGGGTTGTTCGGATCGACGAGGAAGATCGCGTCGATCTGCGAGGCGTGCTTCTGCAGGTTGGCGTAGATCCGGTCGGGTTGCTCGAACAGCGATTCGTCGAGCGCCGACATCGGCACTTCCATATGCTTGAGCAGGTCGTGCAGGTTGTCGAAGCACGGCTCGATCAGGCCCACGCGCAGGTTGCGCTTGCGCAGGAAGGTGGCCGTGATGTGCATCGCGATCGACGCGGCATAGACCAGATAGATCTCGTCCTTGCGTTGCAGCGCGCGGTGCTGGCCGTGCAGTTGATAGAACGCTTCGATGAAGGCCTGCTCGGCCTGGTGCTGCGTTTCCGACGCGGCCTTGTACCAGAGGTACGGCAGGCTCTCGACGATGCCCTTTTGCGACGGGCTCTGGCCTTGGTGGGTGTGCGCGTCGGCCAGGTTGAAGCGCGTCTTCAGCGCCGAAATCTCGTGCTGCGTGATGTCTTCCTTGGCCTGGTTGTCGGTGTCGGCGATGTGTTCGGTAAGGACGTCCATGATCTCTCAGTCTCTCAGGTATCCAGCGTGGTCCGGGCGGGCACGCTGTCTTGTCAAAGGGCGAGCACGGCGGCTGGCCGGCGATGCCGTGGCAATCGGCGTTCGCTCGGGGCCGCGTGTCTCGTCACGGCGTGGTTACATGAGGCTTGCTCGACAATGGGCCAGTGTCGCGATTCGGGCACCCGGCACGCGGCGACGCGTGCCGGGCTTGCTGCCGGGGCCGCCGGGCGCGCTGGCGCGGCGGAGGGCGAATATGACGCCGGGCCGCAAGGCCGACGGCTGACGCCGATAGGTTTGAGCGTATTGGAGCGACTTCGTCTTTCAAACATGCCATCCTCGCAATGCTGGCCATCGGTACAACAGTGCTCTTGACGTGGCACTTCGGTTCTCGTGGAGCCGGTGGTCGAACAACGGCTCCCGTGATTCGTTCGCGGCGCCGGCTTCAGGCCGCCTTGTTGTCTTCCCACGGCGCGTGGGACGTGTACGAGATGCCGTACTTCACGCTGAGCTCACCGAGGTTGGTCAGGTCGATGTCGTTGCCCATCGTCGAGAGCACTTCGACGAATTCGTCGAAGCCGCCCGGCAGATAGGTGTTGATCGTCTTGCTGACGGTGTCGCCGGCGTTGTAGAACGAATGCGGTACGTTGCGGGGCAGCAGCACCGTGTCGCCGGGTTCGGCGATCAGGGTTTGCTTGTCGCACCAGATCTGGTACTTGCCCTCGACGATGTAGAACATCTCGTCCTCGTTCTTGTGCAGATGGAACGGGACGCCGTAACCGGGCGGCACGCACTCCTCGAAGATGGCGAACCGGCCGCCGGTGGCCTTGCGGCTCATGCGGATGGTGATGTCGACCGTGTCCAGGACGCGGATGACCTTGTTTTCCTGTTTGGGCGAAACGACGATCTTGCCGAAAGCGCTCATGGTTGGATGTCTCCAGATTGCGGGGTGAGTTAACGCTCGGTTACATCTAGAACCTCGAGCCACTGGGCCGGGGCTTTAGTGTCGAATTGCTCGAAGATGTCGTTGATCTTTCGTCTCATCTTGATCCCCGGCATGTCCGATGCCATGTGGAACTCCTCGGTCAGCGTCAGCGGCGTGTCCCAGTCGGTCGTCTCCAGGATGCCGCGATCCTCGTTCGTGACGGCACGGTCCCACGCCACGATGTCGTCCAGGTCCGGGTCGCGGTCGGCGTCGTTGCGGAACGCGAACTGCACGAACAGCGACTGGCGGTCGTTGATCGGCGTGGCCCAGGTGATGATGGTGTGGACCAGCTGGTTCGGGTACTGGATCCGCATCCGGCGGCCGAACGGCGCGAACCAGTTGTGCTCCATGTAGCGCGTGGTCTGCTCGCTGCCGATCCCGAGGTTGTCCTTCTGCAGGCCCGGGTTGTTCACGAGCACGTCGCTGTACATGTTGAAACCCGTCTCGGTGTCCTCGTAGCGGGCCGGCGCCGGCTCCGGCATCTCGGACAGCCCGAAGGTCTTGCGATGGACGAACGCGAAGTGCGAGTTGTCGAGCCCGTTCTCGAGGATGCGCAGCCCGCTGCAGTTCCACACCTCCATGAACTCGTGGATCTGGTAGAAGCCGGGATTGGCGGCCTCGGGAAAATCGGGGATGTCGTGGATCGGCTCGTCGAGCGCGACCCACACGTAGCCGTATTTCGTCCGGCAGCGGTAATGGTCGACGACGATGCGCTCCGACGGCTTCTTCATCGGCATTTGCGGAATCCGCACGCAGGCGCCGACGCCGTTGTAGGTCCAGCCGTGATACGGGCACACCAGCTTGCCCTGGTCGACCCAGCCGCCCGACAGCCGGGCCGAGCGATGCGGGCACTTGTCCCTGACCACGCCGAATTCGTTCTCGCCGGTGCGCCAGAGCGCGAGCGGCTCGCCGAGGATGGTCACGGCCAGCGGGGAGTCCGTCACGTCCACCGCACGGGCCACCGGGTACCAGAAACGGCGCAGCGAGTTGTGTTGTGTCGTCAGCATATCGATCCAGGTAGGAACGCTCTCCGGCCTTGAACGCGGGAGACGTTGAACGGTTGCCAGCGGTTGCCGATGGGGCCGCCATCGGCCGCCGGTACGCCACGTTTTGCCCGGGCGCCGGCGGGCGGACCGTGCCCGCCGGGGCGATCGAGCGACACCGCCCGCGCGCTCGCCGGCCGCCGGCGAGGTGGGCTGTTCCTGGGATGGCTCATGCGGCTGTCTCACTCCAGTTGACGGTGCGGCATCCGCGGGCAGACACGACGCAGGCGCCGCGCACCGGTCACGGGTCGCATGGCGGCCGGATCGGCCGGATCAGCCGGCACGGCGCCTTGGACCCCGTTCACGAACCCGGTATTTTGTTATTCCGGTTTCGACATTTATTACGTGAATTTCGATATCGATATCCTCTTTTGTTTCCGGATTCGGGAAATGATGTAACTGCCGTAATTTTCCGTGGCCGTGTTTTCAAATCCGGCTTTTGGAAAGTTTCCGTAGACTGCTCTGAGTTGGGTATTTAAAAAACTGTACGTAGGTGCAGGTTTTTATTTTCAGTGGCGATCGGGAATTTCGATGAAATTTGCGAGAGCCAGATAAATAAAGGGTTTGCCGGGAATGTTGTGTCGCACCAATCAGGCGCTATATAACAATATGAAACGAATTGCGGAATTCAGGCATTTTACCGAGTTGGCTATTGATATGGCGTTTGCAACGCATTGCCGTTTCCTGGATATACGTAGTATTGCGTAATTCGGCGCGCACTGATGCGACGCATTATTGATTCGATTGATGCGGGTTTCGTCGCTTCTCGATCCGGATCAGCGGGTCGATTTTTTGCGAACGGGCGTGCGGGCGGCATGGCGTGACGCGTGAAGTGTCGGACAATCCGTCGGGGCAGCGGACGGTGCTCCCGAAAGCCGGACGGGTGGCCGACTTCGCGGTGTGTCCGTGGCATCGGCCGGCTGCCGGCGGCAGGCTGTCGGAAGCCGCGGCGCATCCCGCGGCCGGAATCGCCGGGATTTGCAACAGCCGGATATGAATAACAAAATGATTTAAGTGCACATACCGTCTATTTGACCGGCCGGCATCTTGCTGTTATGGAATTAGCCCGTGCCGATTTGAACGAGACGGGTAACTTTTGGAAACCGATTCCCGACATCGACAAGCTCCGGAAAACCGCCGAGAATCCGCATCATGTGACATAATCGTCAATTACAAATGCATTACGGTGGGCTGGACCTGCAAGGCCGGCAACCGGCCGATCCGGCGAGTCAGTCAAGTGGCATTCATGCCGGAGCACCGCCTCCGGCACCGCAAAAACCAACAAGACAGGAGACCGCAGTCCATGCAGCCATTCTCCGTCGTCGCGAGCGCGAGGCAGATTGTCGAGCTGAAATCCCGTGGATCGTTCGTGATCCGCATTGCGTGGCCGGCCGTGCCCGGCCGCGCCGCATGTTTCTCATGCGCCACGCGGCGCGCGCCGGTACGCGCCGGCCCCGGGCGCGAACGCGCGAGGGCGCGCGGCGCATCGCTGGCGGCCGGCCTGCCTGCGCAGGGGTAACGCATGATGGGCGGTGAAACCAACAAGGCGTCGCCGTTGATCCGGCTGGGCGACGATCCGAGCCTGGCCGTACTGATCGAGCATCTGCCCGCCGAGATCGATTGCCCGTTCGCCTACGCGATGATCGACAAGAATTCGCTGGAGATCGGCTGCTTTCTTTCGAGCTATCCGATCGCCCTGCAGCAGGAATACCGGCGCCGCGCGTTTCATCGCGTCGATCCGGTGGTGCTGCATGCGATCCAGAGCGTCGCGCCGTTTTCGTGGGCCGAGGCGTTCAGGCAGCAGCGGCTGCCCGATCAGTCGGAATTCGAGGTGCTGCGCCGCGAGTTCGAGCTTCACGACGGCTACGTGTTCACGGTCCACGATCCGTACCAGTACATGGGCATGCTCAGCTTCTTCAATCGCGGCGGGCGGCCCGAGTTCCGGGCCGAGATCGAGCACGTGAAAGGCGCGATCCAGCTCGCGCTGGTGCTGTTTCACAGCAGGATCAACGCGAAGCCGCCCGACTCGCGGCATCGGGTCGAGTCGCTGACGCTGCGCGAGCGCACCGTGCTCAAATGGGCCGCCATGGGCAAGTCGTACAACGAGATCGCCGACATCTGCGGGATTCGCGAGCGGACCGTCAAGTACCACATGGCGAACGTCGTGCAGAAGCTCGACGTGTCGACCGCCAAGCAGGCCGTGATCGTCGCGTCGCGGCTCGGGCTGGCCGCGTTGAGCGAGGGCTGACGGGGTCGACGCTCGCGCGGCGCGGCTTGGGCGCGGTAGGCATCGCGCACGGGCCGGCAGGAGCCGATGCGGCTCGTGCGGCCCGGCACGGTGGGCGCGGTGAGCGGGCAGGGCGCCGCGTTCACGCGGACGCGCCGCCGGCGTGCGGGCGCGGCGGGACGAGTTCGCCGAGCCCGTAGAGATCGAGCGCCCGGGCCAGGTCCGCCCCGGCGAACTGGCCTTGCTGGGTCAGCGCGTTGAGCGCGCGGTAGGCGATCCAGCGCCGGTCCGGGCACCGGTTCGGCGCGAACGTGTCGGCGCCGAGCACGGCGAACGGCGCGTCGAGGTAGGCGCCCAGCTGGGCGGTGACGAACTCGGCATAGGCCGTCACGGCGACCACCGGCTGCCGGCTGCGGTTCAGGCAGGCATGCAGGTGCGAGGTCCGGCGCGCGCAGCTGCCGAGGCTGGCGTTCCAGCGCTGCGCGTCGGCCGCGTCGCGCGCGAGCCGGGTGTAGCTCGGGCAGCTCCACACCTCGCTCTCGATGCCCCAGTCGTCCTTGAGCAGCTGCGCCGCGGCGCGTACCTCGCGCAGCACCAGCCCGGCGCCGAGCAGCCGGACGTGGGGCTGCGACGCGCGCGGCTCCGACAGGCGATACATGCCGAGGTAGGCCTGGGTCCGGTCGCAGCGGAACGTCTCGATCGGCTCGCCGTGCAGCGTCAGGTAGCAGAAGCCCGGCTCGCCCTTCATGTAGAGGTCGTGCAGCGCGCCGGCCACAATCGCCTTGACCTCCTCGCCGCAGGCCGGATCGAACGGCATGCACTGGCGGTTCGAGGCGAGCCAGAGCGGCAGCCACGGATGCGCGCCCTTGGCCCAGCGCGACGGCGACGATTCGATGTCGTTCAGGATGATGCCGCGCTCGGCCGTCTGCGCGGTCAGCATCGAGAGATGGCGCGAGGTGGGGGACTGCGTGAGATAGAACAGCGGGCGCTCGTCGTTGCGCGCGCGTTCGCTGATCCACAGCGGCCACGCGCCGATCGCCGCGTTGCGCTGCTGCTGGTCCGCGCGGTCGTCGACGAACCAGAACTGCCCGTCGACCACGGCGTCCTGATGCAGGTTGCGGATCAGTTCCGACGCGGTGAGCAGCGGCGAGTCGTGGCCGCCTTCGTCGCCGCGGGTGTCCTCGATGCAGCGGATGCAGGCTTGCGCGGCGTGCTCCGTGTGTCGGGTGCGTTTGAGAAGCATCGTGTCCATTCTGAAGCCTCGGATGGCGTGGCTGCGTGAGTCGTGCGCGGCGCCGATGCGATCGGATCGGCGCCGCGTGTCGGGCAAGGCTGGTCTCGTCGCGCCAACGTGGTCGGGCCTGGCGCGGCCGCGTCGATGGGCGTGCCCGCGTGGCTTCGCGGGCTATATGACTATGGCGCGCCGGTCGGGCCGGGCGCGATGCATGGTGCGGCGGCGGCACGGGGTTCGCCGTGCCGCCGCCGGGGGGGCGGCGCGAGCGCCGCCGTCATCCGGCCTTGACGGCGGCCAGCCCGTCGCGCACGGCGCCGCGCTTTTCGATCGCATCGAGCCACCGCTGCACGTTGGAATAGGGCGTGGGGTCGATGCCGAGTTCGTCGTAGGTGCGCAGCCACGGGAACGCGGCGATGTCGGCGATCGTGTACTGATCGCCGGCAAAGTAGGGCCAGGCGCCGAGCTGCCGGTCCACCACGCCGTACAGCCGGTGCGTCTCGTTGTGATAGCGGTGGATGGCCTCGGTGTTGCCGGTCTTCGAGCCATGCGTGAACCACCACAGCTGGCCGAGCATCGGACCGATCGCGCCCATCTGGAACTGCAGCCACTGGTTGATGACGGCCTGCTCGCGATAGTCCTTCGGCCACAGCAGGCCGTGCTTCGAGGCGAGATAGGTCAGGATCGCGCCGGATTCGGCCAGCGTGATGCCGGCCTCGTGATCGACGATCACGGGGATTTTCCCGTTGGGATTGAGCTTGAGGAAGGCCGGCTCGCGCTGCTGGCCTTTCGACAGATTCAGGTTCACCTGTTCGTAACTCAGCCTGGCTTCGCGAAGGAAGATGCTGATCTTCTGCCCGTTCGGCGTATCCGCCGTATAGAACGTGAGGCTGTTGGAGGTCATGTTGGCACGTGCCCGCAGGTTGATCTGAGTTCTCGGTACGATTGCAAATGCAATCGTACCGAGAACGTCACCGGCGCGCAAGCACGCGATCGGTGCATGGCGTGCCATCGGGCACCGCGCGGCCGGGCCGGGACCGGCGCCGGGCCGCGCGCGTTGCGCGTCAAACCATCGGTTTCGCGGCATCGCCGCCGGCGCTCGCGGGTTTTTCGCGCGCCGATCTGCATCGGATTGTCCGCGCCGGCCGCACGCGGCCTCGCTAAGCTGGCGTCATTCCCGTCGTCATCGAGGTGGTGTGCGCGGCGGCGCCGCGAGTGCCGCCGCGCTGGCGGGAAACATCAACGATCCGCTACCGCGAGACCACCATGAATGACTTTGGCATGCTTAGGAAGGAAGCCGGCTTCGGAGGGATCCGATGAGCCCGATTCCCGACGACTACATCAACGGCGTGATCGCGCGCGAGGGCGGCTACGTCGACCATCCCGACGATCGCGGCGGCGAGACGAACTTCGGCATCACCGCGGGGACGGCGCGCGCGTTCGGCTACCAGGGCGCGATGCAGGACCTGCCTCGCGATCTGGCCGTGCAGATCTATCGGCAGAACTACTGGACGGCGCCGCACTTCGACCAGGTCGCCGCGCTCGATCCGGCGCTGGCCGCCAAGCTGCTCGACATCGGCGTCAACATGGGGCCGGCCATCGGCGTGAAGTTCATGCAGCGCGCGCTGAACGTGCTGAACGTGTCGAACCAGGTGGCGGTGACGGTGGACGGCCAGGTCGGGCCGTCCACGCTGGCGCTGCTGCGCGCGTTCTACGCGCAGCGCGGCGGCGCGGGCCAGCCGGTGCTGAAGGGCATGATCGCCGCGCAGCAGTCGGTGCGCTACATCGAGCTGGCGGAGCAGAACGCCAGCCAGAAGGTCTTCGAATACGGCTGGCAACTCAATCGGGCATTGGGAGGGACGGCATGAGCACCTGGGGCGATGTGGCAGCGGAAGTCTCGAAGGTCGCGCCGATCCTCGGCAATGCAGTGCCCGGCGTGGGTACGCTGGTCGGCTCCGGGGTCGGGCTCGCCGCGTCGGTGATCGCCAAGGCGCTCGGCACCGATCCGTCGCCCGACAGCGTGATGGGCGCGCTCGCGAACGATCCCGAGGCTGCCGGCAAGCTGAAGCAGGCCGAGATGGATCACGAGCGCGATCTCGCGCAGATCGCCGCGCAGCGCGAGCAGGCCGAGCTGTCGGCGCGCACGGCGCTGTATGCCGCCGAGGCTGCCGATCGCGACAGCGCGCGCAAGCTGGCGGCCACGCAGCCGCGCGACTGGGTGCGCCCGACCATCACGTTCGGGCTGCTGTTCGGCGCGATCGCGATCCTCGTGTTCGTGTTCCACGGCAACGCCTTGCTCCTGAAGGACGCCACCACGAGCCTGACGGTGGGCACGGTGATCGGCTACTGGTTCAACGAGCTGAAGCAGACGCTGTCGTTCTGGTTCGGCACGACCAGCGACGCGACGATGACGAACGCGAAGGTGGCGGACTTCGCGGTGTCGCCGGGGGCGGTGATGGCGCCCGGCAGCCATGCGCCGGGCACGACGGGCAAGTAGGGCAGGCGGGGCGGAGGCGCGTGGGGACACGCCGTGGGAGAAGCGGTAATGGAAGCGGCAGGGGGCGCGGAGCGGGCGGCAGGCGCCGTCGTCCGGTGGCGACGGCTTGGGCGACGCACGGCGCGCGACGGATGGCGGGCCCGGTTGGCCTGCCGCCCGCGGCGCGAGTCAGCGGCAGTGCGTGTCGGTGTGCGAGTCGGGATGCGAGTCGGTGCGGGACACGCCGGCCGCGTCCGCGTGATCGCGTGCGGCACGCGGCTTGAACGTGAGCGGGCTTTCTTCCGGCGGCGGCCCGTCCGGGCTGCCGCAGCCGCCGCAGGTCGAGCAGCCCGAGTCGCAGCCGCCCGCGGCGGCGGCCGGCGCGAGGCGCTGCCCGAGCCAGCGCAGCGCCGGGTTGCGCTGCGCACCGAGGCGCGCGGCTAGTGCCGTCTGGCGGCGCGAGGCCCAGGCCGGCGCGAGCTTGCGCACCATCACGATGCAGCTCGCGACCACCACCACGCCGATCACGGCGTACTGCCATCCGAGTCCGCTGTTCACAGGAATGCCCTCGCGATCTGGTAGGTGACGAGCGACGCCGCGTAGGCCATCACGAACATGTAGCAGAACGAGATCGCGACGTTCTTCCACGAACGCGTCTCGCGCCGGATCACCGCCAGCGTCGACATGCATTGCGGCGCGAACGCGAACCAGACCAGCAGCGACAGCGCGCTGGCCAGCGAGAAGTTCGCGGTCAGCGCGTGGCCGAGGCCGGCGATGTCGCCCTCGCCGCCGCTCACCGCGTAGACGGTGGCGAGCGCGGCCACGGCGGTCTCGCGGGCCGCGAAGGCCGGGATCAGCGACAGGCTGATCTGCCAGTTGAAGCCGAGCGGCGAGAAGAGGGTCTCGAGGCTGCGGCCGATGTAGCCGGCGAACGTGTAGTCGATGGCCGGGCCGGTCGCGCCGTCGGGCGGCGACGGGAACGTCGAGATGAACCACATCAGCACCGTCAGCGCGAGGATCACGCCGGTCAGCCGCTTGAGGAAGATCGAGCCGCGTTCCCAGAGGCCGATGCCGATGTCGCGTGCGCGCGGCACGCGGTAGGACGGCAGCTCCATCAGCAGCGCGTGTTCCTCGCGGTCGCCGCGGATCTTCTTCATGATGAAGCCCACCAGCATCGCGCCGCCGATGCCGCCCGCGTAGAGCAGGAACAGCACCAGGCCCTGCAGGTTGAACAGGTAGGCCACGCGATGCGCCGGGATGAACGCGCCGATCAGCAGCGCGTACACCGGCAGCCGCGCCGAGCAGGTCATCAGCGGGGCGACCAGGATCGTGGCGAGCCGGTCGCGCGGGTCGGTGATGCTGCGCGTGCCGAGGATGCCGGGAATCGCGCAGGCGAAGCTCGACAGCAGCGGGATGAACGAGCGGCCCGTCAGGCCCACCGACAGCATCATCCGGTCGAGCAGGAACGCCGCGCGCGGCAGGTAGCCCGATTCTTCGAGCACCAGGATGAACAGGAACAGCACGAGAATTTCCGGCAGGAAGCCGAGCACCGTGCCGAGACCGGTCAGTATCCCGTCGGTGAGCAGGCTGCGCAGCGGCCCGTCGGGCAGCCACGCGCCGACGATCGTGCCGAGCCAGCCGAAGCCGTCGCCGATCGCGTCGGTGAGCGGCTTGCCGATCGAGTAGACGGCCTGGAACGTGATGAACATCACGATCGCGAGGATCAGCAGGCCAAACACCGGATGCAGCGTCCAGCGGTCGAGCCGGTCGTCGCGCTCGTCGGTGGCGCGCGGCATCGTCACGGCCGCGGCCAGTAGCGCGCGCACCTGGGCGTGGATGTCGGCCGGCGGCCCGCCGGCGGTGGCCGCGATCGCGGCGGGCGCGCCGGCGCGTGCGCCGTCACGGGTTTCGTGAGCGTCGATCGCGGCGATCAGCGCATCGGCGCCGCGCCGCTTGATCGCCACCGTCTCGACGATCGGCAGGCCGAGTTCGCGTTCGAGCGTGGCGATGTCGATCGTGATGCCGCGTCGCGCGGCCTCGTCCATCATGTTCAGCGCGACCAGCACCGGCGGCCCGAGCCGCTGGATTTCCAGCAGGAAGCGCAGGTGCAGGCGGAGGTTGGTGGCGTCGATCACGCAGACGATCAGGTCGGGCACGGCCTCGCCGGCCTGGCGCCCGAGCAGCAGGTCGCGCGTGACGCGCTCGTCGAGGCTCGCCGATTCGAGGCTGTAGGCGCCGGGCAGGTCGAGCAGGTGGATGGTGCGGCCCGAGCGCGTGAGGAACTGCCCGGCCTTGCGCTCGACGGTCACGCCCGCGTAGTTCGCGACCTTCTGGCGCGCGCCGGTGAGCTGGTTGAAGAGTGCGGTCTTGCCGCAATTGGGGCTGCCGACCAGGGCGACGCGCAGGGGGAGCGTGTTCATTGTGATTGGGCCTCCGTGACCGTGACGCGCGCCGCTTCGGTGCGGCGCAGCGCGAACCGCGTGGAGCCGATCTGGATCAGCACCGGATCGGCCCGCCAGGGGCCGTGCGCGACGACCCGGACCATTTCGCCGGCAACGAAGCCCAGATCACGCAGGCGTTGGGCGATCGGATCGGGCTGGGAGACATTCGCGACATCGACGACGATCGCCGGCACGTTCTTGGCCAAATGGGAAAGGAGCATTGCAGGGGAAATGTATGAATAGCAATCGTTCTCATTATAGAGGGGCGACGTGCCGCGCTGCAGCGAGTGAATCAAGTGGCGCCTATGTGCGCCAATCCGTCGCAGCCTATTTGAGACCGATCGGAGGGAAACAGAGGGAGCGCGCGCCCGCGAACGGCGCGCCGCCGGCCGGTGGCGCCCGGGTCGCGGCCGCGACGGCGCGCGGGCAAGCAGCCGATGCAGCCGATGCAGCCGATGCAGCCGATGCCGTTGGCGCCGCCGCTTACTGGTCGGTGAATTCCACGCGGTTGCGGCCGCCGCGCTTGGCGCGGTAGAGCGCCTCGTCGGCCATGCCGTAGGCGGTGTCGAAGCTGGTGCCGGCCGCGTTGATGCTGACGCCGAAGCTGGCGGTGATCGGGCGGTCGACGGGCGGCACCACCAGCGAGTCGCTCATCGCGCGCCGCATCCGCTCGGCGAGCAGGGCGGCCTCGTCGGCGTCGCAGGCGGGCAGGATCACCGTGAATTCCTCGCCGCCGACGCGCCCGATGAAGCCGCGCTCGCCGACGATGCCGCGCAGGCAGTCGACCACGCCGAGGATCACCGCGTCGCCGGTCGGGTGGCCGAAATCGTCGTTGATGCGCTTGAACTCGTCGATGTCGAGCACCACCATCGCCGCGTTGTTGGTGCGCAGGGTCTTGGCGGTGCGTTCGATCACGGCGCTGCGGTTCAGCACGCCCGTCAGCGCGTCATGCGAGGCGCGGTGCGCCATCTGGTTGGCGAGCGCCTGCATGTCGCGCTCGGCCCGGTCGCTGCGGCCGATCAGCCGCCGCGTTTCGCGCATCAGGCGCTCGAAGTGCTCGATGAGCTCCCCCAGCGACTGGCGGTACGCCGCGGCGTCGGCATCCGTGGCGCAATGGGTGGCGCGCGCCCGTTCCAGCGCCGCGCTCTCGGTCTCGAAGAGATCCGGCGCGGCACCCGGATGCACGTTGGGGGAGGACGTCGAAGTCACTGGCCTTCCTTAGTGCGCGACGGGACGGTCGTTGAACTCGATCGCGTCGAAATCGGCCTTCAGTTCCTCGCCGAACTCGGCGATCGTCTCGTCTTCCTCGTCGCGATACCAGTTCATCGACACGCGGCTGCCTGACTGGGCCGCCTGGTCGAGCGCGTCGAAGATGCTGAACAGCATCTTGGTGCTGGAGCTGTTGAAGTAGGTCAGCGCGACGTCGATCGTGATCGCGGCGCCGGCGCTCTCGGCGAGGTACCTGCGCATCGTGTCGATGATCGGCGCGTAGAACGCGGCGGCGTTCTCGGGGTACGACTCGCCCTTGATCGACAGCCGGTGCTGATCGAAACGGAAGTCGATCTCGGGCGATGTCGTCGTGGCTGCAATAAAAAGATTATCCATGGCTGGTATGTGTGTCTTCCTGCTCAGATGATGGCCATGAGGCAGAACAGCGTGATTCCGGATTCGTCGGCACGCGGGTGAAAGGCGAACTCGAGCGGCGCGCTCGCATCGCGCGCCATCGTCAGAAAGCCGAGGCCGGCGCCCTTGCTGTCTTCCGGGGTCTCGGCGCGCAGCGATATCTTATACGCTTGCTTGATCTCCTCGACGGACATGTTGCGCAGCGGCTCGAGCTTGGCGCGCAGGTTTTCCACCTGGCTGGTCGCCATCGGGTTCACGCACCACATCACGTAATGCTCGCCGTTCTGCGAGATGCAGACCGCGCCCTCGCGCACGTCGCCGCGGCCGCCTTCGCCCGCCTGCAGCGCGTTCGACGAGTAATGGACGATGTTCTGGGACAGTTCGACGAACGAGGAGAACAGCTTGCGGCGGGTCGGGCCGGTCACGCCGGCCACTTCCAGCTGCAGCTTCACCACCTCGCTCATGGCAGCCACGATGTTATGGGAGAAAAAACCTTTGTGATAGAAGAGCACGTTGCGTCGCTGCGCCAGATCGAAAAACGCGCTGTCTTGATCGAGTAGTTGAAACATTCGTGGAATCGATTAGATACGGGCACAAAAAAACGTGACGTCGTCGCGGCGCGGCTGTCCGCCTTGCCATTGTCCCAGCGTCTGCCGGATATGTTCGCAGATCGCCGAGGGGGATTCCGTGCGGTGCTGGCGGATCACGTCGAGCGCGCGCCGCCGGCCGAACGAGATGTTGCGCGGCCCGCCGATCTGGTCGGTCAGGCCGTCGGTGCAGATGAACAGCAGGCTGCCCGCCGCCACCGGCAGCGAGTGCAGGTTCCAGGTGTAGTCCTCGCGGCTGTCCACGTAGCCCACGCCCATCTTGTCCGGCGCGATCGTCTGGAATTCCGGGCTGTCGGGCGGCAGCAGGTTCAGCGCGATCCGCGCGCCGGCGAAGTGCAACACGCTCTGCGCGGCATCGAACCAGATCACCGCGGCGTCGAGGCCGTCGTTCGACTGCGCGCGTTCGGCCGAGCCGTTGGCCTGGCCGAGCAGGCTCTTGACGTTGCGGTTGACCGCCGCGAGCAGCGCGGCCGGATCGCGCGGCCCGAGCTGTTCGAGCTCCTTGGACAGCGACGCCGAGGCCAGCATCGTCATGAACGCGCCCGGCACGCCATGGCCGGTGCAGTCGGCCACCGCGCCGAACCAGCCGTGCGGCAGCGCCGAGAAATGGTAGAAGTCGCCGCCCACCACGTCGCGCGGTTCCCAGATCATCGCCGCGTCGTGCAGCCGGGTCGAGAGCGTCTCGCTCGAGGCGCGCAGCATGGCGCGCTGGATCACGCTCGCGTACTCGATGCTCTGCATGATCTGGCGGTTCTTCTCCGCCTGCATCTCCGCCACCGCGTTCACCAGCTGCAGGCCGCTGCCGAGGCCCGAGAAGCGGCCGTCGCGCGTCACGATGAAGCCGTCCACCAGGGCCTTCTCGCCGGTCTCGACGGTGCGGAACGCCAGCGCCTCGATGCCGACGTCGGCGTCCACCACCAGCGGTTCCTTGTCCATGAACGCGATGCAGCTCTTCTTGTCGTAGAGCTCGCGGTGGAACGGCTTGCTCATCTGCGACATGAAGATGTTGCGATTGATCAGGCCGATCGGGCGTCCGTCCTCGAGCACGGCCAGGCTCCCCATCTCGCGATGCGTCGAGAAGATTTCCATGACGAGGGAGTTGGGATCCCCGGCATCCACGGCCGGGACATCGTGACCGAGGTCACCGGCAGTGCGCGGATCGCTGGATGTCGACGGGCGGCGAAATCGCGAGAAAGCTGGATGCATGGCGACGCGAGCCGGTATGTGAAGAAACACCGGACGCTAACGGGTCTACATGTAACTTATGTGACAAGCGCGGTTGCGCCGGCTCCGTTTCGATCACAGTCCGACGCGGGACCACAGGCAAACGTTTTAACGCTTGCCCGCGTCGAGGCGTCGGGGCTGCGCGCGGCGTGCCGTTCGGGCCGGCTCGCGCGGCCTTGCCTGTCCGGAATCAGTGAGCGCGCGGGCCTGCCGCTCGAGGCGTTCGCGCTTTCCTCATGAGAATGCGACGGCGCGAGCGGCGCGGAGCGATCTGCGCGGGCAGCGCAGCGCGGTGCCCGCGATCGCCGGGCGGGATAGGCGGCGCGTGCCGCCGCGCGATGCGATCCGCCGGTTTGATGGGCCGACGAGGCGCGGCGACGCGGCTCGAGATGCACCGCGAATTGATTGGGTATCCGAAGCATTGCAATTCCTTCGTCGACCGGCGAGCACGGCATGATTGCCCCGGAGGTGGCGAGCATGCCGCGCCGGTCGCACGAGGATCGGAGCGGATCCGCGAAGCGCCCGGAGGCGGGCGTGGCCATCGTATGAGCTGAAACGAGGCGCGCGCGTGACGCGACATGAAAGCGTCATGCCGGCGTGTCGAGCGGGGCGGGGGCCGGCCGGCGCGTCAGCTGTCGCTGCCGCGCGGGTTGCGCGACGCGCCGGCGCCGGGCCGCGACAGCCAGCCGGTCTCGCCGCGCAACGGGCGGAACACGGTGGCGTGATCGTAGCCGCGACGGTGTTCGTAGAGCCAGTAGTGGCAGGCGGCGACATGGGACGCGAACGGCTCGCCGCGCGTCTTCAGCACGCGCAGCCAGTTCACGACCATATGGGGGGCGGGCGCCGCAGGGCCGCCCTCCCAGAGACGGCGCACGAGGTAAGTGTCGACCGCGTCCGGGGTACCTGTCATCAGAATGTCAGGACACGCATCGAGATCCGTTCTCATCGGTGCTCTCATGAGTTCACGCCGTGGCAGTGTAAAAGTCATGGGCGACGATTTCAACCTCGGCGCCGGTCAAAGTGCGGCCGGCAAGCAAGCGGCGCACGCCGGGCGTGGCTTCTCGGGCAGGTACGCGGAGCGGGCGCCCGCCGGCCGCGGCCGCGCTCGCGTTTCATCAGATGAAATCCGAAAGCGGCGGGAAAGGTCTGGCGGGAGCGTCGCGCTGCAGCCGTCATTCTGCTTTTCGCGTCGGGGCGGTACTGTGTCGGACTTCGCCGGCCGCCGAGGCCGGCCTCTTTGGCAACAGACACGGGAACCACGACAGATGAGCGAGCGGCAAACCGGCGAGGTGGACGAGATCGCCTACACGTTCGGCTATTGCGACGAACTCGATCCGCTGCGGCTCGCGCTGCCGCTGCTGCGGGCGGGCTATGCGGCGCCGGCCGTGCAGGCCGCCTGCGAGCTTGGCTTCGGTTACGGCGTGAGCGTGAACATCCACGCGGCCGGCTCCGGCGCGAGCTGGCATGGCACCGATTTCAACGCGGTCCACGCCGGTTTCGCGCAGGCGCTCGCGCGCGAGGCCGGCTTGCCTGCCGTGCTGTCCGGCGAGCGGTTCGCCGAGTTCTGCCGGCGCGAGGATCTGCCCGATTTCGATTTCATCGGCATGCACGGCATCTGGAGCTGGGTGTCCGACGAGAACCGCGCGCTGATCGCCGGATTCCTGCACCGCAAGCTCAAGCCCGGCGGCGTGCTTTACCTGAGCTACAACACGCAGCCCGGCTGGGCCGCGATGCTGCCCGTGCGCGAGCTGATGATGGGGCACTTCCAGGCCGGCGCGGCGGCGTCGGGCGCGGACGGCGGGAGCAGCGAGGCGCGCACGCGACAGGGCGTGAAGGCGGCGGTCGAGTTCGCGCGCGAGGTCTTCGCGGCGCGGCCCGGCTACGCGGTGGCCAACCCGGCGCTGGCCGAACGCGTCGAGGCGCTGGCCCGCGAGGACACGCAATATCTCGCGCACGAATATTTCAATCGCGACTGGCAGGCCCTGTCGTTCCGGCAGGTGGCGGCGTCGCTGGCCGGAGCGGACCTCGTTTATGCCGGCTCGGCCGACTATCGCGACCATCTCGACGCGCTCAACCTCGACGCGGCGCAGCGCGCGCTGCTGGCGCGCATCGCCGATCCGGTGCAGCGCGAGACCGTGCGCGACGTCTGCATGAACCGTTCGCTGCGCCGCGATTACTGGATCAAGGCGCCGCGCCGGCTCGATGCCGCCGAACGCGACGCCGCGTTGCGCATGCAGCGGGTGGTGCTGGCGTTGCCGCGCGCGGCCGTGGTGCTGAAGGTGCGCGGCGCGCTCGGCGAGGCGGCGCTGCCCGAGGCGCTGTACGGGCCGATTCTCGACGCGCTGGCGGACCATCGGCCCGCCACGCTCGGCCAGCTCGAATCGCGCGTTCGTGAGCGCGGCATCACGCTGGCGCAACTGGCCGGGGCGGTGATGCTGCTGGTCGGCACCGGCGCGCTGCTCAACGCGCAGGACGAGGCGCGGATCGACGCGGCGCGGCCAGCCGCGGACCGCCTGAACGCGGCGATCTGCGAGCAGGCGCCCGACCGCGACGCGGTGCAGTTCCTGGCGAGCCCGGTGTCGGGTTCGGGGATCCGCGTGCCGCGCGTGGCGCAGCTGTTCCTGCTGGCGCGGCGGCGCGGGATGGCCGGGCCGCGTGAATGGGGCGAGTTCGCGGCGGGTGTGATGGCGGCGGGGGAGCCGGTCGCGGAGGCGGTGCTGGCCGAGCGCGTCGCGCAGGCGGAGCGATTCGCGCGGGTGCATTTGCCGGTGTTGCTGGCGCTGGGGATCGGGTGAAACGGGGGGCGTTCGCGCCGCCTGATTGCGTCGATCCGCCATCGCCGAGGCGGCGCAATGACTTATGGATCGACCGGGCGCCATGGCGGGCGTGTTGCTCACCTTGGGCGGTGGCAGTTCCGTATCGGCTGGCGCGTCTCTGCCCGAAGCGCAGGCTCACGGCGACGCCGGGCAGGCGCTCGAATCGAATCGGTCCGGCACATCCTGTCGGAATCGTGCTGGCGGCGGCGCGTCGGCAGGCGGCGTTGAGCTGGGTGGGAATTCACCCGGCACGAAGTCGGAGTGGGTGGATTTCCACCCGGCAGCCGATCGGACCAGGCGCGCAGGGCGCGGGATATCGCGAGGCGAAGTCGGTGGTGGGCGGTGGCATGAAAATTGTGTTCGATGGCGTGCCAACCCCACGCAAGGAACATCCCGATGAAGCCACCACGGAGCGACGGTTCCGGCCTGCCTCATGAGAACGGTCTGGCCACCAGATCGTCATCGTCGCTCTCCGGGCCGGGTGCTGTCGGCGACGGCAGACCGGGAGTGCCGGCTGCCTCCCGCAGTCCGGTGCCGCCGGTTTTGCAGCCATGGCGGGTGGCGCCGTCCGATTGGCTGAGCGAGGCGGGATTCGCGCCGCCTCCGCCGTCGCCGCGCGGCGCGAGCCCGCTGTCGCCGGTGCGGCTGCCCGAAGCCGGCAACGGGTCCGGTCTCCCGACGATGCCGCTGGCGTCGCCGCGGCTCGCGAGCGCGCCCCCACTCGCGCCGCAGTCTGAAGCTGGCGGCAGGTCGGGGCTCGCGCCGATGCCGGCCCATTCGCCGCGAGCCGTGAGCACGCCGATCGCCGTATCGCTGCCCGGGGCCAGCGGTACGGGAGGGCTTGCGTCGATGCCGCAGCAGTCGCCGCGAGCCGCGGGTTCGTCGTCGTCGGTACCGCTGTCCGAGGCCGGCGTTGACGCGGGGCTCGCGCCGATGCCGGCGGGGCCGCCGCGGGGCGCGAGTCCGCCATTGTCGCTGGCGCTGCCCGGTAGCAGCAGGGCGGGGGGATTCGCGCCGCCTCCGCCATCGCCACGTGCGGCGAGCCCGTCGCGGTCTCCGGCCGTCGCCGGCTCAGGCGGCCTGTCGATCAACGGCGACGGCGGTGGCGACGACAACGGAGACCGTGCGTCGGTCGCGGTGCCGATTTCGCCGCTTCACGAACCCTTGCTGTCGAACGCGGCGCCGGCCGGCGAGGCAAGCCGGCGCGAAGCCGTTGGTCGATGGGCGCCGCTTGTCGACGGCCTGTCCGCGGCGACCTCGCTGGCGTCCTACGCGATGGTGCATGGCATGGGGCGGTCCTCCACCGCATCGTCGTTGGTCGCGGGCGGCAGCGGCGTCGGCTGGGCTGCCGGCGCGGGGATGTCGGAGGCCGGCAACGTGCCATATAGCCGTTTGGCGCGCGTCGCCAATGTCGCCGGCATGGCGGCCGGCCTGTCCAACGCGGTGGCCGACGGCCTGTCGGGCGATGCGCAGGCCGACACCGCCTACGGCTCGGCGGTGCTGTGGGGCGCCAGCGCCGGGGCCGTCATGCTGGATGCCGCAAACGGGTATCGCAACAACCAGCACAGCGGATGGAGCGCCGCGGTGCAGGCCGGCGCCGGCCTGGCGAACGCCGGAGCGGCCTATCTGTCATATTGGTCCGCCCGCGCATCGGCGGACGGCGACACGCTCGGCTCGGCCGGCTACGGCATGGCGTCCTCGGTGGCGTGGGGGGCGGGGGCCGTGCTGACCAAGGCGTCCGCGATCCTCAAGGACCGCCATCAGGCCGCGCAGCAGGCAGACGGGGGAGGCGGGGCGGCTGCCTCCGAGCGCACCAGTGTGTCCGCCCAGGGGCGCGGACCCACGTACCACACCTGGTCAATGGTCTAGACGGCCGGCTTTCGCGGCCGCCATGCCGACGAAAGCCGCGGCCCGTCAATCCATCGTGACGAGATAGGGCGCCGCCGCCGGGATCGGGCCGCGGAACAGCACCTCCGCGGGCCGGTGCGAGCGGGCACGATCGGGCCAGCCGTCGCGCAGCCAGCCGGCATAGGGGACGAGCGTGTGAAGCCCGCGCCGGGCCGGCTTGCGACGCGCGTTGCCGCTGTTGATCGGCGAGACGAACGCGTCGTGCCCGAAGCTTTCGAACAGCGCCGCGGCATCGAAGCCGAGCACCACCTGCGGGCGTCCCCCGCAGGCATGGCGTTGCCGCTCCATGCGCTCGCGATCGGGCCACAGGAACACGAAACCGTTCAGCCGCGCGTACCAGTCGCCGGGCGTGAGCCCGTCGTCGAGTGCGCCGGCCAGCGCGGCGGGCGGCATCGGGCGCTGGTCGCGCACCAGCACGCCCGCGGCCAGTTGCTGGTTGTCCGGCCGATGGCGGCGCAGGAAACCGGCGCGTTCGGCTTCGGCCATGCCGACCAGGTCGAGCAGCCGCTCGGTGCTGAGCAGGCCATGGCGCAGGATCGACTCGACGTTGGACGCTTCGGCGAGATGATAGAGATGTTCGATTCGTGGCATTGGAGGGAGCGCTGCGGATATCTGCAAGGTCCGGCGCGGCACGATGCGTCGTCGCCGCGCAGGAAGATGCCGGCCGGCCGCGAGCCGGCGCGGATGAACGGTTCGCGCGATGCCGCGACTTGGCGCTGCATGAGCGAGCTTCCGTTCATCGCGATCCCGACGGCGCGTCTGTTTCACCGGCAAACGCGCCGCCGGTTCAGGCGGCCGGCCCGGCCCGGCGTACCCGGCTGGCCGGCTTCGTGGCCGGCTCGGCTGCCGGCTCGACGGTCACCGCCTCGTTGCGCTTGCCTGCGGTTTTCGCGGCCGTCTTCCGTACCGCCGCCGGTCGCGCGGCTTTCCGGTCCTTGCCGCCCGCCGGCTCCGGCAGCACGCGTCGCCGGGCGATCGCCAGAATCTCCTTGGCGAGCTTGCGGTCCTCGACGAGCCGCGACAGCGCCACCGCGCCCTGCAGCGCGAAGATCGCGAAGATCGCATCCTCGCGCGCGGTGGGGCTGTCGCCGTTCTCCAGCGTGCCGAGTTCGATCAGCCGCTCCAGCCCCTGTGCCACGCCGTGCCGCGTCTGCGTGTCGGCGCGCGCCAGGTCGCTGCCGAGCTGGATCACCGGGCATCCGCCCAGCACGCCGTCGCGATACTCGGGCAGCAGGTAGCGCTCCATGTGCTTCTGCAACTGCCCGGCCTCGGCGGCGGCCTGCGCCGCCGCCACGAACCCGTCCATGCTCAGCGCCGCCGCCTCGGTCACCAGCGCTTCCTTCGATTCGAAATGGCGATAGAACGCGCCGTGCGTGAGGCCGGCCGCGGCCATGACCTCGGCCACGCCGGTGCCGTCGATGCCCTTGGCCCGGATCGCGTGCGAGGCGATCTCGACGATCCGCCGGCGCGTGGCCGCCGTTTCCACTTTCGATTTCTTCATTGAGGTTCCCCTTCCGGAATCGGGCGCGGCATGCAGCACACCCGGCATCCATACAGATCCTCGCATGGTAGCAGTTTTTAGCTGACGTGATTTATCTAAAAGGGGGGCGGTAAGGTCCACGGTGGAAGGGAGGCGGGCGGCCCGCCGCGCGGCTAGGACCGGCCGCGCCAGGCCACGAACGCGACGCCGGCGATCGTCATGGCGCCGCCGCCAGCGGTGGCCAGGCCCGGGTGCTCGCCGGTCAGCACGGCCGACAGCGCGGTGGCGAGCGCCGGCACCAGATACAGAAAGTGGGTGGCGCGCGCCGGGCCGAAATGCGCGAGCGCGACGGTCCAGGTCGCGTAGCCGAGCGCGGCGGGAAAGATGCCGAGCGCGAGCACGGCCGGCACGGCGCCGGACGGCACGGCCGGGGCGGCCAGCGCCCGCAGCGCGCCCGGCAGCCACGGCGAGAGCAGCAGCGCGCCGGCCAGCAGCGTGTAGGCGGTGCAGGCGAGCGGGCCGTAGGCGGGCAGCAGGCGGCGCTGCAGCACGAAGTAGCCGGCGGAGCTCGCGGCCGCCAGCAGGATCAGCGTGGTGCCGCCGCCCGGCGCGATGCCTCCCGGCTGGCCGCTCGCGATCAGGCCGATGCCGGCGAAGCTGAACAGCGAGCCGAGCCAGCCCCAGCGGTTGAGCCGCTCGCCGAGGCAGAGCCGCGCGAGGATCGCGGTGAGGATCGGCGAGGTGCTCATGATGAACGCGGCGGCGCCGGGCGCGACGGTCAGTTCGGCCGTGTTCAGCAGCGCGTTGTAGGCGGCGATGCCGAGCAGGCCCGACAGCAGGAACAGCGCGGCATGGGCCCGCGACGGCCGGCGCGGGCGGCGGTGGACGAGCCACGCGGCCACCAGCACGGCGGCGACCGCAAAGCGCGCGGCGGCGAGCTGCATCGGCGCGAGCGCGTGCAGGCCGATGCGGATGAACGGGAACGCGGCGGCCCACGAGACGATGGTGAACGCGACGGCGCCCGCCGCGCGCGTCGAGGCGGTGCCGGAGGCCGGTAGCGAGGTCGAGAGAGTCATGAGGCGCTGCCCTGGAAGGTCTGCCGTTGCGATGGCGACATTCTAGGGACCGGCCGCGCGAGCGGTAAGCGCGGCGCGCGGCGATTCAGAATCCGCGCTTCGCGGACAATCCCGCCGCGCCAACGCGCAAGCGGAGCGCTGCCGGCAGCGCCCGCCGCCGCTATGCAGCCATGGCGATATGGATCGACGAAATCGGCATTTGTCGCGGCGGGGGCCGTCGATATAGTCGATTCCTGCTCATCGTTACGCGGCACCCGCGGCCCGCCTCATGTCGACCGTCATCCTCGATTCCTCGTCGTCCTCTTCCTCCTCGGCCCCGGCCGGCCCCGCATCCGCGCCGTTCGTGATCCGCTCGGCGCGCGACGTCGCGCGGCTCGCCAACGACGGCGCCGCCGCGGGCGGCCACGCACGCGCGGTGGTCGCGATCGCGCTGGGCGGCGTGTTCCTCGACGCCTACGATCTGACCTCGCTCGCCTACGGCGTCAAGGACATCGCGCGCGAGTTCGCGCTGAGCCCGGTGCAGGTCGGGCTGGTATCGTCGGCGATCACGTTCGGCGCGCTGGTGGGCGCGTTCGTCGGCGGCTACCTGACCGACCGGATCGGCCGCTATCGCGTGTTCATGGCCGACATGGTGTTCTTCGTGGTGGCGGCGATCGCGGCCGGCCTCGCGCCGAACGCCTGGGTGCTGGCAATCGCGCGCTTCGTGATGGGGCTCGGCGTCGGGCTCGACCTGCCGGTGGCGATGGCGTTCCTCGCCGAGTTCTCGCGCGTCTCGGGGCGCGGCAACAAGGCGGCCAGCATCGCCGCCTGGTGCCCGGCCTGGTACGCGGCCACCAGCGCCTGCTACCTGCTGATCCTCGCGCTCTACGCGCTGCTGCCCGACGCGCAGCTGGGCTGGCTGTGGCGCATCGTGCTCGCGTTCGGCGCGGTGCCGGCGCTCGTGATCATCGCGGTGCGCAGCCGCTACATCAGCGAATCGCCGGTGTGGGCCGCGAACCAGGGCGACCTGGCCGGCGCGGCGCGCATCCTCAAGCGCTCGCACGGCATCGACGCGGTGGTGGCCGAGGGCGCCGACCTGGCCGCGGATGCCGACGCGGCGCGCCCCGCGCGCGCCTCGTGGCGCAGCTACGCGGCGCTGTTCGGCGCGCGCTACCGCCGGCGCACGATCCTCGCGCTGGTGATCGGCGGGGCGTCGTCGTTCGGCTACAACGCGATCGTCTACGGGCTGCCGGTGATCCTCGCGAGCTTCCTGAAGCAGGGGCCGCTCACGACGATCGTCGCCGCGCTGGCGCTGAACCTGCTGTTCGCGTTCGTGGGCGGGCTGATCGGCGTGCGCACGGCGGCCACCATCGGCGCCTGGAAGATGACCACGGCCGGCGTCGCGCTGCAGTTCGCGGCGCTGCTGGGGCTCGCGCTGATCGGCCGGCCGAGCGGCACGGCGCTGGTGGCGGCGGCGGTGCTGCTGCTCGGCGCCTACCTGTTCGGGCAGGGCTTCGGCCCCGGCTCGCACTCGATGACCTATGCGTCGTTGAGCTACCCGACCTCGCTGCGCGGCGTCGGCGTGGGCTTCACGCAGACCGTTTCGCGCGGCCTGTCGACGGTGTCGCTGTTCCTGTTCCCGGTGCTGGCCGCCGCGCTCGGCACGCGCGTGTTCTGGCTGATCGCGCTGGCGCCGCTCGCCTCGCTCACGGCGCTGCTGTTGCTGCGTTGGGAGCCGTCGGGCTACGACGTCGACGCCGAGGATTATCGCGAGGCAAGCCCGACCTGAGGCGGGCGCGCGAGCGGTTGCCTCATGGCGCGGCGCGCACGGCGAGGCAAGGGTGGCGCGTCGCGCTCAGGCCGGCGCGCGCGCCGCGAGCGTGAGCCAGGCCGGCTCGTGGCCGGTGAGCCGCAGGAACGCGTCGAGCTGCGGCCGTGCCAGCGCGAGCGTCGCGGCGCTGTCGAGCGGATGGAACAGGAACACCGGCTCATGGGCGAGCTCCGCGTCGATCACGAGCCGCACCTGCCGCTCGCCGTCGTTGACGAGCGCGAGCGGACTCAGCGAG
This sequence comes from Burkholderia perseverans, assembly GCF_022870505.1. Classification (NCBI taxonomy): domain Bacteria; kingdom Pseudomonadati; phylum Pseudomonadota; class Betaproteobacteria; order Burkholderiales; family Burkholderiaceae; genus Burkholderia; species Burkholderia perseverans. The sequence goes on from NZ_CP045094.1 coordinate 1,329,276, forward strand.
CCCGGCTTCACGCCGAGCAGCGCATCGAGCCGCTCGGGCGAGGCGAACGACAGGCGCCTGCTGCCGAATACGTCCGCGGCGGCGGCGAGGTCGAGCGACTTGTGCGAGGTGGTCACCACCAGCCAGGTGTTGCCGGGCTTGTCGCGCAGCAGCAGGTTCTTGCAGCGCGCGCCCGCCAGCGTCAGCGCGAGCGTGTCCGATTCCGCCATGTTGTAGACCGGCGCGTGCTGCTCGGCTTCGAAGTCGATGGCATGGCGGCGCAGCAGCGCGAGCAGTTCGTCCTTGTCGATCATGTTCCGTTTCGTTGGGTTGGGTTCGGCGGGCCACCGCGTTGATCGCGTCGTGGCCAACGCGGCGGCCCGCCGGGGCACCGTGTATCAGCGCCCTGTCGTGTCGAACACCGGATGCGAGGCCCGCTCGATCGCCGCGACGGTGTCGGCGCGCGTCATCAAGCCCGACTCGTCGAGGATCGTCGCGAGCGGCCGGCCTTCGGCCACCGACTGCCGCGCGAGCTGGCTGACGCGTGCATAGCCGAGTTCGGGAACCAGCGCCGTGGCCACCGCCATCGACGCCATCAGGTGCCGCTCGTTGCGCGCCGCGTCGGCACCGAGGCCGGCCACGCACTTGCGCGTGAAGCGGTCCACGCCGTTGGTCAGCAGCATGATGCTGTCGAACACGCGCGAGGCCACCACCGGCTCGAAGTGATTGATTTCGAGCTCGCCGTACTGTACTGCCTGGGCCACCGCCACGTCGTTGCCGATCACGGCGAAGCTGAGCTGGATCATCGCCATCGGCAGCACCGGGTTGACCTTGCCGGGCATGATCGACGAGCCGGCCTGCGCCTCGGGCAGGCGCAGTTCGCCGAGGCCGCCCACCGGCCCCGACGACAGCATGGTCAGGTCCGAGGCCAGCTTCGCGAGCGCGGCCGCACAGGTGCGCAGCTCGCCCGACACGCGCGCGAACACGTCGAGGTTCTGCATCGCGTCGAACGAATCGGCCGGCGCGGCGTAGGCCACGCCGGCGATCTCCGACAGGTGCCGGTACACGGCCGCGCGATAGCCGGCCGGCGCGCCGAAGCCGGTGCCGATCGCGGTGCCGCCGAGCGGCAGCGTGCGCAGCTTGTCGCGCACCGCCGTCAGTTCCGCGGCCAGTCGCGCGACCAGCGACGCGTAGCCGCCGAACAGCTGGCCGAGCCGCATCGGCTGCGCGTCCTGCAGGCAGGTGCGGCCCAGGTGCAGCACGTCGGCGAACTCGGCGGCCTTGCCGCGCAGCGCGGCGCCCAGCGCGTCGAGCCCGGCGACGAGCGGCCCGAGCATCGCGTGGGTGGCGATCTTCAGCGCGGCCGGGTAGACGTCGTTGGTCGATTGCGAGCGGTTCACGTGATCGTTCGGATGGATCACGTCGTAGCTGCCGGGCGCATGGCCGAGCAGCTGCTGCGCGCGGTTGGCGATCACCTCGTTGAAGTTCATGTTGGTCGAGGTGCCGCCCGAGCCTTCCATCAGGTCGACGATCAGCGAATCGCCGTGCAGGCCGTCGGCGATCTCGCGGCAGGCGCGCACGATCGCCTCGCAGGCCTCGGCGCCGAGCGTGCCGGTGTCGCGGTTGGCGAGCGCGGCGGCCCACTTGCACTGTGCGAACGCCACGCGGAATTCGCGGTAATGGGCGATGTCGAGCGGCGAGACGCTGAGGTTGTCGACGCCGCGCACCGAGTTCACGCCGTAGAGCTTGTCGTGCGGGATCTCGACGCTGCCGACGTAGTCGCGCTCGGTGCGCGTGGCGGGAGTGGCTGGCTTATTCATGCGGATTCCTGTTTCCGGTCTCGATGAGGGATTCGATGCCCAGGCCGAGTGCGCGCACTCGCGGGAGGAAGGCGGTGTCGATCACGTCGCGCGCGGTCTCGCAGGCGTCGTCGAAGAAGGCGCCGTATTCGTCGCGGCGCGCGACGAGGTAGAGCGAGCGTTCGAGGCCGAGCCCGTCCACCACGTGGGCCGTCACGCGCGCGGCATGCGCGGCGCCCTGCAGCAGGCACATCGGCGAGGTCACGGCCCAGCCGATGCCTTCGGCCACCATCGAGGTGAGCGCGTCGGCGTTGTCGAGTTCGAGCCGCGTCGGCGCGCGCGCCTCGATGCGCCGCAGATAGCGCTCGATCTGCATGCCGACCTGCGAGCCGCGGTTGAAGCGCACGATCGGCAGCGCGTCGGCCAGCGCGCGGATGTCGGCCACGCTGCGCACCGGCCGGCGCGGCTCGCGCGGCGTGATCACGAGGTAGCGCTCGCTGAACAGCCGGTAGCGCACCACGTCGTTGGCGTCGATCAGCGCGTCGCTGGTGACGATCAGGTCGAGGTCGCGGCGCAGCAGCGCCTCGCCCTGCTGCGGGCTCAGGCCGGTGCGGATCGACAGCTGCGAGACCTTGCCGAGCAGCCGCTTGGTGAACACCGGGCCGCAGGTGGCCGCGAACGAATCGACGAGGCCGATCCGCAGGTCGGGCTTGATGCCCTGGCCGGCCTCCACCACCTGCGCCTTCAGGTTCGCGATCTCCTCGCTCAGCACGGCGCCGCGATTGCGCAGCGCGATGCCGAACGGCGTCAGCGCGAGCGGGCGCGTGGTGCGGTTGACGAGCACCACGCCGAGCGCGTCCTCGAGCTGCCGGATCATCTGCGAGACACCCGACTGCGAGATGCCGAGCCGCGCCGCCGCGGCCGACATGCTGCCTTCCTCGGCGACGGCCACGAACACCTGCACGGCGTACATGTCGATGGGTTTGCCGGACGGCATGGTTCGATCTCCTCGGTGGGGGCGGGCGCCGCGGCGCGCCTCACTGCGCGTCGGAATAGCGGCCGGCGCCGGACGGTGAATCCGACGGTGAATCCGACAGCGGGCCGGACGCCGGACCGGGCTGCGGATCGGCCAGCGCGGCGCCGCCCGTCTCGGGTGCGAGCAGCTGACAGAATACGCCGCCGAATACCAGCACGCCGATGCAGGCGCCGAGCGCCGCGTGGATCCCCGCCTGCTGCACGGCCACCGGCAGCAGGAAGGTGCTGACGGCCGAACCGAGGCGGCTGGAGGCGACCGCGAGGCCGACGCCCGAGGCACGCAGGTGGGTGGGGAACAGCTCGGGCGGATAGACGAACTCGAGGTTGGCCGCGGCCGAGAGGATGCAGGCGAACACGCCGAACGCGAGCATCGTGCCGAGCGGGCCGAAGCCGGCGAAGGCGAGCACGGCGAGGCCGAGCGCGGCCAGATGGAAGCTGCCGATCAGGAACGCGCGGCGCGAGACGCGGTCGACGATCACGAGCCCGAGGATCGCGCCGGCGAACAGCAGCACGTTGTAGACGAGGCCGCCGACGAAGCCGTCCTTCACGTGCAGCGCCTGCAGCACCTTCGGCGCGAACGTGCCGAGCGCGAAGTACGGGATCACCTGGCAGGTGTAGAACACGCAGCCGACCAGCGTGGCGCGGCGCCAGCGTGGCGAGAACAGCGCCGCCCACGCGCCGCGGCGCGATGCCGGCGGCTGGCCGGGCGCCGCCGGCGCGGGCAGCGTGACCGCGGCGCCGAGCCGTTCGCGGATGATGGCCAGCGCCTCGCGTTCGCGGCCGCGCTTCATCAGCCACATCGGCGATTCGGGCACGCCGAGCCGGAACGGCAGGATCAGCAGCGCGGGCAGGCCGCTCGCGGCCAGCATGATGCGCCACGCGTCGGGGCCGATCCCGCGCAGCGCGAAGCCGGCCAGGTAGGCGCCGACGTAGCCGGCCGCCCAGGCCGCCGCGAGCACGCTCAGCAGGCGGCCGCGATGGCGGCGCGGCGAGAACTCGGTGACGAGCGACTTGCTGACCACGTAGTCGGCGCCGAGGATCAGCCCGAGCAGCACGCGCAGCGCCAGCAGCTGGGCGGGCGAGGTCACGAAGTACTGGGCCGCCGAGATTGCCGCGAACAGCAGCATGTCGAACGCGAAGATGGCGCGCCGGCCGTGGCGGTCCGCGATCGGGCCGGCCAGCAGGCTGCCGAGGAACAGGCCCGCGAGCGAGGCCGCGCCGAGCGCGCCCATCCATACCGCGTTCAGGTGCAGCGTGCCCGCGGCCATGCTCACGGCGATGCCGATGATGCCGAGCACGAAGCCGTCGCTGAACTGCCCGCCCGTGCCGCTCAATGCCACGCGCAGATGAAATGCGCGCAGCGGCACGTCCTCCATCATGGTCTGGTTGCCCACTTGTCGTCTCCTGTCTCGCCGGTTGTCGGTCGGGCGCTGAGGTGCGTCCGTGGCAGCCAGTGTAGGGAGCCGGCATCAGGAAAACAGCATGCCGGAAGACACTATCAGGAATTCTGATGATGGGGTGCGGATCGGCTGAAACCGGCGCCGCGTGGTGTTTTCCCCGGACCACGAAGCCGGCCGCGCGACGGCACCGGGGTGGCATCGCGCGGCGCGTGACATCAGATATTGAACGCGAACGGGCTCGGATCCTCGGTTTGTTGGGCGGCCGCATGTGCGGCCACCTGCAGGCGCTGAAGCGAACCCGGATCGGTCAGGCCGTAGCGATGGGCGACGAGGTGGGCCGGCTCGCCGAAGCTCACGTCCATTTCCGCGCGCGCCATGATGAAGCCGAACGACGACTGCTGGAGCTGCGGGTTCTGCGGCTGCGCCATGCGCCAGCTGTTGACGGTGTGCATCAGCGAATCCGCCTGGGTCCGGTATTGCTGCTCGGAAATATGGCCGTGATGCGCGGCCTCGCCGAGCTGCCCGATCAACTGATGCGCCTCGCCGACGCTGCGCGGCTGCCGGAACAGTGCCGACACGTTGGGTTGCATGACGGCCGGCGCGGTGCGGATGCGCGAGCCGTCCGCGCGCGGCTGGCGCCGTGCGAGGTTCTGCAGGGTTGCGGCGCCTTGCGGCTGGGCGGACGCGCCGTGGGTGGTCCCGGCCGGATACGCGCCCTGCGGGTCGGATTGCTGCGGGTACGACGCGTAGGACTGGCCGACGGGGGCGTTGTTGCGAATATTGCTCGACATGGAATACCTCGATTCATGAAATGCCACCGGGCCGGCGAGCGGCCCGATGCGTTGCCGGTTGCCGAAGCCCGGCGGCCACCGGCGGGCCGCGCGGGACTTCGCGGTCAGTGTCGTCGCTGATGAAAATCGGGGTATTCCCCGGATGCGAAGTTTTCGTCTCGATGGCGAACTTCTTTTTGTTCTCGACTTCAATGCATGGGATTGAATCGATCGCGCCGCGCAGGCCGGCGCGCGAACCGGGTGGTCATCCCGGCCTCGGCCGCCGCGATCGTGGCTGAGGCATGCCGGGATGGAGTGGGACCGAGAGGCGAGAGGCGATGCGCGCCGCCGGCGAGGGCGGCGCTGCGTCATGCCGGTGCGCATCGCGCTGCGCATGGCAAACGGCCCACGGCGCTGTCGCGCCGCGGGCCGTTCGTGCCGGCTCGGGATTGCCGGGATCCGGCTCAGCCGGCGGGCGTCGGCTCGCCCGGCGGGGAGGCCGGCCGTGAAGCCGCCTCCGCCTTCGCCGCCTTCGTCACGCCATCGAGGTCGTCGTTCGACCAGCCGCCGCCGAGCGCGCGCACCAGCTGCACGTTCGCGACCAGCTGGCGGGTCTGGATGTCGAGCGCGCTGCGCTGCGTGGCGAGCGCCGTGGTCTGCGCCTGCACCACGTCGAGGTAGCTCGAGATGCCGCGCTGGTAGCGCGTCAGCGCGAGGTTCTCGGCGCGCTGCGCGGCGTCGGCCGATTCGCGTTCCTGGTCGAGCGCGGTGCCGAGGTCGCGCAGCAGCGTGAGGTTGTCCTCGACCTGCTGGAACGCCGCGAGCGCGACGCCGCGATAGCGCGCGGCGGCCTCGTCGGTGGCGGCCTTCACGGCGTTCAACTGGGCGCGGCGCAGCCCGCCGTCGAAGAGGTACTGCGCGAGCGCCGGCCCGACCGACCAGAAGAAGTTCGGCGCGCTGAAGAAGTTCGTGTAGTTCGAACTCTGCAGGCCGCCCTGCGCGCTCAGCGTGATCTGCGGGAAGTAGGCCGCGCGCGCCACGCCGATCTTCGCGTTCGATTCGGCCACGCGCCGCTCGGCCGCCGCGATGTCGGGGCGCCGCTGCAGCAGCGCGGACGGCACGCCCACCGGCACCGGCGGCAGCGTGATGTCGGCCACCGACGGCGCGACCTGGAAGTCCGACGCGGACGCGCCCACCAGCACCGCGATCGCGTGCTCGTCGAGCGCGCGCTGCGCGACGTTCTGCGAGAGCTGCGATTTCGCGTCGGCCAGCAGCGAGGTGGCGCGCGTGACGTCGAGCCCCGACACCGCGCCGGCGTCGTGCAGCCGCTGCGTGAGCTGCAGCGCGCGCTGGTAGGCGGCCACGGTGTCCTGCAGCAGCCTGGTCTGGCGGTCCAGGCCGCGCAGCTGCACGTAGGTCTGCGCGAGCTGCGCCTCCAGGCTCAACTGCACCGAGGCGAGATCGGCCTGGGTCGCCTGCGCCTCGTCCCTGGCCGCGGCCACGGTGTCGCGCACGCGGCCCCACAGGTCGAGTTCGTAATCGATCTCGCCGCCGAGCGTGACCGAGTTGTAGTCGTTCGGGCTGCCGGCGCCGCGCAGCGGCCGCGTATCGGACTGGCGGTTGCGCAGCGGCTGGGCGTTGGCCGACACGCGCGGCAACTCGGCCGCGCTCTGCTGCGCGACGAACGCGCGGGCCTGCGCGTAGTGCGCGAGCGCGGCGGCCAGGTCCGCGTTGTTGGCGACGAGGCGCGTCTCCAGCGCGTCGAGCGCGGGCTCCCGGTAGGCCTGCCACCAGGCGTCGCGCGCGATCCGGTCTGACGGCGTGGCGGGCGCCCACGGGCCGACGCTGTGATAGGCCGCGGCGGCCTGCACCGGCGGCACGTGGTAGTCGGGCGCGAGCGAGCAGCCGGCCAGCGCCAGCGCGAGCGCGCTCGCGAACAGCGCGCGGCGGAGGGTCGGCGCGCTCATGAGGCGGCCTTCTGCGCGCCGGACCCGGCACCGGGTGCGGCCGCCGGCGCGGCCTTGCCGGCGGCGGCCACGCGCACCGGGTCGCCGTCGGCGAGGCCGTCGGGCGGCGTTTCCACCACGCGCTCGCCGGCGTTCGGGCCGCCCGCGATCTCGACCTGCGCGCCGAGATCGCGCGTGATCGTCACGGGACGATAGTGGACGTGGCCGTCGGCGCTCACCGTCAGCACGCGCGTGCCCTTCGCGTCGAACACGATCGCGCTGGCCGGCACGCGCAGCGTGTCGGCCGAGGCCGGCAGCGCGAAGCCGAGGTTCGCGAAGCCGCCGGGCAGCAGCGCGCCCGACGCGTTGTCGACCACCAGCTGCACCAGCGTCGTGCCCGACTGCGGGTTGACGGCGCCCGAGGCCGCCACCACCTTCGCCTCGAACTTGCGGCCCGGGTATTCCGGCACGGTGAGCGAGGCGGTGGTGCCGGGGCGCACGCTCGGCGCGTAGTTCTGCGGCACCTGCACGTAGACGCGCAGCTTCGTCACGTCGGACACCGTGAACAGCTCCTCGCCGCTCGAGCCGCCCGCGTTGACGAGCGCGCCCACGTCGGTCCGGCGCGCCGTCACCACGCCGTCGAACGGCGCCACCAGCCGCGCGAAGCCTTTCTGCGCGACCAGCCGGTTGACGTTGGCCTGCGCCGCATCCACCGCGGCGCGGCGGGCCGCGTAGTCGCTGGTGCGCTGGTCGACGTCCTGCTTCGACACGGCGTCGGAGTTCTGCAGCGACTGCCAGCGCTGCGCGGTGATCTCGGCGAGCTTGGCGTTGGTGCGTGCGCTTTCGAGGTCGGCGCGCGCCTGCAGCAGCTGCTGGTCGATCTCGGGCGTCTCGATCACGCCGAGTTCCTGGCCGGCCTTCACGCGCGCGCCGATGTCGTACTGCCACGACTTCAGGTAGCCGCTCACGCGCGCGAGGATCGGCGCGCTCGACCAGGCTTCGAGCCGGCCCGGCAGGTTCAGTGCGGGGCCGGCACCGGCGCGCGTGGCGGTGATCACGGACACGGTCGGGATCGAGTTCGAATCGGTCCAGGCGCGAACGCTCGAGGTGTCGTGGGCGCGCACGGCGATGCCGGCCGCCACGATCGCCACGGCGATCACGATGCCCGTCAGGCCGGCGAGCCGCAGCCGGCGTCGGGAGGCGGAGTGCGCACGGGTGACTTCAGACGACATGACCAGATCCTTGCTGAGTGAGGTCGGAGGAGGGCGCCCGGCGCGGGCGCGAATGAATCATGCAGAACACGGCGGGCACCAGGAACAGCGTGGCGGTGGTCGCGAAGATCAGGCCGCCGATCACGGCGCGTCCGAGCGGGGCGTTCTGCTCGCCGCCCTCGCCGAGGCCGAGCGCCATCGGCGCCATGCCGATGATCATCGACAGCGCCGTCATCAGCACCGGGCGGAACCGCGTGAAGCCGCCTTCGAGCGCGGCGCGCATCACGTCGCCGTGCTGCGCGAGCGACTCGCGGCAGAAGCTGACCACCAGGATCGAGTTCGCGGTGGCCACCCCCATGCACATGATCGCGCCGGTCAGCGCGGGCACCGACATGGTGGTGTGGGTCGCGAACAGCATCCAGACGATGCCGGCCAGCGCGGCCGGCAGCGCGGTGACGATCACGAACGGATCGGACCACGACTGGAAGTTCACCACGATCAGCAGGTAGATCAGCACCACCGCGCCGAGCAGGCCGAACAGCATGCCGCCGAACGCGTTGTTCATGGTCTGCACCTGGCCGAGCAGCGACACCGAGGCGCCGCGCGGCAGCGTCGAGGCGTGCGCGGCGACGATCCGGTTGATGTCGCGCGAGACCGCGCCGAGATCGCGGTCCTGGGTGGTCGCGAAGATCTCCACCATCGGCTGGATGTTGTACTGGCTGATCACCGAGTGGATGTTCTGGCGGCGGATGGTGGCGAGCCCGCCGAGGATCTGGCCGCCGCTGCCGGTCGCGTTCACGCCGGTGGCCGACACCGGCAGGTTCTGCAGCGCCGCGAGCGAATCGAGGTTGTACTGCGGGGTCTGCATCACGATCGGGTAGGACACGCCGTTGGCCGGATTCAGCCAGTAGGTCGGCGCGACCTGGCTGGAGCCGGCCAGGTTCACCACCAGGCTGTTGGTGACGTCGCGCTCGGTGATGCCGAGCAGCTGCGCGCGGGTGCGGTCGACGTCCACCGAGAACGCCGGGTTCTGCGCCGACTGCTGCAGCCGCGCGTCCGCCACGCCCGGCACGCGGCGGATCTCGCGCAGCAGCGTGTCGGCGTAGGCGAAGTTCGCGGCCAGGTTGTTGCCGCGCACCTGCAGGTCGATCGGCGCGGGCGCGCCGAAGTTCAGGATCTGGCTGATGATGTCGGCGGGCGGGAACGAGAACGTCACGCCCGGGAACTCGCGCGGCAGCACCTCGCGCATCCTGCGCACGTAGTCGGCGGTCGGCGCGTGGCCCTCGTTGAGCGTGATCTGGATGTCGCCGTCCTGCGAGCCGATGGTGCCGGTGTTGTTGTAGGCGGTGTTGATGCCGCTGACCGACAGGCCCATGTTGTCGACCATCGCGCCGAGTTCGGCGGCCGGCACGATGCGGCGCACCGCGCGCTGCACGTCGGCGAGGATCTCGGCGGTGCGCTCCACGCGCGTGCCGATCGGCGCGCGCACGTGCATCACGATCTGGCCGGCGTCCACCGACGGGAAGAAGTTCTGGCCCAGCAGCGGCACCAGCGCGAACGACAGCAGCACGCAGCCGAAGAACACCGAGACGAACGGCTTGCGATGGTCGAGCGCGAGTTCCAGCAGGCCGCGGTAGCGTGCGCGCACGGCTTCGAAGCGCGCCTCGAAGGCGCGCTGGAAGCGCACCAGCGGGTTGCGGCTGGCCGGCTTCGCGGCGGGCTCGCCATGGCCGTCGTGGCCCTCGCCGTTCACGTGGGCGTGCGGCTTGAGCAGGTACTTCGCCATGGTCGGCACCAGCGTGCGCGACAGGATGAACGACGAGATCATCGCGAACATCACCGCCTCGGCCATCGGCACGAACAGGAAGCGCGCGATGCCGTTCAGGAAGAACATCGGCACGAACACGATGCAGATGCAGAGCAGCGAGACGAAGGCCGGCGTGACGATCTGCGCGGCGCCGTCGAGGATCGCCTCCTCCACCTGCTTGCCCTGTTCCAGGTGCCAGTTGATGTTCTCGATCGTCACGGTGGCGTCGTCCACCAGGATCCCGACCGCGAGCGCGAGGCCGCCCAGCGTCATGATGTTGAGCGTCTCGCCGAGCGCCGAGAGCGTGATGATCGAACCGAGCACCGCGAGCGGGATCGAGGTGGCGATGATCAGCGTGGAACGCCAGCTGCCGAGGAACAGCAGGATCATCAGGCTGGTCAGCACGGCGGCGATCACGCCCTCGCGCGCCACGCCGCTGATCGCGGCCGTCACGAACAGCGACTGGTCGCCGATCGGGTCGATGCGCAGCGCGTCGGGCCAGCCGGCCTTGCCGGCGGCCACCCGGTCCTTGATGCCGGCGATGATCGCGAGCGTCGAGGCCGCGCCGTTCTTCAGCACCGTCAGCAGCACCGAGCGGCTGCCGTTGACGTGGACGATGTTGGTCTGCGGGGCGCTGCCGTCGTGAACGTTCGCGATGTCGTGCATGTAGATCGTCGTGCCGTTCACCGCCTTGACCGGCAGGTTGGCGAGATCGCGGATGTCGTCGGGCGCGTCGTTGAGGTTCAGCGTGTATTCGTAGTTGCCGATCTTCTGCGTGCCGACCGGCGTGAGCAGGTTCTGGCCGGCCAGCGCGTTGGCCACGTCCTGCGCCGACAGCCCGCGCGCCTGCAGCGCGGCCGGATCGACGTCGAGCTGCACCTGGCGCGACTTGCCGCCGAACGGGTAGGGGATCGCCGCGCCCGGCACCGACACCAGCGACGGCCGGATGATGTTGGTGCCGAGGTCGGCCAGGTTCTGTTCGGACAGGCCCTTGCCCGACAGCGCGAGCTGGATGATCGGCACCGTCGAGGCGCTGTAGTTCAGGATCAGCGGCGGCGTGGTGCCGGGCGGCAGCTGGCGCAGCAGCGTCTGCGCGACGGCCGTGACCTGCGCGTTGGCCGTGTTGATGTCCACGCCGGGCTGGAAGAAGATCTTGACGATGCCGAAGCCGGAGATCGACTGCGCCTCGGTATGCTCGATGTCGTTGACGGTGGTGGTCAGCACGCGCTCGAACGGCGACGAGATGCGGCCCACCATCTGGTCCGGCGACAGGCCCGTGTATTGCCAGATCACCGCGATCACGGGAATCCGGATGTTCGGGAAGATGTCGGTGGGCGTGCGCAGCGCCGCCAGCGGCCCGATGATGAGAATCAGGATTGCGAGTACGACGAACGTGTACGGTCTTCGCAAGGCAGTGCGTACTAGGCCGAGCATGGTCTTCCTGGAGAAACGATGGAGGGAAAGTCCGCGATTTCGGGCGCCGCGGCCCGGCACAACGCCGGGATACTACCGGTTCATTTTGCGCATCGCCACTCCGTTCTCCGCTTGCTGGCAAAGCTGCCAGATTCGCGTCAGCCAGAGGCGCCGGAGCGCTCGTTGCCGGGCGGGGCCAAGCCGCGCCGGCGGTGCGGGACAGGCCGGCACGGGGCCGGCGCCAGGCCGCGCGAATCGTACACGGGGGCTGTCGCGACGATGCGATTTTTCGGCACGATCGGCGCGATTCCACCGGACGTTCGGTGCTGCACGGCAGCACGATATCAACCGCCGTGGCGGCGGTGGAGCACGACCGGCCCGTCCGCCCCCAAGCCGATGCTATCGGCCCCATTCGTTTATTAAATTTCACAGTCGGGGCGCGAACGGCGATAGTGCGAGTCCACACGAGACCGCGAACCACTGGCGGCGAACCACCACGCGACCTGGAGCAACAGCCGGCATGACACCCGAATCCCGTTTCCCCGGCCGGCCCGACGGCACCCGGCCGGCCCGTGCCGGCGCCGCGCCCGCGGTCCTGAGCGAGCTGCTGCGGCAGGCCGACGTGACGATCGACGGCCCGCGCGCCTGGGACATCCAGGTCCACGACGCGCAGGTCTACCGGCGCGTGTTCGCGAGCTGGTCGCTCGGGCTCGGCGAGGCCTACCTGGACGGGCAGTGGGATTGCGACCGGCTCGACGTGCTGTTCGCGAAGCTGCTGCGCGCCGACCTCGACGGTGCCGCGATGGGGCTGGCGAAGCTGCGGCTCGCCGCCGGGCATCTGCGCCACCGCCTGTTCAACCTGCAATCGGAGGACCGCGCGTTCCAGGTGGGCGAGCAGCACTACGACGCCGGCAACGACGTGTTCGAGGCGATGCTCGATACGCGCATGATCTATTCGTGCGGCTACTGGGAACACGCCACCGATCTCGAACAGGCGCAGATCGACAAGCTCGACATGCTGTGCCGCAAGCTGCGGCTGCGGCCCGGCGAGACGCTGCTCGACATCGGCTGCGGCTGGGGCGGGCTCGCGAAGTTCGCGGCCGAGCGCTACGGCGTGAAGGTGACCGGCGTGACCGTCTCGCGGGAGCAGCTCGCGCTCGCGCAGGAACGCTGCCGCGGGCTGCCCGTCACGCTGCTGCTGCGCGACTACCGCGAGCTGCAGGGCCGTTTCGACAAGATCGTCTCGGTGGGCATGTTCGAGCACGTCGGGCCGAAGAACTACGCGACCTACTTCGAGACCGCGCGGCGCCTGCTCGCGCCAGAGGGCGTGTTCGTGCTGCACTCGATCGGGATCGCCGCCGAGGCGGCCGGCACCGATCCGTGGATCGACCGCTACGTGTTCCCGAACGGCAAGCTGCCGTCGGCGCGGCAGATCGTCGAGGCCGTGGACGGGCGCTTCATCATCGAGGACTGGCACAACTTCGGCCCCGACTACGACCGCACGCTGATGGCCTGGTGGGACCGCTTCGAGGCCGCGTGGCCGGCGCTGCAGGCGCGCTACGGCCAGCGGTTCTATCGCATGTGGAAATACTATCTGCTCTGCTGCGCGGGCTTCTTCCGTTCGCGGCAGGGGCAGCTCTGGCAGCTCGTGCTGACCCATCCCGAGCGCTCGGAAACCTATCGCTCGGTGCGGCTGGGCGGCGGCCTCGGGCGCTGAGGAGCGGGCGCCGAGGGTGCGGGCGGGCCGGCATGGACGCCGCGCGATCGCATGAACGACACGCGGTTCGCGCGGCCGGCTTGTGGCGCCACGGCGGCGCGTGGACAATCACGGCTGCGCCGCCCGGGCCGCCGGGCGCGCCGTTCCGTTCCCTGCCGGGCCTGCTCCGATGCTCCGATCCTTCGCCATTCCCGGCGGCGCCATCCTGGCCTGCCTGCTGTTGCTGCCGAGCCCTCGCGCGCGCGCGGCCGATCCCGACTTCCTCTGGAACCGGCTGAGCCAGCAGTGCCTGCCGCGCTATCTCGCCGACCACGATCCCGGCCCCTGCGCGCGCGTCGATCCCGAACGCGGCTACGCGCTCTACAAGGTCGACGGCGACCGCTACCAGTATCTGCTGCTGCCGACCGCACGCGTCACCGGCATCGAGGACGCGCGCCTGCAGGCGCCGGACGTGCCGGACTATTTCCAGTTCGCGTGGCAGGCGCGCGCGCTGGTGCGCGAGCGGCTCGGCCGGCCGCTGCCGGACACCGACGTGGCGCTGACCGTCAACGCCGAGAACGCGCGCTCGCAGAACCAGTTGCACATCCACATCTCGTGCCTCGCGCCGGCCGTGCGCGCGGCGCTGGGCCGGCTCGACGCGGCGTGGCTCGGCGACGGCTGGTTCACGCTGCCCGAGCCGCTGGCGGGGCGGCGCTACGAGGCGAGGAAGCTGAGCGCGGCGCAGCTGGCGGCGACCAACCTGTTCGCGCTGGTCGGCGAGCACGTGGCGGCCGGGCAGCGGCAGCTCGCCTATACGGGCATCGCGCTCGTCAATCTCGCGCCCGACACGTTCCTCGTGCTCGAGGCGACGGGCGGCTTCTGGCGCGGCGTGCCGGCCGAGGAGATCCAGGACCACGCCTGCCGCATCGCGCAGTGAACGGCGCGGGCCGTGGCGGCCCGCGTTTCCTGACGTCGACGACAACGACAACGACGACGACGGCGCGCCGCCGTCGTCATCACCTTACTGCCCGTCACCGACCAGCCCGGTGCGCTCCTGCGCGCCCCAGCGCTGGTTGCCGCGCAGGAAGTGGAACCAGCCGAGCGTGGCGCCCGCGTGGCGCAGCACCTGGAAGCTGAACGGCTCGAGCACCGAGGCCACGAACGCGATCGCGAGGCTCGAGTGCTCGCGGCTGCCGGTCCAGCGCCGGTACAGGTGGATCGACCAGAGATGGAACGCGAAGTCGATCACGATCTTCGCCGCGATCACGCCCGAGATCGACAGCGCGACGTGGAAGCGGTGCTCGCAGAGGAACAGCAGCAGCAGCACGATCGCGGTGAGGCCGTAGATCGGCTGCAGCGTGTCGAGCGCCTTGACGGGCAGCATCAGCAGGCCGAGCTGGCCGTAGCGGCGGTTGCCGGTCATGTCGCGGTTCCAGTACTGGGTCTGCAGGAAGCCCGCGAACCAGCGGCGGCGCTGGCGCAGGAAGCTGCGCAGCGTGCCGGGCGCGTCGGTGCGCGCGTGGGCGTCGCCGATCACGCGCACGTTCCAGGTCTCGCCGTTCTCCACCGCGTAGCGGCGCAGCCGGTGGATCAGCTCGTAGTCTTCCACCAGGCAGGCGCCGTCGAAGCCGCCCACCTTCAGCAGCGCGTCGCGCCGGAAGCAGGCGAACGCGCCCGAGATCAGCAGCAGGCTGTCGGCGCGCATCCAGGCGAAGCGCGAGATGAAGTTGCGGATGTACTCGTAGGTCTGGAACCACTGGAAGAAGCGGCCCGACAGGTCGCGCGCGCAGATCGGCGTGAGGATCCCGGTGGCGGCCACCAGCGCCGGCTCGGCCGCGAACGCGCGGCGCATCGCGGCGCAGGCGTCGGGCGCGAGCCGCGTGTCGGCGTCCACGGTCAGCACCGCGTCGGTGTCGAGGTGGATCAGCGCGGCGTTCAGCGCGGCCGCCTTGCCGCCGTGCGGCACGCGCAGCCAGCGCAGGTTCGGGTAGCGCGTGCTGGGCGCGCTCAGCTCGCCGTCGGGCGCCTGCACGAGGCCGTACTGGGTGGTCAGCACCTCGATGGTGGCGTCGGTCGAGCCGTCGTCGGCGAACACGATCTGCTGCAGCGGCTCGGTCTGCCCGAACAGGCCGTCGAGCGTGACCTTGATCACGCTCGCCTCGTTGTAGGCGGCCACCACCACGCCGAGCGACGGCCGGCGCGCGCCGGGCGCCGGGGCGGCCGGCGCGTGGACGCGCGCGAGCGGCCCGGCGAGCGGCAGGATCTTGATCGCCACGAACGTGAGCAGCAGCGTGTCGTAGATCACGTAGGCGATGCCCACCGACCACGACACGAGGCCCGGCGCCAGCGCGCGCGTGAACAGCGCGATCCACAGCAGCAGCGCGCCGCCGTGGATCAGCCGGCTCGCGAGCGGCGTCGCGCGCGGCGTGAGGCGCGGCGACAGGCGCGTGCGGGCCAGGTCGAGCGCCTCGCGCGCGGCGGCCGTGACGGCATTGGCGCCGCTCGCGGCGAGGCGGCGCGGCAGGTGGCGCGGATGGCCCATGCGAGGCTCCCGGTTCGGGGTGGACGAGGTCGCGCTCACGGCAGCATGCGGCGCAGGACCGATTCGCGGTCGAACAGCTCGTGCTTGAGCGCGCCGAGGATGTGCATCGCCAGCACCGCGTAGAGCGCGTAGGCGCCCCAGGTGTGGAATTCGCCGAACAGCGTGTGCAGGTGTTCCTTCAGGTCCGGCGGCAGGCTCGTGATGAAGCCGAGGCGGAACCAGGGCACCAGGTAGTAGAGCGACATCGGATGCGTGGCCGCGTCCTTCCAGGCCGAGTCGTGCAGCCAGCCCGTGATCGGCATCGCGAACATCAGCACGTAGAGCAGGATGTGGGCGACGTGCGCGGCGCGCAGCTCCCAGCGGCGGAACCAGCCCGGCAGCGCCGGCGGGCGGTGCGTCGCGCGCCACAGCAGGCGCAGGATCGCGAGGCCCAGCACGGTGATGCCGATCGACTTGTGGATGTCGATCGCCGGGCGCACCCAGCCGTCCGGCATCGAATCGGCGGACAGCACGATCGCCACGTTGCAGAGGATGCCGAGCGCGATCAGCCAGTGCAGCACCATGGCGGTTCGCGTGTAGCGCACGACGGGGCGGGCCGTGGCGTCGGTCGGGGTGGCGGGGGACTGGGCGCGTGAATTCATGTCGATCTTCTTCGGGTCGTGATGGTGCGTCGTCGGTCGATGGTCGGTCGGGGTTCGGGGCAACGGGGCAATGCGTTCAATCGGTATGGCGCCGGATGCGTCAGCCCGGCGCCCGGAAACGGGGACAGCGCTGGATGCACCCCGGCGGGCGCCCCGGGGCGCCGCGCGCCGCGAGCGGCAGGCGCGGCGGATGCGGCCAGCGGCATACATGATGCGCCGGTTGGCCCGCACCGCGCAGAAAGCGCCGCGCCGTGCGTGCCGTGGCGACCGGGCCGGGCCGACGATTCGGACAGGTCGCCATGGCCGTCTTACTGGTGGTCGGCGGCGACCTGGCCGCGGATCTCGCCGCCCGGGTTCTTCGCCGTGTGGACGTTGAAGTACCAACGGCCGGCCAGCAGGTCGGCTTCCTGCGCCGCGCTCAGCGTGGCGTGACCGTCGATCGGGCTCGGCAGGTCCTTCATGTCGATCGGGATCACGACGCCGGCGTTCTTGCCGACGGGCGCCGGGCCGTGGAAGTGCGCCATCGTCGCCGGGCCGGTCAGCCCCGCGTAGACGACGTGCCAGCTCAGCTGCTTCGAGCCCGTGTCATACGAACCCGTCAGCTGGCCGTGGCCGTCGCTCTGCTTGGGCGGGACTTCGGCGGCGGCCGTCAGGTCGGCGTGGACGGCGAGCGTGTCGGCACGGGCGGCGAGCGACGAGCCGAGGCCGAGGGCCAGCGTGGCGAGCAGCAGGGCGCGATGCGGAATCAGTTTCATGGCGTGGTCGGTGGGTCGGTTGCGTTGAAGGAGGGCGGCGGCCGGCGATCGTCGTCCGCTCACTTGCATAACGCTCGCGGCACGCGGTTTATTCCATCACGGCGCCGGATTTTCCGTGCGCGAGGCCCGTGGGGCAAGGCGTTCGGGCGAGGCGGGCGCAAGGATCGTAAGGCGGGCGGCAGGTGCCTGCGGATCGTGGGGCACGGCCGGTGCAGTGGCTTGTGAGGCGACGCGGGGCGTGCCGTGATGCCGGCACGACATCGGCGCAATATCGACGCAATATCGGCGCAAGGCGGGCCGCATGAAATCAATGACGCGCAGCGGATGGCCACGCACTCAGCCGGCCGTCGGCGCCGTGCCGTTCGCACTGGCGTTTGCGCTCTCACTGACGGCCGGCGCGGTGCCGAGCGACGAGAACAGCGGCTCGCCGTCCGCGTCCGCGATGCGCCGCGCGAGCAGCGCGAGATCGGCGTCGCCGCGCCGGCCGATCAGCGCGTAGCGCAGCCCGGCGCTGCGCCACGTCACGACGTCCATGTGCTCGACCGTGCGCTCGGCGGCGGCCTCGTCGGGCTGGTTCTCGCGCATCACGCAGAGCGCCACCGGCGCGCCGCGCTCGGGCAGGTAGACGATCTGCGCGAGCGGCCGGTCCTGGAAGCGCAGCCGCTGCACGCGCTTGAACGCGAGGCCGGCCGCGCGCAGGTCGGGGATCGTCAGCGCGAGGCCGTCGAGGCGGCGGATCTCGCCGAGCGTGGATGCCGTCAGGTGCGGATCGACGCTGACCGAGGCCAGCGTGTCGTGCGAATAGAGCTGCTGATAGCCGGCCGCCGCCGCGATCCAGCCGCGCGGCGCCGGCGTGTCGGCGAGCAGGCCGGCCGCGCCGCCGAAGCCGGCGAAGCCGTTGAAGCCGCCGGGCGCGAGGCGCGCGATGCCGCCCCAGATGAACGCGCCGGCCACGAACGCCGCCGCGAGCCAGGCCGGCGCCACGCGCCGCCGTGTCGTGCCGCTCGGGGCGACGGCCGGGTCGATGCCCGCATCAACGACGGGATCGTTGGCGCCGGCCGCCACCGTCACGCGCGGCACGCGGGCCGCGTGGCGCTGCGCGAGCCGCTCGATGCCGCGCACGAGGCCGGCCGGCAGCGGCGGCAGCTGCTGGGCGGCGAACGCTTCGCGATAGGGCAGGTCGGACGCGCGCAGCAGCGCGACCTGTCCCGCCACGTCGGGCAGGCGGCGCATCGCCTGCTCGATCGTGTCGCGCTCGCGGGCCGGCAGTTCGCCGTTCACGTAAGCCAGTAGCTGGATATCGTCCGGTTTCATCAATCGGTGTCGTTCTAATCGAATGGGGGCGGATGGAGTCGATCCATTCCCGGGTGCCGACGGTCCGATCGGCACCGCATTGGCCATGCGGTACACGCTCGCCGCACTGGCTTGTCGTGACGGCGCGCGGCCCTCGCCGCGTTGCCGTCTCGCGTGGTTGCTCCGCGCCGTTGTCCTGCGCGGTCGTTCCGTGCCTTCGTCCAGGTTGCCGCTGCTTCCGCGCGCGTCGTTCATGGGCTTCGGCCGCGCGCCGGGTTCACCTGTCACGTGCCGTTACCGGCTGACGCTTTCGTTGCGCATTCCTTACGACCGGCTTCATCGCGTCGTGCCGTCCTTCGCGTCCCTCACCCCGGCCGCGAGCCGGCGGCCCAGCGCGGCCAGATCGAGATCGCCGCGCGCGCCGATCAGCGCGTAGCCGAGTCCGGCGCGGCGCCACGTTACCACATGCATCGCGCCGATGCTGAGCGCCGTCACGCCGGCATCGCGCCGGGCCTCGCCGATCACGCAGAGCGCCACCGGCGCGCCGCGTCGCGGCAGATAGACGAGCTGCGCGAGCGGCCTGCCGTGGAAGTTCAGGCGCTGCACGGCGCGCAGCCGCAGGCCGGTGGCGGCCAGGTCGGGCAGGCGCAGATCGAGGCCGTCCCGCTCGCGGATCGTCGCGACCAGCCCGGCGGCGTCGGCCGCGTCGAGCCGCGTGCCGTCGAACGTGTCGCGCGTGTAGAGCCGCTGGTAGCCGAGCGCGGCCTCGACCCACGGCGCGAGCCCGGCGTCCGGCCCCGCGCGCAGCAGCAGCCCCGCGCAGACCGCGCCCGCGACGCAGGCCGCCAGCAGCCATGGCAGCGATGCCGGCGACGGCTGGCGCGGGAAGGTTCGCGCGCGTGGCCGGCCGGGTGGGTCGCGCGGCGGCGCGGCATGCGAGGCGGCGTGCATGCCGGCGGCATCGCCGCCGCTCCGGTCGTTTCCGCCGGCCTCGTCGGCTGCGTCGGTCCCGTCGACACGGCCGGCATCGTCGCGCGCCGCCGGCGCGGCCGCGCGCGGCTCGCGCCAGTCGCCGATCAGGCGCCCGACGTCGCGGGCGAGCGCGGCCGGCAGCGGCGGCAGCGGCTGCGCCGCGAACGCGGCGCGATAGTCGAACTGCGAGGCGCGCAGCAGCCGCACGATCCGCGCGGCCTCGGCCGAACCCGCCACCAGCGAGGCGACGCCGGCGAACTGCGCGGGCGGCAGCGTGCCGTCGGCGTAGGCGATCAGCAAGGTCTCGTCGACTCTCATGCGAGCGAATCTCCGGGCGTGGTCGTGGCGCGCGGGGCGGCGGGACGCGGCGCGAAGCGCGCGCCGATCGCCTGGCGGGCGCGCGAGAGCCGGCTCATGACGGTGCCGATCGGGATCTCGAGCACGTCGGCCGCTTCCTGATAGCTGAGGCCCTCCACGGCCACCAGCAGCATCACCACGCGCTGTGCCTCGGGCAGCCGCTCGACGGCGGCGATCACCTGCTCGTGCATCAGCGCCGACTCGGGCGTGCGGCCCGACGGATCGGCGACGTTCTCGATGAAGTCGTCGTCCCAGTCGAGGCTCGAACGCCGCCGCACGCTGCGCGCGCGCAATTCGTTGAGCCAGGTGGTGTGGACGATCGAGAACATCCAGCTGAGCGGCGCGGTATCGGGCTGCAGCTGGTGCGCGCGTTCGAGCGCGCGCACGCAGGCGCGCTGCACCAGATCCTCGGCATCGTGCTGATCGCCGGCGAGCCGCAGTGCGAAGGCCCACAGCCGCGGCAGCATCTCGGGAAGCAGGCGTGGCAAGTCTGCACCGGTCATCGACGTAAGTCTCCCCTGGGGTCCGGTTGCTGCATCGCCGATCGTCGTGCGACCACGCACGCGTGGCGGGGACGCGATCGCGGAAGTCTAGCGCCTGGGGCGCGATTCCGCTCGGCGTGCCGGCGCATGCGGGGCCGCGCGGCGGCGGACCGCCGGCGGGCAGGACTGCGGATGGCCGCGCGCGAGGCAGGCGGCCGCCACCGGCGGCGCCGGCGCGCGGCGCTCGCGCGGTTCGAAGCTGGTCGGGCGGCGCCCGGAGCGTGCCTTGGATGTACGCAGGACGCCCGGGACGCGGTCGCGCCGTTCGTGCTTGGCTTCGTCCTGGCGGATCGCGACCGGAGACGCATGCCTGCCGCGCCCGCGGCCCGGCTCGGGCATCCGACGCGGGACGCGATCGCGAACACGGCAGGCAACGTAACCGGCGGCACGACTCAGGGCGTGACGTCGATGCGGCCGTACACGCCGGTGGCGGGGGTCGGGCCGGCCGCGTAGAACAGCGTGTTGGCGGGCTGGTTCGCCGCGTTGTTGCCGAACGACATGCCCCAGATGCCGGCCTGCTTGAAGGTCGAGCCGTCCGGGTTCGGCAGCGCGCCGACCAGCTGGTTGGTGTTCGGGTCGAACACGTCCACGGTGCCGTCGCCGAAGTTGCCCACCAGCAGGTCGTTGCTGGCCGAGCCGAAGTTCGCCGGCGCCAGCACCATGCCCCATGGCGAGTTGAGCGTGCCGCCCGCGGCGATGCGCCTGACGAAGTTGCCAGCCATGTCGAACGCGTCCACCACGCCGTTGCCGGCGCCGTTCACCTGGGTCTTGCCGTTGCTGCCGAGCAGCGCGTAGGACACGTAGAGCGTGTTGCCGATCGCAGCGATGCCGAACGGCGAGAAGCCGGCCGGCAGGTTCGGATCGGTGAAGCTGCCGCCGGGCTGGACCTTGTTGAACGACTTGTCGAACACGTCGATCTTCTTGTTGTGGAAGTCGGTCGCGTAGAGAAGGTTCGCGCCGTTGTTCACGCCGATCGCAAGGCCCTTGTAGACGGCGCCGCCGGTGCCGTCGTCGTGCGCGTTGACGGCCTGCGTCGGCAGCACCTTCGGCGACCACGCGGCGATCGTGCCGGCGTCGGTGGCCCACAGGAACACGGCGTTGCTGGCCGCGCCGCCGTTCGCGCTGATCTGGAAGTCGGTGGTCTTGTTGAACACGATGCCGGTGGGGCCGGCGTTCTGGCCGGCCGCGTTCGGCGGGATCGTCACCACCAGCGACTGCACCAGGCCGTTGCCGTCATAGAGCGTCGAGCGCTGCGTGTCGTTGTCCGACACCCACATCACGCCGGTCGGATTGAACGCGATGCCCCAGCCGTTCTTCAGGTTCGGGTCGAGGTTCGCGGCGGTGGCGCTGCCGTCGGACACCAGCGTGGTGGCCTTGAACTGCGTCTTCAGCGCGGGCGGCGGCGGGGCCGTCACGGTGGGGCTGCCGGGATTGTCGTCGTCTCCGCCGCCGCATGCGGCGAGCGTGAAGGCCGTGACGGCGGCCAGCGCGGCCAGGGCTGCAATGCGTTTCGTCTTCATGTTGGATTCCTGATCGATGTTGGGATTCGAGTCCGGCCGGCCGTGGGTTGGCCGGAGCGGATGCCGCGACGGCGCGCGCCGGGGTGGCCGCCGTGTCCCCCCCGACAGCGGCGGCGCAGCGCGCGTTCGTCGAGTGCAGAACACGAGGCCGGGCCTTTTATTCCATCGGGATTTCGCACGAATTCGGGGCGTGGAAGCGGCGTGCGGAGCGATGGAATAGGTGGGCGGGTTCGGGTGTTCTGGGGGGAGCGGTCGCACGGATACCGCCGCCGGCAGGACGGCGGGGCGTGCGTTCGCGCGATCCTTACTCGGGGGCTTTCGTCATGCTGAATTCGAACCTTTCGCGTCGCCGGCTTGGCGGCCTGGCGTTCGCTTTATCGGGCTTTTCTTGGTCGCGCCGCGCCGGCGTGGAAGCGCCAGCGGTGCGGTCAGTCGATCACGACGGCGATCTGCCGTTGATGCCGATCGCGCGAACCGTTGCGTGCGCATCGTTCTGCGGCGTCGCGGCGCTTGCGCTGGGTGCCTGCGCAATGGCGCCCGGTGCGGCTTCCGTGGCGGCGCCCGGGGCCGCGATCGAGGCGCCCGAGGGCGTGCGCGTCATGACGCTGAACGCGTCGGGCGTGCAGATCTACGCCTGCGAGTTCGATGCGCAGCATCGCCTGCAATGGGTGTTCAAGCAGCCGCGCGCCGTGCTCTACGACGACAGCGGCCGCGAGGTGCTGCGCCATGGCGCCGGGCCGTCGTGGCAGGCCGGCGACGGCAGCCGCATCGTCGGGCAGGTGCGCGCGCAGCAGCCGAGCGAGACGCCGGGCAGCATTCCGCAACTGCTGCTGCTCACGCACAGCACCGGCGCGGCGGGGCTGCTGGCCGAGGTGCGCTACGTGCAGCGCATCCATACCGTCGGCGGCGCGGCGCCGGCCGCGCCATGCGCGAGCGAGCATCAATCGGGCAGCGTGCCGTATCTCGCGCAATACGTGTTCTATCGTTGAGGTCGCCGCGAGGCGGCTTGGCGGTTTTTTCCGCGCGGCGTGCGCGGAGCATGCTCACGCGGCCGGCTGCGTGCGGCATCGGAATGGCGTTGGCTGAAGGCGGTGTCGAGGCGGGTGGACGTGTGCGGGCGCGCCGCGATCCACCGGGCGGCATCGCGTGGCCGGCGGCATTTCCGTTCGCCTCACGCGGCCGGTGGCGTGACAGTCGGGGGATCGGGGGCGCGGCATCCATGGCATGCCTTGATGTGCCGGCCCCGGCCGGCACGTTTGCCGCCATGCGACGCGCGAGGTGTCGGGTGTCGTGACGACTGAAACGGCGTTCGGGCTTCCAGTGCCTCAGCGCCCGCCGGCGTCGCTGAGCGAGGGCGTGATGGTCGCGGCGGGACGGCGGTCGGTCCGCAGCAGCCCGTAGATCGCGCTGTCCGACACGTCGCCACCCACCATCCAGCGCTCGCGCAACAAGCCCTCGCGCACGAAGCCGAGCCGGTCCAGCAGGCGCGCCGATGCCTCGTTGCGCGGATCGACGTCGGCCTCGACGCGGCGCAGGCCCACCGTGTCGAACGCATGGTCGAGCAGCGCCGACACGGCCTCGGTCATGTAGCCGTTGCCCCAATGGCGGCGCTGCAGCGAAAAGCCGAGCTGCGCGCGGCGGCACTGCGCGTCGTGATCGAACAGGCTGCAGTCGCCGAGCGGCTCGCCGCTCGCGAGCGATTCCACCACGCAGACGAATGCCTCCCCCGCCGCGGCTGCCTGCGCGAGCCGCGCGGTGCGCGCCCGCGCGTCCACCGGCTCCGTCATCGGCGGGAACGAGCAGTAGCGCATCGCGTCGGCGTCGGACCAGAGCGCGAAGCCGGCCTGCCAGTCGTCCTCGCGCATCGCGCGCAGACGCAGCCGGCGGGTGAGGATCGTGACGGGTTCGAAGGCGGGCATGGCGGACTCGGCGCGGCGCAAAGCGACGACATTACACCAGTGCGCCTGCGCCGCGCGAATCGGAATGGCTGGTGTCGCGAATCCGGCGCCGGACCTCCGGCATCACGCGTGGCGCGGCAGGCGGGCAGCGCGGCGGCGTCGCGCGTCGGGCTTCGGGCTTCGCGGCTCAGGCCCGCGAACCGAAGTGGCGTTCGATCGAACTGGCCCAGTCGGCCGGGCGCGCGGACGGCAGCTGGTGGCGGTCGAAGTCGGGCGCCGCGAACACGCGCTCGGACGATGCGGCCACGCGCAGGCCCTTGCCCTCGGTATCGGCCGCCAGCGCCTGCCAGGGAATCGCGATCAGGCGATCACCGTGGCCTTTCGCGCTCGTCACGAGCACATGCGTGATGCGCCCGCCGCCGAGGTCGAGCAGCAGGTCGCTGACGTGGCCCACGTCCACGCCGTCGTCGGCCCGCACGCTGGCGCCTTCGAGCGTGTGCGCGGCGATCGGCAGCGCGCCGCTCGGATCGGTCTCGCGATAGCCGGCAAGCGGGCCGCTTTGCGAGCCGGCGGGTTTCGTATCGGGCGTTTTCATCGGGATACCTCCGTCGAGATGGCGGCGCGGGATGCGCGAAGCCGGGCGTGGGGCGTTGCTGCGGGATCGATCGAGCCGCCGGGTCGGGCGGATGCCGCGCCGTGACTGCCGGCGTGGCCGCCGGATCGCCGGTTCAGGCCCGTTGATCCCGGCGCGATGCCTCCGCTCGTGTGGCCACGCAAGCGTCGTGCCATCGCATGAGGCGCTGGCGCGCCGGCCGGCTGAGCGCGGGGGCCTCCTTTTTACAACGCCATGCAGCTTTTGCGCGATCGTCGCCCGGCTCGGTGGCGGCGGGCGGCCCGGCGCGCGGCACGGCCGTTGCGCGAAGCTCCAACGACAGTCGGGCCGGTTCGTCGCGGCCCATTTTCATGGAGGAAGCCATGGCACGCAGCAAGGCGAAGGAGCAGGGCGTACACGAGTTGCTGTATCAGGCGCTGGAAACCGAGCTGGGGGGCGCGCAGATCTATCAGGCGGCGCTGTCCTGCGCGATCGATCCGGGCCTGCACGACGAATGGGGTCACTACTATCGGCAGACGCTGCATCACCAGGACGTGCTGCGTTCGGTGTTCCGCAGCCTCGGGCTCGACGAGCAGGCGCAGACGGCGGGCCGCCGCGCGGTGATGGACACCGGCAAGTCGCTCGTCAACGTGATCGAGCAGGCGAAGCAGAACGCGGCGCCGGCGGTCGCGCAGATCGTGGCCGCCGAGTGCGTGGTGCTGGCCGAAACGAAGGATCACCTGAACTGGGAGCTGATCGGCTACGCGGCGGACCAGCTGTCCGGCGACGCCGCCCAGGTGCTCAAGGAGGCACACGATGAGGTGGAGGCGGACGAGGATCATCACCTTTATCACACTCGCGGCTGGGCGCGCGAGATGTGGCTCCAGTCGATGGGCTTCGAGGCCGTGCTGCCTCCGCCCGAGGAGGTCCGCGACGTGGCGTCGGCGGCCGACGCGGCGAAGGCTGAGCGCGCGCGCCGCAAGATGATGTGAGGCGGGTGCTGCCGGCGGCGTGAATCGGGCCGCCTGCGTGGCCGCGGAGCGGGCGCGGATTGGGACGGATGAGCCGGCTCGATGTGTCCAGCTTGCGTCGCGCCGCCGTCCGGTGACGTTCCGGACACGGTTCGAACGCGGCGCCTGCCCGCTCTCGGCGCAGGTGGCATGCATGTTGCATTGCCGGTGGCACGGCGGCGGCGCGAACCTGCGCGTCGCGGCGTGTGAACCCGTCACGAGAGGAGGGCAGCGATGCCGGCGATGATCTGGAGAGGCGCGATCAGCTTCGGGCTGGTCCATGTGCCGGTGCGGCTCGTGCCGGCCACGCGTACCGTCAAGCCGTCGTTCCGGATGCTCGACCGGCGCTCGCTCGACCCGATCGGCTATCGGCGCGTGAACAAGCGTACCGGCCGCGAGGTGGCGCGCGAGGACATCGTGCGCGGCTACGAGTACGAGAAGGAGCGCTACGTCGTGCTCGGCGACGACGAGATCCAGGCCGCCAATCCCGAGTCCACGCAGTCGGTGGACATCCTGACCTTCGTCGATACCTCGGCCGTGTCGTTTCTTTATCTCGACACGCCTTACTACCTGCTGCCCGAACGCAACGGCGAGAAGGTCTACGCGCTGCTGCGCGATGCGCTGGCCGAGACGGGCCGGGTGGGCATCGCGCTGGTGGTGATGCGCGAGCGCCAGCACCTGGCCGCGTTGATCCCGGTGGGCGAAGTGCTGGCGCTCGATACGCTGCGCTGGCAGGACGAACTGCGCGGGCTCGACGAACTGCCGGCCGGCAAGCGCGGCGCCGGCGCGAGCGCGCAGGAGCGGCGGATGGCGCGCAAGCTGATCGAGGACATGTCGGGCGACTGGGCGCCGGACGCATATCACGACACGTTTCGTGACGACATCCTCGCGCTGGTCGAGCGCAAGGTGAAGGCCGGCAAGACGAAGACGATCGAGACGCCGCACGCCGACGCGCCGGCGAAGACGTCGTCCAACGTGCTCGACCTGACCGAACTGCTGAGGCGCAGCCTCGGCGGCGGCGGGCGGCGTGGTGCCGGCAGGGATGCCGGGGATGAGGAAACGGGCCGCGTGAAGAACGGCAAGGCGGCCGGCAAGAAGACGGCGGCCGGAAAGCCCGCGGCGCGCACGGCGGCGAAACCGGCGAGCACGGCGAAGGCCGGCGGCACGTCGAGCCGTTCGAAGCCTGCCGCGAAATCCGCCGGGAAGCCAGCCGCAAAAACGGCTGCCAAGAAGGCCACGAAGCAGGCCACGAAGCAGGCCACGAAGCAGGCCACAAAGCAGGCCACGAAGCAGGATGCGAAGCCCGGCGCGAGCCGCAAGTCCACCGGCCGCGCGACGAGCGCGGTACCGGCGTCGCGCAAGCGCGCCGCCTGACGCGCGGGCAGCGACGACGATGGCGGACAAACTCTCCGAATACCAGCGCAAGCGCCGCTTCGACGCGACGCCCGAGCCGGCCGGCGCGAAGCGGCGGCGTGGCGCGGCCGGGCCGCTGCATTTCGTGGTGCAGGAGCATCACGCGCGGCGCCTGCATTACGACTTCCGTCTCGAACTCGACGGCGTGCTGAAATCGTGGGCCGTGCCGAAAGGCCCGAGCCTCGATCCGGCCGACAAGCGGCTCGCCGTGCACGTCGAGGATCATCCGCTCGACTATGCGGGTTTCGAGGGCGAGATTCCACCCGGCCACTACGGCGCTGGCAGCGTGCGGATCGACGATCACGGCGTCTGGCGGCCCGATGGCGGCGTGGCGGGCGCACGGCGCGGCTATCGCGACGGCAAGCTCACGTTCGAACTCGACGGCACGAAGCTGCGGGGGCGCTGGTCGCTGATCCGTACCGCGATGCCGGGCGCGAGGGGCAAGTCGTCGTGGCTGCTCGTGAAGGCGCGCGACGACGCGGCCGACGCCGCAGCGGCGGACGAACCCGTCACGCGACGACGCATCCAACCCGGCAAGGCGGCGGCGAAGCGAGCCGCAACGAAATCGGCCGCAACGAAATCGACGGCGCGAAGCGATCTGCCCGGCGCGCGCCGCGCCGCGTTGCCGGACACGCTCGCGCCGCAGCTCGCGACGCTCGTCGCCGTGCCGCCCGAGGACGAGGGCTGGCGCTACGAGATGAAGTTCGACGGCTACCGCGTGTTGGTCCGCATCGCCGGGCGCGGCAAGCGCCGCACGGTGCGCGTGCTGACGCGCGAGGGACTCGACTGGAGCGCGAAGTTCGGCGCGCAATGCGCGGCGTTCGCGGCGCTGCCGGTCGACGACGCGTGGCTCGACGCCGAGGCCGTCGTGCTCGACGCGCGCGGCGTTCCCGATTTCTCGGCGCTGCAGCAGGCGCTGTCCGACGGCGACGACGCGGCGATCGTCTGCTTCGTGTTCGACCTGCTGCATCTGGACGGCCGCGCGCTGCAGGCCGTGCCGCTCGACGCGCGCCGCGAGCGGCTCGCCGCGCTGCTGGCCGAGACCGATTCCGGCTGCCTGCGGTTCTCGCCGACGCTCGACGGCCCGCCGGCGGCGCTGCTCGAGGCCGCCGCGCAAGCGGGACTCGAAGGCCTGATCGGCAAGCGCGCCGACGGCACCTACCGCGCCGGCCGCAGCAGCCAATGGATCAAGCTCAAATGCCGGCAGCGCCAGGAGTTCGTGATCGGCGGCTACAGCGCGCCACGCGGCAGCCGCAGCCACTTCGGCGCGCTGCTGCTCGGCGTCCACGCGGCGCCGGACGGCGCGAAGCGGCACGGCCGCCAGGGCACGCGCGAGCCGCGGGCCTTGCAGTACGTCGGCCGCGTCGGCACCGGCTTCGACGCCAGGCAGCTCGCCGCGCTCGCGAAGCGGCTTGCCGCGCTCGAACGCGAGCGCGCGCCGTTCGACGTGCCGCCGCCGTCGCGCGGCGACGCGGTGCGCTGGGTCGAGCCGACGCTCGTCGCCGAATGCGAGTTCGCGGGCTGGACCGCCGACGGGCGGGTGCGGCAGGCGGCGTTCGTCGCACTGCGCGACGACAAGCCGGCCGTGCGCATCGTCAGGGAAACCGCCGTGCCGACGGCAGGGCAAACCACGGGAACCAGGATGGCCACGACCGAACCCGTCACGGCCGGCAACGCCAAGCATGGCCGTCGCGCCGGGGCGAATGAACCGACGAAAGCCACCAATGCAACGAACACCAGCGACTCGACCGTGGCGGGCATACGCATCACGCATCCCGAGCGCGTGGTCGATCCGGACGGCGGCTTTCGCAAGATCGACGTGGTGCGCTACTACGAGTCGGTCGCGCGCTGGCTGCTGCCGCAATTGAGCGGCCGGCCCGTGTCGCTGGTGCGCTACATGAAGGGCGTCGGCGGCGAATCGTTCTTCCAGAAGCACGCGGGCGAGCGCGGCATGGGCTTCGTCACGCGCCACCCGGGGCTCGATCCCGGCCACGACGCGCTGATGACGCTCGACGACACCGCCGCGCTGGTGGGCGCCGCGCAGTTCGACGCGCTCGAATTCCACACCTGGAACGCGACGGTGGACCGGATCGAGCGGCCCGAGCGGCTGGTGTTCGACCTCGATCCCGATCCGGCGCTGCCGTGGGCGCGGATGATCGAGGCGGCCGGCCTGGTGCGCGCGCTGCTCGACGCGCTCGGCTTGCCCGCGTTCTGCAAGACCAGCGGCGGCAAGGGGCTGCACGTGGTGGTGCCGATCACGCGGCATACCGAATGGGACGACGCGAAGGCGTTCTCGCAGGCGGTGGCGCGGCATCTGGCCGGGCAGCTGCCGGACCGCTTCACCGCGAAGATGGGGCCGGAGAACCGCAGGGGCCTGATCTTCGTCGACTACCTGCGCAACGGCCGCGGCGCGAGCACGGTGGCCGCCTACTCGGCGCGCGCGCGGCCCGGGATGGGCGTATCGGTGCCGCTCGCCTGGGAGGAGGTGGCCGCCACCACCGGCGGCGCGCAGTGGACGATCGCCAGCCTGCCCGCGCGGCTCGACGCGCAGCGGGCCGACCCGTGGGACGGCTACGACGCCGCGCGCACGCGCATCACGGCGGCGATGCGCCGGCGCCTCGGCAAGCTCTGATGCCTTGCCCCGGCCGCCGGCCGGGCTCGATCCGCACGCGCCGGCTTTGTACAATGGCGGCGATCCGACCGCTCATGCGCCCTCGCGGCGCCCGCCCGCCATGTCCACACGCACCTCGGCCCCGCGCCTGCAACCTCGCAAGACCCCGAGCCAGACGCGCGCGGCCGAAACGGTGGCCGCGATCGTCGAGGCCGCCGCGCAGGTGCTGGAGATGGTCGGCATCGAAGGGTTCAACACCAACGCCGTGGCCGAGCGCGCGGGCGTCAGCATCGGCTCGCTCTACCAGTACTTCCCCGGCAAGGACGCCTTGACGGTCGCGCTGATGCAGCGCGAGATGCTGCGCTTCCAGCAGGACCTGGAGGCGGCGCTCGACGAACCCGACGGCACCGCCGCGCTCGAGCGCCTGATCGGCGCGGCCGCGCGCCAGCAGCTGGAGCGCCCGATGCTGGCGCGGCTGCTCGACGTGCAGGAAGCCAATCCGGCGCTGCGCGACGCGGTGCGATGCGCGTCGATGCCGGAGATCGTCGCGACGGTGATCCGCCGCGCGTTTCCGGCCTGCCCCGAGCCGGCGCTCGCCGCGGCCGATCTCTGCGCGATGATTCGCGGGCTGGTGGACGCGGCCGGCGAGCGCGGCGAACGCGACGTGGCCCATCTCGAACGGCGCGTGCGCGCGGCCGTGTTCGGCTATCTCACGCATCTGGGCGCCGGCTGAGGCATTTGCGGCGGCCCGCCCGAGGCGGAATGCGAGCCACGAACGTGAGCAAGGCGTGCTGGCCACGAATGTGAAGCGCCGGCGCGGCGCGAATGTGAGCAAGGCGGGGCCGCTCCGGCGCGCCGCACCGGGCCGCTCGGGCCTGCCGCGAGGCGTTCCCGGCGCCGCGCCGGCGCGCCGGCAATGCGAGTAGCCGGCGGCCGGCCCCGGCCCGTATTCTGATGGCTCTGGCGGTGACAACCACGGAGCACCGCCGGTTCATCCGGAGCCTGACGCCATCATGAAACTGAACCACCTGAGCTTTCCCTCGGCCGACACGGCCACCACCGCCGCCTTCTTCGAACGCTATCTCGGCTTCACGATCGCCGGCAGGTGGGACCAGTCCTACATCCTCAAGCGCCCCGGCTTCGACGTGGTGATCGAGCACGTCGACGACGGTGCGCCGGCCTGGCCGCGCTCGTTCCACGCCGGCTTCGAGATGCCCGACATCGACGCGGTGCGCGCGCTCTACGAACGCTTCGAAGGCGACGGCGTGGCGCTCGAGACCGGCATCTTCAACAACGGCCGCGGCTCGCGCTTCTTCTGCCGCGCGCCGGGCGGCGTGATGTTCGAGCTGAACACGCGCGCCGACGCGGCGCCCGAATATCGCGCCACGTTCGACTGAGTCCACGACGCGCCGGTCCGAGGCCCGGATCGATGCGCGATCGCTTAGTCATCCTGTCGATTGAAATGAAACCGGCTTTCCACGGAGTGATCCATGAGTACCCTGACCACCGCCCCGCTCGCGCCGCTGCTCGCGCGCCTGTTCGACGAAGCCGACGCCGCGGCGCCGGCCCTGAGCCGCGCCGTCGCCGAGTTGCCCGACGGGGAGCTGAGCCGCCTGATGCGCAGCAAGACCGACTATCTCGACTTCTACGGCCGCATGAAGGATCTGCCGCTGCCGGTGTCGCGCGACACCGGTACGCTGCTGTACCAGCTCGCACGCGGCGGCGGCGCGCGCACCATCGTCGAGTTCGGCACCTCGTTCGGCATTTCGACGCTGCATCTGGCCGCCGCGCTGCGCGACAACGGCGGCGGCCGGCTGATCACGAGCGAGTTCGAGCCGTCGAAGATCGCGCGCGCCCGCCACAACCTGACGGCGGGCGGCCTGATCGATCTGGTCGAGATTCGCGAGGGCGACGCGCTGCAAACGCTCGCCGCCGACCTGCCGGACCGTGTCGACCTGCTGCTGCTCGACGGCGCGAAGTCGCTCTATCCCGAGATCCTCGCGCTGATCGAGCCGCGGCTGCGGCCCGGCGCGTTCGTGGTGGCCGACAACGCCGAGCACAGCCCCGAGTATCTGGCACGCGTGCGCGCGCCCGGGCACGGCTATCTGTCGACGCCGTTCGGCGGCGACGTCGAACTGTCGATGCGCCTGGGTTGACGTGGCGGGCTGGCCGGCGTGCGTTGCCTTGTGTCGGCGCGCGCCGGTCGGGGCCGTGCCGTGGCGCGAGCGTCGTTACGCGCGCGTGGCCGGCGCGAAGCGGTCGAGGTCGGCGCTGTCGTGGCGCTCGTGCTGCTGCTCCGAGGCGTCGCCGCGCACGCGGTTGACGTGGCGGCCGCGCTTGACGGCCGGCCGCGCGGCGATCTCGCCGGCCCAGCGCTGCACGTGCGTGTATTCACCGACGTCGAGGAACTCGGCCGCGCCGTAGAGTTCGCCCTGCACGAGGCCGCCGTACCACGGCCAGATGGCGATGTCGGCGATCGTGTAGTCGTCGCCGGCGATGTAGCGCCGCGTGGCGAGCAGGCGGTTCAGCACGTCGAGCTGGCGCTTGGTCTCCATCGTGAAGCGGTCGATCGGATATTCGAGCTTCTCGGGCGCGTAGGCGTAGAAGTGCCCGAAGCCGCCGCCCACGTAGGGCGCCGAGCCCATCTGCCAGAACAGCCAGTTCAGCGTTTCCGCGCGCGCGGCCGGATCGGCCGGCACCAGCGCGCCGAACTTGTCGGCGAGGTAGAGCAGGATCGAGCCCGATTCGAACACGCGCACCGGCGCCGCGCCGCTGTGATCGACCAGCGCCGGGATCTTCGAATTCGGGTTGATGTCCACGAAGCCGCTGCCGAACTGGTCGCCGTCGCCGATGCGGATCAGCCAGGCGTCGTATTCGGCGCCGGCATGGCCGAGCGCGAGCAGTTCCTCGAGCATCACGCCGATCTTGACGCCGTTCGGCGTGGCCAGCGAATAGAGCTGCAGCGGATGCTTGCCGACCGGCAGCGCCTTGTCGTGGGTCGGGCCGGCCACCGGGCGGTTGATGTTCGCGAAATGGCCGCCGGACGGCGCGCGCTGCGTCCAGACGGCCGGGGGGACGTAGACGGAATCCTGGCTCATGCAATGTTCTCCGAAAAAGGCATCGAGCCCGCGTGCGGGCCGCGGGGCGAAAGGGCGGGCGCGGCGCCTCGCTGAAGCGCCGCGTCGAACCCGCTACTCTAGTCGCGTTTCGGCGTTCTTGCCGGAGCCGGACGCGGGCGGGCGGAAAGCGGGCGGCGGCCGCCGGCTGCGGCCCGGGCAGCGGCGAGCGGCCGGTGCGGCGGGTGCGACGAGGCAAACCTGAGCGCGAGCGTGCCGCTCGTCGCTTGCCCATTGCCGAGCGCCTCGGCGCGCCCGCCCGGCCGGGACCTGCCGCGGCTTCGCAACGCACGCCCCCATCAACCTCCATGCGATTTCGGCTTGGCGGCGACGCGGCCGCGGAGCGATCATGGAGCCCTTGCCGCGCGGCGCCTCGGCGTTCGCCGCCGGCACCGGCTCCAGCGCGCGCCGCCGTGCCATGCCTTGCCGTGACGAGGCCACCGGCGCCCGCGCTTCCTTCCCACCCGCTTTCGAGGGAGTCCAGCATGCATTCAGTCGTTTTCGTTTCGCGCGCGCCTGCCGCCGCCGCCCTTCGCCGGAGGTTCGCATGAAGGCCGCCGTATTCCGCGCCCCCGGCGGTCTCGACCGCATCGAGATCCGTGAAGTGGCCGATCCGGGCCGGCCGGGGCCGGGCCAGATCCGCGTCGCGCTGCACGCCACCTCGCTCAATTTCCACGACCTGATCGTCGCCAAGGGCGGCATGGGCACCGACGACGGCCGCGTGCTGATGTCCGACGGCGCCGGCGTGGTCGAGGCGGTGGGCGAGGGCGTGACCGGATTCGCGCCGGGCGACCACGTGGTCTCGCTGTTCTTCCCGCACTGGGCCGACGGCGCGCCGTCCACGCCGGTCGGCGATTTCGCCGGCACGCCCGGCGACGGCATCGACGGCTTCGCGACCGAGGTGGTGGTGCGCGCGGCCGGCGCGTTCACGCATGCGCCGCGCGGCTGGCGCCACGCCGAGAGCGCGACCATCACCACCGCCGGGCTGACCGCCTGGCGCGCGCTGGTGGGCGACGCGGGCCTGAAGGCCGGCGACGTGGTGCTCACGCTCGGCACCGGCGGCGTCTCGATCGCGGCGCTGCAGATCGCCAAGGCGGCGGGGGCGACCGTGATCGTCACTTCGTCGTCGGACGAGAAGCTGAGCCGCGCCAGCGCGCTCGGTGCCGATCACACCGTCAACTACCGGCAGACGCCCGACTGGGGCCGCGTGGCGCGCGAGCTGACGGGCGGGCGCGGCGTCGATCACGTGATCGAGCTGGGCGGGCCGGGCACGCTCGCGCAGTCGATCGACGCGGTGCGCGTGGGCGGCCACATCTCGCTGATCGGCGTGCTGACCGGCATGCAGGGCGATGTGCCGACCGCCGCGCTGATGGGCAAGCAGGCGCGGCTGCAGGGGCTGATCGTCGGCAGCCGGCGCCAGCAGCAGGACTACGTGGCCGCGCTCGAGGCCACCGGCATCCGCCCCGTGATCGACCGCAGCTTCGGCTTCGATGAACTGGCCGAGGCGTTCCGCTGGCAGGAGCAGGGCGGCCACTTCGGCAAGATCGTGGTGGAGTGGTAAGCACGCGGGCCGCGCGCCCGAGGTGAAAACGTGACGATCTGACGATGTGAAAAGGCCGGCGCTGCTGAACTGCACGCCGGCCTTTCCTTGCTCATGCAGGCGGGCCGGGGGCGAGCCTCCCGGCGCCGCGCGCCGCTTACTTCGCGGTCGGCATCGCGAACTCGGCGCCCTTCTCGATGCTCTCGTTCCAGCGCTGCATGATCGACTTCTGGCGCGTGTAGAAGCGCACGCCTTCCTCGCCATAGGCATGCATGTCGCCGAACAGGCTGCGCTTCCAGCCGCCGAAGCCGTGCCACGCCATCGGCACCGGGATCGGCACGTTGATGCCCACCATCCCCACCTCGATGCGGCGGCCGAACTCGCGCGCCACGTGGCCGTCGCGCGTGTAGACGGCCACGCCGTTGCCGAACTCGTGCGCGTTGATCAGCTCGATCGCCTCGCCCAGGTCCTTCACGCGCACGCAGGCCAGCACCGGCCCGAAGATCTCTTCGCGATAGATGCGCATCTCCGGCGTGACGTGGTCGAACAGCGTGCCGCCCGTGAAGAAGCCATGCTCGTGGCCCGCCACCTGGTGGCCGCGGCCGTCCACCACCAGCGTCGCGCCTTCCTCGACGCCGAGGCCGATGTAGCCTTCGATCTTCTCCAGTGCCTGGCGCGTGACCACCGGACCCATTTCCGACTCGGCGTTCATGCCGTTGCCGATCTTCAGCTGGCGCGCGCGCTCGGCGAGGCGGGGTACGAGTTTGTCCGCCACCTCGCCCACCAGCACCGCCACCGAAATCGCCATGCAGCGCTCGCCGGCCGAGCCGTAGCCGGCGCCGATCAGGCCGTCCACGGCCGCGTCGAGATCGGCGTCGGGCATCACCACCATGTGGTTCTTGGCGCCGCCGAGCGCCTGCACGCGCTTGCCGTGCTTCGCGCCGGTCTCGTAGATGTAGTTCGCGATCGGCGTCGAGCCGACGAAGCTGACTGCCTTCACGTCGCGATGCACGAGCAGCGCGTCCACCACTTCCTTGTCGCCCTGCACCACGTTGAACACGCCGTCCGGCAGCCCGGCCTGCTCGAGCAGCTCGGCCATGAACAGCGAGGCCGACGGGTCGCGCTCGCTCGGCTTCAGGATGAAGCAGTTGCCGGCCGCGATCGCCACCGGGAACATCCAGCACGGCACCATGCACGGGAAGTTGAACGGCGTGATGCCGGCCACCACGCCGAGCGCCTGGCGCGTGGTCCAGTTGTCGATGCCGGTGGAGACCTGCTCGGTGTAGTCGCCCTTGAGCAGCTGCGGGATGCCGCACGCGAACTCGATCACGTCGATGCCGCGCGAGACCTCGCCCTGCGCGTCGCTGAACACCTTGCCATGCTCGGCCGTGATGATCGCGGCCAGCGCGTCGCGCTGCTGGTTCATCAGTTCGAGGAAGCGCAGCATCACGCGCGCGCGGCGGATCGGCGGCGTGTTGCTCCAGCCCGTGAAGGCGCGCTTCGCGCTCTCCACGGCCGCGTCCACGTCGCTCGCGTCGCCGAGGCGCAGCGTGCGCGCGATGTCGCCGGTGGCGGGGTTGTAGACGGGCTGCGAGCGCGTGCCGCGGCCGGCGGTGCGCTGGCCGCCGATGAAATGTTCGACGTCCGCGCGATCGGTGTAGGAATCCATGTGCTCCTCCGGGATGTGGCCGATGCCAGTGTGGATGTCCGGCAGTGTAGGAGCCGCCCGGCGCGCTGGATATACACTGGCGGTGAAATCATTGTTTAAATTTCTAAACGATCGAGCGATGCCAATCGACCATATCGAAAGCCTCTGGGTCCATCTGCACTGGCTCACCGTGCTGGCCGACCAGGGCAGCTTCACGGGCGCCGCGGGGCGGCTGGGCGTGAGCAAGGCGGCCGTCAGCCTGAAGATCGCCGAACTCGAGCGCGCGGCCGGCGTGCCGCTGGTACAGCGCACCACGCGCAGCGTGCGGCTGACCGAGGCGGGCCTGCGGCTGGCCGACGAGACGCGCCCGCTCTACGACCGCATCTCGCAGAGCTTCACGGGCGTGCGCGACACGGGAGGCGACGTGCGCGGCAGCCTGCGCGTGACGGCGCCGGTGGCGCTCGCGCGCCAGCAGCTGGTGCCGCGGCTCGCCGAATTCCGGCGCCGTTATCCGGCGGTGCGGATCCAGCTCGACGTGTCCGACCGGCTCGCCTCGCTCGCCACCGAGGGCTTCGATCTGGCGATCCGCCACAGCGCCGCCGCGCCCGAGACGCACGTGGCCTGGAAGCTGTGCCGCACCCGCTCGGTGATCGTCGCGACGCCGGCCTACCTGGCCGCGCGCGGCGCGCCCGAGCAGCCGGACCAGCTGGCCGGCCACGATTGCCTCTACTACCCGCGCAGCCACGATTCGGCGGCGTGGACCTTCGAGCGCGCCGGCACGCGGCGCCAGCGCGCCGCGCGCGTGACGGTGCCGATCACCGGCCCGCTCGGCGCCAACAACAGCGAGGTGCTGCGCGACGCGGCGCTCGACGGGCTCGGCATCGCGCTGCTGCCCGACTTCACGGCGGTGGCCGCGCTGCGCGCCGGCACGCTGGTGCGGGTGCTGCCCGAGTGGCGCCCGGTGGGTGTGTTCGCCGAGCAGCTGCTGGCGGTGCGGCCCTATGCGACGCACGTGCCGCGCGTGGTGCGGGCGTTCGTCGCCTATCTGCGCGAGGCGTTCGCGGGCGGTTTCGACGAGGGTGGGGAAGGGCGCTGACGGCGAGGCCGGGCGGTGATGGGGCGCCGCGAACCATCGACCGTCGCGAGTCGCCACGGCCATCATGGGCGTCATCGCGCGGGCGGTGCGCACGGCGCTGATGATTCATCCGGATTCGGCTGCCAGGCGGCCCGCAGGCCGCGACGCCGGCGGTATGCGCGGCGTTGACGATTCATCCGGTCCGGTCCGATGCGGCCCGCGAGCCACGGGCGCGGGCGTTACGCGTG
The DNA here is from genome assembly GCF_022870505.1 of Burkholderia perseverans. Classification (NCBI taxonomy): domain Bacteria; kingdom Pseudomonadati; phylum Pseudomonadota; class Betaproteobacteria; order Burkholderiales; family Burkholderiaceae; genus Burkholderia; species Burkholderia perseverans. The sequence goes on from NZ_CP045094.1 coordinate 1,366,105, forward strand.
GCCGGGCCGCGGCACCGGCCATGGCCCGGCAAGCCGCCGTCAGGACCTGGTCGGCGGCGGCGCGTGAGGCGCGGCCGTGGAGGGCTTGTCGGCCTGCGCCTCGGCCGAGGATGCGTCTGCCTTCCCGTTCGACGGCGCCCCGTCCTTCGGCCCGCCGCGGTCGCCGCCATCGGGATCGCGCGGATCGCCCCCGGCCTCGCCGCCATCGCCCGCCTCGGCCGCCTCGCCCGGATCGCGCGCATAGACGGTGCGCTGCGGGTTCGCGATGCGGATGCCGCGCTCGGCGAACAGCACGGCGATGCGTCGGTTGAACTCGCGCTGCACGCCCCAGCGTCCGCTGTCGCGGCACTGCACCTGGCCCGACATGGTGATCGCCGAGCCGTCCACCGAATCGACGCCCCAGTAGGCGAAGTCCGACAGGATGCCGTCCTTGTATTTCGGATCCTCGCGCAGCGCGGCGCCGATCTCCTTGAGCGTCTCCACCGCGCGGTCGATGTCCTCGCTGTAGAGGATGCTGACCTTCACGGCCGCGTTGCCGAGCCCGCGATTGGTGTTGTTGACGGTGGACACCGAGCTGAACGGCACCGTGTGCAGCGAGCCGTCGCCGGCGCGCAGCCGCACGGTGCGGATCGACAGGTATTCGACGGTGCCCGACACGCCCGCCAGCGTGACCCAGTCGCCCACCTGCATCGCGTTCTCCATCAGCAGGAAGATGCCGGTGATGAAATCCTGCACGAGCTTCTGCGAGCCGAAGCCGAGCGCCACGCCGAAGATGCTCGCGCCGGCCAGGAGCGGCCCGACGTTCACGCCCAGCTCGCTCAGGCCGGTCAGCACCACCACCAGCGCGATCAGCACGAACAGCAGCGAGCGCAGCATCGGCAGCAGCGTGCGCAGCCGCGCGGCGCGCATCAGGTTGCCCTGGTGGGTCCAGCGGTCGAGGCGCCGCTCGATCGCGATGTTCGCGCTTTCCCACACCAGCAGCGCGACCAGCGCGGCGATCGCGATCGTCACCAGCGCGGAGGCGAGGCGGTGGCCGATGGTGCCGGCCTCGAACGCGCGCGCGACCGGCACGCCCCAGATCTGCAGCAACAGCAGCAGCGTGACGATGCCGACCACGCCGGACACCACCTGCCGCAGCAGCGGATAGTAGCGATAGGCATGGCGGTGCATCACCGTGCCGTGGTCGCTGCCGTGCCGCTCGAACAGGCGCGCGAGCGCGCCGAACACCACGATCGAGACGATCCGCATGCCGATCATCACGGCGATCGAGCGTCCGCCCAGCGCGATCAGCACGTGGTAGCCGTTGTGGACGTCGAGCGCCCAGACGAACCAGAGCGCCATCACGATGAAGACCGCCACCGGCGCCCAGGCGTCGGCGAGCGCGTTGCCGAGCACCGCGAGCGAGGGCTGTCCGCTACATTGCGCGCGAATCCAGGCGGCCACCGGCCGGCTGCACTGCAGGATCAGGATCGACACCATCACGTGGCCGATCAGCGCCACCGCCTTCATCAGCGCGACGTGGCCCGCGTCGCTCAGGCCGAAGCTGCCGGCCGTCTCGACCACCGCCGAGCAGGCGCCGATCACGATCACGATGCGGCGGATCCAGTGCTGCGTGAACGCGGCCCAGGTGTCGCCGATGTGCAGCAGCCGCAGTTGCGGCGCGTCGGGCTGGAAGAACAGGCGCGAGACGATCGCCACGGCGCGGCAGATCACGTAGATGTCCACCAGCGAGCCGATCGCGTTGGCGGCGGGCGTGTCGTCGTCGGTCAGGATCGACATCATCAGCGTGGCCACGCCGACGAACACCAGCAGCGGAATCGCGCGCAGCGCGAGGCTCACGAGCGCGCGCGGCATGCGCTGCAGCAGCGTGCTGTGGCGCAGCGCATGGCCGCGCCCGCGCGTGGCGTGGGCCGCGCGCTGCGCGTGGTCGGGCTCGTCGGGATGCGGCGCGGGGCTCGCGCCGGTGCCGGCCGCGGCGAGCGTGGCGGCGTCGGCGGGCGTGGCGGCGTCGGCGGGGGTCGGCGACGGGGCCGACGGCGATTCGGCCGCCGATTCGGACGACAGCTCGCCGACCAGCCCGCCGCCGGCGCGGCGCGCGGCCAGTGCCGCGAGCGCACGCCGCAGCAGCCGGCGCGCGAGCCATTCGATCAGCAGCGCGGGGGCCAGCGCGGCGATGATCAGTTGTAGGAAGCTGGCAAAGTCGGCGCGCTCGTTGGCGTGCGTGAGCTTGGCGCGCCACCACGCGCCCACCGAGCCCACGTCGAGCAGCGAGCGCATCGAGTCGCGCAGTGCGTTGCCGATCTGCGCTGCCCAGTGCGAGCCCTGGCGCATCAACTGCGAGGCGAGCCCGTTGCTGAGGAACGCGGTGGGGCTCGAGGCGGCCGACGCGGCGCTCGCGGCCGAGGCCGCACTGGCGGCGCTGGCGGCACTGGCCGGTGCGGCGGGCGTGCTCAGCGCGCCGGCGGCGGCGATCGCGCGCAGCGTCGATTCGAACTGCGCGCGCTGGCGCGGGTTCTCGAGCACGGTGAGCGCCTGTTGCGCCTGCTGCGGCGTGAGCGGCGGCACGGCGGTGGAGGCGGCCGAGGCGGGGGCCGCGGCGGGTGCGGCCGCCTGGGCCGACGTGACGACGATGGCGAGCAGCCAGCCGAAAAGGATCTGTCGCATGTTGGGCGTGGTGGCCGCGCGCACGACGCGCCGGCCGATCGTGGAAAACGAGGAGGAAGTTAACATGATCGGACCCGGCACCGATTAGTTCCGCCGGATGGCGCGCCGCGTGCGGCGGCGCATCGGGCGCCGTGCCGCGCTTCCCGGCGCGGTCCCGTATTTGGCCGGATGGAAGCCGGGCCGGCGCCGTCGCGAACGCGCTGGCCGGGCGGGCGTGCGTTGCGAATCAAGCGCTTGCCGTCGCCGGCGGCAGGCGGACCGCCGCGCCGGGCGGGCTTGCCGGGGCGGTCCGGAGCCCTGGCGAAAGCCGGCTCGCCGCGCCGGCCTCGCGGCCCGTCGCGCGAGGGGCGGGCGCGAGGACGCAAGAGACGTGCCGCGTCGCGCATCGGGGCGGCATGGCCGTGCCGGCCGCGTGGCGCTTTCATGACGGCGCCCGGATTGGTTGCGGGCGCAACGATGTCGGCCGGGGCATCGGGCACGGGCCGGTTCGCCCCGGCCTGTGGAATCCCGTCTCCATGACCCGAAACGCATGAAGAAATTCGTTGCGAAGCACGTTATATTGGCGGCCTTCCTGCAATGATTTCGATCAATCGGACCATGATCCGCGAACTGAAAACCTTCCTGTCCGTCGTGCGCCACGGCACGTTCGCGCGTGCCGGCGCGCAGGTCGGCCTCACGCAGTCGGCCGTCAGCGCGCAGATCCAGCGGCTCGAGGACGAACTCGGCTTCGCGCTGTTCGATCGCACCGGCCGCTCGGCCACGCTGAACGCGGCGGGCCGGCGCACCGTCGAGCGCGCCGAGGTGCTGCTGGCCGCCTACGCGCGGCTCGCCGACCAGGGCGCGGCCGGGCAGGACAGCGGCCTGCTGCGGATCGGCGCGATCGCCTCGGCGCAGACCTCGCTGCTGGTGCGCACCATCGTGCCGTTTCGCGAGCGCGCGCCGGGCTGGCGCGTGCGCGTGATTCCGGGCGTGTCGCTGAACCTGCTCGCGCAGGTCGATTCGGGCGAGGTGGACGGCGCGATCCTGATCCGCCCGCCGTTCGCGCTGCCGGCCGAACTGAAATGGCATGCGCTCGCGCACGAGCCGTTCGTGCTGCTGGTGCCGCGCGCGCTGCGCCACGACGGCGCCCGCGCGCTGCTCAAGCGCGAGCCGTTCGTGCGCTACGACCGCAACTCGTTCGGCGGACGCATCGTCGATCGCTGGCTGCGCAAGGTGCGCGTGACCGTCCACGACGTGGTCGAACTCGACGAACTGCAGGCGATCGTCGAGCTGGTTGGGCGCGGCGTCGGGGTGGCGCTGGTGCCGCTCGCGAGCGCGCTGCGCCTGCCGCGCACGGTGGCGGCGCTGCCGCTCGGCGGCGAGCCGCCGACGCGCGAGATCGGCTACGTCGAGCGCACGGCCGGCGAGCGGCCCGCGGCCGCCGCGGCGTTCGCCGAATGCCTGGCGGCGGCCGCGCGCGAGCCCGTGCCGCATTCATGACGCGGCGAGTCGGGCCGGGCGCGAGGCCCGGAATCCGCTGCCGATCAGCCACGCACTAGTGCATCGGACTGGCCGCTCATTGTTCTGCATCAAGAAATACTGTTGTCACGATTTAAGCGTTAACCCTAGGTGTTGATGCGCCTACACTGCATTCCATCGGTTGCGAAACAGCTCGCACCGAACACACCAACACCCAGGAGGTATCGATCATGAAGAACCTGATCCAGGCCGTTGCCGTTGCCGCCGCACTCGTCGTTCCGGTTGCCTCGTTCGCCCAGGCGCAGTCGAACGGTCCCGTCACCCGCGCACAGGTGCGCGCCGAACTGGTGCAACTCGAACAGACCGGCTGGCGCCCGTCCGCCGGCGCCGATACGCGTTATCCGGCCGACATCCAGGCCGCCGAGCACCAGGTCGCGGCAGTCAACGGCGTGGACACGAGCGGCTACGGCGGCGTGAGCAACGCGACGCAGTCGGGCAGCCGCCCGGTGGTGTCGAAGTCGGACTGGGACGCGATGTATCGTCATCCGTGATCGATCGCGCCACGTCAGGCTCGTCTCGCTGCCGGATCGATCCGATACGCGAATCGCGTGATCGTTTCGCGATCGAGCGGCAGGTGAAAGAAGGGCGGCCCATTCGGGTCGCCCTTGTCGATTGGAGGTCGCTGCAAATCACATGGCCGGGCTGATGAACACCTCGCCCGCCTCGCCGCCCACCCGATGCACCGCCGCGATTCCGCCCGCCTATACCGGAATTCGCGCGCGCGTTTGATGCATTCGGTTTCTGGCTTCATTCCCCGCTTGCTGCAAGGCGCCGCGCACGCCCCCGGGCCGCGCATCCGCATCGCCTGAAACCCCGGCACCGGCGCGCCTTTTGCGCGAATCCGCCGGGCCACTTCCCGGATTCGAACCGAGCGTCGTCCAGCCATCCGGCACTAAAACTGTCGCCTCCAGCCGACAGTGACGATGAAAACGTTTACGCATGACAACCAGCTGGCTATATTTCACCAAATATTACGAAGCCAGCCATGGCTCCGGTCACCACGGAGCCCGGCACTCTCCCGGCGCGTTCCGCGCAGCGGCGAGGGGCGGCCACCGGTCCGATCGACCGGCTGCCGCCGACGGGGGCCTCGGCTGAATCCAGCGAATCGTTCGACCTGATCGCGCATGGCCCGGCGAGGCGCCGTCACGCGCGCCGTTTTCGCTTCGTGCCAGTTGCGGCGCCGCGCGCGGCGGCCAGGTCCGGCCGGTTCGTTTCATCGCGTCGCGAGCGCCGGCCCGCCGGCCGTCAGCGTCGTTTCATCATCAGGAATCGTCAGGAACAGGAATGAAGAAGACCATTGCATTGGCGGCACTCGGCGCGTTCGGCGCGTCGGCCTACGCGCAGAGCAGCGTCACGCTGTACGGCGTGATCGACGCCGGGGTGACCTATACGAACAAGGCCGCCACCAGCACCGGCCACAGCGACCTCGTCAAGTACGGCGACGGCGTCGCGCAGGGCAGCCGCTGGGGCATCCGCGGCTCGGAAGACCTGGGCGGCGGCCTCAAGGCGGTCTTCGTGCTCGAGAGCGGCTTCAGCAGCGGCGACGGCACGCTCGGCCAGGGCGGCGCGCTGTTCGGCCGGCAGGCCTACGTCGGCCTGTCGAAGGCCGGCGTCGGCGCGCTGACGTTCGGCCGCCAGTACTCGTTCTCGACCGACGTGATCGGCGCGAACTACTCGGCCGGCAGCCAGACCGTGGCCGGCAACTACGCGTACCACATCAACGATCTGGACCAGCTCACCTCCAGCCGCATCAACAACGCGGTGAAGTTCACCAGCGCGAACTTCGCGGGCCTCACGTTCGGCGCGCTGTACGGCTTCTCGAACTCGACGAACTTCGCCGGCACGCCCACCACCACGGTCGGCACCACCACCACGCAGGGTTCGTCGAGCACCTACAGCTTCGGCGCGAACTTCGCGCAGGGGCCGGTCAGCATCGGCGCGGCCTACACCAGCATCCGCTTCCCGAACGCGGCCGCGCCGGCGTTCAGCGTCAGCATCGCGAACGTCAACACGCAGGGGCTGCGCAGCCTCTCGACGGTCGGCGTGGGCGCGCGCTACACGCTCGGGTCGGCGGTGGCCTGGGCGAACTGGACGCACACGCAGTTCCAGCCGCTGCTGCTGCCGTCCTCGACGCTGAACAACTACGAAATCGGCGGCAAATACCAGCTCGCCACGCCGCTCGCGGCCAGCCTCGCCTATACGTTCTCGGACCTGGGCGGCACCTTCGACGGCCGCTGGCACCAGCTGAGCGGCGCGCTCGACTATGCGCTGTCCAAGCGCACCGACGTCTATGTGCTGGCGGTCTACCAGCACGCGGCCGGCAGCAACACGGTGGCCGGCCGCGTGGTGCCGGTGCAGGCGGAGATCGGCTCGTCGTCGTCGTTCCTCGGCAACGCGGGCGCGAACTCTCAGTTCGCCACGCGCATCGGCCTGCGCCACCGCTTCTGATCGGGCGGGACGCAGCGGGCGCGGCGTGAGCCGCGCCGATGCAGCAAAAAAAACGCGGAACCGGCGACGGTTCCGCGTTGTCGTTTTCGCGGGCAGGGGAGACCGAGGGGATCGAAGCCCCGCCGCTTCAGCGGTTGACGAGCTGCTTCGGATAGGCGAGCGCGAGCGCGCAACCCACCAGCATGCAGGCGGCGAAGCCGTAGAGCCCGGCGCTCTGCGAATGGAACGTGTCGCGCAGCCAGCCGATGAAATAGGTGCTGCCGAAGCCGCCGAGGTTGGCGAGCGAGCAGGCGAACGCGATCCCGCCCGCGGCGGCGGCGCCCTTCAGGAACATCGACGGCAGCGACCAGACCACCGGCATCGCGGCGGCGGCGCCCGCGTTGATCAGCGAAAACAGCAGCAGCGTCATCAGCGTGCCGTGCGGCGCGCCGGCGGCGGCCACCAGCGCGACCGCCGCGATCGCGAACGGCACCACAATGTGCCAGCGGCGCTCGCGCGTGCGGTCCGAACTCGCACCGCAATAGAGCGTGGCCAGCACCGCGGCCGCGTTCGGGATCACCATCAGCCAGCCGATCTGGTAGGCGTCCTTCACGCCCGTGTCGCGCAGGATGGTGGGCAGCCAGAAGCTCACCGCGTAGAGCCCGAGCAGCACGCACAGGTCGATCATGCCGAGCGCCCAGACCTTCGGATCGCTGAACGCGCGCGCGAGCGCGTGGCTCTTGTTGTCGGCCGGATCGCCGTCGAGGTTCGCGCGCAGCGCCTGCTTCTCGTCGGCGTCGAGCCAGGCGGCGGTCTCGATCGAATTCGGCAGCCAGCGCAGCACCGCGAAGCCGAGCACGATCGACGGCAGCGCCTCGAGCAGGAACAGCCACTGCCAGCCGCCCAGCCCGTGCAGGCCGTCGAACGCGCGCATGATCCAGCCCGAGATCGGGCTGCCCACCATGCTCGACAGCGGCAGCCCCACCATGAACAGCGCCACGATGCGCGCGCGGCGCGCGTCGGGATACCACTGCGTCAGGTACAGCAGCACGCCGGGCAGGAAGCCGGCCTCGGCCGCGCCGAGCAGGAAGCGCACCACGTAGAACTGCATCGGCGTCTTCACGAACAGCGTGGCGCCCGAGAGGATGCCCCAGGTGATCATGATGCGCGCGATCCAGAGCTTGGCGCCCACGCGCTGCAGCACCAGATTGCTCGGCACTTCGAACAGGATGTAGCCGGCGAAGAACAGGCCCGCGCCGAGCCCGTAGATCGAGTCGCTGAACTTCAGCGCGTCGAGCATCTGCAGCTTCGCGAGGCCGATGTTGATCCGGTCCAGGTAGGCGGCGAAGTAGCAGAGGCAGAAGATCGTGACGAGACGGATCGTGACCTTGCGGTACAGCGCCTGCTGTTGTGCCGGTGCGGCCGGCAGGGCCGCGTTCGGATGAGTCGTTGACATGGGACTGCCCCTGTTCGGATGGATGGGGTTGGGTGGAAGCCGGCCGCCGCGTTCAGGTGCGCGGCGGCGCCCGGTAGTCTGTATATCACGCCATTTAATGAGCGTACACACTATAAAATTATTGCGCGCACGAGGCTCGAAAAGTGTCCTGCCGAAACCCGTTGTGTGGGTGGAATCCATTGTTTCACTAGGGGTTTCCATGAGGATCGGGAACGGTGCGCCGGTGTCTCGCGGGTTGGCCTCGCCGCACTCGAATAGTGCGGATTCGCATGAAAATGAAGCGTACACATTACGAATTGCTGCGGCTTCACGTTATGCATCTTCCGTGCCCGCGCGGTGGCGGCCCGCACGCACGCAAGGCTTGCGGGACGAAGTGCGAGGCAGGGCGCGGGTCCGCTTCTTGATCTGGTCGCGATGGCGCGCAGGGCGCCCGCGGAGCGCGAAAGTCGAGGGTGTACACTGCGTGTCTTTCGATTCCGGGCCGTCGGGCCGCCGCCGTTCATGCCGTCCTCCAAAGATTCCTACGACTTTCACGACCAGATCGGCCACCTGCTGCGGCGCGCCTACCAGCGTCACGTCGCGATCTTCCAGGAGGCGATCCCCGATTCCGACCTGACCGCCGCGCAGTTCGTCACGCTCTGCACGGTCAAGGAAAAGAAGGGCTGCTCGCTGAACGACATCGTCAAGACCACCGCGATCGACCAGGCCACCATCCGCGGCGTGGTGGAGCGGCTCAAGGCGCGCTCGCTGGTGGACGTGCTGCCCGATCCGAGCGACGGCCGCAAGCTGGTGGTGCGCGCGAGCGCGGCCGGCCTCGCGCTGATCGATCGCACCGTGCCGTTCGCGCGGCAGGTGACCGAGCGCACCTACGGCGCGCTGAACGTGGGCGAGCGCGTCGCGCTGCAATTCCTGCTCAACAAGATGATGGAAGGCGACGACGCCTGAGCGGCGCCGTGGCCTTTGCCGTCCCCCTGCCGTTTGCATGGGCCGTTGACCCCTTCGCCGCCGGCTGCGCGCCGGATCAGCGCCGCCCCGCCGGCGCCACCGGCTGCGCGTCGAGCAGCTGGCCGGCCTCGCGCAGGCCCGCGCGGATCGTCTCGGGATTGAACGGCGGCGCGCAGAAGCGCACGCCGGTGGCGTCGAAGATCGCATTGGCCAGCGCGGCCGGCCCCGGCACCGAGGCCGATTCGCCGGCGCCGAGCGGCGGCTCGCCCTGGCGCGGCATCAGCACCACGTCCACGGCCGGCAGTTCCGGAAACGTCAGGATCGGATAGCTGGCCCACTCGCGCGTCGCCACGCGGCCATCGACGAAGCGCACACGCTCCTTCAGCGAGCGGCTCAACACCTGGATCACGTTGCCGTGGATCTGATGGCGCACGCCGTCGGGATTGATCATCGTGCCGGTGTCCTGCCCCACCGTCACGCGCTCCACGCGAATCTCGCCCGTCAGGCGATCGACCACCAGATCCACCACCCATGCCGACCACGCCGCGCCGAAGCCGGGAAAGCGGCTATGGACGTAGCGCGCATAGGCGATGCCGCGGCCGCGCGCGAGGCGTGGCGAGTCGGCCGGCACGGGCTCGGGCCACGCCGTGCGTGGCACCCAGCCGGCGCGCGTCGCGACGGCCTGCAGCAGTTCGGCCGCGCGCGTGTCCGACAGGTGGCGCAGGCGGAATTCGAGCGGATCGACGCCGGCCAGCGCCGCGCATTCGTCGGCGAACGCGTCGTGCGCGAACGCGTTCGGCAGCGCGGACACGCCGCGAAACCATGACGAGCGCACCAGCGGCGCGAGGTCGTCGCAGACGAAGCGGCGGTTCGGGCTCTCGTAGGGCGACACGGCGGTGCGGTCGCCCATCTCGAACACGCGCGGCACGGCCGGCACCGTGCCGGTCAGCAGCGAGGCCAGCAGCGGCGCGTCGTTCGACGGATAGCGCGTGGCGAAATCGTAGCCGAGCAGGCGGCCGTCCTGGCTCACGGTGCCGGTCACGTCGACCACCTGCGCCGTGCCCTTCGGCTCCCACAGATGTTCGTCGGCGCGCGTGAGCTGCACGCGCACCGGGCGGCCGACCGCGCGCGAGAGCAGCAGCGCGTCGCCGCAGACGTCGTCGGCGCCGTTGCGGCCGTAGCAGCCGGCCGCCTCCATCCGCACCACGTCGAGATCGGCCTCGTCGCGGCCCACCAGCGTGGCGAGGTCGTAGCGCAGCGTGACCGGGTTCTGCGTGCCGGACCAGACGGTGATGCGCCCGGCGCCCGGCGCGCGATAGTCGGCCAGCGCGCAGGACGGGCCGATCGAGCCGTGCAGCTGGTACGGCCAGACGTAGGTGCGCGACAGCGTGAGCGCGCCCGGCGTCTCGCGCGCGGCGGCCACGTCGCCTTCCTCCAGCAGCGGACGGCGCGTGGCCGGCGCGGCCTCGATCGCGGCGCGCGGATCGTCGAGCGAGGGCAGCGGCGGCAGCGGATGCCAGTTCACGCGCAGCTCGCGCGCCGCGCGCAGCGCCTGTTCCTCGCGCTCGGCCACCACGCCGACGAAGTCGCCGAGCACCACTACGTCCACGATGCCGGGCAGGTGCGCGATCGACTCGCGCTCGACGCCGGCCAGCAGGCGGCCCACGAACGGGCCGCTGTCGAGGCCGCTGTAGGGCGGGCGCACCACGCGGCCGTGCAGCATGCCGGGCACGCGCATGTCGTGGACGAAGGTCAGCGTGCCGGTGGCCTTGGCGGGCAGGTCCACGCGCGGCGAGGCGCGGCCGATCACGCGATAGGTCGAGGGATCCTTGACGGGGGTTTGCAGATCGAGTTCGAGCGCGACGCGCCGGCCGGCGACCAGTTCGGCGAACGCGAGGCGGCGCGGGGCGGCGCAGGCGGCGAGCGCGGCGGCGCTATCGTTGCCATCGCCATCGCCATCGCCATCGCCATCGCCATCGCCATCGCCATCGCCATCACCTTTCACGAACACGCTGCCGCCGTCGGTGGCGAGCCGCGCGGCCGGCACGCCGAGCCGTTCGGCCGCGAGCGCGAGCAGCGCCAGGCGCGCTTGCGCGGCGGCCGCGCGCAGCGGCGTGGCCGAGATCTGGATCGTCGCGCTGGCGATGGTCGGCCCCTGGTTCGGCGTGGCCGCCGTGTGGCCCAGTTCCATGGTGACCTGCGCGGGCCGCAGGTCGAGTTCCTCGGCGACGATCTGGCCGAGCGAGGTGCGGATGCCGGTGCCGAGATCGACGTGGCCGTTGAACGCGAGCACGCGCCCGTCGTCGAGGATCGCGACGAACACTTCCGCCACCTCGGGCGTATACGACGACAGGCTGCCGGGCTGGCCGGCGGCCGGTTTGACGGGCGGCGCGGGGCGCCGGATCACCGTCAGGCAGCCATCGCGGGCGAGCAGTTCGGAGCGGTTCACGAGCCTGGGTTCCACGTGAGGGGGGAGGGCGGTTCATCGCACGAACCGGCTTCGAGGCGCCGCGCGGCACGCATGGCGCGGCGCCGGCATCCAGCAATCTAGACAGCCAAAACCTGCCGGTCAAACGGCGCGGCCGCACGGTGCATCGCAACGGCAAACCGCAACGGCAAACTGCAACGGCAAACTGCAACGGCAAACTGCAACGGCAAACCGCAACGGCAAACCGCAACGGCAAACCGCAACGGCAACATCACGACTGCTATCCGCCGCAACCAGCGACGGTAACGAATCGCGCCCGCCGCCGGCCCGGCCCGTTTTCCTGCGCGTTTCCAGCAGCACCGTCGCCGGCAGCGCATGAATCCGCTGCAAACGCCCGGCGCAAAAAACTCAACGCACGCCGGCGCCTGCCGCGTCGATCGCCGCGATCGCGTCGTCGAGCGGCATCACGGCCGCATACTTTTGCGCCATGTCGAACAGGTTCGCGTCGTGCGGGCCGATCGCACGGTCGCCCACGCAGTCGCTGAGCACGAATGGCCGGAACCCGAGCGACATCGCATCGACCACGCTCGCGCGCACGCAGCCGCTCGTCACGGCGCCGGCCACCAGCAGCGTGCGCACCGCGCGCTGCGTGAGCCACGGCGCGAGCTGGGTGCCGAAGAACGCCGACGGCACCTGCTTGCGCACCACCAGTTCGCCCGCGGCCGGCGTCAGTTCCGGCACGATCCGGCTATTCGGATGATCCTCGGTCAGCGTCGCCATGCCCGGCACCTTCAGCGAAAACACGTTGTCGTCGCTGCCGTCGGCCGCGTAGACGATGCGGCTGTGCGCGACCGGCCAGCCGCGTTCGCGCGCGACTGCCAGCGCCTGAGTCGTGCGCGCGATCGCGGCCGCGATGTTGCCGCCGCCGAAGGTGGCCGGATCGGCGAAGCCGACCACCAGGTCGACGATCAGCAGGCCGACGTTGCCGGCCGGCGCGAGCGGCGTGCCGAAGCCCTGCTGGCGATAGACGCCGGCCTCGGCGTGATCGGAGGCGGGGGCGGCGTGAAGCGATGAATTGGGTTGGCTCATGCGTGGCCTTTTCGTCAGGCGGGTTGGTCGAGCACGCGGCCGTCGCGCACGACGGGCTCGCCGTCGAGCTGCACGGTGCAGTGGCGCAGCGGGATGTCGATGTGGCAGGTGGTGGTGCGGCTGCCGCCGCCTTCGTTGTTCGGCCCGAGCGAGAACAGGAAATTGCCCTCGAACGCACGCGCGTCCATGCCGATGGTGGCTTCGCGGTCGTAGAGGCCGAGCGTGGACCAGCGCGCGCGCGGCTGCAGCCCCCAGCCGATGTGCGAGATCGCATAGCCTTCCGGATCGCCGAACGTCTCCATGTAGTCGCGCAGCAGCGCGGCATCCACGCCGCCCTCGATCCTCGTCGCGTAGCCGCCTTCCACGGTCAGCGTGATCGGCTCGGACACGTAGCGCTTCTGCGGCAGCAGGATGTCGCCGCGGTCGATCACGATCGTGCCGTGCGCGGTGCGGTCGTTCGGGTAGGTCAGCGCGAAGCCGCTCGGCCAGTGGTCCCAGCGGCCCGGCTCGTCCACGTAGCCGTATTCGGCGGTCGGCGGGAATTCGCCGAGCGGGCACACCAGCGCGGTGCCGGCGGCGGACGTGACGCGCATCTCGCGCGCGGCCCGCAGCTTCGCGGCGGCGCCCAGCACGCGCGTGCGGTCGGCCTCGGTCGGCACCATCCGCGCCAGTACCTCGGGCGGCTCGACCGCGAGCAGGATCCTGGTGCCCGACTTCAGGATCTCGTGCTGCTCGGGCGAGAACAGCAGCGTCATCAGGTCGAGCACCAGGTCGCTCGCCTTCAGCGCCGCGATCGCGGCGTGGTTGCCGGTCAGCGGCGTGGTGCCGAGATAGGCCAGCGAATCGCGGCTGAACGCCTTCTCGCCGTTCACGGGCGGCAGGTCGAGGCGGTTCACGATCGCGCCCATCTGCTGGCTGGCGATCAGCGCGCATTGCAGCGTCTGCGGGTGGGTCGAGGCACTGGTCAGGATCGTCACGGTCTGTCCCGCCTCGAGGCGGGACAGCGTCAGCACGCGCTTGAACGCGTCGATCAGTTGGGTGTCGTTGATCGGCATGGTCGGCTCCGGTCGAAAAGGGGGGCGCTCAGGCGCGCGGCGGCACGAGCGGCGCGCCGAGGAAATCGCCGAACGCGGCGTAGAAGCCGGCCGCGTTGTCCCACGGAATCATGTGGCCGGCGTTCGGCACGCGCACGTGCTGCATCGCGGGCGTGGCGCGCTGCAGCTCGGCCACGTCCTCGTCGCGCACCACGTCGCCGCGCTCGGCCGTGATCAGCAGCGAGGGCACGGTGAGGCGCGCCGCGTCGGCGTGGAAATCGTCGGTGTGGAAACCCTCGTAGGACGCCAGCACGGCGCGCTCATCGCAGGTATGCAGCCATTCGGCGCGCAGCCTCAGTTCCTCGTCGGTCCAGCTCGGGCAGAACGCGCGCATGCCCTCGGCGTCGATGCCGGTGCGCGCGCGCGCCATCGAATCGACGTACCACGGCAGCTTGCCCGGATATTCGCGGCGGCCCGGCCCCGAGACGGGCGGATCGACCAGCACCACCGAGGCGAGCCCGTGCCCGATCTTCGTGGCCGCGCGCGCGGCGATGCGCGCGCCCATCGAGTGGCCGACCAGCGCGAAGCGGTCGAGCTCGAGCGCCGTGGCCAGCGCGGCGACGTCGTCGGCCTGCGCGTCGAGACTGTAGTCGAGCGTGTCCGAGGCCGCGCTGAGGCCGCGCCCGCGCACGTCGATCACGTAGGTGTCGAAGCCGGCGCCGAACACCTCGCCGACGAAGCCCCAGGTGACGGCCGGGCTCGTGATGCCGGGAATCAGGATCACGGCGCAGCGCGCGGCGCGCTCGCCGCTCGCGCCGCCGTAGCGCAGGTAGTGCTGGCGGATGCCGTTGGCGGCGGCGTTCGCGCCGTACAGGAAGGTGGAGGTCGTCATGGTCGGCTCCCGGTTCAGTAGGCGCCCGACAGCAGCGCGCCCGCGCCCGGCACGACCGGTTCGAGATCGAGTTCGCGCAGGATCGCGTAGGTGGTGGCGATCGCGGCCGTGATCACGGGCTTGCCCGTGATCGCCTCGACCTTCGCCACGGCCGGCAGCGACGGCATCTGCACGCAGGCCGACAGCACGATCGCGTCGGCGTCCTGGTAGGGCAGCGTCTTGACGATCTCGGGCAGGCGCGCCGGATCGTGGCGGCCCACGTCGAGGTTGTCGGGAATCTCGAGCGCGCGATAGGCGATCACCTCGTAGCCCTCGTGGCTGATGTAGTCCACCACCAGCTCGGTCAGCGGCTTCATATATGGCGCCACCACCACGATCTTCTTCGCGCCGATCACCTTCAGCGCGTCCACCAGCGCGCCCGCGCTGGTCAGCACCGGCGCCTGCGCGCCGTTCTCGGCGGTGTGGCGCGTCAGGCGCTGCTGCGAGACACGGTGGTAGCCGCGACCCATCGCCATGATCGCGACCAGGCACGCGTAGCCGAGCACGTCCACGCGCGCGTCCGACAGCTCCACGGCGCAGCGGTCCGATTCGGCGTCCATCGCCGCGAGTTCCTCCTTCACCACCTTCTTCATGCGCATCCGGCTCGAATGGAACGTGAAGCGCTCGGGGCGGATCGCCTCGCGCAGCCGCAGCATCGCGGGGATCTCGGTTTCCATCGTGGTGTTCGAGCTCGGCACGATCTGGCCGATGCGAAAGGTTCGAGTCATCTGGGGCTCCATGGCGGCAAGAAGCGGCAAGCGGCGCTCGGCCGATTGTCGAATGTGCGCAAAGTCTAGCGTGTACGTTTTAATTTCACAACGTCTCAAAAATACCGGCGGGATTCGGGAAATCCCTTGTATTTGAGGCGTAAGCAGTTGTTTGCGGGAGACGGGTCGTGCCTTGTCCATCATCTGAAATTTTTTCTTGTGCGAATATTTTGCAGTGTGTACGCTAGATTTAACCGTAACCCATCCGCCCGGTCGGCGTGCTGCCGCCGGCGCTCAGAACAGGAGATTCCGATGAAGCAACCCCGTATCGCGATCGTGGGCGCCGGCCTCGGCGGCACCGCCGCCGCCGCGCTGCTGCAAAGACGCGGCTACGACGTGCGGCTCTACGAGCAGGCACCGGCGTTCTCGCGCCTCGGCGCGGGCATCCACCTCGGCCCGAACGTGATGAAGATCATGCGCCGCATCGGCTGCGAGGACGCGCTGAACGCGATGGGTTCGCATCCGGATTTCTGGTACAGCCGCGACGGCCTCAGCGCCGAGGTGATGTCGCAGATCCCGCTCGGCGACTACGCGCTGAAGACCTACGGCGCGAGCTATCTGACCGTGCATCGCGGCGATTTCCACGCGCTGATGACCCAGGCGATCGCGCCGGGCACGCTGGTGTTCGGCAGGAAGCTGACGGCGATCGAGGACACCGGCAGCGAGGTGCGGCTCACGTTCGACGACGGCACCGTGGAGACGGCCGACATCGCGATCGGCGCGGACGGCGTGAACTCGCGGCTGCGCGAGCACCTGCTCGGCGCCGAGCCGCCGCGCTATACCGGCTACGTCGCGCACCGCGCCGTGTTCCCGGCCTCGCTGCTCGACAACAAGCCCTACGACATGTGCGTGAAGTGGTGGTCGGGCGACCGTCACATGATGGTCTACTACGTGACCGAAAAACGCGACGAGTACTACTATGTGACGGGCGTGCCGCAGGCCGAGTGGCCGGCCGGCGTGTCGATGGTCGACAGCAGCCGCGACGAGATGCGCGAGGCGTTCGCCGGCTTCCATCCCGACATCCAGCACCTGATCGACGTGTCGCCGTCGATCACCAAATGGCCGCTGCTCGAACGCGATCCGCTGCCGCTCTGGAGCCGCGGCCGGCTGGTGCTGCTCGGCGACGCCTGCCATCCGATGAAGCCGCACATGGCGCAGGGCGCGGCGATGGCGATCGAGGACGCGGCGATGCTGACGCGCTGCCTCGACGAGGCGGGCCTCGGCGACTACGGCAGCGCGTTCGCGCTGTACGAGGCGAACCGCGCGGCGCGTGCCTCGAAGGTGCAGCTGGTCTCGCACAACAACACCTGGCTGCGCACCAACGAGGATCCGTCGTGGGTGTTCGGCTACGACGTGTTCGAGGTGCCGCTCGACGCGCCGGCGAAGGAATCGGCCGTGGCGGGCTGAGCCCCGGCGCGGGGCCGGCTTCGGCTCAGGCTTTGGCCCGGCCGGAATTTCGGCGGGGTATAACGAAACGCGCGCGGCGCGTGCCGCGCGTTCGCCTGCCGTCCCGCGCGCCCGCGCGTGCCGGCGCATTGAAGAATCGGGTCTGTCATGTCGCATTCCGGCCATCCCGCGGGGCCGCTCACGCTTCGCGTCAACGGTGACGAGCGCCGCGTCCCCGACGCCGCGCCCGATACGCCGCTGCTGTTCGTGCTGCGCAACGATCTGGCGCTGAACGGCCCGAAGTACGGCTGCGGGCTCGGCCAGTGCGGCGCCTGCACCGTGCTGGTGGACGGCCGCCCGGCGCGCTCGTGCGTGGTGCCGGCCGGCGCCGCCCACGGCCACGAGGTGACCACGCTCGAAGGGCTCGGCACGCTCGATGCGCTGCACCCGATCCAGCGCGCGTTCATCGACGAGCAGGCCGCGCAGTGCGGCTACTGCCTGAACGGCATGATCATGAGCGCCAAGGCGCTGCTCGATCGCGATCCGTCGCCCGACGACGCGGCGATCCGCTACGCGCTGCGCTTCAACCTGTGCCGTTGCGGCACCCATCTCGAGATCGTGCGCGCGGTGCAACGCGCGGCGCGCTACCTGCAACACGACGATGAACGATGAATCTACGGCGGCCGCGCTGGCGGCGAACGCGGCGCGGCCCGACGCTGCCGTGCCGACCCCGGGCCACGATGGCGCCGAGGATCGCGCGGCGGCGCCGGAAGCGCGCCGTGCCTGGGCCTATGGCTGGCCGGTGGCCGGCAACGCAGGCGATGCCGAAGCCCGGCTCGAGGTCGAGGCCGGGCTGTCCGCGCGGGCGACGCTCGCCAGCTGGCGCTATCGCGCGCGGCTGACGGCGGCGACCGGCGCGCGCACGCTGCCGGTGTCGCCCGATGGCGCGGCGCCGGCGCTGCCGTTCGTCTACCGGCATGCGGAGCTGGCCGTCGAGATCGAGGATCCGGCGCGGCGCATGCCGGCCCAGGCCCATGTGTTCGCGCGCGAATCGGCGATCGACGAATGCGCGGCCGAGCTGCGGATCGATCCGGTCGAGCTGCGGCTGCGCCAGCTCGATCCGGTGCGCGATGCCGGTGCGCATGAAGTGATCCGGATGGTGACCGAGCGCGCGGCGTGGCGCGTGCCGGCCGCCGCGCAGCCGTTGCCGGCCGCGCCGTGGCTGCGCGGGCGCGGCTTCGCGTTCGACGGGCGCGGCGATCAAATCAACAGCGCGCACGCATCCACGGACCCCGCGCTCGACACGCGGCCCGACTGGACCGCCTGGGTGGTCGATATCGACGTCGATCCGGCCACGGGCGACGTCGCGCTGCGCCGCGTGGTGGCCGGGCAGGGCACCGGCCGGCCCGGCTCGCCGGAGGCGGCGAGCCTGTCGGGCGTGCCGGCCGCGCGGCTCGCGGCGGCCGTCTCGCGCGTGCTCGGCGCGCATCACGCGGCCCACGACGCGCACGACGAAACGGCGCCGGCCGACGGTTCGCGCGGCGCGTTCGCGCATGCGTTGCGGCGCACGGAGCGGCCCGGCGAACTCGACGCCACGGACACCGCGGACGAACCCCCCGACCTCGACGAAGCCGAGCGCGCGCGCCTCGAACGCGCCGTGGCGCCGGCCGCCGCCGCGATCGCCAACGCGCTCTACGACGCCACCGGCGTGCGCTTTCGCGCCCCGCCGTTCGACACCGGCACGATCCGCGACGCGCTGGCCGGGTACGACCCGCGCGCCATGCCGGCCGAACGCCGGCCGTCCGCCGCGCGGCGCTGGCGCCGCTGGCTGGCGGGCGGCGGCATCGGCGGCGTGGTGGGCGGCCTGATCGGGCTGGCCGGCGCGCTGCTGCCCGGCCCCGCGCCGATCGCGCCGCTCCCGGCCGGCAGCCTGGGCGGCGCGCCGGTATGGAGCGCCGAGACGCTCGAACGCGGCCGGCTGGTCGCGCTGGCCGGCGACTGCGCGGTCTGCCACACGGCGCCGGGCGGCCGCACCAACGCGGGCGGCTTCCCGCTCGACACGCCGTTCGGCACGATCTATTCGACCAACCTCACGCCCGACCCCGAGACCGGCATCGGCAGCTGGTCGTACCCGGCGTTCGCGCGCGCGATGCGCGAGGGCATCTCGCGTGACGGCCGCCACCTGTATCCGGCGTTCCCGTACACGGCGTTCGCGACGCTCAGCGAGGCGGACCTGCTCGCGCTCTACGCCTATCTGATGTCGCAGCCGGCCGTGAAAGCGGCGCCGCCGCCCACGCGCCTGCCGTTCCCGCTGAACCAGCGGCGCCTGGTGGCCGGCTGGAACTGGCTCTATCACGACGCCGCGCCGTACCAGCCCGATCCGCAGAAGTCGGTGCTCTGGAATCGCGGCAAGTATCTGGTGGACGGCGCGGGCCACTGCAGCGCCTGCCACTCGCCGCGCAACGCGCTCGGCGCCGAGCAGGGCGGTTTCGCCTACCTGACGGGCGGCAGCGCCGAGGGCTGGGACGCGCCGGCGCTGGTGGCCGCCTCGCACGCGGCGCCGGTGCCGTGGACGGAGGACGCGCTGTTCGATTACCTGCGCACCGGCTTCTCGCCCGAGCACGGCGTGGCGGCCGGGCCGATGGCGCCGGTGGTGGCCGGGCTCGCCGCGCTGCCCGAGGGCGACGTGCGCGCGATCGCGCATTATCTCGCCTCGCTGTCGCCGAAGGTGGACGAAGCGGACGCCTCCGCCGCGGCCGCCACGCGTGCGGCGGGCGCCGATCCGGTCGCCACGCTCGGCCTCGAGAACGGCCGCCGTGCGTTCGACGCGGCCTGCGCCGTGTGCCACGCGGCCTCGGGCGGCGTCGGCCACTTCGGCGTGCGGCCGCTGATGGGGCTCAACACCAGCGTCAGCCACGCGAACCCCGACAACCTGCTGCGGGTGCTGCAGAACGGCATCGCGCAGCCGGCCACGGCCGCGCTCGGCTACATGCCGGCGTTCCGCGACGCGTTCGACGATCGCCAGATGGCCGAGCTGGCCGCCTACATCCGCCAGCGCTACGCGCCGGACCAGCCGGCCTGGCGCGACCTGGAGGCGGCGTCGGCGCGGCTGCGCGCCGAGCGGGCGCCGCATTGAACGGCGGCGAGGCGTTCCTCGCCGCCGTCCCTCGTCCTTCGCCCTTTGCAGGCCGGCACGCCCGCGACGCAATCCCTCAGTACAATGCGCGGATTCCGTCCACCATTGTTCCTCGCGCCTTCCCGCCGCCGATGCCGCTTCCGACCATACCGACCGCCCCGTTCTGCCCCGCCGAAGTGAAAGGCAGCATCACGATCGATGCGCGCGCATCGTGGTTCGCGAAGCTGCGCCGCTTCGCCGGGCCGGGCCTGCTGGTCGCGATCGGCTACATGGACCCCGGCAACTGGGCCACCGACATCCAGGCCGGCTCGCAGTTCGGCTACGCGCTGCTGTGGGTGGTGGCGTTCTCGAGCCTCGCGGCGATCTTCCTGCAGATGCTGGCCGCGCGGCTCGGCCTCGTGACCGGCCGCGATCTCGCGCAGGCCAGCTACGAGCGCTACGGGCCGTTCGGCAAGTGGCTGCAGTGGGTGACGGCCGAAATCTCGATCATCGCCTGCGACATCGCCGAGGTGCTCGGCTGCGCGCTCGCGTTCAAGCTGCTGCTCGGCGTGCCGCTGGCCTGGGGCATCGTGCTGACCGCGCTCGACACGGTGATCGTGCTCGGGCTGCAGGGCAAGGGCTTCCGCCAGATCGAGGCGATCGTGCTGGGCCTGATCGGCACCATGGCGTTCTGCTTCGTCGCGCAGGTGGCGATGGTGCCGCCCGACTGGCACGCGGTGGCCGCGGGCCTGATCCCCGGCGATCCGGGCCACGACCGCAAGGACGCGCTGGTGCTGGCGCTCGGCATCGTCGGGGCCACCATCATGCCGCACAACCTCTACCTGCATTCGTCGGTGGTGCAGACGCGCCGCGTGGTGGGCGGCGCGAGCGGGCCGATCCGCGACACGCTCGCGATGGTGCGCATCGACACCTGGGTCTCGCTGCTGATCGCGATGTGCGTGAACGCGGCGATCCTGATCCTGGCCGGCGCCGCGTTCCATGCGGCCGGGAAGACCGGCGTGACCGACATCGAGCAGGCCTACCAGCTGATCACGCCGCTGGTGGGCGGCGGCGCCGCGCTGCTGTTCGGCATCGCGCTGCTGGCCTCGGGGCAGAGCTCGACGCTGACCGGCACGATCGCCGGGCAGGTGATCATGGACGGCTTCCTGCAGGTGAAGATCCCGTGCTACCAGCGCCGGCTGATCACGCGCGCGTTGGCGCTGGTGCCGGCGCTGATCGGCGTGCTGGTGCTCGGCGACGGCGCGGTGGGCAAGCTGCTGGTGTGGAGCCAGGTGCTGCTGAGCCTGCAGCTGCCGTTCGCGATGTGGCCGCTGATCCGCTCGGTCAGCGACGCCCGGCTGATGCAGGGCAACGCGATCGGCTGGCCCGCGCGGCTGTTCGCGTGGCTGCTGTTCGCCGTGATCGGCGGCACCAACCTGCTGCTGATCACCGGCGTGCTCGGCTGAGCGAACGCGCCGCCGCGATCGCGGAGCGGGCGGGAAAAGGAAGGACAGGAAAGGACAGGAACGGGCGGACGCCGGCGCATTGGCCGGCGCCGCCGCGGCGCGATGGAAGGGCGGCCATGCGCTTGTGAAATGATATGTTATATCGTAACATCGCCAACCATCGACCGGCCGGTCGCTACCGCGACGGCTGCCACCACCCGACTATCCGCGATGCCATTGACCCGGAAGCAGCAACTCGTCCTCACCGCGCTGCGCGAGGCGGGCGCGCCGCTCGGCGCCTACGCGCTGCTCGAGCGGCTGCGCGGCGACGGCTTCGGCGCGCCGGCGCAGGTCTATCGGGCGCTGGCCGCGCTGATCGAGGCCGGCTGCGTGAGGCGGCTGGAAACGCTGAACGCCTATGCGCCGCGGCCAGTCCCGGACGAGTCGGTCGAAGCCGGCGTGGCGGGCGCGCACGACGCGCCGGCCGTGGTCACCATCTGCGACGGCTGCGGGCGCATCGACGAATACGTGGACGCGCCGCTGCTGCGGCGCCTGGGCGGCCTCGCGGCGGCGCACGCGTTCTCGCCGAGCCGCACCTCGATCGAGATCCACGGCCGCTGTGGCGCGTGCGCGGCGCCGGGCGAGACCTGAGCGCCGCCGCGCTTCGCGCTCCCTTCAACCTGATTGCCGAGAACCTCGCACCGAGCATGGAATCCAGATTGCCCGATATTTCGTTATCCGAACGCTCGGACCTGCCGGGGCCGCTGAACTGGGTCGGCATGCAGCACGTCGACCTGCCCGTGACGCTGGCCGAGCCCGGCTACCGGCGCACGCTGTCGGCGCGCGCCGACATGCAGGTCGACCTGCCGGCCGCTCACGTGAAAGGCATCCACATGTCGCGCCTGTACCGGCTCGTCGACGCGCTCGGCGACGACGCGCCGCTCACGCCGGCACGCCTGCGCGACACGCTGCAGGCGATGATCGACAGCCACCGCGACTGCGCCACCGGCAACGCGCGGCTGCGCCTCGCGTTCGACCTGCTGGCGCGGCGTCCGGCGCTCGTCACGGCCGGGCTGGCGGGCTGGAAGGCCTATCCGGTGCGGCTCGACGCGAGCCTGGTGGACGGCGCGTTCCGCCTCGACGCGCGCGTGAGCGTCGGCTACGCGTCCACCTGCCCGTGTTCGGCGGCGCTGTCGCGGCAGGCGGTCGAGCAGGGCTTTCGCGAGGCGTTCGCCGAGCCCGGCGCGGCGCCGCTGTCGGTCGAGGCGGTGGCCGCCTGGCTGCGCGCCCACGCGACGCTCGCCACGCCGCACAGCCAGCGCAGCGAGGCGCGCGTCGAGGTCGGGCTTGCCGCCGAGGCGCCGGCGCTGAAGCTGCTGGACCTGATCGAGCGCGTCGAGGCGGCTGTCGGCACGCCGCTGCAGACGGCCGTGAAGCGCGCCGACGAGCAGGCGTTCGCGCTGCTGAACGGGCGCAACCTGATGTTCGTCGAGGATGCCGCGCGCCGCATCCGGCACGCGCTCGCCGCCGAATTCACGCGCGTGCGGGTCCACGTCCGGCATCTGGAAAGCCTGCATCCGCACGATGCGTCGGCCTGGGCCGACGATGCCGGCATGCCGCGATGAAGCCTCAATGAAGTCGCGCTGCTGAAGTCGCGCGCCACACCGGTTTTCCTGACCACCACCGGGCTCGCCGGCCCGGTTCCCTGATTCCCCTCACTCCGGAGACTCCGCCATGCAAGTCCTCTCGTCGCTGAAGGATGCCAAGACGCGCGACCGCAACTGCCAGGTGGTGCGCCGCCGTGGCCGCCTCTACGTGATCTGCAAGACCAACCCGCGCTTCAAGGCGCGCCAGGGCGGCGCCCGCAACCGCAACAAGGGCTGAGCGCGCAACGATGATCCGCAAGAACCCGCGCGGCGACCTGCCACGAATCCACCCGAGCGCGTTCGTCGATCCGACCGCGATCCTCTGCGGCCTCGTGATCGTCGAGGAGAATGTGTTCATCGGCCCCTATGCCGTGATCCGCGCCGACGAAACCGACGCGAACGGCCAGCTCGAGCCGATCGTGATCGGCGCGCATTCGAACATCCAGGACGGCGTGGTGATCCACTCGAAGTCGGGCGCGCGCGTGACGATCGGCGAGCACGCCTCGATCGCGCACCGCGCGATCGTGCATGGCCCGTGCGAGATCGGCCACGGCGTGTTCATCGGCTTCAACAGCGTGCTGTTCAACTGCACGGTGGGCGACCGCTGCGTGGTGCGCTACAACGC
Organism: Burkholderia perseverans; assembly: GCF_022870505.1. NCBI lineage: Bacteria > Pseudomonadati > Pseudomonadota > Betaproteobacteria > Burkholderiales > Burkholderiaceae > Burkholderia > Burkholderia perseverans. The sequence continues at coordinate 1,389,581 of NZ_CP045094.1, forward strand.
GGTGGTGGACGGCTGCCGGCTGCCGCCGAACTTCCACGTGCCGTCCACCGAGCGCATCGGCCCGCATACCGACCTCGACGCCTATCCGAAGCTCAGCGCCGACGCGAGCGAATTCTCGGAAGACGTGGCGCGCACCAACAACGCGTTCGTCCATGGCTACAAGCAGATCCAGAACGAATTCTGAGCCGGGGGACGCCACCATGACCGATCCCGCGAACCCGGGCGCGCGCGGCGCCGGCCGCCACTTCATCGAACCCGGCGACCATGGCGACGACGAGGCACACGACGCCGCCGAATTCGCCCGGCGCCTCGCGCTGCGCCACGCCGAGCTGCTCGTCACGGGCGGCACCGTGATGACGCCGGGCGGCGCCGAGCGCATCGATCTCGCCTGCGCGGCGGGCCGCATCGTCGCGCTCGGCGCGCTCGCCGCCGGCTGGCGCGCCGACACCACGCTCGACGCGCGCGGCCTGCACGTGCTGCCAGGCGTGGTCGACACGCAGGTCCACTTCCGCGAGCCGGGCCTCACCCACAAGGAGACCATCGAGGCCGGCACGCGCGGCGCCGTGCTCGGCGGCGTGACGGCGGTGTTCGAGATGCCGAACACGCAGCCGCTCACGCTCGACGCCGCCGCGCTCGATGCCAAGCTCGCCCGCGCGCGCGGCACCGCCTGGTGCGATCACGCGTTCTATCTCGGCGGCTCGGCCGTCAACGCCGAACGGCTCGCCGAACTCGAGCGGCTGCCCGGCTGCGCCGGCGTGAAGGTGTTCATGGGCAGCTCGTTCGGCGACCTGCTGGCCGACGAGGACGCCGTGCTGCGCCGCATCGTGCGGCACGGCCGACGCCGCATGGCGGTCCACGCCGAGGACGAGGCGCGGCTGGGCGAGCGGCGCGCGCGGGTGGAGGCGAGCCGCGACGTGCGCGATCATCCGCGCTGGCGCGACCCGCAAAGCGCGCTGCTCGCCACGCGCCGCATCGTCGGCCTCGCCGCCGAGGCGGGCCGCCGGCTGCATCTGCTGCATGTGTCGACCGCCGAGGAAATGGCGTTCCTCGCGCTGCATCGCCGCCAGGTCAGCGTCGAGGTCACGCCGCATCACCTGACGCTGGTCGCGCCCGAGTGCTACGAGCGGCTCGGCAGCCTCGCGCAGATGAACCCGCCGGTGCGCGACGCGCATCATCGCGAGGCGCTGTGGCAGGCGCTGCGCGACGGCGTGGTGGACGTGATCGGCAGCGATCACGCCCCGCACACGCGCGCGGAGAAGGCGCGGCCGTACCCCGACTCGCCGAGCGGCATGACCGGCGTGCAGACGCTGCTGCCCGTCATGCTCGACCATCTCCATCACGGCCGCCTGAGCCTGCCGCGCCTCGTCGACTTGACGAGCGCCGGGCCGGCGCGGCTGTTCGGGCTGGCCGGCAAGGGCCGCATCGCGCTCGGCTACGACGCCGACCTGACGCTGGTCGACCTGGCCGCGCGGCGGCGCATCGGCGACGGCTGGATCGCCAGCGTGGCCGGCTGGAGCCCTTACGACGGCATGCCCTGCACCGGCTGGCCCGTCGCCACCGTGCTGCGCGGCCGGCCGGTGGTGCGCGACGAGGCACTGGTGGGCACGCCGCGCGGCCGGCCGCTGCGCTTTCACGAGGCGCCGCCCCCGGCCTGAACGCGCGGGGCGCGGCGGCCTGCCGCGGTTCCCTGGCGCTGCGGTATGCTGCGGGTTCCGGCGCCGCGTGCCGGCTCGCGCCATGCGATGCCGAGCGCGCCGGCGATCACAAAAAGGGAGCCTGAGAAGATGACGGAGATGGTCGATTGCGTCGTGATCGGCGCGGGAGTGGTCGGCCTGGCGGCCGCGCGCGCCAGTGCGCGGCGCGGCTGGGAGACGGTGATCGTCGAATCGGAAACGATGATCGGCACCGGCACGAGCTCGCGCAACAGCGAGGTGATCCATGCCGGCATCTATTACCCGGCCGGCTCGCTGAAGGCGCGGCTCTGCGTCGAGGGGCGCGAGCGGCTCTACGCGTTCTGCGAGGAAAACCAGGTGCCGCACCGGCGCAGCGGCAAGCTGATCGTGGCCGCCGAGGAGGCGCAGCGCGGCACGCTGGCCGACATCGAGGCGGCCGCGCGCGCCAACGGCGTGCATGACCTGCGGCGCCTGAGCGGCGACGAGGCGCGCGCGCTCGAACCGGCCCTGCGTTGCGTGGCGGCGCTCGAATCGCCGTCCACCGGGATCGTCGACAGCCACGCGCTGATGCTCGCGCTGCTCGGCGACGCCGAGCGCGCCGGCGCCGTGATCGCGTACCGCTCGCCCGTGACCGGCGGGCAGGTGCTGCACGACGACGGCGGCGGCACCGCGATCGAACTCGAGGTGGGCGGCGCCGAGCCGATGACGCTGCGCGCGCGGCGCGTGGTGAACGCGGCCGGGCTCTACGCGCAGACCGTGGCCGGCGTGCTGCGCGGCCTGCCGCCCGAATCGGTGCCGCGCGCACGTTACGCGAAGGGCAATTATTATTCCCTGTCGGGCCGCGCGCCGTTCTCGCGGCTCATCTATCCGGTGCCGGAGCCGGGCGGGCTCGGCGTCCACCTGACGCTCGACCTCGCCAACCAGGCGCGCTTCGGCCCCGACGTGGAATGGATCGACTCGATCGATTTCCGCGTCGACCCGGCCCGCGCGGTGCGCTTCTACGATGCGATCCGCACCTACTGGCCGGGGCTGCCCGACGAAGCGCTGCAGCCGGCCTACGCCGGCGTGCGGCCGAAGCTGGCGGAGCCGCCCGGCGGCGTCGACGATTTCGTGATCCAGTCGGCGCGCTCGCACGGCGTGGCCGGCCTCGTCAACCTGTACGGCATCGAGTCGCCGGGGCTGACGGCCTCGCTCGCGATCGCCGGGCAGGTGATCGCGGCGCTCGACGACGACGCACGGTGACGCACGGTGACGCTCAACCCAACATCAACCACGAAAGGATGACGATGATTCACGAGATGGCGAGGATCGAGGTGCAGGCGGGCAAGGAAGCGGAATTCGAGGCCGGCGTCGAGCAGGCGGTGCCGCTGTTCCTGCGCTCGCGCGGCTGTATCGGCGTGGAGCTGCACCGCACCGTGGAGCGGCCGGCCGAATACCTGCTGCTGGTGCGCTGGGAAACGGTCGACGACCACATGGTGCATTTCCGCGAGTCGGAGGAATACCAGGCCTGGCGCGCGCTCGTCAGCCCGTTCTTCGCGGCGCCGCCGTCGGTCTGCCACACCGAGATCAAGGTCGGGCCGGCCACGCGCGCCTGAACGACCTTGCGCGCGGCGGCCGGGTTCAGGGCCACCGCGCGCCACGTGCATGACCCGTCAGCGGGTCGTCATGGAGCCATCCCGCGCGCGGTGTCGTTCGATGCCGCCTCAGCCCGTCTTCAGCCGGAACACGCGATTCTTCTCCAGCGCCCCCGCCGGATAGGCTTTCCCGTCCGTCTTGCCGTCGTCGGCCGTCGCGGGCCGCAGGTGCTCGTCGTCGAGCGCCGGGCCGGTGTAGCGCCCGCGCGGCCGGATCACGCGGCCCACCCGCAGCTGCTCGATGCCGTGCGCGAGCAGGCCGACGCTGCGCGCGATCGAGAACAGCCCGAACGCGGCGTCGTTCGGCAGCCCCAGCTGCGCCGAGAGGATCGCCAGCGCGACGTCGATGTTGGGCCTGAGGCCCGTCAGCGCGGTGACCTTGTCGATGAACGCGCCCAGTTCGCGCGGCGGATCGAGCCGCTCCAGCAGCGCCTGCGCGCGCGGATCGCCGTCGGGATAGAGGTGGTGGCCGAAGCCGGGGATCGGGATCGCCGAGCCGAGATGATGGCCGACCACGTGCTCGGCGCCGAGCCGCGCGACGTCGTCGAACATGGCGCGCACGCGCCGCGAGGCGTCGCCGTGCAGCGGGCCGGACAGCGTGGTGAGGCCGGTCAGCAGGCAGCCGGCGAGCGGCGCGCCGGTGGAGGCGGTGATGCGCGCGGCGAACGCCGAGCTGGTGATCTCGTGATCGGCCACCAGCACCATCGCGCGACGGATCAGGTCGGCGCCGGCCGCGTCCTGCCCCCAGCCGGCCGCGAGCCGCTCGTGGGTCCAGCGATGCGCGCCGTGGCGGTCCGCGCCGAACGCGAGCGAGACCACCGCGACCAGCCGGCCCGCCTCGGCATGCAGCGCGCTGTCGAGGCGGCCGAGCGTGGAATGGCCGTGCGCGGCCAGCGCGGCCAGCGCCGTGAACGCGCGGCTGCGGCCCGGTTCGCCGTCGGGCGGCGCGGCGTCGGCGAACGCGAAGGCCACCGGCGTCGGCGAATTCCACAGCAGCGCGGCGGCGTCTTCCAGCGTGGCGTGTTCGGCCAGCGCGATGCAGTCGCGGCCGCGATACCAGGGCCGCCCCTTCGAGAACGTGGTGAGGCCGCTGTAGATGCACGGCTCCGCGCCGAAGATGGTGCCGGCCGCGAGCGCCGCGCGCTTGCGGCCGACCTGCTTCTTGCGGCACAGCGCGATCACGTCCTCGGCGCGGTAGAGGCTGCGGCGCGGGTCGTGCGGGTCCGGCATGACCGCGATGCTGCCGCGGCTCGCGTAGGCGTAGACGGTCTGCGCGCGCACGCCCAGTTGCCGGGTGGCTTCGGCCAGGGTGATCCAGTTCGACATGGCGGGCTACCTCGCTGCATGAAACGGCATGCCGGGCGGCGCGCCGGCACGCCCCGACTATAGACCGCTTTCAGTTGAACGACATCTCCGCCGGGCGCCGTTCGAGCACCTCGACGAGGATCTCGCCCGGCGCGCGCACGAAGCAGCCGCGCACGCCGGCGCGGATCGGCTGGATCGGCGCGATGACCTGCGCGCCCGAGGCGAGCAGGTGCGCGAAGGCGGCATCGAGATCGTCGACGCGCACGCCGATATGGTCGATGCCCTGGCGCGGCCCGGCACCCTCCGGCGGCGTGTCGCCGGGCTCGGCGAGCGGCGTGATGAACAGGTTGATGGTGCCGATGCGCAGGTCGACGCGTCCCGGCCGCCGCACGATCTCGGCGTTCAGGCAGCGCGCGAACCAGGCGGCGGTGGCCTCGGCGTCGGCCGAGCACAGTTGCAGGTGATCCCAGGAGAATTCGATCATGGCGAGCGGTGGGGAAGACGGTGGATTCAGGGTTCGATTTCAGAGTTCGATTTCAGAGTTCAATGCGGGAGAGCTTGCCGAGCAGCACCGAGTAGGACAGCGTGCCGACCAGGCAGATCGCGCCCATCAGGTTCAGCGCCCAGAAGAAGTTGCCGGTGTGCTGGGTGACGTAGCCGATCATCAGCGGCGTGGTGACGGCCGCGATGTTGGCCGCGAGGCTCGTGATGCTGCTGGTGAGCCCGACGTACTGCTTCGGCGCGATCTCCGAGACGGCCGCCCACGACATCGAGCCGATGCCCTGCGCGAAGAACGCCACGGTCAGCACCGCGATCACCACCGCGTTCGACTGCACGAAGTTCACCAGCATGATCGAGGCGCCGAGGAACGTGCCGATCATCAGCGGCGCCTTGCGCGCCGCCGACACCGACACGCCGCGGCGGATGCAGAAGTCCGACAGGAAGCCGGCCAGCAGAATGCCGAGCGTGGCGCCCACGAACGGCAACGCCTGGAACAAGCCCACCTTGATCATCGACATGTGGCGCTCCTCGACGAGGTAGGTCATGAACCAGGTCGTGAAGAACACCAGCAGCGTGTTGTTGCAGAACTTGCCGAGGCAGATCGCGAGGATCTGGCGATAGCCGAGCAGGCGCAGCGCCATGCGCCAGTCGAAGCGCTCGCGCGGCTTGCCGGCCTTCGTCGTCTGGGTGGCGACCGGACGGCCCTCGTTGATGTGCTGCAGCTCGGCCGCGTTGGCCGAGGCGTGCCGCGACGGGTCGCGATAGAGCCAGAACCAGATCGCGCTGAACACGATGCCGAAGCCGCCGGTGGCGAAGAACACCGCGCGCCAGCCGAACGCGGTCGAGACCCAGAGCAGCAAGCCCGCGAACAGCGGCGTGCCGATGTACTGGCCCATCACGTAGACGCTGGTGGCGAAGCCGCGCTCCTGCACCGGGAACCATAGCGTGACGGCGCGCGCGTTGGACGGGAACGCCGGCGCCTCGAGCGCGCCCATCGCGAGCCGCGAGCCGAGCAGCATCCGGTAGCCCAGCGCCATCCCCTGCGTGAGCGTGGCGAGCGACCAGCCGAGCAGCGACAGCGCATAGGCCGCGCGCGAGCCGAGCACGTCGGCGAGGATGCCGGCCGGCAGCAGTGCGAACGAATAGGCCGCGCCGAACGCGGCGAACAGCTCGCCCATCTGCACGCGCGTGAGGCCGAGTTCCTTCGACAGCGCGGGCGCGACGATGCCGAGCGCGGAGCGGTCGACGTAGTTGAGGATGGTGGCCACCAGCAGCATCGAAAGGATGAAGTAGCGCACCCGCGTGCGGCGGGCGGCGCCGGCCTGGGCGGCGTAGTCGTGCAGCGGGGCCTGCCGCGATTCGGCGATTTTCATGTCTGTCTCCTGATCGTGGGCCGGATCTTGTTGTTTTGGCTCCGGCCCGGGGGGCGGGTCAGCCGCGGCCGACGAACGGCATCGCACTCGCCATGATGGTCATGTTGAGGATGTTCGCCTCGAGCGGCAGCCGCGCCATCTGCACCACGGCGTCGGCCACGTGGGCGACGTCGAGGCGCGGCTCGGGCGCGAGCCGGCCGTCGGCCTGCAGCACGCCCTGGTTCATCCGTTCCGTGAGCGAGGTGGCGGCGTTGCCGATGTCGATCTGGCTGCAGGCGATGTTGAAGGGCCGGCCGTCCAGCGCGAGCGACTTCGTGATGCCGAGTACCGCGTGCTTGGTGGCCGTGTAGGCGATCGTGTTGGGGCGCGGCGCGTGCGCCGAGATCGAGCCGTTGTTGATGATCCGGCCGCCTTGCGGGGCCTGCCGCCGCATCAGCCGCCACGCGGCGCGCGCGCAGAGGAACACGCCCGTCAGGTTGGTGGCCACCACGTCGTTCCAGAACGCGAGCGTGTAATCGTCGAGCGGCACCGCGCCGGCGTTGCGGCCGGCGTTGTTGAACAGCACGTCGAGGCGGCCGAACTCGCGCTCGATGCGGGCGAACGCGTCGTTGACCGAACTTTCGTCGGCCACGTCGGCGGGCACCGCGAGCGCGCGACCACCGGCTTCGGTGATCAGCGCGCGGGTTTCGTGCAGCGCCTCGGCGCGGCGCCCGAGCAAGGCCACCGCGAAGCCCGCGCGCGCCAGCGCCACGGCGCTGGCGCGGCCGATGCCGGAGCCCGCGCCGGTCACCGCGGCGGAGCGCGGCGGCTGCGGTTGCGTACCTGCTTGCATGTCTGGTTGCGTGCCGTGTTGCATGTCTCGCTCTCGTTCCTGGGCTGATGGAGATGCGAACAGAATTGCACCGGCCCGGAATGCGCGGCAATCTTGATTCTGTCAATCAACATGCTGGAGCCTGCCGCAAGGGGCCGGCCTCAGGGTTTTCCTGACCTTTTCCGGGGCCGGGCGCCGATTGCGCGGGCCGCCGGCGAGCGCCGGGTTCGGTGCCAGTTTCAGTGCCAGATGTTGATTGATTCAATCAACATTGACCCGCGGCGGACCCGCTTCGTAGGATGTGGCCGAATCCAGACCCGAGGAACCGACCATGTCCGATATCTCCCTCCCGCGCCTGCTCGTCGCAAGACGGGTTCCCGCCGCCGTGGCCGCCCGCGCCACCGCCGAGTTCAATGCCTTCGTGACCGAAGCGGACATGGACAGCGCGTCCGTGGTCGACTTCTGTCATCGCTACGCGGTGCCGGCCGTGCTGGTCGGCAAGAAGTCAGGATTGCAGAAGGAACACATCGACGCGTTGCCGCCGAGCGTGAGGATCATCGCCAACGCGAGCGCCGGCGTCGATCACATGGACGTGGCCGCCGCCCGCGCGCGCGGCATCGCCGTGACCAACGCGCCCGACGCGTTGACCGAATGCACGGCCGACTTCGCGATGCTGCTGGTGCTGGCGGCCTGCCGGCGCGCGGCCGAGTACGAGCGGATCGTGCGCGCCGGCTGGGGCAAGTCATTCGGCATGACCGAGATGCTCGGCACGCGCGTCCACGGCAAGACGCTCGGCATCGTCGGTTTCGGCCGGATCGGGCGCGCCGTGGCGCGGCGTGCGGCCGGCTTCGGCATGCGCATCGCCTACACCGACCGGCAGCGCGCCGAGCCCGCGGTCGAGGCGGGTGCGACGTTCCACGAGAGCCTCGACGCGATGCTGCCGCATTGCCAGGTGCTGACGCTGCACGTGCCGGGCGGCGGCGCGCCGCTGATGACGGCGCGCGAATTCGCGCGGCTGCCGAAGGGCGCCGTGTTCGTGAACGCGGCGCGCGGCGGGCTGGTGGACGAGGACGCGCTGCTCGACGCGCTCGGCTCGGGCCACCTGTTCGGCGCCGGGCTCGACGTCTATCGCCACGAGCCGAACATCGACGCGCGCTTCGCGGCGCTCGACAACGTGTTCCTGACGCCGCACATGGCCAGCGCGACGATCGAGACGCGCGACCAGATGGGCTTTACCGCGCTCGACAACGTGGCGGCGGTGCTGGCCGGCGGCGCGGCGCCGAACCCGGCCTGAGCCGGCGCGCGGCGCGCCTCCGCCACGCAGGGGCCTGGCCGTGGCCCGCGGCGTGGGAGCGAAAACCCGGTTGCGTCGATGACGGACCGGGTTTTTTCATTGGCGCCGGCGTGCCGGCGAAAGCCTGAAAACTTGCGATTTCTTGATTGGCGCCCGTCACGGAAAATTCGATCGCGCCGCGGCGCCCGACGCGCGGGAGCCTTCGACGGCAAGGCCGGACACGCGGCGGCGGATCGAGCGGGTCCCCCGGCGGCGAACCAGAAGCTGTGACGCCAATCAAGGCCGGCATGGCCGGATCTGTCAGATTTTCCGGTGACAAGCGCGGACCAACCGGGCCGGCGCACGTTCGATGTGGCTGCCGCGCGTGCGCAGCATGGCATGGGTCAACGCAAGGAGAATCCTGATGATACGAATGGGTGCGAGGCCGCGGCAGGGCCGCGGGTTCCGGTGGCTCCGGCGCGTGTTCGTGCTGCTCGTGATGTCGATCGCGGCGCCGCACGCCCGGGCCTCGATCACCTGCACGGGGCAGGCCGAGATCATACAGATCCAGATGCAATTCATCATCCGGGTGCCGAGGGACGCACCGCCCGGCACCGTGCTCACGCCGTGGGCAAGCTCCGGCGCGGACACGAGTTACTTTTCATGCGTGAGGGGTGACGCGGAGGGGGCATCGGGCACCGGGTTCAAGCCGGCATCGCTGACGAAATCCGGCATGACGATTCCGGGGCCGGACGGGGTGAACCTGACGGTATGGAACACGAGTCTGAAGGGAGTCGGGATCGCGATCGAAGTGCGGACCTATGAAAATAAGTGCGGCTGGACCGACACGTGGACCGATCTCGGCGCACCGCCGTCGGAGTGGTATCCGGCTCCATGGATTGGGGTACCCTGTAACGGAGGCGACGACATCAGGAACGGCGGGGAGGTGAAAGCAGCCTATGTGAAGACCGGGCCGATCGATGCCAGCTCCATCACGCCGGGCCCCATCATGGTCGGCGTGGCGGCCAGGGCGGCATCGATGACCAAGCAAAGCACGACCGCCCCCTATGTGGCCGACCTGTCGATTGCGAAGTCGATCGCCATCAGCGCATCGGCGATCTACGCCTCTTCCTGCACGACGCCCGATGTATACGTCGAAATGCATACCCACTGGCTGTCGGAATTCAAGGGAATCGGTTCAGCGACGCGCCCGGTGTCGTTCGACGTCGCCGTCAACGACTGCCCGGCCGGGCTCAAGCGGATCCAGTATCAGTTCATGCCGGTCACCGCCGTGGTCGATCCCGTCAACGGCGTGCTCGCGCTGTCGGGCGACTCGCGGGCCGCCGGCATCGGCCTGCAGCTGAAGGATGGTCGCGGCAAGCCGCTGCGATACAACACCACCTACACGCTCGCCGACTACAACCCGGCCGCCCCGGGCTCCTACCGGATTCCGCTGTCGGCCGCCTACTATCAGACGGCGAAAACCATGAAGCCGGGCAGCGCCGACACGAGCCTGATGTTCACGATGACCTACCAGTGATGCCGGTGCTCCGCCGTCCCGGTCCCGGCGGATTCTGCGCCGGCGTCGTGCCTGCCGGCGTGCCGCCGGAGGCGATGCTAGACTGTCGCACCGATGCGAAGCACGCGCCGCCAGAACGAGCAGCACCGAACGGAGACGAGCCCGATGGCGATTACCCGAATCGAATCAGTGACGTATGGCGTGGACGAACTCGCCGGCAGCAGCCGTTTCGTCGAGGATTTCGGCCTCGAGCGGACCGACACGCGCGACGACCGCGTCACGTTCCGGACGCAGGTGAATCAGCGGGTGAGGCTGGTCGATACGCGCGCGCGGGATTTGCCGCGCGGCCTGGAGGATGGTTCGACACTGTGCGAGACGATCTGGGGCGTGGACACGCCGGCCGCGCTCGATGCGCTGCATGACGACCTGTCGCGCGATCGTGCCGTGCGCGCCGACAGCGACGGCGTGCTGCACAGCTTCGACGAAACCGGCTACGCGATCGGCTTCATGCTGGCGCGGCCGGCGGCAGCCGTGGAGCGGGTCCGGCACCCGGCGGCCGGCACGCGCGATGCGCTGCTGCACTGGGATCGCGCGTTCGATGCCTACACGCGCGTGAGCCCGCTGCGGCTCGCGCGCCTGACGCTCGAGATCCCCGAGGAGGGCCGCGACGCCGCGATCGAGTTCTATCGGCGCCGGCTCGGCTTCGAGATCAACGCCTATCGACAGGGCGCCGGCACGTTCCTGCGCTGCGAGGCGGGCGGCGCGCGTCACGGGCTCGTGTTGAGCGAGCGCGCGAACCGGCCCGGCGTGGACAGCGTCGTGTTCGAGCTGCGCGACGCGGCCGAGCTGGCGACCGGCGCCAGTTTCATGGCGGCCCAGGGCTGGCGCGGAGCGCGCCGCGCCGAACGCGAGCGCGACGGCGTGAGCCGCAGCCGCGGCTTCGACGCGCCGTGCGGTGGACGTTTCGACTACGCGGTCGAATCGGGCGACGGCCGCGGTGCCTTGCGGTATCGCGAGGTGTCGACGCGACAGGATGCGCCGCGGCTCGACGGTCTGTTGCACTGAGTTCTCGCTACGCCGGTTTTCTACGTTGCGATGTCGCGGCTTCTTTTGAAGCGGTGATCGCGACGCATCGGCACCCGCTCGACACATCAAGCACGGTCCCGACCCGGGCCGCGCCCCCATCTCAATCAGCGCGCGCCGCCCGCGCATCCGCCATCCCCACCCGCGCCACGCGCGCCCGCACCCAGGCATTGCCGAGCGCGCCGAGCGCCATGATCACGGCGGTGCCGAAGAACGTCGACCGCATCCCGTAGTGCCCGCCGACATAGCCGCCCGCGAGCGGCCCCAGCACCTGTCCCGAGTATTGCGCCGAGGTCGAGTAGCCGAGCAGGGTGCCCGCCACGGCAGGCGGCGCGGCATGGCGGATCACGCTCGCCACGCACGGCAGCAGCCCGCCGAGGGCAATGCCCATCGCGAAGCGCAGGGCCACCAGCTGCCAGCCCGCGGTGACGAACGCCTGCGGGATCAGCAGCAGCGCCGAGGCCGCGAGGCAGCCGACGATCACGTTCCAGTGGCCGACGCGGTCGGCGAGCCGGCCGAGCCGCGAGGCCGACAGGATGCTGCCGAGCGCGGCGCCCGACATCACGAGCCCGGCCACCAGGGTGACCTGGTGCGCCGGGACCAGCTGCGCGACGTAGACGGTGATGATCGGCTCGATCGACATGTTGGCGAGCATCAGCAGCGCGCCGGTGACGAGCATCGCGGCCACCGGGCGCGCATCGGGCAGCGCGGCCCAGCCGGGCTTGTCGCCGGGCCGGCGGCCGGCCGCGGCGGGGCGGTCGCGCTTGATCAGGAACACGGTGGCGAGAAAGGTGATGCCGATCGCGGCGCCGGCCGCCTGGAAGGTCGCGCGGATGCCGATCAGCGAGGGCAGCCAGCCGCCGATCAGCGGCCCGGCGACGTTGCCGGCCATGATGCCCGACGACAGCACGCCGAGCGCCCAGCCGCAGCGCGCCTTCGGCGTCTGGGTGGCGACCAGCACCGTGGAGCCCGACGCGTAGCCGCCGAGCAGCCCCACCGCGAGCCGCAGCGCGACCAACTGCCAGACGCTGTGCGCGAGGCCCATCAGCGACATCACGATCGCCATGCCGAGGCTCGCGCGGATCAGCATCAGCTTGCGGCCGTAGCGGTCGGCCAGGCGCCCCCACAGCGGCGCCGTCAGCGCGGCCGTGAAGAACGTCGCGCCATAGGCGATGCCGGACCACTGCACGATCGCGGCGGGGTCGCGGGCGCCGAGCTGCTCGACGTAGAGCGGCAGGAACGGCAGCAGCAGCGTCATCGCGACGATCGTGGTGAACGAGCCAAACACGCAGACCGCGAGGTTGCGGCGCCAGTGGGCATGGCCGTCGTCGGCGGACGGCGGCGCGGAAGGGGCGGGACGGCTCATGGCGGCGGGTTCCTCGGGCGGCATGCGGGCGCGATGCGGGTGGGTGCGGGTGCGATAGCGGGGCCGCCGCGCGCCGGACGGGCGGGCGGCGGCGCCACGATGCTACGCCGCGCCCGCGGCCGCAAACAGTCGTGCGGACATACCGGTATCGGCGCTACCAGCCTGCCTGGCGAGGGGGCAGTGGCTTGCAGCCAACGCGCGATCGACAGGCAACCAACCCGTGGACGGCGGGCAGCCACATGGCCCGCCGCGCCGTGCCCGAGGCGGGCCGCCGGCCGCTCAGAGTTCGGTGTCGTGCGCGCCGAGCAGCGCGGCGGCCACGCCGATCACGAGCGGCAGGTCGTCGTCGTCGGCCCGCAGGTTCGCCTCGGCGTCGAGTTCGTCCTCGATGCCGCGGCGCCCGGCCAGCCGAGGCAGCGTGGCGAGCACGGCGGGATCGTGGCGCGCGCGCAGGCCCGGGTCGCCGAACGCGCGTTCCTCGATCGCGAGCAGCATGCCCCAGCTCGGGCCGCGCAGCTCGCCGAACGGGCTGCCGCGGCGCGGGCCGAACGCGCGCCGCGCGAGCGCGACCAGCACCTGCTGCAGATCCTGCTGGGCCAGGTGGCGCGCGCGGTCGGCCGTCATCTGCTCGAGTTCGTAATCGTCGACCATCCAGTCGGCGTCGGGGCGCGCGCCGGCTTGGCTGATCGGGCTCGGTTCGGACATCGTCGTCATCGGAAGACCTCATGGGGTGATCTGGTACTGTAAATATATACAGTCTTTTTGCCGCATGCAATCGGTCGTGAGCGGGAAATCCGGTGAGGGGGGAGTTGGCCGGGTGCTGGAAGCTCGGGCGGGGAGGGCGATTGCGCCGGAGGAGCGCGGGGCGCGGTGGAAGTCGGGCCGGCGCGGCACGAGCCGGGCGAAGCGCCGTACCACGCGCGATCGGCGGCGAACGGCACGAGCGCGATCGTCGCGGCCGGCGGGGCGGCTCGCGCGTCATGCGCCGCGCTTGCCGTCCGCCGCTGTGCGCATTTCGGCGAGGCGCGACCACAGGCGTTCGATGCCATGTACGTCGGCGCGCTCGCCCACGCTCGCCTCGAGATCGCGGTCCGGCGCGAAGTCGAGCCGGGCATGGCGGTCGTAGAGGATGTCGACCAGCCAGACGAGCCGCTGCAGCGTGTGTCGCGGCGTGTTCGCGTCGAGCGCCGCGTCCATCACGATCACCACCTCGAAGCGCGCGGCCAGATCGAGATAGTCGAGATGCGAGCGCGCCTGCCCGCACAGCGCGTCGAACCCGCAGAGCAGCACGCGCGTGCCGATGGCATGCGCGACGAGCGGGCGCCCGGCGAGATCCACGCGCGCGTCGGTCTCGCGCACGCTGTCGCCGTGGCGCGCGAACCGCGCGCGCAGCCAGGCCGCGTGATCAGCGGGAGACTGCGCATCCGGCATCGGAGCGCATGGCGCGGCCACCACGTTCGCGAACCTTGCCGGCGCGCGTCGATAGTCGATCGGCCCGTCGAACGCGAGCGCGACGCAATGCGTCTGCAGCAGCGCGATGCTGGTCGCGAAGCGGTGATGGAATTCCGGGTCGGGCAACAGTGCGGCGGGCGCCATGTTCGAGGTGAAGATCAGCTTCACGCCGCGCGCGATCGCCACGCGCAGCAGCGCGGCGAGCATCAGCGCGTCGGCGATGTCGTTGACGTGGAATTCGTCGAACCAGAGCAGCGTGGCGTCGCCGAGCCACTGCGAGAGCGTCTCGCCGAGCTTGTCACCGGACGGCGGCGCGGCCACCAGCAGCCGGTTCGCGTCGCGCAGGAACGCATGGAAGTGCGTGCGCGCGCGCGGGCCGGGCCACGCCTCATGGAACAGCGCCGCGAGCAGGCTCTTGCCGCGCCCTGGCGGGCCGTAGCAATAGGCACCGATGATCGCGGGCGGCAGCGCGCCGCCGAGCAGGCGATCGAGTTCGACGGCGCAGGCATGCTGGTTCGCGTCGAGCGTCAGCGCGCGGCGGTCGAGTTCGGCGCTCAGCCAGCGGGGCAGGTCGGACATCAGGGGCGGGTACGAGTTGCGGGGGTGCGAGGTGGCATCAGTCTGCCATCAATCCGTCACGAACGGCGTGCGGCGCGGGTCGATGCCGCCGCCGGCAAGGAGGATGCGATCGCGAACGCCGCGCCGGTTCGATCGACGATGACGCCATCGCGGCAGCGCTGAAAAATCGCGTGGGGAACGAGTTCGAAGATCACCGCCGTGCAGCGCGACACAGGCATGCCGCGTGCGTGAATCGAGTGCCATTACGACGCGATGTACGGCAATGCGATGCGCGTTTCGCGTGGCGCCCGGCGCGTGTTGACAGGGGGAATTTGACCATGTCGAATGCAGCGCAACGAGAATCAGAGAGAGAGGGCAAGATGGCCGCGATGGATCTTTTTCGCTCGCGTCGCGAGTCTGTCATCAAGGCGCCGCAACCGGCGCGCATTCCGGCCGCCGGCCGCGCGTCGGGACCCGTTGGTCCGTGTGGCCCGTGTGGTCCGTGCAGCGCGGTGAGTCGTGCATCACGGCGGGCCGTTCATTCTTTCGGCGTCGTTTGACGCCAGTTCCCTGGCTGGCAAGCGGATCGGGCGATCGCGCCGATCCGGTCCGTTCGTGCCTGCGTGTCGCGCGTGCCCTGCACGCCGAGGCGCCGGCACGCCCGCGCGCGGCGCTCGCGCGCCCGAATGCGCACGCTCATGCGTACTCTTGTTTGGCAGGACAGACCCATGGACAGACTCTCCCGCGACGCGGCCCGCATGGCCGCCCATACCGAGGCCCCGCGCAACGTCGAAGCCGATGTCGTCGATGCCGCCGATGACGCCGCCGCGTTCCGGCGCCTCGACCACATCGCGCTCGCGGTACGCGATCTCGAAGCCGCCGTTCACCTGTTTCGCGACGTGCTCGGCTTCGCGCTCAAGCGCCGCCTGCAGATCAAGGGCGCGCGCACCGGCATGCATTCGGCCGAGATGGAGCGCAACGGCATCCGCTTCGTGCTGTGCCAGGGCACCGAGCCCGAGTCGCAGGTCTCGCAGCTGATCGAGCACTTCGGCGTGGGCGTGGCCCACGTCGCGCTCGAAGTGGACGACGTCGAGGCGGCCGTCGGCACGCTGCAGGCGCGCGGCCTGTCGTTCGACACCAGCGTGATTCGCGGCAACGGTCTCACGCAGGCGTTTTCCTCGCGCTGCATGAACACCGGCATGAGCTTCGAGCTGATCCATCGCAACGGCGAGGCCGGCTTCCTGGAGGACAACGTGCAGGATCTGTTCGAGCAACTCGAGCAGTCGGGCAAGTATTGATGAACGCGCCGGGGCCGTGGCGTGCGCCCCGTGGCCGGCGGATTTCGAAAGGATAGAGCGATGGATCGACTCCAGATCCAGCACCGGGCGCTGGATAACTGCCCGGACGCGGTGAGCGTGTTCAGCCGCGTGTTCCTGCCGTCGAAGAGCAGGTTTTTGCTCGAGAGCAGCGTGGTGGTGCCGGGCTTCTCGCGCTTCACGTTCATGGGCGATGCGCACGGGCCGCTGGGCGAGACCATCACCTACGAGCTGGCCACGCGCGAGGCCACCATCGAGCGCGACGGCGCGCGCCGCACGCAGCGCGTGACGGGCCTGTTCGACCTGCTCGCGGCGAACCTGGCGGCGCGCCGCATCGAGGCGCCCGCCGCGCTGCCGTTCGGCTTCGATCTCGGCTACGCGGGCGTGTTCGGCTACGAGCTGAAGGGCGAGACCGGCGGCGCGGCGGCCTGGCGCTCGGACACGCCCGACGCCGCGTTCGTGTTCGCCACGCGCCTGATCGTGATCGACCATATCGAGCGCAAGACCTGGCTGCTGCATCTGGGCGAAGCCGACGACGCGCGGCGGCATGCCGAGGCCGAGGCGTGGTTCGACACGGTCGAGGCCGAACTGCGATCGCTCGCCGAAACCGGAGCCGAGGCCGCAAGTGTCGCGCAGGCCGGAGCGAAGCCGCGCGCGCGGCTGTCGCTCGCGGAAGTGGAAGCCTGGATCGCGCGGCACGCCGCGATGCGCCACGACCGCCCAAGCTACATCGCGAAGATCGGCGAGGCGCTGACCGAGATCGTCAACGGCGAGACCTACGAGGTCTGCCTGACCAACCTGATCACGTTCGCGTTCGCGGGCGCGCCGTTCGATCTGTACCGCGCGATGCGCGAGCTGACGCCGGCGCCGCACGCGGCCTATTTCGAGGTGGACGGCTTCTCGCTCGTCAGTGCCTCGCCCGAGCGTTTCCTCAGCGTCGATCGCGACGGCCATGCCGAGGCCAAGCCGATCAAGGGCACGCGCCCGCGCGGCCGCACGCCCGACGAGGACGCGGCGCTGGTCGCCGAGCTGCGCGCGAGCGAGAAGGACCGCGCCGAGAACCTGATGATCGTCGACCTGCTGCGCAACGATCTCGGCCAGGTCAGCGAACTCGGCTCGGTCCACGTGCCGAAGCTGTTCGACGTCGAGACCTACTCGCACGTCCACCAGCTGGTGTCGACCATCCGCGGCACGCTCAAGCGCGGCGTGTCGGCCGTGGACTGCCTGCGCGCGGCGTTCCCGGGCGGCTCGATGACGGGCGCGCCGAAGAAACGCACGATGGAGATCATCGACCGGCTCGAAGCCGGCCCGCGCGGCATCTATTCGGGCGCGCTGGGCTGGTTCGGGCTGTCGGGCGCCTGTGATTTCAACATCGTGATCCGCTCGGTGACGATCCACGACGGCCGCGCGCGGCTCGGCGTGGGCGGCGCGATCACGGCGCTGTCGGACCCGATCGAGGAATTCGACGAAACCATCGTGAAGGCGCGCGGCGTGATCGAGGCGGTCGAGCTGCTGGCCGCGCGCGCGGCGCGGGCAGCCGGCCCGGTCGCCGAAACCAGTATCGCCGACGCCTGATCCGGCGGCCCCGCCGAGCGGGCGAGCCGGCACGTCGGCATGCCGACGCCATGACGAGGGCGCGCGAGGCGCGTGCCCTCGAGAGAACAAACGAGAGTCGCGAACGGGCCGTTCGCCGATACGCAGCGCCGTGGCCCGTCGCACGAGGGAGAAAGAGCCGTGAACGAAACTGTCCTGCCGCGCGAGGTCCATCCGCTGACGGCCGCGCAACGTGAAATCTGGCTCGACCAGGCCATGCATGGCGACGCGCCGATCTACAAGATCGGCGGCTATACGCTGATCGACGGGCCGCTCGACGCGGCGCGTTTCGCGCGCGCCGTGACGCTGCTGGTCGAGAAGCACGATGCGCTGCGCCTCGTGCTCGTGCCGGGCATCGGCGAGGACGGCGTGCCGGGCCAGACCATCGCGCCGGCCGGGCCGGTGGGCGTGCCGCTGCATGATTTCTCGGGCGCCGGCGACGCCGCGGCGGTGGAGGCGGCGGCGCTGGCCTGGATTCACGCGCGGCTCGCCGAGCCGTTCGCGCTCGACGGCGGCCCGCTGTTCCGCTTCGAGCTGGCGAAGCTCGGCGACACGCGCTATTTCTTCACGCTCAACTTCCATCACCTGATCGTCGACGGCTGGGCGATCGGCCTGCTGGTCGATTCGCTCGCGGCGCTGTACAGCGCGCTCGAAGCGAACGAGGCGCCCGACCTGGCGGCGCCGTCCTACCTCGAGTTCGTCGCGCAGGACCAGGCGTTTCGTGCCTCGCCGCAGTTCGAGCGGCAGCGCGACTACTGGCTCGACAAGTACCGGTCGGTGCCCGAGCCGCTGTTCGTGCCGCGCTCGCACGAGCGTGCCGAGGGCGGCGTGGTGCCGAGCGGCCACCATGCGCTGTGCCTGCCGCGCGCGTTCTACGAGCGCATCGTCGCGCTCGCGCGCGAATGCGACGCGACGCCGTTCCAGCTGATGCTCGGCCTGCTCTACGTCTATTTTTCCCGCACGACGCAGCGCGACGAACTCGTCATCGGGCTGCCGATCCTGAACCGCTCGAACGCGCGCATGAAACTGACGGCGGGGATGTTTACGGGCGTGAGCGCGGTGCGGCTGCAACTCGACGGCGCGCTGCGCTTCGATGAACTGATCCGCGCGGTGGGGCAGGAACTGAAGCGTGACTACCGCCACCAGCGCTTTCCGGTCAGCGAGCTGAATCGCGCGCTCGGGCTATGGCGCTCGCAGCGCGCGCAGGTGTTCGACATCTCGGTGTCGTATGAGCGCGACGACTACGACATGCGTTTCGGCGCGGCGCGCGCGCAGGTTCATATGTGTTCGAACGGGCATGAGCAGCTGCCGCTTGCATTGCATATCCGCGAGAACCGTTTCGACGAGCATGCGTGGATTCACTTCATGTACAACCGCGCGTACTTCGATGCCGACGAGGTCGAGGCGATCGGCGCGCGCTTCACGCATCTGCTGGAGCAGGTGCTGGATGATGCGGCCGTGCCGATAGCGCGGCTCGCGTTGCCGACGCCGGATGAACTGGGCCGGCTGATGCGCTGGAACGAGCGTGGCGCCGGTTATGCGCAGGACGTGCCGATTCATCGGCTGTTCGAGGCACATGCGGCGCGCACGCCCGAGGCGGTGGCGGTGGTGTGCGACGGGCAGCGGCTTGGGTATGGCGAGCTGAACGCGCGCGCGAACCGGCTCGCGCATCGCTTGATCGCGGCGGGCGTGAAGCCTGATGATCGCGTGGCGATCTGCGTCGAGCGTGGGCTCGGCATGATCGTCGGCTTGCTGGCGGTACTGAAGGCGGGCGCGGGCTATGTGCCGCTCGACCCGGCTTATCCGGTCGAGCGGCTGGCCTATACGCTCAACGACAGCGCGCCGCTGGCCGTGCTCGTGCAGGCTGATACGCGCGACGTGCTGGGTGAGTTGTCGGTGCCGGTGATCGCGATCGATGAGGCGGCCGACGCCTCAGACGCGCGAGCGGATAACCCGGACGTGCCGGGTGTGACCTCGCGTAGCCTCGCTTACGTGATCTACACCTCGGGCTCGACCGGTCAGCCGAAGGGCGTGATGATCGAACACCGCAACGTGACGCGGCTGTTCTCGGCCACCGAGGCGTGGTTTCACTTCGATGCGAGCGACGCATGGGCGTTGTTCCACTCGTTCGCGTTCGACTTCTCGGTGTGGGAGATCTGGGGCGCGCTGCTGCATGGCGGCCGGCTCGTGATCGTGCCGAAGCTGGTAAGCCGCTCGCCGCAGGACACCTACGCGCTGATCTGCGAGTCGAGCGTGACGGTGCTGAACCAGACGCCGAGCGCGTTCCGTCAGCTGATCGCGGCGCAGGCCGAGAGCGATCGAAGGCATCAGCTGCGCAACGTGATCTTCGGCGGCGAGGCATTGGAAGTCGGCATGCTGCGGCCTTGGTATGACGACGCACGCAACGCCGATTGCCAGTTGGTCAACATGTACGGCATCACCGAAACGACGGTGCATGTCACGTACTGGCCGCTGAGTGCGACGGGCAGCAACGGCACGCCGGCCAGCATCGGCCGTCCGATCCCGGATCTGTCGGCCTACGTGGTGGATGCGAACTTGAACCCGATGCCGATCGGCGTGGCGGGTGAGTTGTGCGTGGGCGGTGCTGGCTTGGCACGCGGTTACCTGAACCGACCGGAACTGACGGCGCAGCGCTTCGTGCGCAACCCGTTCGTTGACGATGAGAACGCACGGCTCTATCGAACCGGTGACCTCGCACGCTTCCTGCCAGACGGCACGCTCGAATATCTGGGCCGCATCGATACGCAGGTGAAGATCCGTGGTTTCCGGATCGAGCTTGGTGAGATCGAAGCGGCGCTGTCGGCATTGGACGGCGTGCGGCAAGTGCTGGTGCTGGCACGCGAGGACGAACCGGGCGACAAGCAACTGGTGGCCTACCTGGTGTTCGACGCGCAAGTGGAGCAAGCAGATACCGCCGCACTGCGCACGGCGCTGTCGCGCACGCTGCCCGACTTCATGCTGCCGGCGCACTTCGTGACGCTCGACCGTTTCCCGCTCACGGCGAACGGCAAGATCGATCGCGCGGCGCTGCCACGCCCGATGCAGACGCGCGACGAGCAACAGTACGTGGCGCCGCGCACCTCGATCGAGGAACGTCTCGCGGCGATCTGGGCACAGGTGCTGCGGCTGGAACGAGTGGGCGTGACCGACAACTTCTTCGTCTCGGGCGGCGATTCGATCCGCGCGGTGTCGGTGTTGTCGAAGGCGAAGGCACAAGGGCTCGCGTTCGCGCTCGTCGACCTGTTCACGCATCCAACGATCGAGAACCTCGCGCAAGCGCTGTCGCTCGACGAGGTCAGCGTAGCCGGGCAAGCGGCGCTGCCGCCCTTGAGCGCCGCCGACGCGGCACGCCTGCCGGCCGACGTGGAAGACGCCTATCCGCTCACGTTCCTGCAGCGCGGCATGGTGTTCCATAACCAGCAGGCACCTGACGCCGCCGGGCTCTATCACGACGTGTTCAGCTATCGCTTCGATCTGCCCGAGTGGCGCGAAGTGGCGCTGCGTGCCGCGCTCGACGCGCTCGCGCGACGGCATCCGGTGTTGCGCACCTCGTTCGATTTCGATCGCTACGACGAGCCGCTGCAGCTGGTCCATGCCGCGAGCGAGATCGCGTTGACGGTGGACGACCTGTCGATGCACGACGAGGCCGAGCAGGATCGCCAGCTGGCCGCGTTCATCGAGGCCGAGCGCAAGACCGTGGTGGCGCTCGACGTCGCGCCGCTGCTGCGCGTATTCATTCACCGGCGCGGCGAGCGCGAGATCCAGTACACGCTGAGCTTCCACCACGCGATCCTCGACGGCTGGAGCGTGGCTTCGCTGAACACCGAGCTGTTCGAAACCTACCTGGCGATGCTCGATCAGGCGCGCGACGGCGGCGAGCCTGGCATCAGCCTGCCGCCGCTGGCCCGCACGCCGCGCAGCGCCGTGGAGAGCGAGCGCGGCGCGCTGAACTCGGCCGCGCATCGCGATTTCTGGCGCCGCTATCTGGACGGCCATGGGTTCTGCGAACTGCCGCCGGCCGAGCCCGGCGCTGGGCCGGGCGTGGCGCGGCCGGAGCTGAGCGTGACCGTCGCGCCCGAGCTGCGCGCGCGCCTGCAGGGCGTGGCCAATACGCTCGGCGTGCCGATGCGCAGCGTGCTGCTGGGCGCGCACCTGCGCGTGCTGTCGATGCTGTCGGGCAAGACCGACGTGACCACCGGCCTCGTGTCGAACGTGCGCCAGGAGCAGGACGATGGCGAGAAGGTGCTGGGCCTGTTCCTGAACACGCTGCCGCTGCGGCTGGCGTTGACGCCCACGAGCTGGGCCGAGCTGATCCGCGAGACGTTCCGCACCGAACTCGGCGTGATCCGCCATCGCCACTATCCGTACTTCCAGCTGCAACTCGACAACGATCGCGCGCCGCTCTACGAGGTCGCGTTCAACTACGTCAACTTCCACGTCTACGAGTCGCTCGGCCGGCATGCCGGCTTCGCGCTGCGCGGCTGGCACGGCTTCGAGGCGACCAATTTTGCGCTGCTGGTGAATTTCGCCGATATGGCCGACGGGCTGACCGTCGACGTGAAGATCGACGCGGCGCGGCTGTCGGCCGGGCAGGGCGAGCGGATTCTCGGTTACTACCTGGCCGCGCTCGACGCGATCGCGGCCGACGCGCAGGCCGATCACAGCCGGGCCGCGCTGCTGTCCGGCGCGGAACGGCATCAGGTGCTGGCCGCCTGGAACGATGCAGGCGCCGGTTATGCGCAGGACGTGCCGATTCATCGGCTGTTCGAGGCGCATGCGGCGCGCACGCCCGAGGCGGTGGCGGTGGAGTGCGACGGGCAGCGGCTTGGGTATGGCGAGTTGAACGCGCGCGCGAACCGGCTCGCGCACCGCTTGATCGCGGCGGGCGTGAAGCCTGACGATCGCGTGGCGATCTGCGTCGAGCGTGGGCTCGGCATGATCGTCGGCTTGCTGGCGGTGCTGAAGGCGGGCGCGGGCTATGTGCCGCTCGACCCGGCTTATCCGGTCGAGCGGCTGGCCTATACGCTCAACGACAGCGCGCCGCTGGCCGTGCTCGTGCAGGCTGATACGCGCGACGTGCTGGGTGAGTTGTCGGTGCCGGTGATCGTGATCGATGAGGCGGCTGATGCCAAGGATGCACGCGCGGATAACCCGGACGTGCCGGGCGTGACCTCGTGTAGCCTCGCTTACGTGATCTACACCTCGGGCTCGACCGGTCAGCCGAAGGGCGTGATGATCGAACACCGCAACGTGACGCGGCTGTTCTCGGCCACCGAGGCGTGGTTTCACTTCGATGCGAACGACGCGTGGGCGCTGTTCCATTCGTTCGCGTTCGACTTCTCGGTGTGGGAGATCTGGGGCGCGCTGCTGCATGGCGGCCGGCTCGTGATCGTGCCGAAGCTGGTAAGCCGCTCGCCGCAGGACACCTACGCGCTGATCTGCGAGTCGGGCGTGACGGTGCTGAACCAGACGCCGAGCGCGTTTCGTCAGCTGATCGCGGCGCAGGCCGAGAGCGATCGCAGTCATCAATTACGCAACGTGATTTTCGGCGGCGAGGCATTGGAAGTCGGCATGCTGCGGCCCTGGTACGAAGACACGCGCAATGCCGATTGCCAACTGGTCAACATGTACGGCATCACCGAAACGACGGTGCATGTCACGTACTGGCCGCTGAGTGCGACGGGTAGCAACGGCACGCCGGCCAGCATCGGCCGTCCGATTCCCGACTTGTCGGCCTACGTGGTGGATGCGAACTTGAACCCGATGCCGATCGGCGTGGCGGGTGAGCTATGCGTTGGCGGTGCCGGCTTGGCACGCGGTTACCTGAACCGACCGGAACTGACGGCGCAGCGCTTCGTGCGCAACCCGTTCGTTGACGACGAAAACGCGCGGCTCTATCGCACCGGCGATCTCGCACGTTTCCTGTCCGACGGTACGCTCGAATATCTGGGCCGCATCGATACGCAGGTGAAGATTCGCGGCTTCCGGATCGAGCTTGGCGAGATCGAAGCGGCGCTGTCGGCACTGGACGGCGTGCGGCAAGTGCTGGTGCTGGCCCGCGAGGACGAACCGGGCGACAAGCAACTGGTGGCCTACTTGGTGTTCGACGCGCAAGCGGAGCAAGCAGATACCGCCGCACTGCGCACGGCGCTGTCGCGCACGCTGCCCGACTTCATGCTGCCGGCGCACTTCGTGACGCTCGACCGTTTCCCGCTGACGGCGAACGGCAAGATCGATCGCGCGGCGCTGCCGCGCCCGATGCAGACGCGCGACGAGCAACAGTACGTGGCGCCGCGCACCTCGATCGAGGAACGTCTCGCGGCGATCTGGGCACAGGTGCTGCGGCTGGAACGAGTCGGGGTGACCGACAACTTCTTCGTCTCGGGCGGCGATTCGATCCGCGCGGTGTCGGTGTTGTCGAAGGCGAAGGCGCAGGGGCTCGCGTTCGCGCTGGTCGACCTGTTCACGCATCCAACGATCGAGAACCTCGCGCAAGCGCTGTCGCTCGACGAGGTCAGCTCCACGCAGGACGGCTCGGCGCTCTCGCTCGGCGAAGCCGACCGCGCGAAGCTGCCGGCCGACGTCGAGGATGCCTATCCGCTCACGTTCCTGCAGCGCGGCATGGTCTATCACAACCAGCAGGCGTCCCACGACGCGGCGCTCTATCACGACGTATTCAGCTACCGCTTCGCCGTGCCGGCCTGGAACGAAGCAGCGCTACGCACCGCGCTCGACATGCTCGCGCGCCGGCACCCGGTGCTGCGCACGTCGTTCGATTTCGACCGCTTCGACGAGCCGATGCAACTGGTCCACGCGGCGGCCGACATTCCGCTGGCGAGCTTCGACCTGTCGATGCACGACGAGGCCGAGCAGGATCGCCAGCTGGCCGCGTTTGTCGAGGCCGAACGCAAGACGCGCTTCGCGCTCGATATCGCGCCGCTGCTGCGCGTATTCATTCACCGACGCGGCGAGCGCGAGATCCAGTACACGCTGAGCTTCCATCATGCGATCCTCGATGGCTGGAGCGTGGCTTCGCTGAACACCGAGCTGTTCGGCGCCTATCTTGCGTCGCTCGGCCGCGAAGCGGCTGAAACTGCCGAGGCGGCCGAACCGGCGCCGCTGGCCCGCACGCCGCGCAGCGCCGTGGAGAGCGAGCGCGGCGCGCTGAACTCGGCCGCGCATCGCGATTTCTGGCGCCGCTATCTGGACGGCCATGCGTTCTGCGAACTGCCGCCGAGGCAGGCGGAGCCGTCCGAAACGGCCACCGGCACTGAAGCCCGGCCGCACGCCAGCGTGGCGATCGACGCGAACGTGCGCGCGCGGCTGCAAGCTGTGGCGAACGCACTCGGCGTACCCGTGCGCAGCGTGCTGCTGGCGGCGCACCTGCGCGTGCTGTCGATGCTGTCGGGCAAGACCGACGTGACCACCGGCCTCGTGTCGAACGTGCGCCAGGAGCAGGACGATGGCGAGAAGGTGCTGGGCCTGTTCCTGAACACGCTGCCGCTGCGGCTGGCGTTGACGTCATCGAGCTGGGCCGAGCTGATCCGCGAGACGTTCCGCACCGAACTCGAGGTGATCCGCCACCGCCACTACCCGTACTTCCAGCTGCAACTCGACAACGATCGCGCGCCGCTCTACGAGGTCGCGTTCAACTACGTCAACTTCCACGTCTACGAATCGCTCGGCAAGCACGCCGGCTTCGCGCTGCTGGGCGGGATCGGCTTCGAGGCCACCAATTTCGCGCTCAGCGTCAACTTCAACGATGCGGCCGGTGGCCTCGCGATCGACGTGAAGATCGACCCGGCGCGCCTGTCGGCCGCGCAGGGCGAACGGATGCTCGGCTACTACGTGGCCGCGCTCGACGCGATCGCCGCCGACGTCCATGCCGATTACCACGCGCGCAGCCTGCTGTCGGAGGCGGAGCGCCATCAGGTGATCGAGGCCTGGAACGCGACGGGCGTCGCCAAGCGCCGCGATCGCTGCGTCCACACGCGCGTGGAGGCGCAGGCCGCGGCCACGCCGCACGCGATCGCGCTGAGCCACGACGGCACGACGCTGAGCTACGGCGAGCTGAACGCGCGCGCGAACCGGCTCGCACGCCGGCTGGTCGCCCTCGGCGTGCGGCCCGACGCGCGCGTGGCCGTCTGCATGGAGCGCGGCGCGGAGCTGGTGGTCGCGCTGCTGGCCGTGCTGAAGGCGGGCGGCGCTTACGTGCCGATGGACCCGGCCTATCCGGCCGAGCGGCTCGCCTATCTGCTGGCCGACAGCGCACCGGTGGCCGTGCTCACGCAGGCCGGCACCGCCGACCTGATCGCGGCGGCCGATGCACCGGCGCTGCCACGCATCATCGTGGACGCCACCGACAACGACAACGACAACGACAGCGACGCTGCCGACGCCGCCAATCTCGACCTCGACGGCCTGCATGCGCACCACCTCGCCTATGTGATCTACACCTCGGGCTCGACCGGTCAGCCGAAGGGCGTGATGGTCGAGCATCGCCAGCTGGACAACCTGATCGACTGGCACGTGAGCTGTTTCGGGCTGCGCGCCGGCAGCCGCACCACGGCCACGGCCGGCGTGGCGTTCGACGCGAGCGCCTGGGAGCTGTGGCCCGCGCTCGCCTGCGGCGCCACGCTGCTGCTGCCGCCCGCGGCCACGGCGGGCGACCCGCAGCAGTTGCTGCGCTGGTGGCACGCGCAGCCGCTCGACGTGAGCTTCCTGATCACGCCGCTCGCCGAACTTGCTTATTCGCTCGGCTACGCCAATCCGCACGCGCACACGGTGCTGATCGGCGGCGACCGCTTCAAGCGCCTCAGCGAACAGGTCCCGCCGCACCAGACCGTGGTCAACAACTACGGCCCGACCGAGACCACCGTGGTGGCCACCTCGGGCGCGATGCGCCACGACGATGCCGTGCCGCACATCGGCCGGCCGATCGCGAACGTGCGCGTCTACCTGCTCGACGCGCATGGCGCGCCGGTGCCGGTCGGCGTGGCGGGCGAACTGCACGTCGGCGGCGCGCAGGTGGCGCGCGGCTATCTGAACCGCGAGGCGCTGACGGCCGAGAGGTTTGTCTCGGACCCGTTCAGCAGCGAGCCCGGCGCACGCATGTACAAGACCGGCGACCTCGCGCGCCACCTGCCCGACGGCAACATCGAGTACCTCGGCCGCAACGACGATCAGGTGAAGATTCGCGGCTTCCGCGTCGAGCCGGGCGAGATCGAGGCCTGCCTCGCGGAACTCGACGGCGTGCTGGAAACCGCCGTGATCGTGCGTGAGGACACGCCGGGCGAGCCGAGGCTGGTGGCGTATTTCACGAGCCGCGACGGTGCGAATGATGCGAACCCCACGGGCGGCGAGGCGCTCGCGCAGGCGCTGCGCGAGCATGCCTCGCGGCGCCTGCCGCGCCACATGGTGCCGGCCGCGTTCGTGGCGCTGGCGCGGCTGCCGCTCACGGCGAACGGCAAGCTCGACCGCCGCGCGCTGCCGGCGCCCGACGCCGCCGCGTCCGGGCAGCGCGGCCACGAGGCGCCGCGCGGCGAGGCCGAACGCGTGCTGGCCGAGGTCTGGGCCGAGCTGCTGAACGTCGCGCAGGTGAGCCGCCACGACAATTTCTTCGAACTCGGCGGTCACTCGCTGCTGGCCGTGCGGCTGGTCGGGCGGCTGCGCCAGGCCGGCTTCGAGGTGGAGATGGCGGCGCTGTTCGGCGCGCCGACGCTGGCCGAGCTGGCCGCCTCGCTGCAGCGCACGGAGGCCGCGCCCGCGGTGCCGGCCAACCGGATCGCGGCCGGCGCGCGGCAGATCGAGCCGGCGATGCTGAGCCTGGTCGCGCTGAGCCAGGACGAGATCGACGGCATCGTCGCGACGGTCGACGGCGGCGCCGCCAACGTGCAGGACATCTATCCGCTCGCGCCGTTGCAGGAGGGCATGCTCTATCACCATCTGGCGCAGGCGCGCGGCGACGCGTACCTGCTGCGCACGCGGCTGGCGTTCGACAGCCGCGCCACGCTCGATCGTTTCATCGACGCGTTGCAGGCGGTGGTCGCGCGGCACGACATCCTGCGCAGCGGCGTGGCCTGGGAGGGGCTGCGCGAGCCCGTGCAGGTGGTCTGGCGCGAGGCGCGGCTGCCGGTTGCCGAGGTCGCGCTCGACGCGGCGCAGGGCGACGTCGCCGCGCAGCTGCTCGACCGCTTCGACCCGCGCCACCATCGCCTCGATCTGCGGCAGGCGCCGCCGCTCGCGGTCCACGTCGCGCACGACGCGCCGAACGCGCGCTGGGTGCTGATCCTGCTGTTCCATCACATCGCGCTCGACCACACCGGGCTCGGCATCCTGCTGCGCGAGATCGCGGCGCATCTCGACGGCAGCTGGGCCACGCTGCCGGCGCCGCCGTCGTTCCGCGATTACGTCGCGCAGGCACGGCTCGGCGCGCGCTCGCGCGGCAGCGAGGCGTTCTTCCGCGCGATGCTCGCCGACGTCGACGAGCCGACGCTGCCTTATGGCATGACGGGCATGACCGGCACCGACAGCGACGAAAGGCAGGGCGCCGGCGTGACGAGCGCGGCGCTCGGGCTCGACGCGGGCCTCGCGGCGCGATTGCGCGCGCAGGCGCGGCGGCTCGGCGCGAGCGTGGCGAGCCTGTTCCATCTGGCCTGGGGCCACGTGGTCGGCAAGCTCGCCGGGCGCGAGGACGTGGTGTTCGGCACCGTGCTGCTCGGCCGCTGGCAGGGCGGCGCCGACATCGAGCAGGCGCTCGGCGTGTTCATCAACACGCTGCCGGTGCGGCTCGACGTGGGCGCCGTGAGCGTCCACGACGCCGCGCTGCGCACGCACCGCCAGCTCGCGGCGCTGATGGACCACGAGCATGCCTCGCTCGCGGCCGCGCAGCGCTGCAGCGGCGTGGCCGCGCCGGCGCCGCTGTTCAGCGCGCTGCTGAACTTCCGCCACAGCGCCGGCCCGCTGCTGGAGCATGGCGGCAGCGCGCTCGGCTGGCATGGCGTGGAAGTGCTCGACGGCGAGGAGCGCACCAACTACCCGTGCGTGCTCAGCGTCGATGATCTCGGCGAGGGCTTCCGCCTGACCGCCCAGCTTGCCGAGCCGTTCGACGCGGCGCGCGTCTGCGGCTATCTGGATCGCTGCCTCGGCAGCCTGGTGGACGCGCTCGAACAGGCGCCCGACACGCCGGTGGCCGCGCTCGCGTGGCTGCCGGATGCCGAACGGCGCCAGCTGCTCGACGAATGGAACGCCACCGACGCACCGTGCCCGGTCGAGACCGGCGTCCACGCGCTGTTCGCGGCGCAGGCGGCGCGCACGCCGCACGCGCCGGCGCTCGTCGACGGGCCGCGCACGCTCGACTACGCGACGCTCGACGCGCGCGCTGAGCGCCTCGCGCGGCGGCTCGCGGCGGCCGGCGTCGCGCCGGGCGAGCGCGTGGCGATTCTGTACGAACGCTCGATCGAGCTGATCGTGGCGGAGCTGGCCGTGCTCAAATGCGGTGCCGTGTACGTGCCGCTCGACCGCAACGCGCCGGCCGACCGGCAGGCGTTCATGCTGGCCGACAGCGGCGCGCGCTGCCTGCTTGCGCCGCATGGGTTCGCCGCGCCGGAGGGCGCGCGGGCGCTGCGCATCGAGGTCGAGGAAACCGAGGCCGGTGCGGAGTCCGGCGACGCGTTCGCATCGGGCCATCACCGAGACAGCGAAGGCGGCGACCGGCCCGCCTACATCATGTACACGTCCGGCTCGACCGGCCAGCCGAAGGGCGTGATCGTGGCGCATCGCGGCATCGACCGCCTCGCGCTGAACAACGGCTACCTCGATTTCGGCCCCGGCGACCGCGTGGCCTTCACCTCGAACCCGGCGTTCGACGCGAGCACGATGGAGACCTGGGGCGCGCTGCTCAACGGCGCCTGCCTGGTGGTGGTGCCGCACGAGGTGCTGCTCGCGCCGCCGCGGCTCGCGGCGCTGCTGGCGGCCGAGCGCGTGAACATCCTGCACCTGGTGGCGGGGCTGCTCAGCTCGTATGCGGACGCGCTCGCGCCGGTGTTCCCGACGCTGCGCTACCTGCTCACGGGCGGCGACGCGGCCGACGTGCGCGCGGTGCAGCGGATCATGCGCCACGGCGCGCCGCAACACCTCGTGCATTGCTACGGCCCGACCGAATCGACCACTTTCGCGACCACCTACACGCTGCGCGCGGGCGAACCGGCGCCGGCGCGCCTGCCGATCGGCCGGCCGATCGCCAACACGCGCGTCTACCTGCTCGATGCGGCCGGCCAGCCGGTGCCGGTGGGCGTGCCGGGCGAGCTGTACGTGGGCGGCGCGGGCGTGGCGCTCGGCTACCTGAACCTGGAGGCGCTCACGGCCGAGCGCTTCGTCGCCGATCGGTTCGCGCCGGCCGGCGCCGCCGCCCGCCTGTACCGCACCGGCGACCTCGCGCGCTATCTGCCCGACGGCAACCTCGAATACCTCGGCCGCAACGACACGCAGGTGAAGATCCGCGGCTTCCGCGTCGAGCCGGGCGAGATCGAGGCGAAGCTCGGCGCCTACGGCCTGCGCGACGCGGTGGTGATCCCGCGCGAGGACGTGCCGGGCGAGCGGCGGCTGGTGGTCTATCACACCGACGCGGCCTGCGACGTGGAGGCGGTGCGTGCCCATCTGCGCGCGAGCCTGCCCGACTACATGGTGCCGGCCGCCTACGTGGCGCTCGAGCGGCTGCCGCTGACGGCCAACGGCAAGCTCGATCGCCGCGCGCTGCCGGCGCCCGACGCCGCCGCGTTCGGCCGCCTCGACCACGCGGCGCCGCAGGGCGAGGTGGAGACGGCGCTGGCCGCGATCTGGGCGGAACTGCTCGGCGTCGAGCGGGTGGGGCGCCACGACAGCTTCTTCGCGCTCGGCGGCCATTCGCTGCTGGCCGTGCGCGTGATCGGCCGGCTGCGCCAGCGCTTCGGCGAGGCGGCCACGCTCACGGCGCTGTTCGAGGCGCCGCAGCTGGCCGCGTTCGCGGCGCGCCTCGGCGCCGGTGCCGCCTCCACGGATACCCCGCAGGCCACGCCGTTCGCGGCGGTGCCCGCGCGGCACGGCGCGGCCGGCCCGTTCTCGCTGTCCTACGTGCAGGAGCGGCTGTGGCTGATCCAGCAGCGCGACGGCGGCCGTGCCTACAACATGAACGGCGCGCTGCGGCTCGACGGGCCGCTCTCGCTGCCGGCGCTGCAGGCCGCGTTCGACGCGCTGGCGGCGCGGCACGAGACGCTGCGCACGCGCTTCGCGATCGCGCCCGGCACCGACGTGCCGGCGCAATTCATCGACGCGCCGCACGCGGTCGAGCTGCCGGTGCGCGAGATCGCCGAGGCCGACCTGCATGCCGAACTCGAACGCCACGCCGCGCTGGAGTTCGACCTGCAGCGCGGCCCGCTGATGCGCGTGCAGCTGCTGCGGCTCGCGCCGCAGCGCCATGTGGTGTCGCTGGTGATGCATCACATCGTGTCGGACGGCTGGTCGCTCGGCGTGCTGGTGCGCGACCTGCGCGCGTCGTACCTCGCGCATCGCGACGGGCATGACGGACAGGCGGAGGATGGCGCAAGCGATTCCGCCCTCGCACCGCTCGCCGCGCAATACGCCGACTACGCGCGCTGGCAGCGCGAGCAGGACCTGCGGCCCCACGCGGCCTGGTGGCACGCGGTGCTGGCCGGCTGCGCGGACCCGGTCGACCTGAGCGTGCCCGGCACGCCGGCCGACGCCGGCCACGGCCCGGCCGGCGTGCTGCGCCGCGCGCTGCCGCCGGCGCTGGCCGCGCGCCTCGCGCAGCTGGGCCGGCAGCGCGGCGTGAGCCTGTTCACGATCTTCCTGGTGGCGCTCGGCGTGCTGCATCACCGCCAGACCGGCCGCGAGGACTTCTGCATCGGCACCACCACGGCCGGCCGCGACGAGCCGCTGGTCGAGCCGCTGATCGGCTTCTTCATCAACATCCTGCCGCTGCGGCTCGACCTGTCCGGCGAGCCGGATTTGCCGGCGCTGCTCGACCGCACCGGCCGGCGCGTGCTCGACGCGCTCGAACACCAGGCGCTGCCGTTCGAGCACATGATCGCGGGCGTGCCGGCGCTGCGCCAGCTCGACGGCCGGTCGCCCGTGCCGGTGATGCTGCGCCACCAGAACGTGCCGCCGGTGCAGACCCACGACTGGGGCGACGGGCTCGCGATCACGGTGCTGCAGGAGAGCGTCGCGCGCGAGGCGCAGTCCGATCTCGACCTGGAGATCTTCGGCGACGGCGGCGGGCTCGAGATCGTCGCGAACTACGACAGCCTGCGCTTCGACGCGCGCCAGATCGGCCTGATGCTGAGCGTGCTCGAACAACTGCTCGAACGGATGGCGCAGGCGCCCGGCGCGTCGCTGGCCGCGCTGCGCGAGCCGACCGCGGTCGAGCGCGCGCTGGTCGCGCAGGCGCAGGGCGCGCCGGCCGCGTTCGAGGCGACCGGCGTGAACGCGCTGTTCGCGCGCCAGGTCGCGCTGCGGCCCGACGCGCCCGCCTGCCGTTACGGCGACGCGACGGCCAGCAATGCCGAACTCGATCGCCGCGCGGCGCGCATCGCCGCCGCGCTGCGCGCGCGCGGCATCGGGCCGGGCGCGCGGGTCGCGCTTTATCATCCGCGCTCGACCGATTTCCTCGCCGCGCTGCTGGCCACGTTCCGGCTCGGCGCGACCTACGTGCCGATCGATCCGGCCTATCCGGCCGCCTACGTGCGGCGCACGCTCGACGACGCGCAACCGGCCGCGGCCGTGACGCTGGCGGCGCTCGGCGACACGCTGGCCGGCATCGCGCCGGTGGTGCTGCGGCTCGACGTCGAGGCCGACCTCGCGGCCGGGAGCGGACTCGATGCCGTGCCGGCTCATGTGCTCGCTCGGGTATCGGATTTCCCGACCTCGCCCGACGATCTCGCCTACCTCGCCTACACCTCGGGCTCGACCGGCACGCCGAAGGGCGTGATGGTCGAGCACCGGCAGGTGCTGAACTGCCTGCAGGCGCTCTGGACCCGCACGCCCTACGCGGCCGGCGAAGTGGTGGGCCAGAAGACCTCGATGTCGTTCGTGCCGTCGATCAAGGAGATGCTCTCGGGGCTGCTGGTCGGCACCCCGCAGGTGATCTATCCCGACGCGCTGGTGAAGGACGCGCCGGCCTTCGCCGAGGCGCTCGAGCGCGATGGCGTGACGCGCCTGAACCTGGTGCCCTCGCATCTGGCGGTGCTGCTCGACCATGCCGGGCGGCTCGGCGCGCTGCGCCATGTCACGACGGCCGGCGAGCCGCTGAGCCGGCGCCTCGCGATGCGGTTCGCGGCGCTGCTGCCGCACGCGAAGCTGCACAACAACTACGGCTGCAGCGAGGTGAACGACATCAGCTACTGCGAGGACAGCGGCCTCGCCGTGCATCACGCCGTGGTGCCGGCCGGCCGCGCGATCGCCAACAGCCGCGTGCATCTGCTCGACGCGGCGCTGGCGCCGGTGCCGGTGGGCGCGGTCGGCGCGATCTACGTGGAGGGCCCCGGCGTCGGCCCCGGCTACTGGCGGCGGCCGGACCTGACGGCCGAGCGCTTCGTGCTGCATCCGGAGTCGGGCGCGCGGCTGCTGCGCACCGGCGACATCGGCCAGTGGCTTGCCGACGGCCAGCTGCTGCATCTGGGCCGCGAGGATTTCCAGATCAAGGTGCGCGGCCAGCGCGTCGAGCTGCCGGCGGTGGAGCAGGAGCTGGGCGCGCATCCGGCGGTGGCCGCGGCGGCCGCGATCGGCCGGCGCACGGCCGGCGAGGGCGGCGCCGACGAGGTCGAGCTGGTGGCGTGCTACGTGCCGCTGCGCGGCGCGCAGGTCGATCACAACGCGCTGCACGGCTGGCTGTCGGAGCGGCTGCCGGCCGCGATGGTGCCGAGCCGCTTCATCGCGCTCGACGCGCTGCCGGCGCTGCCCAACGGCAAGCTCGACCGGCTCGCGCTGGCGCGCATCGAACCCGGCGCGGCGCAGCTGGCCGGCGCCGTCCACGAGCCGCCGCAAGGCGAACTCGAAACGCTGCTGGCGCGGATCTGGCGCGAGGCGCTCGGCGTCGAGCGGGTGGGGCGCCACGACAACTTCTTCGCGATCGGCGGCCACTCGCTGATGGCCGCGCAGGTGGCGGTGCGCGCCAGCGAGCGCACCGGCGTGAAGGTCACCGTGCGCAGCATCTTCGAGACGCGCAGCGTGCAGCGGCTCGCCGCGCTGATCGAGGCGGGCGGCGGCGGCACGCGCGAGTACGCGGGCGTGCTGTCGAACGACGCCGGCACCGAGTACGTCGCGTTCAACACCGGCGGCACCGAGCGTCCGCTGTTCCTCGCCCACACGCTGCAGGGCTACTCGTGGTACTTCGAGCATCTGGCCTCGTTCATCGACGCGTCGATTCCCGTCTACGGGCTGCCGCCGCTCGCGCTGGGCCGGCCGCAGCCGCGCACCATCGAGGCGATCGCCGCGCGCTTCGTGGCGCTGATGCGCTCGATCCAGCCGCACGGGCCGTACCGCGTGGCGGGCTGGTCGTTCGGCGGCCTGATCGCCTACGAGATCGCCGCGCAGATGATCGCCGCCGGCGACGAGATCGAGTTCCTCGGCGTGTTCGACACCACGCTGCCGCGCCACGACGCCGAGCCCGATCCGCATCGAATCGCGCTCGTCACGCTGTATTCGTTCGCGGTCCACAACTTCACCGACTACGAGGCGGACGTGGCCGCGTTCGAGCGCGCCACCGATATCGGCGCGCTGATCGACGAGCTGGTGCAGGCGATCGAGACGCGCCGCGCGGCGGGCCGCCCGCTCTGGCACCTCGCCTACGAGACGGCCGCCGAGAACCGCCTGTTCCTCGAACGGCTGGTCGCGCACGGCGCCGCGATGAGTACCTGGCGGCCGCGCCCGGCGCCGGTCAGGCTGCATGTGTTCGCCGCGCGCGACGCCTCGATCACGCCGCTCGAAGGTCACGCATCGCTGTCGCCCGCGCTCGGCTGGGAGGCGCGGGTGCCGGCCGCCGGGATCACCGTGGTGAGCGTGCCGGGCAACCACGAGACGATCGTGAAGCGCCATGCCGACGCGCTTGGCCGCGAGATCGGCGACATCTTGAAACGCAGGGTCGCGCTGCCCGACGGCGCGCCGCAATGAACCCCAGGAGAGACATGATGATTCCACGCGTGACCCGCAGCGAATTCGCCGACGGCTATCTGGAGCGGGGCCGGCCCGCGATCGTCACCGACGCGCTCGACGCGTGGCGGATCGCCGAGCGCTGGACGCCCGAGGCGCTGGCGCGCAACGTGGCGCCGTCGCGCCGCGTGACGCTGAGCGCGTCGAGCGACGGCCGCTACCGCTTCGAGCCGGCCCAGGAGCGCAGCCGCGCGCCGGTGTTCCGCAACACCGAGGTCGAGTTCGGCGCGGCCGTGGCGCGGCTGCTCGAGGCGGACCAGGGCGAGCACATCTACCTGCTCCAGCAGTCGATCCCCGAGGTGATGCCCGAGCTGCTCGACCAGCTGGTGGTGCCGGAATGGATCGCGGCGCGGCGGCCGATGATCAACCTCTGGTTCGGCCGTGGCACCGAAACCCAGCTGCACTTCGACTATTCGAACAACTTCTTCGCGCAGCTGCACGGCACCAAGGAGTTCACGCTGTTCTCGCCCGACGACACGCCGCATCTGTATCCGTATCACCACGACGCGGCCACCGCGCACCTGTCGAACGTCGATCCGGGCCAGCCCGATCTCGCGCGGCATCCCGCGTTCGCGCAAGCCGAGCCGCTGCGCTTCACGATGCAGCCGGGCGAGCTGCTCTACATGCCGGTGTTCTGGTGGCACCACGTGCGGGCGCGCGACGTGTCGGTGTCGGTGAACTTCTGGTGGTATCCGTCGCTGCGGCAGATCATCGACGCGCCGAACGCCACGCGCGCGCTGCCGGGCTTCTACGCGGGCGACCGGCTCGCCGAGTTCCGGATGGGCTTTCTCGATCCGGCCGGACTGGACTTCGCGCAAGCCGGCCTGCGCTTTCTCGAGCACGGCCGGCTGTGGGGCGCGGGCCTGCTCGCGATCGCCGCGCTCGACCAGTGGGGCCGCGAGCATGCGGCGCCCGACGCGCCGGCGCGGCCGGCCGGCGCGCGGCTCGCCGATCTCGCCGCCGATCTCGCGCCGGTGCGCGCGGCGCTGCTGGCCGACGCGCGGCTCTCCGCGCCGCAGCGCGAGGCCGTGACGTACAGCGCGGTGCTGGCCGCGCAGCTGGCCGAGCATCACGGCGACGCGGCGCTCGATCGCGACGCCATCGCGGCGCTGCTCGACCTGCTGCGGGCCGTGGCGCCGGTGGCCGTGCGGGAGGCGGGTACCGCGGGCGTGGCCGCCGCCTCATGAGCACGCCGATCGTGGCCGGCGAACCGCGCGCCTCGCGCGCCGCGTTCGGCTTCATCTTCGCCACCGCGCTGATGAACACGATCTCGTTCGGCATCGTGCTGCCGGTGCTGCCGAACCTGATCAAGGCGTTCGCGGGCGGCGACACGGCGCTCGCCACCGAGTGGAGCACGCTGTTCGCGGTGGTGTGGGGCGCCATGCAGTTCGTCTGCGCGCCGGCGCTCGGCGCGCTGTCGGACCGCATCGGCCGGCGCCCGGTGCTGCTGATCTCGCTGGCCGGGCTCGCGGCCGATTCGTTCATCATGGCGCTCGCGCCGAATCTGGCCTGGCTGTTCGTCGGCCGACTGCTGAACGGGCTGACCTCGGCCAGCCTCTCGACGGCCAACGCCTACGTGGCCGACGTCACGCCGCCCGAGCGGCGCGCGCGCGCGTTCGGCCGGATCGGCGCGGCGGTGAGCCTGGGCTTCCTGGCCGGGCCGGCGCTGGGCGGCCTGCTGGCCGGCATCGACCTGCGGCTGCCCTGCTACGTGGCGGGCGCGCTGTCGGCCTGCAACTTCCTCTACGGCCTGGTGGTGCTGCCGGAGTCGCTCGCGCCCGCCGCGCGCGTGGCGGCCGTCGACCGCCGCAAGCTGAACCCCCTCGGCGCGCTGGCGTTCCTGAAGGCGCGCGCCGACCTGCGCGGGCTCGCGCTGCTGGCGTTCCTGTTTCCGCTCGGCTGGATGGTCGGGCCGGCGATCTTCGTGCTCTACGGCGGCTACCGCTACGGCTGGAGTCCGGCCGCGATCGGGCTGGTGATGATGGCGAGCGGCGGGCTCGGCTCGTTCGTGCAGATCGTGCTGGTGGGGCCGATCGTGGCGCGCGTCGGCGAACGCGGCGCGCTGCTGGCCGGCGCCGGCATGGGCGCGCTCGGCTATGCCGGCTTCGGGCTCGCCTCGACGGGCGCCGGCT
Organism: Burkholderia perseverans; assembly: GCF_022870505.1. Lineage (NCBI taxonomy): Bacteria > Pseudomonadati > Pseudomonadota > Betaproteobacteria > Burkholderiales > Burkholderiaceae > Burkholderia > Burkholderia perseverans. The sequence continues at coordinate 1,426,393 of NZ_CP045094.1, forward strand.
ATCTGGCGGCGGTGCCCGTCTACGTGATGTTCAACCTGTTCATGCCGGCGCTGCAGGGGCTCATCACGCGGCGCGTCGGCGAATCGGAGCAGGGGCAGCTGCAGGGCGCGCTGCAGGGGCTGACCGGGCTCGCCTCGCTGGTCGGGCCGCTCGTCTACGGGCTCGGCTTCGCGTGGTCGATCGGCCCGGACCTGGCGCGGCCGATGCCGGGCTTCGCGTTCTTCATCGCGTCGGGGCTGATGGCGGTCGCGCTGCTGCTGGCGCTGCGGATCACGCGGCCGGGCGGGGAGGGGACGGAGGAAGTGGACTGAAGGGGCGCGCCGCCGCTCAGCCCGCGGCCGCCGCGTTCGCGGCGCGCGTGCGCCCGTGCAGCCAGTTGATGCAGCCGAACAGCGCGATCGCGAACACGATCAGCACGGTGGCCACGGCCAGGATCGATGGATCGATCTGGTCGCGGATGCCGCTCCACATCTGGCGCGGCACGGTGCGCTGGTCGGGGCCGCCGATGAACAGGATCACGATCACCTCGTCGAACGAGGTGGCGAACGCGAACACGCCGCCGGTGGCCACGGCCGGTGTGATGAGCGGCAGCGTCACGCGCCGGAAGGTGGTCCACGGCCGCGCGCCGAGCCCGGCCGAGGCGCGCAGCAGGCTCTGGTCGAACGACAGCAGCGAGGCCGTCACGGTGATCACCACGAACGGCGTGCCGAGCGCCGCGTGCGCGAGCACCACGCCGAGATACGAGTTGACGAGCCCGAGCGGCGCGAAGATCAGGTAGAAGCCGGCCGCCACCACCACGATCGGGATGATCATCGGCGAGATCAGGAGCGGCATGATCAGCGAGCGGTACGGGAAGTGCTCGCGCGCGAGGCCGAGCGCGGCGAGCGTGCCGAGGCTGGTGGCGATCAGCGTGGAGACCGCGCCGATCCCGAGGCTGTTGGCGAACGCGCGCTGCCAGTCGGCGCTGCCGAACGCCTGCGCGTACCAGCGCAGCGAGAAGCCCTCCATCGGATACGAGAAGTACGATCCCGAGTTGAACGAGAGCGGGATGATGACGAGGATCGGTGCGACCAGGAAGGCCAGCACGAGCGTGCCATGCACGCGCAGGCCGAGCCTGGCGAGCCGGATCGACGGAATGCTGTTCGTCAGTTGCACGGTGGGGCTCCCGGGTGGTGCGCTCAGCCGAAGCGCAGCCGGTCGACGCCGACCAGCCGGTTGAAGATGAAATAGAACACGGCCGTGAAGATCACGAGGTAGGCCGACAGCGCGCCGGCCAGCCCCCAGTTCAGCAGGTCGTTGGTCTGCGCGGCGATCAGCTGGCTGATCATCTCGTCGCCGGCGCCGCCGAGCAGCGCGGGCGTGATGTAGTAGCCGAGCGCCAGCACGAACACGAGGAAGCACCCGGCGCCCACGCCGGGCAGCGTCTGCGGCATGTACACGCGCACGAACGCCACCGCCGGATGGGCGCCGAGCGACTGCGCCGCGCGCAGGTAGATCGGCGGCACGCCCTTCATCACCGAATAGATCGCGAGGATCATGTACGGCAGCAGCACGTGGGTCATGCCGATCAGCACGCCGGCGCGGTTGAAGATCAGCGGCAGCGGCGCGTCGACGAGGTGCAGCGCGAGCAGCACGCGGTTCACCACGCCGCCCGGCTGCAGCAGCACGTACCAGGCGGTGGTGCGCACCAGTAGCGAAGTCCAGAACGGGATGATCACGAACAGCATCAGCCGGTTGCCCTGCTTCGGCGGCAGGTTCGCGAGCAGCCAGGCCACCGGGTAGGCGAGCACGAGGCACAGCAGCGTGACGGTGGCGCTGATCGACACGGTGCGCGCGAACGCGGCGCGATAGACCGCGCTGTCGGGCGGCACCGCGGCTACCCGGCCGTCCGGCGTGACCTGCGCGTCGATGCCGTTGAGCAGGTAGTCGGGCGTCCAGGCCGACGCGGCGCGCTTGAGCAGCCGCCAGGTGCCGGGCTGGCCCCAGCGCGCGTCGGCCTGCACCAGCAGCGGCTGCCACGGGCCGCCGCCGTCGTGGGCGCGCACCGTGCGCGCCGTCTTCAGCAGCAGGCTGCGGAATTCGGGCTGGTAGAAGTTCATGCGCCGCGCCGCCTCGCCGAGGCTGCCGGCCTCGGCGGATGCGCGCAGGCCGGCGGCCAGCGCCGCGAAACCGGCCTCGCCGGGCACGCCCTGGCCGTCCCACTGGCGCAGCACGCGCGCGAGTGCGGGCATCGCGCCCGGCACTTCCGGGTTGCGCACGCTGCGCGCGAGCAGGATCGCGATCGGCGCGATGAAGGTGGCGAGCAGGAACACCAGCAGCGGCAGCGCGAGCAAGAGCGCCTGGGTGGCGGCCTTGCGGCGCGCGCGCCGGTAGCTGGCCGCCTGGGCCGCGAGCCGGTGCGCCCTGGGGGCGGCCTGCGTGGCCGGGGCCTTGGACGACGGGCCGGCCGGCGCCGGTTGCGGATGGGGTGTCATGAGGCGGAACTCCTGCGCGCCGGTGCCGGGCGGATCGACCGCCCGGGCCGCCGGCACGCGTGATGGCGTGGCGTGCGGCTTACTTCGTCAGCCAGACCTGGAAGCGCTTGCCGATCTCGTCGCCGTTGTCGGCCCAGAAGCCCGCATCGATCTGCAGCGGCCGCTTGAAGTTGGCCGGCGCGGTCGGCAGGTCGGCCAGGCGCGTCTTCGCGACGAGCGGCAGCGAATCCTTGCGCGGCGGCGCGTAGGCGATGTACTTCGTCAGGTCCGCATAGGCCTTCGGCTGCGCGGTGAACGCGATGAACTGCTTGGCCGCGTCGGCATGCTTCGCGCCCTTCGGCACGGCCCACCATTCGTAGTCGTAGACCTGGCCGTCCCAGACGATGCGGAACGGCTTCTTGTCCTGATGCACGGCGCTGTCGATGCGGCCGTTGTAGGCCTGCACCATCGTCACCGCGCCGTCGGCGAGCAGCTGCGGCGCCTGCGCGCCGGCCTCCCACCAGACGATGCTCGACTTGATGGTGTCGAGCTTGCGGAACGCGCGGTCGAGCCCGGCCGGCGTGGCGAGCGTCTTGTAGACGTCGGCGGGCGCGACGCCGTCGGCGATCAGCGCCCATTCGAGCGTCACCTTCGGCGACTTGCGCAGGCCGCGCTTGCCGGGGAATGTCTTCAGGTCGAAGAAGTCGGCGATGGTGGTGGGCGGCGTCTTCAGCTTGGTGGCGTCGTAGGCGTAGACGGTCGACCAGACCATCGCCGCCACCGAGCAGTCGCGCAGCGCGCCGGGCAGGAAGTCGCTGGTCTTGCCGATTGCCTTGGGGTCGAGCTTTTCGAGCAGGCCCTCGTCGCAGGCGTTGATCGCGTCGTTGGTCTCCATGTCGACCAGATCCCAGGTCGGGTTCCTGGCCTGCTCCATTGCCTGCAGCTTGGCGAGGCCGCCGTCGTAGGACTCGGTCGCGAACTTCGTGCCGGTCTGCGCGCCGAACGGCACGAACCAGGCCTGGCGCGCGGCCGCCTCGTAGGCGCCGCCGAAGGTGACGACGGACAGCGTGTCGGCCGCGTGCGAGAGCGCGGGCCACAGGGCCAGCGCAGCAATGGCCGCGGCGGCGAAGCGGGGGGTGGACGTTTTCATCGGGTGACTCCGGAAGCGAGAGGCGGGACGGAAGGGGAAGCGGTGGATGAGCCGGATCCGGACGCGGTGGACGAGGCGGCCGCGGCCGATTGAGCCGAGGCAGTCGAAGCAGTGGCGCGCGGCGCGGCGGCGGCCAGCACCTTGCAGTCGTCGCGGCGCCAGATCACGTGGGCCGTCGCGCCCACCGGCGGCAGCTCGACGAGCCGCGTGTTGGCGACCTTGACGACCATCGGCTGCCCGTCGGGCAGGCGCAGGTGGACGCGATGATGGTCGCCGCAGTAGACCAGTTCGTGGACGCTCGCCGTGAGCGTGTTGAAGTCGGCCGGCGCGCCGCCCGCGTTCGGCGCGGCCACGCCGGCGCGCTCGGGGCGCAGCGCGAGCGTGGCGGCGTCGCCGACCTGCAGCCCGGGGCCGAGCCGGCCCACCACGGTCGCGCCGGCGCTGCCGACGGCCAGCGTGGCCAGCTCGCCGTCGATCGCGGCGACGCGGCCCGCGAGGCCGTTGTTCTCGCCGACGAAGTTCGCCACGAATGCGTTCTGCGCGTTCTCGTAGAGTTCGGTGGGCGTGGCGGCCTGCTGGATGCGTCCGTCCGAGAACACGGCGACGCGGTTCGACATGGTCAGCGCCTCGTTCTGGTCGTGCGTGACGTAGACGATGGTCAGCGCCAGCTCGCGGTGCAGCCGCATGATCTCGTACTGCATGGTCTCGCGCAGCCGCTTGTCGAGCGCGCCGAGCGGCTCGTCCATCAGCACCACGCTTGGCTCGAACACCAGCGCGCGCGCCAGCGCCACGCGCTGCTGCTGGCCGCCCGAGAGCTGCGCCGGGCGCCGCGCGGCCAGGTGCGAGAGTTCGACCATCTCGAGCGCGCGCGCGACGCGCAGTTTCTGGTCGGCGCGCGAGACCTTGCGCACCGACAGCGGGAACGCCACGTTCTGCGCGATCGTCATGTGCGGGAACAGGGCGTAGTTCTGGAACACCATGCCGATGTCGCGCTGGTGGGGCAGCTTGTCGTCCAGGCGCCGGCCGTCGAGCAGGATGCTGCCGTCGGTCGGCGTCTCGAAGCCGGCCAGCATCATCAGCGTGGTGGTCTTGCCGGAGCCGGACGGCCCGAGCAGCGAGACGAACTCGCCGCGCGCGATGTCGAGGTCGAGGCCGTCGACCACGGCGTGCCGGCCATCGTAGGACTTGCTGACGCCGACGAACGAAATGAAGGGTGGGCTGGCCATCGTGGTGCGCTTGCGGGAACGGTGAATCGGGAACGGGCGGCGCGGGCTCAGGCGCCCACGCGCGCGGCGAGGTAACGCGCGAAGTCGTAGTTGGGCCGTTCGAGATGGCTCAGGTGGCCGGGCGCCGCGAGCGGCGCGCTCACGCCGCGGAACACCGCCTCCACGCCGCGCCGGTCCTCGGCGTTGACCTCGTCGAGCAGCGCCTTGAGCGTGGCCAGGTGGCCGGCCGCGTCGGGATCGTCGATGAACTCGGGCGAGAGCCCGCCGCCGAAGCGGATCATGACGCGATCGACGCCGAGCGGCTGCAGCACGAGATACCAGAAATAGCCGGGCGTGAGCGTGACGAGGTGGTTCGGATAGATCGCCAGCAGCGCGGTGGTGCGGCGCCAGTGGCCCTCGAGGCGGCGGTTGTCGGGATGCGCGTTGCCGATCGGCAGCGTCGCTTCCTTGGTGATCCAGTGATAGTTGAAGGCGGGCAGGCCGGGCGGGCATTCCATCTCGTCGAGCTTCGAATGCGGGCCGACCGTGGCCCGGTGCAGCATCGGCAGGTGGTAGCTCTCCATGAAGTTCTCGGCGAGCAGCTTCCAGTTGGTGTCCCAGACGTGTTCCTCGTGGAAGGTTTCCACGTAGTCGCCCATCCCGTAGCGGTCGATCAGCGCGCCCAGTTCGGCCAGCTGCGTGGCCACCGGCGGCGCGGCCTCGTTGAGCGTCAGGTAGATCCAGCCCTGCCAGACCTCGCAGCGCACCGCCGGCAATGCATAGGTGTCCTGACAGAAACCGGCCTGCCGATTCATCAGGGGGGCGCCTTGCAGCCGGCCGTCCAGCGAATAGTTCCAGGCGTGATAGGGGCAGACGATCCGGCGCACGTTGCCGCGTCCTTCCAGCAGCACCGACATGCGGTGCAGGCAGACGTTCGAGAACGCGCGCAGCGTGCCGTCCTCGGTGCGCAGCACGGCCACCGGCTGGCCGCCGAGGTCGGCCGTCAGGTAGTCGCCCGGGTTGGCGAGCGCGCCGGCGCGGCCCGCGCACAGCCATTCGTCGCGGAAGATCGTCTGCTGCTCGCGTTCGAGGAAGGCTTCGGAGGTGTAGACGGCGGGCGGCATCGCGCGCGCGTCGTCGAACTCGCGCGCGCAGTTTTCCCGCAGGGCGAGGACGATCTCGTCGGCGGAGTGCGGGGCGGCTGGCGTGCGGTTCATGGGCGTCCTTAGGCGATGCGGGTTCGGTACGCCACCAATCTAACAAGTCAAATTGCCAGCCAAAATATTCTTTTCGGATGTAACAGCCAGTTTTTTCCTATGCAGCGACGGGCGCGCGCCCATGCAGTTCGGGGATGCAGGACTCGCAGAATTCGGCGAAGCGGGTGATCAGCTGGCGCGGCTTCATCGCGCGCGACATCGCGATGCCGAGCATGGTGGCGGTGACCGCGTCGCGGAACGGCCGGATCGCGAAGCTGGTGCCGTCCACGGTGGCGGTCGAGCGCAGCGGGAAGTTCAGGATGCTGTAGCCGAGCCCGTTGGCCACCATGCCGCGCACCACCTCGGGCTGCGAGGAGCGGAACGCCGGCACCGGGCGCCGGCCGAGCGGCGCGAACAGCGCGGCGAAGTACTCGCGGCTGTGCGGCAGGTCGAGCAGCACGTAGGGTTCGTCGAGCAGGTCCTCGAGCGCCACCGAGTCGCCGCGCGCGAGCCGGTGCCCGTGCGGCAGGATCACGTAGGGCGGCAGCGAGACGAGCGGGGTGAACGCGATCTCGTCGGACAGATCGAGGCTGTAGGTCAGCGCGATGTCGAGCGTGCCGTCGCCGAGCCCGTCGAGCAGGTCGTCCTGGTGCGCCTCGAAGGTGCGAAAGCCGATGCCGGCGTGCTCCGCCACGAAGCGGCTCATCACCGCCGGCAGCAGCGGCGGCGCGAGCGAGACGAGGCAGCCGAGCGCGATGGTGCCCGACATGCCGCCGTCCATGTCGCGCGCGGCGGTCTGCAGTTCCTCGGCATTCTTCAGCAGATTGCGCGCCTGGCCGAGCATGTCGCGGCCGGCCGGGGTCAGCGACAGGCCGCTTGCGTGATGGCGGATGAACAGCTGAAGGCCGAACGACGCCTCCAGTTCCGCGATCGAGGTCGAGATCGACGGCTGCGAGATGTGCAGCTGGCGCGCCGCGGCCGTAAACGACAGCGCCTCGGCGGTGACGACGAAGTAGCGAAGCTGCCGCAGCGAATAGCGCAACGGGACGTTTTCCATGAAGCACGCTCGGTGGGAAGGGACGACGGGTGACGGAATCGCGCCGATTGTGGGTGGACAGAAATGTTTCGCCTAGCCGAAAACAATGCCGTTCGCGGTGGAACCGGTGTTCCGGATGCGCGGCGCCGGCCCGCCCGCCGGCGCGCGCGATCGGCATCACGCGCTGCACGCGCCGGCCGGATGCGCTAGTGTTCTGGCTGCGGTGGCGCGCAGGGCGTGCGCCTCGCCTTTCGTCATCCGATTTCTGGCAGGAGCATCGCTTGAGCGCATCACAGGTCACCCCGGACTCCCCGTTTCACTACTACGAACCCGCGACCGGCCACGGCCTCGCGCACGATCCGTTCAACGCGATCGTCGGGCCACGCCCGATCGGCTGGATCTCGAGCCGCGACGCCGCGGGGCGGCCGAATCTGGCGCCCTACAGCTTCTTCAACGGCTTCAACTACCATCCGCCGCTGGTCGGCTTCGCGAGCATCGGCTGGAAGGACAGCGTCGCGAACATCGACGCGACCGGCGAGTTCGTCTGGAACCTGACCACGCGCGCGCTCGTCGAGCAGATGAACATCAGCTGCGCGCCGCTGCCGCGCGGCGAGAGCGAGGCGGCCGTGGCGCGCCTCGAACTGCTGCCGTCGCGCCGCGTGGGCGCGATGCGCGTGGCCGCGAGCCCGGTGCATTTCGAATGCCGCAAGACGCAGATCGTCCGGCTGCAGGGCGCCGACGGCGTCGAGGTGGATACCTGGCTCGTGCTCGGCGAGGTGGTGGCCGTGCATATCCGCCACGAGCTGCTGCGCGACGGCATCTATCGCACCGCCGAGGCACGGCCGGTGCTGCGCGCGGGCGGACGCGGCGACTACGCGCAGATCGAGCCGTCGGCGATGTTCGAGCTGCTGCGTCCGCAGACCCCCGAGGACGCCGAGCGGATGGGGCGCGCGTTCGATTGAACGGCCGGCGCGGCGGCGCCGGGCGGGCGCTCACGGCGTGGGCGCGAGGTTGGACCGCCGCCGACACGGTGGCGAGCGGAGCTTGCCGTGGCGTTGCAGCGGCCGGCCTGCCGCCATCGCGGCGCCTGCCCCCGGGCGGCGCGCAGGCCGCGTGGCCGGAGCCGGCGGCTAGCCGGCCGCCATCTTCGTCACGAGTTCGATGATCTTGCGTGTCGGCACGCTGACGGTGAGCGTCTCGAAGCGCCGGCGGCCGAACCAGCGGCAGCCGGTGATCTCGTTGCTGGCGATCGCCTTGCGGCCGCGCGGCACGTCGGCGATGAACACGTGATGGCGTTTCGACAGGCCGCCGAACAGGAACGCGTAGCGCAGCGCGATATCGTCGAGACGGGTTTCCTCATACAGCTCGCGCCGGGCCGCGTCGAGCGGCGACTCGCCGCTGTGGATCGTGCCGCCCGGCAATGCCCAGCGCGATCGCGGGCGCGTCACGAGCAGGATCTTGTTGGCGCGGCGGCACAGGATGGTGGCGCGTTCTTTCATCGAATTTTCGGCAATCGGTTCGGAGCGGCGGCTCGCGGACGCCGGGTCCGCATGCCTGCCGCGTGGTGCCGCCGCGTCGGCGCGGCGATCGGGTCGGCCGGGAACGGGCGCCGCTGCGAGGCGCCCGCGCGCTCAGGCAAACAGGTCGATCACGGGCCAGCCGCGTTCGCCGGCCAGCGCGCGCAAGCGCGCGTCAGGGTTGGTGGCGACCGGATCGGTGACGCGCTCGAGCAGCGGCAGGTCGTTGATCGAATCGCTGTAGAAGAAGCTGCGCGGGAAATCCTCGAGCCGGTGGCCGAGTGAGGCGAGCCATTGCTCGGTGCGCGTGATCTTGCCTTCGCGGAACGTCGCGACGCCGATCGGGTGGCCCGTGTAGCGCGCGGCCGGGTCGCCGCCCTCGGTGCCGAGCTCGATCGCGAGCAGGTGCTCGAAGCCGAGCGCGCGGCCGATCGGCGCCGTGACGAACGCGTTGGTGGCCGTCACGATGCAGCAGAGGTCGCCCGCATCGGCGTGCCGCGCGATCAGCTCGCGCGCGGCCGGCGCGATCGCCGGCTCGATCACGGCCGTCATGTATTGCGTATGCCAGGCGTCGAGCTGCGCGCGCGAATGGCGCGCCAGCGGCGCGAGCGCCACGCGCAGGTAGCCGTCCATGTCGAGCGCGCCCGCCGCGTAGTCGCGGTAGAGCCGGTCGATCGATGCCACGTGCTCCACCGCGCCGTCGATGCCGAGCGTCACGAGAAAGTGCGCCCACGACTGGTCGCTGTCGAGCGGCAGCAGGGTGTGGTCGAGGTCGAACAGCGCGAGGTGACGGCTCATCGGGACTTCCTGACAATCTGGGAACGAACGGGGCGAACGAACGGGGTGAATTCCGGGGGGATTCCGGGGCACGGCACGGGGCTGGCCGGCCGGAAAGTCGAAAAATGCTAACGAGAATTCCACAAAATGACAAATCAGCAAAACTTTACAACCACGCGGCGGCTCGGCCACGGTGGTGGCGCGCGCAACCATCGGCGCCTGACGGGGTGCCTGACGTGCACCGCCGTGCTCAGGCCAGTACGATTTTCGGCAGACGTTCGGCGAGCGCCGCGAAGCCGTCGGCGTCGCTCGCGCCGCGATGCGTGACGAGCAGGTCGACCGCCTCGGGCGCGCAATAGGCGATGCGGCTGCGCCGGCCGAGCCGGTCGGCGTCGGCCAGCATCACGACGCGCTCGGCCGCCTCGCACATCGCGCGCGCCACCTCGGCCTCGGCGCGGTCCGCGTGGCTCGCGCCGTGGCGCGCGTCGAGCCCGCCCGGCGCCAGCAGCGCGAGATCGGCCTGGTGGCGGCGCACCTCGCGCACGGTCTCGGCATCGGCCGTCGCGAGCGTGCGCGCGGCGAGCGTGCCGCCCAGCACCACCACCTCGTTGGCCGGGCTCGCGCAGGCGCCCGGCGCGCGCAGCCGCGCGACCACCTCGAGCGAGTTGGTGACGATGGTCAGGCCCGTGAGCTTCGCGAGTTCGTCGGCGAGCGCGTTGCTGACCGGGGCGGCGTCGATGAACAGCGTCTGGCCGCTGCCGACCTGGCCGGCCGCCGCCTTCGCGATGGCGCGCTCGATGCGTTCGCGTGCCGGCGCGCGTTCGGCCGGCACGGCGGCATCGGGATGCATCGCGCCGCCGCGCACGCGGATCAGCTCGCCCAGCGCTTCCAGGTCCAGCAGGTCGCGCCGTACCGTCTCGCGCGACACCCCGAGCTCCGCCATGATCCGTTCCGTCGACACGCGCCGCAGCGCGCCCAGCAGCGCGCGGATGCGCTGATGACGGTCTTCCTGCCACATGAGATGTCGTCCTGTGCTGTCGAATGCGCCGGCAGGCCGGCCGCGGGCGCGACCCCGCGCGCCCGGACGAGGTGCCAGTGTTGCAGGCTTGCGTGGCAGTTCCGGGGCAGGGGCGAGGATGGGTGCGCGGTCGGAGCGTGAGGCGCGGGCGAGACACGAGGCGCGAGACACAGGCGGGACGACGAGAGGGGCGACGGACGGCACTGACGGACGAGGACCGGGCGCATGTTCCGGCGAGGCGGCCCGGGCGGCGGCGATGAGCGGTGCACATGAGCGGTGCACATGAGCGTGAGCGACAGGCGACGGCCGGCATTTGGCGGCGCACGCGGATGGCCGGCGGGGGCCGTGCCGACATGGCCGGCAAGCTCGTCGTCGCAGGAGCCGGCGCGCGACGGCGGGCGCCCGGTGGGGTGCCGGCGATGCCCGAGCGAAGCATCATGAATCGGCCGGCCGCTGGTCATCCCGCCCGCCCGGGATCCGCCAGGGCCTCGGGGGCCGCGCATGAGTCCGGCCCGTAGGCCGCTCGGCTCGTCCCCCCGATCCCCGGCGCGGCGCGCGTACCCGCCCTCAGCCGCGCGTCGCGACCCCCGCCGCGACCGGCGCCGCGCGCGTGACGCGCGCCAGATAGGCGACGCAGACGATGCCCGCCGCCAGCAACGCGAGCGCATAGCCGGCCACCGCGTGCCAGCCGCCCTGCTGCCAGAACTGCCCGCCCCACGAGCCGAGCACGCTCGACCCGAGGTAGTACGCGAGCAGGTAGAGCGCCGACGCGTAGCTCTTGGCGCCCTGCGCGAGCAGGCCGACCCAGCTGCTCGCGACCGAGTGCGTGATGAAGAAGCCGATCGTCAGTACCGCGATGCCGGCGATCACCACCGCCAGCGACGCGTCGAGCGTGAGCGCGACACCGGCCGCGCTGGTGGCGATGCCGGCCACCATCACGGGAACCCGGCCGAAGCGGTCGGCCAGCGCGCCGGCCGTCGACGAGGCGGCGATACCGAACACGTAGGCGCTGAAGATCAGGCCGGTGCGCGTGGCGTCGAGCGAGAACGGCGGCGCCATCAGCCGGAAGCCGGCGTAGTTGTAGATCGTCACGAACTCGCCCATCGCGAGGAAGCCGATCGCGAACACGGCGGGTAGCGCCGCATGCGCGAGCTGGCGGCGCCACGACGCGACGTGCTCGGCGATCCGCACGCCCGCGCGCGGCGCGAAATGGCGCGAGGCCGGCAGCAGCAGCGCGAAGCCGGCCGCCACCGCGAGGTCGATCACGCCGATCCACTGCATCGCCGCGCGCCACGACATCCAGTCGCCGAGCACGCTCATGCCGACCCGGCCGACCATCCCGCCGAACGCGGTGCCGCCCACGTAGAGCCCCATCGACAGGCCCAGCCCGCGCGGCTGGATCTCTTCGGCCAGGTAGGCCATCGCGGTGGCCGGCACGCCGCCGAGCACCAGCCCTTCGAGCGCGCGCGCGACCAGCACGCCGGACCAGCTCGGCATCCAGGCCGCCACCAGGTTCAGCGCGGCGGCCAGCGCCATCGACACGAACATCAGGCGGCGCCGGCTCAGGCGCTCGGATAGCGCGCTCGCCGCCAGGATCGCGAACGCGAGGCAGCCGGTGGACAGCGACAGCGCGAGCGAACTCTGCGCCGCGCCGATCGAGAACGCATTCGCGAACAGCGGCAGCAGCGGCTGCACGCAGTAGAGCAGCGAGAACGTGGAGAAGCCGGCGAGGAACAGCGCGAGGCTGACGCGGCGATAGCTGGCGCTGCCGGGCGCGATGCGGGTATCGGCGCCGGGCGCGGTGCAGGCGGGGGAGACGGTGTTCATGGCGATGGCCGGCACGCGCCGGCGGACGGGTAACGGATGACAGGGCTCCATTGTCCGCACCCGTAGTTATACTGTCCAATATATGAAAAGGATTGGAGAAAGACGTTTCACAGATACCATGGAGCTACGCCATCTTCGTTATTTCCTCGCCATCGCCGAGGCGTCGAACGTCACGCGTGCCGCCGAGCGGCTCGGCATCGGCCAGCCGCCGCTGAGCCAGCAGATCCGCAATCTCGAGCGCGAGCTTGGCGTCGAGCTGTTCCGGCGCACCGCGCACGGCGTGGTGCTGACGAGCGCCGGCGAGGCGTTTCGCGTTGAGGCCGCGCGCACGCTCGACGACGCCGCGCGCGCGATGCGCGCGGCGCGGCAGGCCGGCAGCGGCGAGACCGGCAGCCTGCGGCTCGGCTTCACCGCCTCGGCCGTGTTCAATCCGGTGGTGCCGGCGCTGATCCAGCGCTTCAAGGCCGCGTGGCCGGCCGTCGAGGTCACGCTCGAGGAGGCCAACACGCCGAGCCTGGTGCGCCGCCTGCTCGACGAGCAGCTCGACGCCGTATTCGTGCGGCCCGGCGTGGAGGCGTTCGACGGGATCCGGCTGCGCGCGTTCGCCGACGAGCCGATGAAGCTCGTCGTGCCGGCCGTGCACCGTTTCGCGAAGCGCCGCCGCGTGGCGCTCGACGCGCTCGCCGACGAGGCCTTCGTGCTGGTGCCGGGGCCGTCGGGCGCGACGCTCTACGCCGAGATCCTCGACGCGTGCCGGCGCGCCGGCTTCACGCCGCGGCTCGCGCAGGAGGCGCCGCAGATCTCGTCGGTGATCAATCTGGTGGCGGCCGGCTTCGGCGTGTCGATCGTGCCGGCCGCGTTCGAGCAGGTGCGCGTGCAGGGCGTGCGCTATCTCGACATCGACGGCGTGCCGGCCGTGGCGCGGCTCGCGCTGGCCACGCGCGACCGCGAGCGCGAGGCGGTGGTCGCGAACCTGATCGCGCTGCTGTGAGCGTGGTGCGCCTGGGCAGTCGGGAAGGGGAGGAGGCGCGCCGTTACAGCGGCTTCGCGGCGATCAGGCCCGAGGCGCGCACGAACTTGCCGGCGCCGAGATGGTGGATCGTGTGCAGCGCTTCGTTGCTGTCGTCGAGCGTCCAGTGGCCGTTCGAGAACGCGCGGCTGTCGGCCGCCGCCGACACCACCTCGCAGAAGCAGGTGTCGTAGGCCTGCTCGGTGTGCGGCTCGGGGATCAGCCGGCATTCGAGCCAGGCCACGCAGTCCCGCTCGATCACCGGCACGCCGAGCACGGGGCCGGGCCGCGCGTCGATCGCGTAGCGCGCGAACTTGTCGCCGTCGCGCCCGCTCGTGCCGCCCACCGCGAAGGTCAGGTCGAGCGCGGCGAAGCCCGGCACCACGATGCCGAACGTGCCGCTCGCCGTGATCAGCTCGCGCGTGAAGGTGGTCTTGTCGATCACCACGGCGAGGCGCGGCGGCGTGAATTCGACCGGCATCGACCAGGCCGCGGCCATCACGTCGCGGCGCGTGCCGTCGCTGCTCGTGACGAGCACGGTCGGGCCATGGTTCAGCAGGCGGCTCGCGTGTTCGAGCCGGACGGGAGTGAAAGGCTTCATGAAAGCATGCGGGAAGATGGGCGAAGCGGCCGATTCTACCGGGACGGCCACCAACTTGCGCCACTTCCGCTGCGTTCCGCTACCATACGAGCCCCCGACTTTTCCCGAACCCGAGGAACCCGCCGTGATCCAACCGACTCTCGTCTTCAAGGACAATCTCGCGCAACTGCCGTCGATCGACGGCATCGAACGGATCGAGCTCGTCGATGCCGGCGGCGCCGTCGTCGCGACCATCGAGAACCAGCCGGGCAAGCAGGGCTCGCTGGCCGTCTATCACTATCTGCAGCAGGCGTTCGGCACGCTCGACGCGCGTGCGGCCGAGCACGGCCTCGCGGTGTTCGGCGAGCACACGGCCGACGCACGCAATCGTCCCGGCGCGCATCCGAACGTCGATCGGTTGCTCGAAGTCGCCGCGGGCGGCGGCGCGCTGCGCATCGACGTGATCGCGGCTGCCTGACGGGCTGCCGGCAAGACCGGGGCTGCCGGCAAGACCGGCGCGGCGGCGTGGTGCAGACCGCCGCGTGGCCACCGCAACATGCCGGTCATTCGAAGTTCATTCAGCGTTCATTCCGCCGCTTTCACGCGCCGCCGGCATCACTTCGCGATGCCGCGTGCCGTCAGGCTTCCGAGCCGGCGCGCTCGCGCGCCTCGCGCGCCACGCCGAATTCGCCGTCGAGCCAGCGCTCGACCAGCCCCGGCAGCTCGCTCATCCGCTCGAACGTTTCATGGACGCCGATCTCGCGCAGCGCCTCGCGGCGCTCGGCCGGATGGTGGGCGCTGCCGGTGAAGCCGAGCACGGTCATGCCGGCCGCGAGCGCGGCGCGCGCGCCCGTCACGCTGTCCTCGACCACCGCGCAGCCGGCGGGCGGCACCCGCAGCTCGCGCGAGGCGGCCAGGTAGACGTCGGGCGCCGGCTTCGGCTGCGCGACGCGGTCGCCCGTGAAGAGCCGGCCGCCGAAGCAGGCATCGAGGCCGAGCCGCGCGACCACGCGTTCCACGTAGTCGAGATCGCTGTTGCTCGCGCAGGCGAGCCGCAGCGGCAGCGCGTGCAGCGCCTCGACGGCGCCGGGGATCTGCGGCGCGTCGGCCGCGCGCGTGCGGATTTCCTCGCGAATCGAATGGATCTGTTCTTCGCTGATGGTGCGGCCGAACGCGGCGGCGGCCCGGGTCAGCACGACCGCGGTGCGCATGCCGAGCAGCGGACGGATCGCGTCGTGGACGCCTTCGACCTGCCAGAGGGCTTCGAGTCGTTCGATCACGATGCGCTCGGCGATCGCTTCGCTGTCGACCAGCACGCCATCGCAGTCACTGATCAGCGCGCGGTCCTCGTGCGGGGTGGAGGGGAGGGGGGATGACATGTGTTTCTCCTGCGGTAACGAGTCATCATACCGGTAACATCGGTCGGCACGACGGTCGGAGCGACCGGTTGGCGGCATGCGGCGCAACGATGTCGCGCCCTGGCTCGGGGCGGCAGACCGGTACTGCGACCGTGTGTCTCAGGTGAGATGAGGACGCAGCGCGACGCGTCATATCGATTGTTGCGATGCGAAAAGATCAATCGTCTGAAGTTTGAGCAAAGGCTCGAACGTGAATTGTTGGATGAAATTCGACGTTCGACGGTGGCCGATCCGACATGAAAAGCATGGCGGGAAGCGATGCCGTTTCATTCGTATTTCCGACAAATTATTGGATGAAATCCGGGAAAGATTGGATTTCATGCGATGTTTCCGCCGAATTCGAGCGCGATTTCGCGCCGGCTTCCGATCCGGGCCACGCCATGATCCTTGACTCGCAATCAAGGGTCTTTCGCGACAAGGCAGCTTTTTGCATGGCAACATGCCGGGCACACTACGCCTCAACCGAATCCGCGGGCGCGGCGGCGGGCTTCCCGCCGGCCGCGCCCGCTCCGTTACAGGATCCGCCCGCCATGAACGCTTCCCCCACCCGCGCCGCGCAGCCGGCCGCGCGCTCGAACCTGCCGCTGCTGGCGCTGGCCGTCGGCGCGTTCGGTATCGGTACCACCGAGTTCTCGCCGATGGGCCTGCTGCCCGTGATCGCCGACGGTGTCCACGTGTCGATCCCGACCGCCGGGATGCTGATCAGCGCCTACGCGATCGGCGTGATGGTCGGCGCGCCGATCATGACGCTGCTGCTCGCGCGCGCCTCGCGGCGCACCGCGCTGATCCTGCTGATGGGCATCTTCACGCTCGGCAACCTGCTCTCGGCGCTGGCCCCCGACTACACCACGCTGCTGCTCGCGCGGCTCGTGACGAGTCTCAACCATGGCGCGTTCTTCGGCATCGGCTCGGTGGTGGCCGCCTCGGTGGTGCCGCGCGAGCGCCAGGCCAGCGCGGTGGCGACCATGTTCATGGGGCTCACGATCGCCAACGTCGGCGGCGTGCCGGCCGCCACCTGGCTCGGCCAGGCGATCGGCTGGCGCATGTCGTTCGTCGCCACGGCCGGCCTCGGCCTGCTCGCGATCGCGGGCCTGCTCGCCGCGCTGCCGAAGGGCGAGACGGGCGCGATGCCGAACCTGCGCGCCGAACTCGCGGTGCTGACGCGGCCGGTGGTGCTCGGCGCGCTCGCCACCACGGTGCTCGGCGCCGGCGCGATGTTCACGCTCTACACCTACGTGGCGCCCGCGCTCGCGCAGCTCACGCATGCCACGCCGGCCTTCGTGACCGCGATGCTGGTGCTGATCGGCGTGGGCTTCTCGATCGGCAACGTGGCGGGCGGCAAGCTCGCCGACCGTTCGCTCGACGGCAGCCTGATCGCGTTCCTGCTGCTGCTGATCGTCGTGATGGCCGCGTTCCCGGTGCTGGCCGCCACCCATCTCGGCGCCGCGCTGGCGCTGCTGGTGTGGGGCATGGCCACCTTCGCCGTGGTGCCGCCGCTGCAGATGCGCGTGATGCGCGCCGCGGCCGAGGCGCCGGGGCTCGCCTCGTCGGTCAACGTCGGCGCGTTCAACCTCGGCAACGCGCTCGGCGCGGCGGCCGGCGGCGCGGCGATCTCGTCCGGCCTCGGCTACGCGGCGGTGCCGGTCGTCGGCGCCTCGATCGCCGTGCTCGGCCTGCTGCTGGTGCTTTCGCAGATGCGCCGGCGCCCGAGCCCGGCCGCCTGCTGAGCCGCGGCAGCAACGTCAACCGTATCGGCCGGCCGGTCGCCCGTCTTCATCGATGGCGCCGCGGCGCCCACCTCACCGCGCATCGGCTTTCGGGCGCGCGGTGGCCCGCCCGCGCCGGTCTTTCTCCGTTCTCATCGACAGGACAACGAATCATGAATCGCATTCCTCCGTTCGGCCTCGGCACGTTTCGCCTGAAAGGGCAGGTGGTGGTCGATTCGGTGCGCGACGCGCTCGAACTCGGCTACCGCGCGATCGACACCGCGCAGATCTACGACAACGAAGCCGAGGTGGGCCGCGCGATCGCGGAATCGGGCATCGCGCGCGACGCGCTGTTCGTGACGACCAAGATCTGGGTCGATCACTACGCGCCGGAGCGGCTCGTGCCGAGCCTCGAGGCCAGTCTCGCGAAGCTGCGCACCGACCGGGTCGACCTGACGCTGATCCACTGGCCGGCGCCCGGCAACGGCGTGCCGCTCGCGGCCACGCTCGAGGCGCTCGCCAACGCGAAAGCGCGCGGCCTCACGCGCGAGATCGGCATCTCGAACTTCAACGTCGCGCTGACGCGCGAGGCGATCGACGTGCTCGGCGCCGGCGCGATCGCGACCAACCAGATCGAGCTGAGCCCGTATCTGCAGAACCGCGCGCTGGTGGCGTTCCTGGCCTCGCAGGGCATCGCCGTGACCTCGTACATGACGCTCGCCTACGGCAAGGTACTCGGCGACCCGGTGCTCGGCGCGATCGCGGCCGCGCGCGGCGCGACGCCGGCGCAGGTCGCGCTGGCCTGGGCACTGCAACTTGGCTATGCGGTGATTCCGTCGTCGACGAAGCGCGCGAATCTGGCGAGCAATCTGCTGGCCCGCAACCTGCGGCTCGACGAGGACGAGATGGCGCGCATCGCCGAACTCGAACGCAACGGACGCGAAGTGAGCCCGGCGGGGCTGGCGCCCGACTGGGATTGAGTGCGCCGCGCGCTTATTGCGGGGCGCTGGCCGGCGCCGGTGCGGCCGGCGTGAGCGGGGTGGAGGCGGGGTTGGCCGAGGCGGCCGACGACGGTTGAGCAGCCGAGGCGGCCGGCGCCGGTTGTGCCGGGGCGGCTGCCGGCGGGTTCGCGGCGCGGGTGGTGGGGTTTGCCGCCTTGGCGGCGGCCGGATCGGGCTGCGATGCCGGGGCGGGCTGCGCGGCGGCGGCCGACGCGGCGGGCGTCGTTGCCGTGGCCGCCGTGACTGCCGCCGCCGCGCTCGCCGCGGCCGCGCTGCTCGCGGCAGGCGCGGCCGGCGCAGCAGCGGGCGTGCCCGGCTGGTTCGGCTCGCCGGGCGCCGCGGCGGCCGGATTCGCCGCCGGCGCGGCCATCGTGCCCGCCGTGTGCGGCGTCGCCAGCGCCGACTGCACGTCGGCCGGCGCGGCCGGTGCATCGGGTGCCGGCGTGGCGATCGGCTGCGCGGCCGAGCCGGTGGTCACGGCCGAGGTGCCGGTCGAGGCGACCACGGCCTGCGGGCCGCCCGCCGCATGCGTGGCCGGGCTCGGCGCCGCGTTGGCGGCGTTGTCCGCATTGCTGGTGTTCGCGGCGTGCGTGAGATTCGCCCCCGCACCGCCGTTCGCCGCGGCCTGCGCATGCGGCGCGGCGGCCGGCGATACCGCCGGGAACGTCGCCGGCGTGGCCGAGACCGCGCCGTTCGGCGCGGCCGTGGCGAGCGCGCCGGCGGCCCCCGCCGCCGCGACCGGCACCGGCGCGAGGCCCGATACCGGCGCGGGCGACGGCACCGGCGGCGTCGGCACGGCCGGCGTCTTCAGCTTCACGGCGCCGTCGTCGCCGGGCGCGCCGGTGCTCGGCGCCGGTTCCGGCAGCGGCGCCACCGGTTCCTTCTCGGCGGCCTTCGCGGCCGCTTTGCCGTGCCGAGCCGGATCGACCTTCAGGAAGTGATCGACGAGCTTGAAGAAGCGGTCGTAGAACACCCCGGCCGGAATCGTCTCGCTCGCGATCTTCACCATCGAATCGTCGCTCGAACCGATCGGCAGCGACACCGAACCGAGCACCGAGAGCCCCACGCTCGCCGAGGTGGTGGCCTTCTTCAGCGTGTAGCGATCCTGCACCGCGTTCACGTAGGCGATGGTCGAGGTCGAATCGGCGTCCGCGTCGACGCAGACCACGTGAAACTCGATCGTCACGTGCGAATCGTTGTTCGGCTGGAAGTTCTTGCTGCCGTCCACGGTGTCCGGCCGCGTCAGGTTGGTGATGTAGCCCTGGCTCAGCAGCGCGCGCCGCGCGGCCTCGCAGGTGGCCGTCGCGTTCTCGTGGAAGGTGTGCGTGTACGGGCTGCTCGATGCGTCGAACTGCTCCTGCGTGTAAAGCGGTTTCGGCGCCGACGAACAGGCCGCCAGCACGGCCGAGGCCGCGAGCGCGCAGGTGAGGGAAATCAGTCTGGATCGATTGTGCATGGCGTCGGGTAGAGGGTGGGCCACGTGGCACGCGCCCGCCGACGCGTGACGCGACGCCGGGCCGAAGGCGTGACCGGCCGCTATTATAGTTTCCCCTGATGCCGCCCCGCAGTTGCGGTGTTGGATCCGACACGAAAAAAATCCCGCCGGCGTTGCGGCGGGATCGGTTCGAAGCCCGGTCTTCCTGGGCGAGGCGGGGCGCGGCGGCGCCCGACGCGTCCGGCGCGCGTGCCGCGCCACCCCGCCTTCAATCAGGCCGCGCCCGTGCCGACCTCGATCTTGCGCGGCAGCGCTTCGTCGCGGCGCGGAATCCGCAGCGTCAGCAGGCCGTCGCGCAGGCTCGCGTCGATGCGCGAGGTATCGAGGTACGGGCTCACGGTGAAGCTGCGCAGGTAGCGCGGCGCGTGCCACTCGGCGTGCTGCACGCGCAGCCCCGCCGTGTCCGGCAGTTCGGCGCGCGCGTCGATCGTGAGGCGCGCCTCGTGGACGCGCAGGTCGAGGCCCGCTTTCGCGACGCCGGGCAGGTCGGCGCGCAGCGTCACGCCCTGCGCGTCCTCGACGATGTCGACGGCCGGCGTGACGGTGACGCTCCGCGTCGCGGCCGGTTCGTGGCGCACGCCGGCTTGCGGCGTTGCCGCTTCCGGTGCCGCAGCTTGCGGCGCCGTGGCGGTGTGATCCGGCGCGACGGTGGCGGGGCGCTCGATGAGTTCGGGAGTCGTGGTCATGGCGATATTCCTCGCGGCAAATTATTGAACGTGGATCGAACGCGGCTGCGATGCCGCGCGCTTCGCAATACGGATGCGCAGACAACCATTGTCGTAGCGCGCCTCGATCTGCCCCGCATCGGCCGTCGACGGCAGCTCGACGGCGCGGCGGAAGCGTCCGGCGAAGCGTTCGCGGGCCAGCACGCGCGACGCGTCGGCCTCCTCGGCCGGCTTGCGCTCGCCGGTAATCGTCAGGAGTCCTTTGTCGATGGTCACGTCGAAATCGGCGGCCTGCATGCCGGGCGCGAGCGCCACGATCTCGATCGCGTCGTCGGTGATGCCGACGTTGATCGGCGGGAACGCGTCGAAGCGGCCGGCGCGCGCGGCGGCCGTGAACGTCGGTGCCGCGAACAGCCCCGACATCTGCCGTTGCAGCCGGTCGAGTTCGCCGAACAGGCCGGCCCCGAAACGATAAGTGGTCATGGTTCGAATCCTCTCGAAGATCGGCACGAAGCGCGAGCGCGAACGGCACGCGACGTGTGCGATGCGTTGTCAACCGGCGGTGCCCTGTGCAGCCGCCTCATGGCTCCACAGGTAGGAGCGGTGCCGACGAATTCAAGAGGAAAAAATTGGGGTGCCGATGAATCGATGCTTGCGGGTGCATCGATCGGGGAGCGGGTAATGGGTCGCGTTGCGGTCGAGGGGGCGTGCCGTGACGGGGGGCTCGTCTTGCAACAGCCAACGCGTCGTATCGACCGGTCGAGCGCACCGGCCACGGGCGCCGGCGTCGGGGTCGTGCCCCTTCGCTTCAGGGCGATCCCTATCGGGATCATCCCCTAGCTTGCCGCGCCGCCGTCCCACACTGCGGGAGCGCGATGGTATGCTGGTTTTCTTTCTTTTATGACGAGGATTCGTATCGGCAATGCCGATCGACGCGATCGTTTCCACCCTCGATACCGGCGCGCGCCGCGCCGCCGGCCCGCTTGCGCCGGCCGCATCGCGCCGGGCCTCGTCCCTCTCACCAGTGCCGCCCGACGTCCCGCCAGGCTCGCCTCGCCGCGAACCGCCGCGTACCTCGCCGGGCCGCACCCGCGTGCCGCGATGTCCGACCTGACACGCGCCGCCCCCCGATTCCGATTCCCTTTCCCCACTACCAGGAGATTTCCATGACCCGAAGCAATGCGGTCGAGGCCACGCATTCCGCCTTGCTCGACGTACCCGATTACGTCAAGCATCGCGGCCTGATCGACTGGGTCGCGCGCGTCGCCGCGCTGACCGAGCCGGAGCGCGTGGTCTGGTGCGACGGCTCGCAGGCCGAATACGACCGGCTCTGCGAGCAGATGGTCGGGCAGGGCACCCTGATCCGGCTCGATCCGGTCAAGCGCCCGAACTCGTTCCTCGCGCTATCCGATCCGTCCGACGTCGCGCGCGTCGAGGATCGCACCTTCATCTGCAGCGAGTCGCGCGACGACGCCGGCCCGACCAATCACTGGATCGCGCCGGCCGAGATGCGCGCGACGCTCGACGGCCTGTTTCGCGGGGCGATGCGCGGCCGCACGCTCTACGTCGTGCCGTTCTCGATGGGGCCGCTCGGCTCGCCGATCGCGCACGTCGGCGTGGAACTGTCCGACAGCCCCTACGTGGTCGTCAACATGCGGATCATGACGCGCATGGGCCGCGACGTGTATCGCGTGCTCGGCGAGGACGGCCATTTCGTGCCCTGCGTCCACAGCGTC
The DNA here is from genome assembly GCF_022870505.1 of Burkholderia perseverans. NCBI lineage: Bacteria > Pseudomonadati > Pseudomonadota > Betaproteobacteria > Burkholderiales > Burkholderiaceae > Burkholderia > Burkholderia perseverans. Next base: position 1,448,182 of record NZ_CP045094.1, read on the forward strand.
GGCCATCCGCTCGCGGCCGGCGAGGCCGACGTGCGCTGGCCCTGCAACGACACCAAGTACATCGTCCATTTTCCCGAGACGCGCGAGATCTGGAGCTACGGTTCCGGCTATGGCGGCAACGCGCTGCTCGGCAAGAAGTGCTTCGCGCTGCGGATCGCCTCGACCATGGGCCGCGACCAGGGCTGGCTCGCCGAGCACATGCTGATCCTCGGCGTGACCGCACCCGACGGCACCAAGCGCCACATCGCGGCGGCGTTCCCGTCGGCCTGCGGCAAGACCAACTTCGCGATGCTGATTCCGCCGGCCGGCTTCGAGGGCTGGCAGGTCACCACGATCGGCGACGACATCGCCTGGCTCAAGCCCGGCGCCGACGGCCGGCTCTACGCGATCAACCCCGAGGCCGGCTACTTCGGCGTGGCGCCCGGCACCGGCGAGAAGACCAACCCGAACGCGCTCGCCACGCTGCGCGAGAACGTGATCTTCACCAACGTCGCGCTGACCGACGACGGCGACGTCTGGTGGGAAGGGCTGACCGATACGCCGCCCGCCCACCTGCGTGACTGGCAGGGCAACGACTGGACCCCCGGGATCGGCCGCGAGACCGGCCGCAAGGCCGCGCATCCGAACGCGCGCTTCACGGCGCCGGCCTCGCAGTGCCCGTCGATCGACGCCGACTGGGACAACCCGGCCGGCGTCGCGATCGACGCGTTCGTGTTCGGCGGCCGTCGCTCGACCACGGTGCCGCTCGTGACCGAGGCGCGCGACTGGACCGAGGGCGTCTACATGGCGGCCACCATGGGCTCCGAGACCACGGCCGCGGCCGCCGGCCAGCAGGGCGTGGTGCGGCGCGACCCGTTCGCGATGCTGCCGTTCTGCGGCTACAACATGAGCGACTACTTCTCGCACTGGCTCGCGCTCGGCGCGCGGCTCGAGGCGGCCGGCGCGGCGCTGCCGAAGATCTACTGCGTGAACTGGTTCCGCAAGGACGCGCAGGGCCGCTTCGCCTGGCCCGGCTTCGGCGAGAACATGCGCGTGCTGAAGTGGATGCTCGAACGCCTCGACGGACGCGGCGAGGGCGTCGAGCATGCGCTCGGCGTGACGCCGCGCTACGGCGACCTGCACTGGGACGGGCTCGCGTTCACGCCCGAGCAGTACGAGCAGGTGGCGTCGGTCGATCGCGACGCGTGGCGCGACGAACTCGCGCTGCACGACGAGCTGTTCGACAAGCTGAAGGCGCGGCTGCCCGAGGCGCTGACCGAGACGCGCGCGAAGTTCGAGGCGCGACTGGCCGGCTGACGAAGCGTGCGCCCGCGCCGATGTCGGGCACCAGCGGCGACGCCGCACGGGCTTCGAACCGTGCGGCGTTTTTTATCGTGGACTCGTTGTGAATGCAACCAGATGGCCGGCCGCTCGCGGCGCTCCGCATCGCTCGCGAGCGACCGTACGCGCCGGCCCGATTCGATGCGACAATCGTCGCCATTCATCGATATCGGAGACGGGTTCATGGACATCCAACGGATCGCCGTGGTCGGCGCGGGCGTGATCGGCGCGAGCTGGGCCGCGTTCTATCTCGATCAGGGCTTCGAGGTCGTGGTGAGCGACCCGGCGCCCGACGCGCACGAGCGGCTGCAGGCCACGCTCACGCGCTTCCTCGGCGCGGCGCGCCTGCAGGAACGCGCGCCGCGGCTGCGCTTCTCGGCCGATCTCGACGCGGCGCTCGACGGCGTCGGGTTCGTGCAGGAGAACGGCCCCGAGCGGCTCGACGTCAAGCGCGAGCTGTATCGCGCGATGGACGCGCGGCTCGGCGCCGACGCGATCATCGCCTCGAGTTCGTCGGGGCTCAAGATGTCGGCGATCCAGACCGCCTGCGAGCGGCACCCCGAGCGCTGCCTGATCGCGCATCCGTTCAACCCGCCGCATCTGATTCCGCTCGTCGAGCTGGTGGGCGGCGAGGCCACCTCGCGCGACACGATCGAGCGCGCCAGGCGCTTCTACGACGGCCTCGGCAAGGTCACCATCGTGCTGAACCGCGAGATGGCCGGCCACGTCGCGAACCGGCTCGCCGCGGCGTTGTTTCGCGAGGTCTATCACCTGGTGGGCGAGGGCGTGGTCAGCGTCGCCGACGTGGACAAGGCCGTGTCGTGGGGGCCGGGGCTGCGCTGGGGGCTGATGGGGCAGGCGCTGACCTATCACCTCGGCGGCGGCGACGGCGGCATCGAGCATTTCCTCGACCATCTCTCCGGGCCGATCACGAGCTGGTGGGACGATCTCGGCACGCCGTCGTTCGACGCGCGCGTCGATCGCCAGCTCGGCGACGAACTGCGCGCGATCCAGGGCGAGCGCTCGATCGCCGAGTGGGGCGCCGAGCGCGACCGGCTGCTGGTCGAACTGATCGAGGCGCGCCGCCGCAGCTTCCTGCCCTGAGCGCGGCGCCGACACCGGCCGGCCGCGCGCTCAGTTGTAGAACGCCGAGGGCGCCACGCCGAAGTGGCGCTTGAACATCGCCGTGAACGCGCTCTGGCTGCGATAGCCGTGATCGAGCGCGACGCCGAGGATCTTCTCGCCGTGCGCGAGCCGCTGCAGCGCGAGCAGCAGCCGCGCCTGCTGGCGCCAGCGCCCGAACGTGAGCCCGGTCTCGCGGTTGAACCAGCGGTACAGCGTCTTCTCCGACATGCCGAGCTCGCCGGCCCACTCGGCCACCGTGCGGTCGTCGTGCGGCGACGCGAGCAGCGCGTCGCAGACCGCGCGCAGCCGGGCGTCGCGCGGCCACGGCAGATGCAGCGGCAGCTGCGGCACCGAGATCAGTTCGGCCAGGATCAGCTGCATCAGATGGTCGTCGCGCGAGCCGGGCTGGTAGTCGAGCGGCACGTCGATCGCCGCCACGATCAGTTCGCGCAGCAGCGGCGGCACGTCCACCACGCCGGTGCGCGCGCGTAGCGGCTGCGCCACCGAAGGCTCGACGAACACCGTGCGCATCTGCACGTCGCCGCTCATCCGCACGGCATGGTCGAGGCCGGCCTCGAGCCAGACGCCGCGCGTGGGCGGCACCACCCACGCGCCGGTCTCGGCCGTGATCTGCATCACGCCCTCGATCGCGTACAGCAGCTGCGCGCGGCGGTGGCGGTGCGGCGCGATCAGCGTGCCGTGCGGATAGCGCGCGGCCATCGCGGCGACCGGGCGCGGCGTATTTTCGAACGGCAGATGATCGACGGGCGGCTGCGCGGCCGAGCGGGAAACGGCGAACGGGGACATGGCGACGGATCGGGCGACGAGCGCGCGGCACGATGCCGCGAGCGGGACGCGCCAATCGTAGGGGGTTTCAGCGCGTTCGCCAATCGGCGATTGTGCGGGCGGCCGGCGGTTGGGGCGGGCAGCCGGTGCGCGATCAGCGGCGGGCCCAGGGGGAGCGCCGAGCCGGCTGCGGGTGGCGGCTCGCGCCGGCCGGCGCGATACGCTTCAGGCATGCCGCGGCTGTCGCCCGCCGGGCATCATCGCTGCCAAACGCCAAACGCCAAACGCCAAACGCCAAACGCCAAACGCCAAACGCCAAACGCCAAACGCCAAGCGCCAAGCGCCAAGCGCCAAGCGCCAAGCGCCAAGCGCCGCTCAGCGGCCCTGCGCCCAGGGCGGCGGCGCGGCCTGGAAGCGTGCGCGGTTCATCTGCACGGTCTGGTCGCCGGCCGGATAGTCGCCGTCGGTGGTCGGGATCGTGCCGTCGCGATAGGCCTGCACGAGTTCGGCCACCACCTGCGCGTGGGTTTTTTCGGGCACCGGCTGGGGATCGGCGGTCTGGGCCTGCGCGAACGGCGCGGCGGCCGCCAATAGCAGCGGCAAACAGGACGAAATTCGCATGACGGGCTCCTTCGAATGCGTTCCGGCACGCCCGCGCGGGTTGCGCGGCGGCCGGTGCGACGCATTCTGGGCGGCCGACACTGCCCGGACCGTGACCGGACGATGGCACGCGCGTCAGTTGCCGGTTCGCTTCGGGATCCTGCGGGATGGCGACTCCTAAATCGGGCGGCGAGGCTGACGAATCGCCGTAGCCATGCCGACGATCGCCCGACAGTCGATATCGATCCCGCCCGGCCCTCACGAAATCACACCGCCGTCAAACCCCAACACGCCGCTTCAAAACTCCGCGGCCGCCGCCACCAGCGTCGCTTCCAGCGCAAGCGCCGAACGCGAGGCCGACGCGGGCCGGTCGATCACGTATTCGAGGTCGCCGAGCGCCGGCAAATCGGCCTCGAGCCGCGCCAGCCCCTGCGGAATCACGTAGCCGGCGAACGCCGACACACCGAGCCCGGCCGCCGCCGCGGCCCGCAGCGCCGCGATGCTGCTGCTCGACACGGCGATCCGGTAGGGCCGGCCGATCGCGTCGAGCGTTTCCAGCACGCGCCGCCGCGACACGCTCGGCTCCGGGTGCAGCGCGAGCGGCAGCACCGGCTCGCGCCCCGTGATCGGCGAACCGGGCCCGGTACACCAGTAGAGCGGCTCGGTGCGGATCACGCGGCCGCGCCGGCTGCCGGCGATGCGCTTGGCGAACACCAGGTCGTGGCGGCCCTCGTCGAGCGAGGCGAACAGGTCGCCGGAGAGCCCGGTGGCGATTTCCAGCTCGATCTCGGGATTGCGCTGGATGAAGCTGGCGAGCGCGGCGGCCAGGTGCGTCGAGGCGAAATCCTCCGACATGCCGAGCCGCACCTTGCCCGACAGCGGCGGCCCGCACACCGACAGCACCGCCTCGTCCATCAGCTCCAGGATGCGGCCCGCGTAGCGGTGCAGCGCGTCGCCGTTGGCCGACAGCCGCACGTTGCGCGTGTCGCGCTCGAACAGCGGCCGGTCGAGCAGTTCCTCGAGCCGGCGGATATGCTGGCTGACGGTGGATTGCGAAAGGTTGACGCGCTCCGACGCGGCGGTGAAGCTGCCGGTCTGGGCGACGGCGACGAAGCTGCGCAGCAGCTCGGGCGGTAACGGACGCATGGCGGAATCCAGTGGAGCGACGCCGGCGACGGCCGGCGGCGGAGGGCGTTCGCGCGGCCGGCGGGCCGCGCCCGGTTGGCCGGAGGGCGCGGCGGCCGGCCCGCTCGCGCGCCGTCGCAGCAGTCTACGGCAAGACGGCCGCGGGCGGCGCGGGATCGATCGGCGCGGCCTCTGAGTGACATTGGGCAACATCATCAATGGCGCGCGCGGCGCGGCTTAGAATCGTCGTCACGACCTGATACCTGATACCCATCGCAGGAGAGACGCAATGACGGGATGGAATCACGCGCGGCAAGCGCGCGACGCACGCCTCGCGGCCGGCGCGCAGTTCGCGCGCGGCAAGCGGGTGGCGGCCGACGACGCGACGGCCTTGCTCGAGGCGGTGCTGCGCCCCGGGGATCGCGTCTGCCTGGAAGGCGACAACCAGAAGCAGGCGGACCTGCTCGCCACGGCGCTCGCCGAGGTCGACAGCGCGAAGATCCACGGCCTGCACATGGTGCAGTCGGGCATCGTGCTGCCCGAACACCTCGACGTGTTCGAGCGCGGCATCGCGAAACGGCTCGACTACGCCTATTCCGGCCCGCAGTCGCAGCGCATCGCCAAGCTGCTGTTCGGCGGGCGCATCGAACTGGGCGCCGTCCACACCTACCTGGAACTGTTCGCGCGCTACTTCATCGACCTGACGCCGCAGGTCGCGCTGATCGCGGCGGTCAGCGCCGACGCCGACGGCAACCTCTACACCGGCCCGAACACCGAGGACACGCCCACCGTGGTCGAGGCCACCGCGTTCAAGGACGGCATCGTGATCGCGCAGGTCGACCGGATCGTCGACCGCGTGCCGCGCGTGGACATCCCCGGCGACCGCGTGCATTTCGTGGTCGAGGCCGGCCGGCCGTTCTTCGTCGAGCCGCTGTTCACGCGCGACCCGGCCGCGATCACCGAGACCCAGATCCTCACCGCGATGCTCGCGATCAAGGGCATCTACGAGCCCTACGGCGTGCGCCGCCTGAACCACGGCATCGGCTTCAACACGGCCGCCATCGAGCTGCTGCTGCCCACCTACGGCGAGCGCCTCGGCCTGAAGGGCAAGGTCTGCACGCACTGGGCGCTGAACCCGCACCCCACGCTGATCCCGGCGATCGAGTCGGGCTGGGTCGAGCAGGTCCACTGCTTCGGCTCCGAGGTCGGCATGGACGAATACATCCGCGCGCGCTCCGACGTGTTCTTCACGGGCGCCGACGGCTCGCTGCGCTCTAACCGCGCGTTCTGCCAGACGGCCGGCCTGTACGGCTGCGACATGTTCATCGGCTCGACGCTGCAGATCGACCTGGCCGGCCATTCCTCGACCGTCACCGAGAACCGCATCGCCGGCTTCGGCGGCGCGCCGAACATGGGCAGCGACGCGCGCGGCCGGCGCCATCCGAGCGAGCCGTGGCTGAAGGCGGGCGAGCAGGCCGATCCGGCCACGCCGGCGGCGCTGCGGCGCGGCCGCAAGCTGGTGGTGCAGATCGGCGAGACCTTCGGCGAGAAGAACGTGCCGATGTTCGTCGAGCAGCTCGACGCGCTGCGGCTGGCCGACAGGCTCTCGCTCGATCTCGCGCCGATCATGGTGTACGGCGACGACGTCACGCACGTGGTCACCGAGGAAGGCATCGCGAACCTGCTGCTGTGCCGCGACGCCGACGAACGCGAGCATGCGATCCGCGGCGTGGCGGGCTACACCGAGATCGGCCGCGGCCGTGACCGGCGGCTCGTCGAGCGGCTGCGCGAGCGCGGCGTGATCCGGCGCCCCGAGGATCTCGGCATCGATCCGCTCGACGCGGACCGGCGGCTGCTGGCCGCGCGCTCGGTGAAGGATCTCGTGCATTGGTCGGGCGGGCTCTACGCGCCGCCGTCGCGTTTTCGGAACTGGTAACGGAACCGTGCGACGCGGCTGGCGGGAAGCGCCGCGTCGCATGACAACCCGCGGCCCCGCGCGCCTGCGCGAACGGCCGAGGACGGAGGGATCGAATGGAACAGCTCAATTATCGTCACGTCGCGCGCGAGCGCGCGGCCGGTGACGCGGCCTCGGCGCTGGTCGGCGTGGTCGCGTCGGGCAATCTCGAGGTGCTGGTCGAGCGCGTGCTGCCCGGCAACGCGTGCGAGATCGACATCCAGACCGCCGCCACCGGCTTCGGCGAGGTCTGGCAGGCGGTGGTCGCCGATTTCGTCGAGCGGCGCTCGCCGGGCGGCCTGCGGCTGTCGATCAACGACGGCGGTGCGCGGCCCGACACGGTGGCGCTGCGGCTCGCGCAGGCGGTGCGCGCGATCGAGGGAGACGCGCGATGAACGGTTTCGATCCGATCGCGGCCGGCGCGAGCTGGTACGAGGCGTCGGCGCGCCAGCGCATCGACGGGCTGGTCGATGCCGGCACGTTCGCCGAATTCGTCGGCCCGGCCGAGCGCGAGATGAGTCCGCACCTGCCGCTGTTCGACCTGCCGCGCCAGTTCGACGACGGCATGATCGTCGGGCGCGCCGCGCTCGATGGCCGCGCGGTGCTGGTGGCCGCGCAGGAAGGGCGCTTCATGGGCGGCGCGTTCGGCGAGGTGCATGGTGCCAAGCTCACCGGGCTGCTGCGCGCGGCGCGCGAGCTCGGCACGCCGGTGCTGATCCTGTTCGACACCGGCGGCGTGCGGCTGCAGGAAGCCAACGCCGGCGAGCTCGCGATCGCCGAGATCATGCGGGCGCTGATCGACGCACGCACGGCCGGCGTGCCGGTGATCGGGCTGGTCGGCGGTCGCGCCGGCTGCTACGGCGGCGGCGGCCTGCTGGCCGCGTGCTGCTCGGCGCTGGCGGTCTCGGAGCCGGGCCGCATCAGCGTATCGGGTCCGGAGGTGATCGAGACCAACCGCGGCGTCGAGGAATTCGATTCGAAGGACCGCGCGCTGGTCTGGCGCACCATGGGCGGCAAGCATCGCCGGCTGATCGGCGGCGTCGAGCGCTTCGTCGACGACACGCTGCCCGCGTTCCGCGCCGCCGCGCTCGCGCTGCTCGCGGCGCGCCACGGCTTCGAACTCGACGTGCTCGAAGCCGAGCAGGCGCGGCTCGAGGCACGGCTCGCCGCGTTCGGCGATTGTGGCGACGCGCGCGACGTCTGGCGCCGGCTCGGCGCGACCGAAGCCGAGGCCGAGGCCATTCCCGCGATGCCCGGCGAGACCTTCGCCGCGCTCGCCGACCGTCTTCAGGAGGGGCGCGATGACGCTCGATGAGATTCTCACTTCGTTCGATCACGACCTGACCCGCCGCGACGACGGCCTGCTGGCCGGGCGCGCCACGCTCGACGGCCGGCAGGTGGACGTGATCGGCGTGTCGGGCCGCGCGTTCGTCGGCGTCGACGAGGCGCTGTGGCTGTCGGCGCGCGTGCTCGACACCGTGCGGCGCGGCGGCGACACGCCGATCCTCGTGCTGCTCGACAGCGGCAGCCAGCGCATGAGCAAGCGCGACGAGCTGCTGGGCCTCAACGAATGCCTGTCGCATCTGGCCAAGAGCCTGATGCTCGCGAGCGGGCGCGGCCATCCGACCATCGGGCTGCTGTACGGCGGCACGGCGGCCGGCGCGTTCATCGCGACCGCGCTCGCCACGCGCGTGCTGCTCGCGCTGCCGGGGGCCGAGCCGGCCGTGATGGACCTGCCGTCGATGGCGCGCGTGACCAAGCTGCCGCTCGAGGTGCTCGAAGAGAAGGCGAAGTCGACGGCCGTGTTCGCGCCGGGCCTCGCCAATCTGGAACAGACGGGCGCCGTGGACGCAGTGCTCGATCCCGCGCAGCCGCTCGCGGCGCAGGTTGCTCGCTGGCTTGCCGAACCGGCCGCGCGCGCCGACGGTCGCGACCGGCTCGGCAAGGCGCGCGGCGGCCGCCCGGCGGCGGCGCGCATCGCGCAACGGGTTCATGAACTCGCCCGCTCAGGCGGCTGAAGCCGCACGGATTCGGCATCGCGTCGTGCACATCGCGCCCGACGCGTGGGCGGCGCTTGCCGGGCCGCTCGTCGCGCGGCTGGCGCTGCCGGCCGACGACGCGGTGGTGATCCGCGAATGGGCCGCGCGTGGCCGGCCGTTGATGGTGCGGCGCGCCGGGCCGTGCGACGCGGCCAGCCCGGGCGTGCCGCTTGGTCTGCCGCTGCCGCCGTCGATGGGCAAGCGGCGGATTGGCGTGGTGGTGCCGGTGGATGCGATCGTGTCGAGCGAGGCGCCGCCCGCGCTCGCCGCGCTGCGGGATGTCGCGCCCGAGACGTGGCGCGCGACGATCGATGCGCTCGATGCGCTCGCGCGTCGCCATCGGGTCGGTTGCCGTGCGTTCGGTAGTCTTGCCTGGCAGGCGTTGACGGGGCTGACTTATTTGTCTCCTGGCTCGGATCTCGATTTGCTGTTCGAGTTGCCGGCTGGATCGGCCGGCGGGCGCGAGGCGCTAGCCGCGTTGCTCGACGGCATTGCCACCTGCGACGCGGCTGCGCCGATGCGGATCGACGGCGAGTTGATCCGCACCGATGGCGCCGGCGCGAACTGGCGCGAATGGCATGCGGCGCGCGGCGAGCATGACGAGATCGTCGCGAAGACGGCGGCCGAAGTCGTGCTGATGACGCCGCGTGCGTTCCTGGAGGGCGCGGTATGACGCAAGGGCTGCGTGTGGCATGGGTGCCGGTCGGAGCAGGGTTTGCCGCTGCCTTGCCGGCTTCGCCCGAGGCGATCGCCGAGCTTGGCGCGACCTGCCTGCGCCTCGAAGTCCAGACCTGGCCGAAGCCAGGGCTCGTCAGCGAGGTGGACACCGGCAGTCACGACGACATGGATGCCGGCACGTTCGCGCGCAGCGCTGCCGCGATCCGGCCATATCTGGCCGAACTCGCGGCGGCCGGCGCCGCGCGCGCGGAGATGGCCGTGCTGCGGCGCATCGGCCTGCGTGCCGAGCACGCGATGCTCGCGGCGACGGGCGGCGTGAATACGCATCGTGGGGCGATCTTCGGGCTTGGTTTGCTGTGTGCGGCGGCGGGTTTGCGCGCTGCGATGGGGGCGGGTGAGCTTGCCTCGGGGATGTCGGCGTTGAGCGCGCCGGCTTTGTATACATCGGTTTCGGGTGCGCCTACTTCAGGCACGTCAGCTTTCGGTGCTTCAATTCCCGGCGCTTCAATTCCCGCAGCGGTTCCGACCCTCGGCGAAATCGTCGCGCAGCAGTGGGGCGCCGAGATCCTCGTCGGGCCGCGTGCCTCGGACAGCCACGGCGAGATGGCGGTACGCCGCCACGGCGTCGGCGGCGCGCGCCAGGAGGCCGCGAGCGGTTTCCCGAGCGTCTACCAAATCGGGCTGCGGGCCCTGCGCGAGGCGCAGGCGCTGCGTCCCGGCGATGCGCTCGCCGCGCGCGTACAGGCCTGCTTCGCGCTGATCGCGGCCGTTGCCGACACGAACCTGCTGCATCGCGGCGGCGCCGGCGGCCTCGCGTTCGCGCAGCGCCGCGCGCGCGATTTCCTCGCGCGCGGCGGCATCGGCGCGGCGGACTGGCTCGCGCGCGCCGAGGCCGTCCATCGCGCGTTCGTCGTGCGCCGGCTAAGCCCCGGCGGCGCGGCCGACCTGCTCGCGATGAGCCTGTTCGCGGCCGCCAGCGAGGCGCCATGACGATCGCGCTGCTGTGCTCCGGGCAGGGACGGCAAGGCCCCGACATGTTCGAGCTGATCGGCGAGGGCGGCATGCCGCCCTCGCTCGAACCGCTGTTCGCGCAGGCGGCCGGCTGGTTCGGCGCCGATCCGCGCGACTGGGTGCGCACGGCCGATGACGACGCGTTGCGCGGCAACGGCGCCGCGCAGCGGCTCTGCACGCTCCACGCGATCGCCACCCATGCGCGGCTCGCGCCATTGCTGCCGAGGCGGCGCTGCGTGGCCGGCTACAGTGTCGGAGAGATCGCCGCGTGGCATGTGGCCGGACGGATCGGCGCGAGCGACACGCTCGACCTGATCGCCGCGCGCGCCGACGCGATGGACGCGGCCAGCACCGGCGACGAGGGCATGCTGTTCGTGCGCGGGCTGGGGCGCGCCGCCGTGGAGGCGCTTTGCGCCGGGCGCGACGCCGCGATCGCGATCGTCAATCCCGGCGATGCCTGGGTGCTGGCCGGCGCGGCCGACGCGCTGGCCGGGCTGGCCGACGCGGCGCACGCGCAGGGCGCCACCCGCGTGGCGCCGGTGCCGGTGCGGATCGCCTCGCATACGCGCCGGCTGGCCTCGGCGGTGCCGGTGTTCCGTGCCGCGCTCGGCGCCGTGAGCCTGAGCCGCGGCGCGGCCGGCACGCGGCTCGTCAGCGGCATCGACGGCGCCGTCGTGATCGATGACGGCGGCGGCCTCGACAAGCTCGCGCGGCAGATCGCCGAACCCGTCGATTGGGCGGCCTGCCTCGCCGCCTGCGTGGAGGCCGGCGCGAGCGCGTTCGTCGAACTCGGGCCGGGGCGCGCGCTGGCCGAGATGGCGTCCGGCGCGTATCCGTCGATTCCCGCGCGCAGCCTTGCTGATTTCCGCTCTTGGGATGGCGTGCGGGCGTGGCTGGAGCGCGTGGCCGGCGCCTGATCGTCCGGCTGGCGCGGGGGCTTCGATCTTGCCGTGGCTTGGCGGTGCCAGCCGGCGCCGGCGCAGCAAACCACGGTGCCACGATGGCGTCCGTCGCGCATCCATCGATACCCGCGCGCAGCCTCGCCGATTTCCGCTCGTGGGACAGCCTTCTATCTAGTCTGGCTGGAGCGAGTGGCTGGCACCTGGTCGGTCGCCGCTGCAAACCACGAAACCACAAGCCCCCCAAAACCAACGCATCGCCAGCCCGTTTGTCGAGCGGCGCGCGCGGGTTCGTCGTCGCGGCGCCACGCTCGGCGCAAACCGCTTGCGGCCCGATCCGGCGTGATTACAATACGCGCCCGATGAAACCGTATGCCTGCCTCGTCGCGCTCGCCGTCGCGATCCTCGCCCTCGCTTCCCCCAGTGTTTTCGCGCTGCCGGCGCCGTTCGTCGGCGCGGCCACGAGCACCGCCACGAGCCTCTATTTCGCGCCCGACGACGCGCCCGTCGATCCCGCCGTCGAACTCGTGCGCGCCGCGCGCCAGCGCGTGCTGGTGGCGGGCTACGACGCGGTGCCGCCGGCGCTGGCCGCGGCGCTGCGCGACGCCTGCGCGCGCGGTGTGGCGGTGCGCGTCGTGCTCGACCGTTCAGGGCGCCGCGTGCGCTACAGCGGCACGGCATTTCTCGCGGAGGCGGGCATCGGTTTTGCGTCCACGCGTCGGCCCGGACTGATGCGCCAGCCGTTCGTGGTCGTCGACGACGCGGTCGCGATCAGCGCGCCGGCGGGCGTGGCGGCAATCGCCACCGCCGCGCGGGCAGGCGATCCGATGCGCGGGCTGAACGTGTTTCGCGGCGTGCCGCAGTTCGCGCAGACCTATGCGCATGCGTTCTGGCGCCTCTATCGCCTGGCCGGCGGCCGTTGAGCGGAGCCGCCGCGCCGACGAACCCGAAATCGAGCCGGGCGCGGAATCCCGGGCAACCGGGCCGACCGCAATCCGGACGGCTCGATGCGCTCGCTGCGCGCGGCCTGTCGCTACGGCGATCCCGCTGTCATCCCGCCGTCACGCCGCTCTGGCCCCATACGGGCCGAAGCGGCCTTGCCGAGGCGCCGAGGCGCGTCCTCGCGGCGAGCCCGGCAGCCTGCCGGCCACGGCCCGGCACCGGCGGCGCCGGTGGCGCACCGCCTGATTCGCTTGCACAATAGCCGCTCCCACGACGAGGCAGACGATGGCGACCACGGTCGAGACTCTCCAGTTCGCGGCTCGCGACGGAAGACCGTTGATGGGCTCGCTTCACATTCCCGGCAGATCGAACGGACGCGCGGTGCTGCTGAGCGGCGCGCTCGGCGTGCCGCGCGCGCGTTACGACGGCTACGCGCGGTTCCTCGCCGAGGCCGGTTTCCCGGTCCTGACGTTCGACTATCGCGGCATCGGCGGCTCGCGCGCACCGGGCGGCCGGCCCGAGCGCGCGACGCTGCGGCAGTGGGGCGAGGCGGATCTGCCGGCCGCGCTCGACTGCCTCGTCTCGCGCACGCCCGGCGCGCGCTACTTCGCGATCGGCCACGGCGCGGGCGGCCGGCTGCTCGGCGGCGCGCCGAATCTGGCGCAGCTGGAAGGCATCGTCACGATCGCGACCGGCACCGGCCACTGGGCCGATGCGCGCGGCGCGGCGCGCCTCGTGCTCGCGCTGCTCGCCTACGGCGTGCTGCCGCTCGCGGGCCGCTTCACCGCGCGCGTGCCGGGGCGTCTCGTCGGCGCCGGCGCCGAGGTGCCGGCCGGCGTCGCGCTCGACTGGGCGCGCGGCTGCCGGCACGCGGCGGCCGGCATCGACGCGGCGGGACGCGCCGGCTTCGAGGCTTATCGCGGCCCGCTGCTCGCCTACGCGGTCGAGGACGATCCGTTCTCGCCGCGCGCCGCCGTTGCGGCGCTGCATCGCCGCTTCTCGGGCGCTCGTGTCGAGCTGCGTGAGATCGCACCGCACGCGGGCCAGCGGCCGATCGGCCGCGACGGTTACTTCCGCGACGACAACCGCGCGCTCTGGCCATCGGCCGTGGCGTGGCTCATCGCGGCCTGAGCGGCGTGGGCCGGTGCTGACCGGTCTCCCACGCCGGCGCAACGCTGTTACATTGACCGATCCCCGTTGACAGGAGAGAGATTCAGATGAAGCTGATCGGAATGCTGGATTCGCCCTACGTGCGCCGCGCCGCGGTGTCGGCCAAGCTGCTTGGCTTCTCGTTCGAGCACGAGCCGCTGTCGGTGTTTCGTCATTTCGACGCGTTCAAGGCGGTGAACCCGGTCGTGAAGGCGCCGACGCTGCTGACCGACGACGGCACCATGGTGCTCGACTCGTCGCTGATCGTCGATTACCTCGATCATCTGGTCGAGCCGGAGCGGCGCCTGCTGCCGGTCGATGCCGCCGGGCGGCTGCGTTCGCTCGAGCTGATCGGGCTCGCGCTGGCGGCGGCCGAGAAGACGGTGCAGATCGCCTATGAATACGGCCTGCGTCCCGACGACAAGCAGCACCAGCCGTGGCTCGACCGGATTCTCGGGCAGCTCGACGGCGCCTATGGCGCGCTCGAGGCGCGCATCCTCGGCACCACCGGCTGGCTGCTCGGCGAGCGAATCACCCAGGCCGACGTCACGACGGCCGTGGTCTGGCGCTTCACGCAATACGTGCGCGGCGACCATCCGATCCTCGGCGGCGTCGACGCGGCACGCTATCCGACCATCGCGGCGCTGTCCGAACGCGCCGAGGCACTGCCGGAGTTCGCCGGCACGCCGCTCGACTGACTCGCCGGCGGACCGCTCGCGCGAGGCGAGCGGCGATTGTTCAGGCGGGCCAACAAGTGACTTCGGCGTTTGCGCATTTATCGGCGACAGGGCAATCCGTAGAATCCACTACGTCGAATCCCAGTCTGCCCGCCGGAGCCCGCCATGAGAACCCTGATCGAAAACCGCCTGTATCACCCGTCCGTCGTGCTGCCGATGGTCTCGCTGATGCAACTGATGGTGACGCTCGACTTCAATCTCGGGCAGGTCGGTTTCGTGGTGGCGGGGCGCGGCGTGCGCACGGTGGTCGAGCGCTCGCGCTCGTTCGTCAGCTGCCTCGCCTGCCGGCAGGCCTGCCGCGGCTGCAGCGTGCATTGAGCGCCGCGCGGTACCGCGCCGGCGGATCGACCGCCGGCGCATCCCGGACCGATCGACACGACACCCCCGCCTGCGCGGGGGTGTCGGTTTTTGGGGCCGGCGGTGGCGGCGCGGCGCGTCGATAAAAAAAACACCGCGCCGACCCGGAAGGTCGGCGCGGTGTCATGAAGCGGTGCGGCGGTGATGGGCAGCGGCGGCTTACGCCCGCGCGGCCGACACGCTCGGATAGCCGGGGCTGTCGTCGTTCGACGCCTGCTCGCGCAGTTCGCGCACCAGCGCATGCGCTTCGCGGCGCGAGGCGACGGCGGGCGGCGAGCCTTCCAGCGGCTGGCGTGCCGTCTCGCGCAGCGTCAGCACCGACACCGCGCCGATCACGGCGGCCCCCATCAGGTAATAGGCGGGCATCATCAAGTTGCCGGTGCGATCGACCAGCCATGCCGTGACGAGCGGCGTCGTGCCGCCGAACAGCGACACCGAGATGTTGAAGCCGATCGCGAGCGCGCCGTAGCGGATCTCGGTGGGGAACAGCGCCGGCAGCGCCGACGGCATCACGCCGCAGAAGCACGACAGCAGCACGCCGAGGATCATCAGGCCGCCGAACACCGGCAGCATCTCGCCGGTGCGGATCAGCATCAGCGCCGGGATCGACAGCGCGATCAGGCCGATACAGCCGGCCAGCATCACCGGCTTACGGCCGACCGCGTCGGACAGGCGGCCGGCCGCCAGCGTCATCGGCATCATCAGCACCATCACGAGCAGCACCAGCAGCAGGCCGTGCGTCTCGTTGAAATGCAGCGTCGACGACAGGTAGCTCGGCAGATACGACAGCGCCATGTAGTCGGTCACGTTGAAGATCAGCACGAGGCCCACGCAGAGCAGCATCGCGCGCCAGTGGCGGCCGAGCGTCTCGGTGAATTTGACCTTCGGCATCGACTTGTCCTGCGCCTCGCGCAGTTCGGCCTGACGCTTGAAAGCCGGCGTTTCCTCGAGCTTCATCCGGATGTAGAGCCCGATCAGGCCGAGCGGGCCGGCCACCAGGAACGGCACGCGCCAGCCCCACGACAGCAGCGCGTCGTGCGGCAGCAGCGCCGCCAGCACCG
This sequence comes from Burkholderia perseverans, assembly GCF_022870505.1. NCBI lineage: Bacteria > Pseudomonadati > Pseudomonadota > Betaproteobacteria > Burkholderiales > Burkholderiaceae > Burkholderia > Burkholderia perseverans. The sequence goes on from NZ_CP045094.1 coordinate 1,463,965, forward strand.
CGACCGTGCCGGCGCCGAGCACGTAGCCGATCAACGTGCCGAACTCGAGGAAGCTGCCCATGAAGCCGCGGCGCTTGTCGGTCGAGAACTCGGCGATGAAGGTGGCCGCGCCGCCGTACTCGCCGCCGGTCGAGAAGCCCTGCACGAGGCGGGCGACCAGCAGTAGCACCGGCGCGAGGATGCCGATCGAGTGGTAGCTCGGGATCAGGCCGATCGAGAAGGTGCCGAGCGCCATCATGATCATCGTCATGGCGAGCACGCGCTGGCGGCCGATGCGGTCGCCGAGCGGGCCGAACACCATGCCGCCGAGCGGTCGCACGAGGAACGCGGCCGCGAACGTGCCGAAGGTGGCGAGCAGCTGCGCGGACGGGTTGCTGGACGGGAAGAACACCTGGCCGAGCGTGACGGCGATGTAGCTGTAGACGCCGAAATCGAACCATTCCATGGCATTGCCGATGGCCATCGCGCGGACCGCGCGCTTGAGCAGGCTCTGGTCGACGACGGTGATGTCGCTGACGGTGACGGGGGCGTCGGTGGACGACGCGGAAGCAGCGGCGGGGCTGACGTGTGAGGCGGTCAAGATTTGGGCTCCTTTGACAGCGGACGAAGCACGGGCCTGGCGGCACGCGTTTCGCCACGGTTTGCCGGGGAGCGCAGCGGCGTGGCGGCACGGAACGTCGGCGCACGGTGACGCCGGTCGGAAAGGGGGCCGCGTGCGGCGCGCCATTGGCCGCCGCGTCGATGCGCTCATGAGATTGCCGCCGGGCTGGCCTGATTAGGGGGACCGGCGGCGACCGGTGCGCGGCGTGGCGCCTGCGAGACCGGTGACGAAACCCTGTGAAGGGCGTTGAAACGAAGCGGACGCGCCGAAACGGGACGCCCTGCCTGTGATCGATATTTCGTGCGACGAAGCGAGGGCGGAAACCGCGGACGCTCGTAGCGACAACCTAAATGAACGAAATAGATAATGAAAGAGCCGCTATGATAGCACGATGACAGACGATCGGGCAAATTGCCTGCCAGGCCCCGCCCGACGGGGCTTTGCCGAGGGATAATCGGGGCCGGCCGATTTTGCGCGCGCCCGCCTCGCAGGCGGCGTTCCCGCATCGGCCAGCGGCGTTCGCTTGCCGCCTGCTTTCCGTTCCGGTTCACGATTGCCGTTTTCGCTTCCCATGCCCGACCTGATCAAGATCGCCGGATTGTTCGTCCTGACCGCACTGGCCGAAATCGTCGGCTGCTATCTGCCCTGGCTGGTGCTGAAGGGCGGGCGCAGCGCCTGGCTGCTGGTGCCGGCGGCCGTCTCGCTCGCGCTGTTCGCCTGGCTGCTGACGCTGCACCCGAGCGCGGCCGGCCGCACCTATGCGGCCTATGGCGGCGTCTATATCGCGGTGGCGCTGGTCTGGCTGCGCGTGGTGGACGGGATGGCGCTGTCGCGCTGGGATTGGGCCGGCGCGGTGCTGGCGCTGGCCGGGATGGCCGTGATCGCGTTGCAGCCGCGCGTCTGAGCGCGAGGAGGGAGGAACGCCCCGCGCCGGAGCGGCTGCGGGGTAAAGCGGGGCAAGCGGCGCCCGCGAAGGCGCCAGGCCCGCTCAGGCGGCTGGCGCCGCCTCCTGACGCCAGACGCAGGCGCCCTTGACCGACTTGTCGAGGTCGTCGAGCTGCGCCTGATGCGCGGCCAGCTCCTGCTCGCTCGCCGCGAGCACCGGCAGGTCGAGCGAGGCGAACGACACGCGCGAGCCGCCCGCCTCGCCGCCGTGGTCGCCGCCGTCGCCGAGCATGTCGATCACGAGGCTTTCCTGGCCGCGCGTCATCGCCAGATAGACCTCGGCGAGCAGTTCCGAGTCGAGCAGCGCGCCGTGCAGCGTGCGGTGCGCGTTGCTGATGCCGAACCGGTCGCACAGCGCGTCGAGCGAGTTGCGCTTGCCGGGGAACATCGACTTGGCCTGCACCAGCGTATCGATCACGCCGTCGCAGTGCTCGAGCAGCGGCGGCATGCCGAGCCGCTCGAATTCGGCGTCGATGAAGCCGATGTCGAACGGCGCGTTGTGGATGATCAGCTCGCCGCCGCGCACGAAATCGCGCAGCGCCTCGGCGATCTCGGCGAACTTCGGCTTGTCGCTGAGGAACGCGGTGGTGAGGCCGTGGACGGCGAGCGCGCCCGGATCGCTGTCGCGCTCGGGATTCACGTAGAAGTGCAGATTGTTGCCGGTCAGCCGGCGGTTCAGCATTTCGACGCAGCCGATTTCGATGATGCGGTCGCCGTTGCGGGCGTTGAGGCCGGTGGTTTCGGTATCGAGGATGATCTGACGCATGACGATTCTTCAAAAAGTGCCGGCGCGCGGGCCGGGCAGGGCGGCGCCGGGCAACTGACCCGGCGCGGCGGAATGCGGACGGCGTGTGCAGCTGGCTGCGCGGCAGGCGGCGGGATGCCCGCTCATGCCCGCTGCGACAGTGATTCGACGCCGCGGTTGGCGAGTCCGTCGGCGCGCTCGTTCTCGGCGTGCCCGGCGTGGCCCTTGACCCAGCGCCATTCGATCTCGTGCTGGCCGACCAGCGCGTCGAGCTGCTTCCAGAGGTCGGCGTTCTTCACCGGCGTCTTCGCGGCGGTCACCCAGCCCTTTTTCTTCCAGCCGTGGATCCATTCGCTGATGCCTTTCTGCACGTACTGCGAATCGGTGTGGACGACCACGCGGCAGGGGCGCTTGAGCGCCTCGAGCGCCTTGATCACGGCGAGCAGCTCCATCCGGTTGTTGGTGGTGCCGGGCTCGCCGCCGAACAGTTCCTTTTCCTGGTCGCCGAAGCGCAGCAGCGCGCCCCAGCCGCCGGGGCCGGGATTGCCCTTGCAGGCGCCGTCGGTATAGATGTCGATCAGTTGCAACGTCATGAGTGTTCTTGATGAGTGGTAGGGGTCGCGGCGGGCGCGAGGCCGGGCGCGCGAACGGGTTTCCGGACCCGGATCGGACCGACCAGCCGCATCTCGCGCACGCGCTTGACGGCGGTCACCATGTAGACCGCGCCGAAGATCGGCCACCAGCGGTCGCCGGCGGCCTCCATGAAGGCGTAACGCGCCATCCACTTGTCGGTGGCGAGCGGCGGCCGATAGCAGCCGAAGCGGCCGCGCTCGATGTCGAAGCCGAGCAGCTTCATCCAGTCCTTCAGACGAATGAACGCGATCGGGTCGCGCGCGGCCGGCACGAACGGCCGGTGCGCGATGCGCCCGACCGACTGGCGCGCGCCCCACAGGCTCAACGAGTTGAAGCCGGTGATCACGAGCCGGCCTTCCGGCATCAGCACGCGTTCGGCCTCGCGCAGCAGGCGGTGCGGATCGGTGGTGAATTCGAGCGTGTGCGGCATCACGATCAGGTCCACGCTCTGCGATTCGAACGGCAGGTCGAGCAGGTCGCACCAGACGGTGCTGCGCCCGGCCGGGGCGTGGTGCGGGCCGGGCGGGTCGCCCGCCCACGGGTAGCGGAACGGCTCGCTCGCGCCGCTGGCGGGATCGAGCACGAGCCCGCGGCCCGGCATGCGGTTCTCGCGCAGCGAATCGAGCTGGGGCAGGCCGAGCTGCAGGGCGTGGAAGCCGAACACGTCGGACACCACGCGGTCGAGCTGGGCCTGTTCCCACTCGAGCACGTAGCGGCCGGGCGGCGAGGCGCTCCAGGCGGGCCAGTCTATAATCGGACGGTCTGACATATCGATGAGTGCGCGCCCATGAACGAGCTGGAATACGTGCCGGTGCCGGCATTTGAAGACAACTATATCTGGCTCGTGTCGGATGGCAGCGACGCGGTCGCCGTCGATCCGGGCGACGCCGCCCCGGTGCGGCGATATCTCGACGCGCGGGGCTGGCGGCTAGCCGCTATTCTACTCACGCACCATCATGCCGACCACGTCGGCGGCGTGTCGGCGCTCGTCGATGACCGGAAGCAGATCACGCCCGTGCCGGTTTACGGTCCCGCCGGCGAGGCGATCGCGCAGGTCACGCAGCCGCTCGCGGGCGGCGCGCGCGTGCGGATCGGCAAGCCGGCGCTCGAGTTCGAGGTGCTGGACGTGCCGGGCCACACGCGCGGCCACATCGCCTATTTCCAGACGGCCGGCGCGGGCCATCCGGCGCCGCATCTGTTCTGCGGCGACACGCTGTTCTCGTGCGGCTGCGGGCGCCTGTTCGAAGGCACGCCGGCGCAGATGCTGGCCTCGCTCGACGCGCTGGCCGCGCTGCCCGGCGACACGCAGGTGCATTGTGCCCACGAATACACGCTCTCGAACATCCGCTTCGCGCTCGCCTGCGAGCCCGACAACGCGGCGCTGGCCGCGTGGCGCGACAGCGCCGAGGCGCGTCGCGCGCGCGGCGAGCCGACCCTGCCCACCACCATCGCGCACGAGCGCGCGGTCAATCCGTTCCTGCGTGCCGACAGCGCGTCGATCGCGGCGACGCTCGAGGCCGAACTGCACGAGGCGCCGGCGAGCCGGCTCGCCGCGTTCACGCTGATGCGCGAGTGGAAGAACCGCTTCCGTTGAATCGCCCGCATGGCCGCGCCGGCCGCCCCGCATCGCCCTTGCCCTTTGCCCGTCGCCCCGATTCCGGTTTCAGGGTGACCGGCGCGTCGCGACGGGGCGGCACCGGGGCTTTCCCGGGGCGCGGGAAAGCCCCTATCCAGAGTAGTCCGATGCTCATCCGGAATCTGGAGAATCGGCCCCAAATACCGGATTTATCGGCATTTTTGGGCTTTTTATTGACGCGATGTACGCGCCTCCCTTACTATCGCCTGCAATTTCCAGCCGTTGGAAGCCGAGATTTACATGCGATTCCTGATCAGTGCGCTATTGGTTTTGCTGCTCGCCGCCTGCGCGAGCCCCGGACCGACCGCCCCATCCGCCGCTTCCGACCCGCAAGCCGCTGCCGATTTCCTTCGCAAGACCGCGACCTCCAAAGACACCGTCGACGTCGACAAGCAGTCGGTCGGCGATCTGACCACCAAGGATTCCGATCTCTGGGCACGCATCCGCCGCGGCTTCCAGATTCCCGATCTGCAGAGCGACCAGGTCGACATGCAGACGACCTGGTACACCGAACGTCCCGACTACGTGCAGCGCATGACGGAGCGCTCGCAGAAATATCTCTATCACATCGTCGAGGAGCTCGAGGCGCGCAACATGCCGACCGAGCTCGCGCTGCTGCCGTTCATCGAATCGGCCTACAACCCGCAGGCGCTGTCGGTCGCGAAGGCCGCCGGCATGTGGCAGTTCATTCCCGGCACCGGCCGCACCTACAACCTGAAGCAGAACATGTGGCAGGACGAGCGCCGCGACGTGCTGGCCTCGACCAGCGCCGCGCTCGACTACCTGTCGCGCCTGCACGACATGTTCGGCGACTGGTACCTGGCGCTGGCCGCCTACAACTGGGGCGAGGGCAACGTGCAGCGCGCGATCGCGCGCAACCAGGCGGCCGGCCTGCCGACCGACTATCAGAGCCTGCGCATGCCGAACGAGACGCGCAACTACGTGCCGAAGCTGCAGGCGGTGAAGAACATCATCGCCAATCCGCAGCAGTACGGCCTGACGCTGCCCGAGATTCCGAACCACCCGTATTTCGTGACGGTCACGACCTCGCACGACATCGACGTGAAGATGGCGGCGCAGCTGGCCGGCCTCTCGCTCGAAGAGTTCAAGGCGCTGAACCCGTCGTTCTCGAAGCCGGTGATCCTCGGCGCGACCCAGCCGCAGATCCTGCTGCCGTTCGACAACGCCTCGCAGTTCGAGAAGGGCCTGAAGTCGTATGACGGCCAGCTCTCCAGCTGGACCACCTACACGGTCACCGAGCGCGCGCGGCCGGCGGCGATCGCCGAGAAGATCGGGGTGGACGCCGACACGCTGATGCAGGTGAACAAGATTCCGGCCGGGATGCGGCTGAAGCCGGGCTCGACGATCGTCGTGCCGCGCGGCGACGACGACGACGAGGACATCAGCGCCGACGTGGCCGAGAACGCCATGCTCGCGATGGAACCCGACGTGCCCGACACGCGCAAGATGCTGATCCGCGTGCGTCGCAAGCAGTCGATGGCATCGCTGGCGAGCCGCTACGGCGTGTCGGTCGGCCAGCTGAAGGGCTGGAACCGCACCCACCGCGACCTGGTGGTGCCGGGCCAGACCATCGTGCTGCACGTGCCGGTGGGCCGTGCCGTGCCGGCCGAACCCGGTCCCGAGCGAATCGCCACCTCGGTCGGCGGCGCGCGCATCGAACGCGCGAGCCTGCACACGGGCGGCAAGGCCGCGGCGCACGGGCGCCGCGCGGCGCCTTCGAAGGCGGCGGCCAAACCGGCCGCGAAGTCCGTCGCCAGGAGCGCGAAGCCGGCCGCCAAGACTGCGTCGCACAAGACGAAGAAGAAGTAACGCGATTCGGTCGCCGCGCGCGTGGGGGCTTTGTGCCCGCTGCGCAGCGCGTCGCTTATGATTCGCGCGCACGCCGTCACCGAGGTGACGGCGTTTTCATTTGGGCAGGCCGCCCGCAACGCGGGCGGCGGATTCGGAGGGGACGCATGTCTTCCGTGCAGTGGCGCGTGTTCGCGCTGTTTTCGATGGGCTATTTCGTGTCGTACGTGTTCCGCGGCGTCAATCTCGGCTTCGCGCCGCTGATCACGCACGACCTCGGGCTGTCCGCCGCGGACCTGGGGCTGCTGACGAGCCTCTATTTTCTCGGCTTCGCCGGCGCGCAGATCCCGGCCGGCGTGCTGCTCGACCATTACGGCCCGCGGCGCGTGACGGCCGCGATGCTGCTGTTCGCGGCGACCGGCATCGCCGTGTTCGGCCTCGCGCACGGCATCGGCGCGATGATGGCCGGCCGCCTGCTGATCGGGATCGGCGTATCGGTGTGCCTCGGCGCCGCGTTCAAGGCGATCGCCGAGTTTTTCCCGGTCGCGCGGCTGCCGCTCGTGAACGGCTGCGTGATGGCGGTCGGCGGGATGGGCGGCGTCGCGGTCGGTTCGCCGCTCGCCTGGACGCTCGGCATGGTCAGCTGGCGGATGGTCTGCGCCGGGCTCTGCGTGTTCACCATCCTGGTTGCCGCGCTGCTCTGGAGCGGTGCGCCCGACGCCGCGCGCACGCACCGCCAGGCCAGCCTCGTCAGCCAGTTCAAGGGCACCTGGCACATCCTGCAGAGCGCCGCGTTCTGGAAGATCGCCTCGTTCTCGGTGGTCACGCAGGGCGTGTTCTTCGCGATGCAGTCGCTGTGGGTCGGCCCCTACCTGCGCGACGTGATGGGCTTCGCGCCGCATCAGGCCGCCGCGCTGGTCTCGGTGATCGGGCTCGCGATGATGGCGGGCAGCTTCGCCACCGGCGCGGTGGCGCGCGTGCTCGAACGGCGCGGCCTGTCGGTCTATGCGTTCTGCGGGATCGGCATGGGCTGCTTCGTCGCCACGCAGCTGGCGATCATGCTGCGCGCGCCGCTGCCGGCCGCCGTGCTGTGGGCCTGCTACGGCGCGTTCGGCGGGATCGGCATCCTCAGCTACGCGATCCTCGCCGAGCATTTCCCGTCGCACCTGATCGGCCGCGCCAACACCACCATCACGCTGGTGATCTTCGTGCTGATCTTCGGCTTCCAGGTCGGCGTCGGCGCGGTGCTGTCGCAGTGGCCGACGCAGGGCGGCCATTATCCGCGCGCCGCGCACCTGACCGCCTGGACGATACTGGTCGTGCTGCAGATCGCGGGCGCGATCTGGTACGTGCTGCCGGGGCGCGCGACGATCGGCGCCGAACGCCATCCGGGTTGACGCGCCGCGCGAGGGCAGGGGATTTGCCCCTGAATATCAGTCGCGGCGGCCTCGCGGCGGCCATTTCGCGCGGTGTTTTCGATATCGCGATTGTTTCCAGACCCATCCCTGTCATACGGAGATGGCACGGCAGGCTTTGAGATAGGTCCGGTTTCGCGCTATAATTTGAAGGTTTGCGCAATTCAACCCCGCACCCTAGCGCCTACCTCCAACTCCCCGTCTTCCGCCGCCTGCCTCCCGGCACGTGACGCGTCGAATGCAGCCCGCGGCCAGCCCGCGCGCGCATCGTGCGCCTCCTCCGGGCCAGCCGGGCGAGCGCCGGCGAACGCCCCTCGATGGGGCGAACCGGCCGCGACAGGTCGACAGGTCGGCAGCAAGGGTGTCCCCCAAGGAGCCTCCCGTGTTGCCGTCTTTTTCTCCCGCCTTGCTCGCACTTGCCGACGGCACGGTCTTTCGCGGTTATTCGATCGGCGCGACCGGCCATACGATCGGCGAAGTCGTGTTCAACACCGCGATTACCGGCTATCAGGAAATCCTCACCGACCCGAGCTACGCACGACAGATCGTGACGCTCACCTATCCGCACATCGGTAACGTCGGCGTGAACCGCGAAGACGTCGAAGCGACCAAGGTGCACGCGGCCGGCCTGATCATCCGCGACCTGCCGGTGCTGGCCTCGAACTTCCGCATGGACCGCACGCTCGGCGACTACCTGCGCGACGAAGGCGTGGTCGCGATCGCCGGCATCGACACCCGCAAGCTGACCCGCGTGCTGCGCGACAAGGGCGCCCAGAACGGCTGCATCCTGACCGGTTCCGACGACGAGGCGAAGGCGATCGAACTCGCGCGCTCGTTCCCGGGCCTCGCCGGCATGGATCTCGCGAAGGTCGTCTCGACCGACAAGCCGTTCGCCTGGAAGCAGACCGAATGGCGCCTCGAAGGCGGCTACGGCGAGCAGACCGCGCCGCGCTACAAGGTCGTCGCCTACGATTTCGGCGTCAAGTACAACATCCTGCGCATGCTGGCCGAGCGCGGCTGCGACGTCACCGTGCTGCCGGCCCAGGCCAGCGCGGCCGATGCGCTGGCGCTGAATCCGGACGGCATCTTCCTGTCGAACGGCCCCGGCGACCCGGAGCCGTGCGATTACGCGATCGCCGCGGCGCGCGAGTTCATCGAACGCGGCGTGCCGACCTTCGGCATCTGCCTTGGCCACCAGATCATGGGCCTCGCGGTCGGCGCGAAGACGCTGAAGATGAAGACCGGCCACCACGGCGCGAACCATCCGGTCAAGGACCTGGCCGACGGCCGCGTCGTGATCACCTCGCAGAACCACGGCTTCGCGGTCGATGCCGACTCGCTGCCGGCCAACGCGCGCGCGACCCACGTCTCGCTGTTCGACGGCACGCTGCAGGGCTTCGAGCTGACCGACAAGCCGGCGTTCTGCTTCCAGGGCCACCCGGAAGCCTCGCCCGGCCCGCACGACATCGGCTATCTGTTCGACCGCTTCACCGCGCTGATGGACACGGCCAAGGCGCGCGCCTGAGGCTGACGGGAGACGGCACCTCATGTTCGGCCATGCACTCGGAATCACGGACTTCTGGACCTACGTCGTCGGCGCGGTGTTCATCGTCCTGCTGCCCGGTCCGAATTCGATGTACGTGCTGTCGCTCGCGGCGCAGCGCGGGGTCAAGGCCGGCTATCGCGCGGCCTGCGGCGTGTTCGTCGGCGATGCGGTGCTGATGCTGCTGTCGGCGGCCGGCGTCGCCTCGCTGCTGAAGGCGAACCCGCTGCTGTTCTCCGTCGTGAAATACGGCGGGGCCGCCTATCTGTTCTACATCGGGTTCGCGATGCTGAAGAGCGGCTCGCGCGGGCTGCGCGCCACGCAGGCGCAAGCCGCGAGCGCGCCGGCCATCGCCGAGGCGCCGCGCGCGGCGGACGGCGAGCGGCCGTTCCGCAAGGCGCTCTTCGTCAGCCTGCTGAACCCGAAGGCGATCCTGTTCTTCATTTCGTTCTTCATCCAGTTCGTCGATCCGACCTACCGCTATCCGGCCGTGTCGTTCGTCGTGCTGGGCGCGATTTCGCAGTTCACGAGCTTCCTGTACCTGAGCACGCTGATCTTCGCGGGCGCGCGTCTCGCCGAACAGTTTCGCCGCCGCCGCAAGCTCGCGGCGGGCGCGGCGGGCGGCGTGGGCAGTCTGTTCATCGGCTTCGGCCTCAAGCTCGCGTTCGCGACGATCCGATGACCGACTGCGCCGCCGCCGCGCATTAACGATTACTTTTTGAATACTCGAGCCATGCCAAAACGCACAGACATCAACAGCATCCTCATCATCGGCGCCGGCCCGATCATCATCGGCCAGGCGTGCGAGTTCGACTACTCGGGCGCGCAGGCATGCAAGGCGCTGCGTGAGGAGGGTTACAAGGTCATCCTCGTCAACAGCAATCCGGCGACGATCATGACCGATCCGAACACGGCCGACGTCACGTACATCGAGCCGATCACCTGGGAAGTCGTCGAGCGCATCATCGCCAAGGAGCGCCCGGACGCGATCCTGCCGACGATGGGCGGCCAGACCGCGCTGAACTGCGCGCTCGACCTCCACCACCACGGCGTGCTGGAGAAATACAAGGTCGAGCTGATCGGCGCCTCGCCCGAGGCGATCGACAAGGCCGAGGACCGCCAGAAGTTCAAGGAAGCGATGACCAAGATCGGCCTCGGTTCGGCCAAGTCGGGCATCGCGCACTCGATGGAAGAAGCGCTCAAGGTGCAGGCCGAGATCGCCGTCGCCACGGGCGGCAGCGGCTACCCGACGGTGATCCGCCCGTCGTTCACGCTGGGCGGCTCGGGCGGCGGCATCGCCTACAACCGCGAGGAGTTCGAGGAAATCTGCAAGCGCGGTCTCGATCTCTCGCCCACGCGCGAGCTGCTGATCGAGGAATCGCTGCTCGGCTGGAAGGAGTACGAGATGGAAGTGGTTCGCGACCGCGCGGACAACTGCATCATCGTCTGCTCGATCGAGAACCTCGACCCGATGGGCGTGCACACCGGCGATTCGATCACGGTCGCGCCGGCCCAGACGCTGACCGACAAGGAATACCAGATCCTGCGTAACGCGTCGCTCGCCGTGCTGCGCGAGATCGGCGTCGATACCGGCGGCTCGAACGTGCAGTTCTCGATCAACCCGAAGGACGGCCGGATGGTCGTGATCGAGATGAACCCGCGCGTGTCGCGTTCGTCGGCGCTGGCCTCGAAGGCCACCGGCTTCCCGATCGCTAAGGTCGCGGCGAAGCTGGCCGTCGGCTACACGCTCGACGAGCTGAAGAACGAGATCACGGGCGGCCAGACGCCGGCCTCGTTCGAGCCGACCATCGACTACGTCGTCACCAAGATCCCGCGCTTCGCGTTCGAGAAGTTCCGCGAGGCCGATTCGCGCCTGACCACGCAGATGAAGTCGGTCGGCGAGGTGATGGCGATCGGCCGTACCTTCCAGGAGTCGTTCCAGAAGGCGCTGCGCGGCCTCGAAGTCGGCGTGGACGGCCTCGACGAGAAGACCACCGACCGCGACGAGATCGTCCGCGAGATCGGCGAGCCGGGCCCGGACCGGATCTGGTACGTCGGCGACGCGTTCCGCGTCGGCATGACGGCCGAACAGATCTTCGAGGAAACCGCGATCGATCCGTGGTTCCTCGCGCAGATCGAGCAGATCATCGTGAAGGAGAAGGCGCTCGGCGGCCGCACGCTGGCGAGCCTGTCGAAGGACGAGCTGTACTTCCTGAAGCAGAGCGGCTTCTCGGACCGGCGCCTGGCGAAACTGGTCGGCGCGAGCGCGGCCGAAGTGCGCGCGCGCCGTCTGGAACTGAACGTGCGCCCGGTCTACAAGCGCGTGGACACCTGCGCGGCCGAGTTCGCCACCAAGACCGCCTACATGTACTCGACCTACGAGGAAGAATGCGAGGCGCAGCCCACCACCAACAAGAAGATCATGGTGCTGGGCGGCGGCCCGAACCGGATCGGCCAGGGCATCGAGTTCGACTACTGCTGCGTGCATGCCGCGCTCGCGATGCGCGAGGACGGCTATGAAACCATCATGGTCAACTGCAACCCGGAAACGGTCTCGACCGACTACGACACCTCCGACCGCCTCTACTTCGAGCCGCTCACGCTCGAGGACGTGCTCGAAGTGGTCGACAAGGAAAAGCCGGTCGGCGTGATCGTGCAGTACGGCGGCCAGACGCCGCTCAAGCTCGCGCTCGACCTGGAAGCCGCGGGCGTGCCGATCGTCGGCACCTCGCCGGACATGATCGATGCCGCGGAAGACCGCGAGCGCTTCCAGAAGCTGCTGCAGGAGCTGGGCCTGCGCCAGCCGCCGAACCGCACCGCGCGCGCCGAGAGCGAGGCGCTGGCGCTGGCCGACGAGATCGGCTATCCGCTGGTGGTGCGTCCGTCCTACGTGCTGGGCGGCCGCGCGATGGAGATCGTCCACGAGCCGCGCGACCTCGAACGCTATATGCGCGAGGCCGTGAAGGTGTCGAACGACTCGCCGGTGCTGCTCGACCGCTTCCTCAACGACGCGATCGAATGCGACGTCGACTGCATCTGCGACGGCGAGGCCGTGTTCATCGGCGGCGTGATGGAGCACATCGAGCAGGCGGGCGTCCATTCGGGCGATTCGGCCTGTTCGCTGCCGCCGTACTCGCTGTCGAAGGAAACCGTCGCCGAGCTCAAGCGCCAGACCGGCGCGATGGCGCGCGCGCTGAACGTGGTCGGCCTGATGAACGTGCAGTTCGCGATCCAGCAGGTGCCGCAGGACGACGGTTCAAAGCAGGACGTGATCTACGTGCTCGAAGTGAACCCGCGCGCCTCGCGCACGGTGCCCTACGTGTCGAAGGCCACCAGCCTGCCGCTGGCGAAGATCGCCGCGCGCGCGATGGTCGGCCAGACGCTGGCCGGGCAGGGCGTGACGAAGGAAATCGATCCGCCGTACTACAGCGTCAAGGAAGCGGTGTTCCCGTTCGTGAAGTTCCCGACCGTCGATCCGGTGCTCGGACCGGAAATGCGTTCGACGGGCGAGGTGATGGGCGTGGGCCGCACGTTCGGCGAGGCGTTGTTCAAGTCGCAGCTCGCGGCCGGCTCGCGCCTGCCGGAGTCGGGCACGGTGCTGCTGACCGTGATGGATGCCGACAAGCCGAAGGCGGTCGAGGTCGCGCGCATGCTGCACGAGCTCGGTTATCCGATCGTCGCCACGCGCGGCACGGCCGCCGCGATCGAGGCGGCCGGCGTGCCGGTGAAGGTCGTCAACAAGGTCAAGGACGGCCGTCCGCACATCGTCGACATGATCAAGAACGGCGAGATCGCGCTGGTGTTCACGACGGTCGACGAGACGCGCACGGCGATTGCCGACTCGCGTTCGATCCGCATGAGCGCGCAGGCGCAGAAGGTCACGTACTACACGACCATGTCGGGCGCGCGCGCGGCGGTGGAGGGCCTGCGCTACCTGAAGGACCTCGAAGTCTATGATTTACAAGGTCTTCACGGTCGCCTAAACTAAGCCGTCGGGTTCAGTCCCGGGCAACACAGGCCGCGATTAAGCGGCGTTTCCGGTCCGCCGGAAATGCGCTTAATCGCGGTGATTTTTTTTATGCCGCATTTTTGTTATTGAGCCGTTTATGAGCACCATTCCATTGACCAAGCGCGGCGCCGAACAGCTGCGCGAAGAGTTGCAGCGCCTGAAGTCGATCGAGCGTCCGGCCGTGATCAACGCGATCGCCGAGGCGCGTGCGCAGGGCGATCTTTCCGAAAACGCCGAGTACGACGCCGCCAAGGAAAAGCAGGGCTTCATCGAGGGGCGGATCGCTGATCTCGAATCGAAGCTGTCGGCGGCCCAGATCATCGATCCGTCCGTGCTCGACGCCGAAGGCCGCGTCGTGTTCGCGGCCACCGTCGAACTCGAGGATCTCGCCTCGGGCGACACCGTCAAATACCAGATCGTCGGCGACGACGAAGCCGATATCGACCGCGGCCTGATTTCCGTCAGCTCGCCGATCGCACGCGCGCTGATCGGCAAGTCGGAAGGCGACGTCGCGGCCGTCCAGGCGCCGAGCGGCGTGCGCGAGTACGAGATCATCTCGGTCAGCTACGTCTGAAGCCGGGAGCGACGCCGATGCGCAGTTCCCTCCGGTTGTTCCGTTTTCTCGCGACCGTCTGGGTCGGCAGCCTGCTGACGATCGGTTACGCGGTCGCGCCGGTGCTGTTCACGGCGCTCGATCGGGTAGCCGCGGGCGAGGTGGCGGCGCGCCTGTTCCGGATCGAGGGCTGGATCGGTGTGGTGTGTGGCGTGTTGATGCTGGTCACGGCGAACGCGCGGGTGCGCGACGGTGATGCGGCATATCGCCGCCTTCGCTTGATCGTGGCCGTGATGCTGGCGTGCGTGATCGTCGGATATTTCGCGATCGAGCCGTTCATGAACGCACTGCGCGTGGCCGCGCAGGAGGCGGGCACCGACGTCGGCCATTCCGCCTACGCGGGCCGCTTCGGCATGCTGCACGGCGTGTCGAGCCTGTTCTATCTGATCGAAAGCCTGTTCGGGCTCTGGCTCGTCTGGATCCTGCCCGGGGCGGGCGAGGTGCGCGCCACGCGCGCCTGAGCGCGCGGGCGGCGGAGCCGGCGGGCGCTCATCAGGCGCTGGCCGGGCGCCGAAGCCGGCCGGGTTCCCTTATTTGTCGTTCTGGAACGGGCGCTTCGCGCTCTGCTGACGCTTTTTCGCGCGTTTCACGGTGCCGCCTGCCGTCACGCGCTCGTTGCCGCGCACGACGACCTTGGTGGCGCGCGGCTTGCGCACCGGGCTCGCGTCGGGCGAATGCTTGACCACCTTGACCACGCGCGGCGCGCGGCCCTTGGCGGTTTCCGGTTCGCCGGCGGGCAGGCGCCTGGCGGCCTCACGCGCACTCGGCACGCCGCGCGCGCCACGCTTCGGGGCCGGCTCGACCTGCTCGGGACGCCAGATCACGAGCAGCTTGCCGATATGCTGGATCGGCGCCGCGCCGAGGCGCTCGCAGATTTCCTCGTAGATCGCGATGCGGGCGTCGCGCTCGTCGCCGAACACGCGGATCTTGATCAGCTGGTGGGCGGCCAGGTGGACCTTGATCTCGGCCAGCACGGCGTCGGTCAGGCCTTCGGCGCCGATCAGCACGACGGGCTTCAGCGCATGGGCTTGCGAACGCAGGGCAGAGCGCTCGGCGGGGGAAAGCGAAAGGGCAGGCATCGGAACTCTGGAATCTCTAGGACGGCGCGCCGGACGGGCGCGCGCGAAAACCACGTAAAATCGCGGCTGGCACGCTATCGAGGCGTCCGCCGCGCGAATAAGACGCGTATTATCCGCCAAAAGCCCGGGCTGACGAAGCCATTGCGCAATCGGCGCAGGAATCGCCCGTTTTCACGGCCCGTTTTGTGGCCTTTTGGCTGAATTTTTCCTTCTGCATGGCAAAGAATCGCTTCAACCAGTCGTGGCTGCACGACCATATCAACGACCCCTACGTCAAAATGGCGCAGCGGGAAGGCTACCGCGCACGCGCGGCGTACAAGCTGAAGGAAATCGACGAGCAGGACAAGCTGATCCGGCCGGGCCAGGTGATCGTCGATCTCGGCGCGGCGCCCGGCAGCTGGAGCCAGTACGCGCGCAACAAGCTCGCGCTGGGCAAGAACCGCGACGCGCAGCGCGAGGGCGGGATCGACGGCATGATCGTTGCGCTCGACATGCTGCCGATGGAGCCGGTGGCCGACGTCCACTTCATCCAGGGCGACTTCCGCGAAGACGCGGTGCTGCACCAGCTCGAGGCGTTGCTCGACGGCCGCGTGGTCGACCTTGTAATTTCCGACATGGCACCCAACCTGTCGGGAGTGGCGTCGGCGGATGCGGCGCGGATCGAACACGTTTGCGATCTGGCGCTCGAATTCTCGCAGAACCATCTGAAGCCGGATGGCGCCCTTTTAGTGAAGTGCTTTCACGGCAGCGGCTACAGCCAGATTGTCGAAAAGTTCAAGCATCAGTTCCGTACGGTCGCCCCGCGCAAGCCGAAGGCCTCGCGCGACAAGTCGTCGGAGACGTTTATTTTGGGCCGGCATCTGAAGCATCCGCGCTGAAGCGGATGCGGCGGCCGCCGCAGACCGGCCGGAGCCTTGCCGGCCGTAGGGTTTGACTATCGCAGCGTTTGGCGAACCTTATGGCGACGGGCTTCGGACTGGATTAGAATGCCTCAGGAGCGCCGCAAGTAGAATGTAGGCGCTCGTCTATGAGTGAAGGAGTGGTGCTTTGAACAACAATATGTTCTCGAAAGCGGCAGTGTGGCTCGTGATCGCACTGGTGCTGTTTACAGTGTTCAAGCAGTTCGACAAGCCCCGCGTCCAGGAAGGTGTGTCGTATTCGCAGTTCATGGACGACGCGAAGAACGGCAAGGTCAAGAACGTCATCGTGCAGGGGCGTAACCTCACCGTCACTCCCGCCGAAGGCCAGAAATACCAGATCGTGTCGCCCGGCGACATCTGGATGGTCGGTGACCTGATGAAGTACGGCGTCCAGGTGAGCGGCAAGGCCGACGACGAACCGAACGCGCTGGTCTCCGCGCTGTACTATCTCGGGCCGACGCTGCTCATCATCGTGTTCTGGTTCTACATGATGAGACAGATGCAGGGCGGCGGCAAAGGCGGCGCGTTCTCGTTCGGGAAATCGCGCGCGCGGCTCATCGACGAGAACAACAACGCCGTGAATTTCGCCGACGTCGCCGGCTGCGACGAAGCGAAGGAGGAAGTCTCCGAACTCGTCGATTTCCTGCGTGACCCCCAGAAATTCCAGAAGCTCGGCGGGCGCATCCCGCGCGGCGTGCTGCTGGTCGGCCCACCGGGGACCGGCAAGACGCTGCTCGCCCGCGCGATCGCCGGCGAAGCGAAGGTGCCGTTCTTCAGCATCTCCGGTTCGGATTTCGTCGAAATGTTCGTCGGCGTGGGCGCGGCCCGCGTGCGCGACATGTTCGAGCAGGCCAAGAAGCATGCGCCGTGCATCGTGTTCATCGATGAAATCGACGCGGTCGGCCGCCATCGCGGCGCCGGCATGGGCGGCGGCAACGACGAGCGCGAGCAGACGCTGAACCAGATGCTGGTCGAGATGGACGGCTTCGAGGCGAACTCGGGCGTGATCGTGATCGCCGCGACGAACCGTTCCGACGTGCTCGACAAGGCGCTGCTGCGTCCGGGCCGTTTCGACCGCCAGGTCTACGTCGGCCTGCCCGACATTCGTGGCCGCGAGCAGATCATGCGCGTCCACCTGCGCAAGGTGCCGATCTCGAACGACGTCGACGCGGCCGTGCTCGCACGCGGCACGCCGGGCTTCTCGGGTGCCGATCTCGCGAACCTCGTCAACGAGGCGGCGCTGTTCGCGGCACGCCGCGGCAAGCGCATCGTCGAGATGCAGGATTTCGAGGACGCCAAGGACAAGATCTTCATGGGTCCGGAGCGCAAGTCGGCCGTGATCCGTGAAGAGGCGAAGCGCGCCACGGCGTACCACGAAGCCGGCCATGCCGTGATCGCGAAACTGCTGCCGAAGGCCGATCCGGTCCACAAGGTCACGATCATCCCGCGCGGTCGCGCGCTCGGCGTGACCTGGCAGCTGCCCGAGCATGACAACGAGACGTACTCGAAGGACTACCTGCTCGATCGCCTCGCGATCCTGTTCGGTGGCCGTGTGGCCGAGGAACTGTTCATGAACCTCGTGAGCACCGGCGCGTCGGACGACTTCAACAAGGCGACGCAGACGGCGCGCGCGATGGTGACGCGCTTCGGCATGACCGACGCGCTCGGGCCGATGGTCTACGCCGACGACGAGAACGACGGCGGCCCGTTCGGCAAGGGCTTCACGCGCGCGATCTCGGAAGCGACGCAGCAGAAGGTCGATGCGGAAATCCGCCGCGTGATCGACGATCAATACGGCCTCGCTCGCCGCCTGCTCGACGAGAATCGCGACAAGGTCGAGGCGATGACCGCCGCGCTGATGGAGTGGGAAACGATCGACGCCGACCAGATCAACGACATCATGGCCGGCCGGCCGCCGCGTTCGCCGAAGAACAGCGGCAACGTGCCGCCGGCGAGCGATCCGTCGGGCGGTGCCGGCGCCGAAGTCAAGCCGGGCAACGCGACGGCGCCGGCTTGATGTAGTCTTGTAACGAGATCGAGTTGACGGGCTGGTGTGAATCACACCGGCCCGTTTTGTTTCCGGCTTGCCCCAGATTTTCGCTGACGTGTCGATTTTCCCCGATCATTGCATTCCCGCGCCGCTGCAATGCGGCCGCTTCACGCTGACGTTCGAGCGCCCGCTCGTGATGGGCATCCTCAACGTGACCCCCGACTCGTTTTCCGACGGCGGCCGCTACGTGGTCCGCGACGCCGCGCTGCGCCAGGCCGAGCGCATGCTTGCCGACGGCGCCGACCTGATCGACATCGGCGGCGAGTCGACGCGGCCCGGTGCGCCGCCCGTGCCGCTCGACGAGGAACTCGCGCGCGTGGTCCCGATCGTCGAGGCGCTGCATGCGATGAACGTGCCGCTGTCGATCGACACCTACAAGCCCGACGTGATGCGCGCCACGCTTGCGGCCGGCGCCGACCTGATCAACGACATCTGGGGCTTTCGCCAGCCCGGCGCGATCGAAGCGGTAAGCGGCGCGAATTGCGGGCTTTGCGCGATGCACATGCTCGGCGAGCCGCAGACGATGCAGCTGGGCGAACCCGATTATCTCGACGTGGTGGCCGAGGTGCGCGAGTTTCTCGCGGAACGCGCGGCCGCGCTCGTGTCGGCCGGCATCGCGCCGCGGCGGATCAGCGTCGATCCCGGTTTCGGTTTCGGCAAGGCCACGGTCGAACACAACTACGCGCTGCTCGCGAAGCTGCCCGACACCGCGCCGGCGCGCCCGGACGGTGCGCGCTACCCGATTCTCGCCGGCATGTCGCGCAAGTCGATGCTCGGCGCGCTGATCGACCGGCCGGCGGCCGAACGCGTCGCCGCGAGCGTGGCGGCGGCGGTCTGCGCGGCCGAACGCGGCGCGGCCATCATCCGCGTCCACGACGTCGCGCCGACGGTCGACGCATTGAAGATCTGGGGCGCCGTGCGGGCCGCGGCGCAACACGCATAGCAACAACGGACGGACAGACAAGGAGGAATCGATCCATGGGACGTCGTTATTTCGGTACGGACGGGATTCGCGGCGAGGTCGGCGTGGCGCCGATCACCCCCGATTTCGTATTGCGGCTCGGCTACGCGGCCGGCAAGGTGCTCGCGCACGCGAACGCGCGCGGCACGTCGGGACGCCCGACGGTACTGATCGGCAAGGACACGCGCGTCTCGGGCTACATGCTCGAGGCTGCGCTCGAGGCCGGCTTTTCGGCGGCCGGCGTTGACGTGATGCTGGCCGGCCCGATGCCGACGCCGGGCGTGGCTTACCTGACGCGCGCGCTGCGGCTCGCGGCCGGCGTGGTGATCAGCGCGTCGCACAACCCGTATCACGACAACGGCATCAAGTTCTTCTCGGCCGACGGCAACAAGCTGCCCGACGAGACCGAGGAGGAGATCGAGGCGTGGCTCGACAAGCCGCTCGCCTGCGAGGCGTCCGACGGCCTCGGCAAGGCGCGCCGGCTCGACGACGCGAACGGCCGCTACATCGAGTTCTGCAAGAGCACGTTCCCGGCCGCGTTCGACCTGCGCGGGCTCAAGCTCGTGATCGACTGCGCGCACGGCGCGGCCTACCAGATCGCGCCGCACGTGTTCCATGAACTCGGGGCCGACGTCGTGCCGATCGGCGTGAAGCCGAACGGCTTCAACATCAACGACAAGGTCGGTGCGACGGCGCCCGAGGCGCTGATCGCGGCGGTGAAGGAGCAGGGCGGCGACCTCGGCATCGCGCTCGACGGCGACGCGGACCGATTGCTCGTGGTCGACGGCGACGGGCGTCTCTACAACGGCGACGAACTGCTCTACGTGCTCGTGAAGGATCGGCTCGAAACCAGCGGCAAGGTGCATGGCGCGGTCGGCACGCTGATGACGAACCTCGCGGTCGAGGTGGCGCTGCAGAAGCTCGGCGTGCCGTTCGTGCGCGCGGCGGTCGGCGACCGCTACGTGCTGGAACAGCTGCGCGAGCGCGGCTGGCTGCTCGGCGCGGAAGGCTCGGGCCACATCCTCTCGCTCGACCGGCATTCGACCGGCGACGGCATCGTCTCGGCGCTGCTCGTGCTGGCGGCGATGAAGCGCAGTGGCAAGACGCTCGCGCAGATGCTCGAGGGCGTGGCGCTGTTCCCGCAGACGCTGATCAACGTGCGCATGAAGGCCGGCGCGAACTGGAAGGACGACACCACGATCCAGGCCGCGATCGGCGCGGCCGAGCGCGAACTCGGCGAGAGCGGGCGCGTGCTGATCCGTGCCTCGGGCACCGAGCCGGTGCTGCGCGTGATGGTGGAGGCGCGCGACGCGGCCGACGCGCAGCGTCACGCCGAGGCGATCGCCGGCGCGGTGCGGCTCGCGACGGCCTGAACGGCGGCGCGGCGGGGCAGATGCCGGTCGGGGGCGGGCGCCCGCGTTGCGGGCCGGCTCAGGCCGCGCGCCGCTGGCCGGCGCTGAAGGACGCTGAAGGGCGCTGAAGGGCGCGGCGAACCCTGACGTCTCCGGGCGCTTCGCTGCCCGTTTTCGCTACGTCGATTCGCCGCGTATGTTTACCCTGATCGCCGGGTGCGTTCGACTCACCCGCCAGCTGCTTCGCCGCCGATGAACCAGTGCGGCCGGATGCGATCCATGCCGGCGCCCGGCCGTTGTCATTTCCGCGGCAGTTCAGCGCACCTTGTTGTCACAGGCAGGCGTGTCGAAGCCGTCGCGGGCATCGCGATTTCCCGATTTTCCCCAGCCGATTGCATGCCGCGCCGCGCTTTTCCGACCGAAGCGCTCAAGTATCGATGCAGGCGATTCCCCAGACGAAATCGTTTGCGCGCTGGAAAATCTGCCATTTTGTGACATTTCTCCTAATCTGGTTGAGCATCGCCGCCAGCGTCGGGACACGGTGAACAATCGGCGCTGTCATGCCGGTTTTGTTGGCTCGAGCGCCGGCGCCGAAAGTGCCGGGAGCCGCCGGCGATTTTCGCAGCCAGTCCGAAAAGCCTTGTCCGGCTTGGCGAAAGCAGCTATTCGGGGGCGTGCGGGAGTACGCGCGAGACCTTTCGGACTGTCATGTTGCTGTCACATCAGGTTCATCAATTGTCACGTGACTGTCATGATGACCCCCTAATCTTCGCGGTGCCGTAGTCATCCGCTCACACACTGGAGGTCTCATGAAATTGATGCAAACCGCGTTTGCTGGCCTGGCCGGCGCGCTCTTCGCTGTCGCCGCTCACGCAGCCGACATCACTGGCGCGGGCAGCACGTTCGCTATGCCGATCTACACGAAATGGGCAGCCGAATACCAGCAAACCGGCGGCGCGAAGGTCAACTATCAAGGCATCGGCTCGTCCGGCGGCCTGAAGCAGATCATCGCGAAGACGGTCGATTTCGCCGGCTCGGACGCTCCGCTGAAGGACGACGAACTCGCGAAGGAAGGCCTGTTCCAGTTCCCGACGGTGGTTGGCGGTATCGTGCCGGTCGTGAACATCCCGGGCATCAAGGCGGGTGAAATCACGCTGTCGGGCGAAGTGCTCGGCGACATCTACCTCGGCAAGGTCAAGAAGTGGAACGATCCGGAGATCGTTGCGCTGAACCCGAAGGTCAAGCTGCCGGATCTGGACATCGCCGTGGTCCGTCGTGCTGACGGCTCGGGCACGTCGTTCATCTGGACGAACTACCTGTCGAAGGTCAACGCCGACTGGAAGGCGAAGGTCGGTGAAGGCACGACGGTCAACTGGCCGACGGGTACGGGCGGCAAGGGCAATGACGGCGTCGCCGCCTTCGTGCAGCGCCTGCCGGGCGCGATCGGCTATGTCGAATCGGCCTACGCGAAGAAGAACGCGATGATCTACACGGACCTGAAGAACGCATCGGGCGCCGTGGTGTCGCCGAAGGCCGAAACGTTCGCAGCCGCCGCTGCCGGCGCGAACTGGTCGCAGTCGTTCTACCAGATCCTGACGAACGAGCAAGGCAAGGACGCATGGCCGATCGTCGGCGCAACGTTCGTGCTGCTGCACGCCAAGCAGGACAAGCCGGAGCAGGGCGCCGAAACGCTGAAGTTCTTCGACTGGGCGTTCAAGAACGGCGGCAAGGCTGCCACGGATCTGGACTACATCTCGCTGCCGGCGTCGGTCACGGCCGAAATCCGCAAGCAGTGGAAGACGAAGGTCACGGACGCTTCGGGCAAGCCGGTCGCCCAGTAAGCGCTTCGTAGCAGCAAGTCGTGGTCGCGCCGCCCGGCAATCGTGCCGGGCGGCGCGTGCGGTATGAAGCGGGGCAGTCGATGTCGTCCCGCCACTGAACAATCAGGCCCCCATGTCCGATCTTCCTATCACGTCGCGCTCCGCAAGCCAGATGCGTGCGCCCGGCCGGCTCGGCGACGTCATTTTCGGCGGTCTTACGCGCATTGCGGCAATCGTGACGCTGCTGGTCCTGGGCGGCATCATCGTGTCGCTGATCATCGCGTCGCTGCCGACCATCGAAAAATTTGGTCTCAGTTTCCTCTGGCGGTCCGAATGGGACCCCAACGCCGATGTCTACGGCGCCCTCGTGCCGATCTACGGCACGATCGCGACCTCGGTCATCGCGCTCGTGATCGCGGTGCCCGTGAGCTTCGGCATCGCGCTGTTCCTCACCGAGCTGTCGCCCGTCTGGCTGCGACGCCCGCTCGGCATCGCCATCGAGCTGCTCGCCGCGATCCCGTCGATCGTCTACGGGATGTGGGGCCTGCTCGTGTTCGCCCCGATCTTCGCCGGCTATTTCCAGAAGCCGCTCGGCCAGGTGCTCGGCCCGATCCCGCTGATCGGCGCGCTGTTCCAGGGCCCGCCGATCGGTATCGGCCTGCTCTGCGCGGGCGTGATCCTCGCGATCATGATCATCCCGTACATCGCCTCGGTGATGCGTGACGTGTTCGAGGTCACGCCGGTGCTGCTGAAGGAATCGGCCTACGGCATCGGCTGCACGACCTGGGAGGTGATGTGGAAGATCGTGCTGCCCTTCACCAAGAGCGGCGTGATCGGCGGCGTGATGCTCGGCCTCGGCCGCGCGCTCGGCGAGACGATGGCGGTCACGTTCGTGATCGGCAACACCAACCTGCTCGACAACGTGTCGCTGTTCTCGCCCGGCAACAGCATCACCTCGGCGCTCGCGAACGAATTCGCTGAAGCCGCTCCCGGGCTGCATACGTCGGCCCTGATGGAACTCGGCCTGATCCTGTTCGTGATCACGTTCATCGTGCTCGCGATCTCGAAACTGATGTTGTTGCGCCTCCAGAAGGGAGAAGGCAAGAAATGAGCGAACGCGTTCTGAACATGCCGGGCGGCCAGTCCGGCGCCGCGCTCGACGCGATGCGCGAGCGCCTGCAGCGTCGCCGCAAGGGCACCAACGCCATCGCGCTGACGCTGTCGCTCGCCGCGATGCTGTTCGGCCTGGTCTGGCTGGTCTGGATTCTCTATACGACGCTGCACCTCGGCATCGGCGGCCTGTCGCTGCAGCTGTTCACCGAGTCGACGCCGGCGCCGGACACCGATGGCGGTGGCCTGGCCAACGCGATCGTCGGCAGCCTGCTGCTGGTGGGCCTCGGCACCTGCGTCGGCACCCCGGTGGGCGTGCTGGCCGGCGTCTATCTCGCCGAGTACGGCCAGCGCAACTGGCTCGCGAGCCTGATGCGCTTCATCAACGACATCCTGCTGTCGGCGCCGTCGATCGTGATCGGCCTGTTCGTCTATGCAGTCGTGGTGGCGCCTTCGGGCCGCTTCTCGGGTTGGGCCGGCGTGATCTCGCTCGCGCTGCTGCAGATCCCGATCGTGATCCGCACCACCGAGAACATGCTGAACCTGGTGCCGAACGCACTGCGTGAAGCCGCGTTCGCGCTCGGCACACCGAAATGGCGCATGATCCTGAAGATCACGCTGCGCGCGTCGATCGGCGGCATCACCACCGGCGTGCTGCTCGCGGTTGCCCGGATCGCCGGCGAAACCGCGCCGCTGCTGTTCACGGCGCTGTCGAACCAGTTCTTCTCGGCCGACATGAGCAAGCCGATCGCGAACCTGCCGGTCACGATCTACAAGTTTGCAATGAGCCCGTTCGCGCAATGGCAGTCGTTGGCCTGGGCAGGCGTCTTCCTGATCACGCTCGGGGTGCTGGGACTGAACATCCTCGCGCGCTCGATCTTCTCGAAAAAGTAACGGCGGAGCAATCCGATGAACATGGCAGAAAGCCACCTGAACCCCATCGAACACGGTAGCGCGCCCGCTGACGGCAACGGCGCGTCGGCACAGCGCCCGCTCGCGCCGATTGAAGCGAAGATCGAAGTCAACAATCTGAACTTCTTCTACAACAAGTTCCACGCGCTGAAGAACATCAACATGCGCATTCCCGAAGGCAAGGTGACCGCGTTCATCGGGCCGTCGGGCTGCGGGAAGTCGACGCTGCTGCGTACCTTCAACAAGATGTACGCGCTCTATCCCGAGCAGCGCGCCGAAGGCGCGATCGTGATGGACGGCGAGAACCTGCTCGAATCGAAGCAGGACATCTCGCTGCTGCGCGCGCGCATCGGCATGGTGTTCCAGAAGCCGACCCCGTTCCCGATGTCGATCTACGACAACATCGCGTTCGGCGTGAAGATGTTCGAGAAGCTCACGCGTTCGGAAATGGACGACCGCGTCGAGTGGGCGCTGACCAAGGCCGCGCTCTGGAACGAAGTGAAGGACAAGCTGAGCCAGAGCGGCTACGGCCTGTCGGGCGGCCAGCAACAGCGTCTGTGCATCGCGCGCGGCATCGCGATCCGTCCGGAAGTGCTGCTGCTCGACGAGCCGTGCTCGGCGCTCGACCCGATCTCCACGGGCCGCATCGAGGAACTGATCGCGGAGCTGAAGAGCGACTACACGGTCGTGATCGTCACGCACAACATGCAGCAGGCGGCGCGCTGCTCCGACTACACCGCCTACATGTACCTGGGCGAGCTGATCGAGTTCGGCGATACCGAGAAAATCTTCATCAAGCCGGCCCGCAAGGAAACGGAAGACTACATCACCGGCCGTTTCGGTTGATGGCGGAGTACACACAATGACCGATAAGCATCTGTCGAGCCAGTTCGACGCCGATCTGAACGCGGTGTCGTCGAAGGTTCTCGAAATGGGCGGCCTCGTCGAGGCGCAGATCACCGAGGCGATGTTCGCGTTGAACGAGTTCGACCGCCAGGCGGCCGAGCGCGTGATCACCAACGAAGACCGGCTCAACCACATGGAAGTCGAGATCGACGAGGAGTGCGGCAACATCATCGCGCGCCGCCAGCCGGCCGCGCGCGACCTGCGCCTGCTGATGTCGATTTCGAAGACGATCACGAACCTCGAGCGTGCCGGCGACGAGGCCGAGAAGATCGCCAAGCGCGTGCGCCGTCTCGCCGACGAGCCGCTCGCGCGCGGCGTGAACATCGCCGAGATCAAGGTGTCGGGCGAGATGGCCGTGACGATCCTGCGCCGCGCGCTCGACGCGTTCGCGCGCCTGGATACGGTGGCCGCCGCGCAGATCGTCAAGGACGACAAGGAAATCGACCAGGAATTCCGTGCGTTCGTGCGCAAGCTCGTGTCGTACATGCAGGAAGATCCGCGCACGATCTCGGTCGGCCTCGACTTCCTGTTCATCGCGAAGGCGATCGAGCGGATCGGTGATCACGCGAAGAACATCGCGGAGTTCATCATCTACATCGTGAAGGGCACGGACGTCCGGCACCAGCCGCGCGACCTGCTCGATCGCGAAGCCAATAGCTAACCTACGTCAGAACAAGGACGGACAGAGGTGCCGATGCCCAGCAACATTCTCGTCATCGAAGATGAGCCCGCGATTTCCGAACTGATTTCGGTGAACCTTCAGCATGCGGGACATTGTGCGATTCGCGCGTACAACGCGGAGCAGGCCCAGAACCTGATCAGCGACGTGCTGCCTGATCTCGTCCTGCTCGACTGGATGCTGCCGGGCAAGTCGGGGATCGCGTTCGCGCGCGAACTGCGCAACAACGAGCGCACCAAGCACATCCCGATCATCATGCTGACGGCGCGCGGTGACGAGCAGGACAAGGTGCTGGGCCTCGAGATCGGCGCGGACGACTACGTCACCAAGCCGTTCTCGCCGAAGGAACTGATGGCGCGCATCAAGGCGGTGCTGCGCCGCCGCGCGCCGCAGCTGACCGAGGACGTGGTGTCGATCAACGGCCTGCGGCTGGACCCGGCCACGCATCGCGTGGCGGCCAGCGCCGAAGGCAGCGAGATCAAGCTCGACCTCGGCCCGACCGAGTTCCGCCTGCTGCATTTCTTCATGACGCATCCGGAGCGCGTCCACAGCCGCACGCAGTTGCTCGACCAGGTGTGGGGCGACCACGTGTTCGTCGAGGAACGCACCGTCGACGTCCACATCAAGCGCCTGCGCGCGGCACTGAAGCCCGCCGGCTGCGATGCTATGATCGAAACCGTGCGCGGCAGCGGCTACCGCCTCGCCAAGCACGCGTAACCTGGCACGGCGCGCGTGCCGCGCGCCGTCTCTCACCGTTCTCCCGTCTTCTTTCGAGCGCCAGCCATGAACATCATCTGGGTGCGCTTCCTGGTGTCGCTCGTCCTCCTCGCGCTGGTCGCGATCCTGGCCGGCGTGACGATCGGCCTGCGCGCGGGCCTCACGGTCGGCGTCCTGCTGCTGGTCGCCCAGGCATTCTTCGCCACCTTCCACACGCAACGCCTCTGGCGCCTGCTCGACGCGCCTGTGTACGGCGAAGTGCCGAGTGCGCCCGGCATCTGGGGCGAGATCTACTACCGGCTGCACAAGCTCGCCAAGCAATGGCACGCGCAGGTGCGCCAGGTCGAGCAGCAGCATTCGCGCTTCATCCAGGCGATCCAGGCCTCGCCGAACGGCGTGGCGATGCTCGACGACCACGACCAGATCGAGTGGTGCAACGCGATCGCCGAGCTGCATTTCGGGCTCGACGCGAAGCGCGACCTGCGCCAGCACATCACGCATCTGGTCCGCCATCCCGACTTCGTGCGCTACCTGAACTCGCAGCACTACGACGAGATGGTGGTGATGCGCGGCATGGGCGAGGGGCGCCAGCACGTGATCGCGGTGCAGGTGTTCCCCTATGGCGACAACCGCAAGCTGCTGCTCACGCAGGACATCACCGAGGTCGAGCGCACCGACGCGATGCGGCGCGACTTCGTGGCCAACGTCTCGCATGAGCTGAAGACGCCGCTCACGGTGCTCTCGGGCTTCCTCGAGACGCTGCGCGAGCTGCCGCTGTCCGACGACGAGCGCGCGCGCTACCTCGACATGATGGAGCAGCAGGCCTCGCGCATGCGCAAGATCGTCACCGACCTGCTGGTGCTCGCGAAGCTCGAAGGCGAGGGCAAGCCGCCGACCGACAAGCCGGTCGACATGGACGACGTGCTCGGCCATCTCGAGGACGTCGCGCAGACGCTGTCGGCCGGCCATCACGAGATCAGCTTCGAGATCGACGAGACGCTGACCGTGACGGGCGCCGAGACCGAGATCTTCAGCGCGCTCGGCAACCTCGTCACCAACGCGGTGCGCTACACGCCCGAGGGCGGCAGGATCCGCGTGAGCTGGCGCCGCGACGGCTCGCAGGCCGTGTTCTCGGTCAAGGACAGCGGCTTCGGGATTCCGGCCGAGGACCTGCCGCGGCTCACCGAACGCTTCTATCGCGTCGACCGCAGCCGCTCGCGCGACACCGGCGGCACGGGCCTGGGCCTTGCGATCGTCAAGCACGTGCTGCAGCGCCACGACGGCCAGCTGCTGATCCAGAGCGAGGAAGGGCGCGGCAGCACGTTCACGGCGCGCTTCCCGGCGCAGCGCACGATTCGCCGCCAGCACGTGGCCTGAGGCCGTGCGCCCACCGGAAAAAAGGCCGCCCGATTCGCATCGGGCGGCCTTTTTTCAATTTGGACCGCTGAATTCAAGCACTGAACTCAGCCGCCGAACTTCTCCAGCAGCCCGAGCTGCGCGCTGCGCGGCGTCTTGCCCGCGCGGCGGCGCTTGTAGTGCCCGTCGCTCTGCATCAGCCAGGCCGATTGATTGTCGCCGAGGAACACCGAGAGGCCCTCGGCGATCACGCGGCGCTTGAGCTTGCGATCGTGGATCGGGAACGCGACCTCGACGCGGCGGAACAGGTTGCGGTCCATCCAGTCGGCGCTCGACAGGTAGACGCGCTCGGCGCCGCTCGCGTGGAAGTAGAAGATCCGGTGATGCTCGAGGAAGCGGCCGATCACCGAGCGCACCGTGATGTTCTCCGAGAGCCCCGGCACGCCCGGCTGCAGCGCGCACACGCCGCGCACGATCAGGTCGACCTTGACGCCGGCCTGCGAGGCTTCGTAGAGCTCGGCGATCACCGACGGCTCCAGCAGCGCGTTCATCTTCGCGACGATGCGCGCGCGCTTGCCGGCCCGCGCGTTGGCGACCTCGTTGCGGATGCCGTCGATCAGCAGCGGATGCAGCGTGAACGGCGACTGCCACAGCTCGTGCAGCTTCAGCTCGCCGCCGATGCCGGTCAGCTGCTGGAACACGTGGTGGACGTCCTCGCAGATCTTCTGGTCGGCCGTCATGAAGCCGAAGTCGGTGTAGAGGCGTGCCGTGCGCGGATGGTAGTTGCCGGTGCCGAGATGCGTGTAGCGGCGCAGCACGGTCTTGCCGCCGCGCTTCTCGCGGCGCACGATCAGCATCATCTTGGCGTGGCACTTGTGGCCGACCACGCCGTACACCACGTGCGCGCCCACCGCCTCGAGCCGCGAGGCCCAGTTGATGTTGGTTTCCTCGTCGAAGCGCGCGAGCAGCTCCACCACCACCGTCACTTCCTTGCCGTTGCGCGCGGCTTCCATCAGCGCGTCCATCAGCGGCGAATCGGTGCCGGTGCGATAGATGGTCTGCTTGATGGCGACCACGTTGGGATCCTTGGCGGCCTCGCGCAGCAGCTCCAGCACGGGCTGGAAGCTTTCGTAGGGGTGATGCAGCAGGATGTCGCCGCGATCGATCGCGCTGAACATCGAGGTGGTGTTGGCGACCGCGGCCGGCGTCGACGGCGTGTGCGGCACGAACTTCAGCTCGGGCAGGTCGACCAGGTCGGGCAGCTGCATCAGGCGCACCAGGTTCACGGCGCCGTGGACGCGATAGCAGTCCTTGTCGTTGAGGGCGCTTTCGTCGAGCAGGCGCCGCACGATGTGCGCGGGCGTGTCGGCCGACACCTCGAGGCGCACCGCGTTGCCGAGATGGCGCGCCGGCAGTTCGCCCTGCAGCGCCACGCGCAGGTTGGTGATCTCGTCCTCGTCGACGAACAGCTCGCTGTTGCGCGTGATGCGAAACTGGTTGCAGCTCTTCACGACCAGCTTCGGGAACAGCTCGCCGACGAAGCGCTGCATCAGCGAGCTGAGCAGCACGAAGCCGTGGCGGAAGCCCGACAGTTCCTGCGGCATGCGTACCAGGCGCGGCAGCGCGCGCGGCGCCTGCACGATGCCGAGCAGCGCCTGGCGGCCGAACGCGTCGCGGCCTTCGAGCTCGACCACGAAGTTCAGGCTCTTGTTCAGCACGCGCGGGAACGGATGCGCGGGATCGAGCCCGATCGGCGTGAGCACCGGCAGCAGTTCGTCGAGGAAATAGTTGCGCGCCCATTCGAGCTGCGCCTCGCTCCAGGTGTCGGTGCCGTGGAAATAGATGCCCTCGGTCTCGAGCGCGGGCAGGATGGTCTCGTGCAGCATCGTGTACTGCTTGTGGACGAGCCGCTGCGCGCGCTCCACCACGAGGTCGTAGACGTGCTGCAGCGACATGCCGTCCGGCGACAGCGCGCCGGGGTTGTCGCGCATCTGCTCCTGGAGGCCGGCCATGCGGACCTCGAAGAATTCGTCGAGATTGCTGCTGGTGATGCAGATGAAGCGCAGCCGTTCGAGCAGCGGCACGTGCGGGTCGGCCGCCTGCGCGAGCACGCGCTCGTTGAAGCCGAGAATGCCTAGTTCACGGTTGAGCAGCGGATAGCGAATGGACATCGGCAGCGAGGATGGCGGTTCGAAGTCGGGTGGAGCAGGCAGGAATGGAATTTCGGAAATTCTCACGGTTCGATGACATCTTGATGACGAATATTCACTTCTTTCGGAATGATACGGCCTGACATTCCATGATTTGATGACTTCTTGATGACAATCAGGATTCGTCTGCAAATAATACGTCCGCCACGCCCGGATCACCTTGGCTTTTCGCATGATTGCCAATCGGCCTGGCCGGATTGGCGCGATGATCCGACACCGCGGCGGCGACAGCGCTTAAAATGTCGCGTTTGAATGGTATGGGTCGGCACAGTGGCGGCTCGCCGGCTCGAAGAGACACGGAGCCCTTACCCGATATGGTTACTTCCCCGCAACTACTCGCCGCCGTCGATCTCGGCTCGAACAGCTTCAGGCTGATCGTCGGACGCGTCGAGGAAACTCCCGCGGGCAGCCAGATCTACCCGGTCGATGCATTGCGCGAGCCGGTGCGCCTCGCG
This sequence comes from Burkholderia perseverans, assembly GCF_022870505.1. Lineage (NCBI taxonomy): Bacteria > Pseudomonadati > Pseudomonadota > Betaproteobacteria > Burkholderiales > Burkholderiaceae > Burkholderia > Burkholderia perseverans. The sequence continues at coordinate 1,494,441 of NZ_CP045094.1, forward strand.
GCGGGCCTGTCGCGGGACAAGATGCTCGATCGCGCGTCGCAGGAGCGCGGCTGGGAAGCGCTGAAGCGCTTCGGCGAGCGGCTGCGCGACTTCCATCCCGACCACGTGCGCGCGGTCGCCACCAACACGCTGCGCGTGGCGAAGAACGCCGGCGAATTCCTGGTCGAGGCGCAGGCCGCGCTCGGCTTTCCGATCGAAGTGATCGCGGGTCGCGAGGAAGCGCGCCTGATCTACGCGGGCGCGGCGCACTCGGTGCCCGCCAACGCCGGCAAGCGGCTGGTGGTCGACATCGGCGGCGGCTCGACCGAATTCATCATCGGCCAGCACTACACGCCGATCGTGATGGAGAGCCTCTACATCGGCTGCGTGAGCCACAGCCGCCAGTTCTTCCCGGCCGGCAACGTCGACGAATACACGATGCGCCAGGCCGAGCTCGCGGCCAAGCGCGAGATCCAGATCATCTCGGGCGAATACAAGAAGGCGGGCTGGGACCAGGCGATCGGTTCGTCGGGCACGGCGCGCGCGCTGGCCGAACTGGTCGAGGGCAACGGCTTCAACGACGCCGGCATCACCCACGGCATCTCGCGCGGCGGCCTCGAACGCCTGAAGCGCGCGCTGATCAAGGCCGAGAACGTGAACCGGCTCAAGCTGGTGGCGCTGAAGCCCGACCGCATTCCGGTGCTGGCGGGCGGCCTGTCGATCATGCTGGCCGTGTTCGAGGAACTCGGCGTGGACTACGTCGACACCACCGACGGCGCGCTGCGCCTCGGCGTGCTGTACGACCTGCTCGGCCGCGCGCAGCACGAGGACATGCGCGCCGTGACGGTGGAGGGCTTCATGCGCCGCTACGGCGTGGACCGCCCGCAGGCCGACCGGATCGCCTCGCTCGCCACCAGCTTCTACGACCAGCTCGAATTCACCGACGAGGCGCACCGCGTCGAGGATCGCATGTTCGTGGGCTGGGCCGCCGCGCTGCACGAGATCGGCCTGTCGATCTCGCATAGCGCCTATCACAAGCATTCGGCCTACATCACCAGCAACGCCGACATGCCCGGCTTCTCGCGCACCGACCAGGCGCGGCTCGCCGCGCTCGTGCTCGGCCACGCGGGCAAGCTCGGCAAGCTCTCGCAGTCGCGCGACGTGGAATGGCCGCTGCTGTTCTGCCTGCGGCTCGCGGCGCTGCTGTGCCGCCGGCGCACCGATGCCGGGCTGCCCGAGCTGTCGGTGTCGCATGTGAAGAAGGGCGGCTACGAAGTGCGGCTGCCGAGCAGCTGGGTCGAACAGAACCCGCTGACCGACTACAGCCTGAGCCAGGAAGCGGCCGAGTGGGAGAAGGTCGGGATTCCGTATCGCGTCGTCTACACCGAAGCCTGAGCGTCGCCTCGCGCCCGCGCGCGACCGCGTGCGGGCACGCCTGCCTTCCGGCGTTGCCGCGTCGGCGCCCGCTAGGGCGTGCAGACGATCGCGGTCAGGAACGGAAACGCTTCCCTGACCGTTGCGTCGCTGCCCGCCGCGCGCACCTTTTCCTCCACCGAACTCTTGCTGCCGCGCACCACCACGCCGTAGCCCCACTTGCCGATCGGCTTGCCGTCGCCATGCTGGAACAGCGGGTCGTTCTCCTGATAACCGACCACCACGAACACCGAGAACCCGTAGGCGGTCAGCGGGTGGGCGGTGCGGAACGCGTTCATCGAATTCGATTCGACGCGCATCGGCTTCGGCTGCAGGTCGCCCGCCTCGGCGAGCGGAGCGATGAAGTCATGGCCGTTCGACGAGCAGTCGAGCGCGGCGTCGAGCGGTTTCGGCTCGGCGGCGAAGGCGGGCGCGGCCGGCGGGAGGGCGGTCAGCACGGCGCAGGCGAGGCCGGCCGCGGTGCGAAGGTAGGCGTTCATGCGTCGATGATCGGTGAATGTCGTGATTCCGGGAGGTGTCGTGCCGCGTGAGCGGCATCCCGGCGCGCGTCTCGCGGCCCGGGCGCCGCGATGTGGCGGACGGCCCGGCTTTTTTACCGATCATAACGAAAACGCGGCGGCGGCGCAGCGTCCGCCCGGCTCCGTGTCATCCCGCATGGCACGAAACCGGGCCGGCGCCGGCCGCCGCGGCGCGTGGCCTACCGCGCGGCCTACTGCATGGCTTACTGCTGCCGCTGCAGATACTGCCGGACTTCCTGCATCGTCACGCGGCCGCTGTGCGCGGTATCGATCTGGTCGAAGTGCTGCGCGATGAACGGCAGCCCGTTGGCCTGCGCCTGGGCCTTGGTGATCGATTGATTGTCGGCCAGCGCGCTGTTGGTGGCGAGGCTCGAGGCGAGCCGCGACTGCGCCTGCTGCGAGAGGTCGTTGCCGGTGGTGGCCTCGGCCGGCGCGGCGAGCGGCTGACGCGGGAAGAACGGCCCGTCCACGCCGCCCTTGAGCGGCACCGGCGTGGAGACGGCCTGCGGCGCCGCCGCGAAGGCCGGCGCGGCCGGCAGCAGCGGCAGCGCGAGCGACAGGAGGAGCGCGGCGAGGCGCGAGATCGATGATGGCGATTGGATCATGGCTTGACTCGTGTTGGGTTCGCGAACGCGGGCCGCCCGCGGGCGGCGCCGCGCGTTCCGGGTTCAGCGGGCGGCGATCGCCGCGGCGTTCAGCGTCGGCGTGCCGGCCGGGCTTTCGTCGGGCCACGGCGCCGGCAGCTGCGCGAGCGACAGCGCGTTCGGGATCGACTGGTTCGTGAAGAACGAGACGAGATCCGAGCGCAGCTGCGGCCGCGCGACGTTGTCCAGATAGATCATGTGGCCGCCCTGGTAGAACGTCATCTGCAGGTTCACCTGCAGGCCCTGCACCGTCTGCAGCCGCGCGAGCTGGTTCTCGGTCAGGAAGAACGGCGTGGCGAGATCGTGATAGCCGTTCGCCGACAGCACCTTCAGCTGCGGGTTCAGGCGCAGCGCGGCGAGCAGGTCCGGAATCGTGTCCGGCACCACCTGCCCGGCGTGGCTGAAGTCCCATACGCCGATGATGCTGTCGTTGAGCGTCGCGTAGGTCGCGTTCGGCGCCGAATAGCCGAGCTCGTTGGGCAGCTGCGTGGCCAGCGTGTTGGTGAACGGCTGCGTGATCAGGATGTCGGACGGATCCGAATCCTGCGCGAGTCGCGGATCGCTGCTCGGCAGGATCACGCGGCCGTCATACCGGCCGATGGTCGAGCCGGGCACGAGCGAGGTGCCGAAGTAGTCGTTGCCGAAGTAGGCGTTCAGCGAGGCGATCGACAGGTTGGTCTGGGTCGACCAGGTCGAGAGCGTCGTGTTGTCCGGGAACTTCGGGTTTGGCACCAGCGACGAGCCGGCGAAGAAGAACGTCGGGGCGTATTGCGCCAGCTGCGAGTACTGCGCGGTCACGAAGTTCTGGATCTGCAGCGCGAACGTGCCGAGGTTGGTCGGCGCGGGCGACACCTGGTTGAAGTAGGCCGCCACCTCCGCGTAGCCGAGGAAATAGCCGATCATCCCGTCGGTCGTGTACTTCAGCTCGAGCGCGGTGCTGCTCGAGTTGCCGTTGGTGATCGCGTAGGTCTCGCCCGGGTCCGCGAAGTAGTTGAGGATCGACGACTGCAGCACGATCCCGGTCAGGTTCACGCCGGCCGATTCGAGCGACAGCGCCAGCATGTCGGTGCGCGGCGTGCCATACGATTCGCCGTAGAGGTACAGCGGCGAGGTCGAGCGGCCGTTCGCCGCCACGTAGCGGCGGATGAAGTCGCGCATCACGCGCACGTCGGAATCGGTGGTCCAGAACGTCTTGTTGGTGTTCGGCGCGATCGCCTCGGAGAGGCCGGTGCCGGGCGGATCGATGAACACCATGTCGGTGGTGCCGATCAGGCTCTCGTCATTGCTCACGAGCGGGAAGTTCGGCCAGTTCGTCAGCAGCGGGTCGGGCGTGGCCACGCGCGTCGGCGCGAACGAGCCGAGCCGCAGCCAGACCGACGACGAGCCCGGCCCGCCGTTGTAGAAGAACGTGACGGGGCGCGGCGCGCCGTTCTGGCTCGGCGCGGTGTAGGCGACGTAGGACATGGTCGCCTCCTGCTTGCCGTTCGGATCGGTCGCGATCAGGTGGCCGGTGGTGGACGTGTAGTTGACGGTGGTGCCGCCGCCCGTCCACTGGCGATGCATGACGGCCGCCGACTCGACGGCCTGCGAGGCTCTCAGGCTCGCGTTGGCGGTGGTCGAGTAGGCGATCGTGTCGGTGAGCGGACGGTCGGCCGACGCGGCGATCGACGCCACGCCGCTGCTCGATCCGTCGCCGCCGCAGGCGCTGAGCGCCAGCACCGACAACGACAGCACGACCCCTCCGATTTGCCGGATCGCGCGGCGCGATCCGGAACCCAGACCCTGTGTCTTTGCTTTCATTGTTGTTCCTTTTCCTTTCGATTTATTTAAATCAATCAGAACGGCAAACCAATCCGGCGCGGTGAATCCGGATTGCCCTCATTTATTTATTGAACTGCTTTATCGAAACGACTCGCGTGGGTCGCAAAGCAGCGTAAGAATGAAAAATGCCGCCGTCAATCGGAGATTGCGGGAAATCGTGTGGAGTTTTGTGAAGCGGCTTTGCTGCGGCGCGGAAAGCCGCGAGGGGCGTGGCAGGGAAGAGGGGATTGAAAGTCGCGAATTAATACGGTGCCGGATTAAAGCATTGATTGTCGGTGGCTAAATGGTGGAAACCGGCTGGCACCGAATTAATCCGCTTGATCGACTGATTTACAGCGTGTATTGCCGGTTTCCGGATAATTCATGGGTTTCGCCGCCCCGCCGGTTTCACCGGCCGGCCGCGAGCCGCGCGGCTGCCTGCGCGACCAGCGCCTCGCGCGCCGCGATGATCGGCGCGTAGCGCGCCCTCACGGTATCGACCACCTCGACTGGCGCCGTCTCGGGGCGGCCCGCGTCGAACGGCGGCGCGGGCGCGTATTCGATCGCCAGTTGCGCGGCCTGCGCGATGGCGTCGCCGTGCAGCTCGCGGGCGATCGTCAGCGCGAAGTCGATGCCGGCCGTGACCCCGCCGCCCGTGACGAGCCGCCCGTCGCGTACCACGCGTTCGCGCACCGGCGTCGCGCCGAATGGCGCGAGCAGCGGCAGCGAGGCCCAGTGGGTGGTCGCGCGGCGGCCGCGCAGCAGGCCCGCGGCGCCGAGCACCAGCGCGCCGGTGCAGACCGACGTCACGTAGCGCGCCGAGGCTGCCGCGCGCCGCACGAACGCGAGCGTCGCCTCGTCGAGCAGCAGCTCGCCGATGCCGGCGCCGCCCGGCACGCACAGCACGTCGACCTCGGGGCAGGCGTCGAAATCGGTGTCGGGCGTCAGCACCAGGCCGTGCGCGGCGGCGAGCGGCGCGGTGCTTTTCGCGACGCGATGGACCGTGGTGTCGGGCAGCGCCGCGAACACGTCGTGCGGGCCGACCAGGTCGAGGGCCTGGACGCCGGGAAACATCAGGAGTGCGATTCGACAGGGCATGACGGGCTCCGGGTGATCGGTAGGAAACGGTTCAGTCGGCGAGACCCGCCGCGCAGCGGGCCGCGAACGCCGCGTGCGCGACCGGGTCGACCCGGTGATGGGTCGTCTCCGTCGCGCTCGGATGGCGGGCCAGGCGCGATGCGGGGCGGATCGGACGCGGCGCGAAACCGCCGCCGCAGTTCGGGCAGACGTCGAGCAGCACCTGCTCGACGCAGGCGGCGCAGAACGTGCATTCGTAGCTGCAGATGCGCGCGTCCGGCGCCTCGGGCGGCAGCGGCTTCGCGCAGTGTTCGCAGGTCGGGCGTAGTTCCAGCATGGGCGGCTCCGGGGACCTCACATTCACATCGATAGGCGATTTCGTGCCATCGTAGTTTTCACCATAATCGGTGACAATACCGGTTCCTGACAGGAATGGAAAAATTCCTGCCATCGATGCAAGCCGCTGTCCGGAGCCCGCATGTCTCGTCCGTCCCCGCTGTCCCCACCCGCTGCGCGGCCGCCCAGACGCGTCTGGCTCGTGCTGCCGCCGCGCGTCCACATGCTCGACCTGGGCGGCCCGCTGCAGGTGATCGCCTCGCTCGCGCCGCTCGGCATCGCGCCCGTGACGGCCTGCTGCGTGGCCGCCTCGAATACGCTGACGAGCTACCAGGGCGTGGCGCTCGCCGGCCTCGCGCCGTTGCCGGCGCGCGTGGCGGCCGGCGACTGGGTGATCGTGATCGGTTCGCGCTACGACTTTCGCGCGCCGCTGTCGGCCGAGCACGAGGCGATCACCGGCTGGCTCGCGCGCGTGGTGGCGCCGCTGCGCGAGCGGGTCGTGATCGCGAGCGTCTGCACCGGCGCGTACCTGCTCGGCGCGGCGGGGCTGCTCGACGGCCGCGACTGCACCACCCATCACAGCCATCTGGCGCGCCTGCAGCGGCGCCATCCGGAAGCGCGCGTGCGCGCCAACCGGCTGCTGGTCGACGAAGGCACGCTCGTGACCTCGGCCGGCGTGTCGGCCGGGATCGATCTCGCGCTGCACCTGATCGCGCGGCACTTCGGCGCCGCCGCGGCGGTCGCCGTGGCGCGCGAGAACGTGGTGCCGTTTCGGCGGATGAGCGGCGACCCGGCGCTCGACACGCAACTGCGCTACCGCGACCACGATCAGGACGTGATCCACGCGGTGCAGGATTTCCTCGTCGCCGAGCCGGGCTGCGCGCTGCCGTACACGGAACTGGCCGCGCGGTTCGCGCTGAGCTACCGGCATCTCGCGCGGCGTTTTCGCGATGCCTGCGGGATCACGCTGAAGGCCTACCACCAGCAGTTGCGGATCGCCCGCGCGCGGCAGCTGCTGCGCGACAGCGACGCGAGCGTCGAGCGCGTCGCCGAGGCCTGCGGGTTCGCGAGCGTGCAGGCGTTTCGCACCGCATGGCGACAGGTCGAGCCGCTCGCGCCCAGCGCGTGGCGGGCCGCGTGATGCGCGGCTGACGCGCGGGGCTGGCCTGGGGGCGATGCCGGCGGCGGGCCGGGCGTCGGCCTGGCGGGAGGGGGCGCCGTTACCGGCCGTGAACCGGCACGGCGGTGCGGCCGCGCGCGGCGCGCATGAGTGGTCAGTGGCTGCGCTGCAGCCGTTGCAGATAGTGTTCGCAGCGCGCGCGCAGCGCTTCCATCTGCGGCGAACCTTCGTCGGCGAGCAGGCCGTCGGCGAGGCCGGCGCCGTCGCCCGAGGTCGCGACGTCGTAGATTTCGCAGGCGAGGCCACGCGCGGCCATCGCGATCCGGATCCGGTCGAGCCAGTCACATTCGACGCGATGGCTGGCGAGCCAGGTGCGGGTGGTGGTGACGACGCGGTCGGGCGGCATCCAGCGCCCGTTCTGGATGCGCGCAACCAACTGACCCGTCACGAGGTAACGAAGCAGGTCGACTTGTGTCACGGCGAAATCCTCCTTGCTGAAAACGGCCGGTGCCGGTGCGGTCCGGTCGAAAATCGCGCCGGCGTGATTCGGCCGGCGATGCGGCGGCGGGGTGCTTCGTTGCTTCCGTTCGGTGCTGCCGATGCGTTCCCGGGCTCGTTCCGGACCTCGCAGCGCTCGAGCAAGCGCCATGCCCGGCCGCTGGCAGGCGCGGCATGGCGCTTGCTGCACAGGGTGTTCCATTCACCACCGGAGGTCCTATGCAATTCGATCCGACACGAGCCGTGTGGCGCACCCTGGCGATGAGCGCGCTGTGCGCGGGGCTGCTGGCTGCCGCGGGCTGTTCGAAGCAGAGCGACAACACGGGAACGGCCGGCGCGCCGGCCGCGTCGAGCGAGGCATCGCAGGCGGACGCGGCCAGCGGCGTGTCGCCGGCGCCGATGGCGCCGCCGGCCGCCTCGTCCGATGCGGGCGCGGCATCCGACGCGTCCGGCGCATCGAGTGCCGCTCCCGCCTCGGGCGGCTGACGGCAGGCGATCACGGCAAGCGATGACGGGCGCGTCCGCTCGAACGCGGGCGCGCTCATTCACCTGTTCGCCGGCGCGGTGGGCGTCCGGCGCAACCTGACGGAGGCCGCATGAGCAGCACCCTGAATCCCGACAACACGCCGCTCGATTCCGGCGCGAGCGGCACGCCCGAGGGCGACACGCTCGGCCCGAGCGATTCGTCCGACAGCGGCAGCGATACGCGCGGCGCGAAGCGTCGCCCGTTCGACATCGACAGCGAACTCGACGCGCATGCGCTCGAGCGCGGCGAGGCGGCCGGCGCGGCCGGCACCGATCGCGCCGGCACCGGCGAGCGTGCCTCGGCCGACGGCGATTCGACGCTGGTCGACAGCGGGGACATCGAGCCCGACCGCACCGACTCGATCGCCGACGAGGCGGAAGCGCTCGAGGACGCCGAGGCCCGCGCACGCGCCGAGGCCGAGCGCGGCCTGCGGCGCTGAGCCGGGAATTCTTTCAATCGTTTGAAGTTTTGAGGTCAACGGAAGCCAAGCGCGGAGAGGGGGCCCGGTGCCGGATCCGGTGCCGGACCACCTGCCCGCGAACCGATCGAGGAGGCATGCGATGCAACGACGCCATCCGAACCGCTCGCGTGACATGCGCGGGCCGGCCAACTGGCAGGAGCGCAACGAACGCGCGTATTGGGGCAACGACGAGAACGACCTGCCGCATTACGACGACGTGCTGCTGCCCGACGACGAACGCGAGATCGATCTGCACGACGCGCGCGAGCAGCGGCCCGCCGATCGCATCGACGAGCGCCGCTGGCGCGACGAGCGCGGCTGGGCGCAGGCCGACGCGGGCGGACGCTCGCCCGAGGCGCGCGGCGGCCGCGATGTCGAGCGCGATTCCGGCCGTGCCGTCGGCCGGGATTCCGGCTACGAACCCGGCTATGACAACGATCGCGACCGACCGGGCGCGCGGCGCGATGAACACGGGCGCGACGAGGCACGTGCCTACGGCGAGTCACGCCCCTACGGCGGCCCGCAACGCGCTGCGCCTTCGCCGCCGCGCGGCGGCGAACGCGGCGGCGTGCTCCACGACGCACGCGGCAGCCGCCGCGCCGAACCGCATTATCCGGAAGAGCGCAGCCGCGGTGGCCATGGCGCGCCGTCCCACGCGCGCTACGACCCGCCCGGGCATCCGGCGCGCGAGGCGGGCCGCGCCGCGCGCACGGCCAGCACGGCGCCGCGGCTGCGCGGGCCGAAGGGCTACACGCGCTCGGACGAACGGATTCGCGAGGACGTCTGCGAGCGGCTCGCCTATGCGATCGACATCGACGTCAGCGAGGTCAGCGTGACCGTGACGGATGCCTGCGTGCAGCTCGACGGCACCGTGCCGGAGCGCTGGATGAAGCACGAGATCGAGGATCTGGCCGACAGCTGCGTATGGGTGCGCGACGTCGACAATCGCGTGCGCGTGGCGCGCGTCGCGTCCGGCGACGAACCCTATCCGGTGCCGCGCGAAGCGCAGCCGACGCTGCCGTCTTCGCCGGCGGACTCGCCCGCGCCGGCCGCGCATCCGTCCGGCGCGATCGGGCCGGCGGGCGCGGCCGAACCGTCGACCGGACCGGCCGGCCCCGAGGCGGACCGGCAGCGGCACTGACCGGGACGGGCGGCGCGGTCCGCCGTGTCGCGTCGATGCGAGCGCGCGTGCCTAGCGGCGCGCGCTCTCGTCGAGTTCGTGCTGCAGTCCATGTTCGCGCATCAGCGCGAGCCGGTTGTAGAGCGTTTTCAGGCTGATGCCGAGCGCCTTCGCCGTGCGCGGCTTGTCGCCTTCGAAGTGCCGCAGCGACGCCATGATGAAGCGCTGCTGCGCATGCGCGAGCGTCGCGCCGAGCGGCAGCGACATGACATTGTCGCGCACGTCGGCGCGCGGCGGCAGCTGACGCGGCAGGTCGAGTTCGATGGTGTCGTCGGCGAGGATGAACGCGCGTTCGATGGTGTTGCGCAGCTCGCGCACGTTGCCGGGCCACGGGTAGCTGCGCAGCAGCTTGAGCGCCTGTGCCGAGAGCGCCTTGCTGGTGCCGTGCTGCGCGTTGAGCGTGTCGATCAGCGCGCGCGCGATCTCCTCGACGTCGCCGTCGCGGTGGCGCAGCGCCGGCACGTGCAGCGCCATCGCCGCGAGCCGGTAGAACAGATCCTCGCGCAGGCGCCCGTCGCGGATCGCGTCGGCGGGATTGTGGTGGGTGGCGGCCACCACGCGCACGTCGAGCGCGATCGTCTCGGTGCCGCCCACGCGCATGATGGTGTTCGATTCGAGCGCGCGCAGCAGCTTGACCTGCAGGTCGCGCGGCATCTCGGCGATTTCGTCGAGGAAGATCGTGCCGCCGCGCGCGGCCTCGAAGAAACCGATGTGTTGCGCGGCCGCGCCGGTGAAGCTGCCTTTCTCGTGGCCGAACAGCTGCGATTCGGCGATGTCGGCGGGGATCGCGCCGCAGTTCACGGCGACGAACGGGCCGTTCGCGCGCGGGCTCGAATCGTGGACGAGGCGCGCGGCGATGTCCTTGCCCGCGCCGCTTTCGCCGACGATCAGCACGCTCGCGCGGGTCGCGGCGATCTTCTCGATCTTCGACAGCAGCGCCTGGATGCGCGGCGAGGAGCCGGCCAGACGACGGCCTTCGCTAGTGAGTCTCGACATGGATGGTTCTCGTGGTAGAAAGGAGGCGCCTCCGTGGACGGTCACCGCGCAGCGTGTAATTTTTATAACCGCAAGCGTATCGAATCCTGCCGCGCTTAATGAATTGAAATTTCCAATGTGCAACGCTATAGCGGATAGAAAAAACCGATAATGCCCGGCGCTACGGCGTTGTCCCCTATACTCACCGAAGGTCTATTCAACAGGTCATGAGCTGCTGGCACGGCCGCCGCGATCTGTCATCGTTACCGACTTCGTGCGCGCCATCGGTCATCGTTTCCGATTTCGATTCGACTGCTGCCCGACCCGTTATTCGACCGTTACCCGATATAGCACGTCGCCGACAGGCGAGCCTTCGCGGCTCGCCGGCGCGTGTTCCGCGATGGAGCGTCAATGCCCTACATTCTGGTCGTCGAAGACGACGCCGATACCCGTGACATGCTTTCCGCGCTCGCGCAGACGCAGCAGCTGACCTGCGATACCGCGGCGACGCTGGCGCAGGCGCGCGAGCTGATCGCCCAGCACACGCCGGATCTCGTGCTGTGCGATCTGGTGCTGCCCGACGGCAGCGGCATCGACCTGTTCGACGAGCTGCCGAAGGGCGTTCACTGCGAGATGGTGCTGACTACCGGCCACGCGAGCCTCGAGACCGCGATCGACGCCTTGCGGCGCGGCGCGACCGACTACCTCGTCAAGCCGCTCAACATGCAGCGGCTCAACGCGATCTTCGCGCGCGTGCCGCGCACCAGCGTGCTGCACGAGGAGATCGCCTCGCTGCGCAGCGAGCTGAAGCAGCTGGGCCGCTTCGGCCGGATGCTCGGCAATTCGCCGCCGATGCAGGCGATGTACGACGCGATCAGCCGCGTGGCGAGCACCGAGGCGTCGGTGCTGCTCAAGGGCGAGTCCGGCACCGGCAAGGAACTGGCCGCGCAGACCATCCACGACCTGAGCCTGCGCCGCAAGGGGCCGTTCCTCGCGATCAACTGCGGGGCGATCGCGGCGAACCTGGTCGAGAGCGAGATGTTCGGCCACGACCGCGGCAGCTTCACGGGCGCGGACCGCCAGCACAAGGGCTTCTTCGAGCGCGCCGACGGCGGCACGCTGTTCCTCGACGAAATCACCGAGATGCCGATGGAGTCGCAGGTCAAGCTGCTGCGCGTGCTTGAAACCGGGCGCCTCACGCGGCTCGGCTCGGCGCGCGAGCTCGACGTGGACGTGCGGATCGTGGCCGCCACCAACCGCGATCCCGAGGCCGCGATGGCCGAGGGCCGGCTGCGCCCCGACCTCTATCACCGCATCAACGTATTCCCGATCACGCTGCCGTCGCTGCGCGAACGCGGCGACGACATCCCGATGCTGGCCGTGGCGTTCCTGAACCGGCTCAACGAGGAGAGCGGCCGCAAGATGCGCTTCGCACCCGCCGCGCTGGCGGCGCTCGCCGGCTACGAGTGGCCCGGCAACGTGCGCGAGCTGCGCAACTTCGTGCAGCGCGCGAGCATCTTCAACGACGGCGAGGTGATCGACACGCTGCCGCCGCCGATCATGGCCGAGGTGTCGGGCGATGCGGCGGGCGCCGACGACACGGTGTCGGTGCCGTTCGGCACCACGCTCGAGGAAGTCGACCGGCGCGTGATCCTCGGCACGCTGGCGCAGTGCGGCGGGGTGAAGACGCACGCGGCCGAGGTGCTCGACATCAGCCTGAAGACGATCTACAACCGCCTCGCGCAGCTCGAGGGCGGAGACAAGACCACGTCGTGAGCGCCGCACCGGCCTTGGCGCCGGCGCGTGACGTTCCGACATCCAGGGCAGGGTGGGCCGCCATGGCGGCCGGCGGAGGCGTCCGGCCGGCGCAGCGGCGGCCTGGACGGGAATCGAACGGATGACCCAAATGCAATCAGGCTGGATTCGCAACGGCATGACGGGTGCCGCGCTGGTCGCGATGGCGACGGTGCTGCAGTCGCTGCTCGTCCACTATGGCGGGCCGAACATGCCGCTGCTGCTCTACTACCCGTTCATCGCGGGCGTGGCGTGGACGGTTTCGTTCGGCGCCGGCCTCGTCGCGTCGCTCGCGAGCGCGCTGCTGATCTGGCTGCTGTTCGTCGGCGACCCGCACGCCTATCCGCTGTCGCCCGCCATGCAGGCGATGCAGATCGGGCTGTTCCTGCTGGTGTCGGGGGTGGTCTGCGCGGTGGTGGCCGCGTTCCGCCATTCGCGGCTGACCAACGATGCGCTGCGCCGCCGCGAGGCCGCCGCGCGCCAGCAGTACGAGGCGATGCTCGCGTCGCTGACGCAGGGCGTGATCGTTACCGATCCGGCCGGCCGCGTGACCTATCTGAACCCGGCCGCGGCCGCGCTCGCCGATCTCGACGCGGGCGCCGCGCGCGGCCGCGCGCTGACCGACGCGCTGCACGGCAACGACGGCCATGGCGCGGGCACGCGCTCGACCACCGTGCTCGAGCGCGTGCTCGGCGGCGGCGAGGGCAGCGCCTCCGACCTGCTGTGGCTGCGGCCCGCCGGGCATGCCGCGCGGATTCCGGTGGCGGCCGTCGCCTCGCCGCTGCGCGACCCCGACGGCGTGCGCAGCGGCGCGGTGCTGGTGCTGCGCGACGTCAGCGCCGATCACGAGCGCGCCACGGCGAACCAGATGCTGCGGCGGCTCGTCGATGCGTCGCCCGACGCGATCATCGGGGTGGGCGCCGACCGCCTGATCACGAGCTGGAACCCGGCCGCGCAGCGCATGTTCGGCTATGCCGAGGCGCAGGCGCTCGGCCGCGACGCCGGCATGCTGGTCGCGCCGCGCTGGCAGCACCGCCATCCGCTCGACGTGGCGGTGCGCGACGTGCATGACGCGGTGGGCGGCGTCGACCTGCTGTGCCTGCGCGAGGATGGCGTGCGGTTCCGCGCGACGCTGGCGGCCTCGCCCGTGTTCGACGACGAAAACGTCTGCGTGGCGCTGTCGCTGACGCTGCGCGACACGGGCATGCAGCGCCGCCGCGAGCGCCGCAATCATCATCGGCTGCGCGGCGCGCGCGACGCGCGGCGCCAGGCCGACACCTCGAACCGCCTCAAGGACGAGCTGCTCGCGATCGTCTCGCACGAGCTGCGCACGCCGCTCAACGTGATCTACGGCTGGGTGGAGGTGATGCGCAACCCGGTGGCCGAGGCGCTGCAGCGCCAGGCGATCGACGCGATCGACCGCAGCGCGCGTTCGCTGTCGCGGATGGTGGCCGACCTGCTCGACGCCTCGTCGCTCGCCACCGGCAAGCTGCGGCTCGACCCGATGCCGGTCGACCTGGTGCGCGTGGTGGCCGACGCCACCGGCTCGCTCGGCACCACGGCGGCCAACGAGGGCATCACGCTCGAGACGCGCTGCGCGCTCGAGACCTGCATCGTGTCGGGCGACGCCGAGCGGCTCAGGCAGATGCTCTCGAACCTGCTGTCGAACGCGTTCAAGTTCACGCCGCGCGGCGGCCACGTGACGGTCGCGCTGGTGCGCGAGGACACGCGCGCGCTGCTGAGCGTGACCGACACGGGGCAGGGCGTGGCGCCGGAATTCCTGCCGCACGTGTTCGAGGCGTTCCGGCGCGCCGAGGGGTCGCCGGCCTCGCCGCGCCGCGGCCTCGGGCTGGGCCTGTCGATCGTGCGCCACATCGCCGAGCTGCATGGCGGCAGCGCGCGCGTGACGAGCGACGGCACCGGGCGCGGCACTACCTTCGAGGTCGCGCTGCCGGCCGGCTGGCAGCCGGCCGGCGCGCTGACCTGGGCCAGCCAGACGACGGCGAGCGCGCCCGCCACCCACGAGCGGCTGCACCTCGACGGCCAGCGCATCCTGCTGGTCGACGACGACGCCACCTCGCGCACCAGCCTCGCCACCGCGCTCGCCACGCTCGGCGCCGAGATCGTGGTGGCCGAGTCGGGGCGCGACGCGCTCGCCAGGATCGAGGCCGCGCGGCCGACCGTGGTGCTGTCCGACCTCGCGATGCCGGACGGCGACGGCTTCTGGCTGCTCGACGCGCTGCGCGGCGGCAGCTACACGGCCGCGCCGGTGCTGGCCGTGACCGCTCACGCCGGGCAGGCCGACGAGCGGCGCGTGCTGGCCGCCGGCTTCGACGGCTACCTGTGCAAGCCGGTCGACATCCAGCTGCTCGCGCGCGAGATCGTGCGCACCACGCAGGCGCGCGGCGAGGCGCTGCCGCCGCGCGCGTTGCCGCCGAAGCAGGCGCTCGGCTCGCGGCTGCCCGACTGAGTCCGCGTCCGGTTCCGCGTCCCGGTTCCTCGCTTCGCGCGCGGAGCCGGGCGCTGAACGGGCCGCCCCGGCATCCGCCGGGGGCCGCCCCGCTTGCCCCGTCGTGCTTCCCGCCGCATTTCCTCCTCGCGCACCGCTCCCGCACGCGCCGCGCACCTCGTAAATCTTGCAATCAGCTTGCCGAAAAGCGCGCCCCTGGCCGCGGCCCCCGGCGCGGTGCGGCCGCGCGGCCGGGAACGGGCGTTGCGGGCCGACAGGTACCGCCGGCGCCGGGCCGGCTTGAGCCAGGGAGATCACGATGACACACCGCCTCGCACGCCAGTTCCTGTCGACGCCGCGCCGGCGGCATCCGGCACGCCGCCTCCTGGCGGTCGCGCTGACGGCGGCCACCGCCTTCTGCGCCGGTGCCGCGTTCGATGCGAACGCGGCGGACAGCGGTGACACGCTGTCGTCCGCGACGCACTCGGCCGGCGCGAAGATGCACGACATGACCCTCACCACCAAGGCGAAGGCCGCGCTGGTGCAGGCGAGCGGGCTTGACTCGGGCGACGTCCACGTCAGTACGAGGAACGGCAAGGTGACGCTCACCGGCAGCGTGCCCGACGAGTCGCAGCGCCCGCTCGCGATCGCCGCCGTGAAGAGCGTGGACGGCGTGCGCGGGGTGGAGGACCAGTTGACCATCCACGCGCGCTAGGCGCGCCGCTGCGGGCGAAGTCGTGCGTGATTCGCCCCGGTGGTTCGTCCTGATTTCGTCCGTGGTTTCCATGATCGCGCCGGCGCCTGGCGCGCCGGCGCGGTCCGCAATGCGATCAGGAGAGCGATGATGAAACGATGTACCAGAGCATGGCGCGCGGCGGCAATCGCCGCCGCGCTCGGCGCGGCCTTCGCGGCATCCGCCCAGACCGACCCGAACCCGACACCGCACGATCCGCCCGCGGCGGACCCGCGGGTCGGCGCGGAGATCGTCAAGCCGGCCTCCCCGGTCGGCGACACCGGGATCGCGAAGCGCCCGCAGGGCATCGATCCGGAGTTCGTCGACAAGGCCTCGCTGGCCGGCAAGCGCGAGGTGCAGGCGAGCCAGCTCGCGATCGAGCATTCGGCGTCGCCGGCGGTGCGCGAGTTCGCGAAGATGATGCTCGACGACCACGGCCGCGCCAACGAGCAGCTGCGCGTGATCGCCGCGAAGCAGGGCGTGCCGGCGCAGGCGGCGAAGATCGTCGATCCCGACGTCGAGGCGCTGCGCGGCAAGCAGGGCCACGATTTCGATCTCGCCTACGTGGCGGTGGCAGGGCCGGCCGCGCACTGGCAGGCGATCCGTCTGTTCGAGGCGGAGGCGCGCGGCGGCCACTCGACCGAGTTGCGCGCGTTCGCGCAGCAGGGCCTGCCGATGCTGCGCAAGCACCTGGCCGCCGCGCAGAAGCTCGCGCAGCAGCTGGGCAACTGACGGACGGCGAGCGCCGTGCGGTCGGCCGACCGCACGGCGCCAACGGGCCAGGGCGCGTGCGCCGCGGCCCGTTTTCTTTCAGGCCGGCCGCGAGGCTGGCGGGGGAGGCGAGGCATGTTGATGCCGGATACGAGGGAGGTACCACGATGACGACCCCGTTCGATCGCGAAGGGCTGAATCAACTGCTGTATCAGACGCGCGAAACCACGCTGCGCGCGATCGCCGTCTACGACGCCGCGCTGGCCTGCGCGACGCGCGATGAACTCGGCGCCGAGTGGCGCGCACATCGCGACGCGGCGCGGCGCCGGGCGCAGCTGCTCGGCACGGCGTTCGACGCGCTCGGGCTCGATGCCGACACCACGTCGCGCGGCCGCACCGCCGCCGCCGCGCTCGGCAAGTCGCTGCTCGAGGTGATTGCCTACGCGGCGCAGGGCGACGACCGCGCCGCCGCCGAGCGCGTGGCGGCCGAATGCGTGCTGCTGGTCGAGACCAAGGACCAGCTGAACCGCACGCTGCTCGGCATCGCGGCCGAGCGCATCACGGGGCCCGTCGCGCAGGTGCTGAAGGACATGGTGGAGGCCATCGAGGCCGACGGCGAGCCGCGCGTGCTGCATACGCGCGGCTGGTCGCGCGAGCTGTGGCTCGACGCGCTCGGACTCGCCGCCGTGCTGCCGCCGCCCGAGGAGGTAGCACCGGGGCCGGCGCAGGGCGACGCGGACGAACGGCGCGGGCTGGCGCATTGAGCGGCGCGCGGGGGTAAGCCGCGGGGCCGGCACGCGGCGGCGGCGTGATGCGTCGCCGGATAAAAAGAGAGCGTCCGTGAAGGACGCTCCTGAAAACGGGCCGGCCTCGCGACCGGCGACGAGCAACGCAGTTGTGGATCAGTGCTGACCGCCGCGCGGTTCGGGGCGGCTCGGCGAGGTTTCGTGCGGCGGCGCATCGATGCCGGTATCGACGTCGAAGCGGCCGATGTCGTCGGGTTCCCAGCCGGTGGCCTGCGCAACGGCGGGCTCGGTCGAGGCGACCCAGGCCGGATCGGCGAACGACGGCCAGTGGTGCCGGTCGAAGCCCGGCGCGTCGCGGACCTGCTGCGCCGTCACGGCCAGCAGGAAGCACTTGCGGTCGGTGTCGAGCGTCAGCGCGTGCCACGGCACGGCGACCAGCTTGTCGCCGATGCCGAGCAGGCCGCCGCTCGACAGCACCGCATAGGCGATGCGGCCGCCGCGCACGTCGAGCATGATGTCCTTGATGTGGCCCACGTGGACGCCGTCGGTGGCATAGACGCGGTTGCCGTCGAGCGTGGCCGCGGCCATCACGTCGGGGCCGGGGCCGTCGGTGGGTGTGGCGCGGCCCACGATTCGATCAGAGGCGCGGCCGGATGCGCCGGATTCGGCGCCGGTGTCGGGATGCAGGTTCATCGTCGACCTCCTTGCGGGATGCGGTCAGACAGGGTGGCGGAATGGGACGGCAGGGGCCAGGCGCCGCCGCCCGGGCTGCACGGCCTTCGGTGCAGCCGCCGGCGGCACCCGCCGGCATCCGTCAGGGCGTCCCCGGTTCGCCGCGGTCGGGCGGCCGGTGGGACGGCGGGTGCGGCTCGGGATCGATCCGCGTGACACCGCCCGTGGCCGGGGGATCACTTGCCGGAAACGTATCCTCGAGCGTTTCGTCGATGCG
The DNA here is from genome assembly GCF_022870505.1 of Burkholderia perseverans. Taxonomy (NCBI): domain Bacteria; kingdom Pseudomonadati; phylum Pseudomonadota; class Betaproteobacteria; order Burkholderiales; family Burkholderiaceae; genus Burkholderia; species Burkholderia perseverans. Next base: position 1,512,370 of record NZ_CP045094.1, read on the forward strand.
CTTTTCAGGCGGTCGCGCGGGGGTTCGCTCGTCCTTCGAGGCGCCGCGCAGCGGCTGGCGGTTCGCGGCATCGGATTGCGGAATGGGCTGGGAAGCGGTTCGCATCGCGTGTCCTCCTGAGGTTGGGGAGTGTCTTCGATCGAGCAAACGGCATGCCGGACGCGCCCCCGCCTGCCGGGCGCCACGCCGCGGGGCGCCGGATCCTTTCAACTGAAAAATTTGCAGTTCCGATGTAACGATTTCACGGAACTGACGCATTCGGCGGCGGCCGGCGGGGCTGGCGCCGATACGGGGCATGACGGCGTCCGTGCACGGTCTTCTGGCACGTAATTTGCAGATAAGGCCGCTGATTCTGCAATGGGAGGACCGACCGTGAAGCTCATGCCTGCTTCGCCATCCGTGTTCACCGTGCCGCGGGCACAGCCGCCCGGCGGTCTGGGGATGCATCGCCCCGAGCCGCCGCCGGTGCCTGAAATCGACCCCGAACGGCAGCCCGGCGACGACGGGCCGCCCGACCCGCCAGTGCCGCGGCAGCCGCCGGAAGGCGATCCGCCGTCGCAGCAACCGCCCGAGCGTCTGGCGGGTGTCCGGCGGCGGGGCGCCGGCTCGGCCAGGTGGTCCGGAGGAGCCGGGGCGTGCCGATGAAGTTGCGTCCGGGCACGCCGCGCGGCACGGGTAACATGACTGGCGGCAGCACGCGCAGCAGCGGTACGAGGACCGGCACGCGCGCGCCGGCCGTCGCCGGAAACGGCGGCGGCGCGGCGCTGGCGGAACGGTTGCGGAACTCTCTCAGCAGAACGTACAACACAAAGAGGACAAGCTGATGATTCGATGCCGTGCCGTTCCCGTTTCCCCGCGCCGCATGAGCCTGATGCGCCGCGCGATCGTCCCGTCGCGGCTGACCGTTCTGACGGTGTGCTGCGCGGCCGCCGTGACGGCCCGCGCGCAGACGCCGGGCCCGCTCAGCGAGTGGCAGTACTCCGCCGGCGTGCCGCTCGAGAGCCTGTTCAATCCGAACCCGCCCGACAAATGGGACGTGCGGGTGGGCGTGGCCTCCACGTTCCGGCCGCGCTACGACGGCTCCGACCAGTACCGCGCGATGGCCGGTCCGAGCATCGACGTGCGCTACCGCGACCTGCTGTTCCTCTCGACCGGCGAGGGGCTCGGCGTGAACTTTCTGCGCGGCCAGAACTGGCGCGCGACGCTGTCGGTCGGCTACGATCTCGGGCGCCGTTCGGCCGACGATCTCGGCCACCTGAACGGCCTCGACAACATCAATCCGGCGCCGAAGATCAAGCTGTCGGCCGACTACGTGCTGTCCAAGCGCTTCCCGCTGGTGCTGCGCGGCGACGTGCAGCGCTACGTCGGCGGCGCGAACGGCTGGGTGGCCGATTTCGCGGCCTACATGCCGCTGCCGGGCAGCTCCGAGCACTTCTTCTGGTTCGCGGGTCCGAACGTGACGTTTGCCGATTCGCGCTACATGAACAGCTGGTTCGGGGTAAACCAGGGAGAATCGGCGCGCTCGGGGATTCCGGCGTATTCTGCGAAAGCGGGCCTGAGGTCCTATGGCGGCGGCATCACGATGGTGTGGTTCTTCCGCAAGCACTGGTTCCTCACGGCCGACGGCGCGATCCAGCAGCTGGTGGGCAGCGCGCGTCACAGCCCGATCACGCAGAGTTCGGCGAACGCCACGTTCGATCTGTCGATCAATTACCAGTTCTAGTTCTGGCATCCATGCCCGCCGCGCGGCCCGGCCGCGCGGCGAGAGAGGCACCCCGTACAGGAGGAGACGATGGAGCAGGCACGGAATCAAAACCCGGTGAAGACGCCGGCCCCCGGATTGAACGCGACGCCGTCGACGGCCGCGGCCGAGCGCGGCGCCGAACGCAGGCTGACCCCCGAGCGGATCGCCTCGAAAATGCCGACCGGCCTGCCGCCGATCGACCGCGCGCGCTACACGCTCGAGCACGGCGACCCGGTGCGCCGCGCCGCGAGCCGGATCGCGACGCTCGACAACGCGGCGATGGGTGCCTCGGGCAACAGCGTCGACGTGGACGGCAAGAGCTTCGACGCGCATCGCGACGCCTCGCACTGGCAGGACAACGTGATCCATTCGAACGCCTCGCTCGACGACAGCGTGGTGACGCCCGACGACGGTCTGGCGGGCTTCGCCTGCCGTCGCGGCGGGCTGCAGCCGGCCGTGGAGACGCGCTTCGGCTGGCAGGTCAGCCAGACCGGCATCGTCGATGCGGGTCGCACCCACGGCGCGCGCACGGTTCGCGTGATCCGGCTCGAACCTTCGTCGTCCTGATCGATTTTTGATGCTGGGCCGGCCGCCGGCCGGGCCGGCGAGTCGCGCGGGTTGCAGCCGCGCGAATGCGGTCGCCCGCGCGCGGCCGTGAGCTTCCGGCTGCACGCGGCGGCCACGCCTTGTCCACGGCCGCGCGTTCGCCGTCATCCATCCCCTTCGTTTTCTTCGTTTCGCATCGACACCCCGCCTCGCGGCGGGGTGCGTCGTGCGTCATCCGCCGTGGAGGCGGTTATTGCGGGCCGAGTTCCTGCGCCGACGAATCGGCGTCGTTGCCCTGCGCGATCAGCACGTGGATGTCGTTCGGCACCACGTCGGCGATGCCGCCGGCCGGGATCGTCATCACCAGCCAGTCGGCGTTGTTCGCGAGGTTGAACGGCGCCGTCGTCAGGACCGGCGTCTTCGAGCCGGTGGTCGTGACGATGATCTGGTAGCTGCCGCCGTTCAGATAGATCGAATCCTGCGTGGTGGCCGGCACCGCGTTCTGATAGGTCACGTTCGACAGCGTCGGGTTGGCCGCCGAGATGTTGGTGTTGCCGGCCGTCACCACGTAGACGTCCAGGTTCTGCGCGTTCGGCGAGGCGTTGAAGCTGCGCAGGCGCGCCTGGTTCGACAGCAGGCCCTTGTCATACGGATCGTCGATCACCGAGATCGGCGACGAGGTGCTCGGCAGCGCGATCGTCGTGTAGTGGTGGCCGTTGGCCGTGGTGAACGACTGCGCGCCGATCGCCGTGCTGGTGCCGGTGGAGTTGTAGGACGTCGTCGTGGCGCCGCTGTTCACGTCGCCGTAGCGCGTCACGCCCTTGTAGGCGATGTTGGCCGTGTTGAGCTGCGCGTTCAGGTAATAGTCGACGTTCGGGCCGAGCGGCACCGCGTTGATGAAGCGCGCCTGCGGCTTCGAGACGCCGATGATCGTGCCGATGTCATCGCCGTCGCCGCCGCAAGCAGCGAGCACTGCCACGGCCGAAACCATCACCGCCAGGGTACGAATCGTTTTCATGTTTTTTCCTCTCTGAACTCTTGTTCATATGACGTTGCTCAATCCGCGCGCCTCGCGGCGCCGGTGTCTCGCGACCAGTGGATAGGGACTGCCCGGCGAATGCGACCCCCTTCGGTACTTCCTTCGCCGGTCCCGCCATCGAAGGCAGGCGATGCTATCGAGCACGGCGCGTTCCCGATGGCGGCGATGGCGCGCGCGATGTCGAATCGGGGCCGCCGCACGGCGTGCGAAACCGGCGCGGAGCGGGCCCGTGGAGGGCGACGCCGCGTCGGTGGGCGCGCATGGCGAACCGGTTGCGCGGGATGCGTGAACCGCAGCGGAGCGGCCGCTATCGCGACAGCCCGCGTCCGGCGGCCCAAATCTTGCGAATCCGCTTGTAAAAAATGCTTCACGCAGGCTGCCCGCATCACGGGCGCTGGCGCCGAAGCCCCGCCGGGAGGGGGTCGGGCAAGCTGGTATGGATGTTGCACAAGGGAGGCAGGACCACTTAACCGACCAGGAGCATCCGGATGCCAGTTACGCTCGCGCTACAGATGCGGCAACACCTGACGCTGACGCCTCGTCTGCAACAGTCGCTACGACTGCTTCAGCTGTCGTCGCTCGAATTCCAGCAGGAATTGCGTCAGGCGCTCGACACCAACCCGTTTCTCGAAGACGTGCAGATTTCCGGCGACGACGATACGCGCACGCCGTTCGACGAAGCGACCGCCGCGGCCGAATCGGCCGAAACTTCCGAGCCCGCGAGCCTCGTGACCGCCGAACCGGGGCCGCCCGACGGCGAACCTTTGTACACGGCCGAGCCGTCGATGCGCGGCTCGCTGCGCCGCTCGAACGAGAGCTTCGACGTCGAACCGTCGGACCGCCTCGTGCTCGAGCCGTCGCTGCACGAACACCTGCACGAGGCGCTCTGCCTCTATCCGCTCAACGTGCGTGACCGCGCCGCCGCGCGCACCATCATCGACGCGCTCGACGACGACGGCTACCTGCGCCAGTCGCTGACCGAACTGGCCGAGACGATCGCCGATTCGGACGTCTGCTTCAGCGAACAGGAACTCTCGGTGGCACTGCGGCTCGTGCAGTCGCTCGACAAGCCGGGGCTCGCGGCACGCTCGCTGTCCGAGTGCCTGACGCTGCAGTTGAACGCGATGCCGGGCGGACGCGACGACGTGGAGTGCGCGAAGGTGATCGCCGAGCATCATCTCGAACGCCTCGCGCGCCGCGAGACGGCCGAGATCCAGCGCCGCATCGGCTGCGATACGCGCACGCTGCGCGCGGCCTGCGCGCTGGTGCGCAAGCTCGATCCGCGCCCCGGCAACCACTTCGGCGGCGCGAGCGGCGACTACGTGGTGCCCGACGTGATCGTGCGGCAGGTGAGCGGACGCTGGGTGGTGACGATCAACCCGGCGGTGATGCCGCGCGCGCGGATCCACAAGCTCTATGCCGAGCTGTTCGCGAAGTCGAGCGAATCGGCGCAGTCGCCGCTCGGCCAGCAGCTGCAGGAAGCGCGCTGGCTGATCCGCAACGCGCAGAAGCGCTTCGACACGATCCAGCGCGTGGGCGAATGCATCGTCGCGCGGCAGCGCGATTTCTTCCGCTACGGTGCGATCGCGCTGAAGCCGCTGGTGCTGCGCGACATCGCCGAGGAGCTGGACCTGCACGAATCGACCATCTCGCGCGCGACCGGCAACAAGTACATGGCCACGCCGCACGGCACCTTCGAGTTCAAGCACTTCTTCCCGCGCAAGCTCGAGGCGGCGGGGCGCGGCGCCTGTTCGGCGGCCGCGGCCAAGGTGCTGATCCGCGAGATGATCGCGGCCGAGCCCGGCGGCGAACCGCTCTCCGACGTGGCGCTGGCGCAGCGCCTGGCCGGCCGCGGCGTGGTGCTGGCGCGACGCACCGTCACCAAGTACCGGCAGGCGATGAAGATCCTGCCGGCCGAACTGCGCCGGCGCGTGCCGATCTGAGGCGCGCGGCGTTAACGACGCGCCATCATGGGGCCGCGGCGGCGGTTTCAGAGATCCAGTTTCAGAGGTTCAATCGGGAGGTAGACATGCTTCGATACGCGGTCATCTTTTTCATCATCGCCATCATCGCGGCGGTGTTCGGATTCGGCGGCATCGCGGCGGGCGCGGCCGAAATCGCGAAGATCCTGTTCTTTATCTTCGTGGTGATCTTCCTCGTCACGCTGCTGCTTGGCGTGGTCCGAAGATAAGGACCGCGCCGGCATCCGGCACGGCCGCCGCCCATGCGGCTGCCGTGTCCGTTGCTCGAACCCTCGCCCGGTGCGAGGGTTTTTTTTCATGGCTTCATGGTTTTTCGAGCACGGCCTGAATCAGCGCCGCGCGCGACTCGCGCAGGTTGCGCGCGAGATTGCCGGTCATCTCGCCGAAGCCGTCGCCCATCACGAGCGGCAGGCCGAGCGCGGGCGGCGGCGTGCCGGCCCCGCGCGCCTGCGCCGCGCGCGCCGCGAACCAGGCGATGCCCTCGGCGGTGCTGTCGACCCAGTCGACCACGCGAAAGCCCGCGTTCTCCAGATGCACGCGCATCGCCTCCGCCGTGACGAGGAAGCTCGATGCCGGCCCCGGCGCCCACGGCACCGGGAAGTGCAGCGGCGCGTCGCCGGCGGCCACCACGTCGAAGATCGCGAACCGTCCGCCCGGGCGCAGCACGCGGAATGCCTCGGCATACAGCGTGTCGCGATCGGCGATGTTCATCGCCACGTGCTGGGTCCAGGCCACGTCGAAGCTGCCGGCCTCGTAAGGCAGCGCGAGCGCGTTGCCGTGCCGGTAGCCGGCGCGCCCGGCCAGTCCGCAGCGCTGCGCGAGGAAGGTCGCCGCCTCGACGAACGCGCGGCTCAGGTCGATGCCCTGCACCTCGCAGCCATAGTGGGCCGCGAGATAGCGCGACGGGCCGCCGAGGCCCGCGCCGATGTCGAGCACGCGCGTGGCCGGCCCGAGCGGCAGCTGTCGCGCGAGTTCCCTGGTGGCGGCGAGCCCGCGCGAGTGAAACTGGTCGAGCGCCGCGAGATCCTCGGGGCGCAACTGCTCCGCCACGAGGCCGCTTGCCGCCAGCGCGGCGCGCAGCCGCTCGACGAGACTCGCGGGTTCGTAGTGGCCCGTGCCCGTGGCTGCCCCCGTGCTTTTGCCCGGTTCCGCATCCGTCATGCCGTTTCTCCCTTGCCTGCCGCGCGCGGCCGTGCGGCCACGCGCATGATCCGCGGTTCCCGCCGTCGGCATCCGCCCGATCTGCCAGCAGTCTAGCCAGCGCGCGCGGCACCCGCCATGGGCGAATCTGCCAATTTTGGCGGCATTCGCGCCACGCCGCCCGGGCCGCCTTCGCGGTACGAAGTGCTGTCGTGCCTGCATGAATTCAGAAACCGGCAGCAGCCAACAATCTCGCCAGGTTCGCGCAAACCCTTATCCGGCGAGGCTTTTCGGCTGTCTGTAGGCAATTCGACAGGTTGTTTTCGCGAATCGGCCGCTTGCTCATTTAGATGTTATCGCTAATCTATCGGCCTTTGGATGCTCATTGACATCCAAGCGTGGATCGATGGCCGGAACAGGGGGCTGTCGAAGCCGACCCCGGCCGGCCCGTCGCGGCGTTGCGCGACGGCGCCGGCCACAACGCTTTCCAGGGTGATGCAGGTGGATACGAAAACAAGACTGGAAGATGGCGCGAGCTTGCGCGGCGGCCCGAACGGCGCGCCGAAGCGACGTGCCAGGGCGCTGGCCATCGCGGCCGGCATCGTCGTGATCGGCGGCGGGCTGTGGTTCCATCACGCGCAGGACGGCGCGAACGCGGCCAACGCCGCGCCGCCGCCGCACGAGGTGACGGTCAGCCGGCCGCTGGTGCGCGATCTCGACACGCGCATCGGCTTCCTCGGCCAGTTCTCGGCGGTCGATCAGGTCGAACTGCGCGCGCAGGTGGGCGGTACGCTGACGGGCATCCATTTCCGCGACGGTGCCGTGGTCCACAAGGGCGACCTGCTGTTCACGATCGACCCGGTGCCCTACGAGATCCGCTACGCGCAGGCGAAGGCGCAGCAGCAGACCGCCGCGGCGCGCCTGGTGCTCGCGAAGCAGGAACTCGCGCGTGCGCAGGAGCTCGAGCGCAGCCAGGCCGGCACCACGCAGAACACCGAGCAGCGCACCTCCGAGCTGCACGCCGCGCAGGCCGCGCTCGACGACGCCGACGCGCAGGCGCGCGACGCGCGCTTCGACCTCGACCATTGCCGCATCGTCGCGCCGTTCACCGGCCGCATCGGCCGCCACCAGGTGTCGGTGGGCAACCTGATCGCCGGCAGCCGCTACGCGACCAGCCCGACCACGCTGCTCACCACGATCGTCTCGCTCGATCCGATCTATCTCGACTTCGACATGAGCGAGTCGGACTACGAGGCGTTCCAGCGCTATCGCGGCAACGCGGCCGGCATGCCGTCGAACCGCGTCGAGCTGGCCGCGGGCGATTCGACCACCTACGACCGGCAGGGCACGCTCGACTTCGTCGACAACGTGCTCGACCGTTCGAGCGGCACGATCCACGCGCGCGCGACGGTGGCCAACGCCGACGGCCATTTCACGCCCGGCGAGTTCTCGCGCGTGCGCGTGGCAGTGGCGGTGCCGACCCCGACGCTGCTGGTGCCCGACGCCTCGGTGCTGCCGAACCAGTCCGAGCATCTGGTGCTGACGGTGGGCGCCGACGGCACGGTGGTGCCCAAGCAGGTCGAGACGGGCGACGTGCGCGGCGGGCTGCGCGTGATCCGCTCGGGCCTGAGCCGCGACGACCGCGTGATCATCGACGGGCTGCCGTTCGCGGCGCCGGGCTCGAAGGTGGCCACCCACGACGGCGCGATCCGCTACGCCGACCAGTCGGCCGCCGCGCCGGCCGGACAACCCGCGCAGCAAGCGCAGTAACGGGGCGACCAGGCCATGCGAATCGCCCATTTCTTCATCGACCGCCCGCGCTTCGCGACGGTGGTCAGCGCGTTCCTGACACTGATCGGGCTCGGCGCGATGTTCGTGCTGCCGGTCGCGCAGTATCCGGAGATCGTGCCGCCCACGGTGCAGGTCACCACGTCGTATCCAGGCGCCTCGGCCGACACCATCGCGCGCACCGTGGCCACGCCGCTCGAGCAGCAGATCAACGGCGTCGAGAACATGCTCTACATGAGCAGCCAGTCCACCGGCAACGGCCAGTTGACGGTGACGGTCACGTTCCGCATCGGCACCGACCTGAACGTCGCGCAGATGCTCACGCAGAACCGCGTGCAGGATGCGCTGCCGCGGCTGCCCGAGGACGTGCAGCGGCTCGGCGTGCAGGTGCGCAAGTCCACGCCGAGCATCCTGCTGGCGGTGCATCTGTACTCGCCGAACCACTCGCACGACACGCTCTACCTGTCGAACTACGCGACGCTGCACGTGAAGGACGCGCTCGCGCGGCTGCAGGGCGTGGGCGACGTGCAGATCCAGGGCGCGCGCGAATACGCGATGCGGATCTGGATCGATCCGGACCGCGTGGCCGCGCGCGACATGACCGCGAACGAGGTGCTGGCCGCGCTGCGCGCGCAGAACGTGCAGGTCTCGGCGGGGGTGCTGAACCAGCCGCCGGTCGCGCACGGCGACGCGTACCAGGTCAACGTCGAGGCGCTCGGCCGGCTCACCACGCCCGAGCAGTTCGGCGACATCGTGCTGAAGTCCGACCCGCAGGGGCGCGTCACGCGCGTGCGCGACATCGGCCACGTGGAAGTGGGCGCGGCCGACTACGGCTCGACTTCGTTCAAGGACCGCGACGACGCCACCGCGATGCTGATCTATGCGCAGCCGGGCGCCAACTCGCTCGCCGTCGAGCACGAGGTGCTGCAGTCGATGGAGGAACTGAAGAAGGAGTTCCCGGCCGGCGTCGACTACCAGATCATCTACGACCCGACCATCTTCATCGGCAAGTCCGTCAACGAGGTGATCACCACCATCTTCGTGGCGATCCTGCTGGTGGTGGGCGTGGTGTTCGTATTCCTGCAGAACTGGCGCGCCACCATCATCCCGGTGGTGGCGATCCCGGTGTCGCTGCTCGGCTCGTTCATCGTGCTGTCGATGTTCGGGATCTCGCTGAACAACCTGTCGCTGTTCGGGCTGGTGCTGGCGGTGGGGATCGTGGTGGACGACGCGATCGTGGTGGTGGAGAACGTCGAGCGCAACATCCAGGCCGGCATGTCGGCCGTCGAGGCCGCGCACCGCACCATGGACGAAGTGGGCGGCGCGCTGCTGTCGATCGCGCTGACGCTGTGCGCGGTGTTCGTGCCGTCGGCGTTCCTGAGCGGCATCTCGGGGCTGTTCTTCCGGCAGTTCGCGGTGACCATCGCGGCCTCCACGGTGATCTCGTGCTTCGTGTCGCTGACGCTGAGCCCGGCGCTGTGCGCGGTGCTGTTCAAGTCGCACGAGCACGACACGGCCGGCTCCGGCGGCGGGCGCGTCGCGCGCTTCGTGCAGGCCGGCTTCGCGCGCTTCAACCGCGGTTTCGACAAGCTCTCGTTCGGCTACGGCAACCTCACGCGCCGGCTGATCCGCGGCCTCACGGTGATGCTCGCGATCTACGTGGCGCTGATCGCGGTGGCCGGGCTGGAGTTCTCGCGCACGCCCACCGGCTTCATTCCGGAGCAGGACCAGGGCTACCTGATCACGGTGATCCAGCTGCCGCCGGGCGCCTCGCTCGAACGCACCGAGAAGGTGGTGCGCCAGGTCACCGACATCGCGCTGAAGACGCGCGGCATCGAGCACGCGGCGCCGTTCGTCGGCCTCGACGCGACCACGCTGACGGTGGCGTCGAACTCGGGCACGGTGTTCACGGGCCTGCCGTCGCTCTACAACCACGAGCTGTCGGGCGTGACGGCCGAGACCGTGCTGGCCGACCTGCGCCGTCGCCTGTCGGTGATCAAGGACGCCTACGTGCTGACGATCCCGCCGCCGCCGGTGCAGGGCCTCGGCAGCGCGGGCGGCTTCAAGCTGATGCTCGAGGACCGCGCGGGCCTGGGCCCCGAGGCGCTCGTCAAGGCGGCCAAGTCGCTGGTGGCCGCGGCCAACAAGGACCCGCACTTCGCCGGCGTGTTCACGCTGTTCAACGCGGGCTCGCCGTCGGTGTTCGCCGACATCGACCGCGTCAAGGCGCAGAAGCTCGGCGTGACGCCCACCGACGTGTTCTCGACGCTGCAGGTGTACCTCGGCTCGCAGTACGTGAACGACTTCAACTATCTGGGGCGCACCTACGAGGTGATCGTGCAGGCCGACGGCAGCTTCCGCCGCAGCGGCGAGGACATCTCGCGGCTCAAGACGCGCAACGCCGCCGGCGAGATGGTGCCGATCGGCTCGGTCGCGCAGTTCGAGGACCGCACCATCCCGTACCGCGTGCCGCGCTACAACCTGTATCCGGCCGCCGAGGTGCAGGGCGCCGCCGCACCGGGCGTGGCCACCGGCACCGCGCTGCGCCAGATGGAGGAACTCGCGCATCAGGTGCTGCCGCAGGGCATCTCGTTCGAGTGGACCGACCTGGCCTACCAGCAGCAGCAAAAGGGCACGCCGACGCTGGTGGTGTTCGGTGCCGCCGCGCTGTTCGTGTTCCTGGTGCTGGTGGCGCAGTACGAAAGCTGGAAGCTGCCGCTCGCGATCGTGCTGATCGTGCCGATGTGTATCCTCGCCTCGGTCACCGGGCTGTCGCTGCGGGGCATGCCGATCGACATCCTCGCGCAGATCGGCTTCGTGGTGCTGGTGGGGCTGGCGGCCAAGAACGCGATCCTGATCGTGGAGTTCGCGCGACAGAAGGAGGACGAGGGCTCGGACGCGGCCGGCGCCGCCGTGCATGCGGCCCGCACGCGGCTGCGCCCGATCCTGATGACCTCGTTCGCGTTCATTCTCGGCGTGGCCCCGCTCGCGGTGGCGACCGGCGCCGGCGCGGAGATGCGGCAGTCGCTCGGCACCGCGGTGCTGTTCGGCATGCTCGGCGTGACGGGCTTCGGCCTGCTGTTCACGCCGACCTTCTATGTCTTCATCCGGCGGTTCGGCCGCAAGCAACACGCCGGCGATACCGTTGCCGGCAGCCAGGAGCACGCATGATGACGACCTTCACTCCGATCCCGAACGCGCGGCATGTACCACGCCTTGCGCCACGCCTCGCGCCACGCCTCGCGCTGGCCGCGGCGCTCGCGTTCGCGCTGGCCGGCTGCGCGGTCGGCCCCGACTACCAGGCGCCCGCCGACGCGCTGCAGCCGTTCCAGCATGCGCCCGCCGACCGGCACGACGGCGCGGCGGGGCCGGCCGCGCCGCTCGACGCGTGGTGGACCGGCTTCCACGATCCGATGCTGGTGACCATCGTCGATCGCGCGCTCGCGCAGAACCTCGACCTGGCCGCCGCGCTGGCGCGCGTGCAGCAGGCGCGCGCGGCCGCCTCGGGCGCCGGCGCGGAACTGCTGCCGACCTTCGATCTCGAAGGCGCGGCCACCGACCAGCACCAGAGCGAACTGAGCCCGACCGGCTCGCTCGCTCGCGCGTTCCCGGGCTACAGCCGCAACCAGCGCGAGTACACGCTGGGCGGCGCGGCGAGCTGGGAGATCGATCTGGCGGGCGGCCTGCGGCGCAACGCGGCCGCGGCGGCCAACGAGGCGCAGGCGGCCGAGGCGGACCGGCTCGGCACGCGCGTGAGCGTGGCCGCCGACGCGGCCGACGCCTATCTGCAGGTGCGCGGCTTCCAGGCGCGGCTCGCGGTGGCCAACGACCAGATCGAGACCGACGCGCGGCTGCTCGAACTCGTGAAGGCGCGCCATCGCGCGGGCGCCGCCGACGAGCGCGAGATCGCGCAGGCCGACGCGCTGCTGCGGCAGGCGCGGGCACTGGTGCCGACGCTGCGCACCAGCCTCGTCGCGCAGCTGAACCGGCTCGACATCCTGATGGGCGCGCAGCCGGGCACCTATGCGAGCCAGCTCGCGGTGCCGGGCGAGATCCCGGGGATTCCGTCGATCGACGCGAGCGCGACGCCCACCGACGTGCTGCGCCGCCGCCCCGACGTGATCGCGGCCGAGCGGCGCCTGGCGGCGTCGAACGAGCGGATCGGCGCGGCGCTGTCGGACTACTATCCGAAGCTCTCGATCTCGGGGCTGCTCGGCTTCGACAGCATCAACGCGGGCCAGCTGTTCACGGCGCGCGCGTTCCAGCCCGCCGTGACGGCGGGGCTGCGCTGGCGGCTGTTCGATTTCGGCAAGGTGGACGCCGAGGTCAAGTCGGCGCGCGGGGCCAACGCCGAGGCGCTGGCGCGGTACCGGCAGGCGGTGCTGAAGGCGGCCGAGGACGTCGAGAACGCGTTCGTGACGCTGGCCGAGACGCAGACGCGGCGCGTCGAACTCGATGCCGAGGTCGCCTCGCTGACGCGCGCACGAGACCTGTCGCAGAAGGCCTACAAGGCCGGCGCGATCACGCTGACCGACGTGCTCGACGCGGACCGGCAGCTGCTGGGCGCGCGCGACGATCTGGACGCGACGCGCTCGGATGCCGCGCGCGCGGCGGTGTCGGTGTTCCGGGCGCTCGGCGGCGGCTGGTCGACCGGCACGGCCAGTGCGGCGGCACCGGCTTCGGCTTCGGGGGCGGCGGCCACGCCGTCTGCCAGTGAAGTGAGCGCGGCCGGCACGGCGGATTCGCTGGGCTCGGTGAGCTCTACAAGCCCGGCGGCCACGCCCACCACGCGCCTCGCGACGGCCGGCTGAGCCGGCCCGCCGCCACCCGCTGCGCTTACTGCTGCAGCGTCTTGCGCGCCTCGCGCAACACCGACGCGGCCAGCGCGTCGTCGTTGACGAGGCGCGCCACCGTCATCGCGCCGATCATCGTCGAGACGATCACCGTGGCCCGCTTGCGGGCCGCGGCCGGCGTCAGTTCCGTCATCAATCCGTTCGTGAACAGCTCGATCAGCGAGACCATGCCGGCCGACGCGGCGTCGCGCACGTCGTCGCTGCGGCGCGCGAGTTCGCTCGCCAGCGACACGAACGTGCAGTCGCAGCCGATGTCGTGGAAATGCGATTCGGAGAGGTATTGCTCGATCGCGGCGTTGATGCCGCGCTTGCCGGGCCAGCGCTCGAGCGTGGCCGACATCGAGGCGCGCATCGAATCGGTGGCGAGCTGCAGCGATTCGAGCACGACGTGGTCCTTCGAGGCGAAGTGCTTGTAGAACCCGCCGTGCGTGAGCCCGGCGTCGGCCATCACGTCGGACAGCGCGGTTGCTTCGATGCCTTTTTCACGGAAGCGCCGCGACGCGGCCTCGACGATGCGCTGGCGGGTTTCGGCCGCCTCCTGTCTGGACTTTCTCATGAGCGGGAACGGTGTCTGGATGTTTCGGATTTGATACCGCATCCGCCCGCTCATGGCAAGCGCTGAAAGCGCCGTGCAAGCGCCGCTTCAGCCGAGCGCGGCCTGGTAGCGGCGGCCCACCTCGGCCCAGTCCACCACGTTGTAGAACGCCGCGATGTAGTCGGGCCGGCGGTTCTGGTACTTCAGGTAGTACGCGTGCTCCCAGACGTCGAGGCCGAGGATCGGCGTGTTGCCCGTCATCAGCGGGCTGTCCTGGTTGCCGCTGCTCTCCACCACCAGCGTGCGCTGCGGGCTCACGCTGAGCCAGGCCCAGCCGCTGCCGAAGCGCGTCAGCGCGGCCTTCGTGAACGCGTCGCGGAACGCGTCGAAGCCGCCCAGCTCGGCGTCGATCGCCGCGGCGAGCCGGCCTTGCGGGCGGCCGCCGCCGGCCGGCGACATCACGCTCCAGAACAGGCTGTGGTTGGCGTGGCCGCCGCCGTTGTTGCGCACCGCGCCGCGCACGGCCTCCGGCAGCGACGCGAGGCCGGCCACGAGTTCTTCGACGGGCGGGAACGGCAGGCCCGCGCCTTCGAGCGCCGCGTTCAGGTTGTTGACGTAGGTCTGGTGATGCTTGCTGTAGTGGATCTCCATCGTCTGCGCGTCGATGTGCGGTTCGAGCGCGTCGTAGGCATACGGCAGCGGGGGCAGGGTGTACGGCATCAAGGACTCCTGTGGATGGGTTCGGGTGAGCGGGCGGTGGCGCGCCGCGGCGGCTATTGCCGAGCGAGCGTCGAGACGAGGCCGGCGGCGCCGGACTCGCAGGCCGCGCGCGCGGCGCGGTCGTCGGGGTGGCGCGCGAGGTAGTGGGTCAGTTCGGCATAGGTGCGGCGGCAGTGGCGCTGCGCGGCGGTCTGCCAGCGCGGCGGCAGCGTCGCGGCGGCGAGCGCCTCGCAGAGCCGCGCATGGGCCGCGCACAGGTGGCGGCATTGCTCGCCGGCGCGGCCCATCCGCGCATAGGTGTCGGCGAGGTTGTGGTGCGCGACGACCCAGGCGGCGGTGCCGGCCTCGGCGTCGTCGATCCGCCCGAACATCGCGTCGGCCAGCGCCGCGGCCATCTCGTAATGCGCGATCGCGTTCGGATGGTCGCGCTCGTCGAACGCGCGGTTGCCCCAGGTGATCGCGCGGCGCCATTGCGCGAGCGCGTCGTTTCCGGACCCGCGGGACGGTTCGGCGGGGCGGGCGGCAATCTGCATGGTGGTCTCCTCGGCCAGGATCCATCGGGCATTCGATGTATGAATGCGAATGATAATTATTTTTATTTGATGTGACGGAATGACCCTGTTCGGGGTGGGGTGGGAGTGCTAGGGCAAGAGCCGCTGCAAGACCGGATGCCACACCGTCCGCCCGTCCGCTTGCGCGGGGCGGGCGGACGGGCCGGTTCGACGTGACGCGGCGGCGGGGCCGCCCGCGTTCAGGCGGTGCCCTTCACCGCGCGCGGCAGTTCCACCGCGAACACCGTCTGCCCCGCGCCTTCCGACAGCGCGCGCACCGAACCGCGATGCATCTGGACCACCTTCTGCACGATGTGCAGGCCGAGCCCGAGGCCGTCGCGCGGCTGCTTCATGGCCGCGCCCGGCACGAACGCCTCGAACAGATGGGGCAGGACGGCCGGCGGGATCGCGCCGTGGTTGCTGACCTTGAGGCGCACCTGGTGGGGCGACTCGCCGTCGACGTCGACCACGATCGTGCCGCTCGGCTCGCCGTGATGCAGCGCGTTGCTGACGAGGTTCGATACCGCCTGCCAGAGCAGGTCCGCGTCCCACTCGCCGTGGGTGTCGCCGCGCGCGGCCACGGCGATGCGCTCGCTGCCGGCGGTGCCGCCGAATTCGTCGACCACCGCGCGGCACAGCGTGGCCAGCTCCACCTGCCGCGTCTGCAGCCGCAGCCGCCCGCCCTGCAGCCGCGCGAGATTGAGCAGCTGATGCACCATCCGCGCCATGCGCAGCGAGCTGCTCTTGATGCGCGCGGCCACCGCCGCGGTCTGCGTGCCGGACGGATCGCGCATCAGGTACTCGGCGGAGGCCAGCACCGCGCCGAGCGGCGTGCGCAGGTCGTGGCCGAGCACCGCCATCAGCATCTCGTTGGCTTCGAGCAGCTGCCGCGTGGTCTGCAGCTGCTCGGCAACCAGGCGCTTGTGCTGTTCGAGCTGGACGAACACGTCCACCTTCGAACGCAGGATCATCGGATCGACGGGCTTGTAGAGGAAATCCACCGCACCGGCCTCGTAGCCGCGGAAGGTGCGCGAGGCATCCTCGGCGGTGGCGGTGAGGAAGATGATCGGCACGTGCGAGGTGCGCGGGCTGCCGCGCATCAGCGAGGCGAGTTCGAAGCCGTTCATCACCGGCATGTTGACGTCGAGGATGGCGAGCGCGACCTCGTGCTTGAGCAGCAGGTCGAGCGCCGCCGTGCCCGAGTTGGCCACCAGCAGTTCGACGTCGTGGCGCGCCAGCAGCGCCTGCAACGCGGTGATGTTGTGGACGACGTCGTCGACGATGAGGATGTTGACTGAGGTCATGGCATGAATCAGGAGAAAACCGGCAAGTCCGCGAGCCGGCGGGCCATCGCGGCGGGGGAAAGCACTTCGTCGGCGGCGTGGTGTTCGATCGCCGTGCGCGGCATGACCGGCGAGGCCGCCGAATCGGGCGCCTGCACCCAGGCCGTGCCGCCCTGCGCGCGCAGCGCCTCGAGGCCGGCGGTGCCGTCGTCGTTGGCGCCCGACAGCAGGATGCCGAGCAGCCGCTCGCGGTAGGCATGGGCGGCCGATTCGAACAGCACGTCGATCGACGGCCGCGAGAACCGCACCTGCGCGTCGATCGACAGCGCCACGGTGCGATCGTCGTCCACCAGCATGTGATAGGCGGGCGGCGCGACGTAGACATGGGCCGGCCGCAGCGGCTCGCCGGCATCGGGCTCGACGACGGGCAGCGCGCAGCGGCCGGTGAAGGTCTGCACCAGATGGCTCGGCGAATCGGCCGGCAGGTGCGTGACGATCAGCACGACCGCGCCGAAGCCGGCCGGCAGCGCGGGCAGCAGCACGTTCAGCACCTCGATGCCGCCCGCGGACGCGCCGATCACCACCGCCTCGAAAGCGCGCGCGCCGGCCGGCCCGGACGGGCGCTCCGTGGCGGCGGGCGACGGCGGGCGGTTCATGTGCGGCTCCGGGCGGCGCCCGAGGGCGGGCAAGGCGTGAGGGACGGGGCCATGGTGCCTAGCGTTTCTGGTAGATGCGTTCGCGTTCGCGGAACTCGCCGAACGCCTCTTGCTGCGCGGAGAAGCGCAGGCTTTCCTTGCTGCCGAGCCCGAGGAAGCCGCGCCGCACCAGGGTTCGCTCGAACAGCGCGAGCGCGCGATCCTGCAGCGCGCGGTCGAAGTAGATCAGCACGTTGCGGCACGACACCAGATGCGCTTCGAGGAACACCTCGTCGGTCGACAGGCTGTGATCGGCGAACACCACGCGCTCGCGCAGCGAGCCGGTGAAGCGCGCGCCGCCGTAGGCCGCGTGATAGTAGTCGGACAGCGAGCGCTTGCCGCCGGCGGCCAGATAGTTGCGCGTGAATCCGGCGATCCGGTCCAGCGTGTAGATGCCCGCCTCGGCGCGCGCGAGCGCATCGGGGCTGATGTCGGTGGCATAGAACAGCGTGCGCTCGGTCAGCCCTTCCTCGTCGAACAGGATCTTCAGCGACCACAGCTCCTCGCCGGTGCTGCAGCCGGCCACCCAGACCTTGATCGACGGATAGGTCCTGAGCAGCGGCAGCACGTGCTCGCGCAGCGCGAGGAAGTAGGGCGGGTCGCGAAACATGTCGCTGACCTGCACCGTCAGGTACTGGAACAGCCGCGTGAACTCGGTCTCGTCGCGCAGGATCCGGTCCTGCAGCTGCGAGAGCGTGGGCAGGCCGAACTCGGCCAGCGCCTGGCTCAGGCGGCGGCGCAGCGAGGACGGCGCGTAGTGGCGGAAATCGTGCTGGTACTTCTGGTAGATCGCCTCGAGCAGCAGCTTCAGCTCGATATCGAAATCGGCCGTGTGCCGCGACGGGGCGAGGGGCGGGTGGGATTGCATGCGGTGCCTTATTGCATCAGCGCTGCCGGAACCAGACGCGGCACAGCGACAGCAGCCGGTCGACGTCGATCGGCTTCGAGATGTAGTCGTCCGCGCCGGCCTCGAGGCAGCGCACGCGGTCGTGCGCCATCGCCTTGGCGGTCAGCGCGATGATCGGCAGGTGCGCGAAGCGCGGATTGCGGCGGATTTCGGCGGTGGCGGTCAGGCCGTCCATCTCCGGCATCATCACGTCCATCAGCACCAGGTCGACGTCCTCGCCGCGCTCGAGCACGTCGAGCGCCTCGCGGCCGTTGCGCGCGATCAGCAGCTTCGCGCCGAGCGGCTCGATCACGTGCGAGAGCGCGAAGATGTTGCGCGCGTCGTCCTCGGCCAGCAGGATCGCGCGGCCCTCGAACGCGTTGTCGCGCTGGCGCACCGTGCGCAGCATGCGCTGCTGCTCGGGCGCGAGCGAGGATTCGACGCTGTGCAGGAACAGCGTGACCTCGTCGAGCAGCCGCTCGGGCGATTTCGCGCCCTTGATGATGATCGACTTCGAGTAGCGGCGCAGCCGGTGTTCCTCGTCGGCCGACAGCATGCGGCCGGTGTAGACGATCACCGGCAGCGCCGGGCGCGCGGCGTCGGCGGCGAGCCGTTCGAGCAGGTCGTAGCCGGTGCCGTCGGGCAGCGCGAGGTCGGTCACCACGCAGTCGAAGCCGCCCTGCGCGAGCTGTTCGAGCGCGCTCGCGAGCGTGGCCACCGCGACGATCTCGGTGGTCTCGCCTTCCAGCAGCACGCGGATGCTCTCGCGCATCGCGGTGTCGTCCTCGATCACGAGCACGCGCTTGACGTGCTGCTGCAGGCGTCCTTCGAGGCGCCGGATCGCGGTTTCGAGCGTCGAACGCGCGGTGGGCTTGAGCGTGTAGCCGACCGCGCCGAGGTGCAGCGCCTTCTCGGTATGGTCGGTGGCCGCCACGATGTGGATCGGGATGTGGCGCGTGAGCGTGTCGTTCTTGAGCCATTCGAGCACGGTCAGGCCCGAGCGGTCGGGCAGGCCGATGTCGAGCAGCACGGCGGTCGGCTGCATGTCGCGCACCAGCGCGATGCCCGAGGTGCCGTCGCTGGCGTGGACGAAATCGAAGTCGAGTTCATGCACCAGATCGCGCAGGATCGCGGCAAACACCGGATCGTCCTCGATCGCGAGGATCAGGCGGTGCGGGCGCTGGCGCGCGTCGCGGTCGTCGGCGATCGGCGCGGCGCCGCGGCTCTCGACGTCGTTCGCGGCGCGCTGCGGGGCGGCCGGCGCATGAGGCGCATGCGCCGCGTGCGCGGCATGCGGCGCCGGCGTGACGTAGCTGGCGCGCGGTTCCGCGCTGGCGGCGGGCACCGGCGGCGCGGCCATGTCGACCGGCGCGACCGTCACGGTGGCCTGGCTCGGCGCCACCGCGAACACCGGGTCGAGCGGCAGCCACAGCGTAAACACGCTGCCCTTGCCCGGTTCGCTCGCCACGCCGATGCGGCCGCCCAGCAGTCGCGCGAACTCGCGCGAGATCGACAGGCCCAGGCCGCTGCCGCCGTATTGCCGGCTGGTCGAGCCGTCGGCCTGCTGGAACGCCTCGAAGATCAGTTCGAGCTTGTCGGGCGCGATGCCGATGCCGGAGTCGCGCACGTCGAGGCGCACCATGCCCGCGTCGTCGGCCGAGATGGTCAGCGACACTTCGCCGTGCTCGGTGAACTTCAGCGCGTTCGACAGCAGGTTGCGCAGGATCTGCGCCACGCGCTGGCTGTCGCTGACGAGCGTGGCGGGCGTGCCCGGCGTGCGTTCGAGCGTGAGCGCGAGCCCCTTGGAGGCCGCCATCGGCTCGAAGGTCTCGCGCAGCGACTGCATCAGCGCTTCCAGCGAGACCGTCTCGGGCTCGATCGTGATCTGGCCGGCCTCGACCTTCGACAGGTCGAGGATGTCGTTGATCAGCACCAGCAGGTCGCTGTTCGAGGCGTGGATCGTCTCGGCGTAGCGCACCTGCTCGTCGGTCAGGTTGCCGGCGCGGTTCTCCTGCAGCAGCCGCGCGAGGATCAGCGAGCTGTTGAGCGGCGTGCGCAGCTCGTGGGACATGTTGGCGAGGAACTCGGACTTGTAGCGGCTCGACTGTTCGAGGCGCGCGGCGTTGGCCGACAGCGCCTCCTGCGCCGTGACGAGCTCGGCCTTCTGCCGTTCGAGCCGCTGCGCGTATTGCTCGAGCTGCACGTTGGTCTGTTCGAGCTCGGCCTGCTGTTCCTCGAGCCGCGCCTGCGAATCGGTCAGCGCGCGGCCGCGCTCCTCGAGCCCTTCGTTCGAGACGCGCAGTTCCTCCTGCTGCACCTGCAGTTCCTCGTTGAGCTGCTGGGTTTCGGCGAGCGTCTCCTGCAGGCGTTCGCGATACTGCGCCGCCGCGAGGAAGTCGCCCATGCTGGTCGCGATCAGCTGCAGCAGTTCGAGGTCGCGCGGCTCGATCTCGCGCATGAAGGCCAGCTCGACCACGCCGTTGACGGCGTCATCGTTGAGGATCGGCAGCACCACGATGCCGCGCGGCAGGCTCGCGCCGAGCCCCGAGCTGACCGTCAGGTAGGTGTCGGGCACGTCGCGCAGCACGATCGTGCGGCGCGAGGCGGCCGCCTGGCCGACCAGGCTTTCGGGCTCGCGAAAGTTGCGGCCCGCGCTCTGGTGTTCGTGGTTGAAGCCGTGCGCCGCCACGCGGCACAGCTCGCCGGTGGTGGCGGCGCGCACGTAGACGGCCGACACCACCACGTCGAGATACTGCGCGAGGAAATCGAGCATCGCGAGGCCGACCAGCGCCGTGCTGCCCTGGCCGACCACCTTCTCGGCCAGCAGGCGCTGGCCCGAGCGCAGCCACACCTGCTGCTGCAGCACCTCGGTCTGTTCGGCCTGCTGGCGCAGCACGCCGTCGTAGGTGCGCGACAGGTCGAGCAGTTCGCGGCGTCCGCGCCACGCGAGCACGCCGCTGACCAGCACGCTGAACAGCAGGAAGATGCCGACCAGCGTCGAGGTCAGGCTCTTCGCGGCGGCGCTGCGCTGCTGGCGCAATGCCAGCTCGACGTCGAGGAACGAGCCGAACTCGCGGCGCGTCTCGTCGAATTCGAGCTTGCCGCGGCCGGCCTGCACGGGGGCGCGGTAGTCGAGGTTCCTGCGCCGCAGATCGATGATTTCACCCGAGTAGCGGTTCCAGCGCTCCTGGATCGCCTGGATCCGCCGCAGCGCCTCGACCTGGGGCGGGTTGTCGGCCACCAGCGTCATCAGCGATTCGATCTCGGCGTGAAAGCGCGCGTCGTCGAGTTCGTAGGGGGAAAGAAAGCTTTCGTCGCCGGTGATCAGGTAGCCGCGCAGCGACGATTCCCGTTCCACCGCGAGGCGCAGCATTTCGTTGGCGTCGCCGATCACGCGCTCGGAATGCTCGACCCAGCTCATGGTCGAGACCAGATAGAACACCAGCGCGATGAACACGCCGGCCGTCACGATGCCCATGCCCAGCGGCAGGGCGATGTTGCGCTGGATGATGCGTCGGAACGCGGTCTGATCGACTGCAGCGGTGGCGGTCATTTTTTCCGTTTGCGTGGCGTGGTTCGAATCCCGGGCGGTATTTTTGACGAATCGACGGGGTCGACGCATGACCGGGAGGCCCCTGGCACCGGGGGCCCCACATACTACTGCGGCAGGCTCGGCCAGCGCTAGTTGATGCGCTGCGTGAAGGCCGGGTTTTGCGGCCCGCGAGGCCGGCGCGATGGCGTGGCGAAGCGGCGATGGTGCGCCGCGGTGCCGGGCTGGGGCGGTTCATGTCCCCCGGTACGGGCGTCGTCTTCGGCCCGTGGCGCGAGCCGCCGCGTCCCCGACGGGCCGGAGCCGATGGCGACGATACGCTAGACTCTCCCCGATCCGCTCACGCCGCCATCCCTCCCGATCCATGATCCACCCCGTTGACCCCGCCGATTCCCTCGATCCCGCCGACGACCAGGACGAACTGAACCAGGCGTTCGGGCGTCGCGTGCGCGCGCTGCGCGAGCGGGCCGAGCTGACGCTCGAGGCGCTGGCGGTCCGGTCCGGCGTGAGCCGCGCGATGCTCTCGAAGGTCGAGCGCGGCGAGAAGAGCCCCACCATCGGCGTCGCGAAGCGGATCGCGCATGCGCTTCAGACCACGCTCAGTTTCCTCACCGGCGGCGTCGAGGACCGGCAGGCCGTGGTGGTCGTGCGGCACGACCAGCGCCATGTGTTTCGCGACGGCGAGACGGGCTTCGAGCGCCACATCCTGTCGCCGTCGATGGCCGGCGGCGCGGTCGAGCTGCTGCTGCACCGGCTGCCGGCCGGCGTGTCCACGGGCATGATGCCCGCCTACCGCAGCGGCACCGAGAAGCTCGTCACCGTGGCGCAAGGCGAGCTGGTGGTCGAACTGCCCGATCGGGAGATCGCGCTGTCGGCGGGCGATACGCTGTTCTTCGAGGCGCAGCAGGAGCATGCGTTCAGCAATCGCTCGCGCAAGCCCTGCGCCTACTACCTCGTCATTTCCCGCCGCGACGACAGGTAAGCCCGCACCCTCGGCCCGATCGTGCCCGGCGTGTCATTGGTCGTTGACGTTCTACTATCGAAGATATATTCTCAAATTAACGCAGCCCCGGACACGAGCCGCGCTGCGCGTGTTCCGCCATCCCGTCCGGCCGCCGCGCCGGGCAGCCGGCTTCCGTTTCCCTGTATGACAACCAGTCAGGAGTGCAGATCGAACATGGACCATCCCGACTTCGACGTGGCGCAGCTGGGTCTCAAGCTGGCCAACCTGCGGATCGACGGCGCCACCGCGCTGGGCGCCGAGCTCGACGGCCGGATCGTGAATCTCGCGCTGGCCGGCGCGCGGCTGCAGTTGCCGGTGCCGCGCGACATGGACGAACTGCTGCAGCAGCAGCGGGGCGCCGAGGTCGCGGCGCTGGTGGCGCGCCTGCGGCGCGAGGGCGGCGCCGGGGCGTTCGAGGTGGCGCAGGCGGCGTTCGCGCCGCTCGTGACGCGGCCGCAGAAGATTCTCTGCGTCGGCTTCAACTACCAGGCCCATGCCGCCGAGACGCAAACCGCGCTGCCGAAGGCACCGCCGCTGTTCGGCAAGTTCGCCAACGCGCTCAACCATCACGACGGCGTGGTGGAACTCCCCACGCACGTGGACCACGCCTTCGACTACGAGACCGAACTCGTGATCGTGTTCGGGCGGCGCTGCCGGAATCTGTCGACGGCCGACGCGCTGTCCGCGGTGGCCGGCTACGCGATCGGCAACGACCTCAGCGCGCGGACGCTGCAGAACCTCACGACGCAGTTCATGGCCGGCAAGACCTCGGACGGCTTCGCGCCGCTGGGGCCGTGGCTCGTGCCGCGCGGCCTGATCGCCATGCCGGACGACCTGCGGCTGCGGACCTGGCTCAACGGCGAGCTCCGGCAGGACGGCAGCACGCGCGACATGATCTTCGATTGCCGCGAGCTGATCCGCTACGTCAGCAGCATCATGACGATCGAGCCCGGCGACGTGCTGTTCACCGGCACGCCGCCCGGCGTGATCTGGGGCCAGCCCGGGCCGATCGAGACGCGCCGCTGGCTGCGCGCCGGCGACACGGTGGTGTCCGCGATCGACGGGCTCGGCGAGCTGGCCGTCCATCTGCGCTGATCGGGAAGACAGGAAGAGGAGAGACGATCATGAACCATGACGCGACCATCGAGCGGCTCTACGTGCTCGACGGCGGCATCGCGCGCGTCGACGACGCGTCGATCTATTCGCCCGGCATCAACGTCGGCAAGCCGATGACGCTGAGCTGCAACGCCTACCTGATCCGCCATCGCGGGCAGTGGATGCTGTGGGACACGGGCACCCAGGACGACCTGATCGACGAGCCGGCGGGCCGCGTCATCGCCCACGGCATCCGCGGCACGGTGAGCCGGACGATCGCCTCGCAGCTGGCCGGGATCGGCGTCGATCCCGACGATATCGGCACGCTGGCGCTCTCGCACGCGCACTACGATCACGCCGGCAACTGCCGCCTGTTCCGGCGGGCCGAATGGGTCGTGCAGCAGGCCGAATACGACGCGATGTTCGGCGATGATCCCGGTGCGTTCGGCTTTCGCCCCGAGCTGTACGAATCGCTGCGCGGCAACCGGCTGCGCCTGATCGAGGGCGATCACGACGTGTTCGGCGACGGCGCGGTGCGCATCGTCTTCACGCCGGGCCATACGCCGGGCCATTGTTCGCTGCTGTTGAACCTGCCCGAGACGGGGCGCGTCGTGTTGAGCGGCGACGTCGCGCACAACCGCACCAATTTCCGCTGCCGCTGCGTGCCGGCCTTCAACGCCGATGCGCTGCGCTCGGTGGCGTCGATGGACCGCATCGACGCGCTGCTGGAAGCCGAGGGCGCGCGCCTGTTCGTCAATCACGACGTCGAGCAGAACGCCACCGTGCCGCACGCCCCGGCCTGGCTGGCGTGACCGGCGCGATCACGCAATGAAGCCACGGCGCAGTGCGGCAGGGAAGTAGGAGAGTAGGGCGAGCGCCGCTCAGGCCGGCGGCACGCCCGCGCTCGACTGCGCGCTGGCGTCGAGCCGCAGCACCGCGTCGCGCTTGTCGAGCAGGTGCCGGCGCAGGATCGCCGCGAGGCGCCGGCCGTCGCGCGCCTCGAGCGCCTCGATCATCTCGCCGTGGTCGTCCACGGCGCGATCCAGTTTCGCCGCCTCGAAGTTGGAGCGGAACCGCAGCGCCTGCAGCCGGCGGTTGATCGCGACATAGGTCTGGCGCAGCGCGGTGTTGCGCGCGGCGAGATTGATGCAGTCGTGGATCGCGCGGTTGCGGCTGTAATAGCCGGCCAGATCGTGCTGCGCCCGGCAGGCGAGCATCGCGTAGTGCAGCGCCTTGATCTCGTCCACCTCGGCCTCGGTGATGCGCTCGCACGCCAGCTCGCCCGAGAACGCCTCGAGCCCGCTCATCAGCTCGAAGGTCTCGCGGATTTCCGCCTCGCTCATCTTCGACACCGACGCGCCGCGGTTCGGCGCGATGTCGACCAGCCCCTCCGATTCGAGCACCTTCAGCGCCTCGCGCAGCGGGGTGCGCGAGATGCCGAGCATCTCGCAGATCTCGCGTTCGTTGAGCTTCTGTCCCGGCTCGAGCGCGCCTTCGACGATGAAATTGCGCAGATGCTCGACCACGGTGTCGTGCAGGCGCTGTCGTTCGACGGGCGGGAGAACGGTTTTCGGTACGGAGTCAGTCAGCTTATTTTGCATACAAAAAACTTGTGGCAATCTGGTGGTGATTTTACATGAGCCGATGACCGCAAAAAATCCGCCGAATCCCGAGGGTAAACCACATGCGCACAGTAGTTGTCGGGCGGCCATCGAGAAGAATATAGTTTTTTGCATGCAAAATTCAAAAGGAGAGCAAGCATGCTGAAGCTGGACTTCCATCCCTCGGGCCGCCACTTCCTGCAGATCCCCGGGCCGAGCCCGGTGCCCGACCGCATCCTGCGGGCGATGAGCTACCCGACCATCGACCATCGCGGGCCGGAGTTCGGCGCGCTCGGCCTGAAGGTGCTCGACGGCATCAAGGCGATCTTCAAGACGCGCCAGCCGGTCATCATCTATCCCGCCTCGGGCACCGGCGCGTGGGAAGCCGCGCTCGCCAACACGCTGAGCCCCGGCGACACGGTGCTGATGTACGAGACCGGCCAGTTCGCGACGCTGTGGAAGCGGATGGCCGAGAACCTGGGCCTCAAGCCCGAGTTCCTGGGCCGCGACGGCGACGACAGCTGGCGCCACGGCGTCGATGCGAACCGGATCGAGGCGCGCCTGCGCGACGACGCCGAGCACCGCATCAAGGCCGTCTGTGTGGTCCATAACGAAACCTCCACCGGCGTGACCTCGAACATCGCGGCGGTGCGCGCGGCGATCGACGCGGCCGGCCACCCGGCGCTGCTGCTGGTCGACACCATCTCGGGGCTTGCGAGCGCGGACTACCGCCACGACGAGTGGGGCGTGGACGTGACCGTGTCCGGTTCGCAGAAGGGGCTGATGCTGCCGCCGGGGATCAGCTTCAACGCCGTGTCGCCGAAGGCGCTGGCCGCCAGCGCGAATGCGAAGCTGCCGCGCAGCTTCTGGGGCTGGGCGGAAATCATCGAGATGAACAAGGGTGGCTACTGGCCGTACACGCCGAACACGAACCTGCTGTACGGGCTCTCCGAGGCGCTGGAGATGCTGGCCGAGGAGGGGCTCGACAACGTGTTCGCGCGCCACCTGCGGCTGGCCGAGGCGAGCCGCCGTGCGGTGCGGGCCTGGGGCCTGGAGATCCAGTGC
Organism: Burkholderia perseverans; assembly: GCF_022870505.1. Classification (NCBI taxonomy): domain Bacteria; kingdom Pseudomonadati; phylum Pseudomonadota; class Betaproteobacteria; order Burkholderiales; family Burkholderiaceae; genus Burkholderia; species Burkholderia perseverans. Next base: position 1,538,446 of record NZ_CP045094.1, read on the forward strand.
GCGGACCCGGCCGTCTACAGCCCGGTGCTGACCGGCGTGCGCATGCCCGAGGGCGTCGATGCCGACGCGGTGCGCAAGCTCATCTACGAACGCTTCGACATGTCGCTCGGCGCCGGGCTCGGCAAGCTGAAGGGCCGCATGTTCCGGATCGGCCACCTCGGCGACTGCAACGACCTGACGCTGATGGCCACGCTGGCCGGCTGCGAGATGGGGCTGCGCATCGCGGGCGTGCCGCTCGCGGGCAGCGGCCTGCCCGCCGCGATGGACTACCTGGCCACCCAGGCGGTGCGCGAACCGCTGCAGGCCGCGGCCTGAACTGAACGAGAGGCCGCCGGGCGGGGCGGGCGAGGGCCGTCGGGGACGGCAGCGCCCCGCGCGGCGGCGAGGTGATCGAAAACGACGGCGCGCCATGACGCCAGCAAGGGAGGTCTGCCCACGCGCGAGGAACGCGGGGCAAGCAGTAACACTGCGGCAACCCACATTCCAATTCGGGAGACTCACATGAAACGGTATCGATTGACGAGCGCGACCAACGTCGTGCTCGTCATGCTGTGCGTCATGTATTTGATCACCTACCTCGATCGCGTCAACGTCAGCACGGCGGCGGTCGGCTTCGGCAAGGAGTTCGGCCTGTCCCACACCGAGATCGGCCTGGTGTTCTCGGCGTTCGCCTATCCGTACCTGGTGTTCCAGATCATCGGCGGCTGGGTCAGCGACCGGTTCGGCGCGCGCAAGACGCTGCTGTTCTGCGGCGCCGTCTGGGGCGTGGCGACGGTGCTGACCGGCATGGCGGGCGGGCTCGTCTCGCTGCTCGCCGCGCGCCTGCTGCTCGGCTTCGGCGAGGGCGCCACGTTCCCGGCCGCCACCGCCGCGATGACGCGCTGGGTGCCGAAGGACCAGCGCGGCTTCGCGCAGGGCATCACGCACGCCGCCTCGCGGGTCGGCAACGCTTTGGCGCCGGCCGCCGTGGTGGCGGTGATGGCCAGCTTCGGCTGGCGCGCGGCGTTCTATCTGTGCGGCGCGCTGAGCCTGTGCTGGGTGCTCGGCTGGTGGTTCACGTATACCGAGCAGCCGCGCGACCATCCGCGCATCACCGAGGCCGAGCTGGCCACGCTGCCGGCGCCGAAGCCGCGCGCCACGGGCCTGCGCTGGGGCGCGCTGGCGCGGCGCATGCTGCCGGTGACGGTCGTCTACTTCTGCTACGGCTGGACCCTGTGGCTGTTCCTGAGCTGGATTCCGCAGTTCTTCCTGCACTACTACCACATGAACCTGCAGAAGTCGGCGCTGTTCTCGTCGGTGGTGTTCTTCGCCGGCGTGATCGGCGACACGGCGGGCGGCATCGTCACCGACCGCATCCTGCGTCGCACCGGCAGCCTGGCGCGCGCGCGCAGCACGATGGTGTCGATCTGCATGCTCTGCACGCTGCTGGCGCTGGTGCCGCTCGCGTTCGTCCACGAGGTGTATGCGGCGATGGGCTGCCTCGCGCTCGGCTTCTTCTTCGCGGAGATGACGATCGGGCCGATGTGGGCGATCCCGATGGACATCGCGCCGGAGTTCTCGGGCACCGCCAGCGGCATCATGAACACCGGCTCGGCGGCGGCGGCGATCGTCTCGCCCGTGATCGGCGGCGTGCTGATCGACCGCTTCGGCAGCTGGCAGCTGCCGTTCTACGGCAGCATGCTGCTGATGGCGATCGGCGTGGTCTGCGCGTTCCGCATGCATCCGGAGCGGCGCTTCGAGAACGCCGTTCCCGATCCGGCGGGGGCGTCGCACCAGGGGGTCTAGGGGTCGGAGGGCGCCGCGCGAGGGCGCGCCTGAGCCGGGGGGCGGCCAGTCGGCCGCTCGCTCGTCGGTACCGAACCCGGAAAACGAAAAAGGGTTACACGCCGCAGGCGTGTAACCCTTCAATCTCGTGGTCGGAGCGATAGGATTCGAACCTACGACCCTCTGATCCCAAATCAGATGCGCTACCAGGCTGCGCTACGCTCCGACGAGCCAGAGATTGTGCCCCATCGCCACACTTGGGTCAATCCCTCGTATAGATGTCATCGAGTCCGCGTTAGGATGTTCGTTCCGAGCATCGTCGAACGAGGGCTATCCGGATGCATCTGATTCTGTGGCGCCATGCCGAAGCCGAGGATTACGCCGCGAGCGATCTCGCCCGCCAGCTCACCGCGCGGGGCCGCCGCGACGCGCAGGCGGTCGCCAAATGGCTCAGGCTGCGCCTCGAGAGCAGCGCGGTGATCCTGGCGAGTCCCGCCGCGCGCACCGTGCAGACCGTCGAGGCGCTGACCGACCAGTACCGCACCGTGCGCGAACTCGCGCCGGGCGGCGGCGTGGCCGAGGTGCTCGCCGCCGCGGGCTGGCCAGACGGCATCGCGCCGACGGTGGTGGTGGTGGGCCATCAGCCGACACTGGGCGAAGTGGCCGCGCGGCTCCTGGCCGGCAGCGATCAGGGCTGGTCGCTGAAGAAAGGCGGCCTGATCTGGCTGCAGAGCCGGTCCCGCGAAGGCGGCGAACAGGCCACGCTGAGAGCGGCAATTTCGCCTGATCTGGTCTGAGTGGGGCACGATCGTATCTTTCTTCCGACTTTCTGCTAAAGTCAGTTGGACGACATGTCACCGAACTGACACCGATTCGCCATCCAAGCGTCACGGCCGGTTACTACATTGGCGACCATGTCGTTCCCTTCCTTACGACCAGGAAAGCCTGATGCGAGATCTGCCGACGCCTACGCTCCCATTCGCTTCGCTGCCGCTCGACCAGTCGCGTCGCCGCCTGCCGCGCGCGGCTGAGACGGTCACCTCCGAGTTCCGCCTGCGCGCCGCGTGGGCGCGCACCGAGGACGAACTGCGTGAGGCGCAGCGCCTTCGCTACAGCGTATTCGCCGAGGAAATGGGCGCCGCCGTGAGCGGCCCCGCCGGCCTTGACGTCGATCCCTTCGATGCCTATTGCGATCACCTGCTGGTGCGCGACCTCGACACGCTGAAAGTGGTCGGCACCTACCGCGTGCTGCCGCCGCACCAGGCCGCCCGGATCGGCCGCCTGTACGCGGAAGGCGAGTTCGACCTGTCGCGCCTCGCGCACCTGCGATCGAAGATGGTCGAAGTGGGCCGCTCGTGCGTCCACCGCGACTACCGCAGCGGCGCCGTGATCATGGCCTTGTGGGGCGGCCTCGGCACCTACATGATGCAGAACGGCTACGAGACGATGCTCGGCTGCGCGAGCGTGTCGATGGCCGACGGCGGCCACTACTCGGCGAACCTCTACCAGTCGCTCGGCAATTCGCTGACGGCGCCCGAATACCACGCGTTCCCCCACACGGCGCTGCCGGTGGACGAGCTGCAGACGGGCACCAAGGTTGCGCCGCCGGCGCTGATCAAGGGCTATCTGCGCCTCGGCGCGAAGATCTGCGGCGCGCCTGCCTGGGATCCCGACTTCAACTGCGCGGACTTCCTGACGCTGTTCCGCCTGTCGGACATCAACGCGCGCTACGCCCGCCACTTCCTCGGCGAGCCGCTCGCAAGCTGAGTTGCCAGCCTGCCGGGGCGCTGACCCGGCCCGGCTCCCGCGAGTCATCCACCATGGCACGACGAGACGATCGTCGTGCCATGGTCGTTTACGGCGCGATCACGCCCGGCGCGGCTCGCGGCTCATGTTGTCCGTGGTGGCGACGCAACGCCGTGGGGCGCGATATCGCGACGTGGGATGACGCGGACCCGGCGCATGTGCCGGCAGCGATCAGTGCCGGCGTCGCCAGTCGCGCCGCGCGTAGTGGGCAGCGAGCCAACGATCAACGCGGCCGTTCGCCGGGATGGGTGCGCCGGTATTCGGGCGCTTCGAACACAGACGGCCCGATGACGATCAGCAGGCCGATACGGAGACCGGCCCGGCCGGCAATCGATTCGACGTTCGTGGCAGCGTCCCTGGAGCCGCTCGGCGCCATGCATTCGTGGCAGGCGATCCGCCGCATCGCCGCAGCCCGCCGAGGCGACTCGCGCGGCCGGTTTCGGCTAGACTCGCGGCTCGTGCGGCGCATCCGGCGCCGCGTCGCAGATCTTCCGAGGTGAGGGATGTTTCGTATCGTTCTGGCCGCGCTCGTCGCGGCAACGCTTGCCGGCTGCGTCGGCGATTCGGGCGCGGCGCGCCACCACGGCAAGCCGCCCCAGGACCCGGCCGACTATCAGGGCGTGCCGACCGACATGACGCCGCCGTCGATGCTCGGCGAGCCGGCCACCCCGGCGTTGCCGGCTTCGCAGTAAGCGCCTGCGCGGGCCGCTTCCGCGCGAGGCGGAGCGCCCGCGACCGGCCGGCATGGGCACGCGCTCGCGCCGACTGCGTCGAGTTTCAGGGCGGCGTCGGCATCCACGCTCACGTCCCCACGCCAGCTTCCACCACGCGCTTACGCCGCCTCGCCGCCGATGTGCCGCGACAGCGCCGGCACTTGGCTCGCCAGCGCCACGCCGCGCGCGATCATGAAGATCGCCATCGCGAGCCAGAGCCCGTGATTGCCGAGCGGCCCGGTCAGCGCGAAGGTCGCGGCGACGAACACGCCGAGCGACACGGCCATCGCCACCATCAGCCCGCGCGTCCGGGTGGCGCCGATGAACACGCCGTCGAGCAGGAACCCCCACACCGACACGAGCGGCATCACGGCCGCCCACGGCAGAAAGTGGCCGGCCGCCGCGCGGATCGCGGGCTGGTCGCTGAGCCGCGCGATGATCCAGTCGCCGCCGAGCGCATAAGCTGCGGAGAACGCGAGCGCGCAGCCGGCCGCCCATTGCAGCGTCACGCGCAGCGTCGCGCGGAACATCGCCCGGTCGCGGGCGCCGGCGGCCGCGCCGACCAGCGCCTCGGCCGCATGCGCGAAGCCGTCGAGCGCATAGGCCATGAACGCCTGGAAGTTGAGCAGCAGCGCGTTGGCGGCGAGCATCACGTCGCCTTGCCGCGCGCCCAGATGCGCGAACCAGCCGAACGCCGACAGCAGGCACAGCGTGCGCACGAAGATGTCGCGATTGAGCGCGACCAGCCGCTTCAGCGCGGCGCGGTCGAGGAACTGGCTCCAGGTCGGCCTGCCGAGCCCGCGATGGCGCCGCCGCATGAGCGCGAGCACGCCGAACCCGAAGCCGGCCAGATCGGCCGCCGCCGTGGCCGCGCCGATGCCGGCCACGCCGCCGTGGAAGCGGTAGACGAACAGCAGCACTGCGACGATGTTCACGAGGTTGATGAAGGCCTGCAGCGCCAGCGCGAGCCGCACGCGCTGCAGGCCGAGCAGGTAGCCGAGGATCGCGTAGTTGGCGAGCGCGAACGGCGCGGCCCAGATCCGCGCCAGCACGTAGTCGCGCGCGGTGGCGCGCACCGCCTCGCTGCCGCCGAGCAGCGTCAGCGCGATCGAGATCAGCGGGCCATGCAGCGCGAGCACGGCGAAGCCGAGCAGGCCGGCCAGCGCCAGCGCGCGCAGCACGTTGAGGCGGATGCCGGCATGGTCGCCAGCGCCGAACGCCTGCGCGACGAGCCCGGTCGTACCCATCCGCAGAAAGCCGAAGCTCCAGTAGACGAAGCCGAAGAACAGGCTGCCGAGCGCGACGCCGCCCAGCATCTGGGTGCCGTCGAGATGGCCGGCCACGGCCGTGTCGACGGCACCGAGGATCGGCTGCGTCAGGTTCGCGAGCACGATCGGCACGGCGAGGCCGAGCACCCGGCGGTGGCCGACGCCGGCGTGGCCGGGCGCGACCCCGGCGGATAACGCGGAAGGCGCCGACATCGCGCCGCCTACGCGCGTTCCTGCACGCAGATCCACGGCGACACGACCACGGCCCACAGCTCGGGCGTGCGTGCCGCGTAGTCCTGCGCGAGTTCGGCCGGCATGCGCGCCACGTGGCCGGCGGCGAGCCACTGCGTGACCTGCTCGGTGCGGTCCGCGGCGATTGCCTCGGCGACGCTGACCAGATCGAGGTCGCGCGCGACCGACAGCAGCTTGCCCTGCGCGAAGAAACGTTCGAGATCGCACCAGTCGATCTTCGCGGTTTCGCCGAGCAGTTGGGTATAGAGCGCGGACGGCGCCGCGCCGGCGGACGGTGGGTTCGATGAAGTCATGAGCTGACGTTGGGGGCAGGGCGCGGCCGCCGGAGCGTGCCGCCGTAATGATGGGCGTGGCGATGGACGAACGGCGGCGGGCGGTGTCGGCAGGCGTGCCGCTCGCGCGGTCTCGCACGGTATGTCGCAGCGCGTGATTCTAGCCGATCCGGCGCGGGCCGCCCGATCCGGCCGAAAATCGGGCGGGCGCGGAAGGGCGCGGGAGCACCGACCTCGCCAAACCGGTGGGCGTCCTGGCGGCGCTACGCGTCGCGCAGGGCGCGCCGGATGATCTTGCCGGTCGCCGTCATCGGCAGGCTCTCGACGAACGCGATCGCACGCGGATATTCGTGCGCGGCGAGTCGCACGCGCACGTGCTGCTGCAACTCGCGCGCGAGCGCGTCGCCAGCCTCGACGCCGGGCTGGACCACCACGAAGGCCTTGACGATCTCGGTGCGCGTCGCGTCCGGCACACCGACCACGGCCGCCATCCGCACGGCCGGGTGGCGCAGCAGGCAGTCCTCGATCGGGCCGGGGCCGATCCGGTAGCCGGCGCTCGTGATCACGTCGTCGTCGCGGCCGACGAAGCGGATGAAGCCGGCCGCGTCGGCCACGCCGCGGTCGCCGGTGAGCAGGTAGTCGCCGGCGAACTTCTCGCGCGTGGCGGCCGGGTTGCGCCAGTAGCCGAGGAACATCACCGGGTCCGGCGCGCGGATGCCGATGTTGCCCTCGACGCCGGCCGGCAGCGGCGCGCCCGAGGCATCGACGATCTCGACGCGATGGCCCGGCGCGGCCTTGCCGATCGCGCCCGCGCGCGGCGCGAACAACGCGCTGCACGAGGCCAGCACGACGTTGCATTCGGTCTGCCCGTAGAACTCGTTGATCGTCACGCCGAACACCTCGCGGCCCCATTCGAGCAGTTCGGTGCCGAGCGATTCGCCGCCGCTCGCCACCGATTCGAGCCGCAGCGCATGGCGCTCGCGCGGCCGCGCCACGCCGCGCATCAGCTTCAGCGCGGTGGGCGGCAGGAACGCGTGGCTGACCTGGTGGCGCGCCAGCAGCGCGAACGCGGCCTCGCCGTCGAACTTCCCGAAGCACCGCGCCACCACCGTCACGCCGTGATGCCAGGCCGGCAGCAGCACGTCGAGCAGGCCGCCGATCCAGGCCCAGTCGGCCGGCGTCCAGAACACGCGCGCGCGGCGCGGAAAGCCGTTCTGCGACATCTCCACGCCGGGCAGGTGGCCGAGCAGCACGCGGTGCGCGTGCAGCGCGCCCTTCGGCTTGCCGGTGGTGCCGGACGTGTAGATGATCACGGCCGGATCGTCTGCCAGCGTGTCGACCGGCGTGTAACGGTCGGATTCGGCGGCGAGCGCGGCCTCGAATGACAGGCAGCCGTCGGGCACGCCTTCGCTGTCGTCGCAGTCGATGCAATAGACCGTGCGCAGTGCCGGCAAGGCCGCGCGCAGCGGCGCGATCTTCGCGGCGCCGGCCCGATCGGTGACGAGCGCGGCGGCGCCGCTGTCGGCGAGGCGGAACTCGAGCGCGTCGGCGCCGAACAGCGCGAACAGCGGCACCGCGATCGCTCCGGCCTTGTAGGCGGCCAGATGCGCGACGGCGGTCTGCACGCCCTGCGCGATGAAGATGCCGACGCGGTCGCCGCGCGCCACGCCCAGCCGCGCGAAGCTGTTCGCGAGCCGGTTCGAGGCGGCCTTCAGCGCGTCGAACGTATGGCGCGTCACGCGGCTGTCCTCGCGCTCGTCTATCAGTGCGAGCCGGCCGCTGCCGTCGGCCCAGCGGTCGCAGACATCGACGCCGATGTTGTAGCGCTCGGGAATCCGCCACGAAAAGGCGGCGAGCAGGGAAGGGTAATCGTCGGCTTCGGGCAGCATCGGCGCTCCTGGCGAGAGTGTGGCGTCGCGAGTTCCGACGACATTACACCGGATCGTCACGGCTTTTGCACGATAGTCGTGTCGTGCAGCGGTCTGTTGCACCGTGTCTCGCGGCGGGTGGGCGCCGGGACGCGTACTATCGTGCGGTCAACGATTCGAAACGAAACATGCTCTGGCTTTGGATTGCCTCGGGGTTCAGCCTCATCGGCATCGGCGCCGTCGTGTTGTTCGCGACACGCGTCGATCCGTTGTCCGGCCGTGTCGGCGGCCGGTATCGCAAGCGCTGAACCGGCATCGTCCGCGTTTTCTTCAGCTCTGCCGGCCGCCAGGGCCGGCTGCGTTCCGGCGCCGTGGCCGCCGGTGCGCGTCTCAGCGCGCGGGCAGGTAGCGCGATGGATCGATCGACCGGCCGCCGTAGCGCAGCTCGAAATGCAGCGCGACGCGATCGTTGTCGGTGTCGCCCATCTCCGCGATCTTCTGGCCTTGCGTCACCGCCTGGCCTTCCTTCACGAGCAGCACGCGATTGTGCGCGTAGGCGGTCAGGTAATCCGCGTCGTGCTTGATGATCAGCAGGTTGCCGTAGCCGCGCAGCCCGTTGCCCGCGTACACCACCGTGCCCGCCGCCGCCGCGATCACCGGCGTGCCGGCCGTGTTCGCGATGTCGATGCCCTTCGAATTGCCGCCGTCGAAGCTGCGCACGACCGTGCCGGCCGCCGGCCAGATCAGCGAGATCGAGGTGGCCGGGCGCGCCGACGGCGCGGCCGCAGCTGCGGCCGGCGGCGGTGCGCTCGGCGCGGGGCCGCCGCCGCCCGTGGTGCGGATCGGCGCACTGCCCGAGGCGCCCGGCGGCACCACGCGCAGCACCTGGCCGACCTCGATCGCGTCGGGATTGGCGATCGAGTTCCAGCGCGCGAGGTTCGACACCGACTGGCGGTTCGAGCGGGCGATCTTCGACAGCGTGTCGCCGCGTTCGACGCGATAGAAGCCGGGGGCGACCGGCGCGGAGCCGCAGGCGGCCAGCACGGCGACGAGTGAAGCGACGACGAGCCGCCGGGTGGTCTTGACCAACATGGAACCTCGCAATGAAACCTCGCAGGGTGCCGCCGCGATGTCCACGGCAGCGGATGCAAAAACCCCGGATTTTACCGGGTTCGGCGCGGTGCCCGATATTTGGCCGTGGCGATCGGCAGCGGAGGTTTGCGTGACGCGGCGACGCGCGGGGGGGCGGCGCGATGTGGCGGCGGCGCGTGACGGGCGCAGCTGTGACGGGCTTGCGCCGGTCACCGAACCGCGGGAACCGTGCGCATCGGAAGCATCGCGGCCTGGAAGGCCGTGGGTCTTTTCGTGATGACGAGTGCTTTGGCGAGGCGCGGCGGTGCGGGGCGATTGATGTCGCGTTCCGCACCGCCGCGCTCACGGCGGGCAGCGGGGGGCGGGCGCTCAGTCCAGCGCCGTCACGCGGATCCGCAGCGCGGCCGTCTCGGTGGCGCCGGGCGCGAGCATGCGCAGGCCCAGGCCGTTGTGAATCGCGTCCGGCAGGCCGAGCCACGGCTCGACGCAATAGAAGTCCGATTCGGGCTTCTCGGTCCAGGTTGTTACCGTGTACCACGGGATCGAGCCGGGGCGGTTCAGGTCGATCTCGACGCGGCGCCCGCGCCCCGGCATCGTGATCCGCACCGGCTGCGCCGGCACGCCTTCGAGGCAGTGGAAACGGTCGTGGATGCGCGCCTCGTCGAGCGTGTAGCGCGGCTCGCCCGTCTCGGGCGCCGCGATCGAGCCGTCCGGCTGCTGGTAGCGGCGCTGCGTCGGCGGCAGCTCGATGGTGGTCTGCGCGCGCTCGTCGTGCGGCAGCGCGAAATAGAAGTGATGGCCCGCGTAATAGGGCAGCGGCGCGTCGCCGAGGTTGCGCGTGGTCAGTTCGACGTCGAGCGTGTTCGCGTCGGCGAACTGATAGCGCGCGTCGAAGCGGAACGTGAACGGGTAGGCGGCGAGCGTGGCCTCGCTGCTTTCGAGCGTCATGTCGATGCCGCGTCCGTCCGCATCGACGTGCGCCGCGAACGGCAGGTCGCGAGCGAAGCCGTGCATCGGCAGGTCGCGCACCGCGCCGGCCGCGTCGCGCCAGCGGCCGATCGTGTCGCCCACGCGATGGCGGCCGAGGAACGGGAACAGCAGCGGGTTGCCGCCGCGCACCTTGGCCGGCGCGCTCCAGTCGGCCTGCTCGGGCCAGAAGATGATCGGCTCGCCGCCGATGTCCCATGACAAAAGACGGCCGCCCGCCTGCGGGGCGATGCGCACGCGCGAGGCGCCGTCGACGAGTTCGATGATGTCCTGCTGCTGGAAGATGGGCATGAGGGGCCTTCGATCGGCATCGGGAAAACGGGCGGACAGCATAACGGATCGACGCGCGCCTGTGCGGTGCGGCGTCGGCCGTTTCGGGGCGGGAAGCGGGGCGGGAAGCGGGGCCGGGTGCGGCGGGGGCGGCCCGCACCTAGGGGAAACCCGTTCGGGAAATCGAGGGGTAGCGTCATGCCGAAGAGTCGGGATAATTGTATCAACCAGTTACTTTTCGTTACACTGACCGTTCGAGTCGAGTTGAAGGAGTCTGAGCATGGATCTGGCAATGGCCATGGGTATTGCACTGTTCGGCATGTTTACCGGCAGCACGCTGCTGTTTTTCTACCAGCTCGGCCGCTGATGCCGCGCGGCGGCGGATCGGATTCCGCCACCGCATTGACTGGCCCGCCGTCTTCGGACCGCGGGCCGTTTGTTTTTTTGATTTTTATTTCAATTTTGCGGTGATGCGTTGCCGGTTACGATGAGCGCGCCGGGCGGCTTGGCGCAGGGGATGCCGGTGGGCATAATCGGGGCGCGGCCGGCCGCTCGCGCCGGCCGATCTGGCCATCTCCCCGTTCAATCATCGACAAAAGGACCGACGCGTGAGCCTCTGGTTTTTGGTATTTCTGAGCGTCCTGCAGGGCGTGACCGAACTTTTCCCTGTCAGCAGCCTGGGTCACACGCTGCTCGTGCCGGCGCTGTTCGGCATGCATATCGACAAGCATGCGCCGCAACTGCTGCCGTTCCTGGTGGCCCTGCACCTCGGGACCGCGCTTGCGCTGCTCTGGTATTTCCGTGCGCGCTGGTGCGCGCTGGTGCGTGGCTTTCTCGCCTCGTTCGCCGGGCGTCCGAACGACGACGCGCACATGATGTGGGCGCTCATCATCGGCACGATTCCGGCCGGCCTCGTCGGGCTCGTGCTCGAGAAGCGCATCGAGCACGTGTTCCATGACCTGCGGATCGTGGCCGCCGCGCTGATGGTGAACGGCGTCCTGCTGTGGTGGGGTGACCGCCTGCAGCGTTCGCGCCAGCATCGCGCGCCCGAGAAGCTCACGTTCGGCCAGGCGTTTTTCGTCGGGCTCGCGCAGATCGGCGCGCTGATTCCGGGCTTTTCGCGCAGCGGGCTGACGATGATCGCCGGCAACGCGGCCGGGCTCACCACCGAGAAGGCCGCCGAGTTCTCGTTCCTGCTCGGCACGCCGATCATTCTCGCGGCCGGCGTGCTCGAATTGCCGAAGCTGTTCCATGCACCGGACCAGCTCGCCGACGCCGCGCTCGGCGGCGTGCTGACCGCGATTGCGGCGTACCTGAGCATACGGTTCCTGATGCGCTATTTCGAGGGGCGCGGGCGGCTGGCGTCGTTCGGCGTGTATTGCGTGCTGGCGGGGTTGTTCTGCCTTGGGTGGTTCGCGTTTCATCCGCAGCCGGCTTGATGGCTGTTTGATAACGAAGGCGGCGGGCGATGGTGGCTCGCGTCGCCTCGCGCGCTTGCCGGCTGGTAGGGTCGTGCAGATGCGGACCGCGCAGGTGCTGGCCGCGCGGTGACGATCGGGTATAATTGCCGGCTCGGATTCTTCGGCCGGTTCGCCTCAGTGGGCGGGGCGGTCGACGATTTCTGAACGGGTTGGCGGGCTGTCTGCGATGGGCTTCGACGCGGGATCGGTTGTGGCGCATCGGCACGGACACCCGTTCTTCCCTCGTCTCCCCGGGCAGTGCAAACGGCGCTGCCTGTCTCATGACCGCCCTTAGCTCAGACGGATAGAGCAACGGCCTTCTAAGCCGTAGGTCACACGTTCGAATCGTGTAGGGCGGGCCAGTAAAATCAATGGGTTACGGAAAATTCTGCTTTTGAATGAGCACAGTGTTAGCGGCCATGTAACCGCCATGTAACCCGATTCAATCCTACTCGATCTATCTCAATCCACGCGCCAAGCGCTTGGCGCGGCAACGTTTCCTGATACGGCCTGAAGACGCCGTACTGGAGTCGCGATTGATGGTGTTGACGACGCCCATAGGTTTGGCACCAACTGAGCTTCCCCTGAAATTTCGCCTTCCAAGAGGTCGTGTGTAAACTCGACGGAAAGGAAGGAAATCAAGCATGTTCAAGGTACCGAAACAGGTGTACACGGCGGAGTTCAAGCTGGCCGCCGTACAGCGGGTCAAGGATGGCCAGGGAGTAGCCGTGGTGGCCCGTGAGTTGGGCATTTCTGAGCAGACGCTTCGGAACTGGGTGAAGGCCGAGGCGTCGGGCAAGCTCAACGGCGCTGGAGCGAAGCCGGTCACGCCAGAACAGATGGAACTGTCACGTCTGCGCGCGGAGAACAAGCGCCTGCAGATGGAAAGAGTTGGAGCCTCCACCAAATCCGGTGTGGTTCAAAGCGGGTAGGCAAACATACGCGAAGCTGCAGTTTGCCGACATCGAGCGATCGACGATCATCGATAGCGTTAACGACGACCTCGCGGCGCTCCATAGACGAATGAACGACCTCCTTGCGAAAGCGCAAAGCGACGATTCACAAAGCGAACTCGTCGAATTGCTTGGCAAGCTGAAATCGAAGATCTATCGTCTGGGCTGACCACTTGGGCGTTGGCTCGGCGTCTTTGGTCTGTAGAAGAATTCCGATGTGCCCCGTCCCGTCCGCTCCGTGGAGTCTGAACTTCTACAGCTAATCTTTCGCGTTTGCTGATCCGACCAACTCAGAAATGGACACGCTCAACGCGCATGCGATCTTCGCCAACGCATCTGTCGTTCCGGCGCGCTGCCGCGTTTCGATTTGACTGAGGTACGGCTTGCTGATGCCGGCTGCCGTCGCAAGCGCGTCCTGCGTGAGCCGCCGATGATTACGCCAGGCGCGCACGGGATGGTCGCCAGCCAGCTCTGCATCCAGCACGGCAGCGGGGATTCGCTCACCATCGTCTTGTGCCTTGGCTTGGGCAAACAGGGCCTCGTCTTCGAGATCCTCGACGAGATGCTTCACGCGTTCCCAAACCTCGATCGGTACGACAGCGAACGCAGGTTGGCCGTCTCGCTCGATGAATTGAACCTTGGTCATTTGTAGGCACCTCCACGGGGCTTGATCGCGAGCACGACGATCACGATTCGATCGTCCTCGATTTCGTAAAGCACGCGCCAGTCGCCGACTCGGAGCCGGTAGCCGGCCACGCCCGTGAGCTTCTTCGCGTTCGGATTTGATGCGTAGGGATCGGCTGCGAGAGCGTCAATCTTCGAACGAATCCTCGTTGCAACGTCGCGGGGCATGGCTTTGAGGGCCTGCGCTGCTTGTTTGGTGAACTCGATTGAGTACATGGTCAAAAGTTAGCATAAAGAAAACTTTATTGCAAACAAAGTTAGCTGTTTGATTGGTCCGATACGGTCAGACGCCCCAAGTGCGTAAGCCTCGGGGCTGTTTCTTTGGTGGGTTATGGCAGACGGAAATTTCTCGATGCGTGTCGATACCGCGCTGTTCGATTCGCAGGTAGAAGACCATGTGCAGCGGCAGCTACCGTTCGCGGCTTCGGTAGCGTTGAACAAAACCGCGAACGTTGCCAAGCAGGCGCTGGCCGACGAAATGTGTGACGTGTTCGACCGACCGACCCCGTACACGCTGCGGTCGTTGCGTGTGCGGCGGGCGACGAAGCGGCAGCTCGTGGCGCGAGTGGGGTTCATCGACGAGTCGTTCAAGGGCACGCCGGCATCCGTCATTGGAACAAGGACGTGTATGAGGATCCAGCCGCCGAGCAACGTCGACGTCCCCCCGTTTTCAGTAGCGTCCGGCTTTAGAATCCGGGATTGATGTCTTTGCTTTTGCTGCCAGTTGGCGAGCGTAGGTCGCAGGCGTCAGCCCGCCCAGCGATCTCTTTGGCCGCTCTTCGTTGTACTCTCGTCGCCAAGCCTCGATCAGCACCTTGGCATGAGACAGGCTCGTGAACCAGTGCTCGTTCAGGCATTCGTCGCGGAATCGACCGTTGAACGATTCGATATAAGCATTCTGATTCGACTTGCCGGGCTCAATCAGAAACAGCTTTACACCTCGCCGATGTGCGCAGGTCAACATCGCCCGACCGCAGAACTCCTTGCCGTTGTCGGTCCGAATCGCCTTCGGCAAACCACGAAACAATGCCACGCGATCGAGAATGCGCGTCAACGCGTGCCCGCCAATTGCCCGCTCCGGCACAATGGCTACGGCTTCGTGCGTGGCATCGTCGACCACGGTCAGATTCTTGATCGCGCGGCCTTCAGCCGTGCGGTCGAACACAAAATCCATTGACCACACCTGATTGGCTACCGACGGTCGGCCCAATGGCTGGCGTTGCGCAACCGGAACCTTCTTGCGCTTGCGGCGGCGCACCTGCAGATTCTCTTGCGCGTACAGTCGCTCCACGCGCTTGTGGTTCACGACCACGCCCGATTGTCGCAACTTCAGATAAATCATGCCGGAGCCATAGCGACGGTGCCGCTGCGCGAATGCGACGATCTGCGCCCGCAAGGCGAGATTGCGGTCCGGCGCGGGCTGATAGCGATAAGCGCTGGCGCTCATGCCGATCACCCGCAACGCATGTCGCTCGCTCAAGCCGCCGTGGATCATATGGCGCACCAAGTCTCGGCGTGACGGTGCGCTCACCACTTTTTTCGCAGCGCCTCGCGAGTGATTTCGTTCTCCAGCATCGATTCCGCGAGCAACTTCTTCAGCCGGTTGTTTTCGGCCTCCAGTTCTTTCAGGCGCCTCGCATCGGACACGCTCATGCCGCCGAACTTGCTGCGCCACAGGTAGTAGCTTGCCTCGGAAAAGCCATGCTGCCGACAGAGCTCCTTGACCGGCAGGCCAGCCTCTGCTTCGCGCAAGAAACCAATGATCTGCTCTTCGGTGAATCGTTTCTTCATGCCCAATCTCCTGACTACGTGATTGGACTCTAAAGCGGCGTGCTACTCAAGGGCGGGGAGACGTCGCCGAAGCACGTGCCCGGCACGTCGCCCAGATTCTCGCTGCGGCAGGCGTGCCGGCGTCGCGCATCAGCGTCGAGGGAAATGGCGACGCCGTTTCGCTGGCGGACAACGGTACCGCGTCAAGCAGGGCGAGAAACCGGCGCGTCGAAGTCACCATTACGGATTGAGGCTCGATTGCGGGCCTCGACCGCGCCGCGAGGCCTGCCTGCAATCGAATCGCCCCTCACTACTCGAGCGACATCACGTAACGCGCCACGTCCCGCACGTCGTTCGCGTCGAGTGGTTTCGGATACAGCTTCGGCATGATCCCGGACGGTTCGCGGATACGCGATGCCACGCTGTCGAGCGACAGCCTTGCCGCGATGCCGACGAGCTTCGGCCCCACGCCGCCTTCACCTTGCTGACCGTGGCATCCCGCGCAATTCGCCGCGAAGATGGACGCACCGTGAGCACGCCCGGTGCCGGCCCCGGCCGTTTCGGCCGCCGCTTGCGTGGCATGCGTACCCGCGGTTCCGTCGTTCAGCAGCGCGATCCCGGCGACGGGCGGATTCGTGGGAATCGAATCGAGGTAGGCGTGAATCCGCGCGATGTCGTCGTTCGAGAGGATCTTCGCGCTGAACGGCGGCATCTGGCCTGTCGGTGCATGCACGTAAGCCTGCATCGCCGCGAGCGGCAGCGGGTGCGGCGCGAGCGCCGGCCCCGTGCTGATGCTGCCCTGGCCGAAGATGCCGTGGCATTCGTAGCAGCCCTTCTGCATGAACAGCGCGCGGCCGGCCTGGACCTCGGGATCGGCGGCGGCAGCTGCGAACGACGGGCCTGGCGCCAGGCAGGCGAGCCCAATAACGAGCCCGATAACGAGCGCCAACGCGGCGCGCCAATCCGGGTGTTGGAACCGATTCATCGTGCGGGCCTTGTCAGCGAGGTTGAGTCAACACGTCGAGCAGCGCGGGCTTGCCGCGCTTCACGACCGCCATCGCGCGCGCCAGCGCCGGCCCCAGATCGGCGGGATTCGTGATCGGGCCTTCGGCCCACACGCCCATGCTCCTCGCCATCGCCGCGTAGTCGATCGGCGGATCCTGCAGGACGGTGCCAATGGTGCCGCGCTCGGGGTGCCGGTCGCGGCGGCTCGACATGCGCTGGATATGCATGGTCTCCTGGTGCCACGCGCGGTTGTTGTGCATGACCGAGAGCAGCGGCAGGCTGTGATGCGCGGCCGTCCACAACACGCCGGGCAGCACCATCAGATCGCCGTCGGTCTGGATGCTGACGGCGATACGTCCCGCGTCGCGATGAGCGATGGCCGCGCCCACGGCCGCCGGTGCCGCGTAGCCCACGCCGTATCCGCCGCCCGCGCCGATGAATTGATAGGTCTTCGTGAAGTCCCACAGGCGCTGCGGCCACTGGCTGATCGCGCCGGTCGGCGAAACGAGCGCCCAGTCCTCGTGGCGAATCACGTTCCACACTTCGGCGGAAAGGCGCGCGGTGCTGATCGGCGAGCCGTCCCATGCGCGCGTGGCGGCTTCCCGCGCGTTGGCGCGCATCGTGTCGAACGCCCGTTGCACGGCCGGTTGGCGCGCGGCGGCGGCATCGCGCTGCTCGGGCGTGAGCGTGTTTTGCACGGCTTGCAGCAGGCCGGGCAGCGAGGCGTGCGCGTCGGCGCCGATCGGCAGGGTGGGGGCGTAGAAACGCTCGGCGTCCTGCAGGTTCGACTTGCCGTACAGATAGGCGGTGGAGACGCTGATCACCTTCGCCGGCGCCGCGTCGGCCTTCGCGCGCGGCTTCGCGGGGCGTTCGATGGTGTCGGGCATGGTGCCGGTGAGCGACCACACGTCGCCGACCTCGAGCGCGAGAATCACGTCGGCCTGGGCGAGCAGGCGGCCCTGCAGCGACGAGTGGTTCAGGTAATGACTGGTCGGGAAGTTCATGCGCGCCAGCAGATCGATCACGGGCGCGTTCAGCGTTTCGGCGAGCCTGACGAGGGTGTCCATCGCGGCCTGGTCCCGCACGGCGCGATCGGCGACGATCACCGGCGACCTGGCGTTGGCGAGCAGCGCGGCGGCGGTCGCGAGCGCCGCGGGGCTTGCCACCGGCGGCGCCACCTCGCGCAGCGGCGGCACGCGAATCTCGTGCGGATGCGCGATCGGCTGCTCCTGCAGTTCGGCGTCCGCGACGATCAGCACCGGCTCCATCGGCGCGGTCACCGACATCGTGTAGGCGCGCATGAACGATTCGGCGTAATGCTGCAACGACACCGGATAGTCGTCGTACTTGGTGTAGTCGCGCACCAGCGCGCCCAGGTCCTGCGCCGTGTGGTACCACTCCACGCCGGGCCGCCGCTTGGTGGCGTCGGCGATATTGCCGGCCAGCACCATCACCGGCACGCGATCGCACCAGGCGTTGTAGATGGCCATGGAGGCATGCTGCAGGCCCACGGTGCTATGCACGAGGCAGGCCATCGGCTTGCCGGCCGCTTTCGCGTAACCGTGCGCGATGGCCGCTGACGCTTCCTCGTGGGTACAGACGATCAGCTGAGGTTGCTTGTCGCCGGCGTAGTTGACGATCGATTCGTGGATGCCGCGAAACGTGGAGCCGGGCATCGCGGCCACGTAGTCGATGCCCGCGATCCTGAGCAGGTCGACCATGAAGTCGGAACCGGGGTTGCCGATGTGCAGCGCATCGGTGGCGGGGGCTTCGTTCAGCGAGGGTGGTTCGGTTTCGGCGGCCACGAGCGCGGCGTGGGGCGTGCCGATTGCCGTGCCGTGCCCGGCGGCGGTGCCTTCCTGTGCGATGCCGGTACCGGGTTTCGCCAGCACGGCGGCAGTCCCCGTGACCAGCGCCTCTTTCAAGAACGTGCGTCGTCCCGTCATTGTCTCCGCTCCTCTTTGGGATGGTTCGATATCCAAACGACATGGCATCGAATCAGCCTCAATGTAAGCGAGCGCCCGTTGCGGGCCTCAATATGAACTACGCCATCAAGCATAAGTTCTGGTTAAGCTACGGGTATTTGCATATGGCATTCGAGGTGGCTTTCCGTGACCTGGGCCGGCCAATCCGTGGTAATCATCCTCGAGCGCATCGTTCACGGCCGCAGCGGAAATCGTCGGCCTCGGGATCACCCCACGCCCGCTGTCCCGAAACGCTCCCAATCCATCCAAGGCTCTCCCATGACCCGACTGACCGACGCCCTGCGCCAGCAACTCGAAACGATCAGCACCGCCACGCTGGCCACCGCGCTCTACAAGCGCGGCCTGCGCAACCAGGTGATCCAGGGTGTCACGCCGCTCAGGCGGCTCGACAAGAGCATGGTGGGCGAGGCATTTACGCTGCGCTACATCCCGGCTCGCGAGGACCGCAACGGCCTGGAGGTGTTCCGCGATCCCGAGCATCCGCAGCGCAAGGCGGTGGAGACCTGTCCGCCCGGCGCGGTGCTGGTGATGGACAGCCGCAACGATCCGCGCGCGGCTTCCGCGGGCGGCATTCTCGTCACGCGCCTGATGAAGCGCGGCGTGGCCGGCGTGGTCACCGACGGCGGCTTTCGCGACGCCGACGAGATCGCGCGGGCCGACATCGCGGCCTTTCATCAACGCCCCTCGGCACCGACCAACCTCACACTGCACGAGGCGCTCGACATCAACCTGCCGATCGGTTGCGGCGGCGCGCCGGTGTTTCCCGGCGACGTGCTGGTGGGCGACAACGACGGCGTGATCGTGATTCCGGCCGACCTCGTCGAAGCGGTAACGGCCGAAGCCGTCGAGATGACCGCGTTCGAGGACTTCGTGATGGAGCAGGTGCGGGCCGGCGAGACGATCATCGGGCTCTACCCGGCGACGCATCCGGCCACGCAGGAAAAATTCGCGGCCTGGCGCAGCCGTCACGGCCGTTGAGGTGGGCACCGGCCGTCACGCGCGGCGGCGCAAGAACGACCGCGATGCGGGCGCAGCGCGGCCATCCGCTGAGTGATCACGACATCGTCACGTCACCTGCCGTTCGGCACGACCGCGCCGCGCGCGCCGGCCGACGGCATCAGCAGCAGGGCCATCGCCAGCGAGATCAGGCATCCGGCGAGCACTTCCTCGATGCGCAGGCGCGCCAGCGGCATGATGGCGAAGCCCAGCTGGCCATACAGCAGCCCGACCAGCATCGTGATGAAGAACACGCCGCGCGCGTAGGCATGCAGGATGTAGTAGGCCCAGCCGAACACCGACACGACGATCGCGGCGACCAGCACCCACGGCTGGTGTCCGAACGCGCTGATCAGCAGCACGCTGGCCGCCGCGCCGGTCAGCGTGCCGGCCACGCGTTTCATGATGCGTTCGCGCGTGCCTTGATACGACGTGGTGCCGAGAAACACCACGAAGGTGCTGATGACGGCCCACATCGAGCGTTCTTCCGACATCGCGTTGCCGGCGAGCATGGCCAGCAGCGCCGCGAGCGTGGCGGCGAGCGCCGGGCGCCACGCGAGCCGGTGCAGCCGGTGCGCGAGCAGCTCGGCGAGCGGCCGTTGGCTGGGCCGTCCGGTCACGAGCAGATCGGCCGCGTATCGCAGCGCGGTGGCGGCCCATGTCCTGATCGCCGCGAGGCCGTGGGGCAGCGTGCGCGCAAACGCCGGTGCCGACGCGGGCGGATCGACCCGCTCCATCGGAATCACGATGCGCCCCACGAAGGCCACGACGAACGGCGCCATCGCCATCACGGCCAGCATGTCCGTGAACCGTTCGCCGCTGGGGTGCAGATAGAGGCCGAGGTAGAAGCACACCAGGGTCAGCATCGCGGCACCCACCGCACGCGCGCCGAGCGACTGGCAGAGCACGCCCGCGAACACGGCAAGCAGCGAGCCGGCGCCGCGCAGCGCGGGCTGCGTGGCGACCTCGGCGGCGGCGGCAAACGCGGCGCCGGCACAGGCGCCGAGCATTGCGAGCGAGACGAGCCAGCCCGACCAGCGCGCCTCGCGCAGGAACAGCGGGGCGATCATCGCGAACAGCGCGCCGGGGATGGCCACGGTGGGCGAGTCGTGATGCTGGAGTCCGTCGAGGATGCCGATGCCGGCCGTCAGCAGGCTGGCGAGCGTCGAGCGCAGGGCGACCCGCAGGCGCGCGAACGCGGGGTCATGGGTATGGACGCGGCTGAATGCGCGCGAGCAGGCGGCGATCATGATCGACGATTTCCGTGCAGGTCGGCGTCCGGCTCGTGGCCGTGCGCCGACGTCCGGACACGACGGTCCGGCGTTGAGGGCACCTCGGGCGCATCGGTGCCGGGATCTCCGGCCTGACGCGTGCCCGGTGAGGCGAGTCCACGAACCGGTCCGGCCGGCGTCGAGGGTACGACGCCGGTCAGGCGATTCGGGTTTTCCCCGATGATAGTCGATCAAAATTGCGCAATCAGGCCTTCGCGGGCGGCGCGGGCAGATGGCGCGTGAAGAATTCGACGAGGCTGTGCGGCGCGCCCGCGCCCAGGCAGATCTCGAGCAGATCCTCCGCCTGCGCCGCCTCGGCCGCACTGCGCGCGAACATGGCCGCTTCATGGGCGGCGAGCGCGGCCTCCACGTCGCCGCGATGCGCGACGAGGGCGCGCGCGAGTTCGGCGCCGTCGAACATGGCCAGGTTGGCCCCTTCGCCCGACGGGATCATCAGGTGCGCGGCATCGCCGAGCAGCGTCACGCCGGGCGTGCGCGGCCAGCGGTGCGCGGCCGGCAGCGCGTGGATCGGCCGCGGGACCGGCGCCGCTTCGCCGGCGGTGACGAGCGCGGTCAGCGCCGGCGCCCAATCCGCGAATTCGGCGGCCACCGCGGCGCGTGCCGCCGCCGGATCGCCGAAGTCGATCGCGTCGAGCCAGCCCTTCGGCTTGCGCAGTTCCACGTAGGTGTGCAGCACGCCGCCGGGCTCGCGATGCGCGAGGATGCCCCGGCCGGGCGCGAGCGCGAATAGCGCGCCGCCGCCCACCATGCGCGCGCTGGCCGGATGGCGCGTGTCGGCGTCGAACAGCCAGGTCTCGACCAGGCTCACGCCGGCGTAAGCCGGCTGCGCCGTGGAGACGAGCGGGCGGACCTTCGACCACGCGCCGTCCGCGCCGACCAGCAGGTCGGCGCTCGCCATCGAGCCGTCGGCGAAGCGCAGCGTGTGGCGCCCGCCGCCGAGCGGGCTCGCCGCCACGAGCTTGTGGCCCCAGCGCACCGTGCCGGGCGACAGCGCGTCGAGCAGCAACTGGCGCAGCGCGCCGCGCGACACCTCGGGGCGGCAGCCCGTGCCGTCGTCGGGCTGGTCGAACAGCAGCGTGCCGTGCCGGTCCAGCACGCGCGTGGCCTGGCCGCCCGGATGGATCAGCGTGACGAAGCGCTCGAACAGGCCCGCCGCCTTCAGCGCCAGCTGGCCGTTGTGTTCGTGGATGTCCAGCATGCCGCCTTGCGGGCGTGCATCGGCCGAGGCATCGGCCTCGTAGACCGTCGCGGCAATGCCGTGGACGTGCAGCACGCGGGCCAGCGTCAGTCCGCCGAGCCCCGCGCCGATGATGGCGATCGAGATGGTCATCCGGATTCCCGTTGATTGCGCTACTCTGTGGAACATCATTCCAATCATTTTGGAACAACATTCCATTGAAATCAAGACAGCGTGCGGAACGGGGAGTGGAGAACGGCATGGTGAAGAAGGCGGGCAGTGCGCAGCGGCGCAGCGAGTCGCTGTCGCGGGAGCAGATCGTCGAGGCGTCGATCGCCTTGCTGGACAGCGGCGGCGAGAGCGGCCTGACGTTTCGCGCGCTGTCCGGGCGGCTGGCCACCGGCCCCGGCACGATCTACTGGCACATCGACAACAAGCGCGACCTGCTGACGGCCGCCTGCGATGCCGTGGTGGCGCGCGCGACCGATCCGGCGCACGACGGCGCGGCCCCGCGCGAGGCGATCCGTGAACTCGCGCGGCGGCTGTTCGAGACGATCGACGCGCATCCGTGGGTCGGGGCCGCGCTCACGCGCGCGCCGGGCGCGCTGCCGACGGTGCGGATCCTCGAACGGCTCGGCCGGCAGGTCCAGGCGCTCGGCGTGCCGGCGCACGCGCAGTGGGCCGCCGTGTCGGCGCTGTCGAGCTACATCCTCGGCGTGAGCGGGCAGAACGCGGCGAACGCGTTGATCGCGCGCGAGCTGGACGCCGATCGCGACGCGCTGCTGGGCGAGGTGGCGGCCGTCTGGGCGGCGCTCGATCCCGACGCGTATCCGTTCACGCGCGGCATCGCCGCGCAACTGCGTGAGCATGACGATCGCGACGATTTTCTGGCGGGCATCGACCTGATCGTCGGCGGGATCGAGGCGGCGCACGGGCGGTGACGTATGTCGATGTCGATGGCGGTGGCGCTGAAGGGGCCGTCTTGCGCGGAACGTGAAGTGGCTCTCCTCGAAAACATGGCGGATCGAACGGCGGGCGCCGTCGCTTACCATAGCGGCCGTCCGCTGACGATCGTGCCGGGTCCCTCACGTCCGGTTCCGCGGAAGCGTTCACGAAGCCGCCCACGAGAGCACGCGCGATGAATCGACTCTTCTTCAATGCCTTCATCCTGGCCAAGGTGCCGATCGCCTGGATCGCCGGCGTGAAGCTGCAGTATCTGGACGACAGGTCCTGCCGGATGGCGGTGCGCTACCGCTGGCTGAACCGGAACCCGTTCAACAGCCTGTTCTGGGCCGTGGAAGGCATGGCGGCCGAGTTCTCGACCGGCGCGCTCTGCATTGCCAAGCTGCGTAAATCGGAGCGCCGGATTTCGCTGTTGCTGGTCGGGCTCGAGGCGAACTTCTCGAAGAAGGCGGTCGGCCGGATCGTGTTTCGCTGCGACGAGGGCGAGGCGGTGGATGCGGTGCTGCGTGATGTGGTGGCCGACAGCGTGCCGCGGACGCTGCGGATGCGCAGCGTCGGCACCGACGAGCAGGGCGATCGGGTGGGCGAGTTCTTCTTCACCTGGAGCTTCAAGGCGAAGGGGTGAGGGCGCGCGCCGTTCGTTGCGGCGCATGCCGGGATCGACTTGCACCTGGCCCTGGGCGAGTTGCCGCGACGCTTGCCGCCCACGCCGGCACCATCGGCGAACGCGGCGGCGAGATCACGATTCGCGTTGGCCGCGTGCCGTCAGTACCTGCATCAGCGTGCGTCCATCCGGGCCGAGCGGACGATTGAGCGCGATGCTGCGGATTTCGTTCGCCTTGTTGGTATCGCCGTGCTGCTCGGCCAGCAGGCTTTGCGCGAAGGCGGCGGACAGGCCGGACGGGTCGAGGCGCAGCGCGATCTGCGCATGGCGCCGCGCGTCGTCCGCCCGGCCATCGAGCGCGTCGGCGACGGCCAGCGCGCCATGGGCTTCCCCAAAGCCGCGATCGAGGGCGGCGGCGCGTTCGAAGCGTTCGCGAGCCGCGCCGATCTTGCCACCCATCAAATAGGCCCAGCCCGCCGCGACCCAGGCGCCGGCGTGCGTCGCGAGGCGCGAGGCCGCGTCGTCGAGCGTGCCGCCCGCCGCGTCGAACTGCTGGCCGGACAGCAGGCAGAGGCCTAGCCCCAACGTCGCGCGCGCTTCACGCGGATTGGTTTGCAGCGCGCGCTGCATCAACGCCGCGGCGCGCGCCTCGTCGCCGGCTTCGAGCGCGGACAGGCCGGTGATCACGAGGCCGTCGGCGGTGTCCGGTGCACGGCCGGCGAGGCGCTGCGCGCCGGCCTGGTCGCCGCGATCGAACAGCAGCGTGGCGAACGCGCCGACCAATGCCGGGCTCGCGTCCGGCCGGTCGACGTGGGCCTGCCCGAGCTGTGTCGCGTCGTCGAGCCTGCCGAGCGCGTGCAGTCCGCGCAGCTTCAGCGCCGGCGCGTCGGGAATCGCGTCGAGCACGGCGGCGTCGAGCGCGGCGGCGGCCTCGTAGCGCCCGCACATGGCATGCGCGTAGGCGATGTTGTAGTCCACGCCGGGCTGGCCGTGCTGCTCGCCCAGCGATTCGAAGCGTCGCAGCGCTTCGTCGAATTCCCGGTGCGCCATGGCCAGCAGGCCGCGCAGGTGAATCAGTCCGGCAGGCAGCGGGCGAGCCGCTTCATAACGGGCGAGCAGGACGCCGCATTGATCGAGGCGGCCCGCGTCGAACGCGCAGGCGGCGGCATCGGCGACGAGCGCGAGATTCTCGGGATCCTGTTCGAGGTAGCCGAGCAGACGATCGAGTCGGCCGGATTCGGCCTGCGGAGCAACGGCCATCGCGTCTTTCCCTGGGCAAGTAAAGTTCGCGGCAGGATAGCAGGACGGCAGAACGAATGGCGAGGCTGGGATGGCCGCATCCGGATTCGTTTGGCTGGATTGCAACGAAATGTAACAAACATCCCGAAACACTGAACGGATTTTCCCAGCCCCGGATAACTCCCCAAGAACCGCCGCCCCGCGTCACTCGACCCGGGCGGCAAGCATACGCATACGGGGAGAGCGCGATGGTAGGGATCGTCACGGGTAACGGGCTGGGGCTGCAATCGTCTTCGCTGCAGGGGCTGGGTGGCCGCGGCGTGCTCGGCAGCGCCGCGTTCGGCCAGTCCGGCGAGAGCGTGTACGTCAACGTCGCCAACGGCAACCTGATGATCCAGGATCGCGATCAGATGCTGCTCGGCCAGGGCGTGAGCGGGGCCGTCTATCGTGCCTACAACAGCCTCGGGCAGCTGGTCGGCGACAGCTGGAAAGAGGGCGCCACGCGCTCGGTGAGCGAGCGGAGCGGCACGCTCGGCACCGCGGGCAGCACGATCGTCCAGACCGACTGGGACGGTTCGCGCACCACCTACACCTACGACACCGCGCTCGGCGCCTATGTCTCGAGCGCCCCGACCGGCGTGGCGATCGGCGACGCGTTGAACCCCGGCCTCGCACCCGTGACCACCACCGGCGCGCACGCCACGATCCGCTTCGACGCGGCGGCCAACCGCTGGATCTGGAGCGACGGCCGCGGGCAGGCCACCGAGACCTACGACGCGGGCAACGGCGGGCGGCTCGTGGCGAGCCGCGACGAGGACGGCAACTCGGTCAGCTACGTCTACGACGCGGCAGGGCGGCTCACGACCGTGGCGACCAGCGGCGGCGACGTCACCCGGCTCGACTACGACGCGTCGGGGCGCCTGGTCGCGCTGCGCAGCACCTACCAGCTCGCCGGCGGCCAGCAGGCCACCGAGACCTCGGTGTACTACGGCTACGACGCACTGGGGCGCCTGTCCACGGTGACGATCGATCTGACGCCGCAGGACGGCAGCATCGCCGACGGGCAGGTGTTCACCACCACCTACACCTACGACGGCGACAGCCAGCGCGTGGCCTCGCTCGCGCAGTCCGACGGCTCGCGGCTGGCGTTCACCTACACGCTCGACTACGGGCTCTATCGTGTCGCGACGATCACGCAGACGGGCGTCGACGGCATCGATCGCGTGACGCGCCTGCAGTACGATCTCGCGAACCAGCGCGTCACCGTGGTCGATCCGCTCGGCTTCGCGCAGCAACTCGACTGGGACGCGGCGGGGCGTCTGACCCGCGTGTCGAACCTGTCCGAGGCGCGCAGCATCAGCTTCCAGTACGATGCGGCCGGCAATCTGGTCCACCAGAGCGACACGGCGCTGGGCGACATCGATCTCAGCTACGACGCGGCCGGCAACCTGATCCGGCAGTCCGGGCTACTCTCGAGCATCACCCGTACCTATGGCGCCCACAACGAGCTGCTGACCGAAACGATCGGCGGCCCGTATCCGGCGGCCGAGTTCGGTACCGAGACCACGCGCTATGCCTATGACGCGCTGGGGCACCTGCGCTACGTGGTGAGCGCGGAAGGGCGCGTCACGGAATATCGTTACGACGCGGCGGGCCAGCGCATCTCGGAGATCCACTACGCGGGGGCCGTCTACGACGTCAGCGCGCTGTCCGACACGAGCGCGCTGTCGCTGGGCGCGCTCGACACGTGGGCAAACGGGTCCGGCATTCGCCAGAACGCGCTGCGGATCGACTCCAGCTACGACTGGCGCGGCGACCTCGCCGTGCAGACGCGCTACGAGCGCCTGCTGGCCGACGGCACGGGCGACCCCTCCGGCGGCATCACCCAGATGCGCTACATCTACGATCCGCATGGCCGCCTGCTGCAGCACTACGTGGGCGTGCCGGGGCAGGAACAGGTCGAGCAGTTCGCCTACGACGGGCTGGGCCGGCTGCTCGCTTCGACGAGTTTCGACGGCGCGCTCACCACCTATCAGTACGACGACGTCCATCACGCGGTGTCGGTGACGTTCGCCAACGGCCTGACGCGTACTTCGACCTATGACGGTGCGGGCGAGCTGGTGTCGACGGTCGAGAGCGCGCACGGCGCCACGCTTTCGCAGGTGCGCAACGCCTACGACCCGGACGGCCGGCTCAGCATGAGCACCGATGCCGACGGGCGCAGCACGCACTACCTCTACAACTCGCGCAACCAGCAGGTCGCCGTGATCGGGCCGGACGGCACGCTGACGGAAACCGTCTACGACGCCGCCACCGCGTTGCAGACGAAGACGATCACCTACGCCACGCGCCTTACCGCGGCCCAGCTCGCCACGCTGGTCGACGGCAACGGGCGGCCGCTCGCGCGCACCGCCTCGGGCGCCGCGCTGACGCTCGACAGCGCCAACCTGAGGCCGGCAGGCACCGCAGCCGATCGCTGGGAGATCTCGGCGCGCACCAACGCCGGCTGGGTCGATCACACGATCGATTCGGAAGGCGTGGTGACGCAATACGATTACGACGGCTTCGGGCAACTGATCACGAAGACGGTACGCTACAACCGCTTCGATCCGAACGCGATTCCGGCCACCGGACTGCCGCCGGCCGACCCGCAGCGGGACCGCGCGACGCATTACCTCTACGATCGCGACGGACTACTGCGCGGCGAAATCGATCCGCAGGGTTACCTGACCGAGACGCGCTACAACGCGGCCGGCGAGCGCACCGAGGTGATCGCCTACGCCACGCCGGTGGACGAGACGCTGCGCAACGCGTTCGCGACCTCGCCGTCGTCCCCGCCGTCGCCGACGCTCGCAATGCTGATTCCGGCCGCGAGCGCGCGGGATGTGGTGACGCGCTACGCCTACGATGCGCGCGGGCTGCTGTCCGCGGAGATCGACGGCGAAGGCTACGTGACGCGCTATCAATACGACGCACGCGGCAACCTCACCGAGCGCGTGACCGGCCAGCGCGTCGCGCAGGACACGCTGAGCCAGCCGCAGCTGGTCTGGCTCAGGCTCGCGATGTCGGGCGCGGTGGGGGCCACCGTCGGCGTGCGCATGGACGGCGTGCTGGTGGGCACCGTGACGCTGACCTCGAGCGACTATGCCGGCTATTCGCTGGCGGTGCCGGGCGTGGTGGCGCTCGACGTCCATACGATCGAGTTCGACATCGCGACCGCGAACCCGGTGACGCTCTACGCGGCGTCGCTGGGAGAACATCCCCTCGCGCCGATCGTCGCGTCGCCGTCGGCGAGCCTGTCGCCGCAGGTCGTCAACCCGCGCTACACGCTCGACGCCGCCGCGCTGCTGGCCAGTGCCTCGGCGCCCGGCGCGATCGAGCGCACGACCTATGCCTATGACGCGATGGGGCGCCTGCTCGGCCAGGTCACCGCCGCCGTCACCGGCACCAGCACGACGCGCTACACCTACGATGCGATGGGGAAGGTGCTGACCGAGACGCAGGGCACGCCGCCGCACGAATCGACCATCACCTACGAATACGACGTGCAGGGCCGGCTCGTGCGCCAGTATTCGGGCGAGGCGAGCCGGATCCTCGCCTCGATCGCGCAGGCCGAGGCGAGCGGCGACGCCGCCACGGCCGCCACCTTGCGTGGCCAGTTGTTCAGCGAAACGTATACGTATGACGCCGCGGGGCTGCGCACGTCGTCGACCGACGCGATCGGCCGCAAGACGCTGTACTACTACGATGCCTACGATCGCGTGGTGGCGACCGTCAACGCGGCCGGCGAGGTGGTGCGGCAAAGCCGCGATGCGTTCGGCAACATCGAGCAGACGGTCGCCTACGCGGTGCGGCTTGCCGCCGGCACGCTCGCCGGCCTGCAGGGCGGGCGCCTGAGCGACGACGTCGCCGCCGCGTTCGCCGCGCTCGACAGCACCGACACCTCGCGCACGCGCTTTCGCTACGACACCGATGGCCGGCTGACGCGGCAGACCGATGCGCTGGGGCAGGCCGTCGACTACGCCTACGATGCTTTCGGCGAGCTCGCGTCGAAGACGCAGGACGTGGCGAACGGCGTGCGGCGCAGGACGTTCTACGATTACGACCGGGCCGGCAACCAGATCTGGCAGCTGGACGACGTCGACGGCCTGAAGCTGGTCACGACGGCCGCTTACGACGCGTTCGGCCGGGCGATCCAGACCGCCGACGCGAACGGCGTGTCGCGCTTCTCCGACTACGACCGCGACGGACGGCTGGTCAGCGTGCGCGACAGCGCGGGGCAGACGCACACCACCTATGATGCGTTCGGCAACATGTTGACGCAGACCGACCGGCTCGGCAACACGACGCGCTATTCGTATGACGCCGCGAATCGCCAGGTCCACATGATGACGCTCGAAGGCCTCGTCACCACCACGACCTATGACGAACTGGGACAGGTGGTGGCGCTGACCGACGGGCGCGGCGACACGGTCACGAGCGAGTACGATCTCGACGGCAATCTCGTCAGGACCACGAGTCCGACCACCACGCTCACCTATCGCTACGATCACGCCGGGCAGCGCCTCGCCGAGAGCGGCGTGGCGGCGGGCAGCGCGAGCACGCAATACACCTACGACCTCGCGGGGCGCGTGCTGACGCGAACCCAGTTCGTCTCGTCGAGCGAGGCAAGCCTGACCACGCGCTACGAATACGACGCGATGGGCCATCTCGTGCAGACCACCGATCCGTCCGGCATGGTGACGCGTACCCGTTACGACGCGATCGGCCAGCGCGTGAGCGTGGTGGTGGATCCGGACGGCCGGCGGCTCGCGACGAGCTTCACCTATGACGCCACCGGACAGGTCCTGACCGTGACGGAAGGCGACGGCAGCGCCACGCCCAAGGTGACGCGCAACGTCTACGACAGCGCCGGACGCCTGCAGGAACGCATCGTCGATCCCGACGGCCTCAAGCTCAGCACGCGTTATGCCTATGACGCGATGGGCAACGCGGTGGCTGTGACCGATGCGACCGGCGCGGTGACGCGCTACGTCTACGACGCCGCTGGCCGGCAGACCTGGGTGCTGGGGCCGACGGGGGCCGTCACGTACTTCGTGCGCGACGCCGAAGGCCGGATCCTCTCGCAGCAGAAGTTCGCCACGCCGATCGACGTGAGCGGGCTGCCGTCGCGCCTGACCGAAACGCAACTGTTGGCATCGGTCATCCGCACGGCGGCCGACCAGATCGATTACCGCGCCTATGACGCGCTGGGCCAACTGCGCTACATGACAGATGCGCTTGGCCACGTGAAGGAGCAGGTGTACGACGGCGCCGGCAACGTGGTGCGCGTGATCGCCTATGCGGGCGCGAGCGATCCCCGGTCGTTCGGCACCGCGGCCGATCACGTCACACGGATGGTCTACGACGGCGGCAATCGCCTGATCGCGACGATCGATGCCGCCGGCACGGTGACGCGCAACGTCTACGACGTCAATGGCAACGTCACGCAGCGCATCCAGTACGACGCGGCCTATGCGGCGGACGGCGAGATCGACGCGGCGGCCTTCGAGAACCAGATGCAGGCGTGGCTCCAGTCGCCCACGATGGCCGGCAGGATCCACGTGACGACGCTGGTCTATGACGCCGTGAGCCGCCTGCGCTACACGGTGGACGCCGAGGGCTACGTGACGGAAAACCGTTACGACGGCGCCGGGCGGCTTGCCCAGACCGTTCGCTATGCCCGGCGTTATGCCGGCAGCGACGACAATTACGCGACGCTGGCCGGGTATTTCGCCGATCCGGCGCAACTCGCGCAGGCGGCCGTCACGGGCTATCGCTACGACGGCGCCGGGCGCCTGATCGAGACGACCGACGCGCAGCAGGTCGTGACGCGATACACGCTCGATGCGCTGGGCCGGGTGACCGATACGACGGTGGCGGCCGGTACCGCCGACGCGTCCACGACGCACAACATCCATGACGTGGCCGGCAACCTGATCCAGAAGACGGTGGGCTACGGCACGGCGGCGGCAAGCACGACCGGCTACTCGTATGACGGCGTCGGCCGCCAGCTCACCGCGACCGACGCCCAGGGCTTCGAGCTGATCGAGCACGACACGTCGTGGACGCTCGGCGAGCGCTCGCAGCTCGGCGTGGTGGATGCCAACGGGGCGCCGCTGGCCATGGCGGCGTTGACCGATGCACAGAAGCTGCGGCTGCTGCAGGCGCACACCAGCACGCAGTTCTACGACGCCGCGGGCCGCCTGATCGCGAAGATGGACGCGTTGGGCAACACCACGCGCTATCAATACGATGCGTTCGGCAACGCGGTGACGACCACCGACCCGATGGGTGCCGTGACGGTATCGTTCTATGACAAGCTCAATCGCGTGGTGGCGCAGGTCAGCCCCGAGAACTGGGTGGTCGGCACGAGCTACGACGCGTTCGGCAATGTCAGCAAGGTGACCGACTACCTGACGGCGCGCGCCGGTGCGATGGACGATGCCTGGAAGCGTGACGGCTGGCGCCTGGATCCGGCCACGATTCTGCCGCAGAGCGATCCGAAGGATGCGG
This sequence comes from Burkholderia perseverans, assembly GCF_022870505.1. Lineage (NCBI taxonomy): Bacteria > Pseudomonadati > Pseudomonadota > Betaproteobacteria > Burkholderiales > Burkholderiaceae > Burkholderia > Burkholderia perseverans. The sequence goes on from NZ_CP045094.1 coordinate 1,569,421, forward strand.
TCACGCGCATGGAGTACGACAAGCTCGGCCGGCTGACGCGCTCGACCGACGCCGAGGGTTATGCCCAGACCTATGCCTACGACGGCTTCGGCAATCGCGTGAGCTACACCAACAAGGTGGGCGGCACGTTCGCGTACACGTATGACGGCATGGGCCACATGTTGTCCGAAACGCTGCCGGTGACGTCGAGCGGCTGGCCGGTGGTGAATCGCTACGAGTACGACGCGCGTGGCAATCGCATCACGAGCATCGAGGCGCAGGGCCTGCCAGAAGAACGTGTCACGCGCTACGGCTTCGATCTGCTGGACCGGCAGGTGAGCACGACGAAGCAGGTGGAGCTGGCGGGCACCACGGGCACGGCGACGGAGCAATCGATCTATGACGTGCGCGGCAACCTGATTTCGCAGGTCGACGCGAACGGCCATGCCACCACCTGGTACTACGACGCGGTGGGCCGCAAGACCGGCGAGGTCAGCGCGACCGGCGCGCTGACGCTGTGGACCTACGACGAAGCCGGCAATGCGCTGCGCTTGCGTGTGTTCGGCGATCCGGTGCAGCCCACCCAGGGCTCGCAGCCGCCCGCGCCGGTCGACGAGACCAATGTTCGCGAGACGCGGTTCATCTATGACGCTGACGCGCACGTGCTCGAATCGCGCGTGGTGGATGTCGCGAGCGGCAGGTTCGTGCTCAATTCCGACTCGAATCCGACCACGCCGATCGACGTCAAGGAAGAATATGTGATCTCGTCCGGCGCCGATCTCATCACGCGCTGGGAGTACGACGGCCGTGGTGCCGTGATCGCGAAGACCGATCCGGCGGGTGGCCGCACCGTGTATTTCTACAACGGCAGCGGCCAGAAGATCCTCGAGATCGACCCGATGCACTACGGGATTGCTTACGATCTCGACGCTCGCGGCGAGGTGGTTCGGGAAACGCGGTTCGCGACCGCGTTTCCCGACCAGTACACGTCGAACCAGAGTGCCGGACGGAACCTGATCGATACCTGGCCGCGCAGCGCGGACGATCGGATTACCGAATACACCTGGGACCGCAACGGCCACAAGACGAGCGAGTCACGCCTGAACGTGCAGTACGCCACGGTGGACGACAACGGCAAGCTCCTGCAGCAGGTCGGCAGCGCCACGACGCAGTACCAGTATGACGGCGAGGGCAACCTGCTGGACCAGATCGACGCCAACAACAACCGCTACGACTACGTCTACGACGCGCTCGGTCATCGCATTTCGGAGAAACTGCCGACGTTCCTCGACTATCACGGCAGCGCCACGCGCGCGACGACGCTGTACGAGTATGACGGGCTCGGCAATCTCGCGAACGAGACGCGCAAGGGTGATGTCGATCAGGTCACGTTCTATCAGTACGGCGCGGGCGGGCGGCTGGTGAACAAGGTCTACGCGGATGGCAGTTACATCAACTACAGCTATGACGCGGCGGGCAATATCGTCGGGTTCGCGCAGGCGCGCGACGACGCGGACGGCCAAAGACTGGTCGACATCACGAACCTCCGCTACGACGCGCAGAACCGCGAGACCTATCGCGGCGTGCTGTTGGCGGCTCACGACGGGAGCGTGCAGAACACGGGTACGACGCACGAGATGCGTTACGACGCCTATGGCGATGTGGTGGCGCGCCGTACCAACGGCGGCGGGCCGAACGGCGAGTGGCAGGAGTACGCCGACTACGACAACGCGGGGCGCGTGGTTCGGACGAACTTCGATGACGGCATCTCGCATCTGTACATGTACGACCGCAACGGCAACGCGACGTTGAAGATCGAGTCGATGGGCAGCGACCTGCGCAGCTTCTCGATCGAGACCGTGACCGACCTCAATGCGCTGCTGCAGCGCGTGGACATGATGCAGACGTTCACGCTGTATGACGCGCGCAACGAGGTGGTGCAGGTCCGCCAGCCGAAGACGTCGGCGGGGCAGCCGCGCGTGGGCTTTGCGCCGGTCGATATCCAGATCGAGGGCGGGGCGTTCGCGAATACGGAGTTGAAGATCGGGGGGTGGTTGACGAAGGCGCAACGTGCAGTGATAGCACCTGTCCAGACGTTGGCCGCGGGAGGCAACGGTGCCGGTGTGGCGACAGCGGGTGGCGTTGGCTACGTCAGCCTTGGATGGACGATGAACTACGGCGATCTCGGTCAAGACTATTCCCTTGAAGCCGGTCACATCACGCTGGGTGTGCTCAGCTATACATTGCCTGATTTCTCTCAGGTATATGGTGCTTACGATGTCGAAGTGCGCGTCAGCTACCACGTCTACGGAAATGTCTGGGGATGGGCCCAAGATGGAGAGGGGAGATCGTTCCCGTTCGATCATGTCGACGTAGCTACCTCGCTTCCGCAACCAGTCAATTCCACTCAACTCCAGGTTTCTCTTGCTTACAATGTGCCGGGGTTCTTGTGGGCAGCGAGCAGAGCGGGTAGCCAGAATTATGTGAACTTTTCGTCGACTTCCGAGATTTTCATAACACCTCGTAATGGAATGGGGCGCATTTCTGTCGGGACAATTTCTCAAGGAGGAACGTTATTCCAGGCAAGACAGCCGCAAGAGGCTAATAGCCCGTACGACGGCATCACTATTGCTCCCCAGAATGCGTTCTATACAGGTGCGTCACTGCAGGGCGCCACCAATCTCGTTAGCGTGGCGAGGAATGATCTGCCTACTGATGCCGGCGCGCAGTTGTACTATCGTCCGCTCAATTCCGGGCAGCCGTTCCAGCCGCTGGGCCGAAGCGCTTTCAGTCAGCCGAATTCATATACTGCTGATTTCAGCGGCCTGCCGAACGGCGACTATGAGATGATTTTCATGGCCGTATCTGGGGGAGGCGACGGCCACCCAAGCGGCACGCTCCTGCGTCGGGATGCTTATATTCTGCACGTCGCGCATGGTGGCGCATCCTCCGTTACGATGGATCCGGGATCGATTTCGGGTGGCACGGCAAGCTCCAGGCCGGGTTTGACCGTGGACGCGACCGGTAGCTACATCTGGACCTCTCCGCAAGTTCTCAATCTGTATTCGCCGAGCGGTGGCGCCGGTGCGCGGCAAATAGCCTCGATTGTCACCGTGAAGATGCGCCAAGCTGGTACGACGCAATGGGGCAATGCTGCCGGGTTCACACGCAACCCGGTTACCGGCGCGTTTTCGATCGACATGTCGGGATATGGTCCTGGCGATTGGGACATGGAAATCGATCTGTTCGATGCGAATTGGCATCAGATCGACGCCATGAGCGGCGAGGTCTCCCTCACGGGCGGCGGAAGTTCCCCATCGATTAAGACGCTCGACTACCTCGCAAATCTGAACACGTCCGTCACGTTCTCGGAACCGTCCAATGTCGACTATATCGATGTGTCTTGGGAGCAGGGCGGCGAAACGAAATATGCGCGCGTGCCGCGTCTGAGCGGCGAACTCGTTTGGGATATCCGTGGCCTGTTATCGGCAAACGGATCGTCGCAAAACTATGCCATCAATTTCACGGCCTATGACGCAGCGGGACGGCCGGTGTCGATGGGCAAGGGGGATATTACCGTTGGTGGATACGGCACTCCGACGATCCAACTGACCGGCAGCCAGAGCCGCACCTACCTGAAGTTTCAACCGACCGGCCTGGACGGCCAGCCTCTGCCCGCCAGCACGCTCACGCTTTTCTACCGCGCATCGACGGACAAGGATCACGATTACGACCGCCCGTTCAGCCAGGTGACGCTTACGCGCGATGCGTCGGGCTATTTCGTATTCGACGCGACGGACCTGCCGACCGACGTCGAGTTCGAGTATCGCTACCAGGCCAAGGACGCTGCCGGCAACGTGCTGCTGGAGCGCGGGAGCTACTTCGATACCGGCACGCGCAACAATCCGGCCACGAATACGGACATCATCAGCGGGTTTTACCAGACCACGCTCGATTCGACGATCGATCGGCTGCAGTTGCACAACGCGTTTGGCGAGGTGTCCAGCGAGCGCGACGGACGCGGCAACTGGACCGATTCGCAATACAACACCATGGGTTCCCTGGTGCTCAAGCGCGAGCCGCAGGTCAGCGTCACGCTGGCGAACGGCGTGAAGGTGCAGACCCGGCCGGAAACATCGTTCTATTACGATCGCACCGGCAATCTGGTCGGGACTCGTGATGCAGACGGCAATCTTTCCACGCAGCAATGGAATTACGGCAGCGCTACGCCGTCGACGACGAAGATCTGGGATGCACTCGGCAACGCCAAGCAGATGCAATACGACAGCTTCGGCAACCTGCGGACGTCCTATGACGAATTGAGGCGCCGCACCGATTATCTGTACGACACGAGGAACCGCCTGATCGAAGTCGACCATCCGCTGCTGAACGATGGCCAGCGCAGTGTCGACCGCTACGAATACGATTCGCTGGGTCAGCGTATTGCCCATACCGATGCGCTCGGCAATCGCGAGCGGACCTACTACGATGCCGACGGGCGGATCGTGCGCACCGTGAGCGCCGCCGGGCGCACGCTGACCTACGACTATCGCTGGGCGTCGAGCATCGGCTCGGCTGGCGCCGTGACCACGGGCGGCTGGGTACGCACGACCACCAACGCCAACGGCATGACCATCGTCGACCAGAGCGACCTGTTCGGCCGCCTGATGATCCATACCGACCTCGGTGGTCACGTGTTCCAGTACCTGTACAACTGGGCAGGGCTCTTGTCCCAGCAACGAGGTACGAGCGGGCAGAACGTTGACTACACCTATTACTCGAACGGGCTCGTGCGGTCGATCGTCGACAACACGGCACAGACACAGTCGCTGTACGAATACGACGGGGACGGCAACCGGACCTCCGAATACTTCACGAACTTCGGCTATACCTACATCTTCGCGCAGTCGGCGGTGACCTACGACGCGCTGAACCGCGTCACCGCGATCGAAGACAGCAGCTACAAGGTGTATTACGAGTACGACGCGGTAGGCAACCGCCGGCGCATGCAGGCGGTGTATACGGACTTGGTGGGCTCGCACCAGCAGACGCAGGACTACTGGTACGAATACGATGCGCTGAATCGCTTCACGGTATCGATGGGCAGCCTGTCCGGGGCACCAGCCACCGATCCGAACGACACCAGCGTCCACATTGTGGCGGGCGCGGCGGGTGGAGACGGCGTGCAGATCGCCTACAACGCGGCCGGAGAGCGGACGGTAGCCGTCTATGCGAAGGATGGGCGTACCGAGACGTATGAATATGACGCGAACGGCTACCTGTCCACGCAGCGCGTGAACAATACGATCGTGCAGCAGCGCACGAACGATCTGATGGGGCGCGTGACGACGTTTCTGGAATACGATCCGGCGACGGGGCAGCAGGTGACGGGGCTGAGCCGCGACTGGGATGCCGACGGGATGCTGAAGCTGGAACGCGATGTTCTGCATGGCGCATCCACCAGTTACACACGCATGGCGGACGGCACGCTGACGCAAATCGCGACGACTCCCGATGACAGGCTACAGACGAGCACGGTCTCGACCTACTCGTACGAATGGTGGGATGACGCGAAACAGTCGCGCGTGACGACCCAGGCCACGAATCCGAATTCCCCGGGATGGAAGCCGGCGACGTCGTATTTCAATTACGACGCGAATGGCAACCTGCAAAGCACCTATGACGATGGCGGCAACCAGCCGGGCAACGCGCGGGCGTTTCAGTACTGGACCGATCTACGCGGACAGGTGCAGCGGCGCGACGAACTGACTGGAGCCAGCGTTGATACGAACGGCAAGATCTCCGGCGCATCGGGGGATCGCAAGCACAATTACTACTATCTGAACGGCAACCGGATCGGGAACCAGGGCAACGACGGCATCGACCAGATCGATTACATGCAGGAGCTGGCCGGTAAGCTGGGCAAGGGTAATGACAGCCAGTACAAGGTATTCACGCCGATCAGCGCAGCGGATTTTGATGAAAACTACATGCCGATCAACGGGATGTATCCGGCGCAGAGTGCGGGGCAGTGGACAGTGCGTGACGGGGATACGCTGCAGTCGGTGGCGTCGGCGCTGTGGGGGGACTCGAGCCTGTGGTACATCCTGGCCGATGCGAACGGGCTGAAGAACGGCGACGAGCTGCGGCTGGGGCAGTTGCTGACGGTGCCCAACAAGGTCACGAATATCCATAACAACGCGACCACGTTCAAGCCGTATGATCCGGGCCGCGCGATTGGGGATACGCAGCCGACGTTGCCGTCTCCGCCGCCGCCTCCGTCTCAGGACGGCGGGTGTGGTGGATTCGCACAAGTCCTGGCGGTGGTGGTGGCGGTCACGGTGTCGGTGGTGACGGGAGGCGCGGGCGCGAGCCTTGCCGCTATCGCACTTGGCGGCGCCCTTTCGTCCACGGCTTCGCAACTGGTGTTGATTGCAGCAGGCGAGCAGCATGGGTTCAGTTGGAAGGGCGTGGCGGTAGGCGCCTTGACGGCAGTAGCGACGGCCGGCATGGGGTCATCCTCCAGCGCGTGGGGCGCAGCATTGAAAGGTGCAGCAGCATCAACGTTGGTGCAGGGCGTTTCGGTTGCGACAGGGCTTCAGGATCGGTTCGATTGGCGAGGTGTCGCGGCCAGCGGCATTGCAGCGGGGGTTGGGTACGAGGTTGGGCAGCAGGCGGGGCAGGCGGCAACCGAGGCTGGCTACAACTCGGATGTGAGTCAGTTCGTTAGTGGGGTGGCGGCCGGCTTCAGCGCGGGCCTTGCGAGCACGGTGGTGCGCGGCGGGAGTTTGCGGCGCAACATTGGGATGATCGCTACCGATGCGGTTGCGTCGACGATTGGCAATATGGTGCAGGATCAGAGGCAAGAGGCGTCGGTTGCGAAAACCAGTACGCCTAGTTCGGCTGATTTGCTGGCTCAGCAGGCCATTGCCTCAGTCAGCGGACAGGTTCTGCCGGGAGCGGTCGGTGGTGTCGGTAGCGGCTTTATGCCACTCGATACATCGTACAATGGCAACGTTGGATTGTTTGGTGGTGTTGGTGGAGTGCCGACGACGCTGGACGGCGTGACGAGCAACGCTGCGGTCGATGCATTGGCAGCGTATCGCGCTCCGTATAGCGCAGCGACGTTGCTGAGTGGGCTGGGGATGGGTATCCCGGCAGCACCAACACCGTTGGCGGCTGAGCCTTTTGAAACGAGCTTCGCGGAACCACGTCCGGGTGTGCAGGTGGCAGATCGCGATGGGGGCGTCTGGCCGTCGATAGGCGGGAATCGCACACGTACGGACGAAGAGGAGTTGACGGGACCCCTCGGTCGCAATGATTGGACGTCGCAAACGCTAGACACTTTGTTTTGGAAGGGACTTGCCAATGGCTTGGGTGCGCTTCCCTTAGGCGGTGGTAGACTGCCGCCGGCCGGGCCTGGGTTTGCTCTGGCTGGATCTACCGCAGTGATGGGGGTGGTAAAGGCTGTAGCGGGGCTGGTGCCGCCGGCTCTGTTTAATAGCGGAAACGAGCCGCCTTCGTCAGCCCAATCAGAGGGTGTTGCTAGTTCTCAGGCACCGCAGGTTGTCGCTTCTGGGAACGGAAACATCCCGACAAAGCTTTATCACTACACGAACGAGGCTGGTATGAACGGCATCGTTAGTTCGGAGACTTTGAATCCGTCGCTAAAGTCACTCAATCCCAATGATGTGCGTTATGGAAATGGGCAATATCTTTCAGATATTCCTCCAGGAACGAAGACGCCTGCTCAGTTGTCGCGAGCGTTCGTCAACAACCCATTCCAAGGTGCTCGTTATACGCATTTTGTGGAGATTGATATTGCCAATCTGAAGGTGGTGAAAGGGCGTGAAGGTGTGTATGTTGTCCCTAACGAAACATCTCTTGATTTGACGAATCGTATTACTAATAGCGGGAGGGTGCTTGGACGATGAAATATATAAAAGTCAAATGGCTGCACTCGCTCGATGATGAACCAGTGTTTATGTATAGCGAGCTTGATGATGCTCGCTGGGAAGTGCGTAAGGTTGAGGTATTTGCAGATGGGCGTCGAGGCTTTGCTAGCCCGCTCGAATCAGTAGGTGGATCAGGGTTAAGTAAGGAGCCGCTACCGTTGATCGAAGAGATCGCTCTAGATCCGCAATTTGAGCCAGTTGAGATTGCTGAGGCTGAATTTGAAAAAATTTGGCTGGATGCTCATAACGGAACAGCATAAATCGTATTCCGATGCGTGGCGGTGTGTGTGCAGAGCTTGAAAAATGGCTAGCCCAGTGGCGGTCAGGTCGAGCCACGAGTTGCTCACCAATCTGTTCAGCGAGTCGGGCGGGCCGACTGCATTTCGCGTGCTGCCTCGGCGTGGTGCTCGCGCACGACGCGGCCGAAATGGGCGGTGTGTCGCGCGATGGCGCGAGCATCGCTCGGGCTGACTTCGTCGCGGAGGTGGCGCAGCCTGGTCTGTTGCGATTCGAGCATTTCGGTGCGCCGCGCGTCAGGTGCCGGCCGACGCCATTCGTCATTCTAGATGGAACTGAATTGGTTATGCCAAGCAAGAGTCAGAAAGGGGTTGTGCCGCTCCCCAATGAAGCGCAGCTTGACCATATTGTCCCGCGGAATCCGGCAAATCCGAGTGCGCCCAAGGGTACGAATGGTTATGGCAACGCGCAAGTATTGTCGCGTGATCAAAATCGGCAAAAATCAAACAGGTAGTATATGAAATCAAATCAGTGGGCTTTTAATGATTTACCGAATGTAGCGGTTATCGTTAATCTCAAGATTTTACGAGGACAAGAATGGATTGCTTATGTCTCACATGATAGCGACGACGGTGCATGGCAATTTCACACGAGCTCACAAGAACCTCCGACAGAGGGCGAAGTGGCTGTTGTAAGTTTGGAGAGCATTGTAAGGATTGATTGCACGATTGCAGATCTTGCCGATCTTCCATTTGGATGGCATGCATGGCGCGACTCAAAAGGTGAACCTTGGAAACGTGCAAAGATGTAGAGTAATAAGCTCGGCGAGAGTTGGGTTTATTGTCTATAGGTGTGGATCAGCCGGCGATGGATGTGAGCTTCCCCTGAAACTTTGCCGCTCAACCGGTCAAGGCTTTGGCGCACAGAATGTGCGTTCCATATCAGCTGAACTTGGGCTGACGAACAAATCGGTCTATGAATACAACATGTCCGTTGAGGGGATGTCGCCAGCGCAAGCTGCGAGCAATGCGCCACTAGGAAAGTCACTGATCAATCTTGGATGTGGGTAGATTGAAATGAATGGCTTGTGCATTAGATCTAGCCTGGGGAACTAAATTGAGTGCTGCTGAAAAGACCACCATTCTGCGGTTACTGGAAGATGGAAAGGCATCGGATTTGGTGGATCTACTTCTTGGAGATTCACCATATCGTGTTACTGGTGAAGTCGAGTTCGCGAGTAACGACGAGCGTGACGCTTATGTAATGACCATAGAGCACTTGCGGTTCGTAAGTAAGTATGGAGCGCAAGCGGGACCAATCAAGGAGAATGGCCGAGTGTACTTTGCGTACCCTGACTACTTCGAAAGATGGTTCCAACTTGGAACACCAAGACTAACCCAGGAGGACTTGCTTAGCTATCTGAGCGGAGCAGCATGATCCCTGCGCAGAGGTGAGAATGCACAAGGGGCCGCGCGTGAGTCGCCCCTGGTGTTTCTACTCACCGGTGATAGTAAGCCTACCGCGTTCGATGTTGATCCTCACACGCTGCCCGGCTTCGAAGTCAGCCTGCTCGATCCACCGTCCGGTGAGCTTCATCCACGGATGAAGCCGGGGTTTGGAACGGCTTCGCCAATTGCGCTGCGACGCTGAAGAGCGAAGGGTGTTAATTTGCAAACATAGAGGGAACTGAATAAATACAGTTGAAGAAATTGATTTCGCTGGGTGCTTCGTTGTTGATTCTGGCGGGCTGCGCCTCGGTGCCGACGGGCGATCTTCAGCGCGATGCCGAGCTGCAGACGTTCAGCGCTCCGCAGGAGACGGCAGCAATTTATCCGCTCCCCTGGTTTAGTGCGGTGACGGTGTAGAGTCGGTAACAAATTTATCAGCCGCTGCGGCCGTCGCGGCGCTGGATGACGTGTTCGGTGTGGCTTAGAATTTGGACCGGCCTCGTCCATCAAACCAGGGTTGCCTGCTAGGAAGCCTCCAATCCTATGTCGGATTTTTGTGAATATTAAAAAATCCAATAGCCATTTCTCAATAATTGAAAGATAATTCAGGGAGCTGATTTTCATAAAAATCAGTCGGGGATAAAATTTTCAAAACATACTCAAAACAGGTTCGCAATCATGCAATCGTTTTTCCGCTATTTGATGGCTTCCGTTCTGGTCGTCGGTTTTCTCTCGGGCTGCGCAAGCAGCGTCACCCGCGACGCTGCTGACCCGGCGTCCGCCGCGCCGACCGTCTCCACGATGAAGTTCGGCACGGTGCCGGTTCAGGTGAAGGTCACGTTGGACCAGAACGCCCAGGATGCGTTGAAGGATAATCTGAAGTTCAGCGCGAAAAAGCTTCAGGAGACGCTGGAAAGTGCATTGGATGCACGCAAGCTTCTGGCGGCGAAGGACGACGCCAATGCCATGCAGTTGAACATCGAAATTACCGGTGTCCGGGTGCGCTCGAATTTCTCGGCGGTGATGTTCGGGTTTATGGCGGGCAGCGATTACATCGACGGGAATGTGAGCGTGCTGGATCCGCAGCATCAGCCGATCGATCATTTCAAGGTCTCGACCTCTTATGCGCTAGGCGGCTTGGCAGGTGGTCAGGACGAAGCCCGGATGGGATGGCTGTATGAGAAGTTCGCGGAAAAGACTTTCGCGGAACTGCAACCGAAGTGACGGGGCGATCATGGCGTGTGCCGCTGACTGCACCACGCATCTGATCACGGCGACCGGGCCATGCCCGGTTGTCCCCCTGCCGCTATGACGCCCCCGATCTCTCACACAGGTCCTTTGGCAATAACGCGCAAACCCGAAAGGCGCCTCCCACTAAAATCCCTCGCTCTTCACTCACCCCCTCAAAACCGCCCCCATCAACGCCTTCCTCAACTCCTCATTCTCCATCACCGTCTGCGCGATCCGGCTGGCCACCGACTGAAACGATGGATCGTTAACAAGCTCATCCCCAAACTGCCGATGCAGCATATGCTCGACTGCCGCGCGCGCCAGTTGCGCCTCGTCCGTCACCCCCGCATCCACCAGCCCGGCGATATGCGCGCGCAACGATTCCGCCAGTGGCCGCGGCCCATCCTGCCGGGCGGCGGCGCCAGCCGCCTTGCCCCCGGCCGCACCGGGGCGCGACTGCACCTTGCGGTCGAGTTCGCTGCGCAGGATATCGGTGAGTTGGTTCAGCGTGGTACGTGAAATCATGGCCAATCTCGTCGGATATCAGCGGGAAAAGTAGGGATGCGGGTAAGCCTGCGGCAGGTCACTGCCGAGCATACCCGCTTTCCCGTCCTGCGGATCGGCCCCGCCCGGCGGCGGTTCGGTCCCCTCCAGCTGTGCCAGCACCGCGGCCACGTAGGGATTGATCAACGGGTAACGTTGGTTCGACGCCATCCCCGCGCGCAGCTGCGCAATCGCCAGCTCGAAACGATCCTCCGCGAGGTTCAGCAGCCCTGTCTTGAGCACGCGCAGCGTCTCTTCGGTCGGCAGTGCATCGAGCGGCTGCCACGATGCCCGCGCACGCTCCACCTGCCCGTTCGTCAGATCGAGAAACCCGAGCATGAAGCTCGCGATCGAGAACTCAGGCGCCAGCTCCAGCGCCGCCACGAAATCGGCGCGCGCCTCGTCGTAGCGGCGTTCACCGGCCTGCACGGCGCCGCGCAGGAACGGCAGGCGATGATCGTGCGGCCAGGCCTGCTGCGCCTCGTTCAGCATCGCGATCACGTTTTCATCGCCCGACTGCATGGCGCCGACGATGTCGGCCATTCTCGCGTCAGGGCACGGCTGGGAAGGGCGGTGTTCGTTCATGTTGGTTCATGCAAGCAGGTAAAAGTCCTCGCCGTTGCCGATCTGGCCGCGCAGCGTGTCGAGCGCGGCACGATGCAGCTGCGAAACGCGAGCCTTCGAGAGGCCGAGAAGATCGGCGATGCGTTCGAAATTCAGTCGATGAAAGTAGTGGTAGCGGATGATCTTCTGCTCGCGCCCCGGCAGGCGCCCCACGGCTTCCTGCAGGCGCGAGCGCGTCTGCTGCTGCGCCACGCTGCGGTACGGCATGTCCTGGAACGGGTACGTCGCCGGCGTGCCGCCAGCGTCTTCCGCACGAGCTTCGACCATGCCGGTGTCGTCGAGCATGAAGCTGATGGCCAGGCCCACGGTCACGCCGGCAAGCATCCGGAACACGTCGCGCGGCGCGTCGTCGGCCGCCTGGTTCAGCGATTCGAGCCGCTCGCGCCGCACGCGCGCCCGCAGCGCGGTCTGCTCCTGGCCGTCGGTCAGCCGCACGACGCCGTCGAGCACGCTGCCCTTGATCCGCTGCGTGGCGAAGGTGGTGAAGGCGTTGCCTTGCGCGCGGTCGAAGCGGTCGATCGATTCGAGCAGGCCGATGCAGGCGAACTGCAGGTAGTCGAGGTAATCCACGTCGTCGCGGTGCCGGCCGCGATACAGCTTCGCGGCCACGCTGGTCGCATACGGCAGATAGAACTCGAAGATCGCCTCGCGCGCGGGCGCCGAGCGCGCCGCTTCGAACGCGTGCCACAGCGCCGCGTCGCCCGCATCGGGCGGCACGGCATGGTCGGCGAGCGGCGCGCCTGCCGGGTTCATTTGAAACCGCCCAGCACGCCGCGCAGGATCAAGCCCCAGCCATCGACGAGCACGAACATCAGCACCTTGAGCGGCAGCGAGATGGTGGCGGGCGGCACCATCAGCATGCCGAGCGAGAGCAGCACGCTCGACACGATCAGGTCGATCAGCAGGAACGGCAGCAGGATCACGAAGCCGATCTGGAACGACACGCGCAGTTCGTTGAGGATGAACGCCGGCGTCAGCTGCAGCAGGCTGACGTCGTCGGGCGTGGCGGGCAGCGGCTCATGGGACACCTCGTACATCCACTTCAGTTCGTCCTCGCGCACCTGGCGCAGCATGAACTGGCGCAGCGGTCCGCTGCTGCGTTCGAGCGCCTGCGGCAGATCGAGGTGCCCGCTCAGGAATGGCTGGAGCGCATCGTGGTTGACGGCCTGGAAGGTGGGCAGCATCGCGAACAGCGTCAGGAACAGCGCGAGGCTGATCAGCACGGGCGTGGGCGGCGTCTCGGGCATGCCGAACGCGTGGCGGATCATCGACAGCACGATCGCGATGCGGATGAAGGCCGTCATCGAGACGACGAACGCGGGCAGCACGCTGAGCACGGTGAGCAGCGTGGCGATCCGCACGGCTTCGGACATGCCCGCGGCGGGCTTGGCGAAGCTGGCGATGTCCTGCGCCGTGATCGGCGCGGCGGCCTGCACGGCGCTCGCGGCGTGAGCGGCGTCGGGCACGCCGCCGAGCAGCGCGAACAGCGCGAGCATCGCGGCGGCGGGCAGAAGTCGGGATATCGCGCACATCTCAGGCTTCCGGCAGTGAGCGGTCATGCGCGTCGACGACACGCGTGCCGCTCGCATCCGACATGAGAAGGACCACGCGCTGGTCGTATTCGACCAGATGCAGGGTGGTGCGAGACGGCAGGCGTGCGTGCTCGACCACGCGAATGCGCGGCGCGGCGCCGGCCTCGCGCGGCGCACCGCGCGCCGTGCGTGCGCGCAGCACGAACGCGGCGGCCACGCCGAGCGCGATGCACAGCAGCAGGGCCAGCACGATGCGCGTCCAGTCCACGCCGAGGTAGGCGAACAGGCCCGGATGCGATGCCGATGCGGCGGACGCATGGTCGAGCCAGGAGGTCGGGGCGGGCGGATTCATCGGCCGCCGGCACCGATCTCGACGATGCGCACGCCGAAGTGGCCGTCCACGGCGACGATTTCGCCGGTGGCGATGGTCCTGCCGTTGAGCACGACCTCGACGGGGTCGCCGATCGCCTGTTTCAGTTCGAGCACGCTGCCCGACTGCAGCGCCATCATGTCCTTGACGTCGAGCACGGAGCGGCCGAGCACGACGTCGACGTTGACCTTCACGCCGTCGAGCAGGTCCAGCATCGGGCGGGCGGCGGGCTCGGCGGGCTCGGCGTGTGCGCCGGCCTGCTGTTCGGGGAAGTCGACGTGGGCCGCGACGGCCTGTTTCGGAAAGGTGTGGGTGGTCATGGCGAATCGGGTGTCGCGAGCGACGTCAGTTTGAAGGACAGGGAGGTGGCGCTGCGGCCGGGCAGGCCGAGCGCGACGGGCGCGGCGGTGGCATCGACCACCAGCGTCGCCGGTTCGTCGAGCCGGCGATCGAGCACGAGCACGTCGCCCGGCGACAGCATCGTGAGTTGCGCCGCGGACAGTTCGCAGTGCCCCAGCACGACCGACAGCGCGACCGGCGTGGCGTCGAGCGCCTCGCGCCGCGGCGTCAGCGCGGCAGCCACGGACGATGCAGGCGATGCGGACGATGCAGCCGCATGGCGCTCCCACACATGGCGGATATCGCAGACGAGCGAGGCGCACGGCTCGCCCTCCACCGATTCGATCGCGAGATCGAGCGTCCCGTAGCCGCTGAACGACGGCGCGTCGCCGCCGCGCGGCGCGGCCGGAGCGGGCGCGGCGGGCGTGAGCGCCGTGCCGAGCGCGGCGACCAGGTCGTCGAGCATTTCGGCGGCGATCGACGCGAGCGCGCCATGGCTGGCCGGCGCGTCGAACACGCCGTCGTCGGTCGCGTAGGCCGCGCCGATCAGCCGGCGCGCGAGCGTGTCGCGCGGATCGAGCCGCAGGCCCGGCGCGCAGCGATGGCTGGTGCGGCCGGGCGCGACGGCGGGCACCTCGCCTCTGGGCCGGCGCACGATCGCGCCGATCGCGAACGCGGGCCGCGCGAACCAGCGCGCCTGCCAGTCGGCCAGCGCGGCGTCGAACAGCGAGCGCGCCAGCCTCGCGTCGTCATCGCTGGCGGGGCGCCAGGCAACGGCAAGTGCGCTCATCCCTGGCCTCGCATCTGCAGCAGCTGCATGAGCATGTCGTTGGCGGTGCTGATGACCTGCGACGACGCCTGGAAGCCGCGCTGGATCAGGATCAGTTCGCCGAACTCGGTGGACAGGTCCACGTTCGAGGCCTCGGTCGCGCCGGACAGCAGCTTGCCGACGCCGGCGCCGCTGCTGGCGCGATAGGCGGCCGGCGCGGCATGGCTCGCGTCGAACAGGCCCTTGCCCAGCTGGATCAGCTGCTGCGGATCGCTGAAGCTGGCGAGCGCGATGGTGCCGAGCGTGTCGCTCTGGCCGTTCGAATACTGGATCACGAGCTGGCCGCTGTCGTCCACGCTCAGCGACGAGAGCGTGCCGGTGCCGTAGCCGTCCTTGGTGTCGACGCGCAGCGTCGAGGTGGTGCCGGCGGAGAAGTTGGTCACGCCGCTCGAGAAATCGAGCGAGACGGTCAGCAGCGGTCCGTTGGCCGGGCTCAGCGTGACGTCGATGCGGTCGTGGGCGGGATCGGGCACGCCGCCGTTGAACTGCAGGAAATCGGTCTGCACGGTCGCGCCGTTCTCGTCGGTGACCACGGCCTTCCAGCGGCCGGCCTGCACGCTCGAATCGGGCGTGAGGTCGACCTTGAGCGTGTGCTTGCCGCCGTTCGCGTCGTACACGTCGATGCTCGGGATCGAGGCGCTGGTCGCGCCGGACGAAAGGTTGTCGGTGAACTTCACCGTGGTGGTGGCCTGCGGCGGGCTCAGCTGCTTGCCGGCGATCGACAGGCCGGTCACGTCGCCGCCCGGCGTCAGCATGGCCAGTTGCAGGCCGTTGGCCTTGTCACGGATCGAGCCGTCGGGCTCGACGGCGAACTGGCCGGTGCGCTGGTAGCGCGCGACCTGGCCGTCCAGCACGGTCAGGAAGCCGTCGCCCTGGATCGCGAGGTCGAGCTGGCCGTCGCTCGCGTGCGTGTCGCCTTGCGCGAAGTTCAGCGACGCGTAGCCGTACTCCACGCCGCTGCCGGCATAGGACACGTTCGGGTTGCCGGGCGAACCCGGTGCGTAGCGCTGGCCGTAGTACAGATCGGCGAACTGCGGCGTGGAACTCTTGAAGCCGGCGGTGTTGAGGTTCGCCACGTTGTTGCTGATGGTCTGCAGGCCGCGCGAGTAGGCGCTCAGGCCGCTCATGGCGATGTAGATGCTGTCGAGCATGCGGGTCTCCCGGGGGGCGTGGGTCAGCGAACGGCCGTGACCTGCGACACGGTCGCGTTGGTCAGGAACTGGCCGTCGGTGGTCTCGATCGTCAATTGCGGCTGGCCGTCCTTGAACGACACGCTCTTCACGACGCCGCTCTGCACGGCGCTCGCGCTGTCGGTCTGCACGTCGACGTTGCGGCCGAGCAGGCCGACCGTCTGCGTCGCCGACTGCACCGAGAGCAGGTTGTCGATCTTGTCGCTCATCTGGCGCGTTTGTTCGAGCGAGGTGAACTGCGCGAGCTGCGAGACGAACTCGAAGTTGTCGACGGGCTTGAGCGGATCCTGGTACTGCAGTTGCGTCAGGATGATCTGCAGCAGCGATTGCAGGTTCAGGCCGAGCGAATCGGTCCGGGTGCCGAGCGCGGCGGCGGCGCCGAGGGGATCAGTTGCCATGAAGGGTGTCTCCGGAGGCCGTGACGGTGCGGTCGACGCCGTTGATGACGAGCTTCGACGTGGCATGGCCACCCTGCAGCAGGGTGGTGCGAATCAGGGAGTCGAGCGTGTCGAAGTCGCCGGGCCCGGCGGACGCGACGCGTACCGTTACCGCCGCCACCGAGGCAGCGGTCTCGCCCGCCACGAGCGTGACGCGCAGCGGCGCGGGCGCGGCGGCGGCCGGGGCCGGTCGGGTTTCGGTGGACGGCGGTGCCGGCCGCGTGGCGTCGGTCTCGTCGAATGGCTCGATCACCGGCGCCGCGGCGGCGGGCGTGCCCCCCGGCCGCGCCTGCGGCGGCAGCGGAGACGGTGCGCCGTCGGCAGGCGAGGGTCGCGCGGCGGCCGCTTCGCGATGCGCGGCGGTGGTGGCCGTCGCGTCACCAGTCGCGGCAGCGGTACGGGCTGCCGCGGCGCCGCGCAACGATGGCAAGGGCGCGGCGGCCGGCTCGAACGGCGGCGCGCTCGCGGCAATGGCCGGCGCGAGACGGCCGGCATGCGGTGCCGTGGCGACGGCAGCGGTGCGCGGCCTCACCGGCTGACCGCCGGCCGGCGAGGCCGACTCCGCGCCGCGCCACATAGTCTGTTCCATCGAGCGCAGCAACTGGCCGAAGGCATTGCCGGTGCCGTTCGTGGCGGTCGGCTGCGGGTCGGCGCCACCGGCGGCGGGGCGAAGCGAAGGGCGGATGTCGTTCACGGTGTGTCTCCTGGCAGCGTAAGGCGCAGTTCGAGTTCACTCATGCGCTGTTCGTCGAGCGTTCTGCGATGGCGGGCGGCTTCGCGCGAGGCGAGGTCCTCGGCGGCTTCGGCCAGGCGATCACGCTGCCGCAGCGCATGCCGGGCGGCATCGAGCGCCTCGGCCTGGGCCTTGACGCGGCACCCGGCGGCGTCGCAGCGCGCTCGCGCCGCGGCCAGCGCGGCGGCGCCGTTGACGAGCAGCGCGGGCGACAGCGCGTCGGCCGATGCCGCGGCGCGCCACGCCCGCAGCTGCGCGTCGTGGTCCGCCTCGGCTTGTTGTTGCCGCTCGCGCTCGGTCTCGAGCGCGGCCTGCACGCGGGCCGCGTCGGTCACGGCGCGCTGCCGCTGCAGCTGGCGCAGGCTCGCGATCTCGCGGGCGTCGATCCAGCGGTCGCGATCGCGGCTCATGCGGCGCCGCCGAGCAGGGTGGCCAGCGCGGCGAGCGACTGCGCGCGCGGGGTGGTGGCGGCAGCGTCCTGGCGCAGGAACGCGATCAGTTCGGGCCGCACGCGCAGCGCCTCGTCGAGCGCGGGATTGCTGCCCGGCACATAGAGGCCCGCCTCGATCAGCGTGCGCGAGCGCTCGTGCAGCGCGAGTCCGGCCAGCGCGCGCGCGGCGAGCGAGCGGGCCGCGTCGCTGGCGACGTGTTGCAACACGCGGCTGATGCTGCGCGTCGCGTCGATCGCGGGGAAATGGCCCTGCTCGGCCAGCGTGCGCGTCAGCACGAGGTGGCCGTCGAGCAGCGCGCGCAGCGTTTCGGCCATCGGATCGTCGACCTCGTCGGTTTCGGTCAGCACCGTCATCAGGGCCGTGATCGCGCCGCCGCCGCGCAGCGCGCCGCAGCGTTCGACGATCCTCGGCAGCGCGGCGAACACGCTCGGCGTGTAGGCGCGCAGCGTCGGCGGTTCGCCGGCGGCGAGCCCGATCTCGCGCAGGGCGAGCGCGTAGCGCGTGACGGAGTCGAGCAGCAGCAGCACGTGGCGCCCCTGCGCGCGGAAATATTCGGCGTGGGCGAGCGCGGCGGCCACGCTGCGCGCGCGCAGGATGGCGGGCTGGTCCGAGGTGGCGATCACCATCAGCGAGCGCGCGCGCGTATCGTCCCGCAGCGCGCGATGCCAGAAATCCTCGGCCTCGCGCCCGCGCTCGCCGACCAGGCACAGCACGCAGACGTCGGCCTCGACGTTGCGGGCCAGCGACGTGAGCAGCGTGGTCTTGCCGACGCCGCTGCCGGCGAAGATGCCGATGCGCTGTCCCACGCCGAGCGTGAGCAGCGCGTCGATCGCGCGGATGCCGGTGTCGAGCGCGAGATCGGGCGTCACGCGATCGAGCGGTGCCGAGCGCACGCCGGCCAGCGGCCACGCCTGCGGCGCGGCGACGGCAGGGCCGCCGTCGAGCGGGCGGCCGAGCGCGTCGACGATGCGGCCGAGATAGGCCTCGCCGACCGGCAGCGTCGCGTCCGAGCCGACGGCGCGCACGCTGTCGCCGACGCAGAGCGCGTCGGTCGCCTGATACGGCGCGAGCGTGACGCGGCCCACCTCGGCGCGCGTGACCTCGGCATGGAGCGGGGTGGCCGATGCCTCGCCGAGCACGCAGAGCGAGCCGACCGGCACGCCGGGGCCGTCGGCCTCGATGAAGGTCGGCATGATGCGCGTCACGGTGCCGAGGCGCGCGACCGGATCGACGCGCCGCATCGCTTCGACATAGCGGTGTTCGCGCGAGGCGTCAGGCATGGTTGCCGATCTCCCGCAGCGACGACGCGAGGCTGGCCAGCTGTGGCGGGACGCCGGCGTCGAGCCTGCCGAGCGTCAGGCCGATCACGCAGGCGCCGGCGGCGAGCCCCGGGTCGGCGACCAGCGCGACGGCGGGGGCCGCGCCGAGCGCGTCGCGCATCGCGTCGAGCCGCGCGGCGTCGGGGAAGTCGGCCGCCGAGACGCGCACCTCGACCACCGAGCCGTCGGCGATCGACCGAAGCCGGTGGCGCACCGTGCCGGCGACGAGTTCCGCGTAGCGCGCGGGGTCGCCGAGCACGCGTTCGAGCCCGACCAGCGCGAGCTCGGTCGCGAGCCGGTCGAGCTCGGCCAGGCGCGAGGCGAACGCATCGCGTGCGCGCGCGACGCCGCCGGCCAGCGCCGCGATGCGCTCGTCTTCCATCCGCGCCGCTTCCTGCCGGCCCTGCTCGACGCCCTGGCCGAACGCGGCGCGCGTGTCGTGCTCGCGTTCGGCGAGCCGCCCGGCCAGCTTCGCTTCGAGTTCGGCGATGCGGGCGGTCAACTGCTCGCGCTCCGGCGCGAACGCGTCGGCGCCGGGCGGCGGGGCAGGCGCGTGGGCCGCGGGTGCCGGTTCGGCCGTGCCGACCGGCGGCGTGGCGATCCGCTCGGGAGCCAGGGCCAGGCGCCGGCTGCTGAGTACCACCTGTTCGGCCTTGAGCAGCGTGCTCATGCGCGAGCGCTCCGCAGCGAACCGAGCAGGCGCCGCGCCCACGATCGCGGGGCCGGCGCCTTCGCCGCCGAAGCGGCCGGCGCGGACCCTTCCCGCAGGTTGTCGGGCAAGGCCTCGATGGCGTCGCGCGCGGCCTTCAGCAGCGCCTCGCGCGCGCGCGGCGTGAGCGGCGCGGCGGCCCGCAGGCGCCATTGCGGATGGACGGCGAGGCAGCGTTCGCGCTGCGTCTCGTCGAGGCATCCGGCCAGCCGCGCGAGCAGCGCATCGGGCCAGTGTCCGGCCAGGCGTCCGATCGGCAGCATCGGCGCGTCGGCGGCGTCGCGCAAGCCGGGGTCCTGACGCACCTCGGCGGATGCCGGCGCGGGCAGCAGCATCGACTCGAACGTGTCGGGGGCGACCGGGTGCAGCGCGGCCGCGTCGACGAGCAGCGGGCGCAGTTGCGCACGCTCGCTGGGCGACAGCGCGTGCCAGACCGCCTCGATATCCTCGGCGCTGCGGTTGGCGAGGTCGGCGACCAGCCCGCGCAGGCGCCGGTCGGCGGGCGCGATGGACTTAGTTTTCATGGTGCTGGCGGGTCTCGGAAAGCAGCGCGCGCAGGCGCGTGACGTACTCGTCGCGCTCCGGCAGCGTCATGGCACGCGCGCCGGCGCGGCGCGGGCCGCGCGCGAGTCGGCGCCACCCCCATGCGGCGCCGATCAGCAACACGATTGCCAGCGCGACCACGGCGGGCACGGTGGCGGGCGCGCCGAGGGTGCCCAGCGCACGCGCGACCTCGCCGGAGGCGCCGCGCGGCGCGGTGGAGGCCGGCGTCTCGCGGGCGGTGTCGACCGCGGGCGGCGGCGCGAGCGAGGCCGGCGGCACGGCAAGCGGCGAGGCCACGGATGCGGCCGCCTCGGTGCGGGCGACCACCACCACCGTGTCGCCGCGCGCCGCGTCCATGCCGACGGCGGTCGCGGCGATCGATTTGAGCTGCGCGAGCGTCTCGGCCGGCAAGGCCTCGTCGAGCACCATGGCCACGCTCAGGTGCTTGAGCGAGCCGGGCGCCGAGACGGTCTGCTCGACCCGGTGTTCGGTGCGGCTGCCTTCGCTTGCGGCCTGCACCGGCAGCGGCGGCGGCCCGACCAGCGCGGCGGCGCCGTGCGAGGCCGGGACGGCCGGCAGCGGCGTGCCCGCGTCGGCGCTGCCGGCAAGCGGCCGGCGCAGCTCCGATTCGCTGGTGACGCGCACCTGGTCGAAATCCAGCGTGGCGTCGACGCTGACGGTGGCATGCCGCGCGCCGAGCAGCGGGGCGATCTGCGTGTCGATCTTGCGCTCGTATTCGCGCTCGATCGCGCGCTTGAGCGCGTAGTGCGGATCGTCGATCGGCGCATCGCGCGAGGTGGCCGGCTCGCCGCGCTGGTCGACCACCGTGACGTCGGCGGCCGACAGCTGCGGCACCGCCGCCGCGACGAGGCGCTGGATGCCATGCACGGTGTCGGGCGTGAGCGTCTGGCCGTGGCGCATGAACAGCGCGACCGACGCCTTCGGGCGATCGTCCGCGCGGCGGAACAGCGACGAATCGGGCAGCGCCAGATGCACGCGCGCCAGCTCGATCTCGTCGAGCGACATGATGGTGCGCGCCAGCTCGCCCTGCAGCGCGCGCTGGTAATTGACCTTCTGCGCGAAGTCGGTCAGGCCGAGGTCGGCGTTGTTGAACAGCTCGAAGCCGACCGTGCCCTGCAGGCGCAGGTCGCCGCTCATCAGCTTGAGCCGCGTGACGGCCGCGTCGGCCTCGGGCACCAGCACCGCCGCCGACGCGTCGTCGACGCGGAACGGCACCTTCTGCCGTTCGAGTTCGGCGACGATCGTCGCGCTGTCCCGCGGCTTCAGGTTGCGGAACAGCACCTGATAGCGCGGGCGCAGCATCAGGTACGTCGCGACGCTCAGCGCGGCGATGATCAGCACCACCACGGCGACGCCGGCCAGCTGGCGGCCCGGCGATGCGTCGGCGAAGGCGCGGCGAAAACGGGAAAGCGGGGAGTCCATGGCTTACAGTTGCATCCGCATCAGTTCCTGATAACCCTCGACGAGCCGCGAGCGCACCTGCAGCGCGAACTGCAGCGACATGCGCGCCTCTTCCAGCGCGAGCATCACCTGATGCGGCGGCACCGAGCCGTCGAGCGCGAAGCGCGCCACGGCGTCGTCGGCGAGCGCCGCACTGCGGTCGACCTGGGTGGCGCCGCTGACGAGCCAGTCGGCGAAGCCATGGGTGGGCGTCAGCGCGACGCCCGGCAGCGCCTCGGCCGGCGCCGCGTCCAGCGGCGCGACCGGTTCGATCGGATAGGGGTTCATGAGTGGGCTCCGAGTTCGAGCGCGCGCAGGTACATCGAGCGCGCGGCGTTGAACATCACGGTGTCGGCTTCGTAGCTGCGCAGCGTCTGGACCATCAGCGTCATCTCGCCGGCGTGGTCGATGCCCGGGTACGCCACCATGCCGTTGGCATCGGCATGCGGATGGGCCGGATCGTGGACGAGCCGCGGCGGCGTGTCGAGCCGCTCGACGCCGTAGCTCTGCACGCCGCTCAGTTCGAGCGCGGCCGCGGCGCCGCCCGCCTGCAGGTGGTGCTCGAAGCTCGTGCCGAGGCGCGGCCCGGAGACGAGCCGCAGCGGGTGGTAGGGCTCGCCGTCGGCGGTGCGCGTGGTGCCGGCGTTGGCGAGGTTCTGCGCGATCACGTCCATGCGCTGGCGCTCGACCTCGAGGCCGGAGCGCGCGATCGCGAACAGGCTGTTGTCGTCCATGATCAGCTTCCCTTGATCGCGAGCTGGCGCAGCTGCAGCGTGCGGTCGAGCATGCCGACCAGCATCGCGTAGCGCGCGGAGGTTTCCGAGGCGGTGGCGATCTCGTCGTCGAGGCGCACCGTGTTGACGTCGATCGGCAGCGGCGCGTCGAGCGAGGGCGCCACCGCCTGGATGCGGGCGAGGCGCGTTTGCGCGGTATCGCCCGGCTGCGCCTGGGCGGCCTCGCGCAGCGCGGCTTCGAAGTTCACGCGCACCGGCACGTAGCCGACGGAGTTGGCGTTCGCGACGTTCTGCGCGGTCGCGGTCTGTCGCGCGAACAGGCCGTCGAGCGCCTTGGCGGCGATCGCGGCAACGAGGTCGGTGGACATGGGTGGGGTTTCCTTATTGAACGATGATGTCGGCATGCAGCGCGCCGGCGGCGCGGATCGCCTCGAGGATCGAGATCACGTCGCGCGTGCTGATCCGGCTGGCCTTGAGCGCCTGCACGAGTTCGCCCACGCTGCCGCGCGGGAACGAGGCCGCCACCGTCTGGCCGGGCTCGTCGACGCTCAGTTCGCTGTTGCCCACCACGAGGCTGCGCACGTTGGGGCCGGTGATGCCGATCAGGCCGGGCTGCGAGGCGTTGTATTGCGTGTCGACGCTGACCTTGATATCGCCGTGCGAGATCGTGATCGGCTCGATGTGCGTATCGCCGCCCGCCACCACGGTGCCGGAGCGTTCGTTGATCACGACCCGCGAGCGCTGGTCGGGCGTCACCGCCAGCGTCTCGATGCGGGCCACGTAGCCGTTCAGGCCGCCGTCGTCGAGCGGCGCGCGGATCCGCACGGTGCTCGCGTCCACCGAGCGCGCGGTGCCGTCGCCGAGCGCGCGGTTGATCTGCGCGGCGATCCGCTCGGCGGTGGTCGCGTCGGCGTCCTTCAGCACGAAGCTGAGGTAGCCGTCGCGATTGACGAGCTTCGCCGTGACCGGCACCTCCACCGTCGCGCCCTCGGGCACGGTGCCCGCGGTCGGATGGTTCTTCATGCGCAGGTTGCCGTTCGCGTCGTAGCGATAGCCGCCCACCGAGACCGGGCCTTGCGCGAGCGCGTAGACGCGGCGGTCCGGCCCGTGCAGCGGCGTCATGATCAGCGTGCCGCCGGACAGGCTGCGTGCGTCGCCCATCGAGGTCACGTTGATGTCGAACTTGTCGCCGACGTTCGCGGTGGGCGGCAGCGAGGCCGTGATCATCACCATCGCGGCGTTGCGGCTCTGCAGTTCGTCCTGCGTCAGGTTCAGGTCGAACTGCGAGAGCAGGTTGGTCATGGCCTGGCGCGTGGCCTGGTTGCGCGGCGTGTCGCCCGAGCCGGACAGGCCGGTGACGATGCCGTAGCCCACCAGCATGTTGTCGCGCCAGCCGAGGAAGCGGCCGAGGTCCTTGAGGCGCACGTCGGTCTGCGCGGCCCGGGCCGCCTGCATGGCGGGCAGGACCGGTAGCGCGAGGCAGGCCAGCAGCGCGAGGCGGCGCAGCAGCGGTGTCGTCTTCACCATAGCCCGAGCCATCCGAAGAAGCGCGGGATCAGGCCGGGGCGCGCGCGGTCGGTGATGAAGCCCTCGCCGTCGTAGTCGATCCGCGCGTCGGCGATCCGCGTCGACAGCACCGTGTTGTTGGCGGCGATGTCGACCGGGCGCACGCGGCCCTCGATGCGGATGTGGGTCTTCTCGCCGTTCACGTCGATGTCCTGCGCGCCGGCCACCAGCAGGTCGCCGCCCGGCGTCACGCCGGTCACGTTGGCGCTCAGCTGCGCGAGCAGCCGGCCGGTGCGCTGGATCTGCCCCTTGCCGCCGTAGTTGTCGCCGAGCCCGATCTGGGCGGAGTTCTGCCCCGCGTACTGGGTCGCGACGCTGCCCTGCACGCCGAACCCGGTCTTGGTCGAGGTGTCCGCCGTGTTGCTGGCCGTCGAGCTTTCGTAGACGAGGATCGTGACGATGTCGCCCGGTTTGGCGGCGCGTCGGTCCGAGGTCAGCGGCTGGTAGCCGTCGCCCTGGTAGAGATCGGCGGCCCGCGCCGTGCCGTTCGCGAGGCAGGCGGCGGCGAGCATGGCCGCCAGTGCGTGACGAAGGAGTTCGCGCATGATCAGGAGCCCCGGTCTTCGGTGGGCGCGCGCCAGAGCTGCACGGCGGCGTCGCCGGTCAGCACGGCGGCGTCGCGGCGCGCGCCGGCGTCGGTCAACGCGGTGCCCGAGCGCGTCACGGTGACGGCGCCCACGCGCACCGTGTCGGATACGCGCTCGCCGCCATGCACGACGGCCAGCAGCGGTCCGGCGGGCGGCCGCACCACCTCGCCCGCGGGCAGCGCGCGCGTGGCGCGTGCCACGCGTTGCGCCGCGTCGTAGCGCCAGGCGCTGCGCACGCCGGCGGCCGGGCAGGGCGCCTGGCCCAGCTGGTCGGCCGACGGGCTCGCGGCGGCGGGCAGGTCGACCAGCAGCGTCACGCAGATGCCGCTCGCCCGCGCGGCCGTCGCGGCTGGCGGGCGGCGCACGATCTCGATCTCGCGGGCCGTGGTGCCGGCCAGCCACGGCGCGAGCCTCGGCATGGCGTGGCGCGCCGCGTCGGCGAGCCGGCGCGCGTCGACATGCACGGCCTTCGCGGTGGGCGCGAGCGACACCATCACGAGCGAGGCGGCGTGTTCGCGGATGGCCGGCGGCAACGGCGTCAGGTCGGCCAGCTCGGCGAGCGTGACGCCGGCATTGTCGACGGCCACGGCGGCATGAAAGCGGATCGCGGCAGCGGGTGCCGATGCCGAGACGGGCGCCGCGAACGCGCATGCGCTGCCCGCGCTCACGGCGAGCGCGCCGACGGCCAGGCCGAGGCCGGCCGCGAGCCGTCGCCGCGCCGCGCGAGCGCGCCCGGACGCGCGTGATGGCAGGTGGCGCGTCATCGCTTCAGCCCGTTGGCGATCGACATCAGTTCGTCGCCCACCTGCACGAGTCGCGCGTTGGCCGCATAGGTGCGCTGGTAGAGCATCAGGCCGACCAGCTCGTCCGACAGCGAGACGTTCGACGCTTCGCTGAAGCCTTGCGCGAGCGTGCCGGCGTTGTCCTCGCCCGGGCGCGCGCGCGTGAGCGTCGAGCCGTCGTCGCGGGTGCGATAGACACCGCCGCCGACCGATTCGAGCGTGCTCACGTCGGACGGCAGCATCACTTCCAGCTCGCCGATGCCGAGCGGGTCGGTCTGGCCCGGCACGGTGGCCTGGACCTGGCCGGTCGGCGTGATGGTGAGGGCGCTGGCGTCGCGAGGCACCGAGATCATCGCCTTCAGGCGCTGGCCGTCGGGTGCCGCGAGGTAGCCGTCGGTGCCGACGTGCAGCGTGCCGCCGCGCCAGAGCAGCGTCTGGCCGGAGTCGGACGCGAGCTCGAGGAAGCCGTCGCCGCGAATCGCGAGATCGAGGCTGTTGCCGGTCGACTTCAGTTCGCCGGGCGCGAACACGTGCAGCGACGGATCGGCGGCCACGCCGGCGGCCACGCTGCTGGTGGCGTTGGCGTAGTTGCGCGCGAGCGACGCGGGCTCGGTGGTCAGCAACTCCGAGAAGCCCACCGTGCCGCGCTTGAAGGCGGGCGTGTTGAGGTTGGCGATGTTGTTCGCGGTCACGTCGATCGCGGTCTGTTGCGCGTCCAGGCCGGTCGCGCCGATGTAGAAAACGTTGTTCACGACATATCTCCGAGGCGTTGCAGGGCCGTTCCCATCATGTCGTCGTAGGCATGCACGAGCTTCTGCCCCGATTCGATGCGGCGCATGGCGGCCATCATGCGGACCATTTCGTCGCCGTTCGCGACGTTCGAGGCTTCCAGGTAGCCTTGCAGCACGCGCGGGTCCTGGCGCTCCACGGGCTGCGCGCCGTCGGCGCGATAGAGCCCCTCGCCGACGCGCGTGAGCTTCGCCGGATTGGCGAACGCGGTCGCGCCGATCACGGCCACCGGCTGGCCGTCGTCGAGCACCGTGCCGTCGGCCTGCACGTGCCAGTTGGTCGAGCGCACCACCACGTCGCCGCCGCCGCTGCCCTGCAGCTTCCAGCCCTCGCGCGTGACGAGCCGGCCCTCGGCGTCGAGCCGGAACGAGCCGCCGCGCAGATAGGCGATGCCGTCCGGCGTGGCCACCGTGAAGAAGCCGTCGCTCGCGAGCGCGAGATCGAGCGGGTTGCCGGTGTGGATCATGCGTCCCGGCGTGAAGTCGGTGGCGATGTTGGGGGCGGGGGCTTTCGCGCCGGCCCGCGGCGCGGCAGGCCGCGTTTCGGCCGTGGCCTGCGAGACCGCGTCGCCGAACGTGATCAGCCGCTTGTAGCCGGGCGTGGCGAGGTTGGCGATGTTCTGCGCGGCGGTTTCGACCTGGCGCGTCTCGGACGCGAGCAGGGCGACGGCGGTGGTCATCAGGTTGTCCATGGGCGGGCTCGAAGGGTCAGGCCGGTTGCGCGGCGGGGGCGGGGCGTTCGACGCCGACCATCCCGAACGAACGCAGGTTGATCGCGTGCGGGATTTCGTTCATCGACAGCACCGCGAGGCGCGGCGCGATGCGGCGCGAAAAGATCTTCAGGTGGCGGCGCAGTTCGGGGCGGCACAGCAGCGTGGGGGCGAGGTTCTGGCGCAGCATCGCGTCCACCTGCTCGGCGAGCCGCGCGAGGAACGCTTCGGCCAGGCGCGGATCGAGCACGAACGCGCCGTTGCCGTCCGCGCCCTGCAGGTTGTGCGCGATGATGTTCTCGAGCGACGGCTCGAGCGTGAGCACGGCCAGCACGTCCTTGTCGCCGAGCAGCCGCTGGCAGATGCCGTGGCCGAGCTTCTGGCGCACGCGCTCGCCGAGCTGGGCCGGGTCCTTCTCGTGGCGGCCGGCGTCCGCGAGCACCTCGATGATCTGGTCGATGTTGCGGATCGGCACCTGTTCGGCCAGCAGCGTCTGCAGCACGGCCTGTATGTCGCCGATCGACAGCACGGCCGGCACCAGTTCCTCGACGAGCCCGGGCGAGCGCGCGCGCACGCCTTCGAGCAGCGCGACCACGTCGGTGCGCGAGAGCAGCGTCGACATGTTGGCGCGCACGATCTCGGTGACGTGCGTGACGAGCACCGTCATCGGGTCCACCGCCGTATAGCCGAGCGTGCCGGCGCGCGCGACCTGCTCGGCGTCGATCCAGACCGCGGGCAGCCCGAAGGCCGGGTCGCGCGTGGCGATGCCGGGCATGCCCTCGGCGCGGCCGGTCGGGTGGATCGCCAGCGTGCGATCGGGATGCAGCGCCGCCTGGCCGAAGCGGTTGCCGAACAGCGAGACGCGATAGTCGTTCGAGCCGAGCTGGGCGGCGTCGCGAAACACCACGGGCGGAATCGTGACGCCCATCTCCTCGGCATATTGCTTGCGGAACGCGGCCACGCGCTCGGCCAGCACGCCCTGCAGCGGAATCCAGGCGCGCGCCAGCTCGGCGCCGAAGCCGACCTCGACGGGCGCCACCGGCGCCACCTGCGCGTCCGCCGTGCCCGGCGGCGCGAGCGCGGCCGGCTGGCCGTCGGTCGCGCCGGCTTCGGCAGCGGCCGTCGAGCGCGCCAGCCACCAGCCGATCACGGCCAGCGGCGCGAGGATCAGGATCGGCCACTTCGGCATGCCCGGCAGGACCAGCAGGGCGACCAGCGCACAGCTCACGACGATGCGGATCTTGGGGAACTGCGCGAGCTGGCGGAAAATTTCATGGCCGAGCTGGCCGTCCGACGACGAGCGCGTGACGATGATCCCGGTGGCCACCGAGATCACCAGCGCCGGCACCTGCGTGACGATGCCGTCGCCGATCGTCAGCAGCGTGAACTTCTGCAGCGCCTGGCCGAGCGGCATGCCCATCTGCGCGACGCCCACCGCCCAGCCGCCGAGGATGTCGATCAGCATGATGATGATGCCGGCGATCGCATCGCCCTTGACGAACTTGCTCGCGCCGTCCATCGAGCCGTAGAAGCCGGCCTCCTTCTCGAGCGCCTTGCGGCGCGCGCGCGCCTCGTCCTGATCGATCAGGCCCATGTTCAGGTCGGCGTCGATGCTCATCTGCTGGCCCGGCATGGCGTCGAGCACGAAGCGGGCCGCCACCTCGGACACGCGCTGCGCGCCGTTGGTCACCACCACGTACTGCACCACGATCAGGATGAAGAAGATGATCAGGCCGATCACGAAGTTGCCCTGCACGACGAATTCACCGATCGCGCCGATCACCTGGCCGGCCTCGGCGCCCGACAGGATCAGCCGGGTCGCGGCGATGTTCAGCGACAGCCGGAACAGCGTCGCGATCAGCAGCAGCGAGGGGAAGGTGGAGAAGTCCACCGGCCGGGCCACGTAGATGGTCAGCAGCAGGATCGTGAACGCGAACGCGAAGTTGGTGATGATCAGCAGATCGAGCGCGGCCGACGGGATCGGCGCGAACAGGATCAGCAGGATCGCCATGACCGCGAGCACCAGCGCGAGGTCGCGCTGGTGGCGAAGGCGCGAGGCGAGGCCGCTCATGCCGCCGCCCGCTGCGTGCGCGCGCGGATGCGCAGGTAGATGGCCGCCGCGTCGCGATAGACGTCGGCGGGGATTTCCTGGTCGACGCGCGTGTCGCGGAAGATCCGGCGCGCCATGGCGGGCGATTCGACCACGGGGATGCCGTGGACGAACGCGATCTTTTTGAGCCGCTGCGCGAAGTCGCCGGTGCCCTTGGCGATCACCATCGGCGCCGCCATGCGGGCCGGCAGGTATTTCAGCCCCACCGCGTAGTGGGTCGGATTGGTGATCAGCACGTCCGCCTCGCGCACGCGGCGCAGGCCGCGCGCCTGCTGGAACAGCTCGCGCCGGAGCTTGCGGCGCTGGCTCTTGATGCGCGGGTCGCCGTCGCGCTGCTTGTGTTCCTGCCGGATCTCGTGGCGGCTCATGCGCATCTTGCCGGCGAACAGGCGCCGCACCACCACCAGGTCGATCGCGGCGAACACGGCCGCCGCGATCAGCAGCTTGCCCATCAGCGCGAGGCTGGCGCCCTGCAGCAGCTCGGCGAGGCGGTGCGGCGTCGTCAGCGTATGGGAGCTGCTGACGACCACGGGCACGATGCAGGCCACCATGATGGTGCCGTAGACGGCCGCCTTGACGAGCGTGCGGCCCGTCTCGAGCAGCGTCTGCCACGAGAACAGGCGCTGGAAGCCCTGCACCGGATTGAGCCGCGACAGCTCGAAGCGCAGCGCGCCCGGCGCGAACAGGAAGCGCGTCTGCGCGACCGCGGGCAGGATCGCGGCGGCCATCGTCAGCAGCGTCACCGGCGCGAGCAGGTGCAGCAGGTCGAGCAGGATGGCGGCGAACCAGGCCGACATCGCCGCGGGCGAGCGCGCGACGTCGCCGATGCCGGCGAGCGCGTGCGCGCTGGTGGCCGCGACGTGCTGCGCGAGCTGGCCGCCGTCGATCCACAGATACGCGGCGCAGGTCGCGAAGCTCGCGAGCATGCCGAGCTCCTGGCTCTTCGCCACCATGCCTTTCTTGCGCGCCTGCTCCAGCCGGTAGGCGGTGGCCGCCTCGGAGCGGTTCTGATCCTGTTCAGCCATGGCTGCGGAAGGCCTGCGGCACGAAATCGAGGGCGAGCCGCGTGAGGCGCAGCACCACCGGCGTGAGCGTGCCGGCCGACATCGCCATCGCGGCGAGCGTGACGAGGGTCTTGACCTGGAAGCCGAGCACGAGCGCGTTCATTTGCGGCAGCACGCGCGCGAGGAACGCGATCGCGAGGTCGGTCAGGAACAGCGTCAGCATCACGGCGCCGGTCGCGCCGAGCGCGACGCTCGTCAGCGTGCCGAAATACGAGGCGAACACGGCCGGATCGGCGACCACCGAGGCCGCGCCGGGCGGGAACGCCTGGGTGAGCGCGACCAGCAGGCCGAGCAGGTCGCGATGGCCGTTCTCGGCGAAGAAGATCACGCCGGCCGTCATCGTCAGGATCGTGCCGAACATCGGCGCCTGGCTGCGCGAGCCCGGGTCGATGATCATCGCGATGCCGTAGCCGGCCTGCACGTCGAGCACGCGTCCGGCGAACGACAGCGCGGCGAACGCGGCCTGGAACGCGAAGGCGATGGCGAGGCCCAGCAGGCATTCGCAGAGCGCGGCCGACACCACGTCGATGCCGGCCACGGTTTCGTAGCGGATCGTGGAGGCGAGACAGGCCGACAGCGTGAGCGTCATGGCCGCCTTGACCCGCATCGGGATCTGCATCTGCGAGAACGGCGGCGCGAGCGCGAATACCGGGCCGGTGCGCAACGACAGCAATAGCGCCGCCGTGGACCATCCGACAAACGGATTGGTCATGATCAGCCCAGCGTCGGGATCAGATTGAACAGGGATTGGGTGAAGCCGGTCAGGCGGGCGAGCATCCACGAGCCGAGCACGGCGATGACGAGGCCGACCACGACCAGTTTCGGCACATACGAGAGGCTCATTTCCTGCAACTGCGTGACCACCTGGAACACGCTGATGGCGAGACCGGTCACGAGCGCGGCGGCAAGCAGGGGGCCGGCGACCAGCAGGCCCGTCCACAGAAGCTGGGCCATCAGGTTCAACGCGCTGTCGCTCGACATACCACCATCCCCGGAATATTACATAAGGTTACATTTTTGCGTATTCTGATTGTGGGTGACAGGCAATGTCAAGCAACACGTAAGTAAGATTTTCTAATCTTCCGTGATTTTTTCTTGGGATGGGTAATTTTTACCTGATGATGTCCGGCTGGCGAGGTGCGTCGGGCGGGATGAAAAATAATTGACTCGACGACTAATAAGATGAATCGATCGGCATGGCGGTCACTCGAAAGTCTGGATCCTTGGTATCCGGGCTCGGGTGATTTTTCATTTTCAGATAGTGAACGGATCGATGTTTCGTGCGGGAAAATCGTGATCTTTGTCGGCTGGATCGATGAATGAATGAGGATTCCGAATGTTCGTCGCGGTCAGAAAAAATCCGAGTCGGGATTCGGAAGGGTTGGAAATAAATCCTGAATCGCGTCCGGGCGTCGATGCTGTCCGGCCCACGCGTCTTGCCGCCTTGACGGAACGGCCCCGGGATCGCAGGCGCCCGCCGCGTGGGTTCGAACCTCGCCGCGCGGATGCCCGGCAGCGGCATGCGCCGGCCCCGGGGCGAGGGCGCCGGATCCGGGCCACCCGCGCCGGTCCGCTTTCACGAAGCGGCCTCCCGGCTTAAGAAACCCGTAAACCTGTCGATATGCTTAGGGTCACCCCCAATTCGATATCGCCAGTGACCGAGGATTCTTCGTTGGAAAGGCGCATGCACGCGCTGCTCGACACGGTTCGCCACAACGAGCGCGTGCTGCAGCGGTTTCAGCAGATCGAGCTGCGGCTCGTGAGCGCCACCGATTTCGCGGCGTTTCACGACACGCTGGTCGAGGCGCTCGCGCAGGCGTTCGAACTGCCGTTCGTGACCTTGTGGCTCAACGAGGACATCTCGCTGATTCGCGAGATGCTCGATTCCGTGTCGCGTTCGAAGCCGGGCGCGCACGCGGTGCTGCGCGGCCGGCTCGACCCGCTGGCCGGCGCGATGCCCGGCGAGCCGGGCCAGGCCTGGCTCGGTTCGGGTGACGATCTCGGCGCGACGGCCCGCGCGATGTTCTACTGCGACTCGGAAGTGCCCGCCAGCGTCGCGGTGCTGCCGCTGCATCAGGAGCACGGCATCAACGGCTATCTGTGCCTCGGCAGCCGCGACGCCGAGCGCTTTACCGGCGGCAAGGCCACCGATCTGCTGGAACGCTTCGCGGCCTTCGTCAGCGCGGGCGTGGTCAACGTCGCGCATCGCGAGCAGGTAGCCCGCTACGGCATGACCGACATGCTCACGAACCTGCCGAACCGCCGCTACTTCGACAGCCGCATCCACGACGAGATGCAGCGCTCGGCCAGAGCGAAATCGCCGGTCGCCTGCCTGTTCATCGACGTCGATCACTTCAAGCGCGTCAACGACACCTACGGGCATGCCGTGGGCGACCGCGTGCTCGCCGCGATCGGCGCCTGCGTGCGCAAGACGGTGCGCCACGGCGATACGGTCGCGCGCTACGGCGGCGAGGAATTCGTCGTGCTGGTGCGCGGCGACGCGGTCCACGCCTGCACCGTCGCCGAGCGCGTGCGCGCGGCGGTGGCGGCGCTGGTGGCCGTGGAAGTGGAGGGCGGTCCGGTCAGCCTGACGGTGTCGATCGGCGTGGCCGTCGGCAACGTCGAGGAGATCGCCGAGGGCGAGGCCGGCGCCGCCCGGCGGCTCGTGGAGCGCGCCGACCGGGCGCTTTACGTGGCCAAGCACGGCGGCCGCAATTGCGTGGCGCTGCACCGCCCGCCGTCGGAATCCGCTCCTGCTCCCGCCCAGGACGCGCCGGCCCTGCCGGCACCCTGAACGCGGCGGCACTTCCCGTGCCGGCAAACCGGGCGCCGGCAGCGCCTGATTGCACATCTGGTTGCACGCGCAACCGAATCTTCACGACAACACGTTCTTCCGACGATAGCCGTCCGCCACGAATCCAGGAATACGTGGCACGGGTATCGACCGCCGCCGTTTCCTCGTGTGCCGTGCCGCCAGGCCGGTCCGTCCGACTCTCCCGGATCCCGCGGCTGGCTTGCGGTACGATGGCGGCGGGAGCCGCCGGCGCCGGGTGCCGGCGGCCATCGGTATCGTGTCCGGCCGAATGCGCCGGGACACCGCGCGGCGTGAACCGCGCGGGTCGAATTCGTGGAGAAATGGATCGTGCAGAATCTGATCGACGGCTTTATCCGGTTTCAGAACGAGGTGTATCCCACCCGCTCGGAACTGTTCCAAAAGCTCGCCAACAGCCAGGACCCGAAGGTCCTGTTCATCACCTGCTCGGACAGCCGGGTGGTGCCCGAACTGCTGATGCAGGGGCAGCCCGGCGATCTGTTCGTGATCCGCAACGCGGGCAACATCGTCCCGTCATACGGCCCGGAGCCGGGCGGCGTGTCGGCGACGGTCGAATATGCGGTGGCCGTGCTTGGCGTGCGCGACATCGTGATCTGCGGCCACTCGGACTGCGGCGCGATGAAGGCGATCTCGACCTGCATGTGCCTCGATCACCTGCCGGCGGTCGGCAACTGGCTCCGCCACGCCGACGCGGCGCGCGCGGTCAACGAATCGCGCGAATACGATTCGCCTGAACGCCGCCTCGATTCGCTGGTGCGCGACAACATCGTCGCCCAGCTGGCGAACATCCGCACGCATCCGGGCGTCGCGCTGGGGCTCGCGCAAAAGCGCCTCAATCTCCATGGCTGGGTCTACGACATCCAGGCCGGCGCGATCGACGCGCTCGACGGCGACACGGGCGAGTTCCTGCCGCTGTCCGAGCACCGTTCCGTCTGCGCGCTGCGCACGCACACCTGATCCGGCGGTGCGCCGGCCGCCGGCGGATCCCGCGCGAATCGACCTGGTTCGATCCACCACGATGCGCCCGCGGCCGGCGATGTCGCCGCTTACGCCTCGCCGTCCCGCAGCCGCGCGACGTTCGCCATGAACAGCTGCACCGAGGCCTGGATATACATCGGATCGAAGCCGAGGAACAGGTCGTCCACGCCCAGCCGCAGCGCCTCCACGGCCTGCTCCGGCGTCACCGCGAACGAGGTGAGCCGCATGCCGCGAGCCTTGATCTTCCGCATGATCAGCTCGATCGCCTCGCGCACCTCGATGTGATTCGGGCCGTCGCTGAAGCCCATGTTGACGGCCAGGTCGAACGGCGCGGGGATCGCGCCGCTGAGCCCGTCCACGTCGAGGATCGCATCGAGTTCGCGCACCGCGCCGGGGTGCTCGATCAGTGCGATCACGCCGGTCTCGTCGTTGGCGCGCCGCGCGTAGTCGAGCATGTCGGTCTGCCACTGGTACTGGGTGCGGAACGGCCCCCAGCCGCGCACGCCGCGCGGCGGATATTTCGCGTACGAGACCGCCTGTTCGGCTTCCCGGGCGCTGGTGATCATCGGCACGATGACGTGCTTCGCGCCGATGTCGAGCGCCAGCTTGAACTGCGCCGGGTCGTTGTGCGTCACCCGCACCCAGGCTTCGGCACCGGTGCCGATCGTGGCGGTCACCATGCGGTAGGCCGTCTCGATCGAGATCGGGCCATGTTCCATGTCGATCACGACGTAGTCGAAACCCGCATTCGCGAACATCTGCACCAGTTCGGGCGAGGGCGAGGTGACGCCGATGCCGATCCGGACGCCGTCCGGTTTCTGCAGGCGGTGGCGTAGATAGGCTGACGGGTTGGACGGGCTGTGCTGCATGGGATCACTCCGTGGGACGAGACGCCGGCGGCGGGCAGGGATGCGCCGCTCCGGCGTTCAGTTCGCTTGCCGGCGCCGGCCGGTTACAGCGGGGTGGTCGGCCGGCGTCGTGCCGCCGGTTCGGTCGATGGACGAGGGCCGCCCCGACGCCCCGACGCCCCGACGCCGAAGCGGGTCAAAGTGGCCGAAGTGGAAGACGCCGCCGTAGCCGCCCGGCGCGCCTACGCCGTCGCCGTGCAGCATCCCGCCTCGCGGCGTGCGGCGGCGGCGATCCGCGCGGCGGCCAGCTCGGAGAAGACCAGCGCGACCATGACGACGGCGCTCGCGAGGTAGCCGAGATGATGGCTGCCCACCGCCGGGATCGCCGCGGCGCCGATCACGCCGGCGATCGACACGCCCACGTAGGTGGCCGAGGTATTGAGCCCGACCAGCACGGCCGCCATCGGCGGGTTCAGGCTGACCAGCCGGAACTGCTGCGGCACCAGCACGCCCCACGCGCAGGCGCCCCACACCGTGATGGCGAGCGCGGCGCTCCAGAGATGCCGACCCGACCACGGCATCGTGACGATCACGCCCGCCACGGCGACCAGCATCGCGACCACCACCTTGCGCGAGCCGATCCGGTCGAGCACGCGCCCCGTCATCAGGTTCGAGAACGTGCCGGCCAGCCCCCAGAGCACCAGCAGCATGCCGAGCACGGCGGCGCTGCCGCCGACGGCGCGGTCGAACACCACCGAGAAGTAGTTGTAGATGATGAAGGTGCCGATCTGCGCGAGCACGGTGGTGGCGAGCGTCAGGACCACGCGCGCGTCGGCGAGCGGCGCGAGGCGCTTGGCCAGCGAGATCGCGGGCGGCAGCGGCACCTCGGGCAGCAGCGCCTGGATGCCGGCGAAGCCGGCCGCGCCGAGCAGCGCGACGAACGCCATGGTCCAGCGCCAGTCGGCGATGCCGCCGATCACGGCGCCGAGCGGCGTGCCGAGCGCGGTGGCGGTGGTCAGCCCGGCGACGATGATCGACAGGGCGAAGCCGCGCCGCTGCGGCGCGACCAGCAGCGTGCCGGTGCCGCTCGCGGTGGGCGAGAACATCGCGGCGCCGACGCCGGCCAGCGCGCGCGTGGCCAGCGCGATGCCGAGGTTCGGCGCCAGCATCGTGCCGAGATTGGCGACCACGAACAGGCCCATGCCGCCGAGCAGCAGGCGCTTGCGCGACACACCGGCGGCGAGCGCGGCGATGGTGGGCGCGAGCAACGCGAAGGTCAGCGCGTAGACGGTGATCAACTGGCCGGCGGCGCCGACGCTGACGTGGAACGACCGGGCGATCTGGGGCAGGATGCCCCCGAACACGAAGCTGTCGGTGCCGAGCGCGAACATGCCGAGCGCCAGGGTGAGAAGACGGCGATCCATGGGATTCCCCTTCCTGAGAGGTGGGTTCAAAATAGTTTCGTGACGCAACTATAGGTGGCGCGCCGGTGTGGAGAAACGCGTCGGAACGAGTGACACCTGTTCGGAATTCGAGGAAGTGGGGGGAGAGTCGGCCGGGGGCGATGCCGGACGGTGGAAATGGGCGGCGGAATCGATCGCCCGGCCGTGTCACGCCGCGGCTTGCCCGATGAAGCCGTGGCACCGAGGCACGGCCGGAAAGCCGCGGCGAGCGCGGAGTCCGCCATCCGGATCGAGGCCGCTCGCGCTGCGTCGTGCCCCTCTCCGCGCTCGTGCCGTCAGGCGAATGGCATGACGGGCACGAGCCGCGCAAAACCGGTAGCGTTCTCCAACTCATACGATGGTGACGCCTCCGGCCCGTCGCTACAGTGACGTCATTCGGCCCCGCGTGTCGCGGGGCCGTCGCACGTTACGTATCGATCGCATGACGAATCCCATCCTTCCGGCCGGCGACGCACTGCGTGTCGCGATCGCATCCCGCATTGCCGGGCACCTGAACGTCGACGCCGGGCGGCTGCAAGCCGGCGTGCCGTTCGCCGAGGTGATCCCCGAATTCGATTCCCTGGTCCTGCTCGAGATCGTGTTGATGCTCGAGGGCGAGTTCGGACTGAGGCTCGACGAGGTGCCGACCGGCCAGGTCGGCGGCGCCGCGTCGTCGCCGGCCAACATCGAGGAACTGGCCGCGCAGATCGAGGCGGCCGCCCGTCGCCTGAAATACGCGCCCGCGGAGCCGCTCTGATGCGCGCGGCGCGCGCCGTGGTGATCACGGGCATGGGGGCGGTGTCGCCGCTCGGCGCGACCCCGGTGTCGATGTTTGCGGCGCTCTGCGACGGGCGCACCGGCATCACGCGGCATCCCGATCCGGCGATCACGCGTTGCGTCGGCGTGGCCGACGTCGATCCCACCGTATATTTC
Organism: Burkholderia perseverans; assembly: GCF_022870505.1. NCBI lineage: Bacteria > Pseudomonadati > Pseudomonadota > Betaproteobacteria > Burkholderiales > Burkholderiaceae > Burkholderia > Burkholderia perseverans. The sequence goes on from NZ_CP045094.1 coordinate 1,606,726, forward strand.
TCGCGACGCATGCTTGATTGCTGCGACCGCGCCACGCTGCTCGCGGTGATCGCCGCGCAACAGGCCGGCAACGCGGCCGCACTGCACGACGAAGCGCTGCGCGAGCGTTGCGGCGTGTTCATCGGCACCGGCATCGGCGGCGTCGGCTCGCTCGTGGAGGGCGTGCTGTCGTTCCACGGCCTGATCCGCAAGGGGCCGAAGCTCATCATCCCGGCGGCGATGCCGAACGCGATCGCCGCGCATATCGCGATGCAGCTGAAGACGCGCGCCGAGGCGCAGACCTACGCGACCGCCTGCACCGCCGGCGCGGTCGCGCTCGGCGAGGCGTTCCGGCGCGTGCGCGACGGCTATCTCGACATCGCGCTGTGCGGCGCGAGCGAATCGATGCTGACGCCGGAACTGATCGGCGCGTGGCAGCAGGCGCGCGTGCTCTGCGACGAGCCGCCCGAGGCACCGCACACCGGCTGCCGGCCGTTCAGCGCGGCGCGCACCGGCATGGCGGTGGGCGAGGGCGCGGCGATCTTCTGCATCGAGCATCTCGAGCACGCGCTGGCGCGCGGTGCGGTGCCGCTCGCCGAACTGGTCGGCTACGGCACCAGCAACGACAGCACGCATCTCGCGAAGCCCGACGCGTCGGGCCAGGCACTCGCGATCGAGCGCGCGCTGGCGGACGCCAGCATCGGGCCCGGCGCGATCGGCTACGTGAACGCGCACGCCACCGGCACGCGCAGCGGCGACGCGGCCGAAACGCAGGCGCTGAAGCTCGCGCTCGGCAGCCATGCGGCGCGGATCCCCGTCAGCAGCACGAAGGGTGCGACCGGCCATCTGATCGGCGCGGCCGGCGCGCTCGAATTCGCGGTCTGCGTGCAGGCGCTGCAGCAGCAGCGTGTGCCGCCGACACTGTACTTCGACGGTCTCGATCCGCACTGCGATCTCGATCACGTGCCCGAATGCGCGCGCCCCGTTGACGGACTCGACTACGTGCTCAGCAATTCGTTCGGCATGGGCGGCAATAACACGAGCCTGATCGTGCGCAGGATTATTCCGTAGTCCTCTTGTTCTTGTCGTTCATCAATAATCCGGATTGTTTACGAGACGGCAGCGTTCGCCGGCGCTAGAGTCGATGCTCGGCACGCACCGCGTCATTTCGCGAACAGTTCGCGTGCCGTGGCCGGGCGCCCGCCGCCGCGGCGAGCGCTCCCCGGCCGGCGCCGTGTTCCCCATTTACGCTCGCGGCGTGGGTTCATCCTGGCCGGCCCCGCAGCGGCCGCTCTTCCGACTCCACCGACGCTTCCCGATCCGGGCCGACGATCGCGCCCGCTCCTTCCTGATGCAACAGATCCTGAACCTGACCGAAAAGGCGCTCCATGAAGCGTTTGGGCGCGTGAACGCGACGATCGTGCGCGGCACGCGCCATGTCTGGCTGACTGTTGCCGGCGCGGGCGCCGCGCTGCTGCTGATGGTGATCGCGGGCTGCACGATCGCGCTGTCGCTGCGGATCGACGACGAGATGTTCCGGCTGGCCCGGATCGCGCGGCGCGTCGAGACGTTCAGCGTGCGCGAGGCGGAAAACAACCGGCGCACGGCCACGGCGCTGCTGGCCCGGATCGCGCTCGGCCCGGACCCGGTCGACGACCGGACCGTCGACCGCGCGCTGGCCCCCGGCGCGCGCTGCGTCACGCTTTCTCCCTATGGCGGCGCGGCGCCGCTCTGCATCGTGTTTCCGGCCGCGTCACGGGCCGCCTATGGCGCCGCGTGGCGGCAGATCGCCGGCGCCGCCGCCAACGTCGTTGCGTTCTCGGCGGCGGTGTCGGCGGCCGAGCGCCGGAACCGGCAGGTCTGGGTGGTCGGGCTGGTGCCGCCGTTCGTCGCGATGTCGGCGCCGCCGCCGGGCGGCGTGGTCGAGAGCGCGCTGCTGCGCGAGGTCAGGGACGCGGCCGCGCGGACCGGCGGCGCCGGGCTGGTGCGCCACGGCCCGCTCTGGCTCGGGCCGTTCACGGAGGCGGGCGGCGGCGCGTCGATCGCCGTCGCGTCGGCCATCGACACGCGCTTCGGCCGGCTCTACGTGATCGCGCAACTACCGGGCGCGGCGCTGGAGGGCCGGCTGCATGACGCGAGCATCGATGTCGGCGCGCACGACGTCGCGCTGGTGTCGCCGGGCGGGCGCGTGGTGGCGGCGACGTCGCCGCGGATGCGCGCCGCGCTCGCGATCCCGCTCCCGCTCTGCGGGCAGCCTGCGGACCCCGGCTGGTGCTGGACCGCGAGCGGGCTCGCGATCGTGCGCCCGGCCAATCCGCAGATCGGTTTCCTGGTCCACCGGCTCGACTATGCCGAGCTGTTCGGCGCGCTGCGCTGGCCGCTCGGCGGCGGGCTGGCCGGCGCGGTGGCGATCGCGATCAGCGCGGCAATCGCGTCGCGCCGCCGCCGGCGCGGCCGCGAGGAATCGCGCCGGATCCTCGAACGCGAGGCCGCCTATCACCTGCTCGCCGCCGTGACGCCGGCCGCGCTGTTCATTTCACGGCGGCGCGACGCCGTGGTGCTGATCGCGAACACGCTGGCCGGCTCGATGCTCGGCATCGTCGACGGCGAACCGCTGCCGACCCCGCTCGGCGAGCGGCTGTCGAGCCCGCAGATGTCGGAGCGCGACCGCGCCGCGGGCGAGGCGGCGCGCATCTTCCATTTCGAATATCGCGACCGGATCGCGCCGCGCGACCGCTACCTGCGCGTCACGTTCGCACCCGTGCGCTATCACGGCGATGACGTGCTGGTTTGCGTGGTGGTCGACGTCACGCGCCAGAAGCAGGTCGAGCGCGCGCTCGGCGATGCCCGCCGGCGCGCCGAGGCGCTGGTGCGGATGCGCACCGGCTTCATCGCCGCGATCAGCCACGAGATCCGCACGCCGCTCTCGGCCCTGATCGGCCACCTCGAACTGATGGCGGACGAGCCGATGCCGGACCCGGTGGCCGCGCGGCTCAAGACGATCGAACAGGTATCGCGCTCGCTGCTCGCGACCGCGAATGACATGCTCGACATGTCGCGCCTGAGCATCGGCAAGCTGCGCATGGTGCCGGAGGATTTCGCGCCGCTCGCGCTGTTCGACGAGGCCGCGCAACTGTTCGGGCCGCTCGCGGTGCGCAACGGGCTGCGCTTCACGGCGTGGCTCTCGCCGTCGCTGCGCGGCAGCCTGCACGGCGACCCGGCGCGCATCGGCCAGATCGTTACGAACCTGCTGTCGAACGCGTTGAAGTTCACGCGGCGCGGCGCGATCGTGCTGCGCGCGCAGCGCATCGACGATGCCGACGGCACCGCCCGGCTCGTCGGCGAGGTGCGCGACACGGGGCCGGGGATCGCCGTGTCCGAGCAGAAGCGGATCTTCGCGCCGTTCGAGCAGGGCGGCCGGTCCCCGGCCCGGCGACGCGGCGGGGCCGGGCTCGGCCTCGCGATCTGCGCCGAGCTGTGCCGGCAGATGTCCGGCCTGATTCGAGTCGAGAGCGAGCCGGGGCGCGGCGCATGCTTCCGCTTCGAAATCCCGCTCACGCCGTCCGGCGCGAACGGCCAGGCGCCGTGCGCACCGGAGGGAAGCCGGCACGCGGTGCTCGTGACCGGCGCCGAGGCGGCGGCCGCGGCGCCCGAGAGCATCGCGGTGCTGACGGAATGGCTGCATGCCTATGGGTTCGACGTCGAGCAGCGTGCCTCGGCGACCGAACTGACCGCGCTGCCGGCGCCGCATTACGACCTGCTGCTGCGCGCCGACGCGGTATCGCCGCCGGCCGGCGGCGCGCCTCGGCCGACCGGTGCCGAACGCGTGCCCGGCACCGGCTCGCCGAGCTTCGGCGCGGTGCTGCGGATCGTCCGTCACACGGCCACCGACGCGCAGCCCGGGGCGGGCGCGCCGGCCGCGCCGTATCGTGCCGGCGAGCCGTTCGGCACGATCGACGAATGGGACGTCTCGGCGCTGGCCCGCGCGCTCGATGCGCTGACGGGGCGGGACACCGCGCCCTGTCGCGAGCTGCCCGCCGCGGCGCCGCAGTCGCTGCTGTCGCAAGATGACGGTGAATTGCCGGCGGTGCTGGTGGTCGACGACAACGTCTGGAGCCGCAACCTGCTGGCCGAGCACCTGCGCCGGCTCGGCGTGGCGGCCCATGTCGCGCGCGGCGGCACGGAGGCGCTCGCGATGCTGCGCGCCCATCCGGTCGGCATCGTGATGACCGATCTCGACATGCCGGGCATGTCGGGGCAGGCGCTGCTGGCGGCGCTGCGCGCGGACGACTCGCGGCGGATCGTGATCGCGGTCAGCGCGAGCGTCGGCGACGAGGACGTCGAGGCCGGCCTGCGCGCGGGCTTCGACGACTACATCGGCAAGCCCGCGACGTTCGACGTGCTGTCCACGGCGCTCTTGAGCGCCTACGCGCGGCTCGGCTATCGCGCCACCACGCTCGGCGACGCGCCGCCGGCCGGGGCGGAGCGTCCGGCGTTCGGGCCGGACGAGTTCGCGCGTTATCTCGGCGAGGAACTGGCCGCGTTGCGCGACTGCGTCGCGCAGGGTGACGCGCGGCGCCTGTCCCGCCTGCTGCACCGGTTGCGCGGCGCGCTGGCGTGGCAGCGGTTCGATGCCCTGCGCGACGACTGCGCGGCGCTGGAGCGTCTGGCCGAACATGGCGACGCGGCGCGTGTGCGAATCCCGGCGATGCGCCTGATCGATGCCCTCGACGCGTTGCGCGCGCGGCTCGCGAGCCAGCCGGACGAGCCCGCCGCCAATGTTTCCTGAGTCCGGCGCTCGCCGTCAACGGCACGCGCCGGACGGCGCAAATCCATCGACCCGACCCGACGCGGCAGGCCGCCCCTTAGCGCAGGTTCGCGAGGCCGGCCGCGTGGATGTACTGGATCAACTCGACCGTCGAGCGGATGTTGAGCTTGTCCATCGCGTTGCGCTTGTGCGTCGAGACCGTGCTGACCGTCACGAACATGCGCCGCGAGATATCGACGACCGACAGGCCGCAGCCGATGTGGCGCAGCACTTCCAGCTCGCGCGGCGTCAGCGCCGAGGCCGGCACGGGTGCCGCGCCGCACAGTTGCTTCGACAGATAGGTGTTGCCCTGCACGGCGACCTGGTCGATCGCGGCCAGCAGTTCGTCGAGCGAATCCTCCTTGCAGACCACCGCATGCGCGCCCAGATGCAGCAGGCGCTGCGCGAGCGCGGGATGATTGAGCGCCGTGTAGACGATCACGCGCGCGCTCGGCCAGTTCTTGCGCAGCGCGCTGACGAGCTTCAGCCCGTCGTGGTCGGCCTGGTCACTGGTGCCCATGCTCAGGTCGGTGATGATCAGCTCGCAGGGATCGGCGCGCAGCTGCTGGAGCAGCTCCGCGCCCGAATGCGAGACGTGGACGACCGTGATGGACGGCGTCTCGCTCAGCAGTTTGGTCATCGCGGCCGCGATCAGCGGGTGATCGTCGGCGAGCGCGACGCGGATTCGGCGGTTGATGGACGGAGATAGAGTCATGATCGGATTTTCGTCGGTGAACGCGGTGCCGCGTCGGGCGGCGGGGCCGTGCCGCCATGGCCGGCGCGATGTAACGGGCGGCGGCGCGGCGTCATGGCGGGATGAGGCATGGGCGGATCAATCAGTAGGTGATCGTGAACGTCATCACGCCGTTCGCGACGCCGCCGCGAATTTCCTGGCCCGTCTGCAGGTAGCGGGCGGACATGTCGATGCGCGCCTCGCCCGAGGCGATCGGCAGCGCCACGCTTTGGTGCCAGCTGATCGGCTTGCCGTCGGGGCCGAGTACCTGCACGCCGACGCCGGTCGCCGCACCGTCGCCGCCGGTGAGCCGCAGCGTGCCGGGCAGGCCCGACGGGTCCGGGGTGGCATCGAAGCTGAGCCCGACTGCGGAGACGGCGTCGTCGCACTGCAGCCGGATCGAGAACGGGCGACTGCCGGCGGCGGTGCCGATCCCGGAGAAGTCGGTACTGGCGACATCGCCGAAGCGCACCGTCTGCTGCACCGAGCCGGCGGCCACGCGGCAGCTCGGCACGGTGACGACGATCGGATCGTTCAGCGTGAACACGATGAAATCCTCGTATCCGCTCACGGTGTCGTAGCCATAGCGGCCGGCCGGCACCACGCCCGGGCTGATCGGCCCGGTCTTCACGAACTGGATCTGGAAGTCCCCTTGCGGATAGTAGAGTACGAAGCCCGGCTTGACGTTGCGGATGAACTGCGGCGCGTGCCATCCGTTCGGATAGATCAAGCGATAGCCGATGCCGGGCACGTTGGTCGAGAACAGGTCGCCGGACAGGAGCGGTTGCGTGGCGGCGAAAATCTCGGTTGTCCCCACCGGACAGCGTCCGATTGGAACGTATTGGCGCGTCCGCTTGCTCGGTACGGGCATCGTCAGGTGGCCTTCCGTGATCACGGTGCCGACCGGCAGCGCGGGGTCGGCGGAAAACGACTTGCCGCGGGCCATCACGGTCCGGGTGCCGCCCCAGTCCGGATTGCGCATGCAGAACGCGCGGGCCGCCGGTGCATGGCACAGGAGCAGGACGAGCAGGGCGAGGCAGCGGCCGGTATGCGTCATGGCGTGCTGGAGGCCGACAGCGAGCGGGCCGGCAGGCAGGTCAGCGGCTGGTTGCGCCGATGGCGCGTGACCTGGAACCGGCACAGCGCGCGGGACGTGCCGCCGAGTGTGGCGGTGAAGTCGTTTTCGTCGTGCAGACCGGTCAGCCAGACCCGTCCGAGCGGCCCCACCACGCTGACGACGCGATGCCGCGCATCGCGGATCATGGTGCCGAACGGCATCGGCTTGCCATGCACGTCGAGCAGCGTGTTCAAGGAGCGCCAGCCGATCGCGGTCTGGAAATGCAGCCGTGTGATCGCGCCGCGCGTGGGGACCGTGGTGGCGAACGACTGCAGCAGCGTGGCCTCGGCGTCGTCGCCGCCGCCGCGATGGCGATCCTCGTCGAGCCGGATCTGGTTGCGCCGGTACGGCAGCAGGTTGGTCACCACGGCGCGGCCGTCGCGGTTCGTGCGGATCCCCGGGTTGCCGTTGACGAGCGCGCCGCGCAGGCCGGGTGCATCGACGATGGCGGAGGTTCCGTCGATGCGCTGCGACAGCAGCACGCCGCGCGCGTCGCCGACCACACCGCCCTTGAATTCGGCGACGGTGTGCGCGGCATGCTGCGCGAACGTCTGCGACAGCGACACCGTTCCCTTCGAACCCGCGTAGGTGGTGGAGGCGTAGAGGCTGCTGTCGCGCTGCGTGCGCGAGGCGTTGGCGGTGTAGCCGAGCCGGCCGTCGTCCAGCAGCGAACCGAACACGCTGGCCTGCTGCGACAGGCCCTGGCGCTGGTCGTAGTTGCCCGAATAGCTGACGTTGGTCGCCCGGCCGAGCGGCAGGTTCAGCGTGAGCAGCAGATAGTTGCTGACGTTGCGGCCGCGCTGGCGGATGTTGCCGATGGCGAGGTTGTAGCTCACGACGCTGTACGAGCCGGACAGGCCGACCTGCAGGATCCGGTCGGCCGGCAGGCCGCCGAAATACGCGCGATGGTCGTAGGACGCGTAGAGCGAGACGGTGCCGCCGAGCGCCTGGTTGACGCTGAGCTGGTCGTGCGAACGCACGCCGTGATCGATGGAGGTCTGCAGCGTGTCGCCCATCGCGTCGTCGAAATTCAGGAACGCCGCGTTCGTGTAGCGGCGCAGCGAGGCGTTCACGTCGAAGCGCAGGCGCGTGATCGAATTCGCGTAGCGCAGCCGGTAGGCCAGCGACGGCAGGTTGCCGGTCAGGGCCGCCGTGGTGCGCACGAGATCGGCCGAGACCGCGCCGGCGCGGCCCAGGTCGACACCCGCGCCGACGCTGCGGGCGGTGTAGCGGGACGCCTGGATCAAGCCGCCGAACAGCGTGAGGCGGTGGCGCACCCCGCGCTCGACCTCGGCCCACACGAACGGATCGTGACGGCGGCCGCCGTACCCGTCGTAGGCGCCGGCCGCGATGTGATAGCGCGTGCGGCCGCGGCGCAGCATGATCGGCAGCGTGTTGTACGGTTGGCGGTAGTGCGTGACCTTGCCCGCGGCGTCGGTGATCGTCACGTCGAGATCGGCGCCGGCCGACGCGCTGCCCAGATCGTCGATCGAATACGGGCCCGGCGGTACGTACTTGTCATAGACCACGCCGCCGTTCTGGCGAATCGTGATGCGCGATTCGCTGGTTGCCACGCCGCGGATCACGGGCGCATAACCCTGCAGGCTGTCCGGCACCATGCCTTCGTCCGATTGCAGCGTGACACCGCGGAACCGGAAGTTGTCGAACAGGTCGCTCATCGACGACGTGTCGCCGGCCGTCAGCATGCCGCCGAGCCGCGCGAGCGGCGTCGACAGCGAGAACTCGGCCGGCTGCCAGATGGTCCGGCCGCGATCGAGGCTCGCGTAGTTGCGATTGCGGAACAGCCAGCGGCCCAGGTTGACGGCGGTGTCGAGGTTCAGCGTCGCGCCGGTGTCGCCATTCACGGCGTCGTGGCTGGCGCTGACGTCGTAGTTCGCCACGGCCGCGGTTTCGCCGTAGTTCCACAGGCGCGGGTCGACGGCGCCCGCCGCGCGCTGGACCATCGCGGTCTGCGGCACGGTCACGAACAGCGACTGGGTGCGCGCGACGTAGCGCACGGTCGAGCCCGGGATGAGCGATTCGATGTCGAGGCAGGCGTCGCCGGAAGCGGGGAGCCGCGCCGTATCGACTTCCCAGCGATCGAGCATGGCGCGCGTGATGCAGGGCACGACCTGCTCGCCTTTCACGTCGCTCGCGCCGCGCGCGACGAAGCGGATCGTATGCAAACCCGTCTGCTCGCGGTTGAACGTGACGAGGGTGGGGTGGCGGCCGGGCAACACGCTGTTTTCCTTCGCGAAATAATTGAGATCCACCGGGAGCGCAACGCCGTCCAGCGTCAGGAAGTCGTTGTTGAAACGCAGCGCTTCGCCGCTTCTTGCCGCATTGGCGGCGGCCAGCAGCAGCACGGCAAGCGCGAGCCTAGTGCGGCGCGGGCCGCGGGCCGCCAGGCGGCAGCGTGACTGTCGGACTGATGCCGCCATAGTCGTTGATCGATTGGATTCGGACGTCGGCCGGCGGGCAGGACATCCGGGGCATCGGCAACGAAGCATGCGGGTCGATGGTCAAGGATTCCTGCTGATGGGCGCCCGGGCAACCGACGAACAACGAGGCCACATACGGCGAGGTGTTGTCGAGCGAGCTGCCGTCGCGGCTCAGCATCAGGTCGCGGGCCGCATCGAACGCGCCGTCGAGTCCCGGCGGCCGATACAGCAGCTTGATGCGCGTGCGGATCGCGAACTGCAGCGTGTTGCCGGCGGACTCCGGCGGCGACGGCGGGATCTCTTTCACGTTCATCCAGTACAGGCGCTCGACGTGCGTGGCCGGCGCCTGTCCGACCAGCGTCACGCGGATCAGGTTGGTGTCGCCCGGATCGAGGCGGAACAGCGGCGGCGCGGCGAAGAACGGGGTATCGAGCGTGGCGTTGGCCGACTCGATCCAGGTTTGCACGATCGCCGCTTCGGTGCCGGTGTTCGTCACCGCCAGCGTCGCGTCCGGATGGTCGGCCGAATAGATCACGCGCACTTTGCCGATCCGGATTTCCGCGCTCGCAGGGTGCCAGGGCAACAGCATCGCGACCGTCAGCGCGAGGGCGCCGGCCTGATATCGCAGACGCCGCGCGGCGGCCGAGGTGCGCCGCGACGCGGCATGCGGGGCTGCCATCCCGGGCTCACGGATAGGTCAGCGTGAATTGGGCGACGGCGTTTGCCGTGCCGGATACGGGCAACTGGCCGCCGTAACTCACGTATTGCGCGGCGAACGGAAGCTCGCTGGCGCCCTGTTTCAACGGCACGCTGTCCGACAGCTTGTCGAGGCTCAGCGTCTTGCCGTCCTGGTAGAGCTGGATGGCGACGTTTTTTGCCGAACCCGGCTCGTTCCGCAGGCTGAGAAGCCCGTTTCCCACCTGGGTGCCACTGAACGTCACCTGGACGTTTTTCTTCAGGGCGGTCGAGCAGTTGCTGAGCTTGATGCTGAAGGGTGTCTTCGGCGCGCTGGTGTCGAGCACGGCGCCGGCGCTGACGTCCTGCATGTCGACCGCGATGGTTTTCCCGTCGGTGGAAATCGTGCAGGGCGTATCGACGATATGGCCGCTGAAGTTGATGGTGCCGTCGACCGCATGGGCCGAGGTCGAGGCCGCCAGTGCGAGCAGCGCGCCGGCGAGGCAACGAAAGGAATGCGTGTTCATGGAAGGTGTCGTGTGGCGGATGGAAGCGGGTCAGGCGATGGACGAGGGCCGGCTGCGACGGCGGCCCGATGCCGCCAGGGCGCCGGCGATGCGGCAGAAGGGCAGGAAGGCGAAGCGGCGAACCAGCATGCCGCCGAGATGGGGCCGGGCCGCCAGGCCGAGCCGGTATGCGGAATCGCTCGCGAGCCAGCGGGCCGGGTGACTCAGGCAGGCCGCCAGCGCCGGCTGGCGCCGCATCCGCGCCACCAGCCAATTGCCCCAGATGCGATAGCCGTGCCAGTCGCGCGTGCTCAGCACGCGCCGGTAATAAAGCGTGTCGATGCGCAGTTGCTCGTCGGAGAGGAGGCCGGATTGATGGAGTTCGACGCAGACTATCTTGTTCTCTGGGCCCCAAAGACGCGGGTCGTAATTCATGTTGGTGTCACGTGAGAGGAAGAGGTGAAGAAGTGCGGCAAATGATAGTTCCATGTAAGCAATGGGTGAACGGGGGCGACACGATATACATAGGATTTCGAATAAATTCGAGACGGCGATCGTGATGCGGAAAACCACCCATGGGGTTGGTTTCATCGTCCTTTCAGGACGTTCTTTTCTTGATATGCGTCACGATGTCCGATGTGCTGCTTTGACATCGAAAACGAAAGGCACCTACCATTCGCCCTGTTTTCATCTTCGGAGACTTCAGTGCAAGCCGATGCAAGTAGTCGTGGGTTACGTACCCACCTTGCCGCGGACTGAGGATTCGACGCATTTCACTGCGCCGCATCCCGGAACGCGGGATGCGGTGTCATCTCGCCCGACCGGGCAGATTTCCCGCCTGAAGACCGATCGACCCGAACACGCCGCCTGACGGCGGCCGTTGCGTGCGCGCGCGGCCGTCCCGCCGGGCCGGCTCGTCGCGTCGGCCGGAATCGTTCCACGACATTCGATCCGAATCGCTGTACGGCAGGCGCCGCGCCGTGACGCGTGTGCGCTTGTTCGTTCGCCGCCCTTCGATGCCACGCGCCGCCGCCGGTGCGTCGCCGTGGAGACGGCGTGCGCTCGGCCGCCGTTGCCGTTCGTCATGCGCTGCCGGCGGCAGCGGGTGAGGGCGGCACGGACTGACGACATGGGCTGACGGCATCGGCTCGGGACCACGTTCTTCGAGGGCGCGTCCTGCCCGCGGAGCGGTGTCGAACGTCATGAAGGACCTGCCCGCACCGGCCGTGCGCGGCCGTCATCGAGATCCCGTCGATTCGGTTGATTGGCAGTCCTTTTCATTGCTAGGGAGTCGAGACATGAACCTCGCCGTTCGCTCGCAATTCATTCTCAGGAGCCAGCTGTATTTCTCGCTGGGCGCCTGCGCCGTCGCCGCGCCGCGCTTCGCGCCTCGCCGGCCCGTACCGGCCACGCGCGGCCGGCGCCGTCCCCGCGCCGTGCCGGAGCGCCCCCGCGCCGGCCTCTGACGACGGGCCGCCGCGCCGCGGCCCGTTCCGGCCACACCGTTTCCCCAAACCGTTCCGTAGCCCAGGAGCCAGCAACATGAAGTCACTTGTTTTTTCGAAGCGCCGCGACGTTTCGCTATGGAGCGACGCGATCGTGCTCGTCTGCGTCGCGCTGTTCGCGTGGTTCTTCGTGACCGCGTGGATCGACATGCACCGCCCGGCCAGCGAGAACCCGGCGCTCGCGCTCGCGCCGGCGAACCTGCTGTACTACTCGGTGCGCACCAGCATGCGCTTCCTGATCGGCATGGTCTGGTCCACGCTGTTCTCGCTGGTGTTCGGCGTGCTCGCCGCGCGCTACGCGCCGATGCGCCGCGTGATCCTGCCGTTCGTCAATTTCATGGAGTCGGTGCCGCTGGTCGGCTTCATGACCTTCACGACCGGCTTTTTCCTCGGCCTCTATCCGCACAACACGATGGGGATGGAGTCGCTCGCGATCTTCGCCGTGTTCACCGGCCAGGCCTGGAACATGATGCTGACCGTCTACCAGACCATGCGCGTGGTGCCGAAGGAACTGCGCGAGGTGGCCGATTCATTCCGCTACAACGCGTGGCAGCGCTTCTGGCGCCTCGAATGGCCGTACTCGGTGCCGGGCTTCCTCTGGAACGCGATCAACTCGCAGGCGGCCGCCTGGTTCGCGCTGGTCGCCTCGGAGGCGATTCCCGCCGCCAACGGCGACACGGTGCTGCTGCCCGGCGTCGGCTCGTATGTGTCGATGGCGCTCGACGCGGCCAGCTATCGCGCCGTCCTCTATGCATTGATCGCGCTGGTGCTGAACATCGTCGTGATCGACCAGTTCATCTTCCGCCCGCTGGTGCGCTACACGATCCGTTTCAAGAACGACGATTCCGCGGCCAAGCGCGACATGCAATACCGCTCGTGGTTCTACGACTGCCTCGCGAGTTCGCGGATCGCGCGCTCGGCCGGCCACCTGCTCGCGCGGCTGGCCGATGCCTGGATCTTCCGGCTGCCGCGCGTCTGGTATGCGCTGCGCCTCGACCGCGTCACGTGCCTGCTCGCGCGCGCGAACTGGATCTGGTCGACGCTCTGGTACTTCGCGCTCACGGTGGGCTGCGCCTATGGCGGCTACCAGCTCTGGGAATATTTTCCGAAGGACAACCTGGCCATCATGCCGTGGTGGATGCTCGAGACCGCCGGGCGCGTCACGCTCGCGATGCTGCTCAGCTGCGTGCTGTTCGTGCCGCTCGGCGTCTGGATGGCGAGCCGCCCCAGGCGCCTGACGGTGTTCCAGCCGATCGCGCAGGTGCTCGCGGCGATCCCGCCGAACATCTACTACCCGCTGATCGCGCTGTTCGTGATCACCGCGCACCGCTCGCTCGGCTGGTGGACGATCCCGATGATCATGGTCGGCACGCAGTGGTACTACCTGTTCAACACGATCGCCGGCACGCTCGCGATTCCCTCCCAGATCACCGAAGTCAGCCAGATGTTCCATGTGAAGGGCGCGATGTGGTGGCGCAAGTACATGCTGCCGTCGATCTTCCCGTACATCGTGACCGGCACCATTTCCGCCGCGGGCGGCGCCTGGAACGCCGCGATCGCCGCCGAGGTCGTGCAGTGGGGCTCGCGCACGGCCAGCACCTCGGGCCTCGGCGCCTTCATCTCGACCACCACCGGCAATGGCGACAACGCGGCCGCCGCGCTCGGCTGCACCGCCATGTGCTTCATGGTTGCGCTTTGCATCATGTTCGTCTGGCAGCCGCTGTACCGCTTCGCCGAACGCAAATTCCGTTACGACTGATCCGATCCCAAGGAGTCACCTCATGAAGAACCTGACGAACCCGTCCCATGCCCCGGCGCCGCTGCCGTCGCACTTCCTCGAACTGAAGAACGTCAACAAGACCTTCATCGGCCAGGGCGGCGTGGGCCACGAAGTGCTGCACGAGATCAACCTCGAGATCGGCGTCAACGAATTCGTCAGCATCCTCGGCAAGTCCGGCTCGGGCAAGTCGACGCTGCTGAAGACGATCGGCGGGCTGGTGCAGCCGACGCTCGGCGTCGTGTCGCTGCGCGGCGAGGAACTGACCTGCCCGCACAGCGCGATCAGCATGGTGTTCCAGACCTTCGCGCTGTATCCATGGCTGACCGTGTTCGAGAACATCGCGTTCGGCCTGCACGCCAACGGCATCGAGGCGCCGCGCATCGATCACGACGTCGCCGGCCTGATCCGGCTGATCGGGCTGCAGGGCTACGAGAAGGCGTTCCCGCGCGAGCTGTCGGGCGGCATGAAGCAGCGCGTGGGCTTCGCGCGCGCGCTCGCGATCGAGCCGGACCTGCTGCTGCTCGACGAACCGTTCTCGTCGCTCGACATGTTTACGGCCGAGAAGCTGCGCACCGACCTGATGGCGATGTGGACCAGCCGCAAGATCGGCACCGCGTCGATGATCATGGTCACGCACGACGTGACCGAAGCGGTGATGATGTCCGACCGCCTCGTCGTGCTCGGTTCGAATCCCGGCCGCATCACGCACGAGATCTCGATCGGCACGCCGCGCGCCGAGCGCACGGTGCGCAACATGCTCGACCGGATCGAGCACGTGACCGACCTGCTGAACACGCAGATCGCGCTGTCCTACGCCTGACACCGGCCGGCCGCCCGGCGAACGGGCGACCGGATCACGGTGTTGTCAATAAATAAAGGAATCCTTAACGAAAGCATCGCCGGGAAACCGGCTCGATGCGCAACCCACACAATGAAGAAGATGAACCTGTTCCTGCGAAAGCGCGACGCCGTCGCGTTCGGCGCGCTGCTGGCGCTGCTCGTCTCACGCAGCGCCTGCGCGGCCGGCGCCGAAGCCGACCCGGCCCCCTCCGACCTGATGCAGCGCGCAACGCTGTTCGGCGACTTCGGCGGCATCCGTCCCTGGCTCGCCGATCACGGCGTCGATCTCGGCCTGCAGGAAAGCTCCGGGTATTTCCGCAACTTCACGGGCGGCACGCGGCGCGGCGGCGAATACAGCGGCACCACGCAGCTGACGATCGGCGTGGATACGAAGAAGGCGTTCGGCCTGCCGGGCGGCACGTTCAACGTGTCGGGCCTGCAGATCCACGGCCGCAGCCTCAGCATGCACGATCTCGGCCTGATGCAGAACGCGGGCGGCCTCGAGGCGGATTCCGGCACGCGGCTGTGGGAGCTCTGGTACAGGCAGTCGCTGTTCGACGACACGTTCGACGTGAAGATCGGCCAGCAGAGCCTCGACCAGGAGTTCATGGTCAGCGATACCGGCGCGGTGTTCGTGAACGCCGCGTTCGGCTGGCCGGGCCTGCCGTCCGTCGACATGCCGGCGGGCGGCCCCGCCTATCCGCTGTCGTCGCTCGGCGTGCGGTTCCGGCTCGCGCCGTCGCCGCACTGGACGTTCCTGGCCGGCGCGTTCGACGACAACCCCGCCGGCCCCGGCGATGGCGACCCGCAGCGCCTGAACGCCCACGGCACCACGTTCAGCCTGCACGGCGGCACGCTGCTGATCGGCGAGGCGCAATACGCGCTGAACCCGGACGAAGACGCGGCCGGTAAAGCGCCCGCGGGCCTGCCCGGCACCTACAAGGTCGGGTTCTGGTACGACACCGGCCGCTTCGACGACCTGCGCGACGGCGCCGACGGCGTGCCGCTCCCGGACCCGGCGAGCGGTGGCACGGCGCGCTCGCATCACGGCAACTACGGCCTCTATGCGATCGCCGACCAGACGGTCTGGCGCGCGTCGGGCGGCCCGCGCGCGCTGAGCGTGTTCGCCGAGGTGATGGGCGCGCCCGACGACCGCAACGTGGTCGGCATCGGCGTGAACGCGGGCCTCGCGCTGAAGGCGCCGTTCGCGGGGCGCGACGACGACGTGGCCGGCATCGCGGTCGGCTATTCGCGGATCGGCTCGCATGCGCGCGCGCTCGACCGCGATACCGCCGCCACCACGCCGGGCTATCCGCGGCGCAGCGCCGAAACCGTGGTCGAGGCCACGTACCAGTATCAGGTCGCCCCGTGGTGGCAATGGCAGGGCGATCTGCAGTACGTGTTCCGGCCGTCGGGCGGCGTCCCGAATCCGCTCGATCCGGGCCGGCGCATCGGCAATGAAGTGATCGCCGGCGTGAAGACGGTGCTGCAGTTCTGACGCGAGTGCGATGCAGCAATCGCGGCGAGGGCGGCTTGCCGTCCTTGCCGCTGTGAAGTCCCGGTTGCGGCCGCAACGATCGTCGGGTTTTTCTTTGCGGCCAATGGTTTTGAAGCCTTCGTGAAAGCATCTTCTCGGCATTCCGCAAGCCTCGGTCGGCATTGTGCATGCGGGTCGCACGCGTCGGGCCGCGCCGACGTAACATGCGGTTTCCACGAATCACGCTCGATCGGGCGGGGGAGACATCCATGAAAAAAACGGCTCGCGTCGCGCTGGCGACGCTCATCGTCGCGGCAGCGTCGGTCGCGCACGCGCAGGGCTCCGGCATCAGCCGCACGGAGGTGCTGAAGCAGGACGTGTCGGTGCCGGGGCGCCAGGCGGTGGTCGCACGCGTCGAGGTGCCGCCGCACGCGGTGCTCGGCTGGCACACGCATTTCGGCGACGAGATCAGCTACGTCACGACGGGCGACCTGACGCTGATGGTGGCCGGCAAGCCGCAGCGGACGGTGCATGCCGGCGACGCGTTCGTGGTGCCGGCCGGGATCGCGCACAGCGTGCGCAACGACGGCACCACGCCGGTCGAACTCGTGACGGTCCACGTCGTCGAGAAGGACAAGCCGCTCGCCACGCCGGCCTCGGCGCCGGTGGCGACGCAATAGGCTCGCCTGGTTCGCTCGCCGGCGGTTGAACGTCGATCGCCGGCCGCTATCGCACGGATTCTCGCGGCGGCTGTCGGGCCGGCGCGTTTCTCATCATCAACGGGAGCAGGACATGGATCTCGGTATCAACGGCCGCTCGGCGCTCGTCACGGGCGCCTCGAAGGGCATCGGTCTCGCGAGCGCGATGGCGCTGGCGAAGGAGGGATGCAGCGTGCATCTGGTGTCGTCGAACGCCGATGCGATCGAGCGCGCAAAGCGCACGGTCGAGGCGGCCTTCGACGTGCCGGTGCGCGCCACCGCGCTCGATCTCGCCGACCCGCGGGCGCGCGAGCAACTGCTCGCCTCGGCCGGCCCGATCGACATCCTCGTCAACAATGCCGGCGCGATCCCGGGCGGCGGCCTCGGGGCCGTCGACGAGGCCGCCTGGCGCGCGGCCTGGGAGCTGAAGCTGTTCGGCTACATGGATGTCGCGCGGCTCGCGCTGCCGGCGATGATGGCGCGCGGCAGCGGCGTGATCGTCAACGTGATCGGCGCGGCCGGCGTGACGCCGCGCTACGACTACATCCTCGGCTCGACGGCCAACGCCGGGCTGGTGGCGTTTACACAGGCGGTCGGCGCGCACGCGACGACGCGCGGCGTGCGCGTGGTCGGCATCAATCCGGGGCCGTGCGCCACCGAGCGGCTCGAAAAGCTGTACCGGAGCCGCGCGGAAACGGCGTTCGGCGACGCGTCGCGCTGGCGCGAACTGCTCGACGCGCTGCCGTTCGGCCGGCCGTCGGAGCCCGAGGAGATGGCCGATCTGGTCGCGTTCCTCGCCTCCGATCGCGCGTCGTACCTGAGCGGCGTCGTGATCGACGCGGACGGCGGGGCGAAGTACCGGTGAGCGGTGGGGCGGCGCGGGCGAGCGCTGCCTCGGTGCCGACTGAGTCGTGCTTCGCGGTGCCGGGATGGCATCGCGGCTCGGCCGATGCGATCGATCACGGACTCGATACAAAGCCGCCCGCCCGCGCGTTCGCGGGGCCGTCTCAATGCAGCGACGGGAAGCCGTGGCGTTCCGTCAGCAGCGCGAGAATGCGCTTCGGATCGGTCACGAAGCGCGTGGTGCCGAGCGCCTCGGCGTCGTCGGGCGCCGGGTGGTCGTCGCCGAGGATCAGCACGGGCAGCCCCTGATGCGCCTCGTCGAGCGCCGCCACCACGGCCGGACGCGGCCGCGCGAACGGCACGCGGCGCACGTCGAGCCGCGCGGCGCGCGCCGGGTCGCTCGCCAGCAGCCCTTCGATCGGCAGCCCGTGCGGGCAGACGAAGCGCTCGGCGGGATGGGCCGGATCGGTGAAACCCGGTTCGAGCAGGAGCAGGAGATCGCGGCTCATGAAGTTCGGTCCTCGTGTGATCGATCGGTCAGGGGCAGGGCCTGATTCTGCCGGTGCCTCGCGGCCGCGGCCACGAAGAAATCGAGCCAACCATATGCGCGATCGTGCTAATCGCGCGGCGGCATTCACGAGCGAGGGACCGTCTGGCCGCGGCATGCCGAAAGCGCGCCGCGGCCAGACGGTTCGGCCTCGTCAACTGGCGTCGTCGTCCTTCACATACGACGCGAGCCCGTTGCCGAACGACCACTCGTCGCGCGCGTTCGGCGTCAGCGTGATCATCACGTCCTCGGGGCGCAGGCCCGGATCGCGCGCGAGATTCGCCGCGATCGCGGCGAACAGCGCCTTTTTCTTCGGTGTGTCGCGCCAGTTGCCGGCGATGATCTGGATGATCACGAGATCGTCGGTGCGATGGATGCCGAGATAGTCGGGGTCGTAGATCAGTTCGTCGCGCTCGTGCTGGTGGACGAGCTGGAACCGGTCGTCGGCGGGCGCGCCATAGGCTTCCATCAGTGCGCGGTGAACGCCGTCGCCGATCGCGCGGATATACGCCGGGGATTTGCCCTTGATGAGGGAGAGACGGATGAGCGGCATGTCAGGACTCCTTGAGATTCGCGGGTTGATGCCGGCGCCGGGCCGGCCCGGAAGCCGTCGTGAGGAAGGTTCGGGCCGGCTTCGGCGTCGTGCTTGACATCGCTACGATAGGCGCCAACAATAATTCTGAAAATTTGAAACTTCCGAATCAATACTTCCGAAAAATCGAACAATGGCATCCCGCATCAATCTCGACATGGACGTGCTGCGCACCTTCGTCACCGGTTTCGAACTGGGCAGCTTCGCGCGCGCGGCCGAGCGGCTCGGGCGCTCGCAGTCGGCCGTCAGCACGCAGCTGCGCCGGCTCGAGGAGCAGGTCGGCCAGCCGCTGGTGCAGAAGTCGGGGCGCGGGCTGGCGCTGACCATGGCGGGCGAGAGCCTGCTCGGCTATGCCAAGCGGCTGCTCGCGCTCAACGACGAGGCGGTCGAGAGCCTGCGCGGCACCGACGTGGCGGGCTGGGTGCGGCTCGGGCTGCCGCAGGATTTCGCCGAGGGCTGGCTGCCGGCGGTGCTGCAGCGCTTCGCGCGCGCCCATCCGAGGGTACGCGTGGAGGTGCAGGTCGACCGCGCGGTGCCGCTCGTCGAGCGCACGCTGCGCGGCGAACTCGACATCGCGCTGGTGTGGGGCGAATCGGCGAGCATGCCGCGCGGCGAGAAGGTGGCCGACGTGCCGCTGCAGTGGATCGGCGCGCCCGGCTGGCCCGGCGTGGCGAGCCTCGGCGCCGAGCCGCTGCCGTTCGCGGCGTTCGCGCCACCGTGCGGCTTCCGTTCGGCGGCGGTCGCAGCGCTCGACGCGGCCGGGCTGCCGTGGCGGCTGGTGTTCACGAGCCCGAGCCTGTCGGGGCTCTGGGCCGCCGCCGAGGGCGGGCTCGGCGTCACGGCGCGCACCGCGATCCATCTGCCGAAGACGCTGGCCGCGCTCGATCCGGCCGCCACCGGCCTGCCGCGGCTGCCATCGATCCCGCTCGTGCTGTGCCGCGCCGAGACCGACCCGCCGGCCGCCGTCGAACGCCTCACCGCGATCCTGCTCGAGATGGTTCGCGACGAGATCGGCATGGCGGTGGAGCGCGCCGCATGAGGCTCGAATCATTCGATTCCGAAGAAGCGAGCATTTCGAACTTTCAAATTTTCAGAAGCATGGCGTTTGCCTAAGCTGGGGTCTCGGGGCTGCCTGCGCGGCCCGTCCAAGCCAAGGAGAAGCACAATGCCCTTCATCGACGTCAAGGTGGCCGGTCGGCCGCTCGAACCGCACCAGGTTGCCCACCTCCAGAAAGGCGTCACCGCGCTGATGGCCGAAGTGCTCGGCAAGGTCGGGCCGCTCGTCGGCGTGCTGGTCGAACAAGTGCCGCTCGCGGCCTGGAGCGTGGGCGGCGAGCCGGTGCGCTGCGCGGCGCAGGTCGATGCGATCGTCAGCGCCGGCACCAATACGCCCGAACAGAAGGCGCGCTTCATCGCCGAAACGGCGCAGCTGTTGCGTTCGGTGCTTGGTCCGGAGCTGTCCGAGGTCTGCTACGTGGTGGTTCACGAAGTGCCGAAGGACAGCTGGGGCTATGACGGCCTGACCCAGGCACAGCGCGCGCAGGAGGCGGCGCGGCGGTAGGGGGCGCGCCGGGCGCCGCGAGCGTGCCGCGCGCCCGGCGCCCGACTCCAACCCGTCGCGCCCGCGGCCGCGCTCACGCCGCGTGATGCCATTCCTGCGCCGCGCGCGCCAGCCCTGCCGCCGTGTGCAGTACGTTCGGCTCGGCCGGCACCGCGCCGCGCACGCGGTCCAGCTGCGCGCAGGCGGCGCCCACCACCTGTTCGACGCTGACGTTGCGCGCGCAGGCCTGATCGTGCGGGCATTCCTGCAGCTGGCACGGGCGGCACGGCGGGTCATCGGCCAGCACGCGGTGGCGCACGCGGTCGAGCGGCGCCCGGCGGCGCGTGTCGCCGCCCGCGGCCACCACCACGGAAGCCGTGCGCACGGCGGCGGCGATCCGCGAGATGCCGGTGTCGTTGCAGACCACGAGGCGCGCACGCGCCACCAGCGCGGCCATCCCGCCCAGCGAGGTCAGGCCGGCGAGATGCAGCGCGGGCGCGGCCATCTCGCCGAGCACGGCGCCCGTGAGCGGCGCGTCGACGGCGGTGCCGGTGATCGCGATCTGCCAGCCGTCGGCGGCGAGGTTATCGGCCACGGCCGCGAAACGCTCGGCCGGCCAGCGGCGCGACGGCAGGCGCGCGCCGGGATGGATCAGCACCAGCCGCTCGGGTTCGAGCCCGTGCGCGGCCACCAGTGCCGCGCATTCGTCGCGATCGCGCGGTTGCAGCGGGAACGCGAACTGCCGGTCGATCGCGCGCGCGCCGAGCGCCTCCATCAGCGCCAGATAGCGCTCCGATTCCGGCAGCGCGTCGGGCCAGCCGATGAAGCAGCCGCGCGGCCGCGCCTCGCCGTGCTCGACGAATCCGGCATTGGCGCGCGCGCCGAACTCGTGCAGCAGCGTGTTGGCGGCGCCGCCGCTGCCGTGCAGCTGGATCGCCAGATCGAAGCGGCGCGCGCGCAGCCCCGCGAGGAAGTCGGGCAGGCCGGCATCGGTGTCGGGCTGCCCGGGAAAACCGGGCGCGCCGGGAAACACGATCAGCTCGTCGACCAGGTCCGGATGGCGCTCGACGAAGCCCCGCGCCCGCGGCAGGCCGACCAGCGAGATGCGCGCCTGCGGCGCCGCGCGCCGCAACGCACGCAGCGCCGGCACGGTGTTGAGCAGATCGTCGAACGGCAGCGCGCGGAACACGGCGATGCGGCGCGGCGCCAGCGCCATCGGAAACGAGGAGGCATTCATGAGCGGTCTACCTGGAAGCGGGCGGCGCCGTGCGGCCGTCGCCGATGGAGGGAAAGTTCACGCCGGATTCGCGTGCCGGCGGTGGATTCGCCGCCACGGCTACCCGTGTCGGCTTGCGCGGCGTGGCCGCGGGCGGCCAGCGCGGCGGCGGTGGCGCGCGCCGCCGGCATCGCGGCCGCGATGCGACGGCCAGCGGGCGCGCCGCGCATCACGCCGCGCGTTGCCCGTGTAACGAGCCGCGCAACGGGCCGCGCCGGCTGACGAACCAGGACGGCGGACAGGTCGTTCATGGCAGGTGATGGCCGCCCGTCACGCCGTAGATCTCGCCCGTCACGTAGCTCGACTCCTGCGAGGCGAGCAGCACGTACACGGGCGCAAGTTCGGCCGGCTGGCCGGGGCGCTTCATCGGCGCCTCGGAGCCGAACACCTCGACCTTTTCCTGAGGCTGGCCGCCGCTCGGCTGCAGCGGCGTCCAGATCGGCCCCGGCGCCACGGCGTTCACGCGCACGCCGCCGCCCACCACCTGCTTGGCGAACGCGTGCGTGAACGCGGTGATGGCGGCCTTGGTGGAGGCGTAGTCGAGCAGGCCGGGGCTGGGCTGGTAGCTCTGGATCGAGGTGG
>NZ_CP045094.1:1628673-1634257 GCF_022870505.1 Burkholderia perseverans
GAGGGGCTGGACGAGCCGGTTCAAGTGGTATGGCGCGAAGCGACACTGCCGGTCGAGGCAATCGAACTGGACGCGTCGCGGGGTGACGTCGCCACTCAACTGCGCGCGCAATTCGATTTCCGCACGCGGCGGCTCGACATCACGCGCGCGCCGATGATGCGGATCGTCCACGCGCACGACCCGGTACACCAGCGCCACGTCGCGCTGCTGTTGTTCCATCACCTGATCGACGATGCCACCTCGCTGCGCTACATGGGCATCGAGGTCGACGCGTATCTGCGCGGGCAGGCCGAGGCGCTGCCCGCGCCGGTTCCCTACCGCAACTACGTGGTGCAGACGCGCCTCGGCGTGGACCTCGCGGCGCAGGAGCGCTTCTTCCGCGAGATGCTGCACGACGTGGACGAGCCGACGCTGCCGTTCGGGCTGGTGGACGTGCTGAGCAGCGACGCCGAGCTGGAGGAAGCGCGGCGCACGGTGGCGCCGGCGCTGTCGCGGCGGATTCGCGCGCAGGCGCGGCGGCTCGGCGTGAGCGCGGCGAGCCTGCATCACCTGGCCTGGGCGCAGGTGGTCGGGCGCCTGTCGGGGCGCGAGGACGTGGTGTTCGGCACGGTGCTGCTGGGCCGGATGCAGGGCGGCGCGGGCGCGGAACGCTCGCTCGGCATGTTCATCAACACGCTGCCGCTGCGCGCCGAGGTGGGCGCGATCGGCGCGCGGGCGGCGGTGGCGCGCATGCACGAACGCCTGAGCGCGCTGCTCGCGCACGAGCACGCGTCGCTGTCGCTGGCGCAGCGCTGCAGCGGCGTGGCCGCGCCGGCGCCGCTGTTCAGCGCGCTGCTGAACTACCGGCACGACGCGGTGCAGGCCGGCGAGACCCGGCCGGGCGCCGATGCCTGGGCCGAGGTGACGGTGCTGGGCGGCGAGGAGCGCAGCAACTATCCGCTGATGCTGTCGGTGGACGATCGCGGCGACGCATTCGGCCTCGCGGTGCAGGCCGTGGCGGCGATCGGCGCGGCGCGGATCGGCGGCTACATGGAGGCGGCACTGGCGGCGCTCGTCGAGGCGCTGGAGCAGCGGCCGGACGCGCCGATGCGCGGCCTGACGATGCTGCCCGACGACGAGCGCGCCCGCCTGCTCACGGCACTGAACGCGACGCGGGCCGATGCGCCGCGCGAGCCGACCGTCCACGCGCGTTTCGAGGCGCAGGCACGGCGCACGCCCGATGCGGTGGCCGTGGTGTTCGGCGAGGCCCGGCTGAGCTACCGCGAACTGGACGAACGGGCCGAACGGCTGGCGCGCCTGCTGAGGCAGCGCGGCGCGCGCCGCGACGCGCGCGTGGCGATCTGCGTCGGCCGCAGCCTGGAGATGGTGGTGGGCCTGCTGGGCATCCTGAAGTCGGGCGCGGCCTACGTGCCGCTCGATCCGACCTATCCGGCCGAGCGCCTTGCCTACATGCTGACCGACAGCACGCCGCTGGCGGTGCTCGTGCATGCGGACACGGCCGGCGTGGCGGGCAGCACGGGGACGCCGGAAATCGACCTCGACGCGGCCATCGATAGCGCCGACGGATTCGAACCCGAAGCGCCGGCCGGCGAGGCGGATGCGGATGCGTCGTCGCTGGCCTACGTGATCTACACCTCCGGTTCGACGGGGCAGCCGAAGGGCGTGGCGATGCCGCATCGCGCGCTCGTGAACCTGCTGCACTGGCAGGCCACGGGCGGGCGGCAGCAGGGCCATCGCGGCGGACGCACGCTGCAGTTCGCGGCGCTCGGCTTCGACGTGGCGTTCCAGGAGACCTTCAGCACGCTCTGCGAGGGCGCCACGCTGGAGTTGATCCCGGAGGCGCTGCGCTTCGATTTCGAGCAGTTGTTCGCGCACATCGTGGCGCGGCGCATCGAGCGGCTCTACCTGCCCTACGTCGCGCTGCAGAGCCTGGCGGAGACGGTAATCGGGCGCGGGCTCGACCTGTCGGGCTGCGTGCTGCACGAGGTGATCACGGCCGGCGAGCAACTGCGCATCACCGACGAGATCCGCCAGCTGTTCCGCCGCCTTGGCGCGCGCCTGCACAACCATTACGGCCCGTCGGAAACGCACGTCACGATCGCGTTCGCGCTGCCCGAGGACGTCGAGGCGTGGGCCACGCTGCCGCCGATCGGCCGGCCGATCGCCAACACGCAGGTCTATCTGCTGGACGCGCACGGGCAGCCGGTGCCGCACGGCGTGGCCGCGGAGATCCACATCGGCGGCGCGCAGGTGGCGCGCGGCTACCTGAACCGCAACGGGCTGACGGCCGAGCGCTTCGTGCGCGATCCGTTCGGCGACGATCCGCACGCCTGCCTCTATCGCACCGGCGACCTCGGGCGCTGGCGCGAGGACGGCAGTCTCGACTATCTGGGCCGCAACGATCATCAGGTCAAGGTGCGTGGCTTCCGCGTCGAGCTGGGCGAGATCGAGGCCCGGCTCGAGGCGCTCGACGGCGTGAAGGACGCCGTGGTGGTGGCGCGCGGCGACGCGGCCGGCGGCCGGCGGCTGGTGGCCTATTACACGGGCGCCGCGCAGCCGCCCGAGGCGTTGCATGCCGCGCTGCTGGCGGTGCTGCCGGACTACATGGTGCCGGGGCTCTACGTGCCGCTGGCGGCGCTGCCGCTGACGCCGAACGGCAAGCTCGACCGCCGCGCGCTGCCGGAGCCGGGCGCCGATGCCGTGGTGAGCCGCCGCTATGAGGCGCCGGTCGGCGACACCGAACGCACGCTGGCGCAAATCTGGCAGGAGCTGCTGGGCGTGGAGCGGGTGGGCCGCCACGATCACTTCTTCGAGCTGGGCGGCCATTCGCTGCTGGCGATGAAGCTGATCGAGCGGATGCGCCAGGCGGGCTTGAGCGCCGACATTCGCGTGCTGTTCGGCCAGCCGGCGCTGAGCGCGCTGGCCGCCGCGGTGGGCACGCACCGCGAGGTGGCCGCGCCGGCCAGCCGGATTCCCGCCGGCTGCGAGCGCGTCACGCCGGAGCTGCTGCCGCTGGTATCGCTGACGCAGGCGCAGATCGATGCGGCGGTGGCGGGCGTGCCGGGCGGGATGCGCAACGTGCAGGACATCTATCCGCTCGCGCCGCTGCAGGAAGGGATTCTGTACCACCATTTGTCGAGCGTCGACGGCGATCCGTATCTGCTGCAGGCGCTGTTCAGCCTGCCCGATCGCGGGCGCGTGGCGGCGTTCGTCGCCGCATTGCAGCGCGTGATCGATCGCCACGACATCCTGCGCACGCGCGTGGTGTGGGAGGGGCTCGACGAGCCGGTGCAGGTGGTGTGCCGCGCGGCGCCGCTGGTGGTGGAGGAAGTGGTCGCCGATGCCGCGCAGGGCGACGTCGTGCAGCAGATGAACGCGCAGTTCGATCCGCGCCACTACCGGCTCGACGTGCGGCAGGCGCCGCTGCTGCGGGTGGCGTATGCCCACGACGCGGCCCACGATCGCTGGGTGCTGGCGCTGCTGTTCCATCACATGGCGCTCGACCACACGGCGCTCGACGTGATGCAGCAGGAAATGCTCGCGTACCTGGACGGCGACGAAGGCCGCCTGCAGGCGGTGCAGCCGTATCGCAACTACGTGGCGCAGACGCGCTTCGGCACGAGCCGCGAGCAGCACGAGGCATTCTTCCGCGAGATGCTGCACGACGTGGATGAACCCACGCTGCCGTTCGGGCTGGTGGACGTGCAGGGCGACGGCCGCGGCATCGAGGAAGCGCGGCTCGACGTGGATCTCGCGCTGGCCAGGCGCGTGCGTACACAGGCGCGGCAGCTGGGCGTGAGCGCGGCGAGCCTCTACCACCTGGCGTGGGCGCAGGTGTTGGGCAAGGTGTCGGGGCGCGAGGACGTGGTGTTCGGCACGGTACTGCTGGGGCGGATGCAGGGCGGCGCGGGCGCGGACCGGGCGCTGGGCATGTTCATCAACACGCTGCCGCTGCGCGTGGCGGTGGGCGAGCAAGGCGTGCGGGCCGGCGTGAAGGCCACGCACGAGCGCCTGAGCGCGCTGCTGGCGCACGAGCACGCCTCGCTGGTACTGGCGCAGCGTTGCAGCGGCGTGGCGGCACCGGCGCCGCTGTTCAGCGCGCTGCTGAACTACCGGCACAGCGCGGCACTGTCGAACGATGGCGGCGCCCACCCGGCCTGGGCCGGCGTCGAGATCCTGCATATCGAGGAGCGCACCAACTATCCGCTGACGCTGTCGGTCGACGATCTCGGCGAAGGTTTCGGCCTGACGGTGCAGGTGGCGGCCGGCATCGGTGCACGGCGCGTGGGCGGCTACGTGGCCATGGCGCTCGCGCAGCTGGTCGAGGCGCTGGAGCAGCGGCCGGATGCGCCGCTGCACGGCCTGGCCGTCGTGCCGCCGGAAGAGCGCACGCAACTGCTGGATACGTTCAACGCCACGCGCGTGGCCTACCCGCGCGAGCAGACGATTCACGGCCTGTTCGAGGCGCAGGCGGCCCGCACGCCGCACGCGCCGGCGGTGGTCCATGACGGCCGGCAATTGACCTATGCCGAACTGAACGCGCAGGCCAACCGGCTCGCGCATCACCTGATCGCGCAGGGCATCCGGCCCGACGGCCGCGTGGCGATCTGCGCCGAGCGCAGCCTGGAAATGGTGGTGGGGCTGCTGGCGATCCTGAAGTCCGGCGCCGGCTACGTCCCGCTCGATCCCGGCTATCCGCCGGAGCGGCTCGCCTATCTGCTCGCGGACAGCGCACCGCAAGCGGTGCTCGCGCAGGCAGGCACGCGCGCGCTGCTGGCGGATTCGCCGGTGCCGGTGATCGGGCTCGACGCGCCGGCATGGCACGGCGAGGCCGACCACAACCCGGTGGTGGACGGGCTCGGCGCGCGCCGGCTGGCCTACGTGATCTACACCTCGGGCTCGACGGGCCAGCCGAAGGGCGTGATGAACGAGCACCACGCGGTGGTCAACCGGCTGCTGTGGATGCAGGACGCCTATGCGCTGCAGCCGGGCGAGGCGGTGTTGCAGAAGACCTCGTTCAGCTTCGACGTGTCGGTCTGGGAATTCTTCTGGACGCTGAGTACCGGCGCGACGCTGGTGATGGCGAAGCCGGGCGGCCACCGCGAGCCGGCCTATCTGAAGGCGCTGATCCAGCAGCACGGCGTGACGACGCTGCACTTCGTGCCGTCGATGCTCGAAGCGTTCCTGGCCGACGGCGACGCGGGGCGCTGCACGAGCCTCACGCGCGTGGTGTGCAGCGGCGAGGCGCTGCCGGCGGCGCTGGTGCGGCGCTTCAAGGCGCAGCTGGCCACGGCGCGGCTCCACAACCTGTACGGCCCGACCGAGGCCGCCGTGGACGTGACCGCCTGGACCTGCGACGAGGATCGCGCCAGCACGCCGATCGGCCGGCCGATCGCGAACACGCGCATCTATGTGCTGGACGCGCACGGGCAGCCGGTGCCGCTCGGCGCGGTCGGCGAGATTCATATCGGCGGCGTGCAGGTGGCGCGCGGCTACCTGAACCGTGAGGCGTTGACGGCCGAGCGCTTCGTACGCGATCCGTTCCATGCCGAGCCGGATGCGCGGATGTACCGGACCGGTGACC
>NZ_CP045094.1:1634267-1942305 GCF_022870505.1 Burkholderia perseverans
GGCCGATGCCGCTGTCGGCGCCGGTGATCAGCGCGCGGCGGCCGGTCAGGCGGCCCATGCCGCGATAGCTGGTTTCGCCATGGTCGGGCTTCGGGTGCATGTCGCGGGCGAGGCCCGGCGCGGGCTGCGGCTGCTTCTCGAAGTCGGGGCGCGGGTACTGCGTGAGCGGATCACGCATCGTGGTTTGATCCATGCTGCCGGACATGGCGAAGCTCCTGGTCGTGAACGGGACCCGGGATCGCGATCCCGAGGCTCGCGACAGGATCAGCAACGCGTGTGCCCGGCCCGGCGAAGCCGCGCCGGGCGCGGAGAATCGGGCGACGCGGCGAAAGAGAAGTGAAAGATCGTAAAGGCGGGGCGGACTGGCGGGGCGTCGACCGGCGGGCGATCGCGGCGATCGCGGTGCGCGGTTGGCGCGGGCCGGCGGGCCGATTCGGTCCGGCCGAGCGGACCTCTCGTCCGCTCGGGCCGACAGGGTGGTTCAATCCGGTTCAGCGGCCCGGTTCGGCCCGATGGCCGAGGCAGCGAGCGGCTCGCTTCGACCCGGTTCGGTCGGCCGGCTCGCCCGATGCCGAAGTGCGGCCAACCGGCGCCGCCTGACGTCGCCCGGCGCCGCGTGGCCCCGCCCGGTGCCGCCTAGTGCCGCCTAGTGCCGCCTAGTACCGCCGGTGCCGCCTAGTGCCGCGCCACCGCGTCGGTGCCGGCGGTGGCGATCGCGCGCTCGATATCCTCGAGCGTCGCCGGCTTCACCAGATGGTGATCGAAGCCGGCCGCGCGCGTGCGCTGGCGGTCGCTTTCCTGGCCGTAGCCGGTCAGCGCGATCAGCAGCGCGCCGGCCGTGGCGGGCAGGCCGCGCAGCGCGCGCGCGATCTCATAGCCGTCCATGCCGGGCAGGCCGATGTCGAGCATCACCACCTCGGGCCGGAACATCGGCGCGGCCGCGATTGCCGACTTGCCGTCGTAGAGCGTGCGCACTTCGTGACCGAGGATGCGCAGCAGCACCGACATCGATTCGGCGCCGTCCACGCTGTCGTCCACCACCATCACGCGGCGCTGCGGGCGCGGCGCCGCGTCGGCGGCGTCGGGGCCGGCGTCGGCTTCGTCGGGTACGGCGAGCGGCAGCCGCACCACGAACCGCGAGCCGTGGCCAATGCCGTCCGAACTGACGCCGATGGTGCCGCCGTGCAGCTCGGTGAGCGTGCGCGCGAGCGACAGGCCGATGCCGAGCCCGCCCTCGGAGCGCTTGACCGAGTCGGCCGACTGCATGAACAGGTTGAACACGTCGTCGAGTTCGGCCGGCGCGATGCCGATGCCGTTGTCGGCCACGCTGATCTCGACGGCGCCGGGCGCGACGGCCACGCCGAGCTCGATGCGCCCGCCGTCGGGCGTGTACTTGGCCGCGTTCGACAGCAGGTTGGCGATCACCTGCGAGATCCGGATCACGTCGCCGCGCACCACGCACGGCAGCGGCGGCATGGTCACGCGCAGCATGTGGTGCTTGCGCTCCACGGCCGGCTGGCTGGTTTCCACCGCGGCGGCCACGGCCGCCTCGATGTCCACCGGTTCCATGCGCAGCGCGATCTTGCCGTGGGTGATGCGCGATACGTCGAGCAGGTCGTCCACCAGCCGGCTCAGGTGGTCCACCTGGCGGCGCGCGATCATGCGCGCGTCGTGGACCAGCGCCTCGGCCGCGTGGTACTTGGGGTCCATCAGCTCGATCGCGTTGCGGATCGGCGCGAGCGGGTTGCGCAGCTCGTGCGCGAGCGTGGCGAGGAACTGGTCCTTGCGGCGGTCGGCATCGCGCAGCGCTTCCTCGGCGCGGTGCAGGCGCAGCAGCGCACGCACGTTCGCGACCAGTTCGGCCGGCGCGATCGGCTCGGTCAGGTAGCTGTCGGCGCCGCCGTCGAGCGCGCGCACCTTGTCGAGCGACTGCACGGCCGCGGCCGAGGTCTGCAGCACCAGCGTCGAGCGCGTGCGCGCGTCGCGCTTGATCTGCGAGCAGACGTCGATTCCGCTGATGTCGGGCAGCCGCACGTCGAGCAGCACCAGCGCCGGGCGGCGCGCGTCCACCAGCTCGAGCGCGTCCTGGCCGGTGCCGGCCTCGATCACCTCGTAACCGGCGTGGACCAGCACGCGCGTCTTGGCGTAGCGGGCGCCCTCGTTGTCGTCGACGTTGAGGATCAGCGGGCTCAGCGCGGCCATGCATCGCCTCCGCGCGAAATCGGGGCGTCGAGGCCGCCGGCCGCGCGCGCGCGGGCCACCGCAGCCGCACCGTCAGGGGCCGCCGGGGCTTGGGCGTCGAAGCGCAGCGGCAGCGTGGCGTAGAACGTCGAGCCTTCGCCGAGCCGGCTTTCCACGCCGACCTCGCCGCCCAGCAGCGCGGCGAGGTTGCGGCACAGCGGCAGGCCGAGGCCGGTGCCCTTGACGCGCTGCTGCAGATGGCTGCGCACCTGACCAAATGCCTCGAATATCAATTCCTGATCCTCCTGCGCGATGCCGATGCCCGTGTCCGTGACGAAAAACGTGATGTGTTCGTCGTCGGGCTGCAAGCGCGCGCTGACGCGAATCTCGCCGCGCTCTGTAAATTTGAGCGCGTTCGATACAAAGTTGCGCAAAATCTGCGTGACCTTGGCCTCGTCCGTCAGCATCGACGGCAAGCCCTGCATGTCGTCGAAGATCAACTGCACGGCCGGGCTGCTCAACAGCGGCGCGAGCGTGGCGCGCACCGCGGCCACCAGGTTGTGCGGTTCGAACTGCACCGGCAGCACGTCGGTGCGGCCGGCCTCGATCTTCGCCAGGTCGAGCAGGTCGTTGACGATGTCGGTCAGATCCTCGGCCGACTTGCGGATCAGCAGCACTTGCCGTTCCTGCTCGGTGGTCAGTTCGCCGTCGAGCCGGTTCAGCAGCAGGTTCGACAGCGCGCGGATCGAACTGAGCGGGGTGCGCAGTTCGTGGCTCATGTCGGACAGGAAGCGGGTCTTGAGCGAATCGACGCGGCGCAGCTCCTCGGCGCGCTCGTCGAGCTCGGCGTAGAGCGCGACTACGCCGCGGTTGGTGGCCTCGAGCTCGCTCGTCAGGCGCGACAGGTCCTCCTGGCGCGCCTGCAGCTCGGTCAGCGCGGCCAGCAGCTCGTGGTTCTGTTGCTGCAGCTCGGCGAACGGGCTGCGCGACTCGTAGGCGAGCGGGCGCGGCGCCGCGGGCACGGCCTGCAGACCGGACGAACCGGGCGCGGCGGCTGAAGCGAGCGAGGCGGACGGCTCGCCGCGCAGCGCCTCGACCAGCGCGTGCACGGCCGCCGCCGCGATGGGCGGCCGGTCGGCCGGCAGCGCGCGCAGCATGGCCACGGCGGTGCCGCGTCCGGCCGCCGATTCGATCGTGCAGCGGTCCATCAGGCGGCGGCAGCCGGCGATGCCGTTGCCGGCCACGCCAGGCCCGGAGCGGTGGCTGCCGTCGAGCACGGCCTGCAGGTTGCGGATCCCGGGGCCGTCGTCGCGCACCACGATCGTGAGCGCCTGCGGCCGCGCCTGGGCGTCGAACCCGAACGACACCGTGCCGCCGCCGGCGTGGTCGAGCGCATTGCGGGCAATCTCCGACACCGCGCTGGCGATGCGGGTCTGATCGAGCGGGGCGAAACCGAGGCCGGCGGCGATCACGCGCGCCTGGCGGCGTGCGGCCGCCACCTGTTCCTCGGAATCGAGCGAAATGAGCTGTATCTGGATGGCCATGCTCGGGTGGACCTGTTCGTGAGTCTCGATGTCGGCCTGGTTCGTCAGCCGGGTATTTCAGCCTGCGTCGTCAGCCCGCCGATTCGTCAGCGTGATTGCGCCGTCTTGATCACCACCACTGTCGCGTCGTCGCGGCGGCGCGAGAAGTCGCGATACAGCACGGCCGCGATCACCGCCGCCGGCTGCAGCCGCAGCCCCGGGTAGGCGGCCAGGTCCCAGCGCGTGCCGATGCCGTCGGAGTGCAGGATCAGCATCGCGCCGTCCTGCCAGCGCGCCGCGATCTCCTGCGCGTCGCGCATCGCATGCCCCACGATACCGTTGCGCGAGGCAAGCTGCCAGCTTTCGCGCTCGCCGCGCGAGCCGGCGTCGTCGGGAACCGGGCGCCCGACCGGCCGCGGCATCGCCAGCGGCCGGCCGCCGCCCCACAGCGACGCGGCGATGTTGCCCACTCCGGCGAACGACAGCCCGGTACGGGCCGCATCGAGCCGCGTGATCGCCACCGCCGCGCCGCGCGTGGCGCGCAGCGCGTCGTGCATCGCGTGCATCAGCCGGCCCGGCTCGAGACCGGGGTTGCGGTGCGCGATGTCGATCGCGCAGGTCGCGGCGACATGCGCGTCGGGACCGTGGCCGAGGCCGTCCGCCACCGTCACGACGAGGCCGGCGCCGTCCACCTCGATGCCCCAGCCGTCGCCGCTGACGGTTTCGCCCGGGTAGGGCACGCAGACGCCGCCGATGTCGAGGCCCGGCACCGCCGCCGCGGTTGCGCCGCCGCCGCCGGCGCCGCGGGCGCGCACCGTGGCCCGCACCACGGTGCCGAGTCCCGGCTGCGAGTACACGGCGAGCTCGTCGGAGAGCCGGCGGATCGCGCCGAGCCCGGTGCCGGGCGTGCCGGTGTTCGAATAGCCGTCCTCGAACGCGGCGCGCACGTCGATGATGCCGGGGCCGTTGTCGAGCGCGATCAGCTCGACGCCGCCGCTCGGCTGCGTCGCCGATGGCGGCCCGTGCTGCGGCAGCTCGCGCACCAGCAGTTCGCCGTGCTTCGCGTGCTTGAGGATGTTGGTGGCGGCTTCGGTGACGATCAGCGCGACCCGGCCGAGGTCGGTCTCGCCCGACAGGCCGCGGCGCGCGATGTCGCTCGCGCCGCGCCGCGCGAACGCGACGCCGCTCGGATCACTGATCTCGAACGAGGCGTGCGCGGCACGCAGGCCGCTCAGCGAATTTTCCATTTTGCGATCGTGATTCGGGTGCCCTTGCCGCGCTCGGTCTCGATCTGGAACTCGTCGGACAGGCGCCGCGCGCCGCCGAGCCCGAGCCCAAGGCCCCCGGCGGTGGTGAAGCCGTCCTGCAGCGCGCGGTCGATATCGGCGATGCCCGGGCCGGTGTCGATGAACGCGACCCGCAGGCCCTTGCGCGCGCCGCGTTCCAGCACGCTGAGCTCCGCGTCGCCGCCGCCGCCGTGCAGCAGCGTGTTGCGGGCCAGCTCGCTGGCGGCCGTGACGAACTTGGTCTGGTCGACCAGCGACAGGCCCAGCTCGATCGCATGGTCGCGCACGAGCTGGCGCAGCCTGACGATTTCCTGGTCCGAACGCAGCCCGACCCGGGTGGTCGAGACGACGGTGACGCCGGCGGTGTCCATGGCGGAATAGGTGGGTGAAATCAATGGCGCCGCCGCTGCCGCAGCAGTGCCATGCCGCGGTCGACGTCAAGCGCGGTGCGCACGCCGGTCAGCGTGAGTCCGAGTTCGACCAGCGTGATCGCCACCGACGGCTGCATGCCGACCACCACCGTGTCGGCGTCGAGCACCGTGGCCATCGCGGCGATGTTGCTGATCATCCGGCCGATGAACGAATCGACCACGTCGAGCGCCGAGATGTCGAGCAGCACGCCCTTGGCCGACACCTTGACGATGCGCTCGGTCAGGTCCTCCTGCAGCGACAGCGCGAGCCGGTCGTGCATGTCGGCCTGGATCGCGACGATCAGGACGTCGCCGAGCTGCAATATCGGAATGCGGTCCATGTCGCGCGCCTCACTGGGCCGTGCCGCCGGCGATGCTCGTGCCGTTGCGCTTGAGCGCGACGACGAAGGCATCGGCGAGCGTCGATTTGGTCGTGACGTTGCTGAGGTCCACGCCGAGGTGGACGATGGTCTGCGCGATCTGCGGGCGAATCCCGCTGATGATGCAGTCGGCGCCCATCAGGCGCGCCGCGGCGACGGTCTTGAGCAGATGCTGGGCGACCAGCGTGTCGACGGTCGGCACGCCGGTGATGTCGATGATGGCGATGCCGGCGCCGGTCTCGACGATCTTCTGCAGCAGGCTTTCCATCACGATCTGGGTGCGCGCCGAATCGAGCGTGCCGATCAGCGGCAGTGCGAGGATGCCTTCCCACAGCTGCACCACCGGCGTGGACAGTTCGAGCAGTTCCTCCTGCTGGCGCAGGATGATGGCCTCGCGGCTGCGCTGGTAGACCTCGGTGGTGTAGAGGCCGAGCGCGTCGAGCAGCAGGTTCACGGACCAGCTCAGGTCGGCCAGCGCGGCCGCGTCGTTGCCGAACTCGGTGCGCAGCAGCGTGTAGAGCGGCTGCTTCAGCGAGAACACGAAGGTGGCGGTCTCGACCGGCGTGAAGCCGAGCCGCACGCGGTGCTTCGAGATCTCGGCGAGGAACTCGCGCACCGGCTCCCATTCGGAGCGCGCGGCGTCGATGGTGTCCACGCTGCTGAGCGTGTCGATGAAGATGCCGAGGAAGCCGCGGAACTGGTCCGACATCTCGGCATCGGTGGTGAGCCCGCGCCGCTGCGCCGTGGACAGGTGCTGGTTCAGCCAGTCGTTGAGCAGGGTGGCGCGGTTGCGCGAAAGGATTTCGGCCAGCGCAAGGCGGTTCGGTTGATTCATGAATGCTCCGGAAAGAGTCGGTAAGCGTGCCCGGTCGTGGTGTCGCGGTTCGATCGGCGGGCCATGCGGCCCGGCTCGTGAGTCACCGCCGGTGGTCCAGCGCGTCCCGCCGCCGCGGCCGCGGCGGAACAGCTGACGGCAGCCTTGGCCGGCGCACCGTGGAGCGGGGCGCGCGGGCGGCGGGGCGTTCGTCCGTTTTTTCGAGTTAGGAGGATAGGACCCCCGATGTGCAAAAGCAATCGATATCGGCGTGGCGGGCAGGTCGGCGCTCGCGGCCGCGCCGGCGCGGGAGGGGCCGGCCCGGGCGGGATGCCGATCCTGCCGGAGCATGCCAGGTCCGATGCCGCTGGCGCCGTGCGGTGCAAGGCATGAGAGGGCGTGCCGGGGCATGCCACGGAAAATGAGGGGCGGGCGGCGCCCGGGACGGCCGGATCGGGAGGGCGCCGGCAGCTTGCCGTGGCACCTGTCGAGGCCGGACGCCGGGCGCGGGCATGCCGGTCGTCAGTATTTCAGGAACGCCGCGTAGCGCGCGCGGATGTCCTCGACCTGCGAGAGCGTGCCCGACAGGTGCGCGCGCAGCGCCTGCTGGGCGCCGGCCGCGTCGCCGGCCGCGATCGCCGCGACGATCGCCTCGTGCTGTTCGAGCACGCGGCCGGTCTTGCCCGGGATCGGCACGTGCAGGCTGCGCAGCCGGTCCAGGTGGCCGCTCTGGCGGCGCACCAGCGCCCACAGCCCGGCCACGTCGGCCGCGTCGTACATCAGCTGGTGGAACGCCTGGTCGGTGCGCACGAATTCGGCGTAGTTCTCGCGCGCCGCGTGCATGCGCTGCAGCTCGATACTGTCGTGCAGCCGCGCGACCAGCCCGGCCGGCGTGTCGCTGGCGAGCCGATGCACGATCTCGAGCTCGACCGAGCGGCGCAGGAACAGCTGCTGGCGCGCGAGCGGCACGTCGATCGGGCTGACCACGGTGGCGTGCTGCGGAAAGATGTCGACCAGCCCTTCCTCGCCGAGCCGGATCAGCGCGTCGCGCACCGGCGTCTGGCTCAGGCCGTACAGCGCCGCCAGCTCCGCGCGCTGCAGCACGGTGCCGGGCGCGAGGCGCATCGCCACGATCAGCTCGCGCAGATGCTCGAACACCTGCGGTGCGGCATGGCGCGAGCGGTCGAACGACGGGGCGATCAGGTCGGACAGGGCGGTGGCGGCGGGCAGCTCGGCAAGCGTCGGGGTCATCGGTCGAATCGGAAAACGGGGAGTACGGGTCGGGCTCGGGCAGCTGCGGCGCCGCATGCGCCCGCAACGGCCGAACGGGCGATGGGGCCCGGCGGCACCCGGCGGCGAGGCCCGGCGGCACCCGGCATGCGCATGCACCGCCACGGCGGCAGCCGCAACGATAGCGCAGTTCGGCTTCATTGACGCACTAATGTTTTAGTGTTTTAATCCGGCCAAATCGAGTTCGCCATCGGACCTCGCCACCATCGAGCCGCCGCGCTGCCGCGCCGGCCGTCGAGCGCCGACCGGGCAACCAGGAGACACCGTGGAAACTGCGAAGCATCGCGTCATGTCGGACCCGCCGGCGCCGGCCGCACCGCTCGGCCGCGCCGTCGCGAAAATCGAGCGGCGCGTGCTGCCGCTGTTCGTCGTCATGTTCATCGTCAACTACCTCGACCGCGTGAACATCGGCTTCGTGCGCGAGCACCTGGCGGCCGACATCGGCATCGGCACGGCGGCCTACGGGCTCGGCGCGGGGCTGTTCTTCATCGGCTACGCGATCTTCGAGGTGCCCTCGAACCTGCTGCTCGCGCGCTTCGGCGCCCGCGCCTGGCTCGCGCGGATCATGCTGACCTGGGGCATCGCGGCCACCGCGATGGCGTTCGTGCGCGGCGAGACCTCGTTCTACCTGCTGCGCTTCCTGCTCGGCGTGGCCGAGGCGGGCTTCTTTCCCGGCGTCATCTATTACTTCACGCAATGGCTGCCGGCCGGCGCGCGCGGCCGCGCGATGGCGGTGTTCCTGAGCGGCTCGGCGCTGGCCTCGATCGTGGCGGGGCCGGTCTCGGGCGCGCTGCTGCAGCTGGGCGGCGCGGGGCTGCGCGGCTGGCAGTGGATGTTCGTGGTGGAGGGCGCGGCCTCGATCGTGCTGTGCGCCGCCGTCTGGTTCTGGCTCGACTCGCGGCCCGCCGACGCGCGCTGGCTCGCCGACGACGAGCGCCGCGCGCTCACCGAGACGATCGCGGCCGAGCAGGCCGAGCGCGAACGCGAGCGGCCCGCGCACCTGTCGCCGTGGAAGCTGCTGGCCGATCCGAAGATCGCGCTCTACTGCTTCATCTACTTCGCGGTGTCGCTGACGATCTACGGCGCCACCTTCTGGCTGCCCAGCATCATCCGCAAGATGGGGCAGTTCAGCGATGTCCAGGTGGGCCTGTTCAATTCGATCCCGTGGCTGGTGTCGATCGTCGCGATGACGGGCTTCGCCGCGCTGGCCTCGCGGTTTCGCCACCAGCAGCTGTGGACCTCGGTCGCGCTCGTGATCGCGGCGGCCGGCATGTTCGTCTCGACCTTCGGCGGTCCGGTGTTCGCGTTCGTCTCGATCTGCTTCGCGGCGGTCGGCTTCAAGGCCGCCTCGTCGCTGTTCTGGCCGATCCCGCAGCAGCACCTGGACGCGCGCATCGCCGCCGGCGTGCTCGCGCTGGTCAACTCGATCGGCAACCTCGGCGGCTTCGTCGCGCCGGCCGTGTTCGGACTGCTCGAGCAGCACACCGGTTCGATTCGCGGCGGGCTGACCGGGCTGTCGGTCACCTCGCTCGCCGCGGTCGCGGCCGTCTGGCTCACGCGAGCGCGGCCCGCGCGCGATACGCGGGCCGGCTGAGGCCCGCCGCACCGCCCGCCGCCTTTTTCGCCACTTGTTCCGGAATCCCATGAAAATCACCCGTGTCACCGTCACCCCGATCGCGTTCAAGGACGCGCCGCTGCTGAACGCGGCCGGCATCCACGAGCCCTATGCGCTGCGCTCGATCATCGAGATCGAGACCGACACCGGCCATATCGGCCTCGGCGAGAGCTACGGCGACGCGCCGGCGCTGGCCGTGCTCGACGCCGTGAAGGGCGAGTTGATCGGGCTCGATCCGTTCAAGCTGAACCGGCTGCGCGAGATCGTGCGCGGCGTGGTGGCGCGCCGTGCGCCGGCCAGCGCGCCGGGCGCCGAGCTGGCGCCGGGCTCGCATGCGAGCAAGGCGGTCAGCAACGCCTATTCGGCGTTCGAGGTGGCCTGCCTCGACGCGCAGGCGCGCTACCTGAACGCGCCGCTGGTCGACCTGCTCGGCGGCGCGGTGCGCCGCGAGGTGCCGTTCAGCGCCTACCTGTTCTTCAAGTACGCGCAGCACGTCGACAGCCCCTACGCGCCCGACGCCTGGGGCGAGGCGATCAGCGAGGCGCAGATCGTCGAGCAGGCGCGCCGCATGATCGACGCGCACGGCTTCGAGAGCATCAAGCTGAAGGCCGGCGCGCTCGAACCCGAACACGAGGTGGCCTGCATCAAGGCGCTGAAGCGCGCGTTCCCGGACGCGCCGCTGCGCATCGACCCGAACGGCAACTGGTCGCTCGACACCGCGCTGCGCATGGCCGAGCTGCTCGGCGACGACCTGCAGTACTACGAGGATCCGACGCCGGGCCTGGAAGGCATGGCCGAGCTGCACCGCCGCACCGGCATGCCGCTCGCCACCAACATGGTGGTGACCGACTTCGACGAATTCCGCCGCAGCGTGGCGCTCGACAGCGTGCAGATCGTGCTGGCCGACCACCACTACTGGGGCGGCCTGCGCGACACGCAGCAGCTGGCGCGGATGTGCGACACGTTCGGCCTGGGCGTGTCGATGCATTCGAACTCGCACCTCGGCATCAGCCTGATGGCGATGACGCACGTGGCCGCGTCGGTGGAGAACCTGTCCTACGCGTGCGATACGCACTATCCGTGGCAGGAGAGCGACGAGGAAGTGGTGAAGGGCGGCAAGCTGCCGATCACGGGCGGCTGCGTGGCGCTGACCGACGCGCCGGGGCTCGGCCTCGAGATCGACCGCGACCAGCTGATGAAGCTGCACGAGCTGTACCGGACCTGCGGCATCCGCCAGCGCGACGACGTCGGCCAGATGCGCAAGTACCGGCCCGACTGGACCAACCGCAAGCCGCGCTTCTGAGTAACCGTGTCTCGCAGCCGGCGGAGCGGGTCGCGAACGCGGTTCGCCCCGCCGGCGGTGGCGGAAGGCGCGCGGCGCGCCGCACCTAGCAAGCCGCCAGGCAGCAAACCACAAACATCATCACAACGACGGAGACACGACATGAACCCACCGAACCCGGGCGGCCCCGGCGCGCTGTCGAGCCGCTACCGCTGGACCATCTGCGCGATGATGTTCTTCGCCACCACCATCAACTACATGGACCGCCAGACGCTCGGCCTGCTCGCGCCGCTGATGCAGGCCGACATCGGCTGGAGCCAGGTGCAGTACGCGCAGACCGTGATGATCTTCACGGCCGCCTACGCGCTCGGCCTGCTGCTGTTCGGGCGCGTGGCCGACCGGCTCTCGACCAAGCTCGTCTACGGCGGCGCGATGGCGCTGTGGAGCGCGGCGGCGATGCTGCACGCGCTGGCCGCGAGCGTGCCCGGCTTCGCGGCGGTGCGCGGGCTGCTGGGCTTCGCCGAGGCATCGAACTTCCCGGTGGCGCTGCGCACCACGGCGGTCTGGTTCCCGAAGCGCGAGCGCGCGCTCGCCACCGGCATCTGGAACATGGGCGCGACGGTGGGCGGCGTGGTGGCGCCGGCCGTGATCCCGGCGATGGCGGTGCTGTGGGGCTGGCGGCCGGCCTTCGCGGTCAGCGGCGCAGTCGGCTTCGTCTGGTTCGCGGCCTGGCTGGTGATGTACCGCACGCCGGCGCAGCATCCGCGCGTGGCGCCCGACGAACTCGCCTACATCAACGCCGACGAGGGCGCCGTGCCGGACGAGCGCAAGGTGGGCTGGCTCTCGGTGCTGCGCCATCGCGAGGCGTGGGCGTTCATGGTCGGCAAGCTGCTGACCGACCCGATCTGGTGGTTCTACCTGTTCTGGCTGCCGAAGTGGCTCAACGAGGCCAACGGCATCGACATGCAGCACATGGGGCCGCCGCTCGTCACGATCTACGCGATGGCCTGCGGCGGCAGCGTGCTGGGCGGCTGGGCGTCGTCGCGGCTGATCGCGCGCAGCGGGCGCGTGAACTACGCGCGCAAGCTGACGATGGCGGTCTGCGCGCTCTGCGTCACGCCGATCGCGCTGCTCTCGCAGTTCCACACGCTCTGGTTCTCCGTGCTCGCGGTCGGGCTCGCGGCCGCCGCGCACCAGGGCTGGTCGGCCAACCTCGTCACGCTCGTGTCGGACGTGTTCCCGCGCCGCGCGGTGGGCACCGTGATCGGCATCGGCGGCACCATGGGCATGCTCGGCTCGTTCCTGTTCTCGGGCGTGATCGGCGAGACGCTGCAGCGCACCGGGCAATACTGGGCGCTGTTCGCGATCGGCGCGCTGGCCTATCTGGTCGCGCTCGCGATCATGCACTTGCTGATGCCGCGCATGACGCCGGTAGTGCTGCGCGAGGCCGGCGAGGAGGGCGGCCTGCGCGCGCCCGGCTGAACGGCCGACATCGTCGCGAATCGATAGGATGTACGACGTCTAATGATAAAGACGGCGCGGCGCGGCATGCCGCGTCGCCAGATAGCTGAAAGATTGAACAATCCCGTCGATTGCATTGTGTTTCGCTATGTCATACGATGACGGACAATTCATTCGAGCCGGCCCCGAGGCGGGGCGTCCGTGGCTCGCTCGTGCCGTTGCGACGGCGCGGCGGGCGAGGGCGCCGCGCCTTGGGGCCGGCGGTCACGAGAGTCGCCAGTGAAAATCGCCGCCGTCGAAGTCATCCGCCTGTCACTCGCATTCGACGCCGGGCGCCGCCCCGCCGCCGCATCCGATTCCGCCACCGATACCTATAACGCCGCCGACCGCTCGCTGCGCCGGATGGAGACGCTGCTGGTGCGGCTCACCGACGACGCGGGCCGCACCGGCTGGGGCGAGGCGTTCGGCCATCTGATCAACCCGGTCACGTTCGCCGCGCTCGAAGGCCCGGTGGGCCGCTGGTTCCGCGGCGCCGAATTCGAGCCGACGCTGGACGGCATCGCCGCGCTGCGCGAGCGCGCCGACCAGGCGCTGCATGCGTTCGGCCGCACCGGCCCGGTGCTCTACGCGCTGTCGGCGATCGACACCGCGCTGCACGACCTGGCCGCGCAGGCCGCCGGGCTGCCGCTGTACCGCTGGCTCGGCGGCGAGCGCGGCGAGATCGACGTCTACGCGAGCCTGGTCAGCTACGAGAACGAACCCGACGAAGTGGCGCGCCACGTGCGCCGCGCGTGGAACGAGGGCTTCCGCTCGATCAAGCTGCACGAGACCGAGCACGCCGCGATCGCGGCCGCGCGCGCCGCGCTGCCCGAGGGCGGGCGCCTGATGGTGGACGTGAACTGCCCGTGGGGCGTGGACGAGGCGGCCGCGCGCGTCGCGGCGTTGCGCGAACTGGGCCTCGGCTGGATCGAGGAACCGGTCTGGCCGTGTGACGACGTGGCCGGCCTGGCCCGCGTGCGCGCGCTCGGCGTGCCGGTGGCGGCCGGCGAGAACGCCTCGGGCGTGGCGGGCTTTCGCGAGCTGTTCGAGCGCGGTGCGCTCGACGTCGCGCAGCCGAGCATCGCCAAGATCGGCGGGCCGACCGGCATGCGCGCCGTGATCGCGCTGGCCGCGCGGCACGGCGTGCGCGTGGTGCCGCACTGCTTCTACTACGGCGCGGGGCTGCTGGCCACGGCGCACGTGGTGGCCACGCTGCCCGACGACGTCGCGCTGGAAATTCCCTACCTCGACTGGCCCGAGCGGCTGCACGCGGCGCAGCGCCCCGGCGCGCGCTTCACGCTGCCCGACACGCCGGGCCTCGGCTTCGCGCCCGATCTCGCGCTGCTGGCAGAGAACACGCTGGCCCGCGCCACGCTCGACTGAGCGCGCCGCCGCGCTCGAATCGCTCGAACAGCACCACGACAACCAAGACAATCAAGACCACCCGGAGACACGATGACAATCCGCTATCGCTACTGGATCGGCGCGCTGCTGTTCGGCGCCGGCATGCTGAACTACCTCGACCGCGCCGCGCTGTCGGTGGTCGCGCCGATCATCAAGCACGACCTCGGCATCGACGACGCGCAGATGGGCGTGCTGTTCAGCAGCTTCTTCGTCGGCTACTGCCTGTTCTGTTTCGTCGGCGGCTGGGCAGCCGACCGCTTCGGCCCGCGCCGCGTGTTCGGCGTGGCGGCGGCGGTGTGGTCGCTGTTCTGCGGCGCGACCGCGCTGGCCGGCTCGTTCGCGCACCTGATGATCGTGCGCGTGGCGTTCGGGGTGGGCGAGGGGCCGATGGGCACCACCACCAACAAGTCGATCTCGAACTGGTTCCCGCGCAGCGAGGCCGGCCGCGCGGTGGGCTGGACCAACGCCGGGCAGCCGCTCGGCGCGGCGATCGCGGCACCCATCGTCGGGCTGGTCGCGCTGTAGTTCGGCTGGCGCATCTCGTTCGTGGTGATCGCCGCGCTCGGCTTCCTGTGGCTGGCCGCCTGGCTGACCCTGTTCCGCGACGACCCGGCCACGCACCCGCGCGTGTCGGCCGAGGAGGCGCGCGAGATCGTGGCCGACCGCGCCGTGGATGCGGTGGCCGAGGCCGGCACGGCGGGCGGCGGCGAGCGCGGCCTGGTCCACTACCTGCTGTCGCGGCCGGTGCTCGGCGTGGCGCTGGCGTTCTTCAGCTTCAACTACGTGCTGTACTTCTTCCTGTCCTGGCTGCCGAGCTACCTGACCGACTACCAGCACCTGAACATCAAGCAGATGAGCGTGGTGGGGATCCTGCCGTGGCTCGGCGCGACGGTGGGCTTCGCGGCGGGCGGCAGCGTGTCGGACCGCATCTACCGGCGCACCGGCGACGTGCTGTTCGCGCGCAAGATCGTGATCGTGGTGGGGCTCGGCGTGGCCGCCGCCTGCGTGCTGCTGGCCTCGCGCGTGAGTTCGCTCGGCGCGGCCGTCACGCTGATCGCGATCGCGAGCCTGTTCGCGTTCATGGCCCCGCAGGCCTGCTGGTCGCTGCTGCAGGAGATCGTGCCGCGCCGCCGGGTGGGCGCCGCGGGTGGCTTCGTCCATCTGCTGGCCAATCTGGCCGGGATCCTGTCGCCGAGCCTGACCGGCTGGCTGGTGCAGTACGGCGGCGGCTATGAGAGCGCGTTCGTGCTGGCGGGCGCGTCGGCGTTCGTCGGCGCGCTGATCCTGATGTTCGCGGTGCGGCCGGCCGCCGTCGAGCGGCTGCGCGGCGCGGTGTGAGGGGTTCGGCTGGCGCGCCGTCGAAGTCGCGCTGAAACCAGGGCAGGCCGCAGTCGGGACGGGATGAATCGGGCTGGTGGCCCGCCGGCTCCAGAAGTGGTTGCCGCGTGCGGGAACCGGTGCCAGGGGCGCCGGTTTTCGCGGGACCGTTTCCATTCACGGGCATCGCCGGGCCCGCGAGACGGATCCCGTGCGTCGGACACGCGTTTCCGGTTCGCGGCTGTGTGGCGACGCCGCGACAGACGTTGCTGCCGCGCCGGTCGCTTCGCTTCACCCGCCATCGCCGCGCGCCGGCATCCGGTCTACGCATCGATCGACCCGCCGCCGCCTTGCCTCGGCGGCACGCGAATCAGATCGCCATCCACATCCGGTAGAACAGCACGCCCGGTTTCGAGGCCAGCGTCAGCGCCTCGGGATCGCGCGCGAAGCCGAGCGCCTCGTAGAACCCGGCCGCCGTCTCGCGGCCGGTACACCAGAGCGTCCTGCCGCCATGCTCGCGCGCATGGTTCGCGCAGAGCCGCACCAGCACGCGTCCGAATCCGAGCCCGCGCAGCGGCTCGTCGATCGCCATGCCGCGCAGGCGCCAGCCGCCGGCAGGCGCGAACGCGGGATGATCCTCGCGGCACACCGAGGCCACCCCGACCAGCCGCCCGTCGCGCCGGATGCCGAGATGCAGCGTGTCCGCTTCCAGATCGCCGGTCAGGCGCGAGGCAATTTCATCGCCATCGAGCAGTAACCGGGCGCGCAGCGGATAAACGTCGTCGGCGCCGACCATAACAATTTCAAACAGCGAAGCGTGATTAATCATCGAGAATCTGGGCGATAGAGTGCGGTCTTTGAAATCAGTGTTGCCCGTCACATCTGACGGTTGCTCGGCGCTGGCGGTAAGGGTATCCTCGTCCGCGGGCCGATTGCGTGTTTAGCAAAAGACAATACTGCGATCACAGAATGGAAGAAAAAACAAATTCAGACGCCGACCACGCGTATGACGAAATTCGAACACGAATTCTCGACGGACGCCTGGAACCAGGCCAGAAAATCTCACATCGCGGGTTGGCAAGCAAACTCGGAATCGGGCAGATGCCGGTGCGCAGCGCGTTGCAACGCCTGGCCGCCGAGAATCTCGTCACCGTGTTCGACAAGCGCGGCACCTATGTGAACGATCCGACCCGCGACGATCTCCAGCAGATCTTCGAGGTCCGGCTCGCGCTGGAAAGCACGGCAGCCTACCTCGCGGCGTGCCGCGGGCCGACGCCCGCGATGGCGGCCTCGGTGGACCGGATGGAGCGGCTGATCGAGAGCGGCGAGACCGACATCATGGCCGAGCAGCGGATTGGCTGGGTTTTTCATCAGGAAATGTTTCTGGCCGCGAGAAACGAACGGCTGCACAATTTTTATAAATTACTGAGAGCACAGACGCTTGCATTGAATGAATTGCCGCGTCAGGACATCGAGACGGTCCGGCGTGGCACCACGGAACACCTGGCGATTTATTCCGCGATCCGGGACGGGCAACCCGAGGAAGCCC
The DNA here is from genome assembly GCF_022870505.1 of Burkholderia perseverans. Classification (NCBI taxonomy): domain Bacteria; kingdom Pseudomonadati; phylum Pseudomonadota; class Betaproteobacteria; order Burkholderiales; family Burkholderiaceae; genus Burkholderia; species Burkholderia perseverans. Next base: position 1,650,819 of record NZ_CP045094.1, read on the forward strand.
GCGGTCACATGTGGAATCACATCGTAGATGGAACCCCTGCAAGAATCAAATTAATCCGGGCCAGAAATGAATCAAAAGAATAGCAGGACCTCGCTACCCCTGATCATGATCATCGCGCTGATTCTCGGCGCGTTCACTGGCGTTTATGCCCCGCATTTCGCGGCCGACGTGGGCTTCCTCTCCACGCTGTTCGGCCACGCCATCAAGATGGTGGTGATGCCGCTGATCCTGCTGTCGGTGGTGGTGGGCAGCTATCGCGCCGTCGAGCAGCGCCGCCACCTCGGGCGCACGGCCGTGATCGCGATCCTGTTCTTCATCGTCATGACGGTCATTTCGAGCGCGCTCGGGCTCGGGCTCTACTGGCTGTTCCGTCCGGGCCTCGGCGCCTCGACGACGGGCTCGGGCGCGCTGCCCGACCACCTCGCCACCAGCATCGACTGGATCAAGTTCATCACCGACATGGTGCCGCAGAACCTGGTGGCCGCGCTTTCCTCGGGCAACGCGATCCCAGTGCTGGTGTTCGGCGTAATGCTCGGCACCGCGCTCGGCGTCACCGGCGAAGCGGGGCGCCCGGCCATCAACCTGTTCGCCTCGCTGCTGGCCGGCCTGTTCAAGATGGTCGAGTGGATCGTCGCGCTCTCGCCGCTGGCGATCTTCGCGGCGGTGGCCGGGCTGATGAGCAGCCGCGGCGTGGCCGGCCTGATGCCGCTCGTCAAGCTGCTCGGCATCGCGTATCTCGGCATGGCGATCCTGGCCGTGCTGCTGACGCTGATCATCGTGGCCACCGGCAACCGGCCGCTCGCCGTGATCCGCAAGGTCAGCGAGCCGCTGATCCTCGCCTTCACCACGCGTTCGTCGGAAATCACCTATCCGGTGCATCTGAAGAAACTGACGGAAATGGGCGTGCCGCCGGCGATCGCCTCGACCATCCTGCCGCTGTCCTACATCTTCAACCGCGACGGCGCGGTGCTCTATACCGCGCTCGCGGTCGGCTACCTGGCCGACGCCTATCACGTGGCCTGGAGCTGGCCGCTCGCGCTGACGATCCTCGCGCTGACGATCCTGACCATCGACGGCGCCGCGAACGTGCCGTCGGGCGCGATCGTCGCGATCACGATCGTGCTGGCCGCGGTGGGGCTGCCCGCCGAGGCCGTGCTGCTGATCCTCGGCGTGGACGCGTTCTTCGACATGGGCCGCACGGCGATGAACGTCTACGCGAGCACGGTGGCGATGACGGTGTCGCTGCGCCTGTCGAGCGACGAACGGATCACGGCGGCCGACAGCGTAGACGGCGGCGCCTCGTACCGGACCAACTGATCGACGTGTGCCGGCCCCGGGCGCGGGCGCCCGCGTGGCCGGCCGCCGCCGCCGCGCGAGGCATGCCGCGCGACGGCACGGATTCACCCGCCGCGCGCCGGCCGACGGCATCGACCACGGCGGGCGGCGCGTCGGCAAGCGTGACGAGCGGTTGAAGCAGTAGCGGCAGGGCCGGCTTTCCCGAGACGGGAACGACGGCCGCGTTTCGATTGGAAGGATCAAGCAAACTGCGATCGCAGATTCGCGCGATCGTCGGCATGCAGCAGGTGAAGTGAAGACGTGTCCATGACGTCGCGACGTGATCGAGGGCAGCGCAGCCGCTCTCGGACGTCGCAGCTTACCGAGAGAGAGCGTTCGCATGACTGTCCTGACGGAAACCCCGATGCAGCAACCGGCTGCGGCCCGGCGCAGCCCGCCGGCACCGGCGCGGCCCGAGGCGCGAGGTGGGCGCCGTGCGTGAGATCGACCAGCAGAACTATTTCGCCGTGTTCGACGAACTCGAGCACGCACCGGATCGCACCACGCTGCGCAAGATCGTGGCGCGGCTGATCCGGCCGCTGGGCGGCGAGCGCTTCGCGTTTCTGCTGATGCCGGCCGAAGGCGCCACCCATCAGCGGCTCGACGACGACGCGGTGCTGACCGACGCGGCGCCGGGCTGGCTCAGCGGCTACCGCGAGCGGCGCTGGTTCGACGCGGACCCCGGCATCGCCTACGCGCGCCGCACCTCCACCCCCACCACGGCCGGCTCGATCGCGCCGCAGACCGACGGCCAGCTCGCGCTGCGCACGCACGACGCCGCGCACGGCTTCGGCGCGAAGCTGATCGCGCCGGCCCACCTGCCGACGCTGAACCTGGGCGGCGTGCTCTACGTGGGCAGCGCCGCGCCGGCGCGCGAGGCCGAGCCCGCGCTGCACGCGAAGCGGATGTTCTTCCGGCTGATCGCGAACGAGCTGCTGGACTGGCACGCGGGGCAGATCCGCCGCGACGCGGCGCGTTCGCTGGCGCTGACCGAACGCGAGACGGGCATCCTGCGGCTGCTGCGCAGCGGCTATACCGCCCACAACATCGCCAAGGAATTGAGCGTCGCGGTACCGACGGTCTACGGCTATTACAAGCGGCTTAATGAAAAATTTTCCGTAAATCACATTTCACTGACGGTAAAGCGGGCTGCCACGCTGGGTTTGCTGGATCAATAAATGATTCACTTAAAACATGTGCGGTACGGAATCTTTTTTCATCGATAAAGGGCTATCAGACGGCACTGATATTTAATATAGTGGCTGGAAAATTCGGGTGTTACGATACGGGCGCGTTGGCGGGGTACGCCGGCCGGCAAGGCGGTGCGAGCCCTGGGACGGCGCCGCGCGACGCGCGCGCGGATGGCGCCGAAGCCCGCCGCGGCATTCGTGAAATAATCCGTTGTTCCTTGTTTCGATAACCGGACGCCGGCCATGCCGGCGCGGGCGATGGGTGGCGCCAGGCCGATCGAATTGCAGTCAATCACGGAATGCGGTTGATTTTGTATTCAGCATAAATGCCCGAATGAATTGCATGCGAAGCCGAACATAATTGACGATATCGATTGATTGCCGCAGCGCGGCGCGAGGTGGTTCGCCGGCATCACGGCGGCGGGCGCGGCGAGGGGCCGGGTCATCATCGGGAGAGCCATGGAACGTCCATTCAGTCAGGCGCGCCGAAGCGTCGCCGTGACGGTCGAGAAATGCTGTCTGGCCGCGAGCGCGCTGCTGGTCGCCTGTGCCGTCGCGCTGGCGATCCTCGGCGGCTGCACGCCCGACGACGCCGGCATGCAGCAGGGCGCCGTCGCGCGCGGCGATGCGCTGGCCGGCGCGGCCGGGCACGCCGCGCGGCAGCCGGTGGCGGCACCGGGCGCGCCGTGGCGGCACGGCTGAGGCGGACGCGGGCGGAGCGACGGAGATGGCGTGATTGACTGACGGGCGCGGTATCGATGGGGCGGGCAGGACGGCGGCGGCGGCTTGCTTCGTGGTGGCACGGCGATACCGCGCCCGCGATCGGGACAAAGGAGCGAGACCAGATGAACGTGCGGCAGGAGACGCGGACGGCATACGTGGGCGAGGTACACGGCATGCCGCCGGGCAGGATGACGAAGGACGAGATGCGGATCGACGTGCTGTCCGGCCGGATTCACGCGCAGGAGGCGCTGCTGAAGGCGCTGATGGAGATCTGCCCGGACAAGGACGGGCTGCTGCGCCGCCTCGAGACCGAAACGGCGAACATGAGCATGTCGCTGCGCGAGAGCGACTGCTCGCTCTTGATGTACGCGGCCTTCATCGAACATACCGCCGCGCTGCGCGAATGCATCGCCGCGCCGGTGGTGGGCGAGTGCCTGCACGGCCGTTGAGCGGCGCGCGTCTCACCACCTGAGACAGCCGGGCGCGAGCGCCGCGCCGATCGCGGTCGTCAGCACGATCGCCAGCGCGTACCCGATTCCCCAGAACGACAGCGACATATCGGCGCCGTACAGCGAAAACACCAGCAGCCCCTGGGCGCCGGCCAGCAGGCCCGCACCCGCGCCGGCCAGCGCGAGGCGCGTGGGTGCGAGCCCCTTGAGCGCGTGCATCGCCGCCGCGAGCGGCGGCAGCGAGAGCAGCACGAGGTTCGCGGCGGCCAGCCACCCGCTCGTGCCGAGCATCAGCTGCAGCCGGTAGCCGGGCGGCGTGGCGAGCAGCACGCCGCCGCCCGCCAGCAGCATCGTCAGCACCGGCAGCGCCGCCGCGATCCACGCCATGCGCACCGGCGCGCCAGGCCGCCCGAGCCGCTCGGTCAGCTTGATCGCCGCGACGATGAGGCTGAGCGGAAACGCGAGGCGCGCCCAGAACCGCGTGGTCAGGATCACTTCCGGCATGTCGCTGCGGATGCCGTACAGCGCGACCAGCAGCGCGACGCTGCCGGCGAAGCCGGTCAGCAGCGCGCGCTCGATGCGGCGCGCGACGGCGCCGGGCTCGACGGGCCGCAGGTCGGCCGCGAGCCGCGTGACGAGGTCGCGCGTTTTCATCCTGGAGCCGGGGCGGCGGCAAGGCTGCCCGAGCGATGCACGCCATGAGGTTCGCATCGACCATCCCGAACGCCGAGACCGCGCGCAGCGAACCGGCACATGACGGGCGGGCTCGCGCGCAGGTCGGGGCGCGCCGCGCGGAGCCGGCTCACGTGCGCGGCGAGCGATCGCCGAGCAGGCTGTCGAGCGAGATCCGGCCCGGTCCCCAGGCGGCGATGCCGAGCGCCATCGCGGCCCAGGTCAGGTGGACCGGCCAGCCGTCGGGCACCGTCAGCTCCACCACGCAGGTCATCAGCAGCAGGCCGATCGCGGCGAACCGCGTGCCGAGGCCGAGCACCAGCAGCACCGGGAATCCCACCTCGCCGCAGCCCGACAGGAACGCGAACAGCGCCGGCATCGGGAACGGGTAGGGGCCGCCGGGCAGGTGCAGCTGGAACTCGCTCGTGAACAGCTCGATCGCCGTGTCGTTGAGCTGGAACACGCCGCTCCATTTGAGCACGCCCGATTTCCAGAACGGCACCGCGAGCGCGAGCCGCAGCGCGAGTTGCGCGAGCCACGGTTGCGCGAACCATTCGACGGCCAGCCGGGCGCGGCGGACCCATTCGGGGAGGCCGCCGGACAGCGGCCGGGAAGGCGTGCGAGGGGCTGACATGTCGATCAGTCTCCGAGGTGAACGGCGCTGAACACGCCGCTGTCGATCATCGCGGCGAGGTTCGCCGGCAGATCGAACGAAGGGGTGGCATCGAGCGCGATCGCGACGGCCGCGCCGAGCGGGGCGCCGTCGATCAGGGCGGTGAGGAACACGGCGCCGCCGGGCGCGAGGCGCGAGACGATCACGTCGAGATCGGGCCGCGTGACGAGCGCGTCCTCGGCGTCGCCGGAGACGAGCGGCTCGACCGGGCCGTCCTGCTTGTTCATCGCGAAGATCGCGACGGCCGGATACGGCGAGCGCACGATCCGCGTGGCCGGGTGCGCGGTGAACGTCACCTCGGCCAGCACCTCGGGCGCGATCGACGCGAACGCGTCGGCCGCCAGCACCGGCAGGTCGGCCGCGTGATAGGCGTCGAGCCAGGCGCGTTCGATGCGTGCCGTATCGGCCAGCCACGGCATCTCGCGCGCGTACTCGTAGCGCGCGATGAAGTCGGGGAACGCGCGGCCGTATTCGAACAGCAGCGGCGAGACGGGCGGCGTCTCGCGCAGATGGAAGCGCGCCATCGCGCGGAAGAATTCCACGCCGGTGATGCGCTGCACGGCCGGGTAGATCGCGGCCAGCGCGTCGATCAGGCTGACCGTGACGTTGTTGCGATAGACGTTGTAGCGCGTCACGACACCCTTGCCGCCATGCGCGATCACGCCGCGCGGCGCGGCCAGTTCGGGATTCACGAGGCCGGCCGCGAACGCCGATGCGCAGCGATCCGAATCCATTCCAGTTTCAGCTGACATGATCGGACGCCTCCGCATGCGTGTGCGTTTGTGCCGTTGTCCGGGCCGCTGCCGCGGCCGACAGGCGGCGCCGCGCTTCCAGCGCCTCGCCGCGCAGCGTCGGCCAGTCGGGCAGCGCGCTGTCCCATTCGATCAGCGTCGGGAGCGGGCCGGTGCGCGCCAGCACGTCGTCATAGAGCCGCCAGACGGCGTCGGCCACGGCGCGATCGTGGCTGTCGATCAAGAGCGGCGCGCCTTCGTCGTCGTGCTGCGCGGTGTGGCCGGCCAGATGGATTTCGCCGACCCGGTCGAGCGGGAACGCGGCGAGATAGCGTTCGGCCGATTCGCCGTGATTGGTCGCCGAAACGAATACGTTGTTGAGGTCGAGCAGCAGGCCGCAGCCGGTGCGGCGCGCGACGGCGGCGATGAATTCGGTCTCGCTCATCGTCGATGCCTCGAACGCGACGTAGGTGGCGGGATTCTCCAGCAGCAGGGTCCGGCCGATCGCCGTCTGCACCTGGTCGACGTGCTCGCAGACGCGATCGAGCGTGGCCTTCGTGTAGGGCAGCGGCAGCAGGTCGTTGAAGAACGCGCCGTCGTGCGTGGACCAGGCCAGATGCTCGGAGACGAGCGCCGGCTGATAGCGCGCGACGAGGCGGGCAAAGCGGGCGAGGTGGTCGCGATCGAGCGGAGCCGGGCCGCCGATCGACAGGCAGACGCCATGCACCGAGAGCGGATACGCCTCGCGGATCGCCGTGAGCGAGCGATGCGGCGGGCCGCCCGCGCCCATGTAGTTTTCCGCGTGGACTTCGAAGAAACCGCCGGCGAGGCCGTCGTCGAGGATCTCGGCGAGGTGCTGCGGCTTGAGGCTGGTGCCGGCCAGCAGGCCGCGCGGGACGGCCGGCTGGAGACGGCCAGGATCGTGGCCTGCCGGGCTGACGATGGTATGTGCCATGGTCGTCTCCAGTGCCGTGCGCCGCTTACGACTTGATCGGCGTCAGCGAGCCGTGGCCGCCGTTCGGCACGGAGATGCTGGCGCACGTGCCGCCCTGGACGAACTTCCACGAGTTGCCCTGGAAATCGACCGTCGAGGTGCCCTGGCAGGTCGTGCCGGGACCTGCCGCGCAATCGTTCTGGCCTTTCAGCGCGACGCCGTAGCACTTCTCCTTGTGGGCGGCCAGCGCGGCGCTCGCCTCGGCTTGCGTCAGCGGAGCGGCGTGCGCGACCGATGCGAGCAGGCTGGCGACGGCGCCGACGATGAGGGCGGAATTGACCGATTTCTTTGCGGACATGGAGGTTCTCCTGTGAGTGATTGGACGGTACCCATGGTGGGTACGCTGGTTAGTTCGCGGGCCTCTCGAAGCCGGTTACAGCCGATCGTTTTTTTTCGACGAACGGGGGGGGGCCAATGCCGCCGATGAAGCCAATGCAGCCGGTGCGTGCGCTGCGCCTGGCGGCACGACAGTTCGGGCCGGCTGGCGGCGCGCGCGGCGATCGCGCTATGATCAGTCGAATGCCTGGTCCGGGTGCCGCCCGGCCGCGCGCCGAACGGGGTGGCCGGCGCGGGCGACCGGACGCTCGCCGCCGCGCGATGCCGACGGCGTTCGCGATGCCGGCGTGTCCCGCCTTTCTGTGTCATCCATTCGCGATCCCATGACTTTCCGAACGCGCCGCCCGGTGTGGTGGCTGAAGATGCTGGCGAGCCTCGTCGTGCTCGTCGTCGTGCTGGCGGCCGCCGGCGCGTTCCTGTTCCTGCGCGCGAGCCTGCCGCAACTGGACGGCGAGATCCACGCGGCGGGCCTCGGTGCGCCGGTCACGGCCACCCGCGATGCGCTCGGCGTGCCGACCGTGACCGCGCGCGACCGCTTCGATCTCGCCTATGGCGTCGGCTATCTGCACGCGCAGGACCGCTTCTTCCAGATGGACTACCTGCGCCGCAGCGGCGCCGGCGAGCTGGCCGAACTGGTGGGGCCGATCGCGCTCGGCTTCGATCGCTCGCACCGGCTGTTCCGCTTGCGCGCGCGCGCCGAGGCCACGCTCGCGCAGCTGCCGCCCGACCAGCGCCGGCTGCTCGACCGCTACACGCAGGGCGTCAACGACGGGCTCGCCGCGCTGGGCGCGCGGCCGTTCGAATACGTGCTGCTCGGCGCGCGGCCGGCGCGCTGGCGGCCCGAGGATTCGCTGCTGGCGATCTGGGCGATGTACTTCGAGCTGCAGGGCAACCAGCTGCCGCGCGCGATCGCGCGCAACTGGCTCGCCACCCACGCGAGCGCGGCGCAGGCGGCCTTCCTGCTGCCGGCCGCCTCGGCGCTCGACGCGCCGCTCGACGCACCCGCCATCGATCTGCCCGCGCCGCCGCTGCCGGCCAGCGCGCCGGACGGTTTTCGCGCGCCGGCCGCGACCGATGCCGGCCCGGCCAGGCAGCTTGCCGACCTCGAGGTCCGCTCGTCGATCGGCAGCAACAACTGGGTGATCGCGGGCGCGCGCAGCGCGAACGGCGCGGCGATCGTCGGCAACGACATGCATCTCGGCATCGCGCTGCCGAACACCTGGTATCGCGCGGCGCTGGTGACGAACGACGGCACGCAACCGGCGCGACGCGTGGTGGGCGTGACGCTGGCCGGGGTGCCCGCGGTGGTGGTGGGCAGCAACGGCCAGGTGGCCTGGGGCTTCACCGACGGCTATATCGACGGCCTCGACCTGGTGCCGGTCGAGCACGACGGCGGCGATCCGCTCGCGTTTCGCGTCGGCGGCCGGGCCGAGACGGCGCGGCGCTACGACGAGGTGATCCGCGTCCACGGCGCCGCGTCCGTCACGCTGCCGGTGGTCGAGACTTCGCTCGGGCCGGTGCGCGAACTCGACGGGCGGCCCTATGCGATCCACTGGATCGCGCAGGCGCCCGGCGCGGTGAACCTCGAACTCGCGCGGATGGCCGACGCCACGAATCTCGACCAGGCGCTGCGCGTGGCGAACGAATCGGGCATCCCGGCCGAGAACGTGGTGGTGGGTGATCGCGCGGGCGATATCGGCTGGTCGATCGCCGGCCCGCTGCCGGACCGCCGCGCGATCACGGGGGCAGCCGATGGCGCCGACGCCGGCGCATGGCAGGCGGCGCTGCCGCCCGACGCCGTGCCGCGCGTGGTCGATCCGGCGGCCGGGCAGCTCTGGACCGCCAACAACCGCCAGCTGGCCGGCGCGGCCTACCGGCTGATCGGCGACGGCGGCGCGGACAACGGCGCGCGCGCCGGCCAGCTGCGCGACGACCTTGCCGCGCTCGGCCATACCGACGAACAGGCCGCCTACCGCGTCGACCTCGACGATCGCGCGCGCTTCATCACGCCATGGCGCGAGCGCGCGCTGCGCGTGCTCGACGACGCGGCGCTGGCCGGCCACCCGCAGCGGGCGGCGTTCCGCCGGCTGCTGACGCAGAGCTGGGACGGGCGGGCCAGCGTGGATTCGGTCGGCTACCGGCTCGCGCGCGGTTTCCTCTATACGCTGGCCGACGACGTGTTCGGCGGGCTGAACGCGCAGATCAAGCGTGAGGATGCCGAGGCCGCCTACCAGCTTGCGAATCCGCGTTGGGCGGTGGTGCTGGAGCGGTTGCTCGACGCGCAGCCGGCCGGCTGGCTGCCGGCCGGCGCCGCGAACTGGCGCGACGTGCAGCTGGCCGCGATCGACCGGACCATCGCCGACGTCACGCACGACGGCACGCCGCTCGACCAAGCCACCTGGGGCCGGCGCAACACGCTGCGCATCGTGCATCCGTTCGCGGCCAGCGTGCCGCTGTTCGGCCGCTGGCTGAAGGCGCCCGCCGACGAGGTGCCCGGCGACGTCGGCATGCCGCGCGTGGCCGGCCCGAACTTCGGCCAGTCGGAGCGGATGGTGGTGGCGCCGGGACACGAGGCGCAGGGGATCTTCAACATGCCGGGCGGGCAGAGCGGGCATCCGCTGAGCCCGTTCTTCCTGGCCGGGCACGAGGCGTGGGTGAAGGGCGAGGCGCTGCCGTTCCTGCCCGGCGAGACGCGGCATACGCTGCGTTTCGCGCCGTAGGCTCGGGGGGGAGTGGGTCTCGCTGCCGGTCGTGCGGGCCTCGGCCGTTGAAGTCGTGTTCGTGCACGACGGTCGAGCCGGCAGGCGATGCCACTTGCGCACGCCGGCCGCGCCGCCCTCAACCGTGCCGCGTGGCGAGGCACGGCGCCTGGAACATGCGCCCGACCGTGAAGCCGTGCAGCGTGCGGGCCAGCACCAGCAGCCAGAGCATGCCGAGCAGGCTCGCGAACATCACGCCGGCCTCGGTGAACGCGCCGAAGCCGGTGACGCGCGCGAGGTTGAAGGTGGCCAGCGTGTAGACGCCGATCGGAAACGTGAAGCCCCACCAGCCGAGATTGAACGGCAGCCCCTCGCGGCGATAGCGCCACATGAACAGCGTCGCGCAGGCGAGCCACCACAGGCCCGCGCCCCACAGCAGCAGCGCGCCGAACACGCCGAAATCGCGGGCGAGCAGCGCGGCCGGCTGCAGCGCGGTGCCGGCGAACGCGCGCGCGGCGGCCTCGCCGAGCGTGATCAGGCCGAGCGCGCCGGTGCCGATCGGGCCGAGCGTGAGCCAGCTCGTCACGCCGAGTTCGCGATGCGGCAGCTTGTGGATCACCAGCCGGAACAGCACGATCGTCAGGATCGAGAACGCGAGCGGCACCGAGATCGCCCACAGCAGATAGCCGACACCCACCACCACCTGCGCGCTGGCCGCCGGCAGATGCGGGGCGAGCAGCGCGGCGCTGGCCGCGGCCACCTCGGGCGCCACGATCGGCAGCAACAGCGCGGCGGTCAGGCGCTCGAAGCTGTGCGCCTGCACCGTGAACGCCAGGTACGGCACGCCGACGGCCACCAGCACCGACAGCAGCGCATCGAACGCCCACAGCGCGAGCGCGGCCGATGTCGCCGCGTTGCCGTCGTGTACGCCCGCGAACAGCACGATGCCGTTGACGATCGGCGCGAGCCCCATCGGGATCGCGCCGAGGAACATCGACTGCAGCGGGTGATGCAGCAGCGGCCGCACGGTTTCGCCGAACAGCACGAGGCGGCCGACGAACATCGCCGCGAACAGCGCATAGAGCACGATGTCGAGGCGCCAGAGCCAGCCGGCCAGCAGCGTCTTGAGCGGCGACGCGCCAGGCAGCGCGTTGAGCACGAGGCAGACGACGCCGGTGCCCATCGTGATCGCGAACCAGTTCGGCGTGAACTGGCGGACGCTTTCGAGCCAGGCCGGCCGGTGGCGGCGCGAGCGGGCGAGGGTGGGGGATGTCATGACGGTCTCCGTCTGGGTCGAGATGAAACCAGTCTACGAAGCGCCATGCGATAGGAAAAATACATAATTGAGATTGCAGGCATGCTTTATTGATATGCTTTGGCCGCACGAGCGCCCCGTGCCGGCTTTTCGCGGCTTGCCTCACCCAATCCTCGCGCGGCGGGAATAAGCGGCGCGAAACCGTGTTTGCCTGCGCGGGGGCATGCCGTCCCCAACATCCCGACCGAACCCGCCCGATGAATTTCACGCACTTGTTGGCTTTCCACGAAGTCGCCCGCGCCGGCAGCGTGAGCGCCGGCGCCGCGCGGCTGCGCGTGAGCCAGCCGGCCGTCACGCGCGAGATCCGCGAGCTGGAGGCGCGGCTCGGCCTCGTGCTGTTCGACCGGCTGCCGCGCGGCGTTGCGCTGACCGAGGCGGGGCGCCTGCTGTTCGACCATGCCGCGCGGATCTTCGCGCTCGCCGACGCGGCCGAGGCCGAACTGGCCGAACTCGCGGGCCTCGCGGCCGGGCACCTGAAGCTCGGCGCGAGCGGCACGCTCGGCGTCTATCTGCTGCCGGAGCTGATCGCGCGCTTCAGCGCGCGGCATCCGCGCGTGGCGGTGGACCTGACCGTCGCCAACACCGAGCGCGTCGAGGCCGGCCTGCGCGACATGAGCCTCACGCTCGGCTTCGTCGAGGGGCCGTTCGACGCCGCGCTGCTGAACGCACGGCCGATCGGCGCCGACGACATCGCCGTGATCGCCTCGGCGCGTCACCCGCTCGCGGGCCGGCGGCTCGATCCGGCCGAGCTGGCCGCGCGCGCCGTGATCCTGCGCGAGCCGGGCTCGGGCACGCGCGCGATCGTCGAGGATGCCTACGCGCAACACGGGCTGCGCATCGAGCCGCGCATGTCGATCAGCGACACCGAGGCGATCAAGCGGATGCTGGTGGCGCAGCCGGCGCTCGCCTATCTGTCGATGCTGAGCGTGCGCGACGAGATCGCGCGCGGCGAGCTGGTGGCCGTCGAAGTCGCCGGCCTGCGCATCACGCGCGCGCTGCACCTGGTCTGGCCGAAGGGCCGCTCGCTGTCGCCGAGCGCGCAGGCGCTGGTGGATCTGGTGGCGCGGGCCGAGGCGCCGGCATCGTAGACCCCCGGTGGGACAGGCCCGGCGGCGTGCCGGGACGTCGATCGTCGTTTCCGCCTCCGTCGTTTTTCTTCCTTCCGCTTCCCCTCCCGCCGCGTTTCTCGTCCGCAGTTTCCACGTCGATGTAACCAAAACCGCATGGCCCGCGATCTGATGAAGGACGCGCGCAGCCGTTCATGCCGCGTGCGTCGCGAAACCCTCGCGCCGATCCATCACCGCAACGCATGACTCGCCTCGCAACCATGCCGCCAGGCCACTCGTGGCATGCGCAACGAAAAGTTTTCGATGCGATCCGGAATATTCGCCGCGAGATCTTGTTAGCACTTTTGACAGCCTGATCAACGAAGCCTCCCGGCCTGTCGAGCGGAACGAAATCCATCGATTGATCAGGATGTCGAAGTGATTTTTTCACGGTCGAAAGACCGGGCAGCACCGCGAGCGGACGACTTCCCGGCCGCCCGCGCCACCCTTACCAGGAGCACCATCATGAAGAAGCTGACCACCCTCGCCATCGCCCTCTGCGCCCTGTCGGTCCCGGCACTGTCGTTCGCGCAGTCGGGCGCGCCCATCACGCGCGCCCAGGTCTACGCCGAACTCGTCGCGCTGGAGCAGGCCGGCTACGTGCCGTCGGGCGGCGAGAGCACCGACTATCCGGCCGCGCTGCAGGCCGCCGAGGCGAAGGTCTCGGCCGACCAGGCACAGCGCGCGGCGGCCGCGCAAGGCGAGCGCTCGGCCTCGATGCCCGCGGCCGACTGCGTCGGCCCGGCCAGCTACTGCAACGTGTATTTCGGCAGCTGAGCGATGAGGCTCGCGTCGAACCCGCCCCCGGGCTGCCCCGGCCCGCGGACCCGACACCGCCACCCGAACCGCGCGCGAGGCCGCTCATGACCCGCATCCTCACGATCGAACCCGACGCGCCGCTCGCGCGCCGGATCGCCGCCTCGCTGGCGCGCGAGGCCCTGACGGTCGAGCACGCGGCCACGGCGCGCGAGGCGCTCTATCGCGTGACGGGCGGCGGCTACGCGCTCGTGACCGTGACCCATGACATCGCCGACATCGACGGCCCGACGCTCGTCGCGGCGATGCGCGCGACCGGCGTGACGCTGCCGATTCTCGCGCTCGATCCGGACGGCAGCATCGAGCGCTGCGTGCGCATGCTGAAGGCCGGCGCCGACGACTATCAACCGTTCCCGCTCGACTTCGACGAACTCGGCGCGCGCGTCCACGCGCTGCTGCGCCGCCGTGACCGGCCGCCGGCCGCGAGCACGCCCGAGGCCGCCGCGCAGCTGCGGGCGCCGGGCATCGTGCTGGACCGGATTCGCCGCATGGTGTTCGTCGACGCGACGCTCGTGATGCTGCGTCCGACCGAGTTCCGCCTGCTCGAATTCCTGATGCTTCATCCTGATCGCGTCGTGACGCGGCGGATGATCCTCGAGGCGGTCTGGCAGCATCACTTCGATCCCGGCACGAACCTGATCGAAGTCCATATCAAGCAGTTGCGCAAAAAGATTCACGACCCGGAAGGCAAGCGCTTCATTCGCACCGTGCGCCGCGCCGGCTATTACTTCTCGGGCGAGGCAGTGCCGGAGCCTGGCGAAGACGAGGCGCCGCGCCGGCGCATGGGCCTGGCGGCGCAAGGCGTGGCCGCGCAGTGAGCGCGACGGGGTGAGCCGCGATGCGTGCCGCGTTCAGATGCCTTCGCCGGCCGGCGCGCTGAGCGTGGCCGGCACGGCCGGCGCCAGATGCGCGGCCGACAGCTCGGCCACGCTGCGGCAGCCGAGCATCGCCAGTGTGCGATCGACTTCGTCGCACAGGATCTCGAGCACGCGCGTCACGCCCGCCTCGCCGGCCGCGGCGAGCCCGTACAGCGTCGCGCGCCCGAGCATCACCGCGTTCGCGCCGAGCGCGAGCGCCTTCACCACGTCCGAGCCGCGGCGGATGCCGCTGTCCACCAGCAGCGTGCCGTGCGCATCGCAGGTGTGCCGCGCGGCGGCCAGCATGTCGAGCGGGGCGACCGCGTCGTCGAGCTGGCGCGCGCCGTGGTTCGAGAGGATCACGCCGTCGGCGCCCACGTCGAGGCAGGCCGCCGCGTCCCCGGTGTCGAGGATGCCCTTCACGAGCAGCCGGTGCGGCCAGCGCTCGCGCAGCCGGCGCAGGTCGTTCCAGTTGAAGCTCGCGTCCATCTGACGGCGCAGCAGCGCCGTCTTCACCTCGATGCTGGCGTTGTCGTCGGCGCCCACGTTGGCGAGCGTCGGCACGCCGCCGCTGCGCAGCAGCGCGCACGACCAGCGCGGATGCCGGAGCCCGTCGAGCAGCACGCCTGGCGTGTAGCGCAGCGGCAGCGCGAAGCCGTTGCGCAGGTCGCGCTCGCGCTTGCCGTTGAGCGGCACGTCCACCGTGATCACCAGCGTGCGATAGCCGGCTCGCGCGGCGCGCTGCACGAGGCTGTCGGCCAGCTCGCGATGCATCACGTAGAGCTGGAACCACAGCTCGCCGCCCGCTTCGCCCGCGAGCCGTTCGAGCGAGACGTTCGAAGCCGTGGACATCGCGAACGGAATGCCGGCGCGCTGCGCGGCGCGAGCCAGCGCGAGGTCGCCGTCGGGATGGATCAGGCCGTTGAGGCCGGTGGGCGCGATCACGAACGGCGCCGCGATGCGCGTGCCGAGCAGCGTGGTGGACAGCTCGCGCGTGCTGACGTCGGCGAGCCGGCGCGGCACGAACGCGAGCCGCTCGAACGCGGCGCGATTGCGGCGCAGCCCGCGTTCGTCCTCGGCGCCGCCGTCCAGATAGTCGAACACGCGGCGCGGCAGCCGGCGGCGTGCCAGCGTTCGGAAATCATCGACGTTGATCGGTGAAGGCATGGCGTGGATACCGGTGGGACGAGATCGGGCTCGGATGAAGCGCGGCAGCGGATCGGACCCCGGGCCGCCAGGAGCGCACGAGTGTATACGCACCCGCGCGCCCCGGCACGCACCGATGCACACCAACGCGAAACAGTGGCGAATTTTGTGGACGATTTGTTCGCGTGTGCAGGCGCCGCGTCGCATCGCGGGGCGCACGCGGCGCGAGTCGGTGCAACCATCGGCGCGTCGTCGGGCGAGGCGCTAACAGAATGGCCGCCGCGCCCGCACGATACGACCACTGAAACGCGGCCGCTGAAACGATGCGGCCGGCTTCATCAAGAAAAATCACCCAATAGTTTCCCGGGGAGAGCCGGTGCTATCGTACCGGCAACGATCGGGCGCACTGTTGCCGGAAATCCCGGCGCGCAGTGCGCGAACAGAACGAAGAGAGAGAGGGCGAGTCATGCAGAGGTCGCAACCCGCGGCGCAATCGGCTTCATCCACGCAGGCCGGGCAGGGCGAGACGGCCCACGGCGAAACCACGCCGGTTGCGCCGGGCCTGGACTACCGCGCGATCGACCACATCGCGCTGGCGGTGGTCGACCTGGAAGCCGCGGTGCAACTGTTCACCCACGTGCTCGGCTTCCGGCTGATGGCGCGGCGCCATATCCAGGGCAGGAAAACGGGCATGCGCTCGGCCGAACTCGAATCGGGCGGCGGGCTGAAATTCGTGCTGTGCCAGGGCACCGAGCCCGAATCGCAGGTCTCGCGCCTCGTCAGCGAGTTCGGCCCCGGCGTCGCGCACATCGCGCTCGAAGTGGACGACGTCGCGCAGACCGTCGACGAGCTGCGCCGGCGCGGCATGGGCTTCGACACCTCGGTGATCGAGGGGCCGGGCCTCACGCAATCGTTCACCTCGCGCGACCGCAACACCGGCCTCAGCTTCGAGATCATCAAGCGCAACGGCGAGCACGGTTTCGTCGACGACAACATCCAGTCGCTGTTCGATCAACTGGAAAAATCGGACTCCTACTGAAGCACCGCCGGCACGGCGGCCGGGCCGGCCGCCCGACATGACAAGCAACGAGGAGAGGGCGCCTTGACGACGCAAACCACAGCCGCGGCATCGCGGCTTTCCGTGATGAACTTCCTGAACGAGGCGGCCAACGACTACCCGCAGGCGATCTCGTTCGCCTCCGGCCGCCCCGCCGAGCAGTTCTTCTCGCTCGAAGGATGGCTGGCCGCGGTGCCCGACTATCAGGCGCACGCGGCGCGGGCCGCCGGCCAGAGCGTGACGCAGGCCGGCCGCCTGCTGGCGCAGTACGGCCGCACGGCCGGCATCATCAACGCGCTGATGGCCGAGCAGCTCGGCCGCGACGAGGGCGTGGCCTGCGAGGCCGCGCAGGTGGTCGTGACGGCCGGCTGCCAGGAGGCGCTCGCGCTGCTGGTGCCGGCGCTCTGCCGCGCGCCCGGCGACGTGATGCTGGCGCGCAACCCCACCTACATCGGCATCACCGGCGTGGCCGATTTCGCCGGCATCGAGATCCTGCCGATCGAATGCGAGGATGGCGAGACCTGGGAGCAGGCGCTCGCGCGCGTGGCCGCCGGCCTGCGCCGCGAAGGCAAGACCGCACGCGGCTTCTACCTCACGCCCGAGTTCGACAATCCCACCGGCACCGTGCTCGACGAGGCCGAGCGCCGCTCGATCATCGCCGGCTGCCTGGAGCACCGCATCGTCGCGCTCGAGGACAACCCCTACGGCATGTTCCGCTACGACGGCACGCCCACCGCGCCGATGTTCTCGCTCGACCCGGCCGGCTGCGTGATCTATCTGGCCACCTATTCGAAGACGCTGTGCCCGGCCGTGCGCGTGGGCGCGGCGGTGCTGCCGCGGCGCCTGTTCGGCAGCGAGGCCGCCGCCGAGCGGCTGCGCGCCGAGTTGTCCGAGCGCAAGAGCTTCGTGACCGTCAACACCAGCCAGGTCACGCAGGCGCTGGTCGGCGGCGTGCTGCTGCGCGAGGCCGGCAGCCTCGCGCGGCTCGTCGAGGCACCGCGCGCGTTCTATCGCGGCAACCGCGACACGCTGGTGGGCGCGCTCGAACGCGCGTTCGACGGCGGGCGCGGCGCGGTGCGCTGGAACCGGCCCGACGGCGGCTTCTTCCTCGGCGTCACGCTGCCGTTCGAATTCGGCCAGCGCGAGACCGTGGAATGCGCGCGCGATCACGGCGTGATCGTAATGCCGATGACGTTCTTCTCGCTCGACGGCACGCGCCGCGACGAGGTGCGGCTCGCGTTCAGCAACGCCGGCCCCGAGGCGATCGAGGACGGCGTGCGGCGCTTCGCGGGCTACGTCGACGCGAAGCGCGGCGCGGTGGCCTGATCTGATCCACGCGCGCGGCCGGCTGCCGGCCGCGTTTCTCCACCCGTTCACAGGTTCGCGCCACGATGTGCCAAGCCCTGATCATCGATAACTTCGATTCGTTCACGTACAACATCTTCCAGCAGATGGGGCAGGTGTGCGGCGTGGAGCCGACCGTCGTGAAGAACACGACCGCGCTCGACGCCATCGACTTCTCCCGCTACGACTGCATCGTGATCTCGCCTGGCCCCGGCACGCCGGCCGTGGCGAGCGACGTCGGCATCAGCGCCGACGTGATCCGCGATACCGAGCTGCCGCTGCTGGGCGTGTGCCTCGGCCACCAGTGCCTCGGGCACCTGCACGGCATGGAGGTGGGACTCGCGCCCGAGCCGATGCACGGCCGCGTCAACGTGATTCATCACGACGGGCGCGGCGTGTTCCAGGGGCTGCCCGCCGACCTGGCCGTGGTGCGCTACCACTCGCTCGTGGTCCGGCAGGTGCGCGAGCCGTTCGAACTCTGCGCGTGGGGTGACGACGGCGTGATCCACGGCATCCGCCATCGCACGCGGCCGCTGCACGGCGTGCAGTTCCACCCCGAATCGATCAGCACCGAGGCCGGCATCGACCTGTTCCGCAACTTCCGCGACATCGCGCTCGAACACAAGCGACTGCGCGCGGCCTGAGTGCGACGCGCCGGGGGCACCGCCTCGCGGGGCGCTTTCGCACCCGCCTCGATATCCATTCCTCCGGCACCGCCTGCTCCACCGAGATCCGCCGACACGACCGGGACGTGAGGCTGTGCGCGGCATCGCGTTGCGCTCGGGCGAGTAGTCAATCAATCGCGAGCCACGGGTGGGCGCCGGCACCGTCGATTCCGGTGCTGGCGTGCCGTGTTATTTCAAATGGAAAAGCCGACGGATCGTCATTGAAAAAGAGATAACAAAAACACTCGAAACCGTGAGGGTGATCAATATGCGTGCTCGTCCGGGTGCCACAGTTTCTAACTGAAAGCTAACGCCGGCACGAGACGCCGGCACGAGACGCCGGCACGAGACGCCGGCACGAGACGCCGGCACGAGACGCCGGCACGAGACGCCGGCGCCAGCATGAAAAGCTCGAAGGTCTTACGTTTCTCTCGATTCTGTTGCGCCAGCCGTTTCGTCCGGCAAGGCAGGCGAATTGTCCGGTTTGCCTCGCTCCAGTCGTTGCGCATCCTCGTTCGCTACCTGCGGCGTCCTCCAGGCCGGTCGATTTGTCCACGCTCGCCGGCCACCCTCAACCGCGGCTTACGGTCATGCTGCCTGTCATGCACGTTGCATCGCCAGGCTAGCGGCTCCTGCGTATCGAAAGTCAACGCGCGGTCAGGCGCCAGATTGCTCGAGCGGAGTGCGATATTGATATATCCAGTTGGCAGCTTATGTTTCCGGCAGAAATGCCGATTATCGATGCGTGATTTTGGGAGAGGTCTCTTTTTCAGCAAGGAGAAATCCAGCGTGGTTGCAATGGGCTGGATTCTTATCCTGTCTTTTCTGTTTTTTAGCGAATCGGTCATGGGTCAATCGAATGCGACTGCATATCCGTTGATTTACGGTTATCAAAACTGCACTTGGCAAGAAAATGGAGATAATTCCATTACCGTTTCTGTCGATATTCTCTATAAAAAAAGTCCGTTTAATTTCATGGACCATGCAATTATGCTATGGGCGTATGACAGTGACGGGATGCCACATGCGCTCGGCTCCGGTTCGCTTCCAGTGAATGTGCAGGCGGATGGAATAGAGGCCGTAGTGAAGCGGGCGAATCAGTATGGCATTCCCAATATCGATCATGTGATGATCTGGGGGGTAAGCGGGCAATGGAAAAACGCAGCGGCATCTACCATGCACTTGACTGCAACATTCTCAGGGAGTGCCAGGCAAGCGATCAGTGTTCTCGCCGCTGACATGTTTCTTGGTGGCCCTGTAATAGGTTATTGGGGGATGTATGAGGAAATGGGGGCGGCCTATTTATATCCAGGCGCGCAAGGAACAGGGTGTCCGGTGGTCCCACCGGATCATCCGCCAAAACCTCCGAAGCCTTCGATTATGTTGGTCGCGAACGTTCCTGACTGGAATCTGGGTGAACTGCCACCGCAACATGGAGAGAAAAGATTTACGGCGATGGGCGATCAGCTCTGCTTCTGGTATTCTGATCCGGATATTGCCGGCTTCGACATCGTCATCGACGCCGATAGCCAGAATGGCTTGATCGGGGGGCAGTATCAATTAAAAGATCTGGATGATCCGACGCAGGTTGTACCGTATAGTCTGGCGTTGGACAGTGGCTCAAGTACGGTGTTGTTACCGAATGCGGTAAAAGCGGGAATCCGGTTGAATGTAACGAGTCCCACCTGTTTTTCACCGACCTTCAGGACCTTCGTAATGCCTCAGTTGAAGCCTGGTAGCTACAGCGATGTTCTGATCTTCACGGTGGTGACGAAAACCTGATTCGTTGCGATGAGCGGTGGCGAACTGCGAGCGTAGCGAGGGTCAATTAACCAGCATGGTTTTCCCAAGCCCGGGGTCCGGATGCCTGTCGATTGACCAGTTGATCGTCCAGTTGCCACTAGCCAGTCCAAGCAGTAGATCACCAGAACGGATAGGCCAGCCGGCCGAAATCCGGAACTCCGCGATATCGCTCAGCCATGTCTCTTGTGCAACTGCGACCCGAAATCCCGGCAGTAGTAAACAGAAAACCCCGCTAATCAAAATAACCAGGCGACACGAAAATCGCCATCACTGGGGTTTACCATTCATTGCCCGCCTGAATTTATAACCTTACATTCACGCGTGCCGGGCGGAAGGAGGCCGTGCAGCAAGGTTTCCGGCCGCACGTATCGGCACTGTTTCGTTGAAAGAACCAGAAAGGCAGAGACGCGACCAGACCGACTCTTTTCAAGGCGTTGCCGGGGCCAGTCTTTCGATTTCACGCCATCCCGCATTGCTTGAATCAGAGATCCGGCCGGATCGCGATCGCCATGTTTTTCCCACGCTGACATTCCTATATCGCTAAGGGGCCTATTATCATGACCGATCAACCGACCCAACCCGAAGCAGACGACACCCTGATATCGCTGCCGCAGAATTTCCAGTTCGGCCAGGTGCTGCCGGAAGGCGCGGCACTGCTCGGCGCCGAGCCCGAGCCGCCGCTCGGCATCGCGCTGTCGCGCTTCACGGGCACCTTCAGCGGCCCTGGTTTCAACACGATCTTCCGCCCCCGGAGTTCGGTGCCCGACAGCGGCACCGCGTTTCCCAACCCGATCCCGCCTGGCATCCCCGACGACAACGTGCTCGAACTGAACCTGACACAGGAGACGCTGTCGTTCACCAAGGCGCTGGGCAGCGTGCCCAATCGAGGGCTGCGCGCGCAGGCCGATATTTTCCTGAACGGCGTGCCTTACGCGCAGGCCGTCAACGACGTGACCAATAACGACACCGGGCGCGGCGACGGCGCGCCGGTGGGCATCCATTTCGAGCCCGGCCTGTGGATGCGCGTGCCTGCCACCGAGACGCAACCGGTGCTCGGCGCGTCGCTGGCGCGGATGGCCTCGATCCCGCACGGCACCACCATCAACGCGCAGGGGCTCGAGCCCGCGGCCGCCACGAGCGGGCCGCCCGACATCTCGCCGGTGGGCATCACGCCGTTCGTCATCGGCAACCCGGGGGAACGGATCCACTTCGCCAGCCAGATCGCGAGCGACGCGCAGACGCCGCGCATCCCGCAGGACCTGTCGCGCTTCATCGAGGCCGGCACCATCACGCAGGCCGTGCTCGACGATCCCACCCAGGTGCTGCGCGACGTGCTGGCCAGCCAGACCGTGCTCGACACGGTGACGTTCACCGTGACCACCGCGCCGCAACTGCCGGAATTCGGTGGCGGCATCGACAACATCGCGTTCCTGGAAGGCGACGCGAACCGCTCGCAGCCGAACGCCAACAGCGTGCTGATGGCCTCCACGTTCTGGATCGAAACCGTGCAGCACCAGATCGTGGTGCCGCCGTACCAGCCGGGCGAGCCGGCGCTGAAGCTGTCGCCCGCGCCGACGCTGCCCGGCCTGCCGGTGCCCGTGTTCGACGTCACGCCGCCGCGCGAGCTGACCGAGTCCGTCACCCTCACCGTGACTTCCACCCAGATCCAGTATGCGCAGACCGTGCTGCTCGACTTCGCGGGCCTGAGCTGGCCGCACGTGTCGGTCGCCACGCTCGTGCCGGAGGATCTGCAAACGGTGCCGGCGTCGGCCTGGGAGTGAGTCCCGCGCGGTAACGAACGAAGCCAACCGACGGGCCGCCGATCTGGCGGCCCGTTTTTTTTCGCCTCGAACGCCGTGAACCGCCCCGGGCGATGCGGAGGTCGCCCTGGTTCGCGCACGATGCTACTGCCTTCTCATTTCGTTTGCCGAATAATTGGCATTTATTCCGATGTCTGGAATTGACGCATCGCAATAAATACTGATTTCAAAAAGCCCATAGCACATTTCATGAAATGTCACCGGAAAAGTGGCGGAAATATCGGATTGCTGATCGATCAAGGTACCGCTTGGTACGGTGAAAGTCCTTGCTGGTGTTGGGTTTTGTGGCGATGCGAAGCGCCGTATCAGCATGCGAATCCGGCATATGATTGAGAATGGCTATTCGATTCATCGTGAATGCAAATTGGCATTCGACGTCTCGCGTCAATACGATTCCTCCGTCCCGATAACCAACAACCACAGTGGTGTCACTTCCTCACGGAGACGGTATGAAGACGCAAAGAAATCTGTCGCGCTGGGCCATCCCGGCCGCGATCAGCCTGATGATGTCGTCGATGGCGTTCGCGGCCGGCAACCTCACGCGCGACAACGGCTCGCCGGTCGGCGACAACCAGAACTCGCAGACGGCCGGCCCGAGCGGCCCGACGCTATTGCAGGATTCGCACCTGGTGGAGAAGCTGCAGCGCTTCGACCGCGAGCGGATTCCCGAGCGCGTGGTCCACGCGCGCGGCACGGGCGCCTTCGGCGAGTTCGTGGCCGACGCGGACATCTCCGACCTGTCGGTCGCGAAGGTGTTCACGCCGGGCGCGCACACGCCGGTGTTCGTGCGCTTCTCGACCGTGATGGGCTACCGCGGCTCGCCCGAGCAGGCACGCGACCCGCGCGGCTTCGCCACCAAGTTCTACACGAGCGAGGGCAACTGGGACCTGGTGGGTATCAACCTGCCGGTGTTCTTCATTCGCGACGCGATCAAGTTCCCCGACTTCGTCCACGCCAACAAGCCGAGCGCCGTGACCGGCGTGCAGGACGCGAACCTTGCGTTCGACTTCTTCGCGCACGCGCCCGAAGCCACCCACATGCTCACGCGCCTGTACTCCGACGCCGGCATGCCGAACTCGTATCGCAACATGGACGGCTTCGGCGTCCACGCGTTCAAGCTCGTGAACGCGCAGGGCGAGGTGCATTACGTGAAGTTCCACTGGAAGAGCGAGCAGGGCATGCACGGCATCCGCCCGCAGGACATTCCCGCCTCGATCGGCCGCGACTGGAACCTGATGTCGAACGACCTGTATGGCGCGCTGAAGGCCGGCGACGATCCGAAGTGGGATCTCTACATCCAGGTGCTGAAGCCCGAGGATCTCGACAAGTTCGACTACGACGCGCTCGACGACACCAAGGTGTGGAGCGACGTGCCCGAGCGCAAGATCGGCACCATGACGCTGAACCGCGTGCCCGACAACTACTTCGAGAGCACCGAGGAATCGGCGTTCGCGCCGTCGCGGATGGTGCCCGGCATCGAGCCGTCGGAGGACCGCATGCTGCAGGGCCGGATGTTCTCGTATGCCGACACGCAGATGTACCGCCTCGGGCCGAACTTCAACTCGCTGCCGATCAACCGGCCGCGCGTGCCGGTGGTCAACAACAACCAGGACGGCCTGATGAACGCCGGCGACCGCAAGGGCGAGGTGAACTACGAGCCGTCCACGCTCGGCGAGATCCCGCAGGACCCGAAGTACAAGTACGTGCGCACGCCGCTGCATGGCACGACGCAGCAGGAGGCGATCCACAAGACGCTGAATTTCCGCCAGGCCGGGGAGTACTACCGGGCGCTGTCGAAGCAGGACAAGGCGGATCTCGTGACGGCGCTGTCGGCTGACCTGAACCATGTGACGAACGACGACAACAAGATCACGATGCTGTCGTACTTCTACATGGCCGATGCGGATTACGGCAAGCGGCTGGCGGCGGCGACGCATGCGGATCTTTCGCGGGTGCAGGCGAAGGCCGCGACGCTCAGCGATATGTGAGCGTGAGCTTGATGTGGGCCGCTGGGGGCGCTCTTGTGTGAAGGGTGCCTGGCGGCGGCCTGCTTGATGGGTTGTTTGGGGCAGCGGGCGTGTTGCGGCTGTGTTGTGGTTGGTGTGCTCGCGCTTCGCTGCCCTGGATCGATTCTTTCGTCTTTCGATGGAGCGTTATGTCATGCCGTTCCGCAGGTTCCCATCCGCGCTCGTCAAGGCCGTGCTGCCCGCGCTGCTGGTTTCGCTCGGTGCTTGCGCCGCGCCCGAATTGCACAAGCCCGAACCGGGCGCGACCGTGCAGGATGTCCACCACTACGACGACGACTGGTTCGCGGCGGCGCGACTCGGGCGCACGGATATTCTCGACGCGCTGCTGCAGGCGGGGTATCCGGTCGATGCGGTGACCTCGCGTGGATATACGGCGTTGATTCTCACCGCGTATGACGCGCAGCCGGAGGCGATGGGGTTTCTGCTTTCGCATGGGGCGAATGCCTGTGCCGGCGACAAGAACGGGAATACCGCGCTGATGGGGGCGATTTTCAAAGGCGAACTCGATATTGCCCGGCGGTTGATGGAGACCCGGTGCCCGATCGATCAGGTGAATAACGCGGGGGAGACGGCGTTGTCGTTTGCCGCGTTGTTTGGAAGGCTCGATTTGCTGCCCGAACTGGTCAAGCATGGGGCGGACCCGGATCATGCGGACGCGAGAGGGACGACGGCGTTGCGGCTCGCGCAGCAGCAGGGGAATCAGGAGGCGTATCGCGCGTTGTTGACGGTGGGGGCCACGCGGTGATTCTGGCTTGAGGTTGGGCGATTTCGTGGATTGCGCCGAGGGCGCGCGAGGCTCGGGTGGCCGTCGCGCGCTTTTTGTCTTCATGAATTCATTTTGTGAATGCTTGCTGGATCACTCCGCGGGTTCGCTTGCCTTGCGCCGCCCTTGGTAGCGGTGGCGACGCCGCAATCCCGTCAAGGAATCGGTGATCGGGAATCCGTCTCGGCCAAGGTGGTCGCATTCTTCCTCGGGTATCGGTGTCAGGATCAGGCGCCCTGAGGTTACTTCGATTTTCACGCGCTGCGGCGGCTCGAATCCCGCCGCTTCCAGCCACTTTCCGGATATTCTCATCGACGGAAACTTGGTTAATTCAAATTGACGCCGCCCGGTAGGGGACAGGGTGTCGCGGTTGTAACGGAACGACTCCCGAATGGTCACGAAACGAGTGGGGAAAAGATTCGGTGCGTTATGATCTTTGGCAGCCATGGCTAACTCCGGTGTTGAGTTGGTGGTGGTTAGCGGCTCGTATGGTGTTGGCGCACCTGCGAGCCGCGCTTGCTTACGGCGGAGCTCTGGAGGGACGGCGGTTTGGGTTCGCTGTCGGGGAAGGGAGGAGGCCCGCGCGTGTACGCCTGATTACTTTAGCGCCGGTGGACGGGGTGAGGTGATGGTTATGTGCGTTTGGGGGTGACGTTAGCCGTTTGGGTAGGTCAAGGTACAGTCGCCGATCAAGGCAACGATCGAGAGTCGCCGTCGTTTCCGTCGGAAACGGTGACCCTCGAACGAGATTGAGAAGTCAAAGCGTGGCTGGGCGACATCGGCGGATTTCGTCCCCCATACAAACCATCAACGCCACCATCAGAGAGTACCGCCGCAAGACAATCGATTTCGACCAGTGGTAAAACCGCTCGATGCCGTAGTGAGAGTGCGGTGGAAACGATGCTTCGATGATAAATCGACTGATTTTCAGATCGATCCAGTGGTTGGTAAAAATCAACTGCAAATACAATTAAATTTATTCCGATTTATACTGGAAATGCGGTTGACGTTGATTTTGCTGCCGTGTGAATATGAAATCACATCATGCTGCATGGATCGGCTCAGTCGATTTGACGTGAGGATATGTCGGCTCGAACTGCAACATGCTTTTCATCGCCACGAGAGCCCGGCGATTTGCATTATCGCGGGGAGATTGAGAGGAAGCCGCAATGCTCGTTACCTGTCCTGTTTGCAACCTCAAGTATTATCGGTGGATGTATCCCCGCAACTGCCCGGCGTGCGGAGCGCCTACCCCGCGTGATACGCCAGCCCTGCTTCCCGAGCGTGACTGGATCAAGTCGATCGATTATGGACGGCGGGATGTGCATCCTTATCTTAGCGCCGAACGCTTGAATCAATTGCTCGGTGGATTGTATGGCACCTCGCTCAATATCATCCAATACCCGTTCCGATACGTGGCGGCCACCGTGGTGAACCAACGTGCGCTTCAAGACAAGCTGATGTTGCGCGCGTTTGCATCGCTAACTCTTAACGGATTATACAATTCGAAGTTCAGTTTAGACACGCGCTGGACACCGTATTTCGACGGACAAAACCAGCTCGAATTCAAGGCGCATGCGGAGAGTGAATCGGTTCGACACGATGCGAGGCTGGTCATCAACGACCTGCCCTTGGGAAACGTATTCCTGTCAAGCCGGCGAAAGGAGCGCTTCTACGCCAAATATGTGTCGGAGAACTTCGATAAGGCCGTCATCGGGCGCATCGACGTGGAGCTGCAGGGGGACGATTTCGAATTTGGCCAGGATACGGAAACGCTTCAGCCGGCACGCATCGGTGCGAAAGCCGAACTCCAGTTGTCACGCATGCCGGACTGCGTCATCACCGCATCGATTCTGGAAGCACGATTTATCGGAAGCTTCATGAAGGATGCGCCGTGGAAGATGCCTCTGAATATCCTCGATGCGCTGCGCTGCAAACATGACGCGCACCTTAAGATGCAGGTCGACGCAAGCGGTGTCATGGGATTGAATCGTGGCGCGCTGACGCTAGAGATTCCTTTTGGTATTTCGAACAAATTCAATGCCGTCATCGTTGATGAACCCATGCCGCTCGACGAGGATCAGCGAATTCGGGCGAGGATTGAAAACGACCTGACACTGACTCATATCGGAAAATGGGAGCTTCCCGCGTGGGGCATATTCAATTACAACAAAAGAATGCTCGTCACGATGGATCGCGCCGGCAAGCCGAGCGTTCGCGAATTGCCGGCGCCACCGCCGGCTATCGGTGGCGGCGATGGCGGCATGGATTCGTTCGACGTCATGAATCTCATCGGGGAGTGATTCGGTGCTAAGGCTTCTGCCGGGAGGGCAAGACCGGCGAGCCTGTCACATTTTTGTGGGCAAAGCTTCAACGGCAAGCTCAGGGACGAATGCCTGAGCCTGGAATGGTTTCGAGCGCGTATTGAGGCCAGGGTCGTCATCGAGCAATGACGGCGTCATTGCAATGCCATTCGACCGCATTCGAGCCTGGCCTGCCTGACGCCGAACGACTTCAAGCAGCGATGTTGTTCGACTGAAGCAAGCCAGGCCGTTTTCCTAGATTGGAACTGTCCGAAGGAATCAGGCCGGTCAGGGTGTCCAAGGGAGTAGGCGTCCTGTCCTAACCGATGACGCGCGTGGCTTGTATGGCCATCGCGCGTTTCCATCTTCATCGCATGTCCAGCGCCACTCCTCGTCACGACGCCTCCGAAAAAATCCCCGCAGGCGGACAACCAGCCAACGA
Source organism: Burkholderia perseverans (assembly GCF_022870505.1). Lineage (NCBI taxonomy): Bacteria > Pseudomonadati > Pseudomonadota > Betaproteobacteria > Burkholderiales > Burkholderiaceae > Burkholderia > Burkholderia perseverans. Next base: position 1,678,085 of record NZ_CP045094.1, read on the forward strand.
TTCACCACAACGCCGCTCCAAAAACCCATGCAGTTCACTAATCACCGGCGTCACCTGCGAGCGATGCGCACAGACCAAATGCAAAGGCGCCGGCTCACAGTACTCCGGCGGAAACAACTCCACCAACCTCCCGGCCTTCAAATCCTCGACAAGATCCAGCCGTGACTTATAAACCAACCCCTCACCCGCAACAGCCCACCGCCGAACCGCATCCGCATCATCGCTAACGCGATTCCCCGTAACCGCCACCGTGCGATCGCCGCCAGGCAGCGTAAACCGCCATCGCTCATGCAACTGTTCGCTCCACACATACCGCAGGCAGTTATGCCGCCGCAAATCCTCGACCTTGGCCGGCACCCCATACCGCTGAAGATAAGACGGCGCGGCGCATAAAGCCCGCCGGTTATCACCTGCCAGCTTCAACGCCAGAAGCGACGAGTCAGGCAACGCACCGTAACGCACCACCGCATCCAGCGGCTGCCGAATCAAATCCGCCGCCCGGTCGCTGATCTTCAAATGCAGCGACACCCCCGGATGCAGACGCTGAAACTCATCCAGCCAAGGCAACAACAAATTCCGCCCGAAATCGGAAGGCGCCGACAGCCGCAGCGGCCCGGAAAGCGCACGCTGTCCCTCCGCCAGATCCCGCTCGCCTTGCTCGTGCTCGCTCACCATCACCCGCGCATGCGGCAGGTAGCGTTCTCCCGCCTCGGACAATTGCATGCTGCGCGTGGAGCGCGTGAACAACCGCGTATCCAGCGCCTTTTCCAGCCGATGCACCGAAGCGCTCGCGTGACCGGGCGCGATATTCATCTGGCGCGCGGCTTCCGAGAAACTGCCGGCGTCGGCGGTTCGTACAAAAATCTGGACGTCGTCGATCCGGATAATTTTCATTGAACTCACGAAAGTGTTTCGGTTTCAGCCGGATTTATCTGCAATTTCAAGAAAGATAGCATGAAGCCCTTATGTCCCGGAAAGCCAGTGGCGTTCCGGGTTCCGGTCAATCTCCGATCTCCAGGGGGCGCTTTCCTCATGCATGCAGTTGGCTTCCATCAGAACCATCCCGTCACTCATCCCCAGGCCTTGCAGGACATCGAACTGCCGGTGCCCGAGCTGCGCGATCACGACCTGCTGGTCGAAGTCAAAGCGGTGTCGGTCAATCCGGTCGACACGAAGATCCGGCGCGGTGGCGATGTGCCGGCGGGTGGCGCGCGCATCGCCGGTTGGGATGCGGCGGGCATCGTCCGCGCGGTGGGGCCGCTGGCCACGCGCTTCAAGCCCGGTGACCGCGTGTGGTACGCGGGTGACATCACGCGTCCGGGCAGCAACAGCGAACTGCAGGCGGTGGACGAGCGCATCGTCGGGCCAATGCCGACGTCGCTCGATTTCGCGGAAGCGGCATCGCTGCCGCTCACGGCCATCACCGCGTGGGAGCTGCTGTTCGACCGGCTGCAGGTCCAGTCCGCGGACCCGACGGAGCGCACTGTGCTGCTGGTCGTGGGCGCGGCGGGGGGCGTCGGCTCGATCCTCACGCAGCTGGCCCGCGCGCTGACGGGCATGACCATCGTCGGCACGGCCTCGCGCACGGAAACCCGCGAGTGGGTGCTGAAGCAGGGCGCGCATCACGTCATCGATCATCGCCAGCCTTGGGCGCCGCAACTGGCGGCACTCGGCATCGAGCACGTTACCCATGTGGCGGGGTTGAACCAGAGCGCGGCCCACGTGCCGCAAATCGCGGCCGTGCTGCGCCCGGAAGGCCAGTTCGCGCTGATTGACGACCCGGTGAACCTGGACATCGGGCCGTTCAAGGGCAAATCCATTTCGATCCACTGGGAACTGATGTTCACCCGCGCGATGTTCACCACCGGCAGCATCGCCCGCCAGCACGCCTTGCTGCGCCGCGTGGCGCAACTGGTCGATCGCGGCGACCTCAAGCACACCCTGACCCAGCGTATCGACGGCATCAATGCCGCGAGCCTGATTCAAGCCCACGCGCTGGTGGAGGCGGGCGACATGATCGGCAAGGTCGTTGTCGCCAATTCCTGAACTAAAAACATAGGACCACTTATGACCTCATCGATCATCAGCACGGCCACGATCAGCCTGGAAGCCGCGCAAGCCTTGCTGTCGGAAGCGCGCCGCGCCTGCGCGACGCGCGGCTTTGCCGCCACCATCGCCATCACCGATGCGGGTGGCCACCTGCGGGCGTTCGAGCGCGCGGATTCGGCGCCGTTCCTCACCGTCGGCGTCGCTACCGACAAAGCATGGACCGCCGTTTCGTTCGGCATGTCGACGCATCGCTGGAACCAGTACATGGCCGAACCCATGGTGGCCCCGCTGGCACACCATCCGCGCATGACGCCGGTGGGCGGCGGCGTCCCCATCTTCCATGAAGGGCAACTGGTGGGCGGCATCGGCATCTCGGGCGGTACCTCGATCCAGGACCACGAGGCCGCCGAGGAAGCGCTGCGCAACGCGGGCTTCCTGCAGTAACGCGAGCGGCTCCACTGTCGATGCGCTCGAGCATCGGCGCACGGCGGCGCATGCCGCCGATTCCCATCCGGCGATTCTTTTTCGGCCTTTCCACGAAGGCGAATGATCGCCACGCAGCGGCATCGAGCGAGATCCGGGTGCAGGAGCGGGCCGCGCCCCGGCACGTCCGGATCTCGCGCCGCCCACACCTGTCGCTGGAGAAAACGTGTTTCCTTCCCGCAGAAAACAATCCCTCGCAAGCCTGCTTGCCCTGACGCTCTTCGCCGCTTTGTCCGGCACGCCGGCGGTCACGCAAGCGCGCGACCCTGCTCGACAGCGCCCGACGCTGATGGTGGCGCGGCAGAACACGCAGATGCCCTGGAACGCGGTCGCCGTCGATGCGGCGGGGCGCGTCATCGTCAGTGCGCCGCGCTGGACCGGCAACACCGGCCCGGCCGTCGCCGTGGCCGGGAAGGACGGCTCGCTCACGCCTTATCCCGATCGCGCCTGGAACGGATGGACGCCCGGCGGTGATGCATCGCATGCGTTCGTAAGCGTCAATGCGATCCACGAGGACGCGGGTGGCGACCTGTGGCTCGTCGATACCGGGGCGCCGGCGTTCGGTGGCGCAACGATCCCCGGCGGCGCCAAGATCGTTCGCATCGATCCGCGTACCGACGCGGTGGTCCGCATCTATGTCCTGCCGGCCGCCGCGATTCAGGCGCATACCTACGTTGACGACATCCGGATCCACGGCCGCCATGCCTATCTGACCGACGCGGGCGAGGGAGCGATCCTCGTGCTGAACCTCGATGACGGCAGCGTGCGACGCCGGTTCGACGGCATGCCGTTTGTTCGTGCCAGGCCGAACGACCGGATCGTCGTCAACGGCAAGGTGCTGACCGCCGGGGATGGGCAGCCGCTCAAGGTCAACGCGGATCCGCTTGAAGTCAGTCCCGATGGCCGGTATTTCTATTTCGGCCCGCTCTCCGGCCCGCTCTCGCGAATCGAAACGCGCTTGCTCGATGACGACTCGATGAGCGACGCCGATCTGGCGCGACAGGTCACGGTCTGGTTCGAGAATCCACCCGTCGGCGGGACCGCGATGGGCGCCGACGGCAGCCTCTATTACACGCCGCTGGCCGACAACACATTGATGCGACGCGCCCCGGACGGAACGCTCTCGACGATCGTGCGAGATCGCAGGCTGCGCTGGGTCGATGCGCCGTTCCTCGACGGCCGGGGCAACATCCTGCTGCCGGTTCCGCAAATCGACGGCGCGCCCGCGTTCAACCACGGGCACTCCACCATCCATCTTCCCATCCAGTTGTATCGCGTCAGGCTGCCGGGAAACCTGCGTTGAGGTGCGGGTGTCCCGGCGCTTCCCTATCGGTCAAATGACCGATGTTGGGTTTTCGTTTGGACTGTAAGCTGTTAACAAGCTGATGGATGCCAGTGCCGGCGTGGCCAAATCCTTTCCCTTGGCCATCGTCGGTGCGTGCCATCGGCTGCGGCGCGATTGAGTTGAGCGCCGCTTTTGACAAGGAAACCATGACATTGGATCTTCGAATTGCCTCTGATGCCGACTCGGCGGACGTTGCCGATCTCGTGAATCGAGCGTATCGCCCCGACGGGAAAAGCGGCGGCTGGACCCACGAGTCCAACATGCTTGCCGGCCCGCGAGTTTCCGCGCAGCAGGTCGGCGCCTTGTTCGGCGAGAAATCCGCTGTCCTGCTGTTGTGCGACGGTGCCAGGCTGGTGGCCTGCGTTCACGTGCAGGGCAGTGAGGCGGGTGCCTATATCGGCATGCTGGCCACCGATCCCGCCCGGCAGGCGAGTGGCGTCGGCAAGCAGATGCTCGATCACGCGGAGCAGTATGCGAGGCAGCATTTCGGTGCGGCCCGTTTCGACATCTCGGTGCTGTCGGGGCGCCCGGAGTTGCTGGCGTTTTACGAGCGCCGCGGCTATGGGCTGACCGGCGAGGTGGAGGATTTTCCGCTTGCCGCCGGTGTCGGCGAGCCGAAGGTCGACAACATTCAGATCCTCTCGCTCGTCAAGCAAGCCTGATGATGGGTCGCTCTCGCGCGGGTTGGCAAGGCTATTCCGGCGGAGCAATGTCGAAGTGATCCGCCGCCACCGGCGCGTCGCGGTTGAGCATCAGTCCGAGGCGATCCGGGCAAGCTGATTGGCGGGTGACATCACGAATGGTGGTTGAAAAGGTAGCGGGTTGCGCCGGCAGTCGGACTGGATGGGCGATTCTATAAATCTGGACACGGATTGATGCATTCATCTCGATCGAATCAATCATCTCGGAAGGCCCGGTTTGCGGACGGCGCCACCACGTCGGCCGCGAACCTCGAGATGCTGGCTGGCTTGCTGCCGGGCATGTTGCCCCGGCTCTGGGTGTTCTCCCTGCGCCTGTGTGGAAACCGGCACGATGCCGAGCACATGCTCGAGCGCGCTTGCGCGCAAGGTCTGGCGCGCGCGCATCAGTGGCGCCCGGGCATGTCGTCGCTGATCTGGATGTTTTCGACCCTGCACGGCATCTGGGCCAATGAACGCGACGCGGGCAGCGTGCGCAGCCGCTTCAGCGCGAGACAGGACCGGGACCGGGATTGCATGGAGGCCGGGCTGGAACCGAGCGCCGGCAATCCGGAGGCGGCCACGATGAACGACCGGATCGTGGCCGCCGTCGAGCGTTTGCCCGAAGCGCAACGCGTCGTGATGCTGCTGATAGTGATCGAAGGGCTTCGTTACGGCGAGGCGGCTGAGGTGCTCGGCGTGCCGGTCGACACCGTCATGAACCGCTTATCGCATGCGCGCCGGGCTATCGGTGCGGAGTGGGGCGTGGGTGACGTGCCGGCGCCTTCCACGATCTATCAGCAAGCCGGCCGATGAAATCGGCCAGTCGCGCAAACGTTTGGCTGGCGTGTTCGTTACGGTGTGGCAACCGCATGGCCGGCTCTCTCTCCCGAACCGTCGGATAAATCTCCATCCCGTCCCGACGCCATTGCCCCTGATCTAAAATTTAGATCATGATAATTTGGCGAGGCTTCCTCCCGCATCGGGCGATGCCTAGCATCGTCGTCACGCTACGGTGGCACGCATCGAGCGCCCCGCGGCCGGAGCGAGCATCCGGTCGAAGCACGTTAGCTGATACCGATCTGGAGACTGGATGCATCCCCTCACTGCCTGCACCGAGCCCCCGGGGCGCAAGCCAACCGCCACGATGGCGCGCCGCGCGGTGCTTCGTACCGGCCTGTCCGCGTTGCTGCTCGCCGCCGGCGCGCTGCTGATGCCAGGCCAGGCAGCAGAAGCGACACCCATGCCGCCGTCAGCCACCCCGGCCCAACCCGCGCCTCAATCACCGCAGCAACCCGAAATCCGCGTCGCCGAAGGCGCCGACACACCCACCTCGATGCCTGGCAACATCGCGCGCAACACGGCCACCGACAACATCCTCGGCAACGTCGTCGAGTCCCTCGTCGCGCTGCGCGCCGACCTCAGTGTCGGCCCGATGCTGGCCGACAGCTGGGACATTTCCCCGGACGGCAAGACCTACACGTTCCACCTGCGCCACGGCGTGCGTTTCCACGACGGCACGCCGATGACCTCGCGCGAGGTGCGCTGGAGCTACACGTTCCTGATGAAGCGCAGCTCGGGCTTCGAGTGCCGCAACGTCTACGACGGCAGTCGCGGCGCGCGCGTGCTGGACGTGCGCACGCCCGACCCGATGACGGTGATCTTCGATCTCGATCGCCCGAACGCGCTGTTCCTCACGCGCATGGTCGACCCGCGCTGTCCGCTCGCGGTGCTGAGCCCGTCGAGCGTGGACGCGGCCGGCCAATGGCTGAAGCCGGTCGCCACCGGCCCGTTCGAGTTCGCCGAATGGAAGCGCGGCCAGTATGTGCTGCTGCGTCCGTTCCCCGGCTACCGCCCGCGCGCCGAAGCGCCGAGCGGCCTGGCCGGCGCGAAGCACGCCTATGGCGACGTGCGTTTCGTGGTGATCCCCGACGAAGCCGCGCAGAAATCGGCGCTGGTGGCGGGGCAGATCGACCTGATGTCGGTGGGCGAGAACGGCGTGCTGCCACCCGATCCGCGCTGGCGCGTGATCTCGGGCCCGAGCACCGATTCGGCGATGCTGCTGATGCAGACGCGCGATCCTCTGCTGTCGGACCTGCGCCTGCGCCGCGCGATCTCGCTCGCGCTGGACCTGCCGGGCATCGTCAACGCGGTCACCGACGGTCGCGCGCCCTACGATCCGTCGCTGGTGCCGAGCGCCACGCGCCTGTTCACGCACGACGACGCGCAGGGCTACACACGCAACCTGCCCGAAATGCGCCGCCTGCTCACCGAAGCCGGCTACCACGGCCAGACGCTGAGCCTGGAGACGAGCCGGCGCTTCCCGCACATGTACACGATGGCCGTCTATATGCAGTCGCTGCTGGCGCAGGCGGGCATCGCCACGCGCCTCGACATCGTGGAGTGGGGCAAGCAGCTGGCCGATTTCCGCTCGGGCCGCTTCCAGCTGATGTCGTTCGCCTATTCGGCGCGCATCGATCCGGAACTGATGTACGGCGACGTGCTCGGCGACAAGGACACGCGGCCGATGGCGCAGTGGGAGAACCCGCGGGCGCGCGCGTTGCTGCGCGGCCTGCAGGGCGTAAGCGACGACGCCGCGCGCCGCCGCGTGTTCGATCAGCTGCACGAGCTGATGCTCGCCGACGTGCCGATGCTGATGATGTACTACGTGCCGGACCTGCAGATCGCGAGCCGCCGGCTGGACGGCGTCGCGTCGTGGCCGATGCGGCGCACGCGCGTCTTCAACGTGACCAAGCACTGACCCGCAGCGAGACTTCCGCATGTTGAACTACGTATTGAAACGGATCGTGATGGCGGTGCCGTCGGTGGCGATCGTCACGGTGCTGGTGTTCGCGATGATCCGCGCGATCCCCGGCGACCCGGCCCTGCTGATGCTCGGCGACATCAACGATCCCGCGCTGCTGGCGCAGATGCGCCACGGCTTCGGCCTCGATCGCCCGCTGCCCGAGCAGTTCCTGCTTTGGCTCACGCACCTGCTGCACGGCGATCTGGGCATGTCGATCGTGCGCCACCAGCCGGTGGGCGAGCTGATCCGCACCACCTTCCCGGTGACGGCGCAGATCGTGCTGGCCGCCACCTTCATCGCGGCGCTGGTGGCGATCCCGGCGGGGCTCGTGGCGGCCTGGCTGCAGAACCGCCGAACCGATTCGGCGATCGTCTTCACCGGCATCCTGTTCGTCTCGCTGCCGAGCTTCTGGATCGGCATCCTGCTGATGTGGGTATTCGGCGTGAAGCTGCAATGGCTGCCGACCTTCGGCTACCAGAGCTTCGCCGAGGCGGGCTGGGGCTCGCTGCGCTACCTGCTGCTGCCGGTGCTGGCGGTCGCGCTCGGCGAGATCGCGGTGCTGATGCGCGTGATGCGCGCGAGCAGCATCGAGGTGCTGCGCCTCGAATACATCGCACACGCGCGCGCCAAGGGACTGTCGGAGCCGCGCGTGATGCTGCACGCGCTGCCCAACGCGTTCGGCCCGACGCTGACGGTGGTGGGCCTCGTGCTGGGCCATCTGCTGGCGGGCGGCGCGGTGATCGAGACGGTGTTCACGCTGCCCGGCATGGGGCGCCTGCTGGTGGACAGCATCTACGCGCGCGACTATCCGGTGGTGCAGGGCTGCCTGCTCGTGATCGCGCTGCTCTACGTGCTCGTCAATCTCGTCGTGGACCTGCTGCGGCCGGTCTTCGATCCACGCATGAAAATCTGAATGAAACGCTCCCTGTTCAAACGCTTCAACTTGGCGGTCGGCACGCTGCTGGTGGCGTGGCTGGTGCTGACGGCCGCCGTCGGCCTGGTCTGGACGCCCTACGATCCGAGCGCGGTGGACCTGATCGCGCGCTTCGCGGCGCCGGGCGCGCAACACTGGCTCGGCACCGACGAGTTCGGCCGCGACGTGCTCTCGCGCATCATGGCGGGCGCCTCGGTCAGCCTCACGGTCAGCCTCGGCTCGGTGCTGTTCGCGCTGCTGGCGGGCACCGTGCTCGGCACCATCTCGGCCTATGCGGGCGGCGTGGTCGACCGCGTGGTGCTGGTGATCACCGATTCGCTGATGGCGTTCCCGGGCCTGCTGCTCGCGCTCGGCATCATGACCGTGGTGGGCGGCTCGAAGGGCTCGGTGGTGCTGGCGCTGGGGCTGGCCTACACGCCGTCGGTCACGCGGCTCGCGCACGGCGGCACGCTCACGCTGCGCGGGCGCGACTTCGTGGTGGCCTCGCAGGCGATGGGCAACGGCGGCGCCTGGACTCTCTGGCGCCATGTGTTGCCGAACATCGTCACGCCGCTCTTGGTGTTCGCCACCTCGCTGTTCGGCTCGGCGCTGCTGGCCGAGAGCGCGCTGAGCTTCCTCGGCCTCGGCGTGCCGCCGCCGGCGCCCACCTGGGGCGGGATGCTGGCCGACAGCCGCGACGCGATCGATCGCGCGATCTGGCTGGCGGTGTTCCCCGGTGTTTCGATTTCGCTGGCGCTGCTCGGCATCAACCTGCTCGGCGACGCGCTGCGCGACCTGCTCGATCCGCGCATGAAAGGAGTGACGCGATGACCGCGAACCAGAACGGTGATGCACCGGCGATGAATACGACCACGCCCGACGCGCCGCTGCTGCGCGTGGACGCGCTCACGCTCGGCTTCAACGTGCCGGGCGGCGACGTCAAGCGCGTGGTGGACGGCGTGAGCTTCGAGCTGGCGGCCGGCCATTCGCTGGCCGTGGTGGGCGAGTCGGGTAGCGGCAAGACGCTGATCGGCAAGACGCTGCTCGGCTTGCTGCCCGATTCGGCGCGCGTGCTCGGTGGCGGCGTGAGCTTCGGCGGCGCGCCGCTGCTCGCGCAGAGCGCCGCGCAATGGCGCGCCACGCGCGGCACCGGCATCGGCATGGTGTTCCAGGAGCCGATGGTGTCGCTGAACCCGGCGTTCCGGATCGGCGTGCAGCTGACCGAGGCGCTGATGCGCCGCCGTGGTCTGTCACGCGAGGAAGCCACGCAGCGGGCGCTGGCGATGCTCGAACGCGTCTACGTGCGCAATCCTCGCGACTGCATGAAGCGGTATCCGCACGAGTTCTCGGGCGGCATGCGCCAGCGCATCGTGCTGGCCTCGGCGATGCTGCTGCGCCCGAAGCTGCTGATCGCCGACGAGCCCACCACCGCGCTCGACTGCGTGGTGCAGAAGGAAGTGCTCGACGTGATGATGGAGCTGACGCGCGACGAAGGCACGGCGCTGATCTTCATCAGCCACAACCTCGCGCTGGTGGCGGCCTACACCGAGCGCGTGCTGGTGATGCGCGCGGGCACGGCGGTGGAGACCGGCACGGCCGAACGCGTGCTGTCGCGGCCCGCGCATCCGTACACGCGCGCGCTGCTGGAGGCGCTGCCGAAGCGGCCCGACACGCCGCCGGCCACGGCCGGCGACAGTCGCGCGGTGCTGGAGATGCGCGAGGTGGCGGTGGACTACGCGCAGCCGCGCGGCGGGCGGCTCGCCGGCTGGTTCAAGCGAACCCAACCAGGCTCGAGCACGGGCGGCGCGCGACGCGGCATGGTGCGCACCGTGTTCCCGACGTCGTTCCGGCTGCATGCGGGCGAGACGCTCGCGATCGTCGGTGAATCGGGCAGCGGCAAGACCACGCTCGCCAAGGTCGCGCTCGGCCTCGTCGCGGCGGCCGAGGGGCAGGTGCTGCTCGATGGCGCGACCTATCTGGACGGCGGCGCGAAGCGCCTGCAGGCCGCGCGCCGCGCGGTGCAGATCGTGTTTCAGGATCCGTACTCGGCGCTCGATCCGCGCATGCGCGTGGGCGAGCTGGTGGCCGAGGGGTTGCGGCTGAACCGCGATCTCGACGCGGCCGAGCGCGCCGCGCGCGTGGCCACGGTGCTGGGCGACGTTGGCCTTGGCGAGCACGCACGGCGCTTCGTTCACGAGCTGTCGGGCGGCCAGCGCCAGCGCGTGGCGATCGCGCGTGCGCTGGTGAGCCGGCCGGCCGTGATCATCGCCGACGAGCCGGTGTCGGCGCTCGACGTGACGGTGCAGAAGCAGGTGCTCGATCTGTTCACGTCGCTGCAGGCACGCTACGGTTTCGCCTGCCTGCTGATCTCGCACGATCTCGGCGTGGTGGAGCAGATCGCCTCGCGCGTGCTGGTGATGCTGCGCGGCCACCTGGTCGAACTCGGCACGCGCGCCGCCGTGTTCGACGATCCGTGCCATCCGTACACGCGCCGGCTGCTGCGCGCGGTGCCTGAGCTTCATGGCGACGGCGCCAACGGCTTTCGCGTGATGGTGCGCGAGGTGCCGCCGGCGCGCGGCGAGGCGGCCGACTATTTCGACCCGGACGGCGCGGCGGGCAGGCTGCCGACGCTGCACCGCGTGGATGGTCGCGACGGGCATTGGGTCGCGCGTTATTGATGGGCAGGACCGCCGCGAGTTGAAGGGTTGAAGGGGGAGGGCAAGCGGGCATCCCGCGAACCCCTTCGCCACCGGCGGACAATAAAAAACGGGCACCCGCCATCGGCGAGTGCCCGTTTCGTGCATGACCGAGCGATCAGAACTTGTGGCGAATGCCGAACACCACGGCGGCCTGCCGGTCGCTCGACGAGTTGGACAGGTTCGCGATCGCGGCCACGGCTTTCTTGCCCGTCGAATCGACGCCGCTCGCGTGCTGGTAGAGGCCGACCAGGTAGAGGTCGGTGCGGCGCGACAGGAAGTAGTCGGCGCCGAGGTTGACCTGGTTGTAGGTGGCGCCCGAGACCGAGCCCACCGAGCTGCCGGCCGTATAGGTGTATGCGGCGCCCAGTTGCAGCGCCGGCGTGACGAGGTACGACGCGCTCAGTTCGCCGATGTTGAACTTCGCGGTGCCGGCCAGATGCAGCGGGTTCAGGCCCGCGCCGGCGGTGGCGCCGAGGTGCTGGAATTCGACGTTGCTGTAGACGCCGCCGATGGTGGCGCGGCCGAGGTGGTACGCGGCACCGGCCGAGATCACCTGCCATGCGCCGGCCGAGGCGAAGCCGCTGAACACCGGGTTGGTGACGTTGGCGGCGTTCGCGGCGGTGGCGGAGTTGGCGTTCGGGTTGGTGCCGAACACCGAGTAGTTCGGGTTCTTGGCGCGTTCGAACGCGACGCCGAGCGCGACGGGGCCGTTGTCGTAGCCGGCGCCGAGGCTGTAGAGCTGGTTGCGCGTGACGTCGCCGGCCTGCCCGCCGAGACTATACATGCCGCCGAACTTCAGGCCGTTGTAGCTGCGGCTCGCGTACTTGATGGTGTTGTTGATGCGGTAGCTGTTGTCGAGGTTGTCGATGTCGCCGGGGTGCGCGCCGTAGATGCTGCCCCACTCGGTGCCGGGCACGAACTTCTCGAAGTTGGCCGATTCGAAATCGCCGACGTAATCGCCGAGCGAATCGTACTGGCGGCCGAGCGTGACGGTGCCGTAGGGCGTTTGCAGGCCGACGTAGGCCTTGCGGCCGAACAGGTCCCCGCCCTGGCCGAGCGCGCCGGTGTTGACGCTGTAGCCGCCCTCGAGGCGGAAGATCGCCGCGTAGCCGCCGCCGAGATCCTCGACGCCGCGCACGCCCCAGCGGTCACCCTGCAGGTTGCCGGAGGAGGCCGAGTACTGGCGGCCGCCCTTCGAGTTGGAGTTGAACGCGAAGCCGGTATCGATCAAGCCGTACAGCGTGACGGTGCTTTGCGCGTGCGCGGCGCCCGAGAGGGCGAGCAGCGCCGCGATGGCGGGAAGGCTTTTTTTCATCTTCGTGGTCCTCGGCCGAGCCGATGGGTGTGGTGTGATGCGGGAACATCCGTGTGTCTCCCCGCCCCCGACCTGATTGGTCGAGAGGAATGCTAAGCAGGCAATTTTTTGTCAGGAAGACCGATCGTATGCATCGTGATCTGATTGGGCGATCACCCGCCCGGCGCATGGCATCGCGCGATTGTTACGTGTGGGAACGGCGCAACGGCGCCGTGTTGGCGGGCCAGGACAGGAACGGGAGGACGCGATGACGCTGAGCCAGTTGCGGGCATTCTGCGTGGTGGTGGAGCAGGGCAGCTTCCGCGCCGCCTCGCGCACGCTGAACATCGCGCAGAGCGCGCTGACCCACGCGATCCAGAGCCTGGAGGCGGAGCTCGCGGCGCCGCTGCTCACGCGCTCGCACCTCGGCATCAGCCTGACGCCGTTCGGCGAGCGGCTGCTGATTCGCGCCAGCGCGATCCTGCGCGACTGCGAGCGGATCGACCAGGACATGCGCGAGCTGCAGGGCCAGCCGAGCGGCCGGATCGCGCTCGGCGTCACCTCCGAGCCGCTCGCCGAGCTGCTGATGCCGGTGCTCAAGCGCTTCATGGCCGACTATCCGAACGTGCTCGTGCATGTGTCTAGCGGTTCGTCGAAGATGCTGACCGAGCGGATTCGCGACGGGCGGCTCGATTTCGCGCTGTGCCCGCTCGCGCCGAACCTGAGCGACGCGGATCTCGAGATCGACCGGCTGTACCGCTCGACGGCCGCCGTGCTCGCGCGCGCGGGGCACCCAAAGGCGGGCGCGACCAGCATCGACGAGCTGGTGGACTGCGAATGGGTGGGCTTTCGCCGCGAGGGCATCGCCGGCTTCGCGGCAAACCGGCTCGTCAAGATGTTCGGCGAGCGCGGCCTCGGCATGCCGAAGATCGTGCTGACGGCCGACACGCTGCTCGAATCGCTCTACTTCGTCAGCGAGACCGACTACCTGACGGTGGACCCCGGCGTGCTGGCCGACCTGAAGCTGTTCTCGGGCGCGCTGATCCGGATCCCCGTGCGCGAGACCTTCAGCTCGCGCGACATCTGCCTCGTGCGGCGCAGCACCTCGCCGCCCACCGCGGTCGCGCAGGCGCTGGCCAGCATGCTGGCCTCGTATGCGCGGCTGCGGCGCGGCGTGACGGGCGGCGGCGGCCCGCACGGCGAGAGCGATGACGAGGACGAGGATGACGACGGCGGCAGCGCCACGCTCTAGGAACCGCCGTCATCGGCTCCCGATTCGTTGATGGCTTGCGTTGGCGGTTCGAATCCTGTCCGCATCAAGATGAAAATTGATGCGGACGCTAATTTGCGGCTATTGAGGAATTTTCAAAATATTATTGCGCAAATATTCGAGCGTGTAGTAGTACCAGTCGGTGCCATTTCCTGCGGTTTTCCAGGACGTGATGGTTTGCCAGTTGTCGGGGTTTTTGACGTTCCAGCAGCCTACGCTTTCAAGTTCGTTGTCGTGTGGCCACGGAGATATTTTATTATTTTCCGTAAATTCAACGACTTTATTGTATTCGTTGATTTTCCATTTGTTTTTTATGATCTCGTTTATGATTTTCACCGAGTTCGGCATGGAGGTGGAATGTATTTTTGAGCTGGTAGTGATGACGTCTCCACCGTTTGCAGCGCAAAAGTATGCGGCTCCCCAGGCGCCGACTTTGGGGATGTTGAAATTTTTAACTTCTTTTTTCGAGCAAGGGGGTAAGGCGAGCCCTGTCTCTTCAGAAAACTCGCGCGCGGCGGCCGCGTCAACGGCTTGGCCTTCCGTTCCGCCCCCCGGTAGTGCGTATAGCCCCGGGCCATTCTTGATATCCCGACCCGCGGAGTAGACGTTTCCCGTCTTGCCGTTGCCAAAGTAATACCCTTTTGTGCGTTTCTTGGCGATGAGAAACCAGCCATCCTGGTTGTATAAAACGGCATAAGCTGAGGCCATGATAGTCTCCGTGGTTGATTGGCTGGCGGCGATTTTATGAACGAGAAAGGCCGCCGGCTCCTACGCTACGCGATTTTGCGATTCGTGTGAAGCGGTTGTAAAGGCGAATTTCTTGGGGGTAAATTTACAATTCTGAGTCGATTGAACAAGTTGCTATGTAATTTTTGTCAAGGAAGGCTGTTTCGAATTCGCGTGCAGTGTTTCTGTAATTTCACTGATCGAAACGATCTTCTTCGCTATTTGCCGCCGACGATACGGCATTCCCCATCTCGGGTTCAGGTTGAGCTGGTGGATCCAGGTCCCCGCGAGTCCGCGCGGGCTGCTCGCACGCGCGTCGTGATCGAAAATTGCGATCACGATAGGTCCGAACCGGCTTCCTGGGGCGACCCGGTGTGGTTAGCATCGGTGTCCATCAACCCCGTCCGCGGACGGTCCCACGCAACCGAGGAACGCCACTTCATGTCTTCCCGCGAGATCCATCCCCTGCTGCCCGTCGCCGACGGCACCGCCCACCAGCTCTGCGTCGAGCGTTTCGGCTCGCCGCAGGCTCGCCGCAAGGTCTACGTGCAGGCGGGCCTGCATGCGGACGAAGTGCCGGCGATGCTGGTGGCCGTGTATCTGAAGGCGCGCCTGCAGGCGCTGGAGGCGGCGGGCCGGCTGCGCTGCGAGGTGGTGCTGCTGACGGCCGCGAACCCGGTCGGGCTCGCGCAGTTCGTGCTCGGCACGCCGGTCGGCCGTTTCGACCTGGCGAGCGGGCGCAACTTCAATCGCGGCTTCCCGGTGCTGGGCGAACGCATCGCCGAGGCGGTCGAGGCGCGCCTGAGCGACGACATCGACCACAACCGCACGGTGATCCGCGAGGCATGGAAGGCGCTGCTCGACGCGATGACGCCGCGCCAGACCTTCGACGATCTGCAGCGCCGCCTGATGCAGCTGTCGGTCGATGCCGACATCGTGCTCGACCTGCACTGCTCGCGCGAGGCGGCCATGCACGTCTACACGGGCGCGGCGATCTGGGACGAGGTCGAGCCGCTCGCGCGCTATCTCGGCGCGCAGGCCTCGCTGCTCGCGGTGGACTCGGGCGGCCAGTCGTTCGACGAGGCGCACAGCCTGACCTGGTGGCAGCTGCAGCAGCGCTTCGGCGAGCGCTTCCCGATCCCGCGCGGCGCGATCTCGGTGACGGTCGAGCATCGCGGCCAGCGCGACGTCAGCGACGCGCTGGCCGGCCGCGACGCCGATGCGATCATCGCCTACCTCTCGCTCACCGGCATGATCGACGCGCCCGTCGAGCCGCCGCCGCCGCTGCCGTTCCCGGCCACGCCGCTGGCCGGCAGCGAGCAGTTCTACGCGCCGGTGTCGGGCATCCTGCTGCACCGCGTGCCGGAAGGCACGCGCGTCGAGGCCGGCACCGAGATGTTCGAGATCGTCGATCCGGTCGAAGGCACACGCACCCGGCTGCACAGCCGCACGGCCGGCATGTTCTACATGCGCCGCGACGTGCGCTACGTGCGCGCCGGCGACCCGCTCGGGCGCGTGACGGGGGAGCATTCCGTCCGCACCGGCTACCTGCTCGGAGCCTGAGCCGAACTTTCACCAAGGAACCTGATCATCATGACGAGATACCTCGACGTCGGCGACATTCGCAAGCTGGTCGCCGCGACCGGCGCGGAGCGCTTCATCGCCACGCTCGCCGACTACATCCGCGACGACTACCTGCGCTGGAACGAATTCGACAAGTCCGCGCGCGTGGCCAACCACGTGCCCGGCGGCGTGATCGAGCTGATGCCGACTTCCGACGCCGACCTGTACGGCTTCAAGTACGTGAACGGCCATCCGAAGAACACGCGCATCAACCTGCTGACGGTGATGGCGTTCGGCGTGCTGGCCCGCGTCGATACCGGCTACCCGCTGCTGTTCAGCGAGTTCACGATCATGACGGCGCTGCGCACCGCGGCCACCTCGGCGCTTGCCGCGCGTGCCATGGCGCGCGCCGATTCGCGCACGATGGCGCTGATCGGCAACGGCGCGCAGAGCGAATTCCAGATCCTCGCGTTCCGCGCGATGCTCGGCATCCACGAGGTGCGCCTGTTCGACGTGGACGAGGCGGCCACCGACAAGCTGGTCCGCAATTTCGGCGGCACGCCGGGGCTCACGCTGGTCCGCGCGGCCAGCGCGGCCGAGGCGGTGCGCGGCGCTGACATCGTCACCACCATCACGGCCGACAAGACCAACGCCGCCATCGTCACGCCGGCCATGATCGAGCCCGGCATGCACCTGAACGCGGTGGGCGGCGACTGCCCGGGCAAGACCGAGCTGCACGCGGACGTGCTCACGGGCGCGCGCGTGGTGGTGGAGTTCGAGCCGCAGACGCGCATCGAGGGCGACATCCAGCAGCTGCCGGCGGCGTTTCCGGTGGTGCATCTGTGGGAAGTGCTGGCGGGCCGCGTGCCGGGCCGCGAGAGCGCGGCGCAGGTGACGGTGTTCGATTCGGTCGGCTTCGCGCTCGAGGATTTCTCGGCGCTGCGCTACCTGCTCGACGTCGCGACGCGGCTCGAAGTGGGCGAGGACATCGACCTGATCCCGATGCCGGGCGATCCGAAGGATCTCTACCAGTACGTGGCCTCGCCGTCGGTGCCGGCGCTGTTCGACGCGAGCGCGTCGCGCGCGCAGGCCGCGATGAACGCGGCGGCGCTGTTCGCCGGAGGCCGCAGATGAGCGCCGGGGTGAGCGGCGAGGGGAGCAACGGCGCGGCCGCGCGTTTCGACGACGGGCTCGCTCGCGCGCGGCCGTCGGCGGTGGGCGTCGATGCCGGCGCGATCGTCGCCTGGCTCGACGACGTCGAGCGTGCCGGGCTGGACGTCCACGCGTTCATGCTGCACCGGCACGGCAAGGTGGTGGCCGAGGGCTGGCGCTGGCCATACCACGCCGGGCGCCGGCGCAACCTGCATTCGGTGGCGAAGAGCTTCACGGCCTGCGCGATCGGCTTCGCGATCGAGGAAGGGCGGCTGCGGCTGGACGACCGCGTGGCCGACTTCTTCCCCGACGCGCCGGCCGCCCCGCATCCGGGCGCCGCGATGACGGTGGCCGACCTGCTGACGATGCGCACCGGCCATGCCGGCGAGACCTCGGGCGCGCTGTGGCGGCAACTGACGACGAGCTGGATCGACGCGTTCTTCGCGATCCCGGTCGCCACGCCGCCGGGGTCCAATTTTGTCTACACGAGCGCGGCCAGCTACATGCTGTCGGCCATCATCAGCCGCGTGAGCGGGCAGACGCTGCACGATTACCTGAAGCCGCGCCTGTTCGCGCCGCTCGGCATCCACGGCGAGACCTGGGATCTCGGTACGGATGGCATCAACCCGGGCGGCAACGGACTGTGGGCGCGCACGGCCGACCTGCTCAAGCTCGGCATCCTGCATGCGCAGCATGGCGTGTGGGAGGGCCGTCAGGTGTTGCCGGAGGCCTGGATCGAGGCGGCCACGCAGGCGCAGGAGGCATCGAATCGCTACGGCTATCACTGGTGGGTCCACGACGGCGGCAGCTACAGCGCGATCGGCGTGTTCACGCAGCTCGCGCGCGTGTTCCCCGAAGCCGGCGCGACGCTGGCCGTGACGGGCGCGATCAAGGGCAGCAAGCGGCTGATGCCGCTGATCGAATGGCATTTCCCGTCGGCGTTTCGCGCCGCGCCGTTCGATGGTGCCGAGGCCGATGCGCGGCTCGACGCGGCGCTCGCGCGCTGGCAGTCGCCCGACGCGGACCTGCCGTGGCAGCGCGCGTTCGACGGCACGCATGCGGAGCGTCCGGGGAAAGCTCAGGTGGTGGGTGACTGGCGTTATCGGCTCGATCCGAACGAGGCCGGCGCGACCGAGTTGCGGTTCGTGTTCACGGCCGGGCAGTGCGAGTGCCGGCTCGTCGATGCGGACGGCGAACACGTCGTGACGGCGGGGCTCGGCGACTGGATCGAATCGACCACCAGCATGCCCGGCACCGAACTGCATCACGGCTACCGCTTCACCGACAGCCCGGTGGTGGCGCGCGCCGGCTGGCTCGACGCGGCGACGCTGCGGATGGTCTGGCTCTATCCCGAGACGGCGTTTCGCGACACCGTCGAATGCCGCTTCGACGGCGAACGCGTGACGCTGCGGCGCGCCGTGAACGTCAACAGCGGCGCGCTCGAACAGCCGCCGCTGAGCGGGCAGCGCCTTCGCGCCTGATCACGCGCCACCGCTTCGTTTCAAGCGGGCGTTGCGCCCGACGTACTTCAACCGGCCTTGGCCTCGGCGCGCACCGGCACGCCGGCCACGATGATCGCGACGCCCACGGCCAGCACCACGGCCGCCGCGACGAACACGCCGGTCGCGCCGCGCGAATCGAACACCACGCCGCCGGCGGCCGCGCCGAGCGAGATCGCGAGCTGGATCGCGGCCACGATCAGGCCGCCCGCGCTCTCGGCCTCGTCCGGCACGGTGCGCGTGACCCAGGTGGACCAGGCCACCGGCACGCCGCCGAACGCCATGCCCCACAGCGCGACCAGCACCGCGTCGATCGCCGGCAGGTGGCCGAAGATCGACAGCGCGATGCCGAGCGCCACCATCAGCGCCGGCATCGCGATCAGCATCGGGCGCAGCCGGTGTTCGAGCACGCGGCCCGCGAGCGGCGTGCCGAGGAAGTTCGCCACGCCGTAGCCGAGCAGGATCGCCGACAGCGCGTTCACGCCGACGCCGGCCACCTCTTCGAGGAACGGGCGCAGGTAGGTGAAGAACGCGAAGTGGCCGGTGAACACGAGGATCGTGGCGAACATGCCCACCCCCACGGTGGGCCGGCGCAGCACGTCCACCAGCGTGCGCAGCCGCGTGGTGCCGGAGGGCGCCATCGACGGCAGCGTGGCCAGCTGCGCCGCGAACGACAGCGCGCCCACCGCGGCGGCCGCGAAGAACACGTTGCGCCAGCCGATCAGATGCCCGAAGTAGCTGCCGAGCGGGGCCGCCGCGATGGTGGCCACCGCCACGCCGCTGAAGATGATCGACAGCGCGCGCGGCACCATCGCGGGCGGCACCAGCCGCATCGCGGTGGCGGCGGACATGGTCCAGAAGCCGCCGAGCGCGACGCCCAGCAGCACGCGGCCGATCAGGATCGCGCCGAAGCTGGTGGCGCTCGCCACCAGCACGTTGGAGGCCACCAGCAGCACCGAGAACGCCAGCAGCACGCGGCGCCGGTCGATGCCGCGCGTGATCACGGCGATCAGCAGGCTGGTGACGAGCGCGACCGCGGCGGTGATCGTGACGGCCTGGCCCGCCGTGCCCTCGGTGATGCCGAGGCTGGCGGCGAGCGGCGTGAGCAGGCTCGCGGGCAGGAATTCCGCGGTGACGAGCCCGAACACGCCGAGCGCCATCGCGTAGACGGCGCTCCATGCGGGCTGTTCGGCCGGGGTCACGGTGGCGGAGGTCTGGGGGCTGATATCCATGGTTCGTTTCGCTCGAGACTAGGGTTTACGACGAGCGCATAGAGTACGGGCCAGCAGGCTGACGGTCTATGACATACAATCCGCGAAACTTGATCGAACGTCCGGATCACCATGCCCGACACGCCCCAATCCCTCCCCGATTCCCACGATCTCGTCAGCGAACTGCTGCTCGGGATGCGCCTGAAGGGCGTGCAGTACCGCCGGCTCCATCTCGCGCCGCCGTTCGGCGTGCGCTTCCACAACCCGCCCGTCTGCGCGCAGTTCCACTTCATCGGCAAGGGCTCGGTGCTGCTGCGCGAGGCGGACGGCAGCACCGTCGCGCTGCATGCCGGCGATGCCGTGCTGATGCCGCGCGGCGGCATGCATGCGCTGCTCTCGGCGCCGGACGTGAGCTGCATGTCGGTGGCCGATTTCGACACCGCGAAGCTCTGCGAATCGATCGCCGCGATCGACACGATGCAGGGCGGGCGGCCCGCGCACGGCGAGGCCGACGACGACGTGCTGATCTTCAGCGGCTGCATGGAGCTCGATCTCGGCGGGATGCAGCCGCTGGTCGCCTCGATGCCGGAGATGATGCACGTGGGCACGCTGCTGGAACGCTACCCGGAGCTGCGCGCGATGCTCGACGCGATGGAGCGCGAGTCGTGCCTGGAGCGGGCCGGCTTCGCGGCGGTGCTGGCGCGGCTGGCCGACGTGGTGGCCGCGTTCATCGTGCGCGGCTGGGTGGAGTGCGGCTGCGGCGACGCTGCGGGCTGGGTACAGGCGCTGCGCGACCCGCGCCTGGGCCGCGCGCTCGTCGCGCTGCATCGCGACCCGGGCCGCAACTGGACCGTCGCCGAGCTGGCCGCCGAGGCCGGCAACTCGCGCTCGGTGTTCGCCGAGCGCTTCCTCGCGGCCACCGGCATGACGCCGGTGCGCTACCTGACCGAGCTGCGCATGCGGCTCGCCGCGCAATGGATCGCGCGCGACCGCGAGCCGATCGAGGCGGTGTCGTACCGGCTCGGCTACGGCTCGCTGGCCGCGTTCAGCCGCGCGTTCAAGCGCACCATCGGGCATCCGCCCGGCGTGGTGCGCGCGCTGGGCGACGCGTATACGGGCTGAGAACGACGCCTCGCTTCGCGGCCGTGCGCCGGCCGATCGATCGTTTGTTCGTTCATTCGCAGTCCCTCACATTCGCGCAGCACGCTGACAAACGGCTGACGGCGCGAGCCAGCCCGCCCGAGGTCGAAAGAATTTTTATCTTTTGAAACAATCGGCGCTGGCTTTCCCCATGCCGGCATCGCCAGCACACTCCTGACCGACACCCGGCGTGCCTCGCGCGCGCCGGCCCGCCGCGCCGTCGCGAGCGGGGCGCGCCCGGCCCGTGCCGGGCGCCGCCGATGAGTCGAATCATGGAGACAGCGATGAACCTTCGACGATACCGTTACGTGGTAGCCGGCCTGCTGTTCGCCGCCGGCGCGATCAACTACATGGACCGCGCCGCGCTCGGCATCGTCGCGCCGATGGTGGGCGGCACGCTGCATCTGTCGCCGTCGCAGCTCGGCATCGTGTTCAGCGTGTTCTTCGTCGGCTACTCGATCTTCTCGTTCCTCGGCGGCTATCTGTCGGACAAATGGGGCACGCGGCGCGTGTTCACCTGGGCGATGGCGATCTGGTCGCTGTTCTGCGCGCTGACCGCGGCGGCCACCGGCTTCGTCTCGCTGCTGGTCTACCGCGTGCTGTTCGGCATCGGCGAAGGACCGATGAGCTCGAACACGAACCGCACCATCTCGAACTGGTTCCCGCGCCACGAGGCGGCCACCATGATCGGCTTCACGTTCTCGGGCCAGACGCTCGGCAACGCGATGGCCGGGCCGATCATCGGCCTGATCGCGCTCGGCTTCGGCTGGCGCGTGTCGTTCGTGGTGATCGGCGTGCTCGGGCTGCTGTGGATCGCCTGCTGGCGGCTGCTGGTGACCGAGACGCCGGCCGCGAGCCGCCATGTGGGCGCCGCCGAGCGCCGCCTGATCGAGGACAGCCGCGCGAGCGCCGAGGTGCGCAACGCGGAGCCGGCCGGCACCACGCTCGGCACCTATCTGAAGCGGCCCAGCACGCTCGCGCTCGGCGCCGGCCTGTTCGCCGTCAACTACACGCAGTACGTGTTCATCTCGTGGCTGCCGAGCTACCTGACCACCGAGCGCCATCTCGACCTGAAGTCGATGAGCCTGGTCTCGTCGATCCCGTGGATCTGCGGCGCGCTCGGCTATTTCGGCGGCGGCCTGATCGGCGACTTCATCTATCGGCGCATGGATGACCCGATCCTCGCGCGCAAGCTGGTCGCGACGATCCCGCTCGCGCTGTCGGGCGTGGCGGTGCTGCTGATCACCTCGGCGAACTCGCTGAGCCTGGCCGTCGCGCTGATCGGCGCGGCGCTGCTGTTCCTGACCGGCTCGTGCCAGTCGATCTGGGCGATCCAGCACGAGATCCTGCCGCTGCACCGGCAGGGCGGCGTGGGCGGCTTCATCCATTTCCTCAGCAATCTGTCCGGGATCGTCGGACCGGCGCTGACGGGCTTCCTGATCCAGTACTTCGGCGGCTACAGCAGCGCGTTCCTGTTCGGTGCGCTGATCGATTTCGCCGGCGCGCTGGCGATGCTGTTCTGCATTCGCGGGGCGCTGACGCTGCGTGTCTCGCACGCGCATTCGGTGGAGTGAGGCGGGGCGATTGTCCCATGCCGCGCGGGCGTGGCTTCGGGTGCCGAATGCGGCGGCTCAGGCGCCGGCCAGCTCCGATGCGACGCCGAGGAACGCCTGCACGAGCCGCACGCGCGCCGACGAGCGATGCCAGATCAGCCCGACGCGGCGCTTCAGGAACGCGTGCGGCAGCGGCCATTTCGCGAGCGACAGCCCGTCGAGCGCGCGCACGTTCCAGTCCGGTACCAGCGACACGCCGAGCCGGCGATCGACGAGCGCCGCGATCGCCGCGAGCCCGTCCAGCTCGCAGCGCTGGTTCGTGATGATGCCGTGCTGGCGCAGGTAGCTGTCGGCCAGCTGGCCGCCCACCACGTTGCGGTCGTAGCGGATGAACGGCTCGGCCTGCAGCGTCAGGTGCGGGTCGCTGACCGCCATCGAAGCCGGCGCGAGCAGCACCAGCGGCTCCTCGCGGAACGTATGCCACTCGCAGCTCTTCGGGATGTTGAACAGCGGATGCGCGATCAGCGCCGCGTCGAGATCGCCGTGGACCACCTTGCGATAGAGATCGAGCGAGGTGCCGGGCTCCAGGTAGAAGTCGATCGCCGGATGGCGCGCGAGCAGCTGCGCGAGCACGGCGGGAATGAACGCCGTCATCATGGTGGCCATGCCGCCGATGCGCAGCTGGCCCGCCAGCACCGACGATTCGGCCAGGTCCGACTTCAGATCGCGGATGTCGTGCAGGATCGCGCGCGAGCGTTCGAGGATCCGCTCGCCGGCCTCGGTGGTGCCGACCGTGCGGCCCGAGCGGCGCACCAGCTGCGCGCCCAGCTCCTGCTCCAGCATCTTCACCCGCTGCGCCACCGCGGCCGGCGTCAGGTCGAGCCGGCGCGCCGCTTCGGCGATCGAACCGAGTTCGACCACATAGACGAAGCTCTGCAGGTAGCGGGAGTCCATCGATAAAAATTCTATGCTTTGAAGAAGCCAAAGCATACTTCCTTTGCCTGCCGCGCTGCCTTCACACTTACCCTAACAGGCGGCCGGTAAGGGCCGCCCTCAACGGAGGAGACAGATGCCCATCATCGAATCGATCGAGGTGTGCGCGGCGGCCGTGCCGCTCGACCGCGTGACCTCGTTTGCCACGCGAACCGTGGCGGTGCGCCATTACGGCCTCGTGAAAGTGCGTTCGACCGACGGCGTGGAAGGCATCGGCTTCTGCTACGTGGGCAGCGCGGGCGGCGCGCTGCTGGGCGCCGCCGTCGAGCAGCTGCTCGCGCCGCTCCTGATCGGCAAGGATTCCTACGCAGTGGAAGGGCTGTGGCGCGCGATGTACGACGAGGCGCTGCTTCAGGGGCGCGCCGGCACCGTGATGCGCGCCATCAGCATCCTCGACACGGCGTTGTGGGACCTGAACGCGCGCACCCACGCGGTGCCGCTGCACAAATACCTGGGCGCCTGCCAGCTCGACACGGTGCCGGCCTACGCGAGCGGCGGCTACTACCTCGACGGCAAGACGCCCGAGATGCTCGGGCAGGAGATGGCCGGCTACGTCGAGCAGGGCTTTCGCGCCGTGAAGATGAAATGCGGGCGGCTCTCGCCGCGCGAGGAGGAGGCCCGCGTGCGTGCCGCGCGCGAGGCGATCGGCCCCGACGTCGAGCTGATGCTCGACATCAACAACGGCTGGACCGACGTGCCGCAGGCGCTGCAATACCTGCGCCGGCTCGAGGCCTACGATCCGTATTTCGTCGAGGAGCCGTTCTCGCCCGACGACGTCGATAACCACGCGCGGCTCGCGAAGGCAACGCGGATTCCCGTCGTGACGGGCGAGATCGGTTATGGCCGCTGGTATCACAAGGCGCTACTCGAGGCCGGCGCGGCCGCGATCCTGCAGACCGACGCGGCCGTCTGCGGCGGCATCAGCGAGTGGCGCCGCATCGCGGCCACGGCCGCCAGCCACGGCGTCACGATGTGCCCGCACTGGTTCCACGACCTGCACGCGCCGCTGGTGGCCGCCACGCCGAACGCGCGCTACGTCGAGTTCTTCCCCGACGATCAGGTGCTGAACTTCCGCCGGCTCGTCGACCGCCAGCTGAGCCATCGCGACGGCCGCGTCGTGCTGCATCAGACGCCGGGGCTCGGCTTCGGCTTCGACGAGCAGCAGGTCGCGAAGTACGGCCGCTGGACCCGCATCGGCTGATGGCGCTGCCACGTCGGCCGCGCTTCCCGCGATAGCACTTTCGCCGGCCGGCTTGCCGCCGGGCCGGCGCTTTCCCTTCGCCCACACCATGCTTTCCACATCGACCAAGACCGTTGCCGGCCCCGTGATCCGGCTCCATCCCGACGACAACGTCGTGATCGCGCGCACCGACATCGCGCTCGGCACGCCGCTGCCGCTCGGCGAGCCTGTCAGCTGCCGCAGCCAGGTGCCGGCCGGCTACAAGATCGCCGCGCACGCGATTCGCGACGGCGAGCCGATCCGCAAATACAACGTGGTGATCGGCTTCGCGGCCGGCGAGATCGCGGCCGGCACGCTGGTCCACAGCCACAACCTGACGTTCCGCGAGTTCGATCGCGACTACGCGTTCGGCGCCGACTACCGCCCGGTCGAGCCGCTGCCCGAGGCCGAGCGCGCGAGCTTCGAGGGCTTCGTGCGCGAGAACGGCGCGGTGGGCACGCGCAACTATCTCGGCATCCTCGCCACCGTGAACTGCTCGGCCACCGTCGCGCACCGGATCGCCGCGCACTTCACGCCGGAGCGGCTCGCCGACTATCCGAACGTGGACGGCGTGGTGGCGTTCACGCACGGCATCGGCTGCGGCATGGAGATGAGCGGCGAGCCGATGGCGCTGCTGCGCCGGACCCTGGCCGGCTATGCGCGCCACGCGAACCTGGCCGCGGCCGTGATCGTCGGGCTCGGTTGCGAGCGCAACCAGCTGGCCGGCCTGCTCGAACAGGAGGGGCTGCAGCCGGGCACGCGGTTGCATACGTTCGTGATGCAGGAATCGGGCGGCACGCGCCGCACCATCGAGGCCGGCATCGCGGCCGTGGCCGCGCTGCTGCCCGAGGCGAACCGCGCCACGCGCCGCACGGTGCCGGCCGCGCATCTGCGCGTCGGCCTGCAATGCGGCGGCTCGGACGGCTTCTCGTCGATCACCGCGAACCCCGCGCTCGGCGCGGCCGTCGACCTGCTGGTGCGGCACGGCGGCACCGCGATCCTGTCGGAGACGCCCGAGATCTACGGCGTCGAGCACACGCTCACGCGCCGCGCGGCGAGCCGCGAGATCGGCGAGAAGCTGGTGGAGCGGATTCGCTGGTGGAAGCACGAATACTCGGTGGGGCGCGACGTGCAGATCAACGGCCAGGTCAGCCCCGGCAACCAGGTGGGCGGCCTCGCGAACATCTTCGAGAAATCGATCGGCTCGTCGATGAAGGGCGGCACCGGCCCGCTGATGGCCGTCTACCGCTACGCCGAACCGGTCACCGCGCGCGGGCTCGTGTTCATGGACACGCCCGGCTTCGATCCGGTCTCGGCCACCGGGCAGATCGCCGGCGGCGCGAACCTGATCGCGTTCACCACCGGGCGCGGCTCGATGTTCGGCGCGAAGCCGGTGCCGTCGCTGAAGCTGGCCACCAACACGCCGATGTACCGGCGCCTCGCCGACGACATGGACCTGAACTGCGGCGGCATCCTCGACGGCACGGCCACCATCGAAAGCACCGGGCGCGAGATTTTCGACGCGCTGCTGGCCACGGCGTCGGGGCAGCGCACGCGCAGCGAGCTGCTCGGGCTCGGCGACCACGAGTTCGTGCCGTGGCAGATCGGGATCATGAGTTGAGGGGCGGCGCGCCGCCGCCCAGGCAGACAGGAGCCACGAGATGACGAAGGTATTGATCACCGGCGCGGCGGGCCAGATCGGCCGCGTGCTGCGAGAAGGATTGACGGGCCGCTACGCGCTGCTGCGGCTCGCCGACATCGCCGCGCAGGCCCCGGCGCGCGAGGGCGAGGAAGTCGTCACGGCCGACATCACCGATGCCGCGCAGCTGGCCCGGGCGATGGCGGGCATCGACTGCGTGGTCCACCTGGCCGGGATTCCCGACGAGGACAGCTGGGAGCGGATCCAGCGCATGAACATCGAGGGCTGCTATCAGGTGTTCGAGGCGGCGCGCGTGGCCGGCGTGAAGCGGCTCGTGTTCGCGAGTTCGAACCACGCGGTGGGCTTCCACCGGCGCGACCGGATGATCGACGACACGGCCGCGCCGCGCCCCGACAGCCGCTACGGCGTGTCGAAGGTGTTCGGCGAGGCGCTCGGGCGGCTCTATGCCGACAAGCACGGGCTGTCGGTGGCCTGCCTGCGGATCGGCTCGTTCCGCCCCGACGACCGGCCCGGCGCGCCGCGCCATCTGTATACGTGGATCAGCCATCGCGACACCGTGCAGCTCGTGCGGCGCGCGATCGAGCATCCCGGCTATCACTTCGTGATCGTCTACGGCGTGTCGGACAACGCACGCAACCGCTGGGACAACGCCAATGCGCGCTTCCTCGGCTACCGGCCCGAGGACGACGCCGAGCGGCACGCGGCGCGCATCCTCGCCGAGGCGCCGGCCGAGGATGCGTTCGAGGCGCTGTTCCATGGCGGCTTCGGCTGCCGCGTCGAATACGACGGGCACCCCGACGACGTCGATTGAGCGGCGCTGCGCCCGCTTCATCCGCCGGCCTCATCCGCCGGCGTCATCCGCCGGCGTCATCCACATTCCGGCACGGCATGCCGCCGTGCCGACCGATTTCGCAACCACGGCCATCGGGCCGGGAGACAGACATGGATCTGGGTTTGAACGGCAGGACCGCGCTCGTGATGGGCGGCGGCGGTGGGCTCGGGCGCGCGATTGCCACGGCGCTGGCGCGCGAGGGCGCGAACCTCGTGCTCGCCGATCTCGACGAGGCCGCCTTGCGGCAGTCGGCGCAGGCGGTCGAGGCCGCCGCGCCGGCCGGCGTGCAGGTGCAGGCGTTGCACTGGGATCTGGCCGAACTCGACGCGATCGACGCGCGCGTGGCCGCGATCGAGGCGCGCTTCGGCGGTGTGGACGTGCTCGTCAACAACACCGGCGGGCCGCCGCCGACGCCGGCCTCGGGGCAGGCGGCCGAGGCATGGCGCAAGTATTTCGACATGATGGTGCTGTCGGTGATCGCGATCACCGATCGCGTGCTGCCGGGCATGCGCGAGCGGCGCTGGGGCCGCGTGATCACGAGCGCCTCGTCGGGCGTGATCGCGCCGATCCCGAACCTCGGCATGTCGAACGCGCTGCGCGCCTCGCTGGTGGGCTGGTCGAAGACGCTTGCGCGCGAAGTGGCGCGCGACGGCATCACCGCGAACGTGGTGGTGCCGGGCCGCATCGCCACCGACCGGATCCGCTTCCTCGACGAGGCGAAGGCGCGTCGCGAGGGGCGCCCGGTCGAGGCGGTGGCGGCCGAGAGCACCGCGTCGATCCCGCTCGGCCGCTACGGCGAGCCCGCCGAATACGCCGACGCCGTCGCGTTCCTCGCCAGCGCGCGCGCCGCCTACATCACGGGCTCGGTGCTGCGCGTGGACGGCGGCCTGATCGCCAGCATCTGAGCCGGGCTCTGGCGGCTCCCCGTTCGTTCATTCGACTGTTTGCCTGTTCGTCTTTGCTGGAGGAATCACCATGTCAATCGATCCGCAGATCGCCTGCGCGCTGTCGTCGGTCACCACCGCCACGCTCACCACGCTACTGCTGAAGCAGGGCCTGCGCAACGTCTGGATTCGCGGCGCGCGGCCGTTGCGCGAGGGGCAGCCGCGCCTCGTCGGGCGCGCCTTCACGCTGCGCTTCGTGCCGGCGCGCGAGGATCTCGCGACGCCGGAATCGTGGTCGTCGCCGCGCTCGACGCGCGCCGCGATCGAGGCGATGCCGGCCGGCTGCATCGCCGTGGTCGATGCGATGGGCATCACCGATGCCGGCATCTTCGGCGACATCCTCTGCGCGCGGATGCGCCGGCGCGGCGTGGCCGGGCTCGTGACCGACGGCGTGATGCGCGACG
The DNA here is from genome assembly GCF_022870505.1 of Burkholderia perseverans. Lineage (NCBI taxonomy): Bacteria > Pseudomonadati > Pseudomonadota > Betaproteobacteria > Burkholderiales > Burkholderiaceae > Burkholderia > Burkholderia perseverans. The sequence goes on from NZ_CP045094.1 coordinate 1,706,517, forward strand.
TGGCCGGCGTGCTCGATACGCAGCTGCCGGTGTGGAGCCGCGGCGCGGCGGCGCCGCCCTCGGTGGCGGGCCTGACCTTCGTGAACTGGCAGGAGCCGGTGGGCTGCGGCGGCGTGGCCGTGTTTCCCGACGACCTGATCGTCGTCGATACCGACGGCGCGATCGTGATCCCGGCCGCGCTGGTGGACACCATCGCGAACGCGGCGCCCGAGCAGGAGCGGCTCGAAGGCTGGATCATGGAGCAGGTGCGCAACGGCGCGTCGCTGCCGGGGCTGTATCCGCCGAACGAGGAGAACCGCGCACGCTACGAGGCATACAAGCGCGCGTTGTGACGATCGATCCGCTTTGTCTCAGGTCGATCGCGGCGCCGCGCCGGGCGCGTGGCCGGCGCGGCGCTCGCGGCATTGTCCTGGGTCGATCCGGCCGCGCGCGCCGCGCGTCACGCCTCGTGCGCGACGATCTCCACCCAGTTTGCACCGTGTCCGCCGGGCAGGCGCGAATGCAGCACCGGCAGGCCCGATTCGGCGTCGATCTCGTAGAGCGCGACCCACGGCGAACGTTCCCCGCAGGCGATCAGGCAGCGGCCCGACGGATCGATCGCGAAGCCGCGCGGCTGTGCCTCGGTCGGCACCGCGCCGGCGTGTACGAGCGTGCCGTCGTCGGCCACGCGCAGCACGAACAGGCGGTGCGTGGTGCGTTCCGAAACATAGACGAAGCGCCCGTCGGGCCGCACCTGCAGGTCGGCGGCCCAGATCGCGCGGGCCAGCGTGGCCGGGTCCGGCTGCGGTTCGGTGGCGGGCGGACGAGCCTGGCCGTCGTGCAGCGCCGTGAGTTCGAGCGGGCGCGGCGTGACGCCGTGCAGGCTGAGCCGGCCGTCGTCGCGATCGCGCCGGAACACCGCGACGCGCGCGCTGAATTCGCTGAGCACGTACAGCCACGCGCCGTCGGGCGAGAGCCGCAGATGGCGCGGGCCGAAGCCGGCTTCGAACGGCACCGTGGCGACGATCGCGAGCGGCGCCTCGCGCGCGGCGTCGAGCGTGCAGCAGACCAGCATGTCGCCGCCGAGCGAACTCGCGTAGACGAAGCGGTCGTCGGGCGAGACCACCACCGCGTGCGCATGGCGGATCCCGGGCAGGATCTGGCGCGGCGCGGCATCGCCGTGTTCGAGCCGCGCCAGTTCGTGAACCACCAGCTGGTGCGCGCCATACGAGGCGCCGAACAGGAAGCGCCCGGCATGGTCGATCGCGAGCGAGACGTGGCCCGCCTCGACCGCGAGCCGGTAGCCGGTTTCGAGCCGGCCTGTGTGAGGTTCCAGCCGGCATTGCACCAGCGTGGGCGGCGTGCCGCGCGTGGCCGCGTAGAGCGTGGCGCGGTCCGGCGCGACCGCGAGCGGCATCACCTGCGGGCCGACCATGTGGCGCGTGCCGGCTTGCAGCGCCGGCCGCTCGGGGTCCAGCAGATAGGTGGCGAGATCGGCGTCGGCCGCGTTCGCGACGACGACGGTGAGCAGGTTCGGCATGATGGCGGCGCGGGCGAAGGTGAGGGGGCGGCGCGCGCCGCGTGCCGTGCCGGCATGACCGGCGAGGCGCGCGCCGGCCTCAGTATCGCGCGCGGTGCCGGGCCGGAACAGCGGCTGCCGCTTGCTTGATTCGATAGCGATTGTTGCTTGCCGGCGCGTGCATGCCCGCGTGCGCGCCGGCGGGCGCTCAGACCGAATGGCCGTTGGCGCGCGCGATGTAGTCGGGCAGATGGGGCACGTAGTCCTCGGCGCCGGTGGCGCCGGCCGCAAGCGCAGTGGCATAGGCGTTCTTGACGGTGCTGGCCACGTAGGTCGCGCAGCCGGCATGGTTGCCCATCGCCTCCACGTAGCGCAGGTCCTTGTGCGCGTTCGTCAGCGTGAACTTGTGCGCGTCGCGCTTGCCCTCGAGCGTGTAGCCCATGAAGGTCTGGTAGAAGCCGCAGTCCATGCGGCTGCCGCGCAGCACGCCGTCCACCTGCTCGGCCGTGAGCCCCGACTTGCGCGCGATCGCGAGCGCTTCGGCGTAGAGCGCGCCGTAGCCGAGCGCGACGAAGTTGTTGATCAGCTTCATCCGGTGGCCGTCGCCGACGCCGCCCACGTGGACGACCTTGGCCGTCCACGGCGCGAACACCGGCTCGAGCCGCGCGAACACGGCCGGCGTGGCGCCGACGATGGCCTGCAACTGGCCGGCCTCGGCCTGCTCCGGGGTGCCGCCGAGCGGCGCGTCGCAATAGTCGACGCCGCGTTCGGCCAGCATCGCGGCCACGCGCTCGGTGGCGGCCGGGTCCGAGGTCGAGCAGTCGACGATGATCGTGCCTTCGCGCAGGTGGTCCTTCATCTCGCCGATCACGGACTCGACGGCCGGCGCGTCGGTCAGGCACAGGAACACGATCGACGAGGCCGCCGCGAGCGCGGCCAGCGAGGCGGCTTCCTGCGCGCCGCGGCCGACCAGATCGTCGACGGGCGCGCGATTGCGGCGGCCGACGACGGTGAGCGGATGGCCGGCGCCGAGCAGGTGTTTCGCGATGCCGTGGCCCATCAGCCCGACGCCGACGAATCCGATTGCAGCCTTTTCCATGTGTGTTCTCCCGGGGAATGGTGAGCGATGAGGTGAGCGGGGCGCGCCGCCGTGCGCGGCGCGCGAGGTGTTGGGTGAGGCCGCCGCCTGGCGAGCTTCGATGCAAGGGCGCCGCGCGGGCGCGACGGCCAGCAGCTTAGCAAGTCCGGCTTGCCGCATCTATTCCGAAAATAGATGGATTCGATCTGCAGAATCAATTTCCGGAATGCCGTGCCATGCCTCTACACTCGTCGCCTCGCACGCGATGCGACGCCGCGGATTCGCCCGGCGCCGTGCATCGGTCCAGGAGGAGAAAACATGATGCAGTATCAGGCGGACCCGAATCGTTATCACGACGCCATGCCTTATCGCCGCGTCGGCCGCAGCGGCATGGTGCTGCCGGCCATCTCGCTCGGCCTCTGGCAGAACTTCGGCGGCGTCGACGTGTTCGAGACCGGCCGCGCGATCCTGCGCCGCGCGTTCGACCGCGGCGTCACGCATTTCGATCTCGCCAACAACTACGGCCCGCCCGCCGGCTCGGCCGAGGAAAACTTCGCGCGCTGGCTCGCGGCGGACTTCAAGCCCCACCGCGACGAGCTGGTGATCTCGACCAAGGCCGGCTGGGCGATGTGGCCCGGCCCCTACGGCGGCCCGACCGGCACCCGCAAGCACCTGATCGCGAGCTGCGAGCAGAGCCTGCGCCGCATGGGGCTCGACTACGTCGACGTGTTCTATTCGCATCGCGTCGACCCGGATACGCCGCTCGACGAGACCATGGGCGCGCTCGCGCAGCTGCACCGGCAGGGCAAGGCGCTGTACGTCGGCATCTCGTCGTACTCGCCCGAACTGACGCGCCAGGCGGCCGCGATCCTCGAAGCCGAGGGCGTGCCGCTCTTCATCCACCAGCCGAACTACTCGATGCTGAACCGCAGCATCGAGCACGGGCTGCTGCAGACGCTCGACGAACTCGGGGTGGGCTGCATCGGCTTCTCGCCGCTCGCGCAGGGCCTGCTGACCTCGAAGTACCTGAAGGAGGTGCCGGCCGACGCACGCGTGAGCCGCAGCGGTTCGATGAACGCGGGAATGCTGAACGCCGACAATCTCGAGCGGATCCGCGCGCTGAACGCGATCGCCGAGCGGCGCGGCCAGACGCTCGCGCAGATGGCGATCGCCTGGACGCTGCGCGACGCGCGCGTGTCGTCCACGCTGATCGGCGCGCGCACCGTGGCGCAGCTCGACGATGCGCTCGATGCGGTCAAGCAGCTCGCGTTCAGCGCCGAGGAACTGGCCGAGATCGACCGCCACGCGCAGGACGGCAACGTCGATCTCTGGCGCGTGTCGTCGGGCATCGGCGCGCAGTAAGGCTTGCGTGGCGGGCGGCGGGCATGGCGCCCGCTGCGCGCCATGCGCGGGCCATGAAGGCCCGGGCCATGATCACGGTCCACGGCGGCTCATGGCCGCCGTTATCCAACCGCCGCGGAGCGCGTATCCGGCCCGGCGGTTTTTTTTCGTGGACGCAGCGCCGCCGCGCCTACTTGCGCGAGATCCGGTAGACGGCCGCGGGCGGCAGGTTGCGGAACACGCGGCCCACGCAGACGGCCTTGAGCCCCAGCGCGTGCAGCGTCGCGCGCGGGATCGGGCAGCGGAAGCCGTAGGTGAACTGGTAGAGCGCGCCGTCGTCCTGCAGGTAATGGAACGCGCCGCCGACGATCGCGGCCACCTTGTCCTTCGGCATCGACAGCAGCGGCAGGCCGCTCACCACCGAGCCGACCGAGCGCGGCAGCGCCACGCCGAGCGGCAACAGGTTGGCCGCGTCGCCCACCACGATCTTCGCGTCGGGAAAGCGCCCCGCGAGCAGGGCGGCGAAGCGTTCGCTGCTGTCCACCAGGATCAGGTCGCGCTGCGCGAGCCCGCGGCGCAGCAGCGCCTTCGTGAACACGCCGGTGCCGGCGCCGAGTTCGAGCACGGGGCCGTCGAGGCGGGAGATGTCGCGCGTCATCAGGCGGCCGAGCGGCTCGCCCGACGGGGCGATCGCGGCGACGCTGAGCGGATTCTCGAACCAGGACCTCAGGAAGAACAACAGATCGGACGATGCGCTTCGGATTCGCATGGGTCGGGTACCTTAACAGGGGAGACCGGATTCGCGCGGCACGGGCCGCGCGTCGGACTGAAGGATTTTGCGCGGGGCAACGCCGCCTAGTGTTGCATCGTTTCGGCTCCGGTTGAAATCGCGGTCATAGATCGTTGCAACTTTTTTGTGCCAGTCGCGGTGAGGCTGGCGAACGCGCCAGTTTCGCGACAGGAACGGGGGCGGGCGGCGCGTGCGACGGTACGATTTTCCGGTCGATCGCGATCATCGGTCGGATCGTGGGTGGTGGGAATCGGGTTTGCTACTGGGGTGTGAGCGGCGGGCGAGCAGCGGTGCGAGGGGAGAACCCGCTGCCGCTTTGCGGTGCCGCAACGAGACGATCGGGCAAGTTGACTCGGAAGCGGACTGGAAGCGAGCCCGGTTCAGACGACCGGTTCGGTCGCCACGCCGTGCTCGCGGATCGTGCTGACGTCGCGCTTGGGCGCGTCACCGAACAGCCGCCGGTATTCGCGGCTGAACTGCGTCGCGCTCTCGTAGCCGACCTGGAACGCGGCGCTGGCCGCGTCCACGCCGTCGTTGATCATGAGTCGGCGCGCCTCGTGCAGCCGCAACTGCTTCTGGTACTGGATCGGGCTCATGGTGGTGAGCCGCTGGAAGTGGCGATGCAGCGTGGAGACGCCCATCCCGCACAGCGCGGCCAGATGCGCGACGTTGCACGGCTCGCGGTAGTGGGTGCGCAGCCATGCCAGCGCGCGCGTGATGCGCGGCGCCGGCGAGTCGGTCTGGATGATCTGGCGCAGGCTCGGGCCGGCCGGCCCGGTCAGCAGCAGGTAAAGGATCTCCCGGTGCAGCAGGCGGCCGAGCACGGCGGCGTCGTGCGGGCGGCGCAGCAGCGCCACCATGCGCGCGAGCGCGTCGAGCAGTTCGGCCGACAGCGGCGCCACCGCGAAGCCGGGCGCGGCCGGCGCGACGCCGGCCAGCGTGGCGCCGGTCTCGGCCAGCACCTCGCGCGCGGCGTCGAGGTCGAGCCGGATCTGCAGTCCCGTATAGGGCCGCCGGCGGCTCGCGCCCGGCACCTCGACGATCGCGGGCAGGCCGAACGAGGTGAGCAGGAAGTGGTCGGGATCGTAGGAGAACGGCTTGCCGTCCACCAGCAGGTGCTTGACGCCCGAGATCGAGACGCACATGCCCGGTTCGTACAAGTAGGCGCGCGGCGGGATCGGCTCGGTGAGGCAGCCGATCGCGAGGCCGTCCACCTCGGTCCGGCCGCGCGGATCGGGGCGCGGATGCGCCAGGATGCCGGCCTCGATCTCGCGGCGCAGGCGGTCGATGCGTTGGCGGGCAGTTTCAGGTGTCATGCCGGCGATGATACGCGGGCCGGAGGGCGGCGCAAAGAGGATCGGGCAAGCGGGGCGCGGGCGCTGATGTCATGGGACGTTCGATCATCGGCGGGAAGCGGCCCGCCCGCGCGGGCCGTTCGTCATGGGACAACCGGCTCAGTGCTCGGCCACCGTCTCGGCGGCGCTGGCCTCGCCCGGCTCCGCGACCGGGCCGCCGCCGTCGCCGGGCGAGATGTCCTCCAGCGCGTGCCGGCTCGTCTCCACGCGCAGCACCGCGATCGCCACGCACAGCACCGCCAGCACGATGCTCACCATCGAGATCACGCCCGACACGCCGAAGCGCTGGTACAGCAGCAGCGCCAGATACGGCGTGGCGATCGACGAGGCGCGCCCGCAGGTGCCCGCCACGCCGGTGCCGCGCAGCCGCACCTCGGTCGGGAACAGTTCGGGGATGTAGCCGAACAGCCCGAGCGTGGTGATCGTGTAGAGCGCGCTGACGAGCCCGAAGCCGACGATCACGATCGCCGTGGCGTCGCGCAGCGTCACGTAGAGCCAGCCCAGCGCGATCGTCACCAGCGAGGCGATCACGATGCCGCGCGCGCGGCCCCAGCGGTCGGCCACCGCGTAGCCGATCAGGCCGCCCACCGGCGAGCCGATCGACATCAGGAACACGAAGCCGAGCGACCTGACCACCGACAGCCCCTCGGCCACGAAAAACGTCGGCAGCCAGGCGACGAAGCCGTACAGGCCCACGTTCACGCCGATCGCGGTCAGCGCGGCCACCAGCGTGCGCCCGCGCATGGCCGGCGCGAACAGCCGCGCGAGCGGCACGCGGCCCGTCTGCAGGCTGACCGTGCGCGTGACGGGCGGCAGCGCGCCGTGGCGCGCGCGGACCTCGGCCTCGATCGTCGCGAGCGTGGCCTCGGCCTCGTCGAGCCGGCCCACCGATTCGAGCCAGCGCGGCGATTCGGGCATGCGCTTGCGCAGGAACCAGACCACCAGCGCGCCGACGCCGGCCAGCGCGAACATGTAGCGCCAGCCCAGGTGCGGGATGATCCAGTAGCCGGCCGCGAGCGCCGCGAACAGCCCGCTGTTGGTGATCACCGCGAGCAGCGACACCCACTTGCCGCGCGTGGCGGGCGGCACGAATTCGGCGAGCGTGCCGGCCGCCACCACCAGCTCGGCGCCGAGCCCGATGCCCATCACGAGGCGCAGCGCGATCAGCCAGTCGATGCCGGGCGCGAAGCAGGCCGCCAGCGACGCCACGCCGAAGATCGCGAGGTTGAGCTGGTACGAGTAGCGGCGGCCGAGCCGGTCGCCGACGTAGCCGGCCGCGAACGCGCCGATCATCATGCCGATGAAGGTGGACGATACGAACATCGCGCCATGGGCCAGGTCGGTGAAGCCTTCCTTGACCATCGAGGCGAGCGCGCCGTTGGCGAGATAGAGGTCGAACGCGTCGAGGAACGCGCCGCCCGCGATCAGGCCGAGGATCTTCCAGTGGAAACGCGAAACGGGCAGGCGATCGAGCCGGCCCGCGGCATTGACAGTGCGGGTCATCAGGGGTGTCTCCGTTATCGCGCCCCGTGCGCCCGGAGCGGGCGCGGGGCGTCGTCTTGTGATCGGTTGCGGGTGCCGCGCGGCCAGCGTCGCCAGCGTCGCTAGACGACGCCGGACCGATGCAGCGCGGTGATCGCCTCGTGCCCGTAGCCGAGTTCGGCGAGGATCGCGTCGGTGTGCTCGCCGAGCGCCGGCACCGGGTCCATCCGCGCGTCGTCTTCGGCGGCGAGGCCCGGCGGCAGCAGCGCCGGGATCTCGCCGGCCGGCGTCGCCACCGTGGTCCAGCGCCCGCGCGCGGCGAGCTGTTCATGCTCGCGCACGGCCTGCATGTCGTTCATGCGCGCGCTGGCGATCTGCGCGGCGTCGAGGCGCGCCAGCACCTCGGGCGCATCGAGCCCCGCGAACACCTGGTCGATCAGCGCGCCCAGTTCGTCGCGATGCGCGACGCGTCCGCTGTTCGAGGCGAAGCGCGCATCGTCGGCCAGCTCGGGGCGGCGCAGCACCGTCTCGCAGAAGCGCTGCCATTCGCGCTCGTTCTGCAGGCCGAGGATCACCGTGTCGCCGTTGCCGCCGCCGTGACTGGTACCGACGCGAAACGGCCCGTAGGGATAGATGGTCGCGTGCGAGGCGCCCGCGCGCGGCGGCGGGGGCTGGCCGTCGAACGCGTAGTAGAGCGGGTAGCTCATCCACTCCACCGTGCTTTCGAGCATCGACACGTCGATGTGGCGGCCGCGCCCGGTCTTCACGCGCGCGAGCAGGGCGGCGAGGATGTTCGAATAGGCGTACATGCCGGCCGCGATGTCGGACACCGAGCAGCCCGCCTTGGCCGGCGCGTCGGGCGCGCCCGTCACCGACAGGAAGCCGGCCTCGGCCTGGATCAGCAGGTCGTAGGCCTTGCGGTCGCGATAGGGGCCGTCGAGGCCGTAGCCGGAGATGTCGCAGACGATCAGGCGCGGGTGGCGCGCGGCCAGGCTCGCGTGATCGAGCCCGAGCCGCTGCGTGGCGCCGGGCGCGAGGTTCTGCACGAACACGTCGGCCTCGGCCAGCAGCGCCTGCACGATCTCGAGCGCCACCGGCTGCTTGACGTCGAGCGTCAGGCTCTCTTTCGAGCGGTTGGTCCAGACGAAGTGCGAGGCCAGGCCGCGCACGCGCTCGTCGTAGCCGCGCGCGAAGTCGCCGCTGCCGGGCCGTTCGATCTTGATCACGCGCGCGCCGAGATCGGCGAGCTGGCGCGTGCAGAACGGCGCGGCGATCGCATGCTCGAACGTCACGACGCGGATGCCTTCAAGCGGGCGCATGGGATGCCTCCGTCAGAACGAGCGCGGCAGGCCGAGCACGTGCTCGGCCACGTAGGACAGGATCAGGTTGGTCGAGATCGGCGCGACCTGATAGAGCCGCGTCTCGCGGAACTTGCGCTCGACGTCGTATTCGCAGGCGAAGCCGAAGCCGCCATGGAACTGCAGGCAGGCGTTGGCCGCCTCCCACGAGGCGTCGGCGGCCAGCAGCTTCGCCATGTTGGCCTGCGCGCCGCACGCCTCGTGCGCATCGAAGCGGCGCGCGGCCTCGAAGCGCATCAGGCTGGCCGCCTCGACGTTGACGTGGGCGCGCGCGATCGGGAACTGCACGCCCTGGTTCTGGCCGATCGGGCGGCCGAACACCACGCGGTCCTTCGCGTACTGCGTGACCTTGTCGACGAACCAGTGGCCGTCGCCGATGCACTCGGCCGCGATCAGCGTGCGCTCGGCGTTGAGCCCGTCGAGGATGTAGCGGAAGCCCTGGCCTTCCTCGCCGATCAGGTTCTCGGCCGGGATCTCGAGGTTGTCGAAGAACAGCTCGTTGGTCTCGTGGTTGACCATGTTCGGGATCGGCTGCACCGTCATGCCGTGGCCGATCGCGTCGTGCAGGTCGACGAGGAAGATCGACATGCCCTCGCTCTTCTTCTTCACGTCCGCGAGCGGCGTGGTGCGCGCGAGCAGGATCATCAGGTCCGAATGCTGCACGCGCGAGATCCACACCTTCTGGCCGTTCACCAGGTAGCGGTCGCCGCGGCGTACCGCGGTGGTCTTGATGCGCGTGGTGTCGGTGCCGGTGGTGGGCTCGGTCACGCCCATCGACTGCAGACGCAGCTCGCCCGAGGCGATCCTCGGCAGGTAGCGCGCCTTCTGCGCCTCGGAGCCGTGGCGCAGCAGCGTGCCCATGTTGTACATCTGGCCGTGGCAGGCGCCCGAGTTGCCGCCGTTGCGGTTGATCTCCTCCATGATCACCGAGGCCTCGGTAAGCCCGAGGCCCGAGCCGCCGTACTCCTGCGGGATCAGCGCGGCGAGCCAGCCGGCCTGCGTGAGCGCGTCGACGAACTCGGCGGGATAGCCGCGCGCCTCGTCGATCTTGCGGAAATACTCGGCGGGAAACTGGCTGCACAGATCGCGAATCGCGTCGCGGATGTCCTGGAAGGCGTCGGTGGTGGCGTTCATCGTGGGCAAGGGTGGGGCCGCAAGGTGGGGAGTCAGGCGAGGCGCGCGCGGGCCGACATCGTCAGCCGGCCTTCGTGGTCGTGCGCCCACAGGTCGAACGCGCAACCGTCGTCGGCGCGGCGCCCGCACAGCGCGAGCGGATGGCCGGCGAAGCTCGGGTGGACGGCCTGGTAGACATACTCGGCCACGCGCATGCCGGGGGCGAAGCGCGCGGCCGCGTCGAGCAGCAGGGTGGCCACGAGCGGGCCGTGTACCACGAGGTCGGGATAGCCTTCGACTTGGCGCGCGTAGTCGCGGTCGTAATGGATGCGGTGGCCGTTGAAGGTCAGCGCCGAGTAGCGGAACAGCATCGCCTCGGTGGGCATCACGCGGCGCTCCCATTCGGCGCCGCCCGGCGCGGCGACCGGCGCCGGCAGCGTTTGCGGCCGGCCGGGCACGGCCGCCTCGCGATAGACGATGTCCTGTTCCTCGCGAATCGCCGTGACGGCGCCGGCGCGGATCTCGTGCAGCACCGTGACGAACGCGAGCGGGCCGCTGCGGCCCGTCTTGCGCTCGATCGACAGCACGCGCGATTCGCGCGTGGCCGTCGAACCCACCGGCAGCGGCGCGGTGAACCGCAGCCGCCCGCCCGCCGCCATCCGGCGCGGCAGGCCGAGGTCGGGCAGGAAACCGCCGGTGGCCGCGTGGCCGTCCGCGCCGAGCGCGGCCTGCGGGGTGATGGACCAGAAGTAGAGCCAGTGCCAGAGCGGCGGCAGCGCGTCGCCGATCGCGGGCGGCGCGTCGAGATCGAGCGTGGCGGCCAGCGCGGTGGCCGGCGCGGTGCCGATCAGGTCGCTCACGCATTGCCGGGCGGGCTTGGCGATGGGAGCAGCGGGGTCGAGGGGATCGGCGCTGGACGCGGGTGAACCGGACGGATCGAGGGGCATGCGGTGTCTCCGGCTAGGGCGCGGGCGAGGGAATTCGCGCGCCCGGATTCGTATGGACCGACTGTAGGGGAATGCGCGGTACGCCGGAAATACCGATTGGATGTGCCGGTCATAGGGGTATCCTATGACCGCTCCGGCTCCTTGCGCCATCCTTTCGCCGCCCCCGTCATGGATATTCGCCAGCTCCGCTATTTCGTCAACATCGTCGACTACGGCAGCCTCGGCAAGGCCGCCGAGATGCTCTACGTCGCGCAGCCCTCGCTGAGCCAGCAGGTCGCGAAGCTCGAGCACGATCTCGGCGTGCCGCTGCTCGTCAGGAGTCCGCAGGGCGTGAAGCCGACCGCCGCCGGGCAGGCCATGTATCGCCACGCGCGGCTCGTGCTGCACCAGATGGAGCAGTTGCGCCAGGAGGTGCGCGAGGGCGTGGGCGCTGAATCGGGCACGGTGGCGCTCGGCTTTCCCACCACCATGTCGGCGATCCTCGCGATGCCGGTGTTCGAGCGCGTGCGCGAGCGCTATCCCGGCATCCGCCTGCAGTTCTTCGAGAGCATGAGCGGCTACCTGAACGAGCTGCTCGCCAACGGCCGGCTCGATCTCGCGATCCTGTTTCGCGACACCAACACGCCCGGCATCTCCACGTTGCCGCTGTTCGACGAGGCGCTGTGCCTGATGGGCGAGCCGGGCGGCCTCTCGCCCCGTGCGCGCAGCTGCCCGCTCGCGGCGCTCGGCGGCGTGCCGCTGGTCGCGCCCGGTGCCTCGAACGGGCTGCGCGTGCTGCTCGAACGCAGCTTCGCGCGCGAGCAGGTGCCGCTCAACATCATTGCCGACGTCGATTCGCTGCCCACGCTGCTGTCGATCGCGCAGTCGGGCGCGGCCTGCACGATCCTGCCGTCCGTGTCGGTGGCGCTGCGCGCGCCGGCCGACCGGCCGCGGATACGCCGCATCGTCGATCCGGTGATCCGTCGGCCCGGCAGCCTCTGCTGGCCGAACGCGCTGCCAGTCAGTTCCGCCTCGCTCGCCGTGCGCCACGTGATCCGCGAGCTGGTGGTGGAGCTGTGCGCGAGCGGCGCGTGGACCGGCATCGCGCTGCGCGAGGCCGCCGCCGCGTGACGGACAGGGGGCGTGGGGCGCGCCGGCCCTGTTGCTAGAATGGCGCCACATGACAAACCGCCCGGCTCCCCGTATGCCATCTTCCCGACCCGACGCCGCCGGCAGCCCGCCGGATTCCGGGCGCCAGACGCCCGAGGCATTGCTGGCCGACATCTCGGCGCAGTTCGCGTCGCTCAGCAAGCAGTTGAAGCTGATCGCGCGCCACGTCGAGGCGCATCCCGGGCGCGTGGGCCTGCAAGGCGTGCAGGAAGTGGCCAACGATTGCGGCGTGCAGCCCTCGGCGGTGGTGCGCTTCGCGAAGCACTTCGGGTTCTCCGGCTTCTCCGGCATGCAGCGCGTGTTTCGCGACGCGATGGTGCGCCAGGTCGCGCCCGAGCTCAGCTACCAGTCGCGGATTCGCGGCATCATCGAGCAGGGCGGGCCGCGCCGCACCAGCGAGCTCGCCGCCGAATTCCTCGGCGACAGCATCGCCGGCATGCAGCAGCTCAGCGCGTCGCTCGACGCGCCCGCGTTCGAACGCGCCGTGGATCTGCTCGCCGCCACCGACGCGATCTGGCTGGTCGGCATGCGCCGCTCGTATCCGGTGGTCGCCTATCTCGACTACGCGCTGCAGCACACCGGCAAGCGCATCCAGCTGGTGGCCGGCACCGGCGGCATGCAGGCCGGGCAGCTGCGTTCGCTGCGCGCCGGCGACGTGGTGCTGGCCGTGTCGTTCGCGCCGTATGCGCAGGAGACGCTGCAGATCGTCGAGGACGGCCTGCAGCGCGGCGCGACGCTGATCGCGATCACCGACAGCCGGCTCAACGCGCTGGCGAGCCGCGCCGACGCGGCGCTGCTGCTGCAGGAGTCCGACACCTTCGGCTTCCGCTCGCTGACCAGCACCATGGGGCTCGCGCAGAGCCTGTTCATCGCGCTTGCCTACCGGCTCGAACTCGCCTACGACCCGGCACCCGATCACGCGAAAAGCTGAATCGGGGCCGGTGCGCCAATCACGAAAAGTCGGCAGAAATTACAGATCCGGCGATTAATCGAGGTATTAATTTCTGATTAATCGGCCGATTTTCTCGCGCATGAACCGATGGCCCGATTAATTAGCCATTGTCATACCCGCATGGTTCGCGAATCGCTGTCTGGCCGGTTACAATCGCCCGTCGATTCAATCAGACGCTTGCCGAGAGCGCTGAATAAGAAGAAGGGCGAACCACCATGAACGTGCAGGATATCGCGGGGGCGATCCAGGCCGGTGTGATTCAGCAGGACCGGCTCGTGAAACTCGACACCCCGCTGGGATCGGACCAATTGGTCGTGCAACGCGCCGTCGGCCGTTCGAGGCTGGGGCGCGACTATGCGTTCACGCTCGACGTGGTCTCCTCCAACGACGACGTGCCGCTGAAATCGCTGATCGCACAGCCCGTCACGCTGTGGCTCCAGCAAGCCGACCAGAGCTACCGGCCGATTCAGGGCCACGTATTCACCGCGCGCCGGCTCGGCGCCGACGGCGGGCTGACCACCTACCAGCTGACCATCCACGCGTGGCTGCACCTGCTGCACTTCCGGCGCGACCAGAAGATCTGGATCGACAAGAGCGCCGACGCGATCATCACCGACGTGTTCAACGCGCACCCGCAGGCGAGCGGCCGGTTCCGTTTCGCGCTTTCGCAGCCGCTCGCCAGCCGCTCCTACACGCGCCAGCACGAAACCGACTGGAACTTCGTCCACCGGCTGCTCGAGAGCGAGGGGCTCTACGGCCACTGGGAGCAGGGCGGCGACGGCAAATCGCATACGCTGGTGGTGACCGACGCGATCACCTCGCTGCCCGAACTCGCGCCGGCCAGCGTGTCGTTCGCGCGGGTGGCCACCGGCGCCGAGACCGACGCGCTCACGCAGTGGTCCGGCACGCGCACGCTGCAGAGCGTCACGCTGACCACCCGCACGTTCGACTACAAGAACCCCGCCGTGCCCGCCAATCCAAAGGGCACGCTGACGCCGACCATGGGCCAGCAGGGCGAGCTGCCCGATCAGCTGGAGGTGTACGACTACACCGGCGCCTACACGTTCGGCGACCAGTCGCGCGGCGACCGGCTCGCGCAGATCCGCATGGAGGAATGGGAGTCGCGCGCCAAGCGCTTCCACGGCGCGGGCGGCGCGCGCGCGCTCGATGCGGGCCGGCGCTTCACGCTGGCCGACCATCCTGTCCATGACGCCGATCCGGCCGCGCAGCGCGAGTTCGCCACGATCGAGGTGGCGTGGTGGATCGAGAACAACCTGCCCGTGACCGGCGCGCCGCATTTCCCGCACAGCCTCGAAACCGAGCTGGCCGAGGCGCGTGCCGCCGACGGCGGCGCGGCGGCCGGCGTCGCGCATGCCGACGGCTCGGTCGGCTTCTATCGCGTCGAGGTGGAGGCGCAGCGCACCAGCGTGCCGTACCGCAGCCCGCTCGAACACCGCAAGCCCGAGATGCATCTGGAGACGGCCGTCGTGGTCGGGCCCGACGGCGAGGAGGTCTATACCGACGAGCTGAACCGGATTCGCGTGCGCTTCGTCTGGGATCGCGTGAATCCCGGCGACCAGGGCGCCTCGACCTGGGTGCGCGTGGTGCAGGCCGACACCGGCGGCGGCTATGGCGGCGTGCATGTGCCGCGCGTCGGCGAGGAGGTGCTGATCGACCACGTGGGCGGCGACTGCGACCGGCCGCTCGCGATCGCGCGCGTCTACAACGGCGCCGTCAAGCCGGAATGGCACAGCAACGGCATCCTGTCCGGCCATCGTTCCAAGGAGTACGGCGGCAGCGGCTACAACCAGATGGTGATGGACGACGCCACCGGCCAGAACCGCGTGCAGCTGATGAGCAGCAGCGCCAACAGCCTGCTGCACCTGGGCTACCTGATCGACCAGAGCGGCAACTCGCGCGGCGCCTACCTCGGCAGCGGCTTCGACCTGCGCACCGACGACTACGGCGCGCTGCGCGCGAGCCAGGGCCTGTACCTGACCACGCATCCGAAGGCCGCCGCGAGCCAGCCGCTCGACGTCGGCGAGACGCAGCAGCAGCTCGTCAGCGCCGAGAGCCTCGTCGAGGCGATGTCCGACGCGAGCGTCCAGCATCAGGCCGAAAGCCTGCAGGACGCGCACGACGCGCTGCGCGCGCTGACCGACGCGACCCAGAGCAGCGCCAGCGGCGCGAGCGCCTCGGGCGGCAACACCGCGGGCGGCGGCACCGGTAGCGCCAACGCGTTCCAGCAGCCGGTGATGGTGTTCGGCAGCCCGGCCGGTATCGGCGTGTCGTCGAAGCAGTCGATCCATCTGGCCGCCACCCAGCACCTGAACCTCGTCAGCGCGCAGAGCACGCACGTGGCCGCCGGCAAGTCGCTGGTCGCGAGCATTGGCCAGAAGCTGAGCCTGTTCGTGCAGAACGCCGGCATGAAGCTGTTCGCGGCCAAGGGCAAGATCGAGATCCAGGCGCAGGACGACAACGTCGAACTGAGCGCGCAGAAGACCGTGAAGGTGCTGTCCGCCACCGACCAGGTGCAGCTGGCCGCCGATCAGGGCATTTTGCTGACGAGCGGCGGCGGCTACATCCGCCTGAGCGGCGGCAACATCGAGATCCACACGCCCGGCACCGTCGACGTGAAGGGCGCCTCGCACGTGTTCGCGGGGCCGGCCAGCATGGGCTACCCGCTGCCGTCGCCGCGCCCCGACCAGCCGGGCCAGCTCGAACTGCTGCATCAGTACGCGAACGGCGAGGCCGTGAAGGGCGGGCAGTTCTCGGTGCTCGACGCGAACGGCGGCGTGCTGCGCCAGGGCGCGCTCGACGCGAGCGGCAGGAGCGTGGTGAGCGGGCTGCCGCCCGGCGTGGTGCAGGTGGTGTTCGGCAAGGACCCGCGCTCGCAGGCCGACAAGGCCAGCGCATTCAAGCTGCCGACCTGGCCGGCGCCCGAGACCACCGCGAATGGCGGCGCCGAGGCCGGCGCCGCCGCGCAATCGCAGCTCGGCTCGCTGCTGCCGTCGGCGGGGGCGCTGGCGTCGTCGGCCGGGGCCGTGGCCAAGGCGGCCGGCGCGGTGACGGGCGCGGCCGGTGGCGGGGGCCTGGGGGGACTCGGCGGCGCGCTCGGTTCGGTCGGCTCGCTTGGCTCGCTCGCTTCGGGCGCGCTCGGCAAGGCGGGCAGCCTCGGCGGAGCCGCAGGCGCGAGCGGGCTCGGCAGCCTCGGCAGTGTCGCCGGGATGGCCGGCTCGCTGGCGTCCGGCGGTACCACCGGATTGACTGGCGCGCTCGCCTCGAAGGGACTCGGCGCGGCGCAGCAGGCGCTGGGCAGCGCGCTGCCGGCCGGCGCGCAGGGGGCATTGTCCCAGGCCAATGCGCTGAAGTCCGCCGCGCAGCAGCTCGGTGGCCTCGCGCAAGGCGCGCGCGGCGCGGCCGCCGCCCTGAAAATCGTTTGATGCGCGGCGCCCGATTCCTTCGTCGATTTCGATAAAAACCCGATCCGCACGTTCTCAACATGAATTCGCCGGCCACCATTCAACCGAAGCCGACCGACATCTTCGTCGGTCCGCTCAGCGGCTTCCATCCGATCGACATCGACGCGAATCTGCGCGACCTGAACCAGTGGCTGATGGGAATCAGCCATGGCGTGATCACCCTCGACCGGCTCAAGACCGTCGCGGAAAACATGCCGGTGCTTGCCAACATCTTCGCAGCCGTGGATCTGATCGGCGACATTCGCGCGATGATCAATCATGGCAACAGGCCGCTCAATCTGTTCGACTGGCTGAACCTCGGCCTCGACCTGATCGGCGTGATTCCGCTACCGGTTGGCACCGCCGAGGTGCGCATGGGCGCGCGGCCGATGCTCAAGCTGATGCGCGAGGAAGTGGCCAAGAACGGTCGCGCTGCCGGCGAAGCCGTCCTCAACATGGTGCGCGACGGCATCATCACCGCCATCGTGTCAAGTCTCCAGGCGCGCTATGCGGGCGAGATCGAGACGTTCCTCACCACGCTGCGCGGCGCGCTGGCCGACGTGCTCAACCGGGCTGCGACGTATATCGGCGCGCTGATGAGCGGCCTCGCCGACCTGTTCGACCATGCGGGCGGCAAGCATTACAGCGCAGCCAACAATGTCCACGACGCTGGCTCGCACCTGCATCAACTGGTGTACGAACCGGGCAGCACCTTCAAGAGCCTCGGCCTGCTGTTGCATGACGCCGTCAAGATCGTCGCGAAGGCCGGCATCAACACCGTTTCCTCGGCGGTTCACACCGTGGATTCGCATGCCGGCGATCAGCTCAGGGCGATCGCGAACGGCCTGCGCCAGAAGATTCCGGCCGTGCAGAAGGCCGTGAGGGAGCTCAACGGCAACGACATCGGCAAGATCGGCTGGCTGATCCAGGTCGCCGAGGAAGGCGTGAAGCGGTGGCGCATGTCGCACCCGAAGTCGCAATCGGTGGGCGTGCCCTCGCACGGCAAGGCTCAGGCGCAGGCGCATCGCGGGCAGGGGCCGCACGAGACGCTGCACAAGACCGCCGACGCGAAGCATCCCGGCGGCGGATGCTGCAACCTCAACTCGGCGGTGCCCACCCCGGCCGCGAGATCGGGCGGATCGATCGGCTTCGCGCTCGGCGACGAGCGCATCGATCACGACGACTTCACGATCGACGGCCCGTTGCCGATCATCTGGGTGCGTACCTACCGCTCGTTCTTCGACGCCAACGACGCCGGCGGCGAACTCGGGCCGCGCTGGATCACGCCCTACACCGTGCGTTTCGACGTGCATGACAGCAAGCTCGTCTATCACGATGCCGAGGGGCGCAGCCTCGATTACCCGCTGCTCGACGTGGGTGTCGCGCACGACGATCCGGCCGAGAACATGACGCTGCTGCGCCTCGACGATCGCTGGATGAGCGTGACGCGCGGCCACGATTTCCTCGAAGCCTACGAGCGCGACGGCGACCGCTACCGGCTCGCGTTTCTCAAGGATCGCGCCGGCAATCAGCTGACCTGCGATTACGACGCGCAGGGGCGCCTGTACCGGCTGATCGCGCCGCACGTGCAGGTGGCGTTCAAGCACGACTCGCAGGGGCGCATCGTCGAGATCGTCGAACATGATGCCGAGGGCGTGCGCGTCGGGCAGCTCGCCGCCTACGAATACGACGCCGAGGGCGATCTGACCGGCGCCCGGGACCGCTTCGGCAATCATCGCGAATACCGCTACCGGCATCACCTGCTCACGCGCTACACCGATCGCACCGGGCGCGGCATGAATCTCGAGTGGGACGGCACGCATCCGAAGGCGCGATGCTTCCGCGAGTATCGCGACGACGGCAGCGACGAGGTCACGCTCGCCTGGCATCCGGACTTCCGGATGGTCAGCGTGACCGATGCGCTCGGCAACGTTACGCAGCACTACTACGACTACAAGGGCTACACGTTCCGCGTGATCCATCCCGATGGCAGCGAGGAGTGGCTGTACCGCAACGCGAACGAGAAGCTCGTGGAGTACATCCACCGCGACGGCGGCGTGGAATTCCTCGACTACGACGCGCGCGGCAACTTCATCCGGCATCGGCGCGTGGACGGCAGCGTGATCGAGATGGAGTACGACGCGAAGGATCAGCTCGTGCGCACCATCGATCCGCAGGGTCATGCGTGGGCGCAGGAGTATGACGATGCCGGCAACGTGGTACTTGCCAAGGATCCGCTCGGGCACGAGACGAAGTATCAGTACAACGGGCAGGGGCTGCCGATCAAGGTGGTCGATGCGAAGGGCGGCACGAAATCGCTGAGCTATGACGCAGGCGGCAGGTTGGTGTCGTATCGCGATTGCTCGGGCAAGACCACGCAATGGAGTTATGACGCGGCTGGGCGGTTGAGCAGCACCAAGGATGCGGCCGGTACCACTACCGCGTTCGCCTATGGCGCGAACGGGCATCTGGCTGAGATCGTGTCGCCCGCCGGCGTCGAGACGATCCAGTACGACGCCGAGGGGCGGCTGATCTCGACCGTCGATCCGATGCAGCGCACGACGCGTTATTCCTATGACGGCGCGGGACGCGTCTCGCTGCGCGTCGATGCGCTCGGGCAGCGCTTGAGTTATGGCTACGACCGGCTTGGGCGCCTCGTGCGGCTGACCGATGCCAACGATGCGTCTTATACGTTCCGTTATGACCCGGTTGGCAGATTGCTCGAGGAAGTCGAGTTCGACGGCAAGACGACGCGTTATGCCTATGACGAAGCCAGCGGGCGGCTCGACTCGATCGATGAGGCCGGGCGCGTGACGCGGATCGGACAGGATGGTGCCGGCCGCTTTGCGCGGCGCGAGGTGGGAGACGACCTCGAGCAGTTCGCCTATGACGCGAGCGGACGGCTGATCGACGCGAGCAACCGCTACAGCCGCGTGCAGCGCTTCTTCGATCCGGCCGGCAATCTCGTGCGCGAGCACCATGCCTATGACGTATTCGGCGTGAAGCGCAGCTACGTCTGGCATCACGGCTACGACGAACTCGGCAACCGTGTGCGCACCGTGCGGCCCGACGGACATGCGATCGACTGGTTGATGTATGGGTCCGGGCACGTGCATGGGCTGCTGGTGGACGGCGAGGACCGATTGCAGCTCGAACGCGACGACCTGCATCGCGAGGTGACGCGCACGCTGTCGAGCCGGATCGGGCAGAGCACCGTCTACGATCCCGCCGGACGCGTCGAGCGGCAGACCGTGCAGCGCGAAAAGGCGCCGGCCGCGTTGAGTACGCGGCGCTATCGCTATGACGCGGCGGGACAGCTCACGCAGATCGAGGATAGCCGCAAGGGCGCGACCGATTACCGGTACGACCCGGTCGGTCGGCTGATCGAGGCGATCGGGCCGGGCACGCGCGAGCGGTTCGCGTTCGATCCGGCGAGCAATATCGTCGATCCGGGCAAGCCGGAGAATGCGCGCACCTCGTCGTTGTCGATGGCGCGCAGCGAGAGCACGCTGCCGGCTTCGGTGCCGAAGGTGCTCGGCAATCTACTGAAGGAATATGCCGGCACGCACTTCGATTACAACGAGCAGGGGAATCTGATCCAGAAGCGCTCGCCGGGCGGGACGCAGCGGTTCGAGTGGGACGGGTTCGACCGGATGAGCGCGGCGAGCGTCGAGGAGCCGTCACGGCATAGCGCCTCGCGGTATTACTACGACGCGCTGGGGCGGCGGATCGCGAAGGACGTGAACGGCGCGCGGACCGTGTTCGGCTGGGACGGCGATACGCTTGCGTATGAATCGAGCGAGGCTGGTAGCACGCATTACGTGTACGAGGCGCGTTCTTTCGTGCCGATGGCGCAGTATGTGACGGCGCCGGTGGCGGGGATCGAGACGCCGGTGGCGCGCGTGGACGAGCGGTATACGCCCGAGGATGATCCGTTGCAGCACGTGCCGGAGGCGCAGGGCGAGGCGCGCGTGATGTTCTATCACTGCGACCAGATCGGCACGCCGCTGATGATGACCGACGAGGCGGGAGAGGTGGTCTGGGAAGCGAGCTACAAGGCCTGGGGCGAGACGCGGGAGGTGATCGAGCGGGCGTCGGTGGCGGCCGGGGTGGCGGCGGTCAGGAATCCGCTGCGGTTCCAGGGGCAGCAGGTTGATGATGAGACGGGGCTGCACTATAACCGGTATCGGTATTACGATCCGAGTAGTGGACGGTTCGTGTCGAAAGACCCAATCGGCTTGGCGGGCGACATCAACGTCTATCAATACGTACCAGCGCCAACCGAATGGATCGATCCGCTTGGGTTGGCACGCATCCCGGCTTCTGTCAAACAGAAAGTGGCTCAGGAGAATAAAGACTTCTTTGGGACGGAAACGTGTGAATGCTGTGGCACCGACGTGGTGCCTGGTCAAAAAAGTCAACGCGGTGTCATACCCCCGGCGAACGAACGCCAGTTCGATCACGTCGAACCCGACTCACTAGGCGGGGCAAACAACGAAAAAAACACACAACTGCTATGCCGTAAGTGCAATCGCGGCTTCTCGAATAAGCTGAAGGAAAATTTTAAGCAACTCAACCGTTTGGGGCGCAACCCCTGCGGAAATGAATAGGATCATCATGGCAGGCTTCGTAAAAATCGTGTTTCGTCTTAAAACTGACGCTGACGGATATCCGCCCGTTGGCTTCGAATCACTATGGGGGCGGGCTCTTGGCGAGAATTCCTACGTGATCGACAACGTGCCCTACTACATATGTGGGGTGAGCAAAGGTGATACGGTTGTGACCGAGGAGATTGACGGCGAAGTGGTTGCCACTGGAGTGATTGCCCGAGAGGGGCATTCGACCCTCCGGGTGTTTGCGGAGGATGATGCAACCAGAAAGGCAATTGTCCAGAGCCTCACACAATTGGGAGCACAATGCTCGGTAACCGACGGGTTATCGCTCTTTGCAGTTGATATTGCCGCTGATGTCGAGTTTCAGGGAATCGACGCCTTCTTGGCTTCGCAATGCGATGGCGAGCACGTTGCCTATGAGGATGCATGCCTCCAGCACGCGGGAATAGACAGCGTGCGAATGGATGAGTGTTCGTCACTGGCGACGGTGCCATTGCGACTCAATTAAACCTTTGTCGACGCCGGGAAGTTAGCCTCTATCAATGCGTTAGGATAATGGCTGGTTAACTGCTACAACTAGTTTGGGCGTCTTGCGAAGCTTATTACGCCAGCAAATGCTTTTTTTCTGCTTCGCATTGAATTGATGGCATGATTGATTGAATCGACCAGATGGGCGCGAGCGGTTCGCGTTCGATCCGGCGAGCAATATCGTTGATCCCGGCAAGCCGGGGAATGCACGGATCTCATCCATGTCTTCGTTGGCGGCGCGCAGCGAGAGCACACTGCCGGCTTCGGTGCCGAAGGTGCTCGGCAATCTGCTGAAGGAATATGCCGGTACGCACTTCGATTACGACGAGCAGGGGAATCTGATCCAGAAGCGCTCGCCGGGCGGGACGCAGCGATTCGAGTGGGATGGGTTCGACCGGATGAGTGCGGCGAGCGTCGAGGAGCCGTCACGGCATAGCGCCTCGCGGTATTACTACGACGCGCTGGGGCGACGGATCGCGAAGGACGTGAACGGCGCGCGGACCGTGTTCGGCTGGGACGGCGATACGCTTGCTTATGAATCGAGCGAGGCTGGTAGCACGCATTACGTGTACGAGGCGCGTTCTTTCGTGCCGATGGCGCAGTATGTGACGGCCCCGGTGGTGGGGATCGAGACGCCGGTGGCGCGGGCGGACGAGCGCTACACGCCAGAGGACGATCTGCTGCAGCGCGTGCCGGAGGCGCAGGGCGAGGCGCGCTTGATGTTCTATCACTGCGACCAGATCAGCACGCCGCTGATGATGACGGACGAGGCGGGTGAGGTTGTCTGGGAGGCGAGCTACAAGGTCTGGGGCGAGACGCGGGAGGTGATCGAGCGGGCGTCGGCGGCGGCCGGGGTGGCGGCGGTCAGGAATCCGCTGCGGTTCCAGGGGCAGCAGGTTGATGATGAGACGGGGCTGCACTATAACCGGTATCGGTATTACGATCCGGACAGTGGCCGGTTCGTTAGCTAGGCCCCTGTCGGTTTATTCGGGGGAGTCAATTCCTTTACCTATGCTGATAATCCAGTGGCGTAGATTGATCCACTTGGCCTTGCAAAACGATGCGACTGTCCATGTGGTGTCGAGCCACATGGTAATCAATCAAGCCCAAGGCCTTTTGGTTATCAGAGCCGTCATATTATTCAGGATCGTTGGGCGAAGGCAAATGACATCGATGGGTATAACTATCGGCAGGCGCCTGCCATACTTATACCTCAGAATCCCACGCATAAAGCAATTAGTGATAGTAAAAATACTCGTCGCGATGCGATGGTGGCTGCGGGGCAAGATCCATGGAGTACCAGTATTCAAGATCAATTTAATTATTCTTCCCAGGATATGCGCGTAGCAGGGGTTTCGGATGATTGTAGGAAGCATGCTTTGAAAAAGGCATGCAAATATTTCGATAAACTCGAGGATTTTAAATGATGGATTTTCCTAAAATTTTCGGCGAGAAATTCAAGAAAAATGACTCATCTGCGTTGCTGGATATTGAGAGGCTGGAGTCTGTGATTGGTACTTCCTTGCCCTCAGATTATAAGGATTTTCTGCTTTGGTCTGATGGCGGGGAGGGAGAGGTTGGGGATCTTTACTTGTCAATGTGGACGCTTAGTCAGCTGAGTGATCTCAATTCTTTGTATTTGATAGATAAAAGAATGAGCGCGAAATTTTTGGGGATTGGTACGGATGGTGGGGATTATTGTTTTGCATTGGATCTCCGCGGAGGATGTGAGTTTGTGGTCGTTCCGCTAGGTGCTCTTGCGGATGATGAAGTCAGAAGGTTAGATAACTCATTTGTTCCTGGAGTGGAAAAAATTAGGGATTACATCATTACGGGAAATGATTTATGATTTTTGCGATTGATTTGAGTGCGTTGTGTAGGTGTACTTCGTGATATTTAAATTTAATGGGAGATTTTTTATCTAAGGTATTGGCGTCATATGATTTGTCGGAAAGAAATGAAACTTATGAAGTTGGGCGGTACTGTGTTGGCTATCTGCTGATCGGTGATGATGGCGGCGGGAGAGGTTTTTTGATTGATCTGAATGATGAGAGGTCTTGTGTTTTCGGTTCTGGATTCGGAGATCTTGAACCTGAGGATTTTGTTGTTGTGGCAGGAAGCTTGCAGGAATGGGTTGATAAAAAATTTTCTGCTTAATTTCTGATTGTGGGTTTCTGAGTTTTATTTTGTGCTGGGTTGGTGAGGGGTGTAGCGGGGCATTTGAATAAAAGCTGCGAGGCTCTGCGTGAACATTGAAAATTGGTGCCTAATTGATGTGTATGCAGGAAATAATGAGTCGGGTCCAGTATATGACAGATTGCCCGCTAAAAAAATAGACGTCGATGTTTATGAGTTGTTGGCATCGCCAGGGCTGACGCTCAATCTTGCGAGAGGGGATCTGGTTCGCCTAGATGGAGTTGACCTTCCGGTAACTGTTTTGATGCGGGGTGGAAATTTTTGTATTCAAATTTATGCTGATGAAGTATCAAAAAATGACATTTCATGGCTGGAGGCAGAGTTAAAAGACAAGATGAATGGTACGCTGGACAGTATGAATGAGGGGAGCTTGGCCTGTTCCGTGCCTGCCGTTAATGGCATCAGCAAAATCAATGAACTGTTCGATGAATTCAAGAGGCGATCTGGGGTTGAGTGGTATTATTCGAACATATATAAAAATTTCGAGGATCCAGCCGATGAAACGCTTTTGAATTGGTGGGTGGCGTATGAGAAATGAGCTTCGAACGCTTTATATTCATGGTTGGATGATTTCTTGAGCGAGCCGAGTTGCGATCTCGCAGTTTTGGAGCGTGACCATCGATGAGCGTGACATTCAAGCCGCTAGGCATAAGCGACGAACAACTCGTCCTAATGAAGTAGCATGGTTTGAAGCTGAACAAGCGGACCCAGCGAAGCATGTTGACTGGAGCAGCCAGTCCAAAACCCACTCTCGAGCAAATTTCGAAGCTTGAGGAAACGCTTGGTTATAAACTCCCGAGCACCACAGAGATTTTCAAATCCACGAAAATGGCGGAAATCCAAGTCTGAATGGAATTAAACTCCCGCCCGAGACGTTGCTAAATAGTACTGTGCTTTCTTATTTGCATGGAGTCAATCATGCATATGCGGCCTACACAGTGAGTGCGGCGAGGCGACATGTGACCAATGAGTTTGGTGGGAGTTTCATCCCGATTGGTGAGGATCCGGCTGGTAATTATTTTGTGATGAATCTGTTTCCAGCTGAGCACGGGGCTGTTTGCTTCTGGAACCGGGATGCTTTCGAAGGCGAGGCGGATGCGGCGGTGGTGAAGATTGCCGAATCGTTCTCGGATTTTATAAATTTGTTGTATTGATCGCGGTTGCTCTGTCTCGAGTCCGTACGCCTATACTCAACAGATTAAGCGTTCATATTTCACGTTGCCGTGAAACACATCTCATGGAATTTGCCTAATCTGAAGTGAACTTCAACAATTCGAGCGAATTCATCATGCAAGCTATTTAGGTTACCGAAGCCCAAACCCGCCACATCTACACCCACTGGCACACCGCGATCACCACCGGCGACATCAGCACCCTGATGTCCCTCTACGCGCCGCATGCCCGTTTCGAATCCCCGTCGATCCTCGTCGTGCTGCCTGAACTCGGCACCGGCATCCTCGAAGGCCACGCGGCGATCCGCGATTTCTTTACAGTTGGCTTCAACAAACTCTCCGGCACGTTCGCCGACTGGTACCGCACCGGCGATTTCTTTTCGAATGGCCGCCAGCTCACATGGGAATATCCGCGGGCCACGCCATCGGGCGATCAAACCGATCTCGTTGAGGTCATGGACATCGAGGCCGGCCTGATCGTCGCGCATCGCGTCTACTGGGGCTGGCACGGCCTGCGTTCGCTGTTGTCCGCCGCCGACCCGGCACGCCGTCAAACCGCCTGACCAGGCCGGCCGACAATACGACCTAGGACATAGCAAAACGGGCGCGCACCCATCAAGGCACGCGCCCGCTTCAACCTCAACTGCCCAACCTCAAACCCCCACCGCCGCCAGCGACCGCTCCGACCTTGCCCAGCCCACAAACGCACCCACCCCCAGCACGCTCAAACAAACGATCGGCACGATCATCGGCCCGAACGCGCTGCCCGTGAGCTTGCCCGCCAGCGGCATCAGGTTCTGGCTGAAGAACCCGCCCAGATTCCCGATCGAATTGATCGCGGCCACGCTCGCCGCCGCGCGCGCGCCGGTGAAATACCGCGGCGGCATCGACCAGAAACACGGGTAGATCAACGGAATACACGCCCCGCCGAGCACCAGCGCGATGAACCTCAGCGGCGTGGTCGGCAGCACGAGGCTCAGCACGAACCCGATCGCCCCGAGCACCGCGACGATCCCGATCGTGCGCAGCAGGCTCTTGGCACGGCGCAGCTTCGGCGGCAGCCAGATCAGCAGCACGACAGCCAGCGCCCACGGCAGCATGCTGAGCAGGCCGTTGGTGCTGTTCGACACGCCGAACGACTTCACGATGGTCGGCAGCCAGTACGTCACGCCGTACAGCGAGGTTGACATCATCATGTAGGTGGCCGCGAACAGGATCACGCGCGGATCGAGCAGCGCCTTCCACGGATGCGAATGCTCGGCCTGCACGGGCGCTTCGCGTTCGAGCGCGGCACCGACGATCGCCTTCTCGTGATCGGACAAAAAGCGCGCTTCGCGGAACGACGTCGGCAGCAGCCGGAACACGAGGATCCCGACGATCACGGCGGGCAGCCCCGTCGCGATGAACACCCACTGCCAGCCGGCCAGGCCGCCGATCCCGCTCAGGCTCAGCAGCCAGCCGCCGACGAGCGAGCCGAGCATGTTGGCGAGCGCGCTGCCGAGCGTGAAGATGCCGAGCACGCGTGCGCGGTAGCTCTGCGGAAACCACAGCGTCAGGTAATAGATCACGCCCGGGTAGAAGCCGGCCTCGGCGATGCCGAGCACGAAGCGCAGCCCGCAGAACACCGGCATCGACGTCGTGAAGCCCATCGCGACGGTGATCAAGCCCCACGTCAACATGATCCGCGCAAGCCAGACGCGCGCGCCGAAGCGATGCAGCGCGAGCGTGCTCGGCACTTCGAACAGCAGATAGCCGATGAAGAACAGCGACGAGGCAAGCCCGAACGCGGCCTCCGTCATGTTCAGGCTATGCACCATCTGCAGCTTGGCGAAGCCCACGTTCTGACGGTCGATGAACGAGATCAGAAACATCACGACGAGGATCGGCATCAGACGCCATGCGATCTTCGACATCACGCGTGGCTCGTCGTCGTCGGCTGCGGCGATGCGGGGAGAGGTAACGGTCACACGAAACTCCTGGTGGATACGAATGGGTACGAATACGAATGAACGGATGCTGAACAACACAACCTTGCTGCAAAGGCAATGCGAGGAACCCGATTCAGCGCGCCTGATACGCGGCCAGCTGCGCGGTGAACATGTCTTCCCATCGGCGCGGCCGCGTCTTGATCGTGCCCACGCCGTGCAGGAAATCGACGAACGCCATCAGCCGGTCGGGCACCACCGAGAAGCGCGTTTCCGGCGTGGCGAGCATGGTGGCCACGTCGTCGGGCGTCACGCGCACGCCCGAGGTGGCCACGTAGATCGCGGCGGCCTCGCGCGGCTGAGCGGCGATGAAGCGGTTCGCCTCGTCGAGCGCGCCGATGAACGCGGCGGCGAGCCCGGGCTCGGTGTCCACCACGCGGCGCGGCGCGAACACGACGTCGAGCGTCAGCGGCCCGAGCACCTCCACGGCGTCGACCACGCGATGAATGCCGGGCTGGCGCAGCTCGAGCGTCGAGAACGGCGGCGACGCGAAATGCGCGGTGACGCCGCCGTCGCGCCGGATCAGCGCGTCCATGGCCTGCGGATGCGGCAGGTTCACGGTGATCGGATCGAGCTTGGTGAAGCGGGGCAGCCCGAAGCGCTGCGCGGCGATCATCTGCAGCACCACGGCGGCGAGCGAGGTGTGAATGCCGGGCACGGCGATCCGGTCCTCGGGCGTGAAGTCGGCCAGCGTGCGAATCCGCGGCTGGTTCGTGTTCAGCGACAGCGACGTGGCCGACAGCCCGCTGATGCCGATCACCTCGACGTTCGGAATGCCGCGCGAACGCGCCCACAGCTCGATGAAGCCGGGGGCGCCGGCGCCGGCGAAGTCGAGCGTGCCGGCCATCATCGCGTCGTTGACGGAGTTGCCGCCGTCGAGCAGCACCCACTCGGGCTTCACCTTGCCGAGCCCGCGTTGCGCGGCATGCGCCTCGAACAGCCGCTGGCGCTCCATCACGAGCAGCGGCAGGTACAGCACGCCATAGCCCTTCGAGATCCGGACCGTGCGTGGCGACGACAGCCAGGCCGGCAGCCCGAACGCGCGCGCGGCCGGCGAGGCGAGGGGGGCGAGCGTCGCGGTGCCGATGCCGGCGGCGAGCAGCGCGCGGCGCCGCGGCGACGCACTCATCGCCGGGCATCTCCCGAGCAGGGCGCCGGCACATGAATGAACGCCAACGCGAACGCAAACGCGATGCCTCGCCCGCGCGTCGCGGTCGATTCGAATGCGCACGGCATCGTGCGGTCTCCCTGGAAAGCCTGTTTGTCCCATGTCATAGCCAATGGAGGTTACCGGGCGAGTCTGAGAAAATGCTGAGAACTCCCCCTCGGGAATACCCCTAATCACTTTGACTGGCAGGACTCCAACATGCGCATTCTGGTCGTCGAGGACGACGCGGAAATTGGCGAGGCGATCGGCAGCCGCCTGACGCGCCTGGGCCACGCGGTCGATCTCGAGCGCGACGGCGCGGCGGCGAGCAGCCTGCTCGGCGTCGAGTCGTTCGATCTGGTGGTGCTCGACGTGATGCTGCCGTCGCTGGACGGCTTCTCGGTGCTGCGCCGCCTGCGCGCCTCGGGCAGCACCACGCCGGTGCTGCTGGTGACGGCGCGCTCGGCGATCGACGACCGCGTGAGCGGCCTGGGGCTCGGCGCCGACGATTACCTCGTGAAGCCGTTCGACTATCGCGAACTCGACGCGCGCGTGCAGGCGCTGCTGCGCCGCAACAGCGGTCACGCCAGCGACGTGCTGCGTTTCGGCGGCCTGTCGATCGATCGCAGCAGCCGGCTTGCCGAGCTCGACGGCCGGCCGCTGCCGCTCTCGCGCCAGGAGTTCGCGCTGCTGGAAATCCTTGCGAGCCGTCCGCAGCGCGTGTTCTCGAAGGACGAACTGCTGAACCAGTTGTTCAGCTTCGGCCGCGAGCCGTCGGCGAACGCGGTCGAGCAGTACGTCACGCGCGTGCGCCGGAAGCTGCAGGGCAGCGACGTGGAAATCCGCACCGCGCGCGGCATGGGATACCAGATTGCGACGCGCTGACTGGTTCCCGAAGACCCTGTTCGGCCGCACGCTGCTGTTCATCGCGTGCGTGGTCGTGTCGGGCGCGCTCGCGCTCGCGGTGATCACGCGCTTCTACGCGGGCGTGGCGGCCGAGCGCGCCTACGACCAGCTGCTGTCGGGCGCGGTGATCCAGGTGGCCGAGAACCTCTACGTGCAGGGCGGCGTGCTCGCGCTGAATCCGCCGGTGGCCGCGCTGTCGTCGCTGTCGCGCTACGACCTCGTCTACTACAAGGTGGTCGATTCGCGCGGCGTCGCGGTGGCCGGCTATCACGATCTGCCCGACGCGGCGCCGGTCGGCGCGGCGCAGCGCGGCACGCGCTTCGCCACCGGCACCTATCAGCAGCAGCCGGTGCGGATCGCGACGATCGCGCGCTACATGCCGGAGGAACGCGTGCCGGGCTGGGCGCTCGTCACGGTCGCGCAGACCACCCACGCGCGCGAGCAGCTGACCAACGACATGAGCCTCAAGGTCTGGACGCTGATCGTGCTGATGGCGGCGCTCGCGATCGGCGCGAGCGCGCTGGCGATCCGGCGCGGGCTGCTGCCGCTCGCGCAGATCGAGGCGATCATCGCGGCGCGCGAGCCGTCGGACCTGCGGCCCGTGGCGATCGACACGCCGAGCGAGATCGCGGCGATCATCGGCGCGATCAACGGGCTGATGCACCGGCTCGCGGAGCGCGTCGCGACCATGCAGCGCTTCATCGCCGACGCGGCGCACCAGATGCGC
Source organism: Burkholderia perseverans (assembly GCF_022870505.1). Taxonomy (NCBI): domain Bacteria; kingdom Pseudomonadati; phylum Pseudomonadota; class Betaproteobacteria; order Burkholderiales; family Burkholderiaceae; genus Burkholderia; species Burkholderia perseverans. The sequence continues at coordinate 1,736,315 of NZ_CP045094.1, forward strand.
ACTCCGCTCGCGCGGCTGGACGCGCAGATCGAGATGCTGAGCCACGAGCCGGACGCGGCGCGCCAGCGCGCGCGGCTCGCCACGCTGCGCGCGACCTGCTCCGACGTGGGCCGGCTCACGGGGCAACTGCTCAATCATGCGATGGTGATTCACCGCACCGAGGTGGTGCCGCTGCAGCCGGTCGATCTGGTCGCGCTCGCGAAGGAGGGGCTGGGCCGCGCGATTCCGCTCGCGCACGAGCGCGACGTGCAGGTCTCGCTCGAGATCCGGCGCGCCGACGCGACCATCGACGGCGATGCGATCAGCCTGCAGGAAGCGCTGCAGAACCTGCTGCACAACGCCTTGCATCACGGCCTCGCGACGCAGATCACGGTCACCCTCGACGGCAGCGTCGGGCAAGTCACGCTGACCGTGGCGGACAACGGCCACGGCATCGCGCGTGAACACTGGGACGCGGTGTTGCGCCCGTTCGTGCGGCTCGACGGCGATGGCGCCCAGCGCCGCGATGGCTCGGGGCTCGGCCTCGCGATCGTCAAGGAAGTGATGGACGCGCACGGCGGCCAGGTGAGGTTCGCGTTTCCGGCGGCGGGCGGGTTCGCGGTGACGCTGGCGTTCGCACGGGCTGGCGGGGCGGCGGCGGGGCGCTGACGCGCCTGTCGGGCAGTACGATCTCGATCCACGAGAAACCGGTGCGGGCGCCCCCCAAACAAAAAAAGGGCGGCCGAAGCCGCCCAATCACTCGAGCCCGCTACCAACGGGTCGATTGCTGCTGTTGTCAGCCTGACTTAGTTCGTCGATAGCGTCAGCGCGTTGGTCAGGTCGCCCATCGCGGTGCCGCCGTTCTTCACCAGCGCGTCGTCACGCTGCTTCAGGCCGTCGAGCTTCGGCAGCGAGTAGCGGCGCGTGATGAGGCGCAGGATCGACGCGGTGTCGTATTGCGTGTGATCGACGAAACCCTTCTTCGCGTACGGCGAGACGATCAGCGCCGGAATCCGCGTGCCCGGGCCCCAACGGTCGCCCTTCGGCGGCGCGACGTGATCCCAGAAGCCGCCGTTTTCGTCATAGGTCACGACGACGATCATGTTGCTCCACTGCGGGCTGTTCTGCAGGTGCGTGATCACGTCGGCGATGTGCTGGTCACCCGTCGCGACGTTGGCGTAGCCAGCGTGCTCGTTCAGGTTGCCCTGCGGCTTGTAGAACGACACCGCCGGCAGCGTGCCCGCGTCGATCGCCTTGATGAACTCGCTGCCGTTGATGCCGCCGTCGAGCACGTGCTGTGCGCGTGCCGTGGTGCCCGGAGCCAGGTTCTTGAAGTAGTTGAACGGCTGGTGGTGGTACTGGAAGTTCGCGGTGGTCAGCGTCGTGCCGTCGGCACCCGCGGCCGGCGTGGTGCCTTGCGACTTCTGCAGCGCCGCGCCGAACGCGCCGCCGTACCATGCCCACGATACGCCGGCGTTGTTGAGCAGGTCGCCGATGTTGGTCGCCGTCTGCGGCGGCAGCGTGTTGGAGAGGGTCGGGTCGGCCAGCGTCGCGTCGCTGGCCGGCGCCTTGTTGCCGCTCGGTTGATACGGCGGCTGCATCGTGTTGACCGCGTAGAAGTCGGGCGTGAGGTTGCCCGAGTTCACGAACACCGGTGCGCCGTCGAGCGCCGAGGCCTTCGAAGTGCTCGCCACCTGCAGCGACACGCCGTCGGCGTTCACGGCCGAGATCGAGCCGGCCGCCACGCTGGTGTCGGCGTTCGGATAGAACGGCGCGCAGGCGCAGACCAGGTACTGGTGGTTCAGGAACGAGCCGCCGAACGCGCCCATGAAGAAGTTGTCGGCCAGCGTGTACTGCTGCGCGATCTTCCAGAGCGGCAGGCTGTTCTGGTTGGTGTTGTAGTGGCCCATCACGAGGCCACCCGAATCCGCCCAGGCCGCGAACATGTTGTTCTTGCCGCCGTTGATCTGCATCTGGTTCTCATAGAACCGGTGATACAGGTCGCGCGTCGTCACGTCGATGCCGGTGTTGAAGCCGGCCGGATCGTCGATCGCGAACGGGGCGTTCGGCAGGTTCGCCGTGGCGGCTTCGGTCACGGCCGGCGTCACGCCGGAGGCGGTCAGGCCGCCCCAGATCTTCGGCAGCGTCGCGAGCGGCGTGCCGTCACGATCGAGCTGCTGCGCGCTGGCGGCGGTCACGTTCTGGATGCCGTTGGCACCGGGGAACGCACCGTAGAGGTTGTCGAAGCTGCGGTTTTCCGCATAGATCACGACGATGTTCTTGACGGCCGACAGGGTCTGTGCGGCCGGCTGGGCCGGGGTGGTGGTGGCCGGCGGAGTCGAAGGGGCGTCATCGTTGCCGCCGCAGGCGCCAAGGAAGGCCGCTGCTGCAAGCGCGATGGGCGTCACGCGGTGAAAAGTCTTCTTCATTCGTTGTCTCTCTTGTCGCACATGTACCGTAGGAACCGGCAATCATTCTTATGCGGAATGACAGCAGGCCGACCGGATTATGTAAGTAATTTTTGACAGCTAAATGTAGTGAGTCTTTCGTTTTCCTGTCTGTGTGTCGTCACGGAGTTGACACTTTTCTGACATACGCTCGCGCCTTCCTTTCTTGTCTTTCGGATCGACATGCGCAGCCAGCACGAAGACTTCGCCCGGCCCCGGCCGGTTCGCCATTCCCGCGTCGGGCGCGCGGCCGTGTTCATGGCGGTCGTGTTCGCCGGCGCGCTGACGGCTGCCCTGACGGGCTGCGACTCGCGTGCGCCGGGCGCCTCGGGCGCGGCCCCGGCTTCGGGCGCCGCCGCCTCGGCGGCGTCGTCGGCGCAGCCGGCGGCCGCCGCGCAGGCGGGCGCGAGCGGGCCGATCGTGGTCGCGAACCAGCCGCAGACGCGTGCGCAGGTCTACGAGGCCGTCAGAAAAATGACAGCGCTGGGTAAGCAGATGTTTTTCGATCCGTCGCTGTCGGGTACTGGCAAGCTTGCATGCGCCTCGTGCCATAGCCCACAACATGCTTTCACGCCGGCCAACGCGCTGTCGGTGCAGTTGGGCGGCGACGACATGCATCAGCAGGGCTTCCGCGCGGTGCCGACGCTGATGTATCTGCAGAAGGTGCCGCCCTTCACCGAGCATTTCCACGACTCGGACGAGGAGGGCGACGAGAGCGTGGACGCCGGCCCGACGGGTGGCCTGACCTGGGACGGGCGCGTCGATCACGGCGAGGAGCAGGCGCGGATTCCGCTCACCACGCCGTTCGAGATGAACAGCACGCCGGCGAAGGTGGCCAGCGCGGTGCGCGCGGCGCCGTACTCGGCAGAGTTCCGCGCGGCCTTTGGCGAACAGGTGTTCGGCAGCGACGAGGCGACCTTCAAGGCGGTGCTGCAGGCGCTTGGCGCGTTCGAGCAGTCGCCGGAAACCTTCACGCCGTACTCGAGCAAGTACGACGCGTTCCTCGACCACAAGGCCACGCTCAGCGATGCCGAGATGCGCGGCCTGCTGCTGTTCAACGACGAGCGCAAGGGCAACTGTGCGAGCTGCCACATCAGCCAGCGCGCGCTCGACGGCTCGGCGCCGCAGTTCAGCGACTTCGGCCTGATCGCGATCGGCGTGCCGCGCAACCGCGAGCTCACCGTCAACAAGGACCCGAAGTTCTTCGACCTCGGCGCCTGCGGGCCGGAGCGCCAGGACCTGAAGGGCCGCGACGAATACTGCGGGATCTTCCGCACGCCGACGCTGCGCAACGTCGCGCTGAAGCAGTCGTTCTTCCACAATGGCATCTACCACTCGCTCGAGGACGTGCTGCGCTTCTACGTGCAGCGCGACACGAATCCGGAGAAGTTCTATCCGGTGCGTCACGGCGTGGTGCAGAAGTTCGACGATCTGCCCAAGCGCTACTGGGCGAACATCAACACGGACCCGCCGTTCGACCGCAAGAAGGGTGACAAGCCGGCGCTCGACGAGGCCGAGATCCAGGACGTGATCGCGTTCCTCCACACGCTGACGGACGACTACCAGCCTACCCGCATCACCAGCAGCGCCAACCTCGGCGCCGCACCGGACGCGGCGGCGCACTAAGGGGCCACTGAGGGCGCGGCGCGGCGCCGGGGCCGCGCTTTGGGGTCATGACGCCGTGATATCCTCGCCGGCGGGGGGCGCGCAGCGTGCGCGTCCCGGCAACCCAACAAGGAGAACAAGCCGATGCGGGTAACCCTGTCGAACCTATCGCAAGCCCTGGCCGGCGCCGCGCTGATGGCCGCCGCGCTCGGCGCGCAGGCGCAGAGCAACCTGAACTTCCTGAACGACACGCCGATCACGTATTTCAGCAAGGCGGACGTCGCCTCGCTGACCAAGGCCGTGCATCAGGCCCGCGACGAAGGCAAGGACGGCGAGACGACCGAGTGGAACAACGGCAATCGCGGCGTCCGGATCGAGGCGAAGCTCACGCCGTCGACCGCCGAGCAGGACGGCCATACCTGCCGCGAGATCGCCACCGAGATTAACGCGAAAGGCCAGTCGATGACGCTGCGCCCGCGCTACTGCAAGACGCCCGCGGGCAAGTGGCAATTGCAGAAGCGTTGACGGCCATGGCGGGACGACGGCCGGAGCGGGCCGCACGCGCACTGTCGTGCGGCACCGTGCTGCTCGATCCGGCCGGGCGGCTGTTGCTTGCGCATGCAACTGAAACGTCGCATTGGGACATCCCGAAAGGGCATCTCGATCCCGGCGAATCGGAGCGCGACGCCGCGCTGCGCGAATTGTTCGAGGAAACCGGCATCGCGCTCGCGCCGGCGCGCCTCGTCGATCTCGGCCGCTTCGCCTATCGTCCCGACAAGGATCTCTACCTGTTCGCCGCGCGCCTGCGCGAGGACGAAACCGACCTGTCCGCCTGCCTCTGCACCTCGATGTTCCCGAGCCGCGCCACCGGCGCCTCGATTCCCGAGATGGACGCGTTCCGCTGGGTCGCGATCGAGGAGGTGGCGCGCTATGCGAGCCGCAGCCTCACGCGGCTGTTCTCGCGCGCGCTGTCGCTGGCCGACCTGCATCGCGAGCTGCCGGGCTGATCCCGCCCGCGCCGGTGTCCAAAGAAATCGACGCCGGATCGACAGCCATGAAAAATCCCGGCCGGACCGGGGATTTTTCATGGCGCGGGGCCGGTTACTTGCTGCTGCCCCAGCTGTCGCGCAGCGGCACGATCCGGTTGAACACCGGCTTGCCCGGCTGCGAGTCGAGGCGGTCGGCCACGAAGTAGCCGTGGCGCTCGAACTGGTAGCGCGCCTCGGCCTCGGCCAGTTCCGCGCCAGGTTCGAGGTAGGCGTTGACGATCTTCTTCGAGTCGGGGTTCAGCGCTTCCAGATAGTTGCGCCCGCCCGCGTCGGGATGCGCCTCGCGGAACAGGCGGTCGTAGATCCGCACCTCGGCCGCCACCGCGTGCGCGGCGCTGACCCAGTGGATGTTGCCCTTGACCTTGTAGGTGTTGGCGCCGTCGGTACCCGACCTGCTGTCCGGGAAGTAGTTGCAGTGGACCGCCGTGACGTTGCCTTGCTCGTCCTTGTCGAAGCCCGTGCATTCGACCACGTAGCCGTAGCGCAGCCGCACCTTGTTGCCGGGGTACAGGCGGAAGTAGCCCTTCGCCGGCACTTCCTGGAAGTCGTCGCGCTCGATCCACAGCTCGCGCGAGATCGGGAACGTGCGCAGGCCGCGTTCCGGATGGTGCGGGTGGACGGGCGCCGTGCAGGCCTCGCTCTGGCCTTCCGGGTAGTTGTCGATCACGAGCTTGAGCGGGTCGAGCACGGCGGCCGTGCGCGGCGCCTTCTCGTCGAGGTCGTCGCGCAGCGCGCCTTCGAGCACGCCCATGTCGATCCACGAATCGACCTTGGTCACGCCGATGCGCTCGCAGAACAGCTGCAGGCTCTCGGGCGTGAAGCCGCGGCGGCGGATGCCGACGATGGTCGGCATGCGCGGATCGTCCCAGCCGTCCACGTGGTTCTCGGTCACGAGCTGCAGCAGCTTGCGCTTGCTGGTGATCGCGTAGGTCAGGTTCAGGCGCGAGAACTCGATCTGTTGCGGCAGCGGCCGCGTGAACACGCCGGCGTCGGCCAGCTCGTTGAGCACCCAGTCGTAGAGCGGGCGGTGATCCTCGAACTCGAGCGTGCAGAGCGAGTGCGTGATGTTCTCGAGCGCGTCCGAGATGCAGTGCGTGTAGTCGTACATCGGGTAGATGCACCACGCGTCGCCCGTGCGGTAGTGATGCGCGAAGCGGATCCGGTACAGCACCGGGTCGCGCATGTTGAAGTTCGGCGAGCCCATGTCGATCTTCGCGCGCAGCACGTGCTCGCCCTCGGCGAATTCGCCGGCCTTCATGCGGCGGAACAGGTCGAGGTTTTCCTCCACGGAACGCTCGCGGAACGGCGAGGGCTTGCCCGGCTCGGTCAGCGAGCCGCGGTTGGCGCGCATCTCGTCGGCGCTCTGGCTGTCCACGTAGGCGCGGCCGCGCTCGATCAGCAGCTCGGCGAACTGGTAGAGCTTGTCGTAGTAGTCGCTCGCGAAATACTGGTGATCGGCGCCGTCCTTCTGCCAGTCGAAGCCGAGCCACTGCACGGCGTCGATGATCGAGTTCACGTACTCGACGCTTTCCTTCTCGGGGTTGGTGTCGTCGAAGCGCAGATGGCAGACGCCGCCGTAGTCGCGCGCCACGCCGAAGTTCAGGCAGATGCTCTTGGCGTGGCCGATGTGCAGGTAGCCGTTCGGCTCCGGCGGGAAGCGCGTCTCGACGCGCCCGCCCCATTTGCCCGAGCCGTTGTCGTCGTCGATGATGTTGCGAATGAAGTTGGATGCCGCGGGGGCGTCGTTGCGTTCGGTGCTCATGCGGGAACTGGAAGAAGTGGGCGCGCGCCGGTTGCGCCGCCTGAAACCGTCGATTCTACCTGAGCCGGGCGCCCGGTGAGGAGCCTGCGTCGGGCGGCCGGGGCGGCTGTATCAGTCGTAACGGGAGGTAAAACGCGCTGGCGCGGGTGCCGGGCATTTTTTAAGATTCGCCTACCGCTTCGATATGGAAGTGCCGCGCAGGGAGTTTCGATATGTCCACTCAAATGAAAACCACGCATTTTCTGGTTCGTGCCACCGTTCTCGCCGTCGTCGTCGCGAGCCTCGGCGCCTGCACGATGACGCGCACCCAGCGCAACGCCGGCATTGGCGCGGCCGCGGGCGGCGCGCTCGGCTACCTCGTCACGGGCGGGCCGATCGGCACCGTGGCCGGTGCCGCCGCCGGCGGCATCGTCGGCGCGAACGTGCATCGCTGAAGCGGGCGCGGGCGCGCTGACGGGCCGGTAGCGGCCTGACGGGCGGCCCGGGCCTCGCTGGTCGTCGCGCCCCGGCCCGTCGGCGCCGGGACGCGACAGCAGCGGCAGCCAAGGCAACACCAAGGCAGCAACACCGGCATCAGGGAGAACCGGCGAGCGTCGCCGCGGCCACGCAGGCCCGCGCGATGCGGGCCGGCTACAACACGACGCCGCGGGAGCGGCCGGCCTTCACCGGTCCGGCCGCTCACCGCCGGCACGGCGCCGGAGCGGGCAAGCGCGCGCTCCGGCGTTTTTCATTTTCATGCATGGCGGCGGCAAGCCATGGCCACCGTGCGCCGGCGCCTGTTTCCGCACCAGCCTGCCTACACCGCCCCTTTCTCGCGCAGCGCGGCGATCGCGCTCGCGTCGTAGCCGAGCAGCTCGGCGAGCACCGCGTCGGTATGTTCGCCGAGCAGCGGCGGTGCGCTGCGCGCCTCGGGCGGCGTCGCGCTCATCTTCACGGGATTGCGCACCAGCTTCACCGGCGCGCCGCTCGGATGCGGCAGCGCCACCTGCAGGCCGCGCGCGATCACCTGTTCGTTCTCGAACACCTCGGCCAGGTCGTTGATCGGCCCGCACGGCACGCCGGCCGCCTCCAGCGCGGCGATCCATTCCTGCCGCGTGTGCCGGCGCGTCATCTCGGCCAGGATCGGCACCAGCACCGGCCGGTGGCGCACGCGCTCGGGGTTGGTCGCGAAGCGCGCGTCGTCGGCCAGTTCGGGCCGGCCGCCGGCCTCGACGAACTTGCGGAACTGGCTGTCGTTGCCGACCGCCACGATGATCCAGCCGTCGCTGGCCTGGAACGTCTGGTACGGCACGATGTTCGGATGCGCGTTGCCCCAGCGCGCCGGCGGCTGGCCGCTCGCGAGATAGTTGGTGGTCATGTTGGCGAGCAGCGCCACCTGCACGTCGAGCAGCGCCATGTCGATGTACTGGCCTTCGCCGGTACGGTCGCGGTGCGCCAGCGCGGCCAGGATCGCGGTACACGCATAGAGGCCGGTGGCGAGGTCGGCGATCGCGACGCCGGCCTTCTGCGGGCCGCCGCCGGGCTCGGTGTCGCGCTCGCCGGTGATGCTCATGAAGCCGCCCAGGCCCTGGATGATGAAGTCGTAGCCGGCGCGGTGCGCGTAGGGGCCGGTCTGGCCGAAGCCCGTCACCGAGCAGTAGACGAGGTCCGGCTTGATCGCGCGCAGCGATTCGTAGTCGAGGCCGTATTTCTTCAGCTGTCCGGCCTTGTAGTTCTCGATCACCACGTCGCTTTGCGCGGCCAGTTCGCGGATCAGGCGCTGGCCGTCCGGCGTGGCGATGTCGATCGTCACCGAGCGCTTGTTGCGGTTCGCGGCCAGGTAGTAGGCGGCCTCGCGCGTGTCGCTGCCGTCGGCCGCGCGATGGTAGGGCGGGCCCCAGTGGCGGGTGTCGTCGCCGGCGCCGGGGCGCTCGATCTTGATCACGTCGGCGCCGAAATCGGCGAGCGTCTGCGCGCACCACGGGCCGGCCAGCACGCGGCTCAGGTCCAGGACGCGGATATGACTCAAAGCACCCATCTGTCGTCGTTCTCCCTCGGTGTCGGGCGGCGTCCGCGCGGGCGTTGCCCCGGGCGGCGGTCGTCGTGCATCTTAAAGCGAATCGGCGGGAGGCGGCGCGAGTCCGGCGCCGCGCGGGCGCGTCGGCGGGATCGGGGCAGGGGCGGGCAAGGGACCGGCGAGGGGCGCGGTTGCGCCGGCCCACCCCGGTTGCCGCGGTGCCGTTCGGGCCGCGCGCCCGCGCCGTTTTCAGGATCGTTTTCAGGGCACCCCGCCGCCGCTCGAAGGGCCGTGCCGGCGCCGCGCGCGCCTTGGCCGGCGCGGGCCTGCCGCCCGCGGGGCGCGATCCCGTATAATCGATCGTTTCAGAAACCAGCCGCCTGTCGCCCGATCCCCGGCGCAAGGCGCCGATAGCCATAGAGCCAGTCTGGCAGGACCGTTCCCGCACGCTATGAAAGCCGCCGAAATCCGCGAGAAATTCCTCAAGTTCTTCGAATCGAAGGGCCACACGATCGTCCGTTCGTCGAGCCTCGTCCCGGGCAACGACCCGACGCTGCTGTTCACGAACTCGGGCATGGTGCAGTTCAAGGACGTGTTCCTCGGCACCGAATCGCGCCCGTACTCGCGCGCGACCACCTCGCAGCGCAGCGTGCGCGCGGGCGGCAAGCACAACGACCTCGAGAACGTCGGCTACACCGCGCGCCACCACACGTTCTTCGAGATGCTCGGCAACTTCTCGTTCGGCGACTACTTCAAGCACGACGCGATCCACTACAGCTGGGAACTGCTGACCAGCGTGTACGGCCTGCCGAAGGAAAAGCTGTGGGTCACCGTCTATCACGACGATGACGAGGCCTACGACATCTGGGCCAAGGACGTGGGCGTGCCGGCCGAGCGCATCATCCGCATCGGCGACAACAAGGGCGCGCGCTACGCGTCGGACAACTTCTGGCAGATGGGCGACACCGGCCCTTGCGGCCCGTGCTCGGAAATCTTCTACGACCACGGCCCGGACGTGTGGGGCGGCCCGCCGGGGTCTCCCGAGGAAGACGGCGACCGCTACATCGAGATCTGGAACCTCGTGTTCATGCAGTTCAACCGCGACGCGCAAGGCAACATGACGCGCCTGCCGAAGCCGTCGATCGACACCGGCATGGGCCTGGAGCGGATCGCGGCCGTGCTGCAGCACGTCCACAGCAACTACGAGATCGACCTGTTCCAGAACCTGATCAAGGCCGCCGCGCGCGAAACCGGCGTGGCCGATCTCGCGAACAACTCGCTGAAGGTGATCGCCGATCACATCCGCGCCTGCTCGTTCCTGATCGTCGACGGCGTGATCCCCGGCAACGAAGGCCGCGGCTACGTGCTGCGCCGCATCGTGCGCCGCGCGATCCGCCACGGCTACAAGCTGGGCCGCAAGGGCGCGTTCTTCCACAAGCTGGTGGCCGACCTGGTGGCCGAGATGGGCGCCGCCTATCCGGAGCTGAAGGAGGCCGAGGGCCGCGTGACCGACGTGCTGCGTCAGGAAGAAGAGCGCTTCCTCGAAACCATCGAGCACGGCATGACGATCCTCGACGCGGCGCTGGCCGAGCTCGACGCGAAGGGCGGCAAGGTGCTCGACGGCGAACTCGCGTTCAAGCTGCACGACACCTATGGCTTCCCGCTCGACCTGACGGCCGACGTCTGCCGCGAGCGCGAGATGACGGTGGACGAGCCCGCGTTCGACGACGCGATGGCGCGCCAGCGCGAGCAGGCCCGCGCGGCCGGCAAGTTCAAGGCGACGCAGGGGCTCGACTACTCGGGCGCGAAGACCACCTTCCACGGCTACGAGAAGCTCGCGTTCGACGACGCGAAGGTCATCGCGCTCTACGTCGGCGGCACCGCCGTGAACGAGGCGAAGGCCGGCGAGCAGGCCGTGGTGGTGCTCGACCACACGCCGTTCTACGCCGAATCGGGCGGCCAGGTCGGCGACCAGGGCACGCTCGCGAACGCGGCCACGCGTTTCGCGGTGGAGGACACGCTGAAGGTGCAGGCCGACGTGATCGGCCACCACGGCACGGTCGAGCAGGGCGTGCTGAAGGTGGGCGACGTGCTGCGCGCCGAGGTGGACGCCGGCCGCCGCGCGCGCACCCAGCGCAACCACTCGGCCACCCACCTGATGCACAAGGCGCTGCGCGAGGTGTTGGGCAGCCACGTGCAGCAGAAGGGCTCGCTGGTGGACGCCGAGAAGACGCGTTTCGACTTCGCGCACAACGCGCCGCTCTCCGACGACGAAATCCGCAAGGTCGAGGCGATCGTCAACGCGGAAATCCTCGCGAACGCGCCCGGCGTGATCCGCAACATGTCCTATGACGATGCGGTGAAGGGCGGCGCGATGGCGCTGTTCGGCGAGAAGTACGGCGACGAGGTGCGCGTGCTCGATCTCGGCTTCTCGCGCGAGCTGTGCGGCGGCACCCACGTGAGCCGCACCGGCGACATCGGCTTCTTCAAGATCGTGGCCGAAGGCGGCGTCGCGGCCGGCATCCGCCGCGTCGAGGCGATCACCGGCGACAACGCGGTGCGCTACGTGCAGGAACTCGACGCGCGCCTCGCCACGGCCGCCGCGATGCTGAAGGCGCAGCCGGCCGAACTCACGCAGCGCATCGGCCAGGTGCAGGATCAGGTCAGGTCGCTGGAGAAGGAGCTGGCCGCGCTGAAGTCGAAGCTGGCCTCGAGCCAGGGCGACGAACTCGCGCAGCAGGCCGTGGACGTCAACGGCGTGATGGTGCTGGCCGCCGTGCTCGAGGGTGCCGATTCGAAGACGCTGCGCGAGACGGTGGACAAGCTCAAGGACAAGCTCAAGCGCGCGGCCGTGGTGCTGGCCGCCGTCGAGGGCGGCAAGGTCAGCCTGATCGCCGGCGTGACGGCCGAGGCGAGCAAGCAGGTGAAGGCCGGCGAGCTCGTGAACTTCGTCGCGCAGCAGGTGGGCGGCAAGGGCGGTGGCCGGCCGGACATGGCGCAGGCGGGCGGCACCGAGCCGGGCAAGCTGCCGGAAGCGCTGGCCGGCGTGCCGGCCTGGGTCGCGTCGAAGCTGTGACGCGCTGAGCCGGCTGCGAGGCCAGGCAAAAAAGCCGCGAGCCGCGAGGTTCGCGGCTTTTTGCTTGCTGGGGCGGGGCTGGCGGTACGCGAGCGAGGCAGCGGGGCGGGCATCGATTGCCGCTACGCCGCTCCCGCCTGTCTCACGGGCAGGCCGGTGCCATCGAGTTCGCGACGGAATGCTTCGGGCGTGGTACCGGCGAAGACCCGAAAATCCTCGATGAGATGCGCCTGGTCGTAATAGCCGGCCGCGACGGCGATGCCCGCCCAATCCGCGCGCGTGTTCTCGCGCGCCAGATCGGTCGCGCGCGAGAATCGCATGAGTCGCGCATACCGCTTCGGACTGACCCCGACCGCGTCGAGAAAAACGCGGCGCAGCTGCCGTTCGCTGATCCGCAGGTCGGCGGCCACGTCGCTGACCTTGGCCTCGAGCAGCTTCCTCGCGGCTTCGCCGACCAGCGATGCGTGCCTGGGCCGCGGGGTGCCCGGCGACAGGCGAGCGGCAATGGCTCGCGCCAGACTCGTCGCGGCCTCGGCGTCGTCGGCCGCCGCCGCCAGACCGTCGTACAGGCGCTGCGTTTCGGCGGCGTGCCACACCGCTTCCACCGGCACCACGCAATCGTTGAACCCGGCGGGCGGCGCGCCGAGCACCGCCGCCGCCATGCCCAGCTGGAGGCGGGCCACGATGGTCCGCTGTCCTTGGCGAATGACCTTGCGCATCACGCGCTGACGCGCGCCGAGTACGTGAATGTCCAGTCCCCGGTTGGCCGACGGTCCGAACCGGACGACGAGATGCAGCTCGGGGCGCGGGATCGCCACTCTCGGCGCGTCGGCGAGGCATTCGTCGGCGAACAGGGCCGCGATGACCGGCGGGACCGCGGGACGGTGCGTGGCCGGTTTGCGGTGAATGGTGTCGATGGGCATGGGCAGAGTGTAAACAGCGTTCGGAGGTCGCGCACGTGCCGCGGAATCTGTCCGTTTTTTCCAATGCAGGCCGGAAGCCGACGGATACAGTGGGCGGATCCCATCACTCTGACGCGAACCCTTCATGACAATTCTTGTGACCGGAGCCACCGGGAAGATCGGAAGCCGGCTCGTCAAGCGCCTGGCCCGGCGCGGCGATCGGGTGCGCGCGCTGATCCGCGATCCGCTGCGTGCCACGCACTGTCAGGCGGACGGCGTCGAACTCGTCGAGGGCGACCTGTTCGACGCGGACTCGCTCGCGGCCGCCGTGGCGGGGATCGACGCGGTGGTTCACTGCGCGGCATTTTTCCGTGGCGCCACCTCGGACCAGGCGCACCACGTCAACCATATCGGCACGCAGCGTCTGGCGGGCGCCGCGCGGGCCGCCGGCGTGAAGCGGTTCATCTTCCCGAGCACGGGCCTCGTCTACGGGCCGGCCCACCCGGGTCCGGCGAACGAGGACGATCATTGCGCTCCGGTTGCCGCCTATCCGGCAAGCAAGCTTGCCGCCGAACGGTTTCTGCTCGGCCAGGCGGATCTCGACGTGCGGGTGCTGCGTCTGCCTTTTGTCTATGGCGACGGCGATCCGCACATCGAGGAAGCGGTTGCGCTGATGCGCGGATTTTCCCCGGACCAGCGCATGTCGATTGCGCATCATGCGGACGTGGCCCAGGCCGTGGCGAGGCTGCTCGATGCCGCCGCCCCGACGTACCGCGTCTACAACGTGGTCGACGACGAGGCGCCCCGGATCGCGGACCTCTTTGCAGCGGTCGGCGCGCCGCCGCCGGACGGCTCGGAGGCGGCGCGCGGAGCCGCGTTCGACACGCCGCTCGATGGCCGGCGCATCCGTGGCGATCTCGGCTTCACGCCCGCGTTTCCACGCCTCGCGGATGCCGTCGCCGCCCTTGCGCTGTAGCACCATCGGCGATACCGGCTGAACGAGCGCTGCGCGAGCTCACGAGCTCGTGATCGCGCCCGCGCCGCGATGAACGATCCGCGCAGCGCCGGCCGCCCTGCGAGGCAGCGCGGAACGAGGCGGCTCGGCCGTTCGTCGTCCCGCCGCGAGCCGTCCCGGCACGCCACGCGCCGTTTTCCCGCGCGGCGGCTGGCCGCCGCCGTCCGTCAATCCGCCACCGCCACCCGATACCGCGTGTCCTGCCGATACACCTGGCCCGGACGCAGCACCACCGCCTCGGCCCGCTCCGAATTGATCTGGTCCGGAAACGCGCCCGCTTCCAGACACAGCGCGCTGCGCGGCGCATGCACGCCCGCCAGCGCGTTGCCGGTGTACAGCTGTAACCCGGCCTGGTCGGTCAGCACCGTCAGCTCGCGGCCGCTGCCCGGATCGTAGACGCGCGCCACGGCGCGCACGCCGCCGTCGCCTTCGTCCTCGCGCAGCACGTAACAGTGATCGAAGCCGCCCGCCAGCGCGAGCTGCGCATGCGGCCAGCCGAGCCGCGCGCCGAGCGGCGCGCTCTGGCGGAAATCGAACGCGGTGCCGGCCACGCTCGCGAGCCGCGTCGGGATCATCCGCGCGTCCACTTCCAGATAGCGGTCCGCGTCGATCGTCAGGATGTGGCCGTCGATGTCGGCGCGCGGGCGCCCGCTCAGGTTGAAATACGGATGGCTCGTCAGCTGCAGCGGCGTGGGCGCGTCGGCGCGCGCCTCGTAGCCGATCGACAGCGTGCCGTCGTCGTCGAGCGCGTAGCGCACCTGCACTTCGACGTTGCCGGGGAAGCCGCCGTCGCCCTCGGGCGAGACGAGCCGCATCACCAGCGCGTCGTCGAGCATGTCGGTGTCCCACAGCGCGCGGTGAAAGCCGCTCAGGCCGCCGTGCAGGCACTGCTCGCCGTCGTTGCGATCGAGCGGGTAGTCGATGCCGTCGAGCGTGAAGCGCGCGCCGGCGATGCGGTTCGAGCAGCGCCCGACCAGCGCACCCAGATAGGCCTGCGAATCGAGGTAGGCGGCCGGCGCGTCGAAGCCGAGCAGGATCTCGCCGAGCCGGCCGCCGCGATCGGGCGTCTGCCATGACACCAGCGTCGCGCCGAGGTCGCTGATCGCCACGCGCATGCCGTGCGCGTTGCGCAGCGTGAAGAGGCGCACCAGGTCGCCGCCGGGCAGGCGGCCCCACGGCCGCGACGAGACGCTGTGGCCGGCCGGCCCGAAGGCCGGCGTCGATTGGATTGCGCTCAAGCGGGGTCTCCGGACAGCGTGCGTTCCTGGTATTCGCGCGGCGTGCAGTCGAGCTCGCGCCGGAACACCGCGTACATGTATTGGGTCGAGGTGAAGCCGCAGCGCACCGCCACCTCGGCGGTGGCCAGCTCGCGCCGCGTGAGCAGCTGCTTGGCCGCGTCGAGCTTGTGGCGCAGGATTTCCTGGTGCACGGTGCAGCGCAGCTCGCGGCGGAAATGTTCCTCGAGCGACGAGCGCGACACGCCCACGTAGTCGGCCACCTGCTCGGTGCGGATGCCCTGGCACGCGTACTGGCGGATGAAGTGCCGCGCGCGCATCACGTAGGGGCTCGCGAGCGGCTGGTGGCGCGTGGAGGCCAGCACGTTGATGCCCACTGGCGGCACCAGGATCTGGCGCCCCGCGAAGCGCGCGCCGCCGAGCATCTGGTGCAGCAGGTGGGCGGCGGTGCGGCCCATTTCCTCGGTGCCCTGGATCACCGACGAGAGCGGGATGCGCGAGAGCGTGCGCGTGAGCGGATCGTTGTCGATGCCGATGATGGCGATCTCCTCGGGCACCGCGAGCCCGGCCGACACGCAGGCCTGCAGCAGGTGCCGCGCGCGCGCGTCGGTCACGGCGATCACGCCGACCGGCTTGGGCAGCGCGCGCAGCCAGTCGATCAGCTGCTCCGTGGACTGATGCCAGGTGGGCGCGCTGGTGGACAGGCCGCGGTAGATCTCCTGCTCGATCGGCAGCGCCGGCGCATCGTGGCGGCGCAGGCGCGTGTAGACGAGCTCGCGCTGCTGTGCCCAACGGTTCTCGTCGGCGGGCGGCAGGCTGTAGAACGCGAAGTGTTCGAGCCCGGCCTCGATCAGGTGCGTGTAGGCGAGCGTGATCAGCTTGCCGTTGTCGGTCGCCACGTAGGGCAGGCCGGCCGGGTAGTGCGCCGCGTCCTCGTAGGACGAGCCGACCGCCACCACCGGCAGCGGGCAGCCGCGCAGCGCCGTGTCCACGGCCGGATCGTCGAAGTCGGCGATGATGCCGTCGCCGTCGAAGCGCTCGATGCCGGCCAGCCGGCAGCGGAAGTCATCCTCGAGGAACAGGTCCCAGGTCACGCGCGTCGAGCGCATGTAGTCGCCGATGCCGACGATCACCTCGCGGTCGTACACCTTGTTCGCATTGAACAGCAGCGCGATCCGGTGCGCGCGCGCGGGCGGCGGCGGATCGGCGGACGGACGTTGCATGGATCGGTCTCCTCGCGAGGCAACGGCGGCGGCTCGCATATCGAAATCACGGGCGCCAGGGCGGCCCGGGTGTCGCGGTCCGACCATTCTAGTAGCTGACGGCCGCGCCGGTGCTGCGATCACATCGGGTCGGCAAGAAATGTTAAGGCGGTTGGGCAATTTCGTAATTGCCGCCCGGCGGCCGGCGCATGCACCATGCCGCTTGTCGTCGGGCCGGCCGCACCCGGCCGCCGCCCGGATCGCGTGCCGCCGGCCGGCGCGCCGGGCACCGGACACCGGCGACCCACACACAAGAACCAGTACGAAATGGAGACAGAGACATGCCATCGAATCGCCGTCGTTCCGTCCTGAAATCGTTCGTCGTCACCGCGGCGCTCGCGGGCCTGTCGCTCGCGGCACCGCTCGCCCATGCCAGCAAGGATCGCCCCGAGATCGGCTTCTGCATCGACGACCTGCGCGTCGAGCGCTGGTCGCGCGATCGCGACTATTTCGTGGCCGCCGCCGAGAAGCTCGGCGCGAAGGTGTCGGTGCAGTCGGCCGACGCCAGCGAGGAGCGCCAGATCTCGCAGATCGAGAACCTGATCTCGCGCGGCGTGGACGTGATCGTGATCGTGCCGTTCAATTCGAAGGCGCTCACCAACGTGGTGGCCGAGGCCAAGAAGGCCGGCATCAAGGTGGTCTCGTATGACCGGCTGATCCTCGACGCCGACGTCGACGCCTACATCTCGTTCGACAACGAGAAGGTCGGCGAGCTGCAGGCGCAGGGCGTGCTCAACGCGCGTCCGAAGGGCCGCTACTTCCTGCTCGGCGGCGCGCCCACCGACAACAACGCGAAGATCCTGCGCGAAGGCCAGATGAAGGTGTTGCAGCCCGCCATCGACCGCGGCGACATCAAGGTGGTCGGCTCGCAGTGGGTGCCGGAATGGAGCGCGTCCACCGCGCTCGGCATCATGGAGAACGCGCTGACCGCGAACGGCAACCAGATCGACGCCGTGGTGGCCTCGAACGACGGCACCGCGGGCGGCGCGATCCAGGCGCTCGCCGCGCAGCATCTGGCCGGCAAGGTGCCGGTGTCGGGGCAGGACGCCGATCTCGCCGCCGTCAAGCGGCTGGTGGCCGGCACCCAGACGATGACCGTCTACAAGCCGCTCAAGCTGATCGCCGGCGAGGCGGCCAAGCTCGCCGTGACGCTCGCCAAGGGCGGCAAGCCGGCCTACAACGCGCAGTACGACAACGGCAAGAAGAAGGTCGACACGCAACTGCTGCAACCGACGCTGCTGACCAGGGACAACGTCGACCTGGTGGTGAAGGACGGCTTCTACACGCAGGCGCAGATCGGCGCGCATTGAGGCAACGGCCCGGCCGGCAGCGTGAGGCCGGGCCACCCGAACCCCCGGATACGAACAAGGACGGCGCATGTCGGACACCCGCATGTCGGAACCCCTGCTGGAGATGCGCGGCATCGTGAAGACCTTCGGCGGTGTGAAGGCGCTCGACGGCATCGATCTCGTGGTGCGTCCCGGCGAGTGCGTGGGCCTGTGCGGCGAGAACGGCGCCGGCAAGTCCACGCTGATGAAGGTGCTCTCGGGCGTCTACCCGAGCGGCACCTGGGACGGCGAGATCCGCTGGGAAGGCCGCCCGCTGCAGGCCGCCGGGATTCGCGACAGCGAACGCGCCGGCATCGTCATCATCCACCAGGAACTGATGCTGGTGCCGGAGCTGTCGGTGGCCGAGAACCTGTTCCTCGGCAACGAACTGACGCTGCCGGGCGGGCGCATGCATTACGCGGCGATGGTGCGCCGCGCCGACGAGCTGCTGACCGGGCTCGGCATCACCGGCATCAACGTGGCGCTGCCGGTGATGCATTACGGCGGCGGCCACCAGCAGCTGATCGAGATCGCCAAGGCGCTCAACAAGCAGGCGAAGCTGTTGATCCTCGACGAGCCGTCGTCGTCGCTGACGGCCGCCGAGACGCGCATCCTGCTCGACATCATTCGCGACCTGAAGGCGCGCGGCATCGCCTGCGTCTACATCTCGCACAAGCTCGACGAGGTCGCGGCCGTCTGCGACACGGTCACCGTGATCCGCGACGGCAAGCACGTCTCGACGCAGCCGATGCAGGGCATGTCGACCGAGCGCATCATCGCGCAGATGGTGGGACGCGAGATCACCAACCTGTTTCCGCGCGAGCCGCATGCGGTCGGCGAGATCGTGCTCGAGGCGCGCAACGTGACCTGCCTCGACGTCAACAACCCGCGCCGCAAGCGCGTGGACGACGTCTCGTTCGCGGTACGGCGCGGCGAGATCCTCGGCGTGGCGGGGCTGGTGGGGGCGGGGCGCACCGAGCTGATGCAGGCGATCTTCGGCTCCTACCCGGGCGCGAGCGAGGCGCAGGTGCTGCTCGACGGCACGCCGCTCAGGATCCGCGCGCCGCTCGACGCGATCCGCGCCGGCATCGCGATGGTGCCGGAGGACCGCAAGCGCCACGGCATCGTCCCGCAGCTCAGCGTCGGCCACAACATCACGCTCGCCGTGCTGCAGCGCTTCGCGCGCTTCGGCCGGATCGACGCGGCCGCCGAGCACGACACGATCCGCGTCGAGATGCGCCGGCTGTCGGTGCGCGCCGCGCACCCGATGCTGTCGATCGCGAGTCTGTCGGGCGGCAACCAGCAGAAGGCGGTACTCACGCGCATGCTGCTGACCGAGCCGCGCGTGCTGATCCTCGACGAGCCCACGCGCGGCGTGGACGTGGGCGCGAAGTATGAAATCTACAAGCTGATCGGCGATCTCGCGAAGCGCGGGATGGCGATCATCATGGTGTCCTCGGAGTTGCCCGAGGTGCTCGGCATCGCCGATCGCGTGATCGTGATCGGCGACGGCGAGCTGCGCGGCGATTTCCCCAACGACGGACTCACCCAGGAACAGGTGCTGAGCGCGGCGATCCGCCCCGCGCGGCGCGACACGACTCAAACCGAGGCAGGCATCGCATGACACCCGAGACGACCACCCAGGCCGCCGACCGCGCGGCCCGCCCGGCGGGCGCCACCGGCACCGCGCAGCAGCTGCGCCGGCTGTTCGCGCGCTACAAGATCCTCGCGCTGCTGATCGCGGTGGCCGCGATCTGGCTGCTGTTCTCGGTGCTGACCGACGGCGCGTTCATCACGCCGCGCAACCTGTCCAACCTTCTGCGGCAGATGTCGATCACCGGCATGCTGGCCTGCGGGATGGTGTTCGTGATCATCGCCGGCGAGATCGACCTGTCGGTGGGCTCGCTGCTCGGGCTGCTCGGCGGCGTGGCGGCGATTCTCGACCAGGTGCTCGGCTGGCCGATCGTGGCCACCGTGCCGGTGGTGATGGTGCTCGGCGTGGCGGTGGGCCTGTTCAACGGCTGGTGGTCCACCTATCGCGGCGTGCCGTCGTTCATCGTCGGCCTGGGCGGCATGCTCGCCTATCGCGGCATCCTGCTCGGCATCACGCACGGCGCGACCATCGCGCCGGTCTCGGACGGCTTCGTGCTGATCGGCCAGGGCTACGTGCCGCCGCGCATCGGCGACGCCATCGCGCTGCTGATCATGGTGCTGCTGGTGGTGGTGACGGTGCGCCAGCGGCGCGCGCGGCGCCGCTACGAACTCGAGGTCGCGCCGCTCTGGCAGGACGTCGCCAAGCTGGTCGCGGCCGGGCTGATCGTGGCCGCGTTCGTGGCCACGCTCGACAGCTACGGCGGGATTCCGGTGCCGGTGCTGCTGGTGCTGGCGCTGCTCGGGATCTTCTCGTGGGTGGCCACCCAGACCGTGTTCGGCCGGCGCATCTATTCGGTCGGCTCGAACCTGGAGGCCACGCGCCTGTCGGGCATCAACACCGACCGCGTGAAGCTCGCGATCTTCGGGCTGATGGGGCTGATGTGCGCGTTCGGCGGCATCGTCAACACCGCGCGGCTCGCGGCCGGCTCGCCGTCGGCGGGCAACATGGGCGAGCTCGACGCGATCGCGGCCTGCTTCATCGGCGGCACCTCGATGCGCGGCGGCGCGGGCACCGTCCACGGCGCGCTGATCGGTGCGCTGGTGATGGCCAGCCTCGACAACGGCATGTCGATGCTCGACGTGGACGCCTACTGGCAGATGATCGTCAAGGGCGGGATCCTGGTGCTGGCCGTCTGGATCGACGTGATGTCGCGCGCCGGGCGCCGCTAGGCGCCGCCGCGGGCAGTGCCGGCCGCCGCGCCGCGCGGCCGGACGAGGATGCTTTCTTCAATGGTCTGCTGACCGGTTTTTCGGGATCTTTCATGACTTATGCCATCTATCCGAGCCTGGCCGGCCGTCACGTCGTGGTAACGGGCGGCGGCACCGGGATCGGCGCGGCGATCGTCGCGGCGTTTGCCGCGCAGGGCGCGCGCGTGAGCTTCATCGACATCGCGCGCGACGAATCGGCGGCGCTGGCCGCCTCGCTCGGCGATGTCCCCGTGCCGCCGGCGTTCCACTACTGCGATCTGCGCGACATCGACGCGCTGAACGCGACGTTCGCCGCGATCACGGCCGAGGCGGGGCCGGTGGAGGTGCTCGTCAACAACGCGGCCAACGACGACCGCCATCAGCCCGGCGAGCTGAGCGCGGCCTACTGGGACAGCCGCATCGAGGTGAACCTGCGCCACCAGTTCTTCTGCGCGCAGGCGGTGCTGCCCGGCATGCGCTCGCTCGGGCGCGGCGTGATCCTGAACCTCGGCTCGATCTCGTGGCACATCGCCGAGACCGGGCTGAGCATCTACATGACCGCGAAGGCCGGCATCGAGGGGCTGACGCGCGGGCTCGCGCGCGATCTCGGCGAGTTCGGCATCCGCGTGAACTGCATCGTGCCGGGCGCCGTGCGCACGCCGCGCCAGATGAAGCTGTGGCAGTCGCCCGAGAGCGAGGCGAAGCTGGTGGCCGCGCAGTGCCTGCACGAGCGTGTCGAGCCCGAGCACGTCGCGCGCATGGCGTTGTTCCTCGCCTCCGACGACGCCGCACGCTGCACCGCGCGCGAGTACTTCGTCGATGCCGGCTGGTTCGGCGGATGACGCCGGCCATCGTGCCCGACTGCGTGTGGCCGGTGGCGGCCACGCTCGGCGAGGGGGCCTGCTGGGACGCCGCTGCGCGCCGCGTGCTGTTCGTCGACATCAAGGGGCGGCGGCTCTATCGCTACGATCCGTCGAGCGGCGGGCGCGAGAGCTGGGAGGCGCCGGGGCAGATCGGCTTCGCGCTGCCGTGCGCGGACGGCACGCTGATCTGCGGCGTGCAGGGCGGACTGTTTCGTTTCGAGCCGGGCGGCGGGCGGTTCACGTGCGTGCTGCCGCTGGAGACGGACCTGCCCGGCAACCGGCTCAACGACGGTTTTGTCGATGCGGGCGGCCAGCTCTGGTTCGGCTCGATGGACAACGCCGAGGCCGCGCCGACCGGGCAGCTCTATCGCGTCGGGCAGGACGGCCGCGTGGCCGCGCATGATGCCGGCTACGTGATCACCAACGGCCCCGCGGCGAGCCCGGACGGGCGCACGCTCTATCACACCGACACGCTGCGGCGCGTGGTGTATGCGTTCGATCTCGGCGACGATGGGGTGCCGCGGCAGCGTCGTGTGTTCGTTGCGATTCGTGAGCGAGGGTATCCGGACGGGATGGCCGTCGATGCCGAGGGCGCCGTGTGGATCGCGCTGTTCGGCGGCGCGCGGATCGAGCGTTATGCGCCCGACGGCCGGCTGCTCGGGCAGGTCGCGTTTCCGTGCGCGAACGTCACCAAGCTCGCGTTCGGTGGCGATGATTTGCGTACCGTTTATGCGACCACGGCAAGCAAGGGCCTGAGCGAGGCCCAGCGGCAGGCGCAGCCGCTGGCCGGTGGGTTGTTCACGTTTCGTTCGCCGGTGGCGGGGCTGGCGCCGGCGGTATGCACGGTGCGTTTTGGGGACGCGTGAGAGGCGAGGCTGGAACGCGGCGTGTTTCGGGAGCGGCATCAATGAAACGAACGCGCCGCGCGCTCGGCGCGTGTGCCGCCGCGCCGTGGAATGCGCTCGTGGCTTGCCGGGCCGGCTGAAGCCTGTCCGCGTCACCGCTTGAGTCCATCGATCGAGGCGGCCTTGCAAGCGCCGTTCAGGCGGCCCGGGCTTTGACTTTCGCCCGACGCGGCGCGACGGTGCCCGCCGTGTCCGGTGCGCGTGTAGCGGGGGCCTCGCTGCGCGCCACCATGGATTCCGGATCGACGGCCCGCGTCGGCGCGACTTCCGCGCCATGCGCGACGAGCGCCTCGCGCAGCGCGGCCAGCGCCGCCGAGGCGTGTCCGCGCCGCCAGACCAGCAGCGTATCGACCGGTTGCAGATCGGGCACCGGATGCACCGACAGCGTACCGGTGACGGGCGACATGTCCAGCACGTTGCGCGGTGCCAGCGCGACGCCGGCGCCGGCCGCGACGCAGGCGAGGATCGCGTGGTACGAGCCCAGTTCGAGCACGCGCGCGGGCCGGCGCGCATGCGCGGCGTACCAGCGCTCGATATAGCCGCGATAGGCGCAGCCGCGCTCGAACGAGACCAGCGTCAGCACGCGCAGGTCCTGAGCCGTCGTCACGGGCGGATGGTGGCGCGGCGCGATCAGCACCAGCGACTCGCGATAGACCGGCACCGCTTCGAACAGCGCGGCGTCGAGCAGGTCCGGCTGCGGCGGCGTGGCGACCAGCACCGCGTCGAGTTCGAAATCGCGGACCCGCTCGATCAGCCAGTTCGTGACGCCCGTCACGAGTTCGAGCCCGACCTCGGGCCAGCGCTGGTGATAGCGCGCGAGCACGTCGGGCAGCCGGCTTGCAGCCGTGCTCTCCATCGTGCCGAGCCGCAGCCGCCCGTGCGGGCGATCCTCGCGCACCGCGTGGCGCGCCTCGTCGGCCAGCGCAAGCAGGCGCTCGGCGTAGGGCAGCAGTGTCTGGCCTGCCGGCGTCAGCACCAGCCGCCGGCCGTCGCGCACGAACAGCGCCGCGCCGAGCTGTTCCTCCAGCTGCCGGATCCGCGTGGTCACGTTCGACTGCACGCGGTTCAGCTTCGCCGCCGCGCGCGTAACGCCGTTTTCGCGCACCACCGCGCGGAAGATCGCCAGCGCCGCCAGATCCATGATTCTCTCCACGAGAACGAAAGGTTCTCGATTATTCATTTTTCGAGATCGAATGGTCAAGCTAGGATGGGTGGGTCCGTGTCGCGCCGTCCGCGTGGCCGTCTCATCGCTTCCGACCCGAATGAATCGCTCCGCTGCCTGTTCGTCGTCTTCGACTTCTTCGCCCGCATCTGCCGCATCGTCGGCATCGTCGGCGCCGCGCCCGGCCGCCGCCGCGAGCGCATCGACCGGAACCGGCCGCCATGCCGATCCGCGCCTCGTCGCGTTCGCCTGCGCGGCGGCGCTGGCCGTCGCGCTCGGCGTCGGCCGCTTCGCGTTCACGCCGCTGCTGCCGCTGATGCTGGCCGGCGGCGCGCTTGACATCGGCCATGGCGGCTGGCTCGCCTCGGCCAACTACGCCGGCTATTTCGTCGGTGCCGTCAGTTGCGCCGCGATCCGCCTCGACCCGGCCCGCATGGTGCGCGGCGGCCTCGTCGCGACGGTCGTGCTGACGGCCGCGATGGGCGCGATGCACGGCTTCGCGTTCTGGCTCGCGGTGCGCTTCGTGGCCGGTGCGGTCAGCGCGTGGACCTTCGTGTTCGCGTCGCAGTGGGGCATGCGGCGGCTGGCCGAACTCGGCGCGTCGCGATGGAGCGGGGCGATCTTCACCGGGCCGGGCTGGGGCATCGTGGTGACGGGGCTGATCGGCGGCGCGCTGGCGGGGCATCGGGCCGAGGTGGGCTGGCTCGGCTTCGCGCTGCTGTCGGTGCTGCTCGCGGCGCTGGTCTGGCGCGTGATCGCGCCGGCCGCGGGGGGGCCGGTGGAGGATGCGCCGGCCGCGCGGCCAGTGTCGGCAGGGGCACCGACGCAGCTGCCGGCCACGCGCGCAGAGCCGGCGGCCGGGCGCCGCGACGCGCGCTGGCTCGTCGTGCTGTACGGCGCGCCGGGCTTCGGCTACATCATCACGGCCACGTTCCTGCCCGTGATCGCGCGCGCCGCGCTACCGCCGGGCTCGCCGTGGCCCGACCTGTTCTGGCCGATGTTCGGCGCGGCGCTGATCGTCGGCGCGCTGCTGGGTTCGCGGCTGCCGGCGCACTGGGACAACCGGTTGCTGCTCGGCCTCGCATGCGCCGTGCAGGCCGCGGCGATCGCGATCGGCATCGTCTGGCCGAGCGCGGCCGGCTTCGCGCTCGGCAGCCTGCTGCTCGGCCTGCCGTTCACGGCCATCACGCTGTTCGCGATGCGCGAGGCACGCCGGCTGCGCGGCGAGCAGGCGGCCGGGCTGATGGGTTACGCCACCGCGTCCTACGGGCTCGGGCAGATCGCCGGGCCGCTCGTGGCCGCGCCGGTGGCCGCGCACGCGGGCTCGTTCACGCCGGCGCTGTGGGTCGCGATCGGCGCGCTGCTGGCGGGGGCGGTGGGGTTCCTGGCGTGCGGGCTGGCCTGGCGCGAGAGGCGGTGAACCGGATGCGGGGGCGGCGCGCGGCGTGACGTGCGTGGCCGCCGCCAACGGGAGGGGCACGAGGCAGGGCCGGACGCGGCGCGCGCTGCACGGCAGCATCGCCCCGCCCGATGCCTCGCCCCCAAACTCGCTAGAATGAGCGCTCCGCCGATTCCCGCGAAACGACGGCGCCCTCAGCGCCGCGCGCTCATCCCCCATGACGACTGCCGAGTACCGTTTCTGTCCGCGCTGCGCGACCCCGCTCACCACGCGCGCCGATGCGCTGCACGAGGGCGGGCGCGTGCGCCAGGTGTGCCCCGACGAGGCCTGCGGCTACGTCCACTGGAACAATCCGCTGCCGGTGGTGGCCGCGATCGTCGAATACGACGGCAAGATCCTGCTCGCGCGCAACGCGGCCTGGCCCGAGGGCATGTTCGCGCTGATCACGGGCTTCCTCGAGAACGGCGAGACGCCCGAGGAAGGCATCGCGCGCGAGGTGCGCGAGGAAACCTCGCTGCAGGCCGAGACGGTCGAACTGGTCGGCGTCTACGAATTCATCCGCAAGAACGAGCTGATCATCGCCTATCACGTGCGGGCCTATGGCGAGATCGCGCTGTCGCCGGAACTGCTCGAATACCGGCTCGTCGATCCGCCGAAGCTGCGGCCGTGGCGCGCCGGCACCGGCCACGCGGTGGCCGACTGGATGCGCGCGCGCGGCCTCGAATTCGAGTACGTCGACCGCCCGGGACAGTAGGCAGCGGCTGGCGCGCCGGATCAGCCGGCCGCCGCCGGCACGACGCGCACCGCCGTGCCGTAGCAGAGCACCTCGGTGATGCCCGCGCCGACTTCGGTGGCGTCGTAGCGCATGCCGATGATCGCGTTGGCGCCGAGCCCCGCCGCCTGCGCGAGCATCCTGTCGTAGGCGTCCTGCCGCGCGCGCTCGCAGAGCGACGTGTAAAGCGAGATGTTGCCGCCGAACAGGGTCTGCAGCGCGGCGCCGAACGCGCCGACGATCGAGCGCGAGCGCACCACGATGCCGCGCGCGATGCCGAGCGACTGCTCGATGCGGTGGCCGGGCAGCTCGAAGGCGGTGGTGATCAGGTGATGGGCGGGCATGGCGATCCTCTGGGCGAACGCGGAACGGCGCGGGACGGGAGGCGCGGCGGCACGGGGCCGGGGCCGGCGCCTCTTGGCATTTCCCGCGTGCTGTGGTCTGCTAGGCGGCGTGCGCGATGCGTGTCGCAGGCCTCGAACCGCATGGTCGCGCGAAACGCCTCGCGATGCCAAGCGAATCCGTGCCGCGTGCTGCCCGCGCGGCTAGCCACCGTTTTCGACGCTTTTACGCTCCGACGTTCCCGATCCCGCCGCCGCCCATGTCGACCCGACCCGAACCCTCGCCGCGCAGCGCCTACCGCCACTTCCTGTCGATCCCGACACGCTGGATGGACAACGACGTCTACGGCCACGTCAACAACGTCGTCTACTACAGCTACTTCGACACCGTCGTCAACGAGTACCTGATCCGCGCGGGCGTGCTCGACGTCGAGCATGGCGAGACCATCGGCCTGGTGGTCGAGACGCAGTGCAACTACTTCGCGCCGCTGGCATTTCCGCAGAAGGTGGAGGCGGGGCTGCGCGTGGCGAAGCTCGGCGCGTCGAGCGTGCGCTACGAGATCGGCCTGTTCGCCGAGGGCGAGGCGGCGCCGGCCGCGCAGGGCCATTTCGTTCACGTCTACGTGGGGCGCGCGAGCCGCCGCCCGGTGCCGCTGCCGGCGGCGCTGCGCGCCGCGCTCGCGCCGCTGGCGCCGCCGGTGAACGGCGCGTAGACGATTGGCGGCAAAGCGATTACCGGCCGGCATCGCGTCGAAATCGCGGCGTGCCGGCCCGCCGATGACGAACCCTCAGCTTCCCGATTCCCGTCCCGCCTTTTCGGCCTGAGCAGCCTGCGCCTGCGCCGCGTCGCGCTTCGCGATCCAGTCGTGCTCCGGATCGTTCCTGAAGTGCCAGACGCGCGTCGGCCCGGCCATCACGTTCAGGTAGTACGAGTCATAGCCATACGGCACCACCACCGGGTGATAGCCGCGCGGCACCATCACCACGTCGTGATCGGACACGGCCATCGATTCGTCGAGGTCGCGCTCGTCGGTGTAGACGCGCTGGAACACGAAGCCTTGCGGCGGGTTCACGCGGTGGTAGTAGGTCTCCTCGAGGAAGCTCTCGGCCGGCACGTTGTCGGTGTCGTGCTTGTGCGGCGGGTAGCTCGACGAATGCCCCGACGGCGTGCGCACTTCCACCACCAGCAGCGCCTCGGCCGGCTCGGTTTGCGGGAGGATGTCGCAGACGTAGCGCGTGTTCGCGCCGGTGCCGCGCACCGAGCGCTTCATCTCGCCGGGCTCGATGCGCCGCGGCGGATAGCGGCCGGTGCCGGGCGCGCTGGCCACGCCGAGTTCGGTGGCGCGCCGCGCCGTGACGGTCACGCGCCGGCCGGGCGGCAGGTAGAGCGCGGCCGGCGGCGCGTCGTCGAACACGCTCGCGCGCGAGCCGAGCGCCTCCCAGTGTGTGCCGTCGTCGTCCACCACGTCCACCTGGCCGGCCATCACCACGAGGCAGGTCTCGCGCGCGGGCTCGTGAACCGTCACGCTTTCGCCGGCCGCGAGACGGTACGCGGCGAAGCCCACATGGTTCCAGTGCGCCGATTCGGGCGTGACGCGGGCGATCGACTGGCCGCTGGCGGCGGCCTTGACGAGCAGGCTCGCGGCCGGGCTCGGATTCGGATTCGGGTTCGGATTCGGATGGGGACTCATTACGCGGCCTCCTTGCCGGCGGATGCGAGCGGCGCGTCGACGAGCGCGCGCAGCGTGCGGTAGCCCTGGTCGGCGAACGCGTAGCTCGGCGCGATCACGGGATCCTGTTCGGCCTCGACCACGAACCAGCCGCGGTAGCCGTGGCGTTTCAGGCGCTCGACGATGGCCGGGAAATCGACGTCGCCGTCGCCGGGCACCGTGAACGCGCCGTTGATCACCGATTGCAGGAAGCTCCAGTTGCGGTTGCGCGCGAGCCGGATCACTGCGGTGCGCACGTCCTTGCAGTGGACGTGGCAGACGCGGCCGATGTGCCGCTCCAGCACGGCCAGCGGATCGCCGCCGCCGAACGTGACGTGGCCGGTGTCGAACAGCAGCCCGAGCGCGTCGTCGGTCAGCGCCATCAGGCGGTCGATGTCGGCCGGCGATTCGACGTAGGCGCCCATGTGATGGTGATAGGCGGTGCGCACGCCCTGGCTCAGCGTGAAGCGCGCGAACGCGTCGAGCCGGCGCGCGTACTGTTCCCACTGCGCCTCGCCGACGAAGCGCGGACGCTGGTAGAGCGGCACCTCGGCCGCGCCCTGGATCGAGGCGGCCACCTCGCCGTACACCATCACCGTCGCGCCGTTCTTCGCGAGCAGTTCGAGGTGCGGGCCGACCGCGTCGATCTCTTCCTGCGCGCTGCGCTCGGCGAGCCGCCCCGAATACCAGCCCGAGACGAGCGCGAGATCGTATTCGGCCAGCAGTGCCTTCAGCGCCTGCGGCTCGCGCGGGAACTTGTTGCCGAGTTCGAAGCCCGCGTAGCCGATCTGCCGGCCTTCGGTCAGCGCCACCGCGAGCGGGGTTTCGCCGCCCAGCGACGGCAGGTCGTCGTTCATCCACGACAGCGGGTTGATGCCGATTCGGATGTCGTAACTCATGTCGATGATTCCGGAGAGTGGGGTTCTGCGGGGGTACCGGCGCGGGCGGCCAGCCGTGCCTCGTAGTTCGCGCGTGCGTCGCGCACGGCGGCGCGCGGCGAGACCTCGGGCACGGCCACCTCCCACCACCAGCCGCCGTCGTCGGTGGTGCGCGCGGGATCGGTGTCGATGCAGATCACGCTGGTGCGGTCGGCCGCGCGCGCGCGGGCCAGCGCGGCGTCGAGCGCGGCCAGGTCGGCCACGTGCTCGCCGTGCGCGCCGAGCGCGCGCGCATGCGCGGCGAAGTCGATCGCGGGCGCGCCCGCCGGGCCTTGCAGGCAGTCGTCGAGCAGGTTGTTGAACGGCGCGCCGCCGCAGGCCTGCTGGAGCCGATTGATGCAGCCGTAGCCGCGATTGTCGAGCACCACCACGATCAGCTTCGCGCCGAGCATCACCGAGGTGGCGATCTCGCTGTTCATCATCAGGTAGCTGCCGTCGCCGACGAACACGATCACCTCGCGTCCGGGCCGCGCGAGCTTCACGCCGAGGCCGCCCGCGATCTCGTAGCCCATGCACGAGTAGCCGTATTCGACGTGATAGCCGCCCGGCACCGCCGCGCGCCACAGCTTGTGCAGCTCGGCGGGCAGCGTGCCGGCCGCGCACACGGCGATGTCGCCGGCCGCCGACGCGGTCACGGTGCGCTGCACGGCGCCGATCACGTCGGCGTCGTAGGGCAGCGCGCCCGCTTGCGGCGGCGTGTTCGTGAGCGTCTGCACGGTGTCGCGCCAGCCTGCCGAGAGCGCTTGCGCGCGTTCGGTCCAGCCCGGCTCGGCCTGCCAGCCGTCGAGCCGCGCGCCGAGCGCATCGAGCGCGAGCCGCGCATCGGCCTCGACGATCGTGGCCTGGTGCTTGAGCGCGTCGAACGCGTTCGCGTTGATGCCGACCACGCGGGCCTGCGCGAACAACGTGTTCGAGCCGGTGGTGAAGTCCTGCAGCCGCGTGCCGACCGCGATCACGCAATCGGCCTCGGCGGCCAGCGCGTTCGCGGCGGGCGAGCCGGTCACGCCGAGCGCGCCGGCGTTGAGCGGATGGTCCCACGCCAGCGTGCTCTTGCCGGCCTGGGTCTCGCCGACGGGGATGCCGTGGCGCTCGGCGAACGCGCGCAGCGCCGCCGCGCCGCCCGCGCTGTAAAGTGCGCCGCCGCCCGCGATCAGCAGCGGCCGGCGCGCGGCGCGCAGCGCGTCGGCCGCGGCCGCGAGTTCGGCCTCGACGGGCGCGGGCGCATGGAAGCCGACCACGCGCGGCGCGAAGAACGCGACCGGATAGTCGTGCGCCATCGCCTGCACGTCCTGCGGCAGCGCGAGCGTGACCGGCCCGCATTGCGCGGCGTCGGTCAGCACGCGCAGCGCGCGCGGCAGCGCGGTGAGCAGCTGCGCCGGGTGGATGATCCGGTCGAAGTAGCGCGACACGGCCTTCAGCGCGTCGTTGACGGACACGCCGCCGTCGTGCGCATCCTCCAGCTGCTGCAGCACCGGGTCGGGCGCGCGCGAGACGAACCCGTCGCCGGGCAGCAGCAGCACCGGCAGGCGGTTCACGTGAGCGAGCGCGGCAGCCGTGACGAGGTTGGTCGCGCCGGGGCCGATCGAGGTCGTCACGGCCATCATGCGGCGCCGGAAATGCGCCTTCGCGTAGGCGATCGCGCTGTGCGCCATGGCCTGCTCGTTGTGGGCGCGGTAGGTCGGCAGCACGTCGCGCGCGTGGTAGAGCGCCTCGCCGAGCCCGGCCACGTTGCCGTGGCCGAAGATCGCGAACACGCCGCCGAACAGCGGCTCGGTTCGGTCGGCGCCGCCGCTGCCGTTCTCCGCGGCCACGCGCTGCGCGGCCAGATAGCGGACCAGCGCCTGCGCGGTGGTCAGGCGCACGGTGCCGCCGGTCGCGGCAACCGCGGCGTCGGCGGTGGCGGCTTCGGCCGGCGCGCCGCCGGCATCGATCTGTCGATGGTTCATCGCGGCGCTCCTCATGCGACCCGGCGCGCGGCGGTGCGGCCGGCGCGCGCCGTGCGCCACGCGTCGATCAGCGTCTCGAAGGTGGCGCGCACGCGCGCGATCACGCCGGCGTCGTCGATCTCGCCGGCCAGCCAGGCACGGCTCGGTTCGTGGAAGATGGTGCGGCCGACCGTGAAGCCGCGGCAGCTGAGCGAGGCCGCCGCCGCGCTGAAGCCGTCGATCAGCTGCTCGGCCGGCGCCGACAGGCCCAGCAGCACCACGCCGCGGCAATACGGATCGCGCTCGGCGATCAGCTCGTCCACCATGCGCCACTGGCTCGCGTCGAGCGGTTCGAGCTTCCACCATTCCGGCTGGATGCCGAGGTTGTAGAGCCGCTTGAGCGCGCGATAGACGATGTCGGGGCCTTCCGGCAGGTCCGGGCGATGCGGCGGGATCACTTCGAGCAGCAGCTCGTGGCCGCTCGCCTGCACCGCGTCGTAGAGCGTGCGCAGCTGCGTTTCCTGTTCGAGCCGCGTCTCGAAGGCCTCGTCGGGGTGGTAGCGCACCAGGCACTTGGCGACGTGCTCGGCCGGCCAGGTCGCGAGCGTGGTGCCGAGCGAGCGGCCGTGGTCGAATTCGAGCGGCAGCGAGCCGGGCAGCTCGACCGGCCGGCCGAGCCACCAGCCGCGGCCGGTCGCGTCGTTGAGCGCGTCCTGGCCGTAGCGGTCGTCGATCAGCACGCCGATCTGGCCTTGCAGCCCGAGTTGCGCCTCGGTCTGCGCGACGGCCTCGACGAACAGGCGCTTGAGGCGGTCGATCCGCTCGATCGGCGCGCCGGTCTGCTGCGCGAGTTCGAAGAACTGGTTGCGGTGGTCGAACGCGAAGCCGAGCACCTGCTCCCACGCGCGCCGCGGCGGGCTCACGCGGTGCAGCCGCGCCAGCGTCGCGTCGCGGTCGGGGCGGCGCATGCGCGCCGGATCGCGCGCGGCCTCGCGCAGGAAGTGCTCGAGTTCGGCCGGCGTCGGCATCGCGGGCGAGCAGCCGTGGCGCGACACCACCAGCGCGCCGCAGGCGTTCGCCACGCGCGCGGCGGCCTCCAGCGGGGCGCCGCGCAGCCACTGCGAGAGCAGGCCCGAGGCGAACGCGTCGCCGGCGCCGAGCACGTTGAGCACTTCCACCTCCACGCCGCCCACCAGCGCGAGCGCGTCGAGCGTCTGCGGCACCGCGCCCTCGACGATCGAGCAGCCGAGCGGGCCGCGCTTGACCACCAGCGTCGCGCTCGTCACGCGGCGCACCATCTCCAGCGCATCGAGCAGCGCGTCCTTGCCGCCGGCGATGCGGAATTCCTCCTCGGTGCCGATCACGAGATCGAACAGCGGCAGGATGCGCTGCAGGTGCGCCGTCACGCCTTCGTCGGCGATGAAGCGGGTCTCGCCGTCGGCCTTGCCGGTCAGCCCCCAGAGCACCGGCCGGTAATCGATGTCGAGCACGGTGCGCACCTGGTGGCGGCGCGCGATATCGAGCGCGCGGCGGCTCGCGCGGTTGACGCGTTCGGTCGAGAAGTGCGTGCCGGTGATCAGCAGCGCCTTCGCCGAGGCGACGAACGCCTCGTCGATGTCGGTCTCGTCGAGTGCCATGTCGGCGCAGTTCTCGCGGTAGAACACCAGCGGAAATGTGTCGCGGTCCTTGAGGCCGAGCAGCACCAGCGCGGTCAGCCGTTCGGGGTCGGTGCCGAGGTGGCGCGTGTCGCAGCCTTCGCGCGCGAGCGTCTCGCGCACGAAGCGGCCCATGTGGTCGTTGCCGACGCGCGCGAGCATCGCGGACTTGAGCCCGAGCCGCGCCGCGCCGAACGCGATGTTGCCGGACGAGCCGCCCAGGTACTTCGCAAAGCGGGTCGCGTCTTCCAGGCGCGCGCCGATCTGCTCGGCGTACAGGTCGACCGCCACGCGGCCGATGCAGATCAGGTCAAGCGGGCGGTCCGGCGCGAACGTGAGGGGGGAGTGGGACATGTCGGTTCCTGTCGGGAGTTAGATCACCGCGCCGTCGAGCTCGGCGACCATCTTCTGCATTTCCGCGCCGCCCGCCATCATGTCGAGCACCTCGTCCTTCGAGATCGCGTCCTTCGTGAAGGTGCCGAGCGAGCGGCCGCGATTGAGCAGCGTGAACGAGTCGCCGATCGGGTAGGCGTGGTGGACGTTGTGGGTGATGAAGATCACCGAGATGCCCTTGGCGCGCGCGGCGTGGATCAGCTTCAGCACGTTGAAGCTCTGCTTGACGCCGAGCGCGGCGGTGGGCTCGTCGAGGATCAGCACGCGCGCGCCGAAGTGGATCGCGCGCGCGATCGCGAGACACTGCCGCTCGCCGCCCGACATGGTGCCGATCGGCTGGTGCGGATCGCGCACGTGGATGCCCATCTCGGCGAGCTTGGCGCGCGCGATCTCGGCGCTGGTGTCGAGGTCCATCACGTTGAGCAGGCCGAACAGCTTCTTCTTCGGCTCGCGGCCCATGAAGAAATTGCGCGCCACCGACAGCAGCGGCACCAGCGCGAGATCCTGGTAGACGGTGGCGATGCCGAGGTCGAGCGCGTCCTTCGGCGAGGCGAACGCCACCGGCCGGCCGTCCACCAGGTAGCGGCCCTCGGAGGGCTGATGCACGCCGGCCAGCGTCTTGATCAGCGTGGACTTGCCGGCGCCGTTGTCGCCGAGCAGGCAATGCACCTCGGCGCGGCGCAGCCGCAGGTTGATGCCCGACAGCGCGATGACCTTGCCGAAGAACTTGCTGACGCCGTCGAGCTCGAGGATCGCATCGGACCCGGCGTCGGACGCAGCAGCGGAAGCAGAGGCGGAAGCAGAGGCGGAAGCGGAATGGGAAGGCGTAGGCATGGTTCGGGTTCCTTACGATTGCGCGACGCGGCGGCGCACATAGTGGTTGAACAGCACGGCGAGCAGCAGCATCACGCCGAGGAACACGCGGAACCAGTCCGAGCTGATGTTGGTGTAGGTGATGCCGATCTGCACCACGCCGAAGATCAGCGCGCCGAACGCGGCGCCGACCACCGAGCCGTAGCCGCCCGTGAGCAGCGTGCCGCCGATCACCGCGGCGATGATCGCCTCGAACTCCTTCTGCAGCCCGCGGTCGGCCGCGGCCGAGCCGATGTCGGCCACCTGCAGCACGGCGAACAGGCAGGCGCAGAACGCGGTCAGCACGAACAGCAGGATCTTCACGCGGCGCACCGGCACGCCGACGTTCTTGGCGGCGTTGGCGTCGCCGCCCACGGCGAGGATCCAGTTGCCCCAGCGCGTCCTGGCCAGCACGAACGCGCCGATCGCGGTGGCCGCGAACCACCAGAGGATCACCTTCGGCACGCCCGGCACGAGCGGCTCGCCGTTGTCGAGCACGCCGCCGATGCCGATCTGCGCGAGCCAGCGGAACAGGCCGTGAAACGCCACGCCCTGGAACAGCAGGTGCGTGAGCGGATCGGCGTGCGCGTAGTCGCCCATCCCCGAGATGATGGTGCGGTCGGCGAACATGATCGACAGCGCGAGCGTGAGGCCGCGCAGGATGAACAGGAACGCCAGCGTGACGATGAACGACGGCAGCCGGGTGCGCATCACGAGGTAGCCGTTCAGCGCGCCGAGCGCCATCGAGCCGGCGAACGCGAAGATCACGGCGGCCCAGATCGGCCAGTGGAAATAGGCGGTGGGGATCGCCACCATCATCCCCGAGAAGCCGATCATCGAGCCGATCGACAGGTCGAACTCGCCCGCCACCATCAGCAGGCACGCGCCCACGGCGAGGATGCCGAGATAGGCGGCCACCTGCGACCAGTTCATGATGCCGTCGAGGTTGAACATGCCAGAGCCGCCCGCGCCGATCGCGAACACCGCGAACACCAGCACGGCGCCGGAAATCGCGGCGAATTCGGGGCGGTTGAGGAAGCGCGAGTACCACGCCTCGCCGCGCAGCCGTTCGTCGGTCCGGCCGCCCGCGGGCGGCGTGTCCGGTGTCTGCGCTGTCAGAGGTTTGCCGGCTACACCCATGATGTCTCCTTGATGCCCGGCGCGCGCGGAGCGGGGCTACGCCGCGGCGCCGGTACAGAGGCGCGGCGAGGCCGCCGCGCGATGAACGATGACCGTGGCGGCGGGCCGGCCGGCGTGCTGCCCGGCCGCGCCCGCGCCATGCGCCGCGTCAGCGGTATTGCCCCGCGTATTTCACGACCTTGTCGAGGTTGTCCCTGGTGATGAAGCCCGGGCCCGAGCGGATGTTCTTCGGCCCGTAGGACGGCTGCAGCCCGTAGGTGGCGAGGCGTGCCTGGAACTTCGGATTCGCCTCGAGGATCTGGCGGATCTTCACCGGGTCGGTGGTCTTGTCCTGCTTCACGATCGCGAGCACGGCCACCGGGATGTAGCCCTGCAGGTACGGCTGCTGGTCGATCGCGAACCGGATCGCACCGCTGCGGATCGCCTTGGCGATGTCGTCGGAGAAGTCGAAGGTGGCGAAGTAGAGCTTGCCGGTCAGGCCCATCTGCTGCAGCGCCTTGAGCGTGGCGGCGGCCGGCACCGGGCCGAGCGTCAGCACGGCCTGGGTGTTCGGATGGTTGCGAAGGTAGGCGCTGACCTTCGACTGGATCTCGGTCGGGTCGGTGCCGGCGTCGATCGTGGAGCTTTTCATGTCGGCGCCGATCGCGTCGGCGAAGCCGCGGCAGCGCTCGAACGAGACCGGATTGGTGGCCAGGTGGTTGACGCAGAGGAACGACTTCACGCCCGCGGCCTTGGCCTTCTCGCCGGCCGCCTGGCCCGCCACGTATTCGGGCTGGCCCACGTGCATGATCGCGCCGAGCTGCGCGCTCTGTTCCTCGGTGCCCGAGTTGATCGTGACGAGCGGGATCTTCTTCGCGGTGACCTTGCCGAGCGAACTCTTCAGCACGTCGAAGTCGGCGATGGTGGTGATCACGCCGTCGTAGTCGCGCGCGGCGGCCTGCTCGATCAGGCGCGACATGTCGGCGATGTCGCCGTTGGGCGGGTTGCGATAGTCGGTCGTGACGTTGAAATCCTCGTCGGCCTGCTTGATCGCGTTCTTGATGGTGTTCCACCACGAGTCGGAATCGGGCGCGTGGCTGACCAGCACGAATCGGGCGTCGGCGGCCTGCGCGCTGCCCGCCGTGGCGGCCAGGCCGGCCGCGAAGGCCAGCGCCGCGACGAGCGTTCTCAGACCCGCGTTGATTCCGTTCGCGCGAAAGCCGGCCTTGCCATTGCAAAGTCTCATGTCTCCACCTGTGTCGGTTCTGTTATGGGTCGAACGTTGCCGTTCACGAGCAAGATTAGGTCAACTCGTTTGTGATTGCAAAGAAAATTTTATTTCAGATAGAAATGGAAAATTTATTCCATTTCGATGGCGAACTCCCTATACTCGGCTCACCACATCGGCATCGGCCCGGTGCCGCGCGAGCCCCGCGCGGCGCGGCCAGGGCGCCGCACCCCATGGACGAGACACCGCAATCCGAGACGCCCGTCGACGCGCTGCTGCAGCGCATCACCGAGGCCTACGACACGCTGCCGCGGCAGCTGAAGCGCATCGCCTCGTACATCGACGAGCATCGCGCGAAGGTGATGATGGATCGCACCAGCGACATCGCCGAGCGCTGCGGCGTGCATCCGTCGGCGGTGGTGCGCTTCGCGCAGCGTTTTGGTTTCTCGGGGTTTTCCGATCTGCAGGCGGTGTTTCGCGATGCCTACACGGGCCAGAATCCGGCCGGGCAGAGCTACCGCCAGCGGATCCGTTCGCTGATCGACGACCGGCGCGGCGCGCTGTCGGTGCCGGCCGTCGCGCACCAGTTCATCGACGCCTCGCGCGCCGGGCTCGACGAACTCGCGGCGGGGCTCGACGACGCGCAGTTCGACGCGGCCGTGTCGATGCTCGAGAAGGCCGACAACATCTACGTGATCGGCGTGCGCCGCTCGTTCCCGGTGGCGAGCTACATCGTCTATGCGCTGCAGCACACGGCGCGGCGCGTGCACCTGGTGTCGGGGCTCGGCGGCATGTACCGCGAGCAGATCCGCAGCGTCGGGCGCGGCGACGTGGTGGTCGCGATCAGTTTCGCGCCCTACGGCAAGGAGACCCAGTACTGCCTGCGCGCCGCGCGCCACAACCATGCGAACACGCTCGTGATCACGGACAGCCGGCTCTCGCCGCTGGTCCGCGAGGCGAGCGCGCATCTGCTCGTGAAGGAGGGCAGCGCGTTCGCGTTCCGCTCGCTCACGAGCACCATCTGCCTGTGCCAGGCGCTGTTCATCGCGCTCGCGTACCGGCTCGAACTGAACGTGGAAGAAGTGAAGGACACTGGAGGATACGATGACTGAAGCAGTGCCGACGATCGACGTCGCCGTGTTCGGCGCCGGGCGCATCGGCCGCATCCATGCGGCGAATCTCGCGCGCCAGCCGGGCGTGCGGCTCAAGTACGTGATCGACGTGGACCCGGCCGCGGCCGCCGCGCTCGCGGCCGAGCACGGCGCGCAGGCGGCCGACGCCGACGGCGCGCTCGGCGACGCCGCGGTGGGCGCGAGCGTGATCTGTTCGAGCACCGACACGCACGCGGACCTGATCGAGCGGTCGGCCGCGGCCGGCAAGCACGTGTTCTGCGAGAAGCCGGTCGATCTCGCGCTGGAACGCGCGCGGGCCTGCGAGGCGGCGGTGGCGCGCGCCGGCGTGGTCTGCATGATCGGCTTCCAGCGCCGCTTCGATCCGACCTTCGAGGCCGTGAAGGCGCGCATCGACGCGGGCGAGGTGGGCGCGCCGGAGATGCTGGTGGTGACCAGCCGCGATCCGGGCGCGCCGCCGGTGGCTTACCTCAAGCGCTCGGGCGGGATCTTCAAGGACATGCTGATCCACGACTTCGACATCTTCCGCTGGATCCTCGACGACGAGGCCGAGACGCTGCACGCCACCGGCAGCTGCCTGACCGATGCCGCGGTGGCCGAGGCCGGCGACATCGACGCCACCGCGGTGACGATCCGCACCCGCGCCGGGCGGCTCTGCCAGATCAACACCTCGCGGCGCGCGGCCTACGGCTACGACCAGCGCTTCGAGCTGCTCGGCAGCGGCGGCATGCTGCAGGCCGGCAACCTGCGGCCCACCGAGGTGACCGCCTACACGGCGCGCGCCGTGTCGAACGACCTGCCCGAGGCGTTCTTCCTCGAACGCTACCGCGCCGCCTACGCGCGCGAGATCGCGCATTTCTTCGCGGCGCTCACGCGCGGCGAGCCGGTACGCACCACCATCGCCGACGGCGTCAAGGCGCTGGAGCTGGCCGAGGCGGCCACGCAATCGTGGCGCGAGCAGCGCATCGTGCGGCTCGCCGACACCGCCGCCGCCGCGTCCGCCTGACGGAGGCCACGATGAACGCTTCCCCTTCGCCGGCCGGGCCGGTGCGGATCGGCATCGCGGGGCTCGGCCGGCTCGGCCGCCGTCATGCCGAGAACCTCGCGCGGCGCGTGCCGGGCGCCGTGCTCGCGGCCGCCTGCAGCCCGGTGGCCGAGGAATGCGCGTGGGCGCGCGAGGTGCTGGAGGTGCCGCGCATCCACGCGGATTTCGCCGCGCTCGCGGCCGATCCCGAGCTCGACGCGCTCTGGCTCGTCACGCCGTCCTCGCTGCATGCCGAGCAGATCGTCATGGCGCTGCGCGCCGGCAAGCACGTGTTCTGCGAGAAGCCGCTCTCGCTCGACCTGGCCGAGTGCGAGCGCGTGATCGCCGAGGCCGAGGCGCGCCCGCATCTGCAGGCCACCATCGGCTTCATGCGGCGCTTCGATCCGAGCTACCGCGACGCGTTCGGGCGCGTGGCCGCCGGCACCATCGGCCGGCCGTTCCTGGTGCGCTCGCAGACCACCGACCAGAACGATCCGGACGGCTTCTTCGTGCGCTTCGCGCCGAGTTCGGGCGGGATCTTCCTCGACTGCTCGGTCCACGACATCGACGTGGCGCGCTGGCTGCTCGGCCGGCCGCGCGCGACGCGCGTGTTCGCGGCCGGCACCATCGCGCTGCACGACGGGCTGCGCGCCTGCGGCGACGTCGACAACGGCGTGGCGATCTGCGAATTCGAGGGCGGCGCGCTCGCGATGTTCTACGCTTCGCGCACCATGGCGCACGGCAACGACTCGCACTCGGAGGTGATCGGCACGGCGGGCGCGCTGACCATCGGCCGCAACCCGCGCGCGAACCGCGTCGAGATCCACGACGCCAGCGGCATCCGCAACACCTGCACGCCGACCTTCTTCGACCGCTTCGAGGAGGCGTTCCTGATCGAGGCGCAGGCGTTCGTGGCGGCCGTGCGCGACGGCACCGACTCGGGCGGCGCGACGCTGGCCGACGCGCGCGAGGCGACGCGCATCGGCCACGCGATGCGCGAGGCACTGGCCACCGGGCGCGCGGTCGAGCTGTAGGCGCGCGGCGCATGAAGGCGAGGGCGGTGCTCGCCTTCATGACGCGGTCACATCGTGGCGCCGCAAACCTCGGGCGGCCGGCACGCGGCGGCGCGCTGCGGTAAAATCGCCGCTTGTTTCCGCGCCTCGTCGGGCGCGGGCGCGTCATACGAAGGTCGATAGCCGATGGAAGTTCACAAGGAAGTGGATGCGCGCGGGCTCAACTGCCCGCTGCCGATCCTGCGCGCGAAGAAGGCGCTCGCCGACATGGAGAGCGGCCAGATTCTCAAGGTGCTCGCCACCGATCCCGGCTCGCAGCGCGACTTCGCCGCGTTCGCGAAGCAGACCGGCAACGAGATCGTCGAATCCTCGACGCAGGACAAGACGTTCGTGTTCCTGATGCGCCGCCGCTGACGCCGCCGCCGGCCGCGATGCCGCCGCCCGGGCCTTGCGCCCCGGCGGCGGTTTTCTTTTACGGCGCCGCCATGCATGTCGTGGTGGAGCAGGCGTCGTGCGCCATGCCGCCATGCGCGGTCCGCTCCGATTCGCCGAAACTCCGGCAATTGCCGGGCAATTGCGCGCGCCGCGGAATTGGCGCGACGGCGTAACGCGATTCGCCGCCACTGGTCGGTCGTCGTTCGTCATTCCACCAAAATGACAATTCCGCCAGCAATGCGTGCGGAGGTTTTTAAATAAGTGCAGAATTGATCCCGGTTTGACTGGATCGATTGACGCGTGATTTTCGCGGGCCGTTTCCGTGCGGCGGACGACGTTGCCGGGCGCGGGATCGGCGCGAGTGGTAGCACCCCGATAATTGTCATTTTTTGAAATAAGTCGGACATGAAAATCGCATGGCAGGCGATGCAGGAAAATCGCCGATGTGTTATCCGATATGAGTTGAATTGAATTGTCGTGGTTTTGTCGACGATTATTAACGATCTGACAATTCTTAAACGACATTCGATAGGCCACTGTTTATACTGCGTTGCAATGGCAGGCATATTCGGCCGACGCCAGCTTCATATCGCGACGCGCCACGCACAGTGGCGCCGCATCTGGGAGAAACCATGTTTTTCAGGCCCGGCACGGTCCGGATACCGTTCGCGTTCCGCGGCAGGGCGCGCGAGCGATTGCGCGTGATGCAGCGTGTCGGGCTCGATCCGGCGCGCGACCGGCACGCGCGGGCCGCGCTCGAAGCGTATGCCGATGCCTGCGCGGCCGAGATGCCGTGGCTTGCCGAATGGCTGCGCGAGGTGCTGGGCACGCCGGCGCCGGCGCTGACGCGCTGCGCACCGACCGTGCTGCGCGTGTTCGATCTCGCGCAGGCATGGGCGGCCGATCAGCCCGACTACGCGCGCGGTGCCTGGGAGCATGTGCGCGGTCAGCTGCTGGCCGCGCTGGCCGGGACGCGCGACGCGCCGGCCGACGACGGCCCGCCCGCGCAGTGGCCCGGGCACGGCTCGCCACGACCGGCGCCGGACGGCGATGGATCCGGCGAGCGCGAGAACGATATCGATGCCGGCACCACGGTGCTTGCGCCAGCCATCGGCCGCCGCTGAGTTCGCGTCGCGGGGCAGCGACGGACAGGCGGCTTCATGGTGGCTTCGAGTGGCTTCGACGATGACTCCGGCGACCGGCGAGACCGCCGGGCCATGACGGCTCACGAGGGCCGGGCAGTCG
The DNA here is from genome assembly GCF_022870505.1 of Burkholderia perseverans. NCBI lineage: Bacteria > Pseudomonadati > Pseudomonadota > Betaproteobacteria > Burkholderiales > Burkholderiaceae > Burkholderia > Burkholderia perseverans. Next base: position 1,776,920 of record NZ_CP045094.1, read on the forward strand.
CCGTGACGCCCGCGCGATGCGCGGCGCAGCGGCGCTTGCGAGACGGCTTGATGACGTACGACCAGATTTTGAGAAAAGCGGCGATCCGGACACAATAGCGAACGGACGCCGCTTTGCGGTGGTCCTGCCGGTTCGAGGCCACGGCTGGCAGGCGATTCGCGCGATCAGGCGCGGAACGCGGAACGGTTTCCCGCCGAGTCCGCATTGCGGGGTGTTATGAGAATTGCTGTATTGGACGACGACGAGTCGCAGACGGACTTCGTCAGCCAGACGCTGACGGCGGTCGGCCATACCTGTTATGCGTTCAGCGAGGGCAAGGCGCTGAAGAAACGATTGCAGCGCGAGACCTTCGACCTGCTGGTGCTCGACTGGAACGTGCCCGACCTGTCCGGCGAAGAACTGTTGAAGTGGGTGCGCGAGAACCAGGTCGAACATCGCCTGCCGATCATCTTCATGACGAGCCGCGACGACGAGGCTGGCATCACGGAAATCCTCAAGGCCGGCGCCGACGACTACGTCGTCAAGCCGGTGTCCGCGCCGATCCTGCGCGCGCGCATCCACTCGCTGCTGCGCCGCGCCTATCCGGCCCACAACGAGGCGGCGATCCGCGAGTTCGACGGCTACCGCTTCGACACCACCCTGAAGCAGGCCTTCGTGGCCGAGCAGCCGGTCAACCTCACGCAGAAGGAATTCGACCTCGCGCTGCTGCTGTTCCAGCACGTCGACCAGCCGCTCTCGCGCGCACACATCCTCGATCTGGTCTGGAAGCAGGCCACCGACGTGCCGTCGCGCACCATGGACACGCACATCTCGATGCTGCGCACCAAGCTCGCGCTGCGGCCCGAGAACGGTTATCGCCTCGCGCCGATCTACGGCTACGGCTACCGGCTCGAACGGCTGCAGCAGGGAGCCGCCGAGTGAGCGCGGCCCGGCTCGCGACCCGCCGCGCGATCGCGGCGGCGTGGCTGGCGCTGGCCGCCGTCGGCATCGCCACGCATACCGTTCGCGCCGCCACGCGCTTGCCGGGTGCCGGCGGCCCGCCGATGAGCCGCGCGACCGGCGGCACGGCCCGCACGATCGCGACGGTGCCCTACGTGACGAACGAGGGCGACACGCTCTACGAGATCTCGACGCGTTATCTGCAAGGCCCCGACGACTGGCGCCTGGTGGCGCGCCTGAACGGCGTGCCGGCGCCGAAGCGGCTGCGGCGCGGCGTGGTGATCCGCCTGCCCGCCGCGCGGCTGCGCCGCGAGCGGCTGACCGCGCGCGTCATCGCGCTGCACGGCGCGGTCGAGCGCGCCGGCCGCGACGGCGCGTTCGCGGCGCTCGGGGCCGAGGCCACGCTGAGCGAGGGCGACCGCCTGCGCACCGGCCGCGACGGCTTCGTCACGCTGGAGCTGGCCGACGGCACCCACCTGAGCCTGCCGCCCGACAGCCAGATCGACGTGGCGATGCTGCGCCGCACCGTGCTGACCGACGTACTCGAGCGCGAGCTCGAACTGCGGCGCGGCTCGGTGGACAGCGAGGTCACGCACCTGAAGAAGCCCGACGACCGCTTCCAGATCCGCTCGCCGTCGGTGGTGGCCGGCGTGCGCGGCACGCACTTCCGCGTCGATTACGACGCCGACGGCCAGGCGCTCACGCGCGTCGAGGTGCTCGACGGCACGGTCGGCGTCGCGCCCGACGCGCCGCGCGCGGGCCGGCGGCGCGCCGCGAAGCCCGACGCCACGCTGGTCCACGCGAATTTCGGCAGCGTGACGGGTGCCGACGGGCAGGTCGGCGCGCCCGTGCCGCTGCTCGACGCGCCGCGGCTCGCGAAGCCGGGCAACGTGCAGGACGACGCGCAGGTCGCGTTCGAGATCGTGCCGCTCGACGGCGCGCGCGCGTATCGCGTCGAGCTGGCGAGCGACGCCGGCTTTCTCGACCTGTTGCGCGAGGTGCAGTCCGATGCGCCGAGCGTGCATTTCGCCGATCTGCCCGACGGCAGCTACTTCGTGCGGATCGCCGCGCTCGACGCGAACGGGCTCGAAGGGCAGGGGCGCGTGTACGGCTTCGAGCGGCGCCGCTTCGGGCTCAGCACCGAGGCCGGCCCGGCCGGCGACGGCTACGCGTTCCGCTGGCAGCCGGCCGGCGCGACGGCCGCCGTCACGCACTACCGCTTCATCCTGTCCGCCTCGCGCGAACTGGCCAATCCGGTCATCGACCAGCCGGGGCTCACCGACGCGCGCATCGTGGTCGCGCATCTGCCGCCCGGCGACTACTACTGGGCCGTGATCGCCGAGCAGTTCGTCGACGGCCGCTTCTACGACAAGGCAGGCGCCGTCAACAGCTTCACGCTCGCGCGCTGAGCCGGCCGATGAAGCCCGAACCCGGCTCCCGGCGGCGGCGTCCTCCCGGCCGGCGCTTCCTCGTCGAATGGCTCGCGATCGGCGTGCTCGGCGTGGCGGCCGTGCTGGCCGGCGTGGCGTGGCAGGCCACCGCGAGCATCGACCGGCTGATCTACGACCATCTGCTCGGCGCGCGCCGCCTCGCGCCCGACCCCGGCATCGTGGTGGTCGAGATCGACAACGCCAGCCTCGAACGGCTCGGCCGCTGGCCCTGGCCGCGCAGCGTGCATGCGCAGCTGCTCGGGCGGCTCGCGCATGCGCGGCCGGCCGCCGTCGTCTATGACGTGCTGTTCATCGAAGCCTCGCCCGACGACGCGCAACTGGGCGCCGCGCTCGCGCGCGTACCGACCTGGCTGCCGGTGCTGCTGAGCCCCGAGGGCGAGACCGGCGCGCGCGAACTGACGCTGCCGGTGCCGGCGCTCGCGGCACACGCGGCCGGCATGGGGCACATCAATTTCGAGGTCGACCCGGACGGCATCGTGCGCAGCGTCGCGCTGACGGAAAGCGACGGGCGGCGCGACTGGCCGCAGTTGATGCTGGCGGCGGCGCGCGGCATCGCGCGTGATGGGGCGGCGGGGGCGTTGGCTTCGGTGGGGCGCGCATCGGCGGCAAGCGCGGCTTCGACTTCGGCCGCGATCGAAGCGTCGTCGAGCCGGCCGGCCGCGGTGCCGGCGGGCGCCGTGCCGCTCGCGTCGGCATCGGTCGCGTCGGGCCCGGCGCCGTCATCGGGCGCGTCGTCCGCGCCGGCGTCCGGTGTCTCGACTCCGGCGCGCTCCGCACTTCCGGCGCCGTCATCGGGCTTGTCGTCCGCGCTGCCCGCCCTTGCGTCGCGATTCGCCGCCTCGTTGCCGGGCGGTCGCTACCTGATCCCGTTCAGTCGCGGCACGTCCGCCTATTCGTCGTATTCGCTCGCCGACGTGCTGGCCGGCAAGGTGCCGGACGCGGCGCTGCGCGGCAAGGTGATCGTGGTCGGCGTGACGGCCGCCGGGCTCTACGACCGCTTCGCCACGCCGATCTCGGGCGAGTTCGGCCCGCTGCCCGGCGTCTACCTGCATGCGACCGTGCTCGACATGCTGCTGACGGGCCGCGCGATCTCTCCCGTCTCGCGCGGCTGGCTGTTCCTCGCCTCGCTGCCGCCGCTCGCGGCGCTGCTGGCCGGGATCCTGCTGCTGTCGCCGCGGCGCGCGCTGCTGCTGGCGCTGTCGGTCGCGGTGCTGTCGGTGGCGGGCAGCGCCGCGCTGCTGTTCGGCGGGCGGCTGTGGCTCACGCCGGCGCCGGCGATCCTCGGCCTGATCGTCGCCTATCCGACCTGGAACTGGCGGCGCCTCGAGATGACCCTGGCCTACCTGCGCGACGAACTCGAGCGGCTCGCCGCCGAGCCGCACCTGCTGCCCGAGGCGTCGCGCGCGGCGGGTGCGCGCGCCGAGTTCGGCGGCGACGTGCTCGAACGGCAGATGAACCTGATGGCGCAGGCCGCGCAGCGCGTGCAGGACATGAAGCGCTTCGTCTGGGACAGCCTCGACAGCATGCCCGAGCCGATCTTCGTGACCGACGTGGCCGGCATCGTGCTGATCGTCAACCATGCGGCCCGGCACTACTGCGCGCGCCTGCGGGTGGCCTCGCCCGAAGGCCGGCCGCTGCAGGCCGCGCTCGGCGAGCTCGCGTTCGTGAAGACGGTGGCCTATCCCGAGCGCGAGCCGGATCTGCGCGCCGCGTGGCCGGCCGCGCTCGACCCCACGCGCGGCGAGTCGCCGGCGCTGCTCGCGAGCGGGCTGGAAGTGCGCGATGCCGACGGCCTTGACCACCTGCTTCGCTACGCGCCGTGTACCAACGCCGAGGGCCACGCGATCGGCTGGATCGCCGGGCTGGTGGACGTGACCGCGCTGCACGCGGCCGAGCGCCAGCGCGAGGAGGCGCTGCACCTGCTGTCGCACGACATGCGCTCGCCACAGGCCTCGATCCTCGCGCTGGTGCGCACCGAGCGGCAGCGCCACGACGCGGCGCCGGCGCAGCGCGAGCTGCTGGCGCGCATCGAGCGCCACGCGCAGCGCGCGCTGACGCTCGCCGACGAGTTCGTGCAGCTCGCGCGCGCCGAGTCGCAGACCTACCGGATCGACACCGTGAATTTCTCTGACCTGCTGATCGACGCGAGCGACGAGGTCTGGCCGCAGGCGCAGGCCAAGCGGATCCGCATCGACACGGCGGCCGGCGAGGCACCGTGCTGGATCGGCGCGGACCGCTCGCTGCTGACGCGCGCGCTCGTGAACCTGCTCAACAACGCGATCAAGTACAGTCCGGCCGATACGCTGATCCGCTGCACGCTCGCGATCGCGGAGGCGCCGCCGCGCGTGACCTGCACGATCCGCGACCAGGGCTACGGGATCGCGCCCGAGCACCAGCGGCACCTGTTCGAGCGGTTCCGCCGCTTTCATGCGGGCGAGCGGCCCGAGATCGCCGGCGCTGGCCTCGGGATGGTGTTCGTGAAAACGGTGGTGACACGGCACGGCGGCAGTATCGCGGTGGACAGCGCGCCCGGCGTCGGCACCGCGATCTCGATCACGCTGCCGCGGCTCGCCGACGAGGCGGCATAAGCAATCAAGAACGGCGGCGCCGCGAGACGCGCGCGCAGACAATCAACCGGCCGCCCGGCGGCCAGCCAGGAGAGCAGCAATGAAGACGAGATGGACATGCGCCGCGGGCGGGCTGGTGATGCTGGGCCTGCTGGGCGCCTGCGCGGCGCCGACCACCGGCGTCAGCGTGCAGGCCGGGCAGGGCGGCCTCGCGGGCGAGCGGACCTACGGCTTCGCGCGCACCGAGGCGCAGGACGGCCAGGCGGGCTACGCGCGCGTCGAGACGCTGGTGCGCGACGAGCTGGCGCGACACGGCTATCACGAGCGGCCCGAGGGCGCGCGCTACCGGCTCGCGATCGCCTATGCGACGCAGCCGGCCGAACTGGCGGTGACGGCGCCGGATTGTGACGCGGGTAGCGTGGGCGGCACGGCGTGCGCGGCAGGCACCGGCCTGCGCGCGGACGGCTCGGCGCCGTTTCCGCTGCCGTTCGCCGGCCCCGTGTATCGGCATCTGCTGACGCTGCAGTTCGTCGACCGGCAAAGCGGCGAGACCGCATATCAGGTCACCTCGGCCGCGCGCGACCGCGACGCCGATCCGCTCGCCGCGCTGCCGGCGCTGGTGCGCGGCGCGCTCGCGAAGCTGCCGTTCGACGGCAGCGGCGGCTGGGCGGTGACCGTGAAGCGCGGCGCGGCAGGCGCCGTGCCCACGGTGGAGTCGATCGAGCCGGCCCGCTCGCGCTGAGTACACGCCGCCAGGCCGCCAGACCCTGCTTCGCTGCGCTTCGCGGGCCGCCCGCAAACCACGCGCAAGCCGCCCGCGGAATCGGCATTTCCGCCGTATCGACCATCGTTTCGTTCAATCGCCTCGCGCCCCTCGCTGCGCATACTGGGCCTGTTGCGCGACGGGTCCGGCATGTACCGGCACGACCCACCAGCCCGACTCCCACGGGCCCCACTGCACCGGCTCATGCCCGGATCCGACGCGCACCCCACCACGCTCGCCTCGCGAGCGCCGATATCCATCGTCGTCGTCCCCGTCCCGAGGTGCTTGATGCAGGAAGATCCGCTGGTCCGATCCGTTCGCCGCAAATTCAGCCGCACGCTCACCGCGACCATCAACGACGCGCCGACCTATCCCGCGGTGCGGGTCGCCGTCCTGAACACGCTGTCGGAGCTGTGGGGGCGGCTCCTGTCGCTCGTCGACATGGTGCGCGAGGACCTGCGGCTCGATCCGGCTCAGCCGCTGCTGCATTTCTACATGAAGGGCGGCAATGCGTTCGAGTGCGTCATCAATCCGATGGGGCCGGCCGCCACGCAGAACGGCGGTGGCAGCTCCGACTGGGACACGCAGATCGTGGTGGACCCGTGGGCGCCGCTGCCGCTGCAGAACTATCTCTATGGGCTGGTGGAGGACCTGATCCTCGACGCGTTGCGCAACTGCGCGAGCGAGATCGCGAGATGGAATCCGGAAATCGTCTCGCCCGAGGAGCTGTTGTACCAGGAGAGCGCGGCCGCGCCGGTGTACCGCTACATGGTCGAGCTCGACGATCCGCAGACGATCCGCCAGGTCTTCGATCCGAAGCGCATCGGCCTGTGGCTCAACACCTCGCGCAAGCTCAGCGATCGCGCGATGCCGGGCGCCGCGCTGCCCGGCCTGATCTTCAACGAAGGCATCGAGCCGTTCCTGCTGTTCCGGCTCGGCTACACCTGGCATGCGCGGCCGCTCGACTGGCCCGCGCCGGCCTTCCCGGGCGCGGCGCTCGGGCCGACGATCGAGCGCCCGATGCTGATGGAACTGATCGACGTGACGCTGCCGCGCCGCAATACCGTCGAGGCCGTCGAGGTCTGGGAGGACCTGGAGTCGGGACATGTGCAGATCGACCCCACGCCCGTTTCGCTGCAATACCTGGGCACGATCCACACGGTGCTGCTGCCGCTGCCGTCGCTCGACTATCACTTCGGCGAGCAGGCGCTGATGCTGAGCGAGGTGGCCGCGGGCGTGTCGCGGAGCGTGGACAAGGTGATGTCGCGGTTCAACCGTCTGGCGCAGATCTACAACGGCGCGGCCCCGCCCAAGCAGCTCGATTACCAGGGCGTGATGGCGGCGATGGCGGGCGTGACGGTGGCGCAGCTCGGCGTGCTGCCGGCGCCGGTGGCTGCGGTGACCGGCATACTGGGCGCAAACGGCGCGGGCGCGGTGCTGGCCGCGGCGCCCGGCACGCCGCAATACCTGGCGCTGAGCATGATGTACGTGATCGCGGCCCGTCAGATCCAGTATCAGGGCGAAGCCTGCCTGGCGGGCCGCCAGCTGCTGAACCAGATCATCGGCATGCTGCCGTCGACGGCGATCGCCGAGGCCGCCGCGAGCGACGATCTCGCGCTGTACTCGACGGTGGTGCGAAACGGCTATCTCGACAGCGGGCGCTTCCCGGCTTCCGGGATCGACATGTCGGCGTGGCTGCGCGTGCAGAACCCGGCGCAGCTCGAGGATACGGCGCAGCAACTGCGCAGCAGCCTGCCGCGCTGGCTGGGCGACTTCGCCGCGCAGGCCGCCAACGTGCCGGCGAATCCGACCGAGACATGGATCACGCAGACGTTCTTCGGCAAGGCGCTGCGCGTCGAGCTGCGCTATCACACGACGCTGCGCTCGGCCGGCATGAGTCGCGAGGCGACGCTGGTGGTGTTCGCCGACGACCGCGCGGTCAGCGTCATCACGCTGACGGTGGCGACGCCGGGCGAGGCGCCGTTCCTGCCCGATCCGCTGCTGCCCGAGGTCCTGCTCGTGTCGGTCGTGGATCAGGCGGAGCAGCGCAAGGTGTCGGCCGCCGTCATCAAGGATTTCCGCATCCGCGACGCGCTGGCGAAGCAGCTGAAAATGCTCGAATGGCTGTTCCCGAGCATCTGGCGGCCGCAGCTGTAAGGGGCGTCGGGGCAGGGCGGATGCCGGAGCAAGACGCCAACAAAAAGCGCCGCATGTCGCGGCGCTGGAAAGGCGGCCCGCGTCGCGGGCGCCTCGATCATGTCGGCGGCGAGACTGCCGCCGCGCTTACGCTCAGACCGGCGAACCGGTGCCGCGCTCGCGCAGGTACTGCTCGAACTCGTCGCGTACTTCCGGATGGCGCAGCGCGAATTCGATGGTGGCCTTCAGGTAGCCGAGCTTGCTGCCGCAGTCGAAGCGCGTGCCTTCGTACTTGTACGCGAGCACCTGCTCGTCGGCCAGCAGCGCCTGGATGCCGTCGGTCAGCTGGATCTCGCCGCCCGCGCCGGGCTGAATATTGCGCAGGTGATGGAAGATGCGCGGCTTCAGGATGTAGCGGCCCACCACGCCGAGGTTCGACGGCGCGACTTCGGGCGCCGGCTTCTCGACGATCGCCGACAGCTTGATGATCGAGTCTTCCCATTCCTTGCCGTCGACGATCCCGTAGGACTTCGTGTCGGCCGGCGGGATTTCCTCCACGCCGATGATCGAGCTGTGATAGTGGTCGAACACGTCCACCATCTGCTTCATCACGGGCGGCTGGCCGTCGAGCAGGTCGTCGGCCAGGATCACGGCGAACGGGTTGTCGCCCACCAGCTTCTCGGCGCAGAGCACGGCGTGGCCGAGGCCGAGCGCCTCGGGCTGGCGCACGTAGAAGAAATCGACGTTGGCGGGCTTGATGCTGCGCACCAGATCGAGCAGCTTTTCCTTGCCGCGCGCTTCGAGTTCGGCTTCGATCTCGTAGGACTTGTCGAAGTGATCCTCGATCGCGCGCTTGCTGCGACCGGTGACGAAAATCATTTCCGTGATGCCGGCCGCGATGGCTTCCTCGACGGCGTACTGGATCAACGGCTTGTCGACGACGGGCAGCATCTCTTTCGGGCTCGCCTTCGTCGCCGGCAGAAAGCGGGTGCCGAGACCGGCAACCGGGAATACCGCCTTAGTGACTTTCAGCATGATCGACCTTTTATCCTGGGGGTTGATTCTTCCTTGCCTGCCCATGGTGATTGGGCTGGCACGGTCTGTGCAAGAGGGCTTACCGATTGTTACGACGCCGGCAAGCGTGCCCGCTGGGCGGCCAGCTTGTCGAGCGTATCGCGGAATTCCGCCACCCGCTTTTGTTCCTGTTCGACCACCGCCGGCGGGGCCTTCGCGACGAATGCCTCGTTGCCGAGCTTGGCCTCGCACTTGCGGATCTCGTTCTCGAGCCGCGTGATTTCCTTCGACAGCCGCTCGCGTTCGGCCGCCACGTCGATCTCGACCTTCAGCGCGAGCTTGTTCGCGCCCACGATCGCGATCGGCGCGCCCTGCGCCTGCGCGTCGAGCGTCGCCTCGTCGGCCACGATCGTCACTTCCGAGAGCCGCGCGAGCGCCTTCAGGTACGGCGCGAACGCGGTCAGCCGCTCGAGGTTGCCGGTGGCGAAGAGCGGCACGCGCGTGGCGGGCGAGAGGTTCATCTCGCCGCGCAGGTTGCGGCACGCGTCCACCACGGCCTTCAGCTCGGCCGCCCACTGCTCGGCCGCGTCGTCGAGCTTGGCGAGATCGGCGGCGGGGTACGTCTGCACCATCAGCGAGGCCTCGCCCTCGGCCTTGCCTGCCGGGTAGCGGCCCGCGAGCGGCGCCACCTTCTGCCACAGCGCCTCGGTGATGAACGGGATCACCGGATGCGCGAGCCGCAGCACCGTTTCGAGCACGCGCAGCAGCGTGCGGCGCGTGGCGCGCTGCTGCTCGGGCGTGCCGTTCTGGATCTGCACCTTCGCGAGTTCGACGTACCAGTCGCAATACTCGTCCCACACGAACTTGTAGATCGCGTTGGCGATGTTGTCGAAGCGATAGTCGTCGAAGCCCTTCGTGATCTCGGCTTCCACGCGCTGCAGCAGCGACACGATCCAGCGGTCGGCCGCCGAGAAATCGAGGTAGCCGCCGGGGCCGCAGCCGCCGTCCACGCACGGCTCCGGCTTGTCGCGCCCGCAGTCGTGGCCTTCGCAGTTCATCAGCACGAAGCGCGTGGCGTTCCAGAGCTTGTTGCAGAAGTTGCGATAGCCCTCGCAGCGCGCGAGATCGAAGTTCACGTTGCGTCCGAGCGTGGCCATCGAGGCCATCGTGAAGCGCAGCGCGTCGGTGCCGAACGCGGCGATGCCGTCCGGGAATTCCTTGCGCGTCTTCTTTTCGATACTCGCGGCCTGCTTCGGATTCATCAGGCCGGTGGTGCGCTTGGCGACCAGTTCCTCGAGCGCGATGCCGTCGACGATGTCGATCGGGTCGAGCGTGTTGCCCTTGCTCTTCGACATCTTCTGGCCTTCCGCGTCACGCACCAGCCCATGCACGTAAACGGTGTGGAACGGCACCTTGCCCGTGAAGTGAGTCGTCATCATGACCATCCGGGCAACCCAGAAGAAAATGATGTCGAAGCCGGTCACGAGCACCGAGGAGGGCAGGAAGTGCTGCAGCTCGGGCGTCTCGTTCGGCCAGCCGAGCGACGAGAACGGCACGAGCGCCGACGAGAACCAGGTGTCGAGCACGTCCTCGTCGCGCCGCAGCGCGCCGGCGTAGCCCTTGGCCTCGGCTTGCGCGCGCGCGTCTTCCTCGCCGCGCGCGACGAACACCTCGCCGTTCTCGCCGTACCAGGCCGGGATCTGGTGGCCCCACCAGAGCTGGCGCGAGATGCACCAGTCCTGGATGTTCTCGAGCCATTGGTAGTAGGTGGTGGTCCAGTTCTCGGGCACGAAGCGGATGCTGCCGTCGCGCACCACGTCGAGCGAGACCTCGGTGATCGACTTGCCCGGGTGGAACGAGCCTTCCGGCGCCGGCTTCGTCATCGCGACGAACCACTGGTCGGTCAGCATCGGCTCGATCACCACGCCGGTGCGGTCGCCGCGCGGCACCATCAGCTTGTGCGGCTTGACGGAATCGAGCGCGCCGGCCGCTTCCAGATCGGCCACCACGCGCTTGCGCGCCTCGAAGCGGTCGAGGCCGCGATAGGCCTCGGGCGCGTTGTCGTTGATCTTCGCGTCGAGCGTGAGGATCTCGATCTGCGGCAGGCCGTGGCGCAGGCCCACCTGGTAGTCGTTGAAGTCGTGCGCGGGCGTGACCTTCACCACGCCGGTGCCGAACTCGCGATCGACGTAGTCGTCGGCGATGATCGGGATCTCGCGGCCGGTGAGCGGCAGCCGCACCGACTGGCCGATCAGGTGGCGGTAGCGGTCGTCCTCGGGATGGACCATCACGGCCACGTCGCCGAGCATCGTCTCGGGGCGCGTGGTGGCGACCGTCAGGTAGCCGGCGCCGGAGGCGAGCGGGTAGCTGATGTGCCAGAGGCTGCCGTCCTCTTCCTCGCTCACCACTTCCAGGTCCGACACCGCGGTCAGCAGCACCGGGTCCCAGTTGACGAGGCGCTTGCCGCGATAGATGAGGCCCTGCTCGTAGAGCTGCACGAACACTTCGCGCACCACCGACGACAGCTTGTCGTCCATCGTGAAGTATTCACGGCTCCAGTCGGTGGATGCACCAATGCGGCGCACCTGGTTCGTGATCGTGGAGCCCGATTTCTCCTTCCATTCCCAGACGCGCTCGACGAACTTCTCGCGGCCGAGGTCGTGGCGCGAAACCTTCTGCGCGTCGAGCTGGCGCTCGACCACGATCTGCGTGGCGATCCCGGCGTGGTCGGTGCCCGGCACCCACAGCGTGTTGTCGCCGCGCATGCGGTGGTAGCGGGCGAGGCCGTCCATGATCGTCTGGTTGAACGCGTGGCCCATGTGCAGCGTGCCCGTGACGTTCGGCGGCGGCAGCTGGATCGCGAAGTCGGGACGGTCGGGGTCGAACGTCGGCGCGGCATAGCCGCGCTTTTCCCACTCCGGCCCCCAGTGGGATTCGATGGTCTGGGGCTCGAAACTCTTTTCAAGCGTGCTGTCGCTCATGGTCGGAATTGGCTCTGAAAATGCAGAATTGATGCGGAAACCGTCAATTATAAATGGATGCGCATCGCACCGGGCGTGCGGTGCCTCAGTGGCATGCGGCGTCGACGCCGGCCGGCGGGTTCGCCACGCATCCGGCCGGCATCCGGTGCCGGGCGCGGCGGGGGGGCCGCCGCCGGCCTCGTGCGATCGCTCGCGGCCGCTTGCAGCCGCTTGCAGCCGCACGCGGCCCGGCATCGGCGCGCCGCCGTTCTATAATGGCGGGCCCATCGCGCCGCGCGGCCGTGCCCGGTCCCGCGTGCCTCACGCCTCTTCGTCCGTCTTGCGCTTTATGCCCGATCTGTTAGCGAACCTGAACCCCGAACAATACGCCGCCGTCACGCTGCCGAACGAGCCGGCGCTGATTCTCGCCGGTGCGGGCAGCGGCAAGACGCGCGTGCTGATCACGCGGATCGCGTGGCTGATCCAGCACGGCTACGCGTCGCCGCCCACCGTGCTGGCCGTCACCTTCACCAACAAGGCCGCGCGCGAGATGCTCTCGCGCCTGTCGGCGATGATGCCGATCGACACGCGCGGCATGTGGATCGGCACCTTCCACGGCCTCTGCAACCGCATGCTGCGCGCGCACCATCGCGACGCCGGGCTGCCGCAGACGTTCCAGATCCTCGACACGGCCGACCAGTTCTCCGCCATCAAGCGGCTGATGAAGGCCTCGAACGTCGACGACGAGAAATACCCGCCGAAGAACGTCCAGTACTTCATCAACAACGCCAAGGAGCAAGGGCTGCGCCCGGACAAGGTCGAGGCCAACGACAGCTTCAACCGGATGTTCGTCGAGCTCTACCAGGCCTACGACCAGCAGTGCCAGCGCGAGGGCGTGGTCGATTTCCCCGAGCTGCTGCTGCGCTGCTTCGAGTTGCTGAGCTTCAATCCGGCGCTGCGCGCGCACTATCAGGCGCGCTTCCGGCACATCCTGGTCGACGAGTTTCAGGACACCAACAAGCTGCAGTACGCGTGGCTGAAGCTGCTGGCCGGCGAGCAGAACGCGATCTTCGCGGTCGGCGACGACGACCAGTCGATCTACGCGTTCCGCGGCGCGAACGTCGGCAACATGCGCGACTTCGAGGACGAGTTCCGGGTCCGCAACCTGATCAAGCTCGAGCAGAACTACCGCTCGCACGGCAACATCCTCGACGCGGCGAACCACCTGATCGCCCACAACTCGCGCCGGCTCGGCAAGAACCTGCGCACCGACGCGGGCCACGGCGAGCCGGTGCGCGTCTACGAGGCGGCCACCGATTCGCAGGAGGCCGGCTGGATCATCGAGGAGATCCGCTCGCTGATCAGCGGCGGCATGGCGCGCAGCGAAGTGGCGGTGCTCTATCGCAGCAACGCGCAGTCGCGCGCGATCGAGCACACGCTGATGACGGCCGGCATCGCCTACCGCGTCTACGGCGGCCTGCGCTTCTTCGAGCGCCAGGAAATCAAGCACGCGCTGGCCTACCTGCGCCTGATCGACAACCCGAGCGACGACACGGCGTTCGCGCGCGTGGTGAACTTCCCGACGCGCGGGATCGGCGCGCGCTCGATCGAGCAGCTGGCCGACGCCGCGCGCCTGCACGACTGCGCGATGGCGGCCGCGATTCCGTACGTGACCGGCAAGGCCGGCACGAGCCTCGGCGCGTTCGCGAATCTGATCGCGAAGCTGCGCGCCGAAACCATGCAGATGAGCCTGCCCGAGACCGTCGAGTACGTGGTGCGCGCGAGCGGCCTGGCCGATTTCTACCAGGGTGAGCGCGAAGGGCAGGACCGCCTCGAGAACCTGCAGGAACTCGTCAACGCGGCCACCGCGTTCGTCAGCGAGGAAGGCTACGGGCTCGACACGCCGGCGCGCTCGATTCCGCTGCGCCCGGGCGCGAGCGCCGCGCCCGAACTGGCGGCGGGCGACGAGGCCGATGCCGTGCTCGCGCCGGCCGGCTTCGACGATCCGGCCCAGAACCCCGACACCATGACGCCGCTCGCGGGCTTCCTCTCGCACGCCTCGCTGGAGGCCGGCGACAACCAGGCCCAGGCCGGCCAGGACGCCGTGCAGCTGATGACGGTGCATGCGGCCAAGGGGCTCGAATTCTCGGCGGTATTCATCACCGGGCTCGAGGAAGGCCTGTTCCCGCACGAGAACAGCGCGCTCGAAACCGACGGGCTCGAGGAAGAGCGCCGGCTGATGTACGTGGCGATCACGCGCGCCAAGGAGCGGCTCTACCTGTCGTTCGCGCAGAGCCGGCTGCTGCACGGCCAGACCCGCTACAACATCCGCTCGCGCTTCTTCGACGAACTGCCGCAGCAGGTGCTGAAATGGCTGACGCCGCAGGTCGAGGCCGGCAGCCGCTGGGGCGGCCGTGCCGACAACGCCGGCTGGGGCCGCAACTGGTTCTCGCGGCCGGGCGGCGGCAACGGTGGTGGTGGCTCGCGCGACGCGGTGGTGGATGCCGCCGTGACGGCGCCGCTGCCCGCGTTCGCGAACGCGCAGCGCGCGGCCGGCAACGGCTTCAAGGTCGGCCAGCCGGTGTTCCATACGAAGTTCGGCGAGGGCACGGTGACGGCCCTCGAAGGTGAAGGCGCGGACGCGAAGGCGCAGGTCCGCTTCAAGCGCCACGGCGAGAAATGGCTCGCGCTCGCGGTGGCGAAACTCCAGGCAGTGGAATGACGACGATGCAGATGCACTACGACAGGAAACGGCCGCTCGGCATTCTCGCCGCGCTGCCGCAGGAACTCGGCGACCTGGTGGCCCGGATGCAGGCCGAAGGCACGGTCGAGACCACCACGCTCGGCCAGCGCGAATACCACCTCGGCACCGCCTGGGGCGTGCCGTGCGTGGTGACGCTGGCGCGCGTCGGCAAGGTGGCCGCGGCCACCACCACGACCGCGCTGATCCATCGCTTCAACGTGCGCGCGGTGGTGTTCGCGGGCGTGGCCGGCGGCGTGGCGCGCGAGATCGCGGTGGGCGACGTGGTGGTGGCGAGCCAGTTGCTGCAGCACGATCTCGATGCCTCGCCGATCTTCCCGCGCCACGAAGTGCCGCTGCTCGGCGTGACGCGCTTCGCCGCCGACGCGGCGCTGTCGGCCGCGCTGCGCGCCGCCTGCGACGGCTTCGTGGCCGAGCGCGGTGCCGAACTGAACGAGCGGTTCCGGCTGCGCGGCGCACGCGTGCATGGCGGGCTCATCGTCAGCGGCGACCGCTTCGTGTCGAGCGAGCACGAGGTGGCGGCGCTGCGCGACGGCGTGCCGGACGCGCTGGCCGTGGAGATGGAAGGCGCGGCGCTGGCCCAGGTCTGCTACGAGTACGGCGTGCCGTGCGCGGTGGTGCGCACCATCTCCGACACCGCCGACGACCACGCCACCGCCTCGTTCACGAACTTCCTGACCGAGATCGCCGCGAGCTATTCGTCGGGCATCCTGCAGCGCTTTCTGATGGCGCTGGCCGCGCCACACGCTGCGGCGGGCGCGCAGCCGGCCTGAGGGCGCCTCTGTAGCCGGCCGCGCTCGTGGCCGGTTCCAGCCAGCCTTCGGGCAATCCCATGCACCATCCGGCCGGCACCCGCCGATTGATGAAAAAACGGCGCGTCGCGGGATCGTTCCCACGCCGCGCCGTTTTCACGACATCCAGCGATAACCGGTCAGGCGGCGTGCTTCGCCGCCTTTTTCCCTTCCACGTCGGGCAGCAGCACCGTCAGCACGCCGAGCAGCGGCAGGTACGCGCAGAGCTGGTAGACGTAGCTCACGCCCTTCACGTCGGCGATGTCGCCGAGCACGGCCGCGCCGATCCCGCCCATCCCGAACGAGAGCCCGAAGAACAGGCCCGCCACGGTCCCGACCTTGCCGGGAATCAGTTCCTGCGCGTAGACGAGGATCGCCGAGAACGCCGAGGCCAGCACCAGCCCGATGATCACGGTCAGCACGCTGGTCCAGAACAGGTTCGCGTGCGGCAGCGCGAGCGTGAACGGCGCGACGCCGAGGATCGAGGTCCAGATCACGTACTTGCGGCCGATGCGGTCGCCGATCGGGCCGCCGATCACGGTGCCGGCCGCCACCGCCGCGAGGAAGATGAACAGGTGCAGCTGGGCGGTCTGCACGCTCAGGTGGAACTTGTCGATCAGGTAGAAGGTGAAGTAGCTGTTGATGCTGGCCAGGTAAAAGTACTTCGAGAACACCAGCATCATCAGCACGGCGAGCGCGAACGCGACCTGCCGCGACGACAGCGACGCGTGGCGCATGCTCACCGCCTTCTTCTGGCGCGCCGGCTGGCGCTGGTACCAGCGGCCGATCTGGGTCAGCACGACGATCGCCACCAGCGCGGCCACCGACACCCAGGCGATGCTGTGCCGTCCGTGCGGAATGATCACCAGCGCGGCGAGCAGCGGCCCGAGCGAGGAGCCGGCGTTGCCGCCGACCTGGAACAGCGACTGGGCGAGACCGTGGCGGCCGCCCGAGGCCATCCGCGCGACCCGCGACGATTCCGGATGGAACACCGAGGAGCCGCAGCCGACCAGCGCCGCGGCCACCAGCAGCAGGCCGAAGCTCGGCGCGACCGACATCAGCAGCAGCCCCGAGAGCGTGAAGCCCATCCCCACCGGCAGCGAGAACGGCATCGGCCGCTTGTCGGTATAGAGCCCGACGAGCGGTTGCAGCAGCGAGGCGGTGATCTGGTAAGTCAGCGTGATCAGGCCGATCTGCGCGAACGACAGCGTGAAGTCGGCCTTCAGCATCGGATAGATCGCGAGGATCAACGACTGGATCATGTCGTTGAGCAGATGCGAGAAGCTGATCGCGCCGAGCACCGGATAATCGGTGCGCGCGGGGGCCGGCGCCGTGGCGGCGGGCGCGGTGCCGGTCAGGGACTGGCGGTTGTCGAGGCTGGTTTGCATGAGTTGGGCGGACTTGGGGCGCGGCGGGGCCGGGCGGGTTCGTCGATTTTCGAGACTGTGACGGCAGTGTAAGTTGGCTCGCTCGAATTGTCAGGCCAAGTTTTATCTCGAATCGGTCAGCGCGGTGTCCGACACGCCTGCCCGGGCCGTCGCGAGAGTGGCGGTCAAAAAAATCGGGTGAGATCATTGAATTTCTGACAACCGGTGTTGATCCGGACTCAAGAAAAAAATGGTGCGTGCCGACAAGCCGCTTATTCGTGACGACACGCACGGAAAGGGCCGTGCCGCGGATCCGCGGCGGTCGGCCGAACGGTGACGCCGGAGCCGATCGATCCGGTGGCAGGAACAGGACGGGGGAATCAATGATGGGAATTTCGCTGCGCGCTCGACCGGGAACGGACCGCGACACGGCGGGCGCGGCTGCGCCTGCCGCGCGGACCCACGGAAAACGCGCGCCGCGGCGCGCCGGCGGAGAGCCCGCGCGCGCGTGGTCGGTGCGGGCGACGCTGTACGCCGCGTTCGCGGTGGTGCTGATCGGCACGCTCGCGATCGGGCTGTTCTCGCTCTGGCAGATCAGCAAGCTCGACGATTCGATCGGCTCGGTCTACGAGCAGGGCCACGTGGCGAGCCAGGCGGCCGAGGCGGTGCGGGCGCACGTGCTGCGCGCGAGCCGCGCGCAGAAGATGCTGCTGACCGCGACCACCGCGAAGGAGCGTGACGATCTCGGCAACGACATCGAGCAGGCGCTCACCGGCATCACGACCGAGGTCACGGTGCTGCAGCGCTACACGGCGTCGAGCGGGCACGCCGCGCTCGATCCGTTCACCAAGGCGGTGGCGGGCTGGAGCGGGCACCTGCGCGATTTCGTGACGCTCATCAAGCAGCAGCCGCTCGACCTGTCGCAGATGAACTGGCAGGTCGGCACCCAGGACGTCTCGCTGCTGGTCGAGACTGGCAAGCTCGAGAAGCAGGTGGACGCGCTGGTCGCCTCGCGCGGCGAGGCCGCCAAGGCCACCCGCGACGCGTCCACCGCGCGCTTCCATGCCTCGTTCCTGATGATCGCGGCGATGACGGCCGCGCTGATCGTGGTGGCGATCGTGATCGCCACCTGGGTGGTGCGCCGGCTCGGCGTGCAGCTCGGCGGCGAGCCCGCCATGGCCAAGACCATCGCGGCCGGCATCGCGCACGGCGACCTGTCGCGCCACGTCAAGCTGTCGAAGCACGATCGCGGCAGCGTGCTGCATGCGCTCGACGAGATGCAGCGCCAGCTGGCCGGCACGGTGCGCGAGATCGCGGCCAGCGCCGAGGCGATCGCCTCGGCCTCGGGCGAAATCTCGACCGGCAACCTCGACCTGTCGCAGCGCACCGAGCAGCAGGCGGTCGCGCTCGAACGGACCTCGTCGAGCATGTCGCAGCTGACCTCCACGGTCCACCAGAACGCTGAGAACGCGCGGCAGGCCAGCGCGCTCGCGCAGAACGCGTCGGACGTGGCCGAGCAGGGCGGCTCGGTGGTCAGCCGCGTGGTGGCGACCATGAACGAGATCGACGCGAGCGCGAAGAGCATCCGCGACATCATCGGCACGATCGAGGGCATCGCGTTCCAGACCAACATCCTCGCGCTGAACGCGGCGGTGGAAGCGGCGCGGGCCGGCGAGAACGGCCGCGGCTTCTCGGTGGTGGCGAGCGAGGTGCGTTCGCTCGCGCAGCGCTCGGCGACGGCCGCCAAGGAGATCCGCCAGCTGATCGGCGCCTCGGTCGAGCGCGTCGCCAACGGCGCGCAGCTCGCGACCGACGCCGGTCACACGATGGAGGAAGTGGTGCGCGCGGTACGGCGCGTGACCGACATCATCGGCGAGATCTCGGCGGCCTCGACCGAGCAGAGCGCCGGGATCGACGAGATCGGCCGCGCGGTCGAGCAGATGGACGCGGGTACCCAGCAGAACGCGGCGCTGGTCGAACAGGCCGCCGCCGCGGCGCGCTCGCTCGACGAGCAGGCGCAGGCGCTGAAGGCGCTGGTCGGGCACTTCCGGCTCGCCGCCTGAGCCATCGGCGCGCCGCCGCGCGCCACCTTGCGTCGCCGCTCCGGCGGCGACCGACCGGACGGATGCCGGGCGCCGTGACGCGGCGCCGGTCCGTCCGGTTTTTCATTGTGCTTTCCCTCGGATGAAATCGCGCGCGGTCCGGCTGCCCGCCGCCGCACGGATGTGAAACGGCCCGCGATGCGCAACGCATCGCGGGCCGCATGATCGTCGGCGCCGGCGGGGCCGGCCGCCGTTTCAGCGCTTGGCCGGCGCGGTGGACGAGGTTGCGGCGGTGGCCGAAGCCGTCGGCGCGGCGGATGCAGCCGAAGCATCCGCCGTGACCGGCACCACCGGCTTGTGCTCGTCGACGATCACCGTGCAGGTCGTGCCGGCCGACAACACCACGCCGTCGGGCACCTGGTCGATATGGATGCGCACCGGCACGCGCTGCGCGAGCCGCACCCAGTTGAAGGTCGGGTTCACGTCGGCCACCAGGTCGCGGCTCTGCGGGTTGTCGCGGTCGTAGATGCCGCGCGAGATGCTGTCGACATGGCCCTTCAGCACGCCGCCGCTCATCAGCCGCATCTCGGCCTGCGCGCCGATCCGCACGCGCGGCAGCTTGGTTTCCTCGAAGTAGCCGTAGACCCAGAACGAGTGGCTGTCGATGATCGCGAGCTTGGCGTTGCCGGCCGTCGCGTAGTCGCCGCGGAACACGTTCAGGTTCGTGATGTAGCCGTCCACCGGCGCCACCACGCGGGTGCGGGCGAGGTTCAGCTGCGCGGCGTCGAGCGCGGCGAGCGCCTGCTGGTACTGCGCGGCGGCGCCCGAGGCCGACTGCGCCGCGTTCTCGCGGTTTTCCTTCGACACCACGGCGGCGTCGAGATCGGCGCGGCGCGCGGCGTCGGCGCGGCGCATCTGCAGCTCGGCGGCGCGCGCGGCGACGGCGGCCCTGGCCTGCTCGACGGCGATCGCATAGTGCGACGGGTCGATCTGCATGACCAGGTCGCCCTTGCGGACGAACTGGTTGTCGCGCACCGGCAGCTCGACCACGGCGCCCGACACGTCGGGCGCGACGTTGACGATGTCGGCGCGCACGCGGCCGTCGCGGGTCCATGGCTCGTCCATGTAATGGACCCACAGTCGCTGGCCGATCAGGATCGCGATCACGAGGATGACGGCTGTCGCGACGAAGCCGATGAGTTTTCTCAGTAGCATGGTTCGGTTCTTTTCAACGATAGACGGCGAGGCTCAGGCCGCCGCAGATACAGACGAGCAGGCTGGCACGGAACAGCGACGGATGCCAGACCACGCGATACAGGCCGGTGAACGACAGCAGCCGGTCGACGATCCAGGTGAGGATCGCGCCGACGATGAACATCAGCACGATGGTCGGCATGTACGCGTCGAGGACGGCGATTTCACGCGGCATCATGATTGGACTCCCGGGTTGAGCGGCGCGCCCGCGTGGCCGTCGAGCGCCGCCAGCGGCGATTCGCGGTCGAGCAGCGCGGTGCGCACGAAATGCAGGTGACGGAGGACGCGCTCCAGGCGGTGGCGGTCCTCGGCGGGCGGCGCGAACGCGTCGATGGCCTGGCGGGTCGCGGCGATCGCGTCGACGTTGGCGGCCAGCGCGGCGTCGAAGCGCGTCGGCGTGGGCTTCGCGAACAGCGCGGTAATCGTCTTGCGGGTGCGGTGGACGGCGACGCGCCACGGCATGCTGGCCGCGTAGCGCGGGTCGCGCGGCAGCCCGGCGAGCTCGTGGCGCAGGTCGATGATCGCGTTGCCGACTTCGAGCACCGCGAACATCCAGCGCAGCGCCTCGCGCTGCACGCCCGGCTGGTCGGCCGACAGCGTGTGGGCCTGATACATCAGGTCGCGCGTGCCGCTTTCGAAGCGCGCGCGCAGGCTGCCGCCCAGCCGCCCGCGGCAGGCCAGCACCACCTGGCGGCGCAGGTCGGCGAACAGCCGGCGCTTGAGCCACGGCGCCGTGGGCGGGATCAGCACCGCGAACGCCACCGCCGACACCAGCATCGACAGCAGGATCGCCAGGCCGTTGTTGAGGAACTCGGTGGGCGCGTACTGCGTGATGTTGTCGGGACCGGCCAGGAAGCTGAAGAAGATCAGGTAGCCCATCCCGTGCGCGCCCGTCTTCGGCCGCGTGGTCAGCCAGAGGCCGATCGACAGCAGCGGCGTGAGCGCCACGCACAGCATCGGGAAGCCGTCGATGCGCGGATAGATGCCGAACATCAGCAGCATGCCCATCAGCACGCCGAGCGTCGCGCCCAGGCCCATCTGGATCGACATCGCGCTCGGCCGCGGCGAGGTCGACACCAGCGCGCAGGTGGCCGCCGCGTTCAGCACCAGCATCACGCCGCTCGGCCAGGCGCTGGCGATCCAGAACCAGCCGAGGATCAGGATCACGGTCGCGGTGCGGATGCCGGCGATCAGCGAGGCGGTCAGGTTGGTCTTCGGCTCGAAGTGCTCGATCCAGCGCTCGCGCTCGTGCGTTTCGCTCGCGAGCGAGCCGTAGGTGGCGGCGTAGTCGTGCAGGTCCGAGACGAAGCGGTAGAGCAGCTCGGCGGCCGTGTCGAAATCGAGCAGCGGGAAATCGGGCTGCGTTTCCAGCTGCGCGCGCGTCGCGCGGATCCGCGCCGGCAGCGCGTCGCGATAGGCGAGCAGCGGGCCGGCCACGCGCGCGGCCTCGGCGGCGGTGCGCACCGGTTCGCCGGCCGGTTCGAGCAGCGGCGCGATCTCGTGGTAGTACGGCTCCAGCGCGATCACGGCGGCCGCGTCGTGCGAGGCGCGCAGGCGGTTCATCAGCTGGTGCAGCGCGTGGAAGCGGCTCGACGCCATCATGAACTCGCTGTTCAGGCGCGAGAGCCGGCCGTTGCGCTGGCGCAACTCGTGGTTCTCGAACACGGCCATGCTGCGCGCCGCCTCGAAGCCGATCACGTCGGCCACGAAGCCGGTATGCACGCTCTCGATGTGCGAGCGCTCGATCTTGCCCGACAGCACGGCGGCGACGTAATCGACGAACGAGGCGAAGCGCCGGCGCAGCGTGGTGCGCATCTGCTTGCCCGTGTAGCGCGGGAACACCAGCGCGCTGACGAGGCCGGCCGACAGGATCCCCACCACGATCTCGGCCACCCGCGTGAGCGCGCTCATGAACGCCGTGTCGGGCTGCTGCGAGGCGGGCAGGCCGATCAGCGCGGCGGTGTAGCCGGCCAGCAGGAAGCCGTAGCTGCGGAAGTTGCGGTTGCGCGTGGCGCCGGCGTTGCAGACCGCGATCCACAGCGCCAGCGCGACCAGGAACAGCACCGGCTGCTGCGGGAACAGGCCGACCAGCGTCAGCGTCGCCGTGAGGCCGACCAGCGTGCCCAGCAGCCGGTAGAAACTCTTGGCGAGCACCGCGCCGCTTTGCGGCTGCATCACGATGAAGACGGTGGTCATGGCCGTCTTCGGTGCCGGCAGGTCGAGCACCATCGACACGCCGAGCGCGATGAAGGCCGCCGTGAGCGCCTTGGCGACGTAGAGCCACGCGTTGCCGTCGGTGCGCGCCCAGTCGGCGACGGCCGAGCCCAGCACCGCGAGGCGCGAGCGGTCGGGCGGCGGCGCGGCGTGGCGGGATGACGAGGGAGCGGACATCGCGGGTCTCCGTCAGTGGGTGGCCGGCACGGTGGCGCGGGCGGGGGCGGCGGTTGCCGGGGCGGCCGAAACCGCCGGAACCGCTGACGAGGCGGCGCGGCCCGCTTCGCTGGTGGCGGGGCGTGCGTGTCGGCCGGCCGCTTTCGGCGCGGCCGGCCGCGATGCCGCGGGGGCGCTCGCCGCGACGGGGGCCGCCGAAGCCGCGGCGGTGGTCGGCGCCGCAGCGGCGGCAGCGGACGAAGCGGCCGCCGGCGCCACGGCCTGCGCCGGCGCGTCGTCGGGCGTTTCGAGCCCGCCGCCGAGCGCGGCCATCAGCGACGCATGCGCGGCGAGCCGTTCGGCCTCGATGCGCGTGCGGTTCTCCTGCGCGCGCAGCAGCTGCGATTGCGCGACCAGCACGTTCACGTAGTCGGTCAGCCCGCGCTTGAAGCCCTGGTGCGAGAGATCGAAGGTACGGTGCGTGAGCGACACCGAGCGGGCCGCGTCCTCGCGCTGCGTATCGAGCGAGCGGATCCGCACGACGTCGTCGGCGATGTCCTTCAGCGCCGAGACCAGCGTCTGGTTGTAGTGGTCGACGGCTTCGTCGTAGCCGGCCGAGGCGGCGCCCAGTTGCGCGCGCAGCCGCCCGCCCTCGAAGATCGGCAGCGTCAGCGCGGGGCCGGCCGACCAGCCGCCGTTCATCGAGCGCAGGAAGCCGGCGAACGCGGAGCCGACGCCGAAGCCGCCCAGCGAGGCGAGCAGGTCGACGTTCGGATAGAACTGCGCCTTCGCCACGTCGATCCCGCGCGCCTGCGCGTCGACCAGCCAGCGCGCGGCCACCACGTCGGGGCGCCGGCCGATCAGCTCGGCCGGCAGCGCCGAGGGCAGGCCCGCCGGCGCCGTCAGCGACAGCGTCGGGCGCGTCAGCGCATCGCCCGCGCCGGGGCCCTTGCCGGCCAGCGCGGCCAACTGGTGGCGGCCCAGCTGCACGGCCTCCTCGATGCTGTCGATCTGCCGCGAGTAGTCGGGCAGCGGCGCCTCGGCCTGGCTGACCTCGAGCTGGGTGCCGATGCCGGCGCGCAGGCGCTTGCGGGCGAGTTCGAGCAACTCGTTCTGGCGGTCGTAGGCCTGGTGGGCGATGTCGAGCAGCGCGAAGTTCTTCGCCAGCTCGATGTAGGCGCGCGTGACGTTGACCTCGAGTTCGAGCCGCGCGGCGCGCGCGTCGGCGGCCTGGGCCCGCGCCGCGTCGAGCGCGCGTTCGGCGTTGTGCTTGTCCTTGCCCCACAGGTCGAGGTGATAGGACAGGTTCAGCGTGCCGCTGTTGTTCCAGGTGTTGCTGTTGGCGAGCGTGCCCGGCCCGTAGAAATAGTCGTCGGGCCAGTGCTTGCGCTGCAGCGAGAGCTCGCCGTCGAGCTGCGGCAGCTCGTCGGCGTGCGCGATGTTCGCCACCGCCTGCGCCTGGCGCACGCGCGCCTGCGCGGCAGCCAGCGACGGATTGCCCGCTTGTGCGCTCGCAATCCATGCGTCAAGTTGCGGGTCGCCGTAGGCGCGCCACCAGTCGGCGTCCGGCCAGCCCGCGTCGTGGTTCGCAGCGCGGATGGCGGCTCCCGCATCGAGTGCGGACGCCTCGACTTTCGACGCCTGCGGCTCAACATGACCCATGCTCGCGCATCCAGCCATTGTTAATAACATTGCAAGAACCGTCAGTGCGAGTGTCCCTTTTGTCGCCCGAGACTGCACGATTTTCTCCCATTCGGATAAAGATGACCCGGACATGATTATATTTTTCCGTTTATTCCCGAATAAGCCCGTAAGGGTGCAAGGCATTTTTACGTTTTCTGAGACAATATTGCTGCTGCTCTGTGCAACAATCTGCTCGCATTAAAGGGGGAATCGGTATGGATACGCTTCAGAACATGCGTGTGTTCGTGCGCGTGGTCGATGCGGGCAGCTTCACCGCGGCCGCTCAACAGCTGAATTCGACCACCGCCTACGCCTCGCGCGCGGTGTCGGATCTGGAGGCGCACCTGCGCACTCGTCTGCTGAATCGCACCACGCGCCGGATCGCGCTGACCGAGGCCGGCGAGCGCTACCTGCAGCGCTGCGAGCAGATCCTCGCCTACGTCGATCAGGCCGAAGCGGAGGCGGGCGATGCGCACGCGCGTCCGTCGGGCAAGCTGCGGGTCCACAGCATGACGAGCCTTGGCCAACATTATGCAGTACCAATGATTGCGCGCTACAGGCAGCGTTATCCCGAGGTGCAGGTGGACCTGACGCTCGCGCAGCGGCTGCCCGACCTGCTCGACGAGGGCTTCGACGTGTCGGTGGTGGTCGATCGCCACCTGCCCGATTCCGGGCTGGTCTCGCAGCGCCTCGGCGAAACCTTCAGCGTCGCCTGCGCGTCGGCCGACTATCTCGAGCGCCACGGCGTGCCGCAGCGGCCCCAGGACCTCGATTCACACGCCTGCCTCGGCATGGTGGCGCCGGGCTTCGTCTGGGACGAGTGGACGCTCGTCGGGCCGGCCGGCGAGGAGCACTTTCCCGTCACCCAGCCGTCGTTTCGCGTCAACGTGGCCGAGGCGCTGTCGGCGGCGATCCGCGAGGGCATGGGGGTGGGCGTGCTGCCGCTCTACACGGCGATCGCCGGCCTGCGCGCCGGCGACTTCGTGCGCGTGATGCCCGAATATCGCTCGCACGTCATGAACATCTACGCGCTGTATCCGTCGCGTCAATATCTCGACGCGAAGATCCGCACCTGGGTCGACTTCATGCGCGAGTCGCTGCCGGCCACCATCGAGGCCGACATCGAGACGCTGCAGCGCTACACGCGCGTGACCTGAACGGGAGCGGCGGCGGGCGACCGGCGGCGGGCGACCGGCTGCGGGGCAGACGGTGGGGCAGACGGCGGGGCCGCGCGTCTGACGTTTCTTTTCAGTTCGGCAACACTTTTTTACGCTCGAAACACGCATGGTTTGCTACTGTTGAGTCATTGCACTGACGGACTGACGGAGAAAAACGATGAGCGCGCACTGGGTGATGCTGGGTCTTGCGGCCGTGGTCGGCCTGATGGGTGTGATGGGTGCGCGCGATCTGCTGCGCGGCGGCCTGCAGCAGCGGCCGGTGCCGGTGCGGGTCCGCCAGCCGGTGCGGCGTTCGCCGCGCGACTGAGGCGCGGCGGGCGATCCGGGTCGCCACCACGCGGCGGGTTGGCCGGCTTCGGCCGGTGCCGCCGCATCGCGAGCCTTTCGACGGGCGTGCTTGAAGCACGCCCGTTGCCGTTTACCGCCGCGGTTTCAGGATGGCCGCCTGCCGGTTGGTGCCGCTGTGCAACGGCAGGCGGATTCAGAGCGTGACGACCTTGTCCCAGGCGAACTCGGGGTTTTCCCACTCACCGGTGCGGCGGCGCAGGTAGCCGCGCGGGTTGCAGACCATGCGCGTGCCGCTCGCCGCCACGTAGTCGAACGAGGTGTGGGTGTGGCCGTGGACCCACAACGCGACGGGCGGCGCCACCAGCGCATCCAGCTCGCTGACGAAGCCGGCCGAGACGATTTCGTCGGCATAGCGCGGCGCGAGGCTCGCGCGGTGCGGCGCATGGTGCGTGACGACGATCGTCGCGCCGGCCCACGGCTTCGCCAGCTCGGTCTCGAGCCAGGCGCAGGCGGTGCGGTGCAGCGCGAGCGTGTCGGCCGGCGTCAGCGCGCGCGAGGCGCCGGGCGCGCCGGCGGCGGCCCAGTCCACCTGGATCGCCCCGTTGAAATCGAACATCGCCCGCGCGCAGGCCGTCATGGCCTGGTCGCGCGCGGCCGGGTCCGCGCCGAACAGCGCGAAATCGGTCCAGAGCGTGGTGCCGAGCACGCGAAAGCGCCCGGCCGGGTCTTCATAGACGTCGCGGTTCAGGTAATGGACGCCGTCGAGCGCGCGGGCGGCGTCGCGCATCCCCGCCTCGAGCGCGCCGAACGCGCCGTCGTAATACTCGTGATTGCCCGGCACGTAGACCACCGGCACCTCGGCATCGAAGCTCTCGGCGGCCCAGCGCAGGCCCTCGGCGTGGTTGTGGATGTCGCCGGCCAGCACCACCAGGTCGGCCGGCGCGCCGGGAATCGCCTCGGGCCGGTTGCCTTCGAGGTGCAGGTCGGACAGTACGCGCACGCGGATCGGCATGGCGGTGTCTCGCGCGCGGCTCAGCGCAGCACCTTGCCGGGATTCATCAGGCCGAGCGGATCGAACGCCTGCTTGAGCGTCTTCATCAGCCCGACCTCGACCGGCGACTTGTAGCGCTGCGCGTCGTCGATCTTGAGCTGGCCGATGCCGTGCTCGGCGCTGATCGTGCCGTGGTGGCGCTGCACGTTGTCGTACACCACGCGGTTGATTGGTGCCTGGAATTCGGCGAGGAACGCCTTCGGGTCGCCGCCCTCGGGCGTCTGCACGTTGTAGTGCAGGTTGCCGTCGCCGAGGTGGCCGAACGTGACCATCCGCGCGCCGGGGGCGACCTGCTGGATCGCCGTGTCGGTTTCGTCGATGAAGCGCGCGATCGACGAGATCGGCACCGCGATGTCGTGCTTGATGTTGAGCCCCTCGTCGGCCTGCGCGAGCGGGATGTGCTCGCGCAGGTCCCAGAACGCGCGCGACTGCGCGAGATTCCCGGCCACCACGGCGTCGGTCACGAGCCCGGCGTCGAACGCCTCGGCCATCATCGCCTCGAACAGCGTGCGCGCATGTTCCTCGCTTTCGTTGTCGGACAGTTCGAGCAGCACCGTCTGCGCGTGGGTGCCCGTGAACGGGTAGCGCAGCTGCGGATAGTGCTTGCCGACGAGCCGCATGCAGAAGTCCGACATCAGCTCGAAGCCGGTCAGCAGCGGGCCGGCCGCGCGTTGCGCGAGCGCCAGGAAATCGAGCGCGGCATGCGCCGATTCGAGCGCGGCCAGCGCGGTCACCTGCGCGGCCGGGCGTGGATGCAGCTTCATCACGGCCGCCGTGATGATGCCGAGCGTGCCCTCGGCGCCGATGTAGAGATCGCGCAGGTCGTAGCCGGTGTTGTCCTTGCGCAGCCCACGCAGGCCGTTCCAGATCTCGCCCTGCGGCGTTACCACTTCCAGGCCGAGGCAGAGCTCGCGCGTGTTGCCGTAGCGCAGCACCGCGGTGCCGCCCGCGTTGGTCGAGAGGTTGCCGCCGATCGTGCAGCTGCCCTCGGCCGCGAGGCTCAGCGCGAACAGCCGGCCGGCGTCCTGCGCGCGCGCCTGGATCTCGGCCAGGATCACGCCGGCCTCGACGGTGATCGTGTTGTTGTGCGCGTCCAGCTCGCGCACGCGGTTCAGGCGCCCGAGGCTCAGCACGGCCTGCGTGCCGCTCGCGTCGGGCGTCGCGCCGCCGGCCAGGCCGGTGTTGCCGCCCTGCGGCACCAGCGCGACGCGATGCTCGACCGCCAGCCTGACCAGCGCCGCGACCTCGTCCGTCGAGCCGGGGCGCAGCACCGCGCCGGTCGCGCCGTGGTAGCGCTTGCGCCAGTCGGTGACGAACGGCGCCGTGTCGTGCGGGTCGGTCAGGACGTGCTCGGCGCCGATCGCGGCGCGGCAGGCATCGAGGAAAGCGGAAGAAGGGCTCATCGCGAAGGTCTCGAAGTCAGTCAGGAAGGGCGGCGCGGCGCGCGCTTGCCACGCCGCGCCTCGGCCGGTTTGCCGTGCCGCGGCGCCGCCGGCTCCGTGACGGAGCGGCCGGCGCGCGCGGCGCGGGGAGAGGGGGCGGGCGCGGCCTCGGCCTCGGCCATCCGGCCGGCGGCCTTCGCCTGCCGCGCCGCGCGCTTGAACGGCGCGACGCCGGCGAGCGCGGCGGCGAAGAAGCCGAGCGCGAGCAGGCATTCGAGCCAGCCGAGCCGGGCCGACAGCCCGCCGTCGGTCATGCCGCGCACGACACCCTCGGCGAAGTAGAGCAGGATCAGCATCGACGCCCATTGCAGCGTGTAGACGCTGCGCCGCCAGACGCCCGGCACCATCAGCGCGAGCGGCACCGCCTTCAGCATCAGCGCCGAGCCGCCCGGGCGCAGCGGCGCGAGCCACAGCTCCCAGGCGAGCGACAGCGCGATCAGCGCGACCAGGCAGCCGAGCGCGAGCCGTGCATAACTGGCGCGGGCGGCGGCCGGCGCGTTCATAGCGGAGCGGCCAGCCGCAGCGCGGCCTGCGCGAGCCGGGTGCCGAGCGCGCTGGCGAGCGTGCGCTCGTCGGCGGACAGCAGGCCCGCGCGCGCGGCGCCGTGGCCGCTGCGCGCATGATGCGAGGCGCCGTAGGGCGTGCCGCCGCCGTCGGTGGTGGTCAGCGCGCTTTCGGTGTACGGGATCCCGACGATCAGCATGCCGTGATGCATGAGCGGCAGCATCATCGACAGCAGCGTCGATTCCTGCCCGCCGTGCAGGCTGCCGGTGGACGTGAACACGGCGCCGGGCTTGCCGCCGAGCGCGCCGGCGAGCCACTGCGCGGTGGTGCCGTCGAGGAAATACTTGAGCGGCGCGGCCATGTTGCCGAAGCGCGTCGGCGAGCCGAGCGCGAGGCCCGCGCATTCCTCGAGATCGCGCGGCTCGGCGTAGGGCGGGCCGTCGGACGGAATCTCGGGCGCGCTGGCCTCGCAGACGGTGGAGACGGGCGGCACCGTGCGGATGCGCGCCTGCGCGCCGGGCACGGCGTCGATGCCGGCCGCGATCGCGAGCGCGAGTTCGCGCGTCGCGCCGTGGCGGCTGTAATAGAGCACCAGGATGTCTTTCATAGGCTTCTAGAGTGAGCGGCTATTATAGGGGGTGCGACCGTCGCGACACGCGGCGGCGCGCGTGTTGCCTGAAGGAGAAAGCCGTTGCCGAAGCTGAGCGTCGACCTCGACACCATCAAACGCCTTGCCCGTTTCGCCGCCCGGCGCGGCGCGGAGGATCGCATCCCGCAGGTGGCGGGCAGCCTGACCTTCACGACGATCCTCGCGCTGGTGCCGCTCGTCACCGTCGCGTTCGCGCTGTTCACCGCGTTCCCGATCTTCTCTTCGTTCCAGGCGTCGCTGCAGAGTTTCCTCGCCGACCACCTGATGCCGGCGCAGATCAACAACCAGATTTTCAAGTACCTGAACCAGTTCTCGTCGAAGGCCAAGGGGCTGACCACGGCCGGCCTGATCGTGCTCGTCGTGACCGCGGTGATGACGATGATGACGGTCGAGTCGGCGTTCAACGTGATCTGGCGCGTGCGCAAGCCGCGGCCGTTCGCGCAGCGCGTGCTGGCCTACTGGGCGATCATCACGCTCGGGCCGCTGCTGTTCGGCGTGAGCCTGTCGATCTCGTCGTACCTGTTCACCAAGTCGCTCGCGTTCGCCGGCGCGCCGGCCACGCCGTCGTCGTTCGAGTGGCTGCTCACGGCCGCCTCGCTGCCGTTGACGGTGGTCGCCTTCACGCTGCTCTACGTCTACCTGCCGAACTGCACGGTGGCCTGGCGCGACGCGGTGGTGGGCGGCGTGTGCGCGGCGCTCGCGTTCGAGCTGGCCAAGCGCGGCTTCGGCTACTACGTGCGGCGCATTCCGACCTACACGGCCGTGTACGGCGCGTTCGCGGCGGTGCCGCTGTTCCTGGTGTGGGTCTACCTGAGCTGGCTGATCGCGCTGGCGGGCGCGATGGTCGCCTCGGCGCTGCCGGCGATCCGGATCGGCCAGTTCCACCGGGTGGGCTATCCCGGCAGCGACCTGCTCGACGCGCTGGCGCTGCTCGCGCGGCTCGCCGAGGCGCGCGACGTCGGGCGCCCGGGCCATTCGGCGGCGCGGCTCGCGGTGATGGTGCGCTGCGGCATGGAAACCGCGCAGCGGCTGCTGTCGGCGATGGAGGACCGCGAATGGATCGCGCGGCTCGAGAGCGGCGGTAGCGGCCCGCAGCGCTATATCCTGCTGGCGAGCCCGGAGCGCGTGACGCTCGGGCAGCTGTTCGACGCGTTCGTGGTCGATCGCGACGAGCTGATGTACCAGATCCAGCGCGGGCGTACCGTGCTCGACGGCGAGCGGCTGGTGGCCGCGCTGACGGGCGAGGGGCTCGGCGTGACGCTCGCCGAACTGCTCGTGAACCGCGCGGGGCTGGTGATCGAGGACGACGAGGAGGCATCGGCGGCCGCGCTGCCGCCGCGGACGGCCTGAGCGGCGCGGCGAGGGCCGAGCGTCATGCCGGCGGTTCCGTCACGCCATGGACGCCGACGCCGGCAAGCCCGGCGCGAGCGGCCGCGCCCTACAGCCGGATCTTCCCCAGGCAGATGTCCTTGAACATCATCCAGTCGCCCATCAGGCTGTAGACCGGATGGCGGAACGTGGCGGGGCGGTTCTTCTCGAAGCCGAAATGGCCGACCCAGGCGAACGCGTAGCCGCACACGACGGCGGCCGGCAGCCAGCCCCAGCGGCCGGTGGCGATCGCCATCGCGAGGCAGCCGATCACGCCGAGCGAGCCGACGAAATGCAGGCGCCGCGACACCGGATGACGGTGCTCGCTCAGGTAGAACGGATAGAACTGCGAGAAGCTCGAAAACTGCTCGGTGTGCGTGGAGTCTGTCATCGCCGTCTCCCCCGGGGCCGGATGGCCGCCCTGATCAGCGTTCATTGTGCGGCGGCCCGCGCCGCGCCGCAAGCCGCGGATGCCCCGCGCGAGGCGGCCGCAGCGGCCCCGCGGGGCTTGCCCGACGGTGCCGCGCGCTTTCCTTTTGATGGGGTTTCCGATAGGATCGGAAGCCAGTTGAGTACCATCCAGTTTTGGGGGCAAGAATGCGCGTCAGCGATATTCTGAAAGTCAAGGGCAACACGCTGTTCACGGTGACGCCCGATACGCCGCTGCGCGAGGCAGTCGACGCGATGGCCGAGCACGACATCGGCTCGCTCGTCGTGATGGAGTACGGCGACCTGGTCGGGATCCTGACCTTCCGCGAGATCATCATGCGCCTGAAGGCGAACGGCGGCGCGATCGGCGACGTGCAGGTGCGCAAGGTGATGGACGATCCACTCACCTGCACGCCGGAAACCGACGTGAACGAAGTGCGCCGCATGATGCTCGAGCGTCACGCGCGCTACATGCCGGTGCTGGAGAAGCGCGTGCTGATGGGCGTGATTTCGTTCTACGACGTCGCGAAGACGGTGGTCGAGGCGCAGAGCTTCGAGAACCGCATGCTGAAGGCCTACATCCGCGACTGGCCGCCCGAGCCGGACGGCGAAGTCCACCACCAGCCCGTCGCCAACTGACGCCACCGCCCGGTTCCACGGGCGGTTTGCTTTCCGGGGGCGCGTCACGGGCCGCCCACCTTGCCACGGCCGGACCGCGAACGCGCGCCGGCCGTTTTCGATCCGACACTGATCGCGCGGGCGGCGCCGCTGCCGCGCGCGCCGAGCGCATGAGCGATTCCACGACCACTCCGACTTCCCGCCGTGCCGCGCGCCGCGCGCATGCCTCGCAGTTCGACCTGCTCGGTCAGCGCCGCTTCGCGCCGTTCTTCGCCACGCAGTTCCTCGGCGCGCTCAACGACAACGTGTTCAAAATCGGCTTCACCTCGCTGATCACGTTCCAGACCGCGAAGTTCAGCGGCGTCGACGCGAAGACGGCCGCGTTCCTGATCTCGGCCGTGTTCATTCTGCCGTTCATGCTGTTCTCGGCCACCTCCGGCCAGATCGCCGACAAGTACGACAAGGCGCGGCTCACGCGCTTCGTGAAGAGCTTCGAGATCGCGCTGATGCTGGTGGGCGCGGCCGGCTTCGTCACGCACGCCGCGTCGCTGCTCTATCTCTGCACGTTCATGATGGGGATGCACTCGACGCTGTTCGGCCCCGTCAAGTATTCGTACCTGCCGCAGCACCTGAACGACCACGAGCTGGTGGGCGGCAACGGGCTCGTCGAGATGGGCACGTTCGTGGCGATCCTGATCGGCACCCTCATCGGTGGCGCGGCAGCCGGCATCGACGGGCGCGGCGAACTGCTGCTCGCGGGGGCGTGCGTGGCGATCGCGCTGCTCGGCCGGCTGGTCTCGTCGGCCGTGCCCGCGACGCCGGCCCCGCAGCCCGGGCTCGTGATCAACTGGAACCCGGTGTCGGAAACCTGGCGCAACCTGAAGCTGGCCGGGCAGGACCGCACCGTGTTCCTGAGCCTGCTCGGCATCTCGTGGCTGTGGTTCGTCGGCGCGACCTTCCTCACTTCGTTCTTTTCGTTCGCGAAGGACGTGCTGTCGGCCAACCCCGACGTGGTCACGGTGCTGCTCGCGACGTTCTCGATCGGCATCGGGCTCGGTTCGATGTTCTGCGAGCGGCTGTCGCGGCGGCGCGTCGAGATCGGCCTGGTGCCGCTCGGCTCGATCGGCATCAGCGTATTCGCGATCGATCTCTACTTCGCGAGCCATGCGCTGCCCGCGCAGACGCATCTGCTCTCGGTGGGCGAGTTTCTCGCGCGCGCCGCGCACTGGCGCGTGCTGGCCGACCTGTTCCTGCTCTCGATGTTCGGCGGCCTCTACAGCGTGCCGCTCTACGCGCTGATCCAGAGCCGCAGCGCGCCCACCCACCGCGCGCGCATCATCGCCGCCAACAACATCCTCAACGCGCTGTTCATGGTGGTCTCGGCCGTGATGGCGATGGTGCTGACGAAGCTCGGCGTCGGCATCCCCGGGCTGTTCCTCGCCACGGCGCTGCTGAACGTGGTGGTGGCCACCTACATCTATTCGCTGGTGCCGGAGTTCCTGCTGCGCTTCATCGCCTGGGCGCTGGTCCATACGTTCTACCGGATCCGCCTGGTGCATGCCGAGCGGATTCCCGAAGGCACGGCGGCGCTGCTGGTCTGCAACCACGTCAGCTACGTCGACGCGCTGGTGATCGCGGCGGCGAGCCCGCGGCCGATCCGCTTCGTGATGGATCACCGTATTTTCGCGACGCCGTTCGCGCGCTGGGCGTTCCGCCATGCGAAGGCGATCCCGATCGCGCCGCGCCACGAGGATCCGCGGATGCTCGCGCGCGCCTACGACGCCTGCGAGGCCGCGCTGAAGGCGGGCGACCTGGTCTGTATCTTCCCGGAAGGCAAGCTGACGAGGACGGGCGAGGTGAGTACGTTCCACCACGGCATGAGCGAGATCCTGCGCCGCGTCCAGGTGCCGGTCGTGCCGCTGGCGCTGCGCGGGCTGTGGGGCAGCTGGCTCTCGCGCCACGACGACGCGCGCTGGCCGCGGCCGCTGCGCCGGGGCGCGATGAGCCGGCTCACGCTCGCGGTCGGCGAGCCGGTGGCGGCCTCGGCGGCCACGCCGGAGTTGCTGCAGCAGGTGGTGGCCGAGCTGCGCGGCCTGCGCAAGTAAGCGGGCCAGGCGGCGCGGCCCGCGCTGGCAATGTTGATAGCGGGTGCATAGCGTTATCCGCGACCGGCGGGGCCGCTGGCATAATGGCGTTTTCCCTGACTTTCTCTCTGGAACGGCTCCCCATGTCCGGCAATACCCTCGGAAAGCTTTTCACTGTCATGACTTTCGGCGAATCGCACGGCCCCGGGATCGGCTGCGTGATCGACGGCTGCCCGCCGGGAATGGAGCTGACGGAAGCCGACATCCAGCTCGAACTCGACCGCCGCAAGC
The DNA here is from genome assembly GCF_022870505.1 of Burkholderia perseverans. Lineage (NCBI taxonomy): Bacteria > Pseudomonadati > Pseudomonadota > Betaproteobacteria > Burkholderiales > Burkholderiaceae > Burkholderia > Burkholderia perseverans. The sequence continues at coordinate 1,810,920 of NZ_CP045094.1, forward strand.
CGGGCACGTCGCGCCACGTCACGCAGCGCCAGGAGCCCGACGCGGTCGAGATCCTGTCCGGCGTGTTCGAGGGGCGCACCACCGGCACGCCGATCGCGCTGCTGATCCGCAACACCGACCAACGCAGCAAGGACTACGGCAACATCGTCGAGACCTTCCGCCCCGGCCACGCCGACTACACCTACTGGCAGAAGTACGGCATCCGCGACTACCGCGGCGGGGGCCGTTCGTCGGCGCGGCTGACGGCGCCGATCGTCGGCGCGGGCGCGGTCGCGAAGAAGTGGCTGCGCGAGCGCTTCGGCATCGAGGTGCGCGGCTACATGAGCGCGCTCGGCGAGATCGAGGTGCCGTTCGTCGACTGGGCGCACGTGCGCGAGAACCCGTTCTTCGCGCCGAACGCCGGGATCGTGCCGCAGCTCGAGGAATACATGGACGCGCTGCGCAAGGACGGCGACTCGATCGGCGCGCGCATCGACGTGGTGGCCTCGGGCGTGCCGGTGGGCTGGGGCGAGCCGCTCTACGACCGGCTCGACGCCGACATCGCACACGCCATGATGGCGATCAACGCCGTGAAGGGCGTCGAGATCGGCGCCGGTTTCGCGAGCATCGCGCAGCGCGGTTCCGAGCACGGCGACGAGCTGACCCCGCAGGGCTTCGTCGGCAATCACGCGGGCGGCATCCTCGGCGGCATCTCGACGGGCCAGGACCTGACCGTGTCGATCGCGATCAAGCCGACCTCGAGCATCCGCACGCCGCGCCGCTCGATCACGAAGACCGGCGAGGCCGCCATCGTCGAGACGTTCGGGCGCCACGATCCGTGCGTCGGCATCCGCGCCACGCCGATCGCCGAATCGATGCTGGCGCTGGTGCTGATCGATCACGCGCTGCGCCACCGCGCGCAATGCGGCGACGTCGAGACCACCACGCCGCGGATCGCCGCGAGCGCGCCGTAACGTAAAGCGTTCGCCGCCAGGCTGGCGGCGGCGCGGGCATCACAAAAGAAAACGGGCATCGCGCCGGCGCGATGCCCGTTTTTTCATGCGGCGGCCGCCGATGCGCGGCGGCCCGGCCTCACATGTTCGGATAGTTCGGACCGCCGCCGCCTTCCGGCGTGACCCAGACGATGTTCTGGGTCGGGTCCTTGATATCGCAGGTCTTGCAGTGGACGCAGTTCTGCGCGTTGATCACGAGGCGGTCGGTGCCGTCCTCGTTCTTCGCGAATTCGTAGACGGCGGCGGGGCAGAAGCGCGCCTCCGGCCCCGCGTAGGTGTGCAGGTTCACGTTGACCGGCACGCTCGGGTCCTTCAGCGTCAGGTGGGCCGGCTGGTTCTCCTCGTGGTTGGTGTTCGAGATGAACACCGACGAGAGCCGGTCGAAGGTCAGCTTGCCGTCCGGCTTAGGATAGACGATCGGCGTGCATTGCGAGGCCGGCTTCAGCATCTCGTGATCGGCGTGCTGGTGGTGCAGCGTCCACGGCACGTTGCCGCCGAACAGCTTCTGCTCGACGCCGACCATCAGCGTGCCGAGATAGAGCCCCTTGGCCATCCACTGCTTGAAGTTGCGTGCCTTGTAGAGTTCGGTGTGCAGCCACGACTGCTTGAACGCCTCCGGATAGGCGCTGAGTTCGTCGCGCTCGCGGCCGGCCTGCACCGCCTCGAACGCGGCCTCGGCGGCCAGCATGCCGGTCTTGATCGCGGCGTGGCTGCCCTTGATGCGCGAGGCGTTCAGGAAGCCGGCGTCGTCGCCCACCAGCGCGCCGCCCGGGAACACCGTCTTCGGCAGGGACATCAGGCCGCCGGCCGTGATCGCGCGCGCGCCGTAGGACACGCGCTTGCCGCCTTCGAGGAAGCGGCGGATTTCCGGATGCGTCTTGTAGCGCTGGAATTCCTCGAACGGCGACAGGTACGGGTTCGTGTAGCCGAGCCCGAGCACGAAGCCGACCACCACCTGGTTGTTGTCGAGGTGATAGAGGAACGAACCGCCGTAGGTGTCCGAGGCGAGCGGCCAGCCGGCGGTGTGGATCACCAGGCCCGGCTTGTGCTTCGCCGGATCGATTTCCCACAGTTCCTTGATGCCGATCCCGTAGGCCTGCGGATCGCAGTTCGCGTTCAGCTGGAAGCGGTCCATCAGCTGCCGGCCGAGATGGCCGCGGCAGCCTTCGGCGAACAGCGTGTATTTCGCGTGCAGCTCCATGCCGAGCTGGAAATTCTCGGTCGGCTCGCCGTTCTTGCCGATCCCGAGATTGCCGGTGGCCACGCCCTTCACCGAGCCGTCCTCGTGATAGAGGATCTCGGCGGCCGGAAAGCCGGGGAAGATCTCGACGCCGAGCGCCTCGGCCTGCTGGCCCAGCCAGCGCGTGACGTTGCCGAGGCTCACCACGTAGTTGCCGTGGTTCTTGAAGTTGTCGGGCAGCGCCCAGTTCGGCACCGCCCGCGCGCCGGTCTCGCTCAGGAACAGGAACCGGTCCTCGCTGACCTCCACCTCGAGCGGCGCGCCTTTTTCTTTCCAGTCGGGGAACAGTTCGTTGATCGCGCGCGGGTCCATCACGGCGCCCGACAGGATGTGCGCGCCGATCTCGGAGCCTTTCTCGAGCACGCAGACGTTGATCTCGCCGCCCTTGCCGGCGGCCAGCTGCTTCAGGCGGATCGCCGCCGACAGCCCGGCCGGGCCGCCGCCGACGATCACGACGTCATATTCCATCGATTCTCGGGGGCCGTATTGCTCGATGAGGCTTGCGGGGGTCATTGGCGTTCCTCTAACCGTTAGAATGCTTTTTAATTGGGAGCGTATTGTCGGCCAAACAAAACGGTTGCCGCAACCGAATGCGCCAACATTAGCACGATCGTTCTATTTATGTGATAGGGTTCCTGTCCGGCAGCAAACGGCGTGCCGGGCCAACCGGTGAAGGAGTGGTGATGGGTCGTTCGATCAATCTGGAAGGCAAGGTGGCGATGGTGACGGGCGCCTCGAGCGGGCTCGGCCAGCGCTTCGCGCAGGTCCTGTCGGAGGCGGGCGCGAAGATCGTGCTGGCGAGCCGCCGCGTCGAGCGCCTGAAGGAGTTGCGCGCGCAGATCGAGGCTGCGGGCGGTGCCGCGCACGTGGTGGCGCTCGACGTGACGGATCCGCAGAGCATCCGCGCGGCGGTCGCGCACGCGGAGACGGAGGCCGGCACGATCGACATCCTCGTCAACAATTCAGGCGTCTCGACGATGCAGAAGCTCGTCGACGTGACGCCCGAGGATTTCTCCTATGTGTTCGACACCAACACGCGCGGCGCGTTTTTCGTCGCGCAGGAGGTGGCGAAGCGGATGATGATGCGCGGCAACGGGCACGGCAAGCCGCCGTACCGCATCATCAACATCGCCTCGGTGGCGGGGCTGCGGGTGCTGCCGCAGATCGGCCTGTATTCGATGAGCAAGGCCGCCGTGGTGCATATGACGCGCGCGATGGCCAACGAATGGGGGCGCCACGGCATCAACGTGAACGCGATCTGCCCCGGCTACATCGACACCGAGATCAATCATTACCTGTGGGAAACCGAGCAGGGCCAGAAGCTGCAGTCGATGCTGCCGCGGCGCCGGGTCGGCAAACCGCAGGACCTCGACGGCCTGCTCCTGCTGCTGGCGGCCGACGAGTCGCAGTTCGTCAACGGCTCGATCATTTCCGCCGACGACGGATTCGGGCTCGCATGAAGCGGTTGTCTGTCGGGTTGTCCGTTGGAAGAAGAGTGCGATGAGCGAGTACGTTCCCGTTTTCGAAATGTCGATGCCGATCCGCTGGGGCGACATGGACGCGTTCGGCCATGTCAACAACACGGTCTATTTCCGCTACATGGAGCAGGTGCGGATCTCCTGGTTCGAGCAGCTGGGCATCGCTGGCGGCAACGGCGAGGGCCAGGGGCCGGTGATCGTCACCGCGTCGATGGAGTTCCTCAAGCAGCTGCATTACCCGGGCGACGTGATCGCGCGCATGACGGCGGCCAGGCCGGGCCGCAGCAGCTTCGACACCGGCTTCGAGCTGAGCCGCGCCGACGATCCGAGCCAGCTCTACGCGCGCGGCGCCGCGCGCTGCGTCTGGGTCGACTATGCGCTCGGCAAGTCGGTGCCGCTGCCCGAGCTGCTGCGCGAGACGATCGAGACGGCGCTGCGCCAGCGCGTCGAGTAAGCGGGGCGGGGCGATACCTCGCTCGTCCCGCATCCCGCGCCGCCGGTCCGGTCCCGGCTGGCGCGTCGCGTCCGCGAACTTACTGGCCGAGCAGCCGCTGCATCAGTTCGGCCGTGTTGCCGGTGCCGTACTTGCGCATCAGCCGCGCGCGATAGATGTCGACGGTGCGCGAGCTGATCTCGAGCACGCGGCCGATCTGCTTGCTGGTCTTGCCGGTGGCGAGCTGCGCGGCGATCTCGCGTTCGCGCGGCGTCAGCTCCACGGCCACGCGGCGCGTCGCGCTCAAATCCTCGAAAGTCCAGATGCCGGCGGCGAGCGGCGCGGCGCGGTCGAGCGCGCGCCCCGTCACGTGACACCAGAACAGCTCGCCGTCGGCGCGTTTCATGATGCGGTCGTCCGCGTAGCTGCCCGTCATCCCCATCACCTTCGTGATCCGCTCGCCGATGCGCTGGAATTCGTCCGGCGACGGGTACAGCACGCGGTACGACTGGCCGGTCAGGTCCTCGCGGCGGCAGCGGAACATCGCCGCGAGCGCGTCGTTGCAATCCTCGATCACGCGGTCGCGCGACAGCACGAGGCCGATCGGCGCGAGGTGGAAGGCGGTCTGGTAATCGAGTTCGGGCATGAGGCGGTGTCGGGCTCCGGGCGCGCATCGTTGCGGATGGCGGTCAATGCTTATGTATTTTTGCGTATTGTGCCGCATCGGCCCGGCATCGTACCCTTTCCAGCAAATCAAAATCACGCCGCCGGGTGAGGCGCCGCGTCAGCGCGCGGTCATCCATGCGTGACTAGAATGGCGCGGACGGGTTCGCCGCGCGTCGCGAACCGGTTCGACTGGTTTCCATAGAGGAAGGGACAGAAACATGAACAAGATCTACCCAAGCGCGGCCGCCGCGCTCGAGGGCGTCGTCGCGGACGGCCAGATGTTCGCGGTCGGCGGCTTCGGCCTGTGCGGGATCCCGGAGGCGCTGATCGCGGCCCTGCGCGATTCGGGCGTCAAGGGCATCACCTGCATCAGCAACAACGCGGGCGTGGACGGCTTCGGCCTCGGCGTGCTGCTGGAAACGCGGCAGATCAGGAAGATGATCTCGTCCTACGTCGGTGAGAACAAGGAGTTCGAGCGCCAGTACCTGGCCGGCGAACTCGAGCTCGAATTCACGCCGCAGGGCACGCTGGCCGAGAAGCTGCGCGCCGGCGGCGCCGGCATCCCGGCGTTCTTCACCAACACCGGCTACGGCACCGTGATCGCCGAAGGCAAGGAAACCCGCCAGTTCGGCGACAAGCACTACGTGCTGGAGCAGTCGCTGGTGGCCGACGTCGCGCTCGTCAAGGCCTGGAAGGCCGACAAGTCGGGCAACCTGATCTACCGCCGCACTGCGCGCAACTTCAACCCGATGTGCGCGATGTCGGGCCGCGTCACGGTGGCCGAGGTCGAGGAGATCGTCGAGAACGGCGAGCTCGATCCGGACCACATTCACACGCCGGGCATCTTCGTGCAGCGCCTGGTGCTGAACGCCAACCCGGAAAAACGCATCGAACAACGCGTCGTGCGCGCGAAAGGAGACTGAGATGGCCTGGAATCGTGACCAGATGGCCGCGCGCGCGGCGCGGGAACTGCAGGACGGCTTCTACGTGAACCTCGGCATCGGGCTGCCGACGCTCGTCGCGAACCACGTGCCGGCCGGCATGGAAGTCTGGCTGCAGTCGGAGAACGGGCTGCTCGGCATCGGGCCGTCGCCGACCGAGGACGAGATCGACGCCGACCTGATCAATGCCGGCAAGCAGACCGTGACGACGCTGCCGGGCTCGTCGTTCTTCTCGTCGGCCGATTCGTTCGCGATGATCCGCGGCGGTCACATCAACCTCGCGATCCTCGGCGCGATGCAGGTCAGCAAGAGCGGCGACCTCGCGAACTGGATGATCCCGGGCAAGATGATCAAGGGCATGGGCGGCGCGATGGACCTGGTCGCCGGCGTCAAGCGTGTGGTGGTGCTGATGGAGCACGTCGCGAAGGGCGACCAGCACAAGATCCTCGACCAATGCACGCTGCCGCTCACCGGCGTGGGCGTGGTCGACATCATCGTCACCGATCTCGGCGTGATCGAGGTCACCGACGCCGGCCTCAAGCTCGTCGAGCTGGCCGACGGCGTGAGCGTCGAGGAAATCACGGCGAAGACGGGCGTGCCGCTCGACGTCAGCGCCGTCTCCTGATGTAGCCGGGGCGGCGCCCGGCGCGCACGGTCGCGCCGGCGCCGCCGCCCGGCGAAGCGGATTACAATCGATCGCGTCCGTGCGCGGGCTGTCCTGGCCCGCCGGTCCGCCGGCTCCGGGCCGGCTCAACGCGAGGACGCGTCGATGCCCGATTCCCTCCAGTCTTCCCCTTCCGTCGCACCGCGCGAACGTCAGGTGCAATGCGCGAGCCCGGCGGGCCTCCACCGGATCGCCTACACCGAGTGGGGCGACCCCGCCAATCCGCGCGTGCTGGTCTGCGTCCATGGCCTGACGCGCTCGGGCCGCGATTTCGACCGGCTCGCGGCGGCGCTCACCGACCGCTACCGCGTGATCTGCCCCGACGTGGCCGGGCGCGGCCGTTCCGGCTGGCTCGCCGATCCGCGCCTGTACGGCCTGCCGCAATATGTATCCGATCTGGTCACGCTGATCGCGCGGCTCGACGTCGAGCGCGTCGACTGGTTCGGCACCTCGATGGGCGGGCTGATCGGCATGGTGCTGGGCGGCCTGCCCGATACGCCGATCGCGAAGATGCTGATCAACGACGTCGGGCCGCGCATCGAGCCCGGCTCGCTCGCGCGGATCGGCGACTACCTCGGCCGCGACACCCATTACGCCTCGGAGCAGGCGGGCGTCGATCATCTCGCGGCGCTGGCCGCCACGTTCGGGCCGCTGACGGCCGACGACTGGCGCGAGATCAACCGTCCGCTGCTGCGCGAGGACCCGGCGGGCGGCTGGCGCGTGCGCTACGACCCGCGCATCGCCGAACCGTTCACGGCCACCACGCCCGAGCAGATCGCGGCCGGCGAGGCGATCCTGTGGCACTCGCTCGAGGCGTTCGCGGGGCCGCTGCTGGTGGTGCGCGGGGCCGAATCGGACCTGCTCTCGGCGGCCACCTTCGCCGAGATGAAGGCGCGCGGCCAGGCCGTGTCGGGCGTCGAGATTCCCGGCGTCGGGCATGCGCCGGCCTTCCTCGATCCGGCACAGATTACGATTGCCCGCCAATTTTTCGCCGAAGACGCGTCATAATATGCAGTTCGGCCGCGCCGCGAAGCCTGCCGCGCGCCATTTTTTCAACCCGCCGTTTTCCAACCTTTCTTTCCGGGAATTTCCATGGCAGTCATTCGTCATCACGTCGGTCCCCGTCTTTCCGAAACCGCGGTCTACAACGGCACGGTCTACCTGGCCGGCCAGATCGCCGAGGACACCGCCCAGGACATCAAGGGCCAGACGCAGGAAGTGCTGGGCCACATCGACCGCCTGCTCGCCGAAGTCAACAGCGACAAGGCGAACCTGCTGTCGGTGCAGATCTACATCACCGACATGGCGAACTTCGCCGGCATGAACGAAGTGTGGGAAGGCTGGGTCGTGCAGGGCGCCACGCCGCCGCGCGCGACCGTCGAGGCCAAGCTCGCGAACCCGGCCTGTCTCGTGGAAGTGGTGGTGGTCGCCGCGCAGAAGGCCTGAGCGCGCCGATTCCAAACTGATGCTGCGCTGATCCCGATCCCCTGCCGCCCATGAACGTCGATTCCGCCGCCCCCGTGTCGCCTGCGTTCGACGACGTGCTCGCGTTCGTCCGCGAGCACGCCGGCGACGCGCTGCAGCCGTCGGGCGAGCGGCTCGTCGATCACGCGGCCGGCATCGTCGCGATCATGCGCACGCTCAACGTCGATCCGCACGCGGTGCAGGCCGCCGCGCTGTTCGCACTGACGCCGCATCTGCATGATCCCGACGCCGAGATCACGCAGCGCTTCGGCGAGGAAGTCGCGAAGCTGGTGGCCGACACGCGCAAGCTGCTGAAGCTCGGCACCGTCAGCCTGATCGCGGCGCGCCAGGCGAGCGACGGCAGCCGCGACGCGCAGGCCGAGCGGCGCGCGCAGATCGAGGCGCTGCGCAAGATGCTGCTCGCGTTCGCGCAGGACATCCGCGTGGTGGTGATCCGGCTCGCCTCGCGGCTGCAGTCGCTGCGCTACTACGCGGCCGCCAGGCTGCAGCCGCCGCCCGACGTGGCGCGCGAGACGCTCGACATCTACGCGCCGCTCGCGAACCGGCTCGGCATCTGGCAACTGAAGTGGGAGCTCGAGGATCTCGCGTTCCGCTTCGAGGACCCCGTCACCTACAAGCGCATCGCGAAGCTGCTCGACGAGAAGCGCGTCGAGCGCGAGGCCTACGTCACGCATGCGATCGCGCGGCTCGAGCAGGAGCTTGCCGCGGCGCAGATCCAGGCCGAGGTCAGCGGCCGACCGAAACACATCTACAGCATCTGGCGCAAGATGCGCGGCAAGGAGCTCGACTTTTCCGAGCTCTACGACGTGCGGGCCTTCCGCGTGATCGTGCCCGACATCAAGGATTGCTACGCGGTACTCGGCATCGTGCATCACCTGTGGCAGCCGGTGCCGCGCGAGTTCGACGACTACATCTCGCGGCCCAAGCCGAACGGCTACAAGTCGCTGCATACTGTCGTGATCGGCGACGACGGTCGCGCGTTCGAGGTGCAGATCCGTACCCAGGAGATGCACCGCTTCGCCGAATACGGCGTGGCCGCGCACTGGCGCTACAAGGAGGCCGGCGCGCGCGGTTACGGCGGCCAGTTCTCGGCCGGCGACAAGTACGACGAGAAGATCGCCTGGCTGCGGCAGTTGCTGGCCTGGAAGGACGAGGTGTCCGACGGCGCGGCCGCCGAAGCCGGCAACGAAGCCTGGGCGCAGCTGCGCGAGACCTCGCTCGACGACGACCACATCTACGTGCTGACTCCGCAGGCGCGCGTGATCGCGCTGCCGCACGGCGCGACGCCCGTCGATTTCGCCTACCACCTGCACAGCGAACTGGGCCACCGCTGCCGCGGCGCGCGCGTGGACGGTGCGATGGTGCCGCTCAACACGACGCTCGCGAACGGCCAGACGGTCGAGATCGTCGCCGTGAAGGAGGGCGGCCCGTCGCGCGACTGGCTCAACCCGCAGCTCGGCTACCTGCAGAGCGGCCGCGCGCGCCAGAAGGTGCGCGCCTGGTTCAACCTCGTCGACCAGCAGGAAATCATCACGCGCGGGCGCGCGCTCGTCGAAAAGACGCTGCAGCGCGAGGGCAAGACCTCGGTGAACCTCGAAAGCCTCGCCGCGAAGCTCGGCTTCAGGGCGCCGGAGGAACTGTTCGCCGCGGTCGGCAAGGAAGAGTTCAGCCTGCGCCACATCGAACACGCGCTGTCCGACGCGCCGCCGCCCGAGCCCGAGGCGGAGGTGCCGGAGCAGTTCGAGAAGCGCAGCAGCGGCGCGAGCGTCGCGCACGGCGCCTCGACGGGCGTGCTGGTGGTTGGCGTCGACGCGTTGCTCACGCAGCTCGCGCGCTGCTGCCGGCCGGCGCCGCCCGATCCGATCAGCGGCTTCGTCACGCGCGGCAAGGGCATGTCGATCCATCGCAGCGACTGCGCGATGTTCCAGCGCATGGCCGAGCGCGCCCCCGAGCGCGTGTTGCAGACCACCTGGTCGGCCGACGTGCTGGGCGGACGCGGCGCGTCGGTCTATCCGGTCGACCTGATGATCGACGCGAGCGACCGGCAAGGGCTGCTGCGCGACATCTCCGAAGTGTTCGCGCGCGAGAAGATGAATGTGATCGGCGTGAAGACGCAGAGCCGGCGCAACGCGGCCGTCATGCAGTTCACGGTCGAGGTGTCGAATTCGGCGCAGGTGCAGCGCGCCTGCACGCTGCTCGGCGAGGTGGCCGGCGTGGTGCGCGCGACGCGCAAGACCTGAGCGCGTCGCGATCCGGCCCCGCGAGGCGCGGGAAGGGCGCGCCGCCGCCCGGCACGCAGGGTGCGTCAGCCCCGGACCGTTTCCCCGCGCTGCACAAAGCGCTTGTCACATCTGAAAAAGGTCCATATAATCGTGTTTCTTCAGGCTCGTAGCTCAGTTGGTTAGAGCACCACCTTGACATGGTGGGGGTCGTTGGTTCGAATCCAATCGAGCCTACCAACGACATCGGCTTCGGCGCGGCGCGCTGGAGCGGCAGTAGGCACTTCTACTCAAAAGGGCGAATACGGTTATGACACCGCGAACGTTGACCGAAACCACTTCGGAACGACGCTAGTCGAGGAACCTGTTCGCCAGTAGTTCGGATGCATCAGAATGCGGCCCCTCGAAAGCGGGGCCGCATTTTTTTTGGCTCGTTTTTCAACGCATTGCCTGCCGCTTCCAGTCGGCATCACGGAGAGTGCCCTTATGGTTTCGATACGCCTGCCCGACGGCTCAGTTCGACAGTACGAGCATCCGGTGACCGTTGCCGAAGTGGCCGCCTCGATCGGCCCCGGTCTCGCCAAGGCCGCGCTCGGCGGCAAGCTCGACGGCGAGCTCGTCGACACGTCCGCGCTGATCGATCACGACGCGTCGCTCGCGATCGTGACCGACAAGGATGCCGACGGCCTCGACATCATCCGCCACTCCGCGGCGCACTTGCTCGCCTACGCGGTCAAGGAGCTGTATCCCGAGGCGCAGGTGACGATCGGGCCGGTGATCGACAACGGTTTCTACTACGACTTCTCGTACAGCCGGCCGTTTACGCCGGAAGACCTCGAGAAGATCGAGAAGCGCATGCAGGAACTCGCGAAGAAGGACGAGCCGGTGTCGCGGCGCGTCGTCTCGCGCGCCGAGGCGGTGGACTACTTCCGCAGCATCGGCGAGAAGTACAAGGCCGAGATCATCGAATCGATTCCGTCGAGCGACGAGATCAAGCTCTACTCGCACGGCGGCTTCACCGACCTGTGCCGCGGCCCGCACGTGCCGTCCACCGGCAAGCTGAAGGTGTTCAAGTTGATGAAGGTGGCCGGCGCCTACTGGCGCGGCGACTCGAAGAACGAGCAGCTGCAGCGCATCTACGGCACCGCCTGGACGAAGAAGGAAGACCAGGACGCCTACCTGCACATGCTCGAAGAGGCGGAGAAGCGCGACCACCGCAAGCTCGCCAAGCAGCTCGACCTGTTCCACATGCAGGAAGAGTCGCCGGGCATGGTGTTCTGGCACCCGAAGGGGTGGACGCTCTGGCAGCAGGTCGAGCAGTACATGCGCCGCCGCGTGAACGACGCCGGCTATCTCGAGATCAAGACGCCGATGATCATGGACCGCTCGCTCTGGGAAGCGTCGGGCCACTGGCAGAACTACCGCGAGAACATGTTCACGACCGAGTCGGAGAAGCGCGACTACGCGATCAAGCCGATGAACTGCCCCGGTCACGTGCAGGTGTTCAATTACGGTCTGCGCTCGTATCGCGACCTGCCGCTGCGCTACGCCGAATTCGGCTCGTGCCACCGCAACGAGGCATCGGGCGCGCTGCACGGCCTGATGCGCGTGCGTGGCTTCGTGCAGGACGATGCGCACATCTTCTGCACCGAGGACCAGTTCATCGCCGAGTCGATCGCGTTCAACGAACTCGCGATGAGCGTCTACAAGGATTTCGGGTTCGATCAGATCGCCATCAAGCTGTCGCTGCGTCCGGAGCAGCGCGCCGGCACCGACGAAACCTGGGACCGCGCCGAGCAGGGGTTGCGCGACGCGCTGACCGCCTGCGGGCTCGAGTGGGAAGAGCTGCCGGGTGAAGGTGCGTTCTACGGCCCGAAGATCGAGTACCACATCAAGGACGCGCTCGGCCGTTCGTGGCAATGTGGCACGCTGCAGCTCGACATGGTGCTGCCGGAGCGCCTCGGCGCCGAGTACGTGGCCGAGGACAACGGCCGCCGCCGGCCGGTCATGCTGCACCGCGCGATCGTCGGTTCGATGGAGCGTTTCCTCGGAATTCTGATCGAGCACCATGCCGGCGCGATGCCCGCCTGGCTCGCTCCGGTGCAGGTTGTCGTGATGAATATTGCGGAAAGCCAGACCGATTATGCGAGGTCTTTGGCCCAATCGTTGCAAAAACAAGGGCTTAGGGTGGAGGCTGATTTGCGCAACGAGAAGATTAGCTATAAAATACGCGAGCATACGCTCGAGAAAGTCCCGTACCTGCTGGTTGTCGGTGACAAAGAGCGTGAAGCACAGACGGTAGCCGTGCGTGCCCGTGGCGGCGTCGACCTTGGCGTGATGCCGGTCGAAGCCTTCGTTGAGCGCCTGCAGCAGGATCTGCGGGCGTTCAAGTAACCGCCCTGGCAGCGCGGCTCGTTTTTTTAATTTTTAGAGGAAACGTAACATCGCTACTGATAAGTCGTCGCATCGCATCAACGGTGAAATCAACGCGCCGGAAGTGCGTCTGGTCGGAGTCGATGGGGAGCCCATCGGCATCGTGAAACTCGCCGATGCCTTCCGTAAATCGGAAGAACTGGATGTTGATCTGGTGGAAATTGCGCCACAGGCCGTTCCCCCCGTTTGCCGTCTGATGGACTACGGCAAGTTCAAGTACCAGGAATCCAAGAAGCAGCACGAAGCGAAGCTGAAGCAGAAGGTCATCCAGGTCAAGGAAGTGAAGTTCCGCCCGGGTACCGACGATGGCGATTACAACGTCAAGCTTCGCAATCTGGTGCGCTTCCTCGAGGAAGGCGACAAGACGAAGATCACGTTGCGTTTCCGCGGCCGCGAAATGGCTCACCAGGAAATCGGCATGCGCATGCTCGAACGTCTGCGCACCGATCTCGACGAAGTCGGTCAGGTCGAACAGATGCCGAAGATGGAAGGGCGCCAGATGATCATGGTGCTCGCGCCGAAGAAGAAGAAGTAATCGCGATGCCGCCGCGTGATGCGCGGCGGCATCCACGCAGTTCGGCGCCACGCCCCTCGAGGGCGGCGCGCCAACCGACGGCGTCCGCGCAAGCGGCGCCGTACACAAGTGGACTGGGTTTCAAAGGGCGGAGCCAGGGCGCAAGCCAGCCGCACACCCATCTCCATCTAATAAACTGGAGTTGTTCGTCATGCCTAAGATGAAGACCAAGAAGAGCGCCGCAAAGCGCTTCGTGGTGCGTCCGGGCGGTACCGTCAAGCGCGGTCAAGCCTTCAAGCGTCACATCCTGACCAAGAAAACCACGAAGAACAAGCGCCACCTGCGCGGCGCCACGGCAGTTCATGATTCCGATCTGAACTCCGTCCGCGCAATGCTGCCGTTCGCGTAACCCTAACCGATACTCCAAGGAGAGAAACATGCCTCGAGTCAAACGTGGGGTAACCGCACGGGCCCGCCACAAGAAGATCATCAACCTGGCCAAGGGTTATCGCGGTCGCCGCAATAACGTCTACCGCATCGCCAAGCAGGCGGTGATGCGCGCCGGCCAGTACGCCTATCGCGACCGCCGCAACAAGAAGCGTGTGTTCCGCGCACTGTGGATCACGCGTATCAACGCCGCGGTTCGTCAGCACGACATGACGTACAGCGTGTTCATCAACGGCCTGAAGAAGGCGTCGATCGAACTCGACCGCAAGGTGCTGGCCGACATGGCGGTGTTCGACAAGGCTGCTTTTGCCGCGATCGTCAAGCAGGTGAAAGCCGCCGTTGCAGCCTAATTGCGAAATTAGCACTGCGTGGTCAGTTGCAGCGAAGCTCCGGTAGTTTCGGCCGCTGCAGCGAAAACGGGGCTCATCCGAGCCCCGTTTTTGTTGGATCGAGCGATTCGCTCCCCGAGAACGATTGACGTTGGAAATGATGGGATCAATGGATCTGGACCAGATTGTCGCTGACGCGAAGCAGGCCTTCGAACAGGCTGCCGATATCACCACGCTCGAAAACGAGAAGGCGCGCTTTCTCGGCAAGTCGGGCGCGCTGACCGAGCTGTTGAAAGGGCTCGGCAAACTCGATCCCGACACGCGCAAGACCGAAGGCGCGCGCATCAATGTCGCGAAGCAGCAGGTGGAAGGCGCCCTGACGGCGCGCCGCCAGGCACTCGCCGACGCGCTGCTGAACCAGCGTCTCGCCTCCGAGGCGATCGACGTGACGCTGCCGGGCCGCGGCGCCGGCGCGGGCAGCCTGCACCCGGTGATGCGCACCTGGGAGCGTGTCGAGCAGATCTTCCGCTCGATCGGCTTCGATGTCGCCGATGGTCCCGAGATCGAAACCGACTGGTACAACTTCACCGCACTGAACAGCCCGGAGAACCATCCGGCGCGTTCGATGCAGGATACCTTCTACGTCGACGGCAAGGATGCCGACGGCCGCCAACTGCTGCTGCGCACGCACACGAGCCCGATGCAGGTGCGTTACGCGCGCATGAACCGGCCGCCGATCAAGGTGATCGCGCCGGGCCGCACCTATCGCGTCGACAGCGACGCGACGCATTCGCCGATGTTCAACCAGGTCGAGGGCCTGTGGATCGACGAGAACGTCAGCTTCGCGGACCTGAAGGGCGTCTACACCGACTTCCTGAAGAAATTCTTCGAGCGCGACGACATCCTCGTGCGCTTCCGCCCCTCGTATTTTCCGTTCACCGAGCCGTCGGCCGAGATCGACATGATGTTCGAGCACGGCAGGAACGCCGGCAGGTGGCTCGAGATCTCGGGCTCCGGCCAGGTCCACCCGACGGTGATCCGCAACATGGGTCTCGACCCGGAGCGCTATATTGGTTTCGCGTTCGGCAGCGGCCTCGAACGGCTCACGATGCTGCGCTACGGCGTGCAGGACCTGCGTCTGTTCTTCGAGAACGATCTGCGCTTCCTGCGCCAGTTCGCGTGACCCGCCGCGCGGCGCGCCCCCGAGCGGGCGCCTCGCCGCGCACCCCCGGGTATCGATCTAACCTGTTTCGAACGTAGACACTCATGCAATTCCCTGAATCCTGGTTGAGAACCTTTGTCGATCCGCAACTGACGACTGACGAGCTGTCGCACGCGCTGACGATGGCCGGGCTCGAAGTCGAGTCGCTGCGCCCGGCCGCGCCGCCGACCTCGCGCATCGTCGCCGGCCGCGTCCTCGAAGTGGTCAAGCATCCGGACGCGGACAAGCTGAACGTCTGCCAGGTCGATGCCGGCACGGGCACGACGCTGAACATCGTCTGCGGCGCGCCGAACGTCGCGCCCGGCATCAAGGTGCCGGTCGCGCTGGTCGGCGCGGAACTGCCGCCGGCCGAGGAAGGCGGCGAGCCGTTCCTGATCCGGCTGTCGAAGCTGCGCGGCGTCGAGAGCCAGGGCATGCTCTGCTCGGCGCGCGAGCTGAAGCTGTCCGACGATCACAGCGGCCTGATGATCCTGCCCGAGGACACGCCGATCGGCCGCGACATCCGCGAGGTGCTGAACCTCGACGATACGATCTTCGAAATCAAGCTGACGCCGAACAAGGCCGACTGCCTGTCGGTGTACGGCATCGCGCGCGAGACCGCCGCGATCACGGGCGCGCCGCTGAAGGCCGTCGCGTTCGCGCCGGTCGCGACCGGGCTGAGCGAAACGCTGCCGGTGCGGATCTCCGCGCCGGATCTGTGCGGCCGTTTCTCGGGCCGCGTGATTCGCGGCGTGAATGCGCGCGCGAAGACGCCGCAATGGATGGTCGAGCGCCTCGCGCGCTCGGGGCAGCGCAGCGTGTCGGCGCTGGTCGACATCTCGAACTACGTGATGTTCGAACTCGGCCGCCCGTCGCACGTGTTCGATCTCGACAAGATCCACGGCGCGATCGACGTGCGCTGGGGCAAGCGCGGCGAGACGCTGAAGCTGCTGAACGGCAACACGGTCGAGCTCGACGAGACGGTCGGCGTGATCGCCGACGAAGGGCAGGTCGAGAGCCTGGCCGGCATCATGGGCGGCGACAGCACGGCCGTCACGCTCGACACCACCAACATCTATCTCGAAGCGGCGTTCTGGTGGCCGGACAGCATCCGCGGCCGCTCGCGCAGGTACAACTTCGCGACCGACGCGGGCCACCGCTTCGAGCGCGGCGTCGACTATTCGACCACCGTCGAGCATCTCGAACGCATCACGCAGCTGATCCTCGAGATCTGCGGCGGCCAGGCCGGCCCGGTCGACGACCAGGCGGTGAACCTGCCGTCGCGCACGCCGGTCGCGATGCGCGTGGCGCGCGCGAACCGCATCATCGGCGTGGCGATCGGCGCCGACGAGATCGCCGAGATCTTCACGCGCCTCGGCCTGCGCTTCGAGCGCGACGGCGACACCTTCCTGGTCACGCCGCCGCCGCATCGCTTCGACATCGAGATCGAGGAAGACCTGATCGAGGAAGTCGCGCGCATCTACGGCTTCGAGAAGATCCCGGCGCGTCCGCCGGTGGCGACGAGCGAGATGCGCGCCACCAACGAGACGCAGCGCTCGATCCACACGGTCCGCCATGCGCTCGCCGCGCGCGATTACGCCGAGACGGTCAACTTCAGCTTCGTCGACGCCGACTGGGAGCGTGACTTCGCCGGCAACACGAACCCGGTGCGCCTGCTCAACCCGATCGCGAGCCAGCTGTCGGTGATGCGCACCACGCTGTTCGGCAGCCTCGTCAACGTGCTGCGCCACAACCTGAACCGCCGCGCGGACCGCGTGCGCGTGTTCGAGGCCGGCCGCGTGTTCCTCGCCGATCCCGCGATCGCGGCCGGCGAGCTGACGGTCGAGGGCTACGCGCAGCCGAAGCGCGTCGGCGCGCTGGCCTACGGCCCGCTGCTCGACGAGCAGTGGGGCGCGCCCACGCGCCAGGTCGATTTCTTCGACGTGAAGGGCGACATCGAGGCGCTGCTCGCGCCGGCGGTGGCGCGTTTCGTGAAGGCCGAGCACCCGGCGCTGCATCCGGGCCGCAGCGCGCGCATCGAGCTCGACGGCCGCGCGGTCGGCTGGATCGGCGAGCTGCACCCGCGCCTGATGCAGCAATACGAGCTGCCGCACGCGCCCGTGATGTTCGAGATCGATACCGACGCGCTGATCGCGCGCGCGCTGCCGGTGCCGACCGATGTGTCGAAATTCCCGCCGGTGCGCCGTGATATCGCCGTGGTGGTCGATCAGGGCGTCGAGGCGCAGGCGCTGTTCGACGCGATGCGGAGCGCACTCGCCGGTGACGCATGCAAGTTCGTCCAGAAGGTTGTACTCTTTGACGAATTTCGTGCAAAATCAAATACTTCCGGTGGTCTCGCGGCGCATGAGAAAAGCCTGGCGTTCCGCGTCACCTTGCAGGATCCCGCCGGGACGCTGCAGGACGAAGTGGTCGATCTCGCGATCCAGGCCCTCGTCGACAGCCTGCGTGGCCATGGCGCGCGATTGCGCGGCTGACACGCGAAGCCGGCCGGAACGCATCGGGTTCCGGCCAGTTTTGTCCAGGGATAATGCGCAAGTTTTGCAGATATGAACGACATGAACTCGAGTGAATTCGAAGCCCTCCTGACGGCGCAGCGCAGCGCCCTGAACCGCGACGTCGCGCCGGCACCGTCCGGCGAGACGCCGACGCTGACGAAGGCGGAGCTGGCCGAGCTGTTGTTCGACAGCGTCGGGCTCAACAAGCGCGAAGCGAAGGACATGGTCGAGGCGTTCTTCGAGGTGATCCGCGACGCGCTCGAAAACGGCGAGAGCGTGAAGCTGTCGGGTTTCGGCAACTTCCAGTTGCGCGACAAGCCGCAGCGTCCGGGGCGCAATCCGAAGACGGGCGAGGCGATTCCGATTGCCGCGCGCCGCGTCGTCACGTTCCATGCGAGCCAGAAGCTCAAGGCGCTCGTCGAGAACGGCTCGGACACGCCGATCCCCCGCTGACGGATACGCCGTTTTCCGCCGCGCGGCCGCCGCGCCCCTTAACGACGGTTGACTGACGATGACATCGACGGTTGAGAAAGTCGTGTTGCCCCCGATTCCCGCGAAGCGCTACTTCACGATCGGTGAAGTCAGCGAGTTGTGCGGTGTGAAGCCGCACGTGCTGCGCTATTGGGAGCAGGAGTTTACGCAGCTGCGTCCGGTGAAGCGCCGTGGCAACCGGCGCTATTACCAGCACCACGAAGTGCTGTTGATCCGGCGGATTCGCGAGCTGCTCTACGAGCAGGGCTTCACGATCAACGGCGCGCGCAACCGGCTCGATTCGCCTGGCGCGGATCGGGCTGCGCCGGGTGAGGCACAGGAAGAACTGTTTCCGGCCGCCGCGGCTGCTGCTGCGGGCGAGGAGCCGGTCGCCGGCGTCGACGTCGATCAGCTGCGGCGCGCGTTGCTCGACGTGATCGACGGCCTCGGCCGCAAGCCATGAAGCGATGATCATCCACGCGCGGCGCCCGATGCCGCGCGCGCATGACCCGATCGGCCCGCCAGGCGCATGACGCCTCGCGGGCCGATCGCTTTTATCCATGCGGATTCGTTCACGGGGCGGCGAGCGGATCGGCCTTGCCGAGATCGACGAGCAGCGTGCCGTCGGCCGCCATCCGCACCGAGCCCTTCGAGACCTGCTCGCGATAGCCATACAGGTCGAAGCGCATCGGCCCCGCCTGCGCGGTGTTCTCGATCAGCGCGCGCAGGTTGGTTTCGAGCACGTTGAACATCTTCATGTCGCCGCCTTCCATCCAGATGTAGCTCGTCGCGCTGCCGGCGGCCGGCTTCGGCAGCGGCGGCGCGTCGCTCGCGCGGTGGAACGTGAGCCGCAGCCCGCCCGGCTCGACGTGCGTCTCGGCGAGCTGACCGTTCAGCACGGGCGGCGGGAACACCGTGTATTGATCGAGCACCAGCGAGTCGCCCTTCAACTCGGCGCCGCGCCGGCGCAGCGGCGTCAGCGACGCGAGCTCGATGCCGAGCGCATGCAGCAGCTTCGCCTGCGGCACGCCGAGCACCGACACCTGCGACGGCGTATAGGCGATGTGGCGGCCGTCGAGCACGCGGATACTGCCCGTCATCGAGGTCGGCAGCCAGACGCCCGGCGGCACGTGATTCCAGAGCCGGATGCCGCCCGTCACGCGCAGCTGCGTGCCGTCGGGCGCGAGCTTCAGGTCGTTGAGCGCGCGCGGCGTGTAATCGAGCAGATAGTCGTTGAACAGCGCGTTCATGGCCGGCCACGGTTCGAGCACCGAGCCGCCGAGGATGCGGATGTCGTACTGGTTCGGATCGTCGAGATCGACCGGCTCGCCGGGGTGGCGCGGCACCATCGTGGCGTCGAGCTGGTCGACGTGGAAGCCGATGTTGCCGGTGAGGTAGAAATCGACGTTGCGCAGCTGGATCGTGGTCGCGCGGCCGGAGACGTGGCGTTCGTCGGCGGGAGCGGAGGCGGGGGCCGCGGCGCTGCTGGCGAGCGCGTCCGTGAACCAGCGACGGCGTGCCTCGCGCAGCGCCGCCTGCTGCGCATCGGCGAAGCTGTCGTTAAGGCGCGCGCCGGCCGCGCCGATCGCATCGGCGGGCGGCGTGGCTCCCGAATAGGAAGGAATCCGAATCGTCATCGCACCACTCGGCGCGAAGTTGAAATAGCCGGCCGAGACCTGCTCGCGGTAGTGATAGAGATCGAACACGAACGGGGCGCCGTCGGGCGCGGCGCGCGCGGGGCCGATCAGGATGTCGGCGTTCATCGGCATCGAGCGCATGAACTTCACGTCCCCGCCGCGAATCAGCATCGCCTGACGCGGCGCGCCGTCGGGCATCGCGAAACCGGCCTGCGTGCCGTCGTCGAACGCGAGATCGAGGCCGGCCGGCGTGATCCGCAGCGCGACCACGGTCAGCTTCAGGCGCGGCGGCGGCATCAGTTCGTCGACCTGCATCACGAGGTCGTCGCCGACCAGTTTCGCGACCGGCGTGTCGATCTTCAGCAGATCCGACATCCTGACGTTCGCCGCGCGCATCACGGGATTCGCGTCGAGGCCCTGGACCCGGATCGCGGTCGGATGGAACACCAGCTCGCTGCCGCCGCGCACCGACAGCTTGCCGGTCAGCGCGAACGGCACCCAGCCGCCGCGCTGCATCTCGCCCCTCAGGTGGATCTCGCCGTCGCCGGCCGACACCTGCAGCCTGCGCAGCGGTGCGTTGCGATAGCCGAACAGGTAGCGGTCGAACACGGCGGTGAGCTTGGCGTCGTCGAGCGTGACGATGCCGCGATGCACGTCGATGCCGAAGCTCGACGGATCGTCGAACACGACCGGCGCCCCTGCATGGGCCGGCACGAGCGTGGCGGACAGCTGGTGGACGTAGAAGCCGAGATCGCCGACCACGCGGAAGTCGACGTCGCGCAGCAGCGTGATCGAGCCGTTCTGGCCGGAGTCGCGCAGCGTGACGGGGCGCGGCTGCGCGAGCCGGATCGCCGCGAGCGACGGGACCGTGCGCGCGGCCTGCTGCTCGCGCTGCAATTGCACGGCCTTGTCGCGTTCGAGCTGCGGGGCCGTGCCGCCGGCATCGGTGCCGGCATGGGCCGCCGGGTCCGCGCAGCCGGTGCCGCACAGCGACGCGGCCAGCACCAGCAGGGCCGGCATCCGCGACAGCCCGTGCCATGGGCGCACGCGTGCGAGGCGCGCGCCGGCGGCACGCGACGCGATTTTCCGCATGTTGGTCGTCTCCCTGTCGTTCGGGCCATGGCGCGGCAGGCTCGCCGGCCCGAGGTGTCATGTCGTTCGACTTGTCCGACTGTCATTTTGAAGTCTGGCATAGGCCGCGTAGAGAAGCGGCACCAAACAGCGGGGCGCTCTGCTGCGGCGCGGCGGAACGCGATGGCCAAGCGAAACGCGGGCGCCGCCGCACGCCGATTCAAACGCGCCGATTCAAACGGACGTATGAGCGAAACCGCGCGGCCGCATCGTGTAGTGGCGGGACCAGTCCGTCTCTTTTGCGTTTAAATTGCGCCGATTTCACGCTTTGTCCGGCTTTCATCGGATAAATGCCGGATGGGATGCTCAGGATTCCGTTGTATCGGTACCAAGCGAGCAAAATATCGGCGCGCGAGAATTTTCCCGACATTGATGCGAGGTATGATGGCCACATAAATTAAGTAGATTACAGACCACGGGGTTGGAACAATGAAGGGTTTGTTGGGGCGTTTCCTTGCCGAAGAAGCAGGGACGACCGCGATCGAATACGGGTTGATCGTGGGTGCGATCGCAGGTGTGGCGGGGTATGTGGCCACGAATCTCAGTAACAACGTCAGCCAGGCGTTCAGTTTCGCCGCCAGTTTCTTTCATCAGTTTTAAAGGATCGGGCACGGCTTGCGCCGTGCCCTGATCCATGCGGCACGCGCGAATCGCGCCGCGGGCGGCGAGTGTGCCGACAGCCGGTACGCCGCCGGGCACGCATGCGAGCCGCGCCGGGGTCTCAGATCTCGGTGCTCAGTTGCGCGAGCGTCTTCAAGGCCGCGTCGATCTTCGCGTCGAACGGCATGCCCGCGCTGAGCCGCAGGCAGTTGCTGAACTTGTTCGTGTTCGAGAAGATCGAGCCCGGGCAGATGCGGATGCCCTTGTCGAGCGCCTTGTCGAACAGCCGGTCGGTGTTCAATTCGTCGGGCAGCGTGACCCAGAGCAGCAGGCCGGCGCCCGGCTGCGTCACGGTGGTGCCGGCCGGGAAATAGCGCAGCACCGCGTCGATCACCTGCGCGCGCTGATCCTTGAGCAGCCGGTTCATGCGCCGCATGTGCCGGTTGAAGGTGCCGCCCGACGTGAAGTCGGCCACCACCAGCTGGGACATCTCTTCGCGATGGCGCGATACCGCGTACATCAGCATCTTGATCCGGTTCTGCCACTTCCCGCCGATCAGCCAGCCCACCCGCGAGCCGGGCGACAGCGACTTGTTGAACGAATTGCAGTAGATGACGTTGCCGCTCTGGTCCCATGCCTTGATCGGCTTGGTGCTGGCCGGGCTCGGCAGGAACGCGCCGTAGGTGTCGTCCTCGATGATCGCCACGTGGTGCTTCTCGCACAGCGCCACCATCCGTTGCTTGGCCGCGTCCGACATCACGCTGCCGAGCGGGTTCTGCACCGACGGCATGCAGACCACGGCATGGATGCTGCCCATGTGGTTGATCGCGAACTCGAGCGCGCTGACCGAGATGCCGGTCTGCGGATCGGTGGGGATCTCGATGGCCCGCAGCCCCAGTGACTCGATGATCTGCAAGATACCGAAATAACACGGCGACTCGATCGCGACGATGTCGCCCGGCCCGGTGACGGCGCGCAGCGCGAGCGACAGCGCCTCGCTGCAGCCGTGCGTGACGAGCACGGTGTCCGCATCGACATGCAGGCCGCGCGTGAGCGAGGTGCGGGCGATCGCCTCGCGCAGCTTGCGCACGCCGTCGGTCTCCGGGCCCGCATCGTAAAGGCTCGGCCGCGCGCGCAGGATGCGCAGCATGGTGTCGCGCAGCGCCGCGCCCGGATAGAGGGACGGAGCGCACACGGCCCCGGCCAGGTCGATCTTCGGCTGGCGCTGCTGGCCGCGCGCGAGCGTGACCGAAATGCGTTCGTGAACGCCCACGTAATCGGCCGGATCGATCCGCTCGGCGGGCACTTCCATGCGGCTTTCCTGCTGAACCGGAACCGGGGCCTTGATCGGTTTGCGCGAACGGACGAAGTAGCCGGTTCTCGGTTTCGCTTCCACATAACCCTGCATCTCGAGCACTCGGCACGCTTCCACCGCCGTGGAAATCGACACGTGATGCAGCGCCATCAATTCCCGCAAGGACGGCAGTCGCTCACCTTCCGCGAGAAACCCGTTTTCGATGGCCTTCGCGTAGTGCTCCGCGAGCAAACGATATTTCGTGTGCATTTTTCTTGTACTAAAGACCGGTATAGATCCGGAAAATTATACCAGTACAGGGATGCAGAATCGGCAACTAAGCCGGTGAATTTTTCATATTTTTGTGCGTGTTCAGTGATGAGCAAATACACGAAGATGTCGATCGTTCGAAACCAAAAGAAATAAATCCGATTTTTCGATGCGAATCGATTTCGGATGCGAGCGGCAATTTACCGAGGGCATTTCTTTAACCTTTCATTGCGGTAAGCCGGGATTGGCCGGCAAGGCCGTGATGCCGGCGCCGTGAGGCGCGGTCGGTTGCCGCGCGCATATTTGATACGTATCAAGCGTTCTCCGGATTGGCCATCCGGCGGACATCGCCCGCCCGTTATCGGCGGATTGGCGATTTGATGTGTTGAGAAACTTGGCGTTTCAGAACATCAGCAAATTAAGCGATCTTCACCAGGAGAGACTGTGGACGCTGAAAAATTCAAAGCCTATAACGCCAAATCGATTGCGAATTCGCCATACTGGTCGCGAATTCCCGACGAGATTAAAGGCGCGCTCGGATCGATTTCCCGGGTGCTGCCATTCCGGATCAACGAATATGTATTGCGCGAGCTGATCGACTGGGATCGGGTGCCCGACGATCCGGTGTTCCGACTGACGTTTCCGCACCCCGAGATGTTGCCGGCGGACGATTATCGACGCTTGCGCGAATTGCTCGCGGACGGTGCGGACCCGGCTGCCGGCGCGCGTTATATCGACATGCTGCGGCATCGCATGAATCCGCATCCGGCCGGGCAGATGACGCACAACGTGCCGATGCTCGACGGCCGGCCGCTGCCCGGCCTGCAGCACAAGTACGCCGAAACCGTGCTGTTCTTCCCGGCCGCGGGGCAGACCTGCCACGCGTACTGCTCGTTCTGCTTTCGCTGGCCGCAGTTCATCGGCGCCGAGGACATGAAGTTCAACGCGCGCGAATCGGACGAGCTGAGCCGCTATCTGCGGCTGCATCCGGAAGTCACCGACGTGCTGATCACGGGCGGCGATCCGATGGTGATGAACGCCGAATCGCTGGCAGGCTACATCGAGCCGCTACTGGCCATCCCGCATCTGCAGAACATCCGCATCGGCACCAAGTCGGTCGCCTACTGGCCGCAGCGCTTCGTGACCGACAAGGACGCCGACGCCGTGCTGCGGCTGTTCGAGCGTGTGGTCGCGCACGGCAAGAACCTGTCGGTCATGGCGCACTACAACCACCCGGCCGAGCTGCGCCCGGAGATCGCCCGGCGCGCCGTGAAGCGGATCGTCGGGACCGGCGCGACGGTGCGGATGCAGTCGCCGATCGTGCGCCACATCAACGATTCGGCCGAGACCTGGCAGGAGCTGTGGACCACCGGCGTGCGGCTCGGCGCGATTCCGTACTACATGTTCGTCGAACGCGATACCGGGCCGCAGCGCTATTTCGAGCTGCCGCTCGTCGACGCGTATGACATCTTCAGGACTGCATATCAGCGCGTGTCGGGACTGTCGCGCACCGTGCGCGGCCCGTCGATGAGCACGCTGTACGGCAAGGTGCTGGTGGACGGCGTCGTCACGCTCGGCGGCGAGAAGGTGTTCGCGCTGCAGTTCCTGCAGGCGCGCGATCCCGACTGGGTGCGCCGGCCATTCTTCGCGAAGTTCGATCCGCAGGCCGTCTGGTTCGATGAATTGCAGCCGGCGTTCGGCGAGCCCGCGTTCTTCTTCCAGACGGGCGCCGCCGCGCCGCGCGTGCGCGAGCCGATCTACCTGACGCAGGCCGACGCGGCCGAATCCTCCCTCACGCTTGCGAGCTGACGACATGAACAACCTGGTCCAGGCGGAACGACTCCGCCAACTCTGCGAGACGGCCGCGCTGCGGCGCGGCCTGAGCGCGACCCACGGAGCGTGGTTCGCGGACGGCCTGATCCGCACCTCGCTGATGGGCATCGACACGCACGGCGTGCGGCTGCTGCCGCTCTACCTTCGCGAACTCGACGAAGGGCGCAGCAATCCCGAGCCGGCGCTGCGCACCGTGCGGCGCTTTCACGGCACGGCGCTCCTCGACGCCGACGCCGCGCCGGGCGTGGTGGCCGGCAGCCACGCGGCGCGCCTCGCCAGCGAGCTGGCGCGCGAGTGCGGGGTGGGCGTGGTGGCGGTGGCGAACTCGAATCACTTCGGCGCCGCCTCGGTGTACGGCGAATGGATCGCCTCGCAAGGGCTGGTCGGCATCGTGACCACCAGCGCCGCGGCACGCATGGCGCCGTTCAACGCGACGCGCGCGATGTTCGGCACCAATCCGATCTGCTTCGCCGCGCCGGCCCGCGACGGCGACCTGTACCTGCTCGACATGGCCACCAGCCAGATCTCGTACTCGCAGGTCAAGCACTTCCGCCGCAACGGCATGGCGCTGCCGCCGGGCTGGGCGCTCGACGCCGACGGCCAGCCGGTGACCGACCCGGCGCAGGTGGTCTCGCTCGCGACGCTGGGCGGCTACAAGGGGCAGGGGCTCGCGATGATGGTGCAGATCCTCAGCTGCCTGCTCACCGCGATGCCGCTCGATCACGCGCTGACGCATCTCGACGCCGAGCCCTACGACCGCGGCCGCGAGATCGGCCACTGCCTGATCGCGATCGATCCGGCGCGCTTCGGCCCGCTCGACAACTTCACCGCCGGCGTGTCCGCGCTGATGCAGGCGATCCGCGAGACGCCCGCCGTGGACGGCGAGCGCGTGCGGGTCGCGGGCGACCCGCAGAAGGCCTCGATCGCGCGTCGCACCGAGCACGGCATCCCGCTGAACGACGACGAGTGGCGCGGCCTGCAGGCCGAAGCCGGACGTCTCGGCCTCGGCCATCTCTTTTCGACCGATCACATGCAGCACAAGGAGACCGCATGACGACCCCCAACAACCTGCCGTTCGACCAGCGCGACGGCCAGATCTGGTTCGACGGCGAATTCGTCGAGTGGAAGAGCGCGAAGATCCACGTGCTCACGCATGGCCTGCATTACGCGAGCTGCGTCTATGAAGGCGAGCGCGTCTACGCGGGGCAGGTGTTCCGGCTGCGCGAGCACACCGAGCGGCTCTACCGCTCCGCGCACACGCTCGACTTCGCGCTGCCGTACACGCCCGAGCAGATCGAGGCGGCCACCGCCGAGCTGATCGAGCGCAACGGCATCGTCGAGGGCTACGTGCGCCCGGTGGCGTGGCGCGGCTCGGAGCAGATCTCGACCTCGGCGCGCGCGAGCCGCATCCACGTCGCGATCGCCTGCTGGAGCTGGCCGAGCTACTTCGATCCGGAGGCCAAGAAGCGCGGCATTACGCTCGAGACCGCCGCCTGGCGCCGCCCGCCGCCTTCGGCGAGCCCGTTCGCGGCGAAGGCGTCGAGCCACTACATGATCGCCACGCTCTGCAAGCACCACGCGGAGGACCACGGCTTCCAGGACGCGCTGATGCTCGACTGGCGCGGCCACGTCGCCGAGGCGACCAGCGCGAACGTGTTCTTCGTGCGCGACGGCGTGCTGCATACGCCGGTGCCCGACTGCTTCCTCGACGGCATCACGCGGCAGACCGTGATCGGGCTCGCGCGCGAGCGCGGCCTGACGGTGATCGAGCGGACCATCCTGCCGGAGGAGCTCGGCAGCTTCAGCGAGTGCTTCGTGACCGGCACGGCGGCCGAGGTCTGCCCGGTCGGCCGCATCGACGCGCACGAATTCACGCCGTCGGCCATCACGTTCGACCTGATGGCCGCCTATTCGGCGCTGGTCCGTCAACCCGAAGGAGTTGAGATCCATGCCTGACACGCTCGACATCGAGATCCACGACAGCGCCGCGCTGCTCGACACCGCGCGCGAGGAACTGGACCGCCAGGGCTGGACCGTGCTGCCGCCGCAGGCGCTCGGCGCCGGCGTGCGCGAGACGCTCGCGCGCTTCGGCACCATCGTGCCGCAATACAACGGCCAGGACACCTGGGAGGTGAAGGTCAAGCCCGGCTTCGAGAAGGTGCCGTATTCGCAGAGCCGCAACGGCATCGGCCCGCATACCGAGGTGCCGGTCGGTGCGCCGCCGCCGCGCTATCTGGCGCTGCACTGCCACCGCCAGGCGCGCTGCGGGCAGGGCCATACGCGGCTCGCCGACGGCCTTGCGTTCTGCCGCTCGCTCGCCCCGGAGCTGCAGCGCTTCGTGAGCGAGACGCCCGTCACGTTCGCGGCCACGCTGGTGCCCGGCACCCACACGCGCCAGACGCTGACGGTGCCGATCATGAGCCGCGACGGCGAGCGGCCGGTGTTTCGCTTCAGCTACAACCAGTTCCTGTACGGCGACGTCAATCCGTCGGAGGACGCGCTCGAACGCGCATCGGCCGGCGAGGGCGCCGACACGCCGCTCGCGCGTCTCGCGAAGCTGGCACAGGCGTATTTCGAAGCGGACGCCGTGCCGGTGCTGATCCCGGACGGCCACCTGCTGATCTGGGACAACCATCGGCTGATCCACGCGCGCAGCACGTTCACCGATCCCGAACGCCACCTGACGCGCTACTGGCTGCAAACCGCACACTGAGGAATCACGATGACCATCACCAACACGACGTTGCTCACGCAACTGAACAACGCCTGGCCGCGCCGCGCCACCGTCTGCGACATGGCGAAATTCCGCGTCGAGGGCGAGTTCGACCCGACGCGCGCCGACTATCCGGCGGCGCTGGTGCCGTTCTTCACGCACGACGCGATCCAGCGGCTCGACGACCCGCTGCGGCAGGCGATCCTGACCTGGGGCTGGATCGGCTACAACCGTCGCACGGTGGCCGCCGAGGACCTGGTCGTCAATCCCGCGCTGAACTATCTGGCCAGCGAGATCCTGGCCGGCGACGACTGGGTGTTCACCGAGTCGGTGCGGCAGACGCTGATCGACGAGCACTACCACACGCTGATGCACCTGAACGCGATCCAGCGTACCCGCAGGCAGCGTGGGATCACGACCGACATGGAACTGCCGATGTCGGTGACCTACCGCGAACTCGAGGCGCTGAAGGCGACGCTGGCCGAGCCGTGGCAGCGCCAGCTGGCCGCCGTGGTGTTCGCGACCGTGGCCGAGATCAGCGTCAACGCGTTCCTCGACATCCTCGCCGACGACGAGACGATCCAGCCGCAGAACCGCAGCGTCGCGCAGCTTCACAACCGCGACGAGTATGCACACAGCAAGACGCTCGGCGAGATCAGCAAGGTGGTGTTCCACCGCCTGAACGCGAAGCAGAAGGTGTTCTTCATCGAGACGCTGCCGGTCGCGCTGCGCGCGTTCGTGGCGCAGGACTTCTCGATGTGGGAGGCGATCCTGCGCCAGCTCGGCGTGCCCAACGGCGCCGGGATCGTGCGCGAGTGCCGCCAGCCCGGCACCGGCAACACGCTGACGCGCGACTACAGCGGCCTGCACCGGCTCGCCGACGAGCTCGGCATCCTCGGGCAGCTCGATTTCGAGTTCGCCGGCACCACGCGGATCGCGCATTGAGCGCGGCCCGCCGGCCCCCGACGTCCATCATGCAACCCGCTTCAGGAATGCTCCCCATGACCGCCCCGACACCGCCGCTCTACGAGGTCTACGCGCTTCGCATCGGCAGTAACGCGCAACGCACCGCGCGCGAAAACTTCTTCTTCGACGCCTGCTGCGGACCGCCCGACGCCTCGATGCCGCTCGACTATTTCTTCTGGGTGGTGCGCGACGCCAGCCGGACCGTGATCGTCGACACGGCGTTTCCGATCTCGACCGGCGTGCGCCGCGAGCGGCAGATGATGCGCTCGGTCGGCGACGCGCTGGCCGGCCTCGACATCGATCCGGCCAGCGTGACCGACGTGATCATCACGCACCTGCACTGGGATCACGCCGGCAATCTCGACCTGTTCCCCAACGCGCGCGTCCACGTGCAGGGCGCCGAGCTGCGTTTCTGCACCGGCACCGAGATGCGCCACCCGGCGCTGCGCAAGATCTACGATCGCGAGGACGTGCTGCAGGCCGTCGGCATCCTCTACGACGGCCGGCTCGTCGTGCATGAGGGCACCACCGAGTTCGCGCCCGGCATCGAGATGTGCCTGGTGGGCGGCCACACGCCCGGCAGCCAGGTGGTGCGCGTCGCGACGAAGCGCGGCCACGTCGTGCTGGCCGCCGACGCCGCGCATCTGTGGGCCAACGTGCGCGGCCGGCTCGCGTTTCCGATCCTGCACGATCTCGCCAAGGTGCTCGACGCGTTCGAGACCATCGACGCGCTCGCCGATGGTCCCGACCACGTGATTCCGGGCCACGATCCGCTCGTCGCGAGCGTGTTCCCGCGCTTTCGCGACGATCCGCACACCTTCTGCCTGCACGAGGACCCGCTGCCGGGCAAGGCCGTGCGGGCAGCACGCAAGGAGTCCTGAGATGACCGGGATCGTGACGCGAGGAGAGCTGTTCGACTATCAGCGGTATCGCGCGCATTTCGCCGAGGCCGAGCCGAGCGCGGTGGCGTGGTCGTGGGCCGCGATCGTGGCGCGGCTCGTCGATTCGACGCATGGCGAGCGGGGCACCTTCACGCTGAGCGCGGACGGCGCGGCCCCCGGCTGCGAGATCCTGCCCGGCATGGCCGTCAACGTGCAGGTGGTGCAGGCCGGCGCGTCCACGCGGCCGCATGCGCATGCCTGGTGGCACCTGTTCGTCGTGCAGTCCGGCAGCGGCACCGCCTATCTCGGCGCCACCGGCGAAGCGGTGAAACTTGCCACGCGCGACTTGCTGCTGGTGCCTGCTTGGTGCGAGCATGCATTCCAGTGTGATAAAGCGGCGGCGCTCATTTTGTTCAGCATGAGCAACCTGCCGCAACAGACGCGGCTCGGCAACCTGATGGCCCAGGAACCGACCGATTCCGACGACGTGCCGGCGGTCTCGCCCGCCGGAGCAGTGACCTCGACAGGATCTCATCCATGAGCGCAACGAATCTTCCCTCCGGCAACCTGGCGCAAAGCCGCGGCGACCGATACCGATGGATCGTGCTGGGCGTCGCGGCCCTGGCCCAGACCACGGCCTCGATCACCGCGCAGGGCATCTACACCTTGATCCCGTCGCTACAGACGGCGTTTCATCTGTCCGAGGGCGCCGGGGCGCTGTCGGTGTCCGCGCTCAACGGTGGGCAGGTCGTGACGATGCTGATGCTGGGCTGGCTGATCGATCGCTTCGGCGAACGCTACGTGGTCGCGTTCACGATGGTGACGATGGGGCTCTCGGCGCTGGTCGGGGCGGTGGTGTCGCCGAGCTATCTCGTGCTGCTGCTGTTCTTCGTGCTGGTGGGCACCTCGTATGCCTCGGTGCAGCCGGGCGGCACGCGCGCCATCGTGCGCTGGTTCCCGCCCGACGAGCGCGGCATGGCCACCGGCGTGCGGCAGGCGGGGCTGCCGCTCGGCACCGCGCTCGCCGCGATGGTGCTGCCGCTGCTGGCCGCCACCTACAGCTGGCGCGCCGCGCTGATGCTGCAGGGGGCGGTCGGCATCGCGGGCGGCATTTTGTTCGGACTGCTGCATCGTGACGAGCGCAACATCCCCGGCGCGCCGTCCGCCGCGCCGCCGAACCTGCTCAAGGCCGTGAAGCTGGTGGCCGGCTACTCCGCGCTGTGGCCCGTGATGCTGGCCGGGGCCGCGATGGTGACGTTCCAGTACACGTTCGCCACCCATGCGATCCCGTTCATCGCCGCGCGTTTCCATTACTCGGTGGTGGCCGCCGCGCTGCTGTTCTCGATCTCGCAGTGGCTCGGCATCGCGGGGCGCGTCGGCCTCGCCTGGATCAGCGACCGCTTCTGGCCGAACCGCCGGGTGCGCTCGCTCGGCGCCAGCATGGCGATCTGCATTGCCGCGACGATCGCGCTGCTGCTGTTGCCGGTGGGTACCTCGAACGCCGTGCTGACCGCGATCTTCTGCGTGCTCGGGCTGTTCGGCGTGGGCTGGTATCCGCTCTATCTGCTGCAGATCGCCGAGATGGCGCCGAAGACCGTGGTCGCCTCCACGATCAGCTTCTCGATGACGCTGAACATGGTCGCGATCAGCGTGGTGCCGCCGCTGTTCGGCGTGGTCGTCGATCACTCGAGTTACGGCGTGGCTTGGAGCGCGCTGTCGCTGCTGCTGGCGGCCGGGATCGTCGTGCTGTGGCGTGGTGCTTCGAAGGCCGAGCTGGCGCGCGCGAACGGTTGAACTCATGCGGCATGGCCGGTGCGCATCGCCTCGGGCCTGCGCACGGCCGGGTGCTGCCTGAACATGCATCGATACGCTTTAAAACATCCATTCATTCAAGACTTCGGGCCGGCCCGTGCCGGCCAATACAGATCAGGAAACATCATGAGCCAGAAACCGATCACGCTGTATGTCGGCGCCGACTACGTCAGCGCCTTCGCGATGTCCGCCTTCGTCGTGCTGAAGGAGAAGGGTCTCGACTTCGAGATTCGCACCGTCGATCTGAAGAACAAGCAGCAACATGGCTCGGCCTATCGCGAGGTGTCGCTGACGCGCCGCGTGCCGACCCTGCAGCACGACAGCTTCACGCTGTCGGAATCGTCGGCGATCGCCGAGTATCTCGACGAGGTCTATCCGGCGCCGCAATACACGACCGTGCTGCCGGCGGACCGCGAGACGCGGGCGCGCGCGCGGCAGCTGCAGGCCTGGATTCGCAGCGATTTCATGCCGCTCAAGAGCGAACGGCAGGCCGACCGGATCTACTTCCCCGAGCCGGTGAAGCCGTTGGGTGAGGCGGCGCAGCTCGCGTGCGAGAAGCTGCTGTCGGCGGCCGATCAACTGATCAGTGACGAGCGCTATGGCGTGTTCGGCGAGTGGTGTATCGCCGACACCGACTTCGCGCTGATGCTGAACCGGCTGGTGGCGTGCGGCGACCCGGTGCCGCCGAAGGTGCTGCGCTACGTCGAGCGGCAGTGGGCACGGCCAAGCGTGCAGCAGTGGGTCAACCAGAAGCGCGATTGATGAAGCAGGGCGGCGCGGTTCGGTGATTCTGTGATTCAGCGCCCCTTGATTCAGTGCCCCTTGATTCAGTGCCCCTTGGGGGACACCGCGCCGGTGCGCGCCGGGTTCGGGTTGCCCGCGAACCAGGCGCGCAGTCGCGCCATCAGGCCCGGCTTGATCGGTGCTTCGAGACGCAGCATGGTCGTGCCGGAGCGGATGCCGGACAGCGCGACATGGCAGGGCCGCTCGATCTGATGCGTGTCGCCTTCGCGCAGCATGAGCCGGATCGTGGGCGCCGCAGTGCCGAGCCAGTCGAGCGTCGGATCGGGGAACGCCAGCTGCACGGCGCCTTCGGCAACCATCAGCCGCGTGCCGCGAGGCAGCGCCACGATCATCGACTGGCGATGGTGGAGCCGGACTTCCGAGATGGCCGACTCCTGTCGTGTGCCGGGTGCATGCGTTTTCATGTTGACTCCTGGGTGACGGGCTCGATGACCCGTGCGACGCAGGTTATCGTTTGCCTCCCGGTGAAAACAGCAGCACAAAGCGTCGATTTTTTCCGATACAGAGCAGCGGGGCGATGCAGACAGGGCGACAGGCGGGGGCCGGCGGTGGGTGTTTTCGCGCGGCGCGCCGGCACGACGCATCACGGCTTGGGCCGGAATTCGCATCGACGGCAGCGCTTGCGCCGAAGCCGTGCAAAAAATTGCGCCGAGACGGTTCTACCCGAACAAACTGTCTGATATACTCTCGATCTTTCTCGGGGCGTAGCGCAGCCTGGTAGCGTACCTGCATGGGGTGCAGGTGGTCGGAGGTTCAAATCCTCTCGCCCCGACCAGAATCAAGCCCGCATAATCAATTGGTTATGCGGGCTTTTCGCTTTTTGTCGTCCGGCTGGGGTGTCTGACTTCGGCGCGGTTCCTCGACACGCCAAAGCGCGTGGAATCTTGCCGCAAGCTTCGGCATGAGCGGCTGTATCGCTTCCCGAGGGCGATTCACGCATCCATCCCATCGTTTTCGATTCGCTCGGTTCTTGAGAGAATCACTGTCGGCGCGGCAATGCGGAGGCGATGCACGGCAAGCCTCCGCGACCTCCAGCCTCCACCTCAAACGTCCGATACAACAACCGCGCGCCAACACCATGGACCTCCAATCCGGATCGCAGGCCACGCCACCCGAAGCCGAACGCCGCGCCGGATCGGCCCGCTACGGCACCGCCACGGGCAGCGGCCGCGAACCGGCTCCGGACTACGCATCAGCCGCCACGCTCGAACAGATCGCAACCGGCCATCGCCTGTGCCTCGAAGGTCGCTACGCGGACGCCGAAGCATGCTTCCGCGTAGCCGTCGAAAGCGAGCCCGACTGGCCGATGGCACACAACAACCTCGGCTGGTCGTTGCAGGCGCAAGGCAGCAACGAAGACGCGCTGGTCAGCTACCAAACCGCCGTGCAACTGGCCCCGACGTTCGTGCTGGCGCGCGCGAATCTCGCCTACCTGCTCGCCAATCTGTACTGGCACGTCGGCCGGTTCGAGCAGGCGAGGGCGATGTGGCGAGTGCTGGCCGCGCTCTATCCATGCGATCCCGAAGTGCTGGACAACCTGATCAGCACCGCCCTGAGGGTCAACGATCTCGCCGATGCCGGCCACTGGGCGACCCACCACGCCGCGGTTACTCGGGCCAGCACGTATCATCCGATGCCCGCCGCCGCGCCCGACGTGCCGATACCGGAGCCGCGGCTGTCGCGAGGCAAGCTGCGTCACGATCTGGAGCAACTCCGCTACCTACGCGACGAAGGGCAACTCGACGAGTCCTTCGACAGCATCATCGCCTGCTATGCGCAGACGCTCGAGCGCTTCAACGAAGGCGACGCGGCGTTGAGACAAACGCTATACGACGCGCCCGAAATGAAAGGCACCTACGGCCGCATCGTTCATTGCCATCCGGCGGCGCGCGTTCCCGGCGGCGCGTTGTCAGAGACGGTGATGCATTCGCAGGCGGAGCAGGCCTATCTGGCAAGCGAGCTGGGCATCGTGGTGATCGACGATTTCCTGTCGCCGCAGGCGCTATCGGAACTGCGCAGGTTCTGCCTGGAGTCGACGGTCTGGCACACCAACCGCTACGCTTACGACCGCCTGGGCGCTTTCTTCCGCGACGGCTTCAACTGCCCGCTGCTGCTGCAGATCGCGGAGGAGATCCGGCAGGCGTTTCCGAACGTCATCGGCGAGCATCATCCCTTGCTGCAGCTATGGGGATTCAAGTACCGGCACGATCAGCCCGCCACGCATCCGCACGCGGATTTCGCCGCCGTGAACGTGAACTTCTGGATCACGCCGGACGAGGCGAATCAGGACGAACAGTCCGGCGGCCTCGTGATCTACAACGTCGAGGCGCCGATGGACTGGGATTTCGACGCCTATAACCGGCAGGGCGACCGGATTTCGGCCTTCCTGCAGGAAGCCGGCGCGCAGCAGATCGTCATCCCGTATCGCTGCAACCGCGCGATCATCTTCAACTCGGATCTGTTTCACGCCACGGCGCCGCTGCAATTCCGGGCCGGTTACGCCGACAGGCGCATCAACGTCACGATGCTGTACGGTGAGCGGAACCGCCCGCGAGCGGCCTGAGCGCGCCCGCCGGAGCGGGTCCCGGCGCGCACGATGGCGAGCCTGGCGGAAGGCTCCGGCGCGCGCCTCAGCCGGCCAGCGTGACGACTTCGACGTGCAGCGTCCCGATGTTGTCCTTCAGCCCCGCGCCGTAGCGTCCGTCCCAATCGTCGTTGATGCACAGCTGCAGCGGGCCAGCCTGGCCCGGCGACACCTGCGTGCGCTCGCCCACCAGGAACGGCGCGTGGTCGCCGATCCGGCCGACCAGCGCGCCCTCGGGCTCGTGAGGCATGACATAGCCGGACTTCGCGGGCAGGCTGCTATTGCCGTCCGGCCCGACCATGCCGGTGGCGGGATTGGCGGTCCACGAGCCCTGTGCCGTGATTTGCGTGAGCTGGCGGCCGGTCACGATCAGGCCGGTGTTCTGCCAGTACTGATCGGCATGGATCGTGACGGCGATCGGATAGAGGATGTTGACGGCGTCGGTGGCGGTGTTCTCGTCGAAGCCCGCGCCGATCAGTGCGGCGAGCAGGGTCGCCGGCGGCGTGTCCCGGAACGTCTCGATGGCGAGGATGGTGCGTCCGACCTCCACGGCCGACAGGTCCGGATAGAGGTCGTGAAGGATGACGGCCAGCTGGGCCGGCGTCAGTGGTTCGAAGACCACCGCCACGGCCTGGCCCATGGCGGCACCGTTACGGACGATGGTTTCGTGGGGCATGTCAGGGGAGCGCGCGAGCCGCGACTGCACCGTCCGTGCCGCCTGCAGCGCGCTCAGGCCTTCCCGTTTCAACGGCTCCAGCTGGTCGATCAGTTCGCGTACATCGTTGTTCATGGTGAAGCTCCTTCGTTTTGACTATCGGGATGACGGCTCAAGGCGAGCCGTCGACGCGGCGGCGGCGCTGAAGGCAGGCTCCGCGTTCAAACCGGCGGCAAGCTGGATTGCTCCCATCCCGCCCAGTCGCCGCCCGGCGAGCCTTGCGCGATCCGCCACAGCCGGTCGTCGCCGTCGACGGCCCACAGCAGCACGCAGCCGGTGTTCTGCAAGGCCGCCGCGATTGTCTTCATCGGCACCGGCTGGCCCTTGAAACCCGGGCCTTCCCAGTGGCTCCACGGTCCCCCCGCGGTCAGCTGGTAGAGCGTCCAGATCTGCCCGCTGGCGCCGAGCCCCCACACTTCCACGCCGCGCGTGCCGTGCTGCTCCGAGGCGGCGATCTCGACGAAGGGCTCCGGCTGACCGGCCACGCCCGGGCCTTGCCAGCCGCCCCAGTCGCCGCCGGGCCGATCCTGACCGATGCTCCACAGCCGGCCGTTGCGATCGAGGCCGAAGAACATCACGTTGCCGTTGTTCTGCTGGGCGGCGGCCATCTTGAACATTGGCACCGGCTGTCCCTTGAAGCCCGGGCCTTCCCATCGGCTCCACGGGCCGCCCGCCGTGAGCTGGTATAGCGTCCAGACCTGGCCGTCGTCCCCGGCGGCCCACAGTTCGACGCCGCGGCTGCCGCCCTGCTGCGAGGCGGCCAACTGCTTGAACGCGTGCGGCTGGCCGCCGAGGTTCGGGCCGCTCCATGCGCCCCAGTCGCCGCCGGGGCTGCCCTGCGGACACGCCCAGACGCTGCCGGCGTCGTCTAGCCCGGCGAACATCACGTCGCCGTTGTTCTGCAGGGCGGCGGCCAGCTGGCGCAGCGGCTTCGGCTGCCCCTTGAAGCCGGGGCCTTCCCAGCTGCTCCAGTCGGCGCCGGGGACGCGCTGGTACAGCGTCCATACCTGCCCCGTGGTGCCGGATGACCATACCTCGATGCCGCGATTGCCGCCCTGCATCGAGGTGGCGATCGCGTCGAAGCGCGTTTTGACGGGCGGCACGGGGTAGAGCACGTTGATCGCTTCGGTGACGCTGTTCGTGTCGAAGCCGGCCGCGAGCAACGCGCTTTGCATCTCGTCGCGCGACGTGTGGGGAAAGACCTCCGGCGCGAGCAGCAGGCGGCCGATGTCGAGCGCGGAAAGATCGGGATAGCTGTGGTGCAGGATGATCGCGAGTTCGGCCGGCGTCAGCGCAACGAAGATCCGCACCAGCGCCTGCGCCATCGACGCGACGCCTCGCAGGCTGGTGTCGTGAATGCTGTTCGCGGCGCCCGTCGCCGTCGTGGCGAGGATCGACCGGACGGCCTCCTGCGGAGTCATGCCGCGCTCGCGCAGCGGCAGCAGGAGGCTGGCGAGTGAGTGGGCGTCGGGCGTGTGGGTCGGGTTGTCGTTCACGGTGACCTCAGTGATAAGCGCTCGCGAGCGCGATGGACATGTCGAGCGGGGACAGCGAAGGAAAGGCGGCTTTCAGCCCGGCCGCCGTGTCGTTGGCGACGTAGCCGGCCTGCGCCATGACACCGGCCATGTCCCTGGCGGTCAGGGCCGGGAACATCTTGAGCAGGGCCGGGCCGCAACCGGCGCCCGAGGTGCCGCGGGCGCGCAGGTCACGCGCGGCCTGCAGCGGGCTCGGATAGGCCCGGGCCAGCGCCGCGGCCAGCGCCGATGGCGGGGTGTCGGGCCAAGCGGCGAGCAGGGCCCGGCTGGTCTCGGCGGCCTCGTAGCCCACATGGGCCATGACCCTCGCCATGCCGTCGAGCACGATCGACGGGAACGCCTGCAGCAGTTGCGGCCCACAGCTCGCGCCGTCGATGCCCTGCGCGTGGAGCGCCTCGGCCATCGCGACGGCGTTCGCATAGACCGTGATCGTGAGGCTCACCGATGCCGATAGCGGTCCGGGCACCACGTTCGGCTGGTCCTCGGCAGGCAGCGCCTGCAGCGCCAGTTCGTAGACAAACGGCGTGCCAACTGGGCCGTCGAGCGTCAGCGACGCCACCAGCACATCGCCTCGCGTGCTCCAGGCCAGCAGCCGGGTCTCCGGCTGCTGCCGCGCCGGCGTGATGCACACCTGATAGCGGAACGCGCGCGGCACGGGGCGCCAGCTCAGCGTCGCGATGCGGCTCGCGCTGGTGGCGCGAAGGTCTTGCGGGGCGTCGAGCCGGGTCAGCACGAGGGCGGTGCTGGCCGGACTCGGTACCGTAGTGGCGCCGCCCCGGGCAACGACGGTGAAGCCGAAGTCGCCGCTCGGGGTCGCGGCGTCGAACGTTACGTCGCAATGCACGACGGGCGGCTGGGGCGGGTTGGTGGGCGCGGTGACAATGCGGTCGGGCTCCCAGCTGTCGCCCGCATGCGTGCTGCCGAGCACGTAGGATTCGGCTTTGTCGACCACCGGCCAGCTCAGGGTCATGCCGATTGCCGGCGGCGTGGCGTTGGCGTCGACCAGCGGCACGGCGGTGAGACTGGCCGGGGCCGGCAGGCGCTGGAACGGCACGTCGACCCAGGCGGTGGCGGATGCGCCCTTGGTGCCTTGCACCTGTGCCTTGTAGCCGCCCGAGGGCCAAGCGGATTCGAAATCGAACGTGGTCTGGCGGGTTTCGATGGCAAGCCCCGGCTGGTCGAGCAACACCTTGGCGGCGCTGTCGAGCAATTGGGCGTGGTAGCCGCTGTTACCCTGGCCTCCGCCCCAGGTGAACGTCACGATCCGATTGTCGATGCGCACGGCCGGATTGGTGGGCGCGCTTTGCGTCCCCGTGCCCGTGCCGGTACCGGTACCGGTACCGGTCCCCGTTCCTGTCCCCGTGCCGGTACCCGTCCCGGTGCCTGTGCCGGTGCCTGTGCCGGTCCCGGTTCCCGTGCCGCCGAGGATCGTGGCGATGGCCCCAACGGCCCCGGCGACGGCGGCGGCAGCACCGGCCGCGCCGGCGGCAGCCTCCGCCGCGGCGGCCGCCGCCGTGCCCGCGGTGGCGGCCACGGCGTCGGCGGCGGCGGCTTCGATCAGGCTTTGGCAGGCGAGCGTCGCGGCATAGGCCGCCGCCGCCTTGCCCGCCGTCAGCGCGATCAGCGTGGCGATCGCTTCGCTGTTCTTCAGCAGGCCCTGGACGAACGACTCGGCGGCGCCGGCCAGCGCCGTTTCGATATAGGAGCCCAGCTCCGACAGCCTGGCGGAATTGGGCAGCGGGATCTCGACCACGTCGGGGAACTTGATCGCCGCCGCCGTGAGCGAGGTGCCGGCGATCGTCAACCTGTAGGTGCCGCCGAGCTTCAGGAGCAGGCCGGCGTCCCCCGTGCCGAACGACACGTCGATCTTGAAGCTCGACTTGAGCAACTGGTTGAAGGTGAAATCGGCCAGCTGGCCGCAGCCCGAACTGCCCTGGCTCGACAGCTTCTGCAGCGTCTTGATGAAGTCGATCGCCTGCGTCAGGTAGTCGAACTGCGGCCAGTTGGTGACCTGGAAGCCGCCGTCCTTGCTGTAGCGCACGCCGAGCGTGGTGTTCTTCGGCAGGAACGGCGAGTAATCGGTCAGGGAGGTCAGTGAGGCATCGACCTGCAGGTTGCCGCGCGCGTTCTTCTGGACCGCGACGCCGACCCCGACGCCGAACGAGGCCTGCATGAACCACAGGCTGCCGGCGAAGCCCATCGATTTGCGGCCGCCGACCGTCGAGATCATCAGCTTCGGCCCGCCCTTGGCGCTGCTGGCGTCAGGCGCGGCGATCGTCAGGATGTAGATGTCGACGGGATCGGCCAGCGCGATGGCGCCGGTGATGCCGTCATCGGCGATCTGGATCGTGCCGACCACCGTGATCGTGCCGACCACGGTGATGTCGAAAATGGCCTCGATGTTGAAGCCGGGCTGATACGCGATGCTGCTCGTCGGTGGCGCGGTCGGCAGCTGTCCGGCGCCGCCCGAGACGGGGCAGGCGAAGCCCTCCAGACTCAGCGGCGCGCTGCCGCCGGATCCGGACCCGTTCTGGCCTTGCGCCGGCTTGTAGTAATAGAGCTGGCTGCCCGCCTTGAACGTGATGTCGATCAGCGACGTCGGCCACAGCTGGCCGCCCAGGCACTGATTGAACACGTCGCCGATCGACAGGCTCTTGTCGACCTTGACGCTGGCCACGCGGGGGATGCCGTTCTGCAGGTAGAGATAGCCGGTCAACTGGGCCGAACCGACCGTCACCGTGCCCTGCACCTGGAAGTTCTTCTGCTTGTCGTTGTCGCCATACCTGGCGTAGACGCCGAATACCAGGTTCGAGAACGCGATGCCGCGCATCGCGCCGTCGAACAGCGAGGGCACCCTGAGGTCGACCTGCGCCGCCAGCAGGCAGGCCGTCACGGTTTTCTGCTCGCCGTCGACGATCAGGGCGCCCGAGAACGCGTAGTTGCGATCGAACAGGTCGACCGTGATGTTCCCGCTCACGCTCAGGTGCGTGGCCGTGGTGAACCGGTAGCCGACCTGGATCTGCTCGAAACCGAACAGGTCGAACAGCTTGAAGTTCGGCAGGCTGGCGCTGTAGGTGGCCTGCTTGACGGCGGTGCCGGCCGCGGTGCCGCTTGCCAGTACCGCCGACAGCGACAGCATGTCCCCGGAACCGGCCGGCGTTTGATAGCCGATCTGCAGCAGGCTGCCGAACAGATTGATGTTGCTGAGCCGTACCGTGAGCCAGAAGCCGCAGGTGTCCTTCATGACCGTAGCGGTGTCGGCCACGGTTTTCGGCACGGGTGCCTGGGGAAACAGGCTGAACAGCGTGGTCTTGCCTGAGGGCGCGTCCTTGCCGAAATAGCTGAAGGTGAAAAAGCCCGCGTCCTGCACCAGGATTTTCCCCGGAGGCAGTTGCGTGTTGAAAGCGTCGTTCAGGAGTTGTAAAACATCGAGCCCGCCGGCATCGGGTGACGCCAGATCGACATAAATCAGGCTGTATTGACGCGACAAATCCAGTTGGCACTGGCTCTGGCTATTGAATTTGCCGCCGAAAATTTCCGACCAGGCAAACCGGGCCGAGATGCGGATGTCCATGGGCGAAACGTTTTCTCGCACTAGATATGCTGCCATGCGGCGAGGTGACAAACGTCACTTCGCCCCCGGACTCGAATACCGCTGCTTACGCGCTGAAAACGTGCTTGCTCGGGTCGTAAGTCCCTTCCGATACGACGACGTTGAGATCCTGCACGATGTCGCTCTTGATGGCGTCCTTGATCACGTCCATCGGCGGCGAAACCGCGACGTACACCTGATTGCTGCCGCCCACCGCCACTTCCAGCAGCGTCGTCGGCGTGGCGGGCGCCCCGCCTTCCGTCGGCGCGGCCGACGAAGTGACGTTGAACAGGAACGGCGCGGCACCGGTCGGCGTGCTGGTCGGGATATTCAGGGAGGCGGTGTAGATTTTGCTGTCGATATTGAAGACGGCATTGACGGTAGCGCTGATTCCCATATGACAACTCCATTCTGCGTTGGCTGGCGATTCCGGATATGTCCGCGATAAATCCCGGACACAGGGTAGGTAAGGCGTCGCAACTATAGCGTTAAAGATTTTACAAAACAATCGCGATTCGAAGTCAAACGTTTCACGATAGGTGGCTGTCATTTATTAAGCGGAAAAAACATTTGCGTGCGTCCCCGGCACGGCCTGGAATGGCGCGGTGCACGAATGCCCGATTTTCAACAGGAGGCGAATCAGGGGTTTTCCGGATATCGATCCGGATAATGAAATCCGGCTAGCACGAAAATCCTGAATTTTTCAACCTTGATCAGGGGAATTGAAATCCCGGCGGCGGGAGTATGGCGATTCGCGCATGTCCGGTCGTGGCCTGGCACGGCGACGGCGGTGCCGGATGAACGGGCGCGTGCGGGCCCATCGGGGCGTGCAAGGCGGGATGACGGGTGGATGAGGTCGGGCGAGAGCGGGTGAATTTACCGCCGCGGAGCGCGTGTCGGCACGATTGCATGCGCTCTTTTTGCACTTGGCGGTGCGAGCCCGGTAAAATGCAATGTTGATCCACGGAAAAGTACCCGTGGCCACTCGCGGAAGGATTCCCTGAACATGTCTGATCTTCGTCTTACCAAGCGGTTCGCGGTTGTGCTGGCAGTCGGTACGTTCGTGGCAGGGTGCAGCTCGCCGTCGCCCACGAAAATCGATTACAAGAGCGATTCCAAAACCAAGGAGGTATCGCTCGCGGTTCCGCCGAACATGATGGACGAGACGGCCGATCAGCGTTCGCTGCCGCCGCAGGGCGGTGAAACGTCGCTGTCGAGTCTGCAACAGACCCAGCAGGTCGCGCCGACCACCGATACGGTCGTGCCGCCGACGCAGGGCATGCATCTGCAGCGCGAAGGCACGGAAAGCTGGCTCGTCATCGACGGCCAGACGCCGGCCGAAGTCTGGCCGCAGGTGCGCCGCTTCTGGCAGGAGCAGGGCTTCCTGCTCGTCATCGATCAGCGCGACAAGGGCGTGATGGAGACCGACTGGAACGAAACGCATCCGTCGATCAACCAGGGCCTGATTCGCGGCGTGATCTCGAAGGCGATGGGCAACTCCTACGTGACGGCCGAGCGCAACAAGTACCGCACGCGTCTCGACACCGCGCCGAACGGCGGCACCTACGTGTTCATCAGCCAGAAGGGGATGCGCGAGGCGCTGACCGGGCCGAACAACGATTCGAGCAAGTGGGAAACGCGGCCGAACGATCCGGCGCTCGAAGCCGAATACCTGAAGCGCCTGATGGTCGTGCTCGGCCAGAACGATTCGCGCAAGGTCGCCGGCGGCGCCGCGCCGGCCGACGCGGCGTCGGCACCGGCCGCGCCGGCAGCGAAGCCAGCCGCCGGCGGCAACGCGGCGGCGGCCGCGATCGCGGCGCAGAACGCCGCCAACGCGGGCTCGCAAGGCCCGCGCCGGTCCAGCGAAACGGCCGACGTGCCGCCTGAAGTCACGCTCGGCGAGCCGTATGACCGCTCGTGGCTGCG
Organism: Burkholderia perseverans; assembly: GCF_022870505.1. Lineage (NCBI taxonomy): Bacteria > Pseudomonadati > Pseudomonadota > Betaproteobacteria > Burkholderiales > Burkholderiaceae > Burkholderia > Burkholderia perseverans. The sequence continues at coordinate 1,853,242 of NZ_CP045094.1, forward strand.
CGTGGGGCTCGCGCTCGATCGCGCGAACTTCACGGTCGACGATCGCGATCGCTCGAAGGGGCTCTACTACGTTCGCTACGTCGATCCGAAGGATCTGAGCTCGGCCGAGCAGGGTTTCTGGAGCCAGCTGTTCCACGGCAAGAAGGAAAAGACGGCGAAGCAGTATCTCGTCAACGTGAAGGCGCTGACGCAGGACCAGACGCGCGTCGCCGTGGTCGACACGAGCGGCAACATCGACGGGTCCGGTCCGGCTCGCCAGATCATGGGGTTGCTCGTCGACCAGCTGCGCTGATCGTTCGCAGGCTCTCCGCAGTCACCAGGCCCGCCGTCCGGCGGGCTTTTTCATTTGTGTCACCGAAATGAATGCGCGTTACGTAACGTTACCCGGGTAACGCGCGGGCCGCGCGGGCGTGTGGGGCTGGTTGCATGATTGTTAACTCAAATAAATCAAAGGTTTATCGAAAAATTTCATGCTGGCACGGAAGCTGCTCATAGGGATGCCGAACGAGGTTGCCCGACGCGGCGCGCGTGACGCCACCGGCCTGTCACCGCCGATGCCGACGCGACCGGTCACCGCTTTGCGCGGCGCGGACGATTCCGCGCCCGACTCGCCTGATGGCCCATGCCGAGCATGGGCCGCGATGGCCCCGTCGCCTATCCTCGTAGGGCGACGGTTTTGCCCGCGCTTCGAAGGAAGCGCGGGCAATTTTTTTGTGGATCGCCAGGCTCGCGGCCAGCTTGGCCGGATTCGTGTACGCTGCCCGTTTCCGAATCAGGTCTGGAGCCGAAACATGTCAGAAGAAGTCGCCGTCGTCGCCACGATCATCGCCAAGCCGGGCATGGAGGACAAGCTGTTCGAGCAGCTCGGGACGATCATCGGGCCGACCCGGGTCGAGCAGGGGGCGCTGCAATACGATCTGCACCGCGATCGCGATGATCCGCGGCGCTTCGTGTTCTTCGAGCGGTGGGAGAGTGACGCGGCGCTGGTCGCGCACGGGCAGGCGGCCCACATGCGCGCCTACAAGCAGAATGCCGCCGAGTGGATCGAAAGCGCGGAAGTCCGCGTGATGCATCGGGTGGCCTGAGATGGCCTGAAATGGCCTGAGCGCGATGGCTGGCCGGGTGGCCGCGCCGGCGCGACGGGCAGCGTCCGGGCTGCCCGCCTTGCCTTTGCCGTCAGTGCGCGGCGTTCGGCACGTCGAGGATCAGGATGATGGTCCAGTCGGCGTCGCCGTCATGGTGATACTGCCGCTCCACCACGATGAACGGCTGCTGCTTGCCTTGCGGGCCGAGGAACAGCACGTCGCCTTCCATCGGCAGGCACTCGATCGGGGGCAGGGCGAGAAACGCGTCGTCGGAGCCGCGCGGCATCAATTGCTTGATCTTGCGCGTCGCCTCTTCGGTCCATTCGATGTCCAGCTGGATATTGCTCATTCTGTCCTCCGCACCACGGTGCGCACGGTTGGAAAAGTCGGGTGCGCGACTTTAGCACAGCGCGCGGTATCTGCCGAACCATGAAAAAAGCCGAACCCGGCGGCGCCGGATTCGGCCTGGCGACGGTCACGCGGACCGCTGACTGCGGATGGGGCGCTTACTGGCTGGCCGCTTCCGGAGCTGCCGCCTTCTTCGCCTTGTGCATCTTCTTCATCATGTGATGGTGATGATGAGCCGGCTGTTGCATTTCGGCGGACTGCTGGGCCTCCCGCTGCTGCTGCAGAGCTTGAGCCCGTTGCTCGATTTCCGCGATCTTGGCCGGATCGGTGATCGTCGTGATCGTCGTGCTTTCTTGCGCGTAGGCCGCGCCGGTCAGAGCCGACATCGAAACCAGAATAGCCAGGGACATTTTCTTCATTGCTCTACCTCCGCTAAGTGGTGATGGACCCGAGTTTGCCGAAGAGTCCGGCACAGCAACCGAGTGAGCCGAGTGTAGCAAAAGTGACGGATCGATGCACTTCCGGCTCGGGGCGCGGCGCCGGCGTCTTGCCCGCGCGACAGCGGCGGTGCCGACATCGCGGCGCCATCCGCGTGTGCGTGCGGCTGCGCGGCACGGTCCCGGATTGCCCGCGGGACGCCCTGCAGGCGCGTCGCGGCGGCGCGCCGCGTCGTCTCAGAACCAGCCTAGCCGGCGATATGCGTAAAATTGAACGATTCCGGCGATTTCGTGCAGGGCGCGCGACGCCGTGACGAAGTTCGTCCAGCGCGGCCACCAGCCGCGGATCGCCCGAAGCCGGTTCGCGAATACCGGCTGGGGCGTCACGCCGAATCTCGCAAAATCGAGCAGCGCGCGCCGCATCTGATACGAAGACGTCACGAGAATCGTCTCATCGTAATGTTCGGCGAGTAGGATGGGTGCCGTGTACTTCGCGTTTTCATAGGTGGTGCGGCTGCGCCGTTCGAGTACCAGATCGCGCACGGGCACGCCGCGCGCGAGCAGCAGCGGGGCATACAGATCGGCTTCGGTCGTACCGTGCCGGTGCGGATCGCCGCCCGTCACGACCACGGTGCAGCGTGCCGCGGTTCGTTCGCAGACCGAATGGAGTTCGGCCGCGCGGGCGATGCGGGCCAGCCCGTCGGCGGGCGGCACGAGCAGGCCGTCGCGGCGCTCGATGCCGGCGCCGAGCACGACGATCGCGGTGTGCCCCGCGAAGATCGGTGGCTCGGCGGGCGTCACGCCGGATTCGGCGAGCGCGACGAGCGGGGCGGTCAGCCAGCCGGTGGCGAGCCCCGCCAGCAGCGCGAAGCCGAGCATGAGGAGGGCGGCGCGGCGGGTGCGCCAGATGGCGGCGGCTGCGAAGAGCAGCACAAATGAATCGAACAGAATCAATTTGAATGGGGTAAGGTAACTTTTTGCTCGGTTGTGTCCGATCCGGACCGAATCGCTGCGAAATGTAGCGTAACGGGGACGGATGAGAAAGGCGCAGGGGGAGGATAGGCAGTGCCCACCTGTCGTTGCATGGCGGTGCCGGCGGGTGGAGACCCGGTTGGCGGGACCGCCTGCAGATCGCTGTACTTTGAGAAAGAGTCCAGATGGCCACGTATTCCAACGAAGCAGTGCTCGATGCCCTCCGGCGGGTGCAGTACCGGCAGGTCCCTTGGGCGCGGCGCCCGAACGTCTTCGAATACCTTCGCAACCTCGGACTGATGGACACGGTGCGCCAAAAGACGGTGGCACCGGCCCCGGGCTTTCATGCCCCGGTCGATATCGCGGTGCTGACCGAATCGGGGCGCGCCGAATTCGCGCGGCTCGAACGCGCCGAACGCCTGTCCACCTGGATCGACCGCCGCATCGACGACTACGCGCTCAGCGAAGCCGGCGCCGTGTCGATCCTTGAGAGCCGTCTCTAGCGCGGAGCGTACGGGCAAAAAAACGCCCGTATCGGGAGATACGGGCGATACCGGGTACATTTCGCTGTTGCCAGGACGGTTCACATGGCTCTGATGTGACTGCCGAGGCGGTGCGCAGTTCCCGGCCCCGGTGAATTTCGCGGCCGGTTGCGATGGGCGGCGGCTTCAGCGGCGCGGCGCAAATCCCGGCGGCCGCGCTGGCGGCGCCGTGTTGCGTCCACGGGCATTGCTCGCGATGTCGCCGCGCAGGTCGCCGCGCGGGACGATGTTCGGCGGGGCGGCGGGCGGTGCCGGCGGTGCATGAGCGCGCCCTGCCTGCCCGCGATGCGCGGGTGGCTGCCCGACGCGCCGATCCGCCTGCGCAGGCTGGGCGAGCGCCAAAGCAAGCAGCATCAGGCTCGTCGCCGCGAGCAGCGTGTTGCTTTGCATGGTTCGGGCTCCCTGGGGCCGTCGATGCGGCCCGTTCCTCTATCCGAACGATAGGGGCGGGAGCGCGAGCGCGCTGTAAGCAATGGTTAGGAGATGTTTCGCGATCGCGGCCGGAGCGAGGCGAGCCGCGAATCGTGCACCGGCGCGCGGCACCTCGCCGGCCCGGGGCGGCTGCGGGTGCTGGCATCAGCTGGCACCACCCGCAACCGGCCTGACATCACGCCATCTTGACGGGCGCGCGCCAGGATTCCGGATTGGTCCAGAACGCGCCGCGCAGGCGGTCGCGGCTCGGCGGTGCGGGCGGCTTCACCGCGCTGGCGCCGATCCGGCCGCGCAGCGAGATCTGGCGGCCGCTCGTGCCGAGGCGCTTGACGACTTCGGCGAGCGTACCGTCGGCCTGCCATTCGTCGAAGCGCCGGCGGCACGTCGGCGGCGACGGATAGCGGCCGGGAAGTTTCGACCAGCCTTCGCCCGTCGACAATACCCACAGAACGGCGTTCACGACCGAACGTGCTTCCACGCGGGGACGACCACGGCGCTCACTGCGAGCCGGTTCCGCGCAGAACAGTCCTTCGACCAGCGCCCATTCGTTATCCTTCAAATCGTCGAACAGCATCATGTCCTCACCTCAGCGAAGCTAACTCCGGTGCGCTGCCCCGCGCCGCGCACTCTTCAAGCACCCGATCCGCATCGGGTGCCGGGTGGGGGTACCGGTTCGCTCCGTTGTCCGGAGGTTACCGCGACCCTGTACGCGACTTAATGCATGAAGCGTGCCACGTTGACGGCAATCCCCGTGAAAGCCGCTTCGCACCGGGCCGACGGCCAAGTCAGCTAGGGGCGTATAAGACGCCAAAATGCCCCTGCGGCAAATCGGGACAATCACCAATCTTGTGCAATCGAGCCCGTGCGGCGTGCGTGGGGGCACTTGCTGCACCGCACCGATTCATCGCGAACGGGATGGGGACACAAGCCCTACAATCGCGCATCGAAGCGTGAGATTGATGAGGGCATCCAATGAATATCACCCTGCGCCAGCTGAGGGTGTTCATCGAGGTCGCGCGCCTGCGCAGCTTCAGCCGGGCCGGCGACGAGATCGGGCTCACGCAGTCCGCGGTCAGCCGCTGCGTACGCGAACTCGAGGGCGAGATCGGCCTGAAGCTGATCGATCGCACCACGCGCGACGTGCAGCTGACCGATGCGGGGTCGAATCTGGTCGCGAGCGTCTCGCGGCTGCTCGGCGACCTGGACGACGCGCTGCGCGAGATTCGCGAGATCGGCGAGCAACGGCGCGGACGCGTGCTGGTCGCCGCCAGCCCGACCGTCGCCTGCCGGCTGATGCCGCGCGTGGTCGCGGCGGCCGAGCGGCAGTTTCCGTTCGTCACGCTCGGGCTGCGCGACGACGTGCAGAGCGACGTGCTGCGCAAGGTGAAGTCGGGCGAGGTCGATTTCGGCGTCGTGATCGGGCCGCTCGCGGCCACCGACCTGGTCTGCGAGCCGCTGATGACCGACTCGTTCTGCCTGATCGCGCGCGCCGATCACGCGCTCGCCGCGCTCGACAGCGTGCCGTGGAGCGCGCTCGACGGCGAGCGCCTCGTGCTGCTCGACTACGCGTCAGGCAGCCGGCCGCTGATCGACGCGGCGCTGGCGCTGCATCGGGTCGGTGCCGCGGTCGTGCAGGAACTCGGCCATTCGGCCACCGTGTTCGGGCTGGTCGAGGCCGGCGTGGGCGTCAGCGTGCTGCCGTGGCTGTCGCTGCCGCTGCCGGCCGGCTCGTCGCTGGTGGCGCGGCCGCTGACGCCGCGCGCGGAACGCACGGTCGAGCTGATCCGGCGCCGCGACCGCTCGCTGTCGCCGGCGGCCGAGGCGATCTGGGGGCTCGTGCATGGCATGCCGGCGCGCGCCGAGGATCTCGACTGACGCCGCCGGACAGCGCGCGCGGGACCGGCGGCGCGCGGATTGTTTCCCGGCTCCGCGTGGCCGCCTGGGCCGCTACACTGACGGGGATCGATCAACCAGGAGAGGGGTGTGAACCTTATCGGCAACGAGATGGGGCGGGAATCCGGTTCGTGGGGGCCGCGTGCGAGCGTCGAATCGCTTCGGCCGTCGCTGATCCGCGAGGTCGCGAACGCCGGCTTCGGCGTGGACGGCGTGCTGCCGTTCTGGTTCGGCGAATCGGATCGCGTCACGCCGGCGTTCATCCGCGAGGCGGCCGGCACGGCGCTCGCGGACGGCAATACGTTCTATACGCACAATCTCGGGGCGGCCGCGCTGCGCGAGACGCTGGCCGCCTACGTCACGGCGCGCCACGGCGCGACCGGCGCCGCCCAGATCGCGGTCACGAGCGCCGGCGTCAGCGCGCTGATGCTGGCGGCGCAACTGTTGGTCGGTGCCGGCGACCGGGTGGTCGCGATCACGCCGCTCTGGCCCAACCTCGTCGAAATCCCGAAAATCCTCGGCGCCCACGTGGAGTGCGTGGCGCTCGACTACGGCGAGGCGGGCTGGCGGCTCGATCTCGAGCGTCTGCTGGCGGCGCTCACGCCCGACACGCGGATGCTGTTCGTCAATTCACCGAACAACCCGACCGGCTGGACCCTGTCGCGGGCCGAGCAGGCGGCGGTGCTCGAGCATTGCCGGCGGCACGGCATCTGGATCGTCGCGGACGAAGTCTATGAACGGCTCGCGTTCGGCGCCGGTGGGGCGTCGTCGTTCCTCGACCTGGCTTCGCGCGACGAGCGCGTGATCGTCGTCAACTCGTTCTCGAAGGCTTGGGCGATGACGGGCTGGCGGCTCGGCTGGCTGGTTGCCCCGGAGCGGGTCATGGACGGGCTCTCGAAGCTCGTCGAATACAACACGTCGTGCGCGCCGGGCTTCGTGCAGGCGGCCGGCATCGCCGCGGTGCGCGACGGCGAGCCGTTCGTGGCCGAGTTCGTCGGCGCGCTGCGCACGGCCCGCGATCACCTCGTGACGGCGCTCAACACGCTGCCGAACGTGTCCGTCGAGGCGCCGGACGGGGCGATGTACCTGTTCCTGCGGCTGCCGGGCGCGCACGACAGCCTCGCGTTCTGCAAGCGGCTGGTGCGCGAGGCGGGCATCGGCCTCGCGCCGGGGCGCGCGTTCGGCGACGAGGGCGAGGGTTTCGTCCGCTGGTGTTACGCCTGCGACACCGCGCGGCTCGACATCGGTGTGGAACGTTTGCAGGCATTCCTGCGCCGAAGCGGCGCCTGAAGCTGGCAGCCGCGTCAGCCCGGGCCGCGTGCGATCTCGATCGAAGCGGTCCGGCGGCTTTACGCCTCGTTCGAATTTGCGTAATATGGCGCTCAGTCACGCGATTCCATCAAGGTTTCGCGCTGTTCCGTCCGGTCAGGGTCAGGCTTCGAGCAGGTTTCGCCACCCCCGGTTCGTGCTCCCATCAATATGACCGATCAGAATCGGGCGAGCGCGTCTTCTGTTCCTTTTCGTCTGTTTCGTATTTTGATCCGGTTCGTTTGACCAGAGGGTCTGGCCTAGCTGCATGAATACCCAAGAGGCGAAGATCGTCCTCGAGACTGCTTTGATCTGTGCGCAGGAGCCGCTCAAGCTGGGCGACCTGCGCAAGCTCTTTGCCGACGGCGTGTCGGCGGACACAGTCCGAACGTTGCTCGAAGAATTGAAAGAGGCGTGGTCCGGCCGCGGCGTCGAACTCGTCGCGCTGGCCACGGGCTGGCGCTTTCAGAGCAAGCCGGCGATGCGTGTTCATCTGGATCGATTGCATCCGGAAAAACCGCCGAAATATTCGCGCGCGGTACTCGAAACGCTGGCGATCATCGCGTATCGCCAGCCGGTCACGCGTGGTGACATCGAGGAAATCCGCGGCGTGACGGTGAATACCCAGGTCGTCAAGCAACTCGAGGATCGCAGCTGGATCGAGGTGATCGGCCATCGCGACGTGCCGGGGCGCCCGGCGCTCTATGCGACCACGAAGCAGTTTCTCGACGATCTCGGGCTGAAGGCGCTCGACGATCTGCCGGCGCTCGAAGAGCCCGCCGCGCATCTCGAGGCGAGCCTGCTGGCGCAGGCATCGATGGAATTTGCCGACGGCGTGTCCGGAGCCGAACCGGCCGTGCTGGCCGGGGAGCTCCCGGACGACGGAGGCGACGGCGCTCCCTCGGTCGCGTCAGCCGGCGACCCGATGCAGCATGCGGACGCGGCGCCTGCCGGTGACGCGGCGAGCGTCGCGGCAGCGCCGACGGATGCCGCGGCCCCGGCGAACGAGGCGGAAATCGACCAACCGGTGAGCGAAGCGGATACGGCTCAAGAGGCCGACGGCCGGTTTCCCGGCAACGCCGACCCGATCGGCGACGCGACGGAACCCACGCCGCCCGATCCGGTCGAGAAGGAAGCACCAGGCCGCGCGCCCGATGCCGACGAGGCGGCGCGCGATCACGAGGCGGGAGCGAGCCGCGCGACGGTGCAGACCGGGCAGCACGAGGCCGATGTGGCCGAGGCGGTCCCGGCGCACGGCGACGTGCATGGCGAAGCCGCCGAATCCCTGGGCGACACGAAGTCCGGCGAGGAATCGCCGGATCGGGATGCGCCCGCGCAGCGCCGCGCTTGACGCGGCCAGATGAGATTGCCGCGCCCGCGACGGGCGCGAGACCTGACATTTCGAGGTTGTTTTGACAGATACCCACGACACTGATTCGTCCGAATCCGCGCACGCCGTGCAGACATCGCGCGCCGACGGTGCTCCCGAGCAGTCCGCGCAGGACGCGGGCGGCGACGAGCGCCCGCGCCGCGGCCTGCGCCGCGGTCCGCGCAGCCTGATCGCACGCCGCCGCGCGGCGGCCAAATCGAAGACGGCCGAGCCGTCGGAAGGCGCGGAAGCCGCGCCCGCCGACGCGGCCGATGCCGACGCGCCCGCCGCGGCGCCGGCACCGCGCGCCACGCGCAGCAAGGACGGCGCGCCGAAGGCGCCGCGCAAGCCGGCCGCGAAACGCGAAGGCGCCGCCACGCGTGGTGGCGCGCAGGCCAGGCGCGGCGCGGCCGCGGGCGCAGCTGCCGCCGCACCGTCGGCCGAGGGCGCCGGTGGCGCGGGGCAGGAAGACATCTTCTCCTATGTGACCTCGCCGGCGTTCGACGCGGACAACGCGTCGGCCGGCGGTGGCGTGCGCGCACCGATGCTGCGTCGTGGCCGCCAGCCGCAAAAGCGCGTGCTGGCGCCGGAAGACGACGCGCCGAAGCTGCACAAGGTGCTCGCCGAGGCCGGCATGGGATCGCGGCGCGACATGGAAGAGCTGATCGTCGCCGGCCGCGTGTCGGTGAACGGCGAGCCGGCGCATATCGGCCAGCGGATCCTGCCGACCGACCAGGTCCGGATCAACGGCAAGCCGGTCAAGCGCAAGCTGCAGAACAAGCCGCCGCGCGTGCTGCTCTACCACAAGCCGACCGGCGAAATCGTCAGCCACGCCGATCCGGAAGGTCGCGCCTCGGTGTTCGACCGCCTGCCGCCGATGAAGACGGCGAAATGGCTCGCGGTCGGCCGGCTCGACTTCAACACCGAAGGTCTGCTGATGCTGACCACCTCGGGTGATCTCGCGAACCGCTTCATGCATCCGCGCTACAGCGTCGAGCGTGAATACGCGGTGCGCGTGGTCGGCGAGCTGAACGAAGCCTCGCGCCAGAAGCTGCTGCACGGCGTGGAACTCGATGACGGCCCGGCCAACTTCCTGCGGATCCGCGACGGTGGCGGCGAAGGTACGAACCACTGGTATCACGTGGCGCTGGCCGAAGGCCGCAATCGCGAAGTGCGCCGCATGTTCGAGGCGGTCGGCCTGATGGTGAGCCGGCTGATCCGCACGCGCCACGGCTCGATCGCCCTGCCGAGCGGCCTGAAGCGCGGCCGCTGGGAGGAACTCGACGAAGTGCAGGTGCGCAAGCTGATGGCCACTGTGGGCCTCAAGGTCGCGGCCGACGAGAAGGGCGGCAAGCGCGGGGCCGGCACGGCGGAGCGCAAGCAGCCGGACCCGATGCAGACCTCGATGGGCTTTCTCAATCGCGAGCCGGTGCTGACCACCCATGGCCAGCTCGACCAGCCGCGTCGCGGCGGTGGCCGGCGCGGCGCGCAGGGCGGCGGTTTCGGCGCCGGGCTCGGCGGCGGTTATGCCGGCGGCGCGTCGGGCGGCGGCTACGGTGGCAATGGCGGCAACGGCAACGCGAACGGCAACCGCCGCGGCGGTGGCGGCGACGTCGACGGCAATCGTCTGTCCTATGGCGCCAACGGCAACAAGCGCGGCAGCGGCGGCAAGGGTCCGCGCGGCGGTGGCGGTGGCGGCAACCCGAACGGCAACCGCGCCGACGGCGGCGGCAACGCACGCGGTGGCGCGCGCCCGCAGCAGGCCCGCAACAATCGCTCGCGCGGTCGCTGATCTCCCGGCGCCTGCCGCGCGTGCAAACGCGCGACAAAATCAGGCGAAATCGGCTGTTCCGGCCGATTTCGCGGGGGCGATACTTTGCGTTTGAGTTAAAAAACGCTATAATCGCTGAGTCGCTGGTCGTACAGGTTTTTTGTGCGGCTCAGGTGCGACCACCGGAGTAAGAAGATGGGCGTTTCGCCCATTTTTTTTTGCTGAAACGGTTGGGCATCTCGGGTAGCGCTTCCTGCGCCAGCAAAGGCGCGCGTCTGCGGGTGAATCGCGAACGGCGGGCGCGAACATCCGAGAGGACACAGTGCAACTGACGGAATTGATAGAAACCACGGTCACCGGGCTCGGCTACGAGCTGGTCGATCTCGAGCGCACCGGGCGCGGCATGCTCTGCGTCTACATCGACCAGCCAGCGGGCATCTCGATCGACGACTGCGAAAAAGTCACGCGTCAGCTGCAGCACGTATTGACGGTCGAAAACATCGATTACGAACGGCTCGAAGTGTCGTCCCCGGGCCTCGACCGACCGCTGAAGAAGCTGGCCGACTTCGAACGGTTCGCCGGGAGCGAAATCTCCGTCACCCTGAAAAAGCCGCTGGAAGGCCGCAAGACCTACAGGGGCATCCTGCATGCGCCGAACGGCGAAACGATCGGTTTGGAATTCGAGATGAAGAAGGGCGAGGCGGCCATGCTGGATTTCACGCTGGCCGACATCGACAAAGCCCGTCTGATTCCGCAAGTTGACTTTAGGAGCCGCAAACAATGAGTCGCGAAGTGTTGATGCTGGTGGATGCGCTGGCGCGCGAGAAAAACGTCGACAAGGATGTCGTGCTGGGTGCGCTCGAAGCGGCACTGGCATCGGCCTCCAAGAAGTTGTTCGACGAAGGCGCCGAAATCCGCGTCCAGATCGATCGCGAGAGCGGTGAACACGAGACGTTCCGGCGCTGGCTCGTGGTGCCGGACGAAGCGGGGCTCCAGGAGCCGGATCGTGAGATCCTGCTGTTCGAAGCACGTGAGCAGAAGCCGGAAATCGATGTCGGCGACTATATCGAGGAATCGGTGCCGTCGATCGAGTTCGGCCGGATCGGCGCGCAGGCGGCCAAGCAGGTGATTCTGCAGAAGGTTCGCGACGCCGAGCGCGAGCAGATCCTGAACGACTACCTCGAGCGCGGCGAGAAGATCATGACCGGCACGGTCAAGCGTCTCGACAAGGGCAACTTCATTGTCGAATCGGGCCGTGTCGAGGCGCTGCTGCGCCGCGACCAGCTGATCCCGAAGGAAAACCTGCGCGTCAGCGACCGTGTGCGTGCCTACATCGCGAAGGTCGATCGCACCGCGCGCGGCCCGCAGATCGAGCTGTCGCGCACGGCCCCGGAATTCCTGATGAAGCTGTTCGAGATGGAAGTGCCGGAAATCGAGCAGGGCCTGCTGGAAATCAAGGCGGCAGCACGCGATCCCGGCGTTCGTGCGAAGATCGGCGTGGTCGCCTACGACAAGCGGATCGATCCGATCGGCACCTGCGTCGGCATTCGCGGCTCGCGCGTGCAGGCGGTGCGCAATGAGCTTGGTGGCGAAAACATCGACATCGTGCTATGGTCGGAAGATCCCGCTCAGTTCGTGATCGGCGCGCTCGCGCCGGCTGCCGTGCAGTCGATCGTCGTCGATGAGGAAAAGCATTCGATGGACGTCGTCGTGGACGAGAACGAACTGGCCGTCGCGATCGGCCGGAGTGGTCAGAACGTGCGCCTCGCAAGCGAACTGACCGGCTGGCAGATCAACATCATGACGCCGGACGAATCCGCGCTGAAGCAGAACGAAGAACGCGATCGTCTGCGCGGCCTGTTCATGGCGCGCCTCGATGTCGACGAAGAGGTGGCCGACATCCTGATCGACGAAGGCTTCACGAGTCTCGAGGAAATCGCTTACGTACCGCTGAACGAAATGCTCGAGATCGAGGCGTTCGACGAGGAAACCGTTCACGAGCTGCGCAACCGCGCGCGCGATGCGTTGTTGACGATGGCGATCGCCAACGAAGAAAAGGTGGAAAATGCTGCGCTCGATCTGAAGAGCCTGGACGGCATGACGTCGGAGCTGTTGGCGAAGCTGGCGGAAAACGGCGTGCAGACGCGCGACGATCTCGCCGAGCTGGCCGTCGACGAACTGGTCGACATGACCGGAGTGGAAGAGGAAGCCGCGAAAGCGCTGATCATGAAAGCACGTGAACACTGGTTCCAGTGAGAAATGACCATGGCGCACTGAAATTTGGCGGCCGGAAGGCCGCATGACCCGATGCTAACCGCAAGGAATCGGTCCTTGCACTAAGAGGAATGAATGGCGAGTAACAACGTAGCCCAATTTGCCGCGGAACTGAAAATGCCTGCTGGTGTGCTGCTCGAACAGCTGCAGGCAGCGGGCGTCCAGAAAGCGAGTGAAGACGATGCGCTGTCGGAAACCGACAAGGCGCGTCTGCTCGATCATTTGCGTAAATCGCACGGTGCGTCCGACGCCGACAAACGCAAGATCACGCTGACCCGCCGGCACACGTCGGAAATCAAACAATCCGACGCAACGGGTAAGGCTCGCACCATTCAGGTCGAGGTGCGCAAGAAGCGGACGTTCGTCAAGCGCGACGATGTCGCCGAGAACGGCGCGGACGCTTCGCAGGACCAGGCAGACGACGTGGCGGCCGACGCGGAGCTGAAGCGCCGCGAGGAAGAGGCACGCCGCGAGGCCGAGCTGCTCGAGCAGCAGGCGCAGGAGCTGCGCGAGCGCCAGGAACGCCTCGAGCGCGAGGAATCCGAGCGCCGTGCACGCGAGGAAGCGGCCGAGGCGGAACGCCGTCGCGCCGAGGAAGAAGCGGCCACCAAGCGCGCGGCGGCAGCGGCGGCGGCTCAGGCCCAGCAGGCGGCGCAGGCCGCGGCGGCGGCCGAGCAGGCGGCGGCGCGTGCCCAGCAGGCGCAGGCCCCGCAGGAACCGGCCGCGCCGCAACCGACGCAACCGGCGGCGCAGTCGAACCAGGACGAAGAGCGCGCGGCCGCCGAACGGGCAGCCCAGCGTGAAGCGGCGAAGAAGGCCGAGGACGCGGCGCGCGAAGCCGCCGACAAGGCACGCGCCGAGCAGGAGGAAATCCGCAAGCGCCGCGAGAAGGCCGAGGCCGAAGCGCGCGCGATCCGCGAGATGATGGCCACGCCGCGCAAGGCGCAGGTCAAGGCGCCGGAGCCGCCCAAGCCGGTCGAACCGCCGAAGGCGGCCGAGGCGAAGGGCACGCTGCACAAGCCGGCCAAGCCGGCTGGTGAGGCGGGCGCGCGTCCGGCGAATCCGGCTGCGGCGAAGAAACCGGCGGCAGCGGCGCCGGCCAGCACGACCACGGCACCGGGCGCGGCCGACCGCAACAAGAAGCCGGGCGCGGGCAAGAGCGGCTGGCAGGACGACGCCTCGAAGCGCCGCGGGATCAAGACGCGCGGCGATTCGAGTGGCGGCGTCGATCGCGGCTGGCGCGGCGGCCCGAAGGGGCGCGGCCGTCACCAGGACAGCGCGTCGTCGTTCCAGGCGCCGACCGAGCCGATCATCCGCGAAGTCCACGTGCCGGAAACCATTTCGGTCGCCGATCTCGCGCACAAGATGTCGGTGAAGGCCTCCGAGGTCATCAAGATCATGATGAAGCTCGGCCAGATGGTCACGATCAACCAGGTGCTGGACCAGGAAACGGCGATGATCATCGTCGAGGAACTGGGGCACCGCGCGGTGGCCGCGAAGCTCGACGATCCGGAAGCACTGCTGGTCGAGGGCGAAGTGAGCGTCGACGCCGAGCAGCTGACGCGTCCGCCGGTCGTCACCGTGATGGGTCACGTCGATCACGGCAAGACCTCGCTGCTCGACTACATCCGTCGCGCGAAGGTGGCGGCGGGCGAAGCGGGCGGGATTACGCAGCATATCGGCGCTTACCACGTCGAAACGCCGCGCGGCGTCGTCACGTTCCTCGACACGCCGGGTCACGAAGCGTTTACCGCGATGCGGGCGCGTGGCGCGAAGGCCACCGACATCGTGATTCTGGTGGTCGCGGCCGATGACGGCGTGATGCCGCAGACGAAGGAAGCAATCGCGCACGCGAAGGCGGGCGGGGTGCCGATCGTCGTCGCGATCAACAAGATCGACAAGCCGGATGCGAACCCGGACCGCGTCAAGCAGGAACTCGTGGCCGAAAGCGTCGTGCCGGAAGAATACGGTGGCGATTCGCCGTTCGTGGAAGTGTCTGCGAAGACCGGTGCCGGGATCGACGACCTGCTCGAAAACGTACTGCTGCAGGCCGAAGTGCTGGAACTCAAGGCACCGGTCGAGGCGCCCGCCAAGGGCATCGTGATCGAGGCGAAGCTCGACAAGGGCAAGGGCCCGGTCGCGACGGTGCTGGTGCAGTCGGGCACGCTCACGCGTGGCGACGTGGTGCTGGCGGGTACCGCCTACGGCCGCGTGCGTGCGATGCTCGACGAGAACGGCAAGCCGACCAAGACGGCCGGCCCGTCGATTCCGGTCGAGATTCAGGGTCTGTCGGAAGTTCCGGGCGCGGGCGAGGAAGTGATCGTGCTGCCGGACGAGCGCAAGGCGCGTGAAATCGCGCTGTTCCGCCAAGGCAAGTTCCGCGATGTCAAGCTGGCCAAGCAGCAGGCCGCGAAGCTCGAGAGCATGCTCGAACAGATGAGCGAGGGCGAAGTGCAGAACCTGCCGCTCATCGTCAAGGCCGACGTGCAGGGTTCGCAGGAAGCGCTGGTGCAGTCGCTGCTCAAGCTGTCGACCAACGAAGTGCGTGTGCAGATCGTCCATGGCGCGGTGGGCGGCATCAGCGAAAGCGACGTCAACCTGGCGGTGGCCTCGAAGGCGGTCATCATCGGCTTCAACACGCGTGCCGATGCTCAAGCCCGCAAGGTTGCCGAGTCGAACGGCGTGGATATCCGCTACTACAACATCATCTATGACGCAGTGGATGAGGTGAAGGCGGCCATGTCGGGCATGCTGGCCCCGGAAAAGCGCGAAGTCCAGACCGGTACGGTCGAGGTGCGCCAGGTCATCAAGGTGCCGAAGGTCGGTCTGGTTGCCGGCTGTATGGTCACGGACGGCGTGGTCAAGCGCTCCTCGTCGGTGCGCGTGCTGCGCAACAACGTGGTCATCTTCACGGGCGAGCTCGATTCGCTGAAGCGCTTCAAGGACGACGTGAAGGAAGTGCGCCAGGGCTTCGAGTGCGGTATGTCGATCAAGAACTTCAACGACATCGTCGAAGGCGACCAGTTCGAAGTGTTCGAGGTCACGGAAGTCGCGCGTACGCTGTAATGCCGGCGTGAAGGCTCTCATGGGCGGGACAGGCTTGAGGCCGGTCCCGCCCATTTTCATGGCGCCGGCCGCCAGGCGACCGGTCGTCCAATGAACGGAAAGACGGATTCACCATGACGAAGAAACGCAGTTCTCCCAATCGCAACGTCCAGATCGCCGATCAAATCCAGCGCGATCTGTCCGAACTCATCATGCGCGAAGTGAAGGATCCCCGTATCGGGATCGTCACGATCCAGAGCGTCGAGCTGACGCCCGACTACGCGCATGCGAAGGTCTATTTCACGGCGCTGACGGGCGACCCCGTGCAGACGCAGGAAGCGCTCAACCACGCGTCGGGCCACCTGCACAACCTGCTGTTCAAGCGCCTGCACATCCACACGGTGCCGACGCTGCATTTCCATTACGACAAGACGATCGAGAAAGCCGTCGAGATGTCGCGCCTGATCGAACAGGCGAATTCGACGCGCGCGAAGGACGACTGATCCGCGCCGCCGATTTCCGCCGACTCCCGATTTCGCCATGACGACTGCTCCCCAACGCTCCCAGCGGCCGCGCGTGCCGCGCCGCCTGCTCGACGGCGTGCTGCTGCTCGACAAGCCTGTCGGGTTGTCGAGCAACGACGCGCTGATCCGCGCCAAGCGCCTCTATCTCGCGAAGAAGGCCGGCCACACCGGCACGCTCGATCCGCTCGCCTCCGGCCTGCTGCCGCTCTGCTTCGGCGAGGCCACCAAGTTCTCGCAGGATCTGCTCGAAGCCGACAAGACCTATGAAGCGACGATGCGGCTCGGCATCCGCACGACCACCGGCGACGCCGAGGGCGAGGCGGTCGAGACGCGCGAGGTGCGGGTCGACCGCGCCGCCGTCGAGGCCGCGCTGCCGCGCTTTCTCGGCGAGATCGTGCAGGTGCCGCCGATGTATTCGGCGCTCAAGCGCGACGGCAAACCGCTCTACGAATACGCGCGCGCCGGGCAGACCATCGAGCGCGAGGGCCGCAACGTGACGATCCACGTGCTCGAACTGCTCGCCTGCGAACTGCCCGACGTGACGTTCCGCGTGACCTGCAGCAAGGGCACCTACGTGCGCACGCTCGCCGAGGACATCGGCGAGGCGCTCGGCTGCGGCGCGCATCTGGTGGCGCTGCGGCGCACCGGCGTCGGCGCGCTGACGCTCGAGCACGCGGTCACGCTCGATGCGCTGTCGGACGCCGAAGCCGCCGAGCGCGACGGCTGGCTGCAGCCCGTCGATGCGCTGCTGTCGACGTTTCCGCCGGTGCGGCTCGACGCCGACGAAGCGAAGCGGTTCCGGCACGGCCAGCGGCTGCGGCTCGCCGCGGCCCCCGAGACCGGCGCCGATGACGCCGACGAAGCGGGCCCGCGGGTGCGCGTGTACGACGAGGCCGGGCAGCTGCTCGGCGTGGCGCGCCTGCGCGATGGCGTGCTGGCGCCGGAGCGGCTCGTCGTCAGCGGCGAGACGGCCGGCTGACGGCGCACGGCGATACGCCACGCTGCCGCGAAGTCCCGCCACATGGCACAACGCCCGGTCGTGAAGACCGGGCGTTGTGCTTTTCAGGAGGCGATGACTTCGATGCGCGGCGTCAGTGCGCGGCCGATGCCGCCGCGCTCGAATCGCCGCCGCCCGCGCGCTCGGGCTTGGTGATCCAGATCAGGCCGATCAGCACCACGAAGATCACGGCCGACACGTAGAACAGGTCGTTGACGCCGAGCTGCGCGGCCTGCTGCGTGGCCATCTGGTTGATGAGCCCGTTGGCCTGCTGCTCGGAGAGCCCGAGGCTGCCCATCTGCGCGACCGCCTGGTTGTAGACCGGGTTGTAGACGTTGGTCGCCTCGACGATCTGCGCGTGGTGGAAGTTGTTGCGATGGTCCCACGCGGTCTGGAAGATCGAGGTGCCGATGCCGCCGAACATGATCCGCACGAAGTTCGACAGGCCCGAGGCGGCCGGAATCCGGTGGCCGGGCAGGCCCGACAGCGTGATCGAGACGAGCGGGATGAAGAAGCCCGCCATCGCGATGCCCTGCACGAAGGTCGGCAGCATCAGCGACCACTGGTCGACGCCGGTGGTGTAGCGTGAGCGCATCCAGAAGCACAGCGCGAAGGTCAGGAACGCGGCAGTGGCGATGTAGCGCGGATCGGTGCGCGGCAGGTACTTGCCGGTCAGCGGCGAGAGCAGGATCGCGAAGAAGCCGACCGGCGCCATCACGAGCCCGGCGTCGGTCGCCGTGTAGCCGATCTGCGTCTGCAGCCACAGCGGCAGCAGCACGAGGTTGCCGAAGTAGAGCCCGTAGCCGACCGACAGCGCGATCGTGCCGCCGCTGAAGTTGCGCATCGCGAACAGCGACAGGTCCACTACCGGGTGCTCGGCCGTCAGCTCCCAGATCACGAAGAACGCGAACGCGATCACGGCGGTCAGCGCGAGCACCACGATCGTGGTCGAGGAGAACCAGTCGAGATCCTTGCCCTTGTCGAGCATGACCTGCAGCGAGCCGACCCAGATCACCAGCAGCGCGAGCCCGACGCCGTCGATCGGCGCCTTGCGCGTGGTCGATTCACGGCTGCGGTAGATCATCCAGGTGACGATCGCGGCGACGATCCCGACCGGAATGTTCACGTAGAAGATCCACGGCCACGAGTAGTTGTCGGAGATCCAGCCGCCGAGGATCGGCCCGGCCACCGGCGCGATCAGCGTGGTCATGGCCCACAGCGCGAGCGCCATCGGCGCCCGTGCGCGCGGATAGCTCGACAGCAGCAGCGACTGCGAGAGCGGGATCATCGGCCCGGCCACGGCGCCCTGGATCACGCGCGCCACCAGCAGGAACGGCAGCGTCGGCGCGAGCCCGCAGAGCCACGACGAGATCACGAACAGGATGATCGAGGCGAAGAACAGCCGGACCTGGCCGATCCGGTCGGTCAGCCAGCCGGTCAGCGGCACCGAGATCGCGTTGGCGACCGCGAACGACGTGATCACCCAGGTGCCCTGGTCCGACGACACGCCGAGGTCGCCCGAGATGGTCGGGATCGCGACGTTGGCGATCGAGGTGTCGAGCACGTTCATGAACACCGCGAGCGACACGGCGATGGTGCCGAGCAGCAGCTGCCCGCCCTCCAGCGGAGGGTAGGTGACGGGTTGGGACTTGGCCATGGGCGTTCGGTTCCGGGCTTACATCCGCTTCGGCGTGGCGCCGGCGGCGGGCTTCGTGGCGGCCGGCGTGGCGCTGCCGGCGTTCTCCGCGATGATCCGGGCGATCTCGGCATTGGCCTCGTCGCCGTACTTCGCGAACACGTCGGTCTGGTAGACCGTGTTCGGCACGTTGCCGAGCTGGCCGCCGTGGTCGTCCTTGATGTCGACGTCGACCTGCATCGACAGGCCGATGCGCAGCGGATGCTGCTGCAGCTGCTGCGGATCGAGCGCGATACGCACCGGCAGGCGCTGCACCACCTTGATCCAGTTGCCGGTGGCGTTCTGCGCCGGCAGCAGCGAGAACGCCGAGCCGGTGCCGGCCGAGAAGCCCACCACCTTGCCCTGGTACTTGACCGACGAGCCGTAGACGTCGGCCGTCAGCTCGACCGGCTGGCCGATCCGCATATGGGTGAGCTGCACTTCCTTGAAGTTCGCGTCGACCCACACGCCGTTGAGCGGCACCACCGACATCAGCGGGTTGCCCGGTGCAACGCGCTGGCCGACCTGCACCGAGCGCTTCGCCACGTAGCCGGTGACGGGCGCGGGCAGCGTGTTGCGCGCGTTGGCCAGATAGGCGTCGCGCACTTTCGCGGCCGCGGCCAGCACGTCCGGATGATCGGCGACGGTGGTGTTGGCGGTCAGCGCGCGGTTCGAGGCGAGCTGCTGCTGCGCGGCGTCGACCGACGCCTGCGCGGCCTTCACGGCGTCGCGCGCGTGCGAGATCTCTTCCTGCGAGACCGCGCCCGTCTGCGCCACGGCCAGGCGCCGGCGCAGGTCGTCCTGCGCCTTCGACAGATCGGTTTCGCGCAGCGCGACCTGCGCGCGGTACTGGTCGTCGTTGACGAACAGGCCGCGCACCTGGCGCACGGTCTGCGCGAGATTGGCCTCGGCCTGTTGCAGCGCGACGCGCGCGTCGGCCGGGTCGAGCACGACGAGCGGGGCGCCCGCCGTGACGGTCTGCGTGTCGTCGGCGTTGACCGCGATCACCGTGCCTGTCACCTGCGGCGTGATTTGCACCACGTTGCCGTTAACATAGGCGTCGTCGGTGGTTTCGTGGAAGCGCGCGACGAGGGAGTAGTAGATGCCGTAGGCGATCGCGGCAAGCACGATGATCACGATCACGATCGTCATCATCCGCTTGCGTTTCGTGTTGTTCGGCCGTGCCGGGCCGGCCGTGTTCTGTTGAGCGTCGCTCATGGCGAGTTTCTCCGTCGATTCTTGTGTGTGGTGCGAGTGATACGGGTGGTGTCGGGCGAAGGCTTCAGTTGACGGCCTGCTGCTGCTGCGGTGCCGGTGCCGGCGCGGTAGACGCTGCCGCCTGCGCTGCCGCGCCGGCGGCCGCGAGCGGCGTGCCGGCCGCGTCGAAGCCGCCGCCGAGCGCGCTGATCAGGCCGATCTGCAGGTCGCGGCGGCGCATCACGAGGCTCGTCACCGACTGCTCGGCGTCGAGCCGGCTGTTGTCGGCGCTCAGCACCTGAAGCTGCGGCGAGAGGCCGGCCTTGTAGCGGATCACGGCAAGCTCGTAGGCGCGTGTCGAGGCGTCGAGCGCGCGCTGCGCGTCGCCCATCTGCCGGTCGATCGCGCGGATCGAAGACACCTGCGTGGCGACGTCGTTGAGCGCGCCGATCAGCGTCTGGTTGTAGTTCGCCACGCTCAGGTCGTAGTCGGCGTAGGCGCCCTTCAACTGCGCGCGCAAGGCGCCGCCATAGAAGATCGGCAGGTGGATGGCCGGGCCGAACTGCGCCTGGCGGCTCGCGAATTTCAGGAACTGGCCCCAGCCGAACGCATCGAAGCCGAAGCCGGCCGCGAGGTTCACGTCGGGGAAGAACTCGGCCTTGGTTTCCTTCACGTCGTGCATCGTCGCCTCGACC
The DNA here is from genome assembly GCF_022870505.1 of Burkholderia perseverans. NCBI lineage: Bacteria > Pseudomonadati > Pseudomonadota > Betaproteobacteria > Burkholderiales > Burkholderiaceae > Burkholderia > Burkholderia perseverans. Next base: position 1,873,806 of record NZ_CP045094.1, read on the forward strand.
TGCCAGCGCGCGGCGACCAGATCGGCCCGGCGCGAGACCAGATCGGCCGGGATGTTGTCGGGCAGCGCGATCGCGCCGCCCGGGTTCAGCACCGGCGTGTCGATCTTCAGGCCGCGGTCGGGGCCCTTGCCGAGCAGCGCGGCGAGCTGGTAGCGCACCGTGGTGATCCGGCCGTCGAGATCGGACAGCGTCGATTCGCTGGTGGCGACGTTGCCGCGCGCGGTCTGCCGCTCGACGTTGGTGTCGAGCCCGGCACCGACGCGGCCCTCGGTGATCTTGCCGACCGTCTCGCGGTTGGTGATCTCGTGTCGTGCGATCTCACGCAGCGCGTAGAGCTGGGCGAGCTGGTTGTAGGCGCGTGCAATCGACACCGCGAGCGTGATGCGCGCCTGCTGGTATTCGGCCTGCGCGGCCTTCTGCTGCGACACCGCTGCCTTCAGCTTCTCGCGATTCTTGCCCCAGATGTCGAGTTCCCACGACGCGCTCGCCAGCACGTTGTTCTCGCTGAACCAGTTGCCGCCGTAGGGCGGCGGATAGAGTCCATTGCCCGAATACAGCTCGCGGTTCCACGAATAGCGGCCCTCGATCTTCGGGAACAGCGTCGCGCGCGACGATTCGATGTATGAAGACGCCTTCGCGAGCCGTGCCTGCGCCTGCGCGATGGTCGGATTGCCGTCCACGGCCTCGTCGATCAGGCGCGGCAGCTGCGGATCGCCGAACTGGTTGGCCCAGTCGAGCGCGGGCCAGTGTCCGCCCCCGGCCGGCAGGCTCTGCGCGCTGTCGAACTGCGAGGCCGGTGCGACCTGCTTGTCGCTGTGGATGCCGGCGTAGTTCGCGCAGCCGCCCAACGCCAGCGCCAGCGCGGCCCCGGCGAGGGAGCCGGCGGCGCTGGCCGGCCACAAGCCCTTGCGCGGCACGTGTGCCGCCGCCCGTGACTCGAAAGTGGACATTGCAAGGATTTCCTTATGTCGATGCATCGGATGATGATTGCCGTGACGTGTTACGAAGCGGTGGTGCCACCGCCGGTGTTGCTCTCGCCGCAGTAGTTGCTGAGGATGCGGCGCAGCATGCTTTTCAGGAAACCGACCTCCTCGGGCGTGAAGCCGTCGAGCAGGCGGTCCAGCACGCTGATGAAGATCTCCGGCATCCGTTCCGCGAGTTCGCGGCCCTCGTCGGTCAGTTCGAGGCGCACCACGCGCCGGTCCTCGTGGCTGCGCACGCGCGACAGCAGCCCGCGCTTCTCGACGCGGTCGAGCAGGCGCGTCACGGCGCTCGCGTCGATCGCATATTCGCGCGCCAGCTCGGCCGCCGTCGAGCATTTGCCGACCGCGAGCATGAACAGCATGCTGGCCTGGGTGCCGGTGATCCCCAGTTCCGTCTGGGTGCGCTGCGTGACGAGGTTCGTCATCAGCGAGCGCACGCGTGAGAGCAGGTAGCCGACGCTGTCGTTGATCGGATACGCGGACACGGACGGGCCGGCCGGCGAGGGCGTGGAAGGATCCGGCATATTCTCTGATTCTGCAATAGTTGACTAGGCAGCAGTATAGGCGCGATTGCTTGCCGCGACAAATATGATCGACGGGCGCGACGGCGGCAATCGGGAGCGATACCGAGACCCGGTCGCGGGGCTTGCGGCGCGGGGCGCGAAGCCGGCCGGCAAGCGCAGGAAAGCGGCCGGCGAGGCCGCAAAGACGGCGAGAAAAGGGTGGGGCCGGAGCATGTCGACTTGGCGTTCGCGCGACACTCGGTGTGCGGTGCAGCGAAGCGGTCCGCCCGCGACATCCTGGCATGCTATAATCGTAGGCTTTCCAGGACATGCAATTCAGTCAAGCAGCGCGCGTGAGGGGTAATCAGCCACGCGCGTTTTTGCGTGTCCGATCATCAGGTTTCGATTTCAGGTTTCTATGACCCGCGCCCTTCGCAACATCGCCATCATCGCCCACGTCGACCACGGCAAGACTACGCTCGTGGACCAACTGCTGCGCCAGTCCGGCACCTTCCGCGAGAACCAGCAGATGGTCGAGCGCGTGATGGACTCGAACGACATCGAAAAAGAGCGCGGGATCACCATCCTCGCGAAGAACTGCGCGGTTGAATACGAAGGCACCCACATCAACATCGTCGATACGCCGGGGCACGCCGACTTCGGTGGCGAGGTCGAGCGCGTGCTGTCGATGGTCGACTCGGTGCTGCTGCTGGTCGACGCGGTCGAAGGCCCGATGCCGCAAACGCGCTTCGTCACGAAGAAGGCGCTCGCGCTCGGCCTGAAGCCGATCGTCGTGGTCAACAAGATCGATCGCCCGGGCGCGCGTATCGACTGGGTGATCAACCAGACCTTCGACCTGTTCGACAAGCTCGGCGCGACCGAGGAACAGCTCGACTTCCCGATCGTCTACGCGTCGGGTCTGAACGGCTACGCCTCGCTCGACGCGGAAGCGCGCGACGGCGACATGCGCCCGCTGTTCGAGGCGATCCTCAAGCACGTGCCGGTCCGCCCGGCCGATCCGGACGCGCCGCTGCAGCTGCAGATCACCTCGCTCGACTATTCGACCTACGTCGGCCGGATCGGCGTCGGCCGCATCACGCGCGGCCGCATCAAGCCGGGCCAGCCGGTGGTGATGCGCTTCGGTCCGGAAGGCGACGTGCTGAGCCGCAAGATCAACCAGGTGCTGTCGTTCAAGGGTCTCGAGCGCGTGCAGGTGGAGTCGGCCGAAGCGGGCGACATCGTGCTGATCAACGGTATCGAGGATGTCGGCATCGGCGCGACGATCTGCGCCGTCGACACGCCCGAGGCGCTGCCGATGATCACCGTCGACGAGCCGACGCTGACGATGAACTTCCTCGTCAACTCGTCGCCGCTGGCGGGCCGTGAAGGCAAGTTCGTGACGAGCCGCCAGATCCGCGACCGCCTGATGAAGGAACTGAACCACAACGTGGCGCTGCGCGTGCGCGACACCGGCGACGAAACCGTGTTCGAGGTGTCGGGCCGCGGCGAACTGCACCTGACGATCCTGGTCGAGAACATGCGCCGCGAAGGCTACGAGCTGGCCGTGTCGCGTCCGCGCGTGGTGATGCAGGAAATCGACGGCGAGAAGCACGAGCCCTACGAGCTGCTGACGGTGGACGTCGAGGACGAGCACCAGGGCGGCGTGATGGAAGAACTGGGCCGCCGCAAGGGCGAAATGCTCGACATGGCCTCGGACGGCCGCGGCCGCACGCGTCTCGAGTACAAGATCTCGGCGCGGGGCCTGATCGGCTTCCAGAGCGAGTTCCTGACGCTCACGCGCGGTACGGGCCTGATGAGCCACATCTTCGATTCGTACTCGCCGGTGAAGGACGGTTCGGTCGGCGAGCGCCGCAACGGCGTGCTGATCTCGCAGGACGACGGCGCGGCCGTCGCCTACGCGCTCTGGAAGCTGCAGGATCGCGGCCGCATGTTCGTGAAGCCGGGCGACGCACTGTACGAAGGCATGATCATCGGCATCCACAGCCGCGACAACGACCTGGTCGTGAACCCGATCAAGGGCAAGCAGCTGACCAACGTGCGCGCCTCGGGCACCGACGAAGCCGTGCGCCTCGTGCCGCCGATCCAGATGTCGCTCGAGTATGCGGTCGAATTCATCGATGACGACGAGCTCGTCGAAGTGACGCCGCAGTCGATCCGCCTGCGCAAGCGCCACTTGAAGGAACATGAGCGCCGCCGCGCGAGCCGCGAAGCCGAGTGATCGGCGGGCGCCGCTGCCGCGACGCGTCATGCCAGCCGCCTTCGGGCGGCTTTTTTTGCTTCTGGCGGTATGGTTTTGAGTAAAACACTGTTGCGTGGGCCGGGGAAATCGAGGCTTTTTGCCGCGAAAACCGGGGTAGACCGGCTTCCGGGGTGCGACATTGTGACCTTCAGTGGTGCGTATTGTGATATGCTGCGCGCACGCAAGTTTTAGGTCCTTCCAAGCAAGACTTGATTCGCGCAATCCGCTAAACGGTCAGGCCGTGTCGCGGAAGGTTGAGTAACCCGCTATTTCTCGAGAAGCTCGAAGAAAGGTGAGCGTAAAATGTCAGATGTAATGAAGCAGTTCCAGCTGAACTCCTATCTGTTCGGCGGCAATGCTTCGTATGTAGAAGAACTGTACGAAGCCTACCTGGACAATCCGGCATCGGTGCCGGACAACTGGCGCGAGTATTTCGACGCGCTGCAGAATGTGCCGGCGACGGACGGTTCGAATGCGAACGATGTCGCCCACAATCCGATCGTCGAATCGTTCGCCCAGCGCGCGAAGGCCAACGCCTTCATTCCGCGTGAAAGCAGCGGCGGCAATCTCGCCACCGCCCGCAAGCAGGTTCACGTCCAGTCCCTGATCAGCGCGTATCGCTTCCTCGGCTCGCAATGGGCCAATCTCGATCCCCTGAAGCGCCGCGAGCGTCCCGCGATCCCCGAACTCGAACCCGCGTTCTACGACTTCTCCGAAGCCGACCTCGACCAGACGTTCAGCGCGAGCAACCTGTATTTCGGTTTCGAGCAGGCTTCGCTGCGTGACATCGTCAAGTCGTTGCGCGACACGTACTGCGGCACGATCGGCGTCGAGTACATGTACATCGGCGATCCGGAGCAGAAGCGCTGGTGGCAGGAGCGTCTCGAATCGACGCGCGCCACGCCGAACTTCAGCGCGGACAAGAAGAAGCACGTGCTGAACCGCCTGACGGCCGCCGAAGGCCTCGAACGCTACCTGCACACCAAGTACGTCGGCCAGAAGCGCTTCTCGCTCGAAGGCGGCGAGAGCTTCATCGCGGCGATGGACGAAGTGGTCCAGCACTCGGGCTCGAAGGGCGTGCAGGAGATCGTGATCGGCATGGCCCACCGCGGCCGCCTGAACGTGCTCGTGAACACGCTCGGCAAGATGCCGGCGGACCTGTTCGCCGAATTCGAAGGCAAGCACGTCGACGACCTGCCGGCCGGCGACGTCAAGTATCACAAGGGTTTCTCGTCGGACATCGCGACCGAAGGCGGTCCGGTCCACCTGTCGCTGGCATTCAACCCGTCGCACCTGGAAATCGTCAACCCGGTGGTCGAGGGCTCGGCGAAGGCACGGATGGACCGTCGCGGCGACGCGGACGGCCTGCAGGTGCTGCCGGTGCAGATCCACGGCGACGCGGCCTTCGCGGGCCAGGGCGTCGTGATGGAAACGCTGAACCTCGCGCAGACGCGCGGCTACGGCACGCACGGCACGCTGCACGTCGTCATCAACAACCAGATCGGTTTCACGACGTCGGACCCGCGCGATGCGCGCTCGACGCTGTACTGCACCGACGTGGTCAAGATGATCGAGGCGCCGGTGCTGCACGTGAACGGCGACGATCCGGAAGCGGTGGTGCTCGCGGTGCAGATCGCGATCGACTATCGCATGCAGTTCCACAAGGATGTCGTGATCGACATCGTCTGCTTCCGCAAGCTGGGCCACAACGAGCAGGACACGCCGGCCGTCACGCAGCCGCTGATGTACAAGAAGATCGCGCAGCACCCGGGCACCCGTGCGCTGTACGCCGAGAAGCTGGTGCAGCAGGGCGTGATCACCGCCGAGCAGGGCGACGAGTTCGTCAAGGCCTACCGCAAGGCGATGGACGACGGCCACCACACGGTCGATCCGGTGCTCTCGAACTACAAGAGCAAGTACGCGGTCGACTGGGTGCCGTTCCTGAACCGCAAGTGGACCGATGCGGCCGACACGGCCGTGCCGCTCGCCGAACTGAAGCGCATCGGCGAACGCATCACGACGGTGCCGGAGAACTTCAAGGTCCACCCGCTCGTCGAGCGCGTGATCAACGACCGCCGCAAGATGGCGCAGGGCGACCAGCCGCTGGACTGGGGCATGGGCGAGCACCTCGCGTTCGCCTCGCTGGTCTCGTCCGGCTACGCCGTGCGCCTGACCGGTCAGGATTCGGGCCGCGGCACGTTCACGCACCGCCACGCGGTGCTGCACGACCAGAATCGCGAGCGTTGGAACGACGGCACCTACGTGCCGCTGCAGAACGTCTCGGAAGGCCAGGCGAACTTCACGGTGATCGACTCGGTGCTGTCGGAAGAAGCGGTGCTCGGCTTCGAGTACGGCTACTCGACCGCCGAACCGAACACGCTGGTGCTGTGGGAAGCGCAGTTCGGCGACTTCGTGAACGGCGCGCAGGTCGTGATCGACCAGTTCATCTCGTCGGGCGAAGTGAAGTGGGGCCGCGTCTCGGGCCTGACGATGCTGCTGCCGCACGGCTATGAAGGCCAGGGTCCGGAGCACTCGTCGACGCGTATCGAGCGCTTCCTGCAGATGTGCGCGGACCACAACATGCAGGTGGTCCAGCCGACCACGCCGGCGCAGATCTTCCACCTGCTGCGTCGCCAGATGATCCGCCTGTTCCGCAAGCCGCTGATCGTGGCGACGCCGAAGTCGCTGCTGCGCCACAAGGAAGCCGTGTCGGACCTGTCGGAACTGGCGAAGGGCTCGTTCCAGCCGGTGATCGGCGAGGTCGACGAGACGATCGACGCGAAGAAGGTCAAGCGCGTGATCGCCTGCTCGGGCCGCGTCTATTACGACATCGTCGCGCACCGCCGCGAAGCGAAGGCGCACGACGTCGCGATCGTCCGGATCGAGCAGCTCTATCCGTTCGCGCACAAGCAGTTCGAAGCGGAAATGAAGAAGTACGACAACGCGACTGAAGTGGTCTGGGTGCAGGACGAGCCGCAGAATCAGGGCCCGTGGTTCTACATCGAACACCACCTGAAGGAAGGCATGAAGGAAGGGCAGAAGCTCGCGTACAGCGGCCGCCCGGCTTCGGCTTCGCCGGCGGTCGGTTATTACGCGAAGCACTACGAGCAGCAGAAGGCCCTGATCGAAGGGGCATTCGGCCGCCTGAAGAGCGCGTCGATCGCAAAATAATCGGACGTCACGGCCCGGTGCGCGCGGCAAGCGCGCCCGGGCCGTCGTTGCACGCGCAACGCAGGCGCGCGCCCGTCCGCAGGATCCCGACATTACCCAGATCAAGCATCCAGGAATCAAGTCATGGCTATCGTTGAAGTCAAAGTCCCCCAGCTTTCCGAATCGGTGTCGGAAGCGACCATGCTGCAGTGGAAGAAGAAGCCCGGTGAAGCCGTCGCGCAGGACGAAATCCTGATCGAACTCGAAACCGACAAGGTCGTGCTCGAAGTGCCGGCGCCGGCCGCCGGCGTGCTGTCGCAAGTGCTGCAGAACGACGGCGACACCGTCGTGGCCGATCAGGTGATCGCCACCATCGACACCGAAGCGAAGGCAGGTGCCGTCGCCGCGGCCGCCGGCGAAGCCGAAGTGCAACCGGCCCCGGCGCCCGTCGCCGCGGCGCCGGCACCGGCCGCGCAGCCGGCTGCCGCCGCGGGTTCGAGCAACGCCGCCTCGCCGGCCGCCTCGAAGCTGCTGGCCGAGAAGGGCGTGGACGCGAACCAGGTCGCCGGCACGGGCCGCGACGGCCGCATCACCAAGGGCGACGCGCTGGCCGCGAACGCCGCGCCGGCCAAGGCCGCTGCCGCCCCGGCCGCCGCCGCGCCGAAGAAGGCCGCGCTGCCGGACGTGAAGGTGCCGGCCTCGGCCTCCAACTGGCTGAACGACCGTCCGGAGCAGCGCGTGCCGATGTCGCGCCTGCGCGCGCGGATCGCCGAGCGTCTGCTCGAATCGCAGCAGACCAACGCGATCCTGACGACGTTCAACGAAGTGAACATGCAGCCGGTCATGGACCTGCGCACGAAGTACAAGGACAAGTTCGAGAAGGAACACGGCGTGAAGCTCGGCTTCATGTCGTTCTTCGTCAAGGCGGCGGTCCACGCGCTGAAGAAGTTCCCGCTCGTGAACGCGTCGATCGACGGCAACGACATCGTCTACCACGGCTACTTCGACATCGGTATCGCGGTCGGTTCGCCGCGCGGCCTGGTGGTGCCGATCCTGCGCAACGCCGACCAGCTGAGCCTGGCCGACATCGAGAAGAAGATCGCCGAGTTCGGCCAGAAGGCCAAGGACGGCAAGCTGTCGATCGAGGAAATGACGGGCGGTACGTTCTCGATCTCGAACGGCGGCGTGTTCGGCTCGATGCTGTCGACCCCGATCATCAACCCGCCGCAGTCGGCGATCCTCGGCGTTCACGCGACCAAGGAGCGCCCGGTGGTCGAGAACGGCCAGATCGTGATCCGTCCGATCAACTACCTCGCGCTGTCGTATGACCACCGGATCATCGACGGCCGCGAAGCGGTGCTGTCGCTGGTCGCGATGAAGGATGCGCTGGAAGATCCGGCACGCCTGCTGCTCGACCTGTAAGCCTGCGTTGCTCCCGTATTGAATCGCCCCGGGCGCGCGGCACACGCATTGCGTGTGGCCGCGTGCCGGGCAACAGAGAAGGATAGTCATGTCCAAGGAATTTGACGTCGTCGTGATCGGCGCCGGCCCCGGCGGCTATGTGGCCGCGATTCGCGCAGCCCAGCTCGGCAACACGGTTGCCGTGGTCGAGAAGTGGAAGAACCCGGCCGGCGCGCTGAAGCTCGGCGGCACTTGCCTGAACGTCGGCTGCATCCCGTCGAAGGCGCTGCTCGCTTCGTCGGAAGAGTTCGAAAAGGCGTCGCATCACCTGGCCGACCACGGCATTTCGGTCGGCGACGTGAAGATGGATAACGCGAAGATGCTGGCCCGCAAGGACGCCATCGTCGAGAAGATGACGGGCGGGATCGAGTTCCTGCTCAAGAAGAACAAGATCACCTGGCTCAAGGGCCATGGCAAGTTCACCGGCAAGACCGATGCCGGCGTGCAGATCGAAGTCAGCGGCGAAGGCGAGACGGAAGTGGTCACGGCGAAGAACGTGATCATCGCGACGGGCTCGAAGGCGCGCCACCTGCCGAACGTGCCGGTCGACAACAAGATCGTCGCCGACAACGAAGGCGCGCTGAACTTCGATACGGTGCCGAACAAGCTCGCCGTGATCGGCGCGGGCGTGATCGGCCTCGAACTCGGCTCGGTGTGGCGCCGCCTCGGCGCCGACGTGACGGTGCTCGAAGCGATGCCGGCGTTCCTCGCCGCCGCCGACGAGGCGATCGCCAAGGAAGCCGCGAAGCTGTTCAAGAAGCAGGGCCTCGACATCAACCTCGGCGTGACGATCGGCGAAGTGAAGGCGAGCGACGCCGGCGTGTCGATCGCTTACACCGACAAGGACGGCAACGCCAAGACGCTCGAGGCGGACCGCCTGATCGTGTCGGTCGGCCGCGTGCCGAACACCGACAACCTCGGCCTCGAGGCGATCGGCCTGAAGGCCAACGAGCGCGGCTTCATCGACGTGGACGACCACTGCCGCACGGCGCTGCCGAACGTCTACGCGATCGGCGACGTGGTGCGCGGCCCGATGCTCGCGCACAAGGCGGAAGACGAAGGCGTGCTGGTGGCCGAAGTGATCGACGGCCAGAAGCCGCACATCGACTACAACTGCATTCCGTGGGTGATCTACACCTCGCCGGAAATCGCCTGGGTCGGCAAGACCGAGCAGGCGCTGAAGGCCGAAGGCCGCGAGATCAAGACCGGCAAGTTCCCGTTCTCGATCAACGGCCGCGCGCTCGGCATGAATGCGCCGGACGGCTTCGTGAAGATGATCGCCGACGCCAAGACCGACGAAGTGCTGGGCGTCCACATCATCTCGGCGAACGCGTCGGACCTGATCGCCGAGGCGGTGGTCGCGATGGAATTCAAGGCGGCGTCGGAAGACATCGCCCGCATCTGCCACGCGCACCCGTCGCTGTCGGAAGTCATGCGCGAAGCCGCGCTCGCGACCGACAAGCGTTCGATCAACAGCTGATCGACGCGGCCCCGAGGGCCGCCTGGGCGCCGCGCCGGTTCGCCGGCCGGCGTCGCCGTTTGATGCCGAAGGCGGGCGGGAATTTTCCGCTCGCCTTTGTTTTTTTCCGGTTTGGATGATGAACGTCACCGAATACTACGAGCGCGAACTGGGCTCGCGCGGCTACCAGGCCGATACCGCGCAGCGCACCGCGATCACGCGACTGCAGCAGTGCTTCGACGAATGGGTCGCCTACAAGGCGCGGCGCTCGAACGCGTTCAAGAAGCTCGTCATCCGGCCGGAACTGCCGAAGGGCGTCTACATGTGGGGCGGCGTCGGCCGCGGCAAGAGCTTCCTGATGGACAGCTTCTTCGCGGTGGTGCCGGTGCAGCGCAAGACGCGGCTGCATTTCCACGAATTCATGCGCGAGGTGCATCGCGAACTCGAGGAGCTGAAAGGGCAGGCCGATCCGCTCGACGAACTCGCGCGCCGCATCGCCAGGCGCTACCGGCTGATCTGCTTCGACGAATTCCACGTGTCGGACATCGCCGACGCGATGATCCTCTACCGGCTGCTCGACCGGCTGTTCACCAACGGCGTGCAGTTCGTGATGACCTCGAACTACGATCCGGACCTGCTCTATCCGGACGGCCTGCACCGCGACCGCATGCTGCCCGCGATCGCGCTGATCAAGCAGAAGCTCGACGTGATGAACGTCGACGCCGGCGTCGACTACCGCCAGCGCACGCTGACGCAGGTGAAGATGTATCACACGCCGCTCGGCGCCGAGGCCGACCGCGAGCTGCGCAGCGCGTTCGCGAAGCTCGCGGCGGTGCCCGACGAGAGCCCGATCCTGCACATCGAGAAGCGCGAGCTGAAGGCGCTGCGCAAGGCCGACGGCGTGGTCTGGTTCGATTTCGCCACGCTGTGCGGCGGCCCGCGCTCGCAGAACGATTATCTCGAGCTGGCCTCGCGCTTCCACGCGATCGTGCTGTCCGGGGTGCCGCAGATGTCGCCGCGGATGGCCTCCGAGGCGCGCCGCTTCACCTGGCTGATCGACGTGCTGTACGACCACAAGGTGAAGCTGCTGATGTCGGCGGCGGTGCCGGCCGAGGATCTGTACGTGGAAGGGCCGATGGCCAACGAGTTCAGCCGGACCGTGTCGCGCATCGTCGAGATGCAGTCTCAGGAATACCTTGAGACACCGCGACGCATTGTCGATACCTCGCTGACCTGATTAATTCGCCGCGCTGCGGGCCGCGCTGCCCGGCGCGAGCGCGCGGGCGGGGCGAATCGCGCCCGCATCCCGCGCCTGCGGGATCGTACTATTTCGATTTTGCCGAGCGACTCCGCTTTACTCAAGCATTCTCGGAATCGTTCAATATCCAGCGCGAAAGCCGCCCGATATCGTGTGTCATGTTCCTGTAAATGGAGAGTCACATGACACCATATCGAGACATCACCGATGGCGAATGGCAGCGCGTTGCCAGCCTGCTGCCGGAATTGCGGCCACGCAAGGAGCTGCGCGGACGGCCGCTGGCCGATGCCCGCAGCGTGCTGAATGGCGTGTTGTGGGTCATTTTCAGCGGCGCGTCATGGTCGGCCATTCCGCGCCGCTATCCGGCGTATCAAACCTGCCATCGCCGCTTCATGATCTGGTACGAGTCGGGCACGCTGCGCGCCGTGCTCAATGAGCTGTTTGGCCCGGCCAGCGACGATCTCTACGAAACCATGACGATCCGCATGCGCAAGCATGTGCATTCCCATGCGGCGGAGCTGCGCCATGCGGTGCAGCCGAACCGGATCCGTCTGTCGCGTATCGATCCGGCCTTCACGCCGGAGCCGCACCTGCCGCCGCGTTCCGCGGCATGAAGCCGGACGCGGGCGGCGCCGCACCGCCCGCGCCCGCTTGCCTTGAGGGCTGTCCGGGGCCTCGCTTCGCGCCTTGTCTCTCGCTTTGCCCGCCTGCAGGCGCAGGCGGCACCGCCCTCCAGCGCAATACGCTTATTGCTGGCGGACCCAGGTCTGCGACCGGCCGAGCAGCGACACGCCGATATAGCCGCGCACGATCAGCTTCTGGCCGCCGTCCTCGAGCGTCATCTTGCAGCGGTACACCTTGCCGTTTTCCGGGTCGAGGATGTTGCCGCCATCCCAGTGATCGCCATCGGCCTTCATGGCCTTGATGATCGTCATGCCCTTGATCAGCTGATCCTTCCGCTCGTCGGTGCAGGCGGTGCAGCGGCGCTCGGGCGTATCGTTGTCGCCGAGGCCCTGCTTGACGACGCCCGACAGTTCGCCGTTGCCGTCCTGGGAAATCTGCACGAGCGCCTTCGGCTTGCCGGTGTGGTCGTCGATGGTCTGCCAGGTGCCGATCGGGCTGTCGGCCTGGGCGAAGGCGCTCAGCGCGGACATCAGCAAGGCACCGCCGACGGCGAGCCGGCGCAGGTGGGAATTGAAGCGGATCATTGTCTTCCTCCTTGAATGCATTGTCTTTTTGTGCGGATTCTGATGCGGATACCCGGGCCTCGCGAGGCGCCGGGAGCCGCTACCGAGAATACGTGAAAGCCGTCGTCGCGTTTGATAGAGGTGCCTCTAATCGAGGCGGCCGCCTGGCGCGCGGCGGCCTGCCGGGGTCAGTTCAACTGATAGGAGAACGACGCATTGACGCGCGGGCTGCGCGAGGCGCTTTCGATCGGCGCGTCGCCGACCGGCTTCGCGACCGAGACGTCGATGTTGTAGTGCTGGCCGTCCGACACGCGCACGCCGAGGCCGACCGACGAGAGCCGGTTCGGCAGCGGCGTGCCGGCATGCAGGTAGACGCGCGCCATGTCGTAGGCGATGTACGGCGTGATCGACTTAAGATAGGCGAAGCCGAGCGCGAACGAGCGGTTGATCTCGGCGGACATGCCCCAGCCCGAATCGCCCGAGGTTTCGCCGGGCTCGTAGCCGAGCGCGAAGCGCTGCGCGCCGAACGCGATCTGTTCGGTGGTGGGCAGCGAGACCGGGCTGAACTGGCCGGTCAGCTGCAGCGTCGTGCCGATCTTGAACGGCCACTGGTTGGTCTGCACGAGCGTCGCGCCGGTGCGCACGAAGGTGATCGAGGCCGGGTTGGTCTGCGTCGAGTTGGGGATGTTGGTGTCGGCCGACTTCGACGCGCCGAGGATGTCGAACGCCTTCGCGACGTTGAAGCTGACCTTGGTGACCGAGGTCGGCCGCACGTTGGTGAAATCCATCTGCGCCTGCAGCACGCGCACCTGCGAGCGCAGGCCGACGAACTGGCCGCCGATCTGGTTCTGGTACTGGTCCTCGCTGTGCGAGGCGTAGCCGGACACCGTCGCGAGCAGGCTGCGCTGGTTGTTCAGCAGGATCGGGTACGACGCGGAGACGCCGAGCTTGTCGTTGACCACGGTGCGCTTCACATAGGAGGGCAGGCCCGGGTTGTCGCTCGGGTTGCCGCGATAATGGCTCGCGTCGACGCGCGCCGTGAGGCCGTTGCTGCCGATCGGCACCGAGCCGCTCGCGGCCACGTAGGTCACGTTGTTCGGGCCTTTCGGCGCGAGCGCCGACAGGCTCAGCTGCTCGCCGAGCGAAGTCAGGCCGCTTTCGGTCACGGTGAACAGCCCCTGCACGCCGGGGTTGCTGGTGGCGATGCCGCTGCTCACGTTGATCGGCTTGCGCTTGACGTCGAGCGACAGCGTGGTCGCGCCGTCGGTGTTCTGCGGCGGCGGCACGTTGGCCTTCACGGTGATGCCGGGCAGCAGGCCGAAGGTATTCACGTAGCGCTCGAACGTGGCGCGCCGCAGCGGCCGGTCGGCGGTGATGTGCGCGGCCACCGCGCGCAGCTTCGATTCCATCGCGCCGGGGTTGCCGGTGATCTGCACGTCGGACACGAAGCCCTCGACCACCGTGATCCTGACCACGCCGTCCTCGAAGGTCTGCGCCGGCACGAACGCGAACGACAGCGCATAGCCCTCGTCCTGGTAGAGCTTGGTCACGCCATTCGCGGTTTCGATCAGTTGTCCTATCGTCACGTCCTTGCCCACGAGCGGCGTGAAGCGTGCCGACACTTCCTCGAACGGAATCGACTTGACGCCTTCGATGCGGATCGTGGCGGGGGTGAGATGGCGCGCGAGCAGTTGCTGCACCTGCTGCGCCTGCGGTTCGACCTGGACCGTGACGGTCGAGCGCTGGGGCGGGTTGACCGGCGGCAGCGATTCGAGCGGATTGCCGGCGGGGCGGGTCTGTGCCTGGGCGGGAACGGCGGCCGTGGCGGCGAGCGCGCACAGCAACGTCCAAACCTGTTTCTGGGTTCGCATTGTCGGTGAGTCCTCGTAGGCCTGCTGCTTTTAATTTTCGACTGCGAACGGACGGCATCGCGATCGATGCCGTCCGTCCCGTGCAACCTGTGATGACCGTCCGTGCCTCCCGCCGGCACGGACGTTGACCGCCATTACTTCCCGACGCTGCCCAGCGTGCCCAGCAGTCCGGTGACCGGTGCGAGCAGGCCCGTCGAGCTGCCGCCCGAGCTCGCCGTCGAGGTGACCGAGCTGACCAGCGAGGTGACGGGCGAGAGCAGCGAGCCCGCTCCCGAGCCGGACGTCGTACCGCCCGCGGCACCGCCGAGTGCGCCGGTGACAGTATTGAGCAAACCGGTGGCGGGCGCGAGCGGATTCGTCCCGCCTGTGCCGGTGGCGCCACTGGTGGCCGAACCGAGCGCGCCCGTGACGGTCGAGACGAGCCCCGTGACCGGCGCGAGCGGGCCGCTTGCGCCGCCCGTGGCGCCGCCGAGCGAGCCCGTCAGCGAACCGATCAGGCCGGTGAGCGGGTTGCTCGCGCCGCTGCCCGACGACGAACCGTTGGCGACCGTCACGGTCGAGCTGCCGACCAGGCTCGTGATCAGACCGGCCACCGGCTGCGCGCCGTTCGGACCGGACGCATCGACCAGGCCGCCCGCGTTGGTGACGGTGTTGCCGAGCGAGGTCACGAGCGTGCCCGCGTCGCCGACCAGCGGCTGCGACGAGGTGCTGCCGATCTGCGTGCCGGCCGAGGCGACCGCGCCGCCCAACTGCTGTAGCAGGCCCGAGACCGGTGCGCCAAGGCCGGTGGCCGAGCCGACCGTCTGGGTGGTCTGGCCGACCGTCGTGACGATCGGCGTGATGGCCGAGCTGAGCGGCTGCGTGACCGCCTGGACCTGGCTCGACGACAGCACGTTGCCGAGCGTCATGCCGCCGGCTTCCACGCCGTTGGCGGCGGTGTTCAGCAGCGTGCCGACCGGCGTGGTGATCGGCGCCAGCGCCGAGAGCTGGCCGGTGCCGAGCGAATTGACGGTCTGGCCGAGGCCCGCGACCGTGGTGCCGGCCGCGCTGACCACGCCGCCGAGCCCGGCGACGGTGGTGCCGACCGGATCGGATGTGGTGCCGGTCTGGCCGAGGCCGCTGCTGAGCGCGTTGGCGGCGGCGTTGACGACCGTGCCGACGCTCGACACGGTGCTGCCGAGGCCTTGCGTGACGCCGCTGCTGACGCCGGGGATCGTCACCGAGCCGACGGTGTTGCCGAGATCGGTGGCGGTCTGCCCGGCGGTGGTCAGCACGCCGGTGGTGCCGCTGCTCGACGACGAGGTGGTGGTGCCGCTGCTGCCGGTCGTTTGCGGCACGTTGCTGCCGCCGCTGGTGCCGGCCTGCGTCGTCATATCGCTGCCGCCGCAGGCGGCCAGCGCGGACAGGGTGGCCGCCGCCGCCACGGTCAGCGTGAGCCGCCACGCACGCAACGCCGGCGAGGATGACGGGGACGAGAGCGATTGAATCGGTTTCATGATGGGTCTCCTGACGCTATTTGGTCTGACTGACGAAACACCGTTACTTCTTGCCGCCGCCGAGCAGCCCGCCGACCAGCGACGTCACGGGTGCCAGCAGGCCGCCCGAACCGCTCGCCGCCGCACCGTTGCTCGAACCGCTCAGGCCGGTCGCGACCGTGGTCGCGCCGGAGGTGGCGCCGCTGGTGGCGCCCGCCACCGCGCCGCCCACCGCGCCCGTCACGCCGCCCAGCAGGCCGGTGACCGGCGCCAGCAGGCCGCCGGCGCTGCCGCCCGACGCGCCGCCGCCCGCCACGCCGCCGAGCGCGCCGGTGACCGACGAGACGAGGCCCGTGACCGGCGCCAGGAGGCCGCCCGCGGCGCCGCCAGTGGCTCCGCCGGTGGCGCCGCCGAGCGCGCCGGTGACCGACGAGACGAGGCCCGTGACCGGCGCCAGCAGACCGCTCGCGCCGCCGCCGGTGGCCCCGCCGGTAGCGCCGCCGAGCGCGCCGGTGACCGACGAGACGAGACCCGTGACCGGCGCCAGCAGACCGCTCGCGCCGCCGCCGGTGGCCCCGCCGGTGGCGCCGCCGAGCGCGCCGGTGACCGACGAGACGAGGCCCGTGACCGGTGCCAGCAGGCCGCCCGCGCCGCCGCCGGCGGTGGTGCCGCCCAGGCTGCCGAGCGCGCCGGTGACGTTGGAGACGAGGCCCGTGATCGGCGCGAGCGGGCCGCTGCCGCCGCTGGTGCCGCCGAGACCGCCGAGCGTGTTGGTCAGACCGCCCACCAGCGAGGTGACCGGGGCCAGCGGGTTGCCGCCGCTGCCGCCCGTGAGCAGGCCGCCGAGCGAGGCGACCGTGTTGCCGGTGGCCGACACCGTCGAGCCGAGGCCCGCGGTGACCGGATTGCCGCCGCCCGTCGAGGCGATCAGCGAGCCGGCCTGGTTCAGGCCGCCGCCAATCGTGCCGAGCAGCGTGTTGACCGGCGCGCCGAGGCCGGTGACGTTGCCGACCGTCTGCGTGGTGTTCGCGACCACCGAGGTGATCGGCGTGATCGCCGAGCTGACGGTCTGCGTGATCTGCTGCACGGGGCCGGTGCTCAGCACGTTGCCGAGCGTCGTGCCGCCGTTGGCCACCGCGGTGCCGAGCGTCGAGACCAGGCCGCCGACCGTCGAGGTGACCGGGGCGAGCGGTGAAAGCGGGCCGCTGCCGAGGCTCGTCACGAGGTTGCCGGTGCCGGTCACGGCGTTGCCGAGCTGCGACACCACGTTGCCGGTCGAGCCGAGCGTGGTGCCGAGCGGGTCGGCGGTGGCGCCGAGCTGGCCGAGGCCGCCCGCGAGGCCGTTGCCGAGCGCGCTGACCGCGCCGCCGACGCTGCCCACCACGCTGCCGAGCGCCTGGGTCGGCGCGCTGCCGAGGCCGGGCACCGACTGGCTGCCGATCACGGTGCCGAGGCCCGACACCGTGGTGCCGACGCTCGACACGATGTTGCTGGTGCTGGCGACCACGCTGCCCACCGCGTTGCTCGAACTCGTGCCGCTGGTACCGGACGTGCCGCTGGTTCCCGAGGTACCGCTGGTGCCGGACGTGCCGCTGGTTCCCGAGGTACCACTGGTGCCGGACGTGCCGCTGGTTCCCGAGGTACCGCTGGTACCGGACGTGCCGCTGGTTCCCGAGCTGCCGCTGGTGCCCGAACTCGTGCCTTGCGGCGTGTTCGTGCCGGACGTGCCGGAAGAGCCCGAGCTGGAACCGCCGGTGCCCTGGCTAAGCGAGCCGGAGCCGCCGCAGGCGGAGAGGGAAAGCATGGCTGCCACGGTGGCGGCGATCAGCGTCGTCCGGAGCATGCCTTGGGCAATCGGTTGGGTATCCATGTCGTCCTCGCAGTGGTGTTGTGTGATCTGTGTTACCGCGAGCAATACTCTGCAACACTCATGCCATGCGATTCGGAGGGCACGCCTCGACCGCGGTACGACCATTCGCGCCGGCCGCAAAGCCTTGCGCCGTCTCGTTTTAACGATGGTTGAAAACGATTCTCACGCGGATTGAAATGCCGGAGCGCGGGGCGATATTCGAGGGACGTAACGTAACGGCACAGGATTTCCGTTACGCACGTCGCGTAACGTGGGGCGCATGAAAACGGTTCACTCGAACGATTGTTTTACTGATGGATTAGACGGGTGGATCTAACCTATCGTTAGCCCTTATGGGGGTACCACCGAAAGATAGTAAAAATGAGGCCGCAAGCCGAGCTGATGCTCAGGAAATACATAAAAAAAGTTGAAAAGAAAAGCTGTTCGGCTTTAAGATTTGCCGGTGCGTGTTCCTACCGCATCACAAACACAAAGTGGAGGTGCCTATCGAAACGATTGCAAGATTGTTAAACGGCATCGAAATAGGTTAAGAGCTCCTGAAAAAACGAGCTATAAAGAAATGGCCGGAGCCGGACGTCGAAGCCGGTGACGGTTGGACGGCCAAATATGCCAGGCGCATCAGGCCCACGAAACTCAAGGCACGAGGGATTACCATGAACACACTCATCAATCGCTTCCTCCAGGAAGAAGACGGGGTTACCGCTGTCGAATACGGCCTCATCGCGGGCCTGATGGCAGTGGCGCTCGTCACGGCCGTCGGCGTCCTGTCGGGCGGCATTACCAACGCATTCAGCTATATCGCCAACAAGCTCACCGGGCTGGGCGCCACCGGCGGCTCGGGCGGCTAACCCGATCCCGTTTTTCCGCATGCGGATGCGCGGGTCGCCGCTTCGGCGCCCGCGTTCGTCATACCTGCCCTGCGAGAATCTGAATGATTCTGCTTTTGAGCGTCGGGGTGTTCCTGGCCTGGGTAGTGATGGTTGCGGTGGGCGATATTCGTTTTCGGCGTATTCCCAATTCCTTGGTAGTGGCCGGCCTGATCTGCGGATTTGTATCGACAATGGTTCGATATAACCCGTTTGATATAACACTGGCCGAGGCAATAATCGGGGCCGCGATCGGTTTCGTCGGATTGTTTCCGTTTTTCGCATGGCGCCTGATGGGTGCCGCCGATGTGAAGGTATTTACTGTGCTCGGGCTATGGTGCGGATTCCGGGGTTTGTTCTGGTGCTGGATTGTCGCGAGTCTGGCGGCGCTGATTCACGTGCTCGGCCTGATGTACTGGACCCGCACGCCAATCGGGGCATTGTGGCAACGAGGTTCGCCGGCATTGGCGCTCGGCACGCGCCGCGGTTCGCCTTATGCGGCGTTTCTCGTCATACCGGCGGCCGGGTGGCTGATATATCTGATCGTTACGGGGAATCTGCGATGAAGCCGTTACTTCACGCCCCGCTGCGTCGCGGTGAGCGCGGCTCGATGTCGGTCGAATTCGCCCTGATTTTGCCGGCGTTCTTCATGGTGCTCTACGCGGTCATTACCTACGGGCTGATCTTCGCCGCGCAGCAGAACCTGACGCTCGCGGCCACCGAGGGTGCGCGTGCCGCGCTGAACTACCAGATCAGCTCGACGCCGCAGGCGGCGCTGACCGCGCGCGCCACCGCCGCCTGCACGGCCGCGACCCACCTGACGGGCTGGCTGACCGGCGTGAGCTGCGCGTCGACGCCGGCCGGCAACTGCAGCTACGACGCGTCGATGTACTGCATCAAGGTCACGCTCACCTATCCCTACGGCACCAGCCCGCTGATCGCGCCGCTGCCGCTCGTCGGCATGCTGCTGCCGGTGCCGGATTCGCTGACCGGGACGGCCACGGTGCAGATCAGTCCCGTCAACATCATCTAGGAGGCCGGTTTGCGGTACGGCGCGCCGTGACGAGGCGGCGCGCGGAATGGCGGAAGCGGCGGCAAAGGCGGTGACAGCAAGCGCAGTGACAGCAGTGGCGGCGGCGGGCGGAACCGGACTGGCCGGATACCGGCAAGGCAGGCGCGGGACACCCGATTTCATGAATCGCAGGTTCGCAGAACAACCATGGCCAACAATCTGACGAAGATCCTCGCGGTGGCGCTGATCGTGATCGCACTGTTGCTCGGCGTATACGCCTGGGTGCTGGGCAGCCGGTCGTCGTCCGCGCCGGTCGTGCCGGGGCAGCCGGCCGCGCAGGCCCGGCAGGTGCCGGTGGTGGTGGCCGTCCAGCCGCTGAAGGCGGGCGTGCCGATCGTGGCCAGCAGCCTGAAGGTCCAGCAGGTCGCGGCACGGCCCGACGGCGCGTTCGTCGATCCGGTGCAGATCATCGGCCGGGTGCCGAGCGCCGACATCCCGGAGCAGGCCGCGGTGGTCGAGAGTTCGCTGTCCTCGGGCATGGCGGATCTGGTCGAGCCAGGCGAGCGCGCGATCGCGGTCAAGGTCGACGAGAACAACGCGGTCGGCAACCGGGTGCGCCCCGGCAACTTCGTCGACGTGTTCGTCAACCTGAAGCGCGACGCCGCGGGCGGGATTCCCGGCACCAATTCGAGCGGGCCGGAGATTCCGAAGACGCAGGCCAAGCTGCTGCTCTCGAAGATCCGCGTGCTGGCGTTCGGCGACGCGACCACCGCGCGCGACCAGTCGGGCGGCGCCGCGGGCGGCGTGCGTACCGCCGTGCTGGCGGTGCCGACCGCGCAGATCGACGCGCTGACGCTGGCCGAGGCGAGCGGCAACCTGACGCTCGCGCTGCGCAGCCCGCGCGACGAAGAGGTCGCGACCCAGACCGTCGCGATGCGGGTGGACACGGCCGCCGATCCGTCGGCGCGCGCGGCACTGGGGCTGTCCCTTTCCGAGCTGTCGCGCGGCGTGGCGGATGCGCCGGCCGCCGCCGCGCCGCGCCGGACGGCGCCGGCCCGCGTGGTGGCGCGCAGCCCGGACGGCGGCAGCATCGAAGTGATACGGGGTGGGCGCGCCGAGTCGGTCGCCTATTGAAACGAGCACGGCAGCAGGCAGTCTTGCAACCGATACGGAGAGGTCCGGCTGCGGATCTCCGACACAATGAAAAAGAAACTGATTGCACTGGCCATGGCAATGAGCGCAGTGATGGTGTCGTCCGTGGCAAACGCAGCCGGCCCGGACGCCGGCGTCGATCTGGCGGTCGGCGCGCAGCGGCAGATCGCGACCGGGCGCAGCCTGCAGCGCGTCGCGATCGGCGATCCCGCGGTGGCCGACGTGCTGGTCGTCAAGGGAAATGGCGGCGGTGTGCTGTTGATCGGCAAGAGTGCCGGGACCACGAACGTGATGCTCTGGGAACGAGGTCGTAGCGAACCGGATGTCTATCCGGTGCATGTGACGAGCGGTGCGGCCAGGGCGCTGCTCGGCGCCGACACGCCGCGCGTGGACACCTATGGCGACACCACCGTGATCGCCGGCTCGGCGACCACGCTGGAGGCGCACCAGCGCGCGGTGGACGTGGCCAACGCGGCGGCGGCCGCGCGCGCGGCCGCGCAGGCCGGCGGCGGCGCGGGCGCGGGCACGGGCACGGGCGGCAAGGCCGGCGCCGCGAGTGGCGGAGGCGGCGGTGCGGGCAGCGGCGCCGCGCCGTCGGTGGTCGACGCCTCGACCATCAGCGGCCGCAACGTGGTGCAGGTCGACGTGCGGGTGGTCGAATTCAGCCGCTCGGCGGTCAAGCAGGCCGGCCTGAACTTCTTCAAGAGCAGCAACGGCTTCGCGTTCGGTTCGTTCGCGCCGAGTTCGCTGAGTTCGCTCAATTCGAGCGCGACCTCGGGGCTGGCGGTGACGGCCGCGCAGCCGATCGCCTCGGCGTTCAACCTGGTGGTGGGCTCGGCCTCGCGCGGCATCACCAGCAACCTGTCGATCCTCGAACAGAACAATCTCGCGCGGATCCTCGCGCAGCCGACGCTGGTCGCGCTGTCCGGGCAGAGCGCGAACTTCCTGGCGGGCGGCGAGATCCCGGTGCCGGTGCCGCAGGCGCTCGGCACCGTCTCGATCGAATGGAAGCCCTACGGCATCGGCCTGACGGTCGCGCCCACCGTGCTCGGGCCGAACCGCATCGCGCTGAAGGTCGCGCCCGAGGCGAGCCAGCTCGATTTCGTCAACGCCATCACGATCAATGGCGTGACGGTGCCGGCGCTGACCACGCGCCGCGCCGACACCACGGTCGAACTCGGCGACGGCGAGAGCTACGTGATCGGCGGGCTGGTCGATCGCGAGACCACATCGAATCTGAGCAAGGTGCCGTTTCTCGGCGATCTGCCGATCATCGGCGCGTTTTTCAAGAGTCTGAGCTACCAGCAGAACGACAAGGAACTCGTGATCATCGTGACGCCGCATCTGGTGTCGCCGATCGCGGCCGGCACGACGCTGCCGTCGGCGCCGGGCGAGCTGTCCGAGCAGCGCGACGGACCGGTCTGGCGTTCGTTCCTCGGCGGCATGCTGGTGCCGGACGCGGCCCCGGGGTTCTCGAAATGAGCGCGCCGGCGCAACGGAGCGCGCACGGGCGGCCCTGGCCGGCTCGCGCGCGCGGTACAACGGGGAGTGTTCAACATGAACGCGAGAACTCAATCATTGGCTGAGCCCGCCGTCACCGATCATTTCATCTGCGCCTCGCCGCGTGCCGAACGCGTGCGCTGGCTCGCGCAGACGCTCCTCGCGACCGGCGCGGTCGAGGCTTCGCCGCTCGATCCGGCGGTGCTGGTGCAGCGTATCGGCGGGCTCAATCCAACCCTGGTGTTCATCGACTTCGCGGGCGAGCAGGCCGGCGCGAGCGCGGCGGTGTCGGCGGTGCGCACCGCCTATCCGGGCCTGCCGGTGATCGCGCTGGGCACGCTCACCGAGCCCGAGAGCGCGCTCTCGGCGTTGCGCGCGGGGGTGCGCGACTTCGTCGATTTCTCGGCGCCGGCCGAGGAGGCGCTGCGCATCACGCGCGGCCTGCTCGACAACCTCGGCGAGCCGACCAGCCGCCACGGCAAGGTGCTCGCGCTGCTCGGCGCGCGCGCCGGGATGGGCGTGAGCACGCTCGCCGCGAACCTGTCGGTGCTGCTGCAGCGCAAGGTGGCCGCGCAAAGCCGCCGTACCGCGCTGATCGATCTAGGCCTGCCGGCCGGCGACAGCGCGCTGTTCCTCAACACGCGCTGCGAGCTGCATTTCGTGGAGGCGGTGCGCAACCTGCGCCGCTTCGATCGCACCTTCGTGAATACCGCGTTTGCCCATCACACGAGCGGCGTGGCGCTGACCACGCTGCCGCCGAACCTGGCCGACCTGCGCGAGGTGTCGGCGGCGGCCTGCGCGGGGCTGTTCAACCGGCTGCGCGCGTTCGTCGACCAGCAACTCGTCGATCTGGGCGGCTTCACGAACCGCGAGTTCATCGCCCAGATCGTCGCGCTCGGCGACGAGACCTGGCTGGTCTGCGACCAGGGCGTGGCCTCGGTGGTGTCGGCCGTCGAGCTGCTCGACGACCTGCGCGAGAAGGGCGTGAACCTCGCGCGCGTGCGGCTGGTGGTCAACCAGTACGACGCGGCGATCGGCCTGCTGCCCGCGCAGATCGCCGAGCGGCTCGAGCTGCCGCTCGCCGCGACGCTGCCGGCGCGGCGCGTGCCGATCGGCCACGCGGCGAACCAGGGCCGCCTGATCGTCGAGGCGGCCGAGCGCGATCCCTACGTGAAGGCGCTCGAGGCGCTGGTCGAGCGGCTCACGGCGGCCGCCGCGCCCGATCCGGTGCCGCCGCCACAGGCGGCCGGCAGCGGCCTGTCGGCGCTCAAGCGGTTCATCCATTCCTCCACGAAGCGATCGTAAGCGATGGCACACGACGACATCCAATTCGCCGACGGCGCCGCGCCGTTCTCGCAGTCGCAGCAGTTCCACGACATCAAGGACGCCGCGCACGAGCATCTGCTGAACCGCATCGAGGAACTCGGTTCGGAGTTCGGGCGCTGGTCGCGGCAGGCGATCAACCAGTTCGTCGATCTGGAGATCGACAGCTTCGTGCGGCTGCGCCGGATTCCGCTCAACGAGAGCGAGGTGCGCGAGATTGCCGAGGCGCTGACCAAGGAGCTGGCCGGCTTCGGGCCGATCGAGGACTTGCTCGGCGATCCGCTGGTGGAGGACATCCTGATCAACGGCTACAACGACATCTACGTGTCGCGCCGCGGGATCCTCGCCAAGCTGCCGATCCGCTTCACCGACAACGCGCACCTGCTGCGCATCGTGCGGCGGATCCTGGCGCCGGTCGGGCGCCGGCTCGACGAATCGAACCCGATGGTCGACGCGCGGCTGCCCGACGGCGGACGCGTGAACGTGGTGATCGAGCCGCTCTCGCTCGACGGGCCGGTGGTGTCGATCCGCAAGTTCCGCAAGGACCCGCTGAAGCCGTCGGACCTGCTCGAGAACAGTACCTACAACGACGAGATCAGCACGCTGCTGGAGGCCGCCGTGGAGGCGCGCTGCAACATCCTGGTGTCGGGCGGCACGAGTTCGGGCAAGACTTCGCTGCTCAACGCGCTGGCGTTCCACGTACCCGAGAACGAACGCGTGGTGACCATCGAGGACACCGCCGAGCTGTCGCTGAACCATCCGCACGTGGTGCGGCTCGAGAGCCGCCCGGGCGGCTTCGACGGCACCGGCGTGGTGACCATCCGCGACCTGCTGCGCAACACGCTGCGGATGCGCCCGGACCGCATCATCGTCGGCGAAGTGCGCGGCGGCGAGGTGCTGGAAATGCTGCAGGCGATGAACACCGGCCACGACGGCTCGATGGGCACGATCCACGCGAGCTCGCCGCGCGAATGCCTGTACCGGCTGGAGATGCTGGCCGGCTTCGCCGGCTTCCAGGGCACCGAATCGAGCCTGCGCCGCCAGATCTCGAACGCGATCGACTTCATCGTGCAGATCGGGCGGCTCTCCAACGGGCGCCGCCGGATCCTGTCGATCACCGAGGTGACCGGCATGTCGGACAACATCGTCGCGACCCAGGAGCTCTATCGCTACGACGCGCGCGTGACGCCCGAGGGCGAGGAGATCGATCACTGGGAGTCGCTCGGCATCCATCCGCATTCGCCGAAGCTCGCGCGCTTTCGCAGCGTGCTGATCGGCAACCTGGGCGGTGGCATGGACGGCTTCGGCCGCGGCGGAGGCTTCAATGTCTAGCGGCGTGCTGTGGGCGCTGTCGTTCGCGCTGCTGCTGGCCGCGGCCGGCGTGATGCTGTGGCGCGGCAGCCAGTTGCGCGAGCAGAGTGCCCACACGCGGCGCTTCTTCGACAGCCGCCTGGAGGCGGGGGCGAAGGTGGCCATGCCGGCCGCGGCGGCGGGTGGCGCGGCGGGCGGTGCCGGTAGCGCGTCCGCGCGCCAGAAGGCTGCGGCCGCGGGCCAGCCGGCCGGGCAGGCGAGCAAGCCGACGACGGCCGCCGCGGGCCTCGCGGCGTGGCGCGCCAAGGCCCAGGCGTGGTGGCTCGGCATCAGCGATCGCGCCGGCCTCGACGAGGTCCGGGGCCTGCTCTACGTGCTGGCCGGGCTGGTGCTGCTGGCGATGCTGGCAGCCGGCGCGCGCGGCGGTCTGGTGGCGGCCGGCGCGGCGCTGCTCGGCGGCGCGGCGCTGGTCTGCCTGTGGGTGCTGCGGCGGATTTCGGCGCGGCGCCTGAAGATCGTCCAGCAACTGCCGTCGTTCCTCGACGGCGTGGTGCGGCTCGTGACGCTTGGCAACAGCGTGCCGGCCGCGTTCCAGGGCGCGCTCGGCACCACCGAGATGCCGCTGCGCCGCTGCCTCGACCAGGTGTCGAGGATGCTGCGCACCGGCGTGGAGATCGATCGCGCGATGTTGCATATCGCCAGGGAATACCGCGTGCGCGAATTCGAGCTGGTGGGCTCGGTGTTGCGCCTGTCGGTCAAGTACGGCGGGCGCGCCGACGTGATGCTGGAACGCATGGCGACCTTCATGCGCGATCTGGAGCAGGCCGAGCGCGAACTGCACGCAATGTCGGCGGAGACGCGCCTGTCGGCCTGGGTGCTCGGCCTGCTGCCGATTGCGGTCGGCAGCTTCGTGGTGTCGACCAATCCGCAGTATTTCACGGCGATGTGGATCAACGAGTCCGGCCGTCTCGTGCTGTACGTGGCGTTCGGCCTGCAGATGCTCGGCGGCTATCTGCTGTACCGGATGGCGCGGCTCAGGTAGGGGAGGCGTAATGGAGGCACATCACCTGGGCGCGATGGCGCTGGGCTTGGGGGCGATCGGCGTGCTGCTGCTGGCCGGCGTGGCGATCGTGCGCGCCTTGCTCCTGCAGCGCAGCGAGCGCACGCTCGCGACCGCGCTCGACCAGCGTCTGGCGGCGAGCCGCGCCGCGGCCGCGCGCGCCGGGCAGGCCCAGGCGGCCGAGCTCAAGCCGGCCGAGGCGCGGCCGGCCGGCTTCGCGGCGTGGCGCGCGCAGGCCGAGCGGATCGGCATGCGCTGGCTCGACACCAGCCTCGGCAAGCAGCTGGTGGCCGACGAAGATCGCCAGCTGCTCGAGCAGTGCGGCTACGTGGAGGCGCGCTCGCGCGGCCTGTTCCTGGTGGCGCGGCTGGCCTGCGCGATCGGGCTGCCGCTCGCGATCCTGCCGTTCGTCGCGCACGGCGGGGCCGGCAAATGGCTGTTCGGGCTGTTCCTCGCGCTCGCGGCCGGCTTCATGCTGCCGAAGATCTACGTGCGCCGCCGCGCGGCGGCGCGCCGCGAGAGCGTGGCCGACGAGATGCCGCTGTTCGTCGACATGCTGCGCCTGCTGCAGGGCGTCGGCTTGTCGCTTGACCAGAGCATGCAGGTGATCACGCACGACTTCACCACCATGCTGCCGGTGCTGTCGTGGGAGCTGGGCGTCGCGCAGCGGCAGTTCGCGGCGGGGCGCACGCGCGAGCAGTCGCTGGCGCGCCTGACCAGCAGCTTCGACAACGAGGACCTGCGCTCGATCGTGCGGCTGCTGATCCAGGTGGACAAGCACGGCGGCGCGGTGCAGGAGCCGCTGCGGCTGTTCGGCGACCGGCTGCGCGACGGGCGCCGCGCCACCCTGCGCGAGCGGATCGGCCGGCTGACCGTGAAGATGACCGGCGTGATGATCGTCACGCTGCTGCCGGCGCTGCTGATCGTGACGGCCGGGCCGGGGATCATGACCGTGGTGTTCGCGCTCGCGAACATGAAGCGCTGACGGCGGGCGACACTATGAAGAGGAGCGCAGCGAGATGAAACGATCGAAGGGACGCACCGTGCTGGCCGGCATGCTCGTCGCCGGGCTGGCGAGCGGCTGCTCGCTGTTCAAGGATGCGAACTACGGGGTCGGCGCGCAGGCCGAACGGGCCGCGATGATCCAGGCCGCGGCGGACAAGGTCGACCCGCCCGACACGCCGGGCATGTATCTGGGCCTGATCGACCGCATGCAGCAGCAGGGGCTCTATTACGCCTCGCTCGCGCATATCGACGAATACGAGAAGCAGTACGGCGCCACGCCCGACACCCGGCTGCTGCGCGCCGACGCGCTGCGCGCCACCTCGCAGCTCGATGCGAGCGAGCAGGCCTATACGCAACTGCTGAACACGCCGCTGGCGGCGCGCGGCTATCGCGGCATCGGCCTGATCGCGGGCGCGCGCGGCGATTTCACGCGCGCCGCGAAGCTGCTGGAACAGGCCACGCTGCTCGCGCCGACCGACGCCGCGGCGCTCTCGGATCTCGCCTACGCGCGGATGCGGGCCGGCGATCCGGGCGGCGCGCGCGTGCCGCTGCTGAAGGCCGCCGAACTCGATCACCGCAACCCGCGGATCATGAGCAACGTCGCGCTGTTCCTGATGGCGAGCGGGCATCCGGAGCACGCGCAGGGCCTGATGGACCAGCAGCGCCTGACGCCGCAGGTGCGCGCCGAGATTCGCGACGACGCGGCCCGGATCACGGCCGCGCAGCGCACGCGGCAGCTGACCGTGGTGCCGCCGGGGCCGGCAGGCCCCGGCGCCGCGCCGATCGCGAGCAACGAAGGCTTCGACCTGGCCGCGCCGCTGTTGCAGCGCTTCTCGCAAAAATGACCCACGACACGGAGCCGACGATGCGACATTCCCAATCCTGGCGCCCGCGCCCGCCCATCCGTCCTGCCGCGTGGGTGGTGCTGGCCGCCCTGGTCGGTCCGGTGCCGGCCGGATTCGCCCAGCAGGCCGCGGATCCGGCGCTCGCGCAGTTGCAGCAGCAGTTGCAGCCGATCTCGGGCGCGCAGCTGCAGGCGCCGGCCGAGGCATCGCCGGCCGTGCAGCAGGTGCAGCAGGTGCAGCAGGTGCAGGCGGCGCCTCAGCCGCTGCCGGTGGTCCGGCCGCTTTCGCCGGCACAGGCGCAGGCTCCGGCTGCGGAGGCGCCGCCGCAGGCCGCTGTGGCCCCTCCGCGGCCGGTGGCCGTGGCCCAGCCGCCGCTGGTCATGCATCGCCCGTCGGTGGTCGGGCCGGCGACGACGGCCTGGCTCGACCTCCAGCGCAGCAACCGCGCGGCGTCCCCCGAGGCGCATCCGTTCGAAGGCGCGGCGGCATCGTCCGCGTATCAGCGCTACCTGCAGTCGTTTGCCAAGCCGATTCCGACCTGGTTCACGTCGGTCCAGCGTTCGTCGGGCGGCGGTTCGTCCGGCGGAGGCGATCTGCAGTCGCAATAACGGTCGAGGCGATCATGAAACCCGTCCAGACGCGCCGCCCGCGCCAGCCGATCCACGCTGGCGCGATCGCCGGACGGCGCCGCGAGCGCGGCGCGTTCGCAATGATGACGATCATTTTCATGACGGTCATGATCGCGATCCTCGGCATGCTCGATATCGGCAACGTGTTCTTCCAGCGCCGCGATCTGCAACGCATCGCCGACATGGCGGCGCTCGCCGGCGTGCAGCGGCTCGACACCACCTGCACGCAGGCGCCCGTCAGCGCGAAGCAGAGCGCGACCAACAACGGCCTCGACGCGAGCGCCGGCGACACCATCTCGATCGGCTGCGGCCGCTGGGACCCGACCATTAATCCCGCGCCGAGCTATTACGTGCCGGTCCCGAACCCCGGCGCGTCGAGCCCGGCCGTGCAGTTGAACGCGGTGCAGGTGGCGGTGTCGCGCCAGGTGCCGTACTTCTTCCTCGGGCCGACCCGCACGGTGTACGCGATGTCGACCTCGCGCGCGACCGCGATCGACGCGTTCTCGGTGGGCGCCACGCTCGCGCAGCTGGGCGGCACGAGTTGCGCGGGCACGCCGGCCTCGTCGAGCGCGAACCCGGGCCTCGTCAACGGGCTGCTCGGCGCGCTGCTCGGCGCCAAGTCGGGCTTGAACCTGAGCCTCGTGTCTTACCAGGCGCTGGCCTGCACCAGCATCAAGCTCGGCGATCTCGCGCTGGCGGCCCAGGCGGGCACGATCGACCAGCTGCTGGCCGCGAAGCTGTCGCTGAGCAAGTTTCTGAGCGTGGTGGCGAGCGCGGCGAGCCAGACCAGCGTGGTCAACGCGAACCTGCAGGCGGCCATCGGCGCGCTGCAGGCGCTCGGCTCGGCCAACCTGAATTCCGCGAACATCAACCTCGGCGGCCCGAACGGCGTGCTCAACGTGGCGCTGGCCAACACCAAGTCGGCCGCCGACGCCCAGGTCAACCTGCTCGATCTGGTGATGGTGGGCGCCGAGATCGCCAATTCCGGCAACGCCGTGGCCCTCAACATGCCGGCGCTCGCGCTTGGCGGCCTGGCCGGCACGCAGTTGCAGGTGCAGATCATCAGCCCGCCGTCGATCGCCGTCGGCGAGGGCGGCAAGGACGCCAGCGGCAACTGGCGCACCCAGGCCTCGACGGCCGCGGTCGGCATCTACCTGGTGGTCGATCTCGGCACCCAGACGCTGCCGATCCTGGGCCCGCTGCTGCAATTGGTCGGCGTCAACGTCAACGTCATGCTGCCGGTCTACATCCAGGTCGGCACCGGCACCGCGGTGCTCGAATCGACCCAGTGCGCGCAGACCCCGCAGGCGAGCACGGCGACCATCACGGCCACGCCGGGCATCGCCAATCTCTGCATCGGCACGCCGCCGCTGAATGCGAAGGGGCTGATCAACCTGTCGTCGTCGTACAGCTGCACGAGTCCCGCGCAGATCGTCAATGCCAAGCTTTCGCTGCTGAATTTAGTCAATATCGCGCAGCTGACGGTGTCGCTGGCGAACGTTTCGGTGCAGGTGCAGGGCGCCAAGGCCACCCATGTGTTCAGCGGCGTGGCGGGGCTCGACGCCAATTACTGGACGGTCAACTCGAATGCGCTCGGCTCGACGCTGGCCAACGCGCTCACGCAGCTGTCCGGCGCGAAGATCTCGCCGAACGTGACGCTGTTTGGCGCGTCCGTCGTCAGCGTGCCGGGGAATTTCGTCTCGACCGTGCTCGGCATCCTGACCAGCGCGCTGAGCCCGCTGCTGAGCTCGCTCGACGCCGTCATCGTTCCGCTGCTGAACCTGCTCGGGGTGCAGGTCGGGGCGGCCACCGTTCATCAGATCTCGCTGAATTGCGGGGTCGCGCAAACGGTCTACTGAATGCACTGACTGGTATCCGATGAGAAATACACCTGCAATCGAGGGACTCGACCTGTACGTCTGGGAAGGCAAGGCGGACATCGTCGATCGCGTCGCGCGCTGCATGGCCAGCTTCGACGTCGAGGTGATCCGTGCCGACAACGTCGCGCTGTCGCCCGAGCGGGCCGCCGCGCGGCCGTCGCTCGCGATCATCAGCATCAGCATGATCGAGAGCGGCGCGGCCTTCCTGTCGGAGTGGCAGGCCAACATCGGCATGCCGGTGGTGTGGGTCGGCGCCGCGCGCGGCGGTGCGGACGCCACCTCGTATCCGCCCGAGTACTCGCACATCCTGCCGCTCGACTTCACCTGCGCGGAGCTGCGCGGCCTCGTGACGAAGCTGGTCGCGCAGTTGCGCGCGCACGCCGCGAAGACGTCGGCGCCGGCCATGCTGGTCGCGCATTCCGAGCCGATGCAGGCGCTCCTGCAGGAGGTGGACACGTTCGCCGACTGCGATACCAACGTGCTGCTGCACGGCGAGACCGGCGTGGGCAAGGAGCGCATCGCGCAGCTGCTGCACGAGAAGCACTCGCGCTACCGGCACGGCGAATTCGTGCCGGTCAACTGCGGCGCGATTCCGGACGGCCTGTTCGAGTCGCTGTTCTTCGGCCACGCGAAGGGCTCGTTCACGGGGGCGGTGGTCGCGCACAAGGGCTACTTCGAACAGGCGGCCGGCGGCACGCTGTTCCTCGACGAGGTCGGCGACCTGCCGCTCTACCAGCAGGTGAAGCTGTTGCGCGTGCTGGAGGACGGCACGGTGCTGCGGGTCGGCGCCAGCGCGCCGCTCAAGGTCGATTTCCGGCTCGTCGCGGCCAGCAACAAGAAGCTGCCGCAGCTCGTGAAGGAGGGCACGTTCCGCGCCGACCTCTACTATCGGCTTGCGGTGATCGAGCTCGGCATCCCGTCGCTGGAGGAGCGCGGCGCCGTCGACAAGATCGCGCTGTTCAAGTCGTTCGTCGCCGAGGTGGTGGGCGACGACCGGCTCGGCACGCTGCCGGACCTGCCGTACTGGCTCGCCGACGCGGTGGCCGACACCTACTTCCCCGGCAACGTGCGCGAGCTGCGCAATCTGGCCGAGCGGGTCGGCGTGACGGTGCGCCAGACCGGGGCCTGGGACGCCGCGCGGCTGCAGCGGCTGATCTCCCACGCGCGCGCCGTGCAGCCGGTGCCGGCCGAAAGCGCGGCCGAAGTCTACGTCGACCGCAGCAAGTGGGACATGACCGAACGCAATCGAGTGATCGCGGCACTTGACGCAAACGGTTGGCGCCGCCAGGATACCGCGCAGCATCTCGGTATCAGTCGGAAGGTCCTGTGGGAAAAGATGCGCAAGTACCAGATTTTTGACGAAGAGCCCGAGGCGCGCGAAAGTGAGTGATAATGGCTGGATTGCGGTCAGAAATACAACTAAATCTGTGCAGGAATCTCTACATGAGTCATAAACGGGTTTTGGGGCGCACATTTGTTGCAGGTTTGATGATGGCGGGGGGACTACAGGTTGCATTGGCGCAGGGGCTGGCCGGCAGTGACGACGCGGCGGCGCCCGTCGCCGCGTCGGGCGGCGTGGTGAACGCGGCGCCAGCCGCCGTCGGTGCGTTGCCGCCGACCACGCCGGCCGCCCAGGCGCCGGCGGGCGGCGCCACCGCGCAGAGCACGATCGACGAGTTGCAGCAGCTGATCCAGTCGCATTCGCTGACCGAGATGCGCACCGCCTACAACGGCAGCTACGGCGCGAGCCTGCTGTTCAGCATCCAGAACGCCACCTACTACGTGGCGCTGTTCCAGCAGAAGGCGTTCTGGCGCGTGGTCAAGACCAGCAACGAGGCGCGTGCCGAAGCGGTGTTCCACGACTTCTCGAAGCAGGCCGAATCGCTCGCCACCTCGGAATTGCAGGCAACGCGGCTCGAGGCCCAGAAGGCGCAGACGGACAAGCAGATCGCCGTCGTGCAGGAGCGCGCGAGCCGCCTGCAGGCCGACCTGCAGGTCGCGCGCGAGCAGCAGGCCGCCGTCAACAATCGCCAGAAGGCCACCCGCACCGAAGCGGCGGCACTGCAGGCCCAGCGCGACGCGCTGCAGGCGCAGTTGCGTCAGCTGCAGATGCAGGTCCGGTCGCTGCAGCGCCAGGCCGACGCCGGGCTGCCGGGCAACCGCTAGGACGGCTCGCGGCCTGGCATGCGCCGATCGAGCGGATGCCAGGCCGGCTGGCTGGACGGGAAAACTGGCGGGAGGGTGGCCGCGGGGGATCCTGGCCGGAATGCAGCGGAGACGTGAAACGAAGAAACAAGACGGGCAAGCCTTGCAGCTTGCCCGTTTCACGTTTACTCGTTGTTGCCGCCGGTAGGGCCGAGCGGGCGCCGGCGGCGCGTGACGATCACCGGGCTGTTGCCGGAGCGCTCGGGCGGCGTCGAGACGCCTTCATGCGATTCGCGTGGCGCGTGATAGTCGCGCGAGCCGCTGTATTCACGCGGCGCGCTGTATTCACGCGGCTCGCGCGGTTCGCGGGGTTCACGCGGTGTGTAGCCTTCGCTGCGGCCTTCACCACGGCTTTCGCCGCGCGATTCGCGCGGGCCGCCATGCGAGCCGTAGGGGTTGTGACCGCCGCCTTCGCGCGGCGGCCGGCCGCCGCCGTGACCGCCACCGCCGCCCGTGCGGGGGCCGCCGCGGCCGCCACCGGGCCGCGAGCCGCCCATGTCGAGCTGGATCGTGGAGATCGCGCGTTTGTAGATGCCTTGCAAACCGACGGGCGTGCGCAGCATCACCAGGTACTGATCGAACGACTCGATACAGCCCGTCAGGCGGATGCCGTTGACGAGGTAGATTTCGACGCGCTTGCGTTCCTTGCGAGCGGCGTTGATGAAGTCGTTTTGCGGATGGGATTCTGCAGGATTGGCCATTGAGAAGCGGCTTGAGCCGGCGTCAGATGAGGGTTTTGCATGGTTGCGCGCCGCGCTGTCTGCGGAGCGCTTGTGCGGGATTCTACCCTGTTCATATGAGATGCGTGCGGGGACGTTTGTGTCCAACCGTTACCCACTATAGACGTTCGGCGCGCGAAGTGTGATCGGCCGAATGGCCTGGACGGCCCGTGGAGCGCGGGTGCCGCCCCCGGCGAAGCGGGGCTGGCGCGGCGGCGGCGAAAGGAAATTGGTCATTTTGTCGCGCCATTGTGCTGGCGCGGACCGGCGGTCGGGGCGCCGGGGCCGGCGCGCCGCCCTCCGGCGGCCGACCCGGGCGCGCCGCTCAATATTTATAGTCGGGGTTCTTCGGGTCGAACGTGGCGTCGTCGAAGCTTTTCGGCGTGATCGTCTCGAACACGATCCGCTCGAAGATCCTGCCGTCGTTGCCGTAGGACTCGACCGTCCGGAAATAGGGGTGGCGCAGGTCCAGGCCGAGCGTTTCCTTTTTCGCGTAGAACTGCGGGCGGCCGGTCGGGGTTTCGTAGGTCAGCGCCACCACGCGCACGCCGTCGATCGTCTTCGCCTCGACGTGGGTCGGCTTGCTGACGCCGGCCGCCGCGTATTTCTTGCCTTCGCTCAGGTATTGCTCCGCCACGAATTCGGTGCCGAGGTCGCGGATCGTATGGTTCGACTGCGCGCGCGCGAGCCTGCCGTCGATCGCGGTCCACAGCGGAAACTTGCCGAGCAGGCCGCCGAGGTGGCCGTACATCTCGTCCTTGCGCTTGGTCTCGTCGTAGATCGCCTCCTGGCCCGCGTGCGGGCCGCCCGGCAGCCATTTCGCGTAGATCCGCAGCGGCTCGCGCGTCATCTTCACGAGCATGTGGTCGGGCTTGTCGGCCCAGCTGTCGCCGATCCGCTCCTGGCGTGTCATCGTGAATTCATACGCGGGATAGCCGTTCGGGCCGGCCGCGATGTAGGCCGGCACCGTCATCGGATCGAGCGCGCTGAACAGGGCGGTCAGCGTCGCGTCGTCGAGCTTCTCGAGCGTGCCGTCGCGCGCGGCCGCCTTGAGCCACGCGGCCTGTTGCGCGACGTCCTGCCGGGTGACGCGCGCGAGTTCGGGCGGCAGCGCAGCGGCGGGCGCCGTGTCCGCCGCGGTCTGGGCGCGGGCCACGGGGGCGAACGCGGTGGCGGCAACCACGCTCGCGGCGGCGATCGTCAACGGCAGCGCGAAGCGGCGCAACGGGCGCGGGGTGAAACTCGAACGCATGCAACTCTCCTGGAAACGTCGGGAATGCCGGATCACGGTTGCGCCGGCTGCTTGAGCTTCGCGAGTTCCTCGTCGCGCAGCGCGCGGCGCAGGATCTTGCCGACATTGGTTTGCGGCAGCGCCTCGCGAAACTCCACTGCCTTTGGCATCTTGTAGCCCGTCAGGTTCTTGCGGCAGTGCGCGAGCACCTCGTCGACCGTGAGCGCCGGGTCGCGTCGCACCACGAAGGCCTTGATCCGCTCGCCGTGCGCCGTGTCGGGCACGCCGATCGCGGCGGCCTCGCTGATGCCGGGATGCATCACCAGCACTTCCTCGATCTCGTTCGGATACACGTTGAAACCCGATACCAGGATCATGTCCTTCTTGCGATCGATCAGCCGCACGAAGC
Source organism: Burkholderia perseverans (assembly GCF_022870505.1). Classification (NCBI taxonomy): domain Bacteria; kingdom Pseudomonadati; phylum Pseudomonadota; class Betaproteobacteria; order Burkholderiales; family Burkholderiaceae; genus Burkholderia; species Burkholderia perseverans. Next base: position 1,908,430 of record NZ_CP045094.1, read on the forward strand.
CGCGCTCGTCCATCACGCCGATGTCGCCGGTGGCGAGCCAGCCGTCGCGGTCGAGCACCTTGGCGGTCTCGTCGGGGCGCTGCCAGTAGCCGAGCATCACCTGCGGGCCGCGCACGCAGAGCTCGCCGGGCTCGCCGATCGCGGCCCAGGTGCCGTCCTCGCGCCGGAAGCGCACCACGGTGGACGGCGCCGGCAGGCCGATCGAGCCGCTGAAGTCGTGCATGTCGTTCAGGTCGACCGGATTCATCGTCACGATCGGCGAGCATTCGGTGAGCCCGTAGCCTTCCACCACCGGCTGGCCGGTGACCTCCTTGAAGCGCTCGGCGACCGCGCGCTGCATCGCCATGCCGCCCGCCATCGCGAGCTTCAGCTTCGAGAAATCGCGGGCGCGGAATTCGGCGTTGTCGAGAAACGCGTTGTAGAGCGTGTTGATGCCGGTGATGCCGGTGAAGGTCTCGTTGCGGAGTATCTTCATCATCATCGTCGTGTCGCGCGGGTTCGCGATCAGGATGTTGCGTCCGCCCAGTCCCATGAAGATCAGCGCGTTCACGGTCAGCGAATAGATGTGATAGAGCGGCAGCGGCGTGAGCACGGTCTCGATCTCGTCCGACATCTGGTCGGCGATCCAGGCCTTGGCCTGCAGCAGGTTCGCGATCAGGTTGCCGTGCGTGAGCATCGCGCCCTTCGCCACGCCGGTGGTGCCGCCCGTGTATTGCAGGAACGCGAGGTCGGCGCGCGTGAGCGTGACGGGCGTGGCGCGCGAGCGGGCGCCGGCGGCCAGCGCCGCGCGCAGCCGCACCGCCTGCGGCAGGCGGTAGGGCGGCACGAGCTTCTTCACGCGCTTGAGCACGAAATTGACGAGCCGGCCCTTCGCGTTGAAGCCCTCGCCGAGCAGGTCGCCGAGCGCGGTCACCACCACGTTGCGCACCGCGGTCCCGGGCAGCGCCTCCTCGAGCGTGCGCGCGAAGTTCTCGAACACGACGATGGTCTGCGCGCCGCTGTCCTTCAGCTGATGCGCGAGTTCGCGCGCGGTGTAGAGCGGATTGACGTTGACCACCACCGCGCCGGCCTTCAGCGTGCCGAACAGCGTGACCGGATACTGGAACGAGTTCGGCAGCATGATCGCGACACGGTCGCCCGGCTTCACGCCGAGCGAGTGCTGCAGGTAGGCCGCGAACGCCTCGGCCTTGCGCGCGAGCGCGGCATAGCTCAGATTCGAGCCGGCGCTGACATAGGCGACGCGCTCGGCGAAGCGTGTCGTGCACTCATCGAAGTATTCGACCAGCGAGCTGTACTGCGTGATGTCGATCTCGTGCGGGACACCGCGCGGATAGGAGGGGAACCAGATGCCGTCGGTGTTCGGCACCGGCGTGCCGAGCGAAGCAGCGGAGGCGTTCATCGCTTGTCTCCAGAGTCGTGATGTCAGGCGGCCGGCCGCTCGTGCGCGAGCGGTGCCGCCGCGCGTGGCGCGCGGTGTATCCGGTGCAGGGGGCGTGCCGTTGCTGGGTCCGGCGTGCCGGATGCGAATGCGGGTGCGGTGCCTGCGGTGTCGGCGGTTCGTGCGTGGCTCGCGGCTCAGGACGCGTGCCGCGCATGCAGCCGCGTGCCGGCCGCGGCGCCGAACGGCCCCGCCGGCAGCTCGCCGCCGTTCGGCGGTGCGGTGCTGCCGCGCTGCGCGTCGTCGAGCACGGCCGCGAAGATCGACATCTGCGCCGCGTCCGGCATCGGCGCCTTCAGCGCGGCAACGATCAGCGAGGACAGCCGCGCGATCATCTGCACGTCATTCATGGTGCGGCCCTGCGAGAAATCGTCGAGCAGGCTGTCGGTCTCGGCGCCCGCGAGCGCACCCGACAGCGCGCCGATCGCATAGTGCAGGCGCCAGCCCAGCTCGGTGCGCGGCAGCTGCGGCAGCGCGCGCTGGAACGCCTCGAAGAAGCGGCCGGCCACGCTCGCGTAGTGCGCGGCCAGGAAGCTGCGCACGAAGGTGGACGGATCGGTATAGGCGCGGCCGATCAGGCGCAGGAACGCGCGGCCGCCGCGCTGCGGATCACGCGAGGCCTGCAGCGCCGGGATGAACATCGCGCCGAGCACGTGCTCGCAGGTGATGCCTTCGCCGAGCTGCGCCTCGAAGCGGTCGAGGATGCGCAGCCGTTCGTCGTTCAGCTGATCGAGGCGGCGCGACAGCATCGCGTGGATCAGCGCTTCCTTGCTGCCGAAGTGGTAATTGACCGCCGCCAGATTCACCGCGGCGCGCGACGTGATCTGTCGCATCGACATGGCTTCGAAGCCGTGTTCGACGAACAGGTCTTCCGCCGCGTCGAGAATGCGCGCCTTCGTGCCGCCGGTTTGCCGGCTGGCTTGCCGAACCGCCATGTCGCCTCCCATGATCGCTGTTTCGGTTACCGAACGAGCGATTCAAATCTGTAATTGAAACAAGCGTTTTTATTAAGATAAAAAAGCGCGGGGGCGGGCGGCAAGCGTTGTTTGTGGGCGGATTCCTCTAGAGGCGATGTGCATTGCAGCATCGTTTCGCGTGAAGCGCGGCGTGGCGCGCTTCACGCGATGATGCGCTGCGTGCGCGCTAGCGGGCCGCCGAGACCTGCGCGGCGCTCTGCGTCATGTCGATGCCGCGCCGTTCGCGGCTGAACAGGATCAGCGAAGCGATCACCACCGCCACCACGCCGGCCACCAGCGCGAGCGCATGGCCGTAGTCGTTGCCGTGGTCGACGGCCAGTTGCGCCTGCATCGTCGCGTTGCCCGAGGCGAGCAGGTTGCCGAGCTGGTAGACGAAGCCGGGGAAGGTCGCGCGGATCTCGTCCGGCGAGATCTCGTTCAGGTGGACCGGGATCACGCCCCACGCGCCCTGCACCGAGATCTGCATCAGGAACGCACCGGCGGCCAGCGCCACGGCGCCGGTCGAGAATGCCCACAGCGGCAGCACCGGCAGCGCGATCAGCGCGGCGATGAAGATCGCGCGGCGCCGGCCGATCTTTTCGGAAAGCGATCCGAACGCGAGGCCGCCGACGATCGCGCCGATGTTCAGCACGATCGTGATCCACGACACGGTGTGCGGATCGAAGTGATGCTGTTCGCGCAGGAAGGTCGGATACAGATCCTGCGTGCCGTGCGAAAAGAAGTTGAATGCCGTCATCAGCACCACCGCGTAGATCGACAGCTTCCAGTTCTGCCGCAGCGTGGCCACCAGGCTCGGGCGCGGGCGCTTCTCCATCTGCTTCCAGGCCGGCGATTCGGGTACGTGCGAGCGCACGTAGAGCACCAGCAGCGCGGGCAGCACGCCGATCATGAACATCCCGCGCCAGCCGATGTACTGATAGAGCACGCCGAACACCACCGAGGCGAGCAGATAGCCGCTCGGATAGCCGGCCTGCAGCAGCCCCGAGACGATCCCGCGCGACTGGGGCGGCACCGTTTCCATCGTCAGCGCGGAGCCCACGCCCCATTCGCCGCCCATCGCGATGCCGAACAGCGCGCGCATCACGAGCAGCGCGGCGAGGCTCGGCGCGAAGCCGGAGGCGAGTTCGAGCAGCGAGTAGATGGCGATGTTGATCATCAGCGTGGGACGGCGGCCGAAGCGGTCGGCGAGCCGGCCGAAGATCAGCGCACCGAGCGGCCGCATGGCCAGCGTCAGGGTTACCGCGAAGGCGACCGCCGGGATCTTGGTATGGAATTCCGCCGCGATGTCTTTCAGCACGAATACCATCAGAAAGAAGTCGAATGCGTCGAGGGTCCAGCCTAAATAGGCGGCGATCGTCACGTTTCTCTGTTCCCGGGTCCAGCTCATGGCGGAGGTCTCCTTGGTGGGGTTGGCGCGGAGGGCGGCGAGGGCCGCCCGGCGGGGCACACGGCGGATTCAGTGTACGCCGGGGAATTGTTTCCGCGTCCGCTTTCCGTTCACGGATCGGGATTAATCCCTAGATAAAAAACAGTATTGAACGGGAATATGAACAGGTTTGAATATGTTTTGAAAGAAACGTATCGATATTGAATGAATCGATTTTTGATTCTGTAAATTGTTATCGCGGCCGGATGAGGGCGAGGCATGCATGCCGGTTCGCACGGCGCGCTCGCGGTGGGTTATCGTGGCGGATCTTTTCACCGGAGCACGACCATGGCGCCCGGCCGCGACGTCCGCCTGATCCCCGCCCGCCTCGCAAGCCTGCGGCCGACGCCGATGACCGTCGGCTATCGCGAGGTGAAGGCCAAGCGTGAGCACTGGAAATCGCTCGGCAAGGCGGCGCGCCGCGATTACGACCGCCTGCCTCCCGCACTGACCGAACTGAGCGACGACCCGTATCGGAGCCTGGCGGGCGAGCTGCGCACGGCCGGCGGCTATGCGAAGGACGCCACGCCGTTCAGCGAATTCCTGTGGGCCGACTATCTGCGCACGAAGATCCTGGCGGCGACCGTGCGCAAGCATGTCTCGAAAGCGCTCGACGCGGCGCTCGTCCATGCGCGCGCGCCCGACGCGCGCTATCTGCCCGGCTGGGTCGGCGTGTTCGAGCCGAGGCCCTGAGATGCGCCAGCCGCACCGTGCCGCGAGCCGGCCAGCGCCCGCCCAACCGGTGCCCGAGGCGGTGCCGCGCGACGCCGCTCAATTCTCGGCGCTCGCCGCGCCCGAGATGCCGCGCGGCGAGCGGAACTGGCGCGACGCGCTGGCGGGCCTGTCGATCGCCGGGCTGCTGATTCCCGAGGCGGTCGCCTATGCCGGGCTCGCGAACCTGCCGCCGCAGGCCGGCCTGATCGCGCTGCTGGTCGGGCTGGTGGTCTACGCAGCGCTCGGCAGCAGCCGTTTCGCGATCGTCTCGTCAACCTCGTCGTCGGCCGCCGTGCTGGCCGCCACCGTGCTGTCCGAGACCAGCACCACCGCGGCGGCGCAGCTCGCGCTCGCGGCCGCGCTGGTGGCCACCACCGGCCTGCTGTTCGTGATCGCCGGCGCCGCGCGGCTCGGCGGCATCTCGGACTTCATCGCGCGGCCCGTGCTGCGCGGCTTCACGTTCGGACTCGCGTTGACGATCGTGATCAAGCAATTGCCGAAGATCCTCGTGGTCCCCGTGCATCACAGCGATACGCCGCATGTGGTGCTGGACCTCGTGCGTGGCCTGCCGCTGACGAACCTCGCCAGCGTCGTGCTCGGCGCCGCGGCGCTCGCGATCCTGTTCGCGCTCGGCCGGCGTTCGCGCGCGCCGGCCACGCTGATCGTGATCGTGCTCGGCATCGCGGCCGGCTACGGGATCGACTGGACGCGTCACGGCATCGCCGTGGTCGGGCATATCGATCTGCAGCATCTCGCGTTCGGGCTGCCGGCGCTCGATCGCACCGCCTGGACGCAGACTGTCGAGCTCGGCTTCGCGCTGATGCTGATCCTTTACGCCGAGTCGTATGGCTCGATCCGCAATTTCGCGCTGAAGCACGGCGATCCGATCGCGCCGAACCGCGACCTGGTCGCGCTCGGCTGCGCGAACCTGGTGTCGGGGCTGCTGCACGGCATGCCGGTCGGCGCCGGTTATTCGGCGAGTTCGGCCAACGAGGCGGCCGGCGCGCAGAGCCGGCTCGCGGGCGCCTGCGCGGCCGTGGTGATCGCGCTGATCGTCTGGCTGCTGCTGCCGCAACTGGCGCGCACACCGGAGCCGGTGCTCGCCGCGATCGTGATCTTCGCGGTCAGCCATTCGCTGCATCCGGGCGTGTTTCAGCCGTATTGGCGCTGGCATCGCGACCGGCTGCTGGTGCTGGCCGCGATTCTCGCGGTGCTCGTGCTCGGCGTGCTGAACGGCCTGCTCGCGGCGATCGCGGCGAGCCTGCTGCTGACCGTGCGCAAGCTGTCCGAACCGAAGCTCAGCGAACTGGGTCGGTTGCGCGACAGCCGTGATTTCGTCGACGTGCGCAATCATGCCGACGCGACGCCGGTGCCGGGCATGCTGATCGTGCGGCCCGAGGGGCAGCTGTTTTTCGCGAACGCGGAGCGCGTGCTGGCGCGGGTCAGGGGACTGGCGCACGGGGTGAAGGGCTTGAGGACGGTGGTGCTCAGTCTCGAGGAGTCGCCGGATCTCGACGGCACGGCGGTCGAGGCGCTGATCACGTTCGCGATCGAGTGCGAGGCGCGCGGGTGGCGGTTGATGCTGGTGCGGTTGAAGCCGGAGGTGCTCGAGGTGCTGCGGCGGGCCAGTGGTGCGGGGCTTAGGGACGAGGCGCTGTCGGAATTGAGCGTGGATGATGCGGTGGGGAGGTTGGCGGGGTAGGTTTGTTCTTTGTCGAGTCCCCACGCAAAGTGCGCAGGCACTTTGCTTCCTGGGCGGAAAATGAAAAAGGCCGGCATGAAGCCGGCCTTTTTAAACTTGTGGTGCCCAGGAGAGGACTCGAACCTCCACGGTGTTGCCACCGCTAGGACCTGAACCTAGTGCGTCTACCAATTCCGCCACCTGGGCACAAGCTGCATCAAGCAAGACCGCAATTATATAGCTCTCCACGGTCCTGTCAATGCTTTTTCGGGACAAATCGATAGTTCGTGCCGGGCGGGCGATGTCGCCGTTCGCCCGCCCATTAATGGCCCTGGATCAGCATGCCGAGCGGTGCCAGCGGGCCGAGCGGCATGAACTCGTATTCGGCAATGCCCTCGGCCACGAGCGGTAGCGAACCCGTGGCCGCGCGCGCGGCATCGAGCGAATCGACGTTCATCAGGAACACCACGCCCGGCTTGTCCTGGCGATACCAGAACTGCTCGATGCTGCCGTCGAGGTAAAGCTTCAGCGTGGCCGGCACTTCCTGCGGCATGATCGTGCTGCGTTGTTCCTGCGTGACAGGCTTGACGATGTTGCCGATGGCGAGAACCTTCATGGGCGACTCCTGCAGATGTGTGAAAGGATGGGGAGTGTTGCGCAACAGGGAGGAGTCTAGCGACGGCAGGCGCAATCGCTAAATGCACAAACGCCAACTTTAGGGGTGTTTACGCCAGTTGGTGCGTGTGGGTTTTGAGGAGGGACGTGGGGGATTTTCGTCGCTTCGCGAGGAGCGACAAATGAAAAAGCCGGCCTGGAAAGCCGGCTTTTTCAACTCCAACCAGGAGAGGACTCGGTCACGCAGGCGCGACCCCGGTTTCGCTGGCAAGCGAAACCTTTCGAGTCCCCGCGCAAAGTGCGCAGGCACTTTGCTTCCTGGGCAAAAATGAAAAAGGCCGGCATGAAAGCCGGCCTTTTTAAACTTGTGGTGCCCAGGAGAGGACTCGAACCTCCACGGTGTTGCCACCGCTAGGACCTGAACCTAGTGCGTCTACCAATTCCGCCACCTGGGCACAAGCTGCTTATCAAGCAAGAATGCGATTATAGCGTGCCAGCAGAATGTGTCAACAATTTCTGTGATCATGGCCGCGTTTGCGATCTCATGGCTGAAACAACGGCCGCGCCTCGTCGAATACCTGCGTCAGGTAATCCACGACGGTCCGGATCGGCAGATCCTTGCGGTCCTGCCGCCGGATCAACAGCCAGATCTCGCGCGGCGGCCTGACCGGCCCCATGTGACATAGCCGCAATTCCGCCTCCTGGCGCCCGACATAGTGCGGCAGCAGGGCAAGCCCGACGCCCGAGCGTGCGGCGGCCGCCTGCGCCATGTGATTGTTGGCACGGAACGCCACGCGCGTCTGCGGAAACTGCTGGGCCAGCCAGCCCGAGTCGGGGATGTAGGTGTTGGCCTCGTCGAAACCCACCAGCACCGGCGCGGCACCGCCCTCGATGCGCTCGCACAGCGCCGGCGTGCCATAGAAACCATAGGCCATCGACCCCACCGGCTTCGCAATGAAATCACCGTCCTCAGGGCGGTCGACGCGCACGGCGATGTCGGCTTCGTGCCGCTCCAGGCTGATCGAACGCAGATCGGTGGCGAGATCGATGTCGAGCCCCGGATGCCGTATTGGCACCTCGGCCAGCTGCCGGATCAGGAAGCCCTGCGACAGCGCCGGCGGCGCGTTGACCCGCACCACGCCCTTTGGCGAACCATCGGTGCCGCCGCGCCCGAGCGTCTGCACCGCCGTCTCCATGTCGCTCGCGACGCTCAGCGCGAGCGTGCCGGCCGGCGTCAGCACGTAGCCCTCCGGCCGGCGCTCGGCCAGCTTCTCGCCGAGCGTCGCCTCGAGCGACTGGATGCGCCGCGAAATCGTCGCGTGATTGACCCCCAGCGCCCGCGCCGCCGCCGACAAGCTGCCGTGGCGCCCGAGCGCAAGAAATACGCGGACGTCCTGCCAATCCACCTCTGTGCGTTTTTTCTCAGCCATTGAGAGAGGATAGCGGATTTTGCAACAGCGGCAACCGGCATACGCTACGTCCAACGCAATGCAACACGGTGCCTCGAATGCGAGACGCAAGCTTGACACTCACCCTCGTCGGCGGTCCGGCGGTCCTGATCGAGTTCGGCTCGATCCGGCTGCTGAGCGAGCCGGCCGGTGTCGGTCCGGCCTCGCCGGCCGGCATGGGCAAGCGCGCGAGCAAGGCCGCGGGCGCGGCGCTCGACGCGGTGCTGCTCGGCGACGGCCGGGGTTGCAGGGCGGATCTGGCGGCACGGGTGGCCCGTCTGGCCGCGCCGCCGCGCCGGACTTGTGCGACGCGGCAGGCCGCGGCGCGCCTGGGCGGCAACGCCATCGGCCTTGCGCCGTTCGAGACCAGTCCGCTCTGCCGCGACGACGGCAGCCTGCTGCTGGTCACGGCGACGCCGGTCGGGCACGACGCCGTCGGCGACGAAACGATCGGGTTCGCACTCGGCGCCGATCGCCCCGGCGATCTGTTGTACGTGGCGGGCGCGGCCGTCTGGCATGAAGGCATGGCCGAGGTGGCCGATCGCTTTGCACCGAGGGCCGTGCTGCTGTTCGCGGCGGCGTTCGACGCACGGGGGATCGGGCGTGCCGCGATGAGCGGCGACGACGCGCTGCGGACCGCGCGGGCGTTTCCGGGCGCGACGCTGGTGGCGGCAGGCGATGACGGCCACGCGCGGCCCCCATGCCGTGAGCCGCTCGCGCTCACGTTCGCCCGGGTCGGGCTGGCCGGGCGACTGAAATTCGTCAGGAAGGGCAGGCCGCTCGCGATTACCGGGTGATCGCGTGATGGACTGAAGCAGGTGTTGGAAGCCAGGCCCGTGAGGGCAGGTCCGAAAACGATTCGGATTATTTAGTTAACCTAAGGAAAAGGAGTGTTGTGATGAGCAATCAACCGAAAGTCGCCATCGTGACGGGCGCATCGCAAGGCATCGGCGCAGGCATCGTCGAGGCATACCGCAAGCAAGGGTTCGTGGTCGTCGCGAACTCGCGCAACATCAGCCAGGGCGCCGACGACGGCATCGTCGCCGTGCCCGGCAACATCAGCGACCGCGAGGTGGCGGCACGCGTCGTGAAGACCGCACTCGATCGCTTCGGCCGCATCGACACGCTGATCAACAACGCCGGCATCTTCATCGGCAAGCCGTTCACGGAATACACGGTCGAGGATTTCACCAACGTGCTGAACGTGAATCTGGCCGGCTTCTTCCACGTCACGCAGCTCGCGCTCGAACCGATGCTCGCCCGGCACCACGGCCATATCGTCCAGATCACGACGACGCTGGTGCGCCAGGCGATCGCCGACGCGCCGACGGGCCTCGCGACGCTGACCAAGGGCGGCCTCGACGCGGTCACGCGCGGCCTCGCGATCGAGTACGTGAAGCGCGGCGTGCGTGTGAACGCGATCGCCCCCGGCATCATCAAGACGCCGATGCATCCGGCCGAAACGCATGACGTGCTCGGCACGATGCACCCGATGGGCCGCATGGGTGAAATCTCGGAGATCGTCGAGGCGGCGATGTACCTCGAGCACGCGAACTTCGTGACGGGCGAGACGCTGAACGTGGACGGCGGCCAGCACGCCGGCCGCTGGTAAATCGCACCGTGCAGGGCGGTGCGGCCGCCCTCCGGCACGCGCGGTGCGGCTGCCGGCAGGCACGAGCCGCCGCGCCGCGTGTTGCTACTCACGGGAACAACCTCACAGGAACAACGCCATGCCATACGTCAACATCAAGGTGACCCGCGAAGGTACCGCGCCGGGCGCGACGGCCACCACGCCGGAGCAGAAGCAGGCGCTGATCAAGGGCGTCAGCGACCTGCTGTTCGAGGTGATGGGCAAGCCGCCCCACACCACGTTCGTCGTGATCGACGAGGTCGAGCTCGACAGCTGGGGCGTGGGCGGCGTGACCACGCCCGAGTGGCGCGAGCAGCAGCGCAAGGCCGCGACGGGCGAAACGAAATAGCACGCGTCGGCGGCCCGGCGCCGTCCGGCAGCCGCCTGCGGTACGATGGCGCGCGAAGGCTGTCACGCACCCCGCGCCGGCCGGGCGCCATTCACTACGTCATTCGATGGAGCATGCACTCATGGGCAACGGGCAAGACACGCGTATCCTCGATCTGTTCGGCATCGAACTGCCGGTCATCCAGGCGCCGATGGCGGGAGCGACCACGGCCGCGATGGTGATCGCGGCGAGCGAGGCGGGCGGCCTCGGTTCGCTGCCGGCCGCGCTGCTGTCGGTCGAGCAGATGAAGGCCGCGCTCGACGAGATTCGCGGCGCGACGCGCAAGCCGATCAACGTCAATTTCTTCTCGCATACCGATCCGGCGCCGGACCCGGCCGCGCAGATGGCGTGGCGCGCGGCGCTCGCGCGCTATTACGTCGAGCTCGGACTCGATCCGGCCGAGCCGGTGCCGTCCTCGAGCCGCGCGCCGTTCAACGACGCCTACTGCGAGATCGTCGAGGCGTACCGGCCGGAAGTGGTCAGCTTCCATTTCGGCCTGCCCGAGGCGCGGCTCGTCGAGCGCGTGAAGCGTACCGGCGCGCGCGTGATCTCGTCGGCGACGACGGTCGCGGAGGCGCGCTGGCTCGCGGAGCGCGGCGTGGACGCGATCATCGCGATGGGCTACGAGGCGGGCGGCCATCGCGGCAATTTCCTGTCGGACGACATGTCGACCCAGGTCGGCACCCTCGCGCTCGTGCCGCAGATCGTCGACGCGGTGCCGGTGCCGGTGATCGCGGCGGGCGGCATCGCCGATCCGCGCGGCGTGCGGGCCGCGTTCGCGCTCGGCGCGTCGGCCGTGCAGGTCGGCACGGCCTATCTGCTGACGCCCGAGGCGAAGGTCAGCGCGTTCCATCGCGAGGCGCTGCGCACGGCCGGCGAGGACCAGACGGCGCTGACCAACCTGTTTACCGGGCGCCCGGCGCGCGGCATCACGAACCGGCTGATGCGCGAGATCGGCCCGATCTCGGCGGCGGCGCCGGTGTTCCCGACTGCGGGCGGCGCGCTGGTGCCCCTGCGCGCGGTGACCGAGAAGGCCGACAAGGCGGATTTCAGCAATATGTGGGCGGGGCAGGCGGCGCGGCTCGCGCGCGAGATGTCGACGGCGGAGTTGACGCGGTATCTGGTTGGGGCGTGGGATTAAGGTGCGTTTGTTTTGTTGATTTGTCGCTTCGCGAGGGGCGACAAATGAAGAAGCCGGCTTGGAAAGCCGGCTTTTTTAGCTTTAACCAGGAGAGGACTCGGTCACGCGGCGCGACCCCGGTTTCGCTGGCAAGCGAAACCTTTCGAGTCCCCGCGCAAAGTGCGCAGGCACTTTGCTTCCTGGGCAGGAAATGAAAAAGGCCGGCATGAAGCCGGCCTTTTTAAACTTGTGGTGCCCAGGAGAGGACTCGGTCACGCAGGCGCGACCCCGGTTTCGCTGGCAAGCGAAACCTTTCGAGTCCCCACGCAAAGTGCGCAGGCACTTTGCTTCCTGGGCGGAAATGAAAAAGGCCGGCATGAAGCCGACCTTTTTAAACTTGTGGTGCCCAGGAGAGGACTCGAACCTCCACGGTGTTGCCACCGCTAGGACCTGAACCTAGTGCGTCTACCAATTCCGCCACCTGGGCACAAGCTGCTTATCAAGCAAGACCGTAATCATAGCAGCGCGGATAATTGTGTCAACACCTTTTTGCATCGCAACCGTGATCGGCCCGCTCATGCGCCTCGTGCCCCGTTTCGCGGCTTTCGGCGCGGCGGCGGGTGATAGAATGGCCCGCAACCTGGCGTCCGATCGTTCGAACCGGACGAGTAGTCCACGCAACGAGAACAACCATCGACAAGCCCTTGAGCAAGTATCCGTATCCCATCCCGAGCCGCGAAGAAATCCTCGGCGTGCTGCGCACGAGCGACGCCCCGCTGGCCGCGAACGACATCGCCGAAGCGCTGTCGATCAAGCGCCAGGAGCGCGAGGGCTTCTTCCGGCGCGTCGCCGCGATGGAGCGCGACGGCCAGATCCGGCTCGACAAGCGCGGGCATTATCAGTTGACCCATCCGTCGAATTTCGTGGCCGGGCGCGTGCAGGGCCATCGCGACGGCTACGGCTTCCTGATCCGCGACGACGGCCAGGACGACCTGTTCCTGCCGAGCGGCGAGATGCAGAAGGTCATGCACAACGACCGCGTGCTCGCGCGGATCGTCGGCTACGACCGCCGCGGCCGCCCGGAAGGGCACGTGGTCGAGGTCACCGACCGCGCCAACAAGCGCGTGATCGGCCGCCTGCTCAACGAGAACGGCGCGGTGATCTGCGCCCCCGAGGACAAGCGGATCGGCCACGACATCCTGATCACGCAGAACCCGAAGAAGGCCAAGGTCGGCCAGGTGGTGGTGGTCGAGCTGACCGAGTTCCCGAGCCGCCACTCGCAGCCGCTCGGTCGCGTCGTGGAAGTGCTCGGCGACATCGACGATCCGGGCATGGAGATCGAGATCGCGGTGCGCAAGTACGGCGTGCCGCACGAGTTCAGCCCGTCTGCGCTGACGGCCTCGGCCGCGCTGCCGGACAAGGTGCGCCCGGTGGACCTGCGCTATCGCGTCGACCTGCGCGACGTGCCGCTCGTCACGATCGACGGCGAGGACGCGCGCGACTTCGACGATGCCGTTTACTGCGAGCCGATGAAGGTCGGCCGCGGCGACGGCTTCCGGCTGATCGTCGCGATCGCCGACGTCTCGCACTACGTGAAGCCGGGCGAGGCGCTCGACGTCGACGCGCTCGAACGCAGCACCTCGGTCTACTTCCCGCGCCGCGTGATCCCGATGCTGCCCGAGAAGCTGTCGAACGGGCTCTGCTCGCTGAACCCGCAGGTGGATCGCTGCGTGCTGGTCTGCGACATGGTGGTGACCGCGCGCGGCGAAGTGAAGGCCTACCAGTTCTACCCGGCCGTGATCCACTCGGCGGCGCGCCTGACCTACACCGAGGTCGCGGCCGTGCTCGGCAACACCAAGGGGCCGGAGGCCGCGCGCCGCGCGGATCTGCTGCCGCACCTGCAGGATCTCTATGGCGTCTACAAGGCGTTGTTCGCGGCGCGCCAGAAGCGCGGCGCGATCGATTTCGACACCACCGAGACCTACATCGTCTGCAACGCGCAGGGCAAGATCGAGCAGATCCTGCCGCGCCAGCGCAACGACGCGCACAAGCTGATCGAGGAATGCATGCTGGCCGCCAACGTCTGCGCGGCCGACTTCATGAAGCGCCACAAGCAGTCGGGCCTGTACCGGATTCACGCGGGCCCGACCGTCGAGAAGCTCGAGAACCTGCGCTCGTTCCTGCGCGGCATGGGGCTCACGCTCGGCGGCGGCGAGAAGCCCCACGCCAGCGACTACGCGGCGCTGATGGCGAAGATCCGCGAGCGGCCCGACGCGCAGATGCTGCAGCCGATGCTGCTGCGCTCGATGCAGCAGGCCGTCTACAGTCCCGACAACATCGGCCACTTCGGTCTCGCCTACGATGCCTATGCGCATTTCACGAGCCCGATCCGCCGCTATCCCGACCTGCTCACGCACCGCGCGATCTACGCGATCCTGTCCGGCCAGAAGTACACGCCGAAGGCGCCCGACGGCGTGACGCTGAACACGGCGCTTTCGCCGCGTGCCCGTGCGATGCAGAAGGAAGACGACGAATCGCGCAGCCGCGCGCGTTCGAACGACGCGATCTGGGAAGAGCTCGGCCTGCACTGCTCGGCCAACGAGCGGCGCGCCGACGAAGCCTCGCGCGACGTCGAGGCCTGGCTCAAGTGCTATTTCATGCGCGACAAGCTCGGCGAGGAATACGGCGGGATGGTCAACGGCGTGACGCCGTTCGGGATCTTCGTGCAGCTCGACACGCTGTTCATCGAGGGGCTCGTCCACGTCACCGAACTCGGTTCCGATTATTTCCAGTACGACGAGATCAAGAACGAACTGCGCGGCGAGCGTACCGGCATCCGCTACCGACTGTCGGACCGCGTGCGCGTGCAGGTCGGCCGCGTCGATCTCGACGCGCGCAAGATCGATTTCCGGCTGGTGCGCGACACGCCCGTGAAGGCGCCGCGCGGCGCGGCCCCGCTGCCGGCCGAACGTGGTGCGCCGCGCGTGCGGGCGATGCCCGGCGTGACGAGCGAGGACGAACCGCCGGCGGGGCGCCGCAAGGCCGCCGCCGGCAGCACGGTCGCGCCCGCCGCGAAGGACGCGCGCGCCGCGCATCCGGCCGCCAGGAAGAAGGGCGGCACGGCGGCCAAGTCGCCGGCGAAGAAGGCGCGTCCGCGCAAGAAATATTGACCCCGCGGCCGGCGCCGTCGCGCGCCGGCCCGGGCGGTCGATGAATCGAAGACGCCGCGTTGTCCGGCCGCGAGGCCGGCAACGCGGCGCTTCCGTTTGCAATGCTCGCGAGGCGTGCCGGCCGCGCCTCGCGTCAAGATGAAGGTTGGTCAGTCATGTCACGTTTGAAGGTTCTCTACGGTTTTCACGCGGTCACCGCGCGCTTGCGGCACGATGCGTCGACGGTTGCCGAGGTGTTGTACGACCAGACCCGGCGCGATCGCCGGATGACGGATTTCCTGCAGACCGCGAAGGAAGCGGGCGTGCGCCTGATCGCCGCCGACGAAACGCGGCTGTGGGGCCTCGCGCATACCGAGCGCCATCAGGGTGTGGTGGCGCGCGTCGAGGATCTGCCGCTCGCGCAGAACCTGGCCGAACTGCTCGACGGCATCCAGGGCCCGGCGCTGCTGCTGGTGCTCGACGGCGTGACCGATCCGCATAATCTCGGCGCCTGCCTGCGGGTGGCCGATGCGGCCGGCGCGCACGCGATCATCGCGCCGCGCGACCGCGCGGTCGGGCTCAACGCGACGGCCGCCAAGGTCGCGAGCGGCGCGGCCGACACCGTGCCCTACATCACGGTGACGAACCTCGCGCGCGCGCTGCGCGAGCTGAAGGACGCGGGCGTCTGGGTGATCGGCACGGCCGACGACGCGCCGGCGAGCCTCTACGAGACCAAGCTCGAAGGCCCGGTCGCGCTGGTGATGGGCGCCGAGGGCGAGGGCATGCGCCGCCTCACGCGCGATACCTGCGACGACGTGATGAACATCCCGATGGCTGGCAGCGTCGAGAGCCTGAACGTGTCGGTGGCGAGCGGCGTGTGCCTGTACGAAGCCGTGCGCCAGCGGCGCGTGGCTGGCGCCGCGAAGTAAGCCGGAGAGGCCGGGGCGATGAAGACGATGCCGTGGTCGATCACGCGCCGGCCCGCGCCGGCAGCGGGTGGCGCCGGCCGGCGCGGCGGCGCGCTCGCGGCGCTGCGCGTGCTTGCCGCCGGGTGCCTCGCGGCGGCGCTGGCCGCCTGCAGCTCGCCCACGCTCGTCGATCACGGCAGCTACGTCGCCGATACGAGCCACCCGGCGCGCGGCGCCGATTCGCGCGTGCGCTTCCTGGTGCTGCACTACACCGAGGCGGACGACCCGCGCGCGCTGTTCGTGCTGACCCACAACGACGTCAGCGCCCATTACCTGATCCCGAGCCACCCGGCGTACCGCGACGGCAAGCCCGTCGTGCTGCAGCTGGTGCCGGAGGGCGAGCGCGCGTGGCATGCGGGCGTCAGCGACTGGCAGGGCACGACCGAGCTCAACGCGGCCTCGATAGGCATCGAGATCGTCAATGCCGGCCCGCTCGACGCGCCGGCGAACCGGACCTGGCAGGCCTATTCGCCCGATCAGGTCGAGGCGGTCGTGACGCTCGCGCAGGACATCGTCGCGCGCTACCGGATTCCGCCGACGCGCGTGGTCGCGCACAGCGACATCGCTCCGCAGCGCAAGATCGATCCGGGTCCGGCGTTCCCGTGGCAGGCGCTCGCGCGCGCCGGCGTCGGCGCGTGGCCCGACGACGCGACCGTGGCCGCGCGGCTGGCGGGGCGCGCGCCGGGCGACCCGGCCGACGTGCGCGCGCTGCAGCTGAAACTCGCGCGCTACGGCTACGACGTGGCGACCGACGGCGTGCTCGACGCGCGCACGCGGCGCGTGTTCGCGGCGTTCCAGATGCACTTCCGGCCGGCCGACTACTCGGGCAAGCCGGACGCGCAGACCGACGCGATCGCGCAGGCCCTGCTCGACAAGTATTTCCCCGGCGCGGGCGTGCCGGCCACGGCGCCGGTTTCGGCACCGGCCGCCGCGACGCGTCCCGGCACGACGCCGTAATTTCCGCGCGTTTCCCGTTCGTCCCGCGCGTCCTCGCCCGTTTCCCGGCCCGGCGCCCATCGCCGGGCCGGCCGTCGCGCTTGCGAGTGCATCCACTCTTGCGTCCGACGTCGCATCCGCTTCGCGCGGCGAGCCGACTGTCGCGCCGGCGCCGCGCGGGCGACGAAAATCGACGCCATGCCGAACGACTCCGGTAAACTCGCCGCTTTCGCAATCAGCGCTTTCCCCCTCTCCATGACTCAAG
Source organism: Burkholderia perseverans (assembly GCF_022870505.1). Taxonomy (NCBI): domain Bacteria; kingdom Pseudomonadati; phylum Pseudomonadota; class Betaproteobacteria; order Burkholderiales; family Burkholderiaceae; genus Burkholderia; species Burkholderia perseverans. The sequence goes on from NZ_CP045094.1 coordinate 1,925,185, forward strand.
ACGAACTCAAACGCCTCGTCGGCCAGGCGGCCGCCGACTACGTGCTGGCGAACGTGCCGGAAGGCTCGGTGATCGGCGTCGGCACCGGCTCCACCGCGAACTGCTTCATCGACGCGCTGGCCGCGATCAAGACGCGCTACCGCGGCGCGGTATCGAGCTCGATCGCCACCACGCAGCGCCTCGAAGCGCACGGCATCCGCGTGTTCGACCTCAACCAGATCGACGGCTTGCAGGTGTACGTGGACGGCGCCGACGAGATCGACGCGAGCGGCGCGATGATCAAGGGCGGCGGCGGGGCGCTCACGCGCGAGAAGATCGTGGCCTCGGTATCGGGCACCTTCGTCTGCATCGCCGACGCAAGCAAGCGCGTCGCGACGCTCGGCGCGTTCCCGCTGCCGGTGGAAGTCGTGCCGATGGCGCGCACCGCGATCGGCCGCCGGCTGACCGCGCTGGGCGGCGTGCCGGTGCTGCGCGTCAAGGGCGACGGCACGCCCTACCTGACCGACAACGGCAACGAGATCCTCGACGTGGAGGGGCTCGCCATCACCGATCCGCGTGGGCTGGAAGCCACGATCAACGGCTGGGCCGGCGTGGTCACGGTCGGTCTGTTCGCGCAGCGCGGCGCCGATCTGTGCCTGCTCGGCGGCGCGGCCGGGGTGGAAACGATCGATTATCGCGGCGATTAAGCGGGAGTTTAAAAATCAGCGCGACGCGATTTTCGATTTTCAAGCGGCGCGCGCGAATGAATCACCAGCCGCAAACGTTTTGCGATACTGACAAATTGCCCGACGGCGTTTCCCAAGCCTGTCGGGCATTTTTTTGCTATAGGATATCTAAACGAAATCCTAAGAGGGATTACCCTCTCAGGTGTTTACTAGATAGCATTGCGACCGCGAACTCAGCAATGTATCGAACATACGAACAATAGTGGCGCGTACATTTCCAATAAAACGAGAGAAAAGGGGCCGGGCCGAACTGCGGGGGCAGTACGCCAACACAGATACGTAACGGGGAGATCTCGTATGGAACAGGCAAAAGACAGGTCGCTCGTCAGCAAGGTGATGGACGGGCTCGTCACAGGGATAGTGGAAGACAAGTACGGCGGCATCCTGCCGCCGCAGGACGTGCTGTCGAGGGATTTCGACGTCAGCCGGACGGTGATGCGCGAGGCGCTGTCGATGTTGCTCGCGCGTGACATGCTCGACGTGCGTCCGAAGGTCGGCACGCGCGTGAGGCCGATGCGCGACTGGCGCATGATCGACGAGGACGTGGTGAGCTGGCGCTTCCGGGCGAAACCGGACCCGCAGTTCATGCGCGACGTGCTCGAATTCCGCATGCTGATCGAACCGCGCGCGACGGGGCAGGCCGCCGAGCGCGCGAACGCGGCGGAGATCGCCGGCATTCGCGAAGCCTTCGAGGCGTTCCGCTCGCTCGAGCCGGGCGAGGCGAACTACGACGCCGCCGACGAGCTGTTGCACGCGCGCATCGTTCACGCGAGCGGCAACCAGTTCTACCAGCAGATGAGCGCGATCATCTGCGGCGCGCTGCGGCTGGTGCGCGAGCAGACGGCCCGGCGCGAAGGCAGCCACGAGCGGCTGGTCGGCCTGCACGAGCGCATCGTCGTGGCGATCGAGCAGCGCGACGCGCGGGCGGCGGAAGCGGCCGCGCGCGAGCTGATCGACCTGACGACCGAGGCCCCGTGCCATGCGCCGGCGGAGGCGCGCGTCGCGGGCTGAGGCGAGCCGGGACGGACCGAAGCGGGGGCGGGGCGGAGGCACTGCGGGGCGGCGCGGGGGGGACGACGGCCCCCGCCGGCCGTTATCATGACGGCCGGCCGCCGGCTTTGCCGGCGTGATTCCCTGTCCAACTCCGATCCCGATGACCGCTCCTTCCTCTCAACCGATCCGTTTCGGCATCGTCGGCGCGGGCGCGATCGCGCGCCGCTTCGCGCAATCGCTGACCCATGTGGCTCACGCCTCGATCTCGCAGGTCTGGGCGCGCCGCCCGGAAGCGGCCGCCGCGTTCTGCGCCGAACTCGGCGGCACGCCGGCGGCGAGCTTCGAGGCGCTCTGCGGGTCCGATCTCGACGCGATCTACATCGCGACCCTCAACGACAGCCACGCGCGTTACGCGCTCGCCGCGCTCGCGGCGGGCAAGGCCGTGCTCTGCGAGAAGCCGGCCACCGTCAACGCGCGTGAGCTCGACGAGGTTCTGGCGGCCGCCACGGCGGCCGGGCGGCTGTTCATGGAGGCCATGAAGCCGCCGTTCTATCCGCTCTACCGGCGCCTGCGCGAGCACCTCGCGCGCGATCCGATCGGCGTGATCCGGCTGGTGCGGGCCGGCGGCGCGTTCTCGACGGTGCCGGCCGATCATCCGAGCTTCAGCTTCGAGGCAGCCGGCGGCGCGCTGCTCGACATCGGCATCTACGAACTGTTTCTCGCGGTCGACTGGCTTGGCGAGGCGCGCGAGGTGCAGACGCTCGGCCGCGTCGGCGCGAGCGGCGTGGACGTGTTCGCGAGCCTGAACAGCCGTCATGCCGAAGGCGGCATCGCGCAGCTGTTCTGCGGGCTCGACGTGATGGGGCGCGGCGACGCGCTGCTCGGCGCGGCGGGCGGGACCGTGACGATCCACGAGAACTGGTGGAACCCGGCGAAGGCGACGATCCGTTACGCGGACGGCCGCGTCGTCGAACTCGACGAACCGTTTTCGGGCGGCGGCCTCAACTACGAGACCGAGCACTTCTGCGCGCTGCTGCGCGAAGGGCGGCTCGAAAGCCCGGTGATGACGCACGCGCATTCGCGCCACATGATCGCGCTGTGCGACGCGGCACGCGCGGCGCTCGGCGTGCGGTTCGCGGCCGACGACGCGAGCGCGGGCTGACGGCGTTCGGTTGAAAGCGGTCGGCCTTGCCGGGATCGCGCCGATACCCAAGCCGCATCAGAGCCGGCGCAGGCCGCTGGCGTCGGGCCTCAGTGCCGCCCCGGCAGCGCGAGCCGGCGCTCCCACCAACGCTGCACCCACTCGAGGATCTGGCACAGCACCCAGTAGACGGCCGCGGCCGCGAGATAGAGCGGCAGCGGCTGGAAGGTCGAGGCGATGATCTCCTGGGCGCTGCGCAGCAGCTCCGTGACGGTGATCACCGAGACCAGCGAGGTGTCCTTGATCAGGCTGATGAGGCTGTTCGACAGGCTCGGCACGGCGATGCGCAGGGCCTGCGGGCCGATCACGTAGCGCAGCGTCTGCCCCCATGACAGGCCGAGGCTGTACGAGGCGAGCCACTGGCCGCTCTCGATGCCGTTGATCGCGCCGCGCATGCTTTCGGACATGTAGGCCGCGACGTTCGCCGACAGCGCGATCACGCCGGCCGGCGTCGGATCGAGCGAGATGCCGAGGCTCGGCAGGCCGTAGTAGATGACGAAGATCTGCACCAGCAGCGGCGTGCCGCGCATCAGGCTCACGTAGACGCGTGCGATCGCATTGAGCACGCGGCTGCGGGCGATGCCCATCAGCGCGAGCCCGACGGCCGCGATGAGCCCGAACACCATCGACAGGACGGCGAACTTGACGGTCAACACCGCGCCCTGCGCAAGCACGGGCAGCGAATCGACGAGCAGGGAAGTGATCGACATGTGGAGCGGGTGAGGCGGGCGCGAAAAGCGCCATCATAAACCGACGATATAAAACGAAGGGCGGCACCGTCGCCGGCGCCGCCCTGCAAGCGCGCACGCGGCGCGGCGGGACTTACTTGATCGGCTTCGACACGTCGATGCCGAACCACTTGTCCGAGATCTTCGTAAAGGTGCCGTCGGCCTCGAGCTGGGCCATCGCGTCGTCGATCGCCTTGGCGAACTGCGGGTTGCCCTTCTTGAACGGGATCGCCGACGGATCGCCGGCCTGCAGCGTCGCGCCGGTACGCAGCGGCAGCTGCGAGTTCTTCAGCAGGTAGGCGAGCATCAGGCGGTCGTTGAGCGCCGCGTCGAGGCGGCCGGCCGCGAGGTCACGCAGATACTCGGGCGCGCCCGGGTAGGTCTTCACGTCGATGCCCGGCACCGACTTGGCCATGTCCATGTAGTTCGTGCCGAGGCCGACGCCGAGCTTCTTGCCCTTGAGGTCGTCGAGCGACTTGAACTGGCGCGTATCGTCCTTGCGCTGGATCAGCTGCGCGGCCGAGTACGTGTAGGCCGGCGAGAAGTCGAGCACTTCCTTGCGCTTGTCGGTCTCGCCCACCTGGTTGACGATCACGTCGAACTTGCCTGCCTGCAGGCCGGCGATGATGCCGCTCCATTCGGTCGTGACGAACTCGGGCTTCAGGCCGAGCTTGGCGGCCACGGCCTTGGCGATGTCGACGTCGTAGCCGACCAGGTCGCCCTGCGGCGACTTCGAGTTGAACGGCGGGAACGTGCCTTCGAGGCCGATGCGCAGCGTGCCGCGCTGTTTGACCTGATCGAGCAGATCGGCCGCGTGCGCGGTGGCGGCGACGAGCGACGCGCCGATCAGGCCGGCGGTCAGGAGCTTCTTCAGCAACGCAATCTTCATTCTGTTCCCTGTAATGCCCGCAGCGGGCGTTGACGATAGCGGCGCATCATAGCGAAGCACCGGCGCGAGCCTAACTATCGTTTGTTCATTTCCATATAACCGCGATATCAGCCGCGCGCGATGGCACGCACGCAATCGGCGACGAGCGGCGGCCCGCGATAGATGAAGCCCGTGTAGAGCTGCACCAGCGACGCGCCCGCGGCGAGTTTCGCACGTGCGTCGTCGCCCGAAAAGATGCCGCCAACCCCAATGATCGGCACCGCGCCGCCGAGCTCGGCGTGCAGCTTGCGGATCACCTCGTTGGATGCGTCGAACACCGGCCGCCCCGACAGGCCGCCCGCTTCCTCGGCATGCGGCAGACCCTGCACGGCGCTGCGCGAAAGCGTGGTGTTGGTGGCGATCACGGCCTCGATGCGATGGCGCAGCAGCAGCGCGGCGATTTCCTTGACCTGTTCGTCGTCGAGATCGGGGGCGATCTTCAGCGCGAGCGGCACCAGCTTGCCGTGCAGGTCGGCCAGGCGCGCCTGCTTGTCCTTCAGCGCGGCGAGCAGCGCGTCGAGCTCGTTCGAGCCCTGCAGCTGGCGCAGGTTCTTCGTGTTCGGCGACGAGATGTTGATCGTCACGTAGCTCGCGAACGGGTAGACGCGTTCGAGGCAATAAAGGTAATCGTCGGCCGCGCGCTCGATCGGCGTGTCGGCGTTCTTGCCGATGTTCAGGCCCAGTACGCCGCGATAGCGCGCGGCCTGCACGTTCTGCACGAACTGCTCGACGCCGTGGTTGTTGAAGCCCATCCGGTTGATCACCGCCTCGGCCTGCGGCAGGCGGAACATGCGCGGGCGCGGGTTGCCCGGCTGCGCGCGCGGCGTGACCGTACCGACCTCGATGAAGCCGAAGCCGAGCGCGGCGAGCCCGTCGATGCAGGCGCCGTCCTTGTCGAGCCCGGCCGCGAGCCCCACCGGGTTGCGGAACGTGAGGCCCATCACGGTGCGCGGCGCGTCCGGCACGCTCGGCGCGAGCAGCCCGGCCACGCGGGCGCGGCCGGCGGCGCCGAGCAGGCGCAGCGTCAGGTGGTGGGCGTCTTCCGCGTCCATCCGGAACAGGGACGCGCGGGCAAGCGGATAAAGGGAGCTGAACACGACGGGAAGGGCGGGGCCGAAAATTGATAACCCGGCATTTTAACCGAACGGCGGCCCGGTCCGGCCGCCGTGGCCTCAGCGCGTGCCGCCGTGGCCGGCGGGCAGCGGCGCGCGCGCGAGCGCCGCGTCCACCGGCGGCAGGTCGACGGCGGTCGGGTCGAGCGGTTTCCAGCGACCGTCGATGAGCCCTTCGAGCGGCCGGAAGTTCGCCTTGTAGGCCATCTTCGGGCTCTCGCGGATCCAGTAGCCGAGGTAGACGTAGGGCAGGCGCAGGCTGCGTGCCTGCTCGATCTGCCAGAGGATGTTGTAGGTGCCGTAGCTCGTGTTGCCGTCGTCGGGTTCGAAGAACGTGTAGACCGACGAGAGGCCGTCGCCGAGGATGTCGATCATGCTGATCATGCGCAGCGTGCCGGGCGTGGGCGTGCCGTGTTCGCCCGGCATCGGGTCGCGGAATTCCACGAGCCGCGAGTTGATCCGGCTTTGCAGCAGGAACTGTTCGTACTGGTCGCGGCTGTCGCGATCCATGCCGCCGCCCGCATGCCGCGCGGACTGATAGCGCATGTAGAGCGCGTAGTGTTCCTCGTCGTAGTGCAGCGGCGAGACGGTGGCCAGCAGCGCGCGATGGCGGTTCCACATCTTGCGCTGGGTGCGGCCCGGCGTGAACGCGTCCACCGGCACGCGCACCGGAATGCAGGCGCGGCAGCCGTCGCAGTAGGGGCGATAGGTGAACACGCCCGAGCGGCGAAAGCCAGCCTTGACGAGCTCGGTATAGATGTCGGAATTGATCAGGTGGCTCGGCGTCGCGACCTGGGAGCGCGCGACGCGGCCGTCGAGATAACTGCACGGGTAGGGCGCGGTGGCATAGAACTGCAATGCCGAAAGCGGTGAAAGCGGCAGCTCAGTGGGATGAGTCATGGGCAGCTCTCGAAGCGGACTGGCGCGTCAGCGGGCCGGGCGCGCGGCGCCGGAACCCGTCGCGCTCCGTGCCGGACCCGAACGGATTCCGCAGGCCGGCCCGGCGCGATGGCTCGCCACGCGGGCGGCGCGGGCGCGATGGGCAGCATGCGCGGCGACCGGCATGGCGGGCGACGCGTGCGGGCGGCGGATCGTCAGGATCGGCATCGGATAGCGAGTCGGATGGTGCCGGCCTCGGCGGACGCCGGCCGGTCGGATGTCGATAAAGGTAACATGAAAATTGTCGCACCGAGGAGTCTTCGCGGGGTTCGCGCGTGCCCCCCGGAAGCGGCGCGGGGCGGCCGATTCGGCGCGATTTTGTGACGGCTGGCGTGCCCGGGGGGCGGGCCGGTCGCGCCCGGACCTCGCCCTGACCTCGCGTGGCCCGCGGCGGCTTCAGCCAGCCACGGCCGGCCCGGTCAGGCGCGCGAGCACCTGCTTGTCGAAGCGCCACGGGATGCCGGGCTCGCCGGTGGTGGCGCGCACGTGCGCGACGAAGCGCCGGCGCTCGATTTCGCGGCCACCGAGCGAGGCGAGGTGGCCGGTGTTCTGCTGGCAGTCGATCATCTCGACCTCATGCTCGAGCAGATGCGCGACGAGCGTCGCGAGCGCGATCTTCGAGGCGTCGGTGGTGCGCGCGAACATCGATTCGCCGAAGAACATCCGGCCGAACGCGACGCCGTAGAGGCCGCCCACGCGTTCGCCGTCGAGCCAGGTCTCGATGCTGTGCGCGTTGCCGGCGCGATGCAGCGCCGTGTAGGCGTCGACGATCTCGTCGGTGATCCAGGTGCCGCGCTGGCCCGCGCGCGGTGCCTGCGCGCAGGCCCGCATCACGGCGGCGAAATCGTCGTCGACGCGGACTTCCCAGCGCGCGTCGCGCATCACGCGGCGCAGCGTCTTGCGGAACGTGGTCGAGACGCGGAACTCGGCCGGCACCAGGATCATGCGCGGGTCGGGGCTCCACCAGAGCACGGGCTGGCCGTCCGAGTACCAGGGGAAGATGCCGCGATGGTAGGCGTCGGCCACGCGCGCCGGGTGCAGTTCGGCGCTGGCGGCGAGCAGGCCCGGCGCGCCGCTCGCGTCGCCGAGCGCACGCTCGACGGGCGGGAACGGGGCGTCGGGGGCGAGCCAGGGAACCATGCCGGTGCCGCGGATCAGCCGTTGCGCAGCGAGCGGAAGATGTCGCCGGTATGCACGCCGAACGAGCCGGCTTCGCGATCGGCGAAGAACAGGCGCAGCGTCTGGCTCACGGTGGGAAACGCGATGTCGTCCCACGGAATGTCGGCTTCGTCGAACAGCCGCACCTCGAGGCTTTCCTCGCCGGCCGAATAGTCGGGATCGGTCAGGCGCGCCAGATAGAACAGATGGACCTGATGCACGTGCGGCACGTTGAGCAGCGTGAACAGGTTCTGCACCTCGACGTGCGCGCCCGCTTCCTCGAGCGTCTCGCGCGCGGCGGCCTCCGAGGTGGTCTCGCCCATTTCCATGAAACCCGCGGGCAGCGTCCAGTAGCCGTAGCGCGGCTCGATCGCGCGCCGGCACAGCAGCACCTGATCGCCCCATACCGGCACCGTGCCGACCACGTTGCGCGGATTCTGGTAGTGGATCGTGCCGCATTGGTCGCAGACGAAGCGTTCGCGGTTGTCGCCGGTCGGGATTCGCGCAACGACCTCGTGGCCGCAGACTGAGCAGAATTTCATGGGAATGGGGAGCGAAAGGGTGATGCGAGTGTATCACCGGGCGGGGCGATTCCTGAACAGCGGAGGGGCGACGGGAGAGCGTCGGCGCGCTGGCGGACAAACCCGCTGCGATAACGGAAGTCCGGCGCGGAAGCCCGGCGCGACCAGGCCGGAAATCCGGTGCAAGTCGATGATGAGCGGGCAATGCAATACCGGCGCCCCCAAACGAAAACGGGCCACGAGCTTTGCGCTGTGACCCATCATCGATTCGACTTGGTTGCGGGGGTAGGATTTGAACCTACGACCTTCGGGTTATGAGCCCGACGAGCTGCCAGACTGCTCCACCCCGCGTCCGTCAGAAGAATTAAATTATAGGGTGTTCCCGGACAGCGTGCAAGCGTTTTGTTCGATCCCGTCATGGTGCGTCGAGCGCCGCACCGCTAGGCTAGAATCTTTCGGCCACGCAGGGTTGCCGTTTCGAACCCGGCTTCAGACCTTTTCACCATCGGGCAGCGCACCCGCCTGCGATGCGCGGCCCGCTTCGACGATCTTCATGGACCTCGCTCACGATCTGCAATCCATCCTCGTTCAGGAACATACGCTCGTCTTCCCGCAGTTCGATACCGGCCGCGCCTGGGCGCTCGGCGTGCGGCTGCGCGAGATGGCGGTGGCGCGCGGCCACGCCGTGGCGATCGACATCGGCACCTTCGGCCAGCCGCTGTTCTTCGCGGCGCTCGACGGCGCGACGCCCGACAACCTCGCCTGGATCACGCGCAAGCGCAACACGGCCGCGCATTTTCGGCGCAGCTCGTATGCGATCGGCCTGCGCATGAAGCAGGCCGGCACCACGCTCGCGGCGAAGCACGCGCTGCCGGCCTCCGAATACGCCGAGCATGGCGGCGCGTTTCCGCTCGCCGTCGCGGGTGTGGGCGTGATCGGCACCGTCACGGTGTCGGGCCTGCCGCAGCGCGCCGATCACGAACTCGTGGTGGAGGCGCTCAGCGCGGAACTCGGCCATTACTACGCGACGCTCGCGCTCGCGAGGGAGGCGGCGCAATGAAGCTGCCCGCTCATGCATGGCTCGCGATCGCGATCGTCGCCGAGGTGATCGGCACGTCCGCGCTGCGCGCCTCCGAGGGATTCACGCGGCTCGTGCCGACGCTGATCGTGGTGGCCGGCTATGCCATCGCGTTCTATGGTTTGTCGCTGACCTTGAAGAGCATGCCGGTCGGGATCGTCTATGCGATCTGGTCGGGCGCCGGCATCGTGCTGATCACGCTGGTGGCGATCGTGCTGTACAAGCAGGTGCCGGACCTGCCGGCCGTGATCGGGCTTGGACTGATCATCGCGGGGGTCGTCGTCCTCAATCTGTTCTCGAAGATGCAGGCGCATTGAGTCGTGGCACACGTCGCACGCCGCTGGCGCGGCGGCGGGTTCAGTCGTCGTAATCGTCGTCGGACATGAACGCGCGCATGAACACGAGCGCGCCCCAGCCCCAGACCGCGTTCGCCGCGAAGCCGACCGCGAGCGGCGAGAGCATGTTGCCGGCCGGCCAGATGCCGCGCAGCGGATCGATCACGAACACGCGCGCGGCCGTCGGCACGAGGCCGCCGAACACCAGCGCCTGCACCCACGGCGCGCGCCGCTCGGGCGCCACGCGCAGCAGCCATGCCATCAGGATCGCCCAGCACGCGCCGATGAGCGCGTTGACGATGAATTCCGGCATGCCGAGCGGCGCGAACGGCACGACCGAGAAGCCGGCCGTCTCGATGAGTCCCGCCGCGTGCAGCAGCGCGAGCGTCGCTTCACGGAAGAACAGGGCGGCGAGGAAGCCGGACAGGAACGGCAGGATGACTTTCTGCATCGGAAAGAGCGTGGTGGGCGCGGCAATCGGCCGATTTCACGGGCGGTTCGGTTCGGGTTTGCCATTATAGGGGCGCACGCCGCGGTCCGATCGCCCACGCGTCGCGATATTCGCTGCAGCAGCGCGCAAATCACGAAAGCGGAAAACCTAAGTTGAAAAAAATCGTTCCTAAACGATGACCCCCTCCCTAGACTGATTTCCCAGAGACGGTAGTGCCGTCCCCCGCGCAATCGCGAGCTCGCCCGCCGCGCGGATCGATCCGGCGAGCCCCATTCCCGGCAGACGTTTTTCGTTCGATGTGCGCCCCGCGCGCGTCGAGGGAATCGCTTTGCCCGAATTTCGCAAGAACAGTCAGGCAGGAGCATCAGATGAATGTGTTCTGGTTTATTCCGACCCACGGCGACAGCCGCTATCTCGGCACCTCCGAAGGCGCGCGCGCGGCCGATTACGATTATTTCCGGCAGGTCGCCGTGGCGGCCGACACGCTCGGCTACGAAGGCGTACTGCTGCCCACCGGCCGTTCCTGCGAGGATGCCTGGGTGGTGGCCTCGAGCCTGATTCCCGCCACCCGGCGGCTGAAATTCCTGGTCGCGGTGCGTCCGGGGCTGTCGTCGCCGGGCCTGTCGGCGCGCATGGCCGCGACCTTCGACCGGCTCTCGGAAGGGCGCCTGCTGATCAACGTCGTGACGGGCGGCGACACGACCGAACTCGAGGGCGACGGTGTGTTCGTCGATCACGACACGCGCTACGAAATCACCGACGAATTCCTGCACGTCTGGCGCGAGCTGCTCGCGAAATCACACGACGGCGCCACCATCGATTTCGACGGCAAGCATCTGCAATCGAAGGGCGGCAAGCTGCTCTATCCGCCGGTCCAGCGCCCGCATCCGCCGCTGTGGTTCGGCGGCTCGTCGCCGGCCGCGCACGCGATCGCGGCCGACCACATCGACACCTACCTGACCTGGGGCGAGCCGCCCGAGGCGGTCGAGAAGAAGATCGCCGACATCCGCGCGCGCGCCGAGGCACGTGGCCGCCAGATCAAGTTCGGCATCCGCCTGCACGTGATCGTGCGCGAGACGGAAGAGGAGGCATGGGCCGACGCGGACCGCCTGATCAGCCGGCTCGACGACGCGACGATCGCGCGTGCGCAGAAATCGTTCGCGAAGATGGACTCGGAAGGGCAGCGCCGCATGGCCGCGCTGCACGGCGGCAAGCGCGGCTCGCGCCAGGAACTCGAGGTCTATCCGAACCTGTGGGCCGGCGTCGGCCTCGTGCGCGGCGGCGCGGGCACCGCGCTGGTGGGCAGCGCCAAGCAGGTGGCCGAACGGATGCGCGAATACGCGTCGCTCGGCATCGAGACCTTCATCCTGTCCGGTTATCCGCATCTCGAGGAATCGTATCGCTTCGCCGAACTCGTGTTCCCGCTGATCAACAAGAGCGGGAGCGAGGGCGCCAGGCACCGGGCCGGCCCGCTGTCGGGGCCGTTCGGCGAGGTGATCGGCAATCACTACGCGCCGAACGCGAGCCAGAGCTGAGCGGAGGCACGACGATGGCAACTCCGACACTTCAGAACCGGCAGGGCGCCGGCCGCGGCGTGGTGCGCGGCGTCGCACTGAGCGGCTGGCGCGCGATCGCGCCGTGGCTCGTGCCGATCGCACTGGTGCTGGCCTGGGAACTGGCCGCGCGCACCGGTGCGCTGTCGACGCGCGTGCTGCCCGAGCCGCTCGCCGTGGTACGCGCCGCGTGGTCGCTGATCGAATCGGGAGACATGTGGGCCAACGTCAAGGTCAGCACCTGGCGCGCGCTGGTGGGTTTCGCGATCGGCGGCGGCGTGGGCCTCGTGCTCGGCCTGGCCACCGGGCTGTCGAAGGCGGCCGAGGTCGCGCTCGATTCGACGATCCAGATGATCCGCAACATTCCCGCGCTCGCGATGATCCCGCTCGTGATCCTCTGGTTCGGCATCGACGAGAAGGCCAAGCTGTTCCTCGTCTCGCTCGGCGTGTTCTTCCCGATCTACATCAACACGTACCACGGCATCCGTTCGGTCGACGCGAACCTGATCGAGATGGCGAAGAGCTACGGCGTGAAGGGCTTCGCGCTCTATCGCGACGTGATCCTGCCCGGCGCGCTGCCGTCGATCCTGGTCGGCGTGCGCTTCGCGCTCGGCCTGATGTGGGTGATGCTGATCGTGGCGGAAACGATTTCCGCGCAGTCCGGCATCGGCTACATGACGATGAACGCGCGCGAATTCCTGCAAACCGATGTGGTGGTGGTCGGCATCCTGCTGTACGCGATCCTCGGCAAGCTCGCCGACGTGCTCGCGAAGTGGCTCGAACGCGCGACGCTGCGCTGGCACCCCGCGTATCAACCGGGAGCGAAATCATGAGCTCGACCACGCTGAATCCGACCTATGGCCCGATCGCGGGCGCCGATCTCGAGGCCGAACTCGCGCAGTCGCGGACCGCCGACGCGCACCGCCAGGATGCCGCCGTGCAGGAGCGCGATGCCGGCGCCCATGTGGTGCCGCTCGCGCGGCGCCGCGGTAACGGAGCGAGCGGCGAGGCCGGCGGCGCCAGCCTGCGCAGCGCCGATCATTCGGTCGAACTGCGCCAGGTCGGCAAGCAGTACGGCGAGCGCGCCGTGCTCAGCGATTTCAACCTGTCGATCGAACGCGGCAGCTTCGTCGCGATCGTCGGCCGCAGCGGCTGCGGCAAGTCCACGCTGCTGCGTCTGATCGCCGAACTCGAAAGGCCGACCGGCGGCACGCTTGTCAAGCGCACCGAAACCGGCGCCGCGCTCGACACGCGGATCATGTACCAGGACGCGCGGCTGCTGCCGTGGAAGACGGTGCTGCAGAACGTGATGCTCGGCCTCGGCCGGCGCGCACGCGACGATGCGCGCGCCGTGCTCGACGAGGTCGGCCTGCTCGAACGTGCCAACGACTGGCCCGCGCAGCTGTCGGGCGGCCAGCGCCAGCGCGTCGCGCTCGCTCGCGCGCTCGTGCATCGCCCGCAGCTGCTGCTGCTCGACGAGCCGCTCGGCGCACTCGACGCGCTCACACGTATCGAGATGCATGCGCTGATCGAGCGGCTGTGGCGCGAGCATCGCTTCACGGCGCTGCTCGTCACGCACGACGTGCAGGAGGCGGTGGCGCTCGGCGACCGGATCCTGCTGATCGAGGCGGGCAGGATCGCGCTCGATCAGCCGGTGCCGCTCGACCGGCCGCGCGCCCGCGCCTCGGCGTCGTTCGCCGCGCTCGAGGACCGCGTGCTGCAGCGCGTGCTCAAGGGCGGGCCGGTGCTCGATGCGCCCGACGCGTTCGAGCCCGCGCCCGCCACCCGTATCCGCTGGGCGGTATGACGCCGCCCGGCTCCGTTTGACTGATCTTTTCGGAGCGAATCCCCAATGAGCATCATCGCCATCAACGTACGCAACCAGTTCAAGGGCAAGGTCAAGGAAATCATCCGCGGGCCGGTGGTGTCCGAAGTCGACGTCGATACGCCGTTCGGCATCGTCACCTCGGTCATCACGACGCGCTCCGTCGACGAGCTGGAGCTGAAGGTCGGCGCCGAAGTCGTGGCGCTCGTGAAATCCACCGAGGTGTCGATCGCGCGCCTCTGAGCCTTGCGCGCCGCGCGGGGCGGTTCGCGCCGGCCCGGCGCCGGCCGGTACTGTCATGCATGGCAGCCGCCAGGCGTTGGTACGGCACGTGCCGGTATCTTCATTTTGTAGTGCTAGGATCGAAACTCCCCCACGACGGAGGCGATCCATGTTTCCCGTACTCAGTCCCGACGCGATCGACGCGCTGAAATGGCTCGACCGGTTCGGCGGCCTTCGCCCCATGCCTTCGCAGTTCGCGCCCCTCATCGACGGCTTGCTCAACGACGGTTATGTTTACCAGAGCGGCGCCGGGCTCGTCGACCTGACCGACGACGGCCGGGCGTATTTGTCGGAACAATTCGACTGATCGGTAACGATCGGACGCGACTCGGGAGGACGAATATGGAAACCACAGGACGTGATCTCGGCAATGTCGCCGAGGTGTACAAGGGCTATCGGCTCGAAGTGCGCACGGAGCAGGTCTGGATCGGCGAGAAGGCGCACTACCGCGTGCTGGAAGGCGATGCCGAGCTGATCGGCTGGCGGCTCGTGCATGTCGACGGCGTCTGGCTCAGCGAGCGGCGCGTCGTCGATCAGGTGCTGGCGCTGGCGCGTGCGGCCGTCGATCGCGAACTGGGCGGCGCGCGAGCGGCCTGACGCCACGGATGCGGCACCGGCGCCGGTTGATCGGGCGCCGGTGCCGTCGCGCGTTCACCAGGCCAGGCTCGCGCCGCAAGTGGACGAGTGGTCCGGGCCGGTGAAGCAGTAGGTGCTCGTGTTCTTCGAGCGCGGCTGGATGGAAATCGATCGTTCCGGCGCGACGTATCGATGAACCTGATACGGGAATTTTCCATGCAGGTCCATACGGTCCTGATTCATCTGGGTCTTGATCGATTCGCGAATCAGGTCGGCCTGCTTGCGCTGCTGGTCTTTCTCGATCTCGTCGTATCGTTTGAAGAGGGCGCCGCCGGTGCCTTCGGTGGATTCAGGCGCGGCGCCGGCGGCGAAACTCACGCCGATCAACAGGGAAAAAATGAGCGGGAATCGCATGGTTTCTCCTTGAGGCGAGATCGGTGATCGGTCGACCGATAAAAAATAGAACGTCGATACGGTCGCATATTGTCGGGACCCATCGTGCGGCCAACCATCAAGACCGCTTGATTTCACGCCGAAAATCGAATTAGTCCGACCAGCAACTGCAGGTTTGCCGCGCGGCGATTCGGCTGTCGGTTAGGCATGTGTTTTCATCGACTTTCGAACGAGTTCGATGGAAACCATCAAGAGCGCCTTTTAGGCTCGGCGATATTCGACATGGAGCGATTCCGCGATGTCGATGTTCACCGCTTCGCCAAAGGGGGCACGAAGATGAAACGCATGGGGATGGCCATTTTGATCGGCATGTTTTCGGTGGGGGCGTTCGCTCGGCAGGGCGGCCCGGTTTCACCCGGCGGCTTTGGATCGCCCGGTGGCTTCAAGGGGCCGACGCCGGGCCTGACGACGGTCGCTCAGGCCAGATCGTTGCCGGACGATGCCTGGGTCGTGCTGGAAGGGCATATCGTCAAGCAGATCGGGCATGAACTGTACGAGTTTCGCGATAAAAGCGGCACGATCCGCCTCGACCTCGACGACAAGCGCTGGATGGGGCAGACCGTGGCGCCGACCGACAAGGTGCATATCGAAGGCGAGGTCGACAAGGACTGGAACAGCGTGGAGATCGACGTCAAGACCCTGCGCCTGATGCAATGACGCCAGCCGGGCGATCCGCCAGGGCGTGACCGGGTTCGCGCATGGCGCGGCACCGGCAGGTTCGGCGGATTCGCCGCGCATCACCTATACTTCCATCCTCGCGTTTTCCGGGTGATGGTGCCCATGCGGTTTGCGGTATTCCGCGGAAAAATCAGTGCATGCATCATGGCGTCCGATTACGGAGCGCCGGCAGACACGACGGAAAACGGCAGCGAACCCAACATGCCAAACGGGCAGCAACACCTTGACTGAAAAGAATTTTTCCGCGAAATCCACGCCTCGCCGCGTGTCCGTCGCGCCGATGATGGACTGGACGGACCGCCACTGTCGCTCCCTGCATCGAACGATCTCGCGCCATACCTGGCTGTATACGGAAATGGTGACGACGGGCGCGCTGATTCATGGCGACGTCGCGCGCCATCTCGCGTTCACGCCCGACGAGGCGCCCGTCGCGCTGCAACTGGGCGGCAGCGAACCCGACGATCTCGCGAAATCGGCCAAGCTCGGTGAGAACTGGGGCTACGACGAAATCAACCTGAACTGCGGCTGCCCGTCGGAGCGCGTGCAGCGCGGCGCGTTCGGCGCCTGCCTGATGAACGAGCCGACGCTCGTGGCCGATTGCGTGAAGGCGATGCGCGACGCGGTGTCGGTGCCGGTGACGGTCAAGCACCGGATCGGCGTGGATGCCGTGGAGGAGTACGCGTTCGTGCGCGATTTCGTGGGCACCGTCGCGCAGGCCGGCTGCGACGTGTTCATCGTCCACGCGCGCAACGCGATCCTGAAGGGCCTCTCGCCGAAGGAGAACCGCGAGATCCCGCCGCTCAAGTATGACTACGCGTACCGCCTCAAGCAGGACTTCCCGGATCTCGAGATCATCATCAACGGCGGCATCACGACGCTGGACGAGGTCGAGGCGCATCTGGAGCACGTCGATGGCGTGATGCTGGGCCGCGAGGCGTATCACAACCCGTTTGTGCTGGCCGAGGTCGACGCGCGCTTCTATGGCGTGACCGGCGCCGCGCCGACGCGCGAGGAGATCGAGGATCGGCTGATCGCCTACTGCGCCGACGAGATCGCGCGCGGCACCTATCTGGGTGCGATCGTGCGCCATGCTCTCGGGCTCTACCGCGGCGTGCATGGCGCGCGTGGCTGGCGGCGCGTGCTGTCGGACAGCAAGCGGCTCGCGCGCGGTGACTTGGCGGCGATCTTCGCCGAGGCGCGAAGCCACCTAGCGGCCCCCTCCGAAATTTTTTAAAAGAGGGGCTGTACAAAACGAAAAAGTGTCCATATAATCTCACTTCTTCGCTGCTGAAACAAAACGGCAACGAAACGGAAGTAGGCAGTAACCGTGGTGGCTGTAGCTCAGTTGGTAGAGTCCAGGATTGTGATTCCTGTCGTCGTGGGTTCGAGTCCCATCAGCCACCCCAAAGAATTTCCTTAGAAAACAGCGCCTTAGAGGGCGCTGTTTTTGTTTGTGGTGCCGGAAAGCCAAATTCCTGGAAGATGGGGTTCCAGTTTTTGGAAGATCTGTAGCGACGCAGGCAATTTGGCACCGTTTCGCGCACGATTTGACATACTGCAATCGACGGGATTTCGCGAGCAGATT
>NZ_CP045094.1:1942315-2589618 GCF_022870505.1 Burkholderia perseverans
TCGACAGCTTCACCTCCCACGCGTCGGCCGCCACGAGCAAATCGGAGTCGATCGAATACGTGGTCCACTTCTGGTGGACGTGGCCACCAATCAGGACCGACACGGTGTCATCGGGCGTAGCCACGGAGAATGTCCCCTCTGTTGACGAAATTCGGGTTGCGGATTCCTGGGTTCAGTCTCATCAGCTCGGACGCGCGGGTGTAGTCGTCATACCAACGGAATGCGAGCAGCGTCAGATTGCACGGCGCATCGACAGTCCGAGAGACGATCGGCGGCAACTGATCAATGACAGCCGCCGCGAGCTGCTGCACCGCGAGCGCGGTGTCCTTCAACGCCTCCACCGCGTCCCTGTAGTCCGCGAGCGGTTCCGTCGCACGCGCATCGTCGATCGCACCTTGCAGGCTCGACCGGACATCGTTCGAGATCGTCTCGATATCGTCAGGCGTGAGCGTCGGCGTGTCGATCTCGTTGGCCAACACGTCCGAGGCGACGCTGGCCAGCGTCGTGGCCACCACGGCACTCGTCAGCGCGGTGACGATGGCGACATTCGCCGGATCAGCGATCTGCGCGCTCGATGGTGGCGTGCCGGTACCGTTGGTGCTTCCCGAGCCGCCGGCCGGCGCGGCTGGCGTGTTCGGCGTGCCGGGGATCGTGACGGGGTCGCCACTAGCGGCGCCGACCGGGAGCTTCACGATCGCATCCATCTGATCGAACAGGCTGTTCCAATCGGACATGACAAGCCCCGGATCAAACGATCTGAAGTCGGCGACGCCGCTCACCAAACCGACCAGGTCGCCTGCGAGTGCGCCCGGAAAGTTGATGTAGTCGAGCACCGTCGATTGGAAACCCGTCACCAGATTTTTCAGCGGCCCGATCGTTTCCGAGAAGATGTCACGTATCGCGTTGAGTTGCCGCAGGCTGGTCTTGGCCGTCTTCAGCGCGCTGATGGCATTCGAGAACATGCTCGTCGATGCCGATTGCGCGGTCTGCGCGGTTTGCGCGGTGGCGTCCGGCCGTTGACTCGTCAGCGTGCCCGTAAAGAACGGATTGCCCGGATTCGCTTTTGCGAAGCGCAGCTCGACAGTGCATGCGTCGACATCGTCAGCGTTGTGCGCAACGTGGCCACCGATGAACTGCATCGCGGGCATACTGCCGAACACCGGATGCACCAGTTCGCCCGCCCCAGGCTGCGATAGCGCATTCAGGAATTTCTTGAGGCGGTCCTCGTAGTCGTCGCCAAAGAAAATCGCCGTCAACGAAGTTTCGCGGGCCTTTTGTCCCAAGTCTTCGATGTCTTCGCCGTCGACATACGGGTACGCGTACCGCGCGACGTTCCGCTCGATCGGATCGTCAGTGCGCTGGACGTCGAACTTGATGCCGCGAAACGACGCGTCTTGCAGAGTGTCTTTCCAAGCCATCTCAGCTCCGTTGCGCGGCGCGCGTGTTCATCGTCGTGATCGTGTCGAACAGGTGTTGTCCGTCGAGATTGACCGTGATGTGTCCTTCGATCACCGGCGGCTTTTCGTCTTTCTTCTGAGCGAAAATCGCGTCGCCGATCATCTTGCCGATCCGCTCGCCGAAGTCATGGCCGAAGTAGCCGGCGACACCGCCCGCGACCAGGCCGACAGCAGTCCCGATGCCGGGCACCACCGAGCCGGCGGCAGCGCCGAGCGCGGCGCCGGCCGCCATGCCGGCGACGCCTCCCACTGCGCCGCCCGCGACGCCGGCATAGCCGGCCTTCTTCTGGTCCGGCGTGAGCGACTGGTCGCCGGCCAGCTCGGCGGCCTCGATCCCGCTGCCGACGAGCTGCACGCCGACGCCGAGCGGTCCGCCGAGGCGAGCGATCCGGCCGAATCGGGCGCCGAATGACGCTGCACCGGTGGCGGCGGCCACCGCACCAGGCACACCTGCGGTGGCGGCAGCGCCGGCCGCCGCTGCGCCGCCACCGCCGCGCAACAGCGCGAACACAGCAAGCGGTGCGACGGCCGCTGTCACACCTTTGAATGCCAGCGTCGCGCCCTCGATCGCGGCCGTGAGCCCCGGATACTTCTGCGCGTAGCCGGTGAGGCTCGACGCGACGTTGCCGATCTTCTCGTCGAGCTTCGACATCGCGTCGATGCGCCCGAAGAACAGCTCATTGCCGGCCTGCTCGGTCTTGAACGACGGCGTTTCCTGAATGGTCTTGAAACTCGCATCGACAGCCGACTTATCGTCAAACACCTGGCTGGCCACCTGCTTGCGGTAGTCCTTCTGTCCCATGTATGCGACGAGTGCGCCCAAGGCTTGCCGATCATGGACAAGCTTTCCGATCGACGTGCCTTCCAGCAGGTCCGCCTGGCTTTCGAGAATCGCTTTCCGGTCGCCTTCGGGCGCGTGCGCCAATTGCCTTTGCGTGCGCTGGTAACGTTGGTCGCGCGACATCACGCGTTGCACGATCCCGACGAACGCGTCCAGGGCGTTCACGCCTTGCGCACGCGATGACGCGAGGCTACCGGTCAGGTCGATGCCGAGTTTCTTGGCTTTGATCTGCGTGTCCTGCGAGTTCACCTTCTCGAGCAGGTTGACCAGGTTGTTCCCGGCTTCGTCGCGCGTGCCTGCCGTGATGACGGACGCCTGGTTAGCTACGACGAGCTGGCCGAAATCCTTCAGCCCCGACATGCCGATTTGCTTGGCCAGCGCCATCTGTTGCGGCAACCACTTCGACATGTCACGCAACTCGAAGCCACCCGCCTGGCCGCCTTTGAGCGCCATATCGAGCGCCTTCGGGACTTCGTCCTCTTTGATACCGAAGTTCTGCATCGCGCGGATCGCGATGTTGCCCAGCTCGTTCGGATTCGCGCCGGTTGCCGTAGCGAACTTCTGCAACGTCGGCAGAAGCGCCTTCGCCGACTTCTCACTGATCGCGCCGGACGCGAGCAGGCTATCGAGCGTGTCGGCGGCCTGGTCGGGCGAGCCGCCGCCCGCACGCACTGCCGTGCGTATCGATTTGTCCAGCTCGCGCGCGCCTTGCTGGCGGCCGGCGACGTCTCGGTCGGAGTACGCGGTATTCGCCATCATCGCGAGCCGGCGGCCGTAGTCCATTGACTCTTTGACGGCCGGCGCGACCACCATTCCCGCCGCGCCGACGCCAACAGCGGCGCCGCCGACTTTCCACGCAGTCCCGATTCCGCGGCCGATCCTGCTCTCGGTTTTAGCGGTCTCCGACAGCTCGCGGTTCAGTTCGGCAACACGGCCGCGCAGCGCGGCCACTGCGCGCGCTTGCTCGTTTGTCGACGCGAAGCCCGCGCGGGCGAGGCGGTTGTAGGCTGCGATCGTCTGATCGATCTCACGTCGTATCGTCTGCTCCGATCTCACTTCGAGCTGCGTGCGCGCAGCTGCGAGACGCTGCGAACCGGTGAGCGCATTCCGGCTCGCCTGAGTTTGTGCGGCGGCGGTCTGCTGCACGTCACGCCGCACGGATTGTTCAGCCTGCGTCGACTGCTGCTTGCGCATGTCGAACATCATGCGGCTCGACGTGATTGCAGCTCGCGACGTGTCTTCGTAGGTCTTGGCGGTTTGCCGTGCCGTCGTCTGCACCACACGCTCGGCCTGCGCCGACTGGTCGCGTCGCAAGTCGAAGATCATGCGGCTGGACGTTACGGCGACGCGAGACGCATCGGTGTACGTCTGCGCCGTCTGTTGAACCGCACGCTGCACGTTTCGTTCAGCCGCCTGCGCCGGCTGAGACGCCGAATCGCGTAGGCGGATGTTCAATCCGACTTCAAGGTCGCGTGACGCCATTACCGTTTCTTCCCTCGTGCCTTTCGGCGCGTACTTACGTAAGTGGCCCCGGCATCACTGCCAGGGCCACCCTTGGTTTGCTTGCCGCGCGCCTTCGCGATCGCGGCAAGGAACCCGTCGACCTCGGCTTCGGTCAGCGTCAGGAACCGCTCGTAGCCGATTCCGTGTTGGCCGAGGACTGCGGCGGCGAGTCGGATTCCGCCGAGGCGGGCATCGGCCGCAGCCGCTTTTTTTTGAGCCGGTCCTGCGCGGCATAGAGCACGTCGTAATCGGAGTCGACAGCGTTCCCGATCAAATCCGCCGTGATCGCCTCCTTCGGTACGGTGCCGAGCGATTCGATGCAGCGCGCGATCATCGCCGCGTTGACGCGCATGTTCGACACATGGCCGCCCATGATGTCGGGCTGCTCGTAGACTTCGATGTTGTCGGCGACCGTGCCGATACGGATCTCGAAATCGTAGTGGTACGTGCCACTGTCGGCCGGGTATTCAATGCCGTACAGCAGGCTGCCTTTTTCAGTCAGGGTCGCCATCATTCCTCCACGCGGCGAGTTGAGAAAACGCTCAGATCCCGGCGGGCCTCGTTGTCCGCTGTGTACTGGTCGCCCATTTCGGTGGTCACGCAATCTTGATACGTGATGCGCTTGCCACCCGTCGACGTCGGGAAGATGGTCAGCTTGCCGCCTTGCATGTTCCACCAGTCGATTTCGTCGCCCGAGAGCGGAATCACCACTGTGATCTTAAGTTCGTGGGATTCGATGCCCTTGGCGAATCCTTTGACGCGGCCGGTGCGATTCATCGTTCGCACCGGCTTCTTGCCGGTATTCGAAGTCGGGTTGACCGAGACGACATCGGCTTCGACGCCGTCGACTTCGAGCACGATCGCCCCGACGTATTCTTCGAGTGCCATGTCTGGCTCCTATCTGGTGCTGCCGTTACAGAATCAGGTCGATCCGGCCGGCGAACACGTGCAGGCCGTTGACCACGTCGCAGGGGATCGCCGCGTTGAGCTGGTTGACGCTCTGGAGATCACGCTCGACGATCAGCAGCGCGGCGTTCGCCTCGACGTTCTCGATGATCTCCAGTTCCTCCAGCTTGTAGAGGACATCCAGCAGCTCGCTACGAACCTTCGGCGGGGTCTTCTCCGACAGCTTGTCGCGCGGGAAGCGCAGCGCGATGCGTTGACGGCACGACTTGCGCACATAGTCGAGCGTGCGGATCGTCGTGAGATCGAGCAGCGCCGGATCGTCGACGCCCTGGGCGTTCTTCCGATACGTCGTGACAGCGCGAACGATCTGAACCACGTTGCCCGGCCCGACTTCGAGCGGGGTGATGCCATTTTTCAGCGCGACACGCTGCTCGGTGATGCCCGAGCGGGCAGCGATCGGCGTGATGTCCATTCCGATCAGCGGCAGCGTATTCAGCGGCCTGGCCGGGTCTTCCTCGGTCGCGATCTCGGCCGCATACTTCGCGCCGATCTCGGTCGGCAGCACGATCGAGCCGGGATACCAGGCGATCGAGATCCGGCCCGAGTTCAGATCGGTGGCCAGCGTCGTTCCGGTCGACAGCGTGTCGGAGATGCCAACGGCGGCAATGGCCGGCCGCTGCTCCATGGCCCCGGAGATCGAGTCGAGATGTGTGCGCAGCTTGGTCAGCGTCGCCTCGCTCGGCAGGACGGTGTAGATGTCGTAGCTGGCGCCGTAGACCGTCGTGAGCGCATCCGAAATGTCGGGGTCGTTGAGGCCGCCCGCGAACGGAACGATTGCAGCCGTGACGCCTGCGGTCTGCCCGAGCTGCGACACAACGATGCCGTTTCCCGCCGCGCCCTTGTTTTTCGCGGTCAGTGTCAAAACGGCCGCGTTTGCGGATGCAGTGACGGGCAGCGCCGGGAGCTGCGCGATGGCGTCGACGAAACTCGCGGCGACATCCGCAGCGGTCGCACTGGCTTCGACGGCGACGTCAACGCGATCCGCACCGATGAACAGCGCATAGGCGCCATCGGCCGTGGCCGGACCGGAGAACGTCACCGTCGACTTCGCGACGACGCCGGCTTGGGCGTCGTCCACGGCGATGACGGTCAGGTCGACATACTGGTTGGCCGTGATCGCGGCAACAGCCGCACGATGCGCGAGCGAGCCGTAACCGAAGTAGACGGCAGCGTCGTCGCCCGAGAAAACCTGCGTCGGCACCAGCGCGGCGACCGTGCCGCTCGCGGTGCGCTGCGCGATTACCAGGACGGTCTGCGCGTTCGTCGGCAACGATCGCACGGCCAGCTTGAGGTTGAACTCGAAGTACTGGCCCGGCTTCAGGTTGCTCGACGGGATGGTGTCAAAGTCGATATTCTCGCTCGCCATGGTCAGGCTCCTTTCGCGGTCGTTTTGGCATTGCCCGCCGCATCTGCGACCGACGCAGCATCGACGGCGGCCGGCTCGGCGTCTTGACGGATCAGATCGCCTTCCAGGACACGGCGCCGGTAATAGGCGCTGTCGGGCACGTCGACCACTGCGTCGGCGGTGATGTACTTGGTCGGCGCGGTTTCCTTCGGAACCCGCAATCCGTCCTTCGCTTTAACCTTCATCGTTGCTCTCCATTCGGACCAGATCCTGCGCGTCGGCCGGACGGTCCGTGCCAGGCGCGGTGTAATACGACAACATCAGCGAAGTGAAGTCAGGCAGCGGCGGGTCGACCTGGCCGCCGTACTGCGCGAACACCTGGGCGATCGTCGGTTTCGTCTGTCCGGCTTCGGGGCTTTCCGGGAAGGCGCCGATAAAGAGCGTGTCCTCCACCCAGGCGGTGCGGAACTCGCACGCGTAGACCGACATCGCGTCGTTCCTGACCTTCGTGTTGAACAGTGTTCGGACGGCACCGGGCCTGAGTTTGTCAATAGGCAAGCCCATGTCCTGCTCATTGAGCAGAAGGCGCACCGCCGACACCAACAAGTTCGTGCCGACCTCATCCTTGGCCGGGCCACCATGGCGACTCGTCTGCTCGTCGCGCACGCTGCGCGCTCCGACCATGACAACGAACACGGCTTCGGCGTGCCACTTCTCCCGGCTCGTTGAGACCGGCGCCGTCCTTCTCACACCACCGAACGTCACCCATGCAGCCGGAAAACGCCGCACGACGTCATCCAGCTCGTCATCGTCGAATTCGCCGCCATACGTGGCCACCTCGTCGACCATGCGGCCGAGACCGCGTGTGAGGCGATCGACGATCGCCAGCTCGACCGCCGTGATAATCGGCACGTAGACGCCATTGCTCACTGCGTCGCCGGTAGCCATCAGTACGCTCCTCGGTCGCGGCTGCTGAAAATCCGCGTGCCGGTATCGAACTGGACCGTGTTGCCGGACTGCACGGTCGCGCCGGCCTGGTCGACACCGAGCGTCACCTTGCCGTCAGCGGCATAGCCCAGGAACTTCACGGCGGCGTTGTAACGGCTGCGGATC
The DNA here is from genome assembly GCF_022870505.1 of Burkholderia perseverans. Taxonomy (NCBI): domain Bacteria; kingdom Pseudomonadati; phylum Pseudomonadota; class Betaproteobacteria; order Burkholderiales; family Burkholderiaceae; genus Burkholderia; species Burkholderia perseverans. The sequence continues at coordinate 1,949,541 of NZ_CP045094.1, forward strand.
TCGTCGGTGTCGCGCGCGTCGGCGCCGACCAGGTGGTAACGGGCGATGTCGCAACACAGGTCGACCAGGTAGCGGGGCACGCTGGACAACGGCAGGCGATACCGGGCGGCCAGGTAGGTATCGATTTCGCCCGACGCGCCTTCGAGCGCGCCCGCGAGCACGTCGATACCGATCTCCCCGACGCGGTCCCGATCCGTGATCGCGATGACCTCGCGGCTCCCGAACTTCCTCACCATGTCGTCCTGGGTTGCGTAGGCCATCGCTTACCGCCCGCCGTTCTGCTTGGTCGCGTTGCGGCCGGTGCCGGCCGACTTCTCGCCCTCGGCCAGCTTTGCCTCACGCTCGGCCAGCTGCGCAGCACGGTCGTCCAGCTCGGCCGCGCGTCGATCGAGCGCGGCCAGGTTCTCGGCGTGCTTGCTGACGTTGGATTCCAGCTCGGCCTCTGCCAGCTTCAGCTGCTGTTCGCGGTTGGCCAGGGCCGTTTCACGCTCCTGGAGATCGCGCTCGATGTCCGCCAGTGCCAGCGCGCGCTTCGCGTCGTCCTCACTCACCTGGAGCTGGATCGTATCGACATGCTTCAGCGCCTCGATCACATGGTCGGCGTCGTGATGCTCCAGCTCGGCCGCTTGCGCGTCGGTCAGTTCGATCGTGCTCGCCACGACGACCAGAGATTGGTCCTCGGTGATCGCACGATGTGCGTCCGGGTGAAGCGCCGCCAGCGCGATGGTTTTCGGCGTGCGGCTAAACGCATGGCCAGCTCGACGAAAGCTATCCGCCTTCGACGCGACAGCGATGGCCGGGTGCTTCTTCTTTTCCATGACTTGACCTATAGATATAGATGCCATCCAACGGGAACCCACCATTCGCCGCAGTTCCCGGACTGTCTGCCTCCGCGCTTATCGGCGTCGCGCGGCTGTTTCCTCGCAGCGGCGTATTACTGCGGGATCGCGCCGGTGCCGGTCGAGCCGGCCGCGAGCTGCCAGAAGCCGAAACCACCGGCCGCACGCGCCTCGGCACCGAACTTGAACTTCTTGCGCATGAAGACGTCGTCCGCTTCCGGTTCGACCTGCTGCACGAACACCGGCGCCTTGCGCTCCTGGTAGACGAAGGGCTTGATCGGCTTTGTGGTATCGAGCAAGAACCAGGAGGTATCCGACGTCAGGCGGGCATCGCATACCACCTGCGCCGTGCCCTTGTAGGGGTTCGCCTTGCCATCGTCGAGGCGATCGTTGGTCATCAGCGCGTTGGCCGTGTCTTCGAGTGCCGGCGGCACCAGCAGGACCGTGGGAACGATGTTGAGCGGCCGGCCTTCGTCGTCGGTGACCTTTCGCAGCGCGGTCCGCACGATGCCGTAGGTTTTCCGTGCGGCAGCCTGGCTGTCGATCGTCAGCGGCAGATCGAAGCGGTTCGACACGACACCCTTCCCGACCGGGTGATCGGTATCGAAGAAATACTGGCCGTCGTAGCAAACCTGGCTGAATGCCTGGTTGACCAGGCCGTAGATGATCTCGTCGGGCAGTTGCGCTGCCGAGTAGCCCGCGTTCTCCGCCTGCGGCGAGTAAATGCCGAGGCGATCGTCCTCGATGTCGTTGCGATCGACCTCGACGGTAGCCTCGAAGTCGTCGTTGACGACCGTATAGCCGTGCGCCTTCAGCGCCTTGACGACCTTGTCACCGACCCACTTGCGCATCTGCGGGAAGCGATCGAGCCAGGCGTACAGCTCTTGCGCGCCGGTCGACGGCACCTTCATGGCGATCTTCTGCCAGGTGGACGGTGCGCCCTGGAAAGCGTTGTTGTAGATGGCCTGAAGGCCGGTAAAAACCTGGTTGATCGATTGTGCGTTGACCAGCATGGTGGCTCCCTTATTGAACCCAGACGCCATCCGCGTCGACGCCGAGCACGATGCCGGCGGCCGAGCGGGTGCCGGTGCCGTCCGTCGCGGCCACCGTCTGGTTGTCGGCGATGTAGCAGGTCTTCCCGAGCTGCGCTTGCGTGACCGCATCCGTGCCCAGGTTTTCCCACTTGAACGCCTTGTGACGACGGATCTCGACCGTCTTGGCGCCGTTGGCGCCCCCCGTGTTGTCGACGTACCGGTCGGCGCGGCCGAGGTAGGTCAGGCCGGTGGCAGTGGCACCCTCGACTGCGAAGCCGGTGGCGTCGACGACGACGATCACGCCGGCACGGATCAGCGCGCCTGCCTTCAGCCCGACGACCAGGACGTCCGCATCCTTCATCGGTGTGTTGCGGTCCTGAGTGGCGGCGGTCATTGCGCGGTCCCCTTGGTTTTGAGGTACGCCTCGTGCGTCAGGCCGAGCTGGCGGCAGACGGCGATCTCGCCCTCGGTCAAGGCGGCCCGGTTGACGTGATCGGTCGGGCGGTGCTCGTGCGTTTGTTGGCTGCGCAGCGCCGCGATCGGCTTGGCGGTGTCGAGGTACTGTTTCAGCGCGCCGACGTTCGACTTGCCCAGCTCGCGCGCCCAGCCTTCTTGCGCGGGCAGCAGCCGGCCGTCCGACAGCGCGGCCGTGACCAGGCCGTCGACGCTGCCTTGCTGCGCCTGGTTGGTCAGCTCGGCGACCTGGTCGCGCAGTGCCGTCATCGTCTCGATCGGCACATACTTGGCCGGATCGGGCGCGGCCGACGTCAGCGCGGCGATCTTGGCGCCCTGGGTTTTCACCACCTCGGTGACATCGACGCTCGCGGCAGCCGTCGCACCGATGGCGGTCGACAGTGCGTTGAGCTTCGCGAGTGCGTCGGCCTCGGTCGCCGTTTCCGGCAACGCGAGCACCTGCCGCAGCGCGGCCAGCAGCTCTTTCATGGATTGCTCCTTCAGGGAATGGGCCGGGTCGGGCGACCCGGAATGGACAAACTCGGGGGAGATCAGGCGGGAGGCGGCGGCAATCGTGACTTCGTCCATGCCGTCGATCGCCGGACTGTTGGTCAGCGCGGCGTTGAGCAGTTGCAGGACGTTGCCGTCCTGGTCGTAGGCGAACACCGGCGAAATGAACCGGTATTCGCGCGCCTGGACGAACTCGGCCGCACGCTGCGTCCATTCGACGTCCGTCGCGAACAGCCCCTGGCCCTCGCGCCACTCGACTGCCTTGACCCAGGCAGCAGCCGGCGCGGGCGTGCCACTCGTGGCGGCCGTCAACGACTGGTGCTCATAGTCGAGAACCATCGGCGTCTTACGGGCGGCCATGGCGGCAACGAGCCGCTGGGCGCCCTCGGGCGTCACGCGCCACGCGGCGCACTCGGCCGGACGGCCGTCGTTCGCGCGGAAGTCGCCAGCCGGCAGCAGCTGGAACGACGACGCACCAGGCTGGACTTCAAGCGAGAGGGAGGCGAGGAAAGTACGTTTCATGCCGCCATGGTGGCGGCCGGCGTGATTCGGATCGCGCTGATACGCATCCCCATGAAAGGGGGATTCGGGCGATCGGGAGGGGATGGGTCGGGTCGGATACCCGATAGGAATGATTTTAACGGGGGTTTAACGGGCTTCTACCCCCATAGTGGCTATGTCGCCCTGTCCGGGTGCGCGGCAAGCCCGCAAAACCCGCCAGATCACTCGTCGATCAGGCGGCGAAGGAACGCGGTGACCTCGGTCTCGATCTTGACGCTATCCGCCTCGGTCAGCAACAGAAACGGCCGGGCGGGAATCTTGATCGTCCAGCCGGTCGAGCGCGTCCACTTCACGGTCTTGGCCCGCTTATGGCTGTTCTTGGCGAACACCGCCAGGCGCGGGTGATTGGCCTGGCGCAGCAGCATGCCGTCCCGGCCCTTGCGAAGCCGCACGTAGCCGGACATCGGGTGCCGCTCGATCATCCCGCCGAACTGGTGGATAGCGGCATACACGACGTTGGTGCCGACCCGAGCCGATGTCGCATCGTGCGACTTCGACATGCTGCTCAGGAGCCGGCCGCTACGCTGAAGAATCTTACCGGTCCCGGCCGCCTCGCGTCGACGCTTCCACGTCTTGGGACTGAGCCCCAACCATTTCGGTCGACCTTGCTGCTCGAAATTCTCCTCAACCGCCCCCCACATCTCTTCCGATACCAGCCCCATCAAGGGCGTGGCGTCGCGCATCAGGCCGAGAATTCGCCCCATGACGGAGTCAAATTGGCTGGTATCGATCGCCAAGTCACGCATCTGCATCTGCTAAACTCCTTACTGATCGTGGTCGTATATCCCGGACTCGCTGCCGGATCGACGAAGGACCGCGTGACGAATGGCCGCGAGCGAGCGCGGCCATTCTCATTTCTGCGGCCGGCGGTAGCGCAGGAACGTCCCGCGCTGCTTGTCGATGTAGGCGCGGCGCGCTTCCTCAGACTTGCCGACCTTCGCGGGGAACGCCGTCACGCCCGTCCAGCCGTCCTGTCCCTGCTCGAAGATTGCCAGCCCCCAATCGCCGTCCGACGTCTCGAGCGCGCGAATGTAGCGGCGGCGCAGTGACCAGACGCCGTCGAGCTGCTGCCAAGCGAGCCAGATTTCATCGGGATCGACGACGGCATCGGCCAGGAGCGCCATGTACGGGCCTCGGGCGAACTTGTCAGCCTTCCAGTGCCCGGCGCCGTCCTGGAATAGCCATTCGTTGATCTGTAGCCGCTCGCCCGCCACGTCGGTGTATGTCGCCGGCTTGCCGACCGACGCCCCGAATTTCCGCATGAACGCGTCCGCATAGAACTGCGGCGACTCGCCGGCCGCCAGGATCGCACCTGGCGCGACCTGGTGCGATCGGGGGAGCGGTGGCAGTTCGGCGCCGTGAGGCAACGTCTGCGGCAACGTGTCTGCGGGCGGGGGGGTGAACGGCTTCATCCACTGCGCGCCTGGATTGGAGCTGAAGCCCGGATCGGGGAGCAGCTTTTGACCCGTCACCGGGTCTTTGTAGGCGAGCGCCGGCCGCTTCGCGCCCGAACGGTCAACCACCTCGACTTCAATCAGGCGCCCGCTGCTGTCGTGGACCGGGCCGTGTTTGTCTTCCACCCACGCACGGGTGCGCGTGCGCACGCGGCAACGGCAGCGATAGCCGTTCGGCGGGTAGAACGTCTGCCAGAATGGATCGTCATACCGGTAGATCGAGCCGGCCAGCGCTCGATGGGCCGGCCGCGTCCGGCTGTCCAGGACCGCCACGTACTCCCAATAGGGATGCGTGTCGACCTGTTCCAGCTGCGACGCATACCGACCGGCCATGTACGCCGATTGCATGTTGGTCTGAAAGATCGTTTCCAGCCGGCGCGGCGTCAGCCGCTTACCCTCGATCTCCCCGGTTTCCGGATCGACGATCATGCCCTTGCCGAGCCAGCCCTTACGCTCCAGCACCGGCGAGAGCTGTTTCTTGAAATCCTCGAACGTCGTGCCTTTCTTGAGCGAGGTGGAGAGCGCCTGGCGGATGTCCTGGAGCACGTCGACCTTCATCACGCCGGCTACCGTGAACGCCTTGGCGTGCGCCTCGGCCGCGACGTCCTGCCACCGGAAGCCGACCTTGTAGCCCTTCGATTCGAAGTATTCGATCGCCTTGGCCGGCTCCAGGCCCATCGCGAACCCGAGATCAACCGCCATTCAGGCGCCCCCAGACGTCGGCCACGAATATGGCGCGCGACAGCAGCTCGGCAATCTCGCTCTCATCCATGTCGGGCATCGCCGCGAGCAGCTGCTCGAATGCATCGTCGGGCGTCTGGCCGTCCTTGATTGCCTGGATCACCGGCGCCAGCATCTTCTGCGTCGCCGCGTCGATCGGTCCAGCCGCGAGTGCTGCCACCGTTTGGTCCAGCTGGTGCTGGTCGGGATAGATGACCTCGCCGCGCTCGTTCGTCATCACGGCCACGTAACGGATACTGGAATTCGCGGCGGTTTTGGCACCGATTGGCACCACCGGGGCTTGCTTCGGCCGCATCTCCGGCGGTACCACCATATCCGGCTGAGCGATCGACAGCAGCTCGTCGCCATCCTCGGGCTCCGGGATCGACAGCTTCTCATGCGCCCAGGTGCGCTTGATCTTCAACCCCATGCCGACCAGTTTGGGCAGCGCATTGGCGTACATCTCCAGGTCTTCCGCCTCGCGCGTCTCGAACACGAAGCGGGGGCAGCGCAGCGGGTCGATCGGCCCTTTGTTCAGCGTCACCATCACGTAGATGATGTCGCGGGTGATCGTGCCGGCCAGCTGTCGCGCGTCGGCCGTCATGAGATCGTGCCGCACCTCGTTATGCACGTTGCCGAGTGCGTGAGTCGACGACTTGCCATCGGCCTGGCTGGTCAACGTGCCGCCCAGGATGATCTTCGATTGCGTGCGTTCGCACCATTCCGTCATCGACATATGCGGTACATGCGTGCCCTGGGTCGCCTGCTGAAAGTCGATCATCATCGACTCGGGGATGATGCCGGCCGCGTTGTGCCCGATCCCCATCACGGCCGCGAGCAGCGCCGCTTTCTCGTCGTCAGTCGCGCCGGCCGGGTACTTGCCTACGCGCAGCGGCAGACCGTAGATTTCCAGGAACTCCGCCAGGTCGCGCACACTGTAGTTCTTGAAGAGGTACGGCCAGACCAGAACGCGATGCAGGCCGCCGCGCGCGATATAGCCCGACTTCGCCTTATGCTTGTGCAGCACCCAGCCGGCTGGCCACAGCGGCGCGCCGTTGACCTCGGTGCCGCGCAACCGGATAGCGTTGCGGTCCTCCAACGGGTTCATGAACCAGCTTTGCGGGCGATGATTGAACGCCTGGGGGAACCAGACCTTGCCGAGTTGCTGCCAGGCAATCTCCAGGGCAGAGAAGCCATGTCCGATGGCATCCAGGCAGTCGAGCAGCATGTCTTCGAAGCACGGCAGATCATCGATCCATTCGCGCACCTCGTCGGTCAGCGCTTTCTCGGCCGCCGTCGCGTTGCGCGGTGGCTCGACGCCATAGTCGAGCGTCAGCACCACGCGCTTGCGCTTGCTCATCTCCGCGAAGATATGGCCGTCTTTCTCCTCCATGTCCGAGAATAGGTACGACTGCTCGATCAATTGCCCGCGCTCGCCTGCGTCCAGAATCTTCGCAATCCGTGCGGGCGTCAGGCCGCGCGACGGATGCATGTCGAAGCTTCGCGTCAACCAGCCGAGCTGCGACGTTTGCGATTCGGCCAGCACCTTGCTGTCGATCGGATTGCCGTTGACGTCTACGATTTTTCCCATGTATCCCTCTACCATGCCCCTCGGCCGAAATGGCCATATCCGCCGTCGCGGGACGTACCGCCGTGCTTCGGCACCTCGACGTAACCGCCAGTGGCGAAATGCGCGCGAGAGTGGGCGATCATCCAAAGGATGTGCAGCGCAGTCAGCCCGTCAAAGTGGTGGCCGGTCTGCGGCTCGGGCCATTCGTCCAGCTCGGCAAGCAGCGCCGTCAATGCGGCATGCAGGAGAATGGACGGCGCCACCCGATCCGTGATGAACGGTTCGAGCGAATCGATACGCAGCTCGGGCGCGACGGTCGCCGTCACGCCGACCAGTGGCAGCGGCACCTCGGCACGCAGCGACGCCTTGATCAGATCCTGCCGAGCCCACTCATAAGCGTTGTTGTTCTCGAACCCGAATGCCAGGCAGCGGAACTCGCGCTGCGTTGCGATCAGATCGGATTCCAGCTTCGACGGCACGCGTCGCTTGATCTCGGCGTGGACCACATGAAGCTTTCGGCTCGGCACGTCCAGGCCGCCGACCAGGATCGCGGATGGGTCGGACTTCTCGCCGCGCCCCATCGACGGATCGCACGCGCCGAACATCAGCCAGCTCGACAGACGCTGCACCCAAAACGTGATGTGACCGAATACCTTGTCTTCCTCGGTACGCGGGTCACCCTGCATCTCGGTCGCGAACGCGCGCGGTGCCTTGGCGCGCTGGCGCATCAACCAGAACAGCGTGCGCACGGACGGCCAAGACGTGATGGCGCCTTCCTCCATCGCGTCGCGGTTGGCCTGGTAGAACTGGTACGACGGCAGCTCTGCGTCCGGGATCACCTCGCCGCGCGCGGATGCCGCCTCGATCTTCGGCTTGTCCGCATTCAGCATCAGTTCCTCGCACTGCTGCCACAGATCCATGTTCTTCGGCAATTGCGCAATCGCGCGGAAGTGGTGGACGATATGGCCGATGGTGCGCTTGGCGCGCGAGATCGGGTCATCCTTGTTGAGCACCGTGCCGACACCGATGAACTTGACCGAACCATCCGGCGGGCCGAGGTAGTCGATTGCCTTCTCGACCCATGTCCATCTGTTCTGACGCTCCGTCGGGCTCTTGGCTTCGGCATCAGTGATCAGGTCATCGCCGAACAAGACCTTGGGCCGGCTCGCGCCGTGGAACGTACCGCGAATGGCCTGCTCCGCGCCGAACGGTTCCACCTTGATGCCATTCTTCGTGATGAACTCGCCCACCTTCCACTTCGACGATTTCCCGCATACCTCGGGGAAGTCGAGGGCGAGCGCCGCATTGGCGGTCAGCTCGGTCTTGACGACTTCGAGCAGCTTGGTCGGCAGCGACGTCTCCGCACCGAGCAGCAGCAGATAGTCGAGGAACGGCGGCGGCTCACCTGACCAACCGATTTCCTTGCGCACTTCTTCGCGTTGCAGCAGGCCCTGGACGATGATGTAGGTGGGGCCGATCTTGGTGCCGAGAGACGACTTCGCTTCGCCACGCGGCGCCACCCACCACTCGCGCGAACCGCCGGCCTGGCGCAGCAGCTGCGGGAAGCGTCCGCAAAAGTGGGCCTGGAACAGCGACGGCGTACCGCGAATGTGGTGCGGAAAGTAGGTGTACGCGAAGAATTCGTAATCGCCATCGAGCAGGACGCGACGGCGTCGCTCGGCGCGTGCGGCGGGAGAGGCATCGAGGCCCGTTGCATGGGCCTCGATGTCCTTGCGCAGCGCCGCCTGTAGCTCGGCGATCTCGGCAAAGAAATCTTTCTCGGTGAACTTCTGAACCATGTCAGTCCACCTTCGCGGCGAGCAGCGCTTGATGGAGCCCGTAGACGTCGACGCGCTCATGCAGGTTGTGCGTCACGCGGATCAAGCTCCCGGTGACTACCTCAACCACCAGACGTGTATCTCTTTCGTGATGCTCGATACGGGCGCTCACGACGTGAACGGGATTCACGGCGATGTTGCTGGTCAGTTTAATCAGCACCTCGTCACCTCAACCGTAGGTAGTGGCCAGCTCGTCGCCGAACGGGCCGAGGACATCCGCGAACGCTGCAACGTGTTCGGGGTATCGGTCCTTGATGAACGTGGCCAAACGCTGCACCACGCCCATAGCGACCGCCAGTTCGTTCGTCTCGGGCAGCACTCGCTTCGACGCGTTGATGGTTTTGTTGTAGGCATCTGCCAGGCTGGCGAGCATCGCGACCTTGTCGGCCGGCCCCATCACCGCGTCAGTGTCGAGAGCGTCCATGGTCGCTTGGTACTGCGTGAGCATGCCGGCCAGCATCTGACGTGCGGCGCCTTCGATGCCACCGCCCGCGAGCATCTGCGCCGCCTGGGCCTTGGTCCAGTCGTCGCCGGCCTCGCGCGCCGCATCTTTCCAGCGCCGGGCGGTGGAATAGGTGACGCCGCACTTCAGCGCGGCGACTTCGAGCGAGAGGCGGTCGAGCACGAATGCACGACGCACCTTGTCGCGGGTTTCTTTCGGGTGCGCCATTCGCGTTACAGACCCAGCTTCGCGCGCGCGAACGTCACGCCCATTGCGACGATGCCGCCCGCGATTGCACCGGCACCGGCGCCGTACTTGATTGCGCGCTTTTCGACTTGGTCCATGCGCCCCTGGAGATCGGACACGTTGACGTCGATCTTCTTCAGCAGCACCAGCTCCGGGCTATCTTCCTGCGTGATATCACTCATTGCTTGTCCATTTTACGGTCCAGCTTGTTGTTGATGTCGATCAGGTTCTGATTGACGCTCTTGAGAACGTCCCGGAACTCATCTCGAAGGTCGCGCTGCTCGGTACGAGAAACAAAATCCCTGGCCATCGACACACGAAGTGAAGCCAGCTCGTCGCGGAATGCTGCGTCTCGGTCCTCGGAATCTTTCTGCTTCGATTGCACCGATCGAACCCACTGCAAAATCAACCCTTGCAGTAGGACCAGCAGAATGGTCACGAAGCCCATCACGAGCGCGGCGGGATCGAGCGTTACTTGCATGCGGTCCTCCGCGTGGTTTCGCGCCGGGTTTGACACTCGATGCAGAACTGGCAGCCCGGCACCGCAAGACGGCGCGCTTCGGGAATCGGCTCGCCGCACGCGTCGTCCAGGCAGAACTCGGCCGACTCGCGATCGGTGCCGGGGCGTTGCGTCGCAGCGTTGATCGCGATCTCGCGTAGCATCTCCTCGACGGCGGTGGCCTTATCAAAATCATCCATGCCGTCACTGCTCCGTCGGAAGCGCGTGGATCAGCCCCCGGAGCTGGGATTCGACGTTGCGGGAGCGGGCGGCGTAGTCGATGAACCAGTCGAGGATGTCGGCTTGTGATACCCCGCTGTCAGCGGCACCATCGGCGTCGGCGGCTTCGTCAGCGCCGCCGGCATCGGCGCGACCTTGCAGGGCTCGATGACCGGCACCGATGCCGGCGGCGTCGTTCCACAGCCGGACAAAATCGCGAGAGAACACACACTGGTAGACAACGTGGTCAGCTTGAGTTTCCGGAATGCTCCGGTGCGGTTGTGCAACGGCATCGATCTTCCCCTTGTTGATGGTCGCCTGTTGGGCGTGCTTGTCCTGGATCGTCAGCACTTTCGATTCGACCTGGTTGGCATGGCCGACCTGGCTGGCGTACTTGCCGAACGCCGCACTCGCTGCCTCTGCGGCACCGGAGATCTGTTGGTTTTTGTAGTCCGAGAGCGCGAGCTGGCCGGCCGTCTGAGCAGCCGAAAACCCGGCGTGATAGCCGAATGCCCCGGCTGCGGCAATCAACAGCATCACCACGACGCCGGCAATCAGCTTCGCGTAGCTACTGATCATTTCCATTCTGAAGTTCCTTGTTCTTGTTGCGCATCGAGGCGAGCGCGGCAATCGCCGTGATGCAGACGGAGTAGCCGCCGACGCAACCGAGGTAGACCAGCCATTCCTCGACGGTCAGCTGATCGCGGAAGCCCTTGTAGACGAACACGACCGTTGCCGCGAGCGATGCAACGTTCGGCCAGAGCTTGGTATGGGAGAGCCGGCCGTCGATGCCGGTGACGAGGTCGCGTAGTGCCATCAGTGCCTCCGCGATAGGTTGCGGCGACGGCGCGCGGCGCGCTTCGCCGCAGGCACGCCGGCTCGGCCTGGCCGCGCGCCGACAGGGTGGGCGTAGCCGACACGCAGTGGCGCCTCGCCGCGCGACACGCGCCAGCCACTCACCAGAGAAATGAGGAATCGCAGCATCAGACCGCCAGCGTTCCGCCCGCCGCCTTGTACGCGGCGCAAAGCGATTCGAAGGTGTTGGTGCGCTGCCCATAGGGCGAGCCGGGGAACGATGCCCAGATCGTGCCGCACGCGTGGATCGCGGCCGCGAGCTGGCCAGCCTGGATCAGCTTGATTGCATGACGCTCGTTGATCTGCTGGATAGCGATCAGCTCCTGTGATACGGGGCTGAAGTCGGTCAGGTGCAACTGCTTCGCGTAGGGCTCGAAATACTTCGCGAGCAGCTGGAATCCGCCGGCGGCCGTCGAATTCGTCTGTGCGTCGTAGGCGTTGGGATGCGTGTCGTAGCTGTGGAACAGGTTGAGGCGGGCGGGAATCGTCTCCCCGCCGCGCGTGATCGGTCCGTGCGATCCGACGATGACGTTGTAGCCTTCATCGCTGTTGGCGATCAGCCACGGCCCGATTTCGCTGAAGCGGGTCATGTCGAGAAACGCCAGAACGTTTTTGCCGCCGGCTTGATCTGCCGTGATACGTGCCATGTACACCTCTCCGAATGGTTATTCGTGCAGGTGCCAAGGTATCGCTGGCGGTGATGCGTGGCTCGTTGATGCGTATCCCCATGAAACGAAAAACCCCGCACGGGGCGGGGTTCGTTTCAACGGCGATGCATCATAACAAGGATAGTTGTGTGTCGGCTGCCGGTCGCTCGTCCGGCAGGTTGACGATCAACCGTATGTGCCGTCCCGACATGCCGTGCGTGCGGGCAAGGATGTTGAGCGCTTGGCGCGTGCTGTACTCACGGCATAGGGCGGTGAATTCCTCGCGAAGCTGCCGACGACGCAGCTCGACGAGTGCGTGATGACACGTCGCGACTTCGATCACTTCACCACCGAAATACTTGCTCAGCTTCTCGGCTGCCTCCTGGCCGATGCATTCGGCGATCGCTTCGAACTTCGCCCGTCCAAACGCGTTGCGCCCCTTGGGAACCAGGACGGAGACGCCGGCCATCGTCTCGATCAGCTTCCTGGTTGCGTCCGGCCCGATCAGCGCCATGATCGTTCGAATCGACTTCGGCAGCATGTGCTGCACCTCGATAAGGTCCATCTCTATGACCTCCGCTTCGCGTCAATCGACAGTGCGGCGATCAGCTTCGACAGCATGTCGCCATCGCAGAACTGAACCGCGTCTACCTTGCAAATCCGCCGGGCCATCGCGTCTGCATACGACCATGGCCGGCCGGCCGCCGCGAGCTGCGCCTCGATCTTCCCGAGCTGTGCCTCGCGCGTGATCGCGACAACCGGGCGGCGGCCCGTCGTCGCCTTCGGCGTGAAGCCGCATCGCTCAAGGTGTTTCAGCACCTGGTGCGCGCCGGCCGGCGACAGGTCTTTCGCGGAATCGACGCCGCCGACGCTGCGCAGCATCGCCCGATAGTCGCCTTCGCTCATCGCCAGCTGCTTCTTCGCGACGTGAATCTTGGCCAGCGTCGATTTCGCGATCTGCATCACGACCTCCACCAGCGCCGAATTTCACGGCGACACAGACCGGCCAGGAACAGCACGCCGAGCACGATGATCCAGGTATCAGACATTCGACAACCTCCGTTGTTGCTCTTTGCCGACGCCACGATGAACCACCGCGTGCCGCCCTTCGTCGTAGCCGTTGTGGCTATCGTCGATCGCGCGGCGACGCGACACGGCCCGCGTCCGCGGTTCGAACGTCGACGTGGTACCGAAGTTGGCGCGGATGTAAGACGAAATCATTGCGACGTGTTCGGCCGGCATGGTGCCCGTCATCATGTTGTCCCGAACCGCCATCACCCATCCGTCGCAATACTCGTCTGCTCGTGCAACCTTGTTCCTCGGCGTGCAGCGCCTCAGCTTTGCACCGATGTAGACGCGACGTGCGGCACGCAGCTTGCGGGCCAACACGTCGAATGAGTATTTGGCGATCTCCGGGGACGGCCCGATGCCGATGAACGTGTAGGCACCGACGATGTCTGTCTTCGCTTCGTTCAGCTCTCGGCCGAACAGCATGTCGCAGCCGTAGGCATCGGCAACGACGCGCGCCAGCGCGGCTTCGTACCGGATCGGGCGATGCAACGCTCTACTGCGCGACCATGCATCGCATACTCCGGCCGCCAACAGCTCGGGATGCTCGACGCCGAATTGCTTCATGAGCTTCTGCGCCTGGCGCAGCGCGGCGGCAGCTTCGTGCGGCTCTGCCGAGTTGGCGAGCGCGAGGCACTTTCGGATCTTCTCAATTGCGGTTTTCTTGTCCATACGTCACCTCGCTATTCAAAGAAATCGGTGGTGGGCTTGTGTTCGAGTGCCGGCCGAGATGGCTCATCGGTCGGAAAGCGGATTTGGTCCGGGCGCAGGATCGTCATGCTCACCTGTAGCGGCTCGGTGACGTGGTATAGGTACGATCTGGCGTCATACTGCCGATCGCATGCCACGGCGTCTCCGAGCAGCTTCACCACCTGGATGGCCTTGTCCGCTTCGATCACGAGGCTCATGTAGCCGACCTCGACATACGCGAACTTGCTCGCCCGCTTCGGTGCTGTTTTGCGAGTTGCCATGGCTACCTCAGATCGCCGCGATATCGAGGCTGATTGCGTTGTAGTTCCCCGTCTCGTCGTCGCGCTCGTAGATACGGACGTAGGGCTTCGTGCCGGTGGGGCGGATGCTGTCCGCGATAGCGCGCATCGCCTTCAACCACTTCGTGTCGTCGATCGGGAGCCGGCGCAGGCCGAGCACACGACCGGTGTTGACGTTGCCTTCCTTGTCGACCTGAAACGCTTCGTTGATCAATACCTTGACCTTGTCGTTACTGCCTTCCGTCCACTCGCGCAGGCACTCATCGATCAGCTCCTTTGCGGCCTGGAGACGTTCGTCGAATCTGGTGTGCTCCGCGATCTGCCGAACGATCTTGTATCGGCCGTCGAACGTGATCAGCGTGACGTTGCCTTTTGCGCCGCCGACTTTGACGTCGTATTGCTCGTGGCTGGCCGCGACGAATGCCTCGATGTCGGCGAACGCGCGGCCCTTGAACGACGCCATGCGTTGTTGCAATGCCTTCGCTTCTTCGACGATGCCGTTAATCGTCTGGTCGCGAAGCTGGTCGATCGGAGACACCATCGACTTCGGGACGAGGCGCCCGCGCGCATCTTGGACGTAGCCGGCCGGAATGTTTTGGTGGTTATTCATCGGAATTTCCTGCCTTTGCGAAATAGGTTCGTTGTTTCGTGATCGTTCGGATGGTCGCGAGGCTGTCTGCTATCGATGGCGTGATCTCGCGCGGAACTTCAGCCGGTGCTGCCGGTGTGCTGATAGGCAAGGCGAGCGGCGGCGGCGACGCTCGCGCTGCGGGCGTGCCGAGCCCGGCATGCCCTTGCCGCTGGTGTTCCGTGTGAGTCTCTCGCCGGGCTTCTGCTTTTTCGGTGAAGCCGGCGATCACTTCGAGCAAGTAGCCGTGCGACTTGAGCGGGAGATTGAGGCGTCCAAGGTCGCGCAGCGCGAGCATCTGCTCGAAGCCGCGCATCCAGTAATCGAGCGGCGCCGGCCACACGCGGCCGGACCGTTCAATCTGCGCGGTGCGGATCATCGGCGCGATTTCGTTGACGAGCGCCGCGATGCGGGAGTGCGACATCTGGCTCTTTGCCGGCGCGAATAGGCCGACGTAGCGCAGCAGCGGCTTCACAAACGTCTCGCCGGCCGGATGCGCCGCCACGATCGCATTCAGCGCATCACGCGGGGCGTCCTCGGCGAGTATCACGTCGAGGCTCATCTGAGCCCGACAGGCGGGGCAGGAAACGAGCGGCATCGGCATCAGTTCTTCCCCTGGCGTGCCGCATGCTCGATGTCTTCCTCCAAGCGCTCACGGTAACGCGGACGCTCGGAGAAATACTGGTTGGCGAGACGAGAAACTTCGGCCGTATCGTTGCGCAGGCACGCTTTGAGTACGCCCTCAACGAAGGCCGTCAAATCGCGGCCCACCTGTTCGCGATGGTCCAGCGCCTTGCGATACTTCTGGATGGCGGCGCACATTTCGACCAGCTTCGCGTTGGCATTGCGAAGTGCCGCGCTCAGCTCGTGGCGATCCAGGCCGGCGGGGTCGACAATCATCAGTTCGTCGTAGGTCATGCCGACGCCCCGGTGATCTTCTCGATGTTGATGCAGTCGAGAAATTCCAGCAGCGCCGCCGTCTCTTCGCGCGACAAGTCGATCTTCTTCCCGCCCTTCGAGATCGTGATGCGACCGCCCGACGAGAAACCAACCTCGAACGCAATCGCCGGATCGTATGCCGGTCGGCCGGCCGTTTTTCGCGGCGCATTTGTCACAAGCTGCTCCTGACCATCGAACGCGGCGACCAGCTCTTTGCTCGCGCGATACGTGTTGACTTGTTTCGCGCCGTCGGTGTCTCGCTTTTCGATGATGACTCGGCCATCGGCGATGTAGGTGTGGATGCGGGGTTGGATGTCGCTCGGCACGAGCGATACCTTGTCCCCGAGCAGCGCCAGCAGTTCGGCAGCGGTTGAACCGGGGTAGTCGATGATTGCCTGCAAAATCTTCTTGGTGGTGGTCATGATTTATGAATTCTCGTTAGTACAACTAACTCCATAGCGGTTATGTGTACGTCCGGCGGGGATCTCTCTTTCAGTGGCCGCGCTCGAACCAGATCACGCGCACGGAGTCGATCTTGAATTGCCCCTTTCTCGCTCGGGTTGCTCCGTCACCCTGGACGCAGTAGTAGACCGCTTCTCCACGATCGATCATCGAGGCGCAAGCAGGGCAGCTCTGAATCTGGATCGTCGGTGCGGAACCGCCCGTGTGCTCGATGCTCATGACCGTAAAACCTCGGTTGGTCAGCGTCTCGATCGTCGTGGCAATACGCAGGGCCGTCAGCTGCATTTCCTGGTTTCCACTGACGATCGGACGCGCGGCGATTGCCGGAATGTGCTGCTGATTCATTGTTGATCTCCTTTGCTATCGGGGCGCAGCGGGCAATTCCGGCACGTGCGCCAGTGACTTAGTTCAAGCGGGTTGTTGATCGGGGCGCGACGCGTGGTGTAAGACACGCATACCGTCAGCTCGATCAGCTGCCCGGTATGCGTGCATTGCACCTGGCCGAATACTTCCAGCACTCGCGTGGCGATACGGTCGGTCTTTCCGGCATAGGTGCCGGACAAGGCTTGTGATACAGCGGTTCGTGAATAACCAAGCCGCTTTGCGACATCGGCTCGCGTGGATGCGGCTACCGCAGTCCGCAGCATGTCGAGCCAGTTAAGCTGCGTCATGATCCGGTTCCTCTTGCCATACGATCTTCCCGAGGTTCGGGTCATACAGCGACTTCGTTCGCTGAATCATCGGCGGGCGCGGCCCGGTGTACTTCGAAGTAGCGAGGCGATATCGCGCCTGCTTGGCGCCCACGCCGAGGCGGTAGGGGTGCCCTGGATCGACCACCAGTAGGTAGTCCGCGCGAGCCAGGTCAGTGATGTAGTTTCTTGCACTCGCGACGGAGACGGATGTTTGATCGGTAGTCGATCGCGCTGCCAGTTCTTCAGCAGTAAAGGTCTTGGCGATCCGCATCGTGCGCCACATGTTCTCCTGGCCGGTGGGCGCCAGCAGCTTTCCCGCTTTGTCGATGCGCGGCGCCTCGATACCGACGTTGCGAACGAGCCGGTATTGCTTTCGCTGGCGTGACGTTCGCGTGTCGTTCGTCACTGCAACGAAGCCGCCGCGACCAAGCCATTGGACGTAGGTTCGGATCGTGGCGAGATCCAGTCGCGTCGCCTTCTCAATGTCGAACACGGTGAAGCTATCGGCGTGCGCGCGGATGAACTCCCAAACGATCTGGCGCGAGCCTCGGCCGCCTTTCAGTTCTGATACTGGCTTACGCGGCATGTCGACCTCCTGCCACGATGAGAGCAATGAAGACGGCCAGCGAGACGGCCATCACCGCCGCGACATACGTGATGATGTAGTCGGCGCTATCGATCACGCACAGGCCCACGATCAGCGCGACGACGGCGCAAGCTGAGATGCACGCAAGATTGGTATGGGTCGACGCGACGATGTCGCGGTCCCGTTGAAGTTGGTTGTGAGTGTTCAGCATGGCGGCCTCAGACACGACGGGCCTTCGGTGCTTCGCCGGTGTACAGATCGCGCCCACCCCACGCTCCGAGGTCGACGGATCGACGGCCGGCAGCGAGCGTTTCCTCCTGAATCTTTTCGAGGTTCACACACACGCGGCGTACCGAACCATGCGACAGCTCGACCAGCCTATGCAGCAGATCGTCAGCGATTTCGACGTTCGGGCTATATTGCTGCACGAGCTTGCGCGCGTCTTCCATCGTCACGGCCTGCGCCTGCACCCACGCGAGGACGCGGCCGTGCATGCGTTCCCACTTTTTCAGCTTTGCAGGCATGGCCTCTTCGCCGATCAGCAGGATCGGGGAATGGCTGGATTCGTACAGATCGCGCACCAGCTCGACGGCGTTGCGATCGATGATGTGGTCGAATTCATCGATGATCAGCGGGCGCTCGGACGCGGCCAGTTCCTCCGACACCTGGTCGGCCAATTCGGCGATCGTGCCGGCCGGTTTGATCCCCATCTCAAACAGGATCGATTGCAGAAAGTGCTTCTTGGTCCAGACCGACTTTGCCTGGACGTAATAGGCACGACGGCGGTTCGCGACGTAGTTTGCGGCGATGCTCTTGCCGTAGCCCGAGGGGCCGTAGAAACCGACCAGGCCGGGCAGATTCTTGCTGCGCTCGATGGCGCGCGTGATCGCGATATCGCACACGGCGAGGTTAGCGGTCTGCGCGATGCCCCCGTTGATGGGTTTGATCGTGGTTTGCGGCTGCGTCATTGTTGATCCTTATGGGTGTTACATCGAACTCGCAAGCGGGAATCCGCCAGCGTCTTGCTCGCGGCGTTTCATGGCCGCAATTTCTTTGGTCAGTGCGTAGGTGCCATAGAACTCGGCTTCTTCCGGCGTGCTGGCGTTCTGGCCGGCCGCGATCGTCTGGTCAATCTGCGTCCACAATGCGAATCGGCCTTCCGGCGTTTCCGGCGGTGTCCAACGTGTTGGCATTTCGACCGAAGACGCGTTGACCACTTCGCTCGGCGCTTCGGCGACACGCTCGAAGCACTGCACGTCCTGGACATCGGCTATGTCGAATCGGCGCTCGATTGCATCGCGGGAGAACTCGCCGAAGCCCGGAATCGTGATGACGTTGGGCGTTTCGACCGTCAGTGCGGGTGCGCCTCGGCGCTCGGCCTCGACCTCATCAAACTTGGTTTCGAGGCGCTTGGCCCGCGCGTCGGCCCGCTTCTCGCGCGCCTGCTCGACAAACGACATCGGCATGTAGTGCCGCTCGTTCGCGCCAAACTCGGCATCGCAGATAAACCGGCCGTCCAGGTCATAGACCCACACGCGGGATGCGTCGTGAATGTCAAATGCGACTTGCACGCGGTCGCCGTGGAACTCTTCGAGTGCCGCGCTGAAATACCGGTTGTTAAGCAGGTTGATTTCGCCGCGTGCGACGCTGCGCTCCATGCGCGGGCGGAATACGCTACGCGCCTCGGCCTCGGTCAGCGTGTGCGGTTCCCATCCCGCGAGACGATGCTTTTCATATGCCTCGTTCGGCGACATATGGCGCTTCTTGCCCGTCAGAGGATCATTGACCTTCGGCAACGAACGATGCGCGCGCGCGTTGTACTCGTTGACCAGCTCCATGCAGAACTGGACGAACTGTTCCCAACCGATCAAGGGCATAGCGCCGCCGTTCTTCACGGCAGCGCGCGTCACCTTGAAATTGGCGAGCCGCGACTCCCGGTCCATTTCCTTACCGACATAGCTCGGCAGTCGCTGCGCCCCTTGAATCCAGATCGTCTGGTGGGAACGCTCGATCACGCCCTTGGCCTGGCTGTTGTAGGGCAGCGAATGCGTAACCTCGAATCCGAGCAGACCTTGCAGGCCAGTGCCTTCGCGCTTGAGCAGTTCATTGCT
This sequence comes from Burkholderia perseverans, assembly GCF_022870505.1. Lineage (NCBI taxonomy): Bacteria > Pseudomonadati > Pseudomonadota > Betaproteobacteria > Burkholderiales > Burkholderiaceae > Burkholderia > Burkholderia perseverans. The sequence goes on from NZ_CP045094.1 coordinate 1,968,903, forward strand.
GTAGCCCGAGCCGTTGTCGACGTAGAACACGGCAGGCGTGCCTCGATTCACCGCAGCGTGGCTGATCGCTTCCAGCACCACGAGGCTCGATTCGGCCAGCCCGATCGAAAACCCGACCAACATGCGCGTTGCGATGTCGATAATCGACGTGATCTCGGGGCGGAAGGGACGGCCATGCAGCGGATGCTGTACTTCAGCGTCGAACGTATGGCCGTCCGCCGACCAGACATCATTGGGTCGCAACTGGTCGAACGTGCGGCGCACGAACGGACGGATGTTCTTCAGCTCACGCGGCCCCATCCGACCGACTTCGCGCGACACGCTGCCAAGCTTGCCGAGGAACCGGCGCACCTGGTGAATCGTCGGGAACGCCCATTCATTTCCGCGTCCTGCGTAGGCGCGCTCGAATTCGCGATAGGCCAGCTCGACGGACGGCTTCTGCGGCAGTTGGTAGAAGCCGAGAAACGCCTTGGCCCATACCGGCGCCTCAAACTCCTTGCGGGGCAGCTTCGGCGCGAGCGTGCCGGCCTTGGCTTGGCCTAGGTAGCGTTTCAGCGTGCGAATCGACGGGAACCCGTCACCTTTCCGGCCGCGCTCGTCGCGCGCCGCGCGCAACATCATGATCAGGTGGTCATCGAGCGTGCCGGCCTTCGCTTGCGTGAGCAGCGTCGTCATCGCCGTTTCGCGAGAGACATGACATTGCAGCATCAGGCGATCTAGAGTCGTCAGAATCCCGCGCCTCGCGTCTTCTCTCAGGCGCTGCTCGTCTGTAACGACCAAGTCGAGCTGCGTCGGTGCAGGTTTTGCTTCCTTGTCGAGCTTCGAATCCGTCTTGCCGATGATTACGTTGGCAGCACGGTTGCGGATCTCATCCTGGGCAGCGGTCGGCAAGCTGTTAAACGCGAATTCGCGACCACCGCCGCGACCGATGCGCCGCCGCGCGCTCCACTGCTCAGAACGGGCGCGCTGATTGATTCCCTGCATTGTTCCCGGCAGCGAACGCAGTCCCATTGCCGCCAGTTCGGCCGCTGCGTAATGCGTCTTCACGATCGGCGTGGTCATTCGCCGACCTCCGTATCAAATTGCAGCTCGGGCGCGCGGTCTTTCACGACGTTCGCACGGTGATAAGCAGCTTGGGAGATCGCGGTGGAGAGGGCTTCGATGGCTTGTGACTGCTCGACGCCGGCCGTGTAGTACCGGCAAAGCACCGCAGCTGCTTCAGCAAAAGCTGTTTGAAGGCCCGAGATGTCGGAGACCTTCGGACGACGGCCTGTAGGAATGTCGATCACAACGCGGCGACCGTCTGTAACGCATAGGTACTCGCTCACGTAACGCGCACCGCAGAACTCCTCGAACTGCATTACCCGATTCAGTGGCATCGACAGGTCGGCAAGCCAACGGTAATAAGTCTTGACTTCGACGCCCATCAAATCAGCCATGACTTTGGCCGGCCGGCGATGAGCGTCGGCTATCGCAGTGCAGCGTTCGACCGCCTCGCGCAAGCTGGTTGCGGGGCGGAATTTCCGATTGGGTTTTCTCATGATGTGGTCTCGTGCATCGAGAATTTCGCAGGTGGCGCGTTGGCCGCTGCCAGCCTACGATTCAACCCATCGCCGGTGAGGTGGGATCGGTCCGAACGGAATGACCTCGTGCCAAAACCCGCGTAAAATTTCGTGTTTTGTAGCGGCTCGGCCAGATGTCTTCGGGCTTGCACCCGATCGCGTCAGCGATCAGCTTCTCGCCGTTCGGGTACGACGTGCGTAAAGCATTTCGCAACGTACCGGGCGCGTAGCCGTGCTCGATCGACAATGCCCGTAGCGACCAGCCTGCCTTTTTTACGGCTGCGATGATGTCCGCCTGGTGCCAATCGGAGCTTTGATCATTCCGATTGGATGTAATGGCGGTCTTTTTTTGGGCTACTTCATGCGTCATGACGTACTCCATTAGGTTCGTCATGACGTAATTAAACCCGAACGGAACATGAAAGGCAATCCTTTCGGGTTGATTTCCTAGTTCCGCTCGGAGTGACTTACCCCGAATGGATGGTAAGTCTAATGAAATCAATGAGATATCGGCATGATGAAAAGCAACACTGCGCTGACGGCTCCGCTTTCTACTTCCGTTCGGGAAGTAGAAACGTTCAACACTGCCATCGGCGAGCGTCTGCGTTACATCCGAACGGAAATATTCAGCGCTTCAGTCGCCGACATGGCGTCTGCTTTCGAGGTCGGGACGAGCACGATTCAGAGGTATGAGAGCGGCGAGCGCACGCCAGATTCGTTGTTCCTGGCCCGAGTGGCAGAGCGAAGCGCGACCGAGCTATCGTGGATGCTCTACGGCGTCGGTTCCGCGCATGCTATCCATAGCGGCGCCAGCGAACACGACGCCAGGCAAACGATCCTTGAGGTTCCAACGATCACGGACACACTCGGAAAGCCTGTTGATATCGGCGACTTTGTGTTCATACCCCGATATCGCGTCAAGGCTGCCGCAGGTGCCGGCCAGAACATCACGGATGAAGCCCCAACGCACTCGATGGCGTTTCGGCGCTACTGGATCGAAAACTACCTGCACGCCAATCCCGCCGACCTGTCGGTTCTCTCGGTCAAAGGCGACTCTCAACAGGGCGTTTTGAACGATCGGGACGTGATCCTGATCGACCGAAGCCAAACGTCAGGCATGGCAGGGCTCTACGTGCTCCGGATCGACGGCGAGATCATCGTTAAGACGCTGCAACGCTTGCCAGAGGGGGTGCTAGAGGTCACCAGCGCCAACCCTGCGTACAAGCCTTTCACTGTGAACATGTTCAAGCCGCCGTCAGACTTCGCGATCATCGGTCGAGTAGTGTGGTTTGGTCGGCAGGTTTAAGCTATTGATTAAAATGAAAAAAATACTCGTAATCGCAGCTTTGGCAGCGCTCGGCGCATGTGACAAAAATCCGGCACCGGCCCAAGAGATTGATCGGCCAGCGCCTCCAAACTTCGTCGCGGAGGGAAACGCCCCGGCACCGTCGGTAGCCGTTGATTTTATTAAGAAATATTCAGCGGTTGTGCAGGCTGCGATCGACCGGACCCCCTACAACGAAGGCGATCCTAATGCTCAAATGCGTATAGCTCAGTCCCTGTTCAAGGCCGACAGTGAGCACCTGCAACGGTGGATGGATACAGGAGTCGCTTTGTTTGATGCCGCCCACGATCAGACGTGCAAGATTTTTGTTATCTCTCTGTATAACGCGTGGAAGGAAGCCTATCCGCTGAACGGCCCACCCATCGCGGCCGATCTCGAAGGCAAGAAAAAGACGCTTGCGTTTGCGGATAGCCAGAGAACGTTCTGCCTCCATCACACGACGCTGCCCATCTGGGGAACTTGAGCGCAGATCAGCCTATTCAGGTGTCAAAAATCGCGCGAAATCTGCCTACTTTGGCATATTTTTTTGCAAAATTTTAGGCTCGACTCGCCCCAGTGTGAAAGCGCCGCCGCCTTATTCGGCGGCGCTTTCAGCGCTTTTCACGTTTTTGCGCTCCTGTGTCAAAACTAGCACCACCCCATAAGATCATCGGCGCCATGTCTGTCCTTTCTTCACCGCTCTGACCGTCGACGGGTTGACGTCGACTCAATGGTTAGTCAGGATTATTGCGATTTTGTAGGACGGCGGTCCCAACCTCGGAGGGAGACTGCTATGTCGAGCAGCGATGTGGAGATGCCAGATGGGCCGGTTACTCTGCCGTTCCCGTCGGACGGGAAATCCGGTGACGATCGGTGGGGCCATGTGCCGTGGTCGTACAAATCGACCCCAGCCCTGATTCGGGATTTAATCGGGCACCCACCTCGGACTGCGAAAGTGGGCGACGTTGTAACGCAAGAGATTGTTCCCGGTCCAGTGACAGTGGTAGTTCGAGACGACGGCCGCATTGGCGATATCTGGATTGAGACGCCTTTGCCCGATAGGTAAGATTAGATCGAAGCCCGCTGAGCGAAAGCCAGCGGGCTTTTTTACTTGCTCGGCGTTTAATAAGTACCGCTAACACAAGTCATCCACGAATCTGGAGCAGATGACGGCGGCAGCCAGGACAAGCAGAGCGGCATGAATATCGAGACGCCGCTCGAAGCGAATTCGAAGCTTGCCGAATCCGGCGAACCAGGCATGTGTGCGCTCGACGACCCAACGATGCTGTCCCAGCCGTTCGCTACTTTCGATACCACGCCGGGCGATACGGGCCTTGATGCCGCGCTGTTTCAGATAACGTCGACAACGCGCAAAGTCATACCCTTTGTCAGCGTGCAGTTTGGTCGGCCGCTTGCGCGGCTGACCATTCAGGCCAGCCACGGCAGGGATGGCATCCAGCGTGGACTCGAATGCCATCGAATCGTGACGGTTGGCTGCCGTGATCGTGACCGCCAGCGGGATGCCGCGTGCATCTACGACGATGTGTCGTTTCGATCCGAGCTTGCCGCGGTCCGTCGGGTTGGGGCCGGTTTCCTGGCCCCCCGGGGGCTGGAGACGCTGGCTCCATCGAGGCTGGCGCGCTCCCAATCGATCTGGTCATGCTCACGCAGCCGGCGCAGCATCGCCAGATGCAGCCGATGCCACACCCCGGCCGCTTGCCAGTCTCGCAGACGTCGCCAGCACGTCATGCCGCTGCCAAAACCCAGCTCTTGCGGAAGGTCTTCCCACGGGATGCCAGTTTGCAGCACATAGAGGATGCCGTTGAGTGCAGCTCGGTCATCGACCGTGCGCCGCCGTCCGCCCTTGGGCGATGGGGTGAATTCCGGAATCAGCGGTTCCAGCGCCACCCACAACTCGTTGCTGATTTTGCGTCTTGCCATATCGCAGACGATACGACTTCTGCTGCCTCATGTCTAGGTTGTGTTAGCGGTTCTAAGTCACATCCGATTTCCTACAGTGCGTCTATTTCCTTGGCGATCTTGGCGACGGTTGCGCCGATAAATTTTCCTAGCTCCTCTCCATTTTTGGCGGGGTCTGTAAACCATCGATCACCGGTGGCTGGTGCGACTAAACCGGATGCGAGTGCTGCTTTTACGAGTTCGACGGCTTGCTCTGTTGCTCGTGCTGTGGTCATTAATGCTCTCCTGTCTGTGCTCATTGATCGAGTGTCCGCAACCGCGTTCTGCGTTTGCGACCATGCAGATATTGCGATAATTGAGTGTCCGGAGTCAATGTTGCGGATTTATCTCTATCGTTTCATTATTTGATTCGAATTCCCTGTATTGATTTGAGTGTTTCATTATTCGAATCAAATCGCAGATATTACAAAATTAAGAAATCTGCTGCACTAGCGAAAATGTTGCCAATATCTCGCCCGGCCCCGCCTGATAGCCTATTCGACGATTCGAACTGGCTTCGCCCATCACGCCGACCCACGGCGTCGCCGAGGGGGTGTCCGCCACGTTCCTCGCTGACGGCGAGCCGCTGTGATGATCTAGCGGAACCTGCTCAGGTCAAGCGGCTTTAAAACCGAATCCAGTCAGCGATCGTCTGGTTCGCATGCCGTAACGACTCAACGCGTTGTCGATGGACGAAAGCCCCTTCAATGCATGTGTCGGCAATCCCCGCCTGCCAGCATCCATAACCACTGCGCTCCAACCCGGAATGGAATCAATCGAGCGCCCGCCCGAAAATCCGGATCACCTCATCGAGATGCGCGGCCATCGCATGACGCGCTGCGCCGGCATCGCGCGCGCGGATCGCGTCGAGGATCGCGCGATGCTCGAGTTCCGAGCGGTGCGGCATGTCGTTCGACATGTACAGCGACTGCAGGCGCCGGAACATCGGGTCGTATTTGTGCGCGAGCAGCTGCCGGATCATCAGCGCATAGGCCGGGTTCTCGCTCGCCTCGGCGATGCGGATATGGAACAGCCGGTCGCCCGGGTGCGTGAGCGAGCCGCTGCGGTTGTCCTGCTGGTTGCGCAGGAACGCCGCCTCGATCGCCTCGATCTGCGCGGCCGAACCCTGCGTCGCGGCAAGTGCCGCGGTTTCCGGTTCGATCAGCCGGCGTGCCTGCAGCAGCGCGAACGGCGGAATCTCGGTGTCGAGATCGAGCGCGATGCCGAGTTCGGGATCGACCTCGACGCTGCCGAGCGGCGCCAGTTTCGTTTCCTCGACTGGCGCCGGCGTCAGGACGGGCGCGGCGTTCGCTTCCGGATACCGCACCTTCACGCCGTCGCCGACGCGCACGCTCACGCGCCCGCGCACCTCCAGCGCGATCAGCGCCTCGCGCACCGAGGTGCGCGACACGCCGAACTGCTCGGCCAGTTCGCGTTCGGGCGGCAGATAGCTGCCCGGCGGGAAATCGCCGGCCTCGATCAGGGCGCCGAGCTTGTCGGCGATTTCCTGGTAGAGGCGGCGGTTCCGGATCGGCTCGATAGGCATACCTGGCCCCTCACGGATCGATTGCGGTTTGGCAGGTCAGGCGAGCCCGGCGAATCCGGAAATTGCACGGGATGCCTGCGTCTATTTTTTTAGCCATGCCGGCACGGGCGCGTCGGCCGGGCTGCCGCCGGGCGCGCCCGTGCCGGGCCGGTCAGTCGTAGAGCGCCGCGGCGATCTTCGGATCGTCGATATTGCTCTTGTCGTACCAGTAGAAACCGGTGTCGATCACCTTCGGCAGCTTCTCGCCCTTGATCGCCTTCACGGCGGCCTCGACGGTCTTGTAGCCGATGCCGACCGGATTCTGCGTGATCGCGCCGGCCATCAGCCCGCTGCGGATCGCGTCCTTCTGCTGCTTGCCGGAGTCGTAGCCGACGATCACGACCTTGCGCTTCATCTCGCGCACGCCGTTGACCACGCCGATCGCCGAGCCTTCGTTGGTGCCGAACAGGCCCTTGAGCTTCGGATACGCCTGCAGGATCGACTTCGTCACCTCGGTCGACTTCAGCTGGTCGCCTTCGCCGTACTGCACCGTCACGATCTGCACCTTCGGATGGGCCGCCTTCATCCGGTCAAGGAAGCCGTCGCGCCGGTCGATGCCGGTGCGGCTGGTCTGGTCGTGCGCGACCACGGCCACTTGCCCCTCGTCGCCGATCAGCGCGGCGAGCTTGTCGGCGGCCAGCGCGGCGGCGGCCTTGTTGTTGGTCGCGGCGGTGGTCACCGGGATGTCGCTGTCCACGCCCGAATCGAACGCGATCACGGGGATCTTCTCGGCCTGCGCCTTCTTCAGCAGCGGCAGCGCGGCCTTGCTGTCGAGCGCGGCGAAGCCGAGCGCGGCCGGTTTCTTGGCGATCGCGGCCGACAGCATGTCGATCTGCTTGTCGACCATGGCCTCGGTCTCGGGGCCTTCGAACGTCACCTTCACCTTGTAGTCCTTGGCGGCCTGCATCGCGCCGGACTTCACGGCCTGCCAGAACTGATGCTGGAAGCCCTTCGAGATCAGCGGAATATAGGTTTCCTGCGCCTGCGCGCCGGCCGTGAGGCCGACCGCGAACGCCATCCCGACGACTGCATTCAACAGCTTGCTCCTGATCACTTCGCGTCTCCTTTTTTGTATCGAGTGGGATGCCGGCCGGAACCGGCGGTGAAGCGCATGCCCGCGCGCGTCAGCGGCGCCGCCGGCGCAGGATGTCGACATAGACGGCGAGGATGATGATCACGCCGGTCACGACGGTCTGCCACTCCTGCGCCACCGACATGATGCGCAGGCCGTTGGTCAGCACGCTCATGATGAACGCGCCGATGATGGTGCCGAGGATGCTGCCGGCGCCGCCCGACAGCGAGGTGCCGCCGATCACCACGGCGGCGATCGCGTCGAGTTCGTAGCCTTGCCCGAGCGCGGGCTGCGCCGAGTTCAGGCGCGACGCGATCAGGAGCCCGGCGATCCCGCACACGGCGCCGCTGAACGTGTAGACGGCGATCTTCCAGGCGTCGACGTTGACGCCGGACAGCCGCAGCGCTTCCTCGTTGCTGCCGAGCGCGAACGTGTAGCGGCCGAACAGCGTGCGGTTCAGCACGATCGACGCGCCGATCGCGACCAGGAACAGGATCAGCACGGCGTTCGGAATCGGCAGCGCCGGCACCAGGTTGCCGATCAGCGAATCCTGCGCGATCGCGGTGAAGCCGGGCGTGTCGTTGAAGTAGATCGGACGCGTGCCGGAGATCACCAGCGACAGGCCCTTGAGCAGCATCATCATGCCGAGCGTCGCGATGAACGGCGGCACCTTCATCTTCGCGATCACGAAGCCCGACACGCAGCCCGACAGCGCGCCGAACAGCAGCGCGGCCACGATCCCGAGCGGTAGCGGCATGCCCCAGTTGGTCAGCACCACGCCGGCCATCACGGCGCAGAACGTCATCAGCGTGCCGACCGACAGATCGATGCCCGAGGTGATGATCACGTAGGTACAGGCCACCGCGAGCACACCGTTCACGGCGGTGGCCTGCAGGATCGACACGAGGTTGTCGATGTCCAGAAAATTGGACGAGGCGATGCTGAAGAACACGATCAGCAGCACCAGGCTCGCGAACGCGAGCAGCTTCTGGCGCGCCGCGGGGTTGAAGAAGCGGGCCTTCAGGCCCGGTGCGCCGGCCGGCGCGTCGCCGGAGGCGAGGGGAGGGACGGGATGCGTATCGTTGGACATGGTGGGGTATGCGTCTGGATCAGGACAGGACGGTCGACTCGCGTTGCGTCGCGAGCTGCATGATCTTTTCCTGCGTGGCCTCGGCCGCGCTCAGTTCGCCCGTGACGCGCCCTTCGCACATCACGAGAATGCGGTGGCTCATGCGCAGCACCTCGGGCAGCTCGGACGAGATCATCACGATGGCCTTGCCGGCGGCGGCGAGCGCGTCGAGCAGCTTGTAGATCTCGCTCTTGGCGCCGATGTCGATGCCGCGCGTCGGCTCGTCGAAAAACAGGATGTCGCAATCGCGCAGCAGCCATTTCGCGATCACGATCTTCTGCTGGTTGCCGCCCGACAGCAGCCGCGCGGGCTGCGTGACCGAAGGCGTGCGGATTGCCAGTTGCCGCACGTAGCCTTGCGCGGTGTCGCGCATCTTGCGTCCGTCGAGGAACAGGCCGCGGCGCAGGAAGCGGCGCATGCTCGACAGCGCGATGTTGTTCTGCACGTCCATGCCGACCGCGAGCCCGAAGTGCTTGCGATCCTCGGACAGGTAGCCGATGCCGTGCGCGACCGCGTCGGCCGGCGTGCGGATCGTCACGCTGCGGCCATGCACGCGGATCTCGCCGGCATCGACGCGGTCCGCGCCGAACACCGCGCGCGCCACTTCGGTGCGGCCCGCGCCCATCAGCCCCGCGAAGCCGAGGATCTCGCCACGCCGCAGCGTGAAGCCGACGTCGCGGATCGCGCGGCCGCGCGACAGGCCGCGCACCTCGAGCGCGACCTCGTTGGCCGAAGTGTCGGGCGGCGTGCGCGAGCCGGCCTCGAGCTGGCGGCCGACCATCATCGCGATGATCGCGTCCATCGAAGTCTCGGCCATCGGCACGGTGGCCACGTATTTGCCGTCGCGCATCACGGTCACGCGGTCGGCGATCTGGCGCAGCTCGTCCATCTTGTGCGAGATGTAGACGATGCCCACGCCGTTCGCGAGCAGGTCGCGGATGATGCGGAACAGCTCGGCGATCTCGGCGTTGTTGAGCGCGGCGGTCGGCTCGTCCATGATCAGCACGCGCGAGTCGAACGACAGCGCCTTCGCGATCTCGACCATCTGCTGCTTCGCGACCGTGAGCTGGCCCACCGGCGTGCGCGGATCGAGGTCGAGCCGCATCCGCGCGAAGATCGCGGCCGCGTCGCGGTTGAGCCGTTCCTCGTCGACGAACAGGCCGAAACGCCCGCGCGGCTCGCGGCCGATGAAGATGTTCTGCGCGACGCTGAGGTGGTTCATCAGGTTCAGTTCCTGATGGATGATGCCGATGCCGAGCGCCTGCGCGGTGCGCGGATCGGTGATCTCCACCGGCTGGCCGTCCATCCGGATCTCGCCGCCGTCCCTCTGGTAGACGCCGGCCAGGATCTTCATCAGCGTCGACTTGCCGGCGCCGTTCTCGCCCATCAGCGCATGGACTTCGCCGGCGCGCAGGTCGAATTGGCAGTCGTCGAGCGCCAGCACGCCGGGAAAGCGCTTGCTGATGCCGCTCAGCGCGATCAGCGGCGCGCGTGCGGCGGCCGGGTTGGGGGGCGGGGCAGCTTGCATGGGTTCGGGGCTCCGCGGCATTCAGCTGATCGCGCGATCGAGATGCGTGTAACCGCCGTCGACGAACAGCCACTGACCGGTGGTGTGCGAGGCGCACGCCGACAGCAGGAACACGGCCGTGTCGGCGATTTCCCCGGCCGTCGTGAAGCGCCGGCCGAGCGGCACCTTGCCGGCGATGTCGGCGAGCTTCGCCTCGGGATCGTCGAAGCCGGCGATCCAGTCGCGATAGAGCGGCGTCATCACTTCGGCCGGGATTACCGCGTTCACGCGCACGCCGTCGTCGCGCAATGCGACGGCCCATTCGCGCGTCAGCGCGAGCTGCGCGCCCTTCGACGCGCAGTAGCCGCTGGTATTGCCCTGACCGGTGACGGCCGTCTTCGATGAAATATTGACGATCGCGCCGCGCGCCGCCTTCAGATGCGGCACGCAGTGGTGCGCCATCACGTAGTAATGGATCAGGTTGCGTTCGAGCGAGGCGACGAACGCGTCGCGCCCGGCGTCGAGCCCGATGCTGTCGTTGATGCCGGCGTTGTTGACGAGGCCGTCAAGGCGGCCGAAGCGGGCTACCGCCTCAGCCACCGCCTCGCGGCATTGCGCATCGTCCTGCAGTTCGACGGGAAAGCAGGCGGCGCGCGGCTGCTGCTGCGTGAGGTCGCGCCAGAACGCGTCGTCCGGCGCGTGGCGCGCGAACACCACGGGAATCGCGCCTTCGCCGGCCAGCCGCATCGAAATCGCCGCGCCGATGCCCGACGCGCCGCCCGTCACGATCACGACCTTGTCTTGCAGATTCAAATCCACTTCGCGTCTCCGTCGTTCGTCTTGTTTTTTCGATTCGACCGGGATTCGGCGGCCCGGTTGTCAGCCCGATCGTCAGCCGCGGAACCGGTACTGTTCGAGCGACTCGGGTTTCATCTCGATCGAGAAGCCGGGCGCCGTCGGCGGGAAATAGGCCGCGTCGCGCACCACGCACGGCTCGACGAAATGCTCGTGCAGGTGATCGACGTATTCGATCACGCGGCCCTCGCGCGTGCCGGCGACGCAGACGTAATCGATCATCGACAGATGCTGCACGTACTCGCACAGCCCCACGCCGCCCGCATGCGGACACACCGGCAGGCCGTACTTCGCCGCCAGCAGCATCACCGCCAGGATCTCGTTCACACCGCCCAGCCGGCACGCGTCGATCTGCACCACGTCGATCGCCCCGCGCATGATGAACTGCTTGAACAGCACGCGGTTCTGGCACATCTCGCCGGTGGCCACCTGCACCGGGCCGATCGCCTCGCGGATCTTGCGATGGCCTTCCACGTCGTCGGGGCTGGTCGGCTCCTCGATGAACCACGGTTTGGCGAACGCCAGCTCGCGCACCCAGTCGATCGCCTCGCTGACTTCCCACACCTGGTTCGCATCGATCATCAGCTGGCGATCGGGGCCGAGCACCTCGCGCGCGATCGTCACGCGGCGGATGTCGTCCTCGAGGTTCGCGCCCACCTTCAGCTTCACGTGGTTGAAGCCGGCGTCCACCGCTTCCTGGCAGAGCCGGCGCAGCTTGTCGTCGCCGTAGCCGAGCCAGCCGGCCGAGGTCGTGTAGCACGGGTAGCCTTCGCGTTCGAGCGTGGCGATCCGTTCGGCCTTGCCCGGCGCCTGGCGCTGCAGCAGCGCGAGCGCCTCGTCGCGCGTGAGGCCGTCGCTGAGGTAGCGGAAATCGATGCAGCGGACCAGCTGCTCGGGCGTCATGTCGGCCACGAGGCGCCAGAGCGGCTTGCCTTCGGCCTTGGCCCAGAGGTCCCAGGCGGCGTTGACCACGGCGCCGGTGGCGAGGTGGATGGCGCCCTTGTCGGGGCCGATCCAGCGCAGCTGGCTGTCGGAGGTGAGGTGGCGCCAGAAGCGGCCCATGTCCTCGCGGATCCAGTCGAGGTCGAGGCCGACCACGAGATGGCGCATCGCCTCGATGGCGGCGCAGCAGATCTCGTTGCCGCGGCCGATCGTGAAGGTCAGGCCGTGGCCGGCGAGGCCGTCGTGATCGGTGTCGAGGATCACGTAGGCGGCCGAGTAGTCGGGATCGGGGTTCATCGCGTCGGAGCCGTCGAGCCGTTGCGAGGTCGGGAAGCGCACGTCGAGGACGCGCATCGAGCGGATGATCGGCATGACTAATTATCTGTGAAAGGGAATCAGGCCTGCACGGTGCGCGCGTGGATGGCTGGGGTATCCGGCGCCCGAATTGGTACAAAGGACAAAAGGTCCATCCAATGATAGAGAGCGCTCCAGCGTTTGTCACGAAAAGTGGACGCAGGGTTTTCCAGAGCGCACGACGGCGCGAGCGGTCACGTCGTGGACATCAAGCGGGCGGTAGACACGACGGCTTCACGGCAGCAAGGGCAGGGCGCGGCCCGCCGTGCTTGCGAAAATCGTGCCAACCAGCGTAAAATCGCGGATGCTTTTCGGAGCGCTCGTCGCTCCATGGTCCCAAGGTGCCCAGTTGTTCCCACATTCCATGCCAGGGGCCATGAGTCATAACGGAAAGGTGGTTGACGTTGGTGATTGTCCTGCCGCCGTGCGGGTTCCGATTCGTCAGCCACACCAAGAATTCAGAAGCGGGTCTAGTTGTAGACGGCGCCAGTCGGAAGATTGGCGCCGTTTTTGTTTGCCGTGCCCCAATCGCTCATGGCGTTTCGTTCGAAAACCTAAACATGTTGTGCCGCAAGCACTCGATCGATAAACAGGTGTGTCAGCCGAAGTAAACTTGATCTCGCGCAAGCTAGCTGGAAATAAACCAAAGTCTCCGCGCGTCTGGCCGTTATCCTTCAATCGACAGCTGACTTGCCTCGGCTGCCTTGAGTTTGAGCCCGCTTCGTCGACATCGAGGCGGGCTTTTTTGTGCGCAAAAAATGGCGGACGCCCCGCCAGCCCGCGCCGGACCCCGACCGATCAATGCGTCTCGCCGACGACCTCCGGCTGCGTTCCCGGGCCGGGCAGCAGTTCGATATCGCGGGGATCGAGCGGTTCGCCGCACTCCGAGCAGACCATGACCGGCCGCAGCAACTTGCCACAATGCGTGTGGCGCAGCAGGACCGGTGGCCCGGCGCCTTCGTCCTTCCAGCGGTCGCCCCAGGCCGTCAGCGCCAGCAGCACCGGGTACAGGTCGCGCCCCTTGTCCGAAAGCCGGTATTCATGGCGCGGCGGCCGCTCTTGATATTGGCGCCGGACAAACACCCCTTCCTCCACGAGCCGCGCGAGCCGGTCGGCGAGCACATGACGTGTCAGCCCCAATTGCGCCTGGAACGCATCGAAGCGGCGCACGCCATAAAACGCGTTGCGCAGGATCAGCATGGTCCAGCGATCGCCGAGCACGGCCAGCGTGCGCGCGATCGAGCAGGGGAACTCGCCCACGTCGTCCCATTTCATTGGTAGCCCTCGCTCGGTTGGCATGGTGGGTTCGATTATAGAACGCTCGCTCGAACTCGCGATTACCGCGTTGACAGCACACGATCATGCAACAAATAATTCGTTCTGTTTTGGAACTAACCAGAGTGCCGGGACCCGCCTGGCGATGAGGAGTGTGCTGATGAATCCGCTCGATTTTTCCGGTATCGACCTGTTGCGCGCGGCGGCGGCGGGCGACGTGCCCGCGCCGTCGATCACTCGAACCATGCCGATGCAGCTCGACGCGGTCGAGCTCGGCTACGTGAGAATGACGGCACGCGCGGACGAGCGGCACCTGAATCCGCTGGGCGGCGTGCATGGCGGCTTCGCGGCCACGGTGCTCGACTCGGTGACGGGCTGTGCGGTGCATTCGATGCTCGATCAGGGCGTGGGCTATGGCACCGTGGATCTGCACGTGAAGATGCTGCGCCCGGTGCCGCGCGACGTCGACCTGATCGCCGAAGGGCGCGTGACTCATCTGTCGCGCACGCTCGGCGTGGCCGAAGGCACGCTCAAGACGCCCGACGACAAGATCGTCGCACAAGGCTCGGCAACCTGCTTCATCCAGCGGCCCGAATAAGCGGGCGGCGGGGCGAGGGCAGGCCTGCGTCGCCGCCGTGAAAGCCGGACGTAGGCAAACGGCGCATTCGCTATACTTCGTTCGTCTCGCGGCGCACCGTCCGCGACCCTGCCGAACGGAGTGTTTGTCATGCGTCTCGACGACGAAGCCGAAAGCCGCAATGTCGAAGATCGCCGCGGCGGTTTCGGTGGCGGCGGACGCGGGGCCACGATCGGCATCGGCACGCTGGTGGTGGCGCTGGCCGCGTCGTATTTCCTCGGTATCGATCCGCGCGTCGTGCTGCAGGGCGCGGCGGTGCTGCAGGGCCAGCATGCGGGACAGGCGCCCGCGCCCGCGGCGAACCCGTCGCCGCGGGCCGGCGCCGACGACCCGCGCGCGATGTTCACGCGCAAGGTGCTCGGCAACATCGAACGCACCTGGAGCCAGGTCTTCCCGGCCCAGCTGCACCGCCAGTATTCGCCGCCGACGCTCGTGATGTTCGAGCACCGCACGTCCACCGCCTGCGGCACGGGACAGACGGCGATGGGGCCGTTCTATTGCCCGGCGGACCGCAAGGTCTACATCGATCTCGGTTTCTACGACGAGCTGCGCCAGAAATTCGGCGCCGGCGGCGACTTCGCGCAGGCCTACGTGATCGCGCACGAGGTCGGCCATCACGTGCAGAAGCTGCTCGGCATCTCGGATCAGGTCGATGCCGCGCGCGGGCGGGTCTCGGAGGCGCAGGCGAACCGCCTGTCGGTGCGGCTCGAACTGCAGGCCGACTGTTTCGCGGGCGTCTGGGCCTACAACGCACGGCAGGCCAACCAGCGGCTGATCGAGCCGGGCGAATTCGAGCAGGGGCTGCGGACCGCGGCCGCGATCGGCGACGACACGCTGCAGCGCCGCAGCCAGGGGTACGTGGTCCCCGACGCGTTCACGCACGGCACCAGCGAGCAGCGCGTGAGCTGGCTGCGGCGCGGCATGCAGCACGGCGACGTGCGCGATTGCGATACGTTCGCCGCGCGTTGAGCGGCGCGCAACCCCTGCATCGCTGCCCGGCGGCGTGCGTGTCGGCCGCTCGCGGTGCCGCCGCGGCTCGCGCCGATGCACCGCCAGACCTCGCCAGACGCCGCCACCCGGCCGTCGCATGCGATAATCCACGCTTCGCCCACCATCATGCGCAAGCCGTGGCACATGATGACCGGCGCCGCCGCGTCTCGCTTCCCGGAGGCGCGGACCCACGCAGGGCGGGCCGACCGCGCTCGCCGATCACACCCACGGGCCCGCACGCAGCCAAGGACATGAATACGACCCGCACCACGCCCACCTCTCCGGCCCTCGGCTGGGCGACGTTCGCGCTGATCGCGATCGTCGGCCTCTTCTACGTGAAGTGGTCTCCGTACTATCACCGCGCGTTCGTCGCGGCCGAGCACCATTCGATCGGCCAGTCGATCCTGATGGGCGCCGCGAGCAGCGCGCCCGCGCCGTCCTGGCACGCCGCGCTCGATTACGCCTGGGCCTACGGCAAGGCGATCTGGCAGGCGATGGTGCTGGGCCTGCTGCTCGGCTCGGCGCTCCAGGCGCTGTTGCCCGCGCGGACCATCGCGCGGCTGCTCGGGCGCACCGGCTTTGGCAGCGTCGTCGCCGGCGGCCTGCTGTCTTTGCCGGGCATGATGTGTACGTGCTGCGCGGCGCCGGTGGTGGCCGGCCTGCGCGCGCGGCAGGCGTCGCCGGGCGGCGCGGTCGCGTTCTGGCTCGGCAACACCGTGCTCAATCCGGCCACGCTGGTGTTCATCGGCTTCGTGCTCGGCTGGCAGTGGGCCGGCCTGCGGATCGCGTTCGGCGTCGTGATGGTGTTCGGCATCGGCTATCTGCTGAACCGGCTCGCGGCACCGGATGCGCCGCCGCTCGACGACGCGGCGCTCGCGAGCCTCGCGGCCGGGCAGGCGGCGCAGGGCAACGCGTTCGCGCGCTGGCTCAAACTGCTCGCGCGCATGACGCTGCGCCTGATTCCCGAATACATCGTACTGGTGCTGCTGCTCGGCGCGGCGCGCGCGTGGCTGTTCCCGCACGTCGGCGCGGACGTCGGCAATACCGTGTTGTGGATCGTCGCGTTCGCGGTCGCCGGAATGCTGTTCGTGATTCCGACCGCGGGCGAAGTGCCGATCGTCCAGGCGATGCTCGCGCTCGGCGTGGGCGTCGGCCCGGCCGCGGCGCTGCTGCTGACGCTGCCGCCCGTCAGCGTGCCGTCGATGGCGATGCTGTCGCGCTCGTTTCCGGCCCGCTCGCTCGCGCTGGTCGCGGTGCTCGTGGTCGGCTTCGGCATCGTGGGCGGGTTCGCCGCGGTGGCGCTCGGCCTCTGACCGTCCGGTTTCCGACCGACTATGCGCCTCGGCCGGGCATTCACCATCGGCCGGCATCGAGGCATGACGAATCGACCGCCGTCGCGATCTCGCGGCGGCTTCCCCCGAAGCAATCAGGATTACGCATGAAGCAACACAAGATCCATCCCAAACTCGAACAGGCGCTGACGCGAGGCGATCTCGCGATCCGCCAGGCCAATTCCGCACGCGCGACCGCGGTGCTGAACGCACTCGGCAAGATGATCGTCGAGGCGTCGTCGACGATCGGCGTCGAGGCCAGCATCGACATCCCGCAGGGCGACCGGATCTACGATCCCGTCAACGGCCTCTGGCCGCAGCGCATGCGCGTGTCGTTCGACGGCCCGGTCGAGGAAGCGGACGAGGAAGAGCTGCGTTCGGTTTATCTGCTGGCCGACGATCCCGGCACGATGTTCCGTGTCGAATGGCATCGCGCCGACGGCAAGCTCGGCCGCCAGGAAGGCGGCCCGATCGCGACGGTGGCGTTCCTGACCGACGTCGAGATGCCCTGGGGCGACGACGACGCGTAAGCACGCGTCACGGTACTCGCCGATGCGCCCGCTTTCGGGCGCCGGCCGGTACGAAGCCGCCGCGCGCGGTGCGTGCGCCGGTGAACCACGAGTGGAGCGGGTTCGGGTGAACCGCATGCGAGGCGTCGCGCGTCATCGCAGGCGAGCCGTGCCCGGAGCAACCGTGCGTGGGACGCATGCAATCGAGCCGCGCGCGCTCCGCGCCCGGCCCGATTGCACGGCGGCGGGCACGGCTCACGCTCAGCGCATCATGCGGCGGCGGAACAGCCAGGCCGAGACGAGGAAGCCGACCACCGCGTAGGCGGCCAGCACGCCGGCATGCAGCGCGACGTCGCTGGCCGGCCGGCCCAGCATCGCGGGCCGGATCAGGTCGACGGCGTTCGCCAGCGGCAGCGCGTTGGCCGCGTAGCGCGCGACCGCGGGCAGCTGTGCGATCGGGAAGAACACGCCCGAGAGCAGCAGCATCGGCGTGAGCGCGAGCGTCTGGTAGAACATGAAGAAGTCGTAGGACGGCGCCACCGCCGTCACGATCATCGTGACGCTGGCGAACGCCAGCCCGGCGAGCGCGATCGCGGGCACGGCGGCCAGCAGCGACGGAAACGATGCGTAGCCGAGCACGCCCGCGACCAGCATGATCGCGGTGCCCGACAGCATCGCCTTGCTGGCGGCCCAGACGATCTCGCCGAGCACGATGTCGCCGAGCGCGAGCGGCGTATGCATGATCGCCTCCCAGGTGCGCTGCGCGTGCATGCGCGAGAACGCCGAATACATCGCCTCGAAGCTGGCTGACATCATCACGCTCGAACCGACCGTGCCGGCCGCGAGGAACGCGATGTACGACACGCCGTCCACGTGGCCGACCATCAGCCCGAGCCCGAGGCCCAGCCCGAACAGGTAGATCATCGGATCGGCGAGGTTGCCGATCATCGACGCGAACGCGAGCTTGCGCCAGACCAGATAGTTGCGGCGCCAGACGGCGATCCAGTTGGTCGCGTTGGCGGGCAGCGCGATCGTGAAGCGGGCGCCGCGCGGTCGCGGCGCGGCGGCGGGTGACGAGTGGCCGGTATCCATAGGTCAGTCCTGCATGTCGCGGCCGGTCAGCCGCAGGAACACGTCTTCGAGATTCGCAGGCCGGTGCAGGTAGCGCAGGCCGGGCCGGCCCTTCAGCGTCCGGGCGAGCGGCTCCGGATCATCCACGTAACAGAACAGCGTCTCGCCGCTGATTTCGGCGCGGGCGACGCGCGGCGCGAGCTCGTCGCGCAGCGCGGCCGGATCGGTGCCGTAGATTTCCACCACGTCACAGCCGATCTCGGCCTCGATCAGCGCCGGCGGCGCGCCCTCGGCGATCTTGCGGCCCGACTCGACGATGCAGAGCCGGTCGCAGAGCCGTTCGGCTTCCTCCATGAAGTGCGTGGTCAGCAGGATCGTCTTGCCGCGCGCGAGCAGCGAGCGCAGCCGCTCCCACATCAGGTGCCGGGCCTGCGGGTCGAGCCCCGTGGTCGGTTCGTCGAGCACCAGCACGTCGGGATCGTTGACGAGCGCGCGCGCCAGCGTGAGGCGGCGCTTCATGCCGCCCGACAGCTCGCCCACCCGCGCATCGGCCTTGCTCTCGAGTTTCGCGAATTCGAGCAGCGACGGTACGAGCTCACGCGCCTGGCCGGCCGACAATCCGAAGTAGCGCCCGAACACGAGCAGGTTTTCGCGCACGGTGAAATCGGGATCGAGATTGTCGAACTGCGGCACCACGCCGACGCGCTGCCGCGCATGACGCGCCCGCTCGGGCACCGGCTCGTCGCAGAGCCGGATCGTGCCGGCGTCGGGCTGCGTGATGCCGAGCAGCATCCGCAGCGTGGTGGTCTTGCCGGCGCCGTTCGGGCCGAGCAGCCCGAAGCATTCGCCGCGCTGCACGCGGAACGACAGATGATCGACGACGAGCCGCTCGCCGAAGCTTTTTTTGACATCGAGGAATTCGATCGGAGCGACGGACATGGGTGCGCGAAGGGCGAAAGGGACGGAAGGACATCACGAAGCGGCCATTCTAGTGCATCAGGCCCGATATCGGCCCGAACCTGCCGCGCCATCGTGCAAGCCTGCACCGCGACGCGGCAGCCTCGCCCGACAAGGGACTTCGCGTTTTCCAGCCCTTGCATCCTGAATTGCGGCGCACGATGATGAATTGACGACCGATGTCGCAACGGAGGCGATCATGGCCAGTTACCAGAAAATCCTGCTTTGCTACGACGGCACGCTCGAGGGCCGCAAGGCGCTGCGCTGCGGCGCCGACCTCGCGCTCGAACTGAAGGCGGAGACGCATCTGCTGTCGGTGGTCGACATGCGCTCGAGCATCGCGCAGAGCGCCGGGCTGCTGACCGACGTCGCCTGCGGGCGCTTCGAGGAGACGGCGCGCGCGATCCTGCAGGAAGGCGTCGACTGGTTGACCGCGCGCGGCGTGCAGGCGCAGGGCCACTTCGCGTTCGGCTATCCGATCGACGAGATCGCGAATCTCGCGAAGGAGCTCGGTGCGGACCTGGTCGTTGTCGGCCATCGCTGCCGCAGCGGGCTCGCGCGCTGGTGGATGGGCGCCGGCAACACCCAGCTGCTCGACCGCATTTCGTGCAGCATCCTGGTGGCCTGCGCGTCGTCCGACGAGCAGCGTGAGGAACTGGCGAAGGAAAAGGAAGCGGCGCTCGCGGCAGCGGCCCACACCTGAGCATCGACGGGCCGGCGGTTCGATGGGTTGATCGGCGGATCGAGGAGGTCGAAGCGATTGGCGAGCGGGCGTGGCGCGAATTCCGTGCCCGCCACCGGCCGCTTCCGACCGCGCCGCCGGCTGCCTTCGGCATGCGGCGGCGCGGATCGCGTCAGTGCTGGAGATCGATCGCGCTGAGCTTCCAGCCGAACAGGCCGCTGCGCCGGAAAATGGCCGCGTAGCGCGTGCCGCCGGCATCGCGCTGATAAACGGCGATGAATTCGTTGATGCCGTGGTAGGCGGCGCTCGATTGCGGCGCCGCGGGTGGCATCGTGCCGCTGCCGGAAGGCGGAGGCGCGCTGGCCACGGCAGGCGGCGCGACACCGGCGCTGGATGCCGGAGCGGGGGCCGGCGGCGCGGGTTGAGCAAGCGCCGGGGGCTGCTGGCGCGGATCGCCGTTCGGCGGCAGGCCGCTCAGCAGCGCGGCCACGCCCTCGGGCGTCGCGTAGGCATCGACGAGCGGGCCGATCAAGGCGGAGCCGACCATCGCGCCGAGCATCGCGAGCGGATTGTCGTGCCGCTGCAGATCGATGCGACGCATCAGTTCGTCGGTCAACTGCTGCTTCAGGCTGATGCGCAAGGCCGGGTAATCGACATAGCGGCTGATCGCCTGCGCGTCGCGCGCATCGATCGCCCGCTTCAACTCGCGCAACGCGAGATAGGGCGACGCGGCCGCGTATACGATCGCCGCAAGCACCGCGACGGCAACCACCAGGGCAAGCACCCATCCGAGCCGCTTGCGGCGTGGGGGCGGAACGGACGACATATCAGACGGCGAATCAGACGACGAAGAAACGGACACCAGGCCTCCTGTCTCGAAAGACGGTCTCGGAACCTGGAGAGCGTATCAGACCATCAGACCGCCGAGCGTCCCTCGGCAATGCAACGATCGATCATGCGACACACCGCATCGATCGTCCCCACCATGATCACGCGCGACTGCCCGTGGTAGACGCGCACCGGCGCACGGCGTGCCGGCTCGGCGTGATGGAGCCCGGCGTTCAGCGAGACGCGTGCGAAGGCCGGCAGCGCCGAGGGCAGCGCGGCCGGCTCGGCGGCCAGCGACAGCGTGCCGGACTCGGCAAACCCGGCGGATTCGGCGGAATCCGCCATGAGCGGCGTGCAGGGCGTGCGGCCCCGCAGATGGCGCAGGCGACCGAATTGACGGAAGGGCAACAGGCGGGCGAGGCGTTCCATGTGTTCTCCAGATCGGATGGAGGGACGAACGTACTAAGCGGATGCAAACCGGGTGCAGGCAGCGGGCAGGAAACAAGGGCAGCAAGCGGGCAAAAAAACGGCCGGACGGCGAACCGCAACCGGCCCTGGCCCAGGCGCTACAGCTCCCCGGAGCGGATCAGGCCGACGGCGATGCCCTCGAGCGCGAATTCCGCGCTGCCGGCCTTCACGAAGATGTTTTCGTAGTCGGGGTTCTCGGCGATCAGTTCGATGCCGCTGGAATGGCGCTTCAGGCGCTTGACCGTGACGTCGTCGCCGAGCCGCGCGACGATGATCTGGCCGTCCTTGGCTTCGCTGCGCTTCTGCACGGCGAGCAGGTCGCCGTCGAGGATGCCGGCGTCGCGCATCGACAGCCCGCGCACCTTCAGCAGATAGTCGGGCTTGCTCGTGAAGAGCGCCGGGTCGCACGCGTAATGCTGCGAGATGTGTTCCTGCGCGAGGATCGGGCTACCTGCCGCGACTCGCCCGACGAGCGGCAGCGACAGTTGCATCAGCCCCGCGTGCGGCAGCGTGAGCTGGTGCGGCGCGTCGTCGAGGCCGAGCAGGCGGATGCCGCGCGAGGCGCCGGCGGCCAGCTCGATCACGCCCTTGCGGGCGAGTGCGCGCAGGTGCTCCTCGGCCGCGTTCGGCGAACTGAAGCCGAGCTCGGCGGCGATCTCGGCGCGGGTCGGCGGGAAGCCGGAGCGCTCGATCGCGCGGCGAACCAGGTCGAACACTTGCTGCTGGCGTGCGGTGAGTTTGGTCATGGTTGGACTGTATGGATAGACAGTGATCTGTATTTTTATACAGTAGTCCGGGAAATTCAAGTGTTACTTGAAGTTCGGCGCTATCGCGTCGATTCCGCCGCGATCGAGCGACGTCGAAACGCCGGTTCTGATGCCGCAACCGTCCGCCGGCTGGTCCTTACCACTTTTTCATATAAAAAAATTCGGAACGATTATTTTTAATGATGAAAGCCGTTCGCTAGACTGGCCCGACATTGCAAAAAACGATCCACGAACCTTTGGAGATCACGGGATGGTCAAGCGCAACACGGGGCTGGCTGGCGGCGTCCGCCGTCTGATCGCAACACTGGCGGTAGGCGCGGCGGCGCTCGGCGGCGCCACGCACGCACTCGCGGACACGACGTTGCTGAACGTCTCGTACGATCCGACCCGCGAGCTGTATCAGGACGTCAACCAGGCGTTCGGCAAGGAATGGAAGGCCAAGACGGGCGAGACCGTGAACTTCAAGCAGTCGCACGGCGGCTCGGGCGCGCAGGCGCGCTCGGTGCTCGACGGCCTGCAGGCCGACGTCGTGACGCTCGCGCTCGCCTACGACATCGACGCGCTCGCCAACAAGGGCATCGTCGCCAAGGACTGGCAGAAGCGCCTGCCGGACAACGCGTCGCCGTACACCTCGACGATCGTGTTCCTGGTGCGCAAGGGCAACCCGAAGGGCATCAAGGACTGGGACGACCTGATCAAGCCGGGCGTGTCGATCGTCACGCCGAACCCGAAGACCTCGGGCGGCGCGCGCTGGAACTACCTGGCGGCCTGGGCCTATGCGCTGCACAAGCCGGGCGGCAGCGAGCAGAGCGCGAAGGATTTCGTGGCGAAGGTCTACAAGAACGCCGGCGTGCTCGATTCGGGCGCGCGCGGCGCGACCACCAGCTTCGTGCAGCGCGGCATCGGCGACGTGCTGATCGCCTGGGAGAACGAGGCGTTCCTGTCGCTGAAGGAGTTCGGCCCGGACAAGTTCGAGATCGTCGTGCCGTCGGTCAGCATCCTCGCCGAGCCGCCCGTCGCGGTGGTCGACAAGGTGGTCGACAAGAAGGGCGACCGCAAGCTGGCCGAGGCCTACCTGAACTTCCTCTACAGCAAGGAGGGCCAGGAAATCGCGGCGCGCAACTTCTATCGCCCGCGCTCGAAGGACGTGCCGGCCGAGCTGACGAAGCAGTTCCCGAAGCTGAAGCTCTACACGGTTGACGACACGTTCGGCGGCTGGACCAACGCGCAGAAGACGCATTTCGCCGACGGCGGCGTGTTCGATTCGATCTACAAGCCGCAATAAACGCGGCACGCTACACCCTGCCGGGCAACAATGCGCGGCGGAGCAGCAACCCGAGGCCGCGCGGCGCGAGCGAGCGCACGCGCGGCCCGATACAACGACGAACACGAACCCATGCGCGGCCGCCCGGTACCTTCCGACGGCCGCGCCTCCCATGTCAACCAAGGAAGCGCATTTCGCATGACGACGTACACCTTCCGCAAGCCGAGCGCGCTGCCCGGCTTCGGCGTGACGCTCGGGATCACGGTGGCCTATCTGAGCCTCGTGGTGCTGATACCGCTCGCCTCCACGTTCTTGAAGACCGCGACGCTGACCTGGGACCAGTTCGTCGCCGCGACCACTTCCGCGCGCGTGATCGCCTCGTACCGGCTCACGTTCCTCTCGGCGCTCGGCGGCGCGCTGATCAACGCCGTGTTCGGCTTCCTGGTCGCCTGGGTGCTGGTGCGCTACCGGTTTCCGTTCAAGCGCATCGTCGACGCGATCGTCGACCTGCCGTTCGCGCTGCCGACCTCGGTCGCGGGCATCTCGCTCGCGGCCGTTTATGCGTCGAACGGCTGGGTCGGCCAGTATCTCGCGCCGCTCGGCATCAAGATCGCGTTCACGCCGCTCGGCGTGCTGGTGGCGCTGACCTTCATCGGCCTGCCGTTCGTGGTGCGCACGGTGCAGCCCGTGCTCGAGGAGTTCGAGCGCGAGCAGGAGGAGGCCGCGGCCTGCCTCGGCGCCTCGCGCTGGCTGACGTTCCGCCGCGTGGTGCTGCCGGCCGTGTTCCCGGCGCTGCTGACGGGCTTCGCGCTCGCGTTCGCGCGCGCGCTCGGCGAGTACGGCTCGGTGATCTTCATTGCCGGCAACGTGCCGATGAAGTCCGAGATCACCTCGCTCTTGATCATCACGAAGCTCGAGCAGTACGACTACGCGGGCGCGACCGCGATCGCGGTGGTGATGCTGGTGGTCTCGTTCCTGATGCTGCTGCTGATCAACACGCTGCAATGGTGGCTGCAGCGCCGCACCAGCCGCGGCGCGAGCGGTCCGGCGCCGGCCGCGACCGGCGCCGCGGTGGCCGCCGCCGGAGGTGTGCGATGAGCCGCGACTCGACCAGCTCCACGCTGCCCGCCGGCGCCGCGCCGCGCGCGAAGGCCGCGCGCCGGCGCGACCCCGTCACCGAATCGCGCCTGGTGCGCTGGGTGCTGACCGGCCTCGCGCTGCTGTTCCTGGCCGGCTTCCTGGTGGTGCCGCTCGCCGCCGTGTTCGCGCAGGCGCTCGCCAAGGGCATCGGCTTCTACTTCGAATCGCTCGGCGACCCCGACGCCTGGGCCGCGATCGAGCTGACCGTGACGGTGGCCGCGATCGCGGTGCCGCTGAACCTGGTGTTCGGGATCTGCGCCTCGTGGGCGATCGCCAAGTTCGAGTTCCGCGGCAAGGCGCTGCTGACCACGCTGATCGACCTGCCGTTCTCGGTGTCGCCGGTGATCTCGGGGCTCGTCTACGTGCTGATGTTCGGCGCGCAGGGCTGGCTCGGGCCGTGGCTCGAGGCGCACGACATCCAGATCATCTTCGCCGTGCCCGGCATCGTGCTGGCGACGATCTTCGTGACGTTCCCGTTCGTCGCGCGCGAGCTGATTCCGCTGATGCAGGCGCAGGGCAACGACGAGGAGGAGGCCGCGCGCGTGCTCGGCGCCTCCGGCTGGCAGATCTTCCGCCGCGTGACGCTGCCCAACGTGCGCTGGGGCCTGCTGTACGGCGTAATCCTCTGCAACGCGCGCGCGATGGGCGAGTTCGGCGCGGTGTCGGTGGTGTCGGGCCACATCCGCGGCCAGACCGACACCATGCCGCTGCACGTCGAGATCCTCTACAACGAATACAACTTCTCGGCCGCGTTCGCGGTGGCCTCGGTGCTGGCCCTGCTCGCGCTCGTCACGCTGGCGCTGAAGCTGCTCGCCGAACGCCGCATGTCGGCCGAACTCGCCGATGCGCGCGCTGGCGCCACGGCGCACTCCTGATCGAAGAGGCACACCAGATGGGTATCACCGTTCGTAACCTGCACAAGCAATTCGGCGACTTCACGGCGCTCGACGACGTCTCGCTCGATTTCCCGCCCGGCGAGCTGGTGGCGCTGCTCGGGCCGTCCGGCTGCGGCAAGACCACGCTGCTGCGCGTGATCGCGGGCCTCGAGCACGCGGACGCCGGCCAGGTCGTGCTGCAAGGCCAGGACGTGGCCGACGTCGGCGCGCGCGAGCGCCAGGTCGGCTTCGTGTTCCAGCACTACGCGCTGTTCCGCCATATGACCGTGTTCGAGAACGTCGCGTTCGGGCTGCGCGTGAAGCCGCGCGCCGAGCGTCCGTCCGAGGCCGTGATCCGCGAGAAGGTCCACGAGCTGCTCAAGCTGGTGCAGCTCGACTGGCTCGCACCGCGCTATCCGTCCGAGCTCTCGGGCGGCCAGCGCCAGCGCATCGCGCTGGCCCGGGCGCTGGCGGTCGAACCGAAGGTGCTGCTGCTCGACGAGCCGTTCGGCGCGCTCGACGCGAAGGTCCGCAAGGAACTGCGCAGCTGGCTGCGCCGCCTGCACGACGACCTGCACATCTCGACCATCTTCGTCACGCACGACCAGGAAGAGGCGCTGGAGGTGGCCGACCGCATCGTCGTGCTCAATCGCGGCCACGTGGAGCAGGTGGGCAGCCCGCAGGACGTGTACGACCATCCGCAGAGCGCGTTCGTCTACGAATTCCTCGGCGCGGCCAACAAGCTCGACGGCGTGGTGCAGGGCGACGGCTTCGTGGCCGACGGCGCGGCCGGCCCGATCACGGTGGCCGCCGACTTCGCCGGCCGCGCGCATGCCTACGTGCGCCCGCACGACCTGCAGATCGTCGCGGCCGGCGAGGCGCGCGGCGACGGCATCGCGGTGGACGTGCGGCGCGTGGTGCCGCTCGGCGGCGCGGTGCGTATCGAGCTCGCGCCGCGCGCCGGCGGCACGCCGCTGGAAGCCGAACTCGATCGCGACACCTGGCGCGCGCTCGCGCTCAACGTCGGCGACGGCGCCACGGCGGTGCCGCGCCACGCGCGCGTGTTTCCGGCGCGCTGAGGCCCGTTTTTCCTCGACAATCGACAACGACAACGCCCCTGAGAGGCTGACCCATGAATTTCCAGCAACTGCGCTTCGTTCGGGAAGCGGTACGCCAGAACATGAACCTGACCGAGGTCGCGAACGTGCTCTACACGTCGCAATCGGGCGTCTCGAAGCAGATCAAGGATCTGGAGGACGAGCTCGGCGTCGACATCTTCATCCGCCGCGGCAAGCGGCTGACCGGCCTGACCGAACCGGGCAAGGCCGTGCATCAGCTGATCGAGCGGATGCTGCTCGACGCCGAGAACCTGCGCCGCGTGGCGCGCCAGTACGCCGATCAGGACAGCGGCCACCTGGTGGTGGCGACCACCCACACGCAGGCGCGCTATGCGCTGCCGAAGGTGATCCGCCAGTTCACCGAGGTGTTCCCGAAGGTCCATCTGGCGCTGCGCCAGGGCAGCCCGCAGCAGATCGCGCAGATGATCCTGAGCGGCGAGGCCGATGTCGGCATCTCGACCGAGGCGCTCGACCGCTACCCGGACATCGTCACGTTCCCGTGCTATTCGTGGCATCACACCGTGGTGGTGCCGAAGGATCACCCGCTGGTGGGCCGTGCGAACCTGACGCTCGAGGAAATCGCCGAGCATCCGATCATCACCTACGACCAGGACTTCACGGGCCGCTCGCACATCGACCAGGCGTTCGCGAAGGCGGGCGCGGTGCCCGACGTGGTGCTGACCGCGATCGACGCGGACGTGATCAAGACCTACGTCGAGCTCGGCATGGGGATCGGCGTGGTGGCGGCGATGGCCTATGACGCGCAGCGCGATGCCGGGCTCGTCGCGCTCGACACCCAGCACCTGTTCGAGGCCAGCACGACGCGGGTGGGCCTGCGCAAGGGCGCGTTCCTGCGCTCCTATGCCTACCGGCTGCTCGAGATGTTCGCGCCGCACCTGACCGAAGCCGAGGTGGTCGCGCAGCTGAAGGAAACCGCGCTCTGAGCGCGAGGCGCCGCGCCCGCCGCGAGGCGGCGCCGGCGCGCCATCCTGCCCCAGGCCGGCGCCCGCCGGCGCCCGCGGTCATCCGCGAAGGTGCGCACCCGTGTCGCGCCCTGCAAACTCCCGACCCACGCTCAATCAGGGCAAAACCCCGTTGCGCATCGCGCGCGATCAGTCCAGCATAGGCGCTTGCCGATACGTCCGGCCTGGATGCGCGAGAGCGGACGGCCGCCGTCGAAAGCCGATTCGTCGCATTCATGGTTGCGGTCGCACCTTTTTTCGCACCGCGCCGGATGCCATCGAGCAAACGTTTGCTCAACATGAAAACGACACCCGGACAGCCGGGCCAGATCAGTGAGGAGAGTCGTATGGAGTTCCGCATTCGCCGCCGTGTTCTCGCCGCCGCGCTCGTCGGCGCCGCCATTGCCGTCGCGCCGCTCGGCGCGCAGGCGCAGGCCGCGCACAAGCCGAAGGTCGCGCTCGTGATGAAGTCGCTCGCCAACGAATTCTTCCTGACCATGGAGAACGGCGCGAAGGACTATCAGCAGCACAACCCGGCGCTGTTCGATCTGGTCACCAACGGCATCAAGGACGAGACCGACACCGCCAACCAGATCCGCATCGTCGAGCAGATGATCGTCGCCAAGGCCGACGCGATCGTGCTGGCGCCGGCCGATTCGAAGGCGCTGGTGCCGGTGGTGAAGAAGGCGGTGGATGCCGGCATCATCGTCATCAACATCGACAACCGGCTCGATCCGGACGTGCTGAAGTCGAAGAACCTCAACGTGCCGTTCGTCGGCCCCGACAACCGCAAGGGCGCGCGCAAGATCGGCGACTACCTCGCCAAGCGCCTGAAGGCCGGCGACGAGGTGGGCATCCTCGAGGGCGTGTCGACCACCACCAACGCGCAGCAGCGCACGGCCGGCTACCAGGACGCGATGAAGGCCGCGGGCGTGAAGGTGGTGTCGGTGCAGTCGGGCGAGTGGGAGATCGACAAGGGCAACGCGGTGGCCTCGGCGATGCTCAACGAATACCCGAACCTGAAGGCGCTGCTGTGCGGCAACGACAGCATGGCGATCGGCGCCGTGTCGGCGGTGCGCGCGGCCGGCAAGGCCGGCAAGGTCTACGTGGTCGGCTACGACAACATCAACGCGGTCAAGCCGATGCTGCAGGACGGCCGGATCCTCGCCACCGCCGACCAGTACGCGGCCAAGCAGGCCGTGTTCGGCATCGACACGGCGCTGAAGGCGATCGCCGCGCACAAGAAGCAGTCGGACCTGTCGGGCGTGGTCGAGACGCCGGTCGACCTGATCGTCAAGCAGTAAGGCGCGCATGGCGACGATCGCAACCGCCGGCGAGCCGGTGCTCGACGTCTCGGGAATCGGCAAGACCTACGCCGAACCGGTGCTGGCCGACGTCTCGCTCGCGCTGCACGCGGGCGAGGCGCTCGCGCTGACGGGCGAGAACGGCGCGGGCAAGAGCACGCTGTCGAAAATCGTCGGCGGCCTCGTCACGCCGACGGCCGGCGCGATGCGGCTGGCGGGTGGCGCCTATGCGCCGGCCAGCCGCGGCGAGGCCGAGGCGCTCGGCGTGCGGATGGTGATGCAGGAGCTGAACCTGCTCGCCACCCTGACGGTGGCCGAGAACCTGTTCCTGAACCGCCTGCCGCGCCGCTTCGGCGTGATCGACCGGCGCCGGCTGCGCGCCGACGCGCGCGAGGCGATGGCGCGCGTCGGGCTCGACGCGATCGACCCGGACACGCCGGTCGGCGCGCTCGGCATCGGCCACCAGCAGATGGTCGAGATCGCGCGCAACCTGATCGGCGACTGCCGCGTGCTGATCCTCGACGAGCCGACCGCGATGCTGACCGCGCGCGAGGTCGAGTTGCTGTTCGCGCAGATCGACCGGCTCAAGGCCGCCGGCGTCGCGCTCGTCTACATCTCGCACCGGCTCGAGGAACTCGCGCGCGTGGCCGAGCGCGTGGCGGTGCTGCGCGACGGCCGGCTGGTGCATGCCGGGCCGATGGGCGAGGTGTCGGGCGAGCGGCTGGTGGCGCTGATGGCCGGCCGCGAGGTGGGCGAGCACATCGAGTTCGGCGAGCGCCGGATCGGCGCGCCGCGGCTCGCGGTGGCGGGCCTCGCGCGCGGCACGGCGGTGCGCGACGTGTCGTTCGAGGTGCGTGCGGGCGAGATCTTCGGCATCTCGGGGCTGATCGGCGCCGGGCGCACCGAGCTGCTGCGGCTCATCTACGGCGCCGACCGCGCCGAGGCCGGCACGGTCTCGATCGGCACGCCGCCGCGCCCGGTGCGGATCGGCTCGCCGTCCGACGCGGTGAAGCATGGCATCGCGCTGATCACCGAGGACCGCAAGGGCGAGGGGCTGCTGCTGTCGCAGCCGATCGCGGCCAACGTGTCGCTGGGCCAGCTCGGCCGGATCTCGCGCGGCGGGGTGGTCGACACGCGGCGCGAGCACGCGCTCGCCCAGCGCCAGATCGAGGCAATGCGGATCCGCACGCGCGGGCCGGCGCAGCCGGTCGGCGAACTGTCGGGCGGCAACCAGCAGAAGGTCGTGATCGGCCGCTGGCTGGCCCACGACATGGGCGTGCTGCTGTTCGACGAGCCCACGCGCGGGATCGACGTCGGCGCCAAGTTCGACATCTACGCGCTGATGGGCGGCCTCGCGCGCGAGGGCCGCGCGCTGGTCGTGGTGTCGAGCGACCTGCGCGAACTGATGCTGATCTGCGACCGGATCGGCGTGATGTCGGCCGGCCGCATGACGGCCGTGTTCGAGCGCGGGCACTGGACCCAGGACGCGCTGCTGGCCGCCGCGTTCGCCGGCTTCTCGCGCCGCGCCGCCACGCCCGCTCCGATGCCTGCCGCGCCGGCAGGTGACTCGACCCCAGGAATTCCTTCATGAATGAACCGATCGTCCCCGGCCACGACACGGCCGGCGGTGCCGCGCCCGACGCGGCCGCGCCTTCCGCGAAGCGCCTCTCGGGCACGCGGCTCGGGCTGTCCAACTACCTGGGCCTGGCCGGCGCGCTGCTCGCGATGATCGCGCTGTTCTCGGCGCTCAGCTCGCATTTCCTGACCTACGACACGTTCAGCACGATCGCGAACCAGATTCCCGACCTGGTGGTGATGTCGGTCGGCATGACCTTCGTGCTGATCATCGCCGGGATCGACCTGTCGGTCGGCTCGGTGCTGGCGCTGGCCGCCTCGGTGGTCAGCGTGGCGGCGCTGAGGTGGCACTGGGCGCCGCTGCCGGCCGCGCTGCTCGGCATGGCCGCGGCGGCCGTCACCGGGATGGCGACGGGCGCCGTGACGGTGGGCTGGCGGATTCCGTCGTTCATCGTCTCGCTCGGCGTGCTGGAGGGCGCGCGCGGGCTGGCCTATCAATTGACGAATTCGCGCACCGCCTACATCGGCGATGCCTTCGATTTCCTGTCGAATCCTTTCGCGCTCGGCATTTCGCCGGCGTTCGCGATCGCGGTCGCGGTGATGCTCGTGGCCCAGTTCGTGCTTACCCGGACGGTGTTCGGCCGATATCTGGTTGGTATCGGTACCAACGAAGAGGCTGTAAGGCTTGCCGGGGTCAACCCTCGTCCGTATAAAATCATCGTGTTTGCGTTGATGGGCGCGCTCGCGGGGCTTGCGGCGCTGTTCCAGATCTCGCGGCTCGAAGCGGCCGACCCGAATGCGGGCGTCGGGCTCGAACTGCAGGTGATCGCGGCCGTCGTGATCGGCGGCACGAGCCTGATGGGCGGGCGCGGCTCCGTGATCAGCACGTTTTTTGGCGTCTTGATCATCTCGGTGCTGGCGGCGGGGCTTGCCCAGATCGGCGCGAACGAACCGACCAAGCGCATCATTACCGGGGCCGTGATCGTCGTCGCCGTCGTGCTCGACACGTATCGCAGCCGCCGGTCGCGCACTTAAAGACAGACCAGAGGGATTCAAAATGGCGACGATCAAGGATGTGGCTGCCATGGCAGGCGTGTCGTTCACGACGGTGTCACACGTGGTGAACAATTCGCGGCCGGTGTCGGCCGACGTGAGGGCGAAGGTGGAGCGGGCGATCGCCCAGCTCAACTACGTCCCGTCGGCCGTCGCGCGATCCCTGAAAGCACGCTCGACGGCCACCATCGGCCTGGTCGTGCCGAACAGCACGAATCCGTATTTCGCCGAACTCGCGCGCGGCATCGAGGATCAGTGCGCGGCACGCGGGTATTGCGTGTTCTTCTGCAATTCCGACGACGATCCCGTCAAGCAGCGCAATTACCTGCGCGTACTGCAGGAAAAACGCATCGACGGGCTGATCATCGCGTCGGCGGGCGAGGACGCGGTGCTGGCCCAGACGCT
Source organism: Burkholderia perseverans (assembly GCF_022870505.1). Taxonomy (NCBI): domain Bacteria; kingdom Pseudomonadati; phylum Pseudomonadota; class Betaproteobacteria; order Burkholderiales; family Burkholderiaceae; genus Burkholderia; species Burkholderia perseverans. The sequence continues at coordinate 2,000,403 of NZ_CP045094.1, forward strand.
CGCCGATTCGCGCGAGCCGCTGGTGGTGGTGGACCGCAACATCGAGGGGCTGTCGGCCGATCTGGTGCAGATCGACCACGAACGTGGTGCCTATCTGGCCACGCGCCACCTGATCGAGCTCGGGCATTCGCGGATCGGCTGCATCACCGGCCCGGTCGATACGGCGGTCAGCGCGATGCGCGTCCACGGCTTCATCCGTGCGATGGCCGAGCGCGGCCTCGACATCATGCCCGGCGCGATCGCCGAGAGCGATTTTTCGTGCCTGGGCGGCCACCGCGCCGCGGCCGAGCTGCTCGACACGCTGCAGCCCACGGCGATCTTCGCCGGCAACGACCTGATGGGCATCGGCGCGCTGCGCGCGGCGGCCGAACGCGGGGTCGGCGTGCCGGAGGATTGCTCGATCATCGGTTTCGACGACATCGAGATGTCGAGCTACACCTACCCGGCGCTGTCGACGGTCGGCCAGTCGGTGCGCGCGTTGGGCGAAATTGCCGCGCAAACGCTGATCGAGCGGATCGCGGCCGGCTCGGAGGGCTCGGCGACGATGACCAAGCGCCGCCGCGTGGTGTCGCCGCGGCTGGTGCTGCGGGAATCGACCGCGGCCTACAACGGCGAAGCCGGCGTCGCGCCGGCCGGGCGCGCATGAGCGGCGGCGGGCAGGGCGCGCGGCCGCCGGGCGGCCAGGTTGCCGTGGTCGGCAGCCTGAACATGGATCTGGTGGTGCGCGCCCCGCGCCTGCCGAAGCCGGGCGAGACGCTGAGCGGCCATGGCTATGCGCAGGCCGCGGGCGGCAAGGGCGGCAACCAGGCGGTGGCCGCCGCGCGGCTTGGCGCGCAGGTCGCGATGCTGGGGCGCCTCGGCGACGACGCGAACGGCGCCGCGCTGCGGGCCGCGCTCGAGGCCGAGCGGATCGACTGCGCGGCGCTCGCGACCAGCGCCGGCGTGCCGACCGGGGTCGCGCTGATCGTGGTGGACGACGCGAGCCAGAACGCGATCGTGATCGTGGCCGGCGGCAACGGCCGCGTGACGCCGGACGACGTCGCCGCCCACGACGCGATGATCGCGGCCGCCGACGTGCTGGTCTGCCAGCTGGAGACGCCGCTGCCGGCCGTGCGGGCCGCGCTGGAGGCGGGGCGCCGCCACGCACGCATCGTCGTGCTGAATCCGGCGCCGGCGCTCGCGCCGCTGCCGGACGGCTGGCTGCCGCTGGTCGACTGGCTGATCCCGAACGAGATCGAGGCGGCTGCGCTGACCGGCATCGCGATCGCGACGCCGGCCGATGCCGAACTGGCCGCCCGGCGGCTCGCGGAGGGCGGCGCGCGCAACGTGATCGTCACGCTCGGCGGGCAGGGCGTGGTGGCGCGGTACGCCGACGGCGGCACGCGCCATTATCCGGCGCCGAAAGTGGAGGCGGTCGACACGACGGCGGCCGGCGATACCTTCATCGGCGGTTTCGCGGCACGGCTCGCGGCCGGCGACGCGCCCGACGAAGCGATCCGCTTCGCGCAACGCGCGGCCGCGCTGTCGGTGACGCGCGAGGGTGCGCAACCTTCGATTCCGACCCTACAAGAATTGTCCGCGTAAGCGTCGCTCGCGCGTCGTACCCACGGCAGTCCTTCGAATCCGGCCTTGCGCCGGATTCGTTCGTTTGGGGATGCCGTTTTATCGGGGTGGGGATGACGGGGCGGATCGTTCGAGATGAACGAGACGATTGCTGCGATCGTTTCGTCGCGCGCGAGAGTGAGCAGGGACGCTGCACGTCCGGTGCCCCGCACAGGTGCATCTCGTGCGTCGCCGGGATCGTGATGCGCGGCTCATCCGAATATCGAAATTACCGTTGCGTTCCCGATCGTCCATCGCGTGATGCGACGATACGAACCGGTATCTATCGCCGGAACGCAGCGCCAAGCGGGCCATGTCCGGATGAGTCGTCACGACGGGTGGCGTTCACGGATCGCGGTATCCGCAGCATCGGACCAATGCTTGCGATACACCATCGTATCGACGCGATCGCAGCGCTTCGTCCGGTTCGCTTCCATTCATCGTTCGAGCCCGGCGTCTCGATCCACGATCTGGATGCAGGTTAACGAGCATGGCGCGCGATCCAGCGTCATTCACCTCACCTCGCATCACACGATGCCGGGCAGGCCCGATGCACGAGCATGTGACACGCTACGTCGTGTTTCCACCGATGCGTCCGTGCCTCTCGCCAACGCACCATTCACGCGCATCGCATCGAAACATGCAAGCCGCGATGCCGCACCACTCACCGCGTCGCGAGCACATCGCGTCATCGCGCGAATCCGGTCCAATCGCAAAAAATTGTAACGAATGCGATCGCTCTGTCGTCCGAAATGCCGGCTCGATCGTATAGGGAAGAAGGGAGGAACGCGTCCGGTGAAAGAGACGATTCCATGCAACAGGAGAGGACGCGTGCGTCACGTTGCGAAGCTCGGGGAGAACATTGTATGGCAGTCAAAAAACCCAGTCCAAGCGGGGTTTTTCTGAGTGTCCGGCAACAACGTTCCGACTGAAGTTTGTTCGTGAAAAAATAGGGAAATGGGTTTAGGATGAAATCGAACGGTCCTGCTTCTGCGTGATCCAACGAAGGCAAGATCGTCTTCCGTCACAAGGCGAGGAGGTAGCATGGATATTTACAGCAGCTTCGCGAACCGCTTCGAGAAAACCCGGGAGGAGGAGTTCTCGCTCGAAGAGTATCTCGCGCTCTGCAAGAACGATCCATCGGCGTACGCCACCGCGGGCGAACGCATGTTGGCAGCCATCGGGGAACCGGAGCAGGTCGATACGCGAAACGATCCGCGTCTGTCGCGGATCTTCGCGAACAAGGTCATCAAGGTCTATCCCGCGTTTCGCGAGTTCTACGGGATGGAGGAGGTGATCGAGCAGGTGGTCGCGTACTTCCGCCACTCGGCACAGGGGCTCGAGGAGAAGAAGCAGATCCTCTATCTGCTCGGACCGGTCGGCGGCGGCAAGTCGTCGATCGCCGAGCGGCTCAAGCAGCTGGCGGAACGCGTGCCGTTCTATTCGCTGAAGGGCTCGCCCGTCAACGAATCGCCGCTCGGGCTGTTCGACTACGACGAGGACGGCCCGATCCTCGAAGAGCAATACGGCATTCCGCGCCGCTACCTCAAGAGCATCCTGAGCCCGTGGGCCGTCAAGCGGCTGCACGAGTACAACGGCGACATCCGCCAGTTCCGCGTGGTGCGCCGCTATCCGTCGATCCTGCGCCAGATCGGCATCGCCAAGACGGAGCCGGGCGACGAGAACAACCAGGACATCTCCTCGCTGGTCGGCAAGGTCGACATCCGCAAGCTCGAACAGTACGCGCAGGACGATGCCGACGCCTACAGCTACTCGGGCGGCCTCTGTCTCGCCAACCAGGGCCTGCTCGAATTCGTCGAAATGTTCAAGGCGCCGATCAAGGTGCTGCACCCGCTGCTGACGGCCACCCAGGAAGGCAACTTCAAGGGCACCGAAGGCTTCGGCGCGATCCCGTTCGACGGCGTGATCCTCGCCCACTCGAACGAGTCCGAATGGAAGGCGTTCCGCAACAACAAGAACAACGAGGCGCTGCTCGACCGGATCTTCGTCGTGAAGGTGCCGTACTGCCTGCGCGTGTCGGAAGAGATCCGCATCTACGAGAAGCTGATCCGCAGTTCCTCGCTGGCCGAGGCCGTCTGCGCGCCGGGCACGCTGAAGATGATGGCGCAGTTCTCGGCGCTCACGCGGCTGCATGAGCCCGAGAACTCGAGCCTGTTCTCGAAGATGCAGGTGTACGACGGCGAGAACCTGAAGGACACCGATCCGAAGGCGAAGTCGTATCAGGAGTATCGCGACTACGCCGGCGTTGACGAAGGCATGACGGGCGTGTCGACGCGCTTCGCGTTCAAGATCCTCTCGCGCGTGTTCAACTTCGACAGCTCGGAGGTGGCCGCGAACCCGGTCCACCTGATGTACGTGCTCGAACAGCAGATCGAACGCGAGCAGTTCCCGCCGGAGACGGAGCAGAAGTACCTGTCGTTCGTGAAGGACCTGCTCGCCTCGCGCTACGCGGAGTTCATCGGCAAGGAGATCCAGACGGCGTACCTCGAGTCGTATTCGGAGTACGGGCAGAACATCTTCGACCGCTACGTGACCTATGCGGACTTCTGGATTCAGGATCAGGAGTTCCGCGATCACGACACGGGCGAGAGCTTCGATCGCGCCTCGCTGAACGCCGAGCTCGAGAAGATCGAGAAGCCGGCGGGCATCAGCAATCCGAAGGATTTCCGCAACGAGATCGTGAACTTCGTGCTGCGTGCGCGGGCCGCGAACGGCGGGAAGAATCCGGCCTGGGTCAGCTACGAGAAGCTGCGCGTGGTGATCGAGAAGAAGATGTTCTCGAACACCGAGGAACTGCTGCCGGTGATCTCGTTCAACGCCAAGGGATCGGCGGAGGAGCAGCGCAAGCACGAGGACTTCGTGAACCGCATGGTCGCCAAGGGCTACACGCCGAAGCAGGTTCGCCTGCTCTGCGACTGGTACCTGCGCGTGCGCAAGTCGTCATGACGCACCTGTTGCACCGCCCGCGCGGCCGCGCCGCGCGGGCACCCTGAGCGACGCGCCGCACGGCGGATCGTGCGGCACGTCCCGGCGTATCGACTTTCGAGCGGGAGACCGGGAGTGCTTCATCAAATCATCGACCGCAGGCTTGCCGGCAAGAACAAGAGCATTGCAAACCGCGAACGCTTTCTGCGTCGCGTCAAGAACTACATTCGCCGGGCGGTGTCCGACGCCGTCCGCGACCGTAGCATCAAGGACATCCAAAGCACCCAGAGCATCACCATTCCACGCAAGGACATCGCGGAGCCCACGTTCCGCCACGCGTCCGGCGGGCGGCGCGAACACGTGCATCCCGGCAATTCCGACTACATCCGCGGCGACAAGATCCCGCGTCCGCCGGGCGGCTCCGGTGGCGGCGGCAGCCAGGCCAGCAACGAGGGCGAGGGGCAGGACGACTTCGTGTTCGAGCTGAGCCGCGACGAGTTCATGCAGTACTTCTTCGACGACCTGGAGCTGCCGCGGCTCGTCAAGACGCACCTGCTGACGGTGCCGAGTTGGAAGAACGTGCGCGCGGGCTGGGCGGCGGAAGGCACGCCGAACAACATCGACGTGGTGCGTTCGCTGCGCAGCGCGCTGGGCCGGCGCATCGCGCTCGGCTCGCCGCTGGTGGCCGAGCTGCGCGGGCTCGAGACGAAACTCGAGGCGCTGCAGGACGATCCCGGCGACCACCGCGTCGAGATCGCCGAACTCGAGGCGCAGATCCATCACCTGAAGCGGCGTATCTGGCGGATTCCGTTCATCGATCCGTTCGACCTGCGCTACGTGAATCGCGTGAAGCAGCCGCAGCCGTCGAGCCAGGCCGTGATGTTCTGCCTGATGGACGTGTCGGGCTCGATGGACGAGCAGCGCAAGGATCTGTCGAAGCGCTTCTTCATCCTGCTCTACCTGTTCCTGAAGCGGAACTACGAGCGCATCGAGGTGGTGTTCATCCGCCATCACACGCGTGCCGAGGAAGTGGACGAGGACACCTTCTTCCACTCGACCGAGAGCGGCGGCACGGTGGTGTCGAGCGCGCTCGAACTGATGCGCAAGGTGATGAACGAGCGCTATTCGCCGACCGAATGGAACATCTACGGCGCGCAGGCCTCGGACGGCGACAACTGGACCGACGATTCGCCGAAGTGCCGCAAGATCCTGCAGGACGACATCCTCACCAAGACGCGTTACTTCGCCTACATCCAGGTGGCGCCCGAAGAGCAGAACCTGTGGCTCGAATACGCGCAGCTCGCGCTGTCGCAGCCGCACATGGCGATGAAGAAGGCCGAGTCGGCGGCGGACATCTATCCGGTGTTCCGCGAGCTGTTCGAAAAACACGTGGAAACCTGATCGCATGACGACACGCCATCCGGACAACGAGGCGCGCGGCTGGCAGGCGCGCCACACGGGCGACGACACGCCCGGCCCCGGCGCCGATCAAGCCGGCGCCGGAACCGATGCCTCGCCGCCGCACCCAGCAATGCCCGAGAGCGGGCACAAGGAAGGGCGCATGAACGTCGCCGAACGCAAACCGCTGCCATGCCCGTCGGACTGGACCTTCGAGCTGATCGAGGAGTACGACACGCATATCGCGCAGGTGGCCGAGCAATACGAGCTCGACATCTACCCGATCCAGCTCGAGCTGATCAGCGCCGAGCAGATGATGGACGCCTACGCGTCGGTCGGGATGCCCGTCAACTACCGCCACTGGTCGTTCGGCAAGCATTTCCTGTCGACCGAGAAGAGCTACCGGCGCGGCCAGATGGGGCTCGCCTACGAGATCGTGATCAACTCGAACCCCTGCATCGCGTATCTGATGGAAGAGAATACGCTGACCATGCAGGCGCTCGTGATCGCGCACGCCGCCTATGGCCACAACTCGTTCTTCAAGGGCAACTACCTGTTCCGGCTCTGGACCGACGCGCACGCCATCGTCGACTACCTCGTCTACGCGAAGAACTACGTCGCCGAATGCGAGGAACGCTACGGGCTCGACCGCGTCGAGGAGTTGCTCGACTCGTGCCACGCGCTGATGAACTACGGCGTGGACCGCTACAAGCGTCCGCAGAAGCCGTCGCTGGCCAAGGAGGCCGCGCTGCGGCGCGAGCGCGAGACCTACCTGCAGTCGCAGGTCAACGAACTCTGGCGCACGCTGCCGGGCCGCAAGCCGGAAGCGGCCGACGAGGAAGTGGAAGGGCGCTACCCGCCGGAGCCGCAGGAGAACCTGCTGTACTTCGCCGAGAAGAACGCGCCGCTGCTCGAACCGTGGGAGCGCGAGGTGATCCGCATCGTGCGCAAGGTCGGGCAGTACTTCTACCCGCAACGGCAGACGCAGGTGATGAACGAGGGCTGGGCCACGTTCTGGCATTACACGCTGCTCAACACGCTCTACCAGCAGGGCAAGCTGGCCGACGGCTTCATGATGGAGTTCCTCCATTCACACAGCAACGTGATCTACCAGCCGCCCGTCACCAAGCCCTACTACAGCGGCATCAACCCGTATGCGCTCGGCTTCTCGATGATGAGCGACATCCGGCGCATCTGCGAGAACCCGACCGAGGAGGACCGCCGCTGGTTTCCGGAGCTGGCGGGCAGCCCGTGGCTGCCGGCGCTGCACTACGCGATGCGCAACTTCAAGGACGAGAGCTTCATCGCGCAATATCTTTCACCGCACCTGATCCGCGAGATGCGGCTGTTCTCGGTGCTCGACGACGACATGCGCGATTCGCTCGAGGTTTCGGCGATCCACGACGACAGCGGCTACCAGTACGTGCGGCAGGCGCTCTCGCGCCAGTACGACATCCATCACCGCGAGCCGAACATCCAGGTGTGGGCCGTCAACACGCGCGGCGACCGCAGCCTCACGCTGCGCCACTTCATGACCGACAACCGCCACCTGTCGAACGACAGCGACGAGGTGCTCAAGCACATGGCGCGGCTCTGGCAGTTCGACGTGTTCCTCGAGAGCGTCGACGAGTCCGGCACGGTGCGCAAGCGCTACGAGTGCCGCTACCGGCCGCCCGACGTGCGCGTCTGAGCGCCGGGCGGACGCGCCGTCCGCACGTATCGCGGCCACGCCGGTCCGCGTGAAACGAAGCCAGCCTCCGGGCTGGCTTTTTCGTTATGGGGCGCGATCGATAGGGGCGGGCGTGGGCCGTCCCCGGTCTTGGGGACAGCCCTGAAGGCACGCAACCTTTCAATTGGATAAAATGGCGCCGCAGCAGACGCGGGCGGTGCCGGATCAGCCCGGCCCGTACCCCTGGGCGGACCGCTCGCGGCCGCCGGGCGCCCCTGTCCGCCCGCCACACGCACGCACCACACGACCAATCGAGGAACCCAACTGCATGACCGATCTCACCGATCCGGCCTTCGTGGCCGCCAATGACACCCGCCGGCGCGTCTTCGCGATCGTCGGCGCCTCGTCGGGCAATCTCGTCGAGTGGTTCGACTTCTACGTCTATTCGTTCTGCTCGCTCTATTTCGCGCACGCGTTCTTCCCGAGCGGCAATCCCACCACGCAGCTGCTGAACACGGCGGGCGTGTTCGCGGCCGGCTTCCTGATGCGGCCGATCGGCGGCTGGCTGTTCGGCCGCATCGCCGACCGGCACGGCCGGCGCACCGCGATGATGATCTCGGTGCTGATGATGTGCGGCGGCTCGCTGGTGATCGCGGCGATGCCGACCTACGACCAGATCGGCGCGCTCGCGCCGGTGATGCTGCTGGTCGCGCGGCTGTTCCAGGGGCTCTCGGTGGGTGGCGAGTACGGCACCAGCGCGACCTACATGAGCGAGGTCGCGCTGAAGGGCCGGCGCGGCTTCTTCGCGTCGTTCCAGTACGTGACGCTGATCGGCGGCCAGCTCTGCGCGCTGCTGGTGCTGGTGATCCTGCAGCAGTTCCTCACCACCGAGGAACTGCGCGCCTGGGGCTGGCGGATTCCGTTCGTGGTCGGCGCGGCGGCCGCGCTGGTGTCGGTCTACCTGCGCAAGTCGCTCGACGAGACCTCCACCAGCGAATCGCGCCACGCGCGCGACGCCGGCACGATTCGCGGCGTGATGCAGCACAAGGGCGCGTTCTTCACGGTGGTCGGCTTCACGGCCGGCGGCTCGCTGATCTTCTACACGTTCACGACCTACATGCAGAAGTACCTCGTCAACACGGCGGGCATGCATGCCAAGACGGCCAGCAACGTGATGACGGTGGCGCTGCTCGTCTACATGCTGCTGCAGCCGGTGTTCGGCGCGCTGTCGGACCGCATCGGCCGGCGCACCTCGATGCTGCTGTTCGGCGGCCTCGCGGTGATCGGCACGGTGCCGCTGATGCATGCGATCGCGGGCACCACGAACCCGGTCATGGCGTTCGTGCTGATCACGGTCGCGCTCGCCATCGTCAGCTTCTACACCTCGATCAGCGGCCTGATCAAGGCCGAGATGTTCCCGCCCGAAGTCCGCGCGATGGGCGTGGGTCTTTCGTATGCGGTGGCCAACGCGCTGTTCGGCGGCACGGCCGAGTACGTCGCGCTGTGGTTCAAGCAGGCCGGCACGGAGGCGACGTTCTACTGGTACGTGACGGCGCTGTGCGCGATCTCGTTCCTGGTGTCGTGGCGGATGCGCGAACCGGCCAGGGAAGGTTACCTGCGGCACGAGCCGTGAGCGCGGGGGCGGCAGCGGCGCGCGCGCGATAACGATATCGGAAATGCTTGGTTGTGGTCACGCGGCGGGCACCTTAATCTGAACCCGTAGTTCGTGTGACACCTCCTTGACTGGGATTGGATGCCCGCCTGACGGCGGGCTTTTTTTCGTCCGTGTTCGTGTCCGTGTTCGTGTTCGTGTTCGTGTCCGTATTGCGCGGGCGGCGGCGCGGTGCGATCAGGAGCGGTCGAGCCGCGCGCGCACGTCGTCGGCGAACGGCACGATCGCGAGCACGACGAGCAGCGCCGCGAGCGGCAGCGTCGCGGCGTAGCCGGCGTGCTGGAAGCCGAGCGCGCCGGCCAGGCCGCCGCCGATGAACATCGCCAGCATCGCGCCGAGCACGCGCAGCTTCGGCAGGTTCGCGCGCACCGGCGGCAGCGCCGCGAGGGGCGGGTCCGCGGCGCCGTCCGGTGCCGGCCCGGCCAGCGCGCGGTTCGGATAGCAGAGCTTGCCGAGTTCGATGCCGATGTCGGTGACCATCCCCGTGACGTGCGTGGTGCGGATCTCGGCGTTCGAGATCTTGGTGATCATCGCGTTCTGCAGCCCCATGATGAAGCAGAGCAGAATCACCGTGAGCGGCGCGTAGAACGGGCGATGCTCGGCGAGCTGGCTGCCGAGCATGCCGAAGCCCACCAGCAGCAGCGCCTCGAGCGCGAGCGGCGACGCGTACTGGCTGTGCAGGCCGCGCCGGCGCCCCCAGTTGACGAGCAGCGCGGTGCTGGCCGCGCCGCAGACGAACGCGAGCAGCGACGCCACGCCGGCCAGCGCGAGCGAAAGATCACCGAGCGCGGTGTCGTCGGCGATCGACGACACGATGCCGCTCATGTGCGAGGTGTACTGGTGGACGGCGAGAAAGCCGCCGGCATTGGCCGCGCCCGCCACGAACGCGAGCGACAGGCCGAGCCGGCGATTGCCGTCGGCGCTGCGCTCGCGTCCGGCGAGGCTGCGGAAATACTGAGTTGGCGCCATCGAAGCGCTCCCGTCGAGGAATGCTGTGCCGCGCCGCGCGCGGCCCGCGAGGCGTGCCGCTGCCGGCGCGCCTCGCCCACGATGATAGCGAGACAGCGGCGCGACGTCATGGCGCGTGCCGCGTTGCGTGGCTGGATCGGGCCGTTACTGCCGACGCCGCCGCGCCATTGGCGCTGCCGACACCGCTGACGGCGCCGAGGCTGCGGATACTGCCGACAACATCGTCACGCCGACACCGGCGGCTCCCCCGTCACCGCCGTTACGACGCGGTGCCCAGGCCAGGCGCCGGCAGCAGCGCGCGCAGCGTCGGGTCGAGCGTGCTCAGGCCGGCGCCGGCCGGCGCCGCGTCGAGCATCGCGATGCCGGTGGCCGGGCCGGCCGCGGCGGCGAGCTGGGTGCGCAGGTCGGTGGCCTCGCGGCGGAACGCGTCGAGCTGCATCGGCGAGAGCGTGTTGCTGGCGTCGGCGAGCGCGACGACCGGATCGATCGGCGTGTCGGCCACGCGCACCTCGAAATGCAGATGCGGGCCGGTGGCGGCGCCCGTCATGCCGACCGCGCCGAGCCGCTGGCCCTGCGCCACGCGCATGCCTTCCTCGAGCCCGGGCGCGAACGCCGACAGATGCGCGTACAGCGTCGAATCGTGATCGGGATGCTCGACCACCACGTAGCGCCCGTAGCCATGCGGATCGACGCCGACGAACGACACCACGCCGTCGGCCGCCGCGTTCACGCGCGTGCCGCGCGGCGCCGCGAAATCGACGCCGGTATGCATCAGGTGCAGGTGCGAGATCGGGTGGATGCGCTCGCCGAACGGCGAGCTGATGCGCGTGGCGACCACCGGCATGGTCAGCGCCGCCGCTTCCAGCGGCGTGCCGTCGAACCTGTAGAACGCGCCGTGTACCGCGCCCGGCGGGCGGAACCACATCGCGCCGAAGCGGCGCCCGGCGCTGCGCAGGTCGAGCGCGGTCAGGCGCGGGCCGTCGCGCGTCACCTCGTAGGCGAGCCGGTAGCGGTCGCCGGCCTGCGCGGCGGCGTGCGAGCGCGCGTGTGCGGCGACCAGGTCGCCGAGCTGGATCCGCACCTCGGGCGGCACGTCGAGCCGCTGCAGCGTGTCCGCGAACGAACGCTCGATCGTGCCGGTGCGCACGCCGCTCGCCTGCGGCGCCGCGGCGGCGTCGGGCGACGGCGCGGCGAGCGAGAACAGGTCGCCGGCGTCGCCGAGCAGGCCCGGCCGCGCAAGCCGGCGCGGGGTGAGGGTGGTGAGCGCGGCGGGCTGGCCCGGCGCCGCGTCGTGCGCGCCGATCGCGGCTTCGAGCTGATCGGTGACGAAGCGCTGCGCGCTCGGGAACGGCGTGGCCGCGAACACGCGCAGCGGCGTCTTCGCGGCGCCGGTCAGTGTCGGCGAGGCCGGCGTCGAGGCGGCCGGCGGCGCGGCGGTGAGACTGAGGGCGGCGAGCGCGGCCAGCGCGCCGATGGCGCCGGTGGCATGAACGAGGCGCGCGAGCGGGCGCGCGGCGGGCCGGCGGGCGTGTCGGGCGCCGGCGCAGACGGGAACGTCGGAAATGGGGTTCAACGGACTGCACTTCCTCAAAAACGGTTTGGGCGACGGGAGGCGGGCCGCGTGACACGACACGGCCCGGCGGCGCTTGAGCGTCGGCACCGGGCGCCGCGAGGGCGGCCGGCTGCGTTCGGTTCGGCGCGTCGGCGCGCGGTGAAACGCGCCGGACGAGGATCCATCGATGAAGGGCGGGACCCTGCGTGGAAATCGATGCCAGGAAAAGTGACAGCACGATGTCGTCCGCGTTCCGTCACATTCGGATTTTTTATATGGGGTTTGATGGAAGTTCCCTGCTTGATCGCGGGCGGATCGGCAAGCTCGGGCATGATGCGAGCCGAAGCGGCGGGGCTGTCATGCGGCGCTGTTTTCAGCGAAGGCATGGGAATGTTCTCAAACAAGATTGAGAACGATTTGCGTTTGCATTAAATTGACGAATTCCGCATTCCCGACGGCGGATGCGGCGGCGCCGGCGATGCCGCGCGCGCCGCCGGATGCGCGCCGTCGCCAAGGAGCCCTGCCGTGAGATCGGATCTGCCTGCCACCCCGGCGTTCGCCGGGACTTCGCCGCCGCCGCGGGCGCGCCGCGTGCGTCCGGCGGGCGCCATGGATGTCGATGGTGCCGAAGCGTCGCTCCGCATGCCGGCGCGCGAACGCGGCGCGGTGCCTGCCGCGTCGTGGCAACGGGATGGCGCGCAGCCGGCCGCGGGCGCGCTCGTCGAGGTGCTGGTCCGCCATCGCGCGATGCTGGTGCAGGTCGCGCGCGGCGTGCTCGGTTGCGCGAGCCGTGCCGAGGACGTGGTCCACGACGTCTGCGTGCGGCTCGTCGATTTTCCGAACCAGGACGCGATCCGCCAGCCGCTCGCCTACGTCACGCGCATGGTGCGCAACGCGTCGATCGACGTGTGCCGCCGCCAGTCGCTCGAAACCACCTGGTTTGCCGATCAGGATGAAGAACCCGCGCTGGAGGTGGCCTCGCCCGCGCCGACGCCCGAGGCGGCCGTGCTGACGCGCGACGCGCTGCGGCGCGTGCAGCATGCGCTGGCCGCGATTCCCGCGCGCAGCCGTGCCGCGTTCGAGATGGTGCGGCTGCGCGAGGAAACGCTCGAAGCCACCGCGAACGCGCTCGACGTCTCGCAGACGCTCGTGCATTTCATGGTGCGCGACGTGACGCGGCACTGCGCGGAGAGCCTCGACGCGCTCGATCGCGGCGCCGCGCCGCCTGCCTTCGCGGCGGCACCGAGACGGCGTTAGGCGCGGGCTCCTCGGCATCGCTTCGTCGTCACCGGTGTTCCGGCGCGGGCGGTGTCGGTGGCCTCGCCTTGCCAGCGCGCCACGGCCACCATTCCCGTCGCTGCCGGCCCCGATCGATACCCGCGCAGCCATGTCGCATTGAGAGCGGTCCCGCACGGGGACTACCATGGCTCGCCCCGCTTCCCGGCCGGCATCCGCGGGAATCCCGCCGCGTGTCCGGCCGGTGCGGCTACCGTGGAGATGACCCGATGGACCTGACGATTCGCCCGATCCGCAGCGAACCCGATTACGAGGCCGCGCTCGCCGAGATGTCGGCGCTGGCCGCGGCCGGCGCCAGGCCCGGCACGCCCGGCGGCGACAAGCTCGAGATCCTCGAGTGCCTCGTCGAGCGCTACGAGCACGCCTGCCTGCGCCGGCACGCGCGCGACCCGATCGCCGCGATCCGCTATCGCATGGAGCAGGACGGCCTGTCGGTCGCCGACCTCAAGCCCTATATCGGCAACACCAACCGCATCTACGAAGTGCTGAACGGCAAGCGCTCGCTGAGCCTCGCGATGATCCGGCGGCTGCACCGGGGGCTCGGGATCCCGGCCGACGTGCTGATCGGCGCGGCCTGATCCGGCGCGCGCCGCGCCCGGGTCTTCCCTCGGTGAGGTTGCGCGTGCTCGCCGCGTCGCTCAGAGACGCGCGGAGGCGTCGGGCCATTCGCCGCGCAGCAGGCTCGCGAGGCCGCGCGGGTTCGACGGCCAGTACGCATGCAGGTAGCTCGCCACGATCGGCCCGTGCCGGTACACGGCCTCGCCGCGCGCGCCGTCGTCGGGGCGCGTGGCCACCGCGGCCGGCGCGAGCGGCATCGCCAGCTTCGAATAATGGAAGGTATGGCCGTTCAGCGGCCCGTGCGGCGTGTCGAGCCGCTGCATGCCGAGCGCCGTGAAGCGCCGCTGCATGGTGGCGGCGCCCGGCAGCAGGCCGAGCATCGGGGTAGTCGTGCCCTCGGCGTCGGTCAGCGTCTCGCACAGGTAGAGCAGGCCGCCGCATTCGGCCAGCACGGTCCGGCCGGCCGCCACGTGCGCGGCGATGCCGGCCGCGCTGCGCGTGTTGGCGGCCAGGCGCGCCGCGTGCAGTTCGGGATAGCCGCCCGGCAGATAGAGCGCGTCGCAGTCGGGCAGCGGCTCGTCGGCGAGCGGCGAGAAGCTCGTCACGCGCGCGCCGAGCGTGGCCAGCAGCGCGAGGTTGGCCGGATAGATGAACGAGAACGCTGCGTCGCGGGCCACCGCCACGTGCAGGCCGTCGAGCCAGCGCGGCAGCGGCGGGGCGGGTTCGGGCGGCGCGAAGCGCACCACCGGCGGCAGCTCGGCGAGCGCGGTGGCCGCGAGCGCGTCGGCCGCGCGTTCGAGCCGCGCGTCGAGATCGGCGATGTCGCCGGCCTGATGCAGCCCGAGATGCCGCTCCGGCAGCGCGATGCCGGCGTCGGTCGACAGATGGCCGAGCCAGCGGATGTCGTCGGGCAGCGCGGCTTGCAGCAGCGTCGCGTGGCGCGCCGAGCCGACCCGGTTGGCGAGCACGCCGTGAAACGGCAGCTCGGGGCGAAACCGCGCGAGCCCGAACGCGAGCGCGCCGAACGTCTGCGCCATCGATTTCGCCGAGATCACCGCGGCCACCGGCACGCCGAACCGGCAGGCCAGATCGGCGCTGCTCGGCGTGCCGTCGTAGAGCCCCATCACGCCCTCGATCAGGATCACGTCGGCCTCGGCCGCCGCGCGTGCCAGCAGCGCGCGGCAGCCGGCCTCGCCGACCATGCCGAGATCGAGCGACTCGACCTCGGCGCCGCTCGCGCGCGCGAGGATCATCGGATCGAGGAAGTCCGGGCCGGTCTTGAACACGCGCACGCGCCGGCCGAGCCGCCGATGCAGCCGCGCGAGCCCGGCGGTCACGGAAGTCTTGCCCTGGCCCGAGCCGCTCGCGCCGACGAACAGCGCGGGGCAGGCGGGCGCGCCGGCCGCCGTCATCAGAACTCCACGCCGCGCTGCGCCTTCACGTGCTGCTCGCGGTACGGGTGCTTGACGAGCCGCATCTCGGTGACGAGATCGGCGGCCTCCACCAGCGCGTCGGGCGCGTGGCGGCCGGTGATCACCACGTGCAGCATCGGCGCGCGCGCGGCCAGCACGGCCAGCACCTCGTCGAGCGGCAGGTATTCGTATTTCAGCACCGTGTTCAGTTCGTCGAGGATCACCATCTGGTAGTCGCCGCTCTCGATCATGCGGCGCGCCTCGTCCCAGCCCTTGCGCGCGGTGGCGATGTCGGCGTCGCGGTCCTGCGTGTTCCAGGTGTAGCCGTCGCCCATCGTGACGAAATCGCATTGCGCGAAGGTGTTCAGCAGGTCGCGCTCGGCCGTGTGCAGCGCGCCCTTGATGAACTGCACCACGCCGAGCCGCATGCCGTGGCCGAGCACGCGCACCGCCATGCCGAACGCGGCCGTGCTCTTGCCCTTGCCGTTGCCGGTGTTGACGATCAGCAGCCCCTTCTCGACGGTGGCCGCGGCCTGTTTCTTCTCGTGGCCGGCGCGGCGGCGTTCGGTCATGCGCTGATGCGATTCGGGATCGGTTTTCATCGGATCGGTCCTTCGGGTCCTGGGTACGGAAATGGGTGGAGGGGCGGGTTCAGAGCGGGCCGGCGATCGCGACGGTCACGCCGTCCAGGATCGTCTTCGGCACCAGCAGCGTGCCGTTCGGCACGGCCGCGCGCGCGCAGGGCTCGCAGACCCCGGCGACGCCGAAGCGCGCCTGCACCGCTGACGTGGGCACCGCGTCGCTGCTTGCGTCGGGTCCGCTTGTCAGTGCCGCGATCGCCTCGCGCGTGATCGCGACGAGCGGCCAGCCGTGGCGCGCGCAGCAGGCGACGAGGCCGGGCTCGGCCGCCTTCGCGTCGAGCGTCGCGACGAGCGCGATGGCCTCGCGTGAGAGGCCCGGATGGCGCGCGAGCGCGGCATCGATCGCGGCGTCGATCGCCTCGGCCGGGCGGCCGGCGCGGCAGCCGACGCCGATCGCGACGCGCCACGGCGCGGCGGACGGGGCGAGGGCATCAGCGGCATCGGCGGCATCGGGCGCTCCGGTGGCCGGCGCGCACGCGGGCATCGCCAGCGAAGACAAGGGGAATGCCGAGGGCGGCAAGGACGGCCATGGCGCGGCATCGGACGCGCGCGTCACACCGGACGGCATCGCGGCCGATGACGACGCGTGATCCGGGGCCGGAGGCGAAGCGGAGCGGGTCATGCGAAAGCGGGATCGAACCTGGGTTGATCGGAACGGCGCGCTGGCGCGGCCACGATGGCGCGCGTACCTCGCGAGCGCCGTGTCGGGCGGGCGAACCCGCCATCGCGCCGGCCGGTATCCGGGCTGACCGCCGATCGAAACGAACGGATCGAGGCCTTCCCGCCGCGCGCGGCAGTGGCGTTCGTCGATCCGCGCGGCCCGCTTGCGCGCGCCGCCGGCGGCGTACCGTTGCGAGGACAGCACAGGCCACGCGAGGTGCCACTTGATGCACGCCGCTTCCTGTTTCCCGTTCAACCGCCGCCACGAACGCGGCAGCGGGCACCAGACGCGCGCATACGATAGCACAGCGACGGCGCGCGGACGGGCCGCCGCGCGGCGCCGGACGGCCCGCGCGAGGCCCGCCCGGCCGCCTTGACGCGTCCCGGCGCGGCGCCTACACTCGCAGCCGTTTTGGTGCTCGCGTGCGGATTCCTGCGCACGCAGTTGAACGGGAAACAGGGCATCGGGCCGCGCCGCGGCCGCGATCAACCTGTGCTGCCCCCGCAACGGTAAGCGAACGCATCGCGCAGGCGATGCGAGGCCCGCTTCACCGCGCGTGCGAGTCACGCGCGGCCAGGCCACTGGATGCCGCCGGCGTCCGGGAAGGCGAAGCGGCGCGATCGCCAGCCCGGATACCGGCCAGAACGGTGGAGCCGCCGCGCTCGCGGCGCGCCCGGACCCGGTCCGGCGCGCGGCGCGCGAGGTTCCGAAAGGGACGCGCCGCGGGAGGCGGCGCGCTGTCCCGGGCCGCCGGCGTGGCGGCTTGCTCGCGCGATCGCCCATGCCACGCGCCGATGGCATCATCCACTGACTCACCGACGGAATCCTTCCCATGCAAATGCGCAAAATTCCCGTGACCGTCGTCACGGGCTTCCTCGGCAGCGGCAAGACCACGCTGCTGCGTCACATCCTCGAGAACGCCTCGGGCCGCCGGATCGCGGTGATCGTCAACGAATTCGGCGAGCTCGGCATCGACGGCGAGATCCTGAAGGGTTGCGGCATCGGCTGCGAAGAGGGCGCGGAAGCGGCCGGCCAGCTCTACGAGCTCGCCAACGGCTGCCTGTGCTGCACGGTGCAGGAGGAGTTCTATCCGGTGATGGAAGCGCTGGTCGAGCGCCGCGCCGACATCGACCACGTGCTGATCGAGACCTCGGGCCTCGCGCTGCCCAAGCCGCTCGTGCAGGCGTTCAACTGGCCGTCGATCAAGAACAGCTTCACCTGCGACGCGGTGCTGACGGTGGTGGACGGCCCGGCCGCCGCGGCCGGCCAGTTCGCCGAGAACCCCGAGGCCGTGGACGAGCAGCGCCGCGCCGACCCGAACCTCGATCACGAATCGCCGCTGCACGAACTGTTCGCCGATCAGCTCTCGTCGGCCGATCTCGTGATCGTCAACAAGACCGACCTGCTCGACGACGCGCAGTTCGCCTCGGTCGAGGCCACGATCCGCGAGGACATCCCGGCCCACGTGAAGATCGTGCGCGCGCAGCGCGGCGAACTCGATCTGGCCACGCTGATCGGCCTGAACGCGGCCTCGGAGGAAACCATCCACCTGCGCCACGACCACCACGGCTCGGCCGACGACGCGGATCACCATCACGACGAGTTCGACTCGGTGGTGGTGGAGGCGCGCGTCAGCTCGCGCGAGGCGACCATCGCCGCGCTGCGCGCGCTGGTGGACGGCCACACGATCTACCGCGTGAAGGGCTTCGCGGCGCTGCCGGACACGCCGATGCGGCTCGTGATCCAGGGCGTGGGCGGGCGCTTCGACAGCTACTTCGACCGCAGGCTGCGGGACGGCGAGGGCGAGGTCAGCCGCTTCGTGCTGATCGGCGAGGATCTCGACGCGGCCGCGCTGCAGCAGGCCTTCACGGCCGCGCTCGGCGCCACGCAGGCGGCCTGACGCGCCGGGCGCCACCATGCATCTGCTGCGCACCACGCCGGGCGGCTTCGTCGACGACACGCAGGGCGTGATCCGGATCGACCAGCGTCCCGCCGAGATCGTGATCCTCAGCTCGGCGGACACCACGCTGTCGCTGCTCGCGAGCGCCGTGCCGCTGCTCGGCGAGGGTTTCCCGAGCGTGCGGCTCGCCAACGTGACGTTCCTGCGCCAGCCGGCGTCGGTCGATTTATATATCGACGACGTGCTGCAGCACGCGCGCGTGGTGGTAATCGACCATCTCGGCGGCGAGGCCTACTGGCCTTACGGGATCGAGCAGGCGGTGGCGCTCGCCGAACGGCGCGGCCAGCGGCTCGCGATGTTCTCGGGCGACCTGCAGGAAGATCCGAACCTGATCGCCAGGAGCACCGTCGAGCCGGCGCTGTGCCGGCAATGGTGGCGCTATCTGCGCGAGGGCGGCGCGCACAACGCGCGGGCGCTGTTGCGCAGCATCGCGTTCCATGCGCTCGGGGTGGGCGAGGAACCGCCGCCGCCGCGGCCGCTGCCGGCCGCCGCGCTCTACCACCCGGCGCGCGAGCCGGCCACGCTCGACGACTGGCGCGCGCGCTGGACGCCCGGCGCGCCGGTGGTGGCGATCCTGTTCTACAAGGCGCACTGGCAGGCCGCCAACACGGCCGTGTTCGACGCGCTGATCGAGGCGCTCGAACGCGAGGGGCTCAACCCGCTGCCGATCGCGGTTACCTCGCTGAAGGACGCCATGAGCCGCGAGGTGATCGACCGGCTGGTGGCGTCCGAGCGCGTGGCGCTGGTACTCAACACCACCGCGTTCGCGACCGGCGCGATCGACGCGCCCGCCGCCGTCGAGCTGGCCGGCGACGCGCCGGTGCTGCAGGTGATCCTGTCGGGCGGCAACCGCGAGGCGTGGCTGGCCGACCCGCAGGGGCTGCATGCGCGCGACATCGCCATGCACGTGGCGCTGCCCGAGGTGGACGGGCGCATCGTCACGCGCGCGGTCAGCTTCAAGGGGCTCGCCTATCGCTGCCCGCATACCGAGGTGGACGTGGTGCGCTACCAGCCCGACGCCGAACGCGTGGCGTTCGTGGCCGAGCTGAGCCGGCGCTGGTGCCGGCTGCGCACCGCGCCGAACGCCGACAAGCGGCTCGCGCTGGTGCTGGCCAACTATCCGACCAGCGAAGGGCGGATCGGCAACGGCGTCGGGCTCGACACGCCGGCCTCGGCGCTCGGCATCCTGGCCGCGCTCGGCGCGGCCGGCTACACGCTGGCCGGGCCGCTGCCGGAATCGGGAGACGCGCTGATCGCGCGGCTCACCGACGGCGTGACCAACGACGCGGCGCAAAGCGCACTGCGGCCGGCGTTCCAGAGCCTCGCGATGGAGGCCTACCGGCGGCACTACGCGCGGCTGCCGGCTGCCGCGCGCGAGGCGATCGAGGCGCGCTGGGGCCTGCCCGAGCAGGAGCCGGGGCTGCGCCACGGACGCTTTCCGATCGCGGGCTGGCGCGCCGGGCACGTGTTCGTCGGGATCCAGCCGGCGCGCACGCGCGACGCGAACGACTACGCGAGCTATCACGACGCCGACATCGTGCCGCCGCACGCCTACCTCGCGTTCTATTTCTGGCTGCGCGATGGGTTCGCGATCGACGCGATCGTCCACGTCGGCAAGCACGGCAACCTCGAATGGCTGCCGGGCAAGAGCGTCGCGCTGTCCGACGCGTGCTGGCCCGACCTCGTGCTCGGGCCGCTGCCGCATCTGTATCCGTTCATCGTCAACGATCCCGGCGAGGGCAGCCAGGCCAAGCGGCGCGCGCAGGCCGTGATCGTCGACCACCTGATGCCGCCGCTCACGCGCGCCGAGAACTACGGGCCGCTGCAGGACCTGGAGCGGCAGGTGGACGAGTACTACGACGCGCTGATGGTGGACGCCCGGCGCGCGAAGCTGCTGCGCCGGACCATCCTCGACACCATCGTCGAGCACCGCCTGCACGAGGAACTGAGCATGGCCGCGCCCACCGGGCAGGGCGACGAGGACGCGCTGCTCACGCGCGTCGACGCCTGGCTCTGCGAGCTGAAGGAGGCGCAGATCCGCGACGGGCTGCATACCTTCGGCCGCTCTCCCGCAGGGCGCCAGCGCCGCGATACGCTGCTCGCGCTGGCACGCTTTCCAGTCGGCGACGGGCTCGGCGCGAACGCGGGGCTGATCGCGGCGCTCGCGCGCGATCTCGCGCTCGGCGGCGATTTCGATCCGCTCGCGGCTGACTGGGCCGCGCCGTGGAGCGGGCCGCGGCCTGCCGAACTGCTGGCCGTCGATCCGACGCCGTGGCGCCATGCCGGCGACACGCGCGAGCGGCTCGAACTGCTCGCGCAGCGGCTGGTGGCGGGGTTGACTGGTGAGGGTGATGGGTACGGCGAGGCGGCGGCGGACGCTGCCGAAGCCGATGCGCTCGCCGGCACCCCCGATCTTCACGCGAACCCCGAACGCTGGCCCGCCACGCTGGCCGTGCTCGACCGCGTCGCGCGCGATCTCGCGCCGCGCCTCGACGCCTGCGGCGCCGACGAACTGCGCCATCTGCTGCGCGGGCTCGACGGCCGTTTCGTGCCGCCGGGGCCGAGCGGCTCGCCGTCGCGCGGCCGCCCCGACGTGCTGCCGACCGGCCGCAACTTCTATTCGGTCGATACGCGCGCGGTGCCGACCCAGGCGGCCTGGTTGCTCGGCATGAAGTCCGCGCACCAGCTGGTGGAGCGCCACCTGCAGGAGCATGGCGATTATCCGCGCGCGGTGGGCCTGTCGGTCTGGGGCACGGCCACCATGCGCACCGGCGGCGACGACATCGCGCAGGCCTTCGCGCTGATCGGCGTGCGGCCGAAGTGGGCGCACGGCAGCCACCGCGTGACCGACTTCGAGATCCTGCCGATCGAGATCTTCGACCGGCCGCGCATTGACGTGACGCTGCGCGTGTCGGGCTTCTTCCGCGATGCGTTCGCGAACCTCATGCACCTGTTCGACGCGGCCGTGCAGGCGGTGGCCGAGCTCGACGAGCCCGCGCATCTGAATCCGATCCGCGCGCGCGTGCAGCGCGACGCGGCGGCGCTGGTCGAACGCGGCGTGGCGGCCGACGAGGCGCGGCGGCGCGCCGGCTGGCGCGTGTTCGGCGCGCGGCCGGGCAGCTATGGCGCGGGCCTGCAGCAGATGATCGACGGCCGCGGCTGGCAGACCGACGCGGACCTCGCCGACGCCTACCAGGCCTGGGGCGGCTACGCCTACGCGCAGAACAGCGCCGGCGAAGCGGCCCACGACGCGTTCGGCGCGCGGCTCGCCACCCTCGACGCGGTGGTGCAGAACCAGGACAACCGCGAGCACGACCTGCTCGACTCGAACGACTACTACCAGTTCCAGGGCGGCATGGCGGCCGCGGTCCGGCATCGCGCGGGGCGCCAGCCGGCGCTCTATCACGGCGACCACAGCCGGCCCGACACGCCGCGCGTCAACACGCTGACCGAGGAGATCGCGCGCGTGATCCGCTCGCGCGTGGTCAATCCGAAGTGGATCGACGGCGTAAAGCGGCACGGCTACAAGGGCGCGGCCGAGATGGCGGCGACCGTCGATTACCTGTACGGCTATGACGCGACCGCGCGCGTGGTGGCCGACCACCAGTACGCGCTCGTCACCGACGCCTACGTGAACGATGCCGCCACGCGCGCGTTCCTCGAACAGCACAATCCGCACGCGCTGCACGGCATCTGCGAGCGGCTGCTGGAGGCGATCCAGCGCGGACTCTGGCAGGAGCCCGGCGCCTATCGCGACCAGCTCGAACAACAGCTGCTCGCCGTCGAGCAGCATCTCGAAGGAAGCCGGCGATGAGCCCACACAGCCCACACGATGCGCCAGGCGCGCTGCCGCCCTTTCCGTTTTCCGCGCTGGTCGGGCAGGCCGCGCTGCAGCGCGCGCTGCTGCTGGTGGCCGTCGATCCGGCGATCGGCGGGGTGCTGGTGAGCGGGCCGCGCGGCACCGCGAAATCGACGGCCGCGCGCGCGCTGGCCGAACTGCTGCCCGAGGGCCGCTTCGTCACGCTGCCGCTCGGCGCCGCCGACGAGCACGTCACCGGCTCGCTCGATCTGGCCGGCGCGCTCGGCGAGGGGGCCGTGCGTTTTTCGCCGGGGCTGCTGGCGCGCGCGCATCTCGGCGTGCTGTACGTGGACGAGGTGAATTTGCTGCCCGACGGCCTCGTCGACGTGCTGCTCGACGCCGCCGCGAGCGGCGTCAACACCGTCGAGCGCGATGCGATCTCGCATTCGCACGCGGCGCGTTTCGCGCTGGTCGGCACGATGAACCCGGAAGAGGGCGAACTGCGCCCGCAACTGCTCGACCGCTTCGGGCTGATGGTCGAACTCGCGAACCCGCGTGATGCCGACGAGCGGCAGCGGATCGTCAAGGCGCGGCTCGCGTTCGATCTCGATCCACAGGCGTTTCGCGCCGCGCATGACGAGGCGCAGGCCGCGCTGGTCGAACGGATTCGCCGTGCGCGCGGGGCGCTCGCTACGGTGCGCATTGACGACGCCGTCCACGCGCGCGTGGCGGCCTGCTGCATGGAGGCCGCCGTGGACGGGCTGCGTGCCGACCTCGTGATGCTGCGCGCCGCGCGTGCGCTGGCGGCGCTCGACGGCGAGGCGGCGGTGCGCGACGCGCATGTCGAGCGCGTCGCCGACGATGTGTTGCGGCACCGGCGCACCGTGCCGCCGGCGGCGCCCGCGCCGTCGCGGCCGCCGCCGGATGCGCCGCGCGACGAGCATCGCGCCGATGATGACGCCGGCGCGGCGTCGTCCAATTCGTCGTCCAATTCATCCTCCCGTTCGTCGTCCGCGACGAGCCCGGCGCGCGACGAGGCCGACTGGGGCTACCTGCCGCCCGAGCCGGCCGGCCTGGTGCCCGTCAAGGGTGTGATCCCGCTGCCGTCAAAAAAACGCTGAGCCATCGGACGGATGCCCCCGCCGCCGCCGGCAGCGGGGTTCGATGGCAGCACGGCAAGCTCCCCGACCGGCGCGGCCGTCCCGGCACGCGCATCGCCTGGGCCGCGACGCTGGCCGCCGCGCGCGGCGCCGCGCTCGCGCCGGCGCATCTGCGCTTCCGGCCGCGCGCCGGCGCGCCGCGCGCGTTCCATTGCTTCGTGCTCGACTGCTCGGCGTCGATGCTCGACGGCGGCCGGCTCGCGCGCGCGAAAGGGCTGCTGGTCGGCCTGTTCGACGCGGCGGCGCGCGAGCGCGCCGAGGTGGCGCTGATCTGCTTCGGCGCGGGCGGCGCCGAGCGGCGCTTCGGGCCGGCCGTGCCGCGCTGGTGGAACGAGCGCTGGCTCGAACCGGTGGCGGGCGGCGGCGGCACGCCGCTCACGCTCGGCATCGACGCGGCGCGCGTGCTGCTCGCGCAGCTGGCCCGGCGGCGGCCCGGCGCGCCGCGCTCGCTCTGGCTGCTGACCGACGGACGTACCGACGAGATGCCGGCGCGGCCCGCGCAGGCCGACGAGATCCATGTGGTCGATTTTGACGATGCCGCCGTGCGGCTCGGCCGCGCTGAACGGCTGGCGCGGGCCTGGGAGGCGCGCTGGTGGCTGCCGGAGATGTTGATTCGGGATTGAGTGGGGTGGGGCGCGTTCGGTCGGTATGTCGAGATATCAGTCGCAACTAACGGTCAGCTCGTTTCCCACCTTCGACACACTTCCGCGCCACCGCTTCCGAAGTCATCGTGGTCATGGCTTGCAGGTGGCGGGGAGCGATGCGTTCGCTCGCTGACGCGCCTGGTGCTCCTGCCTCGTTCCGCGCCTCTGCGCACCGCGCTCAAAGCCCGCGCGCCACGCGTTGCGCGAGCGTGGTCAGATCGACCAGCAGTCGCGTCTCGCGTTTCGCGTCGAGCCGGTCCACCGGCACGCTGGTGCTGACGGCGATCCGCTTGCCCACCGACGACACGCCCACGAACACGGCCAGGCACGCGAGCCCGGTGCAGGCTTCCTCGCGCTCGATCGCGTAGCCGTTCGCGCGCACGCCGGCCAGCGCCTCGATCAGCTCGGCGCGGCGCGTCAGCGAGCGTTCGGTCAGCGCGTGCAGCCGCGCCGGCAGCAGCATCTGCACGGTCTCGTCGGCGAGGCTCGCGAGCAGCGCCTTGCCGAGCGCCGAGCAATGCGCGGGCAGCCGCGAACCGATGTCGGAAACGAGCCGCACCGCGCGCGACGGGTCCTCGCGCGCGAGATAGACCACCTCGGCACGGTCCAGCACGGCCATCTGCACTGCCTCGTTGTGCTTCGCCACGAACCAGGCCGCCTCGCGGCGGAACGCATCGAGCGTGAAGTCGGCCAGCAGGTAGGTGCTGCCGATCTCGAACAGCGCGACGCCGATCGCGTAGCCGTCGCCGATCTTCTCCAGCCACTGCCGGCGTTCGAGCGCGTCGAGCGTCAGGTAGAGCGTGCTGCGCGGCATGCCCGTCAGCGCGAGCAGGTCGCGCGCGGAGGTCGGGCGGCGCGTGGTCTTCAAGGCGTCGAGGATGTCGTGGACGCGGCCGATCGCGGGCACGTCGTTCGCTTTGTCGGGCTTATCGGATTTATCGGACGGGTCGGGCATCGGGGCAGCTCGCAAGCGGGCAGGACGTGGGCAGGAAGATAGCAGGGCACTTGAGGCTGTCCAGCTGGCTGGATTATACGTCCGCATGTTGGACAGGCCGGGCGCTTCGCCCTAGCATCGGCCGCATCCGATGGAGGAGACAGGACCGATGACATCCCAGGCAGACAAGTTCACGATCGACGATTTTCTTCCCGCCGACCTCGGCAGCGCGCTGCTGGTCGGCCGCGTCTGGCGCGAGACGGCGAGTTTCGAGGGGCCGTGCGTGGTGGCCGTGCGCGACGGCGAGGTGTTCGACATCACGGCCGCCGCGCCGACCACGGCCGACCTGTTCGACCTGCCAGACGCGGTGGAAGTGGCGCGCCGCGCCGAAGGCGAACATCTCGGCAGCGCGCGCGAGATCCTCGCGGCGCAGCTCGGCGACGGCGCCGAGCCCGCGATCCGGCTGCTCGCGCCGTGCGACGTGCAGGCGATCAAGGCCTGCGGCGTGACCTTCGCGGTGAGCCTGATCGAGCGCGTGATCGAGGAACAGGCGGCCGGCGACGCGAGCCGTGCCGACGAGGTGCGCGCCACCATCCAGCGCGCGATCGGCACCGATCTCTCGCAGGTCGTGCCGGGCTCCGAGGCGGCGCTGCGGCTCAAGAAGGAGCTGCAGGACCGCGGAGTGTGGTCGCAATACCTGGAGGTCGGGATCGGACCCGACGCCGAGGTGTTCACGAAATCGCAGCCGATGTCGGCGGTCGGTTTCGGCAGCGAGGTCGGCCTGCTGCCGATCTCGACCTGGAACAACCCCGAGCCGGAAGTGGTGCTGGCCGTGAACGCGCGCGGCGAGGCGGTGGGCGCGACGCTCGGCAACGACGTGAACCTGCGCGACGTGGAAGGGCGCTCGGCGCTGCTGCTCGGCAAGTGCAAGGACAACAACGCGTCGTGCGCGATCGGGCCGTTCGTGCGGCTGTTCGACGGCGCGTTCACGATCGATACGGTGCGCGGCGCCTCGGTGGGGCTGCGCATCGACGGCAGCGACGGCTTCGAACTCGACGGCGTCAGCCACATGTCGGAGATCAGCCGCGATCCGCTCGACCTGGTCGCGCAGACCTGCGGCACGCATCACCAGTATCCGGACGGCTTCATGCTGTTCCTCGGCACGATGTTCTCGCCGATCAAGGATCGCGATCAGGCCGGCGCCGGGTTCACGCATCATCTCGGCGACCGCGTGACGATCTCGACGGCCTCGCTCGGCGCGCTCGTCAACCGCGTGTCGCTGTGTACCGAGGTGGCGCCGTGGCAGTTCGGCACGCGCGCGCTGTTTCGCAATCTGGCGGCGCGCGGGCTGGTGCGCTGAGGGCCGGCGCCCGGCGGTCTTGCCGCGCCCGCGGGTGGGCGCGGCGGCCGGGCGCTTCGCGCGGCTCGCTGCGGGCCGGCGGCGCTCGCCGCCGGCAAGCGCGAACGCGACGCCCGCGAGCGGCGCGTGCAGCACGCCGCCTGCTCCCGCACGACGCGTCGTGTTCGATCCGCACGAACCACGCGACTCACCGAACTTCCCGCCTCGCGCCGGTTCGCGCCACGCGCACCCGCCACGCGCACCCGCTATACGCACCCGCTACAATGTTGCCCCGCGACGGTCGCTCCCGGCCATCCATCCGTCCTTCATCCCCGATCGTCATGACCCAAGATATCGAGCACGCGCTCGCCGCCGCCCAGCAACATGCCGTCGCCGGCCGCCTGAGCGAGGCCACGGGCCTGCTGCACGAGGTGCTGGCGAGCGACCCCGCGCACGGCGACGCGCTCGAAGGGCTCGGCCATCTCGCGATCCGGCAGGGCGATCACGCGGGCGCGGCCGACTATCTGGTCCGCGCGGCGGCGCATCTGCCGATGTCGGACGCCCAGCTCGATTTCGCCGCGCAGGTCTGCCAGTCGGTGCAGCGCCACGCCGATGCGCTGGCGCTGTTCGAGCGCAGCCTCGAACGGTTCCCGAACCGCCCGGACGCGCTGCACGGCGCGACCATGTCGCTGATCGCGCTCGGCGAGCACGCGCGCGCGCTCGACCTGCTGGAGCGGCTGTGCCGGCTCCAGCCGCGCTCGGCCGAGGCGCACTACAACCGCGGCACGCTGCTCGGCACGATGGCGCGCTACGACGACGAACTCGACGCGTACCGGCAGGCGATCGCGCTGAACCCGCGCTTCACCGACGCCTACGTCAACCTCGGCGTGGCGCTGCGCGACCTGACGCGCTTCGACGAGGCGCTGCAGCAGTTCAAGAAGGCGCTGGCGATCAATCCGAACGATGTCGGCGCGCGCACCAACCGCGCCCAGACCAATCTGCTGCTCGGCGAATACGAGCACGGCTGGCGCGAGTACGAATGGCGCTGGCGCGAAGGCCCGGCGCGCCACGGCTTCCCGGTGCAGAGCCAATGGAGCGGCGCCGAGCCGCTGGCGGGCCGGACGATCCTCGTCCATCACGAGCAGGGCTTCGGCGACACGCTGCAGTTCGTGCGCTTCGTCGACCGGCTCGCCGCGGCCGGCGCGTGCGTCGTGCTGCGCGTGCAGGATTCGCTGCTGCCGCTGCTGCGCGACTATCCGGGCGCGACCGAGGTGATCGGCGAGACCGCGCCGGTGCCGGCGTTCGATTTCCACATCCCGATGCTGAGCCTGCCGCTCGCGCTGAAGGTGCGCGAGGCCGACATCGCGGTGCCGGGGCCGTACCTGCATGCCGACGCGGCGCTGGCCGCGGGCTGGGACGACCTGCCGGCGCCCGCGCCGGGCCGGCCGCGCGTCGGGCTCGTCTGGTCGGGCAGCCGCACCCACCGCAACGACCGCAACCGCTCGATGACGCTGGCGCAACTCGCGCCGCTGTTCGAGGCCGACGCGGCATTCTTCTCGCTGCAGCCGGACCTGCGCGAGGGCGATCGCGCCGCGCTCGCGCAATACGAAGCACGCGGCGTGCTGCATGACGTGTCCGCGCGGCTCGGCAGCTTCGCCGACACCGCGGCGCTGGTCTCGCGCCTCGATCTCGTGATCAGCGTCGATACCGCCGTGGCGCATCTGGCCGGCGCGCTCGGCAAGCGGGTCTGGATCGCGCTGCCGTTCATGCCGGACTGGCGCTGGCGGCTCGGCCGCGACGACAGCCCGTGGTACGCCGGCGCGCGGCTGTTCCGGCAGGCCCGGCGCGGCGACTGGTCGGACGTGGTGGCCGCGCTGCGCACGGCCGTCGACGGTTTCGGCCGCGCGTGATGGGCGCCCGGCGCGGTGCTTCGTTGCGGTCCGCCCGGATCGCGCTCGTATTCGCATTTGCACTCTCACTCTCACTCGCACCCGGCCGGCGGCACCACGCGCCGGCTGCATAACCGGTCGCTTCGCCAGTCAGGTCGCTGATGCCCGATATCCTCTCGCTCGTCGTGCTGGTGGTGGTCGTGGCGCTCTGCCTGTCGCTGCTGCTGTTCCAGATCCTCACGGGCGTGCCGCCGATGTCGTCGGGTAGCGCCGAGACGGCCGACGTGGTGGCGCTGCTGAAGCAGGCGAAGCTGCCGCCGCGCGCGATCGTCTACGAACTCGGCAGTGGCTGGGGCGCGCTCGTGATCGCGCTGGCCCGGGCGTTTCCCGACGCGGAGATCCGCGGCATCGAGGCGTCGCCGCTGCCGTACTGGGTGGCGCGCTGGCGCACGCGACGGCTGCCCAACGTGTCGCTGCGGCGCGGTGATTTCCATCGCTGCGATCTGAGCGACGCGCACGCCGTGACCTGCTACCTGATGATGGCGCCGATGCCGAAACTGGCGGCGCTGCTCGACCGCATGCTGCGGCCCGGCACGCCGGTGGTGGCGCTGACGTTCTGGTTCCGCGAGCGGCAGGTCGAGGCGGTCCGGCAAGGGCCCGGGCTGCGCGGCGCCGCCGCGCTGTATCGCTGGCCGGCGCGCAAGGGCGTGCAGCCGGACGACGGCGCCGCTCGCTAGGCACGCGCCGGCCAAACTCGGGCACCGGTCCGCTCCGGTTGCCGCCATGATCTGTCGTTGGCTGCGGATAAGGATCCGCAGGCGCCGGTCGTTTCGGGCGCGCAAAATACGCGCGACAAGCTGCGCGCGCCGTCCGTCCGCGCGATTTTCCACCGCGTTCCCGCGCCGCCACGCATCGTCAATCATCGACACGCGATTCGCGGAATAATCCCGCCCCTTCATCCGTTAAGCCCAGGACATCAGCACGAACGCCCCACGACGGCACGCGCGCAGCCACGACGCGTCCCTCGCATGGGGCGGGCGGCCGGACTGACCGGCCTCCCGAATCCAGGCCTACGACGGAGTAACAGCAATGACGCAAGTGGAGAGCCCCGGGACCGCCGGCGCGGGGCGCAGGATCGCCGTGGTCGGCGCGGGGCAGGCGGGACTGCAGGCGGCGCTGGCGCTGCTCGGGCGCGGCTACGCGGTCACGCTGGTGGCCGAGCGCGAGCCCGACGACGTCGAGCGCGGCCGCGTGAAATCGAGCCAGTGCCTGTTCGGCGAGGCGCTGCAGCTCGAACGCGCGGCCGGCATCGAGTTCGGCCGCGACGCCTGCCCGCCGATCAACGCGATCACGTTCGGCGCGGTGGACGCGCGCAGCCCGAACGGCCGCATGATCGCCTGGCGCGGCGCGCTGAGCCGCGGCGCGGCCGCGATCGACCCGCGCATCAAGTTCGCCGCGCTGCTGCGCGAGGTGCCGCGGCGCGGCGGCACGGTGCGGATCGCGACGGCCGACGTGGCGATGCTGGAGGAACTGGCGGCCTCGCACGACCTGGTGCTGGTGGCGACCGGGCGCGGCGAGACCGGCCAGCTGTTCGAGCGCGACGCGGTGCGCTCGGTGTTCCGCACGCCGCAGCGCGTGCTGGGCCTGACCTTCCTGCACTGCGACGGCCGCGTCGGGCCGGCCGATGCGGTCAGCTTCAACGTGGTGCCGGGCGTCGGCGAGATCTTCGTGATGCCGGCGCTCACGCATTCCGGGCCGTGCCACGTCGCGGTGTTCGAAGGCATCGCGGGTGGGCCGCTCGACTGCTGGCGCGACGTGAAGTCGGCCGGCGCGCATCTGGGCCGCTCGCTCGACCTGATGCGGCGCTTCACGCCCTGGGAACTCGACGCCTGCCGCTACGTGGAACTGACCGACGCGAACGGCACGCTGACCGGATCGTTCGCGCCGACGGTTCGCCATCCGGTGGCGGTGCTGCCGTCGGGGCGCGCGGTGCTGGGGATGGGCGACGCGGTGGTGCTGCACGATCCGATCACGGGGCAAGGCGCGAACGGCGCCGTGAAATGCGCGGCGGCCTACGTCGAGGCGATCGTCGAGCGCGGCGCGCTGCCGTTCACGCACGGCTGGATGCTGTCGGCGTTCGCCGCGTACTGGCGCGATGCGGCCTACGCCGTGCAATGGACCAACTCGATGCTGTTCCCGCCCGTGCCGCATGTGCTGGGCCTGTTCCGCGCGGCGCAGCGCAATCCGGCGCTCGCCACGCGGCTGGCCGATGGCTTCGACGATCCGTCGAGCCTCTATCCGGCGTGGAGCGACGCGCAGGCCTGCGAGACCTGGCGCGAGTCGCTCGGTATTTGACGCGGAGGAGGTCGCAGGCGGGCGATGGACTTCGGCCTGCGTTTGGTCGGGCCTTGGCGATGGCGCTTCGGGCCGAGGTTCGGAGCGCCGTCACGGCCGCTGTCCCGACGTTGGCCGGCGCGCGTCACTCGTCCGCATCGGTGATCGCCGGGTCGATCGCATCGAGATCGACGGGATGACACTGCTGTTCGAGCACGCCGCCATAGGCGACGAGCTTCGTATCCACAGCGTCAGCGGTGGCGCGCAGGCCGGTTCGATCGAGCCGGACGATCCGGCGTCCGCTTCACCGTCAGCCGGCGCGCGTCACTCGCCCGCGTAGGCGTCGGCAATCGCCTGCCCGGCCGCGTCCAGATCGACCGGATAACGCTGCTGCTCGAGCGCGCAGCCGTAGGCGACGAGGTTCGCATGCACGGCGTCGGCGGTGGCGCGCAGGCCCGTGTGGTCGAGCCGGACGATCTGCCCGGCGATCTCGCCGGAGCCGGGCGCGAGTTCCACGCCGTGCCGGCGCGCGTGCGAGATCAGCGCGAGCGGGTCCACGCCGGGTGGCACCGGTGCGGCGGTGACGAGCGCCGAGGCGTCGTCGTCGTGCGCGATCCACGGCGTCACGCCGAGCGCGCGCAGCGCGGCGCGGCTCGCGCGCGCGGCCTGCGCGTGGCGCGCCACCATTCGCGCGATGCCCTCGGCCTCGATGCGGTCGAGCGCGGCCTCCAGTGCCCAGAATTCGAGCGCGGACGGCGAGCCCGGCAGCAGGCCGCGATCGCGCTGCAGCCAGTCGCGGCGGAGCGCGGCCAGCGACAGGCCCGACGGCGCGAAATCCGGCGCCGCCTCGATCTGCGCCCAGGCGCGCGCGCCGACTGCCACGGCCGACACGCCGGCCGGGCCGGCCAGTGCCTTCTGTGGCCCGATCACGGCCACGTCGATGCCGAGCGCGTCGAGTTCGAGCGGATGGCCGCCGACCGAGGCGACCGCGTCGACCGCGAACAGCGCGTCGTGCGCGCGGGCCAGCGCGGCGAGGCCGGCGATCGGGTTGAGCGCGCCGGTCGACGATTCGGCATGCACGGCGGCCACGATGTCGACGCGCTCCAGCCCGGCGGCGCAGGCCTCGACGGCGTCGAGCGCGATCGCCTGGCCGGGCGCGGCCGTCACGTCGTGGACGCTCACGCCGCCGCGTCGCAGCCAGGCGCCGAACCAGCGCCCGTAGCGGCTCGTGACGATGTTCACGGCGGTCAGGCCCGGGCGCGCGAGGCTGGTGGCGACGGCCTCCAGTGCGAACGCGGCCTCGGCCTGCACGAACAGGATGTCGGCCGAGGTGGCGAGCAGGTGGCGGATGCGATCGGCGAGCCGCGCGTAGCCATGCTCCGGATAGCCGGGCAGGTCGAGCAGGAGATGCGGATCGAAGCGGTTCATGGGCAGGCGGTGGAAGAGGGACGGGCGGGCGGCGCGGTCGCGACCGGCACGCCGCGCCGCGAGGCCGGCCGGATGCGGCGTGCCTCGCGGACCGCCCGCTTCGAACCGGCGCGGGCCGGCCCATGCCGCCGCGCGCCGGCAAACGGCGCGCCCGGCGGCACGGCCGGCGGCCTGGATCGGCAGCGGACCTCGACGGTGGACGGAAACGGGCAGCGCCTGCCCAAACCGGCAAAGTCTGTCACGGCCGGCGGCCGCGGCCCGGGTCCGGTCCGCAGCGGGCGCCGCATTTGCGAAGCGGCGCCGCGCGGGTTCGCCAATCCGGCGCGACGTTGCCGTCCCGCACCCGCCGCCTCACATCTCCCGCCTCAAGCCTCGCGCGGCAGCACCAGTTCGGCGTCGAGCCCGTCGATGCGCGCGCCGTCCATCCGGTTGCGCAGCGTGAGCGTGCCGCCGTGCGCGGCCGCGATGCCCTGCGCGATGGTGAGGCCGAGCCCGGTGCCGTCCGGCGCGGGGGCGCCGTCGTGCGTGGTGACGGCGCGGAAATACGGCTCGAACACGCGTTCGAGCAGCGCCGGATCGGGGATGCCCGGCCCGTGGTCGCCGATCACGATGCGCAGCGCGCGGCCGTCGTCGGTGACCTGTATCGAGACGTCGCTGCCGTAGCGGATCGCGTTGTCGACGAGGTTCTGCAGGCAGCGCTTCAGGTTGCGCGCGAAGCCCGGATACGGCGCGCCCGCGTGGCCGTCGATACGCACCGCGTGGCCGGCGTCGCGCGCGTCCTCGGCGAGGCCGGCCAGCATCGAGTCGACGTCGATGCGCTGGCGCGGCTCGGTGATCTCGATGCCCTGCACGGCGTCGAGCGTGGCGCGCAGCATCGCCTCCATCTCGTCCAGGTCGCCGCGCAGCCGCTCGCGCCAGAGCGGATCGGGCAGCATCTCGGCGCGCAGCCGCAGGCGCGTGAGCGGCGAACGCAGATCGTGCGAGACGGCGGTCAGGAAGCGCGTGCGCGCGGCGAAGCTGTCGATCAGCTGCTGCTGCATCGCGTTGAACGATTTCGCCACGCCGCGCACCTCCTGCGGACCGTCGAGCGCGAGCGGCGCGCGATAGATGTTGCGGCCGAGCGCCTCGGCGGCCTTCGCGAACGCGCGCAGCGGGCGCAGCGCGAAGCGCACCGCGACGAACGCGAAGCCGCAGACGGCCACGAAACGGATCAGGTAGAGCCGCAACAGATAGTCGGCCACCAGCGCGCCCGGCTCGCTGTGCATGCCGGCCTGGCCTTCGTGCGCCACCACGTCGAGCCAGCCCTGATTCGGCACCTGCAATTGCAGGTGGAAGTCGCCCATCGGCATGCGCGAGTTGAACAGGCTCAGGATGCCGAGATGGCGCCCGGCATCGTCGCGCAGTTGCGCATCGAGCAGCCGCACTTCCACCGGCGTGCCGAGCCGGCGCTGGATCACGCCCGCGATCAGGCCGCCCGTGGCGCGCTGCACGAACGAGGGCGAGGCCGGCGCCGGCTCGGGCGCGGCCACCCAGCGCAGCCGGTAGCGCGCGTCGGCGAGGCGCGCGAGCGTGGCGTCGCGCGTGGCCGCGTCGGGCGCGTTGTCGAGCAGGCGCAGCGTGTCGGCGAGGCGGCTCGCGAACAGCCGCGCCGGAATCTCCAGCGCGCGGTTGTCGTGCGTGTCGAACCAGATCGTGCTGGTCAGCAGCTGGCCGGCGAACATGCCGGCCGCGAGGATCGTCACGAGACGGCCGAACAGCGAATCGGGCCACAGGCGAAAGGTCATGGGCGTAACGGGGCAAAAGGGCAACGAAGCGGCGTCTGTCCGGAGACGGATCTCGCGCCGGGCGCGCCGCGCGCCTGCGCGACGTTACCGCGAACCGGCGCGCCGCGCGAGCGGCAATCGCATCGACCCGCGCATCGACTTTGAGCCCGCGCGCCGGCCCAACACAATCCATTACAAAAGCGCCCGCGCCCAACACACCGGCATTACAAAGCGTCGCTACAGTGTCGGCCACGCACAAATAGCAATCGTTCTCATTTGAGATGTCC
The DNA here is from genome assembly GCF_022870505.1 of Burkholderia perseverans. NCBI lineage: Bacteria > Pseudomonadati > Pseudomonadota > Betaproteobacteria > Burkholderiales > Burkholderiaceae > Burkholderia > Burkholderia perseverans. Next base: position 2,034,316 of record NZ_CP045094.1, read on the forward strand.
ACCATGTCGATTTCCAGCCTTGTTCGCGCGGCCCGGGCGGCCGCGTCCGTCGTGATCGCGGTGCCGGCCGCGCGCGCGCTTTCCACCGTCGTGCTGGCCGGCGCGGCTTGCGCCGCCGGTGCGCCGGCCTTCGCCGCGCAGGCCGCCGCCGCCACGACCGCCGCCGCCGCGGACGCGCAGACCGTCACCGATCTGGCCGGCCGCGCGATCCGGATTCCGGCCGCCGAGCCGAAGCGCATCCTGCTCGGCGAGAGCCGCACGCTGGAGGCCGTCGCGCTGCTCGAGGGCCAGCATCCGCTCGCGCGCATCGTCGGCTGGCAGGGCGACCTGCCGACCATGGATCCGCAGGCGTTCAACGCCTATGCGAAGACCTTCCCCGAGATCCGCGAGGTGCCGCTGATCGGCAAGGCCACGGAGGACAGCATCAGCGACGAGAAGGCGCTCGCGCTGAAGCCCGACGTCGCGATCTTCAGCATCGCCGGCCACGGCCCGAGCCGCTACAACGCGCTCGTCAAGCAGCTCGAGGCGACCGGCACCACGGTGGTGTTCATCGATTTCCGCCTGCACCCGATGCAGAACACGCTGCCGAGCATCCGGCTGCTCGGCCAGGTGCTGCACCGCGAGCGCGAGGCGAACGACTACATCGCGTTCTACCAGCAGCATCTGGCGCGCGTGCGGCAGGTGGTGGACACGGTGCCCGAGGCGCAGCGTCCGAAGGTGTTCATCGACATGCTCGCGGGCGTCTGGGACGCCGGCTGCTGCCACACCGCCGGCAACGGCAACTTCGGCGAGTTCATCACCGCCGCGGGCGGGCGCAACATCGCGGCGGGCCTGCTGCCCGGCGTGCTCGGCGACCTCAGCATGGAGCAGATCATCACGGCGCGGCCCGACGTCTACATCGCCACCGGCGCGCGCACCAAGCCCGGCCTCGCGTCGCTGCGGGTGGGCGCGCTGACGAGCGAGCAGGATGCGCGCGCGAGCCTCGCGCAACTGGTCGCGCGGCCCGGCTTCGACACCATCAAGGCGATCCACGACGGCCGCGTCCACGGCATCGCGCACAACTACTACGATTCGCCGTACAACATCATCGCGATCGAGGCGTTCGCGAAGTGGTTCTATCCGCAGCGCTTCGCGTCGCTCGACGTCCACGCCACGCAGGCCGAGCTGTATCGCCGCTTCCTCGCGGTGCCGGTGTCGGGCACCGAATGGGTGGACTCGCCGCTGCCGGCGGGCGGCGCGCAGCAGGCGGCGCGATGAGCGCGCCGCTTCCGGCGGCCCCGGCCGCGCCGGCCGGCCGCGGCGGTGGGCCGGCCGCTCCGATCGACCCGGCGGCCCAGCCGACTGCCAACTCGATGGCTCATCCGACGGCCAACCCGCACGCGCATGCGCCCGACGAGGGCCATGCGCGTCGCGCCTATGCGCGGCTCACGCGGCGTCGCGTGCTGTGCCTCGTGGCGATCGCGCTGCTGATCGTGGCCTCGCTGCTGTTCGATCTTTCATCCGGACCGTCGGGCCTGCCGCTGGCGACGCTGCTGCGTACCATCTTCTCGCCGGCCGGCGCCGATCCGGCCAACCTCGTGATCGTCTGGCAGATCCGCCTGCCGTATGCGGTGATGGCGCTGGTGGTGGGCGCCGCGCTCGGCCTGTCGGGCGCCGAGATGCAGACCACCCTCAACAATCCGCTGGCCAGCCCGTACACGCTCGGCGTGTCGGCCGCCGCCGCGTTCGGCGCGTCGCTCGCGATCGTGCTCGACGTGGCGATCCCGCATGTGCCGCAGACCTGGGTGATCTCGGCGAACGCGTTCGTGTTCGCGTTCGCCTCGGCGATGCTGCTCGACCTGGTCGCGCGCTGGCGCGGCATGAGCACCGCCGGCGTGGTGCTGATGGGCATTGCGCTGGTGTTCTCGTTCCATGCGCTGGTCGAACTGATGCAGTTCATCGCCTCGGCCGACGCGCTGCAGGGGCTGGTGTTCTGGACGCTCGGCTCGCTCGCTCGCGCCGACTGGCCGAAGATCGGCGTGCTCGCGGCGGCGCTCGCGATCGCGCTGCCGCTGTCGATGCGCAATGCCTGGGCGCTCACCGCGCTGCGGCTCGGCGAGGAGCGCGCGGCCAGCTTCGGCATCGACGTGCGCCGGCTGCGGCTCGGCACGCTGCTGCGGGTGGCGGTGCTGTCGGCGCTCGCGGTGTCGTTCGTCGGCACCATCGGCTTCGTCGGCCTGATCGCGCCGCACATCGCACGCACGCTGCTCGGCGAGGACCACCGTTTCTATCTGCCGGGCAGCCTGCTGTGCGGCGCGCTGATGCTGTCGCTCGCGTCGATCGCCTCGAAGCTGATCGTGCCGGGCGTGCTGATTCCGGTTGGCATCGTCACGGCGCTGGTCGGCATTCCGCTGTTCCTCGCGATCGTGGTGCGTTCGCAGGGGGCGTCGCAATGAGCGGGCTGTCGATTCACGGGCTGTCGGTGCACTATGGACGGCGCGAGGTGTTGCGCGAGCTGTCGGCCGGGCCGCTGCCGCGCGGCATGATCACGGCGCTGCTCGGGCCGAACGGCAGCGGCAAGTCCACGCTGCTGCGCGTGCTGGCCGGGCTGACCGCCGCCAGCGCCGGCCGGCTGACGCTCGACGGCGAGCCGCTCGCGCTGTCGGCGCGCAGCGCGCGTTCGCACAGCGTGGTGTACCTGCCGCAGACGCTGCCGGCCGGCGTGCGGCTGCAGGTACTCGAATCGGTGCTGGTCGCGCGGCGCGCGGCGCGCGATCCGGGCTTGCCGCGGCACGGCTCGGCCGCTGATCTGGCTACCGCGCATGTGGTGCTCGAGCGGCTCGGCATCGGGGCGCTCGCGACGCGCTCGCTCGATGAACTGTCGGGCGGGCAGCGGCAGCTGGTGGGGATCGCGCAGGCGCTCGCGCGCGATCCGCACGTGCTGCTGCTGGATGAGCCGCTTTCGGCGCTTGACCTGAACCACCAGTTCCATGTGATGCAGGTGCTGCGCGAGGTCACGCGTGAGCGTGGGATCGTTACCGTGGTGGTGCTGCACGACATCAACGCGGCGATGCGCGCCTGCGATCGCGCGATGCTGCTGCATTGTGGTGGTATCGAGCGTTTTGGTGCGCCGGAGGTGGTTGTTACGGCGAAAAGTTTGGCGGATGTGTTTGGGGTGGTGGCGCGGATCGAGCCTTGTTCGCTTGGGTACCATCAGGTGATGATTGATGGGTTGGCGGTGGGGGCTTGAGAAGGGCGGACGATGCTTGCTGCGCCTGGCGGTCCGTTCGAGGTGGATGAGGCTCGGGCACGTGCCGGCCGGCATCGGTGGTGCATAACCCCCCCGGTTCAACCGGTGCGGATGCGTGGTTTGATACGCGCGCCTGCGCCGCACGGAGTGACGGTTGCAGGCGCTGCGGGGGAGGGGGCGTACTCACGCGGCAGGGAAAGTTGCTTGGGCGGCCTGCGTTTACCGGTTGAATCCGCAGCCAGTAACGGACATTCGACATGGATGCATGGATCGTCGACAATCTGGTTCCTTGACGAGGACCGGCGACACCGCACCGATGACAGCAAGATTCGACGCTGTGAAGTTACGTCGCTTCACGATATCGATGGTGGCCACTGGCTTATTGAGCGTTGTTATGCCGATGCTGCAGCCAGCGCCCGCGTCCAGGCTTTCGGACATATGCCACTTGAATGCGTCCGGTGATCCGGTAATAGACAAAGTAGCTGTCGGACGCGTATCGCACATTACAAATGCCTACTTCATCCAGGAGGCAGGAGACAACGCCACGCTTCTGTCGCGTTGCGCCAAGGGCGGGTGTGGCCCACTTGATCCGAGCCTTTTCGAGGCGCGGGTCGGTTTCCCGGTACGGGCAGAGTTCTGCGGCGCCCATCCGGCACGAGTGACGATTTCCGGTGCCGAAGTGTTTCGGTGGACTCAGCAGTACCTCGATGATCAAGTCGCCGCGACTCGACGAAGTAGTACGTGGGTGACCAGATTCGGAGCTTTCTGGTGCGGCTTCTGGTTGCTTCTGCAGACGATCGCAGAGATTCGATTCAAGCGACTAAATCCATAGCCTCATGTATGCCCGGGCAGTACGTCGTCTACTTGTGGTCAAATCTGACCAGTTCGAACGGCTGCTTTCAAGATCGTCCGACGGATGCTCCGGGTCGGTCTGCGATTGTCGCGCGTCGCAGGGTGGCGGTCGGCCGTGTTCGGCCAGGAACGGACACTCGACCGTCCTAGATTACGCTACAAAAATCGGCTACTGTCGTCGAGCGAACTCTTGAGAAGCAACCACATATGCAGCGGTTTCGGAAGTACATATTTACACTACTGTCCCTGAGCCTTATCGGAAGCCTCACGGTAGCGCTCGCTCTGCAACCGCTCGTATCTGCCACCTTCGCAACGAGAGAGTTCGCTCAGCATATCAATCCGCTCGAGGTTGCCGTAATCAGCGTAATCGGCCTGATCGTTTTGGCAACCCTTTTGTGGCTCGCGCGCTGGCGTTCTCCATCGTCTTCGTCCGCGAAGCCGCCATTAGCTATGCAGGAAGCGGGTGGACTGCCAGCCCTGCCATCACAGATTATTGTCTTCGTCTTGGCTTTTGGCGCGCTTAACTGCCTGCCTTTCTGGCTACTTGTTACTGATGTTGAAACGCTGGTGGTCAGATCATCGGCTAAAACAGATGTGTTTTATGAAGAAACTGTTAAAGCGACATATCAGAAAGGATGTGGCAATGCTGTCACATGGCTCGACTCGTTCGTTGGCGGCAATGTGACCGTTTGCTTGACCTCCCCACTATTTCCAAAGTACGGCGGGCCGATCAGCAGATTATCCGTCGTGCACTCCCTGCGCGGCCCGCTAGGTATACGCGTTTTGACGGTTCATGCCGTCGATTCCGAGGCGGGCCGTATCGATCTTTCTGTAGTGCAGACGAGTCCGGCCACGCACTGAACCGGCTCGATTGCCGCCCGCCCGCTTCCAGGGTCAGAACGCCGTGGCATGAGACAACTGTTGGCCAGTTGCGGCCGTTCCATACACCCGATCCTACCCTTGATCCTTCGTCAGGTCGCGGTGATATCTGAATGACGTGTTAAGATTTCGCGAAAATCGAATCTCATTTTTCGGCATTAAATATTCCGATCTTTACCTGAACAAAATAACAAAATGAAGCGAACTCCAGCGGGGCTGGCTGAACTCCTGCTTTGTGCGATCTTGCTCTCGCAAGCCGCTTGCGACGAGGTCAAGGTAAGCATTCCCGATGACATCAAACCGGCTGTCGATGCGTACCGGCTGTCAAGTCTCGGTGTTTCCGATTTGACCAGGCCGGAGATTCGGCGCTCGCTGGTTCAACTGAGCCGTGAAGCCTGCAATCGCGATGCAATGGGCCGCATGGCTGCGCAGATCGACCGGCTCGGTTACCGGCGCGAGAGTGCCGACGCGCTGGTCGGTTTCGTGGATCGATGCGGCAGGGCGGACGGATTCCTGAGCGCGGCTCTCGAGGGTCTGATTGCCTCCAGCGACTCCAAGGGCGCGGTGGCGGTCGCCAATCGCCTGCTCGCGAACGACGCCACGGAACCGCAATACTATTTCGATCGCGGCCGTGCCTACGAAGTCGGCCAGCTGGACGACGCAGCGCTGGCCGACTACATGCAGGTGCTGGCCTTGTCACCGAACCGCGCGTCGATCACCAGCAACCTGTTCATACGCATCGCCGATCTGCATGCCAAGGCCGGCCGGTATTGCGACGCGGCGAGCGCTATCCGGATGTGGGTAGCGGCCGATCCCGAGCGTGCCGACAACGTGGAGGCCAAGAATAGGATTGCCCGTTACGCCTCGCAGGCCAACTGTCCATCGAACTACGCCTCGGGGCAGGAGCGCTTTGCGCGCTCGGGCGGCAACACCATCCGGGTCAATGCACGCATCAATGGTGTGGAGGGCACCTTCATCGTCGATACCGGCGCGAGTTATGTCGTGATGAGTCGGGACTTCGCGCAGCGTGCCCGGATCGACACCGCGCAGGCCCGGCATATTCATCTGCAGACCGCCAATGGATCGCGTGACGGCCTGCTCGCTCAAGCGAATTCCGTCACGCTCGGCAAGGTGGCGGCTTCCGCCGTGCCCGTGTCGGTTGATCCCGCAGCCAAGACGCCGTTCGGGCAGGGTATCGACGGCCTGCTGGGGCAATCCTTTCTTTCGCGATTCGAAGTTTCGTTCACGCCAACGTACTGGTTGATCCGGCAGCATTCCTGAGTCTCGTCATCGTTGGCTCGTGCTTCCTCCCATCGCGCGTGCGGAGCGCAAGACATTCGTTTCGCGGTTTGCTTCAGGGTAGGTTGCATTCGGCTACGGATCAACAGACGCTCTACCTTCAGCTTGCCTGGCCCGGTTCGCTACGAGAGGTCATTGTCAGCATCAACCCACCGAGCACCATGGCAACACCCAAGACAAACGAGATGCCGATGCGGTCACCGAACAAAGCCGAGGCGGCTATGATGCCAATTACCGGTTGGACATATTGAACGCTCGCGGCCATCCGGGCAGGAACGACACGCAGCAGGTTCAGCCACATGAAGAGACCTGCGACTGTTACGACTACGCCGAGGTAGGTCGCAGCGACAAATCCCTGAGTAGTGACATGAAGCGCAGCATGCGATATCTCACGCGCGCACCAAGGCAGCAATGCGACGAAGCCGAATAGCGTGCTCCACGCGGCAACAGTTGCCGTGCCGTAAGTGTTTGTCAATTCCACGCTCCATACGTAATAGAACGCAATCGCAAGCGCCGATAGCAGAACCCAGGCTGCACCGGCACTCGTCGTTTGTGCGCTTGCCGACGCGCCTTGATGTCCCAATGCGACCACTGCAATGCCTGCGAATGCTGCGAGCAGGCCGACTTTTTGCCATCGGGACACCTGCTGCTTGAGGCGGATCGCAGCGAAGAAAACGATAAAGACCGGAATAGTCGCCGAGATGATCGTGCCGGCCGATGCCGACGTGCCGGCAACACCGAAGGTCTGCGCGACCTGCCCAATGCCAATGCCAAGCACGCCAAGCGCAGCAACGCGAGGTAGAGCGCGCCAAGGCAGTGAATGCCGGCCGACAATGACAAAGACAAGAAGTAGCGGCACTGCTACGCCGTAACGCATCGTGGTTAGCGTCAACGGCGGCATGGTTTGAAGGCCGAATTTTGTCACCGGGATCGACAGGCCCCACATGACTGCGAGCAGGAGCATTGCGCCAAACTGATAAAGCGTGACGGGCTTGCGGGTGGTGGTCGCATTCCCGACGGGAACATCGGACTGGATGGATTGACTAGACATCGAATGTTTTTGCGTAAGCGTGATCGGCGGTCACGATACTGCAGCCACTGCACGGGACTGACAAACCATTTGTCGTCATATAATGCGTGAGTCAAACTCACGTATAACCGATGCACATGTTCGACCGGCTTCCTCCCCTGCAAACACTGCGAGCTTTCGAAGCAGCCGCGCGACTGTTGAGCATGACGCTCGCGGCCGAAGAACTCCATGTCACGCACGGTGCGGTCAGCCGGCACGTCAAGACGCTCGAGGACCATCTCGGCGTTCCGCTTTTCCGACGCCTGACGCGTCGCATCGTGCTCACCGATGCGGGAGCCGAATTCCATGTTGTCGTCGCGCGGTTGCTGGGGGATCTGACACGCGAAGCGGAGCGCTTGCGCGGACATGACACCGTGTCGCGCCTGACAATCAGCACGAGCGTGTCATTCGCGAGCAAATGGCTTGCGCCACGGCTGCATCGGCTCAAGGCCCTGCATCCGGAACTCGATATCCATCTTGATGTGACCGATCTCAATGTCGACCTCGGAGACGGTCAGGTCGATGCGGCCCTGCGGTATGGCAATGGTCGGTATCCCCGCACAGGCTGCGAGCGGATACTCGAAGAGACCGTCACCCCGGTGTGCAGCCCCGGTTATCTTGACGATGTGGGCGGCCTGCGGGACCTGACGAATCTCGCGCACTGCACGCTGCTGCACGAGGACAGAATGCTGGCGAACTGGGATCGATGGTTGGCACTTGCAGGCCTGGAACGGAGCCGCAGAGGTCGCGGTCCGGCATACAGCCACGGTAGCATGGCAATTGAAGCAGCCATACGCGGCGAAGGTGTCGCGTTAGGCCGTAGTGTTTTGGTGCATGACGACATTCTGGCGGGACGGCTCGTTGCACCGTTTCACGACATCCGGCTAAAGGCCGAGCGCGGCTATGATCTCGTGTATCGCGCCGGAAGCGGCGCTGACGCCAAGGTATCGGTCCTGCGCGACTGGTTGGCAGTTGAAGTGCGGCGATTTCTGCGTCCCCGTGAATGAGCGACGCTGACACTCTCGAGTTCACGGATCGGTATCAGGCCGAAATCGGTCGGCCTAGTCGATACACAGAGTGACCGAGAAGGTCGATCTGCGACGGTCGCGTTTTTGCACGGTGGCCTGCCGGCCATTTTCGGCAATTTGCCCCCGGCAGACCTGTCCGAAGTGTTGCAAAGGAGCCGGCCACGACCAGACATCCATCGAGCGGCAGTGCTGGATTTCACGATATCAAGAGGAGACTGCGATGCGCCGTGCAACCAACTTGGTAAAAGCTCACCGACTGCAACGGGTCGCCCGTCGCCTGATCTCTAACCACCACCCCGACCGGCCATCCATCCACCCACACCCCCATCAATCATAAAACCTAGGCGTATAAACCCACTCCCGCTCGCCACTCACGAAGCGGCGCGTCTTCGACGAGCCGATAATCACCATGGTCCGCATGTCGACATCGGCCGCGCTCAGCGCGCCGAGCGTCGTGCTGCGCAGCGTGGCGCCGGGCCGGCCGATGTCGCGACCCAGCACGACAACAGTGTCGGCCGTGCGCACCGCGCGCACGATATCGAGCGCGCGATCGAGCTGCCACGGCCGCGCGCGCGACACCGGGTTATAAAACGCCATCACCAGATCGGCGCGCGCGGCAAGCGCGAGCCGTTCCTCGATCACGCTCCACGGCTTCAGGTTGTCCGACAGCGAGATCACGCAGAAATCGTGGCCGAGCGGCGCGCCGGCCTGCGCGGCGGTGGCGAGCGCGGCCGACACGCCGGGTACCACGTCGAGCGCGACGTCGGCCCAGGCCGCGTCGTCGCTGCCGTCGAGCGCTTCCAGCACCGCCGCGGCCATCGCGAACACGCCCGGATCGCCCGACGACACCATCGCCACGCGGCGCCCCTGCGCGGCCAGTTCGAACGCGTGCCGCGCGCGCTGCAATTCCTCGCGATTGTCGGTTTCGTGGACGCGCTGATCGGCACGGAACGGGCCGGCCATGCGCACGTAGGTCGCATAGCCGAGGATGTCGCTGGCCGAGGCGAGCGCGGCGCGCGCGGCCGGGGCCATCAACTCGGCGCTGCCGGGGCCGAGGCCGAGCACGGTCAGGCTGCCGCGCGCCTGGCCGAGCGCGTCGGCGTCGACGGGCGCGGCGGCCACGGCGATCGCGACGGGCACGGCAGCCTCAACGCCATGATGAGCCGGAGCAGCGAGGGCTTGTCCAGCGGAATCGACGGCCATGACGCGGGTCGCAACGATCGAGGCCGACGCGAGCGCCGCGTCGAGCAGCGCGCCGGCATCGGCGCGATCTCCGCTGCCGGCGTCCGGCACGAAGCGCAGCGGCACGCCGAGCGCGCGCGCGGCGCCTGCCAGCGCCGCGTCGCGCATCGCCCGGCGTGGCGCGACGAGCGCGGCCAGCGCCAGCGGCGCGAGACCGGCCGCAGTCAGCGCGTCGAGCACGTGGGCCGCAAGCGGATCGGCGCGGGAATCGAGCGAGGCGTCCAGGAGCGGTGTCGTGGGCGCCAGCGGTGCCACCGCCCGCGCCTCCGGCAACAGCGCCACCACCACGCTGCGCGGATGGATCACGAGTTCGCCGGCGCCGCCGCCGGCCACGCGCGGCGTCACGCGGATCGCATGCGATGCATCCGGATCGAGCGGCAGCGCGACCTGGTCGAGCCACGGCGCGTCGCCGTCCACGCGCGTGCCGGCGCCGGCCAGCAGGTCCGACACGAAGCGTTTGCCGGCGCCGAGGTCGGCCAGCGCGTAGCCGTCGGGCGGATTCAGCACGCAGGCACCGAAACGCAGCTCGCCGCTGGTGGTGATGGCAGGCGCCACCGCGAGCAGTTCGGCGATCTCGCGCGCGAACAAATTCGCGCCGGTCAGCCCGCCGAGCAGCGGCACGACCGCGCTGCCGTCCTCGGCCACCGCCAGCACGGGTGGCTCGACGCCCTTGTCGGCGAGGCACGGCGCGACACAGCGGATCACGATGCCGGCCGCGCACAGCGCGACGATCGGCGTGCCGCGTGCGTACAGCTCGCGCAGGTGCGCACCGAGTTCGGCGAACCCGACGTCGCCCTGCACACGGCCCGTGAGCGCGTGGAGGGTCGCGCCCGCGTAGCGCGCGCGAATCCGCTCGGCCACCGGTAGCGCGCCGGCACCGAGCACGACGATGGCCGGCGCGACGTTCAGCCTTGCCATTTTTCCCCCGGCACGACGAGCAGCGAAAAATACGGCGAGGCCATCGGATCGACCTCGGCGAGCGGCACGATGCGCTGGTTCGCCATGGTCGCGCGCTCGACGTACAGCGCGCGCTCGGCCAGCCCGAGTTCCTCGAGCACGCGGCGCACCTTGTCGAAATTGCGGCCGAGCTTCATCACCACGGCCGCGTCGGCCTTCTCGAGCCGCGCACGCAGCTGGTCGGCGGGTAGCACGCCCGACAGCACCGACAGCGTCTGGTTGCGGTAGACGAGCGGCACGCCGAGCACGGCGGCGCCGCCGAGCATCGAGCAGACGCCGGGCACCACCTCGGTGTCGTAGCGCTGCGCGAGCCGGTCGTGCAGGTACATGTAGGAGCCGTAGAAGAACGGATCGCCCTCGCAGATCACGGCCACGTCGCGGCCGGCGTCGAGATGCGCGGCCACCACCTCGGCGGCGGTGTCGTAGAAGTCGGCGATGATGTGCTCGTAGCTGAGCGGCGGCGCGAGCGCCTCGGTGGTGACCGGGTAGACCAGCGGCAGCTGGCACTGGCTCTCGGCCAGATGCGCCTCGACGATGCCGTAGGCATTGCCTTTCTTGCCCTTGGCGACGAAGTAGGCCACCACCGGCGCCGCGCGCAGCAGGCGCACGGCCTTCAGCGTCAGCAGCTCGGGGTCGCCGGGGCCGACGCCGATGCCGAACAGCCTGCCGCGCGGCGTGCCCGGCGCGACGTCACCGGGCAGGGCGGCGGGGATGTCGGCGAGCAGCTCAGCCGGCAGGGGCGGCAGGAGCGAATCGAACGGCAGGCTCATTCGACCTCCGTGGCCAGCGCGTTGACGGCGGCGGCGGCCATCGCGCTGCCGCCGCGCCGGCCGGCCACGGCCACGAACGGCACGCCGCGGCTGTCGGCGGCGAGCATCGCCTTCGATTCGGCCGCGCCGACGAAGCCGACCGGGAAGCCGAGGATCAGCGCCGGCTTCGGCGCGCCGGCATCGAGCATGTCGAGCAGGTGGAACAGCGCGGTGGGCGCGTTGCCGATCACCACCACGCTGCCGGCCAGTTGCGGGCGCCACAGTTCGAGCGCGGCGGCCGAGCGTGTGTTGCCGAGTTGCGCGGCGAGCGCGGGCACCTCGGGCTCGCCGAGCGTGCAACACACCGGGTTGGCGGCCGGCAGCCGCGCGCGCGTGATGCCTTCGGCCACCATCCGCGCATCGCAGAGGATCGGCGCGCCGGCCGCGAGCGCCGCGCGCCCGGCCGTGCCGGCGCCGGCCGAGAAGCGCAGGTCGGCGACGATGTCGACCATCCCGCACGCGTGGATCACGCGCACGGCGAGTTTTTCCAGGTCGGCCGGGATGGCCGTCAGATCCGCTTCGGCGCGGATCGTCGCGAACGATTGCCGGTAGATTGCCTGGCCGTCGCGAAGGTAGTCGAGCATGCGAGTCAGTCCTGAGTGCGCCGCGGCGCGTCGAGCATCGCGGCGGCTTGGTCGATCGTCAGATGGCGCGCGGCGAGGCGGCCGAAGCCGGTCTCGCCGTCGCGTCGGTAAAGGTCGTAGCGGCCGGCCTCGATCGCCACCAGCGTGGCGGCGGCCGGCCACGGCTGCGCGCAGGCGCGCGCGCAACCGCTCAGATGCGCCTCGGCCGGCGCGGCGAGGCGCGCGGCCAGCGCCAGCGCGTCGGCCTTGGTGTCGGCCAGCGCGCGGCCGCAGCCACGGCTGCCCGCGCAGGCGACCAGATGCGCGAGCGGCGCGTCGGCCGTGCCGACGAGGCCGAGCGCGGTCAGCGCGGCGAGCGTGGCGTCGGCATCGGCCGCGCGCACGCCGGGCAGCAGCACGCTCTGCCACGGCGTGAAGCGCAGCGTGCCGTCGCCGTGGCGTTCGGCCAGCGCCGCGAGCGCGTCGAGCGTGGCCGCGGCGAGCCGGCCGAGCGGCACCTGGGCGCCGACCTGGCGCGTGGCCGGGTCGGCTTCCGGCTGCACCCCGAAGCGCCGCAACGATTCGGCCGCGCTGCGGCGCCAGCCGGCCAGCGCCGCCTCGCGGCGTGGCGCGAACGGCAGCCGCTCAACCGCGTGCGCGAGCAGCGCCTCGGCGGGCAGCACGGCGAGCGCGTCGCGCAGCCGTGTCGCGTCGGCCGGCGCGAGTTCGATGAACGCGAGCAGCAGCGCATGGGCGGTGGCCACGACCTGGTCGGGCGCCACCGTGGCGAGCGCGGGCGCATCGCCGGCCGTCACGGGCGGGCGGCCGGCCAGCCCGAACGCGTAGCGCGGCTCGCCCGAGGCATCGTGCAGCGCGGCGAACCAGAGGTCGTGCGGATGATCGAGCGCGGCGAGCCGCTCGCCGCCGTCCAGCAGCAACGAGCATTTCGGCGAGAGCGCCGCGAAGCGCGGCTCGGTCTGCAACATCGCGAGCAGCGCCGCGCCGAGCGCGCGCGTATCGGCGAGCGCGCCGGGATCGCGCCCGGCAGCCGGGCTCAGCATCACGTTCCGCAGGTCGTCACGCAGTGCCGCCGTGGCCAGATCGACGCCGCCGTCGGGCAGCGGGCCGAGGCCCGCGTCGATCAGCGCGGCCGCGAGCGCGGCCTCGTGGCCGGCGTATACGCCGCGGATCTGCAGGTTTGCACGATTGGTCGCGTCGAGCGCGCCCGAGGCGTGCGTGCGGGCCGCCGCCGCGAGCGCGCGCGCGCCGGCGGCATCGAGCCGGCCGCCCGGCAGCCGCACGCGGCAGAGTCCGCCGTCCTTCGTCGCGACCACGCGGACCAGCCCCGGGCAGGCGCTCGGACGGATCGCCGGGATGGCGGGCGCGGCAGCGGGCACCGCGTCGGCAGCCAGAGCAGCAGCGGACGCGGCATCGCTCCGACCATCGGCCGGCCGTTCGGTCGGATTCGGAGTCGGGCCAGGGGGCGAGCGAAGGGAGGATAACGAACGAGTCAACGGCGTGCCGGGTCAGGTCGCGAGCCGGCGGGAGACGGGCGCCCGCGACTCGCGCGTGCGCCGTAGCGGCATCGGTTTACCCCGCCTGATGCCGGCCGGCACGTTCATCGCGCCGGCAGGTCTGCTGGTGCGCAACGGGTTGCCGCCGCGCGCCTTCCGGCACGCATGCCGTGGCATCGACGGGCGGCGCACTCGCTGCGCGCAGTTGCGGGGGCAGCCGCAGCGGCGCGGCAAGCCACGCCCTGCGTTCCCTGTTAGGCCCGTTGGGCACCGGCGAACGAGGCTGTATTATGCCTGCTTTCGTTCGGCCGAGATACGCCGGGCGCGCCGGCCGGCGTGCCCGACGCGGCGATGGACGGCAACGCGGCGAGGATGGAACACGGATGGGGAACGGGGCATGACGGCGTGGCTGACGGTGGTCGGAATCGGTGACGACGGATTCGCGGGGCTCGGCAAGCGCGCGCGGCGCGCGCTGATCGACGCGGCCGTGGTGATCGGCGGCGAGCGCCATCTGGCGATGCTGCCGGCCTGCCTGCGCGCGCGGCGCGAGCCGTGGCCGAAGCCGTTCGATCTGGCGGCGCTGCTGGCGCGGCGCGGCAAGGCCGTGTGCGTGCTCGCGAGCGGCGACCCGATGTTCCATGGCGTGGGCGCGACGCTCGCGCGGCAGCTGCCGGCCGAGGAACTGTGCGTGCTGCCGGCGCCGTCGTCGGCATCGCTGGCCGCGGCCCGGCTCGGCTGGGCGCTGCAGGATCTCGAGATCGTGTCGTGTGTCGGCCGTCCGCTCGCGGCGCTGGCGCGCCATCTGCATCATGGCCGGCGCCTGCTGGTGCTGAGCGCCGACGGCGCGACGCCGGCCGCGCTCGCGGCGCGGCTGGCCGAGGCCGGCTACGGCGCGACGCGCATCAGCGTGTTCGAGCATCTGGGCGGCCCCGACGAGCGCCGCATCGACGCGCTCGCGCAGGGCTGGCCCGCGCCGCAGGTCGCCGCGCTGAACCTGATCGCGCTCGACTGCGTGCGCGCGGCCGACACGCCGCCCGTGCCGCTCACCCCGGGCCTGCCCGACGACGCCTACCAGCACGATGGCCAGCTGACCAAGCGCGACATGCGCGCGATCACGCTGGCGCGGCTCGCGCCGACCCCGGGCGAACTGCTGTGGGACGTCGGCGCCGGCTCCGGCTCGATCGGTATCGAATGGATGCGCGCGCATCCATCGTGCATGGCGCTCGCGATCGAGGCCGACGCGGCGCGCCGCGAGACCATCGCGCTGAACCGCGACCGGCTCGGCGTGCCGGGCCTTGCGATCGTGGCGGGCCGCGCGCCCGAGGCGCTCGCCGGGCTTGCCGCGCCGGACGCCGTGTTCATCGGCGGCGGGGGCAGCGAGCCCGGCGTGCTGGGCGCCTGCTGGGCCGCGCTGAAGCCGGGCGGCCGGCTGGTGGCCAACGCGGTGACGCTGCAGGCCGAGGCTGCGCTGCTCGACTGGCGCGAGCGGCACGGCGGCACGCTCACGCGCGTCGCGCTGGCCGGCGCGGCGCCGCTCGGCGGCTTCGACACCTGGCGCCCGGCGCTGCCCGTCACGCTCTACGAGGTCCGCAAGCCGCTCGCGGACGGCGGCGCATGAGCGGCACCTCGCCCGACACGCCCCGCGCCGCCGCGCGCGTGCTGCTGCTCGGCGGCACCGGCGACGCGCTGAAGATCGCGCGCACGCTGCCGGCCCCCGACGTCTACAGCCTCGCCGGGCTCGGCAAGGTGCCCGACGACCTGGCCTGCGAGGTGCGCGTGGGCGGCTTCGGCGGCGCCGACGGGCTGGCCGCCTGGCTGCGCGAGGCCGGCATCGCTCTCGTGGCCGACGCCACCCATCCGTATGCCGCGCGCATCAGCGCGAACGCGGCGGCGGCCTGCGCGGCCACCGGCACGCCGTACTGGGCGCTGCGCCGCTCGGCCTGGAGCGCGCGCGACGGCGACGACTGGCGTTTCGTGCGCGACTGGTCCGGCGTGGCCGCCGCGATCGCGCCGTTCGCGCGGCCGTTCTTCACGCTCGGCCGCGAGCCGCTCGCGCATCTGGACGAAATTCCTCCGCATCAGCACTGGACCATCCGCTGCCTCGACGCACATCGCGGCAACGCGCGCGCGAACGTGATCGCCGCGCGCGGGCCGTTCGAGCTGTCCGCCGAGCGCGCACTGTTCGCGCTGCTCGGGGTGGACGTGCTGGTCAGCAAGATGAGCGGGGGCGCGGCGACCGAAGCGAAGCTCGAGGTCGCGCGCGAGCGGCGCATCCCGGTCGTGATGATCGAGCGGCCGGCGCTGCCCGAGCCCGGGCGCAGTTTCGACGATCCGGCCGCGCTGGCCGACGCGCTCGCCGCTTGGCGCGCGACCTGATGCCGGGCGCGAGAGCCGGCCGGCGCATGCACGACCTGCGTCGGACCCGCCCGGCGCCATCCCATTCCAACGGAGAACACGACAGATGACGGTGTATTTCATCGGCGCGGGGCCGGGCGACCCCGAGCTGATCACGGTGAAGGGCCAGCGCCTCGTGCGCGGCTGCCCGGTGATCCTCTATGCCGGCTCGCTGGTGCCGGCCGCGGTGCTCGACGGGCATCGCGCCGAAACGGTCGTCAATACGGCCGAGCTGGACCTCGACGCGATCGTCGCGCTGCTCGCCGACGCGCATGCGAAGGGGCAGGACGTGGCGCGCGTGCATTCGGGCGACCCGTCGCTGTACGGCGCGATCGGCGAGCAGATCCGCCGCCTTCGCGCGCTCGGGATTCCCTACGAGATCGTGCCCGGCGTGACCGCCACCGCCGCCTGCGCGGCCACGCTCGGCGTCGAGCTGACGTTGCCCGGCGTCGCGCAGACGGTGATCCTCACGCGCTACGCGGGCAAGACCACGATGCCCGAAGGCGAGGCGCTGGGCGGGCTGGCCGCGCATCGCGCGACGCTCGCGATCCATCTCGGCGTGCGGCATCTGGCGAAGATCGTCGAGGAGGTGCGCCCGCATTATGGCGACGATTGCCCGATCGCCGTGATCTACCGCGCGAGCTGGCCCGACGAGACGCGCGTGACGGGGACGCTGGCCGACATCGTCGGCAGGATCGCGGCCACCGCGATCGAGCGCACGGCGCTGATCCTGATCGGCCGCGTGCTCGATACCGACCGGTTCGACGAATCGACGCTCTACGCGAAGGCTTGAGCCGCGCCGGAAAGGTGACGGGAAGTGGAGAGGGG
The DNA here is from genome assembly GCF_022870505.1 of Burkholderia perseverans. Lineage (NCBI taxonomy): Bacteria > Pseudomonadati > Pseudomonadota > Betaproteobacteria > Burkholderiales > Burkholderiaceae > Burkholderia > Burkholderia perseverans. Next base: position 2,050,979 of record NZ_CP045094.1, read on the forward strand.
AACGCCGCGGCGCCGCCAACTCGCGAAGCCGCCGAAAGCGCCGCACCGCGCCGCCGGCACCAGGCCGGGCCGGCGCGGCGCCGGCGGCGGAACGCTCAGTCGCGCGCGGGGATCGTCAGGCCGCGCTGCACGGCCGGGCGCGCGAGGAACGCCTCGAGCGCGCGCCCGACGTTCGGGAAGCGCTCGAACTCGACCAGCTCGCGCGCCTCGTAGAAGCCCACCAGGTTGCGCACCCACGGGAACGTCGCGATGTCGGCGATCGTGTAGTCGGCGCCGACGATCCAGGCGTTCGAGGCGAGCCGCGCCTCCAGCACGCCGAGCAGGCGCTTGGCCTCGCCGACGTAGCGGTCGCGCGGGCGCTTGTCCTCGTACTCGCGCCCCGCGAACTTGTGGAAGAAGCCGAGCTGCCCGAACATCGGGCCGATGCCGCCCATCTGGAACATCAGCCACTGGATCGTTTCGTAGCGGCCGGCCGCGTCGGCCGGGATCAGCCTGCCGGTCTTCTCGGCCAGATACAGCAGGATCGCGCCCGATTCGAACAGGCCGATCGGCTGGCCGCCGGGGCCGTCCGGATCGATCAGCGCGGGAATCTTGTTGTTCGGGTTCAGCGAGAGGAATTCCGGGGAGAACTGGTCGTTCGCGTCGAAACGCACCAGGTGCGGCTCGTAGGGCAGGCCGAGTTCTTCCAGCATGATCGACGCCTTGACGCCGTTCGGCGTGGGCAGCGAATAGAGCTGGATGCGGTCCGGATGCTGCGCCGGCCATTTTTTCGTGATCGGGAACGTGGACAGGTCGCTCATGGGGCGGCTCGGTGTGAGTGAAGGGTGTCGCGATGGTATACGGAACCGCCGGACGCTGCCGGTGCCGTCCGGGGGGCCATGCCGACCGCGTCAAGCCGGGCGGGCCGCGAGACGCGAGAGACCATCCGGTCCGTCCAGGCGCCGATGCCGTGCGGCGCGCTCAGAGCGCACGCGGCATCGGCCGTCGTTCGCGCGGCGGGCGCCGCCGCGCGTGGCGCAGGCAGTGGTGGAGCGCGTCGGCGTGGCGGGCGCGGCCGAGGCGCCGCGCGGCGCGCGCGGCGGCCGTCGAGCCGTCGTGCAGCAGGCGGGGCGCGGCGTTCATGCCGTCGCCAGACGCCAGTCGGCGTGGCCCGCGTAGCGCTCGGGGACGACGCTCGCGACCGGCGCGTCCGGGGGCCCGGCGTTGACGCGAAAGCGCGCCACCGTCTCGTCGAGCTGCCGCCCCTGCGCTTCGAGCGACTTCGACGCGGCCGCCGCCTGCTCGACCAGTGCCGCGTTCTGCTGGGTGGTCTCGTCCATCTGCGTGATCGCCAGATTCACCTGCTCGATGCCGCGGCTCTGCTCGGTCGAGGCCGCCGCGATCTCCTCCATGATGTCGGTCACGCGCGCCACCGCCTGCGTGACCTCGGTCATGGTGCGGCCCGCCTCGTCGGCCACCGCGGCGCCGTCATGCACCGTCTGCACCGAGGCGGCAATCAGGTCCTTGATCTCCTTGGCCGCCACCGACGAGCGCTGGGCGAGCGAACGCACCTCGCTCGCCACCACCGCGAAGCCGCGCCCCTGTTCGCCGGCGCGCGCCGCTTCCACGGCCGCGTTCAACGCGAGGATGTTGGTCTGGAACGCGATGCCCTCGATGATGCCGGTGATGTCGGCGATCTTCGACGAGCGCTCGCCGATGTCGTTCATGGTGTGGACCACGCGGCCCACCGCGTGGCTGCCGCGCTGCGCGACATCCGAGGCGCTGCTGGCGAGCGCGCTGGCCTGGCGCGCGTTCTCGGCGTTGAGCCGCACCGTGGACGTGAACTGTTCCATGGTGGCGGCCGTTTCCTCCAGCGACGCGGCCTGTTCCTCGGTGCGCTGGCTCAGGTCGACGTTGCCCGCCGCGATCTCGCCGACCGCCGCGGCGATGCCCGAGCTGCCCTCGCGCACGCGGCTGACGATGCCGGCGAGCCGCGTGTTCATGGTGTCGAGCGCGTCGAGCAGGTCGCGCGTCTCGTCGTGGCCGCGCACCTGGATGTGGCTCGTCAGGTCGCCGTCGGCGACGGTGCGCGCCACCCGCACGGCGTCCGACAGCGGCCGCGTGATCGAGCGCGTGAGCCAGAGCCCGGCGCCGATCGCCAGCAGGGCGGCGGCCGCGCTGATCACGGCCATCAGGTTGCGCACGTTCGTGTAGCGCTCGGCGCCGGCCTGCGCGAGTCCGGCCTCGCGCTCGCGCGTGTAGGCCGCGTAGGCGTCGGTGGCGCGCACCAGTTCGGCCAGCAGCGGGCGGCACTCGTTGTCGATGGCGGTGGTCGCCTCGTCGCGCTTGCCCTGCAGCGCCAGGTCGACGATCCGCAGCGCGACCGGGCCGTAGCGGCCCTCCACCTCGGCGATGGTGGCGGCGAGCGCGCGGGCGCGGTCGGTGGCGTCGGGCGCGGCGGCCAGCATCGACTGCAGCTGCGCGAGCCGGTGCTGCACGTCCGCGTGCGCGCGCTGCACGTCGGCCTTTTCCAGCGCGATGTCGTCGGGCCGCGTCACCAGCACCAGGTTGCGCGCCGCGATCGCGCGGCGGTCCACCGCCGTGCGCACTTCCTCGGCCACGTTGGCGCGCGCATTGATGCCTTCGGTATAGCTGGCGAACGCGTGATTGGTGTCCGATAGCGCATTCAGCGCAAATGCCGAAACGCCCACCACGACTGCCGCCAGCAAGCCGAAAGCACCAAGCAATTTGGTCTTGATGCTCAGCCGCAGAATTTTCATGATTAACCTCTTGAAAGTAGGGTTCGAGACGAAAATCAGCGCGACGTCCGCTCGTCGTAGTTGCGTTAACGGGATGTTTGTTTTTTTCTTTACCTTCCCGAACCCCTATATCGTTGACCCGAATCACGAAAATCAGGTAGTCGCCATGAATCGCTTAATTGGCTGGGACGAAATCCTCTCCCAGAAAGGGTTTGGTGGATGCTTTCAGCGAAATTTCATCAATGAAATGTTCCGGATCTTTTTGGTCTGTTTAAATGTGAACGATGTGCGATCGCAGCACCTCATATCGGTGCCGCTTCGCCGGGATTGGTTTATTCGCCGGTGAACGATCGATGCGCTGATGCAAGCGATAAAACAATAGGGCGTTATGGAAAGTTTATTTGAAACGCTCGTCGGGCCGGAATCGTTTTACACCGAGCGCGAATCACCATAGGACGCATCGCAAATGCCGCGGCGCGTCCGGCGATATTGGCGAACGGAAACGGCGGCGGAAGGGAACGGAAGGAAACGCTGGGAGCGCGGGCGGCTCAGTCGCGCCCGGCGCGGCGCGCGGCCGTGTCGGCCGGCGCGAGCAGGCGGCCGGCCAGGCCGAGCGCATCGTAGAGCAGCACGGCGAGCAGCGCGACGATCACGCCGCCCTGCAGCACGAACGCGGTGTTGGAGGTCTGGAGCCCGGCGATGATCACGTCGCCGAGGCCCCTGGCGGCCACCGTCGAGCCGATCGTGGCGGTGCCGAGGTTGATCACCACCGCGAGCCGCACGCCATTGACGATCACCGGCATGGCCAGCGGCAGCTCGATCGAGACGAGTCGCTGGCGCGCGCTCATGCCCATGCCGCGCGCCGCGTCGAGCGTGGCGGCCGGGATCGAGCCGAGGCCCGCCAGCGTGCTTTCGAACACCGGCAGCAGGCCGTACAGCGTCAGCGCGAGCAGCACCGGCGTGGCGCCGAAGCCCACGGCCGGCACCGCGAGCGCAAGCACGGCCACCGGCGGGAAGGTCTGGCCGAGGTTGGCGATGCTGCGCGCCACCGGCAGGAAATCGGCGCCGGCCGGGCGCGTGACGGCGATCCCGGCCGCGATCGCGAGCACCGAGCCGATCAGGCTCGACGCCGCCACCAGCGCGAGGTGCGCGAGCGTCAGGTCGATCAGGCTCGCGCGGTCGTAGATGGCGGGCGCGCCATGCTCGGCGAGCGGCGCGAACAGCGGCTGCAGCCAGCCGGGCCGCGCGATCAGCACGAGCAGCGCGGCCAGCGCCACGAGCCGCGCCGCGGCGGACACGGCGCGCAGGCCGGCGCCGGCTGCCTCGTTGCCAGTCTTGTCGCTGTGCTTGCCGCCATGCGGGCCGTTCGCGAAGCTCATGCGCCGTGCCTCGCATGCGCGACCAGCGCGGCGAGCGTGATGCGGGTGGGGGCAGCTTGCGAACCGGCCGGCAAGTCGGCTTGCCCGCCCGCGGGCGGCGCCACCGGCAGCGCATCGGCGCCGCGCCACAGCAGTTCGGACAGCGCATCGCGCAGCGAGCGGTCGGCCTCGATCGGCGCGCCGCTCGCGTGGCCGGGCTCGGCCAGCCGCGAGACGGGCGTCAGCGCCAGCAGCCGCAGCGGCCGCTCGGCGCCGGCCACCAGCTTCTCGACGAAGCCCGGCGCGGGCCGCGCGAGCAGCTGCGCGGGCGGGGCGGCCTGCAGCACGCGGCCGCCGTCCATCACCGCGATCTGGTCGCCGAGCCGCAGCGCCTCGTCCATGTCGTGCGTGACCAGCACGATGGTGATGCCGGTGCGGCGCTGCAGCGCCGCGAGGTCGTCCTGCGCCTTGCCGCGGATGATCGGATCGAGCGCGCCGAACGGCTCGTCCATCAGCAGGATCGCCGGCTCGGCGGCCAGCGCCCGCGCCACGCCCACGCGCTGCTGCTGGCCGCCCGAGAGCTGATGCGGCAGCTTGTGCGCGTAGATCGACGGATCGAGTTCGAACAGCTCCAGCAGTTCATGGACGCGCGCCTCGATGCGCGCCTTCGGCCAGCCGGCCAGGGTCGGCACGGTGGCGATGTTGCGCGCCACCGTCCAGTGCGGAAACAGGCCGTGGCCCTGGATCACGTAGCCGATGCCGAGCCGCAGCGTCTCGCCGCGCACCGTGGCGGTATCGACGCCGTCGATGCGGATCGTGCCGCGGGTCGGTTCGATCAGCCGGTTGATCATCCGCATCAGCGTGGACTTGCCGCTGCCCGAGGCGCCGACCAGCGCCGTGACGGTGCCGGGCGCGATGGCGAGCGAGACGTCGTCGACGGCGACGAGCGGCCCGAAGCGACGCGTCACGCGTTCGATCTCGATCATCGGGAAGCACTCCGTTGGGTGGACTGGATGGCCGCGTCGAACACCACCGACAGCACGAACGCGAGCGCGATGGTCGGCAGCGCGCCGAGCAGCACGAGGTCGGTGGCGGCCTGGCCGAGCCCCTGGAAGATGAAGGTGCCGAAGCCGCCGCCGCCGATCAGCGCGGCCACCGCGGTCAGCCCGACGTTCTGCACCAGCACGATGCGCAGCCCGGCGAGGATCACCGGCAGCGCCAGCGCGAGTTCCACGCCGAGCACGCGCTGGCGCGGCGTCATGCCCATCGCGGCGGCGGCCTCGACCACGCGCGCGTCGACGCCGTCGATCCCCACCACCACGCTCGACACGATCGGCAGCAGCGCGTACAGGAACAGCGCGACGACGGCCGGCGCCGGGCCGATCCCGCCGATGCCGAGCGCGGCGGCCAGCGGCAGGTGCGCGGCCAGCAGGCCGAGCGGCACCATCAGGATGCCGAACAGCGCGATGCTCGGAATGGTCTGCACCACGTTCAGCGTCGGCAGCAGCGTCGCGCGCCAGGCCGGGCGGTGCGCGCAGCCGATGCCCACCGGCAGCGCCACGGCGAACGCGGTGAACGTCGAGCCGGCCACCAGCGCGAGATGGCGGGCCGCCTCGTTCCAGAACGTGTCGGCGCGCACCGCGTATTCCTGCATGACCGACAGGCCGTCCCACCCACCGCTCGCGAGCGCGGCGGCGAGCGCCGCGAGCGCCACCGCCAGCGCGCCGAGGCGCTTGAGCGGGGCGAGCTTGAGCCGCGCCAGCGCGTCGGCGATCAGCACCGCGAACGCGAACAGCAGCAGCCACGCGCCGGCCGCCGGCGAGACGCGCGCGATCGGCATCTCGCCGCTGACGAGCCGCGCGGGGGCCGCGCCGAGCCAGTAGCCGAGCCAGACCAGCGCCGCCGTGCCGGCCACGGCGCGCCAGCCGGGGCGCGTGCGCGCGAGCGCGAACGCGGCGGCCGCGAGCCAGCCGGCCAGCGCGAGCAGGGCGAGCGGGGTGGGGAAGATGTCGGTCAGCGCCAGGCCGTGGCCCGGCACGATCCGGTTCGCGCGGAACGTGACGAACGGCAGCGCGAGCGCGCCGCACGCGGCGAGCGCGACCAGCACGCCGACCCGGTCGAGATACCCGCCGTGCCGCCGCGGGCCGGCATGGCCGGAAGGCGCCGCAGGCGCGGCGGGGTCCGTCATTTGACGAAGCCCTTCGCCTTCAGGTAGTCGGCCGCAACGTGCGCGGCCGGTTCGCCGTTGATCTGGATGCGGCTGTTGAGGGTCTGCAGCGTCTTGAGGTCGAGGCTCGCGAACACCGGCTTGAGCCAGTCGGCGATCTGCGGATGCGCCTTCAGCACCGCCTCGCGGATCACCGGCGCGGGGGCGTAGACGGGCTGCACTTTCTTGTCGTCGTCGAGCAGCACGAGCCCCGAGGCGGCGATCGCGCCGTCGGTGCCGTACACCATCGCCGCGTTGACGCCGTCGGTCTGCGCGGCGGCCGCGCGGATCGTGGCGGCCGTGTCGCCGCCCGACAGCACCAGCATCTGGTCCGGCTTCAGCTTGAAGCCATAGGCCTTCTCGAACGATGGCAGCGCCGAGGCGCTGTTGACGAACTCGGCCGACGCCGCGAGCTTGACCTTGCCGCCCGCGGCCACCCAGCGGCCGAAGTCGCTGAAGGTCTTCAGGTGCTGCTGGCCGGCGAGCGGCCCGAGCATGGCCACGCCCCAGGTGTTATTGGCGGGCGCCGGCGTGAGCCAGACCAGGTGGTTGGCCGAATAGTCGAGCTGTTTGGCTTCGGCGTAGCCGCGCGCGGCATCCTTCCAGACCGGGTCGCCGGTCTTGTTGAAGAAGAACGCGGCGTTGCCGGTGTACTCGGGGTAGACGTCGATCTCGCCGGCCACCAGCGCACGGCGCACGATCGGCGTGGCGCCGAGGCTGATCTTGTCGGTCACGCCCAGGCCGTGCGACTTGAGCACCTGCGCGATCAGGTTGCCGAGCAGGCTGCCTTCGGTGTCGATCTTCGAGGCGACGGTGACCGTGTCGGCGTGTGCCGTGCCGGCGGCGAGCGTGCCGCCGAACGCGGCGACGAGCGAAAGCGCCGCGCAGATGCGGCGGCGATTGGCGATATCCATCGTGAAGCGGCCTCCTGGAGGGGCGGTCGGGGGACGTGGCGCGCAATCCGCCAAACGGCGTTCAAAGTTACGCGAGTGGCGCGCGTTTGGCAAACGCAAGGGGCAGGATCAGCGGTTTCGCTGCCAACGCGGAGGCGGCGGCACGCGTCGTGCGACGGAAGCGGCCCCTGCGCGCGGCGCCCGGCCGGAATCCCGGCAGGGGCGCCGCTTCGCGCCGCCGGCACGGATCCGGTCACGAAGGCAGGGGCCGGGCGAGGCGGGAACATGCCGGCTACTTCGCTTATCGTGACCGAACGCCTCGTGATGATCATGCGAGAGTCATAGTTCGATTCTATTTGCGAAACGGCGTTCCGCGTCGTTCAATGACGTTCCGCACCGTGCCGTTCGCGTTGGTCCCTCCGTCCCCCCACCAGGAGCGCAACACATGGCCACACAGATCAACATCGACGAAATCGTCCAGTCGATCGCCTCTGATACCCACACGCCGAAGGAAACCGTTTCCGCCCTCTACGAGAAGACGCTCGCCGAATATCGCGACGGCGCGCGCATCCTCGACTACGTCGCGCTGCTCGCGGCCAAGCGCGTGCGCGACGACCTGCGCCGCCAGCGGCGCCACTGAATTCCGCTGTTTCCCGCTGCCTTGATCTCGCTCACCGCGGCTCGCCCGCGGCGTTCGCGCGGGCCGGTGCCAGATAGAGCACACCTCATACGAGCAGACGGACACGCGCGGCACGGTCCGTGACCGCGCGCGTTCGCTGCCGGCGCTCAGATTCCCGCGCCGCGCGCGTTCCAGATCAGCCGCAGGCCCAGCGCCGCGATCGCGCCCGCCGCGAGGCGGTCGATCACGCCGCGCGCACGCAGGTACAGCTCGCGCGGCCGGCGCGTGGAGAAGCCGAGCGCCACCACCGTGTACCAGCCGGCCTCCATCACGAACACCGCGGGCGGCAGCACCAGGTACGCCACCGTCGGCGGATGCGCGGGCAGCAGCGCCGCGAAGATGCTGCCGTACCAGATCGCCGTCTTCGGGTTGCTCAGCTGCGTGGTCAGGCCGACGCGGAACGAGCGCAGCGGCCGGCCGCCGTGGCGCGCGATATCGGCGTCGAACGTGAAACGCTGCCGCGCGCCGCGCCAGAACTGCACGGCCAGATACAGCAGGTACAGCCCGCCCGCCACCTTCAGCGCCAGATAGAGCCACGCCACCGAACTGAGCAGCGTGTAGAGCCCCGCGAGCGCCACGCAGGCGAACACGATCGCGCCCACGCCCATGCCGAGCGCGGTGGCAAGCCCGTCGCGACGCGACAGCCCGATCGCGTTGCGCGCCACCAGCACGAAGCTGGGGCCGGGAATCATCGCGCCCAGCATCAGCGCGGACAGGATGGCGACGAGTGAAGCGGCGACATGCATCGAAATCTCTCCAGGTGGGGAAGACGGCGGGACGCCGAAGCGCGGGGCTCGGCACGGGACGGCCTGATACGGGGTTCGGCGCGGGAACCGGTGCGGGTTCCCGCGCGTGATTCGGTGCGATTCGGTGCAGGTTGGTGCCGGCTCGATACAGCCCTGGTGCCCCCTCAATGCGGCGCGGCTCCCGATTTCACGCGGCTCTTGTCGGCGTACATGCGCAGGTCCGATTCGGCGAGCAGCCGGGCGACCGACGGCTCGTCGCACGGCGCGTAATCGACGTGGCCGACGCTGAAGCGGATCTCGTAAGCGAGCCCGGCCTGTTCGCTGCGCGCGCCGAGATCCTCGCGCAGCCGCTCGACCAGATCCCGCGCGTCGAGCTGTTCCGACATCACCAGCGCGACGAACTCGTCGCCGCCGAGCCGCCCGATCACGTCCATCTCGCGCAGCACGGTGGTGAGCGACTGCGCGAACAGCACCAGCGCATGGTCGCCCTCGGCATGGCCGAAACGGTCGTTGATCTGCTTGAACCCGTCGAGATCGAAGAACAGCAGCGAGGCGCGCAGGCCGCGGCGCCGGCACGCGTTCAGCGCCTGCTGGGCGAGCATCTCGAAGCCGCGGCGGTTCGACAGCGAGGTCAGCGAATCGAGCGTGGCCAGCTGCACGGCAGCCACCTCGCGCTCGGCCAGGCTCGCCAGATCCCGCAGGTGGGCCAGGTCGGCCGCGTCGATCTCGCGCGGGCGCGTATCGATCAGGCACAGCGTACCGAGATTCGTGCCGTCGGGCAGCGCGAGCGGGTGGCCCGCATAGAAGCGGATGCCGGGCGCGCCGGTGACGAGCGGGTTGTCGGCGAAGCGCGGGTCGAGCGTGGCGTCGGGGATCACCAGCGCGTCGTGCGAGAGGATCGCGTGGGCGCAGAACGAGACGTCGCGCGGCGTCTCGCGCTCCGCGAGGCCGAAGCAGCTCTTGAACCACTGGCGGTTCGCGTCGATCAGCGAGACCAGCGCGATCGGCACGTCGAAGATGCGCCGCGCCAGCCGGACGATGCGGTCGAAGCGCTCCTCGTCCGGCGTGTCGAGCAGATTCAGGCTGTGCAGCCGGGCAAGCCGCGAAGCCTCGTTGGCGGGAAGGGGGGCGATTTGCATGCGATCGGGTCTCACGATGTCGGATGGCGTGTCCGCCTGTGCGCATGGCTGTCCTGGCCGGGGAACGCGCGTGGCGGATCGATGCCGCCATCGTAGAGCATTCGCGGCAATCCCGGAATGGCCGGGAATGGTCCGGAATGCGAAGCGACGCGACGGTCGGTGCCGCAACGGCGCGTGCGGCTGCACCCGGGCGGCCGGCGAATTGTTACCGATACTTTCTTTCCGCTTTCGGTCGAATCGACCAAAAGCCGCGCCGGGCAAGGCGCGCGGAGAGAATCGCTGGGTTTCCCAACACCGCGATGTAACAATCGCGAACTATCGTCGGGGCCGCGGGCGCAAGGAGTGAGACGCCCGCCCCGGACGCGAGCCCGCGTCCGCCGGATATCCCACGACGGAGAAATCCCCATGCAGACGCCGGCACTACGGCACTTGATACTGATCGGTACGCTTGCCGCCGCGGCCTCGCTCGCCGCCTGCAACGGCGACGATTCGCAGCCGGCCGCGCCCGTGACCACGCCGCCGAAGGCGGCCTGCGGCAACGCCGCGGTCGCCACCGCGAACCTGCATTGCCCGCCCGGCTTCACGGCGCCGAAATCCTGACGTCCGACGATCCATCCATCAGGACCCGACATGGTCACCCAATCCCGACGCGATTTTCTGAAGTTCTCCGCCGGCCTGGCCGGCGCCACCGCGGCCACCACGCTGGTGCCCGAATCGATCCGCCGTGCGCTCGCGATCGAACCGGCCACCGTGACCGGCACGATCCAGGACGTGCAGCACATCGTCGTGTTCATGCAGGAGAACCGCTCGTTCGATCACTACCTCGGCCACCTGAGCGGCGTGCGCGGCTATAACGACCGCTTCCCCGTCACGCTGCCGAACGGCAAGCCGGTGTGGTTCCAGCCGCGCCAGGAGGACGCGACCAAGGTGATCGCGCCGTTCCGCTACGACACCACCAATCCGGACTGGAACGCGCAGTGCATCGGCGGCCTGCCGCATACGTGGGTCACCACGCACAGCGCGATCGACCACGGCCGCGCCGGCCAGTGGGCCGCGCAGAAGACCAACATGACGATGGGCTACCATCAGCGCGACGACGTGCCGTTCCACTACGCGCTCGCCGATGCGTTCACCGTCTGCGACCAGTACTTCTGCTCGATTCCCGGCAACACCCACCCGAACCGCATGTACCTGATGACGGGCATGGTCGATCCGCTCGCCACCGGCGGCGGTCCGCTGCTCGACAACATCGACTACATCGACAACCAGTTCGAGCCGACCCAGCTGCGCGATCCGCTGACCTGGACCACCTATCCGGAACGCCTCGAGGCGGCCGGCGTGTCGTGGCAGGTGTACCAGCAGGGCACCGACTTCGACAACTACACGGGCAACTACGGCACCAACATGCTCGCGGCGTTCCAGAACTTCGTGAACGCCCCGGCCGGCTCGTCGCTGCAGCAGCGCGGCATGAGCACGCGCAACATCGCGCAGCTGAAGGCCGACGTGCAGGCCGGCGCGCTGCCGCAGGTCTCGTGGCTGCTGCCGCCGGCCGCGTATTCGGAGCATCCGAAGTACACGCCGCTCTACGGCGCGTACTACATCTCGACGATCCTCGACGCGCTGACCTCGAACCCGGACGTCTGGAGCAAGACCGTCCTGTTCATCATGTACGACGAGAACGACGGCTTCTTCGACCACGTCGTGCCGCCGCAGGCGCCGACCTTCGTCTCGACGCCGCCCGCAAACGTCGGCGCGAGCACCGTGGACATCTCGCTCGAGCGCCACACCGTGGTGCCGGCGCAGGAAGTGGGCACCTATACCGCCGACACGCTGCCGTATGGCCTCGGGCCGCGCGTGCCGATGTTCGTGGTGTCGCCGTGGTCGAAGGGCGGCTTCGTCAGCTCGCAGGTGTTCGATCACACCTCCGTGCTGCAATTCATCGAGCAGCGCTTCGGCGTGCAGGAGCCGAACATCTCGCCGTGGCGTCGCGCCGTGTGCGGCGACCTCACGTCGACGCTCGACTTCACGAAGTCGGACGCCACCTTCCCGAACCTGCCGAGCACCACGAACTACGTCGCGCAGGCCGACCTGCAGTGCGCGCGCGCCACCACGCAGGCCGCGCCGGCCGCCAGCGCCGCGCCGGGCATCGCCGCGCAGGAGCCGGGCACGCGTCTCGCGCGTCCGACGCCCTACGAGCTGCACGTGAACGGCCAATTGACGAACGCCGGCTATACGCTCACGTTCGCGAGCGGCGGCACGCAGGGCGCGCACTTCTGGGTTTATACCAACGATTCGAGCGCCTTGCCGCGTTCGTACACGGTGGAAGCCGGCAAGCAGCTGTCCGACACCTGGACGCTCGACGCGGGCAGCGGCTACGCGATCCACGTCTACGGCCCGAACGGCTATTTCCGCCGTTTCCTCGGCTCGGCCTCGGGCGAGATCGTTGCGCATCCGGACCTGACGACCTGCTACGACGTGGCCAACGGCAACGTCTACGTGACGCTCGCCAACGCCGGCACGCAGCCGATGACGGTAACCGCCACCGATCTCGCCTACGGCCAGGCGCCGCGCACGCTGACGGTGCCGGCCGGGCAGAGCGTGGAAGCGCATTGGGATCTGTCGTGCAACGGCCAGTGGTACGACCTGCAGTTCACGATCCCCGACAACCCGTCATGGCTGCGCCGCATCGCCGGGCGCGTCGAGAACGGCAAGGTGACCACCACCGACCCGGCGGCCACCACGCCCGTCACGACGGCGATCTGAGCGCCTGACGCGCAACGTCGCCGAATGCCGCACGACCGACCGGGCAGTGCGCCGATTGGTCGTGCGGATTCGACCCTTCGATGCAATTTCGCCCGCGCCGCGTCGCGCGACGGCAGGCGGCGTTGCAGGAATCCCACACCCGAGCCCGCTCCCGCCGGCCTTCCCGGCCCGTGGCAGCGGGCTCGCGTCGTGTTGGGCCGGTTTTGCGTCGGCTCCGGTCGGGTCGTGTCCCTCGGACTAGGTGTAATCCCTAGGTAAAAACCCTAGGCTGCGATAGAATGACGCCCTCAAAGGAGGATTGAGGGATGATGCCTCACCGTTTTGTCGTACTTGAAAAGATTGCTTTCTCGCTGGTCGTGATGTCCGCTGTCGCCTGTACCGCCTTCATTACCTACGAACGCTGCCCCGACGACGTGCGCGACGCGCTCGACGCGGGCAAGGACGTGCTGGCCATGAGCGCGGCCGGTTATTCGATCGCCTGCGCGTCGGCCGATCCGAACGCCTGCATCGGCCTGCCCACGTACTGATCCCGCGCCACGCCGGCGCCGTAGCCGGCTTCGATTGCGCCGCAACGGCTACCGCCTCGCCGACCGCAAACGGTTGCCGCCGCCGCGGTTGCCGCCATCATCGCGGCGGCCACGCCGGGATCCGTCGCTCCCCCGTTCGCGTCATCCCGCGTCACGTATCAGCCGCGCGTCATTGACCCGGCTGCGAGACGCGTTCGAGCGTGTTCGCCAGTTCGTCCTGCGAGGCGCCCTGGGCGCGCGTGGCGATATCGCCGAGCGACAGCATCCCCACCAGCTGGCCGCCGGCCGTGACCACCGGCGTCCGGCGGATTCGCGCCTCGGCCATGCGCTGCTGGACCGCGTCGAGATCGTCATGTTCGCGGCAGCAGACCGGCCGCTTCGTCGCGATCTCGCCGATCGCCGTGTCGGGGCCGACGTCGTCGGCGAGCACGCGCACCGTCAGATCGCGATCGGTCACGATGCCGACGATGCGCCCGCGATCGCACACCGGCAGCGCACCCACGTCGTAATGCGCCATCCGCTGCGCCGCGTGCCGTACCGTGTCGTTCGGCGCGATCGATACCACGTCGCGCGACATCACATCCGCTACTCGAATCATTCGTTGTCCTCCGTTTGACGTTGTCTGCGGCGGTAGTGCGCAATTCACGTGCCGGCCGTCAGGCGGGCGCGGCGCACGCCGCTTTCTCCGATGTTCGGCTTCGGCTGCCGCGCGGCACGGCGCTTGCGTGCTTCACGAGCGACGGCGCATGCGCCCGATCCCGAGAGGAGAACATCATGACGATGATCGTGACAGGCAACTTCCAGACTTTCGCCGATGCGGAAACGTCCCGGCGCCGCTTGATGGATCGACAGTTCCAACGCGACGACGTGTCGATCTTCTTCCTGAATCCGCACGGCCAGCACGGCCGCTTTCCGATCGGCGGCGACGTGTACGCCGATACGGCCGCCAAGCCGGGCGGGCGCGGCGCGATCGCCGGCACGGTGCGGGGCGTGGCGGTCGGCCTGCTGCTCGGGCTGCTGGTCTATGCGATCTGGCACACGCCGTGGTGGGTGCCCGCGGCGACGACGCTGCTCGGCGCCTATCTGGGCGCGTTCAGCGGCGCGCTGGCAGGCATGCGCGGGCGCGCCGAGGAGGGCAAGGGCACGCTCGAACGCACCGAACACGGCGTGGTGCTGGCCGCGCACGTGAACGAGAGCAATGCCACCGCGGCCGAGGAAATCCTGCGCTCGACCGGGGCGATGTCGGTCGAGCGCGTGGACGGCGAATGGCGCGATGGCCGCTGGCAGGACTTCGACCCGATCCGCAGGCCCGACGAGGCGGCCTGATGCGTGCTGGCGGTGGTTTGACCTCAGCGGTCCGGCGTTGCCGTGCCTCGGCATGCGCCCGGGACGCGGGGTCGAATGAACGTGGCGGACGAGAAAGATTTGCAATCGCGATGTAGCGATTGCCGGCATGGCGCCGCGTCGTCGTGCGCGGCCGCCCACACGCCCGCATCAGGGGCCCGAAGGCCGGCACGCATGTTGCATGAATCCGGGGACTCGCCCGTGACGAACGCCGGGGAGGGACGGCTTGTCGATGCGCCGGTTACTTGCTTGTGCGTGCCGTCAGCGGTCCTTCGCCGTCGTCGACGGCCCAGCCCACCCAATGCCAGAAAACGTCGTCGGGCCCGACCGGCGGCGCGGCAAGGAGCCCTTATGCCTGAACAACCCGTCAAATCGAACACCTATCCGCAGCAACAGCACGAAAAGGCCGGCCAGAGCCCGGTGAAGACGCCGGCGGCCGGCAAGGACCAGCCCGATGCCGGCACGCAGGCGGCCGGCTTCGCGAACAAGCAGACGCCGGAGTCGATCGCGGGCAAGACGCCCACCGGGCTGCCGCCGATCGAACGCGGTCATCGCGGCGAGCAGCACGACGACCCGGTGCGCCGCGCCGCCGAGCGCATCACCTCGCTCGACAACGCCAACATGGCGACCACCGACAACTCGGTGGACGTGGACGGCAAGGGCCTGGAGGCGCGCCGCGAAGCGTCGCCGCTGCAGGACAACGTGATCCATTCGAACGCCTCGCTCGACGACGCCACCAGCCCGCCCGCCGAGGGGCTCGGCGGCATCGACAGCCAGCCGCCCGCGGAAGTGACCGCGCGGCCCGGCTGGCACGTGAAAAATCGCGGCACCGTGACCGTCGAACGTACCAACGGCGAGCGCGCCGAGCGGGTGTTCAGCTTCGAGCGTTCGTCGCACTGAATCTGGCGGCCGGCTTGCGGGCCGGCTCGCATGAGCGCACCGCGACCGGTCGCCCGGCCGGCGCGGCGGTGCCGATCCCCTCGTCACAGTGCGGATTTCGTTTCGTGCTACGCTTGCGTCCGGCTCACGCCTGACCGGGTGGCCCGTGATCGCGCCCGGCGCGATGTCCGCCGGTTCAGCATGCCGATTTATCCGATCGGTGTCCTGAACAAGCGCGCGGATCCCGCGATTCATCCCCTCGCGCCACGTCTTCCGACCGCGTCAGCCCGGTTTTTCCTTCCGTCACGTTTCGTTTCTCCGCTCATGTCGACTCTGCCTTCGTCGCCGGTACGCGCTCCGCGTGTGCTCGACTCCATCAATCCGAAATCGCTCGGCTTCGCGCTGCTGCTCGTCGCGCTCGGCGCCGTCTATCTCGCGCAGGCCGTCAGCCTCCGGCAGGCCGCGCTGTATCTGGTCGGCGCGCTGCTCGGAATGACGCTCTATCACGCCGCGTTCGGCTTCACGTCCGCGTGGCGCGTGTTCATCGCCGACCGCCGCGGCGCCGGCCTGCGCGCGCAGATGCTGATGCTCGCGATCGGCGTGCTGCTGTTCTTTCCCGCGCTGTCGGCCGGCACGCTGTTCGGCCAGCCGGTGACCGGGCTCGTCTCGCCGGCCGGCACCTCGGTGATCGTCGGCGCGTTCCTGTTCGGCGTCGGCATGCAGCTCGGCGGCGGCTGCGCCTCGGGCACGCTCTACACGGTGGGCGGCGGCAGCACGCGCATGATCGTCACGCTGCTCGCGTTCGTGGTGGGCTCGGTGGTGGCCACCGCGCACATGCCGTTCTGGACCTCGATGCCGCAACTGAAGCCCGTCTCGCTGGTCCACGCGCTCGGCGTGCTGCCCGCGCTCGTGTTGAATCTCGCGGTGTTCGCCGTGATCGCCGCGCTGACCGTCACGTTCGAGAAGCGCCGCCACGGCGCGCTGGTGCGCGAGACGCGCGCGCCGCATACGTCGCCGTGGCTGCATGGCCCGTGGCCGCTGCTGGCCGGCGCCGTCGCGCTCGCCGTGCTCAACTTCGCCACGCTCGCGCTGTCGGGGCGGCCGTGGGGCGTGACCTCCGCGTTCGCGCTGTGGGGCGCGAAGGGCTTCGCCGCGCTCGGCATCGACGTCGCGAGCTGGAAGTACTGGCTGGCCGGCCCCAACGCCGCCGCGCTCGCCGCGCCGGCCAGCCACGACGTGACCACCGTGATGGACGTCGGCATCATCCTCGGCGCGATGGCCGCCGCCTCGCTGGCCGGCCGCTACGCGCCCGTCTGGCGCGTGCCGCTGCGCTCGCTGATCGCCGCCGTGGCGGGCGGGCTGCTGCTCGGCTACGGCGCGCGGCTCGCCTATGGCTGCAACATCGGCGCGTATTTCAGCGGGATCGTGTCAGGCAGCCTGCATGGCTGGCTGTGGCTCGTCTGCGCATTCGCCGGCAACGTGCTCGGCACCCGGCTGCGCCCGTGGTTCGGCCTCGAGGTGGAGCGCGTGAAGAACACCGGCTGCTGAATTTGCCGGACGCGGCTGCCTGACGGCGCGCGATTCACCCGCCACGCGCGATGCTCCGGCAATGGAGGTCGCGCGTTTTTCATTGGCGCGCCGCGGGATGCTTTCGGTCCAGCCGATGGGCGGGGCGGCCCATCATCCGCGCCGGGCGCCGGTTCACGGCCGGTGGCTTTCTGCTACATTACGCCTCGCGCCGATTGCAACGACGGCGCACGGGCCGCGCTGCCGCCGCCGGCGCGTGGCGTCCGATCAGAACGACATTCATCCGCTGAGAGAACAACCATGATCCAACAGGCAGTCCGGCTCGCATCGGCCGGCGCGGTGCTGGCCGCATCGGTGGCGTTGCTGTCGCCCGTCGCGCACGCGGCCGGTCCGGCAGTCAAGAAGGTCAAGCTCGTCGAACTCTATTCGCGCTACGCACACGACAACCAGTCGGTCACCGGCCTGCCCGAGTACGGCGACGACAAGCGCATCCTGTTCACGGCCGTGGTGGTCGAGCAGTCGCAAGGGTTCACCGGCAACACGCTGCTGGTGGCCGGCGATCCGTCGCGGCCCGATGAACCGCTCGCGCGCCTGACCGGCTACGACGACAAGGAAACGCGGAAGATGGCGGCGCTGCCGGTGGGCGCGAAGTTCAGCGCGATTTGCGCGATCGCGCTCACCTCGGGCACCGACTTCCTGGCCCTGCAGGATTGCGTGGTGAAGCGATGAGCGCGCCGCTGAGGTTCCGTGTGGCCGCCGCGCTGGGCGGCGTGGTGCTGGCCTGCGCGGCGCCGGCCGCCCATGCGGCCGCGAAGGCCGGCCCGCATGCGCTGATCGAGCAGCTGGTGCAATGCCGCGCGTCGCTCGACGATCTGGCCGGCTTCAACGACAGTGTCGACGCGCATGCCGTGGGCTTTCCCGAGGCGAAGGACATCCCCGGCACGTCCGGCCCGGTGTGGACCGTCAAGCCGGCCGTGAGCGCGCTCGGCGTCAGTTCCGACACCGTGCTGTTGAACAGCCGCAGCAGCGTGTTCGTGGTGGTGGCCTCGCCGCACGCCGCCGACGACGTGCTCGCGCTCGGCAAGCGCGAGGGCCTGGACGTGGAGATGAAGATGGACGGCTACGCGATCGTGCGCAAGGATCTGGACCAGCGTGCCAAGCGCGCGTTCAACATCGACGCCGGGCACTACGCGGCCGGCTGCGTCTACGACGAGGACGCGTTCGACGCGGCACGCGCCGCGCGCAACAATGCGACGCCGCAGCGCCGCGCGCAGAAGAAGACGCTGGAGAAGGCGCTGCAAGGGCAATGAGGCGAAGCGCGGCGAGGGTGGTTTGAGGCGATGCCGCCGGCTTGGTCGGCGCTTAGTCGGGACGCTCGAAATCGCGGTTGATCCAGCGCGTCGCGCTTGCCTTGTCGAGGCGGAAGCCGGCCTGCACGGTGGCCTGCCCGAGCTGCTCGCCGGCTTCGTCGAACGCTTTCAGCACGGCGTAGGGTTCGTCGTCGTCGGGCACGATGTCGAGCGTCACCGACACCGCGCGCGCCTCCACATGCACCGTCACTTCCTTGTGCAGCATCGCCTCGCGTTGCTGCTCGTGGCGGCGCAGCACTTCCGACACGGTTTTCACCAGCGTGCGGAACGCCGCCGAGTCGAGCGGCTTCGGATTCTTCTTGTCGCGCCCCATCGTCCAGGGGCCGACCAGCGCCGGCTCGGCCTCGCCGTCCTTGATCATCGCGACGGCCCAGCCGTCGTCGTCCTCGTTCTTGATCACGCGCGCCGTCCAGCCGTTGTCGTGCCAGAGGCCGTCCTCGTGGATCGGGTTGTCGTCCTGGGCTGCGTCGTCGGTGTCGGTGAGATGGTCGGTCATGAGGCTTCGGGCTTGAGGTCGGGGGCTGGGGTGGGCGGGTATTGTAAACGTTTCGATGGGCGGGAATGGGGCGGGGTGACGCGGGGGATGGGCGGGGGAGTGGTGAATCCTGGTTCCGCGGATCCGGGATTCCGTATGTGAGGCAGGTTAAGACTCCGACCTAGATGTGGAATCGCTCCGGGTAAAGCAGCGCAAACTGCGTCATCGCACTTTCCAATCGTGTCGGGAGCCGGCCAGCTTGGCGATGACGTTGAGCGGAGCCTGTCCGAACCTTTCGACGCTTTTCAGGGGATCCACATGACTCCGCAACTTTCATGGGCCGACGCAGCGGTGCGTACCGAACTGGCGGCACTGCAACGGGCACAACCGTTCGTCTACGGACTGACCAACTACATTGCGGCCAACCTCAGTGCAAACGTGCTGCTGGCCGTGGGAGCTGCACCCGCGATTGGCCCCGCGCTCGACTGGCCGACCCGCTTCGCCGCCGCAGCAGCCGGGATGTGGATCAACGGCGCCGCGCTGATCAGCAGCGCGCCGGACACGCTCAAGGCGGCCGCCCGGTCGGCACACGAAGCGGGTACGCCGTGGGTGCTCGATCCGGTGGCGTTCGGGGCGGGCAGCCCCGAGTACGACGCGGCCATCCACGGGCTGCTGCGCTACAAGCCGACGGCGATTCGCGGCAATGCCAGCGAACTGATCGCACTCGCGGGCGGCAAGGCCGGTGCCAAAGGCGTGGAAAGCACCGCGCGCTCCGACGAGGCGATCGCGGTGATCAAGGGCTTCGCGAAAGAGAGCGGTGCGGTGATCGCTGTCAGCGGGGAGGTGGATTACGTGACCAACGGGGAGGCGCTGGTTGCCATCAGCGGCGGCGACGCGCGCCTCACCCGTGTCACCGGCGCCGGCTGCGCGCTTGGCGCGCTGATCGCGGGCCTGCTCGCGAATGCACGCTCGCCGCTCGAGGCCACGGCCGCGGCGCACGCGATTTACAAGGTTGCGGCGGAACGCGCGGCATCGGCACGCGGCACCGGCTCGTTCGCCGTGGCGTTTGTCGATGAACTGTCGTTGCTTGATCCGGCAGATTGAGGGAGGGCGCGGCGTGCATTTGCTGCCGTGCAAGCGCCTTGGAGGTGGGCCGTCTCGATAGTGGCGCCGTCGTGCTCGCTATCAGAGCCTCCTCTCACTTCCCCCCCGTCGCATCGAGAAACGTCCCCGTCACGAACGACGCCTCCGCGCTCGCCAGCCACAGAATTGCCCGCGCCACTTCCTCCGGTTGCCCGCCGCGTCCCATCGGGATCGAATCCTTCACGCGGTCCACGCGTCCCGGCTCGCCGCCGCTGGCGTGCATGTCGGTGTAGATGTGCCCGGGCCGCACGCAGTTCACACGTATTCCGTCGCGCGCCACCTCCTTGGCGAAGCCGGTCGTGAACGTTTCAATGGCTCCTTTCGAGGCTGCGTAATCGACGTATTCATTGGGACTACCGAGCCGGGCCGATGCCGACGAGACGTTGATCACGGCGCCGCCGCGCCCGTTATAACGATAGGCCATCCGCTTCACCGCCTGCTGCGCGCAGAGCATGGGGCCGATCGCATTCACGGCGAATACGCGCTGCATGCGCTCGAAGCCGAGATCTTCCAGGCGTGACTGCCGCGCGATGATCGCGGCGTTGTTCACGAGCACGTCGATCCGGCCGAATTCGCGGTCGATCGCGGTAAACAGCCCGGCGACCTGCTCCGGGTCCGCGCTGTCGGCCCGCACGGGCAAGGCCCGTCGCCCGTGTGCTGTCACGTCGGCGGCCACACCGAGGGCGGCCGCTTCATCGGAGACGAAACTGATCGCCACGTCGTAACCGCGCGCGGCGGCCAGCCGTGCGGTGGCCGCGCCCACGCCGCGGCTGCCTCCCGTGATCAGGATCAACGGCGCCTGCGAAACGGAACTCATTGGGTGAACCTCCTGTTGATGATGCGATGACGATGCGGGCCGGCCATGACGAACGGTGCCCGATGAATCGATGCCGAGCCAGCGCCGCGCCGCCCGGCGATTTCACGACCCGCTCGGCGAACTCTCCGACCCACACGCGCTACCCACGCCACAATTCAAGCCGCGCGCAAATGCCGGCGCAGCATCAACGCCAGCGGCAGCACGGCCAGCGCGGTGGCCGCGGTCGCGAACGTGGCACCGTGGACGCCGACCCGGTCGCCGAGGAACGCGTAGGCAATCGGGGAGAGCGCGCCCGACGCGATCGTGCCGGTGTAGAACAGCGCGAACGCACGCTCGGTGTGTTCGACCGGCGTCAGCTCGGGCACGGTGCCGTAGAGCACGGACGACGTACCGTTGAGCATCATGCCGAGCAGCGGCAGCAGCACCATGGCCGGCGCCAGCGGCAGCCAGATCACGGCGAGGATCAGCGCGGCCGTGCCGCCTTCGGTCGCGAGCACGGTGCCGATCACGCCCATCCGCGCGCCGAGCCAGCCGCAGGCGAACTTGCCGGCGGCCCCGCCGATGAACACGAGCGCGAGCGCGGTGCCCATCATCGACGGCGAGATGCCTTTGCCCTTCATCAGGAACGGCAGGAACGTGAGCAGCCCCATCCGCACGGCCGTGTCGAGCACGCCGATCGTGAACAGCAGCGAGAAGCCGCTGCGCGCGCCGCCGTCGCGACGGCTCGCGGTGCCTTCGACGGCCGCCTGGCCTCTCGGTATCGTGGGGAGAAAAAGTGCAATCAATGCCGCCACCGCCACGCCGATCACCGACACGCCCCACAGCGCGTGGCGCCACGGCATGACGGTGACCATCAGCGAGATGGCGGCCGGCAGCGCGGATTTTCCAAGGTCGCCCGAGAAGTTGTAGAGGCTGAGCGGCCCGCGGGCGTCGCGCCCGTACACGCGCGAGACGGCGCCCGAGGCAAGCGGATGCTGCGTGCTCGAGCCGCTCCCGGAGAGCGCGAGCGCCGCGCACAGGCCGAACAGCGTGCCCGACATGCCGGCCACGGCGTAGCCGAGCGCGGCCAGCAGCGTGCCGAGCGCGAGCGTGGCGCGCGTGCCGAGGCGCCGCGCGAGCCAGCCGGCGGGCAGCTGCAGCGTGGCCATGGTGCCGGCGTAGATCGCGCGCAGGGCGGCCAGCGCGCCGTAGCCGAGCCCGAAATCGGCCTGCCAGACCGGCAGCAGCGCATAGATCATGTCGGTATAGCCGTCGTGCAGCGCATGCGCCGTGCAGGAGAGCCACAACACGCGCGAACGCGAGGCGGTGGCTGGTTGCGCGGCCAGGGAAGAGAGGGAAGAACGTGTCATCGGACAGTCGAAGCGCGGCGCCGCATGGGCGCCCGCACGTGTATCGGGTGAGTGGACAGGGCTAGTCTAGGGATGCCGGTTACCCGCCACAACTGACGTAAAATTGAGTCAGACGGGAGAAAAAGTCACGGATGAGTCACGGATGAACACCACCAAGCGCGTCATCAAGGAAGCGGACCGGCTGCCGCCATTGAATGCGTTGCGGCACTTCGAGGCGGTGGCGCGGCTCGGCAGCTTCGCGGCCGCGGCCAGCGACCTGCACGTCACGCACTGGGCGGTCGGCAAGCAGATCCGCCTGCTGGAGGACTGGTTCGGCGTGCCGCTGTTCGAGCGCCGCGCGCGCGGCGTGGTGCCGACCGACGAAGGCGTGGCGCTGCTCAACGACGTGAACGGCGCGTTCGCGCGCCTGAGCAGCTCGGTCACGCGGCTGCGCCACGAGTCCGCCACGCGGCGCATCACGGGCGTGGTGCGCGTGAACGCGCTGGCGAGCTTCGCCTTGTGCTGGCTGATACCGCGGCTCGCGGATTTCCAGGCGCGCTACCCCGATATCGAAGTACGGCTCTCCACCACCTCGCGCAAGCTGCGCTATGTCGGCGATGCGTTCGACGTGGGCGTGCGCTCGGGTCCCGAGCACGCGGCGGGCCTCGTATCGACCACGCTGATGCCCGATCTGCGCCTGCCGGCCTGCAACCCGGCAGTGCTGCTGAGCCATCCGATCCGCAGCGTCGACGACCTGCGCCACCATACGCTGCTGCACTCCACGAGCACGCGCACGGCCTGGTCCGACTGGTTGCGGCAGGCCGGCTCGCCGGGCCTGCAGGGCGCCCGGCATCTGGCCTTCGATCACGTGTTCCTGCAACTGGGCGCGGCCACCGAAGGGCTCGGCGTGGCGCTGGCCTCGCTGCCGCTGATCGAGCGCGAGATCGCGGCGGGGCGGCTGGTCTGTCCGATCTCGGAGCCGGCATGGCGCGGCCCCGACTACACGCTGGTGGTGAACACCGATCGCACCGGCGACGACGCGGTCATGGCCTTCCGGCAGTGGATCGTGGCGGCGGCGCAGCACGAGGCGGAGCCGGTGCGAAGCGAGGCCGCGCCGCGTGCGAAGCGAGCGCGTCGCAAGACGTGACCGCCGGGGATCGCTCGAAGTCGGGCCTACGCAACCTGGTTACGACACTGCGCTTGAAGTAAGGCCGCTCAGCCCGGCGAAGCGATCGCAATCCCCACCGCCACCAGTCCCGAAAAAGATCAACGAGACACGCCCTCCAGCGCCCACACCAGCGATTCGCCCCGCTACAATGCGCGCTTTTTTCTCGAAAAAGACGCATGACTATGAAATGGCTAGCCGCGCTAGGCCTGCTGTCGGTCGCGGCGGGCGTCCACGCCGCGTCGTGTTCGCAGTTTTCTCCGTCGGGCCTCGAGCCCGAGCTGACGAATCCGAAGATGGTCAGGCAAGCGCGCCTGCTCTGTTATTCCGACTTCGAGGTGCTGCACTCGGGCATCACGCATACGCCGCTCTGGTCGGCCGAGCATCTGACCGCCGAGCATCTGGCCGACGCGAAGGACGAGGTGCGCACCAATCGCTTCTTCGCGGAAGCGCGCCTGCCGGCGGGCGAGGGTGCGACGCTGGCCGACTACCGGCGCAGTGGCTTCGATCGCGGCCACATGAGCCCGGCGGGCGACCGCTGGAACGATACGGCGATGGCCGAATCGTTCTCGTTGGCGAACATGATTCCGCAGAATCCGCGGAACAACCGGCGGCTCTGGGCGCATGTGGAGGAGGCGGTGCGCGCGATGGCAATGCGCGACGGCGAGGCCTACGTGGTGACCGGCCCGATGTTCCATGGCAGCGAACTGCAGACGATCGGCGCGGACCGCGTGATCGTGCCGACCGAGATCTTCAAGCTGGTCTACCTGCCGTCGCGGGGCATGGCGTTCGCGATCGTCGTGAAGAACGCCGACGCGAAGCGCTACGATATCGAAACCGTGCATCAACTGGAGGCCGCCAGCGGGCTGCGTTTTCCCGGCGTGCCGGAACGACTGAAGGATATGAAGGCAGGAGGGCTGTCCGGTGTCTAAGACGAATTTCCCCGCGTTTGCCGACGACAGCACCGTCGTCAACCTCGCCGGCGACGCGCTGACGATCAGCAACGACCCGGCGCGCATCCGCGTGAGCGGCGACCTCGAGATCGCCCGCGACCAGGAAGGGCTGAAACGCGCGCAGGCGCTGCTGGCCGTGCTCACCAGCATCGTCGAGGCGCTGAAGGCGGCGCCCGACCTGCCCGCGAAGCTCGCCGACGAGCCGCCGGCGCCCACCGGCACGATTGCGAATCCGTTCTGAACGATTCTGGCCGCGCGCGGCGCGGTGGCCCGATGGCGCCGCCCCGCGCGCGATGCGCCTACTCGGGCTTGCGCGCCACCACGGTCGGGAACATCCGCGCGCTGTCGTCGATGAACGTGACGTCGGCGAAGCCGGCGCGTTCGAGCTGCTCGCGCGTCTGGGCATGGGTGCGGAAGCTGCTCCACTTCGCCTCGATCACGCGCGCGAACAGCAGGAACTGCAGGCCGAGCAACGCCGGCGTGGTAGTGCTCATCTCCCACGGCGAATCGGGCGAGAGCGAGGGCGGCGGCGTGAGGAAGCTGGTCACGAGCCGCCCGCCCGGCTTCAACGCGTCGAAGAACTTGCGATACAGCTGCACGACGCGCTCGTCGTCGGGTTCGTAGAGGTTGATGCCGTTGCTGGTCAGCACGTCGGCTTCGGCGTGCAGGTCCATTTCCCAGGCATCGGCCCGGCGCAGCGACAAGCGTTCGGCCAGGCCGCGTTCCTCGGCCAGCGCGCGCGCCGCATCGAGCGCGTTCTGGTCGAGATCGACGCCGATCAGCCGCACGTCCGGCGCCTGCGCGTAGTCGAGCAGCAGCAGGTCGCCCATCACGCCGCCGGGCACCGAGGCGAACACGGCGCCCGGCTTCAGCAGCGCCTGCAGTTCGCGGCGGAAGATGCCGAAGCGCTCGCGCGTGGCGCAGGTGGCGGGCAGGCGCTCGAAGCTCAGGTATTCGAGTTCGGGTACCTGGCCCAGCTGCAGGCTGCCCGGCTCGTGCGTGACGAGGCGGTGCGTCCAGATCGCGTCGAGCCCGCGATTCACAAGCAGGAAGCGACCGAGTTCGAATTGCGCGAGCTGGTCGACCAGCGCCAGCTGCTGGTCGAGCGTGGCGCCCGGGAACGGCTCCGCGGCGCGCAGGCGGGCCTTGGTTGCTTCGATCGTGGCGTCGAGCGTGGCGCCGGATTGCGCCTCGTGCGAGATCAGTCGGTCGGACGTGTCCATCGTGTCGGTCGGCTCCGCGTGTAGGTGGGAATACGGCGCACGATCATAACGCGTGTCCGCGCGGCGCTCCATACCTGCGGGAGCCTGCCTGCGTGCCGCCGTCCGGTGATTCGCATCGGCGCGGCGCGGCCGAATGCGCTCAGGTTCCCAGGATCCGCTTCACGCGCGGAATCACGTGTTCGGCGAAGCCCTGCATGTCGGCCTCGAACGGCTGGAACTGCAGCATGAACAGCTCGATGCCCGCGCGATGGAACGCGGCCACGCGCTCGGCCACCTCGTCGTAGCTGCCCACCAGCCCGGCCGCCGTGCCGCCGTTCGAGCCGACCCGCGCCGAGCGCGCGAAGGTCTGGATCATCACCACGTTCGGATCGATGTTCTGCTTTTGTTGCTCGCGCAACGGCTTGTCGAGTTCGGCCAGCGCGAACAGGTGCGCGAGATGCGCCTCGGCCTCGCCGGCCGTCTCGCGCGCGATCACGAACGCCGACAGCCCGAAGCGCAGCGGCGCGGCGCCGGCCGCGCGCGGCCGCGTGCCGACGTCGGCGATCAGGCGCGCCACGTCTTCGTGCGGCTGGCCGTTGATGAACCAGACGTCGCCATGGTCGGCCACCAGCTGGCGCGCCGGCTCCGATTCGCCACCCACGTAGATGCGCGGCCGTGCCCGGAACGGGTCGGTGGGCCGCAGCGCGTAATCGTCGATGCGGAAATGTTCGCCGGCGAAGCGCACCGTCTCGCCGGCCAGCAGCGCCTCGACCACGGCGATCCATTCGCGCCCGTAGGCGTAGCGCGCGTCGTGCTCGGCGAAGCCGATGCCGGCGCGTTCGAGTTCGGGCCGGTTCCAGGCGTTGACGAGGTTGATCGCGAAGCGCCCGCCGCTGATGTGCTCGATCTGCTGCGCCATCTTGGCGAGCACGACGGGGTGATAGAGGTAGGGCTTGATGGCCGCGATGATCTCGATGCGCTCGGTCAGCGCGGCGAGCGCGGCCGAGGCGGTCCAGGCCTCGAGCTGGTCGAGCGCGGGATCGTGCGGATTGATGGTGTGCTGCGCGACCAGCACGGAATCGTAGCCGAGCCGTTCGGCCGCCAGCACCAGCGCCTTGTTGCGCGCCCACGAGGCGTCGTAGGGTTCGTCGGGATCCTGCAGTGCGGCACGGCTGCCGTGAACGAGCGCCCACACGCCGAAGCGGGGAAGGGAGGCGGCCATCGGAGTTCCTTGGTGAGACTGAGCAGCCCGCTATGGTCGCGAGATCGCCGGCCGCCACCAACCAAGTTTTCGAGCTATCGATATTCCGCGCGTCGGCCACGCGTTGCACCACCGCTGTCATGGCGGCGTCCCGCATGAGGTATAACGTACCGCTTCAGGACATCGACACATCGACATATCGGGGCCGGCCATGCATCGAATCGGATATCTGCTCAGCGACGGGTTTCAGATCATGGCGCTGGCGTCCCAGACCATCTTCGAGGTCGCGAACCTGGTGGCCGGCACGCCGTTCTACACGGTCGAGAACCATTCGATCTCGGGTGGCCC
The DNA here is from genome assembly GCF_022870505.1 of Burkholderia perseverans. Classification (NCBI taxonomy): domain Bacteria; kingdom Pseudomonadati; phylum Pseudomonadota; class Betaproteobacteria; order Burkholderiales; family Burkholderiaceae; genus Burkholderia; species Burkholderia perseverans. Next base: position 2,077,780 of record NZ_CP045094.1, read on the forward strand.
GCAGCGCTCGTCGCTCGGCATGCGGGTGGAGACGCGGGCGGTGGCGCCGCGCGGCGGTGTCGATACCTGGCTGGTGGTGGGCGTGATCGACCCGCTGGTGGTGCCGCCGCCGGACGATCTGGTGGCGTTCCTGCGCCGCTCCAGCGGCCGCGCGCGCCGCGTGGCGGGCATCTGCACCGGCGGCTTCATGCTGGCCGAGGCGGGGCTGCTGGACGGGCGCCGCGCCACCACGCACTGGGCCTTCGCACGTGCGCTGCGGCAGGCGCATCCGGCGATCCAGGTCGAGGACGACCGCATCTACATCGTGGACGGACCGGTCTGGACCTCGGCGGGCATGACGGCCGGGCTCGATCTGGCGCTGGCGATGGTCGAGCAGGATCTGGGCGCGGACGTGGCGCGCTCGGTGGCGCACAAGCTGGTGATGCATCAGCGGCGCTCGGGCGGCCAGTCGCAGCATTCGGAGATGCTCGAACTCGCGCCGAAGTCGGACCGCATCCAGAACGCGCTGAACTACGCGCGGCAGAACCTGCATCGTCCGCTGTCGGTGGAGGAGCTGGCCACGGCGGCGCATCTGAGCCCGCGCCAGTTCAGCCGCGTGTTCACGATGGAGACGGGACAGTCGCCGGCCCGGGCGATCGAGGGGCTGCGCCTGGAAGCGGCGCGCCTGATGGTCGAGCGCGGCACGCATCCGCTCGAGGTGATCGCGCGCGAGACCGGCTTTCGCGACCGCCGCCATCTGCGCGAGGCGTTCGTGCGCGGCTTCGGCGTGCCGCCGCAAGCGGTGCGGCGCGAGGCGCGGGGCGGCTGAGGCCGGGCGGGCGGCCCGACGGCCGTCGCGGGGCAGCACCCACGCGTCGCCTCGAATGCTCCGCCTCAACCCGGCGGCGCCGGCACCTCGAGCGCGAGCAGCGCCGAGCTGACCGACTTGCCGTGCGCGTCGAGCGCGAGCGAACGCGTGACGCCGCCGCCCAGCGCCTCGCCGAGCACGAAGTTGAAGGCGGCCAGCGCCGGCAGCTCGTGGCGCACCACCTCGCCCTGCACGAACGCGCCGAGCCAGGCCTTCACGCGCGCGGCGCTCAGCTGCTCGCGCAGGTGCGCATAGTGTTGCGGATCGCGGCAGATCACCGAGACGTTCAGCGTATTGCCCTTGTCGCCGGTGCGCGAATGCGCGAGTTCACGCAGTTGCATCGTCAGCCTCCACCATCGTGAACACGGGCCGCACCTGCTCGCGCGGCAGCAGCACCGACTGCACGGCCAGCACCTCGCGCGCGGCCTTCGTCACGCCGCCGCCGCCGGCCGGCCCGTTGGTATAGAGCGTTTCCACCTCGTTGCCGATCCGCGCCGCGTCGGCCGCCGTGGCGGTGCGGCCCGCCACGCGCAGCCGCACTTCGGCGGGCTCGCCGCGCGTGCCGGCCAGCGTGTCGCCGTACAGCGCGTCCACGCCGATCAAATCGATGCGCAGCTCGCTCACTGCCACGCCGGTCAGCGCCAGCCGCTCGCGCACGATCTCGCCGGCCAGCCGCGCGCGCGCGGTCGCGCTGGGGCCGCCATACGAGATCTGCCCTTCGCCGATATGGCCGTCGGTGTAGGCCACCGTCACCTTCAGCGTGTCGGGCCGCGCGCGGCCGGCACCGCCCGTCACGCGCACGCGGTCGGGGCCGTCGGGCACGACGCTCACGGCGCTGAAATCGGCGGTCACGTCGGGCTGCAGGTAGCAGGCCGGATCGTGGATCTCGTAGAGCAGCTGCTGCTTGCAGGTGTCCACGCTCACGCGGCCGCCCGCGCGCGCGAGCTTGGTGAGGGTCACGGCGCCGTCGGCCGACACCTCGCCGATCGGAAAGCCGAGCCGCGCCAGATCCGGCACGTCGAGCCAGCCGGGATCGGCGAAATAGCCGCCCGTGACCTGGCCTGCGCATTCGAGCAGGTGGCCCACCACGGTGGCCTGGCCGAGGCGGGCCCAGTCGTCCATCGGCCAGCCGAACGCGTGGATCAGCGGCGCGGCGAACAGCGCCGGATCGGCCACGCGGCCGGTCAGCACCACGTCGGCGCCGGCGGCCAGCGCCGCGACGATCGGCTCGGCGCCGAGGTAGGCATTGGCCGACACGATGCGCTCGCGATAGTCGGCCACCGCGTCGCCCGATTCGAGGAAGCGGAACGCGCCGGCCAGTATCGGCGCGAGCACGTCGTCGCCGCTCACGGCGGCCACGCGCAGTCGGCCCACGCCGAGCGCGGCCGCGATCCGCGCGGTCTCGCGCGCGGCCGCGAGCGGGTTCGCGGCGCCCATGTTCGAGATGATCCGCACGCCGTTCGCGGCGGCGGCCGGCAGCACCGCACGCATTCGCGCGCCGAGCAGCGGGTCGTAGCCGAGCGCGGGATCGGCGCGGCGTGCCTGCTGCGCGATCGCGATGGTGCGCTCGGCCAGGCATTCGAAGATCAGGTAATCGAGCGCGCCGTGCTCGGCCAGCTCGACGGCGGGCTCGATGCGGTCGCCGGAGTAGCCGGCGCCGGCACCGAGCCGGATCGGACGATCGGGGGGAAGGGTGGTCATGGTGAAGGATCCGGTTGCGCGCGCAACGACATGGCGGGTGTCGTCATCGCGTCAGAGCGGGAACACGCCGAGCACGACGCAGGCCATCGTCATCACGACGGACGCGCCGAACAGCAGCGGGAACGTGAATTTCTGGTGCTCGGCCAGCTCGATGCCGCACAGCCCGACCACCAGGAACGTGGCCGGCGTGAGCGGGCTGACGGGAAAGCCGGTGGTCATCTGGCCGAGCAGCGCGGCCTGGCCGACATGCACGGCCGGCACGCCGAGCTGCCCCGACACCTCGGCGATCACGGGCAGCACGCCGAAGTAGAACGAATCGGGATCGAACAGCAGGCTCAGCGGCATCGCCAGCAGCCCGAGCACGACCGGGATGTGGCCGGCCATCGATGGCGGCACGAAGCCCACCGCCGCGCCCGCCATCGCCTTGAGCATGCCGCTGCCCTGCATCACGCCGGTGAACACGCCGGCGGCGAGCAGGATGCCGGCCATCATCAGCGCGGCGCGCGCATGGGCGTCGATGCGCTTGCGCTGCATCTCGACGTCGGGATAGTTGACCACCAGCGCGATGCAGAAGCCCACCATGAACGTGAGCGCGGGCGGCACGCGCTCGCCCAGCACCACCATGCTGCCGAGCACCAGCACCGTCAGCACCAGGTTGAAGCCGAACAGGCGCGGGCGGCGCAGCGCCTGTTGCTCGGGCGTGAGTATGCGCTCGGGCATCGGAATCGCGCCGTGCGCCGCGCCGCCGAGCCGCTTTTCCTCGCGGCGGCCGAGCCAGTAAGCAGCACCGAACACGAACACGAGGCCCACCGCCTGCACCGGGATCAGCGGATTGAACAGCGCGGAGATCGGCAGGTGCAGCGAGGCCGAGGCGCGGATCATCGGCCCGGTCCAGGGCAGGAAGTTGATGCCGGCCGCCATCGACACGGCCGCCGCGAGCACGCGCCGGTCCATCTTCAGGCGGTCGTAGAGCGGCAGCATGGCCGGGATCGTGACGAGGAAGCAGACGGCGCCCGAGCCGTCCAGGTGGATCAGCAGCGCGAGCAGCGTGGTGCCGACCACGATGCGCGTGGGGCGCGTGCCCACCGCGCGCAGGATCCGGTCGATGATCGGATCGAGCGTGCCGGCGTCGGTGATGGTGCCGAAATAGAGGATCGCGAACACGAACATGCCCACCACCGGTGCGAGGCTTTTCAGCCCGCCCACCACGAAGCCGCCCACCTGCAGCCCGAAGCCGCCGGCGAGCGCGGCGGCCACCGGCACGACGATCAGCGCCACGAGCGGCGAGAGCCGCCGCGTGAGGATCGTGCCAAGCAGCACGACGATGGTGGCGAGCCCCAGCAACGGCAGCATCATGGTGTCTCCGGTCTTGTCTTTTGATGAGGGCGAGCGTAATTTCGCCACCACGATAACGCAATTGAAATGATTTGATCGCAGCAATCACACCTCGTTATGGATCGAACATGGACCTGAACCTGCGCGAGCTTCGCGCGTTCGTCACCATCGCGCAGGCCGGCAACTTCACGCGCGCGGCGGCGCGTCTGCATCTCTCGCAGCCGGCGCTGACGGTGCAGATCCGGCGCCTCGAGCAGACCGTCGGCGCGCGCCTGTTCGACCGCAACAGTCGCAGCGTGGCGCTCACCCAGACCGGGCGCGAGCTGCTGCCGCTGCTGCAGCGCTCGCTCGAGGACATGGAACGCGTGCTGCGCGATGCGCGCGCGCTCGGCGACGGCACCGCCGGCACGGTGCGGCTGGCCTGCCTGCCGACCTTCGCGGCCAGCGTGTTGCCCGACCTGATCCGCGAGTTCCGGCGGCAGGTGCCGCTGGCGCGCTTCGAGATTCGCGACGGGGTGGCGAGCGCGGTGGACGCGCTGGTGCGCAACGAGGAAGTCGATCTCGGGCTGACCGGCGGCGAGCGCGTCGACGCCGCGCTCGAGGTGCTGCACGCGGGCGCGGACCGGCTGGTGGTGGTGTGCCCGCGCGGGCATCCGCTCGCGCGGCGCCGCCGCGTGACGGCCGCCGACCTGGCGGCGCAGCCGCTGGTGCTGACCGCGCGCGGCACCAGCGTGCGCGCGGTAGTGGACACGGCACTCGCGGCGCTGGCCGAGGCGGGCCACCTGCCCGAGGTGGCCTGCGAGCCCACCTACATGATGACGGCGGTGGCGATGGTGCGCGGCGGGCTTGGCGTGACGATCCTGCCGGCTTCGGCACGCGAAGTGCTCGCCGAACCCGAACTGGTGGCGCGGCCGATCGCCGACGCGGCGTTCGCGCGGCCCGTCGCGCTCGTGAAGCGGCGCGGCCGCACGCTGCCGCGCATTGCGGAGGCGTTCGCGGCGGCGCTGATCGCGCGCGGGTTGCAAGGCGCGGTGCAACCGCCGGAGCCCTGATGTACGCTGACGGCGGCGCGTGCGCAAGGCGCGCGCCGGGCGGGATCGAAGGGCGCCGGCGGCAACGGTGCAACCGATTGTTCAGTTGACTAGATGACTTCGCGCGTGCGGGCGAAGTCCCGGGGCCGGGTGCTTCGCAGGCTTCGCGAAAGCACCGCCGAATCCGCGTCAAACCCATACGGGACAACGTTCCAAGGGTATCCCCTAGGTCGCCGTTCGTTTTCTCGAAATCGCTTGCCAAGGTGATTTTGTTGACTCATTCTTGTCTATACAAGATCAACGTTGGTCGTGGTGTTGCAGGTAATTTCCGAACCTATGGGGAATGTCGACATGAAGAGTAAGCACAGCCGTCTCGCCACGCTCGTGATCGGAGCGGTCCTTGGATCCGCGATGATGGCCGGGTCCGTGCAGGCGAAGGACTGGAAGACCGTCACGATCGCGCTCGACGGCAGCTACGCGCCGTGGAACCTGACCTTGCCGGGCGGCAAGCTCGGTGGCTTCGAGCCGGAGCTGGTCGCGAACCTCTGCGCGCACGCGCAGTTGAAGTGCAATCTCGTCACGCAGGACTGGGACGGCATGATCCCGGGCCTGCAGGCCGGCAAGTTCGACGTGCTGATGGACGCGATCTCGATCACGCCGGACCGCGAGAAGATCCTCGCGCTCTCGCAGCCCTACGCGGCCACGCCGGCCACCTTCGCGGTGGCCGACACCAAGATCCTGCCGAAGTCGTCGCCGGCGGTGGGCGCGGTGCGGCTCGACAACGACGCGCGCAGCGCCTCGCCCGCCATCGAGATGCTGCGCAAGGCGCTCAAGGGCAAGACCATCGGCCTGCAGTCGGGCACGATCTACACGGCCTTCGTCAACAACAACTTCAAGGACGTGGCCTCGGTGCGCGTCTACAAGAGCGCGCCCGAGCGCGACCTCGATCTGGCCAACGGCCGCATCGACGCGTCGTTCGACGACATCACCTACTACACCGCGAACGCCGACAAGTCGCACGTCGTGCCGGCCGGCCCGGTGATCGCCGGACCGGTGTGGGGACCGGGCGAGGGCCTCGCGTTCCGCAAGACCGCCACTGACCTGAAGGCGAAGTTCGATGCCGCGATCACGGCCGCGAAGGCCGACGGCACGATCAAGAAGCTGTCGATGAAGTGGTTCAAGACCGACGTGACGCCGTAAGCGTCGCGCGGGCTCTCGCGGCGCCGCGTGCCGCGCCCGGCGGGGCGCGCGGCGTCAGTCCGGTAGTGCTGCATCGTCTGGTTTGCCTGGGGTAGTCGCCATGTCGTCTCTCATCACCATGCTCGGTTTCGGATCGGAGGGCTGGGGCAGCGTGCTGCTGCTCGGCGCGCTGATGACGATCGTGCTCACCTTGTCCGCGCTCGCGATCGGTTCGGTGTTCGGCGGCCTGGTGGCCGCCGCGAAGCTGTCGCGCTTCCGGGCGCTGCGCGTGCTCGGCGATTGCTACACGACCGTGTTCCGCGGCGTGCCGGAGCTGCTCGTGATCTACCTGTTCTACTTCGGCGGCTCCTCGCTCGTCACCACGGTCGGCCAGTGGTTCGGCGCCGACGGCTTCGTCGGCGTGCCGCCGTTCGCGATCGGCGCGGTGGCGGTGGGCATGATCTCGGGCGCCTACCAGGCCGAGGTCTACCGCGCCGCGGTGCTGGCCGTCTCGCGCGGCGAACTCGAGGCCGCGCGCGCGATCGGCATGCCGCGCCTGACGGCCGCGCGCCGCGTGCTGATCCCGCAGGTGCTGCGCTTCGCGCTGCCGGGGCTCGGCAACGTCTGGCAACTGAGCCTGAAGGATTCCGCGCTGATCTCGGTGACGGGCCTGGCCGAGCTGCTGCGCGCCACCCAGGTGGCGGCCGGCTCCACCCACGAATATTTCCTGTTCTTCGTCGCGGGCGGCGTGCTGTACCTGCTGATGACGGGCCTCTCGAACCGCGTGTTCGGCAAGGCCGAGGCGCGCGTGGGCCGCTCGTTCAAGCGCAACTTCGCACGCAACTGACGTCACGGCGGCCATCATCATGCATATCGATTTCCCGTTCCTGCTCGACACCCTGCGGCAGCTGATTGCCGCCGTGCCGACCACGCTGGGGCTGTTCTTCCTGTCGCTGGTGCTGGGCGGGCTGCTCTCGCTCGTGATCGTCACGCTGCGCGTGTCGCCGCACTGGCTGCCGAACCGCTTCGCGCGCGCCTACATCCTGGTGTTCCGCGGCTCGCCGCTCTTGATCCAGATGTTCCTCGTCTACTACGGGCTCGGCGAGTTCGGGGTGATCCGCGAGAGCTTCCTGTGGCCGGTGCTGCGCGAGCCCTATGTGTGCGCCGTGCTCTCGCTCGCGCTCTGCACCGCCGGCTACACGGCCGAGATCATCCGCGGCGGCCTGATGGCGGTGCCGGTCGGGCAGATCGAGGCGGGCCAGGCGATCGGCCTGTCGGGCTTCGCGCTGCTGCGCCGCGTGATCGGCCCGATCGCGCTGCGTCAGTGCCTGCCGGCGTACTCGACCGAGGCGGTGCTGCTGGTCAAGTCCACCGCGCTCGCGAGCCTCGTGACGGTGTGGGAGGTCACGGGTGTCGCGCAGCAGATCATCCAGCAGACCTATCGCACCACCGAGGTGTTCGTCTGCGCGGCGCTGATCTACCTGTTCCTGAACTTCCTCGTGGTGCGCGTGCTCGGCTTCGCCGAGACGCGGCTCTCGTGGCACCTGCGCGGCGCGCCGGCGGTGGCGCCGCAAGCCGTCGCCACGCTCGAAACGCGGCGCGCCGCGCCCTGAACGATCGCCTCATTCCTTGCTGGAGACACGCATGCATTCCGCCAATCCCGTCGCGCTGTCCGCGCGGAACATCCACAAGTCGTTCGGCGATCACCACGTGCTGAAGGGCATCTCGCTCGACGCACACGAGGGCGACGTGATCTCGATCCTCGGCGCGAGCGGCTCGGGCAAGAGCACGTTCCTGCGCTGCCTGAACCTGCTCGAGATCCCCGACGACGGCGCCGTGACGCTGGCCGGCGAGGAACTGAAGATGACGCGCCGCCGCGACGGCACGCTGCAGCCGGCCGACCGGCGCCAGGTGGACCGCGTGCGTTCGCGGCTCGGCATGGTGTTCCAGAACTTCAACCTCTGGTCGCACATGACGGTGCTCGAGAACGTGATCGAGGGGCCGATGCGCGTGCTCAAGCGCAGCCGCGCCGAGGCGGTGGAGGAGGCCGAGGCGCTGCTCGCGCGGGTGGGCCTGGCCGAGCGGCGCGGCCACTATCCGGCGCATCTGTCGGGTGGCCAGCAGCAGCGCGTGGCGATCGCGCGCGCGCTCGCCATGCATCCGAAGGTGATGCTGTTCGACGAGCCGACCTCGGCGCTCGATCCGGAACTGGTGGGCGAGGTGCTGCGGGTGATGCGCTCGCTCGCCGAGGAGGGCCGCACGATGCTGGTGGTCACGCACGAGATGGGCTTCGCGCGACACGTGTCGAACCGCGTGATGTTCCTGCACCAGGGACAGGTGGATTCGGACGGCACGCCCGACGAGGTGTTCGGCGAGCAGAAGTCCGAGCGGTTCCGCCGTTTCGTGTCGGGCCACGAGGACCGCAATGCCAACTGATTGACCGTTCGATTCACCGTTCGGACCAACGTTGCGGGTGCAACGAAGGTCCGTCCACGCCACCCTCGTCCGATCCGCAGGTACCGCCATGGCCATTCTCCGTTCCGATTGCCCGCTCGACTGGCGCGACATCGCCGCCGTCGCCGCCGGGGAGCCGCTGCACCTTTCCGACACGGCGCGCGCGAACATCACCGCCGCGCGCGAGCTGGTCGAGCAGATCGTCTCGCGCGCGATCCGCGCCTACGGCGTGAACACCGGCGTGGGTGCGCTCTGCGACGTGGTGGTGTCGCCGGCCGACCAGCACGATCTCTCGCACAACATCCTGATGAGCCACGCGGTGGGCGTGGGCGCGCCGCTCGGCCGCGAGGAGACGCGCGCGATCATGGCCGCCGCGATCAACAACTTCGCGCACGGCCACTCGGGCGTGCGCGTGGAAGTGGTGGAACGGCTCGCGGTGCTGCTCGATGCCGACTGCCTGCCCGAAGTGCCGGCGCTCGGCTCGGTCGGCTACCTGAGCCACATGGCGCACATCGCATTGGTGTGCGTCGGCGCGGGCCACGTGCAGTGGCGCGGCGAGCGGCTCGCGGGCGCCGATGCGCTCGCGCGGCTCGGGCTCGCGCCGCTCTCGCTCGGCGCCAAGGAAGGCCTGAGCCTCGTGAACGGCACGCCGTGCGTGACGGGCCTGGCCGCGCTCGCGCTGCAGCGTGCCGCGCGGCTGCTCGACTGGGCCGACGCGGTGTCGGCGATGAGCTTCGAGAATCTCGGCGGGCAGATGGCCGCGTTCGACGCCGAATCGCTCGCGTTCCGCGTCTCGCCGGGGCTCGCCGAGGTGGGCGCGCGGATGCGCGCGGCACTCGACGGCAGCGGGCTGCTCGCGGCCGCGCTCGGCCGTCATACGCAGGACCCGCTCAGCATGCGCACCATCCCGCACGTCCACGGCGCCGCGCGCGACGTGCTGGCGGCCACCGCCGAGGTGGTCAACCGCGAACTGGCCTCGACCACCGACAACCCGATCGTGACCGGCACGCCCGACACGCCGCGCGTCTATTCGCAGGCGCATGCGGTGGGCGCCTCGATCGCGCTGGCAATGGACAGCCTCGCGGTGGCCGTGGCGCAGGTCGCGGCGATGGCCGAGCGGCGCATCGACCGGCTCGTCAATCCGCTCGTGAGCGGGCTGCCCGCGTTCCTCGCGCATCCGGGCGGCACGCGCTCGGGCTTCATGATCGCGCAGTACACGGCGGCCTCGCTGGTCGCGCAGAACCGCCGCGAGGCGGCCCCCGCGAGCCTCGACGGCGGCGTGACCTCGGGCCTGCAGGAGGACCATCTGTGCCATGCCACGCCGGCCGCGCTGAAGGCGCTCGTGGTGATCGAAAATAGCTGCCGGATACTTGGGATAGAATTGCTCGCCGCCGCGCAGGCCTACGACCTGCAGCCGGTCGAGGCGTCGCGCGCGGCCTATACGGAGGCGCTGCATGCGCGCATTCGCGGCGAGGTCGCGACCTATCGCGATGACCGGCCGCTGGCCGACGACATCGCGTTCGCGTTCCGGCTGATCGCCGACGACACGCCGCCGCCGCTGCCGGACCCGGTGAAGGTGCGGCCGGTGGACGGCACGCTGCTGGCGGACGCGGCGCCGCCCTCGGCGGGCGGCCCGATGGCGTCGGCCAACGACGTGCTGCCCGCGGCGATCGGCGGCTGAATGGCGACACCTTGCGATCGCGGCCGGCCGGTCGCCCATCACCGACGAAGTCGAGAATAACGATGATTACGAATACTGTGGACGATGCGGTGCAGCCGGCGGGGGCACGCAAGCCGGCTCCCGCCTATGAGCAGATCAAGCGCTACGTGATCGGCCACATCGCCAGCGGCACCTGGAAGCCCGGCGAGATGATCCCGTCCGAGACCGAGCTCGTGAAGGAGTTCGGCGTGGCGCGCATGACCGTCTCGCGCGCGCTGCGCGAGCTGACCGCCGAACGCGTGCTCACGCGCGTGCAGGGCTCGGGCACCTTCGTCGCGCCGCGCGACGTCGAATCCACCGTGCTCGACATCCGCAACATCGCCGACGAGATCGTGGCGCGCGGGCACCATCACAGCGCGAAGGTGCTGCTGCTGGAATCGAGCGTCGATCCGCAGGCCTGCGCCGCGCTCGACCTGGCGGCCGGCCCGGTGTTCCACTCGCTGATCGTCCACTACGAGGAAGGCGAGCCGATCCAGTACGAGGATCGCTACGTGAACCCGAGCGTGTTTCCGCAGTACCTGGAGCAGGACTTCACGGCCGAGACGCCGAACCGCTACATGGTGCGGCTCGCGCCGATCCAGCGCGCCGATTTCCGCATCTATGCGCAGAAGCCCGAGGCGCCGATCCGGCGCCATCTGGCCATGGAGATCGGCGAGCCGTGCCTGATGATGTGGCGGCGCACCTGGGTGGGCGAGGCGGTGGCCACCGCCGTGCAGCTCTGGCATCCGGCCTCGCGCTTCCATCTGGCCGGCAGCATGTGAGGCCCGGGGCGTGGCGCGCGAACTGTCCGCGGGCCATGCCGCCTTCCTTGATGTGTTGATGCGCCTTCGCGGTTTCCGCGTGCCCGTTCGCGGCGCGCGCCGCGCCGACCTCGTCGTCTATTTTTTCTTCCTGTTTGACTAGACAAGCTGACCGCCATCCCGGCATCAGGTCGCCGGTGGCGGCATGCGTTCGTCTACCAAAAAATACCGTTGAATTTGATGATCTCGATGTCAATACCGAGGCCATGAAATATTTTCGTTTTCGAGATAAAACGAGTTGTCTAGACAACATTGGCCGGCTAGACTCGGGGCTGTCCGGTTGCGCTGCAGCCGATCGTGCCGATCCGGCTTTTAACTCCCGAGGGCTGTCATGAACCATCCGAACCACATCGATCCGCGTCTGGACCCGACACGCGTGATCCGCGCGCCGCGCGGCGCCGAGAAGACCTGCAAGACCTGGCTCGCCGAGGCGGCGTACCGGATGCTGCAGAACAACCTCGACGCCGAGGTGGCCGAGCATCCGCATGCGCTGGTGGTGTACGGCGGCATCGGCCGTGCCGCGCGCAACTGGGAATGCTTCGACCAGATCCTCGCCTCGCTGAAGGATCTCGAGGACAACGAAACGCTGCTGATCCAGTCGGGCAAGCCGGTCGGCGTGTTCCGCACGCACGCCGACGCGCCGCGCGTGCTGCTCGCGAACTCGAACCTCGTGCCGCACTGGGCCAACTGGGACCACTTCAACGCGCTCGACCGCCAGGGCCTGATGATGTACGGCCAGATGACGGCCGGCAGCTGGATCTACATCGGCAGCCAGGGCATCGTGCAGGGCACCTACGAAACCTTCTTCTCGGTGGCGAACCAGCACTTCAACGGCGATCCGTCGGGCCGCTGGATCCTGACCGGCGGCCTGGGCGGGATGGGCGGCGCGCAGCCGCTCGCGGCCACCATGGCCGGCTTCTCGATGATCGCGGTGGAATGCGACGAGTCACGCATCGATTTCCGCCTGAAGACGCGCTACGTCGACAAGAAAGCGACCAGCCTCGACGAGGCGCTCGCGATGCTCGACGAAGCGAAGCGCGACGGCCGGCCGGTGTCGATCGGCCTGCTCGGCAACGCGGCCGACGTGTTCGCCGAAGTGGTCGCGCGCGGCATCACGCCGGACTGCGTGACGGACCAGACCAGCGCGCACGATCCGGTGAACGGCTACCTGCCGCAAGGCTGGAGCGTGGCGCAGTGGCAGGAGGCGCGCAAGGTCGATCCGCAAGGCATCGTCGCGCCGGCCAAGCAGTCGATGGCCAGGCAGGTGCAGGCGATGCTGACGCTGCAGCAGCGCGGCGCGGCCACGCTCGACTACGGCAACAACATCCGCCAGATGGCGCTGGAAATGGGCGTGCAGAACGCGTTCGATTTCCCGGGCTTCGTGCCGGCCTACATCCGGCCGCTGTTCTGCGAGGGCAAGGGGCCGTTCCGCTGGGTGGCGCTGTCGGGCGACCCGGAGGACATCTACAAGACCGACGCAAAGGTCAAGGAGCTGATCCCCGACGATCCGCACCTGCACAACTGGCTCGACATGGCGCGCGAGCGGATCGCGTTCCAGGGGCTGCCGGCGCGGATCTGCTGGGTGGGCGTGAAGGATCGCTATCGGCTGGGCCAGGCGTTCAACGAGATGGTCAAGAACGGCGAGCTGAAGGCGCCGGTCGTGATCGGCCGCGACCACCTCGACACGGGCTCGGTGGCAAGCCCGAACCGCGAGACCGAAGCGATGAAGGACGGCTCGGACGCGGTCAGCGACTGGCCGCTGTTGAACGCGCTGCTGAATACGGCGGGCGGCGCGACCTGGGTGTCGCTGCACCATGGCGGCGGGGTGGGGATGGGCTTCTCGCAGCACGCGGGCGTGGTGATCGTGGCCGACGGCAGCGAGGCGGCGCGCGAGCGACTGGGCCGCGTGCTGTTCAACGATCCGGCCACGGGCGTGATGCGCCATGCCGATGCCGGTTATGAACTCGCGCAGCAGACCGCGCGCGAGGTCGGGCTCAAACTGCCGATGCTGGGGCGTTGATGCGCTACCGTCGCTGACGGCAAACGATGACGGCCGGCGCGATCGTGTCATGCGATCGCGCCGGCCGTTTTTTTGCGGCTCGCAGCGCGCCCGGCGGCGTGTCGGCGTACCTCGTCATCCCACGTCAGCGCGTCATGCCGGATCCGTGTACTTCAGCGTCCAGCCCAGCGTGCGCGTGGCACCCGAGATGAGCGGGAAGGCCCCGGTGGTGCAGGCGTAGTTCAAATACAGCGAGCCGATCGGCGTCGCTGAAATCGGGTAGAGCGTGCCGGGAAACGGGACCAGGATCGACAGCCCGCAACTGTCGAAACCGGTCGTCGCGTAGCTGGTGGCCACGCTGCCGGTATATGACACCGAAGCGCCGTCGGAATTGACTGTCGAATCCGTGTTGAACGCGAAACTGGTGTAGTCGGTCGCGACCTGGAGATTGCCAGTCAGCGTGGCCGAACTGAGCGTGTCGGTGCGCGAGACCTGGCCGTGGCTGAACGTGAGCACCGTGTGCGTCTGCAGATCGAGGTCGGTCGAGGCAAGCGGATTCGTCGTGGCGAGCCGGAACTTCGTCGTGTCGAACGACACCACCACCTGGCCATTCGTTTCCTGCACGTTCAGGTTCTGGTAGTAGGTGACGGGCTGATAGGTCTTGCCGTTGTAGGTGACCTGCGGGATCAGCAGCGAGTAGTTGACGTTGGCGGTACCGTAGATCAGCTTGTCCGAGAACGGCACCGGATAGTACGGCGAGAACGGGTTGTAGTCGGGTGCCTGGCTCAGGTTCAGGTTGAACACGCGCTTGCCGTCGCGCACCGTGACGAGCGCGGCCGCGTACGGATGCGCGGTATCGGTCGGCAGGTTGTACCAGGTCAGCTTGTAGTGCGGCTGGGTGCTGTCGAGCCAGGCCTGAAAGGCCGTGTCGGTCAGTGGCGCGGTGCTGCCGAAGCCGAGCTGGTTCCACCACGCGTTCACGTACAGGTACTGGTGCAGCAGGCTGAAGTTCTCGCCCATCACGTGGGTGATGTCGCGATCGACGTCGGTGCCGCGGCCCTTGACCCACATGTTGACGGACGGTGTGACCAGCGTCGGGTCGTACCAGAAGTTCTCGAAGCGCAGCGCGGCGTGATAGATGAAGGCGTAGGCGGCCTGCTTCTCCTGATCAGTCAGCACACCCGCGTTGGCGGCGGCGGTCAGCACTTCCACGAACGCGGTGTCGCCGGAAGGGCCGATCGAGCGGCCGTAGTTGAAGCCCTCGCCGTCGGTGTTCAGCTGCGGCAGGATCAGGTCCACCGACCTGCGCAGATAGCCCTTCAGTTCGGGCGTAAGGTTCGCCTCGTTGCCCATCTCGAAGCTACGTTCGAACACCTCGGCGATCAACAGCACGCTGTAGCGATCGAAGCGCGCCTGATCGTAATAGGTGGTGTGGGTGTTCGACGCTTCGTCCGAGAAGCCGCCCGAAGCATCGTTGCGCAGGTGGTTCGTGATCGTGTAGAGCAGCGCGTCGCGCGCGTTCATGCTGGCCACCGCCGGGTCCGTCGTCGACGAGAACGTCGGGTTGCTCCAGCCGAGCTTCTGGCGCAGGCCGGCGATGCCGTAGGCCACCGCGTAGCCGTTCTGCGACGTGTTCAGCGAGGCGATGTCGATCGGCGTGCCGGCGGCGGGGCAGGTGTCGGTCGTGCCGCTCGCATCGGCGCCGAACAGGTCGCAGAACTGCAGGCGCTGCTGCAGCGTGGCCAGCATCGCATCGCTGAACACCTCGTTGAGCATGCCGTGGGCCTGCAGGTTGTTCAGCGCGACGAGGAAATAGTATTCGCCCCACGACGCGTTCGCATACTGATAGTTGCTGCCGCTCAGGCTTGTCATCAGCGCGGTCGTGACCTTCTGGTAGGTCGCGAGATAGTCGGCGTACTGCGGATCGTTCTTCGCCTTCATGTCGATCAGGATCCACGACAGGCCGAGCGCGAGCTTGCCGGGTATGAACTGGTCGCCGGTGTTGGTCGCGAGCGGGTGGATCCAGAGCGCGCTGCCCATGTCCATCTTGACCTGCGTGAAATCGGGCTGGGCCTTGATCAGGTCGAACAGCGCGCGCATCTGGCCCATCATCGTGATGGGGATCTTCGCGCCGGACGGTACGGCCGTGGTGTCCGTGCCGTAGACGATGCCCTGCAGCGTGGTGGCGAGCGGCGAGGGCGAGCCGCCCGACGTGCCGGAGCCGCCGCCGGGTGCGCCGGTACTGCCGGGGGCATCGTTGCCGCCACCGCCGCAGGCGGCGAGCGTGAGGACGAGGACGGCGGCAGCGGCGAGCGCGAATCGTGACGTGATGGTCGGGAACATCGTGTCTCCAGATGGGCAATAAGCCGGACAGCGAGCACTACGTCGATGGGGCGAGGCGTCGGTGCAGCGAGGCGTCTCGTGGCGCGAACGGACGGCGCAGGCGAGCGTGTCCGCACGCTGCCCGGGCAGGGCGAGGCGCGGCAGGGACGCAGCCGGCCACGAACGGTGGCGCGTTCGCGACGAACGTGCCGCGACGCGCGACCGGGCGTGCACGGACGCGCAAACTGGCTTGCGATTGACATCATCGGTGGGACATCCTGGAGCGGCGATGGCCGTCAGGCCTCGTTGGCCTGGCGCTGCGGCCCCTCTCCCTCTCGAATTCGCGGCGGCTTGCTTCTAATACTTCTGGTTCCACCCAGCACGCTGTCGCGACGATTGCGCGACTGGCGATGACCACCCCACACCGGCACGGTTACGGAGGACTGACTCTTGGCTTGCTGATTCGTTGGCAAACATCGTACTTCGTAATATCGGCGGCGCCAGTCGGGGATAACCATACCCCTGACGATATCGGCGGCGCGCCGGCAGGCAGTGGAGACGAAGCGCCGTGGTGTGGTCGTGCTGTCGCGTCAGGCACCGCCTTCGGCATGCCTTAGCACGTCAGGCGGTGCGCTTGGCCGGATTCGCCTGATTCTGCAGATGCCAGGCATTGACGGTCCACGGCGCCGGCACTTCCTCGTAGTTTTGATAGAAGTGGATCCGCCCGGTTGCGCCGAACTTGTCCCAGTTGCGGTACACGTAGCGCAGTTCCGAGTAGGTGTAGGAGGTGTAGCCGTACTCGATCACCTTGAGCTGCACCTTCTGGAAATTGTCGGCGGCCAGCGAGTCGAGCACGAAGTGCAGATGCGACTGGGCTTCCTCGCGCAGCACGAACTCGATGCCGTGCTTGCAGGCGCGCCGGATCATCAGCGAATAGCGCGGGTCGGCCTCCACCGGTTCCTTGCCTTCGTAGCGCTGGTCGAGCTGCGAGAGATCGAGCGCGCTGTGGGCCGCCGCCTTCTGATACTTCAGGTAGTCCGCGGCGGCGGGGTTCTTGCTGCTCTTGACCTTGCCCTGCGCGACGCTCTCGATGTCGGGGTTCTTCGGATGCCCCGTCTTGCCAAACTGTTTCGCGCCCGGCAGCAGGTTGTTGTTGAACTGATCCATCAGGAACCAGCTGCCGTTCGAGCTGGCGGGCATCCGGCCCCGGTACCTGGTGCGATCCTCGTCCACGCCGTAGATGATGTCGCCGCGCTTCGCGTCCCAGTTCTCTGCAAATGTGTTGGCCATCGCCACCTCCGCTCGGGGCCGCTCGGTGTCGAGCGTCCGGGTTGAATGAGCGCCGCGGACGTCGCGGCCCTCGGACCTTGTCGGTCGATTCGTGGGGAGAACGGTTCGGCGCGCCGGTTTATTCCATCGCGGGGCTCACGACATGAAAACGCCCCCGCACCGAAGCGATGCGAGGGCGTGTCGGGCGCGGCGACGGACGACCGTCGCCGCGCGCCCGTCGGACCGGGCTCATTGCACCTTATTGCACCTGCCGCTGCCGTGCCACGAACTTGCCGTGATACCGCACCACCGGCCGGACCTGGCGCACCACCGACGGCGCCGTCGCCAGCTGCCGCAGCGAGACCGCCGCCGGGCCGCTCACCGAGGTCAGCGCGGCCGAGCGCGACGCCGGCGCGAGCTGGTTGCTGACGAGCAGTGCCGCGTCGTTACGCAGGTTCGTCAGCAGCACCGGATCGTTCACGCGAGACAGTTGCGGCAGCAGCGCGCTCCAGGCCGTGTCACTGTAGTTCGTCACGTAGTAGTCGAAGCCGGTCGGGTTCGCGAGCACCGCCGAGCAGCCGTCGAGACGCACCTGCGTCTGCGTGTCGGAGAGCGCGAGCGTCTTGCGGTTGATGAGGCCGTCGCCATACGCGAGCGTCACCGGAATCGTCCACTGCGTGCCGGGGTAGGCGTTCCGGTTCGGGAACGGTGCCTGTTTCAGCGTGACGACGTTCTGGTTCTTCGTCAGGTCGCACTGCGTGTCGAGCGACAGCAGCGGCACGCCGGTCTGGCGCACGAAGCTGTCGCCGATCGGGCCGACCTTCTGGCCGCTCGCGTTCGACAGCGCATCCCACAGCCGCTGCGGCGTGCCGTTGCCGAACGAATAGTCGGCCAGATACTGCTGCAGCCCCTTGCGCATCACCTCGTCGCCGAGATAACCCTCCAGCATCTTCAGCACGTGGCCGCCCTTGTCGTAGACGAAGGTGCCCGCATTGATCACGAAGTCGTTCGACCCGAACGCGTTGAAGTTCGGCTGCACCGGGAACGCATCGGGGCCGATGTCGGCCTTGATCACGGCCGCCTTGTTGCCGGCGTCCTGCACCCAGTTGAACACGTCAGGATGGAACTGGATCGTGGTGCGCGTTTCGAAGTACGTCGCGAACGACTCGTTGAGCCAGACGTCGTCCCACCAGTCGAGCGTGACGAGATCGCCGAACCACTGGTGCGCGGCCTCGTGCGTCAGCACCGTGAGCCCGTAGCGCGACATCGGCGTGCCGGGCTTCGGCAGGATGTCGTCGGCGAACTCCAGGATCGACCCCCAGTTCTCCATGCCGCCGAAGTTCAGGTCCTTCTGCGCCTTGAACTTGTCGTTCGCGGCGATCGTGTCGAACTTCGTCAGCGGCAGCGCGATGCCGGTGTAGCGGTAGTAGTAGTCGAGCGCCTGCTTGGTTTCCTGCATCGCCGGCTTCGCCCACTCGCTCATGCCGGGCGGCGTGAAGATGCGCAGGTGCAGCCCCTTGCCGTCGGGCAGCGGGCTCGTGAAGTCGTCTTCGAGCGTGTCGAACTTGCCGCCGCCGAAGAACAGCAGGTACGACGGCATCGGCGGCGTCTTCTCGAACGACACCAGCTTGTAGCCGCCGCCGATGCTGGCGGCCGGCTTCTCGGCCGCGTTCGACACCACGCGCCACGCCTGCGGCACCTCGGCCGACACTTCATAGGTGGGGCGGAACGCGGGTTCGTCCCAGCCCGGGAACCACTGGCGCGCGAGATCGGACTCGCCCTGCGTGAGCACCGCGCCGCTGGAAGTGCCGTCGGTGCCGACCAGGTCGACGCGGAACATGCCCTCGGCCGCCGAGCAGCCCGGATACGGATCGTTGTCGCAACTGCCGACCGTGCCCTGCGCCGGGTCGCCGTGCGAATCGAAGTTGATGATGCCCTGCCATTCCATGTGCAGCGAGTAGCTGCCGCGCGGGATCGTGCCGCTGGCCGGGCGCAGCTGGTAGTAGTCGCCCTGGCCCTGCGGCGTGGCGATCAGCTCGATGTTGCCGGGTTGCAGCGTGATCTTGCCGTTGGTGAACTGGATCCGATGGCCCGCCACCACGATCGCGTTGACGGCCTGCTTGACGTTGATCTCGACGTCGGCGCGCCCCTGGAACTGGCTCAGGTCGTCGCTCGGCCGGAACCAGAGCTTGTAGTTGACGGGCACGACGGTGTCGGGCATTTCCACCGGCGGCGTGCCGGGGGTGCTGGTGGCCCTGGTCGGCGCGGCGGTGCCGGCTGGATTGTTCGCCGCGCCGAGCGAGACGGCCGAGCCGGCGCCGCCGTCGTCACCGCCGCAGGCGGCGAGCGCCAGCAGCCCGATCAGGGAGAGATGACGGATGTTGCGGATACGCTTCCACATACCGATGCCTCTGCTGTTGGAATGAACGGTTGATGTCAGGTTGAAACCGGCAGGCAATACCGCTCCCTCGCCGGTTGATGTCGGCGAAATGAAATGGCTGGCTTTCCGGATGAAACGAAGGCGGGAATTAAGCGAAAATCAGGTAATGAAATGCATGATCGATGGCCCTGTTGTTCAAGAATGGTTGGCAAACGGGGCGCGCTCTCGGGCGCGTGCCGGCTCGACGACACGGATCTCGGCCATCGCCCGCGCGACACGGGCGGCGCCTGTCGCGAGGCGTGGGGGCCGATGGCTCTCTTACTTCGGAACGGCGGTGGCGCAGCCGCTGCGCGGCATCAGCCTGACAGTGAGCCGACGCTTTGCTGAACGCTGGCTGCCGCCAAATCCGTGAGCGAATATACATCGTAATTTTTTGTAATGGAACAAAAGGATTGTCGAAATGGGGTGATCCGAAGTTTTTGCCGATTTAAAAATAGATAAAGAAGAATGTGCCTGATGATTGAAATGATCGTTTGAATTCGAATGGTGATCGTGCCGTGAAATGAGAAGATGGCGGCGATATTTTCATTTCACCGCAATTCGGAATGCACGCGCGCCGGACGGCGGCAAGCGAAACGAAACCAGGCCGTCATGTAGGCCGCGATATGGGCCGCGGATCGGGCGTTGCGGGTTAGCCCGGATGGCCGGCGGCGCCGTTCTGAACGATCTTCGAGCGGATTGGCTGGACCTTTGGTCCGATGCCGGCACGACCCAAGGCGGTGGCGCCGACGGTGCCGCCGCCGGCGTCTGCCCCATTGATCCGGATTCCGAAGCGATATTCCCTTGCTGTCCAGCGCGCGCGGGCAGCCGCTGCGCCTTGCCAACCCGAACGAGGAACACGCCCGATGACCTTACGCATCGATGCGCATCAGCATTACTGGCAAATCGCCGCCCGCGAGGGCGACTGGCCGCCGCCCGAACTCGCGGCGATTCATCGTGATTTCGGCCCGGCCGATCTCGCGCCGCATCTGCGCGCGACGGGCATCGACGGCACCGTGCTCGTGCAGTCGCTGCCGTCGCTCGACGACACGCGCTACCTGCTCGATCTCGCGAGCGTGACGCCGAGCGTGAAGGCGGTGGTCGGCTGGGTCGACCTGAAGGCGGCCGACGCGCCGGTGCAGATCGCCCGCTTCGCGGCGGCGCCGAAGTTTCGCGGCGTGCGGCCGATGCTGCAATCGCTCGACGACCGCTGGATCGACGACGCGGCGCTGGCGCCGGCCGTGGCCGCGCTGCTCGCGCACGACCTGCGTTTCGACGCACTCGTGCTGCCCGCGCAACTCGATGCGCTCGCAACCTTCGCGCAGCGGTATCCGGATCTGCCGATCGTGATCGATCACGCCGCCAAGCCGCCGATCGCGAGCGGCGCGATCGAGCCGTGGCGCAGCGCGATGGCGCGGCTCGCGGCGCTGCCGAACCTGCACTGCAAGCTGTCGGGCCTCTGGACCGAGGCCGGCGACGTGACCGAGGGCAACCCGAGCGCGCCTTACGTGCAGGCGGTGGCCGAGCTGTTCGGCCCGCGCCGCGTGATGTGGGGCAGCGACTGGCCGGTGCTGCGGCTCGCCGCGCATCACGGCGGCTACGAGGATTGGGTCGCCGCCTGCGAGCGCGACGGCGAACGCTGGTTCGGCGCCGGCGCGATGGCGGATCTGTTCGGCGGCAACGCGCGCCGGTTCTACCGGATCGACTGAGCGCCGCGAGCCGGAAAGGGGCGGGGCTTGCGTCCCGCCCGCCGGCCCGAGCTGATCGAACACTTCCGAAACCCGCAGTCCCACACCCCGCCCGGGAAAACCCGGAGTCCATCGCTACATCGAACGTCGTATGATTGGCCTCAATTGGCTGGACCATTAAACCAATCGAAGCGG
Source organism: Burkholderia perseverans (assembly GCF_022870505.1). Taxonomy (NCBI): domain Bacteria; kingdom Pseudomonadati; phylum Pseudomonadota; class Betaproteobacteria; order Burkholderiales; family Burkholderiaceae; genus Burkholderia; species Burkholderia perseverans. The sequence continues at coordinate 2,098,739 of NZ_CP045094.1, forward strand.
ACGCACCGGATACGACGGTTCGCCCGACGGCTTCGATTGCCATTCCGAACGACGCAGCACACACCTGGATTCACGACCGATCACCATGCCGATCATCCGCTCGATGCGCGTCCTCGACGTGCGCTTCCCGACCTCGCAACGGCTCGACGGCTCCGACGCGATGAACCCCGATCCCGACTACTCGGCCGCCTACGTGATCCTCGACACCGATCACGACGGCCTCGCCGGCCACGGCCTGACCTTCACGATCGGCCGCGGCAACGAGATCTGCTGCGCCGCCATCGAGGCGATGCGCCATCTCGTGGTCGGCCTCGACCTCGACTGGATCCGCGAGGACATGGGCCGCTTCTGGCGCCACCTCACCTCCGACAGCCAGCTGCGCTGGATCGGCCCCGACAAGGGCGCCATCCACCTCGCCACCGGCGCCGTGGTCAACGCCGCCTGGGATCTCTGGGCCAAGGCCGAAGGCAAGCCGCTCTGGCGCCTCGTGGCCGACATGACGCCCGAGCAGCTGGTCCGCTGCATCGATTTCCGCTACCTCAGCGACGGCCTCACGCGCGACGAGGCGCTCGCGCTGCTGCAGCGCCAGGCGCCCGGCAAGGCCGAGCGGATCGCCACGCTCGAACGCGAAGGCTACCCGTGCTACACGACCTCGGCCGGCTGGCTCGGCTACGGCGACGACAAGCTGCGCCGGCTCTGCCAGGAAGCGGTGGACGCCGGCTTCAACCACGTGAAGCTGAAGGTGGGCGCGAACCTCGAGGACGACATCCGCCGCGTGACGATCGCGCGCGAGGTGCTCGGCCCCGATCGCCAGCTGATGATCGACGCTAACCAGGTGTGGGAAGTGAACGAGGCGATCGACTGGGTGCGCGAGCTGGCGTTCGCCAAACCGTGGTTCATCGAGGAGCCGACCAGCCCCGACGACGTGGAAGGCCATCGCAAGATCCGCGAGGCGATCGGCCCGGTGCAGGTGGCCACCGGCGAGATGTGCCAGAACCGCGTGCTGTTCAAGCAGTTCATCATGCGCGGGGCGATCGACGTGGTGCAGATCGACGCGTGCCGGCTGGGGGGCGTCAATGAGATCCTGGCGGTGATGCTGCTGGCGGCGAAGTACGGCCTGCCGGTGTGTCCGCATGCGGGCGGCGTGGGGCTGTGCGAGTACGTGCAGCATCTGTCGATGATCGATTACGTCTGCATCGCCGGCACGCGCGAGGGCCGCGTGATCGAATACGTCGATCACCTGCACGAGCATTTCATCGAGCCGTGCGTGGTGCGCGACGCGGCCTATTTCCCGCCGACGGCGCCCGGCTTCTCGATCGAGATGAAACCCGAGTCGCTCGAACAGTACCGGTTCCGCGGCGCGTCCGAAGCGCCCGCCGCCGCCGCGGCCTGAACCCGCGGCGCATCCACGGAGGCACCCAGTTGAATCTCGATCTCGAAGACAAGGTCGTGCTGGTCACGGGCGGCGCGGCCGGCATCGGCGGCGCGATCACGCGCGCGCTGGCCGCCGAGCGCGCGATCCCGGTCGTACTCGACCGCAACGCGCCCGACGACGCGTTCGCGGCCGGGTTGCGCGCGCTGCAGCCGCGTGCGCGCTTCGTGCGCACCGACCTGCTCGACGACGCGCAATGCGAGGCTGCCGTGGCCGGCGCGCTGGCCGAATTCGGCCGCATCGACGCGCTCGTCAACAACGCCGGCGTGAACGACAACGTCGGCCTTGGCGCCGGGCGCGCCGCGTTCGTCGCCTCGCTCGAACGCAACCTGATCCATTACTACGCGATGGCGCATCATTGCGAGCCGCACCTGAAGGCGAGCCGCGGCGCGATCGTCAACGTCTCGTCCAAGACGGCGCTCACCGGGCAGGGCGGCACCAGCGGCTATTGCGCGGCCAAGGGCGCGGTGCTCTCGCTCACGCGCGAGTGGGCCGCCTCGCTGGCCGCCCACGGCGTGCGCGTGAACGCCGTGGTGCCGGCCGAGGTGATGACGCCGCTCTACGAGTCGTGGCTCGCGAGCTTCGACGATCCGGCCGCCAGGCTCGCCGCGATCACGCAGCGCATTCCGCTCGGCCAGCGCATGACGAGTGCCGACGAGATCGCGGCCACCGCCGTGTTCCTGCTGTCGGCGCGCGCGGCGCACACCACCGGCCAGTGGCTGTTCGTGGACGGCGGCTACACGCATCTCGACCGCGCGCTGAACTGAGGCGTGCAACCTGAACCCACCCGACGCGGCGCCTCGCTTCGCGGCGCGCGGCCAACCTCGGAGACACCCCGATGCGGCAATGCCTGGCGCTGGACCTGAAGGACGACCCGGAATCGATCGCGCGCTACGAAGCGCATCACGAGCGGATCTGGCCGCAGATCGCCGCCCATCTGCGCGGGCAGGGCGTGACGGCGATGGAGATCTACCGGATCGGCAACCGGCTCACGATGGTGATGGAGACCGACGACGCCGTGTTCGACGCGGCGCGGATGCAGGCGGCGAGCCTGGCCGATCCGAAGGTCGTGGAATGGGAGGCGCTGATGGATACGTTCCAGCAGCCGACGCCATGGAGCGAGCCCGGCACGAAGTGGACGCCGATGGCGCGCATCTTCGATCTCGCCCGGCAGTAACGCGGCGCATCAAGAACACGGCAGGCACGGCAATCGACCGGGACATCAAAGGAAGGAGACAAGCATCATGCAACAGACATCGAGGGCCGGCGTGGCGCCGGCCGGCACGGGCACGACCGAACGCAGGCACGGCTGGCGCACCGCGTTCATTCTGGTGACGAGCCTCTTTTTCATGTGGGGGCTGTCGTATGGGCTGCTCGACGTGCTCAACAAGCATTTCCAGGACGTGCTGCATGTGAGCAAGGCGCAGTCGGGCCTGCTGCAGGGCGCCTATTTCGGCGCCTACTTCGTGATGGCGATGCCGGCCGCGCTGCTGATGGAGCGCTTCGGCTACAAGCGCGGCATCCTGCTCGGCCTCACGCTCTACGCGATCGGCGCGCTGCTGTTCATTCCGGCCTCGTCGGCGGCGAGCTTTCCGTTCTTCCTGTTCGCGCTGTTCGTGATCGCCGCCGGGCTCGGCTGCCTCGAGACCGCCGCGAATCCCTACGTGACCGAACTCGGCGCGCCCGAGACGGCCGAGCGGCGGCTCAACCTCTCGCAGTCATTCAATGGGCTGGGCAGCTTCCTCGGGCCGCTGATCGGCGGCACGTTCTTCTTCCAGGCGGCGGCACCGCAGGCGAGCACCGCTTCGACCGTTGATGGCGGGCTCGATTCGGTGCGCGTGACCTACGTGGCGATCGCGGTGATCGTGGTGCTGCTCGCGCTGCTGATCGCGCGCACGCCGATGCCCGACATCCGCCGTGCCGCCTCGCCCGCGCAGCGCGCGGCCGGCGCCTCGCTGTGGTCGCGCCCGCACTTCGTCGGCGGGATCGTCGCGCAGTTCTTCTACGTGGCCGCGCAGGTGGGCGTGGGCGCGTTCTTCATCAACTACGCGATCGTCCACTGGCCGGCGCTGACCGCCCAGCGCGCCTCGTTCCTGCTGTCGGTGGCGCTGCTGCTGTTCATGGCCGGGCGCTTCGTCAGCACCGCGCTGATGGGCCGGATCTCGCCGGCCGCGCTGCTCGCCGTCTACGCGCTCGCCAACGTGGCGCTGAGCGTGGTGGTGCTGGCCGGGATTCCGGTAGTGTCGGTGCTGGCGCTGATCGCCGTGTTCTTCTTCATGTCGATCATGTTCCCGACCATCTTCGCGCTCGGCGTGAAGGACCTCGGGCCGCAGACCAAGCGCGGCGCGTCGTACCAGGTGATGTCGATCGTCGGCGGCGCGATCATGCCGTATGCGATGGGGCGCGTGGCCGACGGTTCGGGCGTGAGCATGGCCTATGCGCTGCCGCTCGCGTGCTTCGCGATCGTGGCGTGGTACGGCTGGCGCGGCAGCCGCGTGGCCGGCGCCTGAGCCGCATGCGGAGGGTGACGGGAAGGGGACGGAACGGGCGGCTGGCGCGGACGTATTAGAATCGCCGTCTGGTTCACGTTCGCCGTCTTGCCGGCGGCGGGCGGCGAACGCTTTCGACCTCGACGCTCCGCAAGTATGCCGATCCAGCCCATCCAGAACCGCCGTCTCTACCAGCAAATCGCCGACCAGCTGCGCGCGATGATCGAATCGGGCAGCTTCCCGCCGGGCAGCTACCTGCCGCCCGAGCGCGAGCTGGCCGTGCAGTTCGGCGTCTCGCGGACCTCGGTGCGCGAGGCGCTGATCGCCCTGGAGGTGGTCGGGCTGGTGTCGGTGCGGGTCGGCGACGGCGTGTCGGTGCGGCCGCGCGAGCCTCGGCCGGCCGCGGCCGAGACGGTGGCCACGCCGCGTTCGACGCTGCTCGAAGTCGATCCCGAACTCGGCATCGAGTTCGATCTCGACGCGGAAATCCCGCCGTTCTCGCTGTTGCAGGCGCGCAAGCTGATCGAGCCGGAGGCGGCCGAACTCGCGGCCGTCCATGCCTCCGACGCGCAGCTCGCCGCGATCCACGACGCGTTCCTGCACAACCAGCAGGACAATCGCAGCGGCTCGACCACGCATCCGGGCGACCGCCTGTTCCATATCCGTATCGCCGAGGCGAGCGGCAACGACGCCTACGCGATGATGATCAAGCAGATGCTCGCGCATCGCTACGATCCGCTGTTCCAGCGGCTGCAGCGGCTCTATACGCCGCGTGACATGCCGCATCGCTCCGAGGTCGAGCACCGCGCGATCCTCGACGCGCTGGAGGCGCGCGACGCGAAGGGCGCGCGCCGCGCGATGCTCACGCACCTGAATTCGGTGATCCGGATTTTCTCGCGGCAATCGGCTTAGGGCGGGGCGGCGGGCTCGATTCCCACCACCTTCCGCTGCCTCCCGCCATCTTCCAGCCTGCCTCAGGCGCCGGGTCGCGCCAGCAGCAGCACCGTCAGCGAACGCACGCCCTGCGCGCCCTGGATCAGCACGCCCTCGATGTCGGCCGTCGCCGACGGCCCGGTCACGAGCGCCGCGTAGTTCGCGGTGTGGAAGTCGCCGAGGCGGTAGATGTCCTGCAGGCCGTCGACGATGTCGGCCGGATCGAGCAGCACCACCAGATGCTGGACCAGATAGCCGAGCGCGTTGACGCGATATTCCTCGTCCGACAGCCAGACCGAGCCGGTTTCGGCCACGCCGTAGCGCGCCCGCACCACGCCTACTTCCACCTCGTGCAGCGAGGCCGGCAGGCGGGCCGGGTCGAGCGGCTCGGCATCCGCCAGCTCGGGCGTGGCGGTGAGCGGCGTGTGGCCCGGGAAGCGCTCGGCGAACCAGCCGGGCAGCTCGGCGTGCGAAGCGGGCGCCGCGTGGCGGCCGCCCATCGTGGCGAGATTCGCGCAGAAGCGTTCGAGGCGCCCGCCGGCGGGCGTCGCGAAACGCGGCAGCCCGGGCAGCGGATGCGGATCGTCGGCGGCGACGCGGCCGGGGTGAGAGCCGCCGTCATCGTCGCGCACGGCCACGCGCTGCGCCGCGCGCACGCGCATCAGGAATTCCTCGCGGGAGGTACTCATGTCGATTCCTTGTCGTGGTTCGCGGAGGCGTGGCGGTCGGCGTCTTCGGCGTTCGAGGTGTCGTGCGATACGGCGGGCGCGGCCGAGGTGGTTGAGGCAAGGGAGGCGTTCGACGCGGCTGAAGCGGCAGGCGGTGCGCCCTTGCCGCGATGCGTCTCGTACCAGTCGCGGAACGTCTCGCGCGGCGCGTCGGGCAGCTCGCGGCCCTTGCCCCAGGTGTTGAGCGGGTTGTAGAGCACCAGGTTCGGCAGGCGGTGCAGGGCGCCCTGCAGCGAGCGCACCGAGGCGCGATACAGCGACGGGTTCGCGAGCAGCTTGCCCGCCACCTTGATCAGCCCGCGCTTCACACGCGGCAGCTCGCCTTCCTCGGCCACCACCTGCCGCCACTTGTAGAGCTGCTCGTGGATGTTGATCTTCACCGGGCAGACGTTGCTGCAGCTGCCGTTCATGGTCGAGGCGAACGGCAGCGTGCTGAAGCGCTTCAGGTCGTAGGCGGGGTTCAGGATCGCGCCGATCGGCCCCGCGTAGGTGCTGCCGTATGACAGCCCGCTGCTGCGCCGGTACACCGGGCAGGTGTTCATGCAGGCGCCGCAGCGGATGCACTTGAGCGAGTACCAGAAATCGTCCATCGCGAGGCGCGCCGAGCGGCCGTTGTCGACGATCACGTAGTGCAGCTCGGTGCCCGGCCGCGGGCGGCGGAAATGCGAGGTGTATTGCGTGATCGGCGAGCCGAGCGCGCTGCGCGAGAGCAGCCGCACGAACACGCCGAGATCGGCGATGCGCGGGATCAGCTTCTCGATGCCGATCGAGACGATATGCACGGGCGGCACGTTGGCCGAGAGGTCGGCGTTGCCTTCGTTGGTGCAGACCACCACGGTGCCGGTCTCGGCCACCGCGAAGTTGCAGCCCGTCATGCCCGCGCCGGCCGCAAGGAAGGCCGGGCGCGTGGTGACGCGCTGGCTCTCGGCGAGGTAGTGGATGTCGTCGTTGGCGGGATCGGTGCCGAGCGTGCGGCCGAACAGTTCGGCCACGTCGCCGCGCAGCTTGTGGACGGCCGGCACCACCACGTGCGAGGGCGGCTGGTGGTCGAGCTGCTGGATGCGCTCGCCGAGGTCGGTCTCCATCACGTCGATGCCGCGCGGGCCGAGGTATTCGCGCAGCTCGCATTCGTCGGTCAGCATCGACTTGCTCTTGACCAGCGTCGTCACGCCATGCGAGGCCAGGATGCCATGCACGACCTGGTTGTGCTCGGCCGCGTCGAGCGCCCAGTGGACCGTCACGCCGTTGGCCTCGGCGTTCGAGGCGAACTGCGCGAGATAGTCGGCCAGGCGCGAGAGCGTGTGCTCCTTGATCTGCGAGGCGAGCGAGCGCAGCGTTTCCCATTCGTCGATCGAAGCGGCCTGCGCGTCGCGTTTCATGCGCAGGTCCCAGAGGCGGCGGTCGTGGAACGCGACGTGTTCGGTCTTGGCGAGAAACGCCTCGGCGGCCTTCGCGTGATCGACCCGGATCGTCTTGCTCATGCGCGTGCCTCCGCGTGGCCGGTGCCCGGGGCGGCCCGGCCGCGCGGGGCCGGCGCGAGCGCGGCCAGCTGCGCCGCGTCGAGGCCGTTGAACACCTGCGCGATGTGCAGGAAGCGCACCGGCCGCTGCTCGCGCGCGGCACAGCCCTGCTGGTGCATCAGGCAGGACATGTCGGCCGAGACGATGAATTCGGCGCCGGCCTCGTGATGGTCGCGCACCTTGTCCTGGCCCATGCGCACCGACACCGCCTGCTCGGTCACCGAGAACGTGCCGCCGAAGCCGCAGCATTCGTCGGGCCGGCGCGGCGCGGCGAAGCGGATCTCGCGTACGCCTTCGAGCAGCGTGCGCGCCTTCGACCACGGCTCGCCGGGAATCTCGCTGGCCGAGGCCGCGTGCAGGTGGCGGATCGCGCTGCAGCTGTTGTGCAGCCCGACCACGTGCGGGAACGTGGCCCACGGGAATTCGCGCACGCCGAGCACGTCATGCAGGAACTCGGTCAGCTCGTAGGCGCCGGCGCGCACCGCGGCCACCTTCGGTGATTCGCCGGCCGCCGTCAGGTGGCGACGCACGTGATGGATGCAGCTCGACGACGGCCCGACCACGTAGTCGTAGCCGGCGAAGTTCTCGACGAACAGCGCCTCGGTGCCGGCCGCGTCGGCCTCGCAGCCGTTGTTGGCGAGCGGCTGGCCGCAGCAGGTCTGGCGGCGCGGGTAATCGACCTCGAGGCCGAGTTTTTCCAGCAGTTCCAGCGTCGCGACGGCGACTTCCGGATACAGCGCATCGATGAAGCACGGGACGAACAGGGCCACCTTCACTTGAATCTCCTGCCGGGGGAAGCGAGCACCGCCGTGGGGGAGCGGGTGCCATCGTGGGGTCGTGCCGCCGCGCGGACGCCGCCGCGGGCGGGGGCTGCCGCCGCCTTGCTCGGGCGCCGTCAACCGGTGGCCGCCATGATCGACAGCCGTGCCGTGTTCCGGCAAACTGGTACGACCAGTTTACGCGGCGCCGGCCGGCGCCGCTCCCCGTGAAAACACCCTGATGAAGACGCTCAACCAGACCGACCGGATCATGCGCGAGATCGAGACCCAGCTGATCGAGGGCGTCTGGGCGCCCGGCCAGCGGATTCCGGGCGAGCGCAAGCTGGCCGAGGCGATGGGCGCCGCGCGCTCGACCGTGCGCACCGCGTTGCAGCGGCTGGTGGCGCGCGGGCTGCTGACGAGCCGGCCGATGTCGGGCTTCTACGTATCGGACCGGCTCCAGACCGGGCTCATCTCGCCATGGCGGCAGCTCGTCAGCGAACATCCCGAGCTGCGCCCCGACATGCTCGAATTCCGGCTGATGCTGGAAGGCACCACCGCCTATCTGGCCGCGATGCGAGCCACCGACGACGATCTCGCGCGCATCCAGGCCGTGATCGACGCGATGGCCGACGCGCATCGCGACGGCGACCACGAACGCGGCTCGCGGCTCGACGGCGATTTCCACGCGGCGCTCGCGAGCGCCTCGCACAACGCGATGCTGCGGCACCTGCAGGGCAGCCTCGCGAAGATGCTGCATACCCACATCTCGCTCAACAACACGGGGCTCGTGGCGCTGCGCGAGCAGGCGTCGGGGCAGTTGCTCGGGCAGCATCTGGCGCTGTGGGAGGCGATCCGCGCGCGCCGGCCCGATGATGCGCGGCGGCTGATGCTCGAGCACATCGGCTTCGTCTGGCAGCGGCTCGAGCCGGAGTTGCCGGTGACGATGCTGTGAGCGGCTTCGGTCCGGCGGCCCGTTGCCGGTGGTCCGCGTCTCGCCGTTTTTTCCTCGATCCGATCCCGATGACACGATGACTTCACTGCTGATCCGCAACGTCCGGCTCGCGAGCGGCGCGAGTACCGACCTTCGCATCGACGGCGATCGTTTCGCCGCGTTCGGTCCCGCGCTCGACGCGCCGCCCGGCTGCGTCGTGGAGGACGGCGGCGGCGCGCTCGCGCTGCCGGGCCTGGTCGAGGCGCACACGCATCTCGACAAGACGCACTGGGGCATGCCGTGGTTTCGCAACGAGGTGGGGCCGCGGCTCGTCGACCGGATCGAATTCGAGCGCCGCTGGCGCGCGGCGAGCGGCCACGACGCGGGCCGCCAGTCGCTCGCGCTGGCGCGCGCGTTCCTCGCGGCCGGCACCACGCGGCTGCGCACGCATGTGGACATCGACACCGAGGCCGGGCTGAAGCACCTGGAGGGCGTGCTGGCCACGCGCGAGGCGCTGCGCGGCACGATGGAGATCCAGATCGTGGCGTTTCCGCAGTCGGGCGTGCTGGCGCGCCCCGGCACGGCGGCGCTGCTCGACGCGGCGCTGCGCGCGGGCGCCGATTGCCTCGGCGGGCTCGATCCGTGCGCGATCGAGGGCGATCGGGCGGCGGCGCTCGACTTGCTGTTCGGGCTCGCGGAGCGCCACGGCAAGGGCCTCGACCTGCACCTGCACGAGCGCGCGGCGATGGGCGCCGCGTCGCTCGACGCGATCCTCGATCGCACCGCCGCGCTCGGCATGCGCGGGCGCGTGGCCGTGAGCCATGGCTTTTGCCTCGGCGGCGTCGACGTGCCCGTGCGCGACGCACTGCTCGCGCGGATGGCCGCCCTCGAGGTGGCGCTCGTCACGAGCGCGCCGCCCGACATCGAGGTGCCGCCGCTGATGGCCTGCCGCGCGGCCGGCGTGACCGTGGCCGGCGGCAACGACGGGATTCGCGATACGTGGACGCCCTACGGCCGCCCCGACATGCTCGAACGCGCGATGCTGATCGGCATGCGCTACAACCTGCGCCGCGACGACGAGCTGGCCGTCGCGCTCGACTGCGTGACCGATTCGGGCGCACGCGGCTGCGGGTTTGTCGACTATGGGCTTACGCCGGGCGCGCGTGCCGATCTCGTGCTGGTGGCGGCGGCCACGCCGGCCGAGGCGGTGGCGGCGCGGCCGGTACGGCAGCGGGTGGTGGCTGCCGGACGGGTGGTGGCGCGGGACGGCGTGCTGATCGATTGAGCCGCTGAAGGCGCCGGGACCCCGGTTACGCTGCTGTGGCGGCGGGCATGGGGTGTGCTCCCTCGCGTGTTGCCGGCATCGTGTGTGAGGCCCCCGAGCCGCCATGCGGGTGCGCGCGCATCGAGCGCGCGGGCCGGCGGATTGGGGCCGGCCGGCGAGGGCGGGGCGCGTTGGGTTCGTCGCGAGCGACGGGGCGAGCGGGCTGTCGGCCGTGCAGGCGGGGCGGGCATCGACGCCGGATCGCTGCTGGAATGGGAGCCCATTCACGAGCGCCCGGAGAGGCCGATGATCGAACGTCCCGATATCCCAGCCGCCGCGCAGCGCTCGGCGCCCGAGGCGCACGACGCCCTCGGCAAGCTGCTCGACAGCCTTCACCAGCGCGGTTTCCTGCGCGTCGCGCACGACTTTGTCGATGCCAACAGCCAGGTCGCGGAGATGCTCGGCGGCCTGAGTCAACCCGAAGTCCAGGCCGGCATGCAGAACCTCGCGGTGCTGCTGACGGCGCTGTCGCGCATCCCGGCCGACCAGCTCGGCCGCTTTGCGTTCGCGGCGACCGATGCCGTGAACCATGTCGCGAACTGGCAGCCGACCGAGCATCGCGATGCGGCGCCCGGTGTGACGGGCGCGTATCGGCTGCTGCATGACGAGGCGCTGTGGCAGGCGGTGACGCCGCTGCTGGAAGGGCTGAAGGTGTTTCTGCAGCGCTTGCATGAGGCGCCGGGGGCGGCGAATCCTGGAGCGGCGGGGGCGCGAGGCTGATCCATCCGGACGTGTGGGATCGGGCAGCCTGAGCGAGACGTCCGGACATCCCCCGGCGAAGCGCCGCTACTTCCGCAACGCCGCCGCCAGCGCCGCTTCCAGCACACCCTTCGAGCGGCAGGCCACGCGCGCGACCTTGGCCTTGCCGTCGGCGACCACGCTCGCGGTGCCGCTCACGTCGATGGACACGGTCACGCCTTGGTCGGCCTGATCGACGCGCGTGATCACCTTCAGCGTGTTGGTGACGTTCGAGGTCTGCTTCAGCGCGGAGCAATCGAGGAAGTCGCCCGCGTTCGGATAGGTCGAATAGGCCGAGGCGACCAGGCCGGTCTCGCGGTCGTTGACGCGCACGGCGAACTTCTGGTCGGCGTAAAACTGGCCGACCTTTTCCAGCACTTCCTCGTATTTGCGATTGCCGATCACGACCGGCTGATTCGACTGACCACCGGCGCCCTTCGCCGAGGCGCCCTTGCCGCTGTTTTGCTGATCGGCGCGCTGGCTGTCGCTGCTGGCGAAGCCGCCTCCGCGCGCGCCCGGTCCATACAGGTTGATGCATCCCGCCAATGCCGAGCAGGCGAGCAGGGCGAGTAACGGATATTTCATTGCAAACCCCGTTTGATCAACGGTAATAAAGGCTGACGCAACCGGAAAGCCCGGCCGTCAGCAACAACACAAAGGCCCAATAAATACGCATCATGGCCTTCAACGGTAATAAGCGGCGATGCAGCCGGCGAATTGGGTGCAAACGAAAATCAGAATCGCGATCGAAAAACGCTTGTACATTGAGTGGTCATCCTCGTCATCAGTCGGAGCACGTGGCGGACGGCATGTCCGCCACGCAGGCCGCATTCTTGTCGGCGTCGATCGCGGGCACAACTTGCCGAATCTCCTGATTTTTTGAGACAGATCCGGCTCGTAAAATCCTTTTACGCAATGCGATTTCGGGCAATGGCGTTCGCCGCGCTTCTATTGATTTATCCCGCTGCGGGGAAATTGCTGTCAAAAACATCGAAACCGAACGCATTGAAGGTTTTTGCGCCATCGATGCCGGTGGCCAATCACCGCATTGAGCGGCGGCGCTCATTTCGGCGTCGCCGACATCCGCGTTTTTCCTTCCTATCAAGCACCCCGTCGCGAGGTGCCCGCTCACCGGGCACGCTGGCGGCAAACCCGTCTTGTGCGGCCCGAAACCCCGTGATAGAGTCGGCACGCTTTCATCGGTTACCGGTAACCAATCGACGGCAAACTCGAACGAAGCCGTCCCCGCGGCAAGCTTCCGGCCGCGAACGTGCCGGCATTGTCATGCAATCGCAAGCAGCAGTTCGATCGATTTGATTAGTCATACATAACAACCAGTAAGGATCATCACGATCGTGACAGGTCCGGGACGACGCACGTCCATTGATTTGACATCCTCAATAAAAGCAGCATGGAGACGGCAATGAACAGGAGAGTGGCATTCGGCTTCGCGGCACTGGCATCGATCGGCGCGCAGGCCGCGTCGGCGCAGAGCAGCGTCACGCTGTACGGCATCATCGATGCGGGCATCACCTACACCAACAACCTGAAGGGCGGCAGCGGCTATCAGGCGACCACCGGCAACGTGCAAGGCTCACGCTGGGGGCTGATGGGCAGCGAGGATCTGGGCGGCGGCAACCGCGCGGTATTCAAGCTCGAGAACGGCTTCAATCCCGACAACGGCGCGCTCGGGCAGGGCGGCCGCCTGTTCGGCCGCAGCGCCTACGTGGGACTGAGCAACAACCGCTACGGCACGGTTACGCTCGGGCGCCAGTACAATAGCGTGCAGGACACCCTGTGGAACGAACAGGCCAACGGCACCGGCGCGCTGACGCAATACGCGAACGTGGTCTACGACACCTACGACCTCAACAATTCGTATCGCACCAACAATGCGGTCAAGTACACCTCGCCGACCATTGCCGGGCTGACCGGCACCGTGATGTACGCGTTCGCGAACACGGCCGGCGCGTTCGCCGACAACCGCGAGTGGAGCGCCGGCCTCGACTATGTGGCCGGCCCGCTGCATCTCGACGCCGCCTATGCATTGAACAACAGCCCCGGCGCGAACACGGCCGGCGCGGCGCCGTCCGACAACTACTACAGCCTCGCCACCTCGATCATCAGCAACGTCGCGCGCAACCAGGTGTGGGGCGCGGGCGGTGCTTACACGTTCGGCGCGACCACCGCGGCGGTGCTCTACACGAACTCGCGTTTCGACCTGCTCACGGGCGGCTCGCTGCGCTTCGCGAACTACGAGGCCGATCTCACCTGGAAGCTGACGCCGTCGCTCTTGCTTGCGGCGGCGTACTTCTATACGGAGCAGCAGAGCAGCTCGGCGACGGCCGCCAACGCGCACTATCACCAGGGGACGGTTGGCGCCGAGTATTTCCTGTCGAAGACTACCGATCTCTATCTGAACGCGGCGTATCAGCGTGCGAACGGCGCGAACGCCTGGATCGATGGCTCGACGCAGCCGTCAAGCAACAATCACCAGATCGTGGCGGTGGGAGGGATTCGTCACAAGTTCTGATGCGTTGCGGGCGTGAGGTTGGCGGGTGCTGCGGGCGGTTGCGCGCTCGTGTGGCATCTGCTGCCCGTCGAACTGGGGAATTTGCCGTTTGGAGGCTTGCAGCACCCCTGTTTCGATATTAATTTTATCGAGGGAGGGGCGAATGAGACTGTCTCCAATATGCTGAACGATGTCACGTATTTGCAATAACCGAAACGCAATCGCGCCGTCGCCTCATATTTCAAATGACGTGATTGGAAGTATGGCTTCATCACGGCGAAAAACGAATTTTTCAGAGCCAGCTATCCAAATGTGAAGAAATTAAGTAAGCAGTGAAGGTTAATGTTTCGGCCCATCGATGCGGCGGCGATGCTTTGCCGCCGCCAGCATTATGACAAAGCCGTTTAGCCGAGCGTGAATTTCAGCGTGCCCAGGCTGCCGACTTCGACCACGCCATCGCTATTGACGAAGGCGCGCGTGCCTTCGGCAATGATCGTGTTGTCGGTCAAATAGGCGCCGTTCCAGCTGTCGACGATGTTGTACGGACGCTGGTCGGGGCGCTGGCTGCCGCCGAAGCTGATGTTGAACGGCGCGACGCCGTCCTTGCCCTGGGCCTTGCTGAACACCCAGCCATAGTGTCCGACGTCGCCTTCCGCAGTGAACGCGCCGATCGGGCTGTACTTGGTGGCATAGGTGCCGGCGATGACGCCATTGGATGCATTGGCGGACGTGATTTTGAACGTGAAATTTTTGTCCACCGAAGTATAAGTACCGGTGAGAGGTACATTTGCCATGATGATCTCCATTTTTTCATGAATTTGAAGGATGCAGTTCAACGCGTTGGTCGCGCATCTGCCAGGGCAATATATACGTCGGATGCCGTGGATACACCCTGTCAGGTTTGACAGTGCTGAAAAACAAAAACACTTGATTATCTTTTTGGATGGTCATCTCTGAACAATCCCGCGAAATCTCTACGGAAAGTGGGCGAGTGCGAAACGGTGTTGCTGGATTTGCGAGAGGCCGGAATATTAATATGCGAATCTTCTATATCCGGGCGAGGTGCGGGTTGATGCGAAGACGCCAGTGGCGGAGAGATTTCTTTGGCTTACCGCTGCGCGAGCAGATCAATCGACTTTGGGGCATCAGGTGGTTCGCCCTGCGGATCGGAAGCGCCTCGATGAGTGCGAGCGTCGCGCCGCACTCGGCCCTTTGCGGCGCGACGCCGCCTGATCCGCCGACGCAAAACCTTTCAAACCGTAGCCGGCCATAAGCGATCGTTGAGGCGCCACTCACAGATCGGCGACAATCGCTAATTCCGGAAAGCGATACGTTCGATTGCACCGATGCCTTGTCCACGGTAACCATCTCGGGCTCGCTGTTCCATTCACCTTTTCGAAGTCACGGCGAACCACTTGACTGACCGCACCAACGCAACAAACCCGGCCCAACCTTCAAGGACGCAGGCCCCGAGACACATCGAACCAGTTCGCCGCATCATGACCACAACGAAAAAACTGGCGCTCATCCTGGCCTGCGTGTTTGCGTTTTCCCGGCACAGCCACGCGCAATGCGTCGATCTGGTCGCCAGTCTCGATGACGGGCAGCTGATGCAGTCGCGGATTGCGCTGATCAATCGTGCCACGCCCGCCGAGCCGATCCGCATCCTTGCCTACATCTTCGAAGTCGATCAGACCGGCGGCATACTGCTGCGCCATCTGGTCGAGGCCGCGCGCCGGGGCGTGCCGGTCAAGCTGCTGATCGACGGCATCGGCCCCGAGCCGCACTTCCCGTTCGAGGACGAACTCATCGTCGCCCTGCACGAGGTGGCGCCCGGTATCGAACTCCGGATCTTCCATCCACGATCGGATCTCGTGGCGCTTCCGCATCGCATGCACGACAAGCTGTTCCTGGTGGGCAACACGGCCGTGATCGGCAGCACTTCGATCTGGGACGAAAGCTTCCGCAACTGGCTCAGCGAGCGCGATCTGCTGGTGGCGGGCGACGCCAGCCAGGACGCGTCCTCCCTGCACGCCATGCACCAGCATTTCGACTTGTTCTGGAATAGCCCGCAGGTGGTTCGCCCCGAGCCGGAAAAATTCCTCGAGGTCGACAGCCCTTATCGGACTTCGCGCGGTTACCTGACGCTGGATCCGGCGCGCATTCATTACTGGCGAGCGTGGCTGCAGGCTCCGCCCGACGCTGCCACCGATACGCCCGACGACCACCAGGCCTATGTCGATCCCGTCTCGTTGCCGGTCGCCTGCGATCGCTTGCGCTATGTCCACGACTGGCCCGACAAGCGCTCACCGGGCACGTTGCAGGACATGCTGCAAGCGTTCGCCGCGGCGCAGCACGAGATCCTGATCATCAACCCTTACCTGATCCTGGTGCCGGAATTGCGCGAGGCGCTGGAACGCAAGCAGCGCGAAGGTGTCCACGTGATTCTGGTGAGCGCCTCGCTGGCGAGCGTCACGCAGGAATTCCCCGCGGTCGGGCGCGCCTATGCCGACGATCTGCCCGGCCTGGTGAAGGCCGGGATCGACGTGCGCGAATATGCCGACCGGGAGAACCGCATGATGCACGCCAAGCTCGTCGTCATCGACGGGCATCGATACTATCTCGGCAGTTTCAATTTTGATTCGCTGTCGGCCCGCTTGAATACCGAAAACGGCTTGTGGATAGACGTTCCTGAAGATGATGGGCTCGATCCCTTGCACGACAGCGCGGCGTACTTCCTGCAGCACGCGAGTTCGGTGAGCGGCGCCGATGGCCGCCTTCTGGCGGATCCCGATGCGCGCTGCCGGGCCGCCGGCTGCGGCGGCGCCTGGCGGTGGGTGGCGGTGATGATCCGGAACCTGCTCTGAGCGCGGCGTGGCCTGTCTACCTCAAGCCCCCGCAGCCACCTCATAACTCTCCCGCCCGGCACTACGCAACGCCTCGATCATCAACGCGGCAGCCGGCGAGAGCAGCTTCTCGGCCGGCGTAATCAGCCCGAAGTCATCCATCCAGCATTCCATCGGCAGCGGCAGAATCTCCACCATGCCGTGTCCGGCGTAATAATCCGCCACGTCCTTGGCCAGCACCGCGATCATGTCGCTCTTTTCCAGGACACGCGTGATGAACAGCAGCGCCGCCGTCTCGACCACGTTCGAAGGCGGCGCGAGGCTCGCGCGCTGGAACATCAGCTCGAAACGATGGCGCAGCACGCTGCCGGCCGGCGGCACGATCCAGGCGTGGCGCTGCAGTTCCTCCAGCGCACTCGGCGCCCCAGCCAGCAGCGGATGCCCGCGCCGCACCACGGCACGCACCAGTTCCCCAGCCAGCGTCTCGTAGCGCAACTGGCGTTTGTCATGCTCGGGCGAGAGCCGGCCGATCACGATGTCGAGTTTGTCCTGGGCCAATCGCTCGAGCAGCACGTTGCTCGTATCGATCTCCACGGAGATGCGGATATCGGTGTGCTGCCGCTTCACGGCCGCCACCGCGGACGGCAGCAGGCGCACGCCGGGCGAGGTGATCGCGCCCACCGCCACGTGCCCGAGCCGTCCCGCCTTCAGCGCGCTCAGCTCCTCCTGCGCCTGCTCCAGGCTGCCGAGCGCGGCGCGCGCATGGCGGATCAGCGCGTCGCCGTACAGCGTCGGCTTCACGCCGCGCGGCATGCGCTCGAACAACACGGTCCCGAGCATCTCCTCCAGTTCGCGCAACAGTTTCGAGGCGGCCGGCTGCGTCATGTTCAGCGCCGCCGCCGCGCGGTGGATGTTGCCTTCCTCGGCAAGCGCCACCACGAGCAGCAGCTGCCGTGTCTTCAGGCGCGTGCGGATGTACCAGGGGTTCGAATCAAGCATGGAATTAGGTGTTTGCACCGATACGGAGATCGATATGTGAGACGTCCAACTTTTCATTAGTACGTTATCAACTTTGTTAATAGACTGCACGCAAATCTGGCCACCCCAAGGCGAACGATGTCGGCAAGCAAACCGAAGCTGCGGTCCCAACAATGGTTCGGCACCACGGACAAAAACGGCTTCATGTATCGAAGCTGGATGAAGAATCAGGGTATTCCCGATCATGAATTCGACGGCAGGCCGATCATCGGCATCTGCAATACGTGGTCGGAACTGACGCCCTGCAACGCGCATTTCCGCAAGCTCGCCGAGCACGTCAAGCGCGGCGTGTACGAGGCGGGCGGCTTCCCGGTCGAGTTCCCGGTGTTCTCGAACGGCGAATCGAACCTGCGCCCGACGGCGATGCTCACGCGCAACCTGGCGAGCATGGACGTGGAAGAGGCGATCCGCGGCAACCCGGTGGACGCGGTAGTGCTGCTGGCCGGTTGCGACAAGACCACGCCGGCGCTGCTGATGGGCGCGGCCAGCTGCGACGTGCCTGCGATCCTGGTGAGCGGCGGCCCGATGCTGAACGGCAAGCTCGAGGGCAAGGACATCGGCTCGGGCACGGCGGTCTGGCGCCTGCACGAATCGCTGAAGGCCGGCGAGATCGACCTGCATCATTTCCTGTCGGCGGAAGCGGGCATGTCGCGCTCGGCCGGCACCTGCAATACGATGGGCACGGCCTCGACGATGGCCTGCATGGCCGAATCGCTCGGCGTGGCGCTGCCGCACAACGCGGCGATTCCGGCCGTGGACGCGCGCCGCTACGTGCTTGCGCATCTGTCGGGCAGCCGCATCGTGCAGATGGCGCTGGAAGACCTGAAGCTCTCGAAGATCCTCACGCGCGCCGCGTTCGAAAACGCAATCCGCACCAACGCGGCGATCGGCGGTTCGACCAACGCGGTGATCCACCTGAAGGCGATCGCGGGCCGCATCGGCGTGCCGCTGGAGCTGGAAGACTGGATGCGCATCGGCCGCGATACGCCGACGCTGGTGGACCTGCAGCCGTCGGGCCGCTTCCTGATGGAAGAGTTCTACTACGCGGGCGGCCTGCCAGCGGTGCTGCGCCGGCTCGGCGAGGCGAACCTGCTGCCGCATCCGGACGCGCTGACGGTGAACGGCAAATCGATCTGGGACAACGTTCGCGAGGCGCCGAACTACGACGAGGAAGTGATCCGTCCGCTCGACCGGCCGCTGATCGCCGACGGCGGCATCTGCATCCTGCGCGGCAACCTCGCGCCGCGCGGCGCGGTGCTGAAGCCGTCGGCCGCCACGCCGGAGCTGCTCAAGCATCGCGGCCGCGCGGTGGTGTTCGAGAACTTCGATCACTACAAGGCGACCATCGGCGACGAGTCGCTGGACGTCGACAAGGATTCGATCCTGGTGATGAAGAACTGCGGCCCGCGCGGCTACCCCGGCATGGCCGAGGTCGGCAACATGGGCCTGCCGCCGAAGCTGCTGCGCCAGGGCGTGAAGGACATGGTGCGGATCTCGGATGCGCGCATGAGCGGCACGGCCTACGGCACGGTGGTGCTGCACGTCGCGCCGGAAGCGGCGGCGGGCGGCCCGCTCGCGGCGGTGCGCAACGGCGACTGGATCGAACTCGATTGCGCGGCGGGGCGGCTGCACCTGGACATCAGCGACGAGGAACTGGCGCGACGCCTCGGCGACATCGACCCGGCCGCCGCGCCGGGCGTGGCCGAGCAGGCGGGCCGCGGCGGTTACGCCCGGCTCTACGTCGATCACGTGCTGCAAGCCGACGAGGGTTGCGACCTCGACTTCCTGGTCGGCATGCGCGGCGCGGAGGTGCCGCGTCACTCGCACTGACGGACGCACGCCGCGGCCGATGCCGCTGCCGGGATGCATGACGGCGGCGCCGCGACACCGGCCGCACGCCGGGACCGATCGGCAAGTGCCGCCGATCGCCGGAGCGGGCCCCGCCAACGGTGTCCAACGAGCGCCGCGCGCGACGCGGACCGCCGACAAGGTTCAAGGAGACACGATGACGAATTCGCAGGACGGGCGCGCCGGCGCCACCGACAGCGCGCAGGAGCGGCAGATCGTCGGCCACATCTCGCGGCGGCTGGTGCCGTTCCTCGCGCTGATCTACGTGGTGGCCTACGTCGATCGCACCGTGGTGGGCTTCGCGAAGCTGCACATGAACGCGGCCGTGGGCTTGAGCGATGCCGCCTACGGGCTCGGCGCGGGGCTGTTCTTCGTCGGCTACTTCCTCTGCGAGGTGCCGAGCAACCTGGCGCTGTCGCGCTACGGCGCGCGCGTCTGGTTCGCGCGCATCCTGTTCACGTGGGGCTTGATCACGATGGCGATGGCCTGGGTCAGCGGCCCGCACAGCTTCTACGCGCTGCGCTTCCTGCTCGGCGCGGCCGAGGCGGGCCTGTTCCCCGGCATCCTCTATTTCCTCACGCAGTGGTTTCCGATGCGCCATCGCGCCGGCGTGATCGGCCTGCTGGTGCTCGCGCAGCCGGTGGCCGGGATCGTCACGGGGCCGCTGGCCGGCGCGCTGCTGGAGACGCACGGCCTGTTCGGCCTCGCCAACTGGCAGCTGCTGTTCATCGCCACCGGGCTGCCGGCGGTGCTGCTGAGCGTGCCGACGCTGCGCGTGCTGCCGGAGTCGCCGGCCCAGGCGCGCTGGCTCGGCGATCACGAGCGCCGCTGGATCGAGCGCGAGCTGGCCGCCGACCAGCGCAGCCACGCGCTGGACCCGCATCGCAGCGCACTGAGCGCGCTGAAGGACCGCCGCGTGCTGCTGCTTGCGGCGCTGTACCTGCCGTTCCCGATCAGCATCTACGGGCTGTCGCTGTGGCTGCCCACCATCATCAAGGGCTTCGGCGTGGGCGACGCGACGGCGGGCTGGCTGTCGGCCATTCCGTACCTGTTCGCGGTGGCGGGCCTGCTGATCGTGCCGCGCCATTCGGACCGCCGCCGCGAGCGCTACGGCCACATCGTGGTGGTGACCACCGCGGGCGGCCTGACGCTGGCCGCGAGCGCGTGGGTCCATGCGCCGGCGCTGCAATTGCTGCTGCTGAGCCTGACCGCGTTCTCGCTCTACTCGATCCAGACCGTGGTGTGGGCGCTGCCCGGTGAATTCCTGAGCGGGCCGAGCGCGGCCGTGGGGATCGCGACGATCAACTCGCTGGCGAACCTGGGCGGCTATTTCGGCCCCTACGGCGTCGGCGTGATCAAGGACGCCACCGGCAGCCTCGCGGCCGGCCTCTATTTCCTCGCGGCGACGCTGCTGTTCGCGGTGCTGATGACGTTCGTCGTGCGCGCCGCGCTGGCCCGGCCGCGCGACGAACGCGACGGCACGCTGGCGCGCCAGTCGTGACCCATCGTGACCAGCCGTGACGCCGCCCGCATGATCCGTTTATCGAAGCAGGACCGAAGGACACCATGAATACGAGTCGCTCCCCGCGTTATCGCGGCGTTTTCCCCGTCGTGCCGACCACCTTCACCGAGACCGGCGAACTGGATCTGGCGAGCCAGAAGCGCGCCGTCGATTTCATGATCGACGCGGGCTCGGACGGCCTCTGCATCCTCGCGAACTTCTCGGAGCAGTTCTCGCTCGCCGACGACGAGCGCGAGCTGATCACGCGCACCGTGCTCGAACACGTGGCGGGCCGCGTGCCGGTGATCGTCACCACCACCCACTACGGCACCGGCATCTGCGCGGCGCGCAGCCGGCGCGCGCAGGAGCAGGGTGCGGCGATGGTGATGATCATGCCGCCGTATCACGGCGCGACGTTCCGCGTGCCGGAGCCGGCGATCCACGCGTTCTACGCGCGCGTGTCGGACGCGATCGACATTCCGATCATGATCCAGGATGCGCCGGCGAGCGGCACGGTGCTGTCCGCGCCGTTCCTCGCGAAGCTGGCGCGCGAGGTCGAGCAGGTGGCCTACTTCAAGATCGAGACGCCGGGCGCAGCCAACAAGCTGCGCGAGCTGATCCGGCTGGCCGGCGACGCCGTGGAAGGGCCGTGGGACGGCGAGGAGGCGATCACGCTGCTGGCCGACCTGAACGCGGGCGCCACCGGCGCGATGACGGGCGGCGGCTATCCGGACGGCATCCGTCCGATCCTCGAGGCGCATCGCGAGGGCCGCGCCGACGATGCCTACGCGCTGTACCAGCAATGGCTGCCGCTGATCAACCACGAGAACCGCCAGGCCGGCCTGCTGGCCTG
Source organism: Burkholderia perseverans (assembly GCF_022870505.1). Classification (NCBI taxonomy): domain Bacteria; kingdom Pseudomonadati; phylum Pseudomonadota; class Betaproteobacteria; order Burkholderiales; family Burkholderiaceae; genus Burkholderia; species Burkholderia perseverans. The sequence goes on from NZ_CP045094.1 coordinate 2,120,193, forward strand.
CAAGGCGCTGATGAAGGAGGGCGGCGTGATCGACTGCGAGCTGCCGCGCCATCCGCTGCCGGCCATGCATCCGGACACGCGCGCCGAGCTGATCGCGATCGCGCGCCGGCTCGATCCGCTCGTGCTGCGCTGGGGCAAGTGACATCCACAGGACCATGACCATCAATACGACCACCTATACCCTCGGCATCGCCGGCGTCGGCAAGATCGCGCGCGACCAGCATCTGCCTGCCATCGCCGCCAACCGCGGCTTCGAACTCGTGGCCGCCGCGAGCCGCAACGCGCAGGTCGATGCGGTGCGCAACTATCCCGACATCGCGGCGCTGCTGGCCGCCGAGCCGGGCCTCGACGCCGTCTCGCTCTGCACTCCGCCGCAGGTCCGCTACGAGCAGGCGCGCGCCGCGCTGCTGGCCGGCAAGCACGTGATGCTCGAAAAGCCGCCCGGCGCCGGCGTGAGCGAAGTCGAGGCGCTGCGCGCGCTGGCGCGCCAGCACAACCGCACGCTGTTCGCCACCTGGCACTCGCGTCATGCGAGCGCGGTGGAGCCGGCGCGCGCGTGGCTCGCCGAGCGCGAGGTACGCGAGGTGCGGGTGCGCTGGAAGGAAGACGTGCGGCGCTGGCATCCGGGCCAGCAATGGATCTGGGAAGCGGGCGGCCTCGGCGTGTTCGATCCGGGCATCAACGCGCTGTCGATCGTCACGCGGATCCTGCCGAACCCGGTGCTGCTGCGCGCGGCCACGCTGCACGTGCCGGCCGACTGCGCGACGCCGATCGCGGCCGAACTCGACTGCGTGGACGCGGCCGGCGCGCCGGTGCGCGCCGAATTCGACTGGCGCCACGGCCCGGTCGAGCAATGGGAGATCGACGTCGACACCGCCGACGGGCGGCTGTCGATCGCCGAGGGCGGCAAGCGCCTGACGATCGCGGGCGAGGCGATCGCGCTCGATGCCGAGCGCGAATACGCGTCGCTCTACGAGCGGTTCCACTGGCTGATCGGCCATGGCACCGACGACGTCGACGTGAGCCCGCTGCGGCTCGTGGCCGACGCATTCATGTTGGGCAAGCACGTCGAGGTCGAGCCGTTCGGTCACTGAACGGCCGCGCCCCGACCATCACCATAACCGAGGAGACAGAAACATGATTCGCAACACCCGCCGTCTGACCCTGCGCGTCCTGCTCGCGGCCCTGTGCGCCGCGCCGCTCGGCTTCGCCGCCACGGCCAGCGCCGACGCCCCCGTGAAGATCGGCTTCCTGGTCAAGATGCCCGAGCAGGCCTGGTTCATCAACGAGCAGAAGGCGGCCACCGCGCTCGGCCAGAAGGAGAACTTCTCGGTCGTCAACATCGGCACGCCCGACGGCGAGAAGGTGCTGGCCGCGATCGACAACCTCGGCGCGCAAGGCGCCAAGGGCTTCGTGATCTGCGCGCCCGACGTGCGCCTCGGGCCGGCCATCGAGCGCCGCGCCAAGCAGTACAACATGAAGTTCGTGACGGTGGACGACCAGCTCGTCGACTCGGCCGGCAAGCCGCTGCCGAACGTCCCGCACCTCGGCATGTCCGCCTTCAAGATCGGCAACCAGGTCGGCCAGGCGATCAGCGACGAGATCAAGAAGCGCGGCTGGAAGCCGGAAGAAGTCGGCGCGCTGCGCATCACCGACTACGAGCTGCCCACCGCCAAGCTGCGTACCGACGGCGCGACCCAGTCGCTGCTGGCCGGCGGCTTCCTCAAGCAAAACATCTTCGACGCGCCGCAGAAGACCACCGACGACGAAGGCGGCTTCAACGCGGCCTCGCCGGTGCTCGCGCAGCATCCGAATATCCACAAGTGGGTGATCTTCGCGTTGAACGAGGAATCGGTGCTGGGCGCCGTGCGCGCCACCGAGCAGCTGCACGTGGCGAGCGCCGACGTGATCGGGGTGGGCATCAACGGTGCCGGCGAGGCGTTCGCCGAGTTCCAGAAGAAGCAGCCGACCGGCTTCTACGGCACGATCGCCGTCAGCTCGACCAACCACGGCAAGGACAGCGCGCAGAACCTGATCGACTGGATCCGCACCGGCAAGCAGCCGCCGGCCGACACGCAGACCACCGGCAAGCTGATGACGCGCGAGAACTGGCAGGCGGTGCGCGCCGAACTCGGGATCTGAGGATGACGCAACGAGGCGACCGACAGGGCGGGATGCAATGACTGATCAACTCATGATGGATGCGGGCGCGGCGCCGGCAGGCGGCGACGCCGCGCGCGCCTACCTGGAACTCGACGGCATCACCGTCAGCTTTCCGGGCGTGCGCGCGCTCGATCAGGTCTCGCTCGCGGTGCGCGCGGGCGAGGTACACGGCCTGATGGGCGAGAACGGCGCCGGCAAGTCGACGCTGCTGAAGGTGCTGTCGGGCCTGAACCAGCCGCAGGAAGGCACGCTGCGGCTGGCCGGTGTCGAGCGCCGCTTCGCCACCACGCGCGCGGCGATCGATGCCGGCATCGCGATCATCTACCAGGAGCTGCATCTCGTGCCCGAGCTGACGGTGGCGGAAAACCTGATGCTCGGGCAGCTGCCGAACCGCCTCGGCGTGCTCGACGAGCGCGGGCTCGTCAAGCGCGCCACCGACGAGCTGGAGCGGCTCGGCGAGCGCATCGATCCGCGCACGCCGGTGAAGGATCTCTCGATCGGCCAGCGCCAGATGATCGAGATCGGCAAGGCGCTGATGCGCGACGCACGCGTGATCGCGTTCGACGAGCCCACCAGTTCGCTGTCGGCGCGCGAGACCAAGAACCTGTTTCGCATCATCGACGCGCTGCGTGCCGACGGGCGCGCGATTATCTACGTCACGCACCGCATGGACGAAGTCGATGCGCTGTGCGACCGCGTCACCGTGTTCCGCGACGGCCGCCGCATCGAGACCTTCGAGTCGGTGGCCGACCTCGACCGCAACCGCCTGATCGCGGCGATGGTGGGGCGCTCGATCGCCGACGTGTACGGCTACCGGCCGCGCGCGGCGGGCGAGGTGCTGCTCGAGGCGAAGGAACTGATGGGGCCGGGCCTTGCCGAGCCGGTGTCGTTCACGGCGCGGCGCGGCGAGATCGTCGGCTTCTTCGGGCTGGTGGGCGCGGGCCGCTCCGAGCTGATGAAGCTGATCTACGGCGCGGTGCGCGCGAGCGCGGGGCACGTCGAGCTGGGCGGGCGGCGCGTGAACTTCGCGAGCCCGCGCGACGCGGTGCGCGCCGGCATCGCGCTGTGCCCCGAGGACCGCAAGCAGGAGGGCATCGTCGCGATCGCGTCGGTGGCCGACAACCTCAACATCAGCGCGCGGCGCCATTTCAGCCCCGCGCGTTTCCTGCTCGACGAGAAGCGCGAGCGCGAACTCGCGCAGGAGTACATCCGCAAGCTCGCGATCAAGACGCGCAACGGCGACACCGCGATCGGCACGCTCTCGGGCGGCAACCAGCAGAAGGTGATCCTGTCGCGCTGGCTGGCCGAGCGCATCGAGGTGTTCCTGATGGACGAGCCCACGCGCGGCATCGACGTGGGGGCGCGCGCCGAGATCTACCACCTGCTGTACGACCTGGCCGAGGCCGGGCGTGCGGTGGTGATGGTGTCGAGCGATCTCGCCGAGGTGATCGGCGTGGCCGACCGCATCGTGGTGATGCGCGAGGGGCGCATCGTCGGCAACGTGCCGAAGGCCGAGGCCTCGCCCGACGAACTGATCAAGCTCGCGCTGCCGCGCTGAGCCAACCACTGCGGCGCACCCGCGATGCTTGCGGCGCGCCGTTTCGAAACGATGGACCGGACATGAACCAAGCCATGCAGCCAAAGGGTACGCCCACCGCCAACGAAGCCGCCGCGCCGATCACGCCCTCGCGTGCGCGGGCGTGGGAGATGATCAACAAGTCGGGCATCGTGGTGGTGTTCGTGGTGCTGTTCGCCGTGCTCTCGGCGACCGTGCCCGACTTCCTCACGACCCGCAACATCCAGGGCCTGCTGCTGTCGGTCACGCTGATCGGCTCGATCGCCGTGACCATGATGTTCGTGCTCGCGCTCGGCGAGGTGGACCTGTCGGTGGCCTCGATCGTCGCGTTCTCGGGCGTGGTGGCCTCCACCGTGATCACCGCCTCGCACAGCGTGCTGCTCGGCGTGGCGGCCGGGGTGCTGGCCGGCGGCGCCGTGGGCCTCGTGAACGGCGTGCTGATCGCGCGGTTCCGCATCAACTCGCTGATCGCCACGCTGGCCATGATGGAGGCGGTGCGCGGGCTCGCTTTCCTGACCTCGAACGGCGACGCGGTGATGATCTCCGAGGAACGCTTCTTCGATCTCGGCAGCGGCTCGTTCCTCGGCATCTCGTTCCCGATCTGGAGCAACATCGTCGGCTTCGTGGTGTTCGGCTTCCTGCTCAAGAAGACCGTGTTCGGCAAGAACGTGCTGGCCGTGGGCGGCAACAGCGAGGCGGCGCTGCTCGCGGGGCTGTCGGTCACGCGCATCAAGATCATCGTGTTCGTGCTGCAGGGGCTCGTGACCGGCTTCGCCGGCGTGATGCTGGCCTCGCGCATGAGCCTGGGCGACCCGAAGACCTCGGTCGGGCTCGAACTGGGCGTGATCTCCGCCTGCGTGCTCGGCGGCGTGTCGCTGACGGGCGGCGTGGCCACCATCGCCGGCGTGCTGGTGGGCGTGCTGATCATGGGCGCCGTGCAGGACGCCATGAGCCTCGTGAACGTGCCGACCTTCTACCAGTACCTGATCCGCGGCGGCATCCTGCTGCTGGCCGTGCTGTTCGACCAGTTCCGGCGCAGCAAGCGGGCGGTGTGAGCGGTCGGTTGTTCGGCGCGCCGATCGGTCAGGTCCGTCCCGCGTGATTCGACAACGGCATCTCGCGGGGATCCGTTCTGGAATATTCGCGCTTGAACTCCGCAATCCGCATCACGAAACCGGCTCCATGATCCGCGCGCCTGGCGAGGCCAGGCGCCGCTTCGAACCGCCGCTTCGAACCTATTCCGCCTGTGCCTCCCCGGCTCCCGCCGGCCTGTCGGGCGGCGGCGCAAACCACCGGAAATCCCGCGGTGCCATGTCATAAGCGCGGCGAAACGCATGGTTGAAGTCCGACGCGCTGCCAAAGCCCAATTCAAACGCAATGTCGACAACCGCCTTGTGCGGTGACTGGCGCAACTGATCGGCCGCTTCGCGCAGCCTGCAATTGCGAATGTAGGTCGCCAGTCCCCCTTCGTTCTCGAACAGGCGATACAGCGTGGCGCGAGACAGTTGCGACGCCTGCTGCACGCTATCGGGAGAGAGATCCGTTTCGTGCAGGTTGGCCGCGATATGACGGCGTATCGCGCTGAACACGGCGGCGCGCGCCGCCATGCGCGCCGTACCCGTCAGGCCGGCCTCCCGGCCGAAGGCCGCGGCGATCAGCAGCGCGCAAACGCGCATCGCCTCACGGGCCTCGCCCGCGCCCATCCGGGGCAGGTCGCGACGCAGGTTGGCGAGCGTCGACGATATCAGGCGCGCGCGCGGCGATCGGTATTCGATCACCTTCCCATGCATCGACTCGGGCTCCGGCATCACCGAATGCAGCAGCGCGCGCGGCACGAACAGCGCCAGCACGCGGCAGGCGGTGCGCTCCATCCGCATCGGCTGGTTCAGGTCCAGCGCCAGGATGCCGGGCTCGGACTGCCGCGAGGTGCGCTTCGGATGGAGCCCGGTGGTCGTCTCCACGCAGCCTTCCAGGACGATATGGAAAACATGGTCGCGCACCGCATCGGTGGAGATCCGCGCCGGCGACCGCGTCTGCGATACCGGATCGGTGTGGCTGTCCGTGAGTCTCAGGTCCGCCGCCTGATACAGGTCGATGGTGCCGCGAAAGCCGTTGGCCAGTTGGGCGCGTGAGACCGGGACGTCGAGCAGATGGTCGAGCCGGCTTCGCCACGCGAGCAGCTGTTGCGGACGCGTCTGCGCCTGCGTGCTGAAATGGGCATGCAGGCATCCCGGTGAAATCGGCTCTCCGGCCGGAAGATTGATGGTCAAGCTGGTCACCCCGCAAACAAAGGCCGTTATTTTTTTAAAACTGAGACGCTCGATCAATCCGGCCAAAGTCGGCTGCCTATACTCGACCGCGTCATCTGCCTGAGCGGTTCCGAGCCATTGCAATCCTCCCGTGCAGGTTCGCGCCGCCAGGCAAGTTGACAAGTAGATAACACGCGCCATACACCGTCAATGTGGCGCACGGGGTTGATAGCGAAAGAGTTGGTTTAACCAGGAGAGCAAAGATGGCTGGCTATGCAGTTACCAATAAAACCGACAAGGAAGTGTGGATCACGATCTACGAACCGTTCGGCAGCATCATCAGCTATGGTCCGGTCAAGTCGGGCGAGACCTATACGTTCAACAAGGGAGCCTGGGCAGTCGGCTCCACTTACAAGCTGCTCGCCGAATATCCGGTGCTGGAGCCCCACACCTGGGCCACCACGACCCGGCAGACGCTGCGCCACCTCGATTTCGACTCGATCAACCTGATCGGCGGACCGGAAGGCGGCTACTGGCAAACGCCCTGAGACCCACACGGGCTCGCGCGATGCGGCGGGCGGCGCCTTTGTCTCGATCGAAGGCGCCGCCCGGCCCGCCATTGGCCGCGCGCGACAGGCGCGCGTCGAATCGGAACCCAGGCATGAATGCGGAGCGAACATGTCCAGCATCCTGATTGAAAACAGAACCGACAAGGCTGTACTGATTGCGATCTACAGTCCGTTTGGCCCGCTGGCCGAGGGCCCGGTCGAGGCGGACGAGACGAAGCGATTCGCCATCGATACCGTGCCGGTCGACTCGCAACTGACCGTGCGCGCGTCCTATCCGGTGAGCGAGTCGCATACCTGGATCGCCAGCATCCGGCACATCCTGCGGCATTCGGATGACGATGTGATCGTCCTGACCGGCAGCGCGGACGGCGGGGACTGGCGAACCGCGTAGGATTCCAGGATCGGCCGCGCGCCGGCCACGGGCCGGCGCGCTCAGGATCGGACCGGGAATCAGGCCACGCAGCGGCCCCCGAGGCAGACCATCAGGCAGGCCCGAACCCAGACCGCCTCAGACCGCCAGCCGCAGCCAGCTGAGCAGCGAGGCGAGGGCCGCGAAGCTCGCGCCGAGCGTCAGCGCGACGGTCGAGCCGTGATGCGAGAACAGGCCGAAGCAGAGCGCCACCAGCGCCGCGCCGGTGGCCTGGCCGATCAGCCGCGAGGTGGCGATGATCGCGCTGGCGCCGCCGCTGCGTTCGGGCGGCGCGCTCGAGATCATCGATTTCAGGTTCGGCGACTGGAAGAAGCCGAAGCCCGCGCCGCACAGCGCCATGCGGATGCCGATGTCGAACGCGCCCGGGTTGGCCGGCAGCAGCGCCGACGAGGCTAGCCCGAGCGCCAGCGCCGCGAGCCCGAGGCCGCTCAGCATGCCGGGCTGATAGCGGTCCGACAGGCGTCCGGCGATCGGCGCGGCCAGCGCCACGAACACGGGCCACGGCGTGAGGATGAAACCCGTCTGCACCTGGCTCAGATGCTGCACGGCCTCCAGATAGAACGGCAGCGAGACGAACGCGAGCCCCTGCGCCGCGTAGGCCGACGACGACACCGTGGCGGCCAGCGCGAACGAGCGGTTGCGGAACAGGTCGACGGGCAGCATCGGCGCCGGATGCCCGGCCTCGCGGCGCACCAGCAGCCAGCCCGCGAGCAGCGCGACGAGCGCGGTGGCGATCGTCCAGGCGGCCGGGCCGCGCTGCGTGGCCTCGCCCAGCGCGTAGATCAGCGCCGCGAAGGTCACCACGTTCAGGCCGGCCGCGAGCGGATCGAAGCGGTGGCCGGTGCGGATCGAGTCGGGCAGCGCCGGCCACGCCACCAGCAGCGCGAGCCCGCCGAGCGGCACGTTGATCGCGAACAGCCAGGGCCACGACGCCATCGACAGGATCAGCGAGGCCACCGTGGGGCCGACCGCGTAGGCCACGCCCACGATCAGCGTGTTGATCCCCATGCCGCGGCCGAGCCGGTTGGGCGGATAGATGATGCGGATCAGCGCGGTGTTGACGCTCATCACCGCGCTGCCGCCCAGCCCCTGCAGCACGCGCGCGGCCGTGAGCGTGGCGAGCGAATCGGACAGCGCGCAGGCCAGCGAGGCGAGCACGAAGGTGGCGAGGCCCAGCAGGTAGACGCGCCGGTGGCCGATGATCGCGCCGAGCGCCGCGAACGGCATCAGCGTGGCCACCATCGCGAGCTGGTAGGCGTTGACGATCCAGACCGAGGCGGCCGGCGAGGTATGCAGGTCGGCCGCGATCACGGGCAGCGCGACGTTGGCCAGCGCGGTGTCGAGGATCGACAGGCCGACCGCCATCAGGATCGCGAACATGGCCCGCCGCGACGAGGCGGACATCGCGGTGGGGACGGCGGCGGGCAGGGCGCCGGCGGCGTTCGCGCCGGCGCTGGCAACGGGTTTTCGGTCCGGCACGGTGTTCCTTTCGAGTAGCCGACGGCAGGGCGTGCGCCGGACGACGCGCTGCCGCCATGTCGAACGCCCTCACGCCGTCACATCCGGTTCAGGCGCCAGAGATCATACCGCTCGTCGGCTGTTTTCACCGCGAGCATGCCGGGTTCGTTGAGCGCAAACAGCAGGCGGCCAGAGCGGTGTCGCGCGGCGCGGACGGCGTGACGAATACTGAGGCCGCGTGCGGCGTCGGCAAAGCCACTGTTTCGTCTCAACGGCTGAATGAAAACGAACAGTGCGCTGCAGGGCGGCGGCATCGCGCGCCTCGATGCACGAGCGGCACCAGTGCATCAGTGCAAAACGCTCGACGGAGCCAACCGACCCATACCGCCCAACCCCGTCGAGCGCACCCCGAATCAAGCCGATAAAGACCGGTCAGTGCATCCCCCCATCGCCCGATACGAGCCGCGAATCACGCGGTTTTCCCGTCATGCCACGCCATATCGTTCGATTACCATCGCCGCGGCTGAACGCGCCCGGCGCCCGGCACACGCGGGCCGGCCGGTGAAATGCCGGCACCGGGGCGTCGAAGCCCGGGCGCATCGGCCACTTTGTCAACTTCCAAAGTGGAACCCGATGTATGGAAAAGAAAACTGTCATTTTCGTGGCCCTGCGATTCGCCGAGCACTTCTCACCGGCCTTCCTCGAAACGATCAAGCGCGAACACGACCTGCGGCTCGTCGCGATCGTCGATGCCACGCTGGTCGAGCGGATCCCGCCGGGCATCCGCCCGCATCTCGATCAGCAGTACGAAACCCGTTCCGAACAGCGCCTGGCGTTCTGGCCGGTGTTCAGCGATGCCGAAATTCGCGAGGTGATCGATCGTGAACTCGCTGCGCATCCGGACCGCGCCATCGCGCTGGTCTGTTGCGACGAGCTGAACATCGACGCGACCGGGCGCATCCGGCGTGAACTCGGCATCCCCGGGCCGGACGATCGCGAGCTGCTGCGCTTTCGCGACAAGCGCGTGATGAAGGACGTGCTCGCGCGACACGGGATTCGCGTGCCGAAGTTCCTGCATTTCGACGCCGACGCGTTCATGGCCGGGGCGCTGCCGTTTGCGACGCTGGCCGAGCGGCTCGGGCTGCCGTTCGTCGTCAAGCCCGTCGACGCGGCCGGCAGCATCGGCTTCAGGATCATCGAGGGCGAGGCGGACCTGCAAGCCTATTGCGCGGGCAGAACCTTCGACTGCGAACTCGAGGTCGAGGAGTTCATCGCCGGCGATCTCTATCACGTCGATTCGCTGGTGCTGGACGGCGAGCCCGTCTTCAACGCGGTGAACGAATACGCGTTCCCGATCGACACCTATGCCGACGGCAAGATGATGGGCAGCATCACGCTGCCCGATTCGGAGCCGGTCCACGCGCCGATGATCGAGATGGCGGTGTCGGCACTGAAGGCGCTCGGCGCGACCAATCTCTGCGCGCACATGGAGATCTTCTGGTCGCGCAACGAGGCCGTGTTCCTCGAAGTGGCGGCCCGGCCGCCGGGCGGCCTGATCTGCCGCTCGCACGAACTCGCGCGCGGCGTGAACTACGTCGACTACGACTTCCTGATCCAGGCGGGCCTGCCGTTCGAGACTCCGGTCGATCGCGGCGGCCATGTGTTCTGGACGTATTTCCCGCGCAAGGACGGCGTGGTCGAGGATCTCGTGGCACCCGAACTCGCCAGTGAATACCAGATCGACTGGCGCATCGCGAAGGGCGACGTCTCCATCTACAGCGCGCAGGTGTTCGACGCCTCGGCCTCGCTGGTCGCGCAGAACATGGACTTCAAGGCGCTGCGGCAGGACTTCGACAGGCTCAAGCACACGGAACTCGTGGTGCTGGCCCGGCCGGCGCTGTCGAACGCGTGAGCGCCGCGCTCTCACCATTCGATCCATCTTCATCGCGTGGCGCACTGGCCGCGCAATCTTCAGGAATATCAACCATGTCGTTCGAATTGCATAAGCAGGACCTGGAAGCCCTGGCCCTGGGCGGAGCCTTGTTCGGGTGCGGAGGGGGCGGCACCGTGCAGTCGGCGCGCAACCTCGCGTCGCGTTTCGTCAAGGGCGGCTATTACCCCGTCGACACGGTGCGCGTGATCAGCGTCGAGGAAGCGATCGCCGAAGCTGCCGGGGAAGCAGTGATGGTCGCCTATCTCGGCGCGCCGGAGCCGATCAACCGCGCCGAATATCCGGTCGGCCCGGTCGAGGCCGTGCGCGGCATCCAGGCCCGCCTCGCGGAGCAGGGCCGCAAGCTCGCCTATATTGTGCCGCCTGAAATGGGCGCGCTCGGCTTCGTGGTGGCCTGCCTCGTGGCCGCCATGCTCGGCCTGAGCGTGCTCGATGCCGACGGCGCCGCACGCGCCGTGCCGTCGCTGCCGATGCTGACGTTCGCGGCGGCCGGTGTGAATCCGCGCCCGGCCTACCTGGTCGCGCAAAACGGCCTGTCGGTCGAACTGAACGTCGCGCTGCCGGAGGACGCGAACGGCGCCGGGATGGAAGACATCGCCGCGATCGCCGAAAAGATGATGCGGCCGGTCGTGACCGAACGCAATTTCGGCCAGTTCGGCGGACTGGCGATGTGGGCCATGGACGCCTCGCGGTTCGATCGCGCGATCCCGATTCGCGGGACGCTGTCGCTCGCGCTGTCGTTCGGCCGCGCGCTCGGTAACGGCGAGGTGGCCACGCCCGCCGACGCGATCCGTTTCGCGGCCGGCCGGCACGGCCTCGCGATGCGGGCAATCACGGAGCCGGGCCGCTTCGTCTCAGCATCGATCCGCACGGCCGGCGGCTTCGACGTCGGCGTGGTCCGGATCGGCGCCGGAGCGCGCGAGTACACGGTGCTGTACCAGAACGAATCGCTGCTGGTGTGGGACAGCGCGCGCAGCCGCCCGATCATGATCGCGCCTGACAGCGTCGCGTATTTCGTGGAGGGAGCCGAAGCCGAACAAGCCGTATACACGAACGGCGATCTGATCGACGCCGAAGGCAAGCTGAATCCGGCACTCGGTGGCTGCACCGTCACGCTGCTCGCGTGGGAGGCGGCCGAGCCGCTGGTCGAGCCGGGCGGCGTCATCCTGGACAGCTTTCTCGATCTGCTGAAATCGATGGGCTATTACGGCCCGTATGTGCCGTTGAACCGTTTGCTCGAAACCTCGGAGGGCTGAAGCCATGACCCACAAGCTCCGTATCTGCGTTCTGGTGCCGGTGGCCACCACTCAGTATAACGAAATGATCCTGCGCTCCGTGGCGCCGGTGATTCCCGCCGACGTGGAAGTCGAGGTGCGCAACATCACCGAAGGCCAGCCGTCGATCCAGAACCGCACCGACTGGCTCGAAAACGGCATGCCCGTCGTCCGGCTGGCCCGGCAGATCGAACAGGACGGCTTCGACGGCATCTGGCTGACCGACTTCGACATGTGCGGCGTGGAGGCCGCGCGCGAGGTGATCGACATTCCGATCATCGGCGGCTTCCCGACCTCGGCGTTCTCGGCGCTGGCGGTCAGCCAGCGGTTCTCGATCCTGACGATCCTGCCCAGCACGGTGGCGATGCAGCGCGAGCACACGCACACCTACGGGCTGCACGACGCGTTCGCGTCGATCCGCGTGGTGGACTGCCCGGTCGCGAAGCTGGAGGACGACGACGATCTGGTGCGGCGCACGTTCGAGCTGGCGCTTGCCTGCGTGCGCGAGGACGGCGCGCAGTCGATCCTGCTCGGCTGCACCGGCTTCGTCGACGTCGCGAGCCGCGTCAGCCGGATGCTCACGGAAGCGCTGGGCGCCTACGTGCCGGTGATCGATCCGAACCATGCCGGGTTCGGCCTGCTGGTGTCGCTGGTGCGCATGGGAATCCGGCCGAGCCGGCTGACCTACGCGAACGCGGCGGGGCGATGATTGCCGGTCCGGCAGTGATCGCCATGACCGCCATGACCGCCATGATCGCGTGGTTGCGCCTGCGCTTGCCTGGTCGTTGCAAGGCGGATGCGCAATCGCGCTGACCGCGCGCGCCTGGGCGACGACATCACCGTGATGCGTATGCCCGGGAGCGGCCGGCATGGGCGTGATCTCCTCCGGTGAATCCGCCACGGAAGGCAACATTCTCCCCGCCGCACGACGCCGTGCGGCGGGGAGGATCGCTCATCCGCTACTTACCCGCCGCGCAACCAGGCGCGCAGCACATACCCGGCGATGCGCGGGTTCTCCTTGATGCGTCGCGTGCTGTATCCGTACCAGTCCTGCCCGTAAGGCACATACACGCGCACCGGGAAGCCGCTCGCTCGCAGCCGTTCTCGCAGCGGCTCGCACACGCCGAGCAGCATCTGGAACTCGAAGCGGCTCGCGTCGACTCGCTCGCGATCGATCCAGGCCACCAGCGCGTCGATCAGCGCTTCGTCGTGCGTGGCGATGCCGACGAACGATCCGGCCCGCAGCAGGTTCGTCACCTGCCGCATGAACGGCCCGTTGATCGCGCCACGATCGCGTGAGGCACCGGCCACCAGATGCGCGTCCGCCTCGGCATAGATGCCCTTGCAGATCCGCACGCGGCTGCGGCGCTGCCCGAGCGCCGCGGCGTCGCTGTCGCTGCGCTTCAGGTAGGCCTGCAGCGCGATGCCCACGTCGCAACCGTCCGCCTCCAGTTGCGCGAACAGGTCGAGCGTGGGCTGCGTGCAACTCGTGTCCTCCATGTCGATGCAGGCCGTGACGCCGTGCGCGGCCGCGACGTCGAGGATCGTCCGCACCTGCGTCGCGCAGCCCGTTGCATCGAAGCGCAGGCCGAACGCGGACGGCTTGATCGACAGCTCGGCGCGCAGGCCGCCCGCGTGCAGCGCGTCGATCAGCGCCAGATACTCGGCGGCGGTGGCGGTGACCTCGGCCGGCGAGGCAGCCGCTTCGCCGAGCACGTCGATGGTGGTGCGATAGCCGGCGGCGTGCAGCGGCCGCACGCGGTCGATCAGCTCGGCGAGCGTGGCGCCGGCGATATAGCGGCGCGAGATTTGACGGATCAGCGAACGGGGGACGAGCGGGATGGCGCGTGCCGCCATCGTATTGAAGATACGCATGTGGGTCTCGTGAAAAAGCCGCCACGCGCGCCCGGACACGGAAAGTGGTAAAGCCGGGGACGTGTGGCATCACCGGCTCGCGCGCGAGGCGGAGCCGGGACGAAAAGCCGGGTCGCGACATGGCAATGCCGTGACGGGCTGTTTCAGTGCGTTTTCGAGGGAGGCCAGGCGGCTGCGTACATGGTGGATCGGCGCGAGTGGGGGCGCCTTGCGAGCGCTGCAACGTGAGCCGCGCGACGGCGCGGCGTGATGGCCGATGTTAGCACGACCGTCGCGCGGATATCGAACGAAAATCACTGCGCGAGATCGGGCGCGCGCCGCGATCGAGCTACCGCCCGTTCCGGTCTCGGGCACCGCGTTCACGACGCGATCCGGCATGGCGACGAACCGGACACGCCGCGCCCGCCGCTGCACGAATCGCCGTTGCCGGCCCGGCGAACGGCAAGCACGGGCGCGCCGGCCTGCCGTCGCCGGTCCCGTTCCTCAACCGCCCACCGGCAGATCCCCCACATACGCACGCACGTAATCGTCCTGCGCGATCGGCGCCGCCACCATCTCCGTGTTCAACTCGAAGGCATCGAGCAGCCGGTCGAGCTGCGCCAGCGCCACGTCGTAGGCCGCGAACGCGATCCGGTCGCGCGTCACGTAATTCAGCGCGCCACCGAAATGCTCGAGCGCATGGATCGCCGCGAGCGCGAGCAGCGCGTCGCGATCGGCGCCGTCGGCCGGATGGTCGAGCATCGCCTCGAGCGCGAGGCGCGCGCCGTGCGTGCGCGCCAGATCGAGCAGGGCGGGCAGGCGCGGCTCCCAGGTCGACGAGAAATCCGCGTCGCCGAGCTGGGCCGGCGTGAGGCCGGCGGTGGCGCGCGCGTACTGGCGGCGCTCCTCGAAGCGCGCGAGGCGGCGGATCGCGTCGGCGCTGTCGAGCGCCTCGGGCGGATTCGGTTCGTCGGGCAGCTCGCACGGCGCCGAGGCGAGCTGGCGCCCGATCTCGATCAGGATCAGCTGGTTGTCGCCACCGGCCCAGGTGTAGGCGTCGGTCAGATCCTCGTAGGCGTGATAGCGATTGACGCCGACGCAACCGTGGCTGCCGCTCGCGTTGCGGCAGCGGCGCATCACCTCGGCCGCGCCCGACACGGCCACCGCCTTGGTCAGCGCGGCCAGCCGGTTCACGGCCGCCCACGGCACGGTGGCGATGTCGTCCATCTTGCGCTGCGCGCTCTGCTGGTCCACCAGCCGCCGCGCGAAGCCGCTGACGACGTAGGCCTCGGCCAGCGCCGTGAGCAGCAGGCTCTGCTGGTTGCGGAATTCCAGCAGCGTGCGGCCGGTGCCGAGCCGCGCGTGGGTCTTGCGCTGCGAGGCATAGCGCAGCGCGGTCCAGACGCAGGCGCGCGCGGCGGCCGCCGCCGCCACCGAGGTGGCCGTCGAGGCGTTGGTGCTGATCGCGAGCGAGCGCACCAGGCGCTGGTCCGAGCCCGCGAGCGGATCGCTGAAGTTGCCGTCGCGATCGAGCGTGGCGCTGTCCTGCAGCCAGTGCGTGCGCGGCACCCGCACGCGGTCGAACGAGGCGACGCTGTAGTCGAGATCGAGCGAAGTCGGTCCCGGCAGCGCGCGAATGTGGATGCCGTCATGCACGCGCTCGCGGTCACGCACCGGCACCACGAACGGAAACAGCCCGTGCTGCTGGCCGCCCGCGCGCAGCCGCGCGTAGACGACCGCCGTCTTCGCCACGCCGTCCAGCGCGATGTTGCCCATGAACTTGCAGGCGCCCGCGTGCGGCGTGCTGAGCACGAACTCGTCGGCCTGCGGATCGTAGTCGGCGTGCGTTTCCACGCTCATATGGCTGCACGCCACGCCGACCTCGGTGATCAGGATGGTGGCGGCCGAATCGAGCCGGTCGAGTTCGCCGATCAGCGCGTCGAGCGCTGGCGAAGGGCGGCCGAGCATCATCACCGAACTGAGGCAGACGCCATAGTGCGATTGCGCCGCGCTGAACAGCGCCGGATTGATGGTGGCCGCGAACGACAGCATGCTGAAGAAGCGATCTCGATCGACCAGCAGGGCAGAGCCCGAGCCGGCCCAGTCGTTGATCGCGGCGAGCTGCGCGTAGGTGCGGCGATGCTGGGCGACGCGGTCGGCGTCGTCGTGATGCGGCTGGAAGGCGGGCTGGCTCAGCAGGGCGGTCAGCTCGGCGTGGACGCCCTTGGCATGACCGTGAATCAGCGTGCGTAACATGTCGAATCCTCGATGAAGGGGAGGCTGGATTGGGTTCCGGGGAGCGGGACGCGGCGTTACCAGCCCGGCAGCTCGGCGCTGTCGGTCACGGCCTCGGCGGCGGCGGGCTGCGTGGCGGCGCCGGCCAGTTGCCGGTGCAGCGCGTCGGCCAGCGCGGCGAGCGTCGGGTGTTCGTAGACCACGGTCTGGTCGACGGGCATGCCGAGCCGCGTCTCCAGATGCAGCGCGAGTTCGACGGCGCGCACCGAATCGCAGCCGAGTTCGGCGAAGGTCTGCCGCGCGTGGGTGGGCGCCTTCAGCCCCTGCTCGACGAGCCAGGCGGTGGCGAGCGCGACGATCGCCTCGGCCGTGAGCGGCGCGGCGGCGGCTGAGCGTTCGCCGGGCGAGTCGGGCCGGCGCGGGGTGGCGACCGTCGGCGCGGCGGCTTCGCCGGCGCCGAGCGGATTCGCGCGCGGCGAACGCCCCTGCACGATCCGGTCGAGTTCGCCGCGCGCATGCAGCTGGCGGCACAGCACGCGCTGGATCTTGCCGCTCGAGGTCTTCGGCACCACCTCGGGCTTGACGAGCACCACCTCGGCCACCGCGAGATCGTGCTCGCGGAACACCGCCTCCGAGATCAGCGACACGAGCGCCTCGCGATCGACCGTGGCCAGCATCGAACGCTCGACTTCCTGCACCACCACCAATGCTTCGCCGTCGCCGCCCTCGACCGCGAACGCGGCGCCGCCGGCCGGCCGCAGCGCGTCGTTGGCGCGCTGCACCGTCGCCTCGATGTCCTGCGGATAGATCTTGCGGCCGCGCACGATGATCACTTCCTTGATGCGGCCGGTCACGTACAGCTCGCCGTCGAGGATCACGCCGAGGTCGCCGGTGCGCAGGAACGGGCCGTCGCCGTCGTGGGTGGTGGCGCGGAAGCCGCGCTGCGTTTCCTCCTCGCGCGCCCAGTAGCCGTGCGCGACGCACGGGCCGCCCACCCAGATCTCGCCGACCGTGTCGGCCGCGCACGGCACGCCGGTCTCGGGGTCGACGATGCGCACGCGCTGCGGCGCGCGCACGCGGCCCGAGCCGACGATCTCGCGCTGCCGCTCGGCCAGTTCCGTATACGCGATGCGCCCCTGGTCGAGCGCCTGCGAATCGACCGACAGCGTCACCGGCTCGGCTTCCGGATCGCCGGCCGACACCACCAGCGTGGCCTCGGCGAGGCCGTAGGCGGTCTGCATGCTGGCGGCGCGAAAGCCGCTGTCGCGATAGGCGTCGCGGAACCGCGCGATGGCGCTGGCGCGGATCGGCTCGGCCGCGTTGAACGCCACGCGCCAGCTCGACAGGTCGAAGTCGCGGCGGCGCGCCTCCGGGATCCGGCGCACGCAGAGTTCGTAGGCGAAGTTCGGCGCCATGCTGACGGTGGCGCGATAGCGGTCGATGGTCTCGAGCCAGCGCGCCGGGTTCTGCACGAACGAGACGGGCGGCATCAGCACGCATTCGGCGCCGGCCCACAGCGTCTGCAGGATGTTGCCGATCAGGCCGAGGTCGTGATACGGCGGCAGCCAGGTCACCACGCGCGCGTCGTGATCGATGCCGGTGGCCGGCCCGGTGATGGCGGCGTTCGCGGCGAGGTTGCCGAAACTGATCACGGTGCCCTTCGGGTTGCCGGTCGAGCCCGAGGTGTATTGCAGGAACGCCGGCGTGTCCGCGGGCGGCCGCGCGCGCGCGACGGCGGCGCGCGACGGCGCGTCTTCCAGGCAGAGGAGGTCGAGTGCCGACAGCTCCGGGTTGGTGGCGAACCAGCCGGCCAGCTTGGTGGTGGAGGCCTGCTCGGTCAGGATGCAGGTGGCGCCCGAGTCGCGCACGATCGCCACCAGCCGGTCCCAGCTGGTGCGGCCCGGCTTCGCGATGTTGGCCGGGATCGCCACCACGCCGGCGCGCAGGCAGCCGAGGAAGGTCACGACGAACGCGAGCCCCGGCTCGAACAGCATCAGCGCGCGCTCGCCGCCCACGCCGTGCGCGGTCAGCGCGCCCGCATAGGCTTCCACGCGGCGGTGCAGCTCGCCGTAGCCGAGCCGCTCGGTCTCGGCGCCGTCGGCGCCCACGGCGATGTAGGCGGTGCGCTCGGGATGGAGCGCGGCGCGCTGTTCGAGCAGGTCGAAAAAGCTGCGGTCGTGGTCGGACAGGGGATCGATCGACACGGGAACTCTCCAGGTATCGGGTTGCGTGGCCGGCTGGCGTCGGTACGTCGGAAACATCGGGAAGCTGGGTGAAACGGAGCGGCATTCGTCACGGCCAGATCGATCTGGAATCCTCATCGATCGATCAGGAGGCCAACGCCGAATCGCCTGCCGCCCATTCCGCAAGCGACCACCGCCCGCCTCGATGCCCGTCATGTTGGCATGTCGCCAGCCGCGCAATCTGAACTTTTCTGAACGGCGCGCCGGCGCTGGAAAACGTGACAAATGTTCACTTTGCCCCCGGTCGATGCGACTTATGCTGGCCGCCATCCGCATCACGAGCGTCCGCGGCCGATGCCGGCGGCGGCCCCTGTACCGTGCCTCCCAGGAGAACCCATGACTGATCAGGTGATAGACGAGGTGATCGACGTCCCCACGCTAGTGCCGGACGTATTCGACGTCGGCGCGACGATCCCGTTCGGCGTCGTGCCGCGGCGCATGCATGCGTGGACGATCCGCCGCGAGCGGCACGGCGAGCCGCAGCAGGCGTTCACGCATGAAGTGGTCGAGGTGCCCGAGATCGGCGACGACGACGTGCTGATGCTGGTGATGGCCGCCGGGGTCAACTACAACGGCGTGTGGGCCGCGCTCGGCGAGCCGTTCTCGGTGCTCGACCTGCATTCGCAGCCGTATCACATCGCCGGCTCCGATGCGTCCGGCATCGTCTGGAAGGTGGGCCGCAACGTGCGGCGCTGGAAGGTGGGCGACGAGGTGATCGCGCATTGCTCGCAGGTGGACGGCGACGACGAGGAATGCAACGGCGGCGACCCGATGCTCTCGGCCACGCAGCGCATCTGGGGCTACGAGACCTCGCACGGCTCGTTCGCGCAGTTCTCGCGCGTGCAGGCCACCCAGCTGCTGCCGCGCCCGCAGCACCTGAGCTGGGCCGCCAGCGCCTGCTACACGCTCACGCTCGCCACCGCCTACCGGATGCTGTTCGGCCATCGCCCGCACGCGCTCGGCCCGGGCCAGTCGGTGCTGATCTGGGGCGCGGCGGGCGGGCTCGGCACGATGGCGATCCAGCTCGCGGCGCTGGTCGGCGCGAAGCCGATCGCCGTGATTTCCGACGACGCCAAGACGGCCTTCGTGCAGCGGCTCGGCGCGGCCGGCGTGATCAACCGCGCGAAGTTCGACTGCTGGGGCGTGCCGCCCGCGATGACGGCGCCCGGCTATGCCGCCTACATGGACGGCGTGCGCGCGTTCGGCAAGGCGATCTGGCAGGCCGCCGGCGAGAAGCGCGACGTCGATATGGTGTTCGAGCATCCGGGGCGCAACACGTTTCCGGTGTCGTGCTTCGTGGTCAAGCGCGGCGGCATGGTGGTGTTCTGCGCGGCGACGAGCGGCTACGACCTGACCTGCGACGCGCGCTACGTCTGGATGCGCCAGAAGCGGATCCAGGGCAGCCACTTCGCGAACCTGAAGCAGGCCGCGGAGGCGAACCGGCTCGTGATGGCGGGGCGGATCGATCCGTGCCTGTCCGAGGTGTTCGGCTGGGACCAGCTGCCCGAGGCGCACCAGAAGATGCGCCGCAACGAGCACGCGCCCGGCAACATGGCCGTGCTCGTCAACGCGCGGCATCACGACGACGGCCGCCGCATTGCGCCGCCGAACCTTCCATCGAATCTGTCGCTGATCACGCGCTGACGATGCCGGCGCCCGCCCGCCGGGCGCCCGGCTGTCCTTCATCCATCTGACTCGAGGAGCGTATGCAGACGCCGCCCGACTCGCGCATCGCCATCATCGGTTCGGCCTTCCGGTTTCCGGGCGAGGCCAGTTCGCACGCCGCCTACTGGGCGCTGCTGCAGGCGGGGCGCACGGCGCTGCGCGACACGCCCGCCGAGCGCTTCGACATCGAGCCGTACTTCGACGCGGACCCCGGCGCGTCCGGCACCACCTATGCGCGCCGTGCCGGCTACGTGGACGGCGTGTTCGCGTTCGATCCGGCGTTCTTCGGCATCTCGCGCGCCGAGGCGCTGGCGATGGATCCGCAGCAGCGCTGGATGCTGGAGCTGAGCTGGCACGCGCTCGAGCATGCCGGGATCGTGCCGTCCACGGTGCGCGGGCACAACCTCGGCGTGTTCGCCGGCAGCGGCGAGGTGGACTACGGGCGGCGCAGCGTCTGGTCGGGCGACCCGCACCGCATCACCACGTACGCGCGGCTCGGCACCAACAAGGCGGTGCTGGCCGGGCGCATCGCCTATTGCCTCGGCGTGCATGGCCCGGCCGTGTTCGTCGATACCGCCTGCTCGTCGTCGCTGGCGGCCGTGCATCT
This sequence comes from Burkholderia perseverans, assembly GCF_022870505.1. Lineage (NCBI taxonomy): Bacteria > Pseudomonadati > Pseudomonadota > Betaproteobacteria > Burkholderiales > Burkholderiaceae > Burkholderia > Burkholderia perseverans. The sequence goes on from NZ_CP045094.1 coordinate 2,140,467, forward strand.
GGCCGCGCAGAGCCTCGCGAGCGGCGATTGCGACATCGCGCTGGCCGGCGGCATCAACCTGATCCTCGGCCCCGAGGAAACCATCGCGATGGCGCGGCTGCAGGCGATGTCGCGCTCGGAGGCCTGCCGGCCGTTCGACGCGGCCGCCGACGGCTACATGCGCGGCGAGGGCGGCGGCATGATCGTGATGAAGCGGCTGGCCGACGCGCTGCGCGACCGCGACCGCATCGACGCCGTGCTGGCCGGCTCCGCGATCAACAGCGACGGCGCGAGCAACGGCCTGACCGCGCCGAACGGCGCCGCGCAGGAGCGCGTGATCCGCCGCGCGCTGGAACGGGCCGGCGTCGGCGCCGAGGCGGTGGCCTATGTCGAGGCGCACGGCACCGGCACGCCGCTCGGCGATCCGATCGAGCTCGGCGCGCTGCGCAACGTCTACACCCACCAGGTGCCGCGCGCGAAGCCGCTGCTGGTGGGCTCGGTGAAGGCACAGCTCGGGCATCTGGAATCGGCGGCCGGCATCGCCGGGCTGATCAAGGCGCTGCTGGTGCTGCGCCATGGCGAGGTGCCGGCGCAGGCGAACTTCGCCGAGCCGAACCCGCGCTTTCGCTGGGACGGCAGCCGGCTGGCGGTGCCGCGCGAGCGCGTGGCGCTGGCGGCCGACGCGCATGTCGGCGTGAGCAGCTTCGGCATCAGCGGCACCAACGTGCATCTGGTGCTCGCGCGCGCGCCGATGGTCGAGGCGCCGCCGCTACCGGCGCGCGACCGCGTGCTGCCGCTGTCGGCGCGCTCGCGCGACGGCTGCCGCCGGCTCGCGCTGGCGCTGCGCGAGCAGCTCGCGAACCCGGGCACCGCCCTGCGCGACGCTTGCTACACGGCCAGCGTGCGGCGCGAGCACTGGCCCGCGCGCGTCGCGCTGGTCGGCACCACGCGGCGCGACTTCATGCAGGCGCTCGACGACTTCATCGCCGACGATCCGAGCGGGCGCTGGCATGCGGGCGAGGCCGAGGTTGACGCCGAAGCCGGCAACGGACAGCGCGGCCAGCTGGTGTTCCTGTTCCCGGGCCAGGGCGCCTGGAAGCCCGGCGTCGGCGGCGGCCTCTATCGCGACAATCCGTTTTTCCATCGCCACGTCGATCGCGCGCTCGCGCTGCTCGATCCGGCGCTCGCGCGCGAGGTGCTGGGCGCGCTGCACGGCGAGCAGCCGGAGGCGGTGCGCCACCGCGTCGGCCAGCTCGCGCACTTCGTGTTCCTGCATGCGCTCGCGCAGACCTGGATCGAGCTCGGCTGCACGCCTGACGTGGTGATCGGCCACTCGCTCGGCGAGCACGTGGCGGCCGTGATCGCCGGCGTGATGTCGGTCGAGGACGGCCTGAAGGCGGTCGAGGCGCGCGGGCGACTGTTCGACACCGAGACCCCGCGCGGCGCGATGCTCGCGGTGGCGGCCAGCGTGGACGAGCTGCACGCCTGGTTCGAGTTCGGCACGGTGCTGTTCGTGGCCGGCATCAACGGCCCCGGGCAGACGGTGCTGAGCGGCACCGCCGAGGCGATCGCGGCGGCGCAGGCGGTGGTGGTGGGCAAGGGGCGCCGCGTCTCGCTGCTCGGTACCTACGACACGCCCGGGCATTCGCCGCTGCTCGCGACGCTGCGCGAGAGTTTCGCGCGCGCGCTGGCGCCGCTGCGCTTCGCACCGCCGCGCATCCGCCTGATCTCGACGCTGACGGGCCGCGCTGCCGGCGCGGAAATCGCGCGCGTCGAGCACTGGCTCGATCTGGTCGAGCAGCCGGTGCGCTTCGCCGAGGCGCTCGAGCAACTGGCCGGCGAGGACTGCGTCCATCTCGAGGTCGGGCCGGGCAGCGCGCTGTCGAACCTCGCGCGCGCGGCCACCCAGCGCTGGGACCGCTCGATCAGCTCGCTCGCCGACGGCCCGGACGGCGACGCACACACCGAGCCGGCCGGCTTCGCGCATGCCTGCGCGCGGCTCTACTGCGTCGGGCGTCTGAACAACTGGGCCGCGCTCTACCGGCAGCCGCCGGCGCCGGCCGAACTGCCGGGCTATCCGTTCGAGCGCGTGCATCTGGAGTTGCCGCGCGTGACGATGCGGGCGGCCGACGTGGGCCAGGGTCATGAGCCGATGGTCGAACCGGCCGGCATCGCCGCCGCGCCCCCGGCTGCGGACGAGACGAACCTGGCCGGCGCGCTCGCCGTGATCCGCGAGCTTGCCGCCGCGGTGCGCACCGTGCCGGGCTCGCTCGACGACGCCACACCGCTCGCGCGCGGCGGCTTCGATTCGCTCGCGCTCACCGAACTGCGCACGCGGCTGCAGCAGGCGTTCGGCCGGCCGGTGCCGGTCTCGCTGCTCGCGCGCGGCGCGTCGATCGCCTCGCTGGCCGCGTTCTTCGGCACGGCGCCGCGAGACGGACAAGTCGCCACGGCGGCGCCGGCCCCGCGCCACGCACGCGCCGGCGCGCCGATCGTCGAGACGCTGCGCGAGGGCCGTGGCGTCACGATCGCGCTGGTGCATCCGGTGGGCGGCGACGTGCTCTGCTATCAGGCGCTCGCCGCGGCCTGGCCCGGCGACCCGACCATCGTCGGCCTGCGGCACCCCGATCTCGACGCGCCGCCGCCGTTCGCGGCGCGCACGGTGGCGGGCCTCGCGCACGACTATCGCGACGCGCTCGTCACGGCGCTCGGCCGCCTGCCGGACCGCCTCGGCGGCTGGTCGTTCGGCGGCCTCGTCGCGCACGAGATGGCGGCGCAATGGGAGGCGCAGGGGCTTGATGCGCCGCCCTTGCTGATCATCGACAGCCCGTTCCCGCGCGGCGCGTTCGTGGCCCGCCTGCAGGCGATCGTGGCGGCGGCGCCGGGCATCGAGGCGCTACGCGACGACGCGCAACTGCGCGCGCTGATCGAGCATGAACTCGGGCTGGCGGCGCTGCGGGCGAGGATGACGGCCGACGCGTTCGCGCGGCTGCTCGCGGTCGTCACCTCGAACGCCGTCGCGCTCGGCGGCCACGCACCGCGCGTGGTCGACGCCCCGATCGTCTACGCGCTCGCCACGCGCGGCGCGAACGGCCGCGACGGCGCGCAGGCGATCGCCCATCTGCACGGCATGACGCGCGGCGCGGTCAGCTTCGGCGAGTTCGACCAGGACCACGACTCGATCGTGGCCGAGGCGGCGGCGCAGGCCGTCACCGCGTTCCTTGGCGAGAGCCACGCCGATCGCGGCGAAATCGTGGCCGACGCCTGACGGCGCGGCCGCGCAACCCCACTTCACGACTTCACGTAGGGCTGGCCATGGAGGAAAACGCATGAACGAATCGGGCGGATACGACATCGAGGACCTGGTGGTCGGCATGAGCGAACGCTTCGTCAAGACCCTGACCGAGCACGACGTCGTGCTGTTCGCCACCGCCACCGGCGACCACAACCCGGTCCATCTCGACGACGACTACGCGCGCGGCACGCGCTTCGGCGGGCGCATCGTCCACGGCATGCTGTCGGCGTCGGTGATCTCGGCGGCGCTCGCCTCGCGCCTGCCGGGGCCGGGCACGATCTACCTGTCGCAGAACCTGCATTTCCGGCGGCCGGTCAAGCCGGGCGAGACGCTCAGCGCGATCGTGACGATCCGCGAGCTGCTGCCGCAGCGGCAGCGTGCCGTGCTCGCCACGGTCTGCGAGGTGGACGGGCGCGTGGTGGTGGAGGGCGAGGCCGTGGTGATGCCCACCTCGCAGGCACGGGCAGCGGCCGGGGCGGCCCGGCGCGCGCCGCCGCTCGCGGTCTGAATCGATCGGTCCGGGCCGCACGCGGGACGATCCGGCATCTCAAACTGACAGGAATCCTCATGAAACTGAATGGCAAAGTGGCACTGGTCACGGGCGGCACGTCGGGCATCGGCAAGGGCGTCGCGCTGCGCTTCGCGCGCGAGGGCGCGAAAGTGGGCATCGCCGCGCGGCGCGAGGAGGAGGGCCGGCAGGTGGTCGAGCTGATCCGCGCGGCGGGCGGCGAGGCGATCTTCACGCGCACCGACGTGGCCTGCGCCGGCGATTGCGCGCGCGCCGTGGCGGCCACCGTCGAGACGTTCGGCAAGCTCGACATCGCGATCAACAACGCCGGCACGGAAACCTACGGCAAGCCGCTCGCCGAGACCGACGAAGCGGCCTGGGACACCGTGCTCGACGTCAACCTGAAGGGCGCGTTCCTGTCGATGAAGTACGAGATTCCCGAGCTGCTGAAGCAGGGCGGCGGCGCGATCGTCAACATCGCCTCGGTGTACGGGCTGGTCGGCTCGGCGTTCGGCGCCTCGCCGTACCACGCGTCGAAGCATGGCCTGATCGGGCTCAGCAAGGCCGCCGCGCTCGAATATGCGCCGCACAACATCCGCATCAACGCGCTGTGCCCGGGCCTCGTGCTGACCGAGATGGCCGAGCGCTGGCTGGCCGAGACCGACGTGGGCGCGCAGCTGAAGGCGCTGCATCCGCTCGGGCGCTTCGCGTCGGTCGCGGAAATCGAGGAGGCGGTGCTGTTCCTCGCCTCGGACGCGTCGAGCTTCATCACGGCCGCCTCGATGCCGATCGACGGCGGGTATTCGGCGGGTTGAGCGGGCGGCCGGCGTTCGATCGTGCCAATGGCTGCCGGGACTTCCGACTGCCAGCCGCCTCACCGATCCTTCACCCACCCGCCGCCGGCCGATATTGCCCGATCACCGCGTCGGCGCGCGACTCGTCGCACGGCTTGCCGATGAAAAAGCCCTGGCCGTCCAGATCGCCGAGCAGGCAGGCCCAGGCAAGCTGCGCCGCGTTCTCGATGCCGGCCAGCACGATGCGCTGGCCGCGCTCGCGCGCGATCGCGGCCAGCTTCGCGAGCCGGGCCGCCGCCTCGGCGCTGGCCGGCACGCGCGCGAGCAGCGAGCGGTCGAACTTCACGATGTCGGCCGGCAGTTGCTGCAGCAGCGTCAGCGAATTGAAGCCGGCGCCGAGATCGTCGAGCGCCACGCGCGCGCCCGCCGCCTGCGCGGCGTGAATCGCCTCCACCAGCCAGTCCAGCCGCTCCGGCTCCACCGTGCAGGTCAGTTCGATCTCGATGCCTTGCGGCGCCACCGCGTGCGCGCGGCAGGCTTCCGCCAGCCGGCGCGGCAGCTCCGCGCGACCCAGCTGGTCGGCCGAAAGGTTGATCGCGATGCTGAGGTCGCCGTGCCCGATCGCCTTCCAGTGCGCCAGCCGCCGCGCCGCGCGGTCGAGCAGCAGCGCCGTGAACTGGCCGGCGAGTTCGGAATCCTCCACCACGCTGATGAAATACGCGGGATGCAGCACCGCGCCCTCCGGATGGCGCCACCGGATCAGAGATTCGAAGCCGCACAGACGGTGCTCGGGCAGCCGCACTTTCGGCTGCAGCATGAAGAAGAATTCGCCCTGGTCGAGGCCGCGTTCGGCGTCGCTGACGATGGATTCGAAATGATCGGTCGGGGCAGGGGGCATCGGTCGGTCGCGGGACGTTGGCTCATTGGCGCGCCGCGCGCGAGCCGATCGCAAGCATTCCTGACGATGGCGGCGGGGGACGGGATGGGGCTCAAGCCTAGCATATCGGCAGGGGGATTAAAAACACGCAATTCGATGACCGCCTCAATTGAAACGGCATGCGATCGATGAATTCCCGGTTCGCCATATTCTTTAAATAAAAGCGATGTCATTTTTCCCGCGAATTCACTCCACCCGTCGAGTCGCCACGAACCCACGCCGTCAATCCGTCAAGCCCGCCGTCAGCCTGAACGAGCTGAAATTTTTGACAGTTGTCCGGATTCGACAATTTTGATAAGCGATTGGCAATAGCCGGCCGAATTTACCACGTAATTTATTCGTGACATTTCAGATGCGGGAGATCGGCGTACTATCCGTGCGATCGCACTCGTAAACGAAATTCATCTTGAGTTCATTGTCTTGCGTCAATGTTTTCGTTCGTCGGGGACGGACAGTTTGGGCAGGTGTCATCGAGCGATTGACGGCGTGCGGCCGCTATCAGACCAGTCATGATGAAACGTAAATTCCCTGCCTTCGGGCGCCGGGCCGGCCCGGACGCGGCGGCGCCGGCCCGGCCGTATCCGGACCTCGCGCGGGAGTGGCCGGGGCTGGCGGTGGTGCTGCTGCTGGTCTGCCTCGTGCTCGCATACACCGGCATCCTGCAGCGCGCGGACCTGGCGTTCCTGGACCTGGCATCGCGTTCGATGCATCGCAGCGCGGTGCCGCGCGTGATCGTGGCGGCCATCGACGCGCGCACGCTCGAGCGGCTAGGCGGCTGGCCGCTGCGGCTCGACGTGCAGGCGCGCCTGATCGACCGGCTGACCGAGGCCGGCGTGGCCGCCGTCGGGCTCAACCTGACCGGCTCTGCCGAGAGCGACGCAGCCGGCGCGCAGGGCCGCGCCGCGCCCGACGGACTGGCCGCGCTGGTGGCCGCGATCCGCCGCAACGGCCACGTCGTGCTGCGGCACCCCGTGACGGCCGCCGACGGCCTCGACGGGGCCGACGGCGCCGACGACGAGGCGCTGATCGACGCGCTGGCGAATGCGAGCTACGCGGCCGGGCAGGCCGAGCTGCTGCGCGACGCGGACGGCATCTACCGCGGCGTGCCGCTGCTGGCCGGCACGACGGGCCTCGAACCGCACGTCGCGGCGCTGCTGCTGCGGGCCAGCGGCAGCCGTGCGGTGTTCTGCGACGAGGCCGAGATCGCCGCCGCCGCGCGCCACGGCCGCGGCTGCCTGCGCTACCTGCCGTTCGGTGCCGCGCGCGGCTACCAGACGGTGTCCTACCTCGACGTGCTGCAGGGGCGGGTGCCGGCCGACCTGCTGCGCGGCCACATCGTGCTGATCGGCGCGACGGCGGCCGGCCTGGCCGCGCGGCTCGCCACGCCGGCCGTCTACGGTCCGCCGCTGAACTGCATCGGCTTCCTCGCGGAAGCGACCAATGCGCTTGCCAGCGCGACGCCGATCCGGCCCGCGGGCCGGCGGCTCGCCTTGCTGTTCAATCTCAGCGTGGTGCCGCTGCTGTGCTTCGCGCTGTCGCTGCTCGGCCCGCGCGCGAGCCTGCTGGCGGTGGTGGGTCTCGCCTGCGGCCTGACCGGCGCGGCCTGGGCGCTGCTGCGGCTCGGGCACGTGTTCGTGCCGGCCGCGGCCGGCGTGCTGACCTGCGCGCTCGCGTATCCGCTGTGGGCGTGGCGCTCGCAGGAGGCGCTGCTGGCCTACCTGTCGCGCGAGGCCGCGCGCGCGATGCCGCCGGCCGAGCACGATGCTCGCGATGCTCGGGATTCGCGCGAGCGGCCCCGCGGCGGGCGCCATGCCACCGGCCCGCTCCAGCGGCGCCGCGGACTGATGGCCTCGCTGGTGCGCGACGTCCACGACCACCGCGAACTCGTGGCCGAGTGGGTGGACAGCCTGCCCGAGGCGACCCTGGTCGGCTCGGCGCAGGGCACCGTGCTGCTGGCCAACGCGCAGGTGCTGGCGCTGGCGCGGCGCGCGGAGCTGGCCGGCGACGGCCAGCGCTCGCCGCTGGGGCGCCGCGTGGCCGACGTGCTGTTCGAGATCACCGCCTCGCATCGCGCCGTGGAATTCGCGAGCCAGGCGCTCGCGCTGCTGGCGCCGCGCGCGGACGGCACGGCGGCGCCGGCTCAGGCGCTCACGCGGCTCGCGCAGGGCATCGAGATCACCCATGCGCGCGGCGCGCGCTCGCTGCTGATCAAGTGCGCGCCTTTGCGGCCCGGCGCGGCGCGGCCCGCGGGGCTGATCTTCCACGTCGCCGACGTGTCGTCGGTGCGGATGGCCGAGCGGCAGCGCGACATGGCGCTGCGCTTCCTCTCGCACGACATGCGCTCGCCGCAGGCGGCGATGCTGGCGCTGGTCGAGCAGATGCGCGAGACGCCGCCGCGCTTCACGGCCGAGCGCTTCGTCGAACTCGTCGCACACTACGCCACCACGGCGCTGACCCTGTCCGACGACTTCATCTTCCTCGCGCGCGCCGAGAGCGCGCCGCCCAGGCTGGCCAGCGTCGATCCCGCGCTGGTGCTCGGCGACGCGGTGGACGATCTGTGGCCGCAGGCCAGCGCGCGCGCGACCACCGTGGAGCTGATCGCCGAGCCGGGCGCCACCACGCTGGCCGACGTGCAGCTGCTGCGCCGCGCGTTCGGCAACCTGATCGGCAACGCGATCAAGTTCAGCCCGCGCGACTCGACGATCCGGGTCCGGCTCGCCATGAAGGGCCGGCACCTGATCATCTCGGTGATCGACCCGGGCATCGGCATGTCGGCGCAGGACCGGCGCAACCTGTTTCGCGAGTACGGCCAGTTCGACGCGCGGCTCGCGCGCGAAGGGCACGGCCTCGGGCTCGCGTTCGTGAAATCGGTGGTCGATTCGCTCGGCGGGCGGCTGCTGGTGCGCTCGGCGCTCGGGCGCGGCACGATCTTCTCGATGCGCCTGCCGAGGCTGGCCGGCACGGGGCCGTAGCGCCCGCGGGCGGGGTCGAAAGCGGGATCGGAAACGCCGCGCGGCGGCCGTCAGCGAAGCGTGACAATTGTTCACAAAGGCGCAGGACGGCTGGCATACGATCTTTCGTCGGAAGGATTGAACTGCTCCGGCAAACGATTGCGCCCGACGGGACGCGGCCGCCGGGGAGCTAAAACATGCAGTTTGAACACTCTACGGGGCCGAGCAAAATGAGGATCTTGATTGTCGAGGACGACCCGGTGCAGGCCGAGGCCGTGTCGAACGTGCTGTCACGCCACTGTCATACGGTCAACGTGGTGGCGGACGGCGAGAAGGCCGTGCGCGTGCTGCGCACCGAGCCCGTCGACGCGGTCGTGCTGGACTGGCATCTGCCGAGGATGAGCGGGATCGAGGTGCTCGGCTGGATCCGCGACCGGCTCGGCGCGCGCTACGGCGTGCTGTTCCTGACCAGCCGCGCGCACGAGGTCGACATCGTGCGCGCGCTCGAGGCCGGCGCCGACGACTACCTCGTCAAGCCGTTCCGCGCCGACGAACTGGCCGCGCGCGTCAACGCGCTGCTGCGGCGCGTCAAGCGGCTGTCGATGCCGGACGGCTGCGTGCGGGCCGGCGACTACGTACTCGATCCGCAGGCGCGCACGATTTCCTTGCGCGACGAGCCGATCGAACTGACCACCAAGGAGTTCCAGCTGGTTTCGGCGCTGTTCGGCAATCTCGGCGCGATCATGCCGCGCGACCTGCTCGCCACCACGGCCTGGGGCCGCGATCTCGGCCGCGAGTCGCGCTCGCTCGACACGCATATCTACCGGATTCGCCAGAAGCTGAAGCTGCGGCCCGAGAACGGCCTGCGGCTGACGTCGATCTACACGGTCGGCTACCGGCTCGATCCGGTCAAGGCGGCGGCCGCCGAAGTGCCGGCCATGCCGCTCGACTGCGTGCCGGCCGTGTGATGTCCGTCACGCGATCGGGCGGGGCGGGGCGGCCGTAGCGAGGCGGTCCGCTGGGGCCGCCCCATGCCAGGGCCAGCGGCTGTCGCGCCCGGCCCCGCCGCCTCGTCATGCCGTCGCGCGGCCGGTCTTGCCCTCGTGCCGAAAGCATGCCGGTCGTGCAGGCCGCGTCATGCGCCCCGGTGCGGCGGGCCGGCCTCAGCGAGCGCGGTCCATCGGCTCGCCTCGCTGCACCGGGCCGCTGTCGGGACCATCCATCGTTCGATCCCGTCACACCATCACGCGTCGCGCGTCCCTCCCCACCGAACCACGCATCGTCCCGCCCGCGCCGCGCCTGCCGCTCCGCATGGCGCGCTTCTTGCTGTTACCGACGCGCGAATCCGGCGTGTCTCGCTCGTTCGCCCGATGGTGGCCGGTGCCGCCCGCCGGGGCGATCCGCATGCATGTCTTTCGCGACGGCGGCATTGTAGTTTTTCCAGGCAATTGGACTTCACGCGGCGGCCGGGCGCGCCGCGAGACCGTGCCCGGCCTGCCGCCGCTCGTTCCCGTCGGACGCGCACCCAGCTAACGGAGTCAGCCATGTTCATGAATGAGTGGTTCTTGCGGCGCGCGCTGGCCATGGCCTGCGCGCGACCGATCGGCAGCGCGGACCCGACCGGCCGTCCGCAGGTGATCGCCCATCTGGCCGCGCGCGCCGGCCACGCCCGTCGCCTGCTCGTGACGGGGATCGACGGCGACCGCGTCAGCGGGCTCGGCGGCGAGGCGGCCGCGAGCGAGGCGGCACCGGTGTCGACGACGATCGGCGAACTCGACCGGCAGCGGGTGACCTACGTGGTCTACCTGCGCCGCTACATGTTCCACGAGCGCGAGGCGTGGCGCGTGGTGCTCGGCGTGCGGCTGCACGGCTACCGGCTCGCGGCCTGGCTCGGCGACCTGCGCATGCGCGGCTTCTGGCACGCCAACGCGCCGCGCGCCGCGCGCATGGAAGTGCTCGGGCGGATCGCGGCGCTGTCGGCCGAGCTGTCGTCGCAGGTGGCGCCGGCCGCGCTGCTGGCGCTGGCCGACTGGCCGCAGGTGCCGCGCGACGCCGCCGTGGACGAGCGGCGCCGGTTCCTCGACCGCACCATGGCCACGCTGGTCGCGGCCGGCTACGTGCGCAAGACGGCCGCCGGCGGCTTCGAGGTCAGCGCGCGCGGGGAGGAGGCGCTCGAACGCTACGACGCCGACCGGCAGCGTTACTGCCACCAGTCCGCGCTGCGCCACGCGCTGAACGTGCTGGTGGTGGTGGCCGGCATCGCCGCGCTGGAGGCGGGCGGCACCACCCACGCGCCAGCCCGGCCGGCCGACGGCGGGCTCGGCGCGGTGCGCTCGTGCGTGCCGGCCGATGGCGACGACGACGGCGGCAGCGACGGCAACGGCTGCGGCCGCTTCTTCAGCGAGGGGCCGTCGACGATCGCGCCGGCGCCGTACACGCTCGACACCGCGCACCGCCTGCCGCCTTCGGCCGGCATCGAGCCGTTCGGCGCGCGGCGGCACGGCTCGCGCAAGGGTGCACGGCCCGCGGCGGGCTGGCCGCGCGTGGCGCCGTCCGGCGGCACCGGCGCGGGCGGCCACCGGCTCGCGGCGGGGCAGCAGAGCGCCTGACCGGCCGCGCGCCGTTCACCGGCAGTTCAGCGGTATCGCATCGGCACCTCCGCGAGATCTCACAGATATTCCACGTTGCCGTCCACGCTGATCGCCTGCCCGGTGATGTTGCGCGCGGCCGGCGAGGCGAGGAACAGCGCCATCGCCGCGATGTCCTCCACGCTCACCATCCGGCGCAGCGAGATCTTGCGCAGATAGTCGTCGCGCATCGCCTCGAACGTCACGCCGGTCGCTTCGGCGCGCGCGGCGATCACGCGGTCCATCCGTTCGCCCTGCACCACGCCGGGCAGGATCGCGTTGACGCGAATGTCGCTCGGCCCGAGTTCGACGGCCAGCGACTTCACGAGCCCGACGATGGCCCACTTGGTCGACGCATACGGCGTGCGGTACGCATAGCCGAGCCGGCCCGCCACCGACGAGATGGCGATGATGCCGGGGCAGTCCGAGCCGGCCTTCAGGATCGGCACGACGCGATGCAGGAAGGCGTGCTGGCTGTTCAGGTTGGTGGCGACGGTGCGCTCCCAGTCGTGCGGCTCGATCGCCTCCACCGCGCCGGTCGGCCCGGCGATGCCGGCGTTGTTGACGAGGATGTCGAGGCCGCCGAGCTTCGCATGCGCGTCGTCGACCACCGCGTCCACCTGGCGAGCGTCGGCGACGTCGGCCACGCCCGCATGCAGGCGCGGGTGACGGCTGCGCGCGCGCTCGACGGCGGCGGCATCGACGTCGCAGACGTAGACGTGGGCGTCGGCCTGCAGGAAGGCGTCGGCGATTGCCGCGCCGATCCCGCCGGCCGCGCCGGTGACGAGCACGCGCAGGCCGGGGCGCGGCTTCAGGAGGTCGAGGGTATTCATGGTGGTCCTGATTGAATGGGCTGAGAAGAGAAGCGCGGCTTCACCAATGGATCATCGGTAAGCCCGCGACGGGCGAGGCGAACGCGGCCAGCGCGCTGCCCTTGAGGCTGCCGAGGTAGGCGGTGCGCAGATCGGGGCCGCCGAACGTGATGCTGGTCAGCCAGGGCGCGAGCGTGCCGCCGGTCGCCTCGATCACCGGCATCGGCACGATCTCGCCGGTCGCGAACGCGGCGTCGAAGCGCGCGGTCGCGGCCGCGTCGCCGTCGTCGAGCAGCAGATGCGGCTCGCCGTCCGGGTCGATCGCCACCAGCCGGTCGGCGAAGATCATCGCGCACCAGAGGTTGCCGTGCGCATCGAACGCGATGCCGTCGATCAGCCCCGGCCCGAGTTGATCCGGCCCGTAGGTCTCGCGCGCGCCGAGCGTGCCGTCGGCCCGCACCGCGAACCGGCTGACGCGCTTCGCGGTGGTTTCCGCCACGTAGAGGAACGCTTCATTCGCGTCGAAGCGGATCTCGTTGGCGAACGCGAGGCCGTCGGCGACGATCCGCGCGCCGCGCTCGTCGATCAGCACGATGTAGCCGTCGGCCAGGTTCGAGCGCACCGCGTCCGGCCACGGATCGACGCGCGTCGAGACGGTGACCCACAGCCGCTCGCGGCGGTCGCGCAGCACGAAGTTGACCTTGCCGAGCGGCCGGCCGTCGATCCGGTCGAGCAGCACGCGCGAGCCGCCGTCGCGCGTGAGCAGCTCGACGCGATCGGTGCCGATGTTCGCGATGATCAGGTTGCCGTGGGCGTCGAACGCGAGACCGTTCGGCAGCGAGCCGCGGGTCAGGCCGTCGCCGGCCACGACATCGTCAAGCGGCGCGCCGGCGTGGTTCGGCACGATCAGCCGCTGGCCGCCCGCGGCGTCCAGATGCATCACGCCGCCGCGCGCGTCGGCCGTCCACAGCGAGCCGTCGCGCTCGGCGAGGATGCATTCGGGCCGCCGCAAGTCCTGGCCGACCCGTGTGACGGCGGCCCGCTCCACCTTGAAACCGTGAATCGGATTCATCGTGTCCTCCTGAGATGCGGTCGATACCGCTTGCGTCGATGGCCCGCCCGATCGGAGGCGGGCCGCGTGTTCACAGCGTCATGCCGCCCGACACCTCGATCACGGCGCCGTTGATGTAGCTCGCCTCGTCGCTGGCGAGGAACGCATACACGCTGGCGATCTCCTCGGGCTTGCCGAGCCGGCCGAGCGGCACCTGCGCCTGCATCCTGTCGAGCACCTCGCCGGGCATGCCGGCGAGGATCGGCGTCTCGATGAAGCCCGGCGCCACCGCGTTGACGCGAATCCCCTTCGGCCCGAGTTCACGGCTCCAGGTCTTGGTGAAGCCGATCACGCCGAACTTGGACGCCGCGTAGTTGGTCTGGCCGTAGTTGCCGTGGATGCCGACCACCGAACTCGCGTTCAGGATCACGCCGGCGCGCCGCTCGATCATCGAATCGACCACCGCCTGCGTGGCATGGAACACGCCGCGCAGGTTCACGTCGATCACCTCGTCGAACTGCTGCGTGGTCATCTTCTGCAGGCGCGCGTCGCGCGTGATGCCGGCGTTGTTGACGAGCACGTCGATGCGCCCGAAGCGCGCGAGCAGCGCGCCGACCACCGCGTCCACCGCGGCGCGGTCGCAGACGTCGAGGACGAAGCCGAGCGCCTGTGCGCCGGCCTCGCGGCAGGCGCGCACTACCGTCAGCATGGCAGCCTCGTTGCGGTCGCAGACCGCCACCAGTGCGCCCTCGCGCGCGAATCTCAGCGCGGTGGCCGCGCCGATGCCCTGGCCCGCGCCGGTGATGAGGGCCAGCTTGTCGTTCAATCGCATCCGGGGTTCCGTCGATGATGAGTGGGTGAGTTGAGTCATGAATTCCGCGCCGCTCGATGCGGGTGCGCCTGGCGGCAAGGTCAGTGAAAACGCGGCGCCGCGCCCGGCAGCGCGCGGGCCGGATGGTCCTCGGCGCGGATCGCGCGCGCCAGCAGCGGCACCAGGCAGAGCCCGGCCACCGAGGCCGCCACGATCACCTTGAAACCGGCGTCGCTGCGATGGGTCCACGCTTCCACGAGGCCGAACAGGTAGGGGCCGGCGAAACCGCCGAGCAGGCCGACCGTGTTGATGAACGCGAGCCCGGCGGCGGCCTGGATGCCCTGCAGCCGCTTCATCGCCACCGCCCAGTACGACGGCAGGATGCCGCCCGCGAACAGGCCGGTCACGCCGAGCAGCACGATCTGCACGCTCTGGTCGTGGGTGGCGATGAACGCGCCGCCGCTCGCCACCAGCCCGGCCGTCAGCGCGCCGAGGAACGCGCAATCGCTGCTCACGCGCCGATGCAGGCGCGGCAGCACCAGCACGCCCACCAGGAAGCCGAAGCCGACGCTGCTCGACAGCAGGCCCACCAGCAGCGGCGAACTCACGTGCATCTGCGCGACGATCGCCGGCGTGAAGAAGTAGAGCCCGACGAACGCCACCTGGTTGAGGAAATAGATCAGCGCGATCAGCACCGTGGTGGGCCGCCGGATCGCGGCGAACCAGTCGGCGGGCGCATGGCGCGCGTGGCCCTGGGTGGTGATCACGGCATGCGTTTCGAGCGCGCGCGCCTCGTCGGGTGCGAGCCACGCGACGGCGCTGGGCCGGTCCGGCAGCACGAAGTAGAGCACCACGCCGGCCACGATGGTCGGCAGGCCTTCGAGCAGGAACATCCACTGCCAGCCGCGCAGGCCGGCCGTGCCGCCCAGCTGCATCAGCGCCGCGCCGAGCGGGCTGCCGACGATCAGCGCCAGCGACGGCGCCGTGTAGATCCAGCCCACCGCCACCGCGCGATCGCGCGGCGCGAACCAGAGCGTGACCATGTACATCAGCGCCGGGAACAGCCCGGCCTCGGCGACGCCGAGCAGCACGCGCAGCAGGTAGAACGAGGCCGGCCCCTGCACGAACATCATCGCCGTGGACAGCACGCCCCAGCTCACGGCGATCCGCGCGATCCAGCGGCGCGGCCCGACGCGATGCGCGGCCAGGTTGCTCGGCACTTCCAGCAGCGCGTAGCCGATGAAGAAGATGCCCGCGCCGAGCCCGTAGGCCGCCGCGCCGATGCCGAGATCGCTGGCCAGCGCGGCCTTGGCGAGCGCGACGTTGGTGCGGTCGATGAACGACAGGAAATAGATCAGGCACATCAGCGGCAGCAGCCGCGCCATGGCGCGGCGGGTGGCGCGGCGATGCAGCTCGCCGGGTACGGCGTCGACGGTCGGGGTGCTCATGGTGTCTCCGGTAAAAGGCCCGCAAGGGTTGTATGTCCGGCGCGCAAGCAGGGCGAACGCGGCGGCCGCGGGCCGTGGTGTCGTGGTGTCGTGGTGTGGATCGCTGACGGAAATGCGCGCGGCCCGGCCATGACCGCTACAGCGACACGCGCTCGCGGCCCTTGAGCCCGAGCATCGCGCGCGCCTCGTCCGGCGTCGCGATCTCGAACGACAGCTCCTCGAGGATGCGGCGGATCTTGCGCACCTGCTCGGCGTTGGACTTCGCCTTCACGCCGCGCGCGAGGTAGACGCTGTCCTCGAGCCCGACCCGCACGTTGCCGCCGAGGATCGCGCCGAGCGTGACGAGCGACATCTGGTGGCGTCCCGCGCCGAGCACCGAGAAGGCGTAGTGATCGCGGCCGAACAGGCGGTCGGCGGTGGCGCGCATCACGTTGAGGTTCTCGGGATCGGCGCCGATCCCGCCGAGGATGCCGACCACCGACTGGATGAAGAACGGCGGCTCGACGAGCCCCGCGTCGACGAAATGCGCGAGGCTGTAGAGGTGCCCGACGTCGTAGCACTCGAACTCGAAGCGTGTGCCGTCGTCGCGGAACTCGGTGAGGATGTTGCGGATGTCGCGGAACGTGTTCCGGAAGATCATGTCCTCCATGCCTTCCAGATAGTCCTTTTCCCAGTCGAAGCGCCACGATGCGATGCGCGCCGCCACCGGGTGCAGCGAGAAGTTCATCGAGCCCATGTTGAGCGAGCACATCTCGGGCTTGGCCACGCGCGCGTAGGCGAGCCGCTCGTCGAGCGTCATGCGCGTGCTGCCGCCCGTCGAGATGTTGATGACGGCATCGGTGCGCGCCGCGATGGCCGGCACGAACTGCCGGAACACCTCGGGCGACGGCGTGGGGCGGCCGTCGGCCGGGTCGCGCGCATGCAGGTGCAGGATCGCCGCGCCGGCCTCGGCCGCCTCCACGGCCTGCGCCTCGATCTGCGCGGGCGTGATCGGCAGATGGTCCGACATCGACGGAACGTGCGCGGAGCCGGTCACGGCACAGGTAATGATGACCTTGCGGTTCGGGGTGTTCATGGAGCGGTCCTTGGAAAACCGGGCGCGCGGGCCGGCGGGTATCCGTGGGCAGGCGCGCGGGCGGTGCGGAGTGGATGTGGGTGGCGTCGGGCACGGGCGGGCCGATGCCGCTGATTCAGCGTGCCGGCACCCGGGCCAGGACTGGCGACGCGATCGCCATGCGGGCGGCGCGCGCGGGCCGCCGCGCCATGCGAGGGAGGCGTGGGAAGAAGGAATGCATGCGTGTCTCCGGTATCGGTCCGGGGCGGCCGTCGAGCGTCCGTCCCGCGTCTTGTTGATCCGATAATAGTGAGATACGATCCGCCGCGTAAGGTCAATTTCGGACAGAGTGGTGTCCCCGGCGGACATCCGGGAGGGGACGCGATGCCGTCGAAATATCCGTTGCTCAACGAGCGCGTCTACGCGCCGTACAAGATCGCGGCGCTGGTCGAGGTGCTCGCGGAGCAGGGCATCGCCGTGGCGGACAGCCTGAAGGGCAGCGGCGTCGAGCCCGGGCAGATCGACGACGCGTCGGTGCTGACCTCGGTGCGCCAGTACGCGGCCGTCTGCGCGAACGCGGTGCGGCTCTCGGCGGACCCGGCCACGCCGTTTCGCACCGGCGCGCGGCTGCATCTGGCCGCCTACGGCATGTACGGCTACGCGCTGATGTCGTGCCTGTCGCTGCGCGACTACTTCCGGCTCGGCGTCAAATATCACCGGCTCGCCACGCCGACGCTGACGATCGAATGGCACGAGTATCCGGACCGGGCCGTCTGGACCTTTCCCGACGCGTTCGCCTCGAACCTGCCCCACGAGGTGCAGCGCTTCCTGCTGGAGCAGCAGTACACGCAGCACGTCACGCATCTGCAGGACGTGGCCGGGCGCAGCTGCCCGCCGCTCGTCGCGCGCTTTGCCTATCCGGCGCCGCCGCACGCAGCCGTCTACAGCGACTATCTCGGCTGCCCCTGCGAGTTCGACGCCGCGCGCTGCGAGCTGAGCTACGACAGCGCGATCCTCGAGTGCCGGCCGCAGCTCGCGCACCGGCATTCGGCGGCGCTGCTGCAGGAGACCTGCGATCGCCTGATCGGCCAGGACAAGACCTCGTTCGGCGCGTCCGGCGAGGTGTATCAGGAGCTGATGCGCAAGCCCGGCGAGTTCCCGAGCATGGAGGCCGTGGCCGACGCGCTGAAGATGACGAGCCGCACGCTGCGGCGCCGGCTCGAGGCGGAGGGGACGTCGTTCGTGGCGATCGTCGACGACGTGCGCTGCTCGCTCGCCACCGAATACCTGCGGACCACGAAGATGAGTACCGAGGACGTGGCGATGCTGGTCGGCTTCAGCGACACCGCCAACTTCCGTCGCGCGCTGAAGCGCTGGACCGGCAAGGGGCCGGCGGAGATCCGCCAGCAGTGAGCGTGGCCGCCGGCCGGCGCGGGACGCTCCGGGTACGGCGCGCGCCGCGCCGGGCCGCGCGCTGGCTGCACCGCCGCCGATCCAGTATGCTGGCGGCGCGACCGGCCGGCGGCGGCCACGGCCCGCCCGTTGCCGTCGGCGCAGTCGGACCTTCCACCTATCCTTATCGATTCACCGCCTCGGAGCCTCGCCATGCAATCCAGTCACACGCAGACGGCCGCCACCGCGCAGATCCCGCTGAAGTTCCAGGCCGGCTCGGCGAATCAGGTACAGGTGACCAAGTTCGTGATGGTTATCAACGAACAAATGCGCGTCATCGGCGAGCAGCTGGTGCAGGCGCTGCGCAAGCAGGGCTTGCCGGGCAGCCTGAAAATCGTGGGCGCGACGCTCAATCTGATCATCGGCAGCGGGACAGTGGCGGCGGCGCACGAAGCCCACGATGCAGTCGATGCAGTCGATGCGGCACCGGTGGCAAGCAATATCCTGATCATCGCGGCCGCCAGCGAGGTGCGCGCGGCGAGCACCGCGCTGGCCCAGGTCTTCGCCGGTTGGCACAGCACGCCGGGCCTGATCGCGACGGCGCCGGTCTATGCCGGCGGAGCGATCACGCTGCGCGTGAATCTCACGCCTTAAGCGCGGCCCGTCAGCCTTGCCGCCGGAAACGGAACACGCCGAGGTAGCCGGGATAGCGCGCGCGGCGACGCGCGGTGATCGCGAGGCGGGCGCCCCAGAACAGCACGACGAGGGCCGCCACCATCGACACGATCGTCGCCATCGATTCGATCGGCCAGCGCGCGAGTGCGAACGCGCAGCCGCCGAACCAGACCGCCAGCACGGCGAGGACCACACCCGAGTCGAACCCGCCGCGTTCCCGCAGCGCGCGCCAGTGCCACGGATCGACGCCGGCTTCGACGAACACCTGTGCGTCGAACCGCAAGTCCTCGCGAGCCGCCATGCCGCGCAGCAGCGCGACGCGCAGCGCCGCCGCATTGCGAAAGCGCAGGCAGCGCAGCGCACTCTCGCGCAATCGCAGCGGCATCGAGCGCGGCACCAGCTCGCCGTCGGGCAGCCGGTACCAGTAGCTCAGACGCGGCTCGACATACGTGCCGTAGGCGGACGGGATGCGGATGCCGACGTCGTAGGCCAGCACGGGATTGGCGGCCAGCTGCTGCCATTCGAGGTGGTTGCCGTCGTCGGCCGGCCCCGCGCCGTAATGGATGCCGGCCGCGTCGATGCGGACCCAGGCCGGCGCTTGCCGTGCCGCATGTACCAGGTAGAGCGCGAGCCCGGCCAGCGGCGCACCGGTCAGGCCCAGCAGGGCCAGCCGCGTGCCGAGCGCATGACGCTGGGTGCCGACGCCGAGAAACGCGGCGGCCAGGGCGGCCACCCCGAGCATCAGCAGCAGCGCGAGGCCCCAGCACAGGCAGCGGGTCAGCACGCGATCGGGCACGCCATAGAGCGCCGCGGCCGGCCCGGCGCCGGTGGGCAGCGCGATGACGGTGTACGGCGCGGCGTCGGCCACGGGGCGGGGGCCGACCACTGCTGCGGCCGGGCCGGCATGCGGCCGGCGGCCGGCGGCCGGGCCTGGCTGGCTGCGGCGTCGGTCGGTGCGGCGCGGCTTGGCGCGCGGGGTGTCGTGCATGCGGGGGATCCGGTTCAACCGCGGCATGGTGGAGGGCGGGCCGGCCGGTGCGGCGGCCCGCGCGGCCCCGGCGGCGCGATGGCGGGCGGGCCGCGGCGCCCGCTCGCGGCTTCGGCCGTTGGCGATCGGCCGATTGTAGGCGTTCGCGGGGCATGATGGCACACTCGGCACGCGCATCCGCCCATACACGCGCCACGGCGCACCTTGATGCTCGTTTCCGGACCCTCGAATATGAAAACCTATCATCGCGTGAGTCAGGCGCTCTGCCTGCTGGGCTCGGCCGGCTGGCTGATCGCGTTTTTCTGCCTCGATACGAGCGCGGCGCGTGCCGGCCGATTCAGCGAGGCGGGCGCGTATCTGGTGCTGGCCGCCGTGGTGCTGGGCGTGGTGCTGCTGCATGGCGCCGGGCTGGCGCTCGCCCTGACGTTCTCGAAGCATCCGGACCGGCGCGCCGCTGACGCGCGCATCGGGCTCGCGCTCGATGCGCTGCTGGCCGCCGTGCTGGCGATCGCGCTGTCCTCGCACTGAGATTCACTGGCGCCGCCGCATCGTCGGCAGGCCGCCCGGGCGCGACTGAAATAGAATGACGCAGCCGCGCGACGCCTGTGCGCGAGCGAACGACGCCTGCGCCACCTCATCCACCGGGGTCAGCCGCCTCCGCACCGCATCGGAACGCGCGCCCACCGGGCAGAACGGACCTGTCGAATGAGCCATCCCCCGTCCAGCGCAGCAAGCTGTCCGATCCGCCAGCGGCTCGCGCTGCGCCGCCCCCGCCGCCCGTTTTGGCAGCCACCCGCCGCCGGCCTCGATCACTGGCTCGAGATCCAGCGCGACCCGCTGGCGTGGCTGGCCGACATGCACCGGCGCTCGCCCGATCTTGCGGCACTGCGGATGGGGCCGAAGCGGCTCTGGTGCGTGTTCCATCCCGATGCGGTCCACGACCTGATGGTGAACCATCGCGCCGATCTGCGGCGCTGGGAGCCGAGCCTCTGCATCATGCGCCAGTGGAACGGCCGCAGCTTCATGATGCAGGAGGGCGAGGCGGCCCGCCGCCAGCGCCAGACGGTGCGTCCGCATATCCGGCCGCCCGCGGCCAGCGAGATCCGCCGGCTCGCCGGGCGGCACGCCGCCCAGTTCACGGCCGGACAGGCGCTGGATCTGGACCTGGAGATGGCCGCCTACAGCGTCACGCTGGCCGGCCATGCGCTGTTCGATCTCGATCTCGGCCCGAACGCGCGGACCATCGCCAAGGCGGTGCGCATCCTGTCGCGCGTGGCGCTGCTCGAAACCAGCACCGGCCTGCCGCTCGGACACTGGTTCCCGGGCCGGCTGTGTCCGCGCAAGCGCTGGGCGCTGCACGTGATGCGCGCGCAGATCGAACAGGTGGCGCGCGATTCACGGCACCCGCTGGCCGTGCATCGCGACGATCTGGCCACGCTGCTGATGGCCGCGCACCAGGCCACCGGCGCCACGCTCACCTGGGCGCAGCTGCTGCTGGCCCAACATCCCGAAGTGCTGGCCGCGCTGCGTGCCGAACTCGCCACGCTGGACTGGGCCGAGATAACCCAGCTGCAGGATCTTCGCCGCGCGCCGCTGCTGCGCGCCGTGATCCAGGAGACGCTGCGCCTCTATCCGCCGGCCTATGCGCTGGTGCCGCGCCAGCTCGCCCGCGCCATGACCGTGGCCGACACGCCGCTCGCGCGCGGCGACATCGTGATGATATCCAGCTGGATCACGCACCGCGACGCCCGCTGGTTTCCCGAGCCCGAGGCGTTCCGACCCGAGCGCTTCCTGAGCGCGCCGAGCTGGCCGCAAGGCGCGTATTTCCCGTTCGGCCTGGGCGACCGGGCCTGTCCCGGCACCGGAATGGCGATGATGGATCTGGCCGCCTCGCTGGCCTACTCGGTCGAACATTGGGAGCTGACGGTGCTGGAACCGGTGGTGCCGCAAGGCTGGTTTTCGCTGCGGCCGAAGCAGGCGCGTGCATGTCGAACCGCGCCGGCCGGATCGGCGAGACCCGCATCGACCAGAATAGATCGGCGCCATGGTGGCCGAGATGAGGCCGGCAGCGCGAGGCTGCCGGCGGTGATGCGCGCGACGCGCCCGGCAGGGCCGGGCTGCCGCGCAGCGCGCCGCTATTTGACGACGCGCTTGGCCACCACCACGCCGATCACCAGGAAGATGATGCAGAGCACGAGGAACAGGCCGAACAGGAACTTGGCGATCGCGGCCGAGCCGGCGGCGATGCCGGTGAATCCGAACAGTCCTGCGACGATGGCGATCACCGCGAAAATCAAGGCCCATTTGAGCATGGCGATTGGCTCCCGAGAGTTGAGTGGTAGTGGATGCTTGACATGTCGAAGCTCGACGCCGTGTACGGCGAACCGTATCGGCGGTCCGTTCACCATGCAATTGCCGCGCCAGTTCTCGTGATTCGCGCCGCGCGCCCGCGCCGGCGGGCTTGCGCGTCGCGGCGGTTCGTCCGCGCCGTGACCTGCCACCGGGAAGGCAGCCGGTAAATACTACAAACCGGGCACGACCGGCTTGCAAGATTGGCCGCGTCCGCGGGACATGACGCGGCGGGTGCCGCGTGACGACGGTGCCTGCGCGCGGGTGGTATCGAACCTGCTTGCGGTGTCCGGATTCGTCCCATGACAAGGAAACCCTCATGAATCGCTCCCTGGTGCGCCTCGCCGCGCTGGCCGTCGCCGTGTCGGGCGCCGCGCTGCTGCTCAACGGCTGCGGCCTGATCGGCGGCAAGCGCGGCAACGCGGCCGTGCCGCAACCGGCCAGGCCCGTCGATCTCGATCGCTATCTCGGCCGCTGGTACGAGTTCGCGCGCTACGAGAACCGTTTCGAGCGCGATTGCGACGGCGTGACCGCCGATTACACGCGGCGCGCGGATGGCCTGATCGATGTCGTCAACGCCTGCGCGCGCGATGCCAACGGCGCGCCGCGCGTCTCGAAGGGCCGCGCGAAGCCGGTGGCCGACAGCGACGGCGCGAAGCTGAAGGTGTCGTTCTTCGGCCCGTTCTATATCGGCGACTACTGGGTGCTCGACCACGCCGACGACTACAGCTGGTCGATCGTCGGCGAGCCGTCGGGGCGCTTTCTCTGGCTGCTGACGCGCGAGGCACATCCGTCCACGCTGCTGCGCCAGCAGCTCGTCGCGCGTGCGGCGGAACTCGGCTACGACACCTCGCTGCTGCGGATGACGGCGCAGTAGACGTCCGGTCCGGTTGTCGGTTGCTGCTTGCCGGCCGCCGGGCCGCCGCCGTCAGGTCAGGGGCTGGTCCACGGTGCCGGCACGAACGCCGCGCGCGCTTCGTCCCGGCCCGCCGCGATGCGCGTCGGCCGCGCACGCCGCCGGCCGGCTTCGTATACTGGCGCGTCCCCATTCCGAAGCGCCGACCCGCAATGTCTGTCAAACGGATTGTCATGGCCGGCTTCATGATCGCCGCCGGCGTCTACCTGGCCGCGGCCGCCGCGCTGTACCTGTTGCAGGACCGCATGCTGCTGCCGTCGACGCCGCGCGTCGCCGACCCGCGCGACCTGCCGCATCCGGGCGAGCGCATCGAGCGCTGGCGGATTCGCGGCGACTATGCCGGCTATGTCGTCACGCCGGACGGCCCGGCACCGCGCGGCACCGTGATCGTCTATCACGGCAACGAGGAATCGTCGGAGACCAAGCTGCCGCTCGCGGACGTGTTCGCGCACGCCGGCTACCGCGTGGTGATCGCCGAATACCCGGGCCACGGCCGGCGGCCCGGCCCGCGCACCCTGCGCGCCGCGCTGGCCGCCTCGCGCGACGCGCTCGCGCAGACGCTGGCGAGCTGGCCCGGCGAGGTCTGGCTGGTGGGCGAATCGCTGGGCGCCGGCATGGCCGCGCGGGTGGTGCAGGGCAACGAGCAGGCGCTGGCCGGCGTCGCGCTGATCACGCCGTGGGACACGCTCGCCTCGGTGGCGCGCGAGCAGTACCCGGCGTTCCCGGTGCGCTGGCTGCTGCACGACCCGTTCGATTCGATCGCGGCGACCGCCGCCTACCGCGGCCCGCTCGTGATCATCGGCTCGCAGCGCGACACGCTGATCCCGGTGGTGCACGCCGAGCGTCTGGCCAGCGCGCATCCCGGAAGCCGCCTGATGCTGCTGCCGGAGGCGAACCACGACAACTGGTTCGACGCGATGACGGCGCCGCGCTGGCAGCAGGTGCTGCGCTGGATGGGGGCGGCGTGAGGTGGTGAGGGGCAGACGGTGTCGGCAAGATATTGCCGGACCGTTCGCATCAGAAAGGAAAACGCGCAGCGGGCAGGCCGAAGCCGGATAGCCGCCGGATAATAACCAATGCGGCGATCCGGATTTATCCGCTTCAGTATCCAGTTCCGTCAGTCAATCGTCCCCTGTCAATCACGAATGCGTGGCCCCGCCGTCATGATTCGACGGACCCAAAAATGAAACGACAGCCACCGATGGTTTCGAATCGAGCCATGCGAGTCGGCCTGCGCATTTCACGCCGTTGTCATCTCCGCGATTTTCTTGCTGCCACGCGTCCTTGAGCCCGTGAATCGACGCCATCGCGGCAGTGGTGGCGGCCGCGCCGGTGGCGCGCCATTACGGGTCAAAGCACGCCGAATTGGCCAATCATTTTGTTCTTCGGAAAAAAATTAATGTAGGTTGCGATTTATATTCTTGCGATCTAATATCGTGCTGCATTGCGCCACGCGACAAGCTTTTCAAGCCGTTTTTCATGAAGCGGTCTTTTGGAGTGCTTACCGATGCACAATCCCCCGCATTTTTCCTATACACGCCCAGCGGAGCTGGATCAGGCCGAAACGAGGCGGGTGCCAGTCATCATCGTCGGTGCCGGCCTGATCGGTCTGGCGATGGCCTGCGATCTAGCGCAGCGCGGCGTCGCCTCCATCGTACTCGAGGCGCGCGACGCACCGATAGATGGATCGCGAGCGATCGTTTTTGCGCAGCGCAGCCTGGAAATCCTCGGTCGGCTGGACATCGGCGCCCGGATACTCGACAAGGGCGTGAACTGGAAGGTCGGCCGGCTGTTTCATCGGACCCGCGAGGTGTTCAGCTTCGACTTCCAGCCCGAGCCGGGATTCGCGTGGCCGGCCTTCGTCAACATCCAGCAGTCCTACCTCGAGGAATGGCTCGCGCGCGCCTGCGCGGACAGCGGCCTGGTCGAGCTGCGCAGCCGGCATCGCGTGAGCGGCGTCGATAGCCGCGCCGACGGCGCCGCCGTGACGATCGAAACACCCGACGGCGAGTACCGCCTCGACTGCGACTGGCTGATCGCTTGCGACGGCGCGCGCTCCTCGGTGCGCAGGGTGCTCGACCTGCCGTTCGTCGGCGAGATGTTCCCGGACCGGTTTCTGATCGTCGACATCGAGATGCCGAACACGACGCTGCGCGCCGAGCGGCGTTTCTGGTTCGATCCGCCGTTCCACCCGAACCGCTCCGTGTTGCTGCACAAGCAGCCCGACAATCTGTGGCGGGTCGACTTCCAGCTCGGCGCCGACGCGGACGTGGCCGCCGAGCGCGAGCCCGAACGGGTGGAACGCCGGCTGCGGGCCATGTTCGGCGAGCAGGCGTCGTTCCGGATCGACTGGCTCAGCATCTACACGTTCCGCTGCCGCCGGCTCGAACGGTTCGTCCATTCGCGCGTGGTGTTCGCCGGCGACAGCGCGCACGAGCTGAGCCCGTTCGGCGGGCGCGGCGGCAACGGCGGGCTGCAGGACGTCGACAATCTCGGCTGGCGCATCGCGGCGATCGTCCGGCACGGCGCGAGCGCGTCGCTGGTCGAGTCCTATAGCGAGGAGCGCGTGTTCGCCGCCGATGAGAACATCCTCAATTCCACGCGCAGCGCGCGCTTCATTTCCCCCGAGAGTCCGTCCGTCGACGTGCTGCGTCAGGCGGCACTGGCGCTCGCGCGCACCACGCCGTTCGGGCGCGCATTGGTCAATTCGGGGCGCCTGTCGCGGCCGTCGGTGCTGAGCGGGGTGGGCCAGTTCGCGGACACCGCCGCGCTGTCCGGCGTGCTGCCGCCCGGCTCGCCCGCCGTCGACGCGCCGGTGCGCCGCAACGGCAGGCCCGACTGGCTG
The DNA here is from genome assembly GCF_022870505.1 of Burkholderia perseverans. Taxonomy (NCBI): domain Bacteria; kingdom Pseudomonadati; phylum Pseudomonadota; class Betaproteobacteria; order Burkholderiales; family Burkholderiaceae; genus Burkholderia; species Burkholderia perseverans. The sequence continues at coordinate 2,165,899 of NZ_CP045094.1, forward strand.
CTCGCGCATCTCGGTGGCATCGGCTACACGCTGCTCGTCTACGGCCTGCCCGAGCCCGACGCGCTGGCGGCCCTCGACGCGCTGCCGCGCAGCCACCCGTTCACGGTGGTGGTGGTCACCGCCGCGCGGCCTGCCGACGGCCACGGCGTGCACACGGTGCTGTGGGACCACGAGGGCTTCGTGGCGCTGCGCTACGGCCTCGCGGAGGGCTACGTCCTGCTGCTGCGGCCCGACCAGCACGTGCTCGGTGCGTTCGAGCGGCTCGACGCGCCGCGCCTGTACGCCGAGCTGCATCGTGCCGTGGGCACGCCGATGCCGGTTTCGACCACGGAGAGCCAGCCATGACCACGATCGACGGCCTCGCCAGCGGCCTGCCCGGCGCCCGCGTGCCGGAACTGGCCGATCCGGACGCCTGCTTTTCGATGCTCGCCCAGGCCTGCCGCGATCTCGACGCGCAGCAGGGCCACCTGTTCCATGCCCAGCTGGTGCTGGTGCTGATGCACTACATCGCCGATCCGGGCGTGCTGCGCGAGGCGATCGAGATCGCCCGCGCGGGCCTCGACTGAGGCGCCACCGCCGACCGTCCGGCGCCGCGCACGGTGCCCCCGCGGCGCGCCGCCCGGCCGCCGCGACGGTCTCTTCATGCTTCATCCGATGCAGTACGGACATCACCTGTACGAGGGCGAGAAGCCATGTCGACGAGTACCGAACACAGCGACGCCATCTACCGGCGCGGCATCGACGAACCGCCGGGGCGCATCTTCCTGAGCGGCCAGCAGGCGCTGGTGCGCATGCTGCTCGCGCAGGCCGCCGCCGATCGCGCGGCCGGTTTTCATACCGCGGGCTTCGTGAGCGGCTATCGCGGCTCGCCGCTCGGCGGCGTCGATCACGAACTCTGGCACGCGCGCGAGCGCCTGGAAGCGGCCCACATCCGCTTCCAGCCGGCGATCAACGAGGACCTCGCGGCCACCGCGCTGATCGGTACCCAGCGCGTCGAATCGGACGAGACGCGCCGCTACGACGGCGTATTCGGCATGTGGTACGGCAAGGGTCCAGGCGTCGACCGGTCCGGCGACGCGCTGCGGCACGGCAATGCGTACGGGTCGTCGCCGCACGGCGGCGTGCTGGTGGTGACGGGCGACGATCACGGCTGCGTGTCGTCGTCGATGTCGCATCAGTCGGACAACGCGCTGATGGCGTGGGGCCTGCCGGTGATTCATCCGTCCGGGCTCGCCGACTACGAGCGCTGCGGGCTGTGGGGCTGGGCGCTGTCGCGCGCGAGCGGGCTGTGGGTCGGCTTCAAGGCGGTGACCGAGACCGTCGAGGCATCCGCCTCGATGCCGACCTTCGCGCCGCCGCGCTTCATCATGCCCGGCATCGACACCGGCCCGGATGGCCTGCACTGGCGCTGGCCCGACCTGCCGGGCATGCAGATCGAGCGGCGCCATCCGCACAAGCTGCGGGCCGCGCGCGCGTTCATGCGCGCCAATCCGCTCGACGAGGCGGTGACCACGCCGGCGCGCCCGGCGCTCGTGATCGCGGCGGTCGGCAAGGCCTATCACGACGTGCGCGAGGCGCTGCGGCGCGGCGCGGTCTCGCTCGACCAGCTCGAGCATGCCGGCGTTGCGCTGATCAAGGTCAACGTGGTTCATCCGCTGTCGCCGCTGCTGGAGATCTGGGCGCAGCGCGCAGCGCGCGTGCTGGTGGTCGAGGAAAAGCAGGGCGTCGTCGAGAAGCAGCTCAAGCAGAGCCTCTACAACGCGCGCCATGACCACCGCGCGACCATCGTCGGCAAGCTCGACGAGAAGGGCGCGCCGCTCGTGGCGGAAGTCGACGAACTGCGGCCGTCGCGGCTCGCGGCGCTGCTGGCGCGCCAGCTCAAGCCGTTCGGCGTCACGTTGACGGTGCCGCCCGAGTGGCACGGCACGCCGGCGCCGCGCTCGCCGGACTGGCTGCGCCGCACACCGTATCTCTGCTCCGGCTGTCCTCACAACAGCTCGACGCGACTGCCGGAAGGCAGCGAGGCGCGCCTCGGCATCGGCTGCCATGCGATGGCCGCGCGCATGCCCGAGCGCGCGACTTCGGGCAGCGTGCAGATGGGCGGCGAAGGCGTGGACTGGATCGGCCAGGCGCCGTTCGTCTCGCGGCCCCACGTGTTCCAGAACCTCGGCGACGGCACCTTCTTCCATTCCGGCTATCTGGCGATTCGCCAGGCGATCGCGGCCGGCGCGTCGCTGACCTACAAGCTGCTCTACAACGACGCCGTCGCGATGACCGGGGGGCAGCCCGTGGACGGCCAGCTGACCGTGCGCAAGGCCGCCGAACTCGTGCAGAGCGAGGGCGCGCGGCGCGTGGTGGTACTGGCCGACGATCCCGCCCGCTATCGCGACGAGGGCAGCCTGCCGCGCGGCGTCGAGCTTCACCATCGCGACCGGCTCGACGAGATCCAGCGGCAGCTGCGCGAGACGCCGGGCGTGACCGTGCTGATCTTCGACCAGGTCTGCGCGACCGAGGCGCGCCGGCGCCGCAAGCGTGCGCCGCCGGCCGCGATCCAGACGCGCGTGGTGATCAACGAGGCGGTGTGCGAGGGCTGCGGCGATTGCCAGATGCAGTCGAACTGCCTGTCGGTGGTGCCGTCCGACACGCCGTTCGGGACCAAGCGCAAGATCGACGTCCATTCGTGCAATACCGACCAGTCCTGCGTGAAGGGTTTCTGCCCGAGCTTCGTGACGGTCACCGGGGCACCGCGCCCGCGCCGTCGCGACGACGCGCTGCACGCGAGCGTGATCGCGCGCGCCGAGGCGCTCGCCGCGCCGGTGCCGCCACGCTTCGACGCGCCGTATGAAATCATGCTGGTGGGCGTGGGCGGCACCGGCGTGGTGACGGTGGCGGAGACCATCGGCCTCGCGGCGCACCTGGACCGGCGCGCCGTGAGCGTGCTCGACTTTACCGGCTTCGCGCAGAAGGGCGGTTCGGTGCTGAGTCACATCCGCATCGCGCGCGAGGCTGAATTGCTGTTCCAGCACCGGATCGACCGGGGCGGTGCCGACGCGCTGATCGCGGCCGACCTGCTGGTGGCCACCGAGGACGACGCGCTCGCCTCGCTCGCGCACGGCAGGACCCGCGTCGTCGCGAACACCGCGCAGACCCAGACCGGCGCGATGCTGCGCGATCCCGACGCGCACATCGACAGCGAGGCGATCCGGCAGCGGATCGAGGCCGCCGTGGGCGCCGCGCGCTACGACGCGATCGATGCCCAGGCGCTTGCCACCGCGCTGATGGATCCACTGCAGGCGAACATGATGCTGTTCGGCTATGCGTGGCAGCGCGGCCTGGTGCCGGTGTCGTTCGCCTCGCTGCAGCACGCGCTGCAGTTGCAGGGCGGCGCGGCGGCCAAGTATCTGGCGTTCTCGTGGGGGCGCCTGTGGGCGGCCGATTCCGCGTTCGTCGGCCAGCAGCTCGGCACGAGCGCCGCCGTGGCCGTGCCGCAGTGGCAGCCGGTGAGCTTCGTGTCGCGCCGCGGCGAGCCGCTCGATGCCGTGATCGACCGGTATGCGACCTATCTCGAGCAGTACCAGGACGCGCGTTACGCGGCGCGCTACCGGCATACGGTGGAGCGCGTGCGCGCCGCGTCGGCCGCGCTCGATGACGAGTCGCTGGCCGCCGCGGTCGCGCGCACGCTGTTCCGGCTGATGGCGGTCAAGGACGAATACGAGGTCGCGCGCCTGCATACCTCGAAGGCGTTCCTGGCGTCGCTGCGCGAGCCGTTCGCGGGCCGCGTGTCGCTGACGTTCCACCTCGCGCCGCCGGTGCTCGACGCGCTGTCGGCGCGCCGCGGGCAGCCGCCGCGCAAGCGCGCGTTCCCCGGCTGGATCCTGCCGGGCCTGCGGCTGCTGGCGGCCGGGCGCGTGCTGCGGCACACACCGTTCGATCCGTTCGGCTGGAGCGCCGAGCGGCGCGGCGAACGGCGTCTCGCGAGGGACTACGTGCGCACGCTCGAGCAGCTGCTGCCGAAGCTCGGTCCCGACACGCTCGCCGAGATGCGCGCCTGGGCGCAGGCACCCGAGACGATTCGCGGATACGGGCACGTGAAGGCCGCCACCATCGATCGCGTCCAGGCGCGGCAGCATCAGCTCGTCGAGCGGATTCTGAATGCGTCGGCGGCCGGCGACGCGCGCGTGGCGGGCGCCCCGGCGCCGGCGTCCGGCGAGCGGCGCACCGAGACGGTCGGCTGACGGCGCCCGGCCGATGAGGGAAGCCGCCGGGCGGCCGATGCCGCCCGGTGCCGGCGCGGCAGTTGCGCACGAGCGGAAAACCGGACGGCAAGGCGGGCAGGGCAATATCGGCCCGGGATGACGGGGAGCGCGGGAGACGCCGGGCGGCACGGCCCGAGAGAGAGGCCTGAGAGAGAGGCCGAAAAGCACGCCGGAAAGCGGGACGAGAACCTGGCGAAGCAGCGGGACGAAGCACGGCCAGCAGGAACCGCCGCCCGGCAGCCGGCCCGCCTGGCCCGGCCACCGGACGCCGCGTGTCAGGCCGGCGCGTACAGCAGCGCGGCGAGTTGCGCGAAGGCCGGGTTGCGCGCCGGCCGGTCGAGCACCCAGTCGACGATCGCCGTGCGGTTCGCCTCGACATGCGGCAGGCCCGCGTAGGCGACGCATTTGTCGAACTTCGCGATCAGCTCGGTCAGGCTCATCGGGTTGCGCGGGTTGCCCTTGGCATACGACACCTCGCCCGACAGCCGCGCACCGTCGACCAGATGGATCGCGATCTTGATCTTGCCGTGCGTGCCGAGTTCGGGCCGTTCGCAGTCGGGGTCCACGCTCGGGCGGATCTTGCGGCTCAGCGCGATCACCTCGGGGCGCCGGATCGCCTGTTCGGTGAAGTCGCCGATGAACAGGTCGCCGGTCGCGAGCACCGTCGCGACGTTGTAGGCGATGCTGAAGCGCGCCTCGACGACGCTGGTGGGCGCCTGCTTGCGCTCCACCGGCGCGCTGACCAGATCGAAGATCTGCTGGTTGGTGCGGATTTCGACGAATTCGATCGCGGCCGCGTCGAGCCGCCGGCCGCCGGTGAGTTCGAGCGCGAGCGCCGCCGCCGAGGTGTTGGGCCGGCAAGTGGGGAACGGCTTGAACGCCAGCCCGTCGATGTTGGCGAATTCGGTGCCGAGGCCGGCATCGATCGTCTCCAGCGCCGAGCCCGGTTCGAACGCCGAATAATAGCCCCAGCGGCCGCTGAGGAAATCGCGGGCGCCGGTGAAGCCGTGCGACGCGAGCACCACCGCGCGCACGGCGTTGGCGGCCACCAGCCCCTGCTGGTAGAACACCGTCGGCGCGCCGTCCACCATGCACTGGGTCTCGCCGAGCGCGGAGGTGTAGGCGATTCCCATCGCCGCGTGCAAGCGCTCGCCCTTGAGCCCGTACAGGATGCCGGCCGCGGCGGTGGCGGCGATCACCTTGCACAGATCGTAGCGGCCGCTTTCGAGCAGGGTCTCGCGGCGCGCCCGCGACAGGCGCAGCGACAGGTCGAGCCCGGCGATGTAGGCGCTCAGGAACGCCTGGCGATCGACGGCGTCGCCGCGCAGCTCGGCGACGGCCAGCAGCGGCGGCAGGATCGCGACGCTCGGATGGGTGCCGAGCGGATCGGCCACGTCGTCGAAATCGAGCGTGCGCGCCGAGGCGCCGTTGAGCAGCGCCGCCGACGGCGCCGGCAGGCGGCTCGCGCGACCGATCACGCGCGCCTCGGGCGTGCCGCCCCAGTGTTCGATCACGCCGGCGAGCAGGGCCGCCTCGGGATCGCGCGAGCCGGCGATCGTCACGCCGAGGATGTCGATCAGCGAATGGGTCGCCATCTCGATCGCGGCGGGATCGATGGCCGCGTAGGCGAGGGTATCGCAGTACTCGGTGATGCGGGATTCGAGGCTCACGGCAGCTCCATGGAGTAGGGAAGAAGTGAGGCAAACGCGGCGCACGGCACGGCATCGGCCGTGCCGGTTCATTCCGGCTCGAGCGGCGCCTCGCCGAGGCTGACGAGCCGCGCGCCCGCCTCGACGTTCTGCGCGAGCGCGACATGCACGGCGTCGATCCGGCAGCGTCGCGGCGCGGTCAGCGTCATCAGCATCTTCATGGCTTCGATGCGCAGCACGGGCGCGCCTTCGTCGACGATCTGCGCCTCGCCGACCAGGATCTCGGCGACGCGGGCCGGCATCGGCGCGAGGATCGCCGTGAGCGCGGGGCCGCCTGTCGAGCCGCCGGCACGGCGGCGCCGGCCGCGCGTCTCGATGCTGCGGCGGATGCCGGCGCTGTCGAGCGTCAGCGTGCCGTTCGCGGCCGGCGTGACGAACGCCTCGTGGCGCGTGCCGCCGATTTCGGCCACCAGCCGCACGCCGCCGCCCGGCAGCGGCTGCCGTTCGACGAGCCGCAGCAGCACGGCGCGGCCGTCGTCGAAGCTGGCCCGGAACGAATCGGCCTCGAGCGCGCGGATCTCGATGCGCGCACCCGGCGTATCGTCGGGCGCGTCGCCGAACGCGCAGGTGTGGTGGGTCTGCGATCGGGGCGATGATGGGGACGCGGTCATGGGCGGCGCTCCTCGGGCCGATGGTCGATAGTCGATGGGCGAACGCGGCGGCGCGTTCACGAGGTCCAGGCGCGCCGGTCGTTGCGCATGACCCATGGCGAGGGCGCCGCCTGGCTCGCGACGGCCGGCTCGCCCGCCGCGGGCGACGCGGCGCCCAGATGCAGGGCCAGCGCCGCGAACAGCTGCAGCCGCTCGGCGGCATCGGCCGGCAGCCCGTGCGCGGAGGGGAAATCGCGCGTGACCGACAGGTCGTAGCGGCCGTCGCGGAACGGCGGATGGTCGAGCAGCCAGCGATGGAACGGCAGGTTGGTGCTGAAGCCCGCGATCACGAGTTCGCGCAGCGCGTCGCGCGCACGGGCCAGCGCGAGCTCGCGCGTGGCGCCCTCGACGATCAGCTTCAGGCAGAGGCTGTCGAAGCGCGTCGACTGCAGCGCGCCGGCATGCACGCCCGAATCGACGCGGATACCCGGCCCCTCGGGCACGCGATAATGCTCGACCCGGCCGCCGGTGGGCAGGAAGCCCGCGTGCGCATCCTCGGCGCAGACGCGGAACTCGAGTGCGCAACCGCGTGGACGCAGGTCGGCCTGCCTGAGCTGCAGCGTCTCGCCCGCCGCGGCGCGCAGCATCTGCTCGACGATGTCGACGCCGCAGAGGCTTTCGCTGACCGGATGCTCGACCTGGATGCGCGCGTTCATTTCGATGAAGTAACAGTCGTCGCCGTCGACCAGGAATTCGACGGTACCGGCGCTGTCGTAGCCGACCTCGCGCGCCACGGCGAGCGCCCAGCCGTGCAGCCGCTCGCGCAGCGCGTCGGCCAGCGCGGGCGCCGGCGCCTCCTCGACGATCTTCTGACGCCGCCGCTGGACGCTGCACTCGCGCGTGCCCAGATGCAGCAGGTTGCCGTGGCGGTCGCCGAGCACCTGCACCTCGATGTGGCGGATTCGTTCGCCGAGGAACCGCTCCAGGTAGATCTCGTCGCTGCCGAACGCGAGCCGCGCTTCCTGGCGCACTTCGGCCAGCGCGGCGCCGAGCTGCTCGCTGCGCTCGACCACGCGGATGCCGCGCCCGCCGCCGCCGAGCGCGGCCTTGATCAGGACCGGAAAGCCGATCGTGGCCGCCGCGGCCGCGGCCTGCGCGTCGTCGGCCACGGTCGCGCCCGGCACCACCGGCACGCCGGCACGTTCGGCAACGGCGCGCGCCTCGACCTTGTCGCCGGTCAGCCGGATCGCCTCGGCGTGGGGGCCGACGAACACCAGTGCCTGCGCCGAGCAGGCGGCCGCGAACGTCGCGTTCTCGGCGAGCGGGCCATAGCCCGGCGCGACCGCGTCGGCACCGACCGCGCGCGCGATCGCGATCACGTCCTCGATCAGCGTGGCGGGATGCCAGGCCTCGATCGGGAACGCCAGATCGGCGGCGTGGACGAAGCCCGCGTGGCGATCCTCGTCGGTATGGATCGCGACCGTCTCGATGCCGAGCAGGCGGCAGGAGCGAATCAGGCGCAGCGCGATCTCGCCGCGACAGCAGAGCAGGACACGCCGCAGGCTCATGGGGTCAGCTCCGGGAGAGTGTGGCCCGGCTGAGCGGTCGGGGCCGGTTCCAGCCCGCGCCCGAGCACCGTGTGCGCGCGCGTGAATTCGCCGGCGCTGACCGCGCCCGCGACCGACACCTCGCCCGCCAGCGCCACGGCCGCGGCGATCTCGGCGAGCTTGCGCGCGTCGTCGTCACAGCCGAGCATGCGCAGGCATTCGCGTTGCGCGGGCAGCCGCGTGCCGCCGCCCACCACGCCGACGATCAGGTTCGGCAGCGTGACGGCGGCCAGCAGATCGCCGTTCTCGTGTACGTCGAACGACGTGCAGGCGTTCTTGAACGACACGGTCACGAACGCCGGATCCTGCCCGCAGGCGATGAACAGCGCGCTCAGCGCGTTGGCCACGTGGATGTTGGGCGCGGTTGCGCCGCGCTGCGCCAGCAACGTGTTGCAGGCCTGCAGGAAGCGGCGCATGCGGGCCGGGGTGGTGCGCAGGCGCGCCTCGATCAGCGTGGCCGGAATCCGCACGCTGGCCGACACGTAGCGCCCCTTCGCCTGATCGGCAACGAAGCGCTTGTCGCCGCCGAGCGTGTTCAGGTAGCCCTCCACCAGCGCGGCGCAGTGCTCGGCGATGTAGCGGCAGGCGGCCTCGTTCGCCTTGGTCGCCATGTTGAGCCCCATCGCGTTGCCGGTCTCGTAGGTAAACGCGAGGCCGACCAGATCGCCCTGCAGCAGCGGCGTGAGTTCGAGCAGCCGCGCGTGGCTGCTGGTGGCATTCGCCGCCGCGACCACCTCGGCGGCATGCTCGCGCAGCCAGGCATCGAAGGCGCCGGCCTGGTCCGCCGAACGCAGCACGATCGCCGAGACCTTGGTGAGCGCGTCGCCGAGGAAGCGATAGACGGGCCGCGCCTCGGCGGGCTGCGCGTTGTCGAGCAGCGTGGTAGTGCAGCCGCCGCTCTCCGTGATCAGGTTCATGCCGCGCGAGAACGACGCGACCAGCGCGCCCTCGGTCGTCGCGAGCGGCACCACGAAGTCGCCGCGGGCGCGGCTGCCGTTGATCCGCAGCGGCCCGGCGATGCCGAGCGGGATGCCCACGAAGCCGGTGAAGTTCTCGCAGGTGCCGCGCACCGCCTCGGGCGGCACGCTCGCGCCGCCCAGATGCGGAAAGCGCTCGCCGGTGGCGGCCTCAACCCAGCGCAGGCGGGCCTCGATCTGGGCGGCGTCGTAGTCGTTGCGTGGATCTCTCGGAATTGCCATGGGTCGCCTCGCGTTCAGAGCTGGATGTTCGAATGACGCCGGCCGGGCGCGTGCGCGATCTTCTCGCGCAGCAGCGCGAAGGTGGAGATCACGGTGTTGCGCAGTTGCGCCGGCTCGACGAGCCCCTCGATGTAGGTGCGCCTGGCCGAGTAGCGCGCGCTCGCGTGGGCGTCGCGGTAATCGTCGATCAGGCGCTCGCGCCGCCCGGCCGCCTCGGGGGCGTCGGCCGTGCCGGCCAGCTCCTTGCGGAAGATCACGTCCACCGCTGCCTCTGGTCCCATCACGGAGATTTCCGCATCGGGAAACGCGTAGATCACGTCGGTGGCGGAGCGGTTCGCGAGCGTCGGATAGGCGCCGCCGTAGGCCTTGCGCACCACCACGGCCAGCTTTGGCACCACTGCCTCGCAGTACGCGTGCATCAGCTTGGCGCCGGCGCCGATCACGTTGGAGCGCTCCTGCTGCTTGCCGGGCAGGTAGCCGGGCACGTCGAGCAGCGTGAGCAGCGGAATGCCGAACGCGTCGCAGGTGCGCACGAAGCGCGCGGCCTTCTCGGAGGCATCGATGTCGAGGCAACCCGCGAGCCACGCGGACTGGTTCGCGACGATGCCCACGCTGTGGCCGCCGAGGCGTGCGAAGCCGACCACGATGTTGCGCGCATGGAGCCGATGCACCTCGAGAAACGAGTCCTCGTCGACGAGGCGCTCGATCAGCTGGCGCACGTCGAACGGCTCGGTCTTGCTGGCCGGCACGATCGCGTCGAGTTCGTCGAGCGTGCGCGGCAGCGTGGCCGGGCCGTGAGTGGGCGGCACCGGGCTGGCGTTGTTGCGCGGCAGGTAGGACAGCAGTTCGCGCGCGATCGCGAGCGCCTCGTCGGCCGATTCGGCGAGGAAGTGCGCGAGCCCGGTTTCGGTGGCATGCAGCAGGCCGCCGCCGATTTCCTCGCGGGTCACCTCCTCGCCGGTCGCGCGCCGGATCACCGCCGGCCCGGTCAGGAACAGCGCGGATTCCTGCTCGACCATGACGATGAAGTCGGTCAGCGCCGGCGTGTAGGCCGCGCCACCCACGCAGTCACCGAGAATCAGCGAAATCTGCGGCACCACGCCCGAGGCGCGCACGGTCTTGTGGAACACGTGGCTGAACTGCGAATCGGCGTCCACGCCTTCGTGGATGCGCAGGCCGGAGGAGTGGTTCAGCCCGATCACCGGCACGCCGATGCGCAGCGCGAGATCGAGCACCTTGCCGATCTTCAGCGCGTGGACGCGGCTCGAACTGCCGCCGAGGAAATTGCCATCGTGCGCGTAGACCAGCACTGGACGCTGGTCGATGGTGCCGTGCCCGGTGGCGATGCCGTCGCCGGGCCGGACCCGGCGATCCGCGTCGAACCACGTGCAGTCGTGTTCGGCAAGCGCATCGAGTTCCTGAAACGAGCCGGGATCCAGCAGCGCGTGAATCCGGTCGAGATGGACGGCCGGCGCGGCGGCCTGCCCGGCCGGGCGCGGCAGTTCCGGACGGGCTTCCAGCTTGGTGAAATCGCTCATCGATTGGCCCTGTGTCGTTGCGGGTTTCACAATCCGTTGCCTGCGGCACGGTCGCCGCGCGGCGCGCGTCAGCGCGGCCCGGTCGCGGTGCAGGGCGGCCCGAGCGGCGTGCCGTAGAGCGGGTGATCGCTCATCAGGTCGAGCTTCTCGATGGCCCAGCCCGAGCCCTGGCGGCGCAGGTTCAGGTAATAGCGGCCGGTGGCGAGCAGCTCGACGGTGCCGCTCGACTGCGCCGCGTCGCGCGTCTGGAGCCAGTTGGCCGCCGCTGTGGCGCGCTCGCCCGCGATCTCGACGAGCGGGCTCACCAGGTTGTGCCGCGTGGTGGCCGCGGGCGCGCTCGCCGAGCCGAACAGCACCTGCGCGAAGCGCGTCAGTTGCGCGGCGCCGCGCACCAGGCAGCCCGGCCCGTCGTCGGCCGGCCTGCCGGCGTTCCAGAGGTGTTCGGTCCAGACGCCGTCCGGCGTGAACAGCCGCGTGAACCGCTCCACGCGGCTCGCCACCGGCTCGCCGACGGTGTCGGCGTCGAGCGTGGCGACATACTGCGCCACCACGTTCTGGATCTCGACCACATCGGCCGCGGCGCCCGGCCGCTGGCCGGCGGGCGTCTGCGCATGGCCCGCGCCGCCCAGCGCGCTGAGCGCGAGCGCGACAAGCACGCGGCGGGAATCGGGCAGCAGTCGAATCACGAATCGCATCATCATGGCGCGTCCCTCGCGGTCGCCGACGGTTGGGGAGAAGCGACGCGCGGCCGCTTGGGCGCGGCGCCTCATCGGTTGCGCAGGCGCAGCAGCAGGGCCAGCACGCCGACGCCGACGCCGAGCGCGTGGATGCCGGTCGCGCCCGCCGCGTTCAGCGCGATCGAGCCGGCCTGCGCGCCCGCCGCGACGCCGAGCATCGCGCCGGTGATCAACAGGCCGTTCAGGCGGCTGCGCGCGGCCGCGTCGATCGTGTTGACGATGGTCTGGTGCGAAACCAGCGCGGCCATCACGCCGAGATCGAACAGCACGGCACCGATCGCGAGCACCAGCAGCGAGCCGGGTACCAGCCACATCGCGGCGAACGCGACGATCATCAGCACGCAGCCGAAGCGAATCGCATGCAGCGGGCCGGCGCGGTCCGCGACGCGGCCGAACAGCGGCGCGGCGAGCGCGCCGGCCGCGCCCGCGATGCCGTAGGCGCCGGCCACGCCCGGCCCCTGATGGAACGGCGGCGCGGCGAGCACCAGCGCGAGGGTCGACCAGAACGCGCCGAGCGACATGGCGAGCAGGCCCTGCGTGTAGACGGCGCGCCGCAGCGCCGCGTGGCGGCGCCAGAGCGCGAGCAGGCTCGCCATCAGCGCGCCGTAGCGCCCGGCGGCGCCGGCCGGCAGCGACGGCAGGAAACGCCACACCGCCACCACCACGGCACTCTCCAGCACCGCGGCGACCGCGTAGATCGCGCGCCACCCGAACTGCTGCGCGACCAGGCCGCCGAGCGTGCGCGACAGCAACACGCCGGCCAGCAGCCCGGTGGTGACCATGCCGACCGTGCGGCCGCGGCGTGCATCGGGGGCGAGCTGGGCGGCGAACGGGATGAAGTCCTGGCCGACACTGCCGAACAGGCCGATCGCGACGCTCGCCGCGAGCAGCGCCGCATAGCTCGGCGCGAGCATGACGGCGAGCAGCGCCGCGACCAGCAACAGCCCCTTGGTGACGATCAGCGAGCGGCGGTTCAGCATGTCGCCGAGCGGCGCGAGCAGCAGGATGCCGAGCGCGTAGCCGATCTGCGTGAGGGTGGGCGCCCAGCCGATCAGCGACGGCGCGACGTCGAACCGGCGCTGCACCAGGTTCAGGATCGGCTGGATGTAGTACACGTTCGCGACGCCGATTCCGGTGCCGAACGCCATCAGCAGCACCAGGCTCCTGGACGGCGCGCGATCCACCTGCAACGTGGCGGGGGTCGTCAAGTCAGGCTCCTCGCGGGTTGAACGGACCATGCGGATGTCGGCGTCATGCCAGGCTCGAGAACATGTCCTTGCGATACGGCACGATCCGCTCGAATTCGCCGGCGCGCACCTTGGACGGCCAGTCCGGATCGGCGAGCAGCGCGCGCCCGAGTGCGAGGCAGTCCGCGCGGCCCGTCTCGAGGTGCGAGACCGCGCGCTCGAGGTTCACGATGCCGACCGTCAGATCCTCCGAGCCGCGCACCTGGGCCGCCGAAAACGCGTTGTCGACGCCGATGCTGCCGACCATGATGACCGGCTTGCCGGAGATCTCGCGAACCAGCGTGGCCAGGTCGGCATCGCCCTCGTCGGCAAACGCCGGCTCCCAGAAGCGGCGCGTGCTGACGTCGAAGATGTCGACCCCGGCGGCGCCGAGCGCGTCGAGCAGGATCCGCAGCTCGGCCGACGATTCGACGATGCGCGCGTCGTAGTCCTGCACCTTCCACTGCGAGAAGCGGAAGATCACCGGCACCCGCGGTCCGACGGCGCGCCGCACCGCCTCGACCACGTCGAGCGACAGGCGCAGGCGTCGCTCGAACGAGCCGCCATACGCGTCGTCGCGCGTGTTCATCCGCGCCCACAGGAACTGGTCGAGCAGGTAGCCGTGCGCGCCATGCACCTCGACCGCGTCGAAGCCGGCTTCGAGCGCGTCGTGCGCAGCCCGTGCGAACGAGGCGGCGAGCTCGCCCGCCTCGGCCGGCGTCATGGCCTCGGTCTCGACCACGCCGTCGGTCACGATGCGGGCGGGGCCGATGCTCGGCAGCTCCGGATGCGGGGCGACGGCGCGCTGCCTGACGTTGCCGAGATGCCAGAGCTGCGCGGCGATCAGGCTGCCCGCGTCGTGGACGCCGTCGACCACGCGCCGCCAGCCGTCGAGCGCTTCGCGCCCGAAGCAGTGCGGCACGTTGACGAAGCCGCCGGCCACCGGATGGTCGACGTAGGTGCCCTCGGTGATGATGAGCCCGGCGCCGCCCTCGGCGCGGCGCGCGTAGTAGCGCGCGACCTCGCGGTCCGGCACGCCGCCGGGCGACTGGCGCCGCGTCATCGGCGCCATCACGATGCGGTTCGGCAGGCGCAGGCCGCCAAGGGTGGTCGGATCGAACACGGCGTCGAACCGGGAAACGGGTTGGGTTGACATGGAGCCCTCGTCGGGTGGCGGGACACGCGGAAAACGAAACGAGCCGGCCGCCATTGGGCCGCCGGCTCCGGAACGGATCAGACGGACAGCGGGGCGGCCGCCTCTTCGCCGGGCCGGGCGGCGGCCGGCTCGCGCGGCGGGCCTTGGTGCGGATCGCGGCGCGCCGACAGCTTCTCCGACACCAGGAACGCGAGCTCGAGCGCCTGCGAACCGTTCAGGCGCGGATCGCAATGCGTGTGATAGCGCTCGCCGAGCTGGTCGTCGCGGATCTGCTGCCCGCCGCCCGTGCATTCCGTGACCTCGGTGCCGGTCATCTCCAGGTGCAGGCCGCCCGCGTGAGTCCGCTCGGCCTCGTGGACGTCGAAGAAATGCTCGACCTCCAGCAGGATCTGCTCGAAGCGGCGCGTCTTGTAGCCCGAGGCCGACTTGATGGTGTTGCCGTGCATCGGATCGATCGACCAGATCACTTCGCGGCCCTCGCTCTTGGTGGTACGCACGAGACGCGGCAGCAACCGCGGCAGCTGCTCCGCGCCCATTCGCGCGATCAGCGTCAGGCGGCCCGGCTCGTTGTCGGGATTGAGCACGTCGATCAGGCGCAGCAGTTCGTCGGGTTCGAGCGTGGGGCCGCACTTGAGGCCGATCGGATTCTCCACGCCGCGCAGGAATTCGAGGTGGGCGTCGTCGAGGCCGCGCGTGCGCTCGCCGATCCAGAGCATGTGCGCCGAGCAGTCGTACCACGACTCGGTCAGCGCGTCCTGGCGCGTCAGCGCCTGCTCGTAGTGGAGCAGCAGCGCGTCGTGGCTGGTGTAGAGATCGGTCTCGCGCAGCGAGCGCACCGAGTCGGGCGACACGCGGCAGGCCTGCATGAACCGCAGCGCCTGCTCGATACGGCACGCGATCTGCCGGTAGCGCTGCCCCTGCGGGGCCGACGCGACGAAGCCGGCGTTCCATTGCTGGACGTGGCGCATGTCGGCGAATCCGCCATGGCTCAGCGCACGCAGCAGGTTCAGGGTGGCCGCGGCCTGCGAATACGCCTTCAGCAGGCGCTCGGGGTCGGCGCGCCGCGCCGCCTCGGTGAATTCGATGCCGTTGATGATGTCGCCGCGATAGCTCGGCAGCGTGACGCCGTCGATGGTCTCGTCGGGTGCGCTGCGGGGCTTGGCGAACTGCCCGGCGATGCGGCCCACCTTGACCACCGGCAGGCCGGTGCTGAAGGCCAGCACCGTCGACATCTGCAGGAACACGCGCAGCAGGTCGCGCACCGCGTTCGGATGGAACTCCGCGAACGATTCGGCGCAGTCGCCGCCCTGCAGCAGGAACGCCTTGCCGTGCGCGACCTCGGCGAGCTGCGCCTTCAGGCTGCGGACCTCGGCCGCGAGCACCAGCGGCGGCAACCTCGCGAGCTGCTCCTCCATCGCGGCCAGCCGCGCGGGATCGGGATAGCTCGGCACCTGGCGGATCTCGCGTCCGCGCCAGGACACGGGGGACCAGTCAGCGGGCGCCATGGTGTTCCTCGCTCGCGGCGGCCGCCGCGGTGCGTGCCGGCTCGTCGCGCGGCGGCGTGAGAACCGCATGCGGCATCGGTTCGGCCGGCGCGGCGCCGTCGCGATCGGGTGCCCCGATCAGCACATCGTAATCGAATGGATTCATGGTCGGACTCCGACAAGGCAGATCACCACCCGCCGCGCGGCGGGAACGTATCGCTTCACGTCAATCGATTTCGCGGCAGGCGCGTCACGCGCCGCCGGGGCCGCGCCGCGTCAGCGCGTGGGCGTTTCGGGGTGGATCTGGTTGACCACCTGGTAGGCGAGCGCGGTCCAGTACTCGCTCGCCTCTGGATCGACGAACCGCGCTTCCTCCTCGGCCAGCGCGATGACGCCGGGATCGAGCAGGTAATCCTCGAGATCGTTGATCGACGCGAACGCGAACAGCGCCACGCCGTCGATCGTGTGACCGACACGATGGAAGAACGGCTCGCCCTCGCGGACCGGGCCGATGTTGTGCAGTTGCACGAAGCGCCGCACGTAATGGCTCGTGGCGGGCTGCGCGAGCACGCGCGGCGCGTACTGGTTCAGCCACGCGTCGTGGAATGCCTCGCGCGAGAGCGACGCCCGGCGCCGTGCCACCTTGACCAGCAGGAACGAGTCGCGCTGCGTCGGGCTCGGCACGAGGATGTGCTGGCGCGCCAGGATCGGACAGAGTTCGCGGAAGATCGCCTGATCCTCGGGCAGGATCTTGGTGGCGATTTCCGGCTGGCCGAACACGGCCTGCAGGCCCGCCAGGTTCTCGAAGCCGAGATAGGCGATGCCGTCCCACTGCGGGCGGTGATAGTCGGGGATATGGCCGATCACCGTGTCGAACAGCTGGCCGTTCGCATCGAGCGGCGGCAGGTAGGGCAGCGGCGCGGCGCTCGACGGGCCGGCCGGCAGCCGGTGGATCTGGTCGTAGCGCAGCAGGTGCCGGATGCCGCCCGCCTCGGGCGGTTGCGCCTGGATGAAGCGCGGCCCATGCACCTTGCGCCAGTACGCCGTCCATTTCTCGAACGCGAGGTTCGGATTGCGCTCGAAGGCGCCCGGTTCGTTGACCGGGTCCTTGATCAGTTCGCCGTTCGCGTTGAGCAGCAGTGTCGGGTCACGGCGCCGCTCGTCGAGCGAAGCATCGTCCGCGCGCGACAGCAGCGAGCAGATGACGGTCAGCGGTGCGTCATAGGCCCGATAGGCATTCAGGTAGGGAGGACGGAACCGCTGCTCGACGGAAACATGGGACACGGCTGGCTCCTGCGATTCGGAATGGTGGGCGGCTGTCCGGCACGCACGCATCGGAACGTCCGGCGTCATTTATCGATCGGCACACACGGCGTGCCTGGCTCTCAGGTTCTGGTTAACGCGTGTGCAAATAATCGCATGACCGTAAATCGCATGCAACCTAAAAGCCTTAATGTTTTTGCGACGCAATATGATGGCCGGGGCGGCGCCGAGCCTGCGATCATGCGGATTGGACACCCCCATCCGGAAATCGGGAAAGGCCGGGAATTGCTTTGCAACACAATGAGTTGTGCGGCGCGGAGCAGCGCCTTCCATGGCGTCTCGGCATGCCGTTCCCGATGCCGTCATGTCGATGGCGGCATGCATCATCAACAGCAACAGGAAGCGAAACAGGCCGTGCATCGCGTCGTGAAATGAATCGTCAGTGATCTATATGGACGTGATCGTTTCGGAGACGCAAATGAACCATCTGTCCATGCGAGGGAGAGAGTGAAATGGAGAACGAAAACGGGCAGCGCCTCGGCATCGTCGGCCTGGGGTTGCTGGGTGGCTCGGTGGCGCGCGCGGCGCGGGCGCGGTGGCCGGAGATCGCGCTGACCGGCTGGGACCACGACGCCGGCGTCCGGGCACGCGCGGTGGCCGCCGGGCTCGTCGATGCGGCGCCCGATTCGCTCGACGGCCTGCGGGATGCGGGTTTCATCGTGGTCGGCGTGCCGGTGCATGCGGTGGCCGGCATCGTCGAGCAGCTCGCGCGCCGCAACCCCGCGGCGATCGTCACCGACGTCGCGTCGTCGAAGCAGGCCGTGATCGACGCGCTCGACGGCCGCTTGCCGCCCGACTTCGGTTTCGTGCCGGCGCATCCGATGGCGGGCGGCGAGCAGGGCGGCTTCGGCGCCGCGCGCGCCGACCTGTTCGAAGCGAGAAGCTGCCTCATCACGCCGTTGCCCGACACACCGGCCGCCGCCTGCGCGCAGGTGGAAGCGTTCTGGCGCGCGCTCGGCGCCGTCACGCGGCGCACCGATCCGGCCACCCACGACCGGATGGTGGCGCTGACATCGCACCTGCCGCACCTGCTGGCGTTCGCGCTCGTCGAGGGGCTCGCCGCCGGCCTTGCCGACGATACCGCCGGCGCCGCCGCGCAGCGGGACGGCATCGCGCCCTTCGTCGGCCGCAGCTTCGCCGAGCAGATCCGGCTCGCGTCGTCGGACCCGATCGTGTGGGCGCACATCCTCGAGGCCAACGCCCCCGAACTGCTCACCCAGCTCGAGGCGCTCCAGCACCGGCTGGCGGACTGGCGCGCGGTGCTCGCGCATGCGCCGCACACCGTCCTAGAACGGCTCCTGCCCACCATCGAGGCCGCCCGCGCGCTGGCCGCAGACGTGCCCGCGCGGGCCTGAAGGGGCCGCTGCTCACGGCCGCCCGAGGCGGGTTTTCGAGGCCTGCGGCGGCCGGCTGGGGGGGCGGCGCGGGCGCGATTACCTATGCTATATTGGACGGCGAAATAAAGACGGCGATCGTTGTGCTGCCGTCAAAAAACGGAGACAGTCCGGTTGCAGGCTGTCGCCACGTCAGCACGCCGGAACGCATGGCCTCACCGATGAACCGAGCCGGCATGCACCGGTTTCCCGTCATTTTCAGGTCATCATCGCGAATGTCTTCCACACTGCTGGCCCTTGCCGAAGATACGTTCTGCCTGCGTTTGCAGCGCGCGGCGCGTATGTGGCGCAAGGTGGCCGACGTCGAACTCAGCAAGCTGAACCTTTCCGAGGCAACCTCCACGCCGCTGTGGCTGATCTACAAGCTCGGCGAGGGCCTGCGCCAGCGCACCATCTCCGAGCATCTCGGCATCGAGGGCCACTCGCTCGTGCGCCTGCTCGACCAGCTCGAGAGCGCCGGCCTCGTGGTGCGCCGCGACGACGCCTCGGACCGCCGTGCCAAGACGCTGTACCTGACCGACGCCGGCCGACAGGTCGGCGAGCAGGTCGACGCGATGGTCAAGGACATCAAGGCGAAGCTGCTGCACGGCGTGTCCGCCGATCAGCTGGCGCTGGTCGACTCGGTCCTGACCGGCATCACCACTTCGGCCGAGGCCTGACGGCCACGCTGCCGACTCGCGGCGGCGGCCCGGCGCGATAAGCGATCGGTTACCGGCGCCGGCGGCATGGCCGCCGCGCGGCTGCGCGGCGCGTCATCACCGCTTCTCACCCCTTCGTCGCCCCGAACGTCAAGCCCGCCACGAAGTGCTTCTGCATCAGGAAGAACATCGCCACCGACGGCAGCGCCGCGAGGATCGAGCCCGCCGAGACGAGATTCCACGACGTCGTCCACTGCCCCTTGAGCGCGGCCACGCCGACCGTGATCGGCGCGGCGTCGTCGCCCTGGGTCAGGCACAGCGCCCAGAAATAGTCGTTCCAGACGAACGTGAACACGAGGATCGCGAGCGCGGCGAGGGCGGGGCGGATCAGCGGCACGACGATGCGCCAGAACACCGTCCATTCGCCCGCGCCCTCGATGCGCGCGGCCTCGATCAGCTCGAACGGCAGCTGCTTGATGAAGTTGCGCAGGAACAGCGCGCAGAAGCCGGTCTGGAACGACAGGTGGAACAGGATCAGCCCGTCCACGCTGTTGTAGAGGCCGACCTTCAGCGTGAGGTCGCGCACCGGGATCATCAGCACCTGGATCGGCACGAAGTTTCCGGCCACGAAGATGCCGAACAGCGCCGCGTTGCCGGGGAACCGGTAGACGGCCAGCGCGAAGCCCGCCATCGCCGCCAGCGCGATCGCGCCGGCCACCGACGGCAGCGTGATCAGCACGCTGTTCCAGAGGTAATGCAGCATCGGCGACGCGCTCAGCGCCTCGCGATAGTTCTCGACCAGCGCGAAGTGCTGCGGCCAGCCCCAGTAATGGCCGGCGTTCAGCTCCTCGGTGGAGCGCACCGAGGTGATCAGCACGGCGACGAGCGGCAGCAGCCACAGCAGCAGCGCGAGCGGCAGCGTGAGCTTGTAGAGCCGGCGCGAGGCCGGTTTCCAGCGGTCGATCGGCATCGGAAACATGCGGGCGTCTCCTGTCGGACGGTCAGTGTTCGCTGCGCAGCAGATGGCGCAGGTGGTAGACGATGTAGAGCATCATGATCGCGAACAGCACCACCGCGATGGCCGACGAATAGCCGAAGCGGAAGTACTTGATGGCCTGGTCGTACATGTAGTACGCGAGCACGGTGGAGCTGTCGAACGGCCCGCCCGAGGTCATCACCGAGATCAGGTCGAAGCTGCGCAGCGCGCCGATCACGGTCACCACGATCGCCATGAACGTGGTGGGCCGCAGCTGCGGCAGGATCACGTGCCACAGCAGCGTCCAGCCGCGCGCGCCCTCCATGCGGGCGGCCTCGATCTGCTCGGCGTTCAGCGTGGTCAGGCCGGTCAGGTAGAGGATCATGCAGTAGGCCGTCTGCGGCCACAGCGCGGCGAAGATGATGCCGGGCGTGGCGTAGCGCGGATCGCCGAGCACCGGGATGCCGTGCCCGATCAGCAGCTTGAGCAGGCCGAAAGTCGGATCGTAGAACCACGAATAGATCAGCCCGACCACCACGCCCGACAGCACGAACGGCGCGAAGAACAGCGACTTCACCACGCGCATGCCGGCCACCGCCTGGTTCAGGTACAGCGCGATCGCGAGGCCCAGCGGCGGCGCGAGCAGGAACAGCAGCAGCCAGATCAGATTGTTCTTCAGCGCGGTATAGAACGTGTCGCTGTGGATCAGCTCGGCGTAGTTCGCGAGGCCGATGAAGTCGGGCTCGCTCATGCCGTCCCAATGGTAGAACGACAGCCGGATGGTGGACACCACCGGCCACACCACGTAGAGCGCGAACATCAGGCAGGCCGGCGCGAGGAACAGCGCCGCGGCGAGCCGCTGGCGGCGCTCGGTCGGCGA
Organism: Burkholderia perseverans; assembly: GCF_022870505.1. NCBI lineage: Bacteria > Pseudomonadati > Pseudomonadota > Betaproteobacteria > Burkholderiales > Burkholderiaceae > Burkholderia > Burkholderia perseverans. The sequence continues at coordinate 2,186,612 of NZ_CP045094.1, forward strand.
GGCGCGCCGGCGCGGCTTCGGCCGCGGCGCCGACGCCCGGGGCCGGGCCGGCGGCGCCTCGCGGCCCGCGTCGGCGGCGGGCTCGCCGCCCGGGTCGATGCGCTGCGCGGCGGCCGGTGCCGGCGGCGAGGAAAGCACGATAGGTGGCACGGCGGATCTCCTTGATCGTCGCGGGCGCCGGCAGCGGCGGCACGGGCGGCGTCCAGCCCGCCCGGCGCCGCTGCCGCCGGTCCCGCTCACTGCGGATTCACTGCGGGTTCACTGCCCGCGTCACTTCCGGTAGATGCGCTGGCGCGCGGCCTCGAGCTGCGCGAGCACCGCGTCGAGCTTGCCCGGATCGGCGAGGAACTGCTGCATGCCCTTCATCCCCTCGTCGGCCATTTCCTTGGTCATGTCGCGATCGTAGAACTGTGCGATGCCGCCCTTCGTATCGGCGAGGATGTGGAAGGCGACCTTCGAGATCGCGTCGTCGGGCTCCGGCGACTGGCTGTTGGCCGACAGCGAGCCGAGTCCCTTGGCCAGCTGCGCGCCGATCGCCGGCGTCTCGACGAACGCGAGGAACGCGCGCGCATCGGCCTTGTTCTTCGCCTTGGCGGGGATGTGCAGCGATTCCACCGGGCCGTCCTCGGCGGTCGGCACGTTCGCGTCGATCACCGGGAAGCGGAAGAAGCCCATGTCCTGCCGCACCGCCGGCGTGAAGCCGCCGGTGATGAAGGTGCCCATCAGCATCATCGCCGCCTTGTCCTGGAACAGGAACGGCTGGGCCGCGTCGAGATCGTAGGACAACGCGTTGTCGATGAAGTAGCCGGCGTCGATCAGCTGCTTCCAGGTGGTGTAGACCTTCTTCACGCGCGCGTCGGTGTAGGCGACCTGGCCGGCCATCAGCTGCTGGTGGAACGCGTTGCCGTTCAGGCGCAGGTCGAGGTAGTCGAACCAGCCGGCCAGCGTCCACGCATCGCGGCCGCCCACCGCGATCGGCGTGATGCCGGCCGCCTTCAGCTTCTTGCAGTCGTCGAGGAACTCGGCCCAGGTGGTCGGCTCGGCCGCGATGCCGACCTTCCTGAACAGGTTCTTGCGATAGAACATCCCCCACGCGTAGTAGACGGTGGGCGCCGCGTAGGGCTTGCCCTGGTACGACGAAGCCTCCTTCGTCGAGGCGTACATCGTGTCCCAGTGGTTCTTCTGCCAGTTGGCGGACAGATCCTCGAACAGCCCGCGCTTGGCGTAGTAGGCCATGCGCTCGCCGTCGTGCCAGTTGATGATGTCGGGCGGCGCCGTGGTCAGCCAGTTCGGCAACTGCACCTTGTAGGCTTCCTCGTCGACGAACGCGAGCTTGACGTCGGTGCCGGGGTGCGATTGCTTGAACTGATCGACCACCTGGGTCCACACCGCGCGCTGGCTTGCGCCCTTGAACGCGATGTTGACGCTCAGCGTGCCGGCCAGCGCGGCCGTCGCCGACAGCCCGGCCAGCGCGGCCACGGCAAGCGCGGCGACGCCGCGCCGGAAGCGGGGTTGAGTATTCATCTGCTGTCTCCTGGTTTCGGTTTTTGTCGGAACTGCGGAACTGCGAAACAACGAAAGTGAACGGCGCGACCGGATTACCGGCGCGCCGCGAAAACTCAACCGGCCGCCGCCGTGCGATACGCGGCGACGCCGGCCGCCTCGATGCAGCGCGCACCGACCACGATCGCCGCGTCGGGAATCGCCGCGTCGATCCGGTATGGCTGCGGGCCGTAGTTGAACACCCAGGTCAGCCCGCCGCGCCGGCTCACGCGCACCGCGTCGCCGAGCACGACGGGCGTGAGGCCCGCCTCGTGCGCGACGCGCGCCAGCAGCATCGTCGTGCCGGCCTCGTCGAACAGGCTCGCGAAGTAGTGGAACGCGCCGTGCCGCAGATAGGCCGGATGACCGTCGTGAAAGCGCGCGCGGATCTCGACCGAGTCCGCCCGGGCCGCGTCGATCTCGATCAGGTCGCGCCAGTGGCGCGCCTGCGTCTCGAAGGCCTCGGCGCCGTCGCCGGCGTCGACCTGCACGGTCTCGGCCAGCGTCGGCCGCAGCGACTCCACGCGCCAGACGCGGATCGGCAGATGCGCCGCGAGCGGGCCGGGCGGCAGGTTCGCGGGAATCTGCAGGTCGGGCGTCTTCGAGCCCGTGCGCGGGCCGAGCACGACCTGCGCGCCGCAGCTGGCGAGCCGCTGCGACAGCGCCTCGGAGACGATCGGCAGCGGCGGCACCACCACCAGCTGGTAGCCGTCGAGCGGCGCGTCGGTGGGCAACACGTCCACGTCGAAGCCGAGCGAGCGCAGCGCCGAGTAATACTCCACCACGAAGCGCGGATAGTGGAAATCGGCGCCCTGCGGGTGCACCTCGAACAGCCACTTCGCCGTGTAGTCGAACAGCAGCGCCACGCGCGAGCGGACCGGCGCGGTGGCGTCGGCCTCGGCATCGGCGAGCAGCGCGCGCAGCTCGCCGGCCACCGCGGCGGCCTCGCTGCCGCCGATATCGAGCCGGTTGTCGGGCGTGTTCAGGCCCGCGTGCATCTGCTCCTGCGCGAACGGCGCCTGGCGCCAGCGGAAGTACGACACGCAGCCGGCGCCGTGGGCGAACGCCTCCCAGCTCCAGAGCCGCACCATGCCCGGCAGCGGCGCCGGATTCCAGTGCGCCCAGTTCACCGGCCCCGGCTGCTGCTCCATCACCCAGAACGGCAGTCGCGACATGCCGCGGTAGAGGTCGTGGTTGAACGAGGCGAAATCGGGGTGGCCGGTGCGCAGGTAGCGCGCCTTCACGTCGGGCGCGTACCACTGCTCCTCGAGCGCGCCGAGCGGGTAGCTGTCCCAGCTCGCCACGTCGAGGTCGGCCGCCACCGGATAGTGGTCGAACTCCGTGAACAGCTGCATGAAGTTGTGCGCGATCGGCCGGCCCGGCGAATGCGCGCGAAGGATCTCGACCTGCATCCGGTTGTAGCGGCGCACTTCGTCCGAGGCGAAGCGGCGATAGTCGAGCCGATGCGACGGGTGCGCCTCGGTGACCGTGCCGACCGGCGCGTCGATCTCGTCGAAGCCGCGGTATTCCATGCTCCAGAACACCGTGCCCCAGGCCGTGTTGAGTGCCGCGATGGTGCCGTAGCGCGCGCGCAGCCAGTCGCGAAAGCGCGCCTGCGCGGCCGGCGAATAGCTGACCACGGTCTGGTGGCAGCCGTATTCGTTGTCGGTCTGCCAGTAGGCGACGGCCGGGTGGGCGCCGTAGCGTTGCGCCACCGCCTCGCAGATGCGCCGCGAGGCCTCGAAGTAGCTCGGCGACGAGAAATCGTAGTGGCGGCGCGAGCCGAACGCGCGCGGCCGGCCGTCCGCGCCCACCGGCAGGATGTCGGGATGCCGGTCGATCAGCCACTTCGGCGGCGTGGCGGTGGGCGTACACATCACGACCTGCAGGCCGGCCGCGCCGAGCACCTCGATCGCGCGGTCGAGCCAGCCCCAGTCGTATTCGCCCGGCTGCGGCTCGATCCGGCTCCAGGCGAATTCGGCGATCCGCACCTGCTCGATGCCGAGCGCCTTCATGCGCGCGGCGTCGTCGTTCCACATGGCTTCGGGCCAGTGCTCGGGGTAGTAACAGACTCCAAGGCGCATCGGTCGATCCTCGATCGTTGGGTGTGTGTGGTTCGTGGATGGCTGGCGGCCCGGGCGGCGGGCGCGCTTCGGTGAATATCGATGAACGGATCGGGCGCCCGCCTCAGGCGGGGGAGAGCGCGGCCGGCGCCGGCGCGGCGATCGCGAAGCCGTCCTCGGCGAACAGATGGCACGACGCGGCGGGCGCACGCAGCCGGACCGTGTCGCCGGGCGCGACGCGCAGCTCGCCGGGCGCCTTCGCGATCAGCGTGCCGTCGGGCTGCTCGAGATGGACGTAGCTGTGTTCGCCGAGCGCCTCGACCAGCGTGACGCGGCGCGTCAGCAGCAGCGCGCCGTCGTGCGCCTGGCCGCCCGCATCGGCGCCGGCCGCCACGAACTCCAGATGCTCGGGGCGGATGCCGAACGTGACGGCGGCGCCGGGCGCCGCGCCGTCAGGCGCGAGCGGCAGCACCGCGGTCTCGCCGCCGCCGTCGAGCCGCACGCTCAGGCCGCCGGCCTCGGCCGCGATCACGCGCGCGGCCAGGAAGTTCATGCGCGGCGAGCCGATGAAGCCGGCCACGAAGCGGCTCGCGGGTCGATAGTAGAGATCGAGCGGCGCACCGACCTGCGCGATGCTGCCGTATCGTTCGGTATCCTCACCGCTGTGCAGCAGCACGATCTTGTCGGCGAGCGTCATCGCCTCCACCTGATCATGCGTCACGTAGACCACGCTTGCCTCGGCGAACTGCCGGTGCAGGCGGCCGATCTCGATGCGGGTCTGGCCGCGCAGCGTCGCGTCGAGGTTCGAGAGCGGTTCGTCGAACAGGAACACGCCGGGCTCGCGCACGATCGCGCGGCCGATCGCAACGCGCTGCCGCTGGCCGCCCGAGAGCGCCTTCGGATGGCGCTCGAGCAGCGTCTCCAGCTGCAGGATGCGGGCCGCCTCGCGCACCTTGCGGTCGATCTCGGGCTTCGGCGTCTTCGCGAGCCGCAGGCCGAACGCGATGTTCTCGTAGACCGTCATGTGCGGGAACAGCGCGTAGCTCTGGAACACCATCGCCACGCCGCGCTGCGCGGCCGACAGGTCGTTGACGCGCCGTCCGCCGATCGCGATCTCGCCGTCGCTGACGTCCTCCAGGCCCGCGATCATCCGCAGCAGCGTGGATTTCCCGCAGCCGGACGGCCCGAGGAACACGCAGAACTCGTGCGCGCCGATCTCCAGATCGACGTCGCGGATCACCGGCGCGGCGTCGCCATACGCCTTCTGCACGCCCTTCAACGAAATGCTCGCCATCGCTGCGTCTCCATGTTTTAATCGCGGAATTACGGAGATTAAGCGCTTAACCTGCGAGCCACGAAAAACGATCGCCGTGGCGATCGGGGCAGGTCGTCTCCGTCTTTCCTTCTGATATCGGCCCATCATGCAACGGGCCGGTGCCGCCGACAAATATTGAGACAAGATTTCATTTATTGAGACAATGCCGACGCTCGCCGAAGTCGCCCAGGCCGCGGGCGTGACGCCCGCCACCGTCTCGAACGTGCTGCGCAACCGCGGCCGGGTCGGAGCGCTCACGCGCGAACGCGTGCTGGCCGCCGTCGAGGCGCTCGGCTACCGGCCGCATCTGGCCGCGCGCGCGCTCGCGGAAGGGCGGGCGCCGACCATCGCGCTGATGGTATCGAGCATCGCCAACCCGTTCTATCCGGAGTTCGCACTAGCGGTGGAGAACGCGCTGCGCCGCAGCGGCCGCTACCTGATCGTCTGCAACACCGAGAACGATCCCGCCATCGGCCGCGGCTACCTGGAGCAGATCGCCGGCACGCTGTCGGAGGGCGTGCTGGTGATGAACGCGAATCTCGACCTCGACGACCTGCACGCCACCGTGGCGCGCGGCACGCCGGTGGTGCTCTGCATGTGGGAGCGGCCCGAGCTGCCGCCGGGGCTGCCTTGCGTCGCGGTGGACTTCCGCCTCGCCGGCGAACTGGCCGCCGCGCATCTGCTCGCGCTCGGCCATTGCCGGATCGGCGCGCTGGTCGGCAGCAAGGTGTCGGGCATCCATGCGGCGCGCTACGACGGCTTCGTCGCCGCGCTCGACGCCGCGGGCCTGGCCGGCGCGAGCGCGCCGGTACGCCATGCGCCCGACACCATCGAGGGCGGCTACGCGGCCGCGCGCGAGCTGCTCGCCGCGCATCCGGATCTCACGGCGCTGTTCGCCACCAACGATCTGCCCGCGCTCGGCGCGATGCATGCGGCGGCCGACGCCGGCCTGCGCGTGCCGCACGATCTGTCGGTGGTCGGCATCACCGACATCCAGCTGGCCGCGCAGTCGCGGCCGGCGCTATCTACCGTCGCGGTGCCGACCGCCGGGGCCGCCGCGCTGGCCGTCGCGCTGCTCGCGGAGCTGGTGGGCTTGAACGGTTCCGGTGGTCAGGGCACCGAAAGCGACCCGCGCGCCGCACCGCTCATGCGCGTGGCCGGCGAACCGCGGCTCGTGGTGCGGGCCTCGACGGCGCCGCCGCGAGATACCGGTCGCTGACCGCGAGCGGGCCGCTACCGGGCGCCGCGAGACTATCGCCCGACATTCGGTTAGGCTGTGCCGGTCGATGAATCGATTACAATCTGATTAACATATCAACCCGGCCCCTGCCTGCAAATGGAAACAAAAACTGCACGATTGACCATCCTGATCGACCCCGCGAAAAAGGCGGCACTCGAGAGGCTCTGTGCAGAGCAGGACATCACGCCGTCGCAAGTCGTCCGGCAATTGATTCGCGAATATCTGGCGCAGCACAACGTGAAATACGAAACCGCGAGCATGGCCGCCGAGCGCGCCGCGCGACGCGACAAATAATCGGGCGCCGCGTCATTCCGCGGTTGTTTTTTTGATTTTCCAGTGGGGCCGGCCGCGCTCGCTCCACTTCAGCTGCCCGATCTCGACACGCTGACCGCGCTTGAGCCGGACCGCCAGTTCGTGCAGGCCGAGCGCCGCCGAGAAATCGAAACCGCCGGCCCGTTCGAACAGCACGGCGGCATGCGGCAGTGCGCTGGCGCCGTTCCACGCGAACACGATGCAATTGCCGCCGTTATTCGACATCAATATCGAGCGCGCCATGCCGAACACGGCTTCCACGCGCGCCAGATAAACCGGCAAGCCCGGATCGTCATCGACGAAATTCGCCACCAATACGCCGCGCTCATTCAGCCGTTCGCGGCATGCCTCGAGAAACGCCTGGCTCGCGCATTGGGCCGACATGCCTTGCGCCTCGAAGGCGTCGAGCAGGATCACGTCCGCCGAAACCTCGGGACGGCGCATGTAGTGGGCGCCGTCCGCGCAGACCACCTCGAAGCGGTCGCCGTCGGCGGGCAGGTGGAAGCGCTCGCGCAGCGCGATCACGTCGGGATTGATCTCGACCGCCGTGATCGTGGCGGCGGGCAGGTGCCGATGGCAGTACTTCGCCAGCGAACCGCCGCCGAGCCCGATCATCAGGATGTGGGCCGGCGCGGGCGCCAGCAGCACGAAACCCATCATGGTGCGCGTGTACTCGAGCACCAGCCGCTCGGGTTCGGTCAGCGACATGAAGCTCTGCGCCGCCGACAGATCGAAATGCAGCGACACCGTGCGCCGCGTCTCCAGCACGATCGGCTTGCTGCCGCCCAGCGACGCGGCGAACACCGCCGCGAACGCATCCCACGCCGTCCGGTTCCGATCCGTCATCGCCCTCCCCAAAAAGGATCCGCGTCAGGCCTTGCGCAGGTAGCACGCCTTCAACATGAAATTGCCGGCGTCGGTGCGGCAGTCCACTTCGTGATCGCCGCTGGCGAGGCGAATGCCCTTGATCCGCGTGCCGACCTTCAGCGTGATCGACGAGCCCTTGACCCGCAGGTCCTTGATCAGCACCACCGAGTCGCCGTTCGCGAGCACGCTGCCGTGCGCGTCCTTCACCACCGCCTCGGCGGGCGCCGCCGGCTCGTCGGCGCCCGCGCCGGGCGACCACTCGTGGCCGCAGTCCGCGCAGACGACGAGTTCGCCGTCGGGATAGGTGTTGTTCATCGCGCATTGCGGGCATGCGGGCAGGGCTAACATGAGGGGTCCGGTCGGGGGGTGGCGGGGCGGCCGCGAGGGCGGCACGACTTGAATGTGCGTTTCATTATAATGCACGGCACATGCTATGATGATATCGAGATAACGTCGGCATTGCCGGTTTTTCCCGCTGGTTGCGTGTCCCGCCGGGCTTGGCGGGGGAGGCACCAGCAGGCGCGCGGCAGGCGTTCGTGCCGCTCGCGCCCCTCGGAGATGTCATGGCAATTTGGGTGGAGGTGAGGCTCGCGACGGCGCGGGACTTCTCGGCAACCGGCGCCTGCGGCGCGGCGCTCGCCGAATGCGCGCGGCGCTTCGGCAGCGACATCCGGCTGATCGCGGACGGCCACGAGATCGATGCGAAGGCCGCGGCGGCATCGCGCCTGCGCGCGGGTTCGCTGGTGCAGCTGCTGGTGGACGGGCAGGACGAGGAAGCGGCGGTACGCGACCTGCTATCGCTGCTGCAGGCAAACTGAGCGGGCGCCGCCAGAGAGGATTCAGGGAACCGTTCGACGGCCTGCCGGCAGCGCCCGGGACAACCGAACGTCACGCCGCGCGTTGCTCCAGGAAGCGCGGCGGCAGCAGAAGGTTTTTGCCGTGCCCAAACATTTGACCTATGCCGATATCACGGCGCGCGCCGAACTGGAGATTCACTACTATCTCCAGCGCGCGGCCGTCGATCATGCCGGCGACGACACCGTCGATCAGGCGCTCTCGCGCGGCGCTGCGCTCGGCGCGCTCTCGCTGTGGGATGCGCTGGCCACCGATCTGGCCGCGTTCCATACGGCCGACTACGCGGCCGACCGCGCGCGGCTGACGGCGCTGGTGGCTTCGGGCAGCCCGCCGGCGGTGTGAGGCGCGCGGTGCGTTCGGCTTGACGATGGCGCCGGCGAGTGAGCCGGCGCGTCCTGCATCCCGATTCCTGCCTACCGGATTCCCGGTCCCGTGCCTGTCGGTTCGCGACGGGCATGTCCGCCGCCTGTCCCGTTTCTTCTCTTCATAGCGCCTTCCGGAGCATCGCGTCGATCCGCGAGCGCCCGGCGTGTCGCTTCGCGCGCTGACACCGGATGACACAGTTTCCCAACAGATATTGCCACTGGTCCCGGATACGCTCGGTGTCTTCGCGGGCAGGAGCCGTCGACACCGTTTCGGCGCGTCCGCCTGCTCATGTCACCACGACGGCACGGCCGGCGCGCGCCCGGCCACGCCGCATCAAACCTGGGGGGTACCGGAATGTCCGTTCTGTTTCCAACGCGCGCCGCGGGCCGCAAGCTGCTCGCAATCGCCGCCGCCTGGCTCGGCCTGACGCTCGCCGTGCCGGCGCTGGCCGCCGACCGCACCGGCAGCCTGCCGTTCGGCAACCAGACGCGCACCGACTCGATCCACGTGCCGGACGGCCCGCCGCCGCGCGGCGGCTTCCCGGTGATCCTCGCGTTCCATGGCGGCGGCATGCAGGGCGCCGGCATGCAGCGGCTCACGCATCTCGACGAGGTGGCCGAGCGCGACCGGTTCATCGCCGTCTATCCCGACGGCATCGACCGGCACTGGAACGACGGCCGCACGACCATCAAGAACCCGCAGGACGACGTCGGCTTCGTGTCGGCCCTGATCGACCAGCTGGAGCAGCGCTATCCCGTCGACGCCGGACGCGTCTATGCGACTGGCATCTCCAACGGCGCGCTGTTCGCCGAGCGGCTCGGCTGCGACCTGTCACAGCGCATCGCCGCGATCGCGCCGGTGGCCGGCACGCTGCCGGCGGACATCGCGCCCGCGTGCCGCCCGGCGCGCGAGCTGGCCGTGATGCAGATCGACGGCACGGCCGATCCGATCATGCCTTACGGCGGCGGCGCGGTCGCCGATTTCGGTGGCAAGGGCGAGGGTGGCCAGGTGCTGTCGGTGGCCGAGACCGCCGCGATCTGGGCGCGGGCCGACGGCTGCGGCCGGCCCGGCGCGGCGCAGCCGCTCGCGCCGGTCGCGCCGCTCGATCGCACCCGCATCGCGCGCATGGCATATTCGGCCTGCCGCCCGGCCGGCCAGGTCGTCGTGTTCACGGTGGAAGGCGGCGGCCATGCGTGGCCGGGCGGCCCGCAATACGCGCGGCCACGCGTGATCGGCTGGGCGAGCCGCCAGATGGACGCGAGCAGCACGATCGCCGCGTTCTTCCTGTCGCTGCCGCGACGCTGAACAAGGCCGGACCGGGCTGAATCCACCGCAACCGGCCCGCGCGTTCAGCGCTTGATGCGGCTCAGGTGCTGATCCCAGGCCGCCATGCGGTCGCGGATGTATTCGCCCATCTCGGCGCTGGTATCGAGCTGCGGCTCGACAAGATCGACGCGGCCGTTCTCGTCGGGGATCGGCAGCTTCGACACGCGCCAGGCATGCAGGCGCTCGATGCTGCTCGGCGTGGCCCGATTCGGCTGGCTGGTCTGCGACTGCGGCGGCAGGATGCCGGCGAGCGGATCGTCCTGGCGCGGCTCGGCGAGCGTGAGCACGTCGCCGAGGCCCGGCGCGGCCGCGTCGCGCCGCGTCAGCGACGGCAGGTTCCAGCGCATCTCGATGGTCTTCAGCACCGAGGTGTGATCGATCGTGCCGTCCTGGACGCGGAACACGGTGCCGGCCGCGATGCGCGGCGAGATCAGCACGGCGGGAATCCGCACGCCGAAACGCTTGAAATCGAAGTTGCCGAATTCGCCGACCGAATCTTGAAGTTCAGCACGAAGCCGCGATTGTCGGGCACGGCGCCCGGCGCCGGCCGTCGTAGAGAAAGCCGAACGAGCGGTTTTCCAGCATCAGCTGGACGACGTGCATGATGTTGCCGAGTTGGTTGGCCATGCGTGGCGGCTCGCTCGAGGGTGGGGGACGCCGGGAGGTGAAGGATCGCCGGCATGCCCACGCCGGCGGCGCGTGACGCGATCTGTATGCGGATCTGACAACCGGATGCCACGGCGCGCGATATCGCTGTCGGCCGAATGTAAAAATAATGACTTTCGCCGTGGCCTGAAGCCGGCATTCACGATCCCGCCGGAATGCGGCATCTTCATGACAGGGCCGCCGCGTTGCTGCTGAATGCCGATCGAAAAGAAATCGATAGAAACCGATACACGAAGACGCACGAACACTTCCCGGTTTTCAAAAACGACAGCCTTACGTAAGCCATTTGATGCGGACGGCAGGATTATTGCGTCAGGCGTAGAAGTCTTTGCGCACGCACGAATCAATGCAGCCCGCAACGGAACGTAGTATTTTCATTTTCGCGTTCCGGGTCGATCCCCGGAAGTTGCGACTGCCCATGAACGGCTTTCCGCGGTGGTATCGTTTCCGTTCTGACGGCACGAATGCGGAGCAGCGCGGCATCGGGCGCAGCGATGGACGTTCGAATTCGGCCAACCTGAGAATGGAGGCAGCGACCGTGGCCACACAACCGGAAGATCGCGTCGAACCCGTGCAGGCGGAAGTGCATACGTCCGCCTATCGGCTTGTCGAGGAACTGCTGTCGCGCGCCGACGTCCGTCTCGACGGTTCGCGCCCGTGGGACATCCGGCTCCTCGACCCCAAGGTACCCGAGCGCGTGCTCGCCTACGGCAACCTCGGGTTCGGCGAAGCCTACATGCAGGGGCAGTGGGAATGCGACCAGCTCGACGAACTGTTCCGCCGCATCCTGATGGCGCGGCTGGACGAGCAGGTGCATGGCACGCGGCTGATCTGGCAGGCGCTGCGGGCACGCTGGACCAACCGCCAGACCGCGCGCCGCGCGTGGCAGGTGGGCGAGCAGCACTACGACATCGGCAACGCGTTCTACGAGGCCATGCTCGATCGACGCATGACCTACACCTGCGGCTACTGGGGTGACGGCGCGACGACGCTGGATCAGGCCCAGGAGCACAAGCTCGACCTGATCTGCCGGAAGCTCGGACTCAAGCCCGGCATGCGGCTGCTCGACATCGGCTGCGGCTGGGGCAGCCTGATGGGCTACGCGGCCGAGCGCTATGGCGTGTCGTGCGTCGGCGTGACGATTTCGAAGGAGCAGGCGGCCTGGGGCGCGAAGCGATATGCGCACCTGCCGATCGAGTTCCGCCTGACCGACTACCGCGACGTGGACGAGCGCTTCGACCGGATCGCCAGCGTCGGCATGTTCGAGCACGTCGGCGCGCGCAACTATCGAACCTACATGGAAGTTGCGCAGCGCTGCCTCGCCGACGACGGGCTGTTCCTGCTGCACACGATCGGCAAGAACCGCCGCGAGACCACGCCCGACCCGTGGATCGACCGCTACATCTTCCCGAACGGTGAAATCCCGGCGCTCGCGCACGTGACGGAAGCGCTCGAAGGGCTGTTCGTGGTCGAGGATCTCCACAATTTCGGCGCCGACTACGACCGGACGCTGATGGCCTGGTACCGGAACTTCGACGCAGCCTGGCCGCGCTTCGCCGCCGAGAAGGGCGAGACGTTCCGCCGGATGTGGCGCTACTACCTGCTGTCGTGCGCGGGCGGCTTCCGCGCGCGCGAGATCCAGCTGTGGCAGTGGGTGCTGTCGCCGCGCGGGGTGGTGGGCGGGTATCACCGGCCTTAGGCTGGACGCGCGCCGCGAGGCGCGCATCACGACGGCGCGCTGCGCGCCATCGACGTGGCCGGCCGGGATCGATCGAAAGCCCGGCCGGTGACAAGCCCGCGATCGCCGCTCGCAAGCGTGCCGGCCTGCCGACGGTGGCGCGGTTCCGGTGCCGCCGCAAGCACCGGCCGCCATCACGACGAATTTCCCCGCGACCCGGGCTTCGGGGCCATTTCCAAATGGTGCGGTGGCGCCATTCCCCGTCTTCATCTGATTCCAGGCAGCCCGGACATATTTCGAGTCGAAGGACGAACTGATCGCCGAGGCGCTGCGCGAGCACGACCGTCGAGTGATGCGTTCGCTGGTTGCGTTCGCCGAGTGGCACCGCACCTTTCGCAGCCGCATCCAGGAGGTGTTCCAGTGACATGACGACTGGATCCGCGGCCAGGATTTCAGCGGTTCGCCGTTTCTCAACGCAACCTCGGAGTTTCACAATCGCGACACCCAGGTTCGCCGCATCGTGCGCGATCATCTGCGCGCGACCGAATCGTATGGAAATCGCTGTTTGCCGAACCCGACCTCGGCCGGGAAACGGCGCCGCAACTGATACTGCTGCTCGGCGCAACCTCGTCGGCCTATGCGGGCGGCCACAAGGACGCCTCGAACGCCGTCAGGAAGATCGCGGACGCGATGCTGGCCAGCCAAGCGGCGCAGGCCGAGCAGGAAGATGCCTGAGCGACACGCAGGACGCGCATCGAACAGAAAAAAGGAAAGAGAGACGCCATGAGTTCAGTGGATCTGCAAGACGCCCGCGAGGGCGCGGAAGAGGGCGGCATCGCGCCCGCGCGCCGTTATTTCGCGGCGGCCGCCATCATGCTGGGCATCCTGATGGGATCGCTCGACAGCTCGATCGTCAACGTCGCGCTGCCCACCGTCGCGAACGCGCTGCACGTGGAATCCGTTTCGGTGATCTGGGTCGCCAACGGCTACCAGGTGGCGAGCGCCGTGTTCATGCTGATCTTCGCGGCGCTCGGGCGCGTGCTGGGGCAGCGCTTCATCTACGGCGCCGGGCTCGCGCTGTTCACGCTGGCCTCGCTCGGCTGCGCCGTCTCCGGTTCGCTCGGCCTGCTGGTCGCGATGCGCGTGCTGCAGGGCATCGGCTACGCCGCGATGGTGACGATCGGGCTCGGCCTGTATCGCACCATCTTCCCGCCGCGTTCGCTCAGCACGGTGCTCGGCTGGAACGCGCTGGTGGTGTCGTTCGGCATGGCGGTCGGCCCGGTGGTGGGTGGCGTGCTGGTGTCGTTCCTCTCCTGGCCGTGGCTGTTCCTGATCAACCTGCCGCTCGGGCTGCTGGCGTTTTTCCACGCGTATCGATCGCTGCCGCGCGATACCGGCATGACGCCGGGCTTCGACCTGTTCGGCGCGCTCCTGTCGGGCCTCGCGATGTGCGCCCTGGTGACGGGCGTCGACCAGATCGGCCGCTGGCCGGCCGGCATGCTTGCCGCCGTGTTCGTCGCGAGCGGCGTGCTGGCGGCCGGCTTCGTCTACTGGCAGACGCGGGCGGTGGTTCCGCTGGTGCCGCTCGACATCTTCCGCTCGCGGCGCTTCTCGATGGCGGTGCTGGCCTCGGTCTGCATGTTCACCGCGCAAGGGCTCGCGATGGTGGCGCTGCCGTTCCTGCTGCAGCACGGCTATGGCTACGGCGTGCTGGAGTCGGCGTTCATCTTCACGCCGTGGCCGCTCGCGGTGGTGGTGGTCGCGCCGCTGGCCGGCAAGCTAGCGGGGCGCGTGAACGGCACGCTGCTGTCGTCGGCGGGCGTGATCGTGATGGCCACCGGGCTCGCGCTGATCGCCTGCATGCCGTCGCCGGCCTCGATCGGCACGATCCTGTGGCGCGTCTGCCTGTGCGGGATCGGCTATGGCCTGTTCCTGCCGCCGAACAACAGCGAGATGCTCGGCAATGTCCCGAAGACGCGCTCGTCGATCGCGTCGGGCGTGCTGTCGACCGCGAAGACCATGGGGCAGTCGCTCGGCGCGGCACTGGTGGCGGTCGTGCTGGCGCTGGTGGCAACTGCGGGAGCGGGGGCCGGCGTGCCAGGCGCCGCGTTTACGCGGCTGGCGTTCGGGCTGGCGGCGGCGGTGGCGCTGCTGTCGAGCCTCGTCAGTGTGGCGCGGATTCACCGATGAGGAGGGATGGGCGCCGGAATCGTATCGCGGTGCGTGAACGGCGTTGCTTTCCCGATCATTTCTGCTAGATTTCATCCAGCAAACGCATCCAGGCCGTCGAAAAAAGAAACGAGCGAACAGGGGGTGGAACGTGAAACGAGTCAATGGCCTCGCCGTCACCGCGCTTGGCGCCGCTTTTCTTCAGATCCATTCGGCCGCCGCGAGCGCCCAGGCCAGCGCGCCGGCCGCGTCGGCGGATTCCATCGCAGCGATCACGAAAATCGTCTCCGCGTCGTCCTGCCGAAGCATCGACTGGCGTAATCGCGGGCTCGCTCCGAAGTCCTATGTCGTCGGCCTGTCGCTGGTCTTCGCGCGTTCAGTCTGTCATCCGGCGAACCCCGATGTCGTGGTCGCGTCCAGTGCCGCTTCGCCCCAGCAAAAGAAAATCGACGGACTGACCGCCTACGACGCCGTCTTCAAGCAACTCGGCATGCGCAACGACCAGTCGGGCGTGAACACCTTGCGGCACACCTATCTGCTGCTGCTCGGCCTGGGCATGCGCGAGAGTTCGGGAAAGTATTGCGAAGGGCGGGACGTGAGCCAGTGCTTCAACGATCCCGACAGCGCCGAAGCCGGGCTGTTTCAAACCTCCTACGGCGCGCGGCGAGCCGATCCCTCGCTCGAGGCGCTGTTTCAGAAATACCAGGCGAGTGCGGACGGCTGCATGCTGGATCAGTTCAAAGGCAATCTGTCCTGCTCGATCCATAAGAGCCAGAACGCGAAATGCCCGGACGCCACCAGTGACGTGGTGGGTACGGGACCCGGCGCGGACTGGCAACGTCTGACCAAATCCTGTCCCGCCTTCGCCACCGAGTATGCGGCGGTCGTTTTGCGCAAGAACGGCGGCTCGAAAGGGGAATTCAATCCGATTCGCAAGCAGCAGGCGCAACTGATCCCGGTGTGCGACGCGATGCTTCAGAACGTGCAGCACTACGTCGAACAAACCGCCGGCGCCTGCGATTCGCTGCAATAGCGCGATGGCCGGTAAGCCGGCCGTTCCCGTTCAATCCCCCGTCATCCCCTCCATTGCCGCGCGGCCGGGTGCGGATCGACTCGCCCCCGTTCCCACTGCATCGCGATCCGCACGCAATCGCCACCGACACGCACGGTAATCAGCCGTCGTGATCACCGAATCAAAAAAGACTATTGGCGCGGCCCGTGACAGGCGCCCCAACATACCGACAGCCGACGCCACCAGACCCGCCGCGACAAGCTCCGCGGCGTGATCCGTGCCCGGCCCTCGCATTCCCGAAAGCACCCGCCGCATGAGCGGGCCGACGTCCCGCCGCGCGCCGCGCGAACGGGTTGAGGAACGGAAGCAGGAGACAGGAGACAGTCACGATGGATCGCATTCCCCCGCCGCCCGCGCGGCACGATGCAGAGGCCGGCGCACGCCGCGGCGTCGACACCCGGCAGCTGAACCGCGCGGCCTGGACCTGCTCGCTCGGCAGCGCGCTCGAATACTACGATTTCGCCTTGTACACGCTCGCCTCGGCCCTCGTGTTCGGCCCGCTGTTCTTCCCCTCGCAAACCACGCAGATGCGGCTGATCGCGAGTTTCGGCACCTACTTCGTCGGCTTCGCGGTGCGCCCGCTCGGTGGATGCGTGTTCGGTGTGCTCGGCGACCGGCTCGGCCGCAAGTTCGTGCTGACCGCGACGGTGTTGCTGATGGGTGTCGCGAGCACGCTGATCGGCGTGCTGCCGACCTTCGAGACGGCCGGCTACTGGGCGCCCGCGCTGCTGGTGCTGCTGCGCATCCTGCAGGGGCTCGGCGCCGGGGCCGAGCAGGCCGGCGCGGCGGTGCTGATGACCGAATACGCGCCGCCCGGCAAGCGCGGCCTCTATGCGTCGCTGCCGTTCCTCGGCATCCAGCTCGGCACGGTGCTGGCCGCGGCCGTCTATTTCGGACTGCTCGCGAATCTCGACCACGTCACGGACGGCTGGAGCTGGCGCGTGCCGTTCCTGTTCAGCGCCGTGATCGTCGCGGTGGGGCTGTACATGCGGATTCGCCTGCACGAGTCGCCGACCTTCGTGCGGCTCGAAAAGCGCGCGCAACTGGCGGCCAACCCGCTCAAGAGCGCCTGGCAGCATTCGCGGCCCGCGCTGCGGATCGGCATCGGCCTGCGGATGGCCGAGAACGGCGGCTCGTCGATCTATCAGGCGCTCGCCGTCAGCTATCTGGCCGGCGTGATCGGGATGAAAGGGCCGATCGGCGCGTTCGCGCTGGTGTGCGCGGCGACCGTGGGCTCCTGCACCGTGCCGCTGGCGGGATGGCTGAGCGACCGCTACGGCCGCGTGCGCGTGTATCGCCTGTTCGCGTGGCTGCAGCTCGCGCTCGCCTTTCCGGTGTGGTGGATCTTCAGCCAGGGCAACGTGGTCGCCAGCGTGATCGCGATCTCGGTGGCGCAGGGCTTCGCGAACTGGGGGATGCTCGGCGCGCAGGCCGCGCTGCTGCCCGAGCTGTTCGGCGCGCGCCATCGCTACATGGGCGTGTCGTTCTCGCGCGAGGTGTCGGCCGTGCTGGCGGGCGGCATCGCGCCGCTGGTCGGCGCGATGATCATCGCGGCCGTGATCGTGCTGCACGGCGGCGACCGCGCGGCCGGCGTGCAGGCCTGGGTGCCGATCGCGGCCTATCTGGCGGTGCTCACGCTGATCACCTTGCGTACCACGTTCCGGATGCCTGAAACGCTGAATCGCGATCTCGACGATCCGCTCGACGCCACCCAGGCGGCGTCCGAGCCGGCCGCCGAACGGCTCGCGCGGCATGCATGACGGGGCCGCACGCTTTCGTACTTTATTCAGTTCATTGACTTTCACAGCAAGGAGCCCGCACCGATGGCGCACGATTCGACCCGACCACCCGCACTGCTGATGACCGGCCCCTACCAGCCGTGGGACGACGCCTGGCTGGCGGACGGCTATGAGGTCCATCGGCTCTGGGAGGCCGCCGACCGCGCGGCATTCCTGGCCGGGCCAGGCACCGAGGTGCGCGCGATCGCGACGCGCGGCGATCTCGGCGCCGATGCCGCGCTGATCGGCGCGCTGCCGAAGCTCGAGATCATCGCGTGCTATGGCGTCGGCACCGACGCGATCGATCTTGGCGCCGCGCGCGAGCGCGGGATTCGCGTGACCAATACTCCCGACGTGCTGACCGGCGATGTTGCCGATCTCGGCGTCGGGCTCGCGCTGGCGATGCTGCGCCGGATCGGCACCGGCGAGACCCACGTCCGCTCGGGCGCCTGGCGCAACGGCGAGATGCCGCTCGTCACGCGCCTGTACGGCAAGCGCGTGGGCGTGGTCGGCTTCGGCCGGATCGGCTCGACGCTGGCGCGGCGGCTGTCCGGCTTCGACGTCGAACTCGGCTACTTCGACGTCGCGCCGCGCGCCGACAGCCCGCATCGCTTCTTCGGCAGCCTGACCGAGCTGGCCGGATGGTGCGATCTGCTGATCGTGACGCTGGCGGGCGGGCCGGCCACGCGCCATCTGGTCGATGCGGCCGTGCTCGACGCGCTCGGCCCGCGCGGCTACCTCGTCAACGTCTCGCGCGGCAGCACCGTCGACGAACCGGCGCTGCTCGACGCGCTGGAACGCGGCGCGATCGCCGGCGCCGCGCTCGACGTGTTCTGGAACGAGCCGCACATCGACGCGCGCTTCCTCGTGCTGCCGAACGTGCTGCTGCAGCCGCACCACGCGAGCGGCACCGTCGAGACGCGCCAGGCGATGGGCTCGCTGGTGCGTGACAATCTCGCCGCGCATTTTGCCGGCGCGCCGCTGATTACGCCGGTCGTTTGAGGGGCTTTCGGGCGGGGCCGGCGTCGGGGCGGCCGCGGCGGATCGCTGAAGCCGGCGGCAAGGGAAGGGCGGCGTCAGCCGCCCGACAACTCGCGGATATCGCGAAACGCCTGCACGAGATGCTCGTTCGGCGTGCCGGCATGCGCGTCGTGCCACGCTTCCACCGCGTGCCCCACGGCGGTGATCCCCATTTGCGCGGCCAGGCTCGCCCGCCGCTCGGGTACGCCGCGCTCGACGAGCGCCGCGGCCAGCGCCAGCGTCATCGCGCGGGTCTTGGCCAGATGCCGCTCCTGCAGCGCCGGACTGCCGGCCACGATGCGGCGCAGCGGCTCGAACATGTCGCGATTCTCGATGAACAGCGGCTCGGCCGATGAAAACGCGGCAAACAGCGTATCCCACGGCCCGAGTTCGCGCGGCGCATCCCTGACCGCGCCGACCAGCAGCTCGATCAGCGCTGCCTCGCCGCCGAACAACACCTCGCGCTTGTCCGGGAAGTGCCGGAAGAACGTGCGCTCCGTCACGCCGGCCGCCGCGATCTCCGCGCGGCAGTGATGAATGGCGTCGTTTCTGTCAGGCACACCAGTTCGAGCCCTCTATGAGTCGACGCGGCAATTGCTGGGACAACGCCGTGGCGGAATCCTTTTTTAGCAGACTGAAGAAAGAGCGGATCCGCAAACGCATCTATAAAACTCGCGATATAGCGCGTGCCGACGTCTTCGACTACATCAAGGTCTTCTACAATCGAACCCGCCGCCATAGCCATCTCGGCGGCCTGAGTCCCGAGGCCTTTGAACAAGCCGTGGCGTGAGGGGCAGGGGTGTCTAGTGTCCTCTGGGCAGTCCACCTCGGATCTCATGCAAAGTCGCCAGCGTAGCTGGGTGACAGCGCATTGGCACATTGTTCGACTGCCGAAATCCGCTGTTGCTGCAGCGCGAGCCTCGAAATTCGTAGGACCGTAGATGAGAGGCTTGGCCGGGTATGGGAAGTTGGCATCCTAGATACCACGTTGCGTCGAGGAAGCTGATTTCGGGCACGCCATCAAAGGACAGAATCAACCTAATTAATCGGGTCAACGGAGAGTTGGCGCGCAGCGGGCACGTCTTTGGCATCGGAGTCAAACTTTGCCTTTACATAAAACAGCATAGCCTTTCGCAGCTCCAGCGTAGCTTCGAGACTCTTCGCTGGTAAATCATATTCCAGCGCGATTGCCTGGCGTTTCTCAGTAGTGAGGTCGGGATTGGGTGATACTCGGACATTCACGATAGTTGTCCAGTCCTCATCCTCGGACGGGTCAATATCGGAGCTCTTGATGTGTCGTGTTGCCAATATTCGGCCCAGCACGAAGTCCAGAAATTCATTACGGGTGTGGCAGTAAGCGCGAACATGCCACCGCTCTCCGTCCGAGGCGAAAGCGTGAGGTGACAGCCACCTCCACGTTGGCTTCTCTCCGCTCATAGACTGATATTGCACCTCAATCCTTTGCCGCTCCCGGACAGCTGCCACCATTGTCTGCAGTACCAGTGGAGTTGCGCGACGGTTAGGGAGAGGCCAGGTTGCGACCGGGACGAGGGGGGAATCCATATTTATGAATTCGTCCAGCGTCTTGGGTTCAATCAACTTCGGGGCAAAGTCAGGCAGCGGCAGGTAGCGTCTGCGCGACTTGTTGTATTCCATATTGTCCGGAAACCGCTCCATGTAGATGCGGAAATCCTTGGCGGCCTGAATAGGGTTAATTCCAAACGCCTCAATCAGGTCCGCCCGTTGCAGCTCCCCTCGCCAGAACAGGCATCGCTCCAGATGCATTAGACGCTGCAAGACTGTCGGTGGCAAGTAGTCTACGTCGGTTATTGAGAGCGCTCGATCTTCGATCTGTGGCACGTGACAGGTCCTAACCCGGGATTTTCCGAGGTGCGAGTTGAGTGGCGGGTCTAGTCAAAGATGACCCCTGTGATTATGTCCAGTATTGACAATGCTAACACTGAGCATTACTCTGCGCTACATGTTGCTTTAAGCTACATATAGCGTAAAGCAATGTTATGGTTAAGCACATTAGCGGGTGTTCAGGGGAGAGCTACACGTGAGAGACGCACTGGTTTCACAAGAAAACGATGTCAGGCCGCGTTACGCGCTGCAGCGGGTCCTTCTGATCGACTCATACTCTGCTGGCCGGATTGCAGAGTTACCTGTTGAAGGGGGGACGGCAATCGTAAGCCCGAACGGCCGGGGCAAGACGTCGCTTCTGCAACTGATTCCAGCATTCTACGGCGAGCGCCCCGATAGAATCGTGAAGCCGGTGAGCAACCAAGGGAACTTCGCACGCTACTACCTGCCGCGTTCGACGTCGTACATCATCTTTGAATATCGACGGGACGGCGTCGCATGCTGTTCCGTCCTGTGTGCGGACGCTTCCGGCGAAGGTGTGGAATATCGATTTGTGCGAGGCGCCTTTCGGCGCGAGTGGTTCGTACACGATGATGAAACGACGCTTGTCGCAAGCGCTAACCTATTCGAACGTTTGAAGCTGCTCGGAGCGACCTGCACGCGGAAGATGCCGCTCGACCAGTATCGTGCAATCATCCAGGCGAAGCGAGCCCACGGCTCGGATTTGAAGCAACATCGCCGAGACATCTTGGAATACGCCTACGGCCCCGGTACACATCCGCTACTGCACATCGAGCGTATCGTGTTCGGTATGTTTATGCGGAAGTCGAACTTCGTTGACCTTCAACGCATGATTGTTGCCACGGTCACTGATGCCACTGGCAAGATTGCGCTTGGTGCCGAACGCAAGAAGATTGAAGCGTGGCCTGATGCATTCGATAGCTATGCTGCTGTGATGGCTGAGGCGCCTCGGATGGACCCGGTCCAACATTCCTATGATGCGGTTCTTGCAGCGGAGCAGGAACTTCGGAACATTCATGGCCGATTTCTTTCGATCGACCGCCAGTTCGAGCAAGAACAGCGGGAAAGGCAGCGCGAGCAAGACCTGGTCAAGACGGGGCTTGACGAAGCCGAGCAGAATTATCTGGACTGCCGTCGCGGCATTGTGGAGCAGATAGAGAAGGCCGAACGCGCGATTAAGGACATCACCACAACGCTGGCGTTCCTCGAAACACAACGCAAAAGTTATCACGATCAGGACGTCCAGGCCAAAGCTGCCTTGCTTGATCGCGAGACCGAGATTGAGCAGACGAAGACTCAGCTCGTCTCCCGCAAAGCCGTATTGCTGAGCGAGTTGTCGAACATCGAAGACGCCTATCGGAAGATGATCGATGACTTGACCTTGCAGCACAAGGACCGCCAGTTTGCGTTTGAACGTCAGAGATCGGCAGCAAGAGCGACAAACCAGTCACGATTTGAAGCGCTGCACGGCGAAAGTAAGGAGCAGGAAGACGGTGTGCGCCAGAATTCACTTGAGGGTGAAAAGGAAATCCAGGCTGCTATCGGTCTTGCCAGCAAACTGGTCGGCGAAGCAACCGTTCGCGTAAGCAATCCTCAGCCCGCGCCTGAACTCGTTGAAATCGCCGAACAGCAGCAGGCGAAGGTCGACGAGGCGCATGCGCGGCTCCTTGAGGCGATGGAGCGCGAAATCGATGCTAAAAAGATCTATGAGAGTAAGCGCGCAGCATTCTCACAGACGGAAAGCAGCTTGCGGCAACTTCATGCCCAAACTGCAAGCGAGAATGAGGCGCTCGATGATTTGCTGACGCAAGCGTCTCCTGATGAAAACAGTGTGCTCTACATGTTACGCAACAAGCGGCCCGACTGGACTCAGGACATCGCAAGGGTGCTGCGTGAAGACATTTTGACGCGCACCGACCTGTCACCTGTTATCGGCGCCCTTCAGGATAGCGTCTACGGACTCCAGGTCGACCTGGATTTGCTGAATACCCCGCTCATTGCTGATGAGCTCGCGATTCAACGGGAAATCGAGGCAACGCGCGAAGAGTTGAAACGTCTAGCGCTTAGAATCGAGGAACAGGACGCACTGCTAGCGCAGACAGGTGCTGAGCGGAAATCGGCGGAGGACGCGGTCGCCCGCAGGTCCGCTGACACGGCAATGGCGAATACGGCCAAATCATCGGCTGAACAGCAGTTGAAAGGTGCACGTCTCGAGGTTCAACGCTGCCGTGACTCGGAGAGGAATCTGGCTCAACAGGCGCTCGTTGACGCGCGGGCAAATCTGAAAGCGGCGGAACAGCGACTGGCGGAGCATCGTGAGCGGCTTGTACGGGACATTGCAGCGCTCGTAGTGCAGCATCAGCAGCGAGCCAACGAACTTCGGCAGGGGCTGAGCGACCGGCTTAAAGAAATCGACAGCGCCGAAAGCGACGAGAAAAAGCGGTATGAGACCGCGAATTCACAGATTGACGAAGAACGTAAGGCCAAGCTCAAGGCGAGCGGCGTGGATACAGTTGCATTGACAAGCCTTGAGCAACAGATTGACGGAGTGACGGCTCAACTCAAGACGATCGCTGATTCACGCAATCTGGTCGTCGACTGGCGTCGCTGGCTCGACGCAGATTGGAGCCGAAAGCCCGTCCATGAGGGCAATCTTATACGGGAGCAACAGAAGAAATCCGTCCGCAGCGGCGAATTGCAAGCTTGCGAAAAGGCGTGGCAGGAAGACACGAACAAGCGGAAAGGTCTTATCAATGAACTCGGAAAGCAGCTGAGCGGCCTCGCGGAAAAGCGCGCTCAGGTAGGTCGACAGCGTGCGTCACTCTCTCAATACACTGTTGAGACGAACGCAATTCCGTCATACGACCCCGCCTGGCAGGTCATCACGCTCGTTGGCCAAGTGTTAATGCAGGAGCGTGCTCGCAAATCCGAGGATAACCGTCTGCAGCAGGAAATCGGCGCGATCAAGCGCGTGTTCACGGCGAGCAGGCATTCGCCGGCCGACCAGTACTATGAGACTCAGAGACAGATTATCGGCCCGGACAGGGCAGACCAGGCGCGCGAATGGGTGCCGGCCTTCAAGGCCTGGTATTCGAGCGAGCACGAGCATTACCGGAACCTGCTCCGTGTTGACGCGCGCACCATTGCCGAAGCGGTGGGTGACTTCCGTGACCGTATGAATACGTTCCATCGAAAGGTACAGCAGTTCAAT
Organism: Burkholderia perseverans; assembly: GCF_022870505.1. NCBI lineage: Bacteria > Pseudomonadati > Pseudomonadota > Betaproteobacteria > Burkholderiales > Burkholderiaceae > Burkholderia > Burkholderia perseverans. The sequence goes on from NZ_CP045094.1 coordinate 2,209,976, forward strand.
CGTGAACTGCAAGAGAATTTGAACGCCAATCAGGGTTTCCGCGCTATCGGTGGGTTGACCGTTGAAATCGTTTCCTCGATTCGAGAGCTGGAATACTGGGGCACGATCGAGAAAGTCGCCGAGTCGCGTCGCGAATGGATGGAGGGTGACCTCACCGATTTGCCTCCTGCCGAGTTCGGGTTTGCACTCCGTGAGCTTCTGAATCATTGGCAAATCCGAGAGAGCATTCAGGCGGAATTGACGAACCTCGTCCGTATTCAGGGCGAAGTTATCGAAAACGGCAATCGTCGTCCGTTCAAGAAAGCTGAAGACCTGGAAAGGATTTCTTCTAACGGTTTGTCCTATATCGCGATGGTCCTTATCTTCATCGCGTTTATCAATCGCGTTCGAGGCAATACGCCTGTCAATGTTGTTTGGGCGCTCGACGAAATCGGTGCGCTCGACACTGGTAACGTGATACTTCTCGTCGAAATCTTGACCAAGAACAACATCACGCTGGTGACCGCGTGCCCAGATCCAAAACCGGATGTTCTCGCTCTGTTCCGTAATCGCCGGTCAATTAGTAGCGACAGGCGCATCTACGACCCGTCGACAATTATGCCGGCCGCGCCCCGCGTGGTCGCTGACGAGAACGAGGAGGTCAGCAATGTTTGATGTCGCGATGACTCTGCTGCTCAAGGGCGAATTCGTTTGCGAAGTTCGGTATACGGACGCGTACCGTTTCCTGAGTGTCGAGGCCCATCAGAAGGATGTTAACGCTTATCTCGCGCGCATCGGGCGCACACTTGCGACGACCGAACAGGGAGGAGCATGGTATACGGTCTACGACCGAATCAATCAGGACGAAAAGCGTGCGATCAAGGAAGAGTTCACGCAGATTAAACAAAAAATCCGGTTTCTTGTCGAATTTTTTGTGAAATCGATGCGTGCCACTGGCCAGGAAGTCTTCTATTCGCGCGGAGACAAGATTGAAGCACACGCTCTGATGGCTGCGATCGACGGCAATCCAGGGCTGCGTGCGGAGTTTCAGGCGTTGGGGATGGTCGGGCGTGGAGGCGCTACTGACGGCAAGATGAAGAGCAGTCTGGACCGGCAGCTCACACTGCTCGTGGACCTTGGGTATCTGATTGTTTCTAACGCGGAGCGCGAGATTTATCAGGTAACGGGCAAGATTGAATACCTCACGGAAATCGTACAGTTCCTGATGGCCACGGACAATATCCCGGAGGACATCGAGGACGAACCAGAAACGACGGCACCACTCTTCTAAATACATATGGCCGAAAAATCCGACCTCGTCGCCGCATACCTCACCAAGCTGTCCAAGCATAAAGAACTGATTGCATTGGCCTATCATCATGGGTCGATCGACGCGTCCGACGCCCGGGATGGCGGTCGTGGCATTTTTGAGCTTAATCAGGCTCGAGTGCTCGTACCGTACAAGGAAGGCACGTATCGCCTCGCATCGTCTCTCTCGAAGCACCTCGATGAGGTGTTGCAAGTCGAACGACTCTACTCGGTTGCGGGGGCGAACGTTTCAGAGCTTGCGCAACGCTTGCCCGATATCGCGAATCTGGTGGCGAACGCCATGTTTGATGGGCGAATCGATGATGCCGACCGGTACATCGACGAATTCGACCGGGCGGTGTTTGAACTCGCGGACAGTGTTACAGGCGCACTTCAATCGTTACGCATACAGGCTGACAACAAGTTTGCAAACGTTAGCAGCTACGCGGAAAAGCGCCGACAGAACGAGTTTTATCTAGACCGTGTCGAGCGCATCAGCCAGGCGCTGAGCGCGATCCAATCCGGCGACATGATCCAGTCACTCGAGTCCACGCCCGAAGGCGAACGACTATTGGAATCGTATCACTCGCAGATTGGGGATCATCTTGCGGAGTGGAGAGCGCAGTTACTGGATATTACGGCGATTTTGCGTGATTACCTGTTCCGGACGCGGCAGATCGAACTGGTTGCGCAGCGCATGCGTTCGTTCGAGTTGTTTCTCAGGCGGACACCGTCTTATGTGCCTGTTGATATTTACGACACGTCGGACGGGCCAGCATGGACAAGAAAGGCAGCCGGTTTTTCCATGACCGCTCACGCGAGCGTGGACAACGCTGTGCATGAAGAAACTCTGCTGGATATTGCCCGGTCGATTCCGGCTCTGAAGTCGCCGAGCGCGAATGTAGCGCGCGCGGGAAGCCTGTTGCCAGATTCGCCTGTGGATTCGGATGGCAACGGGACCGCGCCGCAGCCTTGGGAGGAAGCGGTGGCGTCGATGCTTGAACACGTGAGCGCAGCGCCGTTGTCAGCGCTTGAATGGAAGGGGCGATACGTTGACGTGGCAACGCTCGACGATGACATCTGGTTGCTCTGCTTGTTGCACGAAGAAGAGAAGGGGCTGGAGCGGCATACCGCACTCCGTTTTGAGCACATCACAAGACAGGTAGAACGCCTTTCTGGCGTGATTTCTCTCAAAGATATAGTCGTATCGAGGACCGTGTCAGCATGATTAACAAGAGGCTCGCCCGGATTCTGCTACGGATAGTGCAAAGCCCCTCCGGGGAAACCTATTTTACGAAGTCGACGGCGCTGCTCCAGTTCGTCACCGCCAGCGGTATTGGCGTACCCAAGGGCAGCCGTATTCTATTCAATGAAAAACATAAGGACCGGATACGAGCCTGGTTGAAAACCGACAACATTGACCCTGAGACGCCGATCGACGCCTGGTCGGACCTCGGACGAGCTGAGTCTCTTGCGATTGGCCCAGATGAGAAGTGGGCAGGCGAAGCGGTTCGTGCCCAACGGATAGCCTTCAAGGCGCTGAGCGGAAAACCGCTGCTCATAGGCGACGCGCCAATCTATCTACCATTGTGTTCGAACCTGGAGTGGCGGTGCGCCGAAGCGGTTCGGACACTTCGACATGATGCCGTTATCGTCGTGGAGAACTGGGAGGTGTTCGAGCGGGTTGACGATTTGCAGTTAGACATGACACGTGTCTCTGCGAACCCGTTGATTCTGTGGCGCGGCGGAACAGCGAGTACCTCGGTAGGCGCTGCGATGCGGTTTATTGAAGACTTCGCGCGACCCGTCTGGTCGGCTCCCGACTATGATCCGGAGGGTTTGGCCATTGCAGCGCGGTTACCGCATCTGGCCGGAATTCTGGCTCCGCCCGACGATGTGCTCCGCGAACTCCTCGGGACCTCTCGTTTGCACGCTCGGTACAGTCAGCAGTTACCCGGCGCCCAGTCAACTTTGGAGCAGGCGAGCCATCCTGACGTAAAGCGACTGTGGATTATCGTTCGGGAAAGCGGCAAGGCTTTGCCTCAAGAGCGGTTATGTATGCAAGATTGAAATGTTCATCAACGCGGCGTAGGCAAACTCTCATCTGAGTTGCTCGGCCTGCTACGCTTGGCCGAAACCAGTCCGGCTGCGCCAGTCGCCTCGAAGCGCGACACGTGTCGCTCGGTCAACCCAAGTGGCGTTTCAGGCATTTAGATTATCGATAATTCATATTATGTCAAATTAGAACGGCAGCAGATCAAGCAACACCTTCCTCTTTCCAGGCGGCGTCGGCGCTGTCATCCGGCCGACGCCGACAGTATTCTCAATCCACCATCATGCTGCGCCTGTCGACCTCATGCACCGGAATTTCGCGCCATTGCTTGACTCGTGCCTCGCCGCGCACGAACCACCGATGCAACCAGAGCGTCGAGGCAAGCAACACAAAGGCCTGATTCTCCTTGGTGCCGATCTGCTCGGGCGCGCTGTCGAAGATCCTTCCGACCAGACCATCAACGAAGCGCGGATCCAGCACACCGATTTCCTGGATCGCGTCGTGGTCGGAGAACAGGTCTCGATAATCCGGCCTCGAACGCACGAAGGCGGCGCTGTCCGGCGCGCGGTAGGGAAATTTGCCCTTGTTGACGATGCTGGGCGGCAGCACCTTGGCGTAGGCGAGCTTGAGCAGCCGTTTCTCGTCGAAGCCGTCATCGAAGCGAAGGTTGATCGAAGCCGCCAGTTCCACCACGGCCGGATCGAGGAACGGGCAGCGATTTTCCACTCCATGTGCGAGCGCCATGCGATCGCCCTGGGTGGACAGCAGATAGCCCGATAACAAGGTGCGGAATTCGAGCCACTGGGCCTTCTGCACCGGCGACAGCCGCGCATAACGCGGCTCGCCGGCCACCAGCGATGTCAGCGCCGCGAACGGCTCGCTTGGCCCCTTGAGCAGGCGCGCGGCAAAGCGGCCATTCTGGTAGCGCATCTGGTGCGAGAACAGCCCCGGCAGCCTTTCCTCCGTAAACTGCTGGTAGAGCCCGATCATGCGGCGATGCCCGTCGTCTCCGCTGAAATGGCTGAGGTACGGATAAAGCTGGGCCATGCGGCGCATGCGGGTGGCATCGTCAAGTTCGTGCCATCTGGAAAGCAGCTGCGTGTCCTTGAAGATTCCGTAACCCAGGAAGGCTTCGTCGGCGCCCTCGCCGCTGAGCACCACCTTGATGCCGGCTTCGCGCACCCGGCGCGACAGCAGATACATCGGCACGAACGCGGTGCGGAATGCCGGCACCTCGGCGTGGCGCAGCGCGTCGCCGAACGCGTCGACCAGGTCGATATCCCGGATATGCACGGCCGTATGCTCCGTGCCGAGATGAGCGCTCAGGGCCTGCTGCTCCGCCGATTCGTCGAATTGCGCATCCTCGAACTGCACCGAGAACGTGCGCAGCTTGCGCGTGGTCTTGCCGGCCGCGATATGGGCGATGATCGACGAATCGAGACCGCCGCTGGCATATACACCGACCTCGACATCGCTGCGTAGCCGCAGGTCCACCGCGCGGTCGAGTTCCGCGCGGATCCGCTCGATGGCCTCGTCCTGCGTGGCGGGCGGCGACCTGCCATCGAGGTCGAGCTCGGCCCAGCGCACCGACTCCATCTTGTGGCCGTCGAGCACCAGATACTCGCCCATCGGCAGCTGCTCGATGCCGGCATAAGCGCTCTGCCCCGGCAACGGTGTCCAGGTGGCAAAGATCGACGCGAGCTGCTCGCGATCGAACTGAAAACGAAACTCGGGATAAGCGAGAAACGCCTTCATCTCCGATGCGAACAACACGGCGCTACCGTGCCGGGCAACGAACAGCGGGCGCTTGCCATAACGGTCGCGCACCAGATGAAGGCGCCCGCTCGCGCTGTCGTAGATCGAGAACGCGAATGCACCATTGAACCGCTGCAAGCAGCGCGGCCCCCAGGCGATCCAGGCGTTGAGCACGACCTCGGTATCCGAATCGGTGTGAAACGAAAAGCCGTCGGCGTGCAGCTCGTCGCGGAGCTCGCGGTAGTTGTACAGCTCGCCGTTGTAGCAGAGCCAGTAACGATGGTCCGGACTACCGATAGGCTGTGTGCCCGACTTCAGGTCGATGATGCTCAGCCGTGTGGTGCCCATCGTCAGCAGATCGTCGACGAAGTAACCGGCCTCATCCGGGCCGCGATGCTGGATCTGCCCGAGCATGTCGCGCACGATCCGGGGATAGTGGGCGGGAGACAGCTCGCTGCGATAAAACCCGACGATTCCACACATGTCACGACTCCCTTTGCACCGGCTCGCTGCGTTTCGACTCGACGCGCGTCACCAGTTGGGCCAGCGATACCGCATGGCGAATCCCGCTCTCGCCCTCGTCGAAGCGCACGCCGTACTCGCGTTCGAGGTGGCTGATCAGATGGATGTAGCCGAACGAATCGAGAATTCCGGCCTCGAACAGATCGCTGTCTTCGGTGATCTGCTCATCGAACTCGAAAAGAAAGTTCGTCTGCAGGTACTGTTTCAGTGCTTCTTTCATCGATAGCATTCCTATGAAGTTCGATCGAACGGGCCGTCTCAGGCGGGTGCGCCGCCGGCCCAGCTCATGACTCGTGCCGCGATCGCCTCGGCCATCGCCCGGCCGGCCATCGCGGGATGCCGGCTGCGCACGGTGATTCCGAAGCCGTCGTGTTCGCGATAGAACAACAGATGTGTTTCGCCGTCATCGATGCGGTCGTACACATCGAAGCGGGCAGGCCGCATGCCGGGATGCGCGGTATCCGGCAACTCGAGCAGCGGCGCCATGGCGGCGTAGTCGAAATAGTTGAAAAATACCGGCGCGCCGCGCTCGCCGGACAAGGTCGACACGGCCAGCATCGAGACCGGCAATCGAGCCGTTTCGTCACGCAGATACCGTTGAAACGAGGCGGCGTCCGAGCGTGGATCGGTGCCGGCCAGCATCTCGCGGGTCAAGACCAGGGGCAACATGCGGTAATGGCAGCCAATGCTGGTCATATGCCGCAATGAGCGATCGCTGATCACGTCGTACACCACAAAATCCGCGCCCGGCGAGAACTGCTCCGCCAGCACCCGGGCTGCCGCATATTTCAGGGCCGCCGCCAACTGCAGCTTGTTTTGCGCGCACCAGCGCGCCAGGACGCGGACGCTTCCGGTATCGAGCCGCACATGGTTGCGCGTTTCGTCTCCCGCAAGCGCAACCGGCAGCAGCGCGCGCGCGCCGGCAAAGGCACCGCGACACGCGGCTATCGCGGCTGCGCTGTCGACCGTCGCCGCCGCCCGCCCGGCCCACTCGGTGAAGCGTTCGTCGATACCGGCGCCGGTGCTCCCTGCCCCGCTGGCCTCGGCGGCGCCCGAGGCCGCGAACACCTCGCCGAAGAACAGCGCCGCCGACATGGTGTCGATCGCAATATGGTGCGCCACCAACACGGCCGTCGCGAACCCGTCGCCGAGCAGCAGTAGATGTCGAACCGCCCCGTCGAACAACTCGAACGGCCGGCTGCGCGCGGCTTCGATCGCCGTTGCCGCCTCGGCCGCATCGGCCACGCGAATCACCTCGAGCGGCGCGACTGCCTTGGTATCGACGATCTGGAGCAGCGCCTGCCGGACTTCGACATACCGACTGCGGAAAGTCGGGGCACGCCGTTCCGCCGCGCGCAGTGCCGCGCGCCAGGCGCCGACATCGACATCGACATCGGCACGCAAGGCAAGGGCATAAGCCAGTATGTAGGTCAGGTTATCCGGATCGCGACAGGCATGCAGATACAAGTCGCGTTGCGAAGGCGCAAGCGGCGTGACCGACTCGACGCTCGGCGCGATCGCGCGCAAGGCTGCGAGCAGACCATTCGGGGTCTCCACCGCAGTGGTCGCATCCCCCCCGAGCGCATCTTCGATATCGAACAGATCATCGAGGCAGAGCCCGGTAACGCCGACGTCCGGATGGCGAACATCATAAGCAGTCTGCATCAGCGCCCCACCGCCTTGTCCCGTCCCGGCTCACCGGACGAAAAGATCAGCGGCGCGAGCAGCGCAACCGTCGGCTTGTCGAATACGTCGCGCATCGAAATCCGCTTGCGCAAGGTCGTTCGGACCTGGCTGACGAGTTTCATCGCGAGCAAGGAGTGGCCGCCGATTTCGAAGAAACTCACGTCGGCACCGACCCGCGGCAGCTCCAGCACCTTGCAGAACAGCGCGGCGATCGCCAGTTCCGCTTCACCGCTCGGCTCGCGCGTCGGGTTGCCGCCGGCGTCGAACTCGGGCTTCGGAAGACGAGCGCGGTCGAGCTTGCCATTGGCGGTCAAAGGCAGGCGCTCGAGTCCGATCACCGCCGCCGGCAGCATGAACACCGGCAACACGTCGGCAGCATGGCGAGCGACTGAAGCCGTGTCGAGCACCGCTGCGTCCTTCGGCACCACGTAAGCGACCAGGCGCCGGTCGCCATCGCTGCTCTGATGCACCGTGACGCGAGCATGGGCGACACCCGGCGCACCGGCCAGCGCCGCCTCGATTTCACCCAGTTCGATGCGGAAACCGCGAATCTTGACCTGGTCGTCAGCGCGCCCGAGGTAGTCGAGCGTGCCGTCGGCGCGCCAGCGCGCAAGATCGCCGCTGCGATACATGCGGCTGCCAGGCGGCCCGAACGGGCAGGCAATGAAGCGTCTGGCGCTCATGCCCGGGCGATTCAGGTAACCATGCGCGAGCCCGGCGCCGGACACATACAGCTCGCCGATCGTGCCGGGTGGCACCGGATTCAGGTATGCGTCGAGCAGATGCACATTGAGGTCGGCGATCGGCCGCCCCACCGGGCTGTTGCCGGCCGCGTCGAGTTGGCCGGCGTCGAGCGCGACGTAGGTCACATGCACGGTCGTTTCCGTGATGCCGTACATGTTGACGAGCCGCGGGCCACCGTCGGCATGGCGTTCGTACCAGTCGCGCAGCAAGGCCGTCTCGAGCGCCTCGCCGCCGAACACCACGTAGCGCAGCGCGGGCGGTGCAGCGACGCCCTGCGCACGCATTTCCTCGGCCAGTTGGTAAAACGCGGACGGCGTCTGGTTCAGCACGCTGACGCGCTCCTGCGCGAGCAACTGCAGGAAGGCCGAGGGCGAACGGCTAAGCAGATAAGGCACGACCACGAGGCGCCCGCCGTGCAGCAGCGCTCCCCAGATCTCCCAGACGGAAAAGTCGAACGCGTAGGAGTGGAACATCGTCCAGACATCATCGGCGCCGAAGCCGAACTCGGCGCTCGTCGCCGCGAACAGTCTCGTGACGTTGCGATGCGAGACCATCACGCCCTTGGGCTTGCCGGTGGATCCCGAGGTGTAGATCACATAGGCGGTGTGGTTCGGTACCGGGCCGATGTCGGGCCGGGAGGCGCCAGGATTGTCGGCCGACATGCTCGCGAGCTCGGCTGCCGTGGCCGGGTCGTCGAGTGCGATCCGGATGGCGCGTGCCGCCTCCGCGACGGCGACCCCGGACAGCGTGACCACGGCCCTGGGCCGCGCATCGTCCACCATGTATTGCAGGCGCTCGGCGGGATAGTCCGGATCGAGCGGCAGGTATGCCGCGCCCGTCTTGGTGACGGCAAGGATCGCGACGATCATCGCGATCGAGCGCGGCAAGGCGAGCGCGGCGATGTCGCCCGGGCCGATGCCCTGCGCGATCAAGTAATGGGCGAGCCGGTTAGCGCGCGCGTTCAATTGCGCATAGTCGATCGTTTCGTCTTCGAAGCTGACGGCCGGCGCCGCGGGCATGAGCGCGACCCGTGCCTCGAACAGCCCGGGCAGCGTCGCGGCCTCGAGATCGAGCACCGGGTTCGCCCAGACGCGCAGGCGTTCGTGTTCCGCGGGCGTGAGCAGCGGTAAATCGGAAAGTCGAACCACGGGATTCGCCGTGATCGCGTCGAGCACGCCAATCAAGCGTTCGCCGAGCGTCTCGATCGTGGCGCGATCGTAGAGTTGGGCCGCATACGCGATGGTGCCGGCCAGGGAGCCGTGTGTGTCGTGAAGTGCGAATGCGATGTCGCCGCCCTGCTCGATCCAGGCCGTCTGCTCCGACGTCGGATCGTCCGACATGACCAGCATGACCTGGAATAACGGATGGTGGCCGGCAGGTTCAACGCCCGAGGCTTCCACTACTTGCTCGAAGCGGATATCGGCATGCGCGAGCGCCCGGTGATTGGCGGCAGCGGTGCGCTGGATCAGATCGATGGCGGTCGGATTGCCGGCCAGGTCCACGCGCAGCGCGACGAGGTTCGGCTCGACGAGGCCGCGCGAACCGCTCGCGCACGTGCCGATCGCCAGATCGGCCTCGGCGGCGAGCCCGCCCAGCACGATCGCCATGACGACATGCATCACGTCGAACCGTGTCACGTCGCAGCTTCGCGCCAAGCTCGAAAGCTTCGCATGGCGCACTTCGTCCACATGAAACCGTAGCTGCCCGGACACCGTGCTCGCCGCGCTGCGCGAGCGGTCCATCGGCAGCGCCAGACAGGGCGGCAGGCCGGCCAGCGTATCGCGCCAGAACCCAAGCGGATCGGCAACGGCGAGCGCCGGCGTCGCGACGCCCGGGAACACGGAGAGATCGTCGCGCACGGTCAGCGGCTCCGCGGGTTGTCACCACGCGCGGTCATGGCGGCGGCATCACGTTGCCCACTCAAGGGCAGGATATCGGTCCAATGCGTCTCGACGAAACGCAAGCAGTCGGCGCGCGAAGCCGGCCCGTGCCGCCGGTCCCAGCCAGCCGGTTGCGCGGCGAACGCAGGCCAGAGCGAATGCTGGCCTTCGGCATTGCGCAGAACCGTGAATTCGGCAGTGTCATCATCAAACGGATTCGGCATCGCGCATTTCCTTTTTTTAAAAAAGACGTAAATCGAATTGGTTCGAATTTGACTTCATATCGACTCGAATTGTCTGCCCCGCATTTCTGGGGCAATGTTGTTTTTATGATTCGCATACATATAAATTACAAAATCCATTTTTCATTAATGTCCCGAAAATCAGTTACAGACTTCACTTTGACACCATGATTCAATGCGCCTCCAACGGAAATCTGCCGAATCTCTTATTGTTATTTTGGAAGTTAAAATTTTATGGAAAATGTTTCTCAAGCAATTATCACTTCACATAAAAATCTCAATATTGAGAATCTCGGGAGAATTGAAATTCGGAATCGATTGCGCGAACTTGGCTGGGCGCGTTTCGATGCCGGCGATTTCGCATTGACGGCGGATGAGCGCGGCGAACTCGATTTTCTTGCGCGCTATGCCGAATCATTGCCGCTCGACCGCTTCGGCGGCGACGGGCGTCGCCGCGCCTACTGCGAGGGCATCGTCGATCTGGCGAGCCGTCGGATCGCCTGGCGGCCCGGACATCGCACCGAGGACGGCGGCATCGAGATCGAATACCAGCAGGATGAGATCTACCAGCCCGAATACGGTGGCGTGGTACGCCGTTTCCGCCGCCTGGGCGCGGAGGTGCTCGCGACCGGCCTGATCAACCGGCTGATCTGGCATGACCTCGACCTGACGCCGCTGCCGGAACGGCACGAAACGCTGCTGTGCGGCCTGCACATGATCTGCATGACGGCGGTCGGCGCCGAACCCGCGCGCATCACCCCCGACTGCTTGCATCGCGACGGCCAGCCCTACACGGCCGCGCATCTGATCCGCCGCCACAATGCCAAGGGCGGCGTCAACTACATCGCACCGCCCAAATTCTCGGGTTGGCGCGTCGAAGCCGTGCCGGACGACCAGCTGCAGGTCTTCACGCTGCACGAGGCACTGGACAGCTACGTGATCGACGACGAGGCGGTCAGCCACCACGTCACCCCGGTTTCATGCAAAGACCCTGCGCTGCCGGGCATGCGCACCATCCTGCTCGTCGATTTCACGCCTATTTCGTAGTTCTGCAAGATTTCCATTCCGCGCCAGGTGCCTGCCAGCAAACGGCTCCGTTTTTCGTCGACCGACACGCCAGACTCTCATGAACCTCGAAGAGCATCATTTCGCCACCGCCCTTGATGACGCAGCCCATGCCAACCGCCTGGAGCCGACCGACGCGCAACGGCGTCTGTGGCTGGTGGCCGGCAACGACATCGCTTCCGCCACCTACAACGTGCCGTTCGTCATCCGCCTGAACGGCCGGCTCGATGCCGACGCGCTGGAACGCGCCTTGATGACGCTGGCGCAGCGCCATCCCCCGCTTCGTGCCCGCTTTCGCGGCGAGGGCGACCAGCTCGTGATCGAGACCGGCCACGCCCCCTCTGCCCTGCGCCGGCTGGATCTCGCCGCCTTGCCGCCGGAGGGCGTCGCGCAGGCGCTCGACCAGCAGATCGAGCGCGAATCCAAGCATGCCTTCGATCTGCGCACCGAGGCGCCGATGCGCTCGCTGCTGATACGGGTCGACGAGGCCCATCACGTGCTGCTGATGAACGTGCATCATGTCGTGTTCGACAGCTGGTCGCTGAAGATCTTTCTCGACGACCTGGCCGGCGCCTACAACGCCTACCGTCGCGGCCAGCCGCCGGCACTCGCGCAGCTCGACTACCAGCTCGAAGACGAGACCCCCGACGAGGAGGAGATCGCCTTCCAACGCGAATACTGGCGGACCCGCCTGGACGATGCGCCCGCCCTGCACGCGATTCCGACCGACCGGCCACGCCCGCGCGTGGCGCGCAACCTGGGCGCGCGCCTGAGCTTCACGCTCGATCCCGCCCTCACCGAGCCGTTTCGCAAGCTGGCCCGCAAGGCCGGCGTCACGCCCTATATGGCAGGCCTCGCGGCGTTCGGCGCCCTGCTCCACCGTTACTCGTCAGCCGGCGACATCGTGATCGGCAGCCCGTTCGCGAACCGCTTCAGCAAACTCGGCCAGGAGCGCATCGGGTTCTACTCCAACCTGTTGCCGCTGCGCCTGAACTTCGAACCGGCGACCACCTTCAGCGCGCTGCTGGCCCAGACGCGCGACACCGTGCTCGACGCCTTCGACCATGCCAACCTGTCGTTCGACGAAATCGTCGATGGCGCCCGGCCGACGCGCTCGCTCGCTCATGCGCCGCTGTTCCAGGTGATGTTCGACATGGTCGGCGGCTCGCTGCACGCGTTCGCGCTCGACGACCTCGAGGTCGAGGCAAGCCTGCTCGATACCGGCACCTCGAAATACGACCTCAATCTCGAGCTGGAGGAGCGCGCGACCGGCTTCGCGGGCGTGCTCGAATACGATACCGATTTGTTCGACGCGGGCACCGCCGAACGCTTCGTCGGCCATTTCGAACGACTGCTGGCGAGCGTGCTGCATGCGCCCGAGGCGCCGATCGCGCAATCCTCGCTGTTGTCGGCCGACGAGCTTGCCGAGGTTCGCCGCCACGCCAGGCCGGCGCGCCCGCTCGGCGACGTGCCCTTCGTCTCGCTGCCGCAGCGCATTCGCGACCAGGCGCGCGCCACGCCCGAGGTGGTGGCGCTGGTGCATGTCGACGAGCGGCTCAGCTACCGGGAACTCGACGCGCGCATCGAACGGCTCGCCACGCGCATCTGCGCGGCAGGCGTCACGCCCGGCCAGCGGGTCGCGACCTTCGTGTCCTACTCGCCCGACAACGTGATCGCCTACCTCGCGGTCGAGCGCGCGGGCGCGGTATTCCTGCCGCTCGCGCCGTCGGACCAGCGCGCGGCCGACAAGCTCGCGGACAGCCAGCCGGCCCTGATCGTCAGCCGACGCGCCGACGCGCCGGCACTGGCCGGCCAGCCGGTCCCGCCCGTGCTGCTGATCGACGAAGACGATGCCGGCCCGCTGCCGGTGTTCGAGCCGGTGCGGATCGAGCCGCACGACCCGGCCTACGTAATCTATACCTCCGGCTCGACCGGCAAGCCCAAGGGCGTGGAAGTCAGCCACGGCAGCCTGCACGCCTCGTTTTTCGGCTGGTGCGACGCCTATCGCTTCGGCGAGCGCGGCCAGCTGGTATCGCTGCAATTGCCGGGGCCGACCTTCGACCTGTATGTCGGCGACGTGGCCCGCGCGCTCGCCGTCGGCGGGCGCCTCGTCATGTGCCCGCGCGAGTGGCTGCTCGAAGCCGCTACCCTGCACCGCCTGATCGAGGCCGAAGGCGTGACCTTCGCCGATTTCCCGCCGGTCGTGCTGCGCCAGCTGATCCGTCATTGCAACGAGGCCGGCAAGCGGCTCGACAGCTTCGACACCCTGGTGTGCGGCGCCGATGTCTGGTTCGGCCACGAACTGCAGGCAGCCCAGGCCTTGTGCGCTCCGCACGCGCGCGTGCTCGGCTCCTATGGCGTGACCGAAGCCGCGATCGACAGCTCGGTGTTCGACCCGGCCGAGCACGCGCTCGCGCCATCGAGCGTGGTGCCGATCGGCCGTCCCCTGTCCAGCTGCGAGCTGTATGTCGCCGATTCGCTGCTGCAGCTGGTGCCGGTCGGTCTGCCGGGCGAGTTGCTGATCGCCGGCACGCCGGTGGCCAACGGTTATCTGAATCGCCCGGAGTTGAACGCCGAAAAATTCATCGAGGGCGGCTTCGACGAGGCGGGCCGCTTCGTGCCGGGCAGCGGCCCGGGCAGCATGCGGATCTACCGGAGCGGCGACGTCTGCCGCCTGCTGGCCGACGGCACCATCGAGTTCCTGGGCCGTCGCGACAATCAGGTCAAGATCCGCGGTTTGCGGGTCGAGCTCGGCGAGATCGAGGGCGTACTGGCCGAGCATCCCGACGTCGAGCAAAGCGCCGTGATCGCGCACGGCACCAATTCCGACGATCGGGTCTTGATCGCCTACGCGGTGTCGTCGACATCGGCCGTCGCCCTGCTGGACTATCTGCGCGCTCGCCTGCCGGCGCACATGGTGCCGGTGGCGCTCGAACGGCTGCCCGAACTGCCGCTCACGCCGAGCGGCAAGATCGACCGTAAGCGCCTGCCGATTCCCGATTTCTCGATCGCCCAGGCCGAACGGGCCGCCCCGCGCAATGCGGGCGAGACGCGCATGCTGGCGCTCTGGCAGGCGGTGCTCGGCGACGTGCCGCTCGGCGTGCATGACAACTTCTTTCATTGCGGCGGCCACTCGCTGGCGGCCGCCAAGCTCGTCTCGCAGATCAACCGCGCGTTCGGCACCGGCTGGAACATGAGCGTGGTGTTCGAGCGGTCGACCATCGCCGAGCTGGCGTCGCTCGCGATCGACGAGATGCTGGCGGCGAAGTTCGAAGCCGCGCCGGACGTCGCCCAGGGCGCCGCTCCCGCCGCGGATCTCGCGGCGAACGCCGATCCCAGCCTGCTGTCGTTCGCCCAGCGCAGCCTGTGGTTCGTGGCGATGAGCCGCCAGGGCGCCAGCGACTACAACCTGCCGGACGCCCTGCAGCTCGAAGGCGAGCTGAACCGAGCGGCACTGAGCGCCGCGCTGCGGGACGTGGTGGCGCGCCATCCGATCCTGCGCAGCACTTATTCGTCGTCGGTGCGCAACCTGCCGAACGCCAACGGCGGCGTCGACTACGAACCGTCGCTGGTGCTGCACGCGCAGATGCCGGCCACGATCGACACGATCGAGGCGTTCGGCATCGATCCCGACGCACTGACCGGCCTGCTTCACGCCGAGGCCGCGCGCCCGTTCGATCTCGCGGCCGGGCCGGTGTTTCGCGCCACGCTGTTCGAGCTGGGGGCGCGCCGTCACGTGCTATGCGTGAATTTCCATCACATCGCCGTCGATGGCCAGTCGCTCGCCGTGTTCTGGCGGGATCTCGAATCCTGCTACAACGCGCATGCGGCCGGCCGCGCGCCGGCGCTCGCCCCCTTGAGCGCCAGCCACGCGGCCCACGTGGCGCGCGAGCGCGCCTTCGTCGGCGGCAGCGCCCATGCCCGGCAGATCGCGTTCTGGCGCGAACGGCTGGCGGCCTTGCCCGCGCCGCTCACGCTCGGCCGGACGACGCCCGCCGTCACGGCGGCCGCGCAGGCGGGCCGCGCCGCGTCGAGCACGGCGCGATTCTCGCTCGGCCGCGACCTGGTCGCGGCGATCGAAGCCCTGGCGCGCGAGGCCGGCTGCACGCCGTTCGTGGTCTACACGGCGCTGTACGTGCTGCTGCTGCGCCGCGAAAGCGGGCAGGCCGACGTGGTGACAGGCATTCCGGTCTCGACGCGCCATGACGAGGCGCTCGAACACGTGATGGGCTTCTTCGTCAACACCTTGCCGCTGCGTGTGCGCTTCGATGAGGTGCCCAACTTCCGCGTGCTGCTGCAGCGTGTTCGCCAGCTCAGCCTCGACGTGCTGGCTCATGCCGAGCTGCCGTTCGAGACGCTGGTGCAGGTTTTGAACCCGCCGCGCACCCCGGGCCGCAACCCGATCTTCCAGACCAGCTTCACCTGCGACCTGGACGATGCACCCGCGCCGAGGCTGACCGCCTTGCGGGTCAGCCGTGTCGCGATCGACACCGACAACGCCAAGCTCGACCTCGACATGTCGGTCGAGAAACTCGGCGGCACGGTGCAGTGCCGCCTGCTGTCGCGCCATCCGGGATGCGATGCCGACGAGCTGGCTCGCATCGGCGCGCACTTCGCGGCACTCGCGCAGGCCGTGGTCGGCGATCCCGACATGCACTGGGACAGGCTCGCGATCGACACCGACACGCTGCCCGCCCCGCTGCGCCCGGTCGACCACGCGCTCACCCTGCTGAGCCTGCTCGAACCCGCCATCGCCGAGCATGGCGAGCGCGTCGCGCTCGAACGCGACGGCACGGCGATCCGCTATCGCGGCATGGACGCGCTGGCCGCCGCGCTGGCGCAGCGGCTCGACGGGCTCGGCATCGCGGCCGGCGCGCGGGTCGGCATCTTCACAGGCAGCCACCCGCACATGGTCACCGCGATGCTCGGCATCCTGCGCGCCGGCGCCGCCTTCGTGCCGATGGACCCGGCCCAGCTCGATCGCGGCTGGAACCAGCATGTCGTGACCGACGCCTCGCTGGCGGCCGTCGTCAGCCGCGGCGAACTCGCCGACATGGCGGCCACCCTCGGGCTGCCGGTGATCGACCTGGACCGGCTCGACACCACCGTGCAAGCGGGCGTGCCGCGCCTGCGTGCGCCGCGCCCCGACGACTGCGCCTGCGTGATCTACACCTCCGGCTCGACCGGCGTGCCGAAGGGCGCCGTGCTTTCGCACCGCAACCTCGTCGCGACCTCGGTGGGCATCCGCAAGGCCATGCGCACCACGCCGGCGTCGCGCGTCGCGCAGTTCTTCGCGCCGAGCTTCGATGGCGTGCTGGCCGAGGTGCTGCCCGCGCTGATGGCCGGCGGCACGGTGGTGTTCGGCTCGCGCATGCAACTGCTGCCCGGGCCGGCGATGGTCGAGTGGCTCACGCGCGAACGCATCACGCATCTCGCGATCGTGCCTTCGGCGCTCGGCCTGATGCCCCAGGCACCGCTGCCCGAACTGGAAGTCATCGTGATGGCCGGCGAGGCGACACCGGCCGAGACCGCGCGGCGCTGGGCGCCGGGGCGCCGGATGGTGAATTGTTATGGGCCGACCGAATGCGCGATCTGCGTGTCGATGTGCGAATATTGGGAGGAAAACGCAGCCATGGTGCTCGCGCCGCTCGACGGGCTGCGTTTCCACGTGCTCGATGAAACGCTGACCGAGGTCGCGCCCGGCGACGCCGGTGAACTGTACCTTGGCGGCGACAGCATCGGCCTCGGCTACCTCGGACTGCCGGGCCGCACCGCGCAGACCTTCGTCGCCGATCCGTTCGGCGCGCCCGGCGCGCGCCTCTACCGCACCGGCGACACCGTGCGCCGCATCGCCAACGGGCGAGTCGAATTCGTGGGGCGCGCCGACCGGCAGGTCAAGATTCGCGGCAACCGGATCGAACTCGACGCCGTGGCCGACGCGCTGAGTGCGATCCCCCGCGTTCGCCAGGCCGCGGCACTGGCCCGCGTCGACCAGCACGGCCAGAAGGAACTGGTGGCCTACGTGGTCGCAAGCTGCACCAAGGCCGAACTGCTGGCGGCGCTGCGCGCCAAGGTGCCGCCCGCGATGGTGCCGTCCAGCCTCACCTTCCTCGACGCCATGCCGCTCGGCCGCACCGGCAAGATCGACATGAAGGCGCTGGCCGCGCTGCGGCCGTCGCATGATGCCGACACCTCTGTCTTGGCCGCGCCTGCCGCCTCGTCGGCTCGCGCCGCTGGCGCGCGGCGCGAGCCGCGCGTGCCGACCGCCGAACGCATTGCCGCGCTGTGGTGCGAACTGCTCGAGCGCGACGCGATCGAGCACGACGAGAACTTCTTCGACGCCGGCGGCCACTCCTTGCGCGCGGTGGCCCTGCACGGCCAACTGGTCCAGACGTTCGGCTCTGCCGTCACGCTGACCGACATCTTCGCCTATCCGACCATCGCGACGCTCGCCGCGCAGATCGACACGCTGCTGCCGCCCGAGGCGCTGCTCGACGACCTGCCGGACGAACTCACGGCGACATCCGCAGCCGCGCCCGAGGTCGATCACGGCGCCATCGCGATCATCGGCATGGCCGGCCGCTTCCCCGGTGCGCCGGACCTGCCGTCGTTCTGGCGCGGTCTGCTGGACGGTTACGAGGGCGGGCGCTTTCTGAGCGAGGCGGAATGTCTCGCCCTGGGCGTCGACCCGGTGCTGCTGCGCAATCCAAATTTCGTGCGGCATGTCTCGCCGCTCGAAGGGGCGCCCGATTTCGACGCCGCCTATTTCGGCCTGTCGCCGCGCGAGGCGCAGATGATGGACCCGCAGCAGCGGCTGTTCCTCGAAATGGCGCACGAGGTGCTCGAACGCTCCGGCTACGGCAATAACGCCACCTCGCGTCCGGTCGGCGTATTCGCGAGCTGCAGCTTCAGCCACTACCTGATGCAGAACGTGGTGCCCAACCTCGGCCGGCTCGACCTCGATTCGAGCCACCTGCAGTTCGGCAACGACAAGGATTTCCTGGCCACCCGCACCGCCTACAAGCTGAATCTGCGCGGGCCGGCCCTGAGCATCAGCACCGCCTGCTCCTCGTCGCTGGTCGCCATTCACCAGGCCTGCGCGAGCATCCGCAACGGCGAGACCGAAATGGCGCTGGCCGGCGCGGTCTCGCTCGATCCCGATGCGATCGGCTACCTGCATGCCGAAGGCGGCATCATGTCGTCGGACGGCCACTGCCGTCCGTTCGACGCCAGCGCCGGCGGCACCACCAACGGCAGCGGCGGCGGCCTGGTCCTGCTGAAATCGCTGACTGCCGCGCGGCGCGACGGCGACACGATCCACGCGGTGATCCGCGGCTCGGCGATCAACAACGACGGTGCCGACAAGGTCAGCTACACGGCACCGAGCGTGGCCGGCCAGGCCGCCGCGATTCGCGACGCGCTGCGTGCCGCGCGCGTCGCGCCGGACGCGATCGACTATGTCGAGGCGCACGGCACCGGCACGCGGCTCGGCGATCCGATCGAGGTGCGCGCGCTGACCGACGCCTACACCGAGCTGGCCGTCGACGGGCCGCTGCCTGCGGGTTCATGCGCGCTCGGCTCGGTGAAGGGCAATATCGGCCATCTGGACGCCGCCGCGGGCATGGCCGGCCTGATCAAGATCGTGCTGTCGCTCGAGAACGGCACGCTGCCGCCGAGCATCAATTGCAGCACGCCTAACCCTGAAATCCGCTTCGAGCGCACGCCCTTCTCGGTGGTGACGCAAACCCGCGCCTGGCCTCGCCGCGCGGATCGCCCGCGACGCGCCGGGATCAGCGCGTTCGGCGTGGGCGGCACCAACGCGCATCTGATCGTCGAGGAAGCGCCGCTGGTCGGCGACACGCGCCGGCATCCCGACGCCGGCGGCCCGCAACTGGTGCCGCTGTCGGCCCGAACCCCGGCGGCGCTCGCGCGGCAAGCCGAGCAGCTCGCCGAGTTCCTGGCGAGCACGTCCGAGGCGAGCGGCCACCGCGCGACGGCGCGCGATGTCGCCTATACGATGCAGACCGGGCGCAGTGCCCACCGACATCGCGCCTTCGCCTTGAGCGACGGCAACGGCCGGTTGGTCGAGCCGTTGCGGCTCGCGGTGCGCAACACGGCAGCGCAGAGTCGCGCCAATCCGCCGGTGGTGTTCCTGTTTCCCGGACAGGGCAGCCAGTACCTCGGCATGGGCGCCGATCTCTATCGCGCCGGCGGCGCGTTCCGCGATGCGTTCGATCGCTGCGCGGACGGCTTGGCGCGCCATCTCGAACGCGACCTCCGCGATTTCGTGCTCGGCCCGGCCGACGACGCCGTGCTGCGCCGCGAATTGAACGAAACGCGCTACACCCAGCCCGCCCTGTTCGCGCTCAGTTACGCGATGGCCTGCCAACTGCGCGAATACGGCGTGGTGCCGAAGGCCGTGATCGGCCACAGCCTGGGCGAACTGGTGGGCGCCTGCGTGGCGGAAATGCTCGATCTCGACGACGCGCTGGCCCTGGTCGCGCGCCGCGCGGCCGTGATGCAGCGCCAGCCGGCCGGCGCCATGCTGGCCGTCGAAGCGCCCGAGTCCGCGCTGGGCGACCTGCTCGCGACGGGTTGCGAGATCGCCGCGGTCAACGGCGTCGAATACTACGTGCTGGCCGGTCCCGAGGCCGCGATCGCGGCCGCCGAGGCCAGTTGCGCGCGCACCGGCCTGGCCTGCCGCCGCCTCGCCACCTCGCACGCGTTCCACAGCGCGTCGATGGAGCAGGCGATCACGCCGATCAACCTGGCCAGCCCGTCACTCGCCAAGGGCAACGGCATCCGCTTGATCTCGAACCGCAGCGGCCGCTGGTTCGACGAGACGGACCGCGCCGACGCCGGCTACTGGGGCGACCACGCGCGCCAGCCAGTGCAGTTCCACCGCGGCGTCGAGACCCTGCTGTCGACCCTGCGCGAGCCGATCCTCATCGAGGTCGGCCCCGGACGCGCGCTGACCTCGCTGCTGCGGCGGCGCACCGACCTCGAGCCGGCGCGTCTGCTCACCAGCTTGCCTCACCCCCAGGAACGCAGGACGGACCACGAAGTCCTCCTGAAGAGTCTCGGCACGCTCTGGACCCAGGGCGTGTCGATCGACTGGGCACGCCTGCATGACGGCCACCAGCCGAAGCGCACCGCGTTGCCCACCTACCCCTTCGAACGCACGCGGCACTGGCTCGACCGTCCGACGGGCGGCTCGATGTATGCCGCGGCGCGCGACGGCGCGCTGGTCTTCACGCGCGGCGACGGGCCGAACGGCGGCAGCGTGATGACCTGCGAGCTGCACGAGCGGCTCTGGTTCCTCGACGAACACCGGATCTTCGAGGGCGACGCGGTGCTGCCGGGAACCGGCTGCCTCGAACTGGTCCGGCGCGCGTTCGCCGCCTGGCGCGGCGCGGCCGAACTCACGCTGTCGGACATTTATTTCCCTGCCGCCCTGGTGCTGCCTCGCGGCGGGTGCCGCGAGGCGCGCGTGCGCTTTGCCACGCGCGGCGCGATGCTCGAGTTCACGCTCGAAAGCCGCCAGCCCGACGAGGGCGGCGACGGCGACGAATGGCTGCCGCACGCCACCGGCACGGTGGCCGCCTCGGCGGCGCCTGCCGCCGCGCTCGAGAGCCCCGCCGGCCTGCGTGAGCGCCATGCGATGAGCGCGCTCGACGCGGCCCGCGAGCACTTCGCAACCGCCTTCGCCGAATACGGCCCGCGCTGGCACTCGGCGCAGGCGGTCTGGCTCGGCGAGCGGCAGGGCCTGAAGCACGGCCTGGCGCGGCTGCAGCTGGACCCGGCGTTTGCCGGCGACCTGCACGAGCATGCCCTGCATCCGGCGCTGCTCGACCTCGCCACCGCGTTCCTGAACGTCTGCACGCGACCCGATGCCGGCGCGATCCCGTTCCACTATGGCGAACTGAAGTGCTACGCGCCGCTCACCGCCGAGTGCTACAGCTTCGTGGTCGAAACCGAGCCGGGCCGCTACGACGTGACGATCTTCTCGGCCGACGGCGATCAAGGCGCCCCCGTCGTGCTGGCCGAAGTCCGCGGCTACAGCCTGCGCCGGCTGCGCGGCGGCCCCGACGCGCGCCGCGGCCGCGATCTCGCGGACTGGTGCCGCGTACCGCGCTGGCGCGACGAGGCGGCGCCCGCCGGGCGCGCGCGGCTCGATGCACCGTGGCTGGTGTTCGCCGACGATACGGCCGCGGCCGGGCGGCTCGCGGCCCGCGCGCCGGCAGGCAGTGTCACGATCGTGCCGGCCGAGCGCTTCGAGCACGTCGATGCCGCCTGCCTTACCTTGCGCGCCGACGCGGCCGACGACTACCGGCGTCTGGTCGAGTGGCTCGGCGCAGCGTCGATCGCGCCGTCGCAGATCGTCTACGGCTGGTCGGCCGCCGATCCGCTCGACGCCTTCGAACGGCTGGCGCTGCTGGTCCAGGCACTCGGTGCGCACCACCTCGCGGCGACGCTGACGCTCGTCACGCGCGGCTGGCGCACGGCGGAGCTAGCCGACGACGGCGCCGCCACCATGGCCGGGCTGTTGCAGGCGGTCAACTGGGAATTCCCAAAGCTGCTGGTGCGCCATCTGGATCGGGACGACGACAGCGACGCCACGCTGACGGCCCTGGCCGACGAACTCGCGCATGCCACCGCGCCGCGCGAGCAGGCCGCGGCGACCACCCTCGCATTCGCGGCCGGCCAGCGTCAGACGGTGCGCTACGTGCCGATCGAGAGCGACGGCGAAAGCCTGGCGGTGCGCGACGGCGGCACCTATCTGGTCACCGGCGGCCTCGACGGCATCGGCTACGAGATTGCCTGCCATCTCGCCACCGCGGCACGGGAGGTGAAGCTCGCCCTCGTCAGCCGCTCGGGCCTCGATGGCCGCCACGCCACCGACACCCGAGCGGATGCGCGGCGCCAGCGCGTGGCCGCGCTCGAACAGGCCGGCGCCGAGGTGCTGGTGCTGCAGGCCGACATCGGCGACGCGCAGCAGAGCGCGCAGGCATTCTCCGCGGCGCGGGCCCGTTTCGGCGAGATCAACGGGATTGCCCATGCAGCCGGCCTGGAAGCCAGCGGCCTGCTCGGAAGCGGCACGCCGCAAGCATGGCGCCGCGTGCTCGGCCCCAAGGTCGACGGCACCCGGCACCTGGTCGCGCAACTCGGCGATAGCACGCCTGATTTCGTGCTGTTGTGCTCCTCGCTGGCCTCGGTGCTCGGTGGCCTGGGCCAGGCCGATTACAGCGCGGCCAATGCCAGCCTCGACGCCAGCGCTCGCCACCTGCGCCGGCGCGGCTTCCGGGCCGTGTCGGTGAACTGGGATGCCTGGGCCGAGACCGGCATGGCGCTCGCCTACGCCGCGCGGGCCGCGAAGACCGGCAAGGGCACGGCGGCCCCGATCCGCGGGCTGTCCAACCAGGAGGGGCGTGCGCTCTTCGCGCTGGCCGCCGCCAGCGGCGAGGCGCAGGTCACGGTCAGCAAGTATGGGTCGATCGAGCGCCTGTTCGAGCGCGAGTTGGGCCAGCGCCATGCGGACAGCGGCGCGCGCGCGGGCGAAAGCCGCCAGGACGACGGTGTCGAGACGGTCGAGGCGTTTGTCTCGCGGCTCTGGCGCGACATGCTCGGCGTCGACGCGCTCACGGCCGACGACGATTTCTTCGAGCTCGGCGGCCACTCCTTGCTCGCCACCCAGTTGATCTCGCGAGTCCGCGAACGCTACGATCACTGCCTGACGCTCGCCGAGTTCCTCGACATGCCGACCGTCGCTCGAATTGCCGCGTCGATCGAGACCGGGCAAGACAAGCCGCGCAACGCGGGGGGACCGGCCCGCTCGGATGATCCGGCGATCCGCTACTGCATCGTGCCGCTGAATCGCGCCGGCTCGAAGCTGCCGTTCTTCTGCGTGCCCGGCATGGGCGGCAACGTCACCCAGCTGCTGCCGCTCAGCGAGGCACTCGGCAAGGATCGGCCGTTCATCGGGCTGCAATGCCTGGGACTCGATGGCGTCGCCGAGCCTCACGGCTCGGTCGAACAGATGGCGGCGCACTACATTGCCTGCATGAAGTCGATCCAGGCGAACGGGCCGTATCACATCGGCGGCCACTCGCTCGGCGGCAAGGTCGCCTACGAAATGGCATGCCAGTTGCTGGCCGCCGGCGACCAGGTCGGCTTGCTCGCGCTGTTCGATTCCGCCGCGCCGCCCTACACCACCACCACGCGCATCGACGATTGCGTGGTGACCGAGGTGATCCTCAGCATCTTCGCGTACTACACCGGCAAGCCGGAAATCCTGGCCGGCGCGAGCGCCGAGCAGTTGCGCGAGCTCACGCTCGAACAGCAGCTCGCCGAGATCGAGGCGCGCCTCGAGCAGCATGGTGTCATCCACGCGCAGACGGACGGCGGGGCGATCCGCGGCCTCTTCAACGTGTATCGCGCGGCCGCCGACCTCGGGCCGAAGTACGACCCGCCGAAGCTGCCGCTGTCGCTGCCGGTGCTGCTGTTCAAGGCGGCCGAGCCGATGCCGGAAGGCATGAACCTGCCCGAGATACGCGACACCGAAGGCTGGGGCTGGGAGCACTTCACGACGCAGCCGGTGCGTGCCGTCACGGTGCCGGGCGACCATTTCTCCTGCCTGATGGAGCAATGGGTCGGCGCCGTCGCCTCGCCGCTGCGCGCGGCGCTCGACGCGGGAGGTGCGCGATGACGGTCGAGGATTGCACCATCCCGGCCGGGCCGGGCCGACTCGCCGGCAAGCCGGCGCAAGGCGCGCGCGAGACGGCCCGGGTCTCGGTGATCATGATCACGCTGGCGCTCGATGCACTCGGTTTCGGGATCGCGATCCCCGTGCTGCCCGACCAGGTATCGGCCGTGATGGGCGGGCGCGAGGCCGGCACGCTGTTTCTCGGCGTGCTGGTGGCCTGCTATTCGCTGATGCAGTTCGTGTTCGCGCCCCTGCTCGGTGCTGCCAGCGATGCATGGGGCAGGCGCCCCGTCATGATGATTGCGCTGGGCGGCGCGCTCGCGAGCAACCTGATGCTGGCGTTCGCAGCGGGCTTCGGCTGGCTGCTGGCCGGCCGCCTGTGCGCCGGCGCGACCGCCGCCAGCGCGTCGGTGGCCACCGCCTACCTGGCCGACATCACCACGCCCGAGCGACGCGCGGCCCGTTTCGGGCTGATGGGCGGCATGGTCGGGCTCGGGCTGGTGGCCGGCCCCGCTTGCGGCGGCCTGCTCGGCACCTTCGGCGCTAGCGTGCCCTTCGT
Source organism: Burkholderia perseverans (assembly GCF_022870505.1). Classification (NCBI taxonomy): domain Bacteria; kingdom Pseudomonadati; phylum Pseudomonadota; class Betaproteobacteria; order Burkholderiales; family Burkholderiaceae; genus Burkholderia; species Burkholderia perseverans. The sequence goes on from NZ_CP045094.1 coordinate 2,234,472, forward strand.
CGTCACCAGCGTGTTGGCGGCCGTCAACGTGCTGAGCGCCTTGCTGTGGTTGCCCGAAAGCCATCCGCCCGAGCTGCGTGTGCCGTTCTCGGTATCCCGGGCCAACCCGCTCGGCAGCATGCGCTTGCTGCGGAACAACGCAACGCTCAGACGCATCGTGATCGCCGCCTGCTTCGGCATGACGGCCTACGGGATCTTCCTTGCCTGCTTCGTGCTCAGCAACGAGTTGCGCTTCGGCTGGGGCTCTCGCGAGAACGGCATCGCGCTCGGCGCGCTCGGGCTCGGCATCACGCTCACCCAGACCTTCGTGATGCGTCACGTGGTGGCCCGCTGCGGCGAGCGGCGAACGGCGCTGCTCGGGTACCTGCTGTTCATCGCTGCCTACATCGCATACGGCTTCGCCGCCTCGGTCACGATGATGGCGATCGCGATCGTGATGCACTCCCTGGCCCTGATCAACGATCCGGCGATGCGGGCGCTGGTGTCGATCGAGGCGGGACCGAGCCGGCAGGGCGAGTATCTTGGTGCGATGGTGTGCCTGATGGAGCTCGCGGCCACCATCGCGCCTTTGTTCGGGGCGGCGATGCTGCATTACGTGCAGAGCAGCACCGCGCCGGCTCACTATCTCGGGCTGCCGTTCTTCATCGCGGCCATGCTTTATGCGCTCGCGTTCGTCACGTTAATGCGCACACTCGACCAATCGTCCGAGACTGCACATCACTGACCCCCGCCTAGATTTCGCGTACAGCAGAAAGTTCGTTAATTTCCTGTATGTACTGAGGGTTGCATGTCAGAAAAGTCAGTACCGAAACGGCAATACACGGAAGCGTTCAAGATCGAGGTTGTCAGGCTTGCTGAATCCGTTGGGCAGCACGAAGCAGCGAGCAGGTTTGGCGTTCCAGTAGCAACGTCAGGGAAAAGGCTACCGCGTCTATGAGCAGCGAGGTCGACCGCAAGGCTCGCTGTTTCACTCGTATCAAGGCGGCCAATATGCCAAGTCGGAAATTCCGTCAGCGTCTCTGGCGCTATCGGATACGGCAGAGCATGAGCCGTCGAGGAAATTGTTGGGAGCGTCGACTCCCCGATGAAAAGGCTGTTCCGCAGCTTCAAGACGGAATGGCTGCCGTCAATGGGGTACATGTCGGTACAGGAAACGCGCCGGGATATCAGCCACTACCTGATGCACCGGTACCACTGGAGTTGAAGGCCGTGGCATTCAGACGAGCTTGATGGATCGCGGCCCGGCAACGCGGGCGCATCGATTCGTAGTCTTCGATTCATCGGCTCCGCGGTGCGCGGGCTTCGCCAGGGGCTGGTTCGACAACGCCCCAGGGCGCGGCGCCTCGCGATTATTTCCGTTGCCGCGAGGCAGCGCAAGTGGGCGGACGGGATGCCCGGACGGGGCGGAGGTATCACGGCGCCACCGCTCGCACGAATTGAAGGAAACGCGAAGCCGGACCGCCGCCATCGGCACGATCCCGCCTCTCACATCGAACCGCCCGGCACAACCACACCACCCCGAACACCAACGCCCCCCTACAACAACACCACCTCATGCTTGGCCGTGGCCGGCCCGTCCTCGTCGCCCACCCCGGCCGCCTCGCGCTCGGACACGATGCGCCCCGGCACCTCGGCCGCGAGCCGGCCGCACTTGAGCCATTCGAGCACGAGCGGCCAGAGCTTCGCCTCGAAGCGGCTGTGAAAGAACGCGAAATGGCCGATCGCGGTCTCACCGGCCAGCGCCGGCGTCAGCCGCAGATGCGTAACGCGGCTATGCGTGAAATACCGCAGCAGCCGCTCGATCGCCGCGATCGTGCCGAACGGGTCGTCGCTGACGCTGACCGCCAGAATCGGCGCGCGCAGCGCCGCGAAGCGCCGCACCAGCGCGCCGCGCTCGGCGTCGCTGCGCCGGATCGGCGCGTGCCGGTAGGTTTCCTCGAACGCGCCGCGACTGCGGCTCCACGACAGCGCCACGCCGCGCGGCGTGTCCTCCATCCAGCCGAGCCGGCGCGCCGGGAAATAGCCGCACAGCGCGGTCAGCAGCGGCATCACCACATGCCATTTCCAGAGCATCGACACCATGCTGCGCGGCGCGTAATCGCGCCAGTGCGCATACTGCGCGCCCATCGTGAAGACGCGGCGCACCAGATGGTTCGACGGCGCGAGCCCGAGCGCGAAGCCGCCGATGCTGTGCGCCACCACGTCGATCGGCTGGTCCGGAAACGCGGCCGCCACGTAGCCGAGCACCGCCTCGGTATCGCGCTCGCCCCAGTCGAGCCAGCTCGCGTCGAGCTGGTGCAGCGCGCGCGGGCGCGATTCGCCGATGCCGCGATAGTCGTACACCACGGCGTCGCAATCGTGGCTGAACAGCCAGGCCGCGAAACGAAAGTAGTAGCGGCAGCGCACCGAGGTGGCCGCGTTGACGATCACCACCGGGCGCGGCGCGATCGGGTCCGGCGCCGCCGCATGGCGCCAGACGAAACCGTGGATCGGATAACCGTCGGCGGCGGTGATGGTGACCGCTTCGGGGCCTGCAGGGGAGGTATCCATGTCGTGCATATGTCCAATCGGGGCGGTTGTTTCCATCACATGCACCTGGTGCATGTCGAGCCTATTCCGATCAATCGGGGCAGGCTTCCTGACCGTTATTGCACTTGACCACCCCGGATAACTCAATCAATCTTCTCGCATCACTCGGATGAGGCACACGCATGACAGCCCAGCTCATCAAACTCCCTTCGCTCGATTTGATGCGCGGCTACGTGGCCGTCGGCCGCCGCATGAGCATCACGCTCGCCGCCCAGGATCTGTGTCTCACGCAATCGGCCGTGAGCCGGCAGGTCAACGCGCTGGAGGAAGCGCTCGGGATCCGCCTGTTCCATCGCGGCTATCGTTCGATCTCGTTTACGCCCGAGGGCGAGCGGCTGTTTCGCGCAGCCGACGGCGCGGTGCGCCAGCTGCAGGACACCATCGAGGCGCTGACCCATCCGAAGGTGCGCCAGCCCGTGACGATCACGGCCAGCATCGGCGTGGCGAGCCTGTGGCTGCTGCCGCGGCTCGGCGAGCTGCAGCGCATCCACCCCGGCGTCGATCTGCGCGTGGCGGCCACCGACAAGCTGCTCGACCTGCGCGCCGAGGGCATCGACCTGGCGATCCGCTACGCGGCGGCCGATCATGCGCCGGCCACCTCGGTGCGGCTGTTCGACGAGACCATCGTGCCGGTCGCGCCGCCCTCGCTCGGCGTCACGACGCTCGACGCCGACACGCTGGCGCGCCACGTGCTGCTCGAATTCGACGGCGCGCGCCGCCCGCTGCTGCAATGGGCCGACCACCTCGGCGCGCTCGGCCTCGACACCGCGCATGCGCGCGGCATGCTGCGCTTCAACCAGTACGACCAGGTGATCCAGGCCGCGCTGTCCGGGCGCGGCATCGCGCTCGGCCGTATCGCGCTGGTCGAGCCGCTGCTCGCCGACGGCCGGCTGGTGGCGATCGGCGACGCCGCCGCGCCGCGCGCGAGCGGTCACGCCTACTGGCTCCATCAGGCCGAGCTGGCGCCGCGCGAGGACGTGCGCGCGGTGATCGACTGGATTCTCGCGGCGACGCGTCCGGGTGGGGAGATGGATTTGGGCGGTTGAAACCCGAGCGGAAGTCGTGCCCCGCAGCTGGATGATGGATCAACGGGCAAAGCCGCAACCGCGTGGCAGATCCACGACGGCAAACCCGGCGAATCGCGGGCTCGCGCATCGAGGCTACGACGCCGTGCGGCGCCGCCGCATGGCCATCTGCTTGAACAGATGCGCGAGCAGCGCCACACCGGACACGGCCGCCGCGTCATAAGGCAAGGCGGCCGGATTGGCGCCGAGCGTGATCAGCACGCCGCCGAGCACGGTTCCGGCCGCGCTGCCGAGATAGTTGCAGGAACTGTTGACCGCCACCGCCACGGCGCCGTGTTGCGGTTGCAGTTCAAGCAACATGTGCTGCTGCGGTGCAAGTGACGACCAGCCCGCCGCGCCCCAGATCAGGAACGGCACGAAGGCCAGCGCGCCCCAAGCTGCCAGCGTCGGGATGCTGGCCAAGGCCAGCGTCAGCAGCGCGAGGATGATCGCGAGCAGGCATGCCGGGCGGCGCGTTCCATCGATGAGCGGGCCGATGCAGAAGCTGCCGACGAGTCCGCCCAGGCCCCAGAACCAGAGAAACGGCGTGATGTGGGTCGTCCCTGTCAGCGCCGCGAGCATCGGCGAGACATAGGTGTAGAGGCCGAGGCTCGCGACGGCGGTCAGGAACGAAATGCCCGCGATGGCGGCGACCCGTCGATGCGTGAGCATGGCGAGCCGCTCGGCAAGCGACGGCGGCGGTGCCACCGGCAGGTTCGGCAGCTTGCGCAACACGCCCAGCAGCGCGATCAGGCCGACCCCGGTCACCAGCCAGAGCGTGGCGCGCCATCCCGCCTGCGCGCTGATCCACAAGCCGATCGGAACGCCCACCACGGTGCCGGTACTCATCCCGCCCAGCGTCAGACCGAGCGCGCGGCCCTTGCGCTCCGGCGGCACCAGCGCGGCGGCCGCGGCCACCGCCACGGGCGAAAAAAGCCCCGCGCCGAGCCCGGCCACCGCGCGTGCCGCGAGCAGCATCGCGAAGCTGCTTGATAACGCGCTCGCGGCATTGGCGGCCGCGAAGATGGCCAGCGCCGTCACCAGCACGCGGCGCACCGGCTTGCCCGCCAGCAGCGTCGCGAACATCGGCGCGGCGGCGGCGTAACAGAACGTGAAGACGCTGACGGCCTGTCCCGCTTCGGCGGCGTCGATGCCAAAGGCGCTGGTGATGCCGGGCAGCAACCCGGCGACGACATAGGCGTCGAGGCCCAGCGCGAACATGCCGGCGGCGAGGATGAAGATGGCGCTCATTGGTCGATACGCTCCGGGCTGTGGCTTCGTTGTTGTGCCATGCGCCTAGCCGAGGCGCTCCAGATCCCCATCGCTGGCGACTATCGGACGAGCCGCCGTGAGGACGTATTTCACTGGTCCGGTGGTGCGCGCGGTGTGCTCGATCTGGTTCAACAGCACTTGAATTGCCACGGCAGACGACAGATCGGCAAAAGCTTGCCGCGGGCAGATGCCATGTCCCGCAAAACCGAGCACGTCGAGCACCAACCTCCGCAGCTTCTGGATGGTCAGCAAACTTGGTGGCGAATCGGGAAACGACGTCGTGAACGCCGCGAGGACGCGATCCTCCGCGTGCGTGCGTTCCCAGATTCGAAGATGATCGATATCCCAACTCGGCGTATCGAAGATCAGTTGCGCATATATCAACTTTCCGTCCGGCGAACCCAGGGCAAAATCGAGCGTGCGCTGTCGCGTGATGTTGACGAAGCTGCTGTAACCGCTGACGACCGAAGTGCCCAGCCTCGCGACAATGGCAACGCTATCGAGCACCGCGTCACCTGACACCGAAAAATTCGACGTCGTGCCTATCGCATCTTCAAGAACGAGCTGTTTTTCCGGCGCCGCAATCCAGTTCACCAGGTCCAGTGCGTGGATGATTTCGCTCGGCACACCGCACGTCGGCCGATGATCGTGAATTCGGTCCTTGCCCCAGATGAAATGACTACGGATCAGCGAGAGACGATGATCGTGGACGTACTGCTTCAGAAATTGCGCTGCCTCGGAATAGCGTTCCACCAGATTCAGGCAAAAGCCCGATACACGATCGAGCGCGCGAGTGGTGCTCGAGAGATCGTCGCCCGAATTCGCCAGTGGCTTCTCGCATATGACAAAGCCAGGGTAGCCGGCCAGTTGCGCCAGCACACCCGCATGCTCGCCATCCGTCACGGCGACGACTACGATTTCAGGACGCCATTGCGCCAACGCCGACGGCACGTCGGAAAAATAAGGAATATCGCGTTTTCCCGCGCGTCGTCCGACGTATGCCGGACGCAACCCTCCCTCGATAGTCAGACTGTCGACGGAGAGAAATGCATTGAGAAAGCGCGTGCCTGCGTAGCCGAGTCCAATGATGAGTAGGTTCATGGATGACGCAGCGCCCTAGTTCGATGATCGAATCAGCAAATCTTCGCCGGACGGCTCGAACCCAAGCTGTCGATACAGGCCAAGCGCCGCCGGTGTTGTCTGCAATGCGACTCGATGGACGTGTCGTCTGGCAAACCAGCAAAGCAGATATTCCATGGTTTGCCGTGCCAACCCACGCTGCCGCAATTCGCGCGCCACCACCACCGACTGCACCCAGCCGAAGCGGCCATTCAGGCTTCCGATCACGGGAGCACGGTCATCGATGATTCCGGTTGCGCATGCCACGACCCGGCGCCCCGGATCACGCGTCACGGCCACGCGTATGTGGGGAGAACGCAATTGAAGATGATGTTCCAGCCACGCGCGATAGCTTGTCTGCCAAGCCTGATCCGCATCGATTGAGGTTGCGGCATAGTGAGTGCTGCCTTGGCTCAGCAAGACTTTACGGAGGCTCACCAAGGCGTCGATATCGGCTAGCTCAGCCGATGTGGTGTTGAACGAACTGGCGACAGGAAAGCTTTGGGTACTCATGACGCCACCTCGCCCGGAACGATCTCGGACGCAAATGGAATCGCGAACGACTCGAACACTTCGTGTAAAGCATCGGCCAGATGAAGAATCTGCTGCCTTGAGTGGTTCGGCGTGACATTGACTCTAAAGCGTTCGGTTGCGACAGGAACAGTGGGGGAATTGATAGCCTGCAGATAGATGTCATGCCGGTCGAGCAGGCGATGCGCCGCAGCCCGACACTTCACGGCATCCCCCACGAGGACTGGCAGGATATGAGTGTCGCTACACGCCATGACCGGAATATCGCGGCTCTGCAACGCTCTCCGCAATTCTGTTGTTTTCAGGTGAAGTTGGCCGCGCTCGAAGTCGGAGACTTTGAGATGCTCGATACTCGCCAGGCAAGCAGCCACGATGGCGGGTGGCAGCGATGTCGTAAAGATGAAACCGGAAGCGAATGACCGGACGGCATCGACGAGACAGGACGACCCAGCGACGTAGCCACCAATCACGCCGACGGCTTTCGCCATCGTCCCCTGCACGATGTCGATCTGATCCGCGATTCCGAGCGACGCGGCGATCCCCGCGCCCCGCGGCCCGTACATACCAATCGCATGGACTTCATCGAGAAACGTCAGTGCGTTGTATCGCTTTGCGAGCGCCACGATCGATTCAACCGGTGCGATATCGCCGTCCATCGAGTACACCGATTCGAACACGATGATCTTGGGACAGCTTGCCGACTCGGCAGCCAGAAGCGATTCGAGGTGTTCAGTGTCGCTGTGGCGGAAGATCTTGCGCCTGGCTGTCGCGTTGCGAATGCCGTTAATAATTGACGCATGATTCCGCTCATCCGAGAACACCACGCAGTTCTCGAAAAGCCGCAGCAAACATTGCAAGGTCGCGTCGTTAGAGCTGTAGCCGGTTGGGAACACGAGCGCAGATTGCTTGCCGTGCCACTGCGCGATCGATGCCTCAAGCCGTAAATAATAGGAGTGGCTGCCGCCGATATTGCGCGACCCGCCGGAACCGCAACCATGGCTGTCGATGGCATCGTGCATTGCCTGCGTGAGCGCCGGATGCTGGGACATGCCCAAGTAATCATTGGAACACCACACGACATCCTCTTTCCGGAGGTTATTTCCCACGTGGGCCAGTGGATAGCGCCCCCTGATTCGGTCGACCGTCTGGAACTCTCGATATTGCCCGCTGCTCTTCAACGATTCAACTTTGCCTTCGGCGGTCGCGGCGTACATGACTGATCCCTTCGTTTTTTAATGCTTCGATTTCGGCATGCGGACATGCCGGACTCAAATGCGTGATATTTTTTATTTTTCAGAAATCTGTTGCTGAAGCGTTATTTTTTATCGAATCAATCTCAGCACTCCATTGAAAATTTTCTACAATCAAAATAATACCGACCACCCAGCCATCCCTCTTCTCAAGAATTGCGTACTTCTGTCAAATTTTTGCCCCTGGCATGGCAGGATAGGCATTGGCATGACGCTGCTTCGTTTTATCGCAACCGCCTTGCATGGCCATACCCACAGGCATAAGATCGCGGGCGGCGCGGCCGTACAGTCCACCCGATCCGCGTGAATGAATAGCCAGATCGTGCCGGCTGGAGCTTGCGTAGCCAATGACTTGCGTGGACGACCTCCTGGAGCATCCGGTCAATTCGACACGGATAATCAAATAGATGCCATCCAGACACATACGCACGGCCGACGACTGCCTGCGTTTAGCCGGTGCGGAATTGATCCGGGCCGCAAACATGGCTTGTGGTATCTCGATCTCGGAGTGGCGCAGCGGCGATGCGTTACTCGAATATCAGACGTTCTCCGAAAATGTATTGAGCATCAGCCTGAGCGGCGGCCGTCAATGCTGCCATGTACAGGACGGCAAACCTGCCCGCCACGGGTTCGACGGTGCCATCTGCCTGTTTCCCGCGGGACGCGCAATTTCGCGATGGTCGATTTCGGCGCCGCTTCACCTGCTGCACATCGATTTCGGCCAATCGAGTCTGCCTGCCAACACGCAGGATTCGCCTGGAAGTATCGCGAGCAATCGCACATTCCGCGAAGTTCTTCAGGATTACTGCCCAATCATCAGCTCCGCTGCGCAAAGCATCGCGCATGCCGACTGGTCCGATCCGGTGCTGTTGCCTGGCATCGACGCGCTGTTGGGCTGGATATTGCTGAACGCCGTGCGCCTCTACGCGACGACAGGCTTCGAAACACGGGATAGTCGGGGCTGCTTCTCGACGGATCAGTCACGGCGCATCGTCGACTATCTCCGAGCCAATGCCACCAGCGCGATCCGGCTTGAAGAGCTGGCCAGGCGTTTTCATCTGAGCCGCTACCACTTCCTGAGAAAGTTCAAGAATACATTCGGGCGCCCGCCGCACGCCTATCTCACCGGCGTGCGCATGGAGCGGGCACACGAGCTACTGCGCACCGACGTCGCGAAAGTATCGGCAGTCGCGCTCGAATGCGGATACAGCCACCACAGCCAGTTCGCGAGCGCGTTCAAGCGCTACTTCGGCTATACGCCCAGCGAGATGAAACGAAGGGAGTGATGGCACCGGATCACGCCGCGCAATCCGTCGAATTCGCTGCCCTGCATAGATCCATCCCTCCAACCCGCCCCGGTCACTGCTTCAACAGATCGGGGGGGCACGTCCAGCACCCCGCGCAAGCCCAAGGTCCAGCTTGCCCCCCATCCCCGCTCTACCAAAGCTGGTAGTTGTCGCCACGCCGACCAGCTAGTGAAATCGTGAACATCTCAACGACGGTCCCGCACGGTGCCGGCATCGTGCCGCGCGCGCCGGGGCCGCTCCCTGGAGGAATGTCACGATGAAGAATACGAAGGTAGCGCTTGCCCTGGCACTCGTCTTCTCGGCGCTCGCCGGCGCCGCGAGCACGGCGGCCGGTGCCGCGGACGCGCAGCGGGTGGTGAGGATCGACGGCTTCGGCGCGGAGTCGGGCGTGCTGCGCCCGTTCGGCGCCAACAGCGAGGCGGCGCTGCGCGCGGCGGCCAAGGAGATCAACGACGCGGGCGGCGTGAAGCTCGGCGACGGCACGCGCGGCAAGATCGAAATCAGCTATCACGACGACAACTGCACGCCCACCGAAGGCGTGGACGTGGTGCGCCGGCTCGCGCAGACCGACGCGCTGATCGCGGTGGGCACCACCTGCTCGCCGGTGGTGCAGGCGGTGTTCGGCTCGCTGCAGAAGAAGGCCGGCGACGCGACCGACTCGGGCCTGCAGTTACCGGTGTTCACCGACGTGGCGATGAAGATCGGCCTGGCCAAGACCTCGGACTGGTCGTTCCGCAACATCCCCGACGAGAACGCGATGTACACCGACGTGTTCAACTGGGTGCGCCGCGAGCATCCGGACGTCCACACGCTCTACGGCGGCGTCGAGCAGAACTTCGTGCATTCGAACCAGACCTGGTATCAGGTGATGAAGCCGCGCGCGCAGGCGGCCGGCTTCGAGGTGCTCGGCGAGACGCGCTGGCTGCTCGACGACACCAACTTCGCCGATCAGGTGCGCGACATCAAGCAGAAGAACGCCGACGTGGTGGTGATCTCGGCGCACCCGTACTCGGCCTGCGGCGTGCTGAAGGAACTGGCGCGCCAGGACGTCCACCCGAAGGTGCTGGTGGGCCTGACCAGCAGCTCGACGCCGGAACTGCTGAAGATCTGCGGCCCGGCCGCCGAGGGCCTGGTGATCCCGACCAGCTTCGCGCCGATCAATGCGCGCGCCGAACGCGCCGCGAAGGAGACGGCCGGCTACGGCGGCTACGCGGACCTGCACAGCATGGCGGCCTACGAGATCCTCTACATGATCAAGACGGCGATCGAGACGCAGGGCGTGCTGGCCAAGCCGGACAGCGTGCAGGCCGATCGCGAGAAGCTGCGCGAGGGCCTGACCGACATCCACACCGCCGACGGCCTGCTCGGCCCGGTGGGCCGCACCGCCGAGCGCGAATCAGTCAAGCCGTTCGTGCTGGTGCAGGCGCACAACAACGTCTGGAAGGTGATCGAGCGGCCCGCCGCGCACAACGAAGTGGCCAGCAATGGCCCGGCCGCGCGCCAGCCGTGACGCAGCCGCTGGTGGAACTGCGCGGCGTGGGCCGGCGCTACGGCGCGCTCGACGCGCTCGCCGGCCTCGACCTGACGATCCATGCCGGCGAGACGCTCGGCCTGATCGGGCCGAACGGTTCGGGCAAGAGCACCACGCTCGGCATCGTGGCGGGCACGCTGCGGCCGAGCGCCGGGTCGATCCGCGTCGACGGCGCCGACGTCACGCGCGAGCCGGCCTGGCGGCGCGTGGCGCACGGCATCGCCTGGACCTGGCAGCAGCCGCGCGTGTTCACGCGCCTCACGGTCGAGGCCAACCTCGCCGCCGAGGGCCGCGAGGCCGCCGACGCCGCGCTCGCGTTCGCCGGGCTCGCGCACCGGCGCCGCGCGCTGGCCGCCACGCTGACGTTCTCGGAGCGGCGCCGCCTCGAACTGGCGCGCGCGCTGACCACCCGGCCGCGCGTGCTGCTGGTCGACGAGCCGGCCTCGGGCCTCGACGAGGCCGAGATCGCCGAGCTGCGCACGCGGCTCGCCGAACTGCGCGCGCGCGGCGTGGCGATCGTGGTGGTCGAGCACCGGATCGGCTTCGTCGCGGCGCTGGCCGAGCGCATCGTGGTGCTCGAGAACGGCCGCGTGCTGACCGAAGGCACGCCCTCGCGCGTGCTGGCCGACCCGGCCGTGCAGCGTGCCTGGCTCGGTGGCTCCGCGCCGTCGGTGCCATCAGTGCCTTCGGTTCCCCCGAACGAAACGAACGCCCCGGGCATCCGCCCGGGCGCGCGGGCCTGAGATGCTCGCGCTGCTGTTCGACGCGCTCGCGCTCGGCGCCGCCTACGCCCTGCTGGCCAGCGGCTTCACGCTGGTGTTCGGGGTGCTCGGGCGCGTCAACCTCGCCTACGGCGCGACGGTGATGTTCGGCCTCTACGTGGCGATCCGCGCCACCGCCGCGCTGCCGCCGGTGGCGGCGTTCCTGGTCGCGCCGCTGGTCGCCGCGGCCGTGACGATCCTCGCGAACCGCTATGTCGACCTGCTCTGCTTCGCGCCGCATCGCGACGGCTCGGGCGTCACCGCGATGGCGGCGAGCTTCGCGGTCTGGATGCAGATCGAGGAAGCCGGCGCGCACCTGCTCAGCGCGCACGCCAACCCGTGGCCCTCGCCGTTCGCGAGCCTGCCTGCCAGCTGGCAGGCGCTGCCGCTGCGCGCCGAGCACGTGGTGGCGCTTGGCTGCGCGGCGCTCGTCACGTTCGGCTGCCGGCGCCTGATCGGCCACACGCGCTTCGGGCTCGCGGTGCGCGCGATCGTCGACGACCGCACCGCCGCGACGCTCTCAGGCGTGGACGTGCGGCGCGTCTCGGCGCGCGTGGTGGTGCTGTCAGCCGCGCTCGGCGCGCTGGCCGGCTGCCTGATCGCCGGCATCCATGGCCAGGTCAGCGCGATGTTCGCGATGTGGGCCACGCTCAAGGGGCTCGCGGCGGCCGTGCTGGGCGGCTTCGGCTCGCTGCCGGGCGCGGTGGCGGGCGGCCTCGCGCTGGGGCTGATCGAGGCGGCCTTGCAGGCACTGTTCGGCGCGCAGGCGCGCGACCTCGGCGGCGACCTGCTGCTGTTCGTGGCGCTATGCGCATGGCCGGGCGGCCTCGCCTCGCTGCTGCCGCTCGCGCGGGTGCGCGGTCGCGGCCAGCGCGCAGGCCGCTCGGACCGCTCGGACCGCGCCGGGCCGGCCGACGGAGCGGCCCGCCCATGACACTGATCACCAATCTCGGCCTGCTGTCGTTCCTCGCGCTATCGGCCTACGTGCTGGCGATCGCCGGCGATTTCTCGTTCGGCCAGCAGGCGCTGTTCGCGATCGGCGCCTACGTGGGCGCGTCGGCCACGGTGCTGGGCGACTGGCCGCTCGGCGCGGCGCTCGCGGTGGCCGCGGCGGCCGGCGCGCTGGCCGGCTGGCTGCTGCGCGCGGCCACGCTGCGGCTGTCGGGGCTGCGCTTCTCGCTGGCGATGCTGGCCGCCGCCGAGACGATCCGCCAGGTGCTGCTGCTGATCCGCGTGCAACGGCCGGGGCCGGACGGCGAGCCGATCGGCCCGGGCGGCGACGAGGGCTTTGCCGGCATCCGCTACGTGTTCGAGCACGGCATGACGCCGGCGCAGGTGGCACTGATCGTCTGGGTCACGCTCGCGCTGGTACTGGTCGCGCTGGCCGGGTTCGAACGCACGCGCCGCGGCCGCGCCTGGCGCATGGTGGGCGAGGATCCGGCGCTGGCCGCCGCGCTCGGCATCGACGCGCGGCGCGCCAAGCTCGCCGCCGCCACGCTGGCGGGCGCCGTCGCCGCGCTCGGCGGCGCGCTCTACGCGCATTGCAGCACCTACATCGAACCCGACAACTTCGACGTGATGATCGGCATCCACGGCCTGTCGTATGCGCTGATCGGCGGCCTCGGCTCGCCGTTCGGGCCACTGCTCGGGGTCGCGCTCGACCTCGGCCTGCTGGAGGGCACGCGCTTCTTCCACGGCTACCGGATGATCGCGTTCGGCGCTCTCGTGGCCGGCGTGCTGGTGGTGCGCCCGCGCGGGCTCATCGACGAGGCGCTGGTGGCGCGGCTCGGCGCGCGCTGGCCGAGGCCGCGGCGCGTGCCGGCCGCGCCGGTGCCGCCCGCTTCGATCCGACCCGTTGCAGGTTCGATCCCGTGTCCGGCTTCACATCCGATTTCACATCCCGCTTCACATTCCGCCACGCAGGCGGCTTCGACCCCCACCCCCATCGATACGGAGAAGGCATGAAATCGTCCCGCCGCGCGCGTGCGCGCCGTCTGCTCGTTACGCTGTTCGAATCAATCATGGCGATTGCACTCGTGATCGCACCGCTGTTCGCGAACGCGGCCACGGCGCCGCCCGCGGCGCGCATCGGCTGCGCGCGTGCCGGCGGCGACGGCGCCTACGACTGCACGATCCGCCTCGCCACGCCCGGCGGCGCGCCGCTGCGTGACGCGCATTTCACTGTGAGCGCCGACATGCCGTCGATGCCGATGGCGCACAACGTGACGCCGGTGGCGGCCGTGCCCGACGCGGCGCCGGGCGTCTACCGCGCCCGCCTCGCGCTCGAAATGCCGGGTGTGTGGCTGGTGCGGCTCGATTTCAGCACGCCGGCCGGGCTCACGATCGCGCGCAAGCTCAGCTTCGACGACGCCGGGGCGCATTGAGCCACGATTGCACCCGCCCCTCATCGTCCACCATGCATGCTGCGCAAGCCACGCGCCGGAGCCCCCCGTCCCGGCCCTCTTTCATGCATCCGGCGAATGCGAAGCGCACCGCGATCTCACTTGATGCGACGCCATGCACTACGCTTAAATGACTGTGCGTTCGCCCGCCCGCCACCGGCGCGGGCCGCACCACGCGCCGCGCTCACGAGGCACGCGCGCGACCTCATCGGCAAGACATCAGGGAGACGTAATGCAGATTCGTTCGGAGGATGCCTGGCGCTATCGCTGGCTGCTGGTGATCGCGGGCGGCGTGGTGATGGGCGGCGCGCTCGGCGTGCGCAGCGTGCAGGGCCTGTTCCTGGTGCCGGTCACGCTCGATCACGGCTGGTCCCGCGAGGCGTTCGGCCTCGCGTTCGCGCTGCAGAACCTGATCTGGGGCATCTCGCAACCGTTCACGGGCATGATCGCCGACCGCTACGGCTCGGCGCGCGTGATCTTCGCGGGCAGCGTGCTCTACGCGCTGGGCCTCGTGGTGATGGCGCTGGCGGGCTCCACCGGCGTCTACACGCTCGGCACCGGCGTGATGGTCGGCATCGCGCTGTCGGGCACCGCGTTCGGCGCCGTGTACGGCGCGCTCTCGCGGCTGTTCCCGCCCGAGCACCGCAGCTGGGCGCTCGGCATCTCGGGCACGATCGGCGGGCTCGGCCAGTTCGTGATGGTACCGCTCGCGCAGGGCGTGATCGATTCGTTCGGCTGGGTGCGCGCGATCTTCGTGCTGGCCGCGGTGATGCTGACCACCGCGCCGCTCGCGGCCTGGCTGCGCGACCGGCCGCTCGAACGCGGCGCCGAGGGCGGCCAGCACCAGACGATCCGCGCCGCGGTCCACGAAGCGCTCACGCATCGCGGCTTCTGGCTGCTCAACATCGGCTTCTTCGCCTGCGGCTTCCAGCTCGCGTTCGTGGCCGCGCACATGCCGGCCTACCTGCTCGACCATGGCATGAGCGCGCGCCAGGCCAGCATCTCGCTGGCCATCATCGCGCTAGCCAACACGGTCGGCACCTTCCTGTGCGGCTATGCGGGCGGCTTCTGGCGCCGCAAGTACCTGCTGGCCGGCATCTACTTCACGCGCGTGATCGCGATGGCGCTGTTCGTGCTGCTGCCGCTCACGCCGGTGAGCCTCTACGTGTTCTCGTTCGTCACCGGCCTGATCTGGCTCGGCACGGTGCCGCTCACGAGCGGCGTGGTCTCGCAGGTGTTCGGCGTGCGCTACATCGCGACGCTGTTCGGCTTCGTGTTCTTCGGCCACCAGCTCGGCAGCTTCTTCGGCGTCTGGATCGGCAGCCTCGTCTACGACGCCGTGCATTCGTACCTGCCGCTCTGGTACGGCTCGATGGCGCTCGGCGTGGTGGCGGGCCTCGTGCATCTGCCGATCAACGACAGCAGCGTGCCGCGCCTCTCGGCGGCGCCGGCCGCGCAGCCGGCATGAACCCGCGCCACGGCACGCACGCGCCACCCGGCGCGCAGCGACGGCGCGCCGGGTGGCCGGTACCGCCGGCCGCGCGCCGCGCCGGCCGCCTCGCGTGGCCGGGCTGGCGCCGCGTGCTGCTGGGGCTGGCCGGACTCGCGCTGCTGGCCGTCACGTTCGCCGCCTGGCTGACGCCGTCCACCATGCTCGCGCTGCTGTCCGGATTCTCGATGTGCGGATGAGGGATTCCATCATGGGTACCTTGCCTCTTGCCAGCGAACGCCTGGCCGGTTTCGCGGCCGGCGCCGACGCACCGCTCACGCGCGCCCCCCGGCAGGCGGCGCGCCCGCTGCGCGCGCCGACCATCTGCGTCGCGCGCGCGGCCAGCTTTCCCGACGACGAGGAATGCGTGCAGGACCTGCTGCTCGACTACGAGAAGGTGTTGATGCGGCTGGGCGTGAAGATGCTGCGGCTCGGCGCCGAGCTGACCTCGCTGCCGGGGCCTTACGCGGCGCCGCACGGGGCCGTGTTCCTGGCCGAGCTGGACGGCCGGCCGGTGGGCTGCGCGGCGCTGGTCGCGCACGACACGCCGGCGCGCCCCGCCGAGATCCGGCGCCTGCACGTGAGCGCCGCGCATGCCGCCTCGGCGCTCGACGCGCTGCTCGCGCGCAGCGTCGCGTTCGCGGCCTCGCTCGGCTGCCAGACGATCCGGCACACGCCGCTGCCCGACGCGATCGAGCATCGCGAGACGTTCGCGCGCCATCGCTTCATGCCGGCCGCCTCGGCCGGTGCTTCCGGCTCCGCCACGGCGCCGGGCGCCGGCGACGTGCCGCCCGGCGTGCTGATGCCGGCCGGCCTGCGCGTCGTGCCGCTCGCGCGCACGATTGCGCCGGCCCTGCACCGTTATTTCTCGACGAACGCGCGCTCGATCACATAGTCGCCCGGCTCGCCCTGATGCGGCGAGACGCGCAGGCCGCGCGCATCGAGCAGCGCGCACAGATCGTTCAACAGCGAGGGGCTGCCGCACAGCATCGCGCGGTCGTGCTCGCGCGACAGCGGCGGCACGCCGAGATCCTCGAACAGCTTGCCGCTCTCGATCAGGTCGGTGATGCGGCCGCGATGGTGGAACGGCTCGCGCGTGACGGTCGGGTAATAGACCAGCTTGTCGCGCAGCATCTCGCCGAGGAACTCGCTGCCGGGCAGCTCCTCGCGGATGAAGTCGGCATAGGCCAGCTCGCTCACGTAGCGCACGCCATGCACCAGCACCACCTGCTCGAAGCGCTCGTACACCTCGGGGTCCTGGATCACGCTCATGAACGGCGCGAGCCCGGTGCCGGAGCCGAACAGGTAGAGCCGCCGGCCCGGCAGCAGGTCGTCGAGCACCAGCGTGCCGACCGGCTTGCGCGACACCAGCAGCTTGTCGCCGGGCTTCAGGTACTGCAGGTGCGAGGTGAGCGGGCCGTTCGGCACCTTGATGCTGAAGAACTCGAGATGGTCGGCATGCGCGGCGCTGGCGATGCTGTAGGCGCGCGTGAGCGGCTTGCCGTCGATCTCGCAGCCGATCATGACGAAGTGGCCGCTGGAGAAGCGCAGCCCGGCGGGCCGCTCGGCGCGGAAGCTGAACAAGGTGTCGTTCCAGTGATGGACGCTGAGGACGGTCTGTTCGGTATAGGCGGACATGGTGGGTTCGAAGGCGGGTTGCGGGAGATCCGGGAAAAGGGGGCGGCGTTCAGCGGAACACGACGGTGCGCGCGCCGTTCATCAGCACGCGGTGCTCGCAGTGCCACTTGAGCGCGCGCGCGAGCACCACGCATTCGATGTCGCGGCCGATCGCGGCCAGCTCGCGCGGGCCGGCCGCATGGTCGACGCGCTCGACGTCCTGCTCGATGATCGGCCCTTCGTCGAGATCGGAGGTCACGTAGTGGGCCGTCGCGCCGATCAGCTTGACGCCGCGCGCGTGCGCCTGGCGGTAAGGCTGGGCGCCCTTGAAGCTGGGCAGGAAGCTGTGGTGGATGTTGATCGCGCGCCCGCGCAGGCTCGCGCACAGCTCGGGCGAGAGGATCTGCATGTAGCGCGCGAGCACCACCAGCTCCACGCGCTCGCGCTCCAGCAGCGCGAGCACGCGCGCTTCCTGGGCCGGCTTGCCGCCCGCGGCCGCGTCGAGCGGCAGGTGATGGAACGCGAGGCCCGAGCGCTCGGCCATCTCGCGCAGGTCCTCGTGGTTCGACACCACGGCGGCGATCTCCACCGGCAGTTGCCCCACGCTCTGGCGGAAGATCAGGTCGTTCAGGCAATGGCCCTCGCGGCTCACCAGGATCGCGGCGCGCGGCCGCCAGCCGGCGTCGTGGACCTCGATCTGCATGTCGTAGTCGCGGCGCAGCGGGTCGAGCAGCCGCGCGATCGCGTCGGGGCCGGTCGCCGTGCCGGGCGCGTCGAGGTGGACGCGCATGAAGAAACGGCCCTGCGCGGCGGCGCCGTCGGCCGTCGCCGGGGCGGGCGCGGCCGACGCGGAAGATGCGGCGCGTGCATCGAAGTCGCTGAACTGCTGCGTGTCGACGATGTTGCAGCCGGCCTCGTAGAGCGCGCGCGAGACGGCATACACCACGCCGCGGCTGTCGGGGCACGACAGCCGCAGCACGAACTCGCGGCCGGCGGCCGGATGGGCCTGGCCGCCGCGCAGGCGGGCCAGCACCTGCGCGGCGTCGTCATGGCGGCGCGCGCGCGAGGAATCGATCAGGGTTTCGTTGAGGGTCACAGGTTGTTCTCCGGAAAGCCGATGCCGATCGGTACCACCATGCCCGCGACCGGCAGGTCGTCGCGGGCGATCCAGGCCGCGAGCGCGTTCGCCACCGCGCCGGCGCCGTTGGGCTTGAAGCGCAGCGCGAACGCCTTCAGGCCGTCGCGCGCGTCGCTCCACGCCGAGGCGTCGGCGGCCTCCTCGGCGGCCGGCTGCAGATGCGCGGCGTTGACCTTCACGCCGAGCCGCAGCATCTCCTTGCCGAGGCTCTTGACGGCCGCGTGGCGCGCACGCACGTCCACCGGCAGCGCGCCGGGCGTGGTGGCGAGGTAATAGCCCATGCTGTCTTCCTGCGTGAGCGCCCAGATCTGCGCGTTGCCGCCGCGGCGCAGCAGCGTCGCGGCCGCCTGCAGCGTGGCGAGGAAATCGCCGAGGCGCGTTTCGAGCCGCCCGGCGAACGCGTCGAAGGCTTCGAAGCTGTCGAACTCGGAGGCAGCCTCGGCCGCCTCGACCGGACCGGCCGCGCCGGGGCCGGCCGACGCGTCGCGCGGCCGGCCGAACACGATCGTGTCGAACGGCCCGTGACTCGCGTCCCACGCGGCCAGGTGCTCGGCGGGATGCGCGGCCGAGACGTTCGTCACGCCGGGGCCGCCGTCCTGGAACGTCACCGCGTCATCGGCGCCGGCCGCCGCGACCGCGACCGCGTCCACGGCCTCACGCCGATGCGCGAGCACCCGCGTGCCGGCCGCCGCGAGCCGCGAGCACAGCGCCTGCTCGATGGCGCCGTGCGCGTCGATCACGAGCGCGCGCGCGCTCATGCGGTGGCCTGCGACCGATGCTCGATCACCAGCGCGGCGAGCCCGCCCACGCTGTTGCCCGAGGCCTCGATCAGCGCGCGGTTCAGCACCGGCAGGCTGACCCGGAAGCGGCCTTCGAGCGCCACCTGCAGGTCCAGCACGTCGAGCGAATCGAGCGCCAGCCCCTCGCCGAGCAGGCGCGTGTCGGCGCCGATCTCGGCCGGGTCCACGCCGGCCACCGATTCGAGCGCGGGCAGCAGTTCGGTCCTGATCACGTCGATGATCTCGTGCTTCGTCGTTACGTCGCTCATGCTTGTCTCCGTCTGGGTTGAGGATCCGGCGGCGCGCCGCGCGGCTACTGCGTGAGGTACAGCGTGACGGTCGCGCTCATGCAGCGCTCGGTGCCGCGCAACACCACCGCCTCGAAATTGGCCACCGCGCCGGCGCGCGGCGCGGCGCTGCCGGCCGGCAGCGTCACGCAGGCTTCGAGCGCCTGTCCGGGCAGCACCGGCTGCAGGAAGCGCGCGTTGCGCACGCCCACCAGGTGGCAGCGCGCCTCGCCGTCGCGGCGGTGGCCGACCAGCAGGTTCGCGGTCTGCGCGACGAACTCCACCAGCAGCACGCCGGGCACGATCGGCGCATCGGGGAAATGGCCGGCGAACCACGGCTCGTCGGGCGCGAAATGCTGGAAGCCGCGAATCGCGAGGCCGTCGGCGGCCACCTGCGCGTGGCGCACGAACAGGAACGGCGCGCGGTGCGCGAGCAGCCGCGTCACCGCGTCGGGGCCGAGCGCGGTGCCGGCGTCCAGCGTGCCGCCGGCGTCACGCGCCGCGAACGCATCGGCGGCGGCCGCCGCCGGGGAGCGGGCGGGCGTCATGCGAACACCCCCGCCGTCTCGCCGGCCGGCAGATGCGGCGCGAGCGCGTCGACCAGTGCCTGCGGGTGCCGCACCGCGCGGCGCGTGGCGCGCTCCACGGCCACCATCTCGATGCTGATGCGCGCGATCGCGTCGGCGCCGCGCGTGACTTCGGTCACCCACACCGAGCGCGAGGCTGTCATGCCGCCGATCCGCGAGCGCAGCGCGAGGCGGTCCTCGAGCCAGGCCGGCGCGTGATAGACGGCCTCGACGCGGCGCACGATGAACAGCAGGCCGTCGGCGGCGAGCCGCGCGAACGAATAGCCGGCCGCATACATCAGCCGGTTGCGCGCGCGCTCGGCCATCTCGATGTAGCGCGCGTGATAGACGATGCCGCCCGCGTCGGTGTCGGCGTAGCCGACGTCGTAGAGCAGCGTGGTGTCGTCGTCGGGATCGGGTTGCATCCTTGGGCTCCGTGAAGAAGTTGCATATCGGATGTGACTTGTCGATTGCGTATTGGTGGCGAGCCGGCCGCGCGTCGGCAACGACGGCCGGGTCCGCGCCGCCGGCGCCCTCAGCGGTTGAAGCCGCCGTCGAGCCGCAGCGTGGTGCCGTGCAGGTAGCCCGGTTCGAGCAGGAACGCCACTGCGCGCGCCACCTCGTCGGCCTGCCCGACGCGGCGCGCCGCGCTGCCGCCGACGATGTGCGCCGTCATCGCCGGCGTGAGCCCGGCGATCATCTCGGTGTCGATGAAGCCGGGCGCCACCGCGTTGGCGGTGAGCCCCTCGGCCGCGTAGCGTCGCGCGAGCCAGTGCGTGAAGCCGATCAGCCCGCCCTTGCTGGCCGCGTAGGCCACCTGCCCTTCCTTGCCCGCCACGCCGCCGAGCGAGGCGAGATTGACCACCGCCGGCGCGCGGCCGCGCAGCAGGTGCGGCAGCGCCGCGCCGGTCACGCGGATCGCGCCGAGCAGGTTGGTGCGCAGCACGTTCAGGTAGCGCTCGGCCTCGAGCGTGACGAACGCGCCGTCGTCGACGATGCCGGCGTTGTTGACGAGCGCGTCGAGCCCGCCGAGGCGCCGCGCGGCCTCCTCGGCCAGCGCGCGCGCCGCGTGCGGGTCGGTCACGTCGGCGCGCAGCACGGCGGCCGTCACGCCGGCCTCGCCCAGCTCGCGTCCGAGCGCATCGGCGGCGGCCGCATCGTGGCGGTACGAGGCCGCCACGCGCCAGCCGGCCGCCGCGAGGCGCCGCACGATCGCGAGACCGATGCCGCGCGTGCCGCCCGTCACCAGCACCGCGCGCCCCGCCGGCGCGCTCATGCGCGACGGCGCGAGACGCTGCCCGCGATCACGATCTTCTGGATCTCCGAGGTGCCCTCGTAGATGCGCAGCGCGCGCGCCTGCCGGAACAGCCCCTCGGGCAGCGAGCCGGCCACCAGCCCGGCCGCGCCGAACAGCTGCACCGCGTCGTCGGCCACGCGCGCGAGGCCGTCGGTGGCGAGCAGCTTGGTGATGCTGGCGTGCGCGGCCACCTCGGCCACCGCGCCGGTGTCGAACTCCCAGGCGGTGCGTGCGACCAGCAGCGCGGTGCTGTCGGCGAACGCCACCATGCTGGCGATCTTGTCGATCGTGAACTGCTGCTGCAGCAGCTTGCCGCCCGCCACCGGGCGCTCGCGCGACCAGTCCAGCGACGCGGCCAGCGCGCGCCGCGCGAAGCCGAGCGCGGCGGCGCCGACGCTGGCGCGATAGATGTTGAGGATCTCCATCGCGTAGCGGAAGCCCATCCCGGCCTTGCCGATCAGCGCGTCGGCGGGCAGCGCGGCCTGCTCGAACGCGAGCGAGGCGAACGCGCGCGGCGCGAGCAGCTCAATGCCGGCGGGCGCCACGCCGGCGGTGGCGGCCGGCACCGACAGGAAGCTCAGGCCGAGGCCGCCCGGGCCTTCGCCGGTGCGCAGCAGCACCGAGTGGTGATCGGCGATGTTGCCGTTCGACACCCAGGTCTTCAGGCCGTCCACCGCATAACCTTGCGCGGTGCGCCCGGCCTCCACCGCCACCGCCGCGAGGTTCGAGCCGGCCTCGGGTTCGGACAGCGCGAGCGAGCCGATCGTGGTGCCGTCGCGCAGCCCCGGCAGCCAGGCCGCGCGCTGCGCCTCGGAGCCGTACCAGGCGATCGGCGCGGCCGCGAGCCCCTGGATCGAGAACGCGAAGTCGACCAGGTCGTCGAGATAGGCGAACGCCTCGCGCACGAGGCACAGCGCGCGCACGTCGGGCCGCTCGCGGCCCGGCGCCGGATCGACGGCATGGCGCAGCCAGCCGTCCTGGCCGAGCAGGCGCGTGTAGAGCCGGCCGCGCTCGGCGGCCTCGAGCCGCTCGTATTCGCGCGGCAGCCACTCGTGGGCCTCGACCCAGGCTTCGAGGTCGGCGGCCAGCCGGCGGTGGGCGTCGTCGTAGAACGGCAGGTTCAGGATCGCCGGATCGAAAATCTTCATGCTGCTCCCGTACAGGAATGGTGGGTGGCGTTCAGGCGAGGCCCGCGATGCCGAGTTCGTCGAACAGGCTGCGCAGCGTCGCGTAATCGCGCGACAGCCGCACGCCCTCGTTGCGCGCGTCGAGGCGCGCCAGGATCCGCTCGCGATGCGGCACCGCCAGGTGCGCGAGGATCGCGTGCCAGGCGGTGGTGTCCGGCGTCGTGAACACGTCGAGCGCGGCGGCGATCTCGGCGGCGAACGCGGCCTGCCCCGGCGCGTCGAGCGCGCGATAGACCGAGCCGACGATCTCGTGGAAGCCGGTGCCGTGGGCGGCCTCGTCGCGCCGGTGCAGGTCGGTGTTGATGCGGTTCAGCGGCTGGATCGACAGGTCGGTGGAGACCTGCGTCAGGTAGGCGTTGATCGACATCTCCGCGACCGAGGCATAGGCGAGCCGCACGATCGCGGCCTCGCGCTCGTCGCGCGCGGCGGCGAGGCGCGCGCGCTGCGCGGTGCCCACCATCGGCTCGGGCACCTCCAGGTCGCCGAGCCGGTGCCGCTCGCGCGCGCAGTGGCAGACTTCCAGGCACATCAGGATGTGGAACTGCTCGTCCACCTGGATCTGCGCGAGCGCCTGCTTGAGCCGCGCGTCGCCGGTGCCGGGCAGGCGCCGCTTGAGCAGCAGGCTGCAGAGCGGCTGCACGATCTCGTCCTCCAGGTACATCGCCTTCTCGTTGTAGGCGACCCAGGCCGCGCCGAGGAAGCGCAGCTTGTCGGCGTGCGGCAGCGGCGCGAAATCCTCGTCGTCCCAGAACGGCACCATCGAGATCGGGAACTCGGGGATCGAGTCGTCGCAGTATTGCGTCAGGTCCAGCCGCGGTTGCCGGACCGCCACGCGGTGGTCCCAGCTCGCGGCGAGCCGTTCCACCACCTTGGCGGTGAAGCTCGCGTCTTGATCGAGTGTCGTGTACATGTTGCTGTCAGTCTCCCGGCGGCTGCGATGCGGCCGGCCGTTGCTCGGTGGGGGGCCGGCCGCGGCGCGAACCGGAGGCGCGCCGCGGCCGGATCGCACGCATCACTGCACCGTTTCGAGCGGTCGCGCGTGCGCGCCGCGCTGCCGCCCGGCGCCGGCCTCGATCGCGTCGAAGAACGCGAGGCGCGCGTCCACCAGCGCCTCGCCCGCGCTCAGCATGGTCTGGATCCGCTCGTCGTCGCGCTGCGCGATCTCCACCAGGATGTCGCGCATGGTCTCGGCGTGGCCGTCGTCGCATTCCACGTGGATGTGGAAGAATGCCAGCGCGCCGGCCGCCACGCCGTGCGCCTCGAAGCCCTTGATGATGTCGGCGTAGACCACCGGCACCAGCGCCTCGGCGCCGAGGCACAGCGCGGCCAGGCCGCGCGCCGGGTCGGGATGGCGGCAGTGGTCGAACATCGTGTCGATCAGCCGGCGCGTGCCGATCAGCGGCCGCGCGCCGTTCAGCGACAGGCCGAAGTGTTCGAGCATGGCGCGATAGACGAGACTGTGCGGCGTCTCGCTGTCATCGGTCAGGCCCAGTTCCTCGCAGAGGTTGCCGGCCAGCTTCTGCACGTCGGCGTTGTCCGGCAGGTTCGCCATCAGCGCGCACAGATAGCGCGTGAAATAGCTGCTGTAGAGCCCCTGCTGCACCAGGAACAGCTTCAGCTCGTCGAGCGGCACGTCGCCCGAGCGGCAGCGCGCGAGAAACGAATGGTCGCGAATGCGGGCCACCAGCCCGGCCTTCGCCTCCTCCAGTACGTCCAGATGCATCTCCATCGCCCATCACTCCTTGCCCAAGTGGCGTTTTCCGCCGGCCTCGCCAGCGTCCTTCAGAAACGCCGCGATCCGCTCATGCAGATCACGGCTCGTATGCACACCGAAATGCCCCGTCGCCTCGACGGTCTGCAGCGCCGCGCCGAGCGCCTGCGCCACCGCGCGCGAGGTGGCCGTGTGGATCACCTCGTCGCTCTCGCCGTGCAGCACCAGCGCGGGCAGCGCGAAGCCGGCCAGCCGCGCGGCCCAGTCGTCGCGCCGGCAGCCGTGCTGCAGGCGCGCGTAGCGCACGATCGAGGCGTCGTCCACGAACGGCAGCGCGTTGAGGATCGCGAGCTGGGCGTCGGGCGTGCCGTCGTCGTCGCGGCGCGCCTGCCCGAGCAGCACGCGCACCAGCGCGGCCTGGCCGTGCGCGCCGCCCGCGATGCGGTCCCAGAGCGGCAGCACGCTGGCCTGGTACGGCGTCTTCTCGGCCACGCCGGGCAGCTCGATCGACGGGCTCAGCAGCACCAGCCGGCCGGTCGTGACGAGGCCCTCGGAAAGCGCCTGCGCGGCGACGTTCGAGCCGGCGCAGTAGGCCACCAGCGCGAATGCGTGCGGCGCGGCCGCGTCGTCTCCTTCATGTCTGTCTGCTTTGTCTTCCTGCGTGCCGTGGCTTGCGCCGAGCGCGGCCAGCACCTCGGCCGCGTCGCGCGCATGACGGGC
This sequence comes from Burkholderia perseverans, assembly GCF_022870505.1. Classification (NCBI taxonomy): domain Bacteria; kingdom Pseudomonadati; phylum Pseudomonadota; class Betaproteobacteria; order Burkholderiales; family Burkholderiaceae; genus Burkholderia; species Burkholderia perseverans. The sequence continues at coordinate 2,259,089 of NZ_CP045094.1, forward strand.
GAGCGAGAGATCCGCGACCGCGGCCTCGTCGCCGGGCGCCGCCGGCAGCCCGCGCGCCTCCCAGCCGACCACGTGGTAATCCACGGCGAGCCGCGCGACGAGCGGCGCGACGAACGCCACCGACACGCCGAGCGCGTTGAAGACGAGTACGGTGGGCCGGCCGCGTTCGCCGGCCTCGTAGGCCGCGAGCGGCGTGCCGTCGCTGGCCGTGACCGCGTGCGCGCGCAACTTGTCGAGCGCGGCCAGCACCGCGAAGCCGCGCACGGCGGCCGGCAGCCGGCTCGCGAACGGGTTCGGCGCCGCCCGCCGATGGGTCGCCTCGATGAGGTCGATCACCTCGTCGCCAATCTCGCTGCCGTTGAGGTGCGCGTTGTTGTGCTCATTCGCACGTTCTTTGTTCAGGTTCTCGTTGCGGGTCACGTTCGTCACGCGGCCTCCGGATGGTGGGATGAATGGCCGGCGCCGCCCGGCTTGCCGACCAGCACGCAGGTCGCCACCGGGCCGAGCCCCTTGACGACGAGCGCGTGCAGCCCGGGCCGCCAGCTGCCGGCGAGCCCGTCGGCCAGGCCCTCGGCCAGCGCCAGCGGCGCGCCGGCCGCGAGCCGGTCGATCGCACCGGGCAGCCCCGGGGCGACCAGATGCAGTTCAGGTTCGAGGCCGGCGGCGGCGTGCCCGGCCATCGCGCGCGCGGCGGCCACCAGCGGCCGGAAGCCATCGCCGCGCGCGGCCTCGAAGGCGGCGGCGTCGAACAGCCGCTGCGACCAGCCGAGCAACTGCCCCGCGTCGCCCGCTCGCGGCGCGCCGGCCGCGAGCCAGACGAGGCCCGCACCGGCATGGATCGCGGCGGCTTGCGCGAACGGCGCCTGCGCCAGGGCGCGCGCCACGTAGCGCTCGCTCGGCAGGTCGAAGCCGCCCGCGCACATCGCGTCGGCATGGCCCGCCACGATCTGGCGGCCCGCGCCGACGATCGCGTCGAGCCCGGCCTGATAGCCGAGGAAACTGAGGTTCGGGCCCTGCAGCTCGCCGAGCGAGGCGACGATCGCGGCCGTGGCGTTCGGCAGGCCGGTGGCGTACCACGACGGCGTGACGCGCTCGAAGCCATGCTCGTGAACGGCGGTCAGGCACTGCTCGGCCACCTCGATCGAGCCGAACAGCGTGCCGAGGCTCACGCCCGCGCGCGGCGCGGCGAACCGGCGATCGTCGTCGCCGAGCGCGGCGCGCAGCCGTTCGAAGGCGGCCAGCGCGAGGCGCGCCTTCACCGGCAGCGGGCCGACCTTGCGCGAGCGGCGCTCGGCGTGCAGCCAGGGGTCGGCCGGCGTGCCGGGCGCGTCGGGCGCGGCACCGGCGGCGGCCACGATGCGCAGCGCGGCAATCGAAGGGGGCGTCATGCCGGCACCTCCTCGATGTCGCGCAGCGCGGCCGGATCGGTCAGCACCATCACGCAGTTGTTGCCGCCGAAGCCGAACGCGTCCACCAGCACGCTCGCGCCGTCGAGCGGCCAGCCCGCGCCGTCGACGATCGGCGTGTCGCCGAGCGCGGCGTCGCGCGTCTGCAGGTTCGCGGTGGGCGGCAGCTGCCGGTGCCGCAGCGCGAGGCACGCGGCCACCAGCGAGAACGCGCCGGCCGCCGCCTGCGGATGGCCGAGCGTGGACTTGATCGAGGTGACGGGCGGCAGCGCGTCGCTGCCGAACGCGGCCGCGAAGGCGGCGCGCAGCGCGGTGATCTCGGCGATGTCATTGGTCGGCGTGCCGGTGCCGTGCGCGAACACGCCGGCCGGCCGCGTCGGGCGAGCGCCGGGCGCACCGGGCTCGGTCGGCGCGGCCAGCGCCGCGATCAGCGTGCGCGCCACGCCCTCGATGTCGGGCGCGGTGGCATGGGCCGCGTCGCAGCCGGCCGCGCGCGCCGTCACCACCGCGTGGATCGTGGCGCGCCGCGCCAGCGCCGCGTCGAGCCGCTCCAGGCAGACACAGGCCACGCCTTCGGAGAGCACCACGCCCTGCCGGCTCGCGTCGAACGGCCGGCACGGCTCCTGGGTGGCCACGCGCAGGCCGTTGAAGCCGCAGACCGTGTATTCGAGCAGCACGTCCACGCCGCCCGCCACCATCGCGTCGGCCTCGCCGGCCAGCAGCGTGTCGATCGCGAGCGACGGCGCGAGCAGCCCCGACGAGCAGGCCGTGGACAGCACCGCGAGCGGCCCCTGCCAGCACGCGGCGTCGCCGGGCAGCAGCCGGCTGGCGTCGAACTCGGCCACGCCGGCCGCCTCGCCGCCGTGGCGGCCCAGCAGCGCGTTCTCGGCCACCTCGACGCCGGCCGTGGTGGTGCCGAGCACGCAGCCGATCCGCATGCCGGCCTGCCCCTGATGGGCCAGCCCGTGATGGGCCAGCCCCGCATCCTCCAGGCAGCGTTCGACGGCGAAGCGCGCCAGCGCCACGGCGCGGTTCTCGACGCCGCCGCTCGACGCATCGAGCGCGCGCCACTGGGCCTCGGGAATCGCCACGCAGTTGTCGGCCGGATAGGCCGCGAGCGAGCGCTTCGGCCAAGGGCCGCGCAGCTCGGCGCGCCCGACCAGCGCGTCCCACAGTGCGGCGGGCGTCGAGCCGGCCGGCGACATCAGGCCGATGCCGGTAATCGCGATCGGCTGGCTCATGCGGCGGCCTCCCGCTGCGCGGCGGCGACCACGGCATCGGCCAGCGAGGCCAGCGTCAGCCGCGCCAGCGAGCCGGCCGGCAGGTCGATCGCATAGCGCGCCTGGCAGCGCACGATCAGGTCGATCAGCTCGACCGAGGTCAGGCCGGTCTCGACGATCGGCTGTTCCAGCCCGAGCGCGTCGGGCTCGACCTGCAGCATCGCGGCGAGCATCGCGCGCAACGTGGCGAGGGCCTCGGCGCGCGCCTCGGCGAACCGCTCGGGCGACGCCGGGTGCGTGGTGGACGAATGGGCGTTCAAGTCGGAATCCTCGTGATGATCGGAGTGGTCGTGATGGTCCTCATGACCATCGGCATGTCGGGTTGCATCGGCAAGCGCATCGCGCGACGGGCCTCGCGCTCAGTTCGGCCGCGGCGCGTCGCCGGCCGGCCGCGCGGCGGGCGCGGGGGAGCGCATCGTCGCGAGCCGCAGCGAACAGGCGATCGCCACCAGCGCCAGCACCGCGATCGTGAACGTGACGCTCGAGATCGCCTGCGCCGAACGCGGCACGTCGCCGGGCCGCGCGAGCGCCAGGTAGACCGAGCCGAGCGCGGCCACGCCGATCACGATCGACAGCTGCACCGAGGTGGAGACGAGGCCGCTCAGCGCGGGCGCATGGCGCGCCGCGGTGCGCTGCGTCATCTGGCTGACGGTGGTGCCGAACGTGAGGCCGTGGCTCGCGCCGGCCAGGAACAGCAGCGGCACCATCAGCGCGGCGAGCCAGCCGAACTCGCGCGCGCCGCTGCCGAACGCGGCGTTGGCCAGCACCATCACCGCCAGCGCCGCGGCGGGCGTGAAGCGCAGCAGCCGCGCCGGCAGCTTCGACCAGCTCACGTTCGAGATGCCGAAGCCGAACGCGTAGGCGGCGAACACGAAGCCGGAAATCATCGGCGAGTAGCCGAGCCCGGTCTGCAGGTAGAGCGCGCAGGCGAACAGCCAGCCGCCGTAGCCGATGAAGCCGATCGACACCACCGCGAGGCCCGGGCGGATGCCGGGCGCGAGCAGCGCGTCGAGGTCCAGCAGCGGGGCCGCGCCGCGCCGCGCGAGGCCGTGTTCGAAGCGCAGGAACGCGGCCAGCCCGGCCACCCCGGCCGCCAGCGCAACCCACACCCAGGCGGCCCAGCCGGCGTCATGGCCGAACGTGAGCGGCACCACCACCAGCAGCATCGCCACCGTCAGCAGCGCCACGCCGGGCAGGTCGAGCCGGCGCCGCTGCGCGCCGGCCAGGTTCGGCAGCACCGAGGGCGCGTACACCAGCAGCGCGATGCCGATCGGCACGTTGAGCAGGAACGCCGGGCGCCACGACAGGCCGCCCAGGTTCGCGGTGATGATCAGGCCGCCGAGCGCCTGGCCCGCCGTGGAGCCGAGCCCGAGGATCATCGAGTAGTAGCCGATCGCGCGCGCCCGCTCGCGGCCCTCGTAGCTGCGCTGGATCAGCGACATCACCTGCGGCACCAGCATCGCCGCGCCCACGCCCTGCGCGAGCCGCCCGACGATCAGCAGCCAGGTGTCGGGCGCGAGGCCGCAGGCCAGCGACGAGATCGTGAAGATCGCGAGGCCGTGCATGAACAGGCGCCGGTAGCCGTGATCGTCGCCGAGGCGCGCGCCGGTGATCAGGAACACCGCGTAGGCGAGGATGTAGCCGGCCACCACGAGCTGCAGCAGCGCGCCGGAGATGCCGAGATCACTGCGCAGCGCGGGCGCCGCGACGTTGACGATCGAGGTATCCATCGCCGCCATGCCCTGCCCGATCAACAGCAGCGGCAGCATGCGGCGATGCGGCCGGACCGGGGCGGCGCTGGCGGCGGCGCCCGGCGCGAGGGTGGAGGAATTCGACATGACCGGCTCCCTCGCCTTACGCGATCACGTCGCGCTTCAGGTGCTCGAGCTTGCCCTCGACGTCCTTCCAGCGCGCGGCGTCCGGCAGCGCGGCGCGCGTGCTGGTGATGCTGGGCCAGCTCTGGGCCAGCTCGCGGTTCAGGTCGAGGAAGATGCGCTGCTCGGGCGCGAGCGCGCTGTCCTGGCGGATCGCGTCCACCGGGCATTCGGGCTCGCAGACACCGCAGTCGATGCATTCGTCGGGATCGATCGCGAGGAAGTTCTCGCCTTCGTGAAAGCAGTCGACGGGACAGACGTCGACGCAATCGGTGTGCTTGCACTCGATACAGTTTTCGGTCACGACATAGGTCATCGAATTTCTCCTGGGGACGATAGGGTTTCGTTGGGTGAGGCGTTCGGTGCGTTGCTGGATCCGTTGTGGCTCGTGGGGGCCGTTGCGGCTCTGCGCGGGCTCAGGCCCGCGCCGCGTCCGCCGCGGCGGGCCGCCCGCGCACGTGCAGCGCGCGGCGGCCCGGGAACATCGCCACCGAGGCCACCGTGCATTCGCGGCGCACGTCGCCGCTGGGCAGCACCTCGATCGGCGCGCGCCCGAGGCCGTCCAGGCAGGCGCGTGCATCGGCCCCGGCCGGCAGGTCCGCCAGCAGTTCGCGGCAGGCTTCGAGCCGGCGCAGCGACGAGGTGCGCGCGAACGGATTGAGCGCGTCGTCGGCGGCCAGCTCGGGGTGCTGGAAGTGGTTCGTGTGCGCGTGCTGCGCGCCTTCCATCACCACCAGCGCGTCGGGCGTGTACTCCACCGTCACCACGCGCGCCGCGTCGGCGATCGTCAGCGCGCGCGAACTCGCGAGCGGCAGCGCGCGCAGCGTGTCGAGGCATTCGTCCACGCTCGCGCAGCGGTCGAGCAGATGGCGGATCGCCAGGTAGCCGGGGATGCCGGGCCGCCAGAGGCCGCCCAGCACGAGGCTCAGGCCGATCGCGAGGCCGCGGTCGTTGATGCCGAGATAGCCGGTCAGGCCCGTGAAGCTGAGCAGCGCCACGCTGGCCGGCCGCGCCGCGCGCTGCCCGTCGCCGGCCGGCCCGCCGTCGATCTCGAGCACGCTCAGCTCGCCGGCCATGTCGCCGTTCAGGTCGATGGTCTGCGCGACGATCGATTCGCCGCCGGCATGCCGGCCGAACGTGGTGCAGTCGCCGCGCGCCGGGATCCGCTGGAAGCCGGACAGCTCGCGGCGCAGCTGCAGCAGGAACGCGTCCTCGGTGGCGATGTCGGCACCCTCGGCGAGACCGTGGATCTCCTCGGCCAGTTCGGGCAGCACGCGCTCGATCTCGCGCGTGTGGCCCGCGATCAGCGGCGCGAACTCGTGCAGGCGGCGCGCCGAGACGAGCGGTTCGAGCCGCGTGACGCGATCGCCGAGAAAGCGCGCGATCGGCTCGCGCAGCGCCGCGCCGTGCTGGCGGCCGATCTCGCGGCGCGAGCCGGCGAGGCGCAGGCGGCGCGAGGCGTCGACGTCCGCGTCGATCAGGAACGGCGAGGCGGGCAGCGAGGGCGACGTCGCCGCCGGATCAGCGAAAGCGGGTTGCGCGGACATCGGGCCACTCCGATTTGAGGATCGAGTAATAGATCGCGTCGCGGCGCCGGCCGCTCGGCATGAAGTTGAAGCTGCGCAGCACGCCTTCCTCGGTCGCGCCGATGCCGCGCAGGCCGGCCCGCGCGCGCTCGTTGAGCACGTCGGTCTTGAACTCGACGCGCTCGCAGCCGAGTTCGCCGAACGCATAGTCGAGCAGCAGGCCCTTGGCCGCGCGGTTCACGGCGGTGCCGCGATACGGCTTGCCGAGCCACGACCAGCCGATCTCGAGGCGCCGGTCGGCGGCGGCCAGGTTGCCGAACGCGCTGGTGCCGGCGAACTGGCCGCTCTTGCGGTCGATGATCGCGAACACCACGCGCGTGCCGGCCAGCGAATCGGCGATCGCGCGTTCGAGGAACGCCACCAGGCTCGGCTCGTCGTGGACCACCGACACCATGTAGGTCCAGCTCTCCGGGTCGTAGGCGATGCGCGCGAAGCCGTCCTTGTCGTCGAGCCCGATGCGGCGCAGCGTGACGAATTCGTTTTCGAGCGTCGTGTTCAATATCGCGGGGATGTTCCAGGTCATAGCGTCTCCGTCGGGCTCAGGTCACGGCTTTCGAGGACAGCAGGCTGACGATGTCGCGCGCGCTGCGCAGCGCGGCCAGGTCGTCCTCGGTGAATTCGGTCAGCGGCACGCCCGCGCTTTCGCAGACCGTGCTCATCAGCACGATCAGGTCCAGCGAGGTCAGGCCGAGGTCGTAGACGAGGTCCGCGTCGAGCGGCAGCGCCGCGGCGGCGGCGGCATCCTTGCCCGCCGTTTCGGCGAGGTGGCGCCGGACGATCGTTTCAATTTCGCTCACGCTGAAGCTCCATAGAGTTGGTCGATTTCCTGCCGGAACGCGTTGAAGATCTCGTTGCGCTTCGGCTTGAACTGCGAGGTGACGAAGCGCGTCTCGCCGCGAAACGGCTCGGGCGTGATGAACGCGCGCACGATCCGCTCGTCGGGCGCGAGGCTCGCGTTCAGCTCGCTCAGGTGGGCGCGAATCGCGGCGTGGTCGGCGCGCGCGTCCTGCGGCGACACCACCGCCACCAGGAACGGCTTGCCCGAGCCGAACAGCACGCACTCCTCCACGCCCTGGTGCGCCTTCACGCGCTCCTCCAGGCTGCGCACGTGGACGTTCTTGCCGTTGGCCAGCACGATCAGGTCGTCGGCGCGGCCGAGGATGTAGAGGAAGCCGTCCTCGTCGATGCGCGCGAGGTCGCCGGTCCTCACCTCGCCCGTCGGCAGGAAGATCTTTTCGCTCGCGCCCGGCGCGCTGTAGAGGTAGCGCGTGTTCACCGGCTGCTCGGCGCCCACCACCAGCACGCCGTGCTCGTCGATGCGCGCGCGCTTGCCGGGCAAGAGACGCCCGACGCTGCCGGTGCGCGCGTGGCCCGGATGGTTCTTGCTGACGATGCAGGTCTCGTTCATGCCGTAGCCCTCGAAGATCGGCACGCCGGCTTCCTCGAAGAAGCGCAGCGTCTCCGGGTTCGCGGGCGCCGAGCCGGTCCACAGGTAGCGGATCCGGCCGCCGAGCAGCGCGTCGATGCGCAGGCGCCGCGCGGCCAGATCGGTGTCGCCGGCCGGCGTGAGCCGCTCGATGCGCTTCTTCACGCCGTCGTAGAAGCCCGGCACGCCCATCACCACGGTGGGCGGCTGCTGGCGCGCGATCTCGAGCGCGTACTCGAAGCGCGTGACGGTGGTGTCGTGGCCGAACACCAGCGCCGAATAGATCCAGTAGCGCTGCTGCAGCAGCGACAGCGGCAGGAACACCAGCACGTCGTCGTCGGGGCCGTGCGCGTAGATCTGCTGGACCGCCGCGAGCGAGGCGTCGATGCTGCCGGCGCGCGCGGCCAGCCCCTTCGGCTCGCCCGAGCTGCCCGAGGTGAACTTGATGGTGGTGACGTCGTCGTCGGCATAGACGGCCGTGTCGAACGCCGGCGCGACCGGATCGACCGCGCTGCCGTCGCCGGCCTCCGCCACCACGGCCTCGACCAGCTCGCGCAGGTCGTGGACGCCGCGCGCGGCGAACGGCGCGACGCCGTCGGCCAGGATCGCGTCGAGCGCATAGCGCTCGACCAGCTCGCGGTTGGCCTCGAACTTGCCGAACTCGAAGCCGGCCGTCACGTAGCCGGCCTTCAGCGCGGCCAGGTCGAGCAGCACCCAGGCCAGCCCGTTGCGCGCGACGATGCCGATCCGCGCGCCGCGCTTGAGGCCCGCCTCGCGCAGGCGCAGCGCGAGCCGCGCGGCCAGCGCGTCGAGCTGCGCGTGCGTGAGCGCGATGCGGCCGCCCTGCTGGAAGAACGTCACGCGCCGCGTGTCGTGCTTGCCGCCGTTCGCGGCCACCGCGTTGATCACCGATGGCGGGCGAGTCATCAGACCGAGCCCTCCGTGAGCGTGGCCGCGCGCGCCACCGCCGGCTCGGGCAGGCGGTCGGCGGCGAGGTTGCGGTAGGTGCCGGCCACGAAGCCCTGGATCGTCAGCCGCTTCGCGTCGGGCGTCATCAGGTAGTTCGCGAGCGCCGTGTAGAGCGCCTCGAGCCAGAGCGTGCGGCGCCGGATGCGCAGCATGTCCTCGGTGCCGTATTCGGCGCCGTCGGCGCGCACCACGCGCACGTCGTAGAAGCCGCGATAGCGGCGCCCGGCGATGTTCAGCGGCGGGCGCGACATGTCCGGCCCCGGCACGCGGATCGAGAACTTCACGCGCGCGCGGTTGTGCGCGGCGCGGTGCATGTCCGAGTGCGCCGAGATGTCGGGCACGAGCGGCGGGTAGTACCAGTGGCGCGACTGGCGCACCAGCGGCCGGTCGAGGTTGCCGGGGATGAAGTGCCAGCGGTTGAACTGCATGCGCTTTTGCACCGAGCTCGCGATCGCCGTGCTCTCGGCGTCGCCGTAGCGCTCGATCGTGCGGTGCGAGACGTAGGCCGTGAAGAAGCTGGCCGGCGTCAGCGCGTGGATCGTGTCGATCAGCGTGGGCTCGTCGTAGCTGACCAGCTGGCCGATGTCGCGCAGCGAGCTCGACATGCCGTAGTCAGAACGCGTGGCCAGCACCGCCGAGGCCACCGTCTTCTCGATCAGGTACTCGGTCCAGCTGGTGACGGCCGCGCTGCCCGCGTCGCAGCCGATGCCGGCCACGTCGCGCGCGATCGCCGCGTTGGCGAGCAGCGCCATCGCCACGTACTCGGGCGGCTGGAATTCGCCGTGCGGCGAGACCAGGCCGCGGAAGTCGTCGCCGAACTCGCGATACCACTGGTCGGCCGCCTCGGTCGAGACCGTCGAATCGAGAATCCGCTCGGTCTTCTGGAAGTTCAGGCCGTAGATCCAGCGATAGCGCAGCCACGGCTTGCCGATCGCGCAGAGCGTCTGCTCGCGGATCAGCGCGGCGCGCTCGAACAGGTCGAGTTCGGCCGGCACCGTCACTTCGCAGCCCGCCTTCGTGTAGCTGTCCGACAGCTGGTTCAGGCGGCCCACCACGTCGCGCGCGCTCAGCATCGCGCCGTTGAATTCCTCGAAGCGCACCGAGCGGCCCGACAGGAACAGCGCGTGGAGCGCCGCCACCACCAGCCGTTCGTCGTCGCTCCAGTCGGCGTAGTCGCGCTTGCGCAGCGCGCTCAGGAAGCCGCCGCCACTCTTGCTGTCGATCAGGTTGACGTAGCGGTCGATCAGCGCGAAGAAGCGGTCGCCCACGTAGAAGCAGACCGATTCGACGTGCTCGACGTGGTCGATCACCTCGTCGAGCACGCGCGGCAGCTGCCCCTCGGCGTGGACGCGATCGAGCGCGGCGCGCACCTCCTTCATGCTTTCGCGCTCGGTGGCGCGCCAGGCCTCGGCCTCGGCCTCGATCGCGGCCAGCACGGCCGCGCCCGCGTCGACGAAGCCGAGCTCGACCCAGCTGTCCGCCTCGTCGTAGGCGATCTTCGGCTCGACCGCGGGGCGGATGTGCAGGCGGCCCAGCGAGTTGGCGTAGAGCAGCAGCGTGGTGTCGGCCGGCGTCGGCGCGCTCGCCTGGACGCGCAGCTCGGGGTGCCGTTCGAGCACCGCCAGCGCCGCGCGCTCCTGGACGCCGAGCGCGAGGCGCGCCTGGTCGAGCGGATAGATGCCGCCGTGCGTCGCGGCGGACACCGCGACGTCGTAGGCGGTGCGGCCCGCATACGACTCGCCACGCAGGTACTCGGTCATGTCGAAACCGTACAGGCTGTGCGATGCGTGGTCTTGCGTCGGCGTGTGTGCTCTGGGGTCCATCGTCCCTACCTCTCTTCGGCCAAAGAAACGTGATCGGATGGCGGGCGCGTCGCGGCTCGCGACGGGTACCCGCCAGGTGCTGGGTTCGTATCGACTGGATGAAACGCGGCGCTCGACGCGGGGAGTAGCGGGCTTTCCGCCGGTAGCCGTCACGCGATCGCCGATATCTGATTTCAGCGTTTGCTACGTTGCGTGACAACTACCAAACTTCGGAGTCCGATTCATTGTTATGGCGGAAAGCCCCGCGTGGACGTGATGTTTCGGCCCGGCGGCGATGCCGCGAGGCACGCGGGTTCAGCTCAGCAGGCCGAGCATCGCGGCACGCACCACCGCGGAGGTCTTGTTGACCGTCTTGAGCTTCGCGACGGCGTTCTTCACGTGGAAATTGACGGTATCGACCGAGATGCGCAGGATCGTCGAGATCTCGCCCGAGGTCTTGCCGTCGGCCGCCCACTTCAGCACCTCGACCTCGCGGTCGGTCAGGCCGCGCTCGGTGTCGGGCATCAGCTTGGGCATCAGCACGCGCGTCATCGCCAGATGCGTGGTGCTGACCAGCCAGCGCATCCGGAATTCGTTGTGCTCGAGTTCGACCGGCGTGACCGGGCCCTCCGAACGCGCCAGCGTCAGCATGCCCGACACCCCGCAGCTGTCGAACGTGGACTGCGACCAGCCGTGGCGCAGGCCGTGTGCCTGCGCGTCGCGCCACAGCTCGGGCGTGCGGGAAAAGAACGCGTCGGTCCAGACCACCGGCGTCTGGAAGCGGCGCATGTGCTTCATGGTCGGATCGATGTCGATGTAGCCCGCTTCCATGTAGCGCTGCTTCCAGGCCTCGGGATAGTTGCTGAGCAAGTAGATTTTCGGCCGCGAAACCGGCCATGGAATCCGCAAGCCGTATGCGCAGAATTCGTAACCGAGGTGATTCGCCGCGTCCTCGATCAATATCGAAATCTCTCGTTCCGAACTCGCGCCCTCGAGTCCGGACAAGAGTTCCCCAGCCCAATCGTACATTTCGCCTCCTCGTGGAATTTCCGTGCCGGCCGCCACGCACCGCGGACAATGCCCGAGGCGTCGGTCAACCGGGTTGGATGATTCCGCGTGCCGCGTCAGTCCGGCTATTTTGATACGGAAGAGTGCGCCGCCGATCGATGCCGATCTCCGGCGCGCAAGCGCAATTGCGTGATATTGACGACGCCCTCTCTCATGAGCGTCATGGTGACTCCTGCCCTCTTCGAATATCGGAAGGTATATTGTGGGTTGTACAGCGGAGGAATTTCCAAGCGATTGAATTGCTGATTTAGCGGAACTCGCATCAGCGCCGTCACATTGAACGCGAGCGCACTGATTGCTTCAAATTACTTTTTCGCAGCGTTCACATGAACAGCCAGCATACAGATGTTTTACAGTCATCACATAACAGTTTTCCGAAAATAACAACGCAATTTTCTCAGCATTTCTTTGTGCTTTCCCAGGGGGCCGGCACGCTCCGATCGCGGTCCCGCCGAATCGGCGCCGCCGGCCGGGGCGGCAATTCCGGCGGACCTCAGCGGCACTGATAGGCGGTCCTGGTAATTGAACGGCCGTTCATCCATGCAGGAAACTCCCGTGGTATCGGTTTCAGGGTAAATACTCATACATCCGGATGTTCAGGAATGCAACGCAAACGATGGCGCCGCAAACGACAAAAACCGCTACCACGCTTCGGTTTTGCCGATGCCGGGTATCATGTGACGGGTGGGTTGTGCCATTTCCGGATCGTGCCGGCCGCGCGGTTTTTCAATTGATGCCGGGCCGGGCTCCGGTAACGCCAGGGCACTCATGTCGTTTGCCTGAATGATTATAGGTCGAGTGCCCGCGTGCCATACCTACCATAAATGGCGGGTTCCAAACTTCCACGCAGATCGTACAGTGTCGTATTCGCCCGGGTCAATAACCGGGAATGTGATATCCGGCATACAGGCGCGAGTGCCGGGCGGGTGCACCACATAATCGCTTCAATATAGGCAGGCCGCACTGTGGAGTTGGTCGCGCGTACAACCAACCATGCCGATTCGCATTGCATTTTCCGCCCATTCAATCACGAATAATATTCAATCCATTTTCCATTATTTGTAATGATCTTATTTATCGATTGACGAATACCGCGTCGCGGCGGACGCGCTCGGGCCGGATCGGGCGAGTGGCCGGCGGGCCGCGCCGGCCGCCTCGCGATCGCCGGCCGATCGCCGGCCGATCGGCGGGGTCGCGCGCGCTGCCTTCGGCGCCGCGCCGCTCGCCTGGTGCCTCGTCGACAGCCGGCCCGCGCCCTGTGCGCCGCGATGGCCGCGCCCCCCTCGCGGCGCGGTGCGCATAGCAGCTATGCCGGGCAAGCGCGGCCAACCGGCCGGAAGCCCGGCCGCGCCGGGCTCGCGCCCTCATCTTGCCGCCGGCGGCGCTCGTGCCGGCCGCGCGCGACGCGTCGGGATCGACGGAATCTGGGCACAATGCCGGGGAAGTCGCGGCCGCGCCGGCATCGCGTCATGCCCGTGCGATCGCGATCCGGCCGACTGCCGTCGACCGATTGCCACCTTTTCCCGACTCCGATTCCCCGATGAAACGCTATTCACGATTCGTGTCCGCCGCCGCTGCCTGCCTCCTGACGGCCTCGCTGGCGCTGCCCGGCGCCGCCGGCGCGCAAGGCGCGTCCGCCGCCGCCACCGCGGACGGCCCGGCCTACGGCCCCGAGCTGCAAGGCTTCGACTATCCGTGGCCGGTGTCGCGCTTCACCTTCCATTCGCAGCGGCAGGAGCTGCAGATGGCCTACCTCGACATCGCCCCCGACCCGGCCGCCGCGAACGGCAGGACGGCCGTGCTGCTGCACGGCAAGAACTATTGCTCGGCCACCTGGGCGCCCACCGCGCGCGTGCTGTCGAAGGCCGGCTACCGCGTGATCGCGGTGGACCAGATCGGCTTCTGCAAGTCGAGCAAGCCCGAGCGCTACCAGTTCACGTTCCAGCAGCTCGCGCGCAACACCAACGACCTGCTGCATTCGCTCGGCATCGAGCACGCCACCATCATCGGCCACTCCACGGGCGGCATGCTCGGCATCCGCTACGCGCTGCAATATCCGCACGAGACCGACCGGCTGGTGCTGGTCGATCCGATCGGCCTGGAGGACTGGCGCGCCAAGGGCGTGCCGCCCGTGTCGGTCGACCAGTGGTACGAGCGCGAGCTCGGCACCACTGCCGAGCGGATCCGCAACTACGAGCGCAGCACGTATTTCGCGGGCCAGTGGCGCGCCGACTACGAGCCGGCCGTGCAGATGCTGGCCGGCATGTATCGCGGCCCGGGCCGCGAGCAGGTGGCGTGGGATTCCGCGCTGCTCTACGACATGATCCTGACGCAGCCGGTGGTCTACGAGCTGCCGCAGCTGAAGGTGCCGACGCTGCTGATGATCGGCGACAAGGACACCACGGCGATCGGCAAGGAATACGCGCCCGCCGCGATCCGCCCGACGCTCGGCAACTACCGCCAGCTCGCGCGCGCCACGGCCGCGGCGATCCCGGACGTGACGCTCGTCGAGTTTCCCGATGCCGGCCATGCTCCGCAGATGCAGGACCCGGAGCGCTTCCACGCGGCGCTGCTGCAAGGACTGGACGCGAAGCGCAACGCGCCGTGAGCGTGATGCCCGGGCCAGCCCGGGCGTTCAGGTGAAGCCGCGGTCGCTGCCTGGCGGCGGCGCGCCGTTCGCGCGCCGTCAACGCAAAAAACCGGGACGTCGTTGCCGATCCGTCCCGGTCGTGGTGGCGCCGCAGCCGGCGTGAGGCACCCGCTGCCTCACGGCCGCGGCTCGCCCGCGCGTCAGAAGTCGATCTGCGCGGAGAGCAGCACCGTGCGCGGCGCCGCGTCCATCAGGTAGGTGTTCTGCATGACCCAGTAGCGCTTGCCGAACACGTTCTCGAGGTTGGCGCGGAACACCACGCTCTTGCCGGCGATCCGCGTGCGATAGCGCAGCCCCGCGTCGTAGCGGGTCCACGACGGCAGGTGCAGCGTGTTGGCCGCGTTGTAGTTCTCGGCGCCGGTCACGATCATGCGCCCGTTCACACCGAGGCCCGGCACCCACGGCAGGTCCCAGTCGGCGCCGAGGTTGAACGCGTATTTCGGAATCCCGGCCGGCTGGTTGCCGTCGGTCGTGCCGCCCGCGGTGCCCTGCAGCTTCGCGTCGTAGAACGTCGCGCTCGCCATCAGGCGCAGCCCGCGCACCACCTCGCCGTAGGCGTTCAGCTCGAGCCCGCGCACGCGCGTGGTGCCGCTCAGGCGATAGACGTTGTCGGCGCCGGTCACGCCGTTCGGCTGCGAGATCTGGAACACCGCGGCCGAGGTCATCACGCGGCCCCAGTCCACCTTCACGCCCGCTTCGTACTGGTTCGACTTGTACGGCTCGAACACCTGGCCGCCGTTGACGGCCGTCATCGGCGCGGTCGGCCCTTGCGCCAGGCCCGAGGTGAAGTTGCCGTACACCGACACGTTCGAGAGCGGCTTGACCACGATGCCTGCCAGCGGCGAGATGCCCTGCTTGTCGTAGGAGCTGGTCTGCGCGCCGGTGGTGGGCGAATAGGCGTCGACGGCGATGGTCTGGTGGCGGAAGCCGCCCGTCAGCAGCAGCCGGTCGTGGAACAGCGACATGGTGTCGATCACCTGCTCGCTGTTCAGGCGCACCTCGCTGGAGCGGCCCCAGGGCGTGCGCGCCGGCATCGGCGGCAGCGGCGCCGGATTGTAGAGGCTCGAGACCGCTGCGGTGGCGGCCGGCGACAGCGCGTAGTCGTAGCCGATCTCCTCGTTGAGCGTCGTCACGCCGGCCACCAGCGTGTGCTTGACGCCGAACGTGTCGAAGTGGAAACGCGCGCCGGTATCGACCGTCTTGGTCCGGTTGTAGGCGTCGTAGTAGCCGTTGCGCACCGAGAACGTACCGGCCGCCGTCAGCGGCGAGGCCAGCGTCGGGAACGACTCGATCGAGGTGCCGTAGTGGATGCCGGCCGCGCCGTACACCGTCACGTACTGGTTGATGTCGTATTCGGCGCGCGTGGTGGTGGCCGCGTCGCGGATCTTGTACTTGGCGCCCGGATAGAAGCTCGCATACGCGGACGGCAGCGCCGGGATCGCGCTCACGCTGCCCGCGCCGATCTGCGAGCGAAACTCGTCGGTGTTCTCGGCGATGTCGTAGGAGTCGAACGACCAGCGCAGCTTGCGGCCGCGATAGTCGATGCCGACCGAGCCGTTGCCCTGCAGCTGGTTGCCGTGCGCGATCGAGGCCTGGCCGTCCTTGAACAGGCCGTTGACGCGAATCCCCCACTGGTCCTCGTCGCCGAAGCGCCGGCCGACGTCGGCCTCCACGCCGAACTGCGCGCGCGACTGGTAGGTGGCCGTCAGGCGCGTGAGCGGCTTGTCGTCGGCATGCTTCGGCACGATGTTGATCGCGCCGCCGATGCTGCCGGACGGCCCCACGCCGTACATCAGCGCGCCCGGGCCTTGCAGCACGTCGACCGATTCGAGCAGGTTCACCGGCATGTGGCTCGACGACACCATGCCGTACAGGCCGTTCAGCGCGACGTCGGCCGCCGCCACCGGGAAGCCGCGGATCTGGAACGTGTCCTGGAAGCCGCCGGCCGTGCTCAGCGTGCGCACCGAGGCGTTGTTGATCACCACGTCGGACAGCGTGCGCGCCTGCGTGTCCTCCATGAACTGTTCGGTGTAGTTCGTGGTGGTGAACGGGGTATCCATCACGTTCGCCGTGCCGAGCACGCCGAGGCTGCCGGCCTTCGCCAGCTGGCCGCCGGCGTAGGCGGCCGGCTTGTCGCCGGGCAGCGCCTTCGCCTGCACCGCGATGGTCGGCAAGGCGGCCGAGCGCGCCGGCGCGCGGCTGGTGCTGGCCGTGTCGTTCGCCTTGTTTGCGCTGTTCGTCTTGCCGGCATCGGCAGCCCGGGTTTGATCCTGGCCGGCCGACGCGGCAACCGCGACCGCCGGTGCCGTCGCCGTCTGGGCCCAGCCGAGCGCCGGTGCGGCCGAGAATGTTACCGCTCCCATCATCAGCCGCCGAACTGACCACGACGTGGCCGTCAGCCGGAACCGCTTCGCTTGCGTACCGCGATCCACCGTGACGCCGCCCTTACCTGCCCCGTAACCCTTCATCACTACCTACCCCTGTGGTTGTTGAATATTTACGAATGAGAATGCGAATAGTTATCAATTGTAGCAATTCATTCTGTTACGCCGCAACAAATCGCCGCAGTGTTGTGAAAAAAACTCAACGTTTGCTGAATTGACAAGGCAGGCGGAATGCCGCCTGGAAGGCGGCTTCATAAGCGGAAAGGGAGGGTTTCGGGCGTCGGGCAAGGTTGCCCGGGAAGGCGCATCGGTCCGGCGCGGTTCGTTCGGCCTACTGATGACGGGCGCCTCGGCGGCCCGAGGGAGGCCATGAGCGTGGGGACGAACGCGCGGCAGTGACTCATGCCGCCGGCCGCCTCGGGAGCGCGGTCGTGCGGGTCATGGGACCGCGCCGTCGGGCGCGGCACGGAGCGCGACATCAATCAGGCAAATCCGGCGTCCCGGTGCCGGCGGCCGGGACGGCCCGCCTTGGCGGACGGCGGACGCCCGGTCCGCCAAGGCGGGCTCGCCGCCGCGCCCTCAATCGATCGGCAGCGTGCCGGGGCTGCCCGCCGTCACTTCCGCCATCACCGACCAGTCGCGGTCGCCGAGGCCCGCCGCCACCGTCTCGGCCATCCGGGCATGCACGGCCGCCAGCATCGGCAGCGCGCGGCCGGCCGCGTCGGCCGCTTCCGAGGCGAGCCGCAGGTCCTTCAGCCCGAGCGAGGCCTTGAAACCGGGCGCGTAGCGCCGTGCCGCGATGTTGGCCGAATAGACCTGGTAGGAGCGGCTGCCGAACAGCGTGCCGAGGATCAACTCGAAGAAGCGCTCGCGCGGCAGGCCGTTCGCGTCGGTCAGCACCACGGCCTCGGCCATCGCCTCGATCGCCATCGTGATCATCATGTTGCAGGCGATCTTGGCCGCGTTCGCGGTGGGTGCATCGGCGCCCATGTCCCAGAGGCGTCCGCCGATCACCTCCAGCAGCGGCCGCACCACCTCGACCGCCTCGGGCCGGCCGCCCACCAGCACGTTCAGCTCGCCGCGGGCCGCCACGTCGGGCCGCCCGAGCACCGGCGCCGACACGTAGCCGAGGCCGGCCGTCTCGTGCCATCCGGCCAGCTCGCGCGCGAATGCCACCGAGATCGTCGAACTGACCACATGGACGAGCCCCGGCCGCGCGGCGGCCAGCACCTCGGGCACAAGTACGTTCCGGCGGATCGCCTCGTCGTCGGAGAGCATGGTCAGCACGACGTCGCTGCCGAACGCCCCGGCCGGCGTCGCCACGCGCGTCACCCCCTCCACCTCGCCGCCCGAGCGGTTCCAGGCCGTCACCTCATGGCCCGCTCGAGCCAGATTGCGCGCCATCGCGCGCCCCATCGCGCCCAGGCCGATCACGCCGATCCTCATCGCACCCCTCCTTTTGCATTGGCGGTCCCGGCATCGGCCGCTGCCGTCTCGTCCGCCTCCTCGGTGGCGCCGGCGCCTTCCGTGCGCCGCACCAGCCACGCCAGCACCACCGCGAGCGCATCGTCCGAGTTCTGCTCGTAGATCAGCCCGTGCCCGTTGCCGCGCACGCCGTGATCGGGCAGACGCAGCAGTTCGGTGGACGCCCCGCAGCCGTCGAGAAACGCGGCGGTGGGCGGGCTCGCGGCGGCGAACGCCGACGCCTCGGCGGTGACGATCAGGATCGGCAGCCCCACCAGCGACGGCAGCCGGAAGTCGCCCGGCCGCGCCGCGCGCAATTGCTCCGGATCGCTCACCGGCGGCGCGAAGCGCAGCGGCGCGGCGGCCGGCCCCCAGCGCATCGGGCCGATGTTCGGGATCGTCGCGAACGGCGGCCCCATCGGCTCGATCGCCGCGATCGCCTCGACGAGGCCGGGGCAGCGGTCCGCCACCAGCCAGCCGTCCGGCCCCGACGCCGAATGCGTGATCAGGATCGCGGGGCCGATGCGCGCGAGCAGCGCCGCGGTGCGATCGGCGTCCATCGTCTGCGATGCCTCGAGATCGGCCGGCAGCGGCCCGTAGCCGGCGATGAACGCGTCCATCGCGGCCGCGTCGTCGGCCGCGAACGGCCATTGCGTGTGGCGCGCGTCGTCGCCGGGGAAATAGATCCCGCGGCCGCCCTCATACGAGAACGGCGGCCCCATGGCCCCCAGCGTATCGACGTGGTACGGCGAGCGCCCGTGCCCGGGCCGGTCCACCACGAACACCGCGTAGCCGGCCTCCACGAGGCGCTGCGCCCAGCCGGGCCGGCCGTCCGGCGTGTCGAACCATTCGGTGCCCTGGAAGCCGCCGCCATGCATCAGCACGACCGGCCAGCGGCGTGTGACCGTCGGCGGCGCCTCCCACTCCACATACATCGGCCCGCGTTGCACGGTGCGTCCGGCGGCCTCGACGCGCTCGCCCGGCACCCAGAAATGGCCGCGCCGAACGGTACGGGGCGGCACCGCCGCCCAGGGCGTGAATCGATCGTTCATTCCAGGTCCTCCGCAAGCGGCGCCGCGCGCGAGCGGCGCGGCGCGAGATCGGTGAAATTCGGCAGATCGGCCATCACCGCCGGCGTGCCCGGCGAGGCCAACGCGGCCCGCAGCGCCGCCTCGTCGCGGAAACGGCATTCGCAGATCGCGAGCGTGCCGTCCTGCGCCTGCGCCGGGAAGAACGCCGCGATGCCGAGCAGGCCGTGGGGCTGCCAGTGCCGCATCACGAGCGGCAGATGATGATCGACGTAGTAGGCGCGGTCGAAACGCGCGCCGGCCTCGCCGTGATAGGTCACGTGGATCGTGACGGCGGCGTCGTGGGCCATGGCGGGGGCTGTCTCCATCACGCGCCGAAGCCGCCGTCGATGGTATGCATCGCGCCCGTGATGCCGCGCGCCGGCGGCGAGGCCAGATAGCCGACCAGGCTCGCCACCTCGTGCGCCGTGCCGTGGCGGCGGATCGCCATCTGGCCGTGCATCTGCCCGGCGAGCGGCCCGTCGGCCGGATTCATGTCGGTATCGGTCGGACCGGGCTGCACCACGTTGACGGTGATGCCGCGCGCGCCGAAATCGCGCGCGAGCCCGCGCGCCATGCCCTGCAGCGCCGACTTGCTCATGCCGTAGGCGGTGATCCCCTCGAACGGCATGGAGTCGCCATGGACCGAGCCGATCGCGATGATGCGGCCGCCGTCGGGCATGCGCCGCGCCGCCTCCACGCAGGCGTGGTAAGCGCCGCGCAGGTTCACGTCGATCAGGCGGTCCACCGCGTCGGCGTCGAGCGTGAGCGGATCGCCGCTCAGCAGCAGCCCCGCGTTGTAGACGAACACGTCGAGCGGGCCGGCCTCGCGCACCGCCGCGAGCAGCGCGCCGCGATCGGCCGCGTCGGCGCGCAGCGCCCGCGCGCCGGTGCTCGCGGCCAGCGCCTCGGCCGCCTCCCGCGAGCCCGCGTAGCTGAACGACACGGCCGCGCCCGCCGCCGCGAACCAGGCCACGATCGCCGCGCCGATGCCGCGGCTGCCGCCCACCACCATCACCGTCTTGCCGCGCCAGGCGGCCTGGTCTTTCGATTCGTCTTTCGATGTCACGTCGAACTCCTTGAATTAAATTAGTGGCCACTATAAATTTCATGGCTACGACATGGCAAGGAATTTTTGTAATGGTCACTAATTTAAATGAGAAGGCCCGGTCCGGGCGTGGACGGCCGAGAGGATTCGACCCCGAAGCGGCGCTGGTGGTCGGCCAGCGCATGTTCCATGCGGCCGGCTACGAGGCGGTGGGCCTCAGCGCGCTGACCGATGCGCTCGGCATCAAGCCGCCGAGCTTCTACACGGCGTTCGGCAGCAAGGCCGCGTTCTTCCGGCGGGTGCTGGAGCGCTACGCGCGCACCGAGCTGACGCTGGCCGAGATCCTGAGGCCCGGCCGGCCGGCCGCCGAGGCGCTGGTGGACCTGATCGAGCGCGCGGCACGGACTTACGCGCGCGATCCCGAGCGCATCGGCTGCCTCGTGCTGGAAGCCGCGCGCGGCGGCGAGACGAGCGAGAGCGCGGCGCTCGCGCGCGAGGTGGCGGAATCGCGGCGCGCGCAGGTTCGCGCGTTCGTCGCGGCGACGCATCCGGAGCTGGCGGGCGTCGCTACCGACTATGTTTCGGTCGTGATGTCGGGGTTGTCAGGCTGCGCTCGGGAAGGGATGGATGAGGCGCGGCTGGGTGCGGTTGCGCGGGCCGCGGCGGAGGGTTTGTATCGGTTGCTGGGATGATGGTCTGGCCCGGGGGCGACGTTGGTCGGGAGCCGCATGGCCGCATGGTTGCGATGGCGGCCCCGTTGCGACGACGGGTCGGCGCGATAGCGGGCTGATTCGGCTCGGGCCGGGTCGCGGCGAACCCGTGACGCGTCATGCGCGACGTCGAGTCCCTCATGCGGAGCGCGAGACCGCCGGATGCCGGACGATGAACACGAACCGCCCGGCGCCCCCGCACGGTGTTCGGCGCCTGCGAATGCAACGGCCGCCTCGACACGTTCGACAGCGGCCTCGCGGTAGCCTCGCCCGCATGCCGGGTGAGGCGACGAACCTCGCGACGCGATCGCCGCGTTAGCGTTGCGGTGCCCGCGCCCGGGGCGCTCGCGATCGCCGTGGTTTCGCTTCGGCGGCTCGCGCCGCTTGCGCGTCCTGCGCTTCCTGTTTCAGCCAGTCGCGCAGCGTGGCCAGGCCCCCCGCCTGCCGGCCGCGCAGCGTGCAAAACGCGAACGCGCCGCCGCAGGCCACGAAGCCGAGCGGCGCGACGAGCCGGCCGCCCGCGAGCTCGCGTTCCACCAGCAGCGCCGGCGCCACGGCCACGCCGAGCCTCGCGGCGGCCGCCTCCAGCATCAGCGACAGATGATCGAACTGGCGGCCGCCGTCGAAGCCGGCCGCGTCGAGCCCCTGCGCCGCGGCCCACTCGCGCCACGCCTGCGGATGCGAGCGTGTGTGCAGCAGCGCCTGCCCCACCAGCCGGCGCGGCGCGTCGAGACGATGCGGCCAGTCCGGCGCGCATACCGGACCGATCCGCTCCTCGAACAGCTCCGTCACCTCGAACTGGCGCGGCCAGTCGCGGCCGCTGACGATCAGCGCGTCCACCGCCTGCGATTGCAGGTCCGCGAGCGCCGCGCTGGTCTGCAGCCGCACGCGGATCTCCGGATACGCGGCCTCGAAGCGCTCGAAACGCGGAATCAGCCAGTTCGCCAGAAAGCTGCCCGGCGCGCCGAGCACGATTTCGGCGAACGCGGCGCGCCCGGCGATCTCGGCGCAGCGGCTCTCGAGCGTGCCGAGCGCATGGCCGGCCGCGTCATGCAGGCTCTCGCCCGCCGCGGTCAGCCGCACGCCGGCCGCGTGGCGCACGAACAGCGGCTTGCCGAACCAGTCCTCGAGCACGCGGATCTGGTGGCTGACGGCGCCGTGCGTCACGCACAGTTCGTCGGCCGCCGCGGAAAAGCTCGACCGGCGGGCGGCCGCATCGAAGACACGCAGGGCATTGAGCGGAGGCAGGCGGCGCATGATCGGGGACGGGGCGGGGAACGGACGTCAAGGGTGTGAATTTTTCTAACGGCATTCTGCGAGAAATCCTCGCTATTGAAAAGGCTGTCTGCTCCGTAGACTGCAAAACCATTCAATAGCCACTGCCGTCCTGAAGGAACCTCCGATGATGTCGACCCGCCTCGCCCCGCTGCTTCCGTTCGTCGTCGTCGCGCTGACCATGTGGGCGACGCCTGGGCCGAACAACATGATGCTGATGTACTCGGGCGCCCGTTTCGGCCTCGCGCGGACCCTGCCGCAACTGCTCGGCATCCTGACCGGCACGCTGCTGCTGAGCGCGATCGGCATCCTGGCGCTCGCGCCCGTCATCGACGCATGGCCGCGCGGCGTGCTGCTGCTGAAGCTGGCCGGTTCGGTGTGGCTGCTGCGAATCGGCTGGCGGATGGCCCGCGCGAGCCTCGGCACCGGCCCATCGGACGACACGCGGCCGATGCGCTTCATGGCCGCCGTGCTGTTCCAGTTCGCGAACCCGAAAGCCGTGACGGCCACCATCGCGCTCGCCTCGCTGGTGCTGGTGCCGGCGCGCAGCCACCCGTGGCTGCCCGCGGCCGTGCTGCTGCTGGTGCCGCCGCTGTGCCTGCTCGCCAACGGCCCTTGGGCGCTTGCGGGGCGCAGCCTGCGCGGCTTCCTGTCGACGCCGCTGCGCTGGAGGCTTTATGCGATCACGACCGGGGCGGTGACGGCTGGATGCACCGTGTTTCTGTGGACCTGAGCGAGCGGCGCCACCGGGCGGAATCGGCTGCTTGATGCCTGCCACTTGCCGCCCCCCGCCCGCCAAACGTCAGGCCGCCGCTTCGCTCTCCCGCGCACGCATTGCCGACTCGCGGCACCGCAAGCGCGCCGCCACCCCGCACGACACCGCCGCCAGGATGGCTCCCGCGAGAAATCCCCCGCCATAACCGAGGTTCGCCGTCAGCGTCAGCATCATCGACGAAGCCATCATCTCGCCGAGATCGCGCGTGCTCTGCACCGCCGTGACGTCGGTCCCGGCCTGATCACCATGGCCGGCAAAGCTCATGCCGGCGGTCATGATCGCCACCGACGTGATGCCCGTGGCGAGCGAACCGAGCAAGGTGCAGGCCCAGGCCAGCGGCACCGTGGCCGGCAGCCAGCCGCCGGCCTGCATGCCCCACAGCAGCGCGCCCACGCCGGCCAGACTGACGCCGACCATGAACGCGCGCCATTGCCCCACACCTCGGACCAGCCACGCGCCGCCACCGCAGCCAAGCACGACCGTCACCACGCCACCCGCCATGCCGAGCCGGCCGATCGCATCGAGCGACCAGCCCGCGTCGTTGAGAAACAGTTTCGAGAGCCCGAAGCCGGACACCGCGGTCATGGCCGACAGCAGCGCGAGCAGCAGCAACGACAACGAAAACGGACGCTTCGCGAAACGCAGCAGGCTCGCATGGGATTTCTCCGCCATCCCATCGGGCAGTCTGGCGGTGCCGCCCGGCAGCAGGCCGATCACGCATGCGAGGCTCGCGAGCGGCACGCAGGCCAGCAACAGGAACGCGATGCGCTGCCCCGCCAGCCCGCTCAGGATCAGCGTACCGGCGCCCCCGGCGAAAAAGCCGATCATCACGCCCCCCACCTGGATCGCGTTGATCCTGGCCAGCGCGGCACCACGGAAATGCTCGGCCGCCATGCCGTCGTTCGCGATGTCCTGCGTCGCGCTGGCGAGCGAGGCGAGCGCCAGCAGCCCCACCGCGAGCCCCGCCGTCGCGACCGACATCCGCACCCAGGCGAGGCCGAGCAGGCACAGCACGACGATGGCCTGCATCGGCAGCATCCAGCTGCGGCGCGGTCCGATGCGCGCCGACCAGTGATTGTCGACGAACGGCGCCCACAGAAACTTGACGACCCACGGCAAGCCGACGAGCGGCAGGAACGCGAGCGCATGGAGCGGCGCCCCGTCGTGCCGCAGCAGGGTTGGCATCGCATCCATTGCGATGCCGATGGGAATGCCCTGCGATAGGTACAGCACGGTGATGGTGATCACCAGACGACGATGAGGATAAAGATCGCGCACCGCGGCCTCCGATTGCATGAAAGTGAGTGAGGGATACCCGTCGTGGATGCCGGTCATCGCCCGGCGGCGCGCACCGGCGCATCGCGTGGCGGCCGGATGGCCAGCGCCAGCAGCACACCGCCGCCAGCCACGAGCACGGCGTCGACGCTCCAGAAATAGGGATGGCCCGTGTCGCGCACGGTGACGAACAGGTGCAGGAACCCGGCAAGCAGATAGGCGGCCCCGGCGGCCGCGCCCAGGCAGCGTCCGACCGGCAGCCGACGCGGCGCGAGCCACGCGCATGCCACGCTGCCGCCCCAGACGTACCAGGGCAGGCGCGGCAGGAACGCATCGCAGCGCGCGCCGGCCGGCAACAGGCGGCCGGCCAGCAACGACAATCCGGCCGCCAGCACGAGGCCGCCACACACGCCGGTGACCGATGCGGCGAGCCCGCGTGAGCGCCAGCCGCCCGAGCGGCCTCGCCGCCGCGCGCGCAGACACAGCCCGCTCACGCAAAGCCCGCAGGCGCCGATCGCCGTCAGGAAATGCAGCGCCCGCAGTTCGCCGGCGATGCGCGGCACCCAGCCGTACCGCGCGAAATGCAGCGGCTGCATCGCAACGAACGCGCGCACCCAGAAGCCGCGCCCGCGCGCGGTGCGCCGTGCCAGCGCGAAACCGTCGGTCGCGCGATACAGATGCCGCTCGAACAGCACGGTGCTCGCCAGGCCCGAAGTGGTGCCGGCAATCTCGACACTGGCCGACGCGTCGCCCCAGTGATGCAGCATCACGATTTCGGGGCGAAAGCCGGGCGAGCGCCGCGCATCGAGCCGCAGGATCGATTCGACGTCGGGTGGATGCCGCCAGGCGACCTGCGTGGCGGCCGGTGGCGGTGGCCCCATCAGTTCGGCGAACGCCTGCCTCGGATGACCGGGAAACGCCGCGGAGGCGAGCGCCACGGTACCGAGCGCGCCCAGGCCCGAGACCGCGCCCGTGAAACCGAACAGGACCAGCCACGGCAAACTCCACAGGCCGACGAACGCGTGCAGGTCGAACAGCAGCAGATGCCGCCCGCGGCCGTGGCGGATTCTGGCCACGTCGGGCCAGCGCCGGCGATGCAGGACGATGCCGGCGATCACGAGCAGCAACAGCACGATGCCCCACAGGCTGACGACAATGCGGCCCGGGAAGCCCGCGAACAGCGTCTTGTGCAGCGTGACGAGCCACTTTCCGCGCGCGGCCTCGGTGGTCACCCCTTGCCCGGTGGCGGGATCGAGCACGAGCGAGCGCGGCGCGTGCGCGGCACGAAACCGGACCGCCGGGTCGGTCGGCCGCGGCAACGTGATCCGCGCGTCGCGCAGGTCGAAACCGAGCGCCGACGCGGTGCCGATCAGCCGGTTCAGCGGCGGCACGCCGGCGCTGTCCGACAGCGCGGCGCGACGCCACCAGCCCGCCATCGACTCCTGCGCGAGACTCCAGGCGCCACTGAACAGGATCACGAACAACACCACGCCGGCCAGCAAGCCGGCACCGCGGTGGACGTCGCGCCAGCGGTCGCGCGAAGGCACCGGCATCTCAGGACGCTCCCCATAACACCACGCACGGCGTCAGGACCGCCAGCCAGGCCAGCGCGCGCCAGCCGAGCTGGCGCCAGCCCGGCGCGAGCAGCGCCCAGGTGAGCACCGACACGCAGGCGAACAACGCCACGAAAACCGCGGCATACAGCCGGGTCAGGCCATCGGGCGACGGATAATGCCGGGCCAGCGTCACGGCCAGTTCCACCGCACCGAGGCTGGCCCCAACCATCGCGACGCCGGCCCGCCATGGCCACGCGTACCGCATCAATAGGTGCCGCGCACGGTCAGCATGACACTGCGCGGCTCTCCATAGCGGTTATTCCAGCCGACGTTGGCGAGGCTCTGGTAATAGGTCCGATCGAACAGGTTGTTGACGTTGAGCGCGGCCTGCCAGTATCGATTGAGGCGATAACCGAGCTGCAGGCTCGCCAGCGCATAGCCGCCCTGCCGCAGCGTCGTGCCGCCCGATACCACCGAATAGCTGCTCTGCGCCTGCACGCCGCCACCGATACTCCAGCGCCGCTCCTGCCACGGCAGATCGTAGTGCGTCCACAGCCGGAACAGATGGTGCGGACTGAACGATCCGAATTGCCCGACACTGGCGCTGTTGCTCGGATAGCTGGTGGAATCGAACGTATAGCTCGCCCACACGCTCCACCACGGCGTGATGTGGCCGTTGGCTTCGAATTCGAAGCCCTGGCTGCGCGCGCTGCCGGCGTTGACGTAGTAGCAGCTCGCACCGGCACAGGGCACCGCCGGATCGACCTGCGGATTGTTGGCGAGGTCGATGCGGAACACCGCGAACGACAGGTTGAGCTTGCCGCCGGCCAGCTGGCCCTTGACCCCGGTCTCGTAGGTCTTGCCCTTGGTCGGTTCGAGGATGTCGCCGCTCGCGGTCAGCTTCGTTTGCGGCTGGAACACTTCCGCGTAGCTCGCATACCACGACCAGTCGCTCGCGAAATCCCAGATCAGGCCGCCATACGGCGTGAACTGGCCGCCGGGGTTGTAGTGAGCGGTGAGATTGTTCTGGCTCCACCAGCTGTAGCGGCCGCCGAGCACGAGCGTCAGCGGCTTCGCGAGCTTGATGCGGCCGAGCCCGTAAAGGCCCTCCTGCGAGATGCTGGTCTGGCTCGTCTGCCGATAAGGCCCGACGCCGGGCTCCGGCACGCTGTCCGGATCCCATCGATAGACGTTCACCGGCGTCCCCATGCCGCTCAGCAACGGCGCGGCCAGCTGCCCGCTGGTGCTGTTCGCCCAGGTCACGCCGAACAGCAGCTGGTGCTCGAGGCCGAACAGATGCACCGGGCCCTGAATATTCGCGTCGATGCTGCGGCTGTAGCTGCTGAACTGATAGGCGCCGCCCGTCAAGGCGCCACCCGCGCCCGTGACCGGATCGACCGCGCCGAACGAACCGGCGTATTTCAGGTCGGCCGTCGCCACCTGATATTCCCCGCTCAGCTTGGCCCGCCAGCCGTTGCCGAGCTTCTGCTCGAGCGAACCGAACGCCCGCGTGGTATCCCAGTTCTCGTCGTCCCAGGCGGCGTCGAGATAGGTCGAGCGCGGCAGGCCGACACTCTTGCCGTCGCGCGTCATCGGCACGCCCGACATGTCGGGCACCGCGCGAATCGTCTGGTATTGCGCCCCCAGGGTCAGCAGCGTGTCGCGCGTCAGATCGGCCTCGGCCACGCCGTAGATCGAGCGCGTGCCCTGTTTGGCGTGGTCATAGAAGAAATGCCGATCCTCGTAGGCCGCGACGATCCGCGCGCGCAACGTGCGCGCCGCGTTGAGCGGCCCGCCGATATCCGCTTCGCCGCGGTATCGGTCCCAGCTGCCGAAGCTCGCCGACGCGTTCGCGCTGAAGTGATACTGCGGCCGCTTGCGCACGAGATTGACGGTGGCGGCCGGATTGCCGGAGCCATGCATCAGGCCGTCGGCGCCACGCAGGATCTCGACGCGCTCGAACACCGACATGTCCTGCGGCGAACTCGCCGTATCGCCGATCACGACCGGCACGCCGTCGAGCTCGAACGAATCGACCTTGAAACCACGGACGAAATAGGCCGTGGTCAGTTGCACATAGGGCTGCACCGTCACGCCGGCCGACTGCTGCATCACCTCGTCGAGGCTGAACAGGTTCTGTTGCTCCATGCGCTCGCGCGTCGTGACGCTGACCGATTGCGGAATCTCGCGTAATTCAAGCGGCATCTTGCCGAGCGTGGCCACCGACGGATCGATGTCGTGCGTCTTCGCCGCCTTCACCTCGATGGCCGGCAGCGCCTTCGCTTTCGTCGGACGGGGGCTTGCCGCGTGCTTCGTATCGTCGGCCCTGGGCGTTTCCGCAAGCGCGGAGGCCCAAGGCTGGGCCGCCAGCAGCAGCCCGACGTACAACGATGAACGCCAGCTTGCGTGCTTGAATCGTGATGCGTCCGCCTCCCTCGACGACACGCTCGTTCTTATAGCTTGATGCACCATGTGCGCCCTCATATTTGATAGTAGTTCTTATTATTAATTAAACGAGGATGGCTATTTTTCGCTCTCCAGCGTTTCTCTATCGATCTCCGGCGCCGGCGAATTTTTGCTTAGTGGACTCGCGCCCGATGCGAGGATCCGGCTCGCTTGCGGCTTCGTCGCGCGCAAAGGCCCGGTACCAGGCGTCGGTCGCGCACAGCTGCGAATGCGAGCCTTGCGCCCGCACCCGGCCCGCGTCGAGCACGACGATCCGGTCGGCTTCCCGCGCCAGCATCGGGCTATGCGTCACGACGATGCAGGAGCGACGCCCGTGCATCGCGATGAGGCTGTCCCTTACCCGGCGCGTACTGAGCTCGTCGAGGTTGGCGGTCGGCTCGTCGAGCAGCAGCACCGGCGCGACCGATACCAGCCCGCGCGCGATGCACAGCCGCTGCCGCTGGCCGCTCGACAGGCGTTGGCCACCCGGGCCGAGCTCGGCGTCGAGCCTGTGCGGCAGACGCGCGATCTCGTATTCGAGGCCGACCGCGCGCAGCGCGGCGACGAGTTCCTCCTCCGATGCACCGGGCTTGCCCATCCGCAGGTTCGACGCCACGCTGCCGCGAAACAGCACGTTGTCCTGGAACACGACATTGCGCGCCGCCGCCAGGCCGGCTTCATCGAGTTCGCGGAGATCGACGCCGCCGAGCAGGACGCGTCCCTCGGTGGGGTCCGTCACGCGCGCGAGCAGGTTCAGCACGGTGCTTTTCCCCGCGCCGGTCGGACCGACGATCGCGAGCAGTTCGCCCGCGGGACAGCGCAGATCGATGCCGGACAGCAGGTTCACGCCGCCAGTGCGATAGGCGAGCCGCGTCGCCTCGACGCTGGCGTCGCGAGGCGACGGACCGGACGCCGGACTCTCCAGCCGCCGCGCCTGAAGCACCACCAGCACGCTGTCGAGCGCGCGCCCCGCCTCTCCCAGTGCCTGGCCGATCTGCGTCAGTTGCGAAAGCGGCTCGACAAAGCGCACCAGCAACACGAGTGTCGCGATCACGGTGGCCGCGTCGAGTTGCCCCGCCGTCACGGCCCACGCGCCGCACACCAGCAGCGCGACGAAGATCAGCTGCACCGAGCCGACGAACACGAGTTCGACCGGCAGGGAGCGCCGCATCAGCGCCAGCGTCGCCCGATGCTGGCTGTCGAGCGCCTGCTGGAACACGGCGCGCGCGGCGCTGTCGCGCCCCGCGAAGCGCAGGATTTCCTGATGGGCGGCGAACGTCTGGAGTTGCTCGGCCATGGCTTGCCCGCTTGCCGCGCGCGACTGCTCCAATACAATCGTTCGCGTGCCGCTCCAGTTGAACAGCATGCACAGCAGCAGCATCGCCAGCGCCAGCATGCCGACCAGCACCGGATCGATCAGCGCAAGGCCCAAGAGCGCGGCAAGCGGCGTCACGATCGCGCCGATCAGCGGCCCGAACAGATGCGCGGGGATGCTCATCGCCCGCATGACCGGCCCCTGCAGCAGCCCGGCGGGATGTCGGTCCCGCACCTGCGCCCATTCGGCCACGCGCGGCAGATGGCGCACCAGTTGCGCGGTCAGGCCGGCGGCAAGCCGGCCGCCGGCACGATATCCCTTGCGCTGCGCCAGATACAGCACGACGGTCTGGCAGGTCGTCAGCGTGCCCAGCGCGGCGACCCAGGGCAATGCGGCGGCCGTCTCACCGGCGAACCAGGCGCGGATCAGCGGCACGATCAGCACGCCGCAAAAACCGTCGAGCCAGGCGGCCATCAAGGCCCAAGCCGCGGCATGAAGCTGGCCACGGCGCACCTCGGCCGGCAGCGCGCGCAGGCGTTTCAGCCAGATCTTCATGGCGCGTCCTCCCCGGCCGCCGCGCCGCGCTGTGCCCATAACTGCGCGTACAGCCCGCGCGCCGCCAGCAGCGAGGCATGGCTGCCGCGTTCGACGATGCGGCCGCGATCCATCACCAGGATCTGCGCCGCGTGACGAATCGGGACGAGGCTGTGACTGACGATCACGCGCGTGCGGCCGTCTTCGCACAGCGCGTTGTGCAGCGCGCGTTCGGTCTGCGGATCGAGCGCCGACATCGACTCGTCGACCAGCAGCAGCGGCGAGGGCGACAGCATCGCGCGCGCGATCGCGAGCCGCTGCAACTCGCCGCCGGAGAACGTCACGTCGCGGCCATACACGCTGTCGTAGCCATGCGGCAACGCGGCGATCCGCGCATCGATGCAGGCCAGCCGCGCCACGGCGCGGATCGCATCGAGCGGCGCCTGCGGCCGATGCAGCGCGATATTGGCGGCCAGCGACAGGTCGAGCGCCACTGCGTGCTGAAACACCACGGCCACCTGCGCGTGCAGGACCTCGTCCGGCAGCGCGCGCAGTTCGACGCCGCCCAGCCGGATCGAGCCGCTGTCCGGATCCATGAAGCGCGCCAGCAGCATCAGCAAGGTGCTCTTTCCCGCACCCGACGGACCGACGATGGCCGTCGTCACGCCGGCCTCGATGCATGCGTCGATCTCGGCCAGGACCGTGGCTCCGTCGATCGAGACAGTCACGCCCGTGAGCTCGATCGACGCGTCGCGCGGCGCCTGCGCCGAGCGCCCCTCGGGCAATGCCGGCAGCGCGAACAGTTCAACCAGGCGCTGCGCGGCGGCCTGCGCCTCGCGCAGCGCGTCGGCGCCATGGCCCAGCGCACGCGCCGGTGCCGCGATCGCCCAGACAAGCAGCACGAAGGTGGCAAGCGGGGCAACGGCCAGCGGCCCGCGCGCGAACCACACCGCGCCGCATATGACCCAGGCGAGCAGGAACGGCGTACCCAGCAGCACCTGCGTCAGCGCGCTCCATCCGCCGATTCGGCCGACCCACGTCACGAACGCCCGCTCGAAACGCGCCACGGCGTCGAGCGCCGCCGCTTCGATACCGGCGGCCGGATACTGGCGCACCAACACGGGATGCTGAGCGAGTTCGGCATAGTCGCCCATCAGCCGTTCGAGCGCGGCATTGCGCTGCGCGAACACCGGTGCGTAACGCGCCGAGCGCAGCCAGTGGAAGATGCCGACCGCGGCCAGCAGCGGCACCAGCGTCCACGTGAACAGGATCGCATCGAGCCGGACGAGCCAGATGCTGGCGGCAAGCGGCACCACGATCAGGCGCGTCAGGTCGGTCGGCGCATGCGCCACCAGCTGATGCAGGGAGCGGACGTCCTGATCGACATAACGTGCCGCGCGATCACTGCCCATCCGCACGAACCAGCCGAGCGGCAGCCGCTGCATGTGATCAGCCAGCTGCCGCCGCAGCCGCGCGCCAAGATCGGCATCGACGCGATGCGTCAGATGCTGTGCGAGCGTCTGGCCGAGCATCCAGGCGACGCTCGCGACGACAGCCGCGCCCAGCCAGCCAGCGACGCCACGCTCCGCGCCGGCATGAACCTGCCAGCGGCCGGCAATCTGCCCCAGCGCCACCCATGGCAGCATCGATGCGATCCCGGCCAGCGCCTGCAGGCCGATCGCGATCGAGAGCGGCGGCAGAAACGGCCGCAATATCTGGCGCAGCGGCGGCGTCATGCGGCCCGCTCCAACGCCTGTTCCAACGTCTCGCCCGGCAGGTCGTCAAGCGGCTGCGCCGGAAAACCGAGCACGCCGGTCAGACGCTGCCACAGCCGCGTGACTTCGGTGCTGCGCTGGTTGGCGGCCGCCAGGCCGTGACCCGTGACGAGCGGCGTCAGTGCGCGTACCGCCGCCTGCGGCCAGACCGTCGCATGGATGTACTCCCAACTCGGCGGCGTCGCCTCGTAGAGCTGGACGCTTGGCAAGCCGGAAACGCCGGTGGCGCCATCGAAGATCGGAAAGAGCCCCTGCGCATCGGCACCGGGCGCGCGGATCGCCGGCTCCCACAGCAATGGGCCATGCGGCGACGCCAGTGTCCACGTGCCGCCGTCGATCTGCAGCGCGATCCGGAACAGCAGTGGCATGCGGCCATCGTCACCGGCCGCCATTTCGTTGTGAACGCGCAGTGAGACCGGCGTTTCCGCCAGCCTCATCGAACACGTCCGCGTCGACGACCGACCGGCCCGCGCCGGCTCGATCGACCACGGCCCGACCCCTTCGAGCATGCCGGCGAGCACCTCCAGCAACGCATAGCCGAGCTGCACCGAGCAGGTCGCATCGATATGCACGACGCCGCGCCGCCGGCTGAGCCGTCGAGCGACGTCGATGAACATCGCGACGACGGGCAGGTTCGGATAGAAGCCGTTCAGCAGGCAGCGGCGCCGATGACACCCGGCTTCGCGCAGCAGGTCGTCCCATTCGACCGGCAACAGCGGATGCTCGATCAGCACGTCGATGCCGCGCATCATCAGGCGCCGCGCCAGCTCTCCACCCTCGGCGCCGCGCGCCGCGCCACCCACGGCCACGCACGCCAACCGCACGTCATCGGGCAGTGCCTCGGGCGCTTCGTACATCGGCACGCCGACCTTGGCCGCCAGCGCCGTGGAACGCGCGCTGCCGTTGGCAAGGATGCCGGCCAGCCGATAATCGCCGGAGCTGGCGAGGCCGGCCGCATAGAACTGACCGAAGCGGGAACCGGCCACCACGACCGGCAACGCGTCTCTGCTCATCGCGACCTCCCCAGATGATTCGTGACGAATGCGTCGTTCAGGCAATCGAAATGCCCTCCCGGCAAGTCGATCAGCGCGACCTTGCCGAGCGCCTGCGTTTGCCAATAGTCGAGCAGGACCGCGCGCTGCTGCGGAATCAAGGGGTTGCATCGCTCGGGCACGAACAGCCGCAGGCCCGCCACGTAAGGCGCCGTTCCCGCCCAATGGCTTGCGGCGACCGAGTGCGCGAACAACCGGTAAAACGGCTCGCGCTGCGCGACGAGCGGCCCGTCCTGCAACCCATCTTGCGCGCCGTCCGGCTGCAACCCGGCTGCCGCGCGCAGCACGCCGATACGCACGGCGTCGAGCGGCGGGCAGGTGTCGCCGAACATCCCGAGCTGTGCCTCGATAGCGCCCGCCGCCAGACGCGTGCCGTCGGTCTTCAACGCCTGCTCCAACGCATCGGCCAGCAGATCGACGGGCGGATAGCCGAATGGCTCGACCGGCAGGCCGAGTGTCTTCGCGTAGTTGAACAGGATCAGCCGCTCGTCCTCGATCAGATACGGAATGCGATAACTCGACACGATATCGAGCGAGCGCACCGCCACGCCGAGTTGCAGCAAGGCTTTCGCCATCTCGATCGCGATCAGGCCGCCCGAGCAATAGCCGAGCAGGTCGACCTCAGCCACGCCTTCGCGCGCGAGGGCGCGGGCATAGCGCGCGCCGAGCGTCGCGTTCACATGGCGTGCCGGAATCGCGAGATAGTCGTCGGTGTCCTCCATGGCGAAGCCGAGCAGCGGCCCGAGTGCCGAGAGGGCCGGCATGACGCGCCGATAGGCGTGCAGCGTGCCGAGCCCTTCGTGGACCAGCACGCGCGGCACGCCTTCCCCCGCCGCGATGCGGATCGGCTCCACGCGGCGCCAGTGCCGCGCCGGCGGACTGGCGATGAGGCGCGCGGGCTCGCCCTCACTGGCTCCGTCTTGCTCCGCCTCCTTCGTGTCTGCTGTTTCGAGTCGCGCGGCCTGCGCACTCCCCGCAGCGTCGCTGTCGCGCAGAAAGGCGGCGACGGCCGCCGGGGTCGGCCGGTTCAGCGCGCAACGCAACAGTCGATCAAACGAATGGGCGCGTGCCAACGGCTCGTCTGCGCGCAAACGCCCGATCAGCTGGGCAATCAGCAGCGAATCGCCGCCCGCGGCGAAGAAATCCTGATCGACCGTGATGCCCTGGATATCGAG
The DNA here is from genome assembly GCF_022870505.1 of Burkholderia perseverans. Classification (NCBI taxonomy): domain Bacteria; kingdom Pseudomonadati; phylum Pseudomonadota; class Betaproteobacteria; order Burkholderiales; family Burkholderiaceae; genus Burkholderia; species Burkholderia perseverans. The sequence goes on from NZ_CP045094.1 coordinate 2,293,000, forward strand.
CACGGCTTCCCATAGCGCGATCAGGCGCGCTTCGAGGGCATCCGCGGCGACAGCATGTACGACGGCGCGAGTCACGGCCGGCGGCGCTTGAATCGACGCGATCGCCCCGAGACGGCGGCGGTCGATCTTGCCGTTGGCGGTGGTCGGCAGTCGCTCCAGCACGTCGATCCGCGCAGGCAGCATGTAGGCGGGCAGACGTTGCGCCACGAACGCCTGCAGCTCGTCGGGCGCGATCCGTGCCGCGCCAGCCTTCACGCGCGCGACAAAGACCTCGTAGCCGAGCGCGCGCAGCGGATCGTCCGGCCCGGTACAGCCCGTCGCGCAATCCGCTGCTTCGCGTTGCAGCCAGGCCAGCCAGGATTCGCGATGGACGAACAGCTGCCCGAGCCCGGCGCGCGCATCGTCGGGCGACTCCATCATCAGCGCCTGGCTGACACTGATTTCCGGGTGCTCGCAGGTCAGTTCCTGAATCACCCACCACGCGTCAGCCCCCGACATCTCGCGCATGCCGTTGAGCAGCGCGACCGTATCCCGCGCGTTGTTGAGCGCGCCGGAGCTGATCAAAAGGTCGATGGAATGCGGAGCGATGCCCTGCTCCTCGGAGCGGACGTTCATGTCGAAACGCGCGAAGCGCACCCAGGGGCAGCCGGCGAAGCGTTCACGCGCCGCGGCCAGAAAATAGCTCGACACGTCGGTGAACAGATAGTCGATGCCGATGCCCGCCTGCACCAGCGGGGCCAGTGCGTCGACGATCACACGCGTCGCCGCCGCGGTGCCAGCGCCGATCTCGAGTACGCGCCAGACCCGCTGCGGCTCGCGCTCGACGATGCGACGCACCGCTTCGGCCATGCCGCGATGCAGCGCCTGCGCATGCAGTCCCGTGCTGTACATCGCCTCCGCGATATGCGTCGTCCCTTGCGGGAACATCAGCGCGGCGGGCGAGATGCGCTCGCCCAGCTGCTCGCCGAGGCACGCCGCGCTGCGACGAAAATAATCGATCAGGTCCGGCGGCCAGAGACTGACCGCAGCGTCGCTCGCGAAGCGGTCCCAACGCACGTCGGCCTCGGCCGTCGGCGCGTCGGGGCGCGACTGCCACGCACCCGAAGGCAGCGCCTCCAGATATCCATGGCCCTGCAGCAGCGCGAGCCAATGGCGCAACAGGTGCTGCCGCTCGGCAGGCACGGCGAGCCGTGTGGAGAGTGCCGGAAAATCGACGGGCTCGCGCATCTCGCCGATCCAGGCCGCGAGCGAGGCCACGCAGGCCGCCTCGAGCCGGGCCACCGACTCGCGTATCCGCGACAACGTCGGCCAAGCCTCGGAGGCCCACGCCGCGGACACGCGGTCGGCCACGTCGTTCAGCGCTTCAGCATGGTCACCGCGTTCGGGTTCCGCGCCGCCGAGCGTGACAAAGCTGTTCAGGTGCCGCTGCTGCGTGTCACCGAGTACGACGGTAGCGGCGGCGCTCACGAGCGGATGGGCACTCAGCGCCGCGTCGATCTCGGCCAGTTCGATGCGATAGCCGCGAATCTTGACCTGATCGTCCTGACGGCCGAGGAATTCGATCGAGCCATCGGCCCGATAGCGCCCGAGGTCGCCGGTACGATAGCGCCGCCGGCCGGCCGCATCGCGAACGAAACGCTCGGCGGTCCGCTCCGGATCGTTCAGGTAGCCGTCAGCCAGCCCCACGCCGCCAATATAAATTTCGCCGCGTACCTCGGCCGGACAGCGACGGCCGAGCGCATCGAGGACTTCGACGGTCTGCCCCGTCAGCGCCCGGCCGTAGGGGATGCTCGCAAGCTGTGTGTCCTCGCGTCGAATCCGGTGCTCGATCGACCAGATCGCCGCCTCGGTCGCACCGCCCAGACTGAACAGATCGCTCTGCGGCCAGCGTCGCCACCAGCGCAGCGGCAAGCTCACCGGAATCCAGTCGCCCGACCACAGCACGCAACGCGGCCCGGGCACGCGCCGATCCGGCTCGCTGTCCAGATAATCGATCAGCATCTGCCCTTGCGCGGGCACCGAGTTCCACACGGTCACGCCGTGGCACACCATCAAGTCGGCCCAATGCGACGGATCGCTATGGCGTGTCGGATCGGGCAGCACGACGCAGGCGCCCCGTGCCGTCGCGCCGAACAGGTCGTAGACGGACAGGTCGAAACTCAGCTCCGCGAGGCCCAGTACCACGTCGTCGGGGCCGATTTCGTGGCGGCGGTTGATGTGGTCGAGCGTATTGCAGACGGCCGTGTGGCTCAGCATCACGCCCTTGGGCTCGCCGGTGGAACCCGACGTGTAGATGATGTAAGCCAGGGCATCGCCGCCGCCGACGCACGCGGCACGGAGCAGCCAGCCGGGAGCCGAACCGAGCCGGTCGAGAACATGATCGAGGTCGATACGCACGGCGGCTCCCGCATCGTAGGCCTGCGTCGTGTCGGCCACGACCGCCCGCACCTGTGCACTGTCCAGGATCGCCCGCCGCCGCGACGCCGGCTGACGCACGTCGATCGGCACGTAGGCGGCGCCGGCCTGCACGATACCGAGCACGGCCACGGCCTGCCCGACGCCTTTCGGCAACAATACGGCCACCCGGTCTCCCGCACCGACGCCGGCCCGTTCGAGCACGTCGCGCAGCGCAGCCGCCCGCTGCACGATCGAGCGATAGCTGTGGGAACCGGCCTGATCGATGATCGCCGTCGCTTCCGGCGTGGACAGCGCCCGGGCCGCGAAACCGGCGGCCAGATGCGCGTCGGGCTTCGTCGGCACCGGTGGCGGCTCGGCTTCGGCCACCGTAGGCAGCACCAGATCGCCGCGCCGCGTCCACCATGAATCGTCGCTTGCTAGGCGCCCGAGCAGCGCCACGAACGCATCGAACATCGCCTCGGGCATGCCGGCCGGAAACAGCGCCTCGCGCACGTCCCAGCCGATTTCGAGACCGCCGAACTGATCGGTGACCTGACAGTCGAGCCAGACCTGCGGCGTCTGGCTGATCATCTCGAGCGGTCGGTCGAGCCGCGCGCCTTGGCCTTCTAGCAACCGTCCGACACTGCCGATCCCGCTCGTGAACACGACCGGCATCAGATCGGCGCCCTTGCCGCGCCGACGGGCCAGCTCGCGCATCACGTCGATCCCGGTGAAACCGCGATGCTCGAGATCGTCGAACATCTGCGCCCCGATGCGCCGCGCGCGTTCGGTGAAGTCGCAGCCTTGCGCGACATCCACGGCGAGCAGGCTCAACGCCGTGAAATCGCCAAGAACTTCGCCGATGCGCGGATGCACGTCGGGACGATTCAGTACCGTGAGATTCAGGCAGAACGGGGGCGTCTGGCTCCAGCGCCCGATGACCTCCGCGAACGCCGCCAGCGCGACGCTCGCCGGACTCAGGCCGTGGTGGCTCGCCATCGCGCACAGCGCACCCCAAGGGCCGTCGCCGAGCCGCGCATGAAGATGCGTGAAACGCGGCGACGCCGGCGTAGCCGGCGCCGGCACGACCGGCAGATCGGGGCGCCCCGGCAACGCATCTAGGCGTGCCAGCCACCATGCCCGGTCCTGCGCATGCCGGCTGCGGTCGCGGGCGCGCGCCTCGTTGACGACGTAGTCGCGGAACGTGACGTCAAGCACATCCGGCTTCCAATGCGGCTCGTCGTAGCGGTGGCGCCATTCGCTCAACAGCAATTGCAGACTCGCGTAATCGATCAGCGTGAAATCCACCGACATGTGCAGGACTGTGCGTGCCCGGCCGAAGCTCAGCTCCGGCCGTATCACCGGCCAGCGGTCAAGCGCGTGGACCGCATGATCGAGCCGGTTTCGCACGGCGGCCAGATGGGCCGCGAAGCAGGCATCATCGGCCTCGCGCAGTTCATGCAGAACCAGCGATTGCCATGGCACGTCCGGCAATACGCGCTGCCAGGCGCTACCCTCGACGATGGCGCGCAGCATCGGATGCCGCGCGACGCAGGCGTTCCAGGCTGCCTCGAAGCGCGCGATATCGAGCGAAGCCGGCAGCGGATACTCGACGTAGAGATGGCAGGCGTGGCCGCCGAATTCGAACGCGGGATTGCGGCCCAGCACATAGGCGGCCTGCACCGGCGTCAGGGCAAACCGCTCGTAGGCCTTCGCGGGGTCCGGCTGCCAGGCGTCCTCGGAAAGAAAATCGATCAGCGCGCGCCGTCGGCTCCGGATCGTCTCGGCCAGCGCCGTATCGAGCGAGCCGGCCGGCGCGCGGTAGTGCAATCGGCCGCCTTCGCTCCAGAGTTCGATCTGCCGCTCGCGACACAGCTCAAGCACGTCTTCGAGATTCATAGCACGCCCTCTTCCAGCCCCGCGCCGTCCGGGCCGGATTCGGCAGAAGCGGCCAGCCTGGCCGCCAGGCCTGACAGCGTTGGCCGCTGGTAGAACTCGGCCATGCCAATTCGCACCCCGAGCCGCTCGTGCAGTCGGGCGATGAAGCGCGTGGCGAGCAGGCTGTCGCCACCGAGCGAAAAGAAGCTGGCCTCCCTCGCGTTATTGGGGTGTCCGAGAGCCTGCTCCCAGCACGTCAGCAGCGAGACTTCCCGCTCGTTGGCCGGAACGAAGGCCGTGCTCGACGAACGCGATTCATCGCCCGCGCGCCACATCGCGTCGGAGATCGCGCGCCGGTCGATCTTGCCGTTCGCGTTGAGCGGCCAGCACCGCCGGCACCAGATCGGCTCGGGCCGCATGGCTTCGGGCAGCCGGTCGCGCAACCATTCGGCGAGCCGCGGCTCGGTCAGCTTCGTCCCGCCGGCCTGCGCGACGATCATGAGGAATGCCGGGTCGTGCCAGCTGTCGGGCGCCAGCGCGAAGCCGTGGCGCTGCGCCGCCGCTGACACCTCGCCCCACGAGGCAAAGCGCGGCGCCGCCTCGGAGAACAAGCCGGCACTGATCTGACGCAGCGGCGAATCGCGCATCAGGTCCGCCAGCATCAGGCAGCCGCCTTCGGCCAGCAGCATGGCGCTTTGCCAGAACAGGTCGTCGAGACTGTCATGAGTATGGGCGGCGGCGAAGCTGACGACGCAATCGAACTGTCCGAGATGGCGCAGCGGCAGGAGGCCGCCCTCCAATGGTTGCAGCACGGGCGTGGACCGCGTGAAGCGGGCCGCCGCCTCACGCAGCAGCCCGGCCGAAGGATCGAACAAGGTGGTTCGCACGCCTGGATCGTCAAGCATGGCCAAACCTGGCGTGAGCATCTGACCTCCGCGAACATCGAGCACGGCCACGCTCGACGGTTTACCCGCCGCGATCTGCCGGGCCAGCGCGCGGCCGATCTGCGTGATCGCGAGCCGGCCGCCCGGCAGTTGCAGCGCCATCGACTGAGGGGCGAGCCGCGCGTCGAGCAGCAAGCGCTGCGCACCGGCGGCGTCGCCGATCAGGTCGAGCAGCGCCGGAACAAGGCCGGCCAGCGCTTCGCGCGACCAGCCCAGCCGCGACAGCGCATCGTCAAGCGTCATCGGCGCCATCGGTGCCGTCGCGCGCGCGTCGGCCAGCCAGGCACTCCAGCGCGCGCGCAGCGCGGCCGGCACCGCGGGCTCGGGTCGAGCCAGCAGTTCCGTCAACACGAACCCAGTCACGGCGACCTCGGCAACGGCGGTGTCGGGCAGGCTGGCCGGCGCAATCTCGGCGGCCTGCGCGCCGCCGTCCTGCGGCTGCGCGGCGGCCGGCACGAGCGTAGCGATCACGCGCGCGATCTCGCCCTGCGACACGGCTGCGCAAGCGCTCTCGACGTCCGGATGTTCGGCCAGCGCCGCTTCGATTTCACCGAGTTCGACCCGATACCCCCGGATCTTGACCTGCTGGTCGGTGCGGCCCAGCAATTCCAGCGTGCCGTCCGACCAGTAACGCCCGCGATCGCCGGTGTGATACCAGCGACCGTGCGGCGTCGATTCGAAGCGGCGCGCCGTCAGCTCGGGATCGTTGCGATATCCGCGCGCGAGGCTGCCGCCGCCGATCAGCAGCTCGCCCACGACGTGATCGGGGATGTCGTGGCCGTGGCCGTCCACCACGCGATAGGCCTGCCCCGGCAACGGCGCGCCGTAAGGAATCGAGCGCCAATAGCGGGGCACGGTCGTACCGACGGTCTGGAGATTCGACCAGATGCCGGCCTCTGTCGCGCCACCCAGTGCATACACGGCGCAGTGAGTGCCGGCATGGGCGCGCAGCCGCGCCGGCAAGTCGATGCCGATCCAGTCGCCCGACAGCAACACGGCGCGCACGCCGCAGAAGCCATCTCCCGCGCGATGCGCGGCCAGCGCCATCTCGAGCAGCGCGGGCGCCGAGTTCCAGACCGTCACCGCGTGGCGTGCCAGCAATTCGATCCAGCGCCGCGCATCGCGCGCCTCGTCCTGCTCCGGTATCACCAGGCTGCCGCCCGCCCCGAGCACGCCGAACAGGTCGAATACCGACAGATCGAAATCGAGCGCGGATACCGCGAGCAGCCGGTCATCGGCCGTCAAGCCGACGCAGCGCGCGACGGCGTCGACCGTGTGCATCGCCGCGCCGTGCGACATCTCCACGCCTTTCGGCATGCCCGTCGATCCGGACGTATAGATCACGTAAGCGGTGTGCCGGGGCGAGACGGCGAGCGGCGCGGGCAGCGGATCGGCCTCGCTCAGCCGCGCGATGTCGAGACAGCACAATCCGTCGATGGCCGCCGTCGCGCCGATCACGGCCTTTACACCGGCGGCCCGCTCGATCAGGGCCTTGCGCGCGACCGGCTGCCCAATGTCGAGCGGGACGTAGCAGGCGCCCAGCGCGAGTACGCCGAGGGCCGACGCGATCTGCCCCGGGCCGCGCGGCAGGCTGATTTCCACCGCGTCACCCAGGCCGACGCCCGCCGCCTTCAGCCCGCCCGCGATCGCGAGCGCGCGGGCGGCCAGCTCGCCCCGCGTGACGACACGCTCGCCATGGCGCAGCGCGATCGCGTCGGGCTGGCGTTGCGCCTGCCGAAACGCATCGTGATGCAGCGTGCGCGGCACCGATGAAAACGCGACCGAATTCGCCGCGTCCCGCCGGCGCTGCTGATCAAGCGGCAACGGCAGCACGGCCGGGGATTGCCAGTCGCGATCGCACAACCCCTGCACCAATTCCAGATACGCGCCGAACATCGCATCGATCACGCCCGGCGCGAACAGGCCGTCCACGCTGTCCCACGCCAGCAGCGCGCCATCCGTCACGCGGTACAACTGGTGATCGAGCCATACCTGGGGCGTCTGCGAAATCATGTCGTGCAGATCGCCGAAGATGCGCCGGAACTCGTCAGGAACGAACGTGCCGCTGCCGAGGTTATTGGAAAACACCACGGGCGCGGCGCGCGGCATGCCCACCCGGCGTGCATCGCGCAGGACTTCGAGCGCCGGATACGCGGCATGCGCGATCGCATCGTGCATGTCGAGCTGGAAGCGGCGCACGGCGTCGACGAAACAGGCCGCCGGCTCGACCCGGCACTCGACCAGCAACAGCGTCGTGAAATCGGCGACCATCGCGGCGAGATCGGCTTCGTCGCCATGCCGGTCGAACAGCGGGACATTCAACAGAAACGCGTCCTGCGCGCTCCAGCGCGCAAGCACGAGCGAGAACGCGCTGCCGAACACCGAGGAAAGCGTCACCCCATGCCGCGCTGCCGCTTGCCCCAACCGTTCGAGTTCGGAATGACTGAGCGTGAACGCGCGGCGCACGAAGCGCGGCGCGCGGATGGTTTCGGGCGCGCAGGAGAGCGGCAGCATCGGGGCGCCGGACAGCTGTGGCAGCCGTTCGAGCCAGTATGCGCGCGCCGCGTCGCGAGCCGCCCGGGACCGGCGTTCGCGCCGCGCGAGATAGGCAGGAAACGAGGTCGACGGCTCGGCCGGCAGCGAGGCCGGATCGGCATAGGCGAGCCCGATTTCCTTCATTACGAGCCGCACGCTGTCGACGTCGGCCGCCAGCAAGTCGAGGCTCAGCCACACCCGGTCGCTGCCGTCGGGCATCGCCGCCAGTCCCGCCAGGAAAACCTGGCCATGCTCGACCGCGAGACGTTCGTGCGACCGCCGCGCCAGCAACTCGGCCCACGCCGCCTCGGCCGCCTCGGGCGTGTCGCCGCGCCAGTCTCGATGATCGAACACCGGCACGTCCGGTTCGTCGACGATCTGCTGCCGCCCCGCCTCGAAGCGCGCGCGCAACATCGGATGACGTCGGCGCACCAGCCGGCATGCCGCTTCGAGCCGCTCCGCATCGATCGCGCGGCTGCTGAATTCGATGAAGATGTGGCAGGCGACGTTGCCGAGCACCTGCTCATCGCCACGGCCAAGCCAATAAGCCTGCTGCACGGCCGACAGCTCGAACGGCGCATGGATGTCCACGACGATATCCGTGTTGCGTCCCGCGTTCTCCCGGTCATCTCGCGCCTCCGCTTCGCGTGCCTCTACTTCGCCGCCCCGCGCGGGTGCCTTGGCGACTAACTCGCGCCAGGCCGCCAGGCTGGGATTGCGCGCCAGATCGACAAACGTCAGCGCATGACCCGCGCGGTTGATGCTCGCCAGCAGTGACATCAGCCGGATCGAATCGAGCCCGCAGCCGAGCAGGTTTTCGTTGTCGTCGAGCGCCGTGATGTCGTCGAACGACTCGCCCAGCAACTCAACCAACCGCTCGACGAACCATCGGCGGGACAGCTTTCCCGAGAGCTGTGAATCGACAACGGATGCGCGCATCGGAGCCCCTCGCATGAGATCGGCATGAATGTCTCCGCCTGGAAAACAGCGGCAATGACAGATGAAAATCTATCGCATCCGCTCTCATGCCCCGCATCGATTGCTTTAGGCTGCCGGTGTGTTGCTTTCGATTCCAGGGCGTCCCCCGCCAAGCTCGTCACGCGCGCTCAACGACGCGCGGATCTCTCTCGGCGAGACGCCGTAGCGCTTGCGAAACGCGACCGAAAAATGCGCCGGGCTGTAGCCCACCCGGTACGCGACGGTCGATACGTTCGAATCTTCGTCGCAGAGCATGCCGTGCGCCTTCTTCAATCTGCATTCCTGAAGATAGGCGTGAACGCTGGTGCCGAACACCTTGCGAAACCCGGCCGTCAGCTTGCGCGGATTCAGGCCCACCCGCGTCGCCAGCGCGTCGAGCGTCGGCGGGCGCTCCAGGTCGTGCGTGAGGATCTCGCTCGCCGCGTGAATCCGCTCGACGTCCGACGACGTGACCCGCACGCCGGCCGGCAGCGGCGCGCGCCGCGTCGCCATCAGCTGCGCGCCGAGCGCCATCAGCTCGAGCGCCTTGCCCTTCAGGTAATAGGCACGCACGGCGCCCTCGAACTGGCAGGTCGCGATCTGCACGGCCAGCGCCTGCAAGGCCTTCGATGCCGGGCAGCTCATCATGCGCGGCCCGCCCGCCGCCGGGCGCGGATGCGCCGGCAGCAGGCCGGCATCCTGCCCGAGCGTCTCGATGCCGAACTGCACGATCGTGTAGCGCAGCGGCGCGTCGCGGCAATAAAGCTGCTCGGTGGTGGGCCCGGCGTCGTTGACGATGAGGCACAGGCTCGGCCCGCTCACGCAATGTTCGGGCTGGCCCGGCACGCGGCAGCACAGCCGCCCGCTTTGCACGAGCACCAGCTTGAGCCCCTGCTCGAGCGGCCCTTCGTGCCAGCCGGGGCTCTCGGTAGCGACGGTACCGCTGAGCAGCGTCATGCCGGCATCGACATGCATGAGGTCGGGACGGCTGCCGGGCAACGGCGCCGGATCGATTCGGGACGGGACGAACGGGATCGAGGTCATCAAAGTTGTGTCATCGGTGCGCCAAGCACTGCCGCGTGACAGCGCCGGACGTCAAGCCACGGAGGAAGTGCCGCGGGCCGCCGCCCGATTCGCATCGAACGACGGATCGAAGCCGCGCCTGGTACCGGATCAAATGAAAAAGCCGGGGAATCAAAAGAAGGTCCGTTGAAAGCGTCATGCCAACAAACAATAATGACTCTCATTATCATTTGAAAACAACGTCGAACCTTGGCCGAACTCATGCTTCCCTCCCGCTGCGACATCGTTTCGTCCGCTGCCTCTCCATCCGGCTGCCCGAACTGGCCGGCCGCCTTCATTCGGCGCTATCGCGACGCCGGCTACTGGCAGGACATCACTTTTTTCGAGGCGCTGCGCGAACAGGCCCGGCGCACGCCCGAAGCCATCGCGATCGTCGACGGCGACGCGCGCCGCCATCGTTTTCGCGAACTGCTCGAGCGCGTCCGGCGTCTCGCCGGCGGCCTGCACCGGCTCGGCCTGCGGCGCGGCGACATCGTCGTCGTCCATCTGCCGAACGGCCTGCGCTTCATCGAGACCTGCTTCGCGCTGTTCCAGCTCGGCGTGGTGCCGGTGCTGGCGCTGCCCGCGCACCGGCAACATGAAATCGAGGCACTTTGCCGCTTCGCCGGCGCACGCGCGTACCTGGGCGCCGACCAACTCGACAACTTCGACTGCCGCCCGCTGGCCGAGGCGCTGCGCGCGACGTGCCCGGCACTGGAGCACGTGGTGATGAGCGGTGCGGCGGCCGGCTTCGTCGCATTCGATACGTTGTACGACGCTCCCGCGCGCGACGCCTGCGACGCGCGCGCCGGCGACGTCGCCTGCTTCCAGCTCTCGGGCGGCACGACCGGCACGCCCAAGCTGATCCCGCGCCGCCACGACGAATACCTGTACAACGTGCGCGCCTGCTCGGCGGCGAGCGCCGTCGACTCCGACACGGTCTATCTGGCGGTATTGCCGATGGCGCACAACTTCACGCTCTGCTGCCCCGGCGTGATCGGCACGCTGCTGCACGGCGGATGCGTGGTGACAACCGGGCGCGCCGACCCCGACACCTGCTTCGCGCTGATCGCGCGCGAGCGCGTCACGCATACGGCGCTGGTGCCGCCGCTGGCGCTGGTCTGGCTTGACGCGCAGGACCGCCTTCACGCCGACCTGTCGAGCCTGTGCCTGCTCCAGGTAGGCGGCGCACGCCTGATGCGGCATGCGGCCGAACGTGTCGCGCCCACGCTCGGCTGCCGGCTGCAGCAGGTGTTCGGCATGGCGGAAGGGCTCGTCTGCTGCACGCGGCTCGACGATCCGCCCGAGCGCATCCACGACACGCAGGGGCGCCCGGTGTCGGAGGCCGATGAAATCCGCATCGTCGATGCGCGCGGCAAGCCGGTCGCGCCCGGCCAGATCGGCGAGCTGCAGGTGCGTGGCCCATACACGATCCGCGGCTACTACCGACGTGCCGAACACGATGCGGCGGCGTTCACGGCGGACGGCTTCTATCGCAGCGGCGACCTCGTATCGCAGACGGACGATGGCTATCTGGTCGTCGAGGGCCGGGACAAGGATCAGATCAACCGGGGCGGCGAAAAAGTCTCGGCCGAGGAACTGGAAAACCTGCTGCTCACGCATCCTCGGGTCCACGACGCGGCCGTGGTCGCGCGGCCCGATGCGCTGCTCGGCGAGCAGACCTGCGCGTTCGTGGTGGCGCGCCCGCCCGCGCCCACCTCGATGCAGCTCAAGCAGCATCTGCGCGCCTGCGGCCTGGCCGCGTTCAAGGTTCCCGACCGGATCGAATTCGTCGCGCGCTTCCCGGAAACTGGCATCGGCAAGACCAGCAAGCAATCGCTGCGCGAGGCGCTGCGGCGCGAACTCGACGAGGCCGGCCGATGAGCGCGGCGCCGCACGCACGCTGGATTCGCGAACTGCAGCTGTCGCCCGGCCCGCGCGCGCGCATCGTCGGCCTGCCGCACGCGGGCGGCAGCGCGGGATTTTTCCGCAACTGGCGCGGCCATCTGCGCGGGGAGCTCGACCTGCTCGCCGTGCAGTACCCGGGGCGCGAGGATCGCTTCGGCGAACCGGGCGCCGCGACGATCGAGGCGCTCGCCGACCCCGTCGCCGAGGCCCTGCGCCATTACACCGACCGGCCGCTCGTGCTGTTCGGGCACAGCCTCGGCGCCGTGCTCGCCTATGAAGTCGCCGTGCGGCTCGAACGCGCCGGCCGCCCGCCGCTACGCGTGTTCGTCTCCGGCCACCCGGCGCCGCACCAGCAGCGCCGCACCGATCTGCACCGCCAGTCAGACCAGGCGCTGCTGGCCGACATCACGCGGCTCTCGCCGGACAGCCGGGCGCTGTTCGAGGACGCCGAACTGCGCGCGGTCTACCTGCCGATGATCCGCCGCGACTACCAGGCGATCGAAACCTACCGATGCCCGCGGCCCACCCTGCTGGACACGCCGCTCGACATCGTGCTGCCGCTCGACGACACCGAGGTCGATCGCCACGAAGCGCTCGCCTGGCAGCAGGTCACGCGCGGCGCATCGCGGTGGGCCGCGTTCGAGGGCGGTCACTTCTATCTGAAGCAGCAGTATCCGGCCCTGGTCGCCTGGCTGACCCGGCAGATCGATCTCACCCTTTCCGCTCCCAAGGAGTTGCCATGAAACAGCCGGACGACTGCGCGAATCTCGACGAGGTTCGCGAGGCGATCGACCGCCTCGACGCCGACATCATCGCGGCGCTCGGCCAGCGCATGCGCTACGTGCTGACGGCCTCGCGCTTCAAGCCGAGCCAGGACAGCATCGCGGCGCCGGAACGCGTCGCGGCGATGCTGCCGGCGCGGCGCGTCTGGGCGGAGCGCGCCGGGCTCGACGGCGGCTTCGTCGAAACGCTGTTTGCGCAGATCATTGATTGGTATATCGAACAGCAGACGCGCTTCTGGCGGCAGCAGCGAGGGCTCGAATGAGCACGCCCGCTACCACGCCGGGCGAGACACTGGCCGAGGCACTCGGCGCCCCGCTCGCCGACACCTTCGGCGACATGCTGGCCGGCGCGTTCATGCGCGCCGTGCGTCATGCCGCGGCGAGCGGCGCGTCGGTGCTCGCCTCGGTGTCGTTCCCGCTGAAGCCGCTGGACCTGCCCACGCTGATCGGGCGCTGGGACGACGGCGTCACGCCGTGGGCCTTCCACGAGACGGTCACGCCGTCGTTCGCGCTGTTCGGCTGGGATTGCGCGCTGGAACTGTCGGGCCACGGCGACGCGCGCTTCGCGCAGATCGACACGCGCTGGCGGGAACTGGTCCGCACCGGCATCGTTTGCGGCGATCAGCCGCCGCGCCTCGTCGGCGGCTTTCGCTTCGATCCGGCGGGCGCGCGGCAGGCGCATTGGCAAGCCTTTGCCGACGCGAGCATGATGCTGCCGCGGCTGTCGATCGTGCGCGAGCGCGGCGACTATTGGCTGGTCTGCCAGCATGTGGCCGCGCCGGACGACGACGGCGCGGCGGTCGCACGCCGGTACGAGGCGTGGATCCACCGGCTCGATCACGCAATGCCGGTAGCGGCGTCGGCTTGCGTTGGCGCCGCATCGGGCGCGCTCGACACAGTGACGCTCGACGCCGGCGTCTGGAAGCGCAAGGTGCGGGACGCGATCGACGCGATTGGCCGCGGCGCGTTCAGCAAGGTGGTGCTCGCACGCGACGTGCTGCGGCGCTATCCGGCGCCGGTGGCGATCGCGCCGCTGCTGGCACGGCTGCGCCGGCGCGACGCGAATGCGCAGCTGTTCGCCGTGCGGCGCGGCGGCGGCGGCTTCGTCGGCGCGACGCCGGAGCGGCTCGTGCGCGTCCACGAGCGCGTCGTCCATACCCAGGCGCTGGCGGGCACGACGCGCCGCGATGCCGACCCGGACCGCGATCGCGCGCTCGGCGCCGAACTGATGGCCGACCGCAAGGAGCGGCTCGAGCATGCGATCGTCGTCGAGGCGATCGTCGCCGCGCTCGAACCGCATACGCACGACCTGCAGCTGCCGGACCGGCCGGCGCTGCAGCTGCTGCCGCGCCTGCAGCATCTGAGCACGCCGATCCGCGCGACGCTCGGCGCCGGCACGACGCCGCTCGCGCTGGTGGCCGCGCTGCATCCGACGCCGGCCGTGGCCGGCCACCCGCGCGCCGCCGCGCTCGCCTGGCTGCGCGAACACGAAGGCTTCGATCGCGGCTGGTACGCGAGCCCGTTCGGCTGGATCGACGCGCACGGCAACGGCGACTTCTGCGTCGCCTTGCGCTGCGCGCTGATCATGGCGAACACCTGCCGGCTGTTCGCGGGATGCGGGATCGTCGCCGAGTCGGATCCGGAGCGCGAATATCAGGAAACCTCGCTGAAGCTGTCCGGCATGCAGGCGGCGATCGAGTCGCCCGATGACTTGCCACCGCAGGGCTGACGACGGCCACGGCCCCGCTTGATGGCGATCGACGGCAAGGCCGGGCAACGTGGCAGGAACGAAACCGTGACGCGAAATCGCCGGTGGCATCCATCGCCATCGCCAGCCACATCACCACGCCATCGCGCGGCAGATATACGGAGCGACGCGGCGAAAGCACCGGCAACACCCGTCGCGCTCGCCCACCAGATCACCATGCCACCACACCACGGATAAAAAAGCGGCCCGCATCCAGCCGGACGCGGGCCGCTTCACGACACCGACATCGGCATCGACACCGATGTCAGGTCTCAGGCATCAAGCCTCGGGCGGCCGCCCTCAGCCCCCCACCTTCGCGCGCACGGCGGCGACCTGCTTCGCCGTGACGGCCGGGCCGTGATTGCCCCAGCTCGAGCGCACGAACGTCGCCAGCTGCGCGACGTCCTCGTCGTCATAGCGCCAGCCGAACGGCGGCATCGCGAGCGGCGACGGCGCCGCCTGCGTCGAGGGCAGGCGCGAGCCCGCGAGGATCACGCCGATCAGCGAATCCGGGTTGGCCTGCGCCACCACCGGATTGTCGACCAGCGACGGGAACACGCCCGAGGCACCGCGCCCGTTCATGCGGTGGCATGCCGAGCAGCTGTCGAGATACACCTGCGCGCCGCGGCTCGTGGCCTTGCCGGCGAGGATGTCCTGCAGCGTGCCGTCGTCGGCATGGAAGCTCGGTGCCTGCGGCGGCGCGCCAAGGCTCTTCACGTACACGGCAATCGCCTTGAGGTCGGCATCGCTGAGGTACTGCGTGCTGTTCTCGACCACCTCGCCCATCGGCCCGGACACGGCCGAATGCGGATTGCGACCGGTCTTCAGCGAAGCGACCACGTCGTCCACCGACCACGCCTCGAGGCCGCCACCCGCCGACGAGCGCAGGTTGATCGGCGCGGTATGGTCGAGCGACGAACCGGACAGGTACAAGTCGCTCTTGCCGCTCACGTCGAGCTCCTGGAACGCCGCGCCACGCGGCGTATGGCAGGTGCTGCAGTGCGCGAGGCCCTGCACCAGGTAGGCGCCGCGATTCCACTCCACACTTTGGGCCGGATCGGCCACGAAGCGCGTGTCGTCATGGAACGCGCGACTCCAGTAGGCGAGCGGCCAGCGCACGCTGAGCGGCCACACGATGTCGGAGGCGCGGTTCGCCTGCGGCGAGGCCGGCACCTGCGTGGTCAGGTACGCGTACAGATCCTGCAGGTCCGCGTCCGACACCTTCGCATACGAGGTGAACGGCATGGCCGGATAGAGCCGCTTGCCGCCCTTGCCCACGCCCTCGCGCATCGCGAGCACGAATTCGTCGAACGTGTAGCCGCCGATGCCGTGTTCGCGGTCGGCGGTGATGTTCGTCGAATAGATCGTGCCCACCGGCGTCGCGAACGGCAGGCCGCCCGCGAACGGCGTGCCGCCCTTGGTCGTGTGGCACGCGATGCAGTCGCCGGCGCGCGCCAGATACGCGCCATGCACGGCATCGCCCTTGCGGTTTGCCACCGAGGCGTCGAGCTTGACATCCGGCGTCACGGACGCGAACGCCCACAACGCTCCCACGGCCACCACCCCGGCGGCCACGATTCCAGTTACCAGTTTTCGCATGATCGTTGCCGCCTCAGACCTGCACCATCGCGGCGCCGGGGTTCTTCAGGTATTGCGAGCGGATGTTGCTCGCCGCCCAGTAGGCGAGACCGCCCACCAGGCCCGTCGGGTTGTAGCCGATGCCGTGCGCGAACACGTTGGCGCCGAGCACGAACAGGTTGGGCACGTCCCAGCTCTGCAGGTACTTGTTGACCACGCTCGTCTTCGGATCCGCGCCCATCGCCGTGCCGCCGCTGATGTGCGTGCTCTGGTAGGCGCGCGTGTCCCAGTGGGTGCCCGGCTTGATGATGCGTCCCGAGATCGACTTCGGGTTCATCGCGTGGCCGATCTCCATCATCTTGCCGGCCACGTATTCCGAGGCGCGCAGGTCGTTGTCCTGCCAGTCGAGCGTGAGGCGCAGCAGCGGCGAGCCGTAGGCGTCGCGGTAGTTCGGATCGAGGTCGAGGAAGCAGTTGCGGTAGGCCATGTTGCTGCACTGCGACTCGATGCGGCCGGTGTGGAGGAAGTTGTCCTTCGCGGCCTGCTTCCACTCGGTGCCCCATTTCGGCGTGCCCTTCGGCAGCGGGATGCCGCGCACCGGGCCGTTGCCGGTCTGGCGGCCCCAGATGATGCCGCCGCCGATGAAGCCGAGCTGCGAGTGGTCGAAGTTGTCGGCGTTGAATTCCTCGATCGCCTGGCCGCCGCCGCCCGCGCCCATGAACTGGTTGATGTACACGTCCTTGTCGAAGAACATGTTCACGCTGTTGAGCAGCTGGTAGCAGAAGTTGCGGCCGACCACGCCCTCGTTGGTGTCCGGGTTGAACGGCTGGCCGATCTTCGAGAGCAGCATCAGATGGACGTTGTGCAGCTGGAACGCGGCCAGCACCACCATCTCGGCCGGCTGCTCGACCTCGTTGCCCTGCGCGTCGATGTAGGTCACGCCGGTCGCGCGCTTGCCGCTCGCGTCGGTGTTGACCTTGACGACGTGCGAGTTCACGCGCAGCTCGAAATTCGGCTTGCGCAGCAGCGCCGGGATGATCGCCGTCTGCGGCGAGGCCTTCGAGTAGTTCAGGCAGCCGTAGTCGCTGCAGAAGCCGCAGAAGTTGCACGGCCCGAGCTGGCAGCCGTATTCGTTGGTGTACGGCCCCGACGCGTTGCCGGCCGGCAGCGCGAACGGCTTGTAGCCGAGCCTGCGTGCGGCGGCCGCGAACAGCTTGCCGGTGGGATGGTCGGCCAGCGGCGGCAGCGGGTAGTCGCCCGAACGGCGGCCTTCGAACGGGTTGCCGCCGTCGAGCGGCTTGCCGTTCAGGTTGCCGCCCTTGCCCGAGGTGCCGCAGACGCGCTCGAAGCGGTCGAACGACGGCTCCAGTTCGTCATAGGTCACGCCCCAGTCCTGCAGGTTCATGCCTTCCGGGATGAACTTCGCGCCGTAGCGCTCGGTGATGTGGCTCTTGTAGCGCAGTTCGTCGGGCATCACGCGCGACTGCACGCCCGACCAGTGCGAACCCGCGCCGCCCACGCCCTCGCCCGGCTTGAACGAGCCGATCTGGCGGTACGGCACGGCCGTCTGGTCCTTGGTGTGGCGGTTCGTGACGGTGGTCTTCGCGAGGTTCTGCAGCAGCGCCTGGCGCGCCGAGTACTTGATCTCGTCGACGATCTGCGGATACGCGAAATCGGGCACCGTCTCGCGTGCGTCGCCGCGTTCGAGCGCGACCACGTTGAGCCCTGCGTTCGCCAGTTCGATCGCCATGATCGCGCCGGTCCAGCCGAAGCCGACGATCACCGCGTCGACCGGCTTTTTCTTGATGCTTGCCATGCTTATCCTCGCTTGCCGTAGAGGCTGACCGGACCATACGGATAAGGCTTGGCCTCACCCACGAACTCCAGGTAATCGGCGCGCACGCCGGGGTAGCCGATCATCTTCCAGGCGGCCATGTCCTTGTTGCCGCCGTAGGACGGGTCGCCGAAGTAGCCTTCCATCACGTTGACGAGCAGGAAGTGGCCGAGGAAGGTCTTGAAGTTGAAGTCGTCGGTCTTGACCTCGCCCGACTCGATGCCCTTGAAGAAGGCGGTGCGCTGCGCGGCCGTGAAGTCGGCGAAGGCCTTGCCGTTGAAATGCGCGCGCGTGTAGGCGTTGATCGCGCGGATGCCGATCCGGTACTGCTCCTTCGGCGTGAGCTTGGCCTGGTAGCCGAACTCGGGACCGGCCGGCAGGAACGGCCCCTGCATGTACCAGCGCGTCGCGTCGCCGTAGGGCGTTAGCATCTGGCGGTCGATGTATTGCGGCACGCCGAGCTCCACCGCGCCGGGCCCGACGTCGTCCTTCGGGATCAGCGTGTCACAGGCCGCGTTGATGAAGGCCCATTCCTCCGGCGTGAAATAGCCGGGCGTGTACTGGCTGGCGGTGGGCTGGTCGGCGGGCGGCATGCCGCGCGCGACGGCCGGCTGGCCCTGGTTCGCTACGGCACCCGAGATACCGACAACGGCTATCGGTGCAATCGCGATGGAGCCCTTGAGAAAGCTCCGCCGGCTGCGATCTTTCGCTTCTGTCATGATTGAAAGTTGTCGTGGGGATTGGATTGGAATGGCGTGCCGGCGTGCCGCGCAGGCACGCCGCCGTTGCACCCGGCAGGCCCCCGGCGGGGGCGCCTGCCCGGAAATACCCGGAACTACCCGGAACTGCTCGATGGGTCCCGCTCAAGCCGCTCAGGCGAGCTGGAACGTCTCGACGTGGCCGCGCATGCGCGTGGACTGCTCGCTGAGCGCCTGCGCCGCGGCCGTGGCCTGCTCGACGAGCGCCGCGTTCTGCTGGGTGATCGAGTCCATCTGGCTGACCGCCGTGTCGACCTGCTCGATGCCCATGCGCTGCTGTTCGGCGGCCGCCGCGATCTCGTTCATCAGCGTGGTCAGGTCGCGCACCGAGCGCAGCACTTCCTGCATCGTCTGGCCCGCGTCGGCCACCAGCTCGCTGCCCTCGGCCACCGTCTGCACCGACGCGGAGATCAGCTCCTTGATCTCCTTGGCCGCCACCGACGAACGCTGCGCGAGCGAACGCACCTCGCTCGCCACCACCGCGAAGCCACGGCCCTGCTCGCCGGCGCGCGCCGCTTCCACGGCCGCGTTCAGCGCCAGAATGTTGGTCTGGAAGGCGATGCCCTCGATGATACCGGTGATATCGGAGATCTTGCGCGAGCTTTGATCGATGCCGCCCATGGTACCGATAACGCGCTCGACCACATCATTGCCGCGCGCGGCCACGTTGGAGGCGTTGTCCGCGAGCGAACGCGCCGTGCGGGCGCTTTCGGCGTTCTGCTTCACGGTGGCCGTCAGCTCGCTCATGCTCGCCGCGGTTTCCTCGAGCGAGGCGGCCTGCTCCTCGGTACGCACCGACAGGTCCATGGTGCCCGAGGCGATCTGCTGGGTGGCCGTGGCGATCGATTCGGTGCTGGTACGCACCTCGCGCACGGTGCGTGCGAGGCTGGTCTGCATTTCGGCCACGCCGCGCAGCAACAGGCCCATCTCGTCGTTGCGGTGCGCGTCGATGCGGCGGTTCAGGTGGCCCGCGGCGATCGCCTCGAAGTGCGAGAGCGCGTCGTTGAGCGGCGCCATGATCGCGCGGCGCAGCGACAGCCAGCTGAGCACCGAGGCGATCACGCCGATCACGATCATCACGACCGACACGCTGAAATAGACGCGAAAGCTCGATTCGGACGCTTCGTAGTTGTTCTTCGCGTTGGTGTAGAGCGCCTGCTTGACCTTGTCGTTGGCCGCGCTCATCTGGCTGTAGAGCGCGGAAAGCTCGGTCATCGCGATGCGGTCCACCTTGGCGGTGTCGCTGGCGCGGATCGCGTCGACGAACGACGACACCGCGTCACGCATGGCCTTGCGGCGCTCGGTGGCGTCGCCGATCAGGTCGGCCTCGTTCGGTTCGTGCGGCTGCTTGACGAAGGTCTGCCACCATTCGTCGGACTTCGCGAAGAAGCCGGTGGCGCGGTCGATCTGCTCCTGCGCCTTCGGGTCCTCGGGGTGCAGCGCCAGACGGTCGAGCACGAGGCGCGTGCGGGCGATGTAGATTTCGGCGTTGCCGATGTTGGTCGCGGCGGTCAGCTTGTTCTTGTAGGTGTCCTGGTTGGCGCGATTCGCCCGGCTCGTTCCCAGCAAGCCCAGCACCCCGATCGCGACCATCAGCACGGCGAGAAAACCCATCGTCAGCGCAATGCGCGCCTGCAGCGTGAACGCCGCCTTCACCCCTACCCCATTCATCGATTTTTTCCTGAATATCTAATATTTGAGCACCATGCACTACGGGTATACGGCAAGTGCTTAACTATCTTTAGATGAAATGAGGGATTCGATCAAAAAACTGAGGGATTCGATCAATCGGGGCTGGACCGGCCCGCCGAGGGTGGTGTAACGGGGGGTGCAGGGGGCGAAGCTCACCACGAGACGGGGGGCGCTGAGGCGTTTTGCGGCTATCGGCAGCGAATCGGGCTCGGGCTCCAACTCGACTCGGGCTCGCACCGGAGGACAGCCGGCTAGCGCAGGTGGGACCATCGACGGGCGGCGGGCGCCGCCCGTCGACGCTCAGCGCATCGCGCTCGATAGGCTGTCCATGTCGAGCCGGCCCAGCTTCGAGGCCAGTTGCAGCCGTGCCGAACGCCAGTCCGTGAGCGCCTGGATCCGCTGTTTCTTCGCGTTGGCGAGCGCCGATTGCGTGTTGAGCAGTTCCAGGATGCTGCCCACGCCGATCTGGTAGCGGTGCTCGGCCGCCGCGTAGGACTGCTGCGCGAGCGCGAGCAGGCTGGCGCTGTTGCGCAGGTTCGAGGTGGCGCTGCGCAGCGCCTGATAGCCGTTCCAGACGTCGAGCCCGAGCTGCTGGCGCGCCTCGGCCAGCGTGTCGGCCTGCAGTTCGGTCTGCGCCTGCGCCTGCCTCACCTGGTAGGTGCGCGCGAAGCCCTCGAAGAACGGGATCGTCAGCTGGAACCCCAGATACCACTCGCGGTGGGTGGCCGGAAACACCGGGAAACCGAGCTGCAGCGTGGTGGGCTGGTTGTTGAAGTTGTACTGGGCGACCAGGTTCAGCTTCGGCAGGCCCTCGGCGCGGATCTGGTCGGTCTTGGCGCGCGCGGCCTCCAGTTGCGCCTGCGCCGCCGCGATGCCGGGATAGCGGCGCTGCGCGTCCTCGATCAGGGTCGCCACCGAGTCGCCGAACTCGTGGTCGGGCTGCACGCCGTCGGCCACGTCGGGCAGCACCAGCGGGGTCGCCGGGTCGAGATCCATGTCCGAGGCGAGCGTGCCGATCGCGCTGGCCCAGTCGCTTTCCGCCTTGGTGCGGCTCACCAGCGCCTCGCCGTGCGCGGTCTGCGCCTGCAGCTGGTCGCTGATCGCCGCGACGCCGCGATCGACGCGGGCCGTGGCGGCATCGGCGCTGCCCTGCGCGGTCTGTTCGACCTCGCGCGCGGCGGCCAGCGCGCCCTGCGCCGCTTGTGCGGCGTAGTAGTCCTTGGCGACCGTCGCGAACACCGTCTGCAGCGCCACCTGCTGGTTGGCGCGGGCCGCCGCCAGCAGTTCGGTGGCGTTGCGCAGCGCGGCCGAGCGCCCGCCGAAATCGTAGAGCACCCAGCTCAGCGTCACGCTGGCGTTCTGGATCCGGCTGTTGTAGTCGGAATCGAACTGCGGCAGGCCGGTAACGTGATTGTTCGCGACGTTGTGCGTGCCCTGCCAGTTGCCGTTCAGCGTCGGCAGGTACGCGGCGCGCCCCTGGCCCACCGCCGCGGCCTGGATCTTCACGTTGGCCCAGGCCTCGCGCGTTTTCGGGTGACGGCAGAGCGCGCGCTCGACGGCGTCCTGCAGGCGCAGCGGCTCGGGCAGTTCACCGAAGCTGCAGACCGCCGCGCCCTCGCCGAGCAGGTCGCCGGACGGCGTGGCCGGCACCATCGATTCGGTACGCAACGGGTCGAAGGCCTGGCTCGGGGCGGCCACGAACAGCAGGCCGGCCGCGAGCAGCATGGTGCATACCACGCGCGGCAGCGCGCGCGGCTTGAGACAATCAACGTTCACGCAGGCTCTCCTGGCCAGTCTCGATCACCGGATCGAGGAAGTAATGCGCCACGCTGCGCTTGCCGGTCTTGATCTCGGCGGTTACCGACATGCCGGGCGTGAGGTTGATCCAGGTGTCGTTGGCGCGGATCCGGTTGGTCGCCAGCCGGATCCGCACCGGAAACGTCAGGCCGCGCCGGCGATCGGACACGGCGTCGTTCGAGACCGTCTCCACCGTGCCGTGCAGGAAGCCGTAGCGCGTATACGGGAACGCCTCGACCTTGACCACCGCCTCCTGCCCCGCCTTCACGAAACCAATGTCCTTGTTCTCGATGTCAGCCTCTACCTCGAGGCTGTCGTCCGGCACGATCTCCATCACGGGCGAGGCGGCCGTGGCAAGCCCGCCCAGCGTATGGACCTTCAGCTGCTGGACCGTGCCCGCCACCGGCGAGCTCAGGCTCAGCAGCTTCTGCCGCGTATCGGCCTTGGTTTCGTCGTTGCGGCTTTGCGCCAGCTGCTGGTTGGCCTTGTCCAGCGTGTCGAGCTGCTCGCGCCGGAACTGCGAGCTGAGCTTGTAGCTGCCTGTTGTACATCATCTTGAGTGGCATCGCCACCTGCGTAACTTTTTAGCGTCAATGCAAGGCTATTCCAGGCACCAATTGCCGCCGCCGCATTTGCTCCCGTTTGGATAACAATTATTCCGGACATTCAATTATCCTTAACATAAAAATCACGAACCAGCTGCCAGCCGAAAACCATCCGTAGAACTCCGTGAATCATGAAGGGCTCCGGTCCGATTGGCAGATCTCACTCCTATAGGTGCAGAGGCCCAGCTGGCACCTCGCTGGGCCCTATCTCTACATACATCCGGAGAATTCTCCGATGAAGATGAAGGAATTTGGTATCCGATTTTCATACAATTACTAACCCACTGGATCGCATTCCCAAGCATGTCGTATAAACCCCATGCATTAGGGAGAAATGATCCGACAGGCGAAGTCCAAACATAGCCGTCATCGCAAGCAACTGTATCTGCATCAGGGTCTAATACACGAGCGGATGCGTCACGCGCATTCGCATATTTGCATTGCTCTTGCCTGCTGGAACCCCAATACATCGGAGTGGAGCTGCCTGCACGGGCTGCAAACTCCCATTCTTCTTCTGTGGGCAATCGATAGTGACGTTTGCTTGCTTTTCCAGTTTTTCGATTCAACCACGCGATGTAGCTTTGAGCATCGTCCCACGAAACACACACGACAGGATCTCTATCGGTTTGGGCAAATCCAGGCCTCTCCCAATCCGCATCGGGGTCGAATTTCCATCGTCCGTTCTTGTAGATCGTACATCCTTCCCCATCGAACCCTGTTTCATTTGAAAATACTGAAAACTGCGCGCGGGTTACATCAAAACGTCCGATGGAAAATGATTTAACTCTTACCTCATGCACAGGGGTCTCAAATTGGCGTTTTAAGTTGGCGTATTTTTGCCCATTAAGTTCAGATTCTGATGCCCCCATCATAAAATTCCCGGATGGGATGATCACCATCTCCGAACAATCGTCGCAATCACGAAAACTATCTGGCTTGCTGATCTTAACAACATCCGCCCGGTCAATTAAGGGAATCATCAAAAAAATAATCCCAAAAATAGCTATAAAAAATTTTTTCCCCATAAAGTATCTATGCCTTAATAATTTCAATTTCATAAATTTCGACTTTGCAACTTCGATCTCAGCTTAGTAGGCACTGCTGATGGCTCTAGAACGGAATTTGTGTCTTGAATTTCGGATGTCTGGCATGTTGCCAGCACGACTTGCGCTACGGACTACGAATGGAGCTGCTGTCTGACAAACTCCCTGAACGCTATATAGCTCTTCGCCGTCAACATACATCTCGCATTGTGGAAAAATTTTCATTTGGCTTATTGGCGTTTATTCATTCTTTCTACCGGCAACTTCGTGCCTCGCCATATACCTCAAATTTCGACAAGGCGAGCCGGCGCTTCATTCATCGACATCAAATCGGGGTTCTCCTGAAGCGGCTAACACGGCTCATCTTCGAATCGAGAGAAGATGACACATGTGGCCAGGAACGGTACAGCAACATGAATATTGCAGCGTCGCTCAAAACGAACACGGAATTTGCCGACTCCCGCGAACCAGCCGCGAATCGGGCGCACGCCCGTTCAACGCCCCGGCGATTCCGGCTGATGCGCTCGCTCTTTTCACCCTGCGACGGGCGACACGGGCGTCGATGCCGCGCTGACTCGGGTAACACTAGCGACTAACAAAGTCGCGCTCCATATATCTACGTGCAACTTACCCGGATCTGCGCGGTTAGGCGGTCAGGGCCGATGCCGCCGAGACGGTTGCAAGTGTGGGCTCGAACGCCATCGAATCGCACCGTTGAGTAAATGGTCCTCCTGCGGCTGGTTTTCTGTGGGATAGCGGCCTGCAGGAAATACAGAGCGCCGATTGATGCCGCTCGATCGTCGATCGTGCATCACCGTCCGCCCCCGGGACGATATGAAATCGACGGCAATATGTTGGGATTTTGTTGGTGATTATTAATGTTCGATAGTAAATCCTACATTGCACTCGTATTACCA
Organism: Burkholderia perseverans; assembly: GCF_022870505.1. NCBI lineage: Bacteria > Pseudomonadati > Pseudomonadota > Betaproteobacteria > Burkholderiales > Burkholderiaceae > Burkholderia > Burkholderia perseverans. The sequence goes on from NZ_CP045094.1 coordinate 2,317,434, forward strand.
CTGATTGCGCATGTCCTGTCCAGTGAATTTTTCTTAACCGGTCCTCCGGATCGTTTGCCGAGATCGCCCTCGAAACAATGAATGCTTGAAACATGCGACTACCACCGGGCCGCTCATAGCCCTATCATCTGGCCAGCGAGAATGCAAGCAATCGATCTGGTGGGCCAGATTGCGGAATGGGGCGCATTCTTAGTTCCGCAATCATCTCGATCAGGGCGAGCGCGTGAAGGCAGGGGTCGCTGCTTGCGGCGTTGTTGGCTGTGCTGTTGGCCGGATGACCTGTCGCGTTGGAGGGTGCCGTTGTCGTTCATTGATGCCGGATCGCTCGGATGAGTGGGTATGACATGCCCGCCGGACAGTTGGGTGGAATCGCGAAAGAGAATGTCTGCCGGATGCGCGGCGCGGCGACCATCGTGGATGGCATTGTCATAGGTCGAATCCGTGGCCAGGCCGGTTTCCGAAGCGTGTCCGCGCTCCCCAGCCGTTTCGTTTTTAAAACCCGCTCTCGTAAAAGTGTCGCTCCCGACACGGCCGGTGGGCCGGCATCGGGCATTGCCCGATCGCTACTCGTTCGGCGCCCTCGTCTCTCTGCCGCAGGAAGTTTCGCCGTGCCGCGCGTGGCCCCGTCATGCATCGACCGTCAACAGGATCTTGAATCGGTCGACCGCATGCCACACAGGAACATGGCCCGTGTGAAACTCGCACGGCAAGGATAACGGCAAATTGCTGGAATACTTGAAGCGTGTCCTCGCCAAGATAAAACCGCCCGCGAGACAGCTCGCGGGCGGGGTGTTCCGCTACCCGACCGTCATTGCATGCTGGCGGCCAGCATCGAGGATTGCGTCGTCTGCGGCACGAACGTCGTATCCGTCGCCCCGGCCGACGACGAGGAAAACGCCGCCATCGCCTGCACCAGGCTGCCCGCCGCTGGCTGCCACGACGTCACCGACACGTCCAGCGGCCCCTGCTGGTTCTGCTGGAACGCCTTCGCGCCCGAGATCGACTGGATCTGATTGGCATCGAGCCCGGCCATGTCCTGGTTCGAGACGAACACCGTGTAGTCGCCGTTCATGTCCAGCGCGCCGTCATCGCGGCCCCACACGTCGATGCCCGCGATCGTCTGCGCGCTGCCCAGATCGATCTCGACCCAGCCATCCACGCTCGCGCTCGCGAAGATGCCGCCCGACGCGCTCGTCGAGCCGTTCACCACGTTCGCCGCCGTCGTGCTGTCGCCCCAGCTCGTGCTCGACGTGACCGTCTTGCCCAGCGCGAGGTCCGAACCGTCCGTGCCCCACACCTGGATCTCCGAGGTCGCGAGGCCCGTGCTCGCGCCGTCGTTCTTGCGCACGTACACGTAGCGGCCCAGCGTGGTGGCGGCCGTGGCCGGCGTCTGCCACGACGTCGCCGCCGTATCCAGCGCCCCCTGCTGGTTCTGCTGGAACTGCTTGACGCCCGCCGTGGCCTGCGCCTGAGCGGCACTCAGCCCCGCCAGATCCTGGTTCGAGACATAGACCGTGTAATTGCCGTTCATGTCCAGCGAACCGTCGTCGCGGCCCCACACGTCGACGCCGTCGATCGTCTGCACGCTGCCCAGATCCACTTCGATCCAGCCGTCCACGCTCGCGCTCGCAAAGATGCCGCCCGACGCGCTCGTCGAGCCGTTCACCGCGTTCGCCGCCGTCGTGCTGTCGCCCCAGCTCGTGCTCGACGTAACCGTCTTGCCAAGCGCGAGATCCGAACCATCCGCGCCCCACACCTGGATCTCCGAAGTCACGAGGCCCGTGCTCGCGCCGTCGTTCTTGCGCACGTACACGTAGCGACCAGCCGTGGCGGCCAGCCCCGTCGGCGCTTGCCACGACGATACGGCCACGTCGGTCGGCCCCTGGTCGTTCTGCTGGAACCGCTGGACGTTCGGGACCGATGCCTGGATCTGGCTCGCATCGAGCCCGGCCAGATCCTGATTCGACACGTAGACGGTGTAATCGCCGTTCATCTCGAACGCGCCGTCGTCGCGCCCCCACACGTCGACGCCATCGATGGCCTGCACGCTGCCCAGATCGATCTCGATCCAGCCATCCACGCTCGCGCTCGCGAACAGGCCGCCCGACGCGCTCGTCACGCCGTTGATCGCGTTCGCCGCCGTGGTGTCGCTCGACCAACTGCTGCTGGAGGTAACGGTCTTGCCGAGCGCGAGGTCCACGCCACCGGCGCCCCACACCTGGATCTCCGCGGTCACGAGCCCCGTGCTCGCGCCGTCGTTCTTGCGCACGTACACATAGCGGCCGGTCGTCTGCACCTCCGTCGACGGCGATTGCCACGCGCCGACCTTCACGTCCATCGGCCCTTGCTGGTTCTCCTGATACGCCCGGACACCCGGCGTGGCCTGGATCTGCGCCGTGTTCAACCCCGCCAGATCCTGATTCGACACGTAGACGGTGTAGTTGCCGTTCATTTCCTCGGAGCCATCATCGCGGCCCCACACGTCGATGCCGGCAATCGTCTGCACGCTGCCCAGATCCACCTCGACCCAGCCGTCCGCGCTCGCGCTCGCGAAGATGCCGCCCGACGCGCTCGTCGAACCGTTCACCACGTTCGCCGCCGTCGTGCTGTCGCCCCAGCTCGTGCTCGACGTGACTGCCTTGCCGAGCGCAAGGTCCGAACCGTCCGCCCCCCACACCTGGATCTCCGAGGTCACGAGGCCCACGCTCGCGCCATCGTTCTTGCGCACGTACACGTAGCGGCCAGCAAGCGTCGGCGACGTCGATGCGGATGGCGTGGACAGCGGCGTCCAGTCGTGGCCCTCTGCCACCAGACCGTTGACGTCGGTCGTGCTGAGCGTGGTGCCGTCGGCCAGCGCGATCGTCGCCAGCTGACGGTAGCTCGCGCCGGCCTGGAACCAGCCCTGCACCGTCACCTGCTCCGTGGTGCCCAGCACTTCGATGACGAGGTCGTTGCCCGATTGCACGAACCGCAGGTTGGCCGCCGACAGCCCCGCGCCGAGCGTCAGTTGTCCGCTCGGTCCGGCGTTGCCGGCAACGCCGTTGACGATGACGTCCTGCCCGTAGCCGGCGTCGAACACATAGGTATCGTTGCCGCCGCCGCCGACCAGCACGTCGTTGCCGCCGTTGCCGTCGAGCACGTTGTTGTTAGCGTCGCCGAACATCGTGTCGTTGCCGCCCGAGCCGATCACGTTCTGGATGCGGCTCAGCGTATCGGTGCCGCCGTAGCCGTTCGATGCCGTGCCGGCCGTCAGGTCGACCGTCACGCCGCCCGGGCTGCCGGCGTAGGAGACCGTGTTGTTGCCGCCGCCGCCGTCGAGCGTGTTGTTGCCGGCGCCGCCGGACAGCACGTCGTTGCCGGCGCCGCCGGTGATGACGTTGTCCTGTTCGTCGCCGGTCAGCGTATCGCCGTAGTTGCTGCCGACGAGATTGCGGATGTGCGTCGAGCCGTCATACGAACGCGGCGTGACCGTGGCCAGATCGATCGACACGCCATGCGACTCGTTCGCGAAGCTTGCCGTGTCCACGCCGTTGAAGTTGTCGTAGAGCGACAGCGCACCGAGCGAGACGCCGGCCAGCGCGACCGTGTCCACGCCGCCGCCGTTCACGAAGAAGCTGGCGTCCGTGGTGCCGCCGCTGTCGGTCAGATAGACGGTGCGATTCTGCGCGGGGATCAACAGCAGGCGATCGCCTTGCGTGCCCGTCGCGAAGTTCTGCACCGTGGCCGACGACGTGTCGTTCCAGCCGCCGAACACGAACGTGTCGCGCCCGGCGCCGCCCGTGACCGTGTGATAGCCGCCGCCCGCCGCGATCAGCAGGTCGCCGCCGTCATCGGCACCGATGCTCGCCGAGGTACCGCCAACCTGCACGCGCCCATAGGAGCCGAAATCCTGCAAGGCGGACTGCAGCGTGTTGAGCATCAGGAAATCGGCCTCGCCCACCGCGCTCTGGGCATTGCTCACGGCCGATTGCAAGGCGTTGAACTCGGCCTGGTCGGTGGCGGTGTAGAAGCTGTAGGTGGTGGTGTAGGTGACCGTGACGGTACTCGGACCGGAGAGGCCGTAGCCGGTTCTTTGTTGCGTGCTGACCTGCGTGGCAGGCAGAATCCCGTTGAGCGCGGCCTGGCTCGACGCGAGCACGCCCTCCGCCGTCACCAGATTGCTCTGCACCGGCGCCCATTGCGCGAGCGCCGCGGCCAGATCGGCTTCGGCGGTCGTGGCATCGGCGCGCGCCTGTACGGCGAGCTGGGAGCCGAACGCGGCACCGGCCGAGTTGGCGGCGACCGCCGAGCCAAGCGCCGTCTGCCGTGCCGTGTCGGCGGTCGATATGGCCTGGGCCAGCGTTGCGCCGGTCGTGGCCAGATCGACCGCTTCGGTGACCGCATTGATCACGTTGACCATCACGTTCGGATCGCTGGCGAACACCAGACTCGAATCGGGATTGCTCGAACTGGACGGCGACACCGAAGTCGTGGCCTTGACGTAGAAGGTCGATGGCGTCAGCGCATAGATCTGCTGATAGGCCGTGACACCTTGCGGCGTGGTACTGAAATTCGTACCGGGTGCGTACTGCCCCCACGGCTGCGTGCTCAGCGCCACATACAGTTGCGACGAACCCGTGATGGTGTACTGGTACGCGTAGTTCTGCCCGGCTCCGTAGGGCGCGGGCAACGCCTTCGAACCGTAGGCGAGGTTGTCCGCGTAGACGTTCGCGCTCCAGGCGCTGCCGACCGGATTGTTGATCTGGGTTGCCGCCGAGCCGGCCAGGTTCGCGCCCTGCGCCGCGACTCCGCTCGTGTACAGATGTTCGGTTGCGAGCGCAACGTTGGTCGCGGTCGGGACCGTGGTCGGATTCGAGAGAGGTACGAAATAACCGCTCAGATCGATGCCGCCCGGCATCGCCTGGGCCGTGGCCGGATCGAAGCCCGGGTCGGTGGCGGCATAGAGCGACTGCAGCTTCACGATCGTCGCGACCGTCTGCGCGGAAACCTGCAGGCCGTCCGAGAGCGAGATCGAGGCCAGCTGCTGCCACGCGCTCGAGAACCAGCCCTTGACCGTCACCTGGTTGTCCGTGCCGAGCATCCGGATCAGCAGGTCGCTACCGGAACGGGTGAACCAGAGGTCGTTCGCGTCGATGCCGGCGCCAAACAGCAATTCGCTGCTCGGGATGCCGTTCGGAGCGAGGCCGTTCTCGATCGTCACGCTGCCGTAGCCTGCGTCGAACACATAGGTGTCGTTGCCGCCGCCGCCGATCAGCGTGTCGTTACCGCCCTTGCCGTCGAGGACGTTGTTGTTGGTGTCGCCGGTGATGGTGTCGTCGTAGCTCGTGCCGTCGACGTTCTGGATCGCGAACAGCGTCGTGCCGAGATTGTCGGTGCCGGACTGGAGGTTGACCGACACGCCGAACGGAACATCGCCGTATGACACCGTGTTCGTGCCGCCGGCGCCATTGACGACGTAGCCGTTGCCTTCCACCTTGAACGTATCGTTGCCCGCGCCGCCCGTCAGCGTCGTGGCCGCCGAATCGCCGCTCAACGTATCGCCCGCATTCGATGCGATCACGCCGGTGACATGAACCTGTCCGTCGTAGACGCGCGTGCCGGCCGTATTGCGCGTGCCGGCCTGCGCCATCCCGGCATACGACACCGTGCTCACGCCGGTGATGTTGTTGAACAGATCGAGCGAACTTGCATCTACGCCCACCAGATCGACCGATTGATTGTTGCCGTAACGGATGTAGGTGCCGGTGCCGCCGTCGCTCGACAGCGTGATGCTCGATCCGACGTCCAGGAACTGCAGCTGGTCGCCGTTCATCCCGGTCTTGAAACCCCAGACCGTGAGATTGCCCGAATCGGGATTGAGCAGGATCGTGTCCTGCCCCGCGCCATCGACGACGATCTCGTTGCCGCCGGCCGCGAGGAACGCATCCTGACCGGCCCCTAGCGTGGTCGTGGCGTTCGACTTGCCGACGAAGATCTGCTCGAAGTCCCCCGTCTGCGCGATCGCGCCCAGCGTGCGGTCCAGGCCGTCCTTCAATGCCGCGAAGCTGCTTTGCCCCGCGACGAAGCCGGCGAACGTGTCGGACGCGAATTGCGCGTCGCCAGAGGAGAAGTAGCTGTAGCCGTTCGCCAGGTTACCCGTCGCTTCGTAGTTCACCGGCACCAGGGCCGTGAGCTCGCTCGTCACGTTCGAGAGTTCCTGGGACATCACGTCGACCTGGGCCGACGCGTTCAGATAGTCCGCGATGGCCGTGCCCCATGCCGTGTTCGCGCTTTGGGCAGCCGCCTGCGCCGCACTGACGTCGCTGGCCGTGCCGGTGATGTCTGCGTGCTCGGCAGCCACCTGGGCCGACATGATCGAGCTGGCACCGCTCGCAACGGCGTTGGCGGTATTGATCGCCACCGGCGCCAGTGCCGTGATGCCGTTCAGGACGTTGACCGTGTCGGTCGGCGCCGTGCTGTGCGTGACGTAGCCGCCGCCCGACCACGGCACCGCGCCGGCGACCGGGCTCGACCCATAGGCCGAGATTTCGTCCGGAACGCCGGCGGTCGGGCCGATAGTCGAGCCGTTGCCCGCGCCCATGATCCGGTTCGTGTTGTACCAACGCTGAATGGCGGCGATCTGACTGGAGAAGCCGACGGAAACGCCCTGCAGTCCGCTTGCGATGGCGCTGGCCTGCCCCGCGCCCGTCGCCGCATAACCCTTGCTCACGAAGGCGGCCACCGACAGCGCGCCAGCGGCGGACATCGCAACCGAACCACCGCTTGTGCCGGCGCTGGTCGTAGCCAGGCCGACGTCGTCGATGGTGCGCGTGGTGCCATCGGCGAGCGTGTACGAAGCCGTGCTGGCCACCGAATTGGTGCCGACGTACTGGTCGACCTGGGTCGGCTGCAGGCTGATCGACGTGATGCCCAGATCGGATAGCGAATGAAGTTCGCCTGCATCGGTCACGCCATTCTGGTTGCTGTCGACCCACACCTGAACTTCGTCGAAATAGGTCTTGCCGGTGGTCGGATCGACGAGCGAGGTGGCTTCCGAGAAGCTTGTGGCGCCCGCCGCCGCAAGCTTCGCCAGTGCCTGAAAACCGGTCTGACTGCTAGCGGGCGTGGTGCCGTCGACCGAGAACTTCTGGCCGAACCATTCGCTCGCGTTGTCGATCGTGCCGTTGTGGTTCTGGTCGAAGACCAGGATGCCGTTGGTCGCGCCAACCCAGCCTACCTGTTGACGTGTGCCGGTATCGTTGATGTCGAACGTCGTATTGCTTTGCGATGCCTGGACGAGGTTGATGCCCTTGCCGTCCAGATCGAGCACGAGTGGATACGACAGCTGGGGAACAGATGGAGTCTGCGTCGGAACATTGAAGTTGAAGCCGGATTTGGACTTGGAGTCGGGGTCGGAGTCAGGACTCGAACCGGAGTCGCCGAAGCCCTCGACCTGGACCGAGATATTCCAGTTATGCGTGGAGATATTCCGCAATTCGGCGGAGATCGCGATACGGGACAGCACCGCTGCCAGGCCGGCATCGAACGTGTTCAGCGCCAGAACCGAGTCGAGCGAAAACGTGGAGCCAGGCGCGGGGCCAATGAAATCCGCAACGTACTTGTCGGAAACATAGCCGTTGGCGATACGCTCGCTGAGATAGCTCAGCGCGGAAACGTCGTCCGTCAGCGCACCATCCAGCCCCACCAGCACGGAGATATCGGAGGCCAGCCCGGATGCGTTATTGGTAGCGATCAGGCCAAGATCATTGCCGTAAGCCGCGGAGATCGCCGTCTCTCCCGATGCGGTCTGTTGTGCGGCGTTCGTGTTGATCGCGGCGATCGCGGACGAAATGACGTCGCCATTGCTATAGGTCACGCCGTTCTGTGTCCAGCTGGACAACGTCAGCGAACCAAAGGATTGTCCTGACCACGAAGCCGAGATGGAGCCGTCGGCATTCTGTTCGCTGAATGAAGCGCCATTGCTGTCGAGCGAGAACGTGCCGTTCGCTCCCGATTGGGCATCGGTGGAACTGATCGTGATGCCGCCCGCATTGACGTCGATCCCGGAGATCGAGCTGAAGCTCAAAACCGACTGACCGCCAATCAACAGCGAACCGGAGTTGCCTCCGGCGGCAATCGCAAACGCTTCAGAAAGACCGGCAACATCACTGCCACTCTGCAACTGAGCCTCGCCATTACCGGAGACAGTAATGCTAGAGCCGTCAGCAAAAGTGGCAGAATAACCTCCATCAGGATTATGAGCATATGAAATCGTGGGAACGAGATTCCCAGACGCATCGACATAGCTTGACGAGTCAATTTTACCAGATGTGTCAAAGTTGTATTGAGCAAGTGGCTGCCCGGAGGAACTCACGAAGTTAATCGATGCAGATCCATCAGAGTTGATAGACAAGCTATTAACTTGAGAGTTAACAACATTACCATTTTGATCAAAATTATCTATTGAATAACCACCAGCCCCACCCGTAGGAATAAGTCGCTCCCCAGAGAAATTATTTTTTATAAAAATAATTTCTCCCGCATCGCCAGTCAAAGTTAACGACCCATCATCATTTTTATATATTTTTATAGTACCATTTAAACCACTTAGCTGCTGACCCAAAACATTTTGAAGCTGAGACCGAAGAGCCGAGGCTGAATCCAATGGTCCGCCCGGAAATTCTCCTTCTGGCACTGGGTATACAGCTTCGGCCAATTGCTCCGCGGCCGCTGCACTTGAATTGCCATAGGCGGGATCAGTGGCACTATTGTCAATTACAACCAGTCCCAGTATGGAGCCTGGCGTTGCGCCGGCACTTGGTTGAGTTTTTAGAATTTGGTCGGCCAAACCAGATCCAGCATAAATCGAATTCACATTCAGTGGATTATTTGCAAATAATCCGCTGATGTCGATACTACCTCGTCTATAGTCAGTGAAAGGCTGGGCAAAAAAATTATATCCATTATTAAGAAACCAATGCAGTAAATTCAACGCCCCCCCGCCAACTACTGCAGCGCGCTCACCAACACCAGAGTATTCAGATATCAATCCAAAATTGAATGAAGCAACATCAGTAAACGCACTTACGAAATCGCCCGGATTCACGCCGTCGCTCTCCGGATAAGTTCGCTGTTGGTCCTGAGTACCATTGGGCATGAACATGCCCACCATCATACCAATTACCTGTTCAATGGGCGATGTTGTGTTTTGCGAAAAAACCGAACTCAATTGATTTGCAGCAGAAAGTGCCGCATCTATGCTATAGCCAGCCGGAGCAATCAAATATCCATTTGGATTTGCATTTTCTATTAAATTCCCATTCACATCGTATATTTTGGTATTTATTGCAACAAATGAATTTTGGTCATTGACATATGAACCGTTATATGACACAAATCGGGCCGCGACCATTTCACCGCGATTATTTTTTACGTAAAAAATCGAATTCATTATCAAATTCACCGCAAAAATTAAGAAGGATTGTAGAAATCAACAATGTAGTAATTACCATACAAATGCCTAGCATCATATGGACTAATACCGAACAATCCCCCTCGATCAGGTGCAACCCCTTTGGCCAATCCGTTGCCCAGCTTGAGAGTAGCAGCACTCCAATCCGAAGTTTGCCGCTTATTCAAATACAAAATTTGCCCACTTGAATCATAGATAATCGACCGTACAAATCCAGAACGCCACCAATATTCCTCAGTTTTGCAAATCGAAAATTTCCCACCGCTCGAAATCGACACACCGTCATCTTTACACACCTGAAATTCAGCCATTTCACTTCGCACTTCCAGGTAATCAAATATCCCATCGTTTCTATTCAGCGATATCAGAATCATCCACACCAACATAGAAACCATCGACATTACCCACCACCACCCTCTCTTGATTAACCCTCGGCGAAACACAAGACAATAAAAAAATACAATCGCGAATCCCAAAAAAAACAACACACAAAAAATAAATAAAACAGGATGATACTGAGAAAACCACCCAGAAATCAAAAACAAAAAAACAACAAACTTTACCCCTTTACCACTCTCATATTTTCGAATTGGCATTTATCCCCCGACACGCAACATCAATCCAAACCACACCCAGACACTTAACAAAACACCAAATTAAATAAAAATACACCCCAAACAAATCTGAGCAAACCCTTAAAATTCTCACAGAAACTTATTCATACATTTGGCAAAATCACCCCTTCTTAAAATTAGGCATTCCACTCATTCACCAAAATAACAAGACTTCCAAGCACATATCATTACAAACAATTACTTATCATGACATCAAAACCGCAAAAATTTAGTGAACATTTTTTGACAAACGTTCTCCATCACGATGAATTAGAATTAGTGAGCCTCATTTATTTTTTGTTAATCAAACTTCCCATGAGCCTCTGATCCACTGGGCGCTTCGGATACAAAATCCTTACACATCAAAAATTACAAAAACCCTTCGTATTTATAAATTCATAAAAATAAATAAGTTACATATTTTTTTCATCACCCCGCCGCAACCCCCGATTCACCGGCTCGGAAAACCACCGAAACACGCCCCCCGCCACCAGCGCCGCCACGGCAACATAAGCCACCAGCCACAGCGGCTTCGCATGCAAGCCAATGCTCTCGCGCGTCAGGTACTCACGCAGCACACCGAGCACGACGATATGAAACAGATACAACTCATAACTACGCCGCCCGAACCAGCGAATCACGCGCGGCACCCATGACGATGCCTCCTGCCGCCTCACCTCTTCCTGCCTGATCCTGAAGCAAACCAGCAGCACCGCAGTCCCCAACGCCATCACCGACACACCCCACACCACATGCCGCATGATCGGCCCGCACAGATAGGTCACCGCCATCGCCCCGATGGCCACGCCCTGCAACCCCAAACGCCACTCCCGCCGCATCCGCACCACCGGCATCAACGCAACGCAGCACCCCATCGCAATCGCATCAAAACACGCCCAATATCCATAAAGCGCAACGATCTCGTCATCGCGATGCCAATACCGATAAACCGGCGCAAACACGATCGGCACAAGCAACCCCCACGCGATATACCGCGGCCGGCGCAACCCCACAAAAACCAACGGAAACCCCAGATAAAACACTTCCTCCACCGACAGCGACCAGAGGATATTCATCGCGTAATTGAAATAGCCGACCCTGGCCATCAGCACGTTATGCCAGAACGTCAGCACCGACAGCACGGCCAGCGGCAAGCTCACGGTGCCGGGTTTATCGATAAACGACCGCATGCCGAATGAAGCGAGCGCGACCATGATCGCCAGCACCAGCAGGAGGCACGGCAAAATCCTTGCGGCGCGGAAACGGTAGAACGTCGCGAAGCGAATCCCTTCTGGCGAACCAAACCGGCGCAACGACGTGGACGTAATCAGGTATCCCGACACGGTAAAGAACATCGTCACACCGTAGTTACCGTTGCGAGCCACCGCGCGGATCGCATCGGCGAGCCACGGCAGATCGAACGGCAGCACGTCCAGCCGATAGGTCAGGTGGAAATGCAGGATCAGCACGAGCAGGATCGCCGTGCCTCGCAGCAGGTCCACGCCATGACTGCGCGCGTTCAACTCCATCGTGTCTCCATGTCGTGCGTTGTCTGGCGAATGCGCATTGTCGTCCACCTGCCGAACACGATGCGTGCGCAAGCGACGATCGCGGGCCTCCCGCTCAACGTCACACCATGCCGCACTGCATCAATTCGCTATATCCCATAGAATACGTTGCCTTTCCACCCCGATACGCGTTGCCTGTCAGCGTGTCGTGCTTGCCGATGCCAGCCACGCAGTCGTCCTCCTTGCCCTCCTCCGCCGTACCCGCTCGCCCTCGTCGCATGTTCGGTATCGCCTGCGCCAGCGTCGCGATCGCCGCGCTGATCGCGCTCTGCGCCGGCCGCTTCCCGCTCACGCCGATGCAGGTGGCGCGGGCGTTCATCGGCACCGCCGGCGCTCCGCACTCGGCGGCATCCCTCGCGCAATGGCATGCGATCGTCGTCGGCGAACGTCTGCCGCGCCTGCTCGCGGCCGCGCTGGCCGGCGCCGCGCTCGCCAGCGGCGGCGCCACCTATCAGGCGGTGTTCCGCAACGCGCTCGTCTCGCCGGGCTGGCTCGGCGTGCTGAGCGGCGCCGCGTTCGGCGCGGCGCTCGGCATCATCACGGGCGGCGCGGTGCCGAACCTCTGGTGGGTCCAGCTCTGCGCGTTCGCGGCCGGCTGCACGGCGATGGCGCTCGGCGTCGCGCTGGCCTGGCTGCTCGGCGGCGGCGGCACGCTGGCGCTGCTGCTGGGCGGCCTCGTCAGCAACGCACTGTTCTCGGCGCTGCTCGCGCTCGTCAAGTACGTGGCCGATCCGCTCGACCAGTTGCCGGCCATCGTCTACTGGCTGCTCGGCAGTCTCGCGCAGGTGGGCTGGCACGATCTCGCGCGGCTCGGGCCGCCGCTCGCGATCGGCACGGCGCTGCTGTGCGCGGCTGCGCCGCTGCTCGACGCGCTGTCGCAAAGCGACGACGAGGCGCTGAGCCTCGGCGTGCCGGTCCGGCGCATCCGCCTCGCGGTGATCACGGTGGCCACGCTCGCGACGGCGCTGACGGTCTCGCTCGGCGGCATGATCGGCTGGGTCGGGCTGCTGGTGCCGCATCTGGCGCGCGCGCTGGCGGGCGCCTCGAATCGCGCGGTGCTGCCGGTCAGCGCGCTGCTCGGCGCGACCGTGCTGATCCTGGCCGACACCATCGCACGCAGCGCCACGGCCTCCGAGATTCCGCTCGGCGTGATCACCGAAATCGCGGGCGCCGCGGCGTTCGGCTTCGTGCTGGTGCGCCAGCGCGGCCGGCTGGCCCGATGAGTCGCGCCCCCACCCCCATCGCGACGCTCGCCTGCGAGGACATCGTGTTCCAGCGCGGTGCCGCGCGCGTGCTCGACGGCGTGAGCCTGCAACTGCGCGGCGGCGAACTCATCGCGCTGCTCGGCGTGAACGGCGCGGGCAAGAGCACGCTGCTGCGTGTGCTGCTCGGCGTGGCGCGCCCCGCCGTGGGCCGCGTGCTGCTCGACGGCGTGCCGCTCACGCGCCTGAGCCGGCGCGAGATCGCGCGCCGCATCGCCTACGTGCCGCAGCACCACGTGCCGGCGCTGCCCTGCACGGTCGAGCAGATCGTCTCGCTCGGCCGCCTGCCGCACGCGGGGCTGATGCGGCGCCCGCGCGGCGAGGACCGCGATGCGATCGACGCGGCGCTCGAACGAATGCGCATCACCGCGCTCGCGCATCGCGACTACACCGCCCTGTCGGGCGGCGAGCGGCAGCGCGTGCTGCTGGCTCGCGCGCTCGCGCAGGGTGCGCCGATCCTGCTGATGGACGAACCGCTCACCGGCCTCGACTACGGCCATCAGTTGCGGCTGCAGGCGCTGCTCGCCGAACTCGCCAGCGACGGCCACGCGATCCTGCACACCACGCACCGCCCCGACGACGCCTGCCACGCGGCCACGCGCGTGGTGGTGCTCGACGGCGGCCGCATCGCCGCCGACGGCGCGCCGCGCGAGGTGCTTGACGCCACCGCGATCGGCGCGCTGTACGACACACGCGTCGAGCAAATCGACATCGACGGCTCGCGGTTCTTCCGCGCGCCACCGCTTCCCCCCTCATGACGCTCATGCGAATGCCCTCCCTTCCTCACCGCCAGCCACGCCACCTCGCCCTCGCCTCGTCCCTGCTGTTCGTGCTTTGCCATCATGCAGTCGCGCAAAGCGTGCCCACCAACGTTGGTGTCGTGAGCGACGGCGCCAAGACCGACGCCACGCCAGCCGCAGCCACCCTGCCTGGCAAGCCCTCCGCGCAGCAGGCCACCGCGATGCCCGCCATCAGCGTGACGGCGCGCGCGCCATCCAGCCAGTCGCTGCGCGTCGAGAACGCGAACCTCGGCCCGCTCGGCGACATGAAGCGCGTGGACACGCCCTACACGGTCAACGTCGTCCCGCAACACCTGATCCGCGAACAGCAGCTGAAGAGCATCGCCGACGCGCTGCGCTACCTGCCCTCGGTGCAGGGCGACGGCGCCCGTCCGCAGTCGCGCGGCATCCAGGGCAGCGTGGTGCAGAACAGCCGGATCGACGGGCTCAACGCGGTCTCGACCACCGACTATCCGCTCGAGCAGTTCGACCGCATCGAGGTGATGAACGGCCTGGCCGGCGCGCTGTACGGCCCCGCCAATCCGGCCGGCACCTTCAACTACGTGCAGAAGCGCCCGACCGACGCGCGCCTGTTCCGCGTCACGCTCGGCTACGCGAGCGGCACGCGCTTCCTGCGCGAGATCGATGCATCGGACCGCGTCGGGCCGTCGAAGGCGATCGGCTACCGCTTCACGCTGCTCGACGAAACCGGCAGCGGCTACACCGAACACAGCACGGTGCGCCGCCAGCTCGCGAGCGTGGCGCTCGATTTCCATCTCTCGCCGCAAACGGTGATCGAAACCAACTTCAGCCGCTATCACTACGTGACGAAGGGCTTCCCGCCCACCTTCGCGCTGGCGAGCGGCGTACATTTCCCGTCGGCGCTCGATCCGACCAACGCGGCCTATGGCGCGGTCAATGGTGGTAGCGATAACACGACCACCACCGGAACGCTGCGGCTCAAGCATGATTTCTCGCCGGACTGGCATCTGGACGCGGCGGTGCTGCGCCAGATCGCGGATCGCGAAAGCACCGGCCCCACCGACACGCTGATCGACAACGCCGGCAACTACCGCACCACGATCTCGACAGCCACGGCCAGCCGCTTCACGATCACGAGCAACCTCGTCTACCTGAACGGCCGCGTGCGCACCGGCCCGGTCGAGCATCACATCGGCATCGGCACCAGCGGCTTTGTCTGGGACAACTTCAATCCCGTCGCCGGCGGCACCACCACGCTCGGCAGCGGCAACCTCGCGAACCCGCAGTCGTACTGGGTCACGGGCGCGCCCGATTTCGAGCATCGTTACCAGTCCGCGCAGAGCACGCAGCAAGCACTGCTGCTCAGCGACGACATGCGGTTCTCGCCGCGCTGGTCGCTGCTGCTGGCCGGCAGCCAGAGCTGGCTGTCGACGCACAACGACAACGCGAAGGGCACGCAGACCAGCGAGTCCGCCAACCAGGGGCTGTCCGGCAGCGCGAGCCTGGTGTTCAAGCCGGCCGCGAACCAGAGCGTCTACCTCACCTACGCGGACAGCCTGCAGCAGGGCGACACGGCGCCCACCGGCTCGGCCAACGCCGGCAATATCCTCGACCCGTATCGCAGCAAGCAGTGGGAAGTCGGCTACAAGGTGGCGTTCTCGCACTGGAACACCTCGCTGGCGGCATTCCGCATCACGCGGCCCTATGCCTACACGATGGCCGACGGCGTCTATCGCACCGGCGGCAAGCAGCGCAACCTCGGCGTGGAATGGATGCTGGACGGCCACCTGACGCGCGATCTCTCGCTGTTCGGCGGCATCGCGTGGCTCGACCCGCGGCTGTTCGATACCGGCGACGCCACCACCGACGGCAAGCAGATCGTCGGGCTGCCGAAATACACGATCAACCTGCTCGCCGAATACGAAGTGCGGCCGGTGCCGGGCCTCGCCACCGACGTGAACCTGCACTACGTCGGCGCGCGCGCCACCGACAACACCAACGCCGGCTCGGTGGGCGCCTACGCCACCGTCGATCTCGGCGTGCGCTACCTGACCGGCGTGTTCGGGCGCGCCGTCACGCTGCGCCTCGACGTCGACAACCTCACCAACCGCCACTACTGGACCAACATCGTGCCGGGCGGCCTGAACGGCTATACGGGCAGCGGTAACGCGACGGCCCAGCTCGGCGCACCGCGCACCGTGATGGCGTCGGTGGAGTTCGAACTGTGAGGCGCACCGAACGAAACCGCCGGCCCGCGTTGATCCATGCCGCGCTGGGGCTGGTCATCGCCGGGGCGACGGCACTCGCGTCGATCTCGGCCAGCGCGCAGCCAAAGCAACGCATCGCCGATCTCTGGTACGCGCACAACGCCGTGGTGGTGATGCTCGGCTCGGCCGACCATGTGGTGGCGAGCGTGGCGCGTCCACGCGCATTCCCGTGGATGATGCGCGTCGCGCCGGCGCTCGCGCGAGCCGAGCCGGTCGCCAACGGCGCGCCCAACGCCGAAGACTTGCTGCGCGCGAATGCCGACGTCGTGTTCGTCTCGCGCGGCGCGCCGAGCATCGCGGCCATGCGCCGGCTCGGGCTCGACGTCGTGCCGGTCGGCTTCAGCGATTTCGATTCGATGCTGAGCTGCCTCGACGACACGGCCGCCGCGCTCGATACACCGCTCGCCGCGCAGCGCGCGCACGACTATCGCGCCTATCTCGACACCACGCTCGCGGCCACGCGGCAGGCGCTCACCGCGTGGCCCGACCGGCGCGTGCCGCGCGTGCTGCACGTGGCATCGCTCACACCGCTGAAGGTCGACGGCAGCGACACGATCGTCGATCAATGGCTGCGGGCCGCCGGCGCACGCAATGCCGCCGACGGCCTGATCGGCAACCTGCGGCCCGTCTCGATCGAACAGGTGCTGGCATGGCGGCCTGACGTGGTGATCCTCGGCGCGAACGCCGGCTCGATCGACGCCTCACCGCAACGCGCGCTGTGGCAGACGCTCGGCGCGGTGCGCGACGGCCACGTCCTGCGCAATCCGGCCGGCGTGTTTCCGTGGGACCGCTACGGGCCGGAGGTCGCGCTGCAAGTGCGATGGGCCGCCGGCGCGCTGCATCCCGGGTTGTTCCCGGCCGGGCAGCTCGCTGACGAGACGCGCGATTTCTACCGGCGCTTCTACGGCTATGCCCTGTCCGCCGACGAGACGCAACGCATCCTGAACGGCCTGCCGCCGGACGCGCCCTCGGCGCAATGAAGCATCCGCCGCCGTGCGGCACCGCGCGTGCCGCGCGGCGCTCGCACCGCCGAGCTAACTTTTTTATATTTTCATTAAAAAAGTTTGACACCCAGCCTACGGCAAGATAATTTTGCGAAAGCTGGTAGAAAGACAACGATGCAACGAGGGGGATGCCGCACACGGCACCATGTCGATGCGTATCCAGTTCCATCAGCAATCCTGATCATTATTCCGATGCCGTGCCGCTTTTCGGCACGGCGGCAGTACCCAGACAAACGAGCCTGAGCGCATTTCACCGGCGGCATGTCCACGCATGCGGCCGGCTTCATGACGCGCATTCGCGCGCCGGCTTCATCGCCTCACCGCCTCTCCGGTAAAGCAGCAACGCAGTCCAGTAGCGGTCCGATTCCCAACACGCATTCCATTCGATCCTCTTTGGGGTATGGCATGAAAAATTCTGTTCGCACTGCTTCATATCGGGTTGTCGCTTCCCTCGTCCTGACTGCCTGCGCGTCGCTTGCTCAGGCGCAGTCCCAGGCGCCCTCGATGCCGGCCGCCGGCGCCGCGTCCGAGAGCGTCAATCAATTGATCGTCAAGCTGAAGCCGGCCGCCGTCGCGGCGCGCGGCGCGGCGTCGATCGCGGCGGCGGCGGCGCCCGACATCCATGGCGTGATCGACCGCGTGCTCGCCGCGCGCCGCGCTCGCGCCACGACGCGCACGTTCGGCGCCGCGGCGGCCTCGGCGCCCGGCAATGCGGGCGACCCCGCCGCCGGCATCGGTGTGAAGCGCGAGATGGCGGACGGCGCGACCGTGCTGCGTTTGCAGCGCAGCCTGCCGGCCGCCGACGCCGCCGCGCTGGCGAACGACTTCGCGGCCGACGCGGCGGTCGAGTACGCCGAGCCCGACGCACGCATGCATGCGCTGCTGGTGCCGAACGACACCCGCTACGGCGAACAATGGGGCTATGCGGGCGGCATCGGCGGTGCCAACCTGCCGAAGGCGTGGGATCTCACGACCGGCTCCGCGAACGTGGTGGTGGCCGTGGTCGACACCGGCTATCGCCCCCACGCCGACCTCGCCGCGAACGTCCTGCCCGGCTACGACTTCATCTCGGATCCGGACGGCGCGAACGACGGCAACGGTCGCGACAGCGACGCCTCGGACCCTGGCGACTGGGTCTCGCAGCGCGAGGTCGACGATCCGGACGGCCCGTTCTACCGCTGCCAGGTCGATCAGTTCGGCCGCACCTTCGCGAGCGACAGCTCGTGGCACGGCACCCACGTGGCCGGCACGATCGGCGCCGTCTCGAACAACGGCCGCGGCGTGGCCGGCATCGCGTGGCAGGGGAAGATCCTGCCCGTGCGCGTGCTCGGCAAATGCGGCGGCACGCTCAGCGACATCGCGGACGGCATGCGCTGGGCCGCCGGGCTCTCGGTGCCGGGCGCGCCCGCCAACCGCACGCCGGCGCGCGTGCTGAACTTCAGCCTAGGCGGCGGCGGTAGTTGCAGCCGCACCTATCAGAACGCGATCAATGCGGTGGTCGGCGCCGGCGCGACGGTGGTGGTCGCGGCCGGCAACGAGGCCGCGCCGGTGTCCACCTCGCAGCCGGCCAACTGCCAGAACGTGATCGCCGTGGCGGCCACCGACGTGAACGGGCGACGCGCGAGCTTCAGCAACTACGGCACGGCCGTGAAGATCGCGGCGCCGGGCGTGAACATCCTCTCGACGCTCAACAGCGGCGCCACCTCGCCCGCCGCCGACAGCTACGCGTCCTACAACGGCACCAGCATGGCCACGCCGCACGTGGCCGGCACCGTCGCGCTGATGCTGGCGGCGAACGGCTCGCTCACGCCCGCGCAGGTGCTGCAGAAACTGCAGGCGTCGGCGCGGCCGTTCCCGAGTGGCTCCGGCTGCTCGACCAGCACCTGCGGCGCGGGCCTGCTCGATGCGGGCGCGGCCGTCAGCTCAGCGCGGCAATAACGGACGACACGCGTCATCAGGCCGTGCCGGAGACAAACCGTCGTCCGGCACGGCGAATCCGACGCCCGGTGGCGACGCCGGCTTGGGGAGAAAAGCCCCGCCGGTCGCTCGTTCATGGCTTCCGACCTGTCGATCGGCCGTCCATCGCTAACAGCCTCGAAGCTCACGGGTGCGGCGCAGTCCCTCACTTCGCCGCGCCCACCAGCGCGAACGCGTCGTACTTCGGATCGATCGGCGTATGCGGCATATGCGTGAGCGCTTCCTCGACGAGCGGCTCGCAGGCGCTGTAGTCCGAACCGATGCTGTCGCTATGCGCCTGCGGAAAATTCACCGCGAGTACCTTGCCGCCCCAGCGATCCACGGTGGCCGTCATGCTGCATTTGCCGGCCCCGCCCACCTTCAGGTCGAGCACGATCACGTTCAGGTCGAGCGCCGCATCGGCGTTGGAAAAATTCCACTGCGCGGTCATGCGATCGGCGGAGCCGCCGGTATCGACGAGCTTCATCGTCTTGTCGGGAATCCCCACCGACTGCACCAGATCGAGCACGTTCGAGCCGACCAGCTTGCCGTCCTGCACCTCGCGCGCCTCATGAGTCCGATACGCGGCGCAGCCTGTCAGCAGGGTGAAAAGAAAGACGGAGACGACTGTCAGGATTCGCAAGGGAAATACCTCCGGTAAGACGCATCGAGGGCGATGCGAGATCGTGGGCGCAATGGCGGATGGAGACTGCCGGAGCCGGCCATGGATCGTGGCCGGCATCGTCGGGCGACGGGACCGGATGCGTCGCGGCAACGGTTCGCATCGGGTCCGGAAGACAGGCCTGGGTCATCGGGCCTGGTGCCCCGGCATCGAAGCACCGCCCCCTTTTCCCGAAGCCGCGGGCTTCGTATCGCTCGACCGTTAACAGGAGTTCGAGAGGCGAGGAAAGTTCATCGAAACACGGTGAATCATCGGCCTCGATGGCCGATGCACGCCGGTTTCATGACAACGATGGAAAGGTGACGGAAAGCTCGGCACGCACGCGACGAGGCGGGAGATCGGCGGCAAGCCGGCGCCGCCGGTGCATGTCGCGGCAGCGCGAGCAGCCGCGCTCGCCCGACAGGCATCGGTCCGCACCGATCCGTTATTTCGCAGTGCGAAGCGGCTCCCCGTCTCCCGATCGTCCACTCATGTCGGCGTATCGTCAGGCGCTGCTGCGCGCCTCGGCCGGCACGCGAGCGCGTCGCGTGGCCACCGCGTTCATGCGCGGGGCGGCACGCTCGCGCACGACCGTCTCGAGATGCGTCGCCGACGCCTGCACGGCGGCCGCGCGCGGCACCGGCACGCCGGCCAGCTGGCAATACAGCTCGATATAACGCGCGGCCGGCCCTTCCCAGCTCGAGTCGCGATTCATCGCGTTGCGTTGCAGTACGCGCCACGATTTCGGCTGCGCGAACAGATCGAACGCACGCCCCAGCGCCTGCACCACGTCGTTCACGTGCTCGCCGTCGAACAGGAAGCCGGTGGCCTCGCCGATCTGCGGCGCGTCGGCATCGTCCACGCGCGGCGCGGCGGGGCAGTCGGTGATCGTGTCGGCCAGACCGCCCACGCGCGAGGCCACCGGCACGGTGCCGTAGCGCATCGCGTAAAGCTGGGTCAGCCCGCACGGCTCGAAGCGGCTCGCGTGCAGCAGGATGTCGGCGCCCGCGTGCAGCCGGTGCGCGCGCGTCTCGTCATAACCGATGTGGACGCCGAGCCGCCCCGGCCACTGCGCAGCCAGCCGGCGCAGCTCGGCCTCGATCGCCCCATCGCCCTGTCCCAGCACCGCGAACTGCGCGCGCGGCCAGCGCGCGAGCGCGGCCGGAATCGCCTCGCACACCACGTCGGCCAGCTTCTGCCCGGTGAGCCGGCTGCCGATCGCGACCAGCGGCGCGAACGGATCGACCTGCAGCCCGTAGCTCTGCTGCAGTTCGCGCTTGCAGGCGTGCTTGCCGACCAGATCGTCCACCCCATAGCCCTGCGCGAGCGCGGCGTCGTCGCGCGGATTCCAGAGCGCGTCGTCAATGCCGTTGACGATGCCCGACAGCTTGCCGGCATGCGCGGCCAGCACGCCTTCCATGCGGTTGCCGAAGCGCGGCGTGAGGATCTCCTGCGCGTAGCGCTCGCTCACGGCGGTCAGGCGGTCCGCGTAGACGATCGCCGCCTTCATGCAGCTCAGCGCGCCGTAGAACTCGATGCTGTGCGGCTCGTGCGGCGCCGGCGCGAGCAGCTCGGACGGAATCCCCGCGTAGGGCGCGAGGCCCGTCGGATAGTTGCCCTGAAACGCGAGATTGTGGATCGTGAAGACGCTGCGCGCGGGCGAGCCGGCCAGCTTCATCAGCAGCGGCGTGAGGCCGGTGTGCCAGTCGTGCGCATGGACGATGCGCGGGCGCTTGACGCCGCGCACGCCCGAGGCGATCCGCGCGGCGGCGGCCGACAGCGAGGCGAAGCGCACGAAATTGTCGACGTAGTCGCGCCCGCATTCGTCCTGATAGAGCCCGCTGCCGCGCCGTCCGTACAGATGCTTCATTTCGAGCAGCAGGACCGGCACGTCGGAGTCGGGCATCGCGGCGCGCCACAATCGCGCGTCGCCGCCGGGCAGATCGCGGATGGTGCCGAGCGGCGTCGGCGCGATCGCGCGGTCGAAGGCGGATTCGTAACCGGGCAACAGGATCGATGCATCGATGCCGCGCTGACGCAGCGCGCTCGCCGAAGCGCTGACCATGTCGCCGAGGCCGCCGCTCTTGGCAAGCGGCGCAGCTTCGGCGGCGACCATCAGGACGTTAAGCGACAAGGTAACTCCCCACTGGGTTCGGTTGAATGAAATGCGACGCGGGCGCAGCATATGCCGGCCCGCAATCGGGGAGCGGTCGCTCGACAGGGGCCGTTCCCGAAACTGGACAGTGGGTATTTAGCAATCTCCAAGCCAGCTTTGCGCTTACTCGGAAAAAATCTGCTGCAAAGCACCACAGGCCGCGCCGCGCATGGGGGGGCCGAAACGCCGGCGTCGGGCAGCGCCGGGTCATGGCGCCGCGTCCCGTCGGGCCCCGTATGTAGTTTTGACATCACGCCGATCGACGCTTGTAGTTTTCGCCGGAGCCCGTGCCGGCGGGCCTCTGCCAGCCACCGATGGCACTGTCGGCGCTGGCGTCGTCGGCATGCCGGCATCCGCGGGCACGGGCGGGCGCGGGCACCCCGCCGCCGTCGATCAGGCGGCCGGCTTCAGCACCACCTTGGTCCAGCCGTCGTTGCGCGCGTCGAAATTCTCGTAGCCCTCGGGCGCGCGTTCGAGCGGCAGCTCGTGCGAGATGATCCGCGACGGATGCGCGCGTCCGGCCGCGATCAGGTCGCGCAGCTTGCGGTTGTAAGCCTTCACGTTGGCCTGGCCGGTGGCGATGCGCTGCCCCTTCATCCAGAACGGGCCGAAGTCGAATGCGAGCTTGCCCTGTTTCGCGAGAGCGTCGGGCGAGCCGGGATCCTCGGCCACGAACACGCCCACCACGCCGATCCCGCCGGTCGGGCGCACCGTCTTCACCAGTGAATTGAGCGTGGCGTGCGGCACCTCGCGCCCGTGGCAGCTGCACTGGTAGCCGACGCATTCGCAGCCGCGGTCCGCGCCCTCGCCGCCCGTCAGCTCCAGCACGCGCTCCACGGCCGAGCCGTCGCTGTCGTCGATCGGCTCGGCGCCGAGCTTGCGCGCCAGTTCCAGCCGGTCGGCGTGGGTGTCGACCACCATCACGCGGCTCGCGCCGCGGATCTGCGCCGACATCGCCGCCATCAGGCCCACCGGCCCGGCACCGTAGATCACCACGCTGTCGCCGGGCTCCACGCCCGCCAGCACGGTGGCGTGGTAGCCGGTCGGGAAGATGTCGGACAGCATCACGTAGTCGTTTTCCTTCTCCTCGGCGTCGGGCGGCAGCAGCAGGCAGTTGAAGTCGCCGAACGGCACGCGCAGCAGTTCGGCCTGCCCGCCGCTGTAGGGCCCCATGCCGGCGAAGCCGTAGGCGGCGCCCGCCATGCCGGGATTCGCGGTCAGGCAGAAGCCGGTCAGGCCGCGCTCGCAGTTCTTGCAGAAGCCACAGCCGATGTTGAACGGCAGGCAGACGCGATCGCCCACCTTGACGCGCTCCACGCCGCCGCCGACCTCCACCACCACGCCGAGGTTCTCGTGGCCCAGGATGCGGCCGGTCTCCATGTCGGTGCGGCCTTCGTACATGTGCAGGTCCGACCCGCAGATATTGGTGGTGGTGATTTTCACCAGCACGTCGGTGGGTTTCTCGATCCGCGCATCCGGCATGTTCTTGATGGCGACCTTTCGCGGCCCTTCATAAACCAGCGCTTTCATCGGCGACTCCTTTGCAGGGTTGGGGAACGGGACGGCTGCGCGCGGCAGCCTCCCGTCGCTTCAGCATCGGATGTGCCGCGCGGGCGCGGCGCCGGCCGGTGGCGCGTCCGCGCCGCCGGGCCGGCCGGCGGCGGGCTCGGGGCGGCGCGGCAGCCCGTGCGCGAGCCGGCGACGCGGGCGGGGAAAAACTGCAAACCACGTAACGAGGCGCCGCCGGGCCGGGCCCGAATCGATGCGGCCCGATTTCGGCACGAGGACGGACGCGGCGCGAGCCCGCCCGTGGCCCGCGGCCGGCCCCGGCTGGAAGGCACCCGGCAAGGGCGGCGGACCCGCTACCCGCCCCGCCTCACTTCGCGCGCGGCGTGGCGAGCCCCGCGTCGGGCGCCGTCGCGCCCTCGCGCAGCTGCTGAATCCGGTTCGCCACCGCCTCGGCCACATTCCCGGCCTCGCGCTGGATACCCTCGTCGGCGTCGAGCACGGCATGGCTCGTCGCGTAGGGCGCGTAATAGCCGATGAAGCGATCGAGTCGCGCTTTCGCACCCGCCTCGACCAGCCCCATCCAGTCGAGCCAGTCCGACAGCGCGCGGCGCGAGCCCTCGATGCCGGCCACGTCGCCATGCACGACGAGCCCGTAGGCGCGCCCGGCCAGATGCTTCGGATAGTCCCAGCCGTCGAGTTCGAGCCGCTTGGCGGCTTCGGGATCCTTGCCGTGCGTGGTGGTGGGGTCGGGGTTGCCGCCGTCGGCGCACACCAGCCGGTCCATCAGCAGCTTCAGCGCGCTCGACGCCTGGTACCAGTAGACGGGCGTCACGAACACCACGCCGTGGCTCGCCGCGAAGCGTTCGTAGATCTCGTTCATCCAGTCGTTGACCTGGCCGAGCGCGTGGTTCGGATAACAGCTGCAGGGCCAGTGGCAGAGCGGCATCGCCGTCGACACGCAGCCCTTGCACGGGTGGATCCGCAAGTCGGGATCGGAGTTCAGGCGCGACAGGTCGAGGAAATCGACCTCGCAGCCGCGGCGCTCGAGCGTGCCCTGCACGATCCGGCCGAGCCGGAAGCTCTTCGACATCTCGCCCGGGCAGGTGTAGTCGTTGCGCGACGAGGCGTTCACCACCAGCACGCGCGCGGGCGCGGCGCGATCGCGCTGGCGCGCCTGGGCGGCGTCGATGCGCTCGCGCGCGGCGCGCCACTCGTCAGACAGCGCGTAGCCGGGGTCGGCATAGCCCTCGCCGGCCGGATGCGTCACCGGGGATTTGCGTCCACCCTGGTAGGCGTCCCAGGCGATCGCCTCGAGCCGCGCGAGCGCGGCGTCCTCGGCGCGGAACGCCGGATCGTGAAAACGCGCGGCGAAACGTTGGTGGAATTGTTCGCGGCTCAGCATGCCGGTGATCTGGCCGCGGCGGACCTGCGCCTGCGGCGGCAGGGGCTGCGGCTTCGCATTCGGGTTCATCGGGGACCTCGCGAGGAAACGGGTTCGGTTGGGTTCGGTTCACCCGCGCGGCAAGCCCCATTCCCGCGCCGTCGCGCAGTTGCCTCGAAGCCGTCACACGCGTGGCACGCGGATTGCTGCATGCTGGCGCCTGTCCCGGGAGACGACCTCACATGACGCCTCGACCCTTTTCACCGCGCGCGCCGCACGCCCCGCGCCACGTCGTCCCGCCGGGCCTTGCCCGCGCCGCCGGCCGGCTGCCCGCCGCGCCGCGCCCGCCCCTTTCCCGCAGTACGGAGGCCGCCGATGTCTGATCCGATCTTCCCCGCCGCCGATCCCGATCTGCCGGCCACGCTCGACGCCTGCCGGCGCTGCGGGCTCTGGGCACCCGCCACCCGGCCGGTGGCGGGCGCCGGCCCGCGCCGTGCCGCGATCATGCTGGTGGGCGAGCAGCCGGGCAAGCACGAGGACCGCACCGGCCGGCCGTTCGGCGGCACCGCCGGACGCCTGCTCGACCGCGCGCTGACGGAGGCGTCGCTGGCGCGCAGCGAAATCCACGCGACCTACGCGCTCAAGCACATCAAGCGTGCCGCGCCGGGCAATCAGGGCAATCAGGGCAATCCGGGCGGTCACCCCGGCGCGGCGACGCCGACGCGGCACGAGATCGACGCCTGCCGCTACTGGCTCGAACGCGAGATTCGCAGCGTTGCGCCGCGCGTGATCGTGGCGTTCGGCGCCGTCGCGCTGCGCGCCGTGCTCGACGATCCGGACGCGGTGGTGCATCGCATGCCGCTGCCGTACCGGCTGCCCGGCGGCGAACGCGTGATCGCGACGCTGGCGCCGGCCCAGGTGCTGCGCACGCGCGGCGCCGATTCGCGCGAACGCGCGTGGCAGCAGATCGTCGAGGCGCTGCGCGCGGCGCGCCGGCTCGCGCAGGCGGCCGACGAAGCGGCACCGCCGGGCGGCGGCGAGCCTCGCGCGCACGCGCCGTCGGCGGTGTGGATCGAGCCAGCCGGCGGCGGCTCGGTCTGGCACGCCTGAGGGCGCCGGGCGGGAGCGGGATGCTGTAGGTGCTGCCGGCGGTTTGGCGCGTTGGCGCGTTGGCGCATCCGATGCATTCAGCGCTGCCGATGCGATTCGACGCCATCAAAGCCGCTGCCTTCGGCATGCGGCCCTGTTCATCGCCGTCGCGCCGGCCCCGGGTGCCGGCCACTCGCCGCGCCGCCCGCCACGGCCCCCGCTCACCAGCGCAACGCACGCCGTCCCACCAGCGCGCCGACCAGCGCCGGCACGGCCATCCCGAGCGAATACCAGACCGCCCAGAACGGCACCGCCGTCTCGGGGCAGCGGAAGCTGTAGGCGAGCGTGCCGATCGCGCCGGCCAGCAGCCCGGCCACGGTGCCGGCCACGGTCGGCCGCGTGGCCGCCAGTCCGCGCATGGCGTGCAGCAGCACGACGAGCGGCACGCCTGACAGTCCGACGATATAGAGCGAGCAGGTGCGCCACGTATGGCCGAGCACGAGCGACGGCCGCAGCTCGGGCGGCGCCGCGGCCAGCACCGCGGCGGCCGCCACGCTCACCGCCGCGAGCGGCAGGCCGAGCCAGAGCCAGGCGTGCCCCACCGCGATCCCGGGCCGCGCCAGCCGCGCGGCCACCCGCAGCGCGGCGAGCGTCATCGAGGCGGGCAGCATCACCTTGACCCAGAACAGCGGCGTGCCGAGCGCATGCGCGAGCCGCACCGTGTCGCCGCGAATCGCCGGCAGCAACAGCAGCGCGACGGCGATGCCCGCCAGCGCCGCGAGCCCGAGCCGCCGGCTCACCGCGGCGCGCCCGGGCGGCCGCGGCGCATCGATCAGCGTCATGATCAGTTCATCGGTGTTCATCGCCTTTTCCTCGTATTTTTGCGGCGAGCGCCTTGAGCCCGCGATGCACGCCAACCTTCACGGCCGATTCCGACATGCCGGTAGCCGCCGCCGTCTCCGCCACCGACATCCCCCACAGCCGCGTATGCACGATCGGCTCGCGCTGCCCCTTCGGCAGCGTCGCCAGCAGGCGCTGCAGGTCGCGCCGCGCGTCGGCGGCCTCGCTGTCCGATTCCACGAACAGCTCGCCGTCGTCGTCGAGCGGCGCGTGCAGCGCATCCCAGCGAAACCGCGCGCGGTGGTGGTCGGCCACCTTGTAGCGCACGATCGCGCTGATCCAGGCCGTCAGCGGCACGTCGGGCCGGAACGTCTCCAGGCCGTGATGGACCGCGATCAGCACCTCCTGCAGCAGATCCTCCACATCCTCGTCGCGGCGCCGCAGCCTGGCCCGCAGCCGCGCGCGCAGGAACCGCGTCAGGTCGACGAGGAACGCGCGATAGGCGGCCTTGTCGCCGTCGAGCGCGCGCAGCAGCAGCGCCGTGAGCCGCCGTTCGGCGTCGGGCCTCGCGGCCGAGGCCGCTTCGGGCGCGGACCCATCACGCCCGGCGGCGAAATCGGCGTCGCCGGCCGTCATGAAGACACGCGCGGACAGATTGGAAGCACCGCTTGCCATCGCGTTCAGGCCGACACCCGGCCGGCCGCGCGCGGCGCATGCAGGCGCGCATACCAGCCGCGCAGCAGGCCGTCCACGGCGAACGGCCCGGCGCCGCCGAACACCAGCGCGAGCAGCCCCGCGACGTAGAGCAGGTCGGTCTCGACGCCGGGCGGCCCGAACTGCGGCACGCCGTGGACCACGTCCATCAGCTTGATCGAGGTGAAGCC
Organism: Burkholderia perseverans; assembly: GCF_022870505.1. Lineage (NCBI taxonomy): Bacteria > Pseudomonadati > Pseudomonadota > Betaproteobacteria > Burkholderiales > Burkholderiaceae > Burkholderia > Burkholderia perseverans. The sequence continues at coordinate 2,344,836 of NZ_CP045094.1, forward strand.
GTAGGGCAGATGGACGGTGAGCGAGGCCACCGCCAGCACCACCAGCATCGGCACCGCCACCACCGGCACGAACGCGCCGGCCAGCACCGCGAGGCCGCCCAGCAGCTCGATCGCGATGGTCGCCCAGGCCATCAGGTGCGGCGCCGGCACGCCGAGCGCCTGCAGGATCGCCGCGAAATGTTCGGGGTGCTTGACGATCTTCGCGTAGCCGTGGGCGACATAGCCGTAGCCGACGATCAGCCGGACCGGCAGCGGCGCCCAGCTTTGCAGCCGCGCGGCGAGCCAGGCGGGATCGGCGAGACGGAACAGCGAGCGAAGCGGTGTCATGAAGGCATCCTGTATCGAGGAACGGCCCCGAGGCAGGGAGCCGTGAGATCCGTGATTGGCGCGCGCACGGTCGTGCGGCGCTGTCATGGATCAGATCGTTCGGCGGCGCCGAACGGTTACAGGCGCTTCGGGATTTTTTTGTAGACGGCCGGCGGGAGCGGAACGGGGCCGGAATGAAACGCGCGACGGCGACGAATGCGGGGACGACTGCGGGATGAATGCGGGGCGGATGCAGGAATCGATACGATCCCCCCGCCCGCCGCGCGGCTCAGGGCGCGGCAGCGTGCTCGGGGTGCAGCAGCGCGTCCATCAGCACGCGCACCTTCGGCAGACTCGCGCGGTCGCGCGCATGGGCGGCATGGATGTCGAGATCGGCCCAGCGCAGCTCGGGCGCTGCGTTCACGAGGCTGCCGTCGGCCAGCGCCGTGTCGGCCGCGTACATCGGCAGCACCGCGAGGCCAAGCCCGGCCGCGCAGAAGTCGCGCAGCGCGAACACGTCGCTGACCAGCATCTTCGGCGCGATCGCGGCCTCGGCCGGCTCGCCGCGCCAGGTCACGCGCCAGCTGGTGCGCGGCGCGTAGGTGCGCAGCGCGAGGCAGTCGTGCGTGATCAGCTGGTCCGGCCGCGTCACGTACCCGTGCTCGGCCACGTAGGCGGGCGAGCCGCACAGCAGGATGCCGACCGAGGCGATGCGCTGCTCGACCACGCCCGACTGCGGCGTGGGCGCGGCGCGGATCGCCACGTCGTAGCCGCTGTCGAGCAGATCGACGTAGCGATCGGACAGGTCCACCTCGAAGCGCAGCCGCGGATAGCGCCGCGCGAGCCGCGTCAGGCACGGCAGCACGCGGGCACGCCCGTAGCCGGTGGGCATCGTCACGCGCAGCATCCCTTCGGGCTCGGGCGCGCCCTGCTGGACGCGCGCGTCGGCCTGTTCGAGCCGCTGCAGGATCTCGCGCAGCTCGGCGGCATAGGCAAGGCCCGCCTCGGTCAGCGCCACGCGCCGCGTGGTGCGCTCGATCAGCCGCACGCCGAGCCGCGCCTCGAGCACGGCCACGCGCCGGCTGATGGTGGACTGGGTCACGCCGAGTTCGCGCGCGGCGGCGCCAAAGCCGCCGGCATCGGCCACCGACAGGAAGGTCTGCGCTTCGGACCAGGCGGCTGTATTCATGCGCGGCGTCGATCGATCGGAAAGGATCGTCACTCTACTCAGTTTCCCGGCCGATGGATATGGCGGCCGGGCGCGCGACCGGCGCGAACCGCGCATCGGCCCGGCCGCATCACGCCCGCGAGCCGGCGCCGGACCCGCCCGCCCCGGCCGGATTCCGCGCGCGGCGCCGGAAGCGGCCCGCGGTGACGCTACAATTGGCGTTTGTCGCCCGTCCCGCGGGCGTCGCGCGCCGCGGGGCGGTGCGCGATGCCGCGACCACCGCGCAGCACGCGGGCGTCCGACCCGAACGGCAGTTTCCAGAACCCATGAGTGCAAACCACGATTCCCTGCCCGAGCCGGGCGCGCCGGTCCGCATGGCCGACGTCGCGCGGCTCGCCGGCGTCTCGAAGATGTCGGTGTCGCGCGTGCTGACCGGCCAGCACGTCAGCGACGCCACGCGCGAGCGCGTGATGGACGCGGTACGCAGGACCGGCTACGTGGCCGACGCGGTGGCGGGGGCGCTCTCGTCGGGCCGCAACAACGTGATCGCGGTGGTGGTGCCGTCGCTGTCGAGTTCGAACTTCGCCGACACGGTGCGCGGCATCAACGACGTGGTCGAGACGCGCAACCTGCGCCTGCTGCTCGCCAACACCGACTACATCGCCGAGCGCGAGGAATCGCTGATCCGCTCGCTGCTGAGCCACCAGCCGCGCGGCATCGTGGTGACGGGCGGCCACCACACGCCGGAGGCGCGCGCGATGCTCGAGCAGGCCGGGATCCCGGTGATCGAGACCTGGGAGCTGCCGGGCCGGCCGATCGACCGCGTGGTCGGCTTCTCGAACGAGGACGCCGCGCAGGCCATGACGCGCTATCTGTACGAGCGCGGCTACCGCCGGATCGGCTTCATCGGCAGCACCTCGCTGCTGGACCTGCGCGGCATCGCGCGGCGCAACGGCTATCTGGCGGCGGTCGAGCAAGCCGGCCTGCATGCGCCGCGCGACGTGGTGCGGCCCACGCCCGCCAACGACATGGCGCACGGCGCCGCGATGGGCCACAGCAGCGCCGCGCTGAGCCAGCTGCTGGCCGAATGGCCCGACACCGACGCGGTGATGTGTACCAGCGACATCCACGCGTTCGGCGCGATCATGGCCTGCCACCGGCTCGGGCTCACGGTGCCGGGGGACCTGGCGGTGGCCGGCTTCGGCGATTTCGAGGTGTCGCGTCACTGCTATCCGACCATCACGACGATCTCGGTCGATGCCTACGGGATCGGCCACTCGACGGGCCAGTCGCTGCTCGCCGCGATCGACGGCTCGGAGCGGCCCAACGTCTCGCGCCGCGAGATCGCCTCGGTGCAGGCGCAGCGCCGGCAGCACGACGCGCCGCCGCTGATCCGGATTCCCTACGAGGTGGTGGCGCGCGAAAGCGCGTAGGCGAGGCCGCGGCGGACGGCTCGACAGGCGGCCCGAAGCGCGGCGCGTACGCAACACACCGGCAACACACCGCGCCCCGCTTCGGGCGCGCCGCCGCCGGCGCCGCCCGGTCGGAAGCCGATATCGATCGCGCCGCTCGCCCGCCTGGTCATCGCTGGCCGCCGCCGGATCGTTACCGCCTCGCACATCGACCGCCATCGCATCACGGCGGCCGGCGCGACGAGGCGCGTCCGGCGCTTCGGCCCCGCCCCGTCGTCAGCCCGCCTTCGCCAGATGCGCCGTGAACTCGGTGACGAGCGGCCTGCCCGCGAAATACGCCTCCAGGTTCGCTCGCACCAGCCCGGCCATCGCCGCGCGCGTCTCCACGGTCGCGCTCGCGCGGTGCGGCTGCAGCACCACGTTAGGCAGCGCGAGCAGCCGCCGGTCGATGGCCGGCTCGTTCCAGAACACGTCGAGCGCGGCGCCGCGCAGCCGGCCGTCGCCGAGATAGTCGATCAGCACCGGCTCGTCGATGATGCTGCCGCGCGCGATGTTGATCAGGAAGCCGTCCGGCCCGAGCGCGTCGAACACCTCGCGGCCGATCGCGCCGCGTGGGATCTGGTCGGCCGCCGCGCACACCATCAGGTAGTCGGCCTGCGCCGCCAACTCGGCCGCGCTCGCATGGAACGCATACGGCACGTCGTCGAAGCGGATCCGGTCGGTATAGGCGATGCGCATCTCGAACGCCGCCGCACGGCGCGCCACGGCCCGCCCCACGCGCCCGAGCCCGACGATGCCGAGCCGCTTGCCGAACATCCGCGAGGTCAGCGTGAACGCCTCGCGGCCCCACTCGCCGGCCCGCGTGCGCGCGTCGTTGCGCGCAATCTCGCGCGCCACCGCCAGCATCAGCGCGAGCCCCATGTCGGCCACGTCCTCGGTCAGCACGTCGGGCGTGTTCGTCACGCGCACGCCGCGCCGCGCGGCATGCGCGAGGTCGATCGCATCCACGCCCACGCCATACGACACGATGATCTCCAGCTTCGGCAGCGCGTCGATCAGCGCGGCGTCGGCGCCCGCTTCGCCGTTGGTGGCCAGCACCCGCACGCGCGGCGCGAGTTGGGCCAGCAGCGCGGCGCGATCGGGCGCCTCGGCCAGCACGTGCAGTTCGTACTGCTCGCCCAGCACGACCATGTCGGCCTCGGGGTATCGGGTAACAACCAATATGGCTTCCTTGGACATCCGCATCTCCGCATGTTAGATTTTGATATGCTTGGTTACCGATAACCAAGTGTAGCCGAAGCCACGCCGCCTGGTAAGTCGTTTGAGCGCCAGGTAGCGCGGGCGGACGCCCCGCCAAGCAGGCGCGGCCGCCGTTCGGCCAGCCGGACGCGACCCGGGAAACGGGCGCGCAGACAAGAAGCCGGAACATGGAGACAGACAGATGACGATCCACCGAGACGCGCTCACGCCGGCGGCAGCGAGCGCCCACGCCGCCGCGCAGCGGAGCGAGCCCTCCCCAGACGGCGCCGCGGCGCCGGTATCGGCCAGGCAGCTGCGCCGCGCGATCCTGACGAGCGCGGTGGGCAGCGCGCTCGAGTATTACGATTTCGCGATCTTCGGCCTGGCCACCGCGCTGATCTTCAGCCGCGTGTTCTTCTCCAGCTTCGATGCCCATGCGGGCCTGCTCGCGAGCTTCGCGACCTACGGCGTGGGCTTTCTCGCGCGGCCGCTGGGCGGCCTGTTCTTCGGCTCGCTCGGCGACCGCAAGGGCCGCAAGTTCGTGCTCCTGATGACCATCGCGATCATGGGCGTGTCCACCACGCTGGTGGGCCTGCTGCCGGCCGGCCCGCTCGGCGCGGTGGGGCTGATCGTGCTGCGGCTGATCCAGGGCTTCGGCGCCGGCGCCGAGCAGGCCGGCGCCTCCACGCTGATGGCCGAGGTCGCGCCCACGCCGCGCCGCGGCTACTTCGCGGCGCTGCCGTTCGTCGGCATCTTCGCCGGCTTCGGCATCGCCACCGCCACCTTCAGCCTGCTGCAGCACCTGATGGACACCGCCGCGATCCTCGCCTGGGGCTGGCGCATTCCGTTCCTCGCCAGCGTGGTGCTGATCGCGGTGGCGGTCTGGATCCGGCTGCGGCTGCGCGAGAGCCCGGCGTTCGCGGCGCTCGAGGGCGGCCACCAGGTGGCGCGCTCGCCGATGCGGCTGGTGCTGAAGGACGCGCGCCGGCCGGTGGCCGCGGCCGTGCTGATGCGGCTCGCCGAACAGGGCGGCTCGACCATCTACACCACCATCGTGATCGCGTTCCTCGGCGGCACCGTGGCCAACCGGCTCGGCGTGCCGGCCGCGCAGCTCGCGAGGATCGGCACCAGCTGTGCGATGATCGCCACGCTGGCCAGCGTGATCACCACGCCGCTGTTCGGCGCGCTGTCGGACCGCTTCGGCCGCCGCACCATCTACCGCTGCGGCGCCGTGTTCATGCTGCTGTGGTCGGTGCCGTCGTGGTGGATGGTCAGCACCGGCGAGCCGGTGTGGGTGGCGGTGGCCATGTTCGGCGGCCTCGCGATCGGCGCGAACAGCATGCTCGGCGCGCAGTGCGCGCACTTCGCCGAGCTGTTCGGCAACCGCTACCGCTACTCGGGCGTCGCGCTCTCGCGCGAGATCGGCGCGGTGCTCTCGGGCGGCCTCGCGCCGATCCTCGGCATCTATCTGATCGGCCTGGCGGGCGGCGCGTTCTGGGTGATGGGCCTGTACACCGCGGTGCTCTCGGCACTGACGCTGGTGGGCGTGGCGATGTCCACCGAGACGCGCGGGCGCGACCTGACCGACCTCGACGACGCGATCCACTGAAGAAACCGGCCCGGCCGCACGGCATGGGCTCGCGACGCGGGCCCGTGCCGGCACCGCCGGGCGCTCAACCATGGAGAGATACATGAACGAAAAGGTTGCCCTCGTCACCGGGGCGAGTTCGGGCATCGGCCGCAGCGTCGCGCTGGGCCTGCTGCAGGCCGGCTACCGCGTGGTGCTCGCGGCGCGCAAGGTCGAGGCGCTGCAGGCGGTGGCCGACGAATCGGGCGCGCCAGAGCGCGCGCTGGCCGTCGGCTGCGACGTCGGCGACGCGGCCGCCGTGCAGGGCCTGTTCGAGCGCATCGAAGCGCACTGGGGGCGCCTGGACCTGCTGTTCAACAACGCGGGCGTGTTCACGCCGCAGTGCTCGCTGGAGGAGATGCCCGTCGAACACTGGAAGCAGGCGGTGGACATCAACCTGACGGGCGCGTTCCTCTGCACCCAGGGCGCGTTCCGCCTGATGAAGAAACAGCAGCCGGGCGGCGGGCGGATCATCAACAACGGTTCGATCTCGGCGCATGCGCCGCGCCCGCAGGCGGCCGCCTACACGGCCACCAAGCACGCCATCACCGGGCTCACCAAGGCCGCCTCGCTCGACGGGCGCCCCTTCAACATCGCCTGCGGGCAGATCGACATCGGCAACGTGGTCAGCGACATGAGCAGCCTGATGGCGCAAGGCACGCTGCAGGCGGACGGCTCGCTGCGGGTCGAGCCGCGCATGAGCATGGACAACGTGGTGCGCGCGGTGCTCTACATGGACAGCCTGCCGCTCGACGCGAACGTGCTGTTCATGACGGTGATGGCAAGCCACATGCCGTTCGTGGGGCGCGGCTGATGGCGCCGCGCGCCGGCCGTGCCGCGGCGGGGCCGCCGTGCTGACGCGCTGCGCGTTCTTCAGCGGCCGGGTCCGGCCCGGCTTCGAGGCGCGCTTCGACGAGCATGTCCGGACGCGGCTCGTGCCGCTCTGGACGCGCTTTCCCGGCGCCCGCGACGTGCGCGTGCTGCGCCAGCAGCACAGCGACACCGGCGAGCCGGCGTTCGCGCTCGTGATCTCGATGCGCTTCGCCGATCAGGCCGCGATCGACGCCGCGCTCGATTCGCCGGTGCGGCGCGAGAGCCAGGCCGAATCGCGCGCGCTGATCGAGATGTTCGACGGGGTGGTATTTCATACCGTGTTCGCCGAGACGGTGTGAAGCCGGGCCGGCCGATGCCCGGGGCGGATGAGGGATGACGGACCGCCGGGCGCCGGCAGGCGGTGCGGCTGGCAAGCACGGCGCGGGCCGGACCTTCGGGCCGGCCCTTGCCGCCCGCATCGGCATCCGCGATCGCGCCAACCCGCCCCGAAACGGCGCGAAACGAAGCGAAACGGTTGCGCTGCGCGCGCGGCGTCGCTATCGTGACAGGCTTTTGCCGCACCGCGCCCCGCGCGCCTCTCCCGTGAACGACTCCTCGCCCTCCCTGCCGTTTCGCGACGCGCTGCTCGCGATGCTCGGCATCGGCCTCGTCAACATGCTGGTCGCACTCGACCAGACCGTGGTCAGCACGGCGCTGCCGTCGATCGTCGCCGACCTGCACGGCTTCGAGTACTACGCCTGGATCGCCAGCGCCTACCTGCTCGCCTCGGTCGTGACGGTGCCGATCTTCGGCCGGCTCGGCGACTACTTCGGACGCAAGCGCTTCGTGGTGGCGGCGGTGGTCGTGTTCACGCTCGCCTCGGTGCTGTGCGCGCTCGCCACCGACATGCGCATGCTGGCCGTGGCGCGCGCGCTGCAGGGCGTGGGCGGCGGCATGATGGTGGGCACCGCGTTCGCGTCGATCCCGGACCTGTTCCCCGATCCGCGCGAACGCGTGCGCTGGCAGGTGGTGATGGCCGCCACCTACGGGATCGGCACGGCGGCCGGGCCGTCGCTGGGCGGCTGGCTCAGCCAGCACTTCGGCTGGCGCTCGACGTTCCTGATCAACGTGCCGGTGGGCGTGCTCGCGCTCTACTTCATCTGGAAACACCTGCCGCAGTTCCCGCGTCCGCGCGACGGCAAGGTCCGCATCGACTATGCCGGCGCGGTGCTGGTGGCGATCGCGCTCGGCTGCCTGCAGTTCCTGATCGAGGCGCTGCCGGCGCGCGGCTTCGGCGCCGGCACCGCGGCGCTGGCCGCCGTGGTGGTGGTCTCGTTCGGCGCGTTCCTCGTCTGCGAGCGCCGCGCCACGCACCCGATCGTGCCGCTCGACCTGTTCCGCGATCCGCAGCTCGTCACGCTGTTCACGCTCTCGACGCTGGCCGGCTTCGTGATGTTCTCGCTGATCTTCTTCGCGCCGCTGCTGCTGCAGGGCGGCTTCGGCCTCGATCCCGAGACGGCCGGCCTGCTCGCCACGCCGATCGCCGCCTGCATCGCCCTCGGCAGCCTGATCAACATCCGCATCGTGATGCACCTGAAGCGGCCCACGCTGATCCTCTCGGTCGGCTTCGGCCTGCTCGCGGCCGCCTCCGTCACGCTCGCGCTGACCGGGCCGCTCACGCCGCATCCGGTGCTGGAGGTGGCGATGGCCGCGGTGGGCATCGGCCTCGGCTTCATCCTCAACAACCTGAACGTGTTCGCACAGGAGATCGCCGGGCGCGAGCGCTTCGGCATCGCCACGGCGCTGCTGCAATCGACGCGGATGGTAGGCGGCATGCTCGGCACCAGCATCCTCGCGACCATCGTCCACCATCACTACGCAGCGGGCGTGACCGAGGCGATGAGCGTGCTCGGCAGCGGCGTGGCCGCGCAGTGGGTGCCGCATCTGGCCGACCCGCGCGTGCTGGTCGATCCCGCGCTCGGCGAGACGCTGCTGGGCCAGTTGCGCAGCGCCGGCCTCGACGGTCTCGCGCTGCTGGAGGCCGCGCGCCGCGTGATGGTGCAATCGATCCACATCGGCATCGCGCTGGCCGGCTGCGTGGCGGTGGCCGCCGCGTGGCAGGTCCGGCGGATCTCGCATATCCGGCTGCATCGGGCGCCGAAGGTCGGCGACGCCGGGCCGGAGTGAGTGTGTTCGCACCGGCCGGCTGCGTGGCGATGGCAGGTGCGGCGGGTATCGCCTGTCAGGCTGCGTCAGGCGCCGGGAATCAGTGGCGCCGGAGCGGGGCAACCGATGCGCGTGCTGCCGCGATGACGTTGGTGGCGCGGGCCTGGCGAGGGCGAACTTGATGCGGCGTTGATGCAGCCCGCGGCAACGGCTACGACGCCACACGCCGCGAACTTCGCCGCCAGCCTCGCGCCCACGGCGCCCGGCGCCACCTGCCTCAGTGCGCCTGAAGCTCGAACGGAAACGCCACGCGTCCCGTCTCGACGCCCTTCGTATTGCGCATCGGCGGCCGATGGAACGCGGCCAGCGCGCCGCGCTGCGCCTCGCTGCCGATGCCCAGCCGCGCCAGCAGCTCGCTCACCAGCATGGTGAGCACGGCGACGTTGCCGTCCTCGATCTTCGCCGCGATGCCGAGCGCGCCGTCGGCGCCGAGCCGCCGCGTGTCGTCCGAGGCCCGCACGCCGATCCCGTAGCAGCCGTCGGCGCCGAGCTTGCCCACCACGGCGCCGTCGAACGCCTGCATCAGCTGGGTGCAGAAACGCCCCTCGCCGGCCACCATCTCCGGGTGGCGCGTCATGGCGTGATGGATCCGGGCGAGCGCCGCCGGGCGCGGTTCGTCGACGCCGCCGGCGACGGCGTCCGCCGCCTGCGCCAGCCCCGCATAGACGAGCGCGAGGCGATCGAGCGGGAACGCCGGCGTGGGCAGGTTGCAGCCGTCGATGCTCCAAGCCACGCCGTCCTCGGGCAGGCCGCACAGCTCGGCCATGGTCTGCTTCACGCGCAGCTGCATCGGATGCCCGGCCAGATGGTAGCCGTCGAGCGTCGCGCCCAGCGCGCGGGCGCCGGCCAGCATCCCCGCGTGCTTGCCCGAGCAGTTGCTGCATACGGCGCTCGGCTCGATGCCGCGCCGGATCCAGTCGCGCGCGATGGCGTCGGAGATCGGCTGGTGCGGGCCGCAGCGCAGGTCGTCCTCGGCCGCGCCGAGCCGGGCCAGCATCGCGCGCGCACGCTCGACGTGGCGCGGCTCGCTGCTGTGCGAGGCGCACATCAGCGCGAGATCGGCCGCGTCGAAGCCGAAGCGCTCGAGCGCGCCCGTCTCCACCACCGCGAGCGCCTGCGCCGGCTTGGCGGCCGAGCGCGCCAGCGTGACCCGGAACGGGTCGCCGAAACCGGCCAGCAGCCGGCCGCCCGCATCGACCACCGCGATATGCGCGCGATGCGAGTTCTCGAGCGCGTCGCCGCGCCAGGTGGTCACCGCGATCGCGTCCGCCCCGGTCGCCTTCATGCCGTTCATGTCCTGCATCTCCTGTCGAGGGCACCGCGCGGCCCACGGCCGGTCGCGACGCTCCGGCCGCCGCGCGACCGGTTCGCCGGCCAGTGTATCGGGGCGAGACCGGCTTGGCGATGCGCAGACGCATCGGCGACGCAATCGCCCGGCGCCCGGCAACTGAAATACAATCGTAAGCATTCATTCGCCGCGAGGGCCGCCACGATGTCCACCCCAGCCGCATTACCGTCCGCGCCCGACCTTGCCCCCGAACCTGCCCCCACCGCCGACGCGCCGTTCGTGTTCGTCGTCAACGCCGGCTCGGGCCGGCGGCGCGAACTCGACACGCTCGTCGCCCGGCTCGACGACGCGTTCGGCCGCGCCGGGCGCCGCTACGAACTCGTCAGCGTCACCGAGCCGTCGCGGCTGGAGGCGAGCGTGGCGCGCGCGGCCAGCCTCGCGCGCGGCGGCGTGCTGGTGGGCGTGGGCGGCGACGGCACGCTGCGCACGGTGGCGCGCGCCGCGCTCGACGCGGGCTGCGTGTTCGGCGTGCTGCCGCGCGGCACCTTCAATTACTTCAGCCGCGATCACGGCATCCCCGCCGATCCCGAACAGGCCATCGCGCTGCTGCTCACGGCGCGCGTGCATCCGGTGCAGGTCGGCTTCGTCAACGACGCGCTGTTTCTCGTCAACGCGAGCCTCGGGCTCTATCCGAAGCTGCTCGAACAGCGCGAGGCCTACAAGCGCCAGTTCGGCCGCAGCCGGCTGGTGGCGCTCGGCTCGGCGATCGCCACGCTGCTGCGTCCGCACCGGCTGCTGCGGCTGCGCGTCGACCACGAGGGCACCGCGCGCGAGCTGCGTACCACCACGCTGTTCGTCGCCAACAACCGGCTCCAGCTCGAGCAGGTGGGCGCGGCCGAGGCGCCGCTGCTCGCGCAGGGCATGCTGGTGGCGCTGGCGCCGCTCGCGCACGGGCGGCTCGCGCAGATCCTGCTGTCGCTGCGCGGCGCGTTCAGCCGGGTGCGCGACGCGGGCGACGTGGTCGGCTTCGGCTTCACGCGCTTCACCGTCGCGCGCGCCTCGCGGCGGCACCGCCGCATCAAGGTCGCCACCGACGGCGAGATCGCCTGGCTCGACCTGCCGCTCGAATTTCGCGTGGCCGACCGGCCGCTGCGCCTGCTCAAGCCCGAGCCCGACGTGGCCGAGCGCAACCGCGCATGAGCTCGCTGCTGCAGGTCTCCGATCCGCATTTCGGCGCCGAATGGCCGGCCGCCGTCGATGCGCTGGTGACGCTCGCGGCCGCGCTGCGCCCGGACCTCGTGGTGCTGTCGGGCGACCTGACGCAACGCGCGCGGCGCCATCAATTCGAGGCAGCGCGCGGGTTCGTCGAACGGCTCGGCCCGCAGGCGCTGCTCGCGATTCCCGGCAATCACGACATCCCGCTGTTCGATCCGATCGCGCGGCTGTTCCGCCCCTACGCGCGATACCGTCGTGCGTTCGGCGCCGACCTGGAGCCGGTGTTCGACGCGCCGGCGCTGCTGGTCCAGGGCGTGAACACGACGCGGCCCGCGCGCCATACGGCGGGCGAGATCTCGGCCGCGCAGATCGAACGCGTCGCGCGGCGCTTCGAACTCGCGCAGCCGGCGCAACTGCGCGTGGCGGTCGTGCACCAGCCGATCGCCGGCGCCGGGCCGCGCAAGCCGCGCGACCGCCTGCACGGCAGCGAAGCCGCGCTGCGCCGCTGGGCCGATGCCGGCATCGACCTGATCCTCGGCGGCCATACGCACCGGCCGGAAATCAACGTGGTGGCGATGGCGGGCTCGACGCGCCGGGTCTACGCGATCCAGGGCGGCACGGCCGTGTCGCGGCGCGTGCGCGACGGCCGGCCGAACTCGGTCAACCTGATCGCGTATGAAGGGGCCTCGACGGGCGCGCGCCGCGTGCTCGTCACGCGCTACGACCACGACGCGGCCGGCGGCCGGTTCGTCGCGAGCGAAACCAGCGTGCTCGATCTCACGCCGGCGGCGGACGGCGCGTCCGCGCCGCGCTGACGGCTCGGGCCAGCCGCTCGCGTGGATCGCTCGTGCCGGTCCGCTCGGGCGATACGACACGCAGCCCGCCAAGCCCACCACCACGCAACCGCCCCGCCACGCTGCCGCGCCGGCTTCGGAACACCACTCGCCAGCCGCCGCGTCTGCGCCTCCCGCCCCGCCACCCGCGATGCCGGCCAGGCATCGCGAACGACACCAATCGGCATTTGAAATCCTGTTTTCCGCGGGGGACAGTAAGCGGAGCCGACCGGCCGGCCCGACGTCGCCGCCTGCGCCAGGCGGCGGCGCGCCGGCACGCTCGCGACGCCACCGGACCTCGTCCGGTCCCGCCCCTTCCAGGACCCCAGACATGGCATCGACAGGCAGCGAAACGCATCTCCGGCAGGTGGCGGCCGCGGTCATCGGCAACGCGCTGGAGTGGTACGACTTCATCGTGTTCGGCTTCATGGCCGCCATCATCTCGCCGGTGTTCTTCCCGGCCGGCGACGCCTACGCGGCGCTGCTGCTGACCACGGCCAGCTTCGGCGTGGGCTTCGTGATGCGTCCCGTCGGCGGCATCCTGATCGGCATCCACGCCGACCGCCGCGGCCGCAAATCCGCGCTGCAGCTGATCATCGCGCTGATGGCGCTGGCCACCGCGCTGCTCGCGTTCGCGCCGCCCTACACGGCGATCGGCGTGGGCAGCTCGCTGATCGTGGTGGTCGCGCGCATGCTGCAGGGACTCGCCACCGGCGGCGAGTTCGCCAGCTCGACGGCGCTGCTGATCGAACTGGCGCCGGCCGGGCGGCGCGGCCTGTACGGCTCGTGGCAGATGGTCGGCCAGGGCCTCGCGCTGCTGGCCGGCACGGCGATCGGCGCGCTCGTCACGCACCTGCTGTCGCCCGTGCAGCTGCACGCCTGGGGATGGCGCATCCCGTTCGCGGTCGGCCTGCTGATCGCGCCGGTGGGGTTCTGGATTCGCCGCCACCTGCAGGAGCCGGATGCCGCCGCGCGCGCCGGGCAGGTGCCCCGCGACGCGCGGCCATCGATGGCGCCGACGCTGGGCCGCCACGGCCGGGCGCTGCTGTCGAGCGCGCTGCTCACGGCGTCCGTCACGATCGCGTTCTACGTGCTGGTGATCTACATGCCGACCTTCGCCAATCGCAGCCTCGGGATCGCGCTCGACGCCGCGTTCGGCTCGCAGTGCGTGGCCGTGCTGGCGATGACGCTCGTCACGCCGTTCGCCGGCGCCGCGTCCGACCGCATCGGCCGGCGCCCGCTGATCGTCGCCTCGCTGGCCGGCTATTTCCTCCTGCTGCTGCCGCTGTTCGGCTGGCTGCTCGCGGCGCCCGGCGCGGCGCGCCTGATGATCACGCAGATCGTGCTGTGCGGCGTGCTGGGCCTGTTTCTCGGGCCCTACGCGGCGGCCATCGCGGAACAGTTCCCGGCGCGGATCCGCTCGACCGGCATGGCGATCAGCTACAACATCACCGTGATGATCTTCGGCGGCTTCGCGCAGTTCTTCCTGACGCTGCTGCTGCACGCCACCGGCTCGCCGCTCTCGCTCGCGTTCTATCTGCTGTTCGGCGCGGCGCTCGGCATCGTCGGCAGCCTGCTGCCTGGAACGCGCGACGAGCCGGCCGCGCAGTCGGACCAGCTGGCTGAATCCGCTGGCCGGCGCTAGCGCACGCCCCCGGCCACCCCACGCATTTTCCCCGTCCGAACGCGGCGGCACGGCCCGATAATGGAACGTCGCCACTTCCCTCCCGCACGGACTCGACATGGAATTGCGTCATCTGCGTTACTTCATCGCCGTGGCCGAAAACCAGAGCTTCCGTGTCGCGGCCGAGCGCATCCACATCACGCAGCCGGCCATCACGCGCCAGATTCAATACCTCGAGGCCGAGATCGGCGTCGCGCTGTTCCAGCGCACGCCGGCGGGCGCCGTACTGACGCCGGCCGGGGAGCTGTTCCTGCGCGAAGTGCGCACGGTGCTGTCGGCGCTGCGCGCCGCGACGCTCTCGGCGCGACGCGTCGCCGGCGGGCTGGCCGGCAACCTGCGCATCGGCTTCGTCGAGAACAGCGGCTGGGACGGGCTGGTGCCCGACATGTTCGCGCGCTATCAGGCGCAGGCCTCGGACGTCCATCTCGAACTGCTGCCGCAGGGCTCGCCCGAACAGATCGAGTCGATCATGGCCGACCGCGTGGACGGCGGCTTCCTCTACACGTTCGAGGCGCTGCCGGCCGGGATCGTCAGCATCGCGCTGGTGAGCTTCAGCGTGATCCTGGCCGTGCCGGGCCGCTGGCAGTGGCCGGACGGCAAGGCCGTGCGCGCCGGCGAGCTGAACGGCACGCCGCTGATCTCGTTTCCGCGCAACACCTATCCGGCCTATCACGACTATCTGGTGCAGGCCTGCGCGCGCGCCGGGCTCACGCTGAACGTGGTGCAGGAGGTCAGCACCGAGGCATCGATCCTGTCGCTGGTGGCGGCCGGGATCGGCGCGGCCATCGTCAACGCCGCGAACCGCAGCCGCCAGCCGGCACGCGTGCAGTTCCTCGAACTGCCCGACCTGGAGATGGAGATTCCACTCGTGTTCGCCTACCGGGCGGACAACCGCAATCCCACGCTCGCGCGCTTCATCGAGATGCTGAAATCGCTGCACGCGGGCGTGCCCGCCTAGCCTCGCCTGCGACGCAACATGGCGATGCCGCGCAAGCATCGCCGCGCGCAGCAAACGGCATTGGAACGCGCGCCCCGGCCTGGTCGATCATGCAGGCAGCCCGGCGCGCCCGCGCGCCGCCCTTCATTCAACCGATCGGGCCATCCAGCGTGGACGCACGGAAATCACGCATCACCACCGCCCTCCGCTTCGACGACGACGGCTTCCAGACCGGCACGCTGCGCGTGCCGCATTCGGTGGATCGTTCGGCCTACGGCCACATCCCCGTGCCGATCGCGGTCATGAAGCACGGCGAAGGCCCCACGCTGCTGCTCACGGGCGGCAACCACGGCGACGAATACGAAGGCCCGATCGCGCTGATGAAGCTGCTGCAGCGCCTGCAACAGTTACCGCACGGCGCCATCCAGGGCCGCGTGATCGTCGTGCCCGGCCTGAACTTCCCGGCGTTCCTCGCCGGCCGGCGCACCTCGCCGATCGATCAGGCCAACATGAACCGCGTGTTCCCCGGCAAGCGCGACGGCACCGTCACCGAGCTGATCGCGCACTACGCCGACACCGAACTGTTCCCGCGCGCCGACGTCGTGTTCGACATCCATTCGGGCGGCCAGTCGCTCAACCACCTGCCCACGCTGCTGGTCTATCCGCCGCGCGAGCCGGCGCAGCGCGACGCCTACCTGCGCCTGGTCCGCGCGTTCGCCGCGCCCCACGCGATGGTGATGGACATGCTCGGCGAAGATCGCACCTACGGCGCGGCCGTGGAGCGGCAGGGCAAGCTGTTCCTGTGCGGCGAATTCGGCGGCTTCGGCACCTGCAACCCCGACGGCCTCGCGATCGTCGAGCAAGGGCTCTTGCGCCTGCTCGCCACGCTCGGCATCGTGCGGCCGGACGCGCTGCCGCCGCCGCCGATACACCAGCCCACGCGCTACCTGCAGGTGGAAGGCGAGCAGCACTACGTGTTCTCGCCCGTGGCCGGCATCTTCGAGCCCGCGGTCCGGCTCGGCGAACGCGTGAGCCGGCAGCAGCCGGCCGGGCGCGTGTTCGATCCGCACGCGCCGTGGGCCGCGCCGCGCGAGCTGCGCTTCGACGCCGACGGCACCGTGGTCTGCATCCGCTCGTTCGCGGGCGTCGAACCCGGCGACTGCCTGGTGCTGCTCGCCGCGGATACGAGCTTCGACTGACGGGGGGCGACCGACCGATCGGCCGGCGCGATGCGGCGGCCCGGCGCGTCGTTCGGCCGGACCGCCGCCCTTCGCCCGGCGCCGCGTCTCCCCCCATCTCGCGTGCCCGGCGCCGCCCGGCACGCACCCCTCATCGCGTCAAACTCGTCGTGCCAACCGCGCCGCCCGCGCTCAGACCGACCCGGTCGCGCCGGCCGCGACCGGGCGCATCCGCCGGCGCAGCAGCGGCGCCGTCACGCCGGTGGTGAACAGCGCGAAGATCACCAGCATCGTGTAGACGTTCTGCGGCAGGATCCGCAACTGCAGCCCGATCGACAGGAAGATCAGCTCCATCAGGCCGCGCGCGTTCATCAGCGTGGCGATCAGGGTCGAGTCGGCGCGCCCGTGTCCGATCACGCGCGACGCCAGGAACACGCCCACGTACTTGCCCGCGAACCCGGCCGCGATGAACGCCATCAGCCAGAGCCACTGCGAATGCGCGGTGAAATCGAAGAACTGCAGGCTCAGCCCGGCGCAGGCGAAGAAGATCGGCATCAGGATGGTGTGCAGGAAGCCGCCCAGCAGGCGGTCGAACTGCTCGCGCACGCCGGGCACGCGGCGCAGCAGCATGCCGATCAGCAGCGCGCCGAACGCGCTGTGAAAACCGAGCCGCGAGGTGATCCATCCCGACACCAGCACCGCGGCGGCCAGCGCCACCACCGTGTAGCGCGACCAGCCCTGCGCGAGCGAGCGCTCCACCGCGCGCAGCAGCACGCCCCTGGCGGCCACCACCAGCAGCCCCACGTAGGCGGCCAGCAGCGCGAGGTTGATGCCGAGCGCGCGCCAGCCGGCGTCATGGCGCGAGACGCCGATGATCAGCGACAGCGCGCACCAGCCGAGCAGGTCGCCGACCATCGCCGCCGACAGCGCCGAGGCGGCCGCGGGGTGCCGCGTCAGGTTCAGGTCGGTGACGATGCGCGCCATCACCGGCACCGCCGACACCGACAGCGCCACGCCGCAAAACAGCACGAACGGCCAGAACGGCTGCTGCGGCGCGATGGCGTCGTGCGCGAACCAGCCCACCGCGAGCCCGCCGCCGAACGGCAGCAGCATGCCGGGCACGGCGATCAGCACCGGGCCGAGCAGCGCGCGCTGCGACGGCAGGCGCACGTCGAGGCCGATCTCGAACATCAGCAGCGCGAGCCCGATCTCGCCGAACTGGCTGATCGCCGAGGTGGTGCCGGGCGCGAACAGCTCGTGATAGAGCGACGGCGTGACGAAGCCGAGCGCGAGCGGGCCGAGCAGGATGCCGCCCGCGATCTCGCCGATCACCTTGCATTGCCCCATGCGTTCGGCGATCACGCCGCAGCCGTTGCAGACCAGCACGACGAGCGCTACCTGTATCAGCCACATCCCATGCTCCGTGCAAAAGAAGGAACCCGCGCCGCGCGGCCCGGCATGCTAATCGAGCAGCGCCTCCGCGTCGACGCTGTCGAAAATGATCTCGCGCACCAGCTCGCTCGCGCCGGCGGCGATGGTGCCCGCCGTCGCGTCGCGATAGAGCCGCGCGACCTCCGACTCCGACAGGTAGCCGCGCGCGCCATGGAACTGCGCGCACAGATGCGCGGCGCGCTTGGCCAGTTCGGTGCTGCGCAGCTTCAGGATCGATGCGTCGCCGCTGCCGAGCCTGCCGCCCGCATATTGCAGGACCAGCTGGTAGCCGAAGCAGCGCAGCAGCCGCAGCTCGGCGATCAGGTCGGCCAGCTCGTGGCGCACCGACTGGTTCGCGCTCAGCGGCGCGCCGCGCACCACGCGCTGGCGCACGAAGCGGTCGACCAGCCGGATGCCGTGCGCCGCGCCGCCCAGCGCGAGCATGCCCGCCACCATGCGTTCGAAGTCGAGGCAGCGCATCAGGTAGGTGAACGCCTTGTCGGGCTTGCCGAGCACGTTCTCGCGCGGCACCGCGACCTGCTCGAAGCCGATGTCGCAGACGTCGGCGCTGCGCCAGCCGAGCAGATCCAGCGGCGTGCGCGTGACGCCGGGCGCGTCGGCGTCGATCAGCAGCAGGCTGCAGCCGCCCAGCGCGTGCCGCTGCGCGTTGCTGCGCACCAGCGCCACGATCAGCGAGGCCTGCGAGCCGTTCGAGATGAAGCGCTTGGTGCCGTTGACGCGCCACGCGTCGCCATCCGCCTCGGCCAGGCATTGCAGGTTGCTCAGGTCGCTGCCGGCCTGGTCCTCGGTGATGGCGAGCGCGGCCACCGCCGTGCCGTCGCGCATCCTTGCCAGATAGCGCTCGCGCTGCGCCTCGCTGCCGAACCAGGCGAGATAGGACGCCGCCATGAACGCGTGGACGCCCACCGCCGCGCGCACGCCGGCATAGCCGAGCCGCCCCAGTTCCTCGAGGAACACGGCGCTGCGCACGAAGCCCTCGCCTTCGAGCGGCAGGTCGAGCAGCCCCTCGCCGGCCAGCGTGCGCCAGATCGCGCGCGGAAGATGGCCGCGCGCCTCGGCGCCCTCGGCCTCGGGCAGCAGGCAGGCGCGCAGCCGCTCGCGCACCTCGCCGGCGAAGGTCCGGTACGACTCGGCCGGATAGGGACTAGACATGATTGGGTCCGGTCATTTCACCGAGACCACGCGATGCGCGGGCAGGATGTCGGTGAAGCGGCCCGCGATCTTGAAGACCGCGCTCGGCGTGCCGGCCGCCGCCCAGAGTTCGTCGAACGCGAGCAGATCCTCGTCCACCAGCAACGCGACCTCCTGCTTGTGCCCGAGCGGCGGCACGCCGCCGATCGCGAAGCCGGTCGCCTCCTTCACGAAATCGGCGTCGGCCTTGACGATCTTCGCGCCGATCAGCTGCGAGATCGCCTCCTCGTTGACGCGGTTCGGCCCGCTCGCGAGCACCACCACCGGCCGGTCGTCGGCCAGCGAGCGGAACACCAGCGACTTGACGATCTGCGCCTTCTCGCAGCCGAGCGTGCGGGCGGCATCGTCGGCGGTGCGCGTCGAGGCGGGAAGCTCGAGGACTTCCATCTCCAGACCACGTTCGGCCAGCACTTCCTGGAAATATTGGGCGCGTTTGCTCAGACTCATTGCTCGATCACTCCAGTGTCTGTTTCAGATGTCGATGGTCGATCTTGCCGTTGGCCGACATCGGCAGATCGTCACACAGATGGATTTGCGCCGGCACCATGTAGGCGGGCAGCACCTCGGCCAGCGCGGCGCGGATCTGCTCGGGGCGGCAGCCGTCGTCCACGGGCACCACGAACGCCACCAGCCGCTTCTCGATGCCGTTGTCATGCACCGTCACGTAGCTGCGCCGCACCTCGGGCCGGCTCTGCAGGTGGAACGCGATCTCGCCGAACTCGATCCGGAAGCCGTTGATCTTCACCTGGTCGTCGCGGCGCCCCTTGAACACGAGCACGCCGTCCTCGCGCAGGTAGCCGATGTCGCCGGTGCGGTAGAGGCGCTCGCGGCGCCCGCCGATCTCGTACTCGGCGAAGCGCTCGCGCGTGACCTCCGGCATGCCGAGATAGCCCGGCGTCAGGCCCGGCCCCGCCACGCAGATCTCGCCCGGCTCGCCGGCGCCGCACAGTGCGTCGTCCTCGATCAGGTACAGGCGCGTGTTCTGGATCGGCAGCCCGATCGGCAGCATGGTCTCGTCGGCGTGGATCTCGCGCACCGGATACCAGGTGGTGAAGGTCGTGCATTCGGTCGGACCGTAGACGCTGACGATGCGCTCCGTGCCGTAGCGGCGCAGCGCCTCGCGCATGTGGCGCAACGAATGCGCCTCGCCGCCCGTCAGCACGGTCGCGACGCTGGCGAGCGTGGCCGGCGCCTCGTCCACCAGCGCGTTGAACAGCGCCGTGGTCAGGAACAGCAGGTTGACGCGCTGGCGCTCGATCAGCTCGCGCAGCCGCGAGGCACGCACGAAGCCGTCCTCGTAGACCACGCAGACGCCGCCGTTGAGGAGCGGCCCCCAGATCTCGAAGGTGGCCGCGTCGAACGTGACGGGCGCCATGTGCAGCACGCGGCTGTCGCGATCGAGCCGCGCGTAGCTGGCGCCGAACACCAGCCGCGCGATGCTGCGATGCGCGATCGGCACGCCCTTGGGCTGGCCGGTGGAACCCGAGGTGAAGTTGATGTAGGCGATCGAATCGGCCGTGGCCAGCCCGATGGGCACCTCGCGCCGGCCCGCCTCGCGCAGCGCGTCGAGCGAGACCGGCAGCGCACGGCAGGATTCGAGCGCGGGGTGGGTCAGGCCGGTGGCGGCGCACAGCACGTGGCGGCAGTTGGTCTGCCCGAGCAGGTGGGTGATCCGCTGCGCGGGCCAGGCCGCGTCGAGCGGCAGGTAGGTCGCGCCGGCCTTCAGGATCGCCACCAGCGCGACGATCAGGTCCGCGCCGCGCGGCAGGCTCAGCGCGACCACGTCGCCGGGCCGCACGCCCTGCTCGATCAGGCGCCACGCCAGCACGTCGGCGCCGTGGTCGAGCTCGCGATAGCTGCAGCTGCGGGCCGCCGAGACGACGGCCGGCTCGTCGGGCCAGCGCGCCGCGGCGGCCTCGAACAGCGCGGCAATGCTCACCTCGTCCGGATACGGCACGGAAGTCTGGTTGATCCGCTCGTGAAGCGACAGGGCGGCTTCATCGCAGCGAAGCGGTTTCATCGGACTGGCTCCTCATACGCGCGACCATGTGCTCGAGCAACGGTTCGCGATGGCTATCGAGAAAGAAATGCGCGCCGTCGATACCGACCAGCTCGCATCGGGACCGGGTGAAGCGTTGCCAGCCGGCCACGCTGGCCGCGCCGTCGGTCGGATCGGCATGGCCGTAGTAGATGTGCAGCGGCACCTCGAGCGGCGTGACGTGCCAGTTGCCCCACAGCTCCGCGAGCCGCATGTCGGCGCGCAGCGTGGGCAGCACCAGCTTCATCAGCCGCTCGTCGTCGAACACGTCGGCCGGCGTGCCGCCCATCGCGCGCACCGCGACGCGATAGGCGGGCTCCGGCAGGTCGTGCAGGTAGGGCCGCGCCTGCGG
This sequence comes from Burkholderia perseverans, assembly GCF_022870505.1. Lineage (NCBI taxonomy): Bacteria > Pseudomonadati > Pseudomonadota > Betaproteobacteria > Burkholderiales > Burkholderiaceae > Burkholderia > Burkholderia perseverans. Next base: position 2,365,795 of record NZ_CP045094.1, read on the forward strand.
GTGGTCGGGGCTGCGGCAGCCGCCGATGAAAAGGCGCCGGCAGGTGCCCGGCTCGATCGCCGGGCGGACCTGCTGCGCGATCTCGTAGGCGAGCCGGCCGCCGAAGCTGTGCCCGAACAGCGCGTGCGGCTCGGCGAGGTACGGCGCCAGCGCGAACGCGCAGTCCTCGACCAGTGCCGGCCACGCGTCGTAGAGCGGATCGCGCAGGCGCATGCCGCGGCCCGGCAGGCGCACCGCCACCAGTTCCACGTCGGGATCGAGCAGGTCGACCCAGCCGCGGAACAGGTCGGCGCTGCCGCCGGCATAGGCAAAGCAGATAAGCCGCAGACGAGGCTTGGCGACGGGCCGCGGGATCAGGCACCAGCGTGCCGTATCGGCGGCCCGTTGCCGGGCTCGCGCGTCGCTCACGAGGCGCGCGTCTCGCCGTGCTGCACGATGTGGCTCGCGATGTCCGACAGGCGGCTCTGCTCGAACAGCGCCTCCGGGGTCAGCGCATCCTCGCCGAAGTGCCCTTCCACGCGCGAGAGCAGCTTGACCGCGGTGATCGAGGTGCCGCCCGCCTCGAAGAAGTCGCTATCGGCGCTCTCGACGCGCAGGCCCAGCGCGCCGCAGGCGTCGACCAGCCACGCCTGGACGTCCTTGATGTCGTTGCGATTGCTCATGATGTCTGCCTGCTCCTGGATCAACGCGACTGGAAACGGAAACCGTTGACGTTTTCGCTGACGAAACGGTTATGGCCGAACGCGTCCTGGCCCGCCACCTGCACGCAGCCGAACTTGTCGAGATTGGCGCTGCCGCCGAATTCCTCCAGCGTGTTGGAATACGGGTACACACGCACCGAGTTCGGCAGGTAGCGCGCGGCGAAGCCCAGGCGCATCTTGTCGGTCAGCCCGCTGTGCGGATGCGAGGCGTGCATCAGCGTCGACCAGAAGATGATGAACTGGCCCTGGCGCATCACCATCGACTTGGCCTGGCTCTCGTCCGGGCTCCAGTCCGGATCCTTCTGGAGCTGGCGGTAGTCGTAGCCGAAGAAGCCGCGGCGCACGCCGTCCTTCTCCAGGTTGTTGATGGCGTCCTCGCGGTACTCCATGACCTTCGACTCGTCGTAGTTCATGGTGCGGTGCGTGCCGGGAATGAACTGCAGGCAGCCGTTCTCGACGTTCGCCTCGGTGAACGCGGCCCACACCGTGATGGTGCCGCCGAACTCCGCATCCTCCGGCCACACGATCTGCGGGTGCTTGGAACCGGCCACGTTCGAGAAGTTGTCGGCCTGGTGCCAGTCGGTGCCTTCGTCGCCCGGGTACTTCGGGAAGAACTCGGTGCGCCAGCACAGCACGTCCGGGCCGAGAATGCTCGCCACCCGGTCGGCGATCTCGGGACGCGTGATGTGCGAGGCCAGGAAATCGACATCGAGATGGCGATCGTAATTGGCCAGATTGGTCACGCCGGAAATCGATTTTTCCTGGCTGTAAATGGCTTTTTTGGTATTGAGCAGCTTGGGACGCAACGCCTGGAGATTCGCCTCCATTTCATCGCCCGGATAAAGATCGAACGGCCCGATATAGCCATTGCGATGGAAACTCGCCAACTCATCCTGGCTCAGGGCGAATTGGGATGCAGCTACCTCGATTTGATTACTCACGGTTATTTCTCCGGCCCTCGGATTGGAGATAACGTTTTATATCCAGAATAATTCACTGACAAGGTGGGATTATTTTTGTTTTTATTATTGTTTTATTTTGATTCGACTGCCGGGGGAGGGATTGCGAACGGCGGGGAAGGTTCGCGACAGGCGTGCCGCGAACCGAAAGCGGAATGACAGCTCAACCTTGCAGGGCTGCCTTGGTCGCACTGATGCCAAACTTGACCGACGCGCCGCGCGGCTTCTTCTGCTCGATTTCCATCTGTTCGATGATGTCGCGAAACTCGACCTGATGCTCCGCCATCTCGCCCATCAGCAACACGATCACCGCGAGATGCGACGGCACCACGCCCTTTTGTGAATAATTGGTGATCGAATTTTCATTCATCTTCACCAGATTCGCGAATTCCCGCGCGGTCAGCCGCGCCCGCTTGAGCTGGTCGCGGAATTCGAAATAGGTCATTACGGACACAACGGCTCTCCTTGAAAAAGATCCGCGCGCGGCCCGGCCTCAACCGGACCGCCGTGCAAAATTTCTCGATTCCGCGATCCCGGCTCGAGCCGGCTTACATCTTCACCTGATCGAGGAAGGTCTTCTTGCCCGCCTTGTAGACGTACAGCGAGATCACGCCATGCGCGAGGTCGCCGTGCGAATCGAAGGTGGTTTCACCGATCACGCCCTTGTAGTCGGTGGACGGCATCGCGGCCAGGATCTTGGCCGGATCGGTGGACTTCGAGCGCTTCATCGCGTCGACGATGATGTTCACCGCGTCGTAGGCGAACGGCGCGTCATACTCGACCACCTGCCCGAAGCGCTTCTTGTACTTCGCCTGGAACTCGGCGCCGCCCGGCATCGTTTCGATCGCCGCGCCGGCCTGCGAGCACACCACGTTCTCGGTCGCGTCGCCGGCCAGGTTGGCCAGCGACTCGGTGCAGACGCCGTCACCCGTGAACACCTTCGCGCGCAGGCCGAGCTGCTTGGCCTGCTTCGTGAACGGGCCGCCGGTGGAATCCGAGCCGCCGTACATGATCGCGTCCGGGTTCTCACCCTTGATCTTGGTCAGCACCGAGCGGAAGTCGACGGCCTTGTCGCTGGTGGCGTCGTGCGACAGCACCGTGAGGCCCAGTTCCTTCGCGCGCTTCTCGAACTCGTTCGCGAGACCCTGGCCGTAGGCGGTGGAGTCGTCGACGATCGCCACGCGGTGGATGGTGCCGAGCTTCTTCGCGTAGTTGGCCAGCGCCGGGCCCTGCTGCGCGTCGGTGGCCACCACGCGGAAGGTGGTCTTGAAGCCCTGCAGCGTGTAGACCGGGTTGGTCGAGGACGGCGAGATCTGCGTGATGCCGGCATCGCTGTAGATCTTCGAGGCCGGGATCGAGGTGCCCGAATTCAGGTGGCCGATCACCGCCACGACCTTGTCGTCGACGAGCTTCTGCGCCACCTGCGTGGCGGTGCGCGGGTCGGCCGCGTCATCCTGCGCATCGAGCTGCAACGTGATCTTCTGGCCGCCGATCGTCAGCCCCTTCGCGTTGATTTCCTCGATCGCGAGGCGCGCGCCATTTTCGTTGTCCTTACCAAGATGGGCGATACCGCCCGTCAGCGGCTCGACACTGCCGATCTTCACGACGACCTGATCGGCACTCGCTGCCGTCGTGGCGGCAAGCACCAACAACGTGGCCGTGGCGGTGAGCGAAAGCTTCAGAACGCTGGATGAATTTGCTCGTTTCAACTGGTGCTCTCCTGCGAGTGTTTTTTTAGGGGCTTCCCGTAGTGCCCGGCTGGCCGGGTCCATGTTTGAACCACTACCCGCCCTTCGATCACAGCCCATCCGGCAACGCCCGGCGCCCCCGGATTCGCCGCTTTCGGCGAGGACGATGCAACGCTTCAAATCTTCCTATGTATCCATATTTCATATTTGGATACATTCGTAGCATATCGTTGCCAAGATACAATTGGCAAGAACAAAAAAATTGAACCGGAGGTGGGCATTGCGACCCCCAAACACGCTCGTTGCGGACGCCATTCGCGAGGACATCCTGCGCGGGGAACTGCCGCCTGGAACGCCGCTGATCCAGGAAAATCTCTCGGCCCGATACGGTGTGAGCCGCATCCCGATCCGGGAGGCGCTGGTGCGCCTGGAAGCCGACGGACTGGCCCGCCAGGAAGGCAAGCGCGGCCTGACGGTGGCGCCGCTGCGCGCCGACGAGGCCGAGGATCTGTGGATGATGCGTTCGCGCCTCGAGCCGCTCGCGCTGGAGATGGCGTTCCCGTTCCTGACCAAGAGCGTGCTCGGCGAAGCGGAGGACCTGATCGACAAGGTCGAGCACATCGGCAACGACCCCGCGAAACAAAGCCACGTCAATTGGTTGTTTCACCGCACGCTATATGAGAAGGGCCAGCGCCACCGCCTGCTGATCACGCTCGACGCGCTGCATATGCAGGCGGACCGGTATCTGCGGTTCCAATACGACGTGATGAGCCACAGCTCCAACAGCCGCGCCGAGCACATGGAGATCATCGACGCGCTGCGCGGGCGCGATCTCGAGCGGGCCTGCGCGATCCTGGTGCGGCACATCGAAGACGCCGGCCGCAAGCTCGTCACGGCGCTGCGCAGCGCGGCCGACGCCCAGGCGTGAGCCGCGCCGGCGCGGCGCGTAGATGAAACAGGCGATGCCGGTTGGCCGGCACGTGTCCCCTCAAACGCGACATGACGGTGCCGGGCGGGCCGCCCGATTCGCGCTGCGCACCGTCCGAACGCGCCCCGTTTCACGTCGGATCACGGCCCCTGCCAGCTCCCTCGCGACCGCATCGCTCCCCCGTTCATTCCCCTTTTTTCGTCCGCCCGGCACTCGCCACGCACGGGCTTCATCGTCACGCTTCCCATCTCGTCGTTGAATTTTATAGACGATCGGTCTAAAATTCGCCGCATGAGCACGCCACCCCTCACGCCCCCCGACAAGCCGCGCCGCGGCCGCCCCCCGAAAAACCCGCAGGCCCATGCCGACACGCGCGCCGTGCTGCTGCGCGCCGGCATGGAACTGCTGACCGAGCAGGGCTTCGCGGCCACCGGGCTCGACACCGTGCTCAAGCGCGTCAGCATTCCGAAGGGCTCCTTCTATCACTACTTCGCGAGCAAGGAGGCGTTCGGCCGCGAGCTGATGGACGCCTACGACGCCTACTTCGCCGCGAAGCTCGACCACTGGCTGCTCGACGCGAGCCGCCCGGCGCTCGCGCGGCTCGCCGCGTTCGTCGACGACGCGAAGGCCGGCATGGCGCGCCACGATTTCACGCGCGGCTGCCTGATCGGCAATCTCGGGCTCGAGGTGGGCGCGCTGCCGGACGGCTTTCGCGAGGCGCTCGAACGGATCTTCGCGGGCTGGCAGGCGCGCATCGCACGCTGCTTGCGCGACGCGCAGCACGAGCGCGTGCTCGCGGCCGACGCCGATCTCGACGCGCTCGCCGCGTTCTTCTGGATCGGCTGGGAAGGCGCGGTGCTGCGCGCGCGGCTGGTGCGCAACGCCACGCCGCTCGACACGTTCTTCAACGGGTTCCTCGCCGGCCTGCCGCGCACGCGGCCGGCCCGGGCGCCCGCCCGTCCGCCAGCGGACTGATTTCCCAACGAGAGACGCACCATGTTCCACTGTCTTCTGATCGACCAGGACGCCGACGGCGCGAGCCGCACGCGCGTCGAGACGCTCGACGAGGCCCGCCTGCCCGACGGCAACGTGCTGGTCGAGGTCGCCTACAGCACGCTCAACTACAAGGACGGGCTCGCCATCACGGGCAGGAGCCCGGTGGTGCGGCGCTTCCCGATGGTGCCCGGCATCGACTTCGCGGGCACCGTGGCCGACAGCGCGCATCCGGCCTACCGGCCCGGCGACGCGGTGGTGCTGAACGGCTGGGGCGTGGGCGAGCAATACTGGGGCGGGCTCTCGCAGAAGGCGCGCGTCAACGGCGACTGGCTGATTCCGCTGCCGGCCGGGCTCACCGCGCGACAGGCGATGGCGGCCGGCACCGCCGGCTACACGGCGATGCTCTGCCTCCTCGCGCTGGAGCGCCACGGCATCGGCCCCGCGCACGGCGACGTGCTCGTGACGGGCGCGAGCGGCGGCGTGGGCAGCTTCGCGATCGCGCTGCTGGCGCGGCGCGGCTACCGCGTGGTGGCGTCCACCGGCAAGACGCGCGAGGCCGACTACCTGCACGCGCTCGGCGCGGCCGAGGTGATCGACCGCGCCACGCTGGCCGAGCCCGGCAAGCCGCTGCAGAAGGAGCGCTGGGGCGCGGCGATCGATTCCGTGGGCGGCACGACGCTCGCCAACGTCTGCGCGGCGACGCGCGCCGACGGCGCGGTGGCCGCCTGCGGGCTCGCGCAGGACATGGCGTTCCCGGCCACGGTCGCGCCGTTCATCCTGCGCGGCGTGAGCCTGCTCGGCATCAACAGCGTCACGCGCCCCTACGCCGAACGCGAGGCGGCCTGGCGCGCGCTGGCCGACACGCTCGACCTCGCGCAGCTCGACACCATCACGCGCGAGATCGCGCTGGCCGACGCGATTCCGGCCGCCGCGCAACTGCTGGCCGGCCAGGTGCGCGGGCGGCTCGTGGTGGACGTGAACCGCTGAGGGGCGCGGGCATGCATGGAGTGCGTCAGCGCCCATGCATGCCGCACGCTCGGCCCGGCGTTCACGCATTCGCATTCGAGACTCGCGGCGACGGCATGAAGCCGCCGCGATTCCATCATCCGCTTCACGCCCCTTGCCGCGAAGCCGACCATCGGCCCGCGCTCGGCAGTTCTCCTCATGATCGGTGGTACCCGCTCCGCCTGCCCCGATGGCACCGCGATGGCGTGACGATCCCCATCCGCGCCGAACGCCCCCGCCCGGCCCATGCGCCGGCACGCATTCCTCCGATCGTAACCGCAGATTCGAACCACCCTCGCCCGCCACGTCTCCGATGAGTTTTCGTGAACGCAGGCATCGGAATTCGTCACTTGCCGGCCCATTTAAGGCTACTTAGGATCGATTCGACTAGTCACGGTGGGCGCGCCCGGCACGGCCGGCGCGAGCCCGATTTCATCACCATCGGCAAGCAACCCATCATGATCGATCCCACTCAAGGCCGGCGCGCGAGCCTCGCGGTATTCGTGCTGCTCTACATCGGCTACTGCCTTTCCTACATCGATCGCTCGGCGATCGCGCTCTCGCTGGTCGCGATCGGCAAGGAGTTCCACGTCGGCTCGGCCGCGCTCGGCGTGGTGATGAGCACGTTCTACGTCAGCTACGCGGCCATGCAGATTCCCGGCGGCTGGATCGCCGACCGCTGGGGCAGCAAGAAGGTGATCGTCGTGTCGATCGCGTTCTGGTCGCTGTTCACGCTGATGACGGGGCTGGCCTGGTCGGTCGCCTCGCTGATCGCGATCCGTTTCATCTTCGGGCTCGGCGAGGGCGGCTATCCGGGCGCCGCGGTCAAGGGCGTCACCGAATCCTGCGCGCGCGCCGACCGCCCGAAGATGTCGGCGCTGCTGATGTCGTCGAACTACGTCGGCAGCTTCATCGCGCCGCTCGCGATCGCGCCGCTGATCCTCTGGCTCGGCTGGCGCCACGCGTTCATGGTGGCCGGCTGCGTGGGGATCGGATTCGCGCTGTTCTACCTGCTGGCGGTAAAGGACACGCATCGCGGCCGGGATGCGGCGGGCCGCGCGGCGCGCATCGACGGCGCGGCCACGCGCGCGCTGCTGAAGATGCCGCTGATGTGGAAGATCCTGCTGACCTGGTTCGGCATGGGCATTGTCAACAAGGGGCTCGACGCCTGGATGCCCGCCTATCTGCTGACCGAGCGTCATCTCGACCTGAAGGCGGTGGGCCTGCTCACGCCGCTGCCGTTCGTGGCGGCGAGCATCTCGACCGCGCTCGGCGGCTGGATCCTCACGCGCTGGTTCGACGGCCGCGAGAAATGGCTGATGGCCGCGTGCTGCGCGATCTCCGGCTTCTTCCTCTACGAGATGTATACGGCCCGGACGGTGGGCGGCGTGATCGCCTACCAGTCGATCGTCTACTTTTTCAAATCGTTCGTGTTCGCCGGCGTGTTCGCGCTGCCGGCCCGCTTCCTGCCGACCACGCTGATGGGCACCGGCGCCGGCATGGTCAACTTCGGCGGGCAGGTGGCCGGCTTCGTCGCGCCGGCCGTGATCGGCCTGCTGGTCTCGACCACCGGCAACTACGACGCGGTGTTCGGCTTCCTGATCGCGGCCGCCGGCTTCGCGCTCGTCACCAGCCTGTCGATCCGCCTCGGGCCGCAGGTGCAGCCGCATCTCGGCGAGACCCGCGAAGCTTGAGCGCGCGGCAAGGCTCGAAGCGCCGCGGGCGCGGCCTGCCTCGCCCCGGCGGGCAGGCGCTATGATGGGCGCCTCGCGTGCTTCGCGCCCTTCCCCCGATTCGTCATGAGCGCCCGCATCCTGCAGGAAACCGCCGTCCGCTATTTCCTCGAAGTCGTCAACACCGGCTCCGTCGCCGACGCCGCGAGCCGGCTGAACGTGGTGCCCTCGGCCGTGAGCCGGCAGATCGCGCGGCTCGAGAGCGAACTCGGCACGCCGCTGTTTGTGCGCCAGTCGCGCGGCATGGTGCCGAGCCAGGCCGGCCAGATGCTCGCCGCCTACGCGCGCCGCTCGCAGCTCGACGCGGAACAGATCTCGCTGGAGATCGACGCGCTGCGCGGCGAGACCGAACGCACGATCCGGATCGCCTGCACCGAGGGCTTCGCGGCCACCTTCCTGCCGCGCGCGATGGCGGGCTTCCGGCGCGACGTCGCGCCGGCCTCGTTCGAGGTCGTGGTCGATACGGCCGCCGGCGTCACGCAGCGCGTGCGCGAGGCCGAATGCGATCTCGGCCTGACGTTCAGCTTCGGCCCCGCGAAGGACGTCCACGTCGCGTTCAGCGCGCCGTCGCCGGTGTTCGCGATCGTGGCGGCCTCGCATCCGCTCGCGCGCGCGCCGCAGGTGTCGTTCCGCGAGCTGCTGGCCTATCCGCTCGCGCTGCCCGGCCCGCACTCCACGCTGCACAAGCTGATCGACATCTATTGCAGCCGCGAAGGCGTGGCCTGCCAGAGCGTGCTCAGCAGCGCCACGCTGGAGACGCTGCTCGGCTTCACGCTCGCCAGCGATGCCGTCACGTTCAGCGGCGAGCTGTTCGCGCGCCCGCGCCTCGCGTCCGGCGAGCTGGTCGTGCTGCCGGTGCCCGAACTCGCCACCAGCGAGCGCACCATCGAGATCCAGACGCTCGCGCGCCGCGCGCTGCCGGCGCTGCTGCAGGCGTTCATCGCGCGGCTCGGCGACGAACTCGCGCCGCCGGCGCCGGTTGTTGAAAAGTGAAGCGAGCGTTCGATAAACATCACTGGTTGCGGGCAGCGGCCTCGTCTACATTGGGCGCATTCCCGATCACCGCATGAAGGACTGCCCGATGACCGATCATCACGAACTCACCCGGCACGGCGCCGTGGCGCTACGCGCCATGCTGCTGGCGCGCGAGATCTCCGCCGTCGAACTGCTCGAAGCCTGCATCGCGCGCATCGAGGCGCTCAACCCGTATGTCAACGCGATCACCGCCACCTGCTTCGCGCGCGCGCGGGCCGAGGCGCGCGCCGCCGATGCCGCGCTCGCGCGCGGCGAGGCCGTGGGCATGCTGCACGGCCTGCCGATCGGCATCAAGGATCTGGAAGAGACCGAAGGCCTCCTGACCACCTACGGCTCGCCGCTGCACCGCGCGAACCTGCCGGCGCGCGACAACACGCTGGTGCGCCGGCTGCGCGCGGCGGGCGCGATCGTGGTCGGCAAGACCAACGTGCCGGAAATGGGCGCGGGCGCGAACAGCTTCAACCCGGTGTGGGGCGCCACCGGCAACCCGTTCGATCCGCGCCTGAACGCCGGCGGCTCGTCGGGCGGCTCGGCCGCCGCGCTCGCGCTCGACCTGGTGCCGCTCGCGAGCGGCTCTGACACCGGCGGCTCGCTGCGCATCCCGGCCGCGAAGTGCGGCGTGGTCGGGCTGCGGACTTCGCCGGGCCTCGTGCCGAGCGACCGCAAGCCGCTTGGCTGGACGCCGCTCGCGGTGGTCGGGCCGATGGGGCGCGACGTCGGCGACACCTGGCTGCAGCTGGCTGCCACGGTCGGCGTGCCGGCCGGCGATCCGCTCGGCTATGCCTGCACGCTGGCGCCGACCCTGCACGGGCGCGCGCCGGTGGATCTCGCCAAACTGCGGGTCGGCTATACCGAGGACTTCGGCGTCTGCGAGGTCGATCACGAGATCCGCGCCGTGTTCCGCCGCAAGCTCGAGGTGCTGCGCCGCGAGGTGGCCGTGTGCGAGCCGGTGGCGGTGGATTTCGAGGGTGCGCATCGCACCTTCGACGTGCTGCGCGCCGAAGCCTTCGTGGCCGGGCTGCAATCGGCCTACGAGACCGATCCCGACCTGCTCGGCCCGAACCCGCGCGCCAACTACGAGATGGGCATCGGCCTCGGGCTCGCCGACTGCGTGCGCGCGCATGCCGACCAGACGCGCCTGTTCCGCCGCTTCCAGGCGCTGTTCGAGCGCTACGACGTGATCGTCTCGCCGACCACGCCGGTCTCGCCGTTCCCGTGGAGCACGCCGTACCTGAAGGAAGTGAACGGCGTGGCGCTGGAGAACTACTACCGCTGGCTGTCGCTCACCTACGTCGTCACGCTGGCGACCAATCCGGCGCTGTCGCTGCCGTGCGGGCTCGACCATCGCGGCATGCCGTTCGGATTGCAGATGATCGGCGCGTTTCGCGGCGATCTCGCGCTGCTCGATGCGGCGCTGGCCGTCGAAACGCTGTTCGCCGGCTCCGACGAGACGCGCCGCCCGATTCCCGACGCGGCGAAGCTGCGCGCCACGACGGTGGACCTGAAGTCGATCGTCACGCATCCGCCGGTACTCGACGCCGCGCCGTCCCTCAACCTTTCCGCTTCCGCCGTCTGATCCCGCCATGACCGACTCCCTCCACGGCAAGCCGCTCGACGCCTGGCTTCGCGACTACCCGCTGCTGAAGCCGCTGCTGGCGCTGCAGCCGGTCGAATGGTTCAACCCGGCGGTCGCGCCGCTGGCCGAGGCGCGCCACGACATCGCGCTCGACGCCTCGCACGTGGCCGACGCGAGCGCGCGCCTGCAACGCTTCGCGCCGCTGCTCGCGCAGGCGTTCCCCGACGTGCGCGAGGCGGGCGGCATCATCGAGTCGCCGCTGACCGCGATCCCCGCATTCGCCGCCGCCGCGAGCCGGCGCTACGGCGTCGAGCCGCCGCCGCGCCTGCTGCTGAAGCAGGACAGCCATCTGCCGATCTCCGGCTCGATCAAGGCGCGCGGCGGTATCTACGAGGTGCTGTTCCATGCCGAGCAACTCGCGATCCGGCACGGCCTGCTCACCGAGGACGACGACTACCGCGTGCTGGCCGGCGACGCCTGCCGCGCGCTGTTTCGCGAGCACCGCATCGCGGTGGGCTCGACCGGCAACCTCGGCATGTCGATCGGCATCGCGAGCGCCACGCTCGGCTTCACGACCACCGTCCACATGTCCGCCGACGCGCGCCAGTGGAAGAAGGACCGGCTGCGCGCGCACGGCGTGACGGTGGTGGAATACGCGGGCGACTACGGCGAGGCGATCGAGAGCGGCCGGCGGCTGGCCGCGGATGATCCGGGCTGCCACTTCGTCGACGACGAGAACTCCACCACGCTGTTCCTCGGCTACGCGGTGGCCGGCGAGCGCCTGAAGCGCCAGTTCGATGCGGCCGGCCTGCGCGTGGACGCCGGGCACCCGCTGTTCGTGTACCTGCCCTGCGGCGTGGGCGGCGGCCCCGGCGGCGTGGCGTTCGGCCTGAAGCTCGCGTTCGGCGACGCCGTGCATTGTGTGTTCGCGGAGCCGACCCATTCGCCATGCATGCTGATGGGCGTCCACACCGGGCTGCACGAACAGCTCGCGGTGCAGGACTTCGGCATCGACAACCTGACGGCCGCCGACGGCCTCGCGGTCGGCCGGCCCTCGGGCTTCGTCGGGCGCTCGATGCAGCGCATGATCGACGGCTATTACACGGTGGACGACCGCGAGCTGCATGCGCTGCTCGCGCTGATGGCCAACACCGAGGACATCCGGCTGGAGCCGTCCGCGCTGGCCGGCGCGCCCGGCTTCGCGCGCGTCGTCCACGAGCGGCAGGGCTATCGCGAGCGCATGGCGCTCGACGCGGCGGCGATGCGCGAGGCGACCCACGTGATCTGGGCGACGGGCGGCGGCATGGTCCCGGCGGCCGAGATGAATGCCTACCTGGAGGCGGGGCGGCAGGCGCTCGGCGAGGCCTGACCAGCAACGAGTGGCGCGGGGCGAGCGGCGCGCGCGGGAGCCTGACCGCGCGCCCGCTGACGCCGATGGCGGCTCCTTCAGGGGGAAGTGGCGCGGCCGGCCAAAATTGAAACGCTGGCCCGCATCGACGATCCGCGAAAGAATGTCGACTCCGGCGGCCCGAACTTGCGCGCCGCGACGCGATCGAACGCGCATGGCGCCGGCCATGCCGCGCGTGTTTTCCCCTCTCGCACAGGATGCCTCATGCAAACCCATTCCCCCCGCATCGCGGTGATCGGCGGCGGCGTCATCGGCCTGGCGATCGCCCGCTCGCTGGCGCAGCTCGGCGCCGCCGTGACGATCCTCGAACGGAGCCGCCCGGGCGCGGGCACCAGCAGCACCAGCTTCGCGTGGGTCAATTCGAACGGCAAGGCGCCGGCCAGCTACCACCGCCTCAACTGCGCCGGCATGGCCGAACACGCGGTGCTGCAGCAGCGCGCCGGCAGCGAGGCACGCTGGTTCGACGCGTGCGGCACCTTCGAATGGGCCGCCGACGCGGCCGGGCAGCAGCGGCTGGACGAGCGCGTGCGGAAACTGCAGGCGCTCGACTATCCGGCCGCCGAGGTCTCGCCCGGGTTCGTGCGCGCGCGGATTCCCGAATGGCGGATCGCGTCCCACGCCGGCCCGATCTGGCATTTCCCGAGCGAAGGACTGCTCGATCCGGCGATCCTGATGGCGTATCTGTGGTCGGACGCGCGCGCGTCGGGGGCGGTCCTGCATCAGCAGGCCGAGGTGCTGGAAGTGAACGAACGCGCCGACGGCGTGTCGCTGCGGCTCGCCGCCGGCGAGGCCTGGAACGGCGACTTCTGCGTGCTGGCCACCGGCCGCTGGACCGCGCGCCTCGTGGCCTCGCTCGGCATCGGCCTCGCCATGGTCGACGCCGAGCGCCGCGACCGCGTCGCCTGCGGCTTCCTCGCCTCGACCGATCCGCAGCTGGTGCAGCTGCGCAGCAACCTGATCGGCCCGGACCTGAACGTGCGCCCCGACGGCGGCGGCCGCCTGCTGCTGCAGGCCGTCGACCTCGACGACCAGGCCGACCCGGCGAACCCGCCCGCGCCCGACAGCGAGATCGGACGCGAGATGCTGCGCCGGCTGCATGGCTGGTTCGACAACACCGCGCACGCGCGCATCGAGCGGCTGGTGGTGGGCCAGCGCTCGCGCCCCGCCGACGGGCTGCCCGCCATCGGCTTCCTCACGCCGCGCCGGCGCGCCTACGTGGCCGCCACCCATAGCGGCATGACGCTCGGCCCGCTGCTCGGGCGCCTCGTCGCCGAGGAACTCGTGCATGAGCGGCGCGACGCGCTGCTCGCCGATTTCGCGCCCGACCGGCTGCTGAACCGCGACCCGGGCGAGTTCTCGCCGATCGCCTCGATCCACTTCCCCGCCGAGCAATAACGCGGCGCATCACGCGAAAACGCCGCGCCCGAAACCGCAAGGGGCGCGGCGATTCCCGAGGCCAGGGTGCCGCTCGGTGCCGCTCAGTTGGCCGGGCGCGGCCCGCCGCTCGCGGTCAGCTGCTCGTACACCTCGTGCGACAGGTCCAGCAGTGCGTGGCGGTCCATGCCGCCCGACACCGCGTAGCCGAAGCGGCCGTCGACCCAGTAGAACACGTTCACCGGGCCGCTCTGGTAGAGCTTGAACGCCGTCACGTCCGAGCTGAGCTTGCGGTGCGAGATGTTCAGCGTGATCCGCTCGCCGAGCGCGTTGTGATACATGAACTGCGCGATCGGGCCGTCGTCGCCGGGCAGCAGGCGCCCGCCCATCAGCTCGTAGCCCGCGCGCGTGAGCACCGGCGGCCGCACGTCGGTGCCGAGCCGGCTCGACAGCCATTGCACGAGTTCCTGTTCGCGATCGGCGCCGACCTCGACCGGGCGCGTGACCATCGGCGCGTAGGTGACGTAGGCGATCGCCGACTGCCGCGCCAGCGCCTCGCCGCCATACGACGCGCGCAGGATCGACGGGCCGCCGTCGTCGCCGTTCATCACGCCGCGCCCGACCGGGCTCAGCATGCCGCCCGCGCCGATCCCGATGCCGATCACGAGCGCCGCGGCCAGCCCCGCGAAGCGCTTCCAGTTCGCGGCCGGGCGCGCCGCGCCGGCCACCGTGGTCACGCCCGGCGGCAGCGCCTGCGCGGCGGAAGAAGCGGAAGAAGCGGAAGAAGAGGACGAAGCGGTGGCACCGGCCGAAGCGGCGCCCTCGCCGGCCGGCGCGAAATCCTCGGGCGGCAGCAGCCGGGCCGGCAGCGGCTCGTCGAGCACGCGGTCATAGCGCTCGTGCAGCATCGCGTTGATCGAGAAAAAGTCGCCGATGCGCGCGGCGAGCGCCTCGTCGGTTTCGAGCAGGCGGTCGATCCGCGCGCGGCGCGCGTCGTCGAGCGTGCCGTCCACATAGGCGTGCAGTTCCGATTCGGTGATCGGCGTGGTTGGGTCGTTCATCGCACCACCTTCAGATTGGCGCTGGGTTGGGTTCCGGACATCAGCGTGCGCAGACGCTCGCGGCCGCGCGAAAGCCGCGACATCACGGTACCGACGGGAATGCCGAGCGCGAGCGCCACCTCGGCATAACTGAGCTCCTCGAGGCCGACCAGCAGCACCACCTGGCGCTGGTCGAGCGGCAGACGCTGCAGCGCGTAGTCGAGATCGCGCACTTCGAGCGAGCGCGTGGGCGCGCCCGCCACGGCAAGCGCGGCCTCGGGCAGCGAATCGTCGTCCACCGAGACGTGCTCGGCGCGCGCGCCGGGGCGCCGCGCCTGGTTCGCGAACACGTTGTGCATGATCGTGAACAGCCAGGCGCGCAGGTCGGTACCGGCCTGGAACTGCTCGGTATGGCGCAGCGCGCGTTCAAGCGTGTCCTGCACCAGATCGTCGGCGAGCTCGCGGTTGTGGATCAGCGCCCGCGCGTAGCGGCGCAGGCGCGGGACATGGTCGATCAGTTCGTCTCGTATGGTCATGGCAGCAGGTTGGCCCGATGACGGACACTCAGGAGGTTCGGCGGCACGTTCAGTCTCCGGCCAGCAGATCGGCGGCCCGCATCAGCCCGCGCGTGCGCGCGCCGCCGGCGATCACGATATGTTGTCCGGCGCGCGATGTCCACGCCAGCAGCCGGGCGGCGCCGACACGGCGCGCCTGCCAGCGCCCGCCGCCGTCGGGCGGCCCGGGCGCGACCAGCACCACCGGCTCGCCCGCCGCGTTGCGGTAGACGAACGCGTTAGCGCCGGCGAACGGCCAGATTTCGAGCCGGCGGGCGTCGGCGATATGGAAGCCGGCCGCGCTGAGGTCCGGGGCCGTGTCGAGCGGTGCCGGCGGCGCCGGGGCGAAGCGCGGCGAGGCGAGCGGCGCGAGCGGCGCGAGCGGCGACGATGTGCGTGCATCCGCGCCCGTGCCCTCGCCCTCGCCCGCGCCCGCGCCCGCGCCCGGCAAGGCCGGAGCGTGGGCGGACAGCGCGACCAGCGTGTCGTAGGCGGCCGCGTCGAGCCGATGGTCCGGCACGCGCGCGAGCGTCGGCAGGCTGGCCGCCACGATCGCGGCCGCGACGGCGGCCAGCACGATGCGCAGCGCCGGATATCGGCGGACGGGTTTCGCGGTGCCGCGACGGTCGGGTTGGGACGGGATGGCGGCCAAAGCCGGGCCGACGCCGTGGCCGTCATCGGGAAAACCGGCGCGCAACTGCGCGTTGACGCGTGCGTAGAACGCGACGCGGCGCGCCTCGGCGGGACGTCGCGCCAGGTACGCGAACACGCTCGCCTGCCGCTCGGCGGCAAGCCGGCCATCGGCGTAGGCCTGCATGTCCTGCTCGGTCGGGATCGGTTCGGGTGCGGAGTTCATGGCGAAACGGAGAGGGTGACGACACGGCAAACACCGCATGCCGTCCGTTATTCCCTCGCCGGAAAAATATTTTTGGACGTGGCGCGGAGATGCATCAGGAGCCGGCGTAGACGTTGCAGAAGCTGACCGGGCCGGTACAGGCCGGCGGCATGCCCGCCACCGGCGGCATCGCACGGCGGCCGCCCTCGCTGCGCGCCGCCGCGGCACTGCCGTAGGCGGAGGCGGCCGGTACGCCGAGGCTGGCGGCGAGCCCCTGGCGGAACGCCGGATTGACCTCGGGGTACGACGCGTCGGTGTAGTTCAGCGAGCCGTTCTGTTCGGCTTCGATCAACTGCTGGCGGACTTCGGCGCGCGTGAGGCCCTGCGCATGCGCGAGCGACGAGAGCACGACGGCGGACAACGCGACGAGACGGGCGATCTGGGTCTTCATGTTCGACTCCTTGACGAGTATTCGAGCGATTCGAATGTTGAGGGGCTTGCATCAAGGTGAACACGAACGATGCCGGCTTATTCCGGCCGGTACGGATTGCTTCGAGAAATTGTCGCTATCGCGGCGATAGCGTGCGCTCTCGCGCGCCGGTGCGCGGACCTCGCCGCTCAGGCCGCGTGCAGGTCGCCGAGGCCGACCGTCGCCTTGATGAAGCCCTCGAACTGCTTCTCGGGCGCAAACGGCTCGGGAATCGTCAGCCCCTTCTGCACCGCCGGGCGCGCCATCACGCGCTCGAACCAGGCCTTCAGGTGCGGATTCGCGTCGAGCGGCAGGTCGGCCGTGAACGGCGCCAGCGAGCCGGTGCGGATCCACGGCAGCAGCGCGATGTCGGCGATCGAGAACGCGTCGCCGGCCAGATACTCGCGCCCCGCGAGCCGCGTGTTCAATACGCCGTACAGCCGGCTGACTTCCTGGAAATAACGGTTCGACACCTCGGGCGCCCGGTTCTGCCACGGGCCGCGAAACACCAGCAACTGGCCCAGCATCGGCCCGACCGAGGCCATCTGGAACATCAGCATCTCGATCACGGCGGCGCGCGCGGCCGGTTCGGCGGGCAGCAGCTTGCCGGCCTTCTCGGCCAGGTGGATCAGGATCGCGCCCGATTCGGTCACGACGAGCCCATCGTCCACCAGCACCGGGATCTTCTGGTTCGGATTGAGCCGCGTGAAGTCGGGCGTCTTCTGCTCGCCGCCGAGGAAGACGCGATGGACGCGATAGTCGAGTCCCAGCTCCTCGAGCGCGATCGAGATCTTCAGGCCGTTCGGCGTGGCGTCGGTATAGAGGTCCAGCATGATCCTGCTCCTTGTCGATTCAGTCGTCCGATTCAAAGTCGTGGCGGCGCGCGGCACTGCGACCGGCTGCACCCGCAGCACCAGGGAGATGATGTTTGATCCGTTGGTGGCCCGGTAGCCGCGAGAATCGACTTTCATTCATTCGATTCCCGAATGGATACGAACAAGACTGGACTGAACCGAACGAGCGCCGCCGCCCTAGCAGCGCAGTTCGCGGCAGGCCGCCTCCATCTCGCCGAGTTCGGCGCCGATGAAGTCGGCGAACGCACGCGCCGACGGCTTGGCCGCGCGGCCGGCGGGCAGGATCGCGTGGATCTCGGCGCTGCCCATTTCCCAGTCCGGCAGCACGCGCACCAGCTGGCCGCTCTGCAGCTCGCGCAGCATGCCGAGCGAGCCGGCCGAGACGATGCCGAGCCCGGCCACCGCGGCGGCCGTGGCGCCCTCGCCGCCGTTCAGGATGAAGCGTCCGTCCACGCGCACCGTGGTGGTCTTGCCGTCCTTGCGGAACGCCCAGGCCTCCATGCCGCGCCCGGCCGGCCCGACGATGATCGAGAAGCGGGCGAGATCGGCCGGCACGCGCGGCGTGCCCGCGCGCGCCAGATAGTCGGGCGAGGCGGCCAGCACGCGATGGACCACGCCGAGCTTCCTCGCCACGGCGGTCGAATCGCCGAGGTGGCCCACCCGCAGCGCCACGTCCACGGCGTCGCCGACCAGGTCCTGCATCTCGTCGTTGAGGATGAACTCGATGCGCAGCCGCGGATGCCGGCTCGTGAAGCGCTCGATGCGCGGCATCACGCTGCGCACCGCGAACGAGGTGGACAGCGCGAGCCGCAGCACGCCGCGCAGCTCGCCCGTGCCGCGCACCGCGTGATCGGCCTCGTCGAGCGCGGCGAGGATCGCCTCGATGCGCGCCAGATAGTCGGTGCCGGCCTCGGTCAGCGTGACGGCGCGCGTGGTGCGCGTGAACAGCGCGGCGCCCACCTGCTTTTCGAGCGCGGCCACGATCCGCGACACGGTCGGCTGCGACATGCCCAGTTCGCGGCCGGCCGCGGAGAAGCTGCCGGTGCGCGCGACGCGCGCGAACAGCTGCAGCGATTGGAATCGGTCATTCATCCGGAAATCGAATTCGAGTCGATGGTCTTGCCATGTTAGCGGTAAACATCCGCATGATTGATCGACTCGATTCCGGTTGCGGTCCGATCCGGAACGCATCGTGGAGAATGTCCGGCGGCGCGTTCACGTCAGGCGCGGCGCGGTGGATAAATGACATGACGCGCTATTCGGGAGGCGAAACGCGTCCGCTCCACGAGCAGCGATCACGCGACGAACATCCCGCATGCGAACCCCACGCGGCACGCCGCATCGCACCGCGCCCACCCCGCCTCAACCGATCGTGAACACCGTGCGGGTGCGGCTGTCGGCTTTCGCCCAGGCCTCGCCGACCTGCGCGAGCGGCACCGCGCGCGTGTCGATCCGGAGCCCGGCCTTCGGCGCGATGTCGAGCACCATGCGCAGCGACTCGATCAGCTTCGGCATCGGCACGCTGCCCATCCCGCTGCCGAGCAGCGTGATCGCGGTCGAGCGCAGCACGGCGGCCGGCAGCGAGATCTCCGAGCCGCCGATCGCACCGATCTGCACGTGGCGCAGCACCGCCAGATCGGGCAGCGCGCGCGCCGCCGCCACCAGCAGCGCATGGGCGCTCGGCCCCCACAGGTAGTCGAGCACGATGTCCACGCGCTGCGCGAACTGCCCGCGCAGCGCGTCGGCCTGCGCCTCGTCGCCGGTCAGCGGCACCAGCACGTCGGCGCCGAGCGCGGCCAGTTCGGCCAGCGCCGTCGCGTCGCGCCCGGTTGCGATCACCTTGCCCGCGCCGAGATATTTCGCGATCTGCACCGCGAGCCGCCCCGACGAGCCGGTCGCGCCGTTCACGAGCACCGTCTCGCCCGCTTCGAAGCGCGCGCGCTCGGTCAGCGCGGCCCACGACGACATCGCCGGAATCGCGAGCGCCGCCGCCGTCACGTCGTCGAGCCCCTCGGGCAGCGCGAGGCAGTGCGCGTCGGCGGCCACGGTGTATTCGGCCAGCGCGCCGTGCGGCGCCAGCGGGCCGAAGAAATAGACGCGCCGGCCGTCGTCGAGCACTCCCGTGCCGTCGATGCCGGCCACGAACGGCAGGCCGTGCGTCGCGTTCTCCGAGGTGTAATGCACGCCCGCCGCGCGCGAGCGCGCGACGTGGCTCAGCGCCGAGGCGCGCACCTGGATCGTGCGGCAGCCCTCGGCCGCGCGCGGCGCGTCGAACTCGCCATAGACGGGCGGCTGCCCGGCCGCGCTCACGATCGCGGCTTTCATGCTGGGGTTCATTGCGGATTCCTCCATTCGTTGGGCGCCGGCCCCGGGTCCACACGCCGCGCGCCACTCGACACTCGCCACGCGCATCGGGCCGGTCCGCCGGACTCAGTGTGCCTCGACCCAGGCACGCAGCGCCGGATCGCGAATCTCGAACACCTCGAACAGCCCGAGCACGCGCAGCGCCGGCAGCGCGGCCGCGATGTCGGCCCGCGCCGCCTCGCGCGCCGCCTGCGGCGCATCGGGCGTGCCCAGCACGCGGACGTTGGCGAGAAACGCGCCCACCGTGCCCTTGCGCACCGTCACGCCGTTCAGTTCCACTTCGTTGATGCCGTCGGGCAGCAGTTGTTCGGCTTGCATGATGATCCTCCGGGTTGGTCGATGTCGTCACTTTATCGAGATACAATCGGCCCGCCTCCGGCATGAAAGCCAATCGATACGGAGTTTCGGCCATGCATGATCCACTGCTCCCGCCCCCCCTCGTGCTCGAATCGGGCGGACCGTTAGTTGCGGCTGCGGAATTGACGCAGGCAGCCGCGCGCGCCACCGACACGCACCGGCATCCGCGCGGCCAGCTGGTGGGCGCCTTGAGCGGGCTGTTGTCGGTCGGGCTCGAGACGCAGCAGTGGGTGGTGCCGGCCACGCATGCGATCTGGGTGCCGCCGCACCATCTGCATTCGCTGCGTTCGTATGGGCCGTTCTCGGGCTGGAGCGTGTTCGTCGAGGAGGCGGCCTGCGCGGCGCTGCCGGCCGCGCCGCGCGCGATCCGCGCCAACCCGCTGCTGCGCGAGGCGGCGCGGCGCGCGGCCACCTGGTCGGGCGGCCCGCTCGGGCACGACGAGACGCGCATCGCCGAACTGATCCTCGCGGAGATCGCGGCCTCGCCGGCCCAGGCGCTGGGCCTGCCGCGCCCGGTGGAAGCACGGGTGGCGCGCATCGCCGACGCGCTGGCCGCCGACCTGTCCGACAACCGCGGCGCCGAGGCCTGGGCGCGCTGGGCCGGCATCGCGCCGCGCACGCTGAGCCGGCGCTTCGTCGCGGAGACCGGCCTGAGCTTCGCGCAGTGGCGCCAGCAGGCGCGCGTGCTGCGCGCGCTGGAGCGGCTCGCCGACGGCACGCCCGTCACCACCATCGCGCTCGAACTCGGCTACGACAACGTCAGCGCGTTCATCGAGATGTTCCGGCGCGCGCTTGGCGTGACGCCGGGGAAATATGCGGCGGGGCTGCCGGCGCTGGCCGCGGCGTGAATCGATTTTTCGGACGACGTCGAACTGGTCCTCGAAGGCCGCGGGAAAATCTGGCCGTTCAAGAAATTCCACATCGGGCCGTTCAGCGTGGAACTCTGATTCCCTGATGCCGTCCCGCGAGTGCCGGTCTCGCAAAAACAAACGGGCGGCCACGCCATCCGGCGTGCCGCCCGCTCCGCCTCATCCCGCCTCAGTGCCCCGCCGCGTTCCTGCGCAGCGCGTCCAGAATGCGCCGCTCCAGCGCCACGTAATCGCCGCCGAAATGGTGGTCGCCGCCCGTCTTGATGACCTCGGCGCCGCTTTTCGCCAGCGCCGGGCACAGCGTGTCTTCCTCGGTGGCGCCGTAGAAGCACTGCACCTGCGCGAGCGGCAGTTTGTCGAACTCGGGCCGCACCTGCAGCGCCTTGTCGCTCGCCGGCATGCCGAGCCAGCCCGTCACGCGGATCTGGAAATCGGCGGCCGGCGCGAAGCCGAGCAGCGAAATCACGGCGACCTTGTCCTTCAGCGGCGGCGGCAGCCGGTTGTAGGCGAACGGCATCACGTCGGCGCCGAACGAATAGCCGATCAGCGCGACATGCGAGGCATGCCAGCGCGCCATGTAGGTTTGCATCACGCGCGCCAGATCGTGGCTGGTCTGCGCCGGCGTCTTCTCGCTCCAGAAGTAGCGCAGGCTGTCCCAGCCGATCACCGCCACGCCGTCCTTCTGCAGCGCTTCCGCGATGGTCTTGTCGAGATCGCGCCAGCCGCCGTCGCCGGAGATCACGATCGCGAGCAGACCGTTGCCGGCACCGCCCTTCGCGGCCGGCAGCTCGACGAGCGGCAGGTCCGACACGTCGAGTTCGTCGGCGCTGCCGTCGCGCAGATGCGGCGCGAGCAGCGTGACGAGCCGCGCGACGTCGCCGCTGGCGGCCGTGTCGACGAAGCCCGGCGTCTTGCGGCGGCTCACGGTCGGGTCCGGCGGGCACATCTTGAAGCGCGGATCGAGCGTGGCGGCCGGCGCCACCGTCACCGCGCCCGAAATGGTGTTCTCGGGCGCCTGCGCGAGCACCTGCCGCGCGAGCGTGCCGCCCTGGCCGATGCCGGCCACGATCGGCGCGAAATAGCGCGAGGTCTTCAGCTGCCGTTCAAGCTGGTGGCTGACCGCCTCGGCGTCGCCCACCAGCTGATGGCAGCTTTCCTTGGTCTTCGCCAGGTTCGCGGCGTAGCGCGCCGTGTCGACGCCCACCGTCAGCGCGCCCGCCTTCGCGAGCGCCTCGGCGGTCGCCTGGTCGGCCGCGCTCCAGCCGCCCGCCGCCGAATACAGCACCACGAAGCCGTGGACCTCACCGTCCGGCCGCACCACGGTCACGTCGCCGTAGCGCCCGCCCGGCAGCCGGCCCGAACTGCGGCCGGCCAGCGTCGCGCCCGAAGCCGCGCTGGCCGTCACGGCAGGCGCGGCCGCGCCGCTGGCCGCCCTGCCTGTTTCCGCATGTCCCGCATGTCCCGCATGCGCCGGTGCCGCTTGTGCTGTTTGTGCCGCGAACGCGCCCGGCGCCTGCGCGAATGCGATTCCGGCCGCGGCCATCGCCGCCAGCCGCTTCCAACCCTGTCCCATCATGAACGCCGACCTCCCGCCAGCAAGGAAAGATCGGCGAGTGTAACGAAAACGCCGACCGATCCGGACGCCGCGAGATAACGCGGCTCCCATTGCGGCTCGAACTTGCTCTTGAACGCGCGCAAGCCGCGGAAATTGTAGAAACGCCCGCCGAAGCGCCAGACCACGCGGCCGAGCCGGTGCCAGAGCGACGACATCGGCGCGGTGCCCATCCCCGAGAACGGCGCCATGCCGAGGCTCAGGCGCCGGAAGCCGGCCTCCTTCAGGTACAGCGCGAGCTGCGTGAACAAATATTCCATCGCATACGGCGAGGCCTCGGGCACGTGGCGCATCACGCCCACCGTGGCGTCGGTGTTCAGGTCGGTGGTCATGAACGTGACGAACGCCACCGGCTCGTCGTTCTGGCGCACCAGCATCACCGACTGGGTGGCGAGGTAGCCGTCGTGGAACGCGGCGATCGAGAAGCTCTTCTCGCGCGCGTCGCGGCTGTCGAGCCAGTCGTCGGAGATCTCGCGCAGCACCGGCAGCATGTCGGGCACGCCGTGCGGCGGGATCACCTCCACCGACATCGCGTCGCGGTCGCCGCGCCGCAGCGCGTAGCGCAGGTGCGAGCGGTTCGAGCCCTTCAGGTCGAAGCGGTCGAGCGCGATGTGCGCCTCCTCGCCGAGCTTGACGAGCGTGAGGCCGGCGTCGAGATAGAGCGGCAGCGCCTCGGCGCGCACCTGGTAGAACGCGGCGCGCCCGCCGTGCGAATGGGCGCGCGCGATGAACTGGTTGACGAGCCCGGCCCACTCGCCGCGCGGGCCGACCGGATCGTAGAGCGCGGCCCAGGTGCGGCCGTGCTTGGCGTACATCAGGAACGCCTCGCGCGACTCCGAGAACAGGAAGCTCTTGTCGCCCATCAGCGCGAGGCCCACGTCGCTGCGGTCCTGCGCGCGGATGATGCGCGCCGCGTCGGCCAGGTCCTGCGGCTCGGGCACCACGAAGCGGCCGGCCGCCGGGCGCAGCAGCTGCCAGAGCGAGACCATCGCCGCGAACACGCCGGCCGCGAGCGTGGCGCGCAGCGCACGCGAGGCGCGCTCGTCGAACGCGAACTGCGACCAGATCCCGTGCGTGTAGGGGATGTCGCGGAACGCGAACAGCAGCACCCACACCGCCAGCATCAGCACCAGCGCGACCGACATGAACCAGCCGACCGTGAACGGCTCGGCGAACAGCGAGGAATGGCGGTTGAAACGGCGCCGCGACACCAGCAGCAGCACCAGCTGCGCCACCAGCACGCCGGCCTCGACGAACGCGAGCCCCTTCGAGAACGACAGCGCGAGGCTGGCGAGCGTGAGCGCGAGCGCCATCCACCAGGCGGCGTCGAGCCGGCGCAGCAGCCCGCGCGCGACGAACAGCAGCGACACGCCGAGCACGCTGCAGAGCACCTGCGAGCCTTCCAGCACCCACAGCGGAATCACGTTGCGCAGCACCGCGATGCGCTGCCAGAACGCCGGCGTCGCGCCCGACACCACCAGCATGCTGCCCACCGCGAACGTGACGAGGCTCAGGAACAGCGGCGCGAGCTGCGAGACCTGGGCCGCCTGCGACGAGACGAACCGCTGGCTGACCGCGCGCCCCTCGAACACGGCCAGCAGCCCGGCCGACAGCACCAGCGGCACGCCGAAATAGATCGCGCGATAGGCGATCAGCGCGGCCAGCATCGAGGTGGGCGGCACCGCGCCGCCGAGCGCGAACGTCATGGCCGCCTCGAACACGCCGATCCCGCCCGGCGTGTGGCCGATCATGCCGAGCAGCAGCGCGGCGGCGTAGACGGTGAGGAAGGTGACCAGATCGACGTGGCCGTGCGGCAGCAGCGACCACAGCGCGAGGCCGGCCGAGGCGACGTCGACCACCGCGAACACCAGCTGGCCGGCCAGGTCGCGCCGCGACGGGATGTCGAACGCCAGCCAGCGCCAGCGCGAGCGGATCTGGCGCGGCGCCGGCCCGCAGCAGGCGATCAGCCCCGCCAGCAGCACCAGCAGCGCCACCCCGACCGCGCGCAGCCAGCCGCTCGCCACCGGCAGCATCGAGGCCAGCGGCACGGAGCCGCCCACCATGCCGAGCGCCGTCATGCCGACGATGCCGAGCACCAGCGTGCCGCCCATGAACACCGTCATCCGGCCGATCTGCGCGGCCGTGACGCCCGAGGCGCCGTACACGCGCACCCGCACCGCGCCGCCCGTCAGCGCGCCGAAGCCGGTGGCGTTGCCGAGCGCGGTGCCGGCGATGGTGCCGATCCACAGCGACACGCGCGGCACCTTCGCGCCCACGTAGCGCAGGCCGATCGCGTCGCGCGCCACCAGCCCGACGTAGCTGAGCGCGGTGGCGCCGAGCGCGCCGGCCCATTCGCCGGGCGCCAGATGGCGCAGGTTGCGGATCACCGACTTGTAGTCGACGGTCTCCGACAGGTGCTGGAACACGAACAGCAGCGCGATGCCGATGCCGAGCGCGAGCAGCGGCGAGACGAGCCGATCGAGCGGGACGGACTGGCGAACGCGCGCGATCGTGGCCGTCGCGCGCCGCGGTAAATCACTGAAGGACATGAATCTGAAAAGTCAGGCTGAAACCTGTCGCGAGAATTGACGCTGCAGCCGTTGTCATCGTCGTATGCGGCCGCGTCCCCGGACGCGGTCTTCGCAAGCATGACGTCCGGCCCGTGCCGGCGTCAGGGATGCGCGAGTCTACCGGAGCGACATTACAAATTGTTTTTCGCAAGCCGACCGGGTTCTGACGAACGGCGGGCGAACCGCCCCCGGCCGGCGAGCGCGCGCCACGCCGGAATCCGCGCATGATACTGGAAAAGCGTGCCGGCGCCCCTCGCGGCGACTACGTAAAGGCAAGCCCCTAGCGGGTTTCCACGGGTCCGGTCGGGCCAACCGCGGCCCGGCCGCGCGCGTTTGGCATGACGAACCAACGCGGCATCGGCAGGATGCCGAAACGCGCGCGTTTCCGACATTTGTCTTACTTGATGTTTTCCGGATGCCGACAATGCACGCCGCGCCGGCCGGGCGCGGCTGTGGCGCCGGCAGGAACGGCACGCCGCGCTCCCGGGCGGCTGCCGTTCAGCTGATGTAGACCACCCCGTCGCCCTGCTGCAGGTGCGGCGAGACGGGATCGTCGCGATGCACGGCGATCATGTTCAACCCGGCCGGCACGCAGCGGTAGCCGAACTCGTCGAGGAAGCGCTCGACCAGCACCGGGTCGGTCTTCAGCACCTCGATGGTCAGCATCGGCCGGCAGCGGCGCAGCGTGTCGCGCGCGCCGGTGAGCGCCTCCAGCTCCATGCCCTCGATGTCGAGCTTGATCAGGTCCACGCGCGCGAGGCCCAGCGAATCGATGCTGACCATCGGCACCGTGGTGCCGGCGGCCGTGTCGTACGAAATCACCTGGCCGATGAATTCGTTGCCGTCGCGGCGGCGCAGCTCGAGGCTGCCGAAGCTGGCGTGCGAGAGATAGTCGGGCTGCGGGACCACCAGCTCGCCGCAGCGCTCGCCGAGCGCGGCCAGCTTGGCGCGCGCGTTCAGGCAGTTGTTCAGCGCGATGTTGCCGGCCAGCGCGTAGAACACGATCTCCTGCGCCTCGAAGCTCAGCACCCGGCCCCAGCCGTGCATGTGCCGCGCCCATTCGATCGTATGCACGCCGATGTTGGCGCCGCCGTCGATCGCCACGATGCCGTCGCCGTGCAGCTCGCGGCGGCGCGTGAGCATGGCCAGCACGAAGCCGATCTCGCTCGCGTCGAAGCAGCCGTTCTGCAGGATCTGATGCCCGACGCCGTAGGTGTAGCCCTCCGCGGCCGTGTTGTGATCGTGGCGGTTCACGATCATCGTGCCGTGATTCGAAGCAGCCAGAACGAAAGCGATCGGCCGGTTCGGAAATGCCATCTCGATGCCCTCCGTAAAGATGATCCATGCCGGCGATCGTCGCGCCGCCAGGGTGCCCCCGCTTCAGTGCAGCAACTGCGGGGCGATGCGGCTCATCACGTCGCGCGCGCCGTCCGGCGTCAGGTGCGAGCCGTCGAACGACACGATCCTGCCGCGGCCGTCGCCCGAGCGCGTCACGCAGCCGGCCGCGTCGCACATCGCGTCGTAGGCGGACACGTAGTCGATGCCGAGCCGCCGCGCGGTGGCCGCGCCGAGCAGGTCGTAGCGGCGCGCCGCCGGATCGATGCCGAAATCCGAACGCTCGGGCAGCTCGACATGGTGCGCACGCCAGTAGACCCAGTAAAGGGTCGGCAACGAACTTTGCCACGTCGCGACCTGCCCGAGCAATACGATTCGCTCGACGCCGGCCGCGCGGGCCGCCGCCACGGTCCGGTCCAGCGCGGCGAGGCGCGCGGCGTCCCAGTTCGCGGTCAGCACCAGCGTATGCGGCCGGGCCGCGCGCAGCGCGTCGAGCGCACCGGCGGCGATGCGCCCGCAGTGATCGTCGCCGCCGAGCAGCGGCGGGCAGCCCGAGGCGCTGAACTCGCCGAGCCGCACGCCGAAGCGGCCCTGCTGCGCGACGAAGCCCGGGTAGATCGCGGCGGCCCGCGAGTCGCCCCACAGGAACACCAGCGGCGCATGGCCGGGCTCCACGCAGGTCGAAGCGAAGTGCTCCTGGTCGGCGCCTTCCAGGTAGCAGGTGCCGCGGCGCCAGTCGTGGTCGAGATCGAAATGCGCGCCGCCGGCGAAGCGCTCGGTGAGCCGCGACATCCGGAACGCCAGGCCGTCGCGCCGGTAGGTGTTGTAGCCGAGGTAGCCGATCGCGAGCACCAGCACCAGCAGCAGCCCGGTGACGAGGCGCGGCCGGCGCGAGCGGCGGGCCGGTCGCTCGACGCAGCGGTAGACGAGCCAGGCGAGCGGCACCGCGGCGAGCGCGCCGGCCACGCGCAGAGACCAGGCCGGCACGCCGATCGACATCAGGCGCAGGAACGACAGGATCGGCCAGTGGATCAGGTAGAGCGGATAGCTGATCAGGCCGACCAGCAGCACCGGCCGCGTGGCGAGCCGCGCCATCAGCCGCGAGGCGCGGCCGTGGTGGATCAGCAGGGCCGCGCCGAGCGTGGGCGCGAGCGCCCAGCCGCCCGGAAACGTCAGCTGCGCGTTCATCAGCGCCATCGAACCGAGCAGCAGCGCGAGGCCGGCCAGCGCGCCGAGTTCGGGATGGCGCGGCGCGGGTTGCGGCGAGCGCGCCTCGCGGCAGGCCAGCAGGCTGCCGATCATCAGCTCCCAGGCGCGCGTGACCGGCCAGTAGAACGCCGCGGTCGGCGCATGCCCGACGATCGCGAGGTTGGCCGCGAACGACAGCGCGCCGAGCACCAGCACCGCCCACAGCGGCCCGCGCCGCACGCGGCTCGCCGCCCACAGCAGCAGCGGCCAGGCCAGGTAGAACTGTTCCTCGACGCCGAGCGACCAGAGATGGAGCAGCGGCTTGTGGTCGGCGGAGGCATCGAAGTAGCCGGCCTCGGACCACAGCACGAGGTTGGCCACCGAGGTGGCGCCGCCGGCGATGTGCTCGCCGAGCGACTTGAACTCGTCGGGCAGCAGGTTGAACCAGCCGAACAGGTAGACGCCGACCAGCACCACCAGCAGCGCCGGAAACAGGCGGCGGATGCGCCGGCCGTAGAACGCGGCGAGCGAGAAGCGCGACTCGTCGAGATCGCGCAGCAGGTGCGAGGTGATCAGGTAGCCGGAGATCACGAAGAACACGTCGACGCCGACGAAGCCGCCGGGCAGCGCCGCCGGCAGCGCGTGGAACACGACCACCGAGAGCACGGCCAGCGCGCGCAGCACGTCGATGTCGGGCCGATAGCCGGCCGCGGCACGGGGCGCGGCCGTCGGCGCTCGGGCGTCGCGCGTCGCCGCGGCGACGGAGGTGGATTCAGTCATGGCGAGACACGTCGGGCGGCCCGCCTCGCGCGTCGCGGCGCGGCAGGCCGATTTGTCATGGATATTCCGGTTTTCGCCCGCACGGCAACCCCACCCGCGACGCGGCGACGGCGGCCCCCCGGCCGCCCATGCGCGCGAAAGGCGCGATTCTACGCATGATCGACGTCGAAAAGCTAGCCGGAGCGTGGACGCATGGGCAATCGCGGCGGTGACAGCAGCGATGACAGCGGCCGGCGAACGGCCCGCCAACCGGCGTCACCCGGAGCGCGCCGGCACCGTCCTGCATCGCCTCGCCATCGCCCTGCCCGCCGCCGCGAAGGCCGTGCCGCTTCGCCTGCCGCGTCCCGCCCCGCGTTTTCGATGTAACGCGCGTAACCATCTGTGACGCGGCACGCCCCCGCGCGCGACGCGGCGGCAGCCCCGGCAGCGCGCCACCGCCCCGGCCGGCGGCCCGCGCGCGACCGACGGGGCACGCCGCCCACGCCTCGTCCGCGCCGGCCCGGGTACGCGCCCCCGCTCCCCATTCGCGGGCGCAGCCGGTAACATCTCGATCCCGCGCTTCATGGCAAGCTGGCGGCCCGGATCGCCGGCCGTCGCCGGCCCCGCCGACAAGAAAAAGGTTTTTCGTCCATGCCCCTGACCGCCCGACTCGCGCGCCTGCTCGCGCCGTTGTCATGGATGCTGCTCGGCCTCGTCGCCGTGCCGCTCTCGCCCGCCGCGCAGGCCGCGCCGTTCGCCGCTTCGGCCCCGAGCGCGAGCGGCGCCGCCGCGCCGTCGATCTCCTACGACGATGCCGTGGCCTCGCTCAAGCGCCTGCAGGCCGAGCAGGACCGCATCAAGCAGCAGACCTCGGCCGCCACCAGCAACCAGCAGCTCGACACGCTCGACGCCGCCGCCGAGCAGCTCGTCACCAACGTCGACAACCTGCTCGACGCGCTCACGCCGCAACGCGCGCAGCTGCAGGCGCAGCTCGACGTGCTCGGCCCGCCGCCCGCGGCCGGCGCGGCGCCCGAGACGCCGGCCGTGGCACGGCAGCGCGCCGACCTCACCGCGCGCCGCGACCAGTTCGACGCGGTGCTCAAGCAGGCCACCGCCGAGAAGAACGACCTCACGAACCTGAACCAGCAATTCGCGAAACTGCGGCGCGGACTGTTGCGCGACCAGCTCGCGCTGCGCTCGGGCAGTCTGTTCGGGCCGACCTTCTGGGCGCCGCTGCACACCCCGCTGCCCGACGACCGCCAGCGCCTGCACGCGTTCTCCGGCCAGATCGCCGAGCAGTTCGCGTTCGCCTGGGACCCGGAGCGGCGCGTCGGCACGCTGGTGATGCTGGTGCTGGCCGTGGCGATCTGGAGCGCCGGCCGGCGCCTGCTCGAGCGCGGCTTCTCGTGGTTCTGCCTGAACCGGCTGCCGCCCACCCGGCTGCGCCGCAGCGCGCTGGCGCTGACCACCGCGCTCGCCACGCTGCTGGCCACCGGCATCGCCGTACAGCTGCTGCTGCTCGCGCTCACGCGCGGCGAGGCGCTCACGCCCGCGCTCGACGATTTCGCCGCGAAGTTCGCCGAACTCGCGCTGACCTGCGCGCTGATCGCCGGCCTCGGCCGCGCGCTGCTCTGCACGCGCCACCCGAGCTGGCGGCTGCCCGCCATCGCCGATCCGGTGGCGCTCGCGATGCGGCGCTTCCCGACCATCCTGGCCGCGCTGCTGCTCGTCTCCGGCACGCTCGAACAGCTGAACCGGATCGCCGACACGAGCCTGCCCGTGACCGTGTTCGGGCGCGGCATCGTCGCGCTGGTGGTGGCGCTGACGATCGGCGCCTCGCTGCTGCGCGCCAACCGCGCGCGCGCCGAGCTGGCCGCCGCCGGCGAGCCGCCCGAGTCGCGCTCCACGCTGACCGGCCTGATCCACGCCGGCGTGACGCTGGCCGTGATCGCCTCGCTCGCCGCGCTGCTGATCGGCTACGTCACGGTGGCGCGCTTCATCACCTACGAACTGGTCTGGTTCGAGATCGTGCTGTGCAGCTTCTACGTGCTGACCCAGCTCACGCGCGACGTCTGCGCGAGCCTGTTCTCCACCAGCTACGCGAGCGGCAACACCATCAAGCATCTGTTCGGGCTCGCCGACCACCATCTCGAACAGGCCTCGACGCTGCTGTCGGGTCTCGGCGTCGCGATCCTGGTACTGCTCGCCGCGCTGTCGCTGGTCACGGGCGGCTTCGGCACCACCCCGAGCGACCTGCTCGACAGCCTGCTGACGATGCTCGGCGGCACCCGGCTGCGCAGCCTCAACATCGTGCCGGACCGCATCGTCAACGCGGTGCTGGCGCTGGTGATCGGCTTCTGGCTGCTGCGCTCGATCCGCCGCTGGCTCGACAACGAGTTCCTGCCCACGCTCGGCATGGACCCGGGCATGCGCGCCTCGCTCGTCACGCTGTTCAGCAACCTCGGCTACGTGCTGCTGGTGCTGATGACGCTGTCGCTGCTCGGCGTGCAGTGGAGCAGCCTGGCCTGGATCGTCAGCGCGCTGTCGGTGGGGATCGGCTTCGGCCTGCAGGAGATCGTCAAGAACTTCGTGTCGGGGCTGATCCTGCTGACCGAGCGGCCGGTGAAGGTGGGCGACATGGTCAGCATCAGCGGCGTGGAAGGCGACATCCGCCGCATCAACGTGCGCGCCACCGAGATCCAGCTCGCCGACCGCTCCACCGTGATCGTGCCGAACTCGCAGCTGATCTCGCAGAACCTGCGCAACGTGACGATGGGCAACAGCACCCAGGGCGTGGCCACGCTGATGCTCACGTTCCCGCTCAACACCGATCCCGAACAGGTGCGCGACCTGCTGCTGAACGCCTACCAGACGCACCCCGGCATCCTGGAGAAACCGGCGCCGTCGGTGACCTTCAGCCAGCTCACGCCGGACGGCATCACGCTCAGCGTGACCGGCTACGTGAGCAGCCCGCGCGTGACGGCCTCGACCAAGAGCGACCTGCTGTTCGAGATCCTGAAGCAGCTGCGCGCCGCCGCGATCACGCTGTCGAGCCCGCAGATGCTGATGATCCAGAACGCGCCGGGCGCCCTCCCCGTGGAGGACGCCGCCGCGGCCCGGCGACAGTGAGGCCGGCGGCATACCTGACACGCGCCGTTCACGCGGCTTTCACCGTCGTCATACACGGTTGCAATCCTTTACCGCATGTGACGATCGCTCCCTCTATGCTGCGATCATCACACCAACACCTTTGGGGGAATGCCATGAACAAGCTCACCTTGCTGCTGCCGGCGCTCGCCGCCGGCTCGCTGCTGACCGGTTGCGTCGCGTATCCGGCCGGCCCGGACTATGGCGGCGGCTATGGCGGCGGCGGTTACGCCGCGCAGCCCGGCTATGCGCAGCCGGGCGTGGCCGTGGTGGACGTCAGCGTCGGCTGGCACGGCGACCGCTACTGGGACGGCCGCCGCTACTGGGGCCGCGACGAGTGGAACCGCTCGCATCCGCCGGGCGGCGGCCGTGATCGCGGCCACGACGACCACGGCCATGATCACGACCACGACGACCACCGCTGGTAAGCATCGCGGCGGGCCGGCCTGAACGTTCGACGCCGGCCCGCGTGACCGTATGCACCTGCACGTGCGCCTCGCTTCGTTCGTCGTGAAGCTCGCGCGTCACGCCTGCTTTCCCGACCTGCTCCTTCCCCTCCCGCGATGCCCCTCCCTACCCTGAATCCGCTGCTGCGCACGCTGCTCGCGTTCGCCACGCTGGCCGCGCTGGCCGCGAGTCACGCCGCGTCGGCGCAAACCCAGACGTTCCATTTCGGCGAAGGCCAGTCGACGCTGCCGGGCCAGCATGCGGACGGTCACGCCGCGCCGCCGCGAGCGCCCGACGCACGGCCGCAGCCGGCCCCCGGCGCCCATCGCGCGCCGGCCCATCGCCCGACGCCTTCGCGCAGCCGGCATCGGGCTCGCCGCCCCCATCACGCCGCGCCACCGCCCGCCTACTCTCATCACTGAGTCAGCGCCGGCCCTCGGCGCATCGGCATGCACGGGCGGCCGCGCGGATCACCGCGCCGGCCGCCCTCGCGTTACTGCGCCCCGCTCTCCGACGCCGCGCTGCCCGGCAGCGCCTGCCGGATGCCGTCGACCATCGCATGCGCGGCGCCCGCCACGATCGCCGTATCGACGCCATCGGTCTGCCACTCGTCCTGCCCGTTCTTCGAGAACACCAGCGAGGCGCGCGACGACGACGCGTCGTCGGCCTTGCCCGAGTGCCACGCGATCACCACCTCGCAGGTGTAGGCGTGCTCGGCCGTCTTGCGGCACGGCCCGTCCTCGCGGATCGAGGCGATGTCGGCGGCCACCGGCAGCGGCCGCCCGAGGAATGCGTTCACGGGACCATGATTCTCGGCGTCGAGCGCCCGACGCACCGCGGCGTCGATGTCGGCCGGCGCGGGGCCCTCGTGAAACCAGCCGCAGGCGGCCATCAGCGGCGCGAGTGCGCCGGCGAGCAACAGGGTACGAACTTTCATCGACAGGATCCTTCAGCGGCCCGCCGCGCGCCGCCCCTCGCGACGCGCCCGGCCAGGCCGCGGGCGCAGTGTGCCCCGGCACGCCATTCGCTACCGTATCGAATCGTAAGCATTTGTTCGCCGGCGCCGGCGCGGCGCCTATACTGGACGTTCCCGGCCGCCGGCCGATCCGCGGCACCGCTACCCGATCCCGCCACTGGAGGCCCGATGTTCTATCTGCTGACCTACGATCTGGTCGACAACTATCCCGAACGCCGCGGCACGTATCGCGAGGAACACCTCGCGCTCGCGCAGGCCGCGACCGCGCGCGGCGAGCTGTTGCTCGGCGGCGCGCTCGCCGACCCGGCCGACTGCGCGGTGCTGCTGTTCACGGGCGACACGCCGGCCGCCGCCGAGGCGTTCGCGGCGGCGGACCCCTACGTGCGCAACGGGCTCGTGCGGCAGTGGCAGGTGCGGCTCTGGAACGTCGCCGCCGGCCATTACGCGAAGCTCTGATCCCGCCACGCCCTGACACGCCCCACGCCCGCCACTCAGGCGGGCCGGCCGCCGGCGCTCACAGCCAGCCGGCGCGCCGGAAGCGCCACCAGAGCGCGAGATCGGCCACCGCCATCACGCCGAGGCAGGCATAGAAGCCGAAGCGCCAGTGCAGCTCCGGAATGTTGTTGAAGTTCATCCCGTAGATCCCGGCCACCATGGTCGGGATCGCGAACAGCGCGGCGAACGAGCCGAGCCGCTTGGTCACCTCGCTCTCGGCCAGCGAGATCATGCCGAGGTCCACCTGCACCGCCGTCACCACCATTTCGCGCCGCGCCTCCAGCGTCTTGGTGATGCGCTGCAGGTGGTCGTACACGTCGCGGAAATAATGCTCCATGCCGCTGCAGACCTGCGGCGTGCGCCCGCCCACCAGCTTCGAGAGCGGTTCGAGCAGCGGCGCCGTGTGCTGGTAGACGGTCACGAGCCGGCGCTTGAGCGAATAGAGATCCTGGATGATCGCGCGCGCGGTGGCCGGCGACGACTTCTCGAAGATGCGGTCCTCGAGCGCTTCCAGCTCCGCGCCGAGCCGCTCGATGGTCGGGAAATAGCGGTCGACGACCTGGTCCATCAGCGCGTAGAACACGAACGCCGAACCTTCCTTCAGCAGGTGCGGCTCGCGCTCGCAGCGCAGGCGCACGTCCTGGAAGCCGTGCGAGGTGTGGTTGCGGATCGACAGGATGTAGTTCGGGCCGACGAACACGTTCAGCTCGCCGATCTCGAACTCGTCGTCGGCATCGAATTCCACCGTATGCATCACCGCGAACAGCGAATCGCCGTACTCCTCGATCTTGGGGCGCTGGTGGCCGTTGCGCGCATCCTCGAGCGCCAGCTCGTGCAGGCCGAACTCCTCGCCCATGCGCTCGAGCTCCTCCGGGGCCGGCTCCTTCAGCGCGACCCAGACGAAGCACTCGGGGCGCGCGACGTAGTCGCTGATGTCGTCGATTTCGATGTCGGCCAGCTTCTGGCCGTTCTGATACGCAACGCAGTTGATCAACATTGTGTCGTGGGAAACGTCTGTTTCGGTCTTGAAGTCGATCCGCTAGTGTAGCGGCTCCGCCCCCCCGCGCGCAGGAGCCCGCGTCGCGCCGCGCGCGCTTGCACGCCCCGCCGTTCGCGGTCATGATCGCGGATGCATGGCGGCACCGTCGGCCGCGACTTTCGTTTCGCCGACACGGCGGATGCGGCGCGCTTTCGGCCGGAAGCGCGGCCTGAAGCGTCGCGCGTCCCCCGCATGCCTCGCATTCACTGTCGTCATGGCATTCATGGCGCTTAGGGTGTTCGTGCCGTTCCCGTTCGGTTTGCCGCCGCCACTTCCGGAGGCCCGCGCTCGTGAAATACCTGGTGTTTTTCTGCGGTCACGCCGGCACCGGCAAGACCACGCTCGCCAAGCAGTTGATCGGCCCGCTGATGCGGACCACGGGCGAGGCGTTCTGCCTGCTCGACAAGGACACGCTGTACGGCCGCTACAGTTCGGCCGCGATGGGCGCGCTCACGCAGGACCCGAACGATCGCGACAGCCCGCTCTACCTGCAGCATCTGCGCGACCCCGAATACCAGGGCCTGCTCGACACCGCGCGCGAGAACCTCGAACTCGGCATCAGCGTGCTGGTGGTGGCGCCGCTGTCGCGCGAGATCCGCGACGGGCGGCTGCTGAACCGGCAATGGCTCGGCATCGGCCACGACATCGAACTGCGCGTGGTGTGGGTGGAAACCTCGGAGGACACCGCGCGCGCGCGCATCATCGCGCGCGGCAATCCGAACGATGCCTACAAGCTCGCGCATTGGGATGACTATCGGCAGCGCCGCTTCGTGCCGGACGGCGCCGCTTGCGAAGGACTGCTGAGGTTCGACAACAGCGCGCCGGGTGGCGCCGACATCGAGGCGCTGATGCACCGGATCGTGCCGCCCGCGCAAGGCGCGATGGTGCCGCCGCTGCCGGCATAAGCACGATTGCGGCACCCGCTTCGCGCCGAAGCGGGCCGGTGCCGGACCGGCGCGCCGCGATCGAGGTCACCCCGGCACAGGATGCGCCCGCGCGCCCGGCATGCCACCGGCCGGCAATGGCCGCCACCAACGGAGACACGATGCGATCGAGATGGCGCACGGTGATGTGGCTCGCTGCCTGCCTGGTGGTGCTGGCCGGTGTCGCGTGGTGGTTCGCGCGGCCCCGGCCGATCGACGCGCTGGCGAGCGTGCCCATGGTGTCGCCGCAGTCGGAGCCGGCCCGGCGCGGCGCCGTGCTGGCCGCGGCCGGCGACTGCATGGTCTGCCATACCGCGCGTGACGGCCGCCCCTATGCGGGCGGCCGGCCGCTCGCCACGCCGTTCGGTGCGATCGAATCGACCAACATCACGCCGGACCCCGACACCGGCATCGGCCGCTGGTCCGTGGCAGCGTTCGCGCGCGCGATGCGTCGCGGCATTTCCCGCGACGGACACTACCTCTACCCGGCATTCCCCTATCCGCACTTCACGAAGCTGTCCGACGCCGACATCGCGGCGCTCTACGCGTTCCTGATGTCGCGCCGGCCGGCCGCCGCGCCGCCGCCGCGCAACCATCTGGCGTTTCCGTTCGATCACCGGCCGCTCGTCGCGTTCTGGAACCTGCTGTTCCTGCACGAAGGCCCGCAGCAGCCGGACCCGGCCCGCCCGGCCGACTGGAATCGCGGCCGCTATCTGGTCGACGCGCTCGGCCACTGCGGGGCCTGCCATACGCCGATGAACCGGCTCGGCGCCGAGCAGCCGTCGCGCGCGTTTCGCGGCGGCCTGATCGACGGCTGGGACGCGCCCGCGCTGAACGCATTGAACAGCGGCGGCAGCGGCGCGCCGCGCTGGACCGCGAGCGAGCTGGCCGACTATCTGCACGACGGCTTCTCGTCCGCGCACGGCGCCGCGGCCAGGCCGATGCGACCGGTCACGGACAGCCTGCGGCAGGTGCCGCGCGCCGAGGTGGAAGCGATCGCCGCCTACCTGCTGTCGCTCGATCCCGGTCCGGCCGCGCCACCCTCGCCCGCGCCCGGCCCGCGTTCGCTCGCGCCGAACCCGTTGTTCGAAGGCGCCTGCGCGTCCTGTCATGCCGCCGGCTCGCCGATGCAGATCGCGGGCGCGCGGCCGCCGCTGTCGAACGCGACGAGCCTGCATGCCGGTTCGCCGCGCAACGCCGTGCGGATGATCCTCGACGGCAACGGCTGGGACGGCAGCCACGGCGCCTATTACATGCCCGGCTTCGCGAACCTGCTGACCGACGAACAGATCGCGCAGCTCACGCGCTATGTGCGCGACCGCTACGGCTCCGGCCCGCCCTGGCCCGATCTCGACGCCGCCTATGTCGCGCGGCTGCGCATGGAGACCTCACCGTGAAGCTCATCCTCAGCGTCAACGGCCAGCCGCGCGCGGTGGACGTCGATCCCGCCATGCCGCTGCTGTACGTGCTGCGCAATCATCTCGACCTGAACGGCGCCAAGTTCGGCTGCGGGCTCGGCCAATGCGGCGCCTGCACCGTGATGCTGGACCGCGACGCCGTGTTCTCGTGCCTGCTGCCGGTGTCGGCCGTGGCGGGCCGCGCGATCCGGACCGTCGAGGGGCTCGGCACGGCAGCGCGCCCCGGCCGGCTGCAGCAGGCCTTCATCGACCGGCAGGCCGCGCAGTGCGGCTATTGCATCGCCGGCATGATCATGCGCGCCGAGGCGCTGCTCGAAGCGAATCCGCATCCGAGCGACGCGGAAATCCGCGAACACATGCAGCCGAACCTGTGCCGCTGCGGCACCCACATGCGCATCCTCGCGGCCGTGCGCGACGTGGCCGGCGGCCCCGCCCATCCGCCCCGGAGCGGCGCATGAAGCCGCTCGCGAGGCCGGCGAGCGCGGCGCGCCGCCGGTTCCTGACCGAGGGCGCGCTGGTGGTCGGCTTCACGCTGGCGCCCGCGCTGCGCGCCATGGCGCAGCAGACCACCACCGAGGCCGGCAGCTTCACCGCCAGCGCGCCGACGCTGCCCGGCAGCCTGAAGCTCGCGCCGCTGCTCGACGCCTGGATCCGGATCGACGAACACGGCATCACCGTCTGCACCGGCAAGGTCGAGCTGGGCACCGGCATCCGCACCGCGATGATCCAGCTCGCGGCCGAGCAGCTGCGGGTGGGCGTCGATGCCGTCACGCTCGTCACCGCCGACACGCGGCTCACGCCGAACGAGGGCTACACGGCCGGCAGCCATTCGATCGCCGACAGCGGCACCGCGATCTTCAACGCCGCCGCGCAGGCCCGCGAGCTGCTGGTCGAGGCGGCCGCGCGCAAGCTCGGCGTGGCCCCCGCCGAGTTGCGCGCCCGCGACGGCAAGGTGTTCGCGAACGACGGCCGCGCCCTGAGTTACGCCGAAGTGGTGCGCGACGTGAACCTGCATCGCAACGCCGCCGCGCGCTCCGATCTCGGCGCGCCGGACGCCTGGCGCGTCGTCGGGCGGCCGGTGCCGCGCGTGGACATCCCGGGCAAGGTCTCGGGCGGCCCCAGCTACGTGCAGGACCTGCGCCTGCCCGGCATGGTGCATGCGCGCGTGGTGCGCCCGCCCGCCTACGGCGCGAGCCTGATCTCGGCCGATCTCGACGCGGTGCGGGCCATGCCGGGCGTGCTCGCGGTGGTGCGCGACGGCAGCTATCTGGCGGTGGTCGCCCGCGACGAATGGGAGGCCATTCAGGCCATGCGCGCGCTGGCGGCGTCGGCGCAATGGCGGCCCGGCCCCGCGCTGCCGGCCCAGGCCACCGTTCACGACCTGCTGATGACGTTTCCCGCCGAGGACATCGCCGTGGCCGCGCGCGCCGCGCCGGCCGGCGCGGCCGTGACCACGCGCTCGGCGCAATACCGCAAGCCCTATCTCTCGCACGGCTCGATCGGGCCGTCCTGCGCCGTCGCCCATCTCGACGGCGACACGCTGACGGTCTGGACCCACACCCAGGGCGTGTTCCCGCTGCGCGCGGGCCTGGCCGAGATGCTGTCGATGCCGCCCGAGCGGATTCACTGCATCCATCTGGAAGGCGCCGGCTGCTACGGCCACAACGGCGCCGACGACGCCGCCGCGGACGCCGCGCTGATCGCGCGCGCCGTGCCCGGCCGGCCGGTGCGCGTGCAATGGATGCGCGAGCAGGAACATGGCTGGGAGCCGTTCGGCCCGGCCATGACGACACGCGTCTCGGCCGGGCTCGACGCCTCGGGGCGCATCGTCGGCTGGCATTACGAACTGTGGAGCAACGGCCACAACAACCGCGTCGAGAACGCCGGGCGCCTGATGCCGACCTGGTTGCTCGCGCAACCGTTCACGCCGA
Organism: Burkholderia perseverans; assembly: GCF_022870505.1. Classification (NCBI taxonomy): domain Bacteria; kingdom Pseudomonadati; phylum Pseudomonadota; class Betaproteobacteria; order Burkholderiales; family Burkholderiaceae; genus Burkholderia; species Burkholderia perseverans. The sequence goes on from NZ_CP045094.1 coordinate 2,404,380, forward strand.
AGCCGCAAAAGGAAATTCCGATGCCGGAAGGCGGCGCCGACCGCAACAGCGTCCCGCTCTACGCGATCCCGAACCTGAGCGTGACCGACCACTTCATCCAGACCGCGCCGATCCGCGTCTCGGCGATGCGCGGGCTCGGCGCCTACATGAACGTGTTCTCGACCGAGAGCTTCATCGACGAACTCGCGCACGCGGCGCACGCCGACCCCGTCGCGTTCCGCCTCGCGCATCTCGGCGACGCGCGCGCGATCGACGTGATCCGGCTCACCGCGGCGCGCTTCGACTGGCCGCGCCGGCCCGCCGGCGGGCGCGGGCACGGCACCGGCTTCGCGTTCGCCCAGTACAAGAACCTGATGGCCTACCTGGCGATCGCCGTCGAACTGACCGTTGACGCGGACACCGGCGAGGTCGCGCTCGGGCGCGTGGTCGCGTCGGTGGACTGCGGGCAAGTGGTCAACCCCGACGGCGTGAAAAACCAGATCGAAGGCGGCATCGTGCAGTCGGCGAGCTGGACGCTGTTCGAGCGCACCACGTTCGACACGCAGCGCGTGACCAGCTTCGACTGGAGCGCTTACCCGATCCTGCGCTTCGGCTCGCTGCCGCGCTCGGTGGAGGTGCATCTGATCGACCGGCCTGCCATGCCCTTCCTCGGCGTCGGCGAGGCCGCGCAGGGGCCGACCGCCGCCGCCATCGCCAACGCGATCTTCGATGCCACCGGCAAGCGCATCCGCGAGACGCCGCTGCTGCCGGAGAAGCTGCGGGGCTGAGGCGCGACAGCGAAGCGATCACGGCCGGGCCGGGCCTGTGGACCGGAGCGCTTGCAGCGCTGGCGCGAGGCCGGCCCCGCGTTTTTCGCGCGACGCCGTGGCCGGTGCCGCCGGGCTTGCGAGACCGACCTCGCCCGCCCGGTTACTGCCCGGTTACTGCCCGGTTGCTGCTCGATTGCCGCCGAGCATCCGGCACCGCGCGCCGCCGCAGGTGCCGGCGGGCGTCCGCCCTGGTCCGGCGGCGTTACCGGCCGTTCGCCTTCGGCTCGGCGGGCTGCGCCATCGACGCGGCGTGCGGGCCGCCCCGATCGCCGGGCGCCGGCCGCGAGGCCCGCGCCGACGGCGTCAGCGGGCTCGTGGGGCCGGAGACGGGATCGCCGTGATAGGTCATGCCGGCAGTGGCGGCGCCATGCGCATTGCCGCCCTGCCCGGCCTGTGCAGGCGGGCAGCATGCCGCGCCCGCCAGAATTGCCATGCTCGTCATCAGAAGCTTCATGTCCGGCTCCGGTTCGCGCGCCGCCGGAATGGCGGCGCAACCCTCGCAATTACGTGGGAGAGCCGCCCCCGGATGCATGCCGGCGCCTCGGCGATCGGCAAGCCGCCACACTGACGCGCCGCGGGCCTACGGAGCGCCGTTCCCGGCGCGCTCGCGCGTGCCGGATCGCGTGCCCGCCGGCGGGCCGCACTCAGGCCAGCGCGTGGACCGGCACCAGCGTCGCGCCGTCGTAGAGCTTGCCGAAGCGGTTGCCGAGGAACGCCTCCAGCGACACCTGCTCCTGCCGCACGAAGCCGCGCTGCGGCAGCGCCCCTTCGCGGAACAGGTCGAGCACGGCGCACATCGAGCCGGCGGTGGTGATCTGGATCGCGCTCATCGGCATGCCGCCGATCTCGTTGGCGAAGATCTTGCGCGTGAACACGTCCTGCACGAGCTGGCCGCGCTTCACGCCCGTCACGGTCACGAACACCAGCACCACGTCCTGCGTGGTGGTCGGCACCGCGCGGCGCAGCATCGCCTTCAGCGCGTCGCGGTCGGATTCGAGCCGCATGTCGCCGAGCAGGAACTGCATCAGGTCGCGATGGCCGGGATAGCGGACCGTCTTGTAGTCGAGCGTGCCGACCTTGTCGGCCAGCGTCTCGCAAAGCGTGCCGAGCCCGCCCGAGGTATTGAACGCCTCGTATTCGGTGCCGTCGAGCGAGAAATGCTCGAGCCCTTCGAGCGGCTGCACCCACTGGCGCTGGCCGTCGCGAATCGCCTCGCAGGGCTGGCAGTATTCGTTGACGAGCCCGTCCACGCTCCAGGTCAGGTTGTACTTCAGCGCGTTGGTCGGAAATTCGGGCAGCGCGCCCACCCGCATCTTCACGTCGCGGACCTCGCTGAAGCCCGCCACCAGCGAATGCGCGGCGATGCCGATGAAGCCCGGCGCGAGCCCGCATTGCGGCATGAACGCATGCTCGGCGCCGTCGGCGAGGCCGCGGATCGCCTGCGTGGCGCGCACGTCCTCGGTCAGGTCGAAGTAGTGGACGCCGGCGGCTCGCGCGGCGCGCGCGACGTTCACGGCCAGGTAGTACGGCAGCGCGTTGACGAGCGCGTCGAAGCCCTTCAGCGCGTCGCGCAGCGCGTTCGAATCGGCGGAATCGACGCGGCGCGTGGCGATGCCGGCCTCGGCGAGCCTGGCGAGCGCGTCGGCGTCACGATCGAACGCGACCACCTCGTAGTCGCCGGCTTCACGCAGCAGATGGGCAATGGTATGGCCGATGAGACCGGCGCCGACGATGGCGATCTTCATGGTGACGCTCCTGACGTGATTGTTGTGAGTGGCATGGCGGCTTGCCTGTCGAAGAGTGTACGGATCGGCAAAAACACTTGATAGACGGAAAATGATGCGCTTCGACGCCGAATCATGTCGTTTCGACGATCGATTTCGTCGTTTCGACGTCCCGTCATTTTGAAGGCACGGCGTGGGCGCATCAGAGCGCCGACAGCGCCGCCGCCTCGCTCGCGCAATGCAGATCGAGCGCGCGAACCTGCTCCGCCATGTAGTCGACGAACACGCGAATGCGGGCCGGCAGATGCTTGCGGCTCAGGTAGCACACGTAGTGGCCGCGGTCGTCGGGCGCATAAGGCGTCAAGCACGACACGAGGCGCGTCTGCCGCAGGAGATCGCAGACCTGATAGGCGGGCAGCTGGGCAATGCCCACGCCGTCGAGCACCGCCTGCACGATGAGGTCGATGTCGTTGAAGGTGTGCTGCGCGCGCGGCAGCTGCTTGCGGACCACGCCGTCGACCTTGAATTCCCACTCGCTGACGCGGCCCGAGGTGCTGCGAAAGTTGATGCAGCGATGCTGGGCAAGCTCGTCGATGCACCGCGGCAGGCCGTACTGTTTCGCATAGAGCGGCGAGCCGCAGACGATCATCTGCATCGGGATCAGTTTCTTCGCCACCACCTCGCTGTCTTCCATGCGTCCGTCGCGAAATCCGACGTCGACGCGCGCCGCGATGAAGTCGGCGGGACGGTCGTCGAGCAGGAGTTCGAGCCCGATGTCCGGATACAGGGCCTGGAAGCCGCGCAGCAGCGGCGCGACGACCTTGCGCCCGAATCCGGGCGGCGCGCTGATCCGCAAAGGCCCGCTCGGCGGCCCGCTGCGCAATTCGCGCATGTCCTCCAGCGCCTGCACGATGCGCTCCACGCCCGGGTGGCAGTTTCGATAGAACAGTTCGCCCTCGCGCGTCAGCGAGGTGCTGCGCGTGGTACGCAGAAAAAGCCGGGCGCCGAGCTGCGCCTCGAGCTTCTGCACGTTCCGGCTGACCGCCGAGCGGCCGATGCCGAGGCGGTCCCCGGCCCTGGCGAAGCTGCCTTCGTCGGCTACGGCGAGAAACGACACGACGCCGGCATAACTGGTGGCGAAACAGCTCGCGAGCGAGCTGGCGGCGTGGAGGCGGGAAAACGATTCGTCGGACATGGTCGGCATGATTCGGGGTTTCGTCTTCGACAAGACGTTTCAACCGAATCCGCTGTGACATGGCCGGCCAGCAACGGTGGCCTGACGAGCCGCCGCGCTGCGCAATGCCGCCGGCCGATCCGGCGCCGCCCGGCCAATCGGGTCGATCGGATCAATCGGGCTGGTTCGTCCGGGCTCGGGCCGGCCGCAAACCGGCCGCAAATCGGCCACAGGCCGGCCGCCCGTCGGCCACCCGAGCCGCCCGTCAGCCGCCGGCGACGCGCGCCGCGATGCGCGCCAGCTTGTCGGGATTGCGTTGCACCTGGATCAGCACGATGCGCTCGCCGTCGGTCTCGTAGGTCTGCGCCGATTCGAGCGCGCCTTCGATAAAGCGCAGCAGCGCCCATTGCCCGTTGAGCACGACGAGCCTGACCTGCAGGTCGGCCCGGTAGCGCAGCGCCGCGGCGTAGAAAAGCTGGGCGATGCGCCGGCCGCCCACCATCGGCTCCGGAAAGCTCTGCACCCGGCCGCCACCGTCGCCCAGCAGCATCGCGTCCTCGGCCAGCATCGAATGGATCACGCTGAAATCGCCGCGCTCCAGCGCGTGGGCGAACGTCTGAAGCAGCCGATGGTGCGTCTGCGGGGACACGGCGTAGCGCGGCCGCCCCTCGCGCAACTGCGCCTTGGCGCGGCTCACCATCTGCCGGCACGCCGCCTCGCTCTTGCCCATCACCTTCGCCACTTCGTCGTAGTCGGCATCGAAGACCTCGCGCAGCAGGAACGCCGCGCGCGCTTCCGGGCTCAAGCGTTCGAGCAGCATCAGGAAGGCGACCGAGATGTCGTCCGCGCGCTCCTTCACCTGCTCCGGCGTGGCGGGCGCCTCGGCGAGGTGCGGCTCGGGAAGCCAGATGCCGATATACCGCTCGCGCTGGATTTTCGCGGCGCGCAGACGGTCGATGGAGATGCGCGTGGCCACCGCGACGAGCCACGCCTCGGCGTTCTCGATGGTGTCGCGGGCGGCCGAATGCCAGCGCAGCCAGGCGTCCTGGACCACGTCCTCGGCCTCCGCCACCGAGCCCAGCATGCGGTAGGCGATGCCCTGCAGCCGGGGGCGCAGCCGGTCGAAAACACTCGCGTCGTCCATCGGGCGATCCTCATGCACAGTGACGTTGAAGGCGGCGGACGATGCGCCGTGCCGCAAGCGCGCCCGGTGCCCCGCAAGGCGCCCGGGGCGATCGCACCGCCGGCCCGTATTCCGCCACGAAACCGGATGAACCGCAACGGCCTGCCGGGCAAGGCCTTCCCCAAGCGGCGGATCGGGCCGGCGCGGGCCACGCGGCGCGCCGTTCGCCATCGGCCTGACCGGTCGGCTCCCGTGCGCCGGAACCGACCGGCCGCATGGCGCCGCTCAGCCGAACGACGCCAGCGGATCGCCCGCCGCCAACGCATCGGCACGATTCGGCGCCGGCGGATAGATCCACTGCGTGTTGATCATCTGCTTGCGCGCCTTCCCCTCCGCGTGCGTCAGCTTGATCTGCCGGTCCCAGCCTTCCGAGTAGACTGCCCCCCACTCGCCGAGATCGAGGCAGGTCGCGTAAAACGGCTGGCGATACGGCAGCGTCGCCGCGCCGATCAGATCGGCCGCCACGTTGTGGCCGCCGAACTTCCCCATCACCATCGCATGCTGGCATGACATCAACGCGTCATGCCCGGCATCGTCGGTCCGCACGCGTGCCACGTCGCCCGCCACGAACACCTCGGGCGCATCCGCCACGCGAAGATCGGGCGCAACTTCGACGCGGCCGAGTTGATCGAGGCGCGACGACACCTGCGCGGCGAGCTTGCTCGCGCGCATGCCGCCCGCCCACACCACCGTCATGGCTTCGATATGCGCGCCGGATGCCGTGCGAACGCCGCCCGCTTCGACCGACACGACCGGGGCGCCCAGCACGGTTTCCACGCCGAGCGCCTCGAACGCCTCGGCAACATAGGGCCGCGGGTTCGGCCCGAGGTCGGGTCCGATCTCGGCTTGCGATCCCACGACGATCACCTTGATCGCGGCGTCGGGGCCCATCAGCGCGCGCATCCGCTTGGGCAGCTCGGTGGCGATCTCGATGCCGGTGAAGCCGCATCCCGCCACGACCACCGTATTTCGCGCACGCGAATCCGGTAGCCTGGCCAGCTCCTCGAGATGGCTCTCGAGTTCGGCCGCGTCCTCCATGCAGTCGACCGAGAACGCATAGTCGGCGAGCCCGGGAATCGCCGGCCGGGCGAGCTGGCTGCCGCTCGTCAGCAGCAGCCGGTCATAATCGAGCGAACGGGTTTCGCCGCTGGGGCCCGTCACGCGCACGGTCCTGTCGTGAACGGCGATTGCGTCGACACGCCCGGCGCTGTAATGCACGTTCGCGGCATCGAGCAGCGGCAACAGCGGCGCGAACATGCGACGCGGTTCGCTCTCATACATCCGGGGCCGAATCTGCAGCTCGGGTTTCGGCGAAATCAGCGTGACGTCGACCTCGGCGGCCATGCCGGCCCGGTCGAGCACCCGCGCCGCGCCGAGCGCGCCCCACACGCCGGCAAAGCCGGCGCCCACAATCAAGATTTTCTGCGACATGTTTCACACCTCAGGTTTCGGGTTGCCAGACAGGCGGCGCGCTCCGGGGCCAGCCACGCCCGGCACCGGCGGCACGCCGCGACGATTGCCGGTGGCCGGGCGATCCCGTCCGCGCCGATCGCCGTCGTGACAAAGCGTAGACGCCGCCATTCAGCGGCAGTAGATCCCCCGGGGAAGTCACCGCGTTGCCTGCGCGGCAACAATCCCCGGGAGCGTTGGAAAGCCGGGCGGGCGAGCGCCCCGCGGCACCCGGCCGCGATCGCCGCGCACGCCTGACGTTCGTCCGGCCGGGCCATCCGCCGGGCGTCAGTCCGGAGCGCGGTGGTATCGGGCGACATAGCGTGCGCGGCCGATCACGTTCCCGTGCATCTGGAACGCGACGACGGCCGGGCTGGCCGCCGGCGCCACGTCGAGCCGCGCGACGTCGAGCGCCGATACCGTCACGACGTACCGATGCGTTTCGCCCGCGGGCGGACACGGGCCGCCGTATCGCGATTCACCGAAGTCCGTCAAGGTCTCGATCGCGCCCGCCGGCAACCGCTCGGGATGGCCGGAGGCGCCTTTTTCGAGCACCGAGACGGACGGCGGGAGATTGGCGATCTCCCAATGGGTCCAGCCGAGGCCGCCCGTGGGGGCGTCGGGGTCGAACATGGTCACCACCAGGCTTTTCGTGCCGCGCGGCACGTGGGTCCACGAGATGCGGGGCGAGACGTTCTTGCCATGGCAGCCGAAGCCGCCATACACCTGCTCGCCGGAAAACCGCCCGCGCGTGAGATCCGCGACCTTGACCGTGAACGGCTCGGCGCCGGCGGCCGCCGGCATCAGCGACAGCGCCATCGCACTGCAGGTCAACGCGGACAGAAGGGTCTTCATAGTCATGCTTCGTTCCGATGAATGATGCGGCGAACCGCCCGCCGGGAATCGATCAGTAATCCCAAGTTACCGGCACGAACCGGAACGTATCGCCGTGTTTCGAAACGTGGCCGATGGACGGAAACGCCACATGCGCGGCAGCCAGCAACGCCCCCGTTTCGGCCGCCTCCTCGAGCAGCGCGACACGCACGTCGAGCGCTTTCTCGGGGTCGTGCTCGAAACCGTTCTGCCACTCGGGATGATCGAAATTGACTTCGAAAATCGCGTCGCCGACGAAGGTCAGTTTCTCGCCGTTCGAGGCGATGTCCACGACGCAGTGTCCCGGGGTATGGCCGCCCGTGACGCGCGCCGATACACCGGGGGCAATCTGCGCGGCCCCGTCGAACGGCACGATGTTGCCGCCGTATTGCTCCACGAAGCTGGCAGCCGCCTTGCGCAGCGCCGGCGGCACCGCTGCGGGCATCACCGTCCTGCTGAAGTCCGGATTCTTCCAGAACGCGAGTTCCTGTGCCGAGACGTGAATGCGCACGTCCTCGCGCAACCGGGCCTTCATGCCGTCGACGTTCAGGCCGCCGACGTGGTCCATGTGCATGTGCGTGATCACGATATCGGTGATCCCGGCCAGGTCGATGCCGGCCGTTTCCAGCCGCATCATCGAGCGGCCGGCGCGCGTGAAGTACTCGAAGCCGTCGCCCACGCCCGAGTCGATCAGGATCAGGCGCTCCCCGCTGCGCACGAGCGCGACGTTGAGCGCCCAGTCGAACATGTCGCGCTGCAGGAAACGGCCGTCGAACCATGCGTTGCGGTCGGCTTCGCTCACGTTGGTGGACATCGTGGAAGTGGGCAGGGGCAGGACGCCGTCGCTGATCAGCACGACCTGAACGTCGCCCACCTGAACGGCGTAGCGCGACGGCACGAGTTCTCCCGCGCCTGCCGTGCCGAGGTTGCTGGTAACGGGCTGGATATTGCGGATCGCCTGTTTCATCATCAATAGTCCTTATGAATGGGGGAGTCTGGATTACTTGCGGCGCGATTCACGGGAGGCCCGGAGTGCCTCGTACCCGTTGCGATCGAATGTCGAAGAAGCGCGTGAGGGATAGTAATCAGAGGCGACGCGCGGCAGTAGCATCGCGGGTGCAGACGCCATGTTGTCCGGACGGAAACAATCCGCCGCTTGCGGGCGAGGGGCGGCACGTCCGCCTTCAGCGCGACGATGGCGAAGCGGCCTCGGGCAGCGTCGATACGGCCCGCCCTGGCAAGCTCGAGGCGCGATGCGGACGCGCCGCGGCGCATCCCCGTGCGGCGGCCGGATGGCGGGGGCGGCCCGCGCGAATGACCATCGCCCTGGCTGGCGCGCCAGGGCGGCGTCGAGGTACAAGGCAATCGCCACCACCGGCCCCGCCGGCATGCTCCGGTACGAACCGGCACGCACGCCGATCGCGAGCGGCATCGTCACCCTCGCCTTGGCCTCGCCTTCGCCTCCGGCCTGGCTACAGCGCTTTCGCCGGCGGCGCCTCGCGCTGCACCGCCGTGCCGCAGCCGCTGCAGAACGGGAAGAACGCGAAATTGCGCGTGGTGCAGGCGCAGGTCTGGAACAGACGCAGCCCGCAATGGATGCAGAATGTGGCGTGCTCGCCGCCGAGGCTCCAGGGCTTGTCGCACGACGGGCAGGTCTTCTTCTGGAACGACGCGATCGCCTTCTCGTAGCCGATCGCCTGCGCGCGTTCGTCCCGGCTGCGCTGCAGCTCGTCGCGCTTGCGCTCGACATAGCGCTGGAACGCCCGCAGCATGGCCACGCCCGCGAACGCCGTCAGCGCGATCCCGACCACCACGCGCACATAGCCGCCGAAGTCGGGCAGATACGGCACCAGCTCGACGAAGAACGCCGACAGCGCGAACAGGCCGAAGCCATAGACGAACGGCCAGTAGCGCGCGCGGCGATGGCGCACGAACAGCCAGACCGCGATCAGCAGCACCGGCAGCGTGAACGCGAGGCGATAGCCGAACACCGTCAGCGAATAGCGGCGCAGCGCGGCCTCGTAGCGCGTGTCGGCGTCGCGGTGCGCCTGCTCGGTGCGCACGTCGAGCACCGCCGAGCGCGCCGCCAGCGCGTGGAGCTGGTCGCCGAGCGTGTCCTGCTGCTTCTGCCAGCCGGCCAGCGCCGCCTGCAGCGTGTCGAGCGCCTGCGTGCGCGCGAGCAGTTCCGGATTGCGGCTGCTGTCGCCCGTCGCGCTGCGCGTGGCGACCCAGTTGCGCAAGCCCTCGCGGGCGTTGTCGTAATCACGCCGCGCGCGCGTGGCGCCGGCGTTCGCGGTCTCCTGCCGCGCGCTCAGGCTCTCGCGCTCGCCGTCGAGCGCGCGCCGCTCGTCGCGCAGGGCCGCGTCGCGCGCCGTGTCGGAGAACTGCGAGATATCGGGCGGGCCGCCGCGCGGCGCGAACATCAGGTCGCGGATCACGAGGCTGCCGAGCATGTTCAGGAACAGCGCGAACACGATCGCGATCGCCCATGATGCGATGCGCAGCCACCGTTCGGGGCGGGAAAACGCCTGACTGGTCTTCATGGCTTCTCTCCGTCTGGGATCGCTGATGCCGCCTGCTGCCGCTCGTGCAGTTCATGCCGCGTGGAACCGCTTCGCGCCCGCGTGCCGGGCGTGCCTTCGCGGCTAGCGGCGTCAGCGGCGCGCGTGCGCCGTGCCGCGCCGCCCTGTTTCTCGCGTCGATGCGCTGCGCGGCGGCCCGCGCGTGGCGGCCATGCCGGGCGTCACACCGCGATCGTGCCGCGATCGATCTTGCGCGCGAGGATGATCGAGGTGGTGGTGCGCTCCACGCCGTCGAGCGAGCCGATCTCGTCGAGCAGGTCGTTCAGGCGGCCCGGCGAATCGGCGCGCAGCCACGCGACGTAATCGTATTCGCCGCTCACCGCGCAGAGCAACTGCACCTCGGGCATCCGGTCGAGCCGCTTCAGCACGTCCTGGCCGAACTTCGGCGCGAGGATGATGCCGACATAGGCCACCAGGCTCGCATCGAGCACGTCCTGACCCAGCCGCGCGCTGTAGCCGGCGATCACCTGCGTGCGCTCGAGCCGCTCGATCCGCGCGATCACCGTCGTGCGCGCCACGTCGAGCTGGCGCGCGAGCTCGGCCACGCTGGCGCGGGCGTTGGCCTGCAGCAGCGCGACGAGATTGCGGTCGAGCGCATCGAGCTGGTCGAGTCGGGGTGGGCGCATGACAATTTCCGTGACAAGGTGTCGCGATAATAGCGCCTTCCGAGATAAACGCGGCCCGCCCCGCGGCCGCGCGAGACGGCGTTCGCGCGAGGCCTGGCGACCGTGCGGACGGTTTGGTCGCGGCGATTTCGGTTTCGTTTCGGTTGTAAGCAGATGTCGCTGCACTGCACATTTTGCCGGGAGCATGCTACTAATAGCGCGCGGCTCCGGCTCGCGGCTTGCTTCCGATCGATGGACGGGCGCCGCCGGTTGCCGTATGACACCACACAGGAGTTCAAATGAAAAAGATCTCGCTGACCCTCGCTGCGCTGTTCGCGCTCACCGGCTCGATCGCCGCCCAAGCCCAGACGCCCGCGTCGGCTCCCGCTGCCGCATCGGCGTCGGCCGCCACGCACGCTGCCCGCCACGAGGCACGTGTCGAGGAACGGATCGCCTACCTGCACAAGCAGCTGAAGATCACGTCGGCGCAGGAAGCCCAGTGGAAGCCGTTCGCCGACACGATGCGCGACAACGGTGAAACGATGGGCCGCCTCTATGGCGAGCGCATGGAAAACAAGAAGACGGCCACCGCCGTCGACGACGTCAAGCAATACGCCGACATCGCCCAGGCGAACGCGGACGGCGCGAAGAAGCTGGTCGACACGTTCAGCCCGCTCTACGACGCGCTGTCGCCGGAGCAGAAGGCACTGGCCGACAAGACGTTCGGCGAGCGCTGGGAGCATCACGGCCAGCACGCCGCGAAGCGAGCACCGCATCATGCGATGAAGAAACCGGCAGCACCGGCCGCCGACGCGGCCAGCGCCCCGGCTGCGCAGTAAGGACGGCTGCCCGGGGCTTTGCTCCGGGACGCTGACGGCCCGGCCCACCGCGGTATCGCGGTGGGCCGGTTTTTTTTGCGGCGGTTTTTTGTGGTGGAGGCGGCGTGGGAGGTGTGGAGGCGGGTGCCGTCGATTACCTTTTTTGGGCCGCGTCCGGATTTTTAAGCTGCCTGTGCGGCAGTGAACGTAACGTGTCCGAACTCGGTCTGGTTTGCATCTTTCTAAGCTGCCTACGCGGCAGCGAACCCGTTGACGGCGTCGAGGCTCTTCGCGCTGACTTTCTAAGCTACCTACGCGGCAGCGAACTAGCCCCACAACCCCACAACCCACTGATTTTAAAAACCTTCCCTTAACAAACACCCTCTCCACCCGAATTTCCCCTCTCCCCGCCCCCCCTTGCCCCACAAGGCTCCGGCGATTCTGCCGAAAAAAGGGTTCCCCGCGCAACCCGGCCGCCCCACGCCTCCCCACAGCCGCCAGATTTCACGCTACAGTGCGTGCTTTTCACCGAAAAGCACGCGAATCATGATCGAATTGCAGCAGATCGACCTGCGCACGGACCCGGCCGCGCAACGCGTCGTCAAGGATGAAACGGTGGAAGTCGAATTCGCGCCCGAGGCGGGCGAGCTGATGAGCCTCGAAGGCCCGAACCGCTATGCGGCCGGCGACGCGCTCGTGACGGGCTCGACGGGCGACCGCTGGGTGGTGTCGCGCGAGCGCTTCGATGCGAAATACCTGCCCGCGCAGCCCGACCTCGAACCTGGCCGACCCGGCGCGTACCGCAATCGTCCGAGCGTGGTGCTGGCCCGGCAAATGGACGCGCCGTTCACGATCGCGCGCTCCGAGAACGGCGACGTGCTGCGCGGCGCGGCCGGCGACTGGGTCATGCAATATGCGCCCGGCGACTACGGCGTCGTCCAGGCCCAGCGTTTCGCGCAGGTCTATCGCGTCGCGGACTGAGCCGCGACGCGACAGCAAACAACGCGGCAAACCACGCCTAAGCGAACTCCTCACCCAACGTGAGCGCGGCCTCGCGCTCCACGGCCTGCCCTTCCGCGTGCCGCTCCTCGAGCGAACCGATGAACGCCTCGACATAGGCGCGCAGCACCGCGTGGCTGCGCGCGCGCTGCATCGGCCGCATGGCCAGATAGCGCGCCAGCGCGGCCGCCTCGATCCGGACGTCGAGCGCCATGCGCCGCGGCGCGGAGCCGAAGCGCATGCCGAGCCACTGCACGTGCAGCAGGCGCCCCGCGTCGTCGCGGCGCTCGGCAAAGCTGGTCTGTTCGGGGAACAGGTCGCAGATCACATGCGCGAGTTCGTTGAACTCGGCGCTCGCGCAATCGTAGTGGTAGTCATCCATCAGTGGTCTCCGTGGCGGCTCAGGCCGCGTTCGACGCCGCCCGGCACCACCGGGCGAGCCCGGCGATCAGGATCATCGTCAGCACGCCGTACAGCGTGACCATGGTCGAAATGGGAATCGCGCCGGCATTGAACGCGATCAGCGGCAGGTCGCCGATCGGATGCAGCACGATCGCGAGCGGCAGGATCCAGCGCTTGCGCGCCTGCACGCCGCGCCAGACGATCACCGACATCGCGAGCTGGAACGTGAACGCGGCGATGCATTCGAACACGCGCACGCCGATCGACGGCACCGACATCGTCACCAGCATCATCTGGATGCGCAGCGCGAGATCGGTCGGCATGGTGGCGAGCTGTTCGTTGAGCTGGCCGCGCTGCGCGAGCCAGACGAGCCAGGTCCACTGGCCCAGCACGATCACGCCGACGAACCACGCCTGCGCGCCGCCAAAGCCGATGCCGTAGCCGAGCCCGCGTCCGTCGCCGGGCGACGCGCCGTAGCGCCGCTCGACGAAGCGCATCCCGAGATAGCGGCCGGCCTCCTCGAACACGGCGGCCGCGATCGTGCCGAACGCGACAAACGCGGCCGGCTTGACGAGGAACTGCGTGATGGCGGGCATGCCGAGCGCGAGCGCGTAGAAGCCGCGTTCGAGCAGCGTCGCGAACAGCATGAACGCGGCGATGCCGACGATCGCGTCGCGCCGGTCGAGCTTCATCGGGGCTTTCAGCAGACGGTACGTGACGATCGGCAGCAGCGCGACCAGCAGCGTGCCGACGATCAGCGCCACCAGCGTGGCGGGAGCAACAGTCATGACGATCCTTGAGCGAGTGCGGGCGCACCGAGCGGTGCGCGACCCCGCATGATACTCAGCTTGAGGTGGACGTGCGCACCACCAGCTCGCCGGGCAGCAGCGCCTCGCGCGCGGCGCCGGTGGCGCCGTCGATCCGGTCGTGGACGAATTCCACGGCACGGTGGCCGATTTCATAGGTCGGCTGGCGAATGGTGGTGATGCCGAGCAGTTCGGCCCATTCGGGATCGTCGATCGACAGCAGCGCTGCCTTTGCCTGCCAGCCGGCGCCATGCCGCGCGTGCAGATGGCGCGCGAGCGCGAGCGCGACCGGCGCGTTGGCGGCGAACAGCGCCGCGCGCCGCCCGGCCCGGCCGGCCGCCTCGACGCGCGCATCGACCTCGGCCAGCGCGACGCGCAGCGCGTCCGGCTCGCCGAGATCGGCGATCACGCTCGGCGCGACCTCGTGGCCCGCCTCGGCGAGCGCGGCACGAAACGCCGCCTCGCGCAGCCGGCGCGAGCTGACCTGCTCGAACGGCTGCACCACGAACGTCACGCTCGTATAACCGCGGTCGAGCAGATGCGCGAGCCCGGCGCGCACCGCGGCGGCGTTGTCGAGGCCGACCAGGTCGGCGTCGAAGCCGTCCACGCGGCGATCCACCAGCACGGTCGGAATCCCGCAGCCGCGCAGCGGCAGCAGCGCATCCTCGCGCGCACCGAGCGCGTTGACGATCATGCCTTCCACGCGATAGGTGGTGAGCAGCTGCAGATAGCGGCGCTCCATGTCGGCTTCGTTGGCCGCATGGCAGATCAGCGGCATGTAGCCGAGCGCGTGGCAGGCCGCCTCGACGCCCTGCAGCACCTCGACGGTATAGGGATTGGTCAGGTCGGCGGCCAGCAGCCCGAGCAGCCGGTTGCGGCCGCGCTTGAGCCCGCGCGCCATCTGGTTGGGCCGGTAGTTGAGACGCTGGATCGCCGCCTCGATGCGCCCGCGCAGGTCGGCCGACAGCACGTTGGTCTCGCCGTTCAGATAGCGCGAGACGCTGGTCTTGCCGGTGCCGGCTTCGCGCGCGACGTCGCTGATCGTGGCCGGGCGCGCGGCCGACGGCGGACGGAACTCGCTCATCGCGTGGCCTGCGGGTGGGCGGCTCGCGCGAGGCGGGCGCGACGTCGGCGGGATCGGAACAAGCAGGTCAACTGATCAATTCTCCAGTGAGCGCGGCGCCGCGGCAGGTTCGCCCGGCCCGCGCGACAGCGTGATGCCGCGCTCGCGAACCGGCACGATCGCATGGCCAGCGCGCGATCATAACGCAGCCGGTCGCGGCCCGAAACGAGGGTTCACTCGGTTCGCGCGCCGCGGTCGCGGGCCGGCGATCGGCGCCGGCGGGCAAGGCCCGCGACGGTGCGCGGTAACCATCGGCGCTCGGCCAGCGGCGCGATTCGGCTGGGCCGCCCACGCGGCGCGGCTCCCGGGCCGAAGTGGCCGCGCCGGCGCGCTCCATGGGACACCTTCGCGCCGGCACGCCCGGTGGCCGTTCGCGCAACGCCGAATACCGGCCATCCGATATCGTCTATCCGGACGCCGGCATCTCCGGCCCAGCCCGTATGGTCTCGTTTGCGGCCCGGCCTCAGCCGCGCCCGTTCAGCACGTCGCGATTGACGATGTTCTCGCGCAGCGTGCCGTCGAGCGCACCGATCAGGTTCTCGGCCGCGTTGCGCGCCATCGCGTGACGCGTCTCGGCGGTAGCCGAGCCGATATGCGGCAGCGCCACCACGTTCTTCATCGCGAGCAGCGGCGAATCGGCGGCCACCGGCTCGTGCTCGAACACGTCGAGGCCGGCGCCGCGGATCGTGCCGGCGCGCAGCGCCTCGACCAGCGCGGCCTCGTCCACCACCGGCCCGCGCGCGGCGTTGATCAGGATCCCGTTGCGCTTCATCTTCGCGAACTCGGGCGCGCCGATCAGGTGCCGCGTCGCCTCGGTCAGCGGCACCTGCAGGCAGACGAAGTCGGCGGTGGCGAGCAACTCGTCGAGCGGCACGCGGCGCGCGCCGAACTGCGCCTCGGCCTGCTCGTTGGGGCTGCGGTTGGTGTACAGCACGCGCATCCGGAAACCGAGCGCCGCGCGCCGCGCCACCGCCGCGCCGATCCGGCCGAGCCCGACGATGCCGAGCGTCTTGCCCTGCACGTCGGTACCGTAATGCGGCTCGCCGATGCTCTTCTTCCACTCGCCCGCCTTGACGTACTCGGCCAGCTCCACCACCCGGCGCGCGCTCGCGAGGATCAGCGCGAACACGGTGTCGGCGGTCGATTCGGTCAGCACGTCGGGCGTGTGGGCGAGCACGATGCCGCGTCGCGTCAGGTCCGCGACGTCGAACTGGTCGTAGCCGACCGAGATGGTCGACCACGCGCGCAGCTTCGGCGCACCGTCGAGCATCGCGGCGGTCACCGGCACGCTCGCGCCGATCGCGCCGTCGGCCGTGGCGAGCGCCTCGGTCAGCGCGGCGGCGCCGTCGGCCTGGATCACCTCGGCGTGGTCGCGCAGATAGGCGAGGACATCATCGGGCAGCGCCTTGTAGGCGACGATACGGTAAGTCATGCGATTCATTTCCCTGTAGTGGAGTGCGCGAGCGGCGGCGCTTCGTCCGGCTGCGGCCTGACGATCAGCGTCAGCACGACCGACGCCAGCAGCGCCACGCTCATGAACGCATACGAGGCGGCCGGCGTGCCGGTGGCGCCGTTCAGATACCCGACGAAATAGGAGCCGACGAACGAGCCGAGCGCGCCCATGCTGTTGATCAGCGCCATCGCGCCGCCCGCCACGTTCTTCGGCAGCAGCTCGGGCACGATCGCGAAGAACGGCCCGTAGGGCGCGTACATCGCGGCGCCCGCGAGCACCAGCAGCGCATACGAGAGCCAGAAATGCGTCGAGCCGAGCGCGTAGGAGCCCGCGAACGCGAGCGCGCCGATCAGCAGGAACGGCCAGACGAACGCCTTGCGGGTATCGAGTTTATCCGACGCCCATGACACGACGAGCATCGCGATGGTGGCGGCCAGGTACGGCAGCGCCGAGAGCCAGCCGGTGGCCACCATGCCGAGCGACGAACCGTTGCTGACGATCGACGGCAGCCACAGCACGAAGCCGTATACGCCGATGCTCCAGCAGAAATACTGCGCGCTGAGCACCATCACGGCCGGCTGGCGGAACGCCTCGCGATAGTTGCGCACCGGCTTCAGCGCGGCCTGCTCGCCGGCGAGCACGCGCTCGATGTCGCGCTTCTCGTCGGCTGACAGCCATTTCGCCTGCGCCGGCCGGTCCTGCACCAGGCACCACCAGCACACGGCCCAGACCAGCGCCGGCACGCCCTCGGCGACGAACATGTGGCGCCAGCCGTATTCATGGACGAGATAGCCCGACACCACCGACATCCAGAGCACCGTGACCGGGTTGCCGAGGATCAGGAACGTGTTGGCGCGCGAGCGCTCGTGCTTCGTGAACCAGTTGCTGATGTAGATCAGCATGGCCGGCATCACGGCGGCCTCGACCACGCCGAGCGCGAAGCGGATCGCCATCAGCGACGGGATGTTGCTGACCACGCCGGTCAGCGCCGCGCAGGCGCCCCACAGCACGAGGCTCCAGAACACCAGGCGCTTGACGCTGCGGCGCTCGGCATAGATCGCGCCGGGAATCTGGAAGAAGAAGTAGCCGAGGAAGAACAGCGCGCCGATCAGCGAGGCGAGCCCCTTGCCGATGCCGAGATCGTGGTTGATGCCGGCGGCCGAGGCGAAGCCGAAGTTCGCGCGATCGAGATAGGCGAGGCTGTAGGTGATGAAGACGATCGGCATGATCTTCCACCAGCGGCGAATCGCGAGCGTTTGGGGCATGGGGTTGTCTCCTTCGGCGTGAGCCGCCGTATCGGGTTCTTCGTCTACCGCGGGCCGCGCCCGCGGGTTGCGGCCGGTCGCGCGCCGCGCCGCTCGCACGGCGCCGGCGCGCGCCGATTATCGCGCGAGCGGCGCCTCGGCGGTGGCCTGCGATGGATGATGCGCCGCCACTACGCCTTCGAGGCGGTCGAGCTGCTCGCGCGTCGGCAGCCCCTCGGAGTCGCCGATCACCTGGATCGCGAGCGCGCCGATCCGGTTGCCGCGCGCCACCGCCGCTTCGATCGGCCGGCCTTCGAGCAGCGCGCTGACCACGCCGACCGCGAAGCCGTCGCCGGCGCCGACCGTGTCGACCACGCGCTCGACGCGCTCGCCGGCCACCGTGCCCTCCTCGCCGCGCGCCGTCAGGTAGTAGGCGCCGGCCTCGCCGAGCTTGATCACGACGCCGGCGCGCGCGCCGTTGGCCAGATAGAAGCGCGCGATCTCGGCCGGCGTGTCGAGGCCGGTCAGCTTGCGGCCTTCGGCCAGCCCGGGCAGCACCCAGTCGGCCTGCGAGGCGAGTTCGTTGAGCGTGCGCGCCATGACCTCGGCGGACGGCCACAGGGTCGGGCGCAGGTTCGGATCGAACGAAATGGTCTTGCCGGCCGCGCGCATCTCGCGCGCGAGATGGAACGCGAGTTCGCACGAGCTCGACGAGATCGCCGGCGCCACGCCCGTCAGGTGCAGGTGGCGCGCGCCGAGCACGTAGCCGGCGGCGTAGTCGTCGAGCGAGAGATGGCTCGCGGCCGAGCCCTTGCGGAAGTATTCGACGTCGGGATCGGCGCCGTCCTCGGCGCGCGCCTTGAGCTGGAAGCCGGTGCGGTGGCGTTCGTCGATCGTCACGCACGACGCGTCGATGCCTTCGTGCGCGAGCGTGTCGAGCACGTGGCGGCCGAACGAATCGGCGCCCACCCGGCTCACGTAGCCGACCCGGAAGCCGAGCCGCGCGAGGCCGATCGCGACGTTCAGGTCCGCGCCGGCGATGCGCTTCGTGAACTGCTCGGCCTGCGCGAGCGGGCCGGGCGCGTTCGCGACGAACAGCGTCATCGCCTCGCCGTAGGTGACGATTTCGACGGGGGATTGCGACATACGGAACACTCCTTCGGAAAACGGGATCAGGCGGCTTCGAGCCAGGCGACGCGGCGACGCGCGTCGGCGGCGAGGTCGGCCGGATCGAACGGGAACTCGATGCCGCGCGGCACGTGGCGCGGCAGCGCCGCGAGCACCGGCACGCAGAGCGGATCGGCCGGCTGCGGCGCCACCGCGAAGCGACGCGCGCCCTCGCCCGTCACGGCCTTGCAGTGGATGTACTCGACATGGGCGGCCAGCGCGCCGGCCGCGTCGAGCGGCACCTCGCCGGGCCAGATCCAGTTGCCGACGTCGAACGTCATGCCGATCAGGTCCGCGGCACCTTCCTCGCGCAGCGCGCCGAACAGGCCGGTGAACTGCGCGAGCGTGCCGCCGAGCACGAGTTGGCTGTTCTCGACCAGCACGCGCGCCCGCGCGCCGCGCGCCGCCTCGGCGATCGCGCGCGCATGCGTCGCGCCGGCGAAGCCGCCAAGCTGAAATTTCACGAAGCGCGCGCCAAGCGCGTCGGCCTCGGTCAGTGACGTGACGAGCGCGTCGCGGTCGAGCGCGCCGTCGTCGCGATAGAGGTTGGCCGGGGTCGAATAGACGGCCCACAGGCCGGCGGCGGCGATCGCGCCGCCCAGCGCGGCCAGCGCGGCGCCCGACGCGTCGTGCTCCGCCGCGAACAGCTCGCGGCGCACCTCGAACCCCGACGCGCCCGCCTGCGCCGCGGCCGCGACGAACGCGGCGTGCCCCTCGCGGCGAATCGCGTCGGCCCCGTAGGCGCTCGCGACGATCACGATGTCTGCCATGTCTGCCCTTCCCTCGATCAATGATGCAGGTCGAACCGATTCGACCCGCAATGATTGGAACCGGTTCCAGTTCAATGGACCGAATGGTGCGCCTCGGGTTTTGCGGCGGCCATAGAGGAAATCCCTAGGAAATACCGGTGCGGCGGCGAGGGGATCGGCGGCGAAAGCGCGGCGAAAGCCGGTTCGGCAGATCGCGCCGCGTCCGTCGCCGGGCTGGCTTCGTCGTGCCGCTCGTCACGCCCTAATCGCCGGCTCGCCGCTCGTCCGGCGCGTCGCCCTGCGCCAGACTCATCTCGAGAAACTTCGCGGCCACGCGCGACGGCGTGGCCGCATGCGGCACCAGCACCGAGAAGCGCCGTACCAGCGGCTGCGGCGCGATCGAGCGCATCACCAGCGCCGCGTCGCCGCGCAGCGACATCGCCGAGACAAAGCCCACGCCCATCCCGGCCCGCACGGCCTCCTTGACGGCCTCGACGCCGGCAATCTCGAGCGCCACGCGCACCGGCACGCCGGCCCGCGCGAACGCGCGCTCCACCAGCTGCCGCACGCCCGAACCGGCCTCGCGCAGCACCAGCGGCGATTCGGCCAGCACTTCGAGCGTGACCGCGCGGCCCGCCGAGGCGGCGAGCGGATGCGAGGCCGGCATGATCGCGACGATCTCGTCCTCGCGCCACGGATGCACCGCCGTGCCGGGCGGCAGCGCGTCGCCGGGCGGGCCTTCGATCAGCGCGAGATCGAGCGAGCCGAGGGCGGCCACCACGTCGGCCGTGTTGCCGGTCATGGTCTGGATCGCGACGCCGGGCGCGAGCGGCCGGAATTCGGCGATCAGGTACGGCAGCAGGTAGCTGGCCGGCGTGGTGCTGGCGCCCACCCGCAGCGTGCCGCGCTCGACGCCGCGCACCGCGTCGCGATAGGCACGCGCCTGCGCGAAGGTGTCCCGCAGGCGCGCGGCCAGCGGCACCAGCTGCTCGCCCACCGGCGTCAGGCGCACGCCACGCCCGTCGCGCAGGTAGAGCGGCTCGCCGAATTCGTCCTGCAGCT
Organism: Burkholderia perseverans; assembly: GCF_022870505.1. Classification (NCBI taxonomy): domain Bacteria; kingdom Pseudomonadati; phylum Pseudomonadota; class Betaproteobacteria; order Burkholderiales; family Burkholderiaceae; genus Burkholderia; species Burkholderia perseverans. The sequence goes on from NZ_CP045094.1 coordinate 2,424,602, forward strand.
GCCGCAGCTGGCCCGACACGGCCGGCTGCGACAGATGCAGCGCCTCGGCCGCGCGGCTGATGTTGAGCAACTCGGCCACGGTCACGAACGTTATCAGTTGATCCGGGTTCATTCCTGAAAAATATCAGATTTTCCGATAATTGATGTCACTAATCACAATTTTTCATATCTATATATCCAAATTAGGATTAGGCCATCGCATCGAACGCCGGAACCACCGCCATGAGCACCGCCACTCCCACCCTGTCGCATGCCGCCGCGCCGTCGCTGCGCGGCCAGCTGAACGGCGTGCTGTTCGTCGCGCTGTTCGCCGCGGCGGTCACGAGCCTGTCCGCGCTGCCCGCGGTCGCGCGGCTCGGCCTCTCGCCGCTGATCGTCGGGATCATCGCCGGCACCGTCTATGGCAACGCGCTGCGCGACGGCATGCCGGCCAGTTGGGCGGCCGGCGTCAACTTCTCGGCGCGCAAGCTGCTGCGCATCGCGGTGGCGTTCTTCGGGCTGCGCGTGAGCCTGCAGGAGATCGCGCAGGTCGGGCTGCCCGGGCTGGCCGTCTCGGTGCTGGTGGTGGTCAGCACGCTCGTGATCGGCACCTGGGTGGGCACGAAGCTGCTCAAGCTCGACCGCGACACGGCGCTGCTGACGGCGGCCGGCAGCGCGATCTGCGGCGCCGCGGCGGTGCTCGCGTTCGAATCGACGCTGCAATCGAAGCCGCACCAGAGCGCGATGGCGGTCGGCAGCGTGGTGCTGTTCGGCACGCTCTCGATGTTCGCCTACCCGCTCGCCTGGCACGCCGGCTGGATTCCGCTCGACGCGCAGGGCCTCGGCCTCTTCTTCGGCGGCACGATCCACGAGGTCGCGCAGGTGGTGGGCGCGGCGAGCGACGTGAGCGCGCAGGTGGTGCATACCGCGACGATCGTCAAGATGACGCGCGTGATGCTGCTGGTGCCGGTGCTGCTCGCGCTCGGCGCCTGGCTCGCGCGGCCGGTCCGCGGCGCGCATGGCGCGAATGGCGAGCACGGCGGCGCCGCCGGGCACGGCCGGCGCAGGCTCGCGGTGCCGTGGTTCGCGCTCGGCTTCCTCGGCTTCGTGATCGTGAATTCGCTCGGCGTGCTGTCCGACCCGACGGTCCACGCGCTGAACACGCTCGACACGTTCGCGCTGACCATGGCCATGACGGCGCTCGGCATCGAGACGCGCCTCTCGCAGATCCGCGCGGCCGGCCCGCGCGCGCTGACGGCCGGCTTCGTGCTGTACCTGTGGCTGATCGCGGGCGGCTTCGGCATCACCTGGCTGGTCGAGCGCTGGCTTGGCTGATTCGCCCGACCGCGCCCGCCGCCCCGGCCTCCGCGCCGCGCCCGCCTGGCTCAGGCGCGCGCGGCGCGGTGCTATGCTTGCCGTCGACTTTCTCCGCCCGCCCGTCGACCTCGTGCTGTCCTTTCTCCTGAAGCTGCGCACCCGCGCACAAGCGCTGTTCCGCCTGTCGGACGCCCACACCATGCTGATCTGGTCCGTGATCGTCGGCATCAGCGGCGCGTTCGCGACGATCCTGTTCCGCGAGGGCATCGACACGATCCAGCGGCTGGTGTCCGGCTCGTCCGGCAGCTTCGTCGAGATGGCCAGGCGCCTGCCGTGGCAGACGCGGGTCTGGCTGCCGGCCGCGGGCGGCTTCCTGGCCGGCTGCGTGCTATTGGCCGCGCAGCGCGGCCAGGCCAAGAAATCGGGCGCCGACTACATGGAAGCGGTGGCGCTCGGCGACGGCGTGGTGCCGGTGGGCGAAAGCCTCTGGCGCAGCGCGTCGTCGCTGCTGACGATCGGCAGCGGCGGCTCGATCGGCCGCGAAGGCCCGATGGTCCAGCTCGCCGCGCTGGCCGCCTCGCTGGTGGGACGCGTCGCGCGCTTCGATCCGCCGCGCCTGCGCCTGCTGGTGGCCTGCGGCGCCGCGGCCGGCATCACCTCGGCCTACAACGCGCCGATCGCCGGCGCGTTCTTCGTCGGCGAGATCGTGCTCGGCGCGATCGCGATGGAAAGCTTCGGGCCGATGCTGGTGGCCTCGGTGGTGGCCAACATCACGATGCGCGAGTTCGCCGGCTACCGCCCGCCCTACGAGATGCCGGTGTTCCCGGCCGTGGCGGGCCTCGAGGTGCTCGCGTTCGTCGCGCTCGGCCTGCTGTGCGGCGCCGCCGCGCCGCAGTTCCTGCGCCTGCTGGCCGCCTCGAAGGCGCGCTTTCGCCAGCTGCCCGCGCCGCTGCCGGTGCGGCTCGCGCTCGGCGGCCTCGCGGTCGGCGTGATCTCGGTGTGGGTGCCCGACGTCTGGGGCAACGGCTACAGCGTGGTCAACTCGATCCTGCACGCGCCGTGGACCTGGCAGGCACTCGTCATCGTGCTCGTGTTCAAGCTGCTGGCCACCGCGGCCACCTCGGGCTCGGGCGCGGTGGGCGGGATCTTCACGCCGACGCTGTTCGTCGGCGCCACGGTGGGCGCGCTGTTCGGCCTCGCCATGCAGGCGCTGCTGCCGGGCCACGTGTCGGCCGCGTATGCCTACGCGATCGTCGGGATGGGCGCGTTCCTGGCCGGCGCGACGCAGGCGCCGCTGATGGCGATCCTGATGATCTTCGAGATGACGCTGAGCTACCAGGTGGTGCTGCCGCTGATGGTGTCGTGCGTGGTGGCCTACTTCGGCGCGCGCGCGCTCGGCCGGACCTCGATGTACGAGATCACGCTGCGCCGCCATCGCGACGAGGAGGAGCGGCTGCGGCTGCGCGCGACCCAGATGCGCGCGCTGATCCAGCCCGCGCAGACTGTCGTGCGGCTCGACGCGAGCGTCGCCGAGATGACGCGCGTGTTCCTCGAATATCCGGTCAAGTACCTCTACGTGACCGACGAGGACGGCCGCTTCCGCGGCGCGGTGGCGCTGAAGGACATCACCTCGGACCTGCTGGAAGGCCGCGACACCGCGCACCGGACGGCCGCCGGCTACGTCCACACGCCGTTCCCGCTGCTCACGCCCGACATGGCGCTCGGCGCCGCCTTCGAGCATTTCATGAGCTTCCAGGGCGAGCGGCTGCCGGTGGTGGAAAGCCTCGCGGAGCCGGTGCTGGCGGGGGTCGTCTACAAGACCTCGCTGCTCGACGCGTACCGGCGCATGAACGCGAGCCGCTGAGGCGACGCGCGGCAAGCGGCAACGGCAAGCGGCAGCAGGAAAAAACGGCGGGAACGGAACGGCGGCGACGCCGCGCGAGCAACGCCGGCCGCGGCCCGGCGCAGGTCAGTCGGGCGCGCGGCCCAGCACGACGCGCGCGAAGAAGCCGGCCAGCGTCGCCTCGGTCAGGTCGAGCGACACGTGCTGCGGGTCGGCGACGTGGAACGACTGCACGCCGTCGCACAGCCCCATCAGGCCGATCGCGAGCACCTCGGCGGGCAGCAGCAGCGGCGTGCCCGACTGCTCGACGAACATCTCGATGGTGTGCGTCATGTCCTCGAGCTTCTCGCGCATGAACGCGATGTAGCGGGTGCGGAACTTCGCGTCGCGCGCCGCCTGCAGCCGCGCCTCGCACCAGAGCAGGAACGCCGGGCTCTTGCGCAGGAAGCCGCTGTAGAACGCCAGCGCGCTCGCCTCCATGCGCTCGCGCGTGCCGCCCGCCTCGAAGATCTGGTACAGCTCCGAGCGCACCGTCTCGTGGTCGCGCCGCAACAGCTCGAACAGCAGTTCGGCCTTGCCGCCGAAATTCGAATAGAACGCGCCGCGCGTGTAGCCGGCCGCCGCCGCGATGTCCTCGACGCTCGCGGCCACATACCCCTTCTTCGTAAATATCGCGTGCGCGGAATTGAGCAGGCGCTCACGCGTCTGGTCTTTGCTCTGCTCGCGGGTCAGGCGCTTCGGTTTCATAGGCGCGAAGTCTAGCACTTTTCAATTTCCGATTCAGCTTTGCATTCAGATACAGCCATGTATTAGAATCCATCACCGTTTTCGAGATAGAGCGGGAAGTGTAAGCTCCGTTGTAATAAGTGTAATGTTGCTGCCAGCGCCGCCGCCCTCCGGGTGCGCGGCACCGGCGGCGCCCGGGCAGGCGCGCCGCGCCTGCCGGATTTCCTCAGCCCTTTCTCGTGAGGTTGTCGTGATTGGTTCCGGTTCCCGCGCGGTCGTCGTCCTCGGCGCCGCGCTCCTCGTTGCCGCCTGTCATCCCGGGGGCGACGGCGCGCCTCCCGCGCCGCGCCCGGTCGTCGCCACGCCGGTGGCCGCCGACGGCGCGACCGTCGCGACCACGCTGCCCGGCGACGTCGAGCCGCGTTACGCCACCCCGCTGTCGTTCCGGATCGCCGGCAAGATCATCGAGCGCAGCGTGCGGCTCGGCGATACGGTGAAGAAAGGCCAGGCCGTGGCCCGGCTCGATCCTTCGGATCCCGAAAAGAACGCGGCGAGCGCGCAGGCGCAATACGATGCGGCCGCGCATGCGTTCACCTACGCGCAGCAGCAGGTCGACCGCGATCGCGCGCAGGCCCGCGAGAACCTGATCGCGCCCGCCCAGCTCGAACAGACCGAGAACGCCTACGCATCGGCGCGCGCCCAGCGCGACCAGGCCGCCCAGCAGCTCGCGCTGGCGAAGAACCAGCTGCAATACACCACGCTGGTCGCCGACCACGCCGGCTACATCACGGCCGAGCAGGCCGACACCGGCCAGAACGTGTCGGCCGGCCAGGCCGTCTACCAGCTCGCCTGGTCGGGCGACGTCGATATCGTCACCGACGTGCCCGAGGCCACGCTCGCGCTGCTGCAGCCGGGCCACGCGGCCACCGTCACGCTGCCGGCGCTGCCGCGGCGCAGCTTCGAGGCGCGCGTGCGCGAGATCGCGCCGGCCGCCGATCCGCAGAGCCGCACCTATCGCGTGCGGCTCACGCTCGGCAATCCCGATCCAGCCGTGCGGCTCGGCATGACCGCCAACGTCGCGCTCGCGGGCGTGGCCGCCGACGGCGCGCGCTACACGCTGCCGTCCACCGCGCTGTTCCACGACGGCGCGGCGCCGGCCGTCTGGGTGATCCGCCAGGACGACACGCTCGAGCTGCGCCGCGTGACGGTGGCGCGCTACGGCGAGAACAGCGTCACCGTCTCGCAGGGCCTGCGCGCCGGCGAACGCGTCGTGCAGCAGGGCGTGCATGCCGTCAGCGCCGGCGAGAAGGTGCGCGCGGTCGCGCCGCTGCACGCGGAGGACGCCGCCTCATGAGCGCCCGCGAAGAAAGCCGCTTCAACCTGTCCGCCTGGGCGCTGCGCCACCAGGCGCTGGTGGTCTACCTGATCGTGCTGGCCACGCTGGCCGGCATCTTCGCCTATACGCGGCTCGCGCAGTCGGAAGACCCGCCGTTCACGTTCCGCGTGATGGTGATCCGCACCTTCTGGCCCGGCGCGACCGCGCGGCAGGTGCAGGAGCAGGTGACCGACCGGATCGGCCGCAAGCTGCAGGAAACCCCGGCGATCGACTTCCTGCGCAGCTACTCGCGGCCCGGCGAGTCGATGATCTTCTTCACGATGAAGGATTCGGCGCCCGTCAAGGACGTGCCCGAGACCTGGTACCAGATCCGCAAGAAGGTCGGCGACATCGGCACCACGCTGCCGCAGGGCGTGCAGGGGCCGTTCTTCAACGACGAGTTCGGCGACGTCTACACCAACATCTGGACGCTCGACGGCGACGGCTTCTCGGCCGCGCAGCTGCACGACTACGCCGACCAGCTGCGCGCGGTGCTGCTGCGCGTGCCCGGCGTGGGCAAGGTGGACTACTTCGGCGACCCCGACCAGCGGATCTTCATCGAGGTCGACAACGCGCGGCTCACGCGGCTCGGCATCTCGCCGACCCAGCTCGGCGAGGCGATCAACGCGCAGAACGCGGTGGCCTCCACCGGCACGCTGACCACCACCAACGACCGCGTCTACGTCCGCCCGAGCGGCCAGTTCGCGACGGTCGAGGCGCTGGCCGACATGGTGATACGCGTCAACGGCCGCACCTTCCGGCTCGGCGAACTCGCCACCGTCAAGCGCGGCTACGACGATCCACCGGTCTCGCAGATGCGCGCCAACGGCCGGCCGGTGCTCGGCATCGGCGTGACGATGCAGCCCGGCGGGGACGTGATCCGGCTCGGCAAGGCGCTCGAAGCCGCCACCCGGCAGTTGCGCACGCAACTGCCGGCCGGCCTCACGCTGACCGAGGTGTCGAGCATGCCGCTCGCCGTCTCGCACTCGGTGGACGACTTCCTGGAGGCCGTGGCCGAGGCCGTGGCGATCGTGCTGATCGTGAGCCTGGTCTCGCTCGGGCTGCGCACCGGGATGGTGGTGGTGATCTCGATCCCGATCGTGCTCGCCATCACCGCCCTGTTCATGAACCTGTTCGGCATCGGCCTGCACAAGGTCTCGCTCGGCACGCTGGTGCTCGCGCTCGGGCTGCTGGTGGACGATGCGATCATCGCCGTCGAGATGATGGCCGTGAAGCTCGCGCAGGGCTACAACCGCACGCGCGCCGCCGCGTTCGCCTACACCAGCACCGCATTCCCGATGCTGACCGGCACGCTCGTGACCGTGTCCGGCTTCCTGCCGATCGCGCTCGCGCAGTCGTCCACCGGCGAATACACGCGCTCGATCTTCGAGGTCTCGGCGATCGCGTTGATCGCTTCGTGGTTCGCCGCGGTGGTGCTGATCCCGCTGCTCGGCTATCACCTGCTGCCCGAGCGCAAGCGCGAAGCGACGCAAGGCACGAACCCGGCCGCGCCGCACGATGCCGATCATCACGAAGAGCACGACATCTACGACACGCGCTTCTACGCGCGGCTGCGCGGCTGGATCGGCTGGTGCATCGAGCGCCGCTTCGTGGTGCTGGCGATCACGGTGGTGCTGTTCGTGGTCGCGCTGGGCGGCTTCTCGCTGATCCCGCAGCAGTTCTTCCCGAGTTCGGACCGCCCCGAGCTGCTGGTGGACGTGCGGCTGCCCGAGGGCGCGTCGTACCCGGCCACGCTCGAACAGACCAAACGCCTCGAGCAGGTGCTCGCCAAGCGCCCCGAGATCGACCACACGGTGAGCTTCGTCGGCACCGGCGCGCCGCGCTTCTACCTGCCGCTCGACCAGCAGCTGCCGCAGCCGAACTTCGCGCAGCTGGTGGTGACCGCGAAATCGGTGAAGGACCGCGAGAAGCTCGCGAGCTGGCTCGCCCCGACGCTGCGCGACCAGTTCCCGGCGATCCGCTGGCGTCTGTCGCGGCTCGAGAACGGGCCGCCGGTCGGCTATCCGGTGCAGTTCCGCGTGAGCGGCGACAGCATCGCCACGGTGCGCTCGATCGCCGACCGGGTGGCCGCCGCGGTCCGCAAGGATCCGCGCAGCCTGAACGTGCAGTTCGACTGGGACGAGCCGGCCGAGCGCTCGGTGCGCTTCGAGCTCGACCAGAACAAGGCGCGCGACCTGAACGTGACCTCGCAGGACGTGTCGAGCTTCCTCGCCATGACGCTGACCGGCACCACCGTCACGCAGTACCGCGAACGCGACAAGCTGATCGCCGTGGACCTGCGCGCGCCGAAGGCCGAGCGCGTCGATCCGTCGAAGCTCGCCACGCTGGCGATGCCGACGCCGAACGGCCCGGTGCCGCTCGGCTCGCTCGGCCACTTCCACGACACGCTCGAATACGGCGTGATCTGGGAACGCGACCGCCAGCCCACCATCACGGTGCAGGCCGACGTGCGCGCCGGCGCCCAGGGCATCGACGTCACGCAGGCGATCGACAGGCAGCTCGACACGTTGCGCGCGCAACTGCCGGTGGGCTACCGGATCGAGATCGGCGGGCCGGTGGAGGAAAGCGGCAAGGCGCAGGCCTCGATCAACGCGCAGATGCCGCTGCTGCTGATCGCCGTGCTCACGCTGCTGATGATCCAGCTGCAGAGCTTCTCGCGCGTGCTGATGGTGGTGCTGACCGCACCGCTCGGCCTGATCGGCGTGGCCGCCACGCTGCTGCTGTTCGGCCAGCCGTTCGGCTTCGTCGCGATGCTCGGCGTGATCGCCATGTTCGGCATCATCATGCGCAACTCGGTGATCCTGGTCGACCAGATCGAGCAGGACATCGCCGCCGGCCACGCGCGCTTCGACGCGATCGTCGGCGCCACCGTGCGGCGCTTCCGGCCGATCACGCTGACCGCCGCGGCCGCCGTGCTCGCGCTGATCCCGCTGCTGCGTTCCAACTTCTTCGGGCCGATGGCGACCGCGCTGATGGGCGGCATCACGAGCGCGACCGTGCTGACACTGTTCTATCTGCCGGCGCTCTACGCCACCTGGTTCCGCGTCAAGCCCACCGAGCGCGCCGATGCGGATCGCACGCCGCCGCCCGCCACGTCCCACGGAGCCTGACGATGCCACGCTTCCCTTCCCGTTTCACGTCGCCCCGTCCGTCACGCGCCGCGCCACGCTCGCCGAAGCTGCCGCGGGCACTGCGGTCGCTGCCCTCGCTGCGGCCGCTGGCTGCCGCAGCCTCACTCTCGGCGCTGGTCGCGCTCACCGGCTGCTCGCTGTTCGGGCCGTCGGGCGCCGCGCCCGAGATGCCGTCGCCGGCGCAATACGGCGCCGCGCCGCTGCCCGAGCGCACCGTCGCCGCGCAGGGCGTCGCGCAGCATTTCGAGGTCGGCGCGCAGCCGGTACCCGCGTGGTGGACGCGCTATCGCTCCGAGCGGCTCGACGCGCTGGTCGACGAAGGGCTGCGCGCGAGCCCGACGCTGGCCGCCGCCGATCATTCGCTGCAGGCCGCGCGCGAGCAGCTGCGCGCGCAGATCGGCAGCTCGCTGCTGCCGACCATCGACGCCGGCGGCCAGACCACGCGCGAGCGCGGCCTCGGGGTGCCGGGCTTCGGCCCGCAGACCGTGCTGTACCGGACCTTCGTCGGCCAGCTCCAGGCCAACTACACGCTCGACCTGTTCGGCGCCGCGCGCTTCGCGAACCGCGAACTGCGCCAGCGCGTGGACGTGACCGCGTTCCAGCTCGATTCGACGCGGCGCGCGCTCGCCGCCAACATCGTCACCGCCGTGATCACCTCGGCGACGCTCGCCGAGCAAATGCGCGTCACCGAGCGGCTCGTCGCGCTCGCCAGCCAGCAGGCCGACGACACCGAGCGCCGCAACCGGCTCGGCTCGGCATCGCATGCCGATCTGCTGAACGCGCGCCAGAGCGCCGCCTCGCTCGCGGCCACGCTGCCCGCGCTGCGCCAGCAGTGGCTCGGCGCGCGGCATGCGCTGGCGGTGCTGCTCGGCCGCACGCCGGACCAGGCGCCCGACGATCTCGCGCTCGCCGAGCTGCATCTGCCCGAGGACGTGCCGGTGGCTGTGCCGTCCACGCTGCTGCAGACGCGGCCCGACATCCGCGCGGCCGACGCGGCGCTGAAGGCCTCGGCCGCCGCCGTCGGCGCCGCGACCGCGCAGCTGTTCCCGCAGCTCTCGCTGTCCGCCTCGCTCGGCCAGGGCGGCTTCAGCTGGCCGGCGGCGCTGTCCGGCGCGGGCGGCATCTGGAGCGTGGGCGCCTCGCTGACCCAGCCGCTGTTCCACGGCGGCGCGCTGCTGGCGCAGCGGCGGGCCGCGCAGGCCAGCTACCAGGCCGCCGTCGAGCAATACAAGGCGACCGTGCTCAGCGCGTTCCAGAACGTGGCCGATTCGCTGGCCGCGCTCGACAACGACGCGCAGGCGCTCGACGCGTCGAGCCGCGCGGCCGACGCCGCGCGCGGCGCCTCGGACGACACGGCCGCGCGCGTGCGGCTCGGCGCGCTGCCGCCGTCGGCCGGCCGTTCGAGCGAGCAGCAGTATCGCAACGCGCAGCTCGACGCGATCCGCGCGACCGGCACGCGGCTCAGCGATACGGCGCGACTGTTCCAGGCGATGGGCACGCCGCCGGAGGAAGCGAAGCGGGTGGTCGAGCAGTGAGGTGGATAGCCCGTTGATAAGGCGATTATCTCGATCGCGCCGGCCGCTCATCGTCCCAAGCCGGCGCGCGGCTCACTCGCCGCTCCCACCCAGGCCCAGCGCCCGCATCCGCCGATACAGCGTGCGCTCGCTCATGCCGAGCCGCGCGGCCAGCGCCTTGCGCGTGCCGCGAAACGTACGCGCCACCTGCCGCAGCGTGTCGTCGTCGGGCGCGCCGCGCGCGGCCTCGTCCGCAGGCGGCGCGCGCAGCGCGTCGGGCAGGTGCTCGACGCGGATCACGCCGTCGTCGGCGAACAGGCAGGCGCGTTCGAGCACGTTGCGCAGCTCGCGGATGTTGCCCGGCCACGCATAGGCGTCGAGGCAGGCGCGCGCCGTCTCGTGCAGCACGTGGGCGCGCGCGCCGGGCCGCGCGGCGGCGATGCGGCGCAGGATCGACTCGGCCAGCAGGCCGATGTCGCCGGGCCGCTCGCGCACCGGCGGCAGCTCGATCGGAAACGCGCTGATCCGGTAATAGAGATCCTGGCGGAAACGGCCGTCGCCGATCATCTCGCGCAGCGGCTGATGGGTCGCCGCGACGAGCCGGAAGTCGGCGCGCAGCGCCTCCACGCCGCCGACGCGCCGGAACGTGCCCGACTCGATCAGCCGCAGCAGCTTGACCTGCATCGAGGCGGGCACGTCGCCGATCTCGTCGACGAACAGCGTGCCGCCCTGCGCGGTCTCCACGAGCCCCGGCTTGCGCGCGTTGGCGCCCGTGAACGCGCCCTTCTCGTAGCCGAACAGCTCGCTCTCGAACAGCGACTCGGCGATCCCCGAGCAATCGACCACCACGAACGGCCCGCCCGCGCGCGCGCTGGCCTCGTGCAGGGCCCGCGCGAACAGCTCCTTGCCGGTGCCCGATTCGCCGAGCAGCAGCACCGGCAGCATCGACGGCGCGACGCGCTGCAGCGCCGACAGCGCGTCGTTGAACGCGTCCGAACTGCCGACCAGCCCGCCCGCGCTCGGCCGCGCCGAGGCGCTGCGCACCGTGGTCAGCCGCTCGACGTAGGCGATCACCGCGCCGCCGGCATCGAACACGGGGCGCATCTCCACGTCCACGTGCTCCGGCCCGCGCGGCGTGTGATGGATGTGCAGCACGCGCGAGGCCGCGCCCGATTCGAGCGCGGCGCGCATCGGACAGTGCTCGCCGGCCTGGTCGCACGGCACGTCGTAGTGGTGCGAGACGCGGTAGCAGTGGCGGCCCACGTGCTCGCGGCCCGCGCCGCCGAACTGCCGCTGATAGGCGCCGTTCGCGGCAAGGATCCGGTAGTCGCGATCGACCACGATCATCGGCTGCGGATCGTGTTCCAGATACGAGACGAGCGCGCCGATCCCGGAGGCGGCGGCCGCCTCGGCAGGCAGCGCCGCCGGGGCAGCATCGGCGGGCACGATCGGGATCGCGCGCCGCGCGGTGCGCGGGCGGCGCGCGGCCGCATCGGGGGCGCCGGCGGCGGCGGACGAGTCGGAGGAATCAGCGGGCGGCGGCGTATCCGCCATCTCGGCGGGAGGGGAAATCGGCATCGGACGGGCTCGGTTCGCGGGACGGAAAGCGGCGGGCGCGCCGCGCGCTGGGGCATTTTGCCTCCGCGCGACACGCTGCCAATTCTGCCACGCCGCTGCCACGCGTGGCAGCCATCGCGCATCCGGCTCGCGCGTCTCGAGGCGGCGGCCCCACCGGCGTTCGCGAAAAATAGCAGTCGGATCAAACAATTAAGCGATAAGCGCGCGCCAAGCATGACGCTGGCACGTATCTTGTCTCGATCAGGCGTTTTCCCGATTTCTGATTCCGGAGTGCCGCATGATGTCCCATCCCGCCTTCACCGTCGATTCGTTCTTCGATCCGGTCACCAACACGGCCACCCACGTCGTCGTCGACACCGCCACGCACGCGTGCGCGATCGTCGACCCGGTGCTCGACTTCGATCCGAAGTCGGGCCGCACCGGCCACCGCAGCGCCGAGCGCGTCGCCGCGCATGTCGAGGCGCTCGGCGCGCGCGTGCGCTGGCTGCTGGAAACGCACGTCCACGCCGATCACCTCTCGGCCGCGCCGCTGCTGCAGGCGCGCTTCGGCGGCGAGATCGCGATCGGCCGCGAAGTCACGCGCGTGCAGCAGGTGTTCGGCGCGCTGTTCGACGCCGGTCCGGACTTCGTGCCGGACGGCCGCCCGTTCGACCGGCTGGTCGACGACGGCGACACGCTCGCGCTCGGCACGCTCGCGATCCGCGCGATCCACACGCCGGGCCACACACCGGCCTGCATGACCTACCTGGTCGAGCGCGCGGACGGCACGTCGGCGCCGGCCGAGACGGCCGCGTTCGTCGGCGACACGCTGTTCATGCCCGACTACGGCACCGCGCGCTGCGACTTCCCCGGCGGCGACGCGCGCACGCTCTACCGCTCGATCCGCAAGGTGCTGAGCCTGCCGCCCGACACGCCGCTCTACCTGTGTCACGACTACGCGCCCGACGGCCGCCCGGTCTGCCTCGTCACCACCGTGGGCGCGCAGCGGCGCGACAACGTCCACGTCCACGAGGGCATCGACGAGGACACCTTCGTGGCGATGCGCACCGCGCGCGACGCGACGCTCGAGATGCCGGTGCTGATCCTGCCGTCGGTGCAGGTCAACATGCGCGCGGGCCGGCTGCCGGAGCCCGCGACGAACGGGGTCCGCTACCTGAAGCTGCCGATCGACGCGCTGTAACGCACCGCCGGGCGCGGCAGGCGCCGAGCCCGCCCGGTGCTCCGCTTCACGGCCACCACAACATCCATCACGAAACATCCCTGTCAGGAGCCCCAACCATGTCCGTCCCGTCACCGGCCGCCGCCGGTTCCGCCCGAACGCCGTCCGCGCGCCACGAGATCGTGATCGTCGGCGCCGGCGCCGCCGGCATCGCCACGGCGGCGAGCCTGCTCCGGCGCGACCGCTCGCTCGACATCGCGCTCGTCGACCCGGCCGACACGCACTACTACCAGCCCGGCTGGACCCTGGTCGGCGGCGGCATCTTCGACGCGCCGTCCACCGCGCGGCCGATGCAATCGGTGCTGCCGCCCGGCGTCACGCACGTCCGCGCGGCGGTCACCGGATTCTCGCCGGAGCACAACACCGTCACGCTCGACGGCGGCGCCACGCTCGGCTATCGCGAGCTGATCGTCTGCCCCGGGCTGGAACTGCACTGGGCCGGTATCGACGGGCTGGTCGACACGCTCGGCAGCCACGGCGTGACCTCGAACTACCGCTACGATCTCGCGCCCTACACGTGGCAGCTCGTGCAGTCGCTCACGCGCGGGCGCGCGCTGTTCACGCAGCCGCCGATGCCGATCAAGTGCGCGGGCGCGCCACAAAAGGCGATGTACCTGTCCGCCGATCACTGGCGCCGCACCGGCCGGCTCGCCGGCATCGAGATCGAGTTCCACCTGGCCGGCGCCGCGCTGTTCGGCGTGCCGGCCTACGTGCCCGCGCTGATGGAGTCGGTGCAGGCCTACGGGATCGACCTGCGCTTCGGCGACCAGCTGATCGCCGTGGACGGCCCGGGCCGGCGCGCCACGTTCCGGCGCGCCCGCGCGGAGGCCGACGGCGGCGGCAGCGAGGAGATCACGCGCGAGTTCGACCTGCTGCACGTGGTGCCGCCGCAGCGCGCGCCGGGCTTCGTGCGCGACAGCGCGCTCGCCGACGCGGCCGGCTGGATCGACGTCGATCCGGCGACGCTGCGCCATCGCGCGTTCGCCAACATCCACGCGCTCGGCGACGCGACCGGCACCACCAACGCCAAGACCGCCGCCGCCGCGCGCAAGCAGGCACCGGTGGTCGCCCACAACGTCCTGGCCGCGCTCGGCCGCGCGCGCGGCGTGGCGCGCTACGACGGCTACGGCTCATGCCCGCTGACGGTCGAGCGCGGCCGCATCGTGCTGGCCGAATTCCTCTACGGCGGCAAGGTCGCGCCGACCTTCCCGAATTGGGTCAACGACGGCACGCGGCCGTCGCGCCTCGCCTGGTTCCTGAAGGAGAAGGTGCTGCCGCCGTTGTACTGGCACGCGATGCTGAAAGGCCGCGAGTGGTACGCGCGGCCGATGATCAGCGAGGCGTGAGCGCCCACGCCTGGAGCACGAACGCCCCAGACGACGACGCCCGGCATCGTGGCCAGCGATGCCGGGCGTCGTGCCAACAAATCCGGGCGAAGCGCGGCCCCGCCCCTGCTCAGGCGGCCACCGCGAGCCGGCGCCGTTCGCGGCGCATCATCATCATGTTCGCGCCGATCACGCCGATCGTCACGGCGACGATGAACAGCGTCGCGAGCGCGTTCATTTCCGGATTCAGGCCGAGCCGCACGCGCGAGAACACCACCAGCGGCAGCGTCGTCGAGCCGGGGCCGGACAGGAACGCGGACAGCACCAGGTCGTCGATCGACAGCGTGAACGACAGCAGCCAGCCCGACACCAGCGCCTGCGAGATCAGCGGCAGCGTGACCGTGAAGAACACCTTCAGCGGCGTGGCGCCGAGATCGAGCGCAGCCTCCTCCAGCGACGGGTCGAGCTCGCGCACGCGCGACTGCACGATGATCGCGACGTAGGACAGGCACAGCATCACGTGGCCGAGCCAGATCGTCAGCATGCCGCGCTGCGCGGGCCAGCCGATCCACTTCGCCAGCTCGATGAACAGCAGCAGCAGCGAGATGCCCTGGATCACCTCGGGAATCACGAGCGGCGCGTTGATCATCCCCGAATAAAGCGCGAAGCCGCGGAAGCGGCCCATCCGCGCCAGCACGTAGCCGGCCCAGGTGCCGATCGCCACCGAGGCGAACGCCGTCAGCACGCCGATCTTCAGCGACAGCCAGGCCGCCGCGATCAGCTCGTCGTCGCCGAGCAGCGCCGCGTACCAGCGCGTCGAGAAACCGGACCAGACCGTCACCAGCTGCGACTCGTTGAACGAGTAGACGATCAGGCTCAGGATCGGGATGTAGAGGAACGCGAAGCCGATCGCCAGCGCGAGGAATCGCAGGTAACGATTCGGCATCATTTGCGGCGGCCCTCCGCTTCCTTGGCCTGGTAATGCTGGAAGATCGCCATCGGCACCAGCAGCAGCAGCACCATCGCGCAGGTCACGGCCGAGGCCATCGGCCAGTCGGCATTGTTGAAGAACTCATTCCACATCACGCGGCCGATCATCAGCGTGTTCGCGCCGCCGAGCAGCTCGGGGATCACGTATTCGCCGACGGCCGGGATGAACACCAGCAGGCAGCCCGCGATGATGCCGTTCTTCGAGAGCGGCAGCGTGATCGTCAGGAATGCCTTCCACGGCTTCGCGCCGAGGTCGTAGGCCGCCTCCAGCAGGCGCAGGTCCATCTTGACCAGATGCGCGTAGAGCGGCATCACGAGGAACGGCAGGTAGGTGTAGACCATGCCGATGTAGACCGCCGTGTTGGTGCGGTACAGCTCGATCGGCGCGTGGATCAGCCCGATCCAGAGCAGGAAGTTGTTCAGCAGGCCGTTGTTCTTCAGGATGCCGATCCAGGCGTAGACGCGGATCAAAAACGACGTCCAGAACGGCAGCATCACCGCCATCATCAGCAGGTTGCGCGAGGCCGGGTTCGAGCGCGCGATGTAGTACGCCATCGGATAGCCGAGCAGCAGGCACAGCAGCGTCGTGACCGCCGCCACCAGCACCGAGTTCACGTAGGTCGCGAAATACAGGCTGTCGGTGAACAGGAACGCGTAGTGCGTAAAGTTCAGCTTGATGTTCAGTACGCCGTCGGCGAACGAGGTCAGCTCGGTGTACGGCGGAATCCCGAGTTCGAGTTCGGCGAAGCTGATCTTCACCACCAGCACGAACGGCACCAGGAAGAACAGCACGAGCCAGAAGAACGGCCCGGCGATCACGGCCGAGCGCCCGCTCAGGCCGAGCTTGCGCACCGGCCACCAGAACCACGTCGACAGGGTGTTCATGAGGTCAGCACCACGCCGGCCGAGGCGCTCCAGCGCACGTAGATCTCGTCGTTCCACTGCGGCGTGTCGATCTCGGAGAGCGCGAGGCTCGTCGCGTTCGCGATCACCGTCTTGCCGGAATCGAGCTTGATGTGATACAGCGAGTAGCCGCCCATGTAGGCGACGTTGGTGACCACGCCGTGCGCCCAGTTGTAGGCGCCCTCGCCCGGCTTGCGGGTCAGCGCGATGCGCTCGGGGCGCACCGACACCGTCACCGCCATGCCGAGCGGGCCGGTGATGCCGTGGCTCACGTGCATGCGGCACGGCAGGTCCGGCGACTCGATGAACACGTAGTCGGGCTCGTCCTCCACCACCTTGCCCTCGAACAGGTTGGTCGAGCCGATGAACTCGGCCGAGAAGCGGCTGTTCGGATATTCGTAGACCTCGCGCGGCGCGCCGATCTGCACGATCTCGCCCTCGCTCATCACGGCGATGCGGTTGGCCATCGTCATCGCCTCTTCCTGGTCGTGCGTGACCATGATGCAGGTGACGCCGACCTTGTCGAGGATGTTGACGAGTTCGATCTGGGTGCGCTGGCGGATCTGCTTGTCGAGCGCCGACATCGGCTCGTCGAGCAGCAGCAGCTTCGGCCGCTTGACGAGCGAACGCGCCAGCGCCACGCGCTGCTGCTGGCCGCCCGACAGCTGGTGCGGCTTGCGGCCCGCGTAGCGGCTCATCTGCACGAGTTCGAGCGCATCGCGCACGCGTTCCTTCAGCTCGGCCTTGCGCACCCCTTCCTGCCTCAGCCCGTAGGCGACGTTCGCCTCGACCGTCATGTGCGGGAACAGCGCATACGACTGGAACATCATGTTCACGGGCCGCCGGTACGGCGGCAGTTGCGCGAGATCCTCGCCGTCGATCAGGATCCTGCCCGAGGTGACGGTCTCGAGGCCGGCGAGCATGCGCAGCAAGGTGGACTTGCCGCAGCCGGAACTGCCGAGCAGCGCGAACAGCTCGCCCTTGCCGACCGACAGATTGACCTGGCGCACCGCGGTGGTATCGCCGAACTGCTTGACCACGTCGACGATCTGCACGAAATTCGCGGCGGCGCCGGACGGTGCGACGGTGGACGGCGCGCCGGCTACCGGCATGCGCGACTGGCTATTCATGATCTGCTGCATCACTCCTGCGTGTTGATGAACCGAGGCGAACGAACGACGGCGCGCATCGACAAAGGCGCGCGAACACGAACAAAGCCCCCGGGGCTACCAGGGGCTTGGTGAACCGGCGCCGGTGTTCCGGGCTGGCGCTCAGCGGCCGGACTTCAGTTCCGTCCAGAGCCGGGTCTGCAGGCGCTGGATTTCCGGCGGCAGCGGCTTGAGCAGGAACAGCGTCTTGACGACGTCGGCCGGCGGATAGACGGCCGGATCGTTGGCCACGTCCGGGCTCACGAACTTGCGCGCCTCGGCGTTCGCGCTCGGATAGTAGACCGCGTTCGTGATCGCCGCGTGTACCTTCGGATCCTCGATGTAGTTGATCCACTCGAGGGCCGCTTCCTTGTTCTTCGCGTCCTTCGGGATCGCCATCACGTCGAACCAGACCGGCGCGCCGCCCTTCGGCACGTAGTACTCGACCTTGTACGGCTTCTTCGCTTCCAGCGCGCGGTGCTTGGCGATCACGACGTCGCCCGACCAGCCGAACGCGAAGCAGATGTCGCCGCCGACCAGGTCGTTGATGTAGCCCGACGAGTTGAACTGCGTGATGTACGGGCGGATCTTCTTGAGCACCTGCATCGCGGCCTGGTAATCGGCCGGGTTGGTGCTCATCGGATCCTTGCCGATGTAGTGCAGCGTGGCCGCGAACATCTGGTCCGGCGCGTCGAGCACCGACACGCCGCAGGCCTTCAGCTTCGAGATGTTTTCCGGCTTGAACAGGATGTCCCAGTTGTCGAGCGGCACCTTGCCGAGGATCTGCTGCGCCTTGTTCACATTGTAGGCAAGGCCCGTCGTGCCGTAGGCCCAGGGCACCACGTACTTGTTGCCCGGATCGGCGCCGGCCACCAGCGCCATCAGCTGCGGATCGAGGTTCTTGAGGTTCGGCAGCTTCGACTTGTCGAGCGGCGAGAAGATGCCGGCAGCAATCTGCTTGCCCGCGTAGTTGCTGGTCGGCACCACGATGTCATAGCCCGAGCTGCCGGTCAGCAGCTTCGCCTGCAGCGTGTCGTCGCTGTCGTAGTTGTCGTAGCGGACCTTCACGCCCGTCTGTTTCTCGAAGTTCGGGATCGTGTCCTTGGCAATGTAGTCGGACCAGTTGTACACGTTGAGCTGGGTATCCTTCGCCGCAGCCGCCGACGCGGCCACACAAAGCGAGAGCGCCACGAACCGGCCTGCCACCTTTGCTTTCATCCCGTTCTCCCGTCCGGCCGTGCGCGGCCGGTATCGACTTTGTCGTCACGACGGCCCGCGCCCGCGCGACCCGTCCCTCAAAACCCCGAAAAGTATCACTAATCCCGTGGTGTCACAAAAAAAATGCGCCGATGTCGCGCAAACGGGACACCTCGCCTTCCCCGAGCCGGTGCGTACCGCCGCGGCCGGACGGGGATCGGGAAGTGCGCGCATTTTATCGGGTTATACGCGCGTGTCCACCCGGAAAAATAACCGGGTAGCCGCGCGTTGCCGGCCGTCATGCGCGAGCCTCGGGCACGGGCACCGGAACGATGCGCCCCGATCCATGCACACCGTCGCGCGAGCGCGGACGGCCGGAGCGCGGCGCCTGCGCTGCCACGCCCATCGGGCCGCCAACTGGCGCGCACCAATCCTGCCTGGCTGGACCCGGCCAGGACCGCCAATCCGTTGCACCCCCTGAGTTTCGACCCCTGCACGTCCTTTACAATAGCCCGACTCGTCGCAGTGTCCGCTTGCGGCACGACTTTCCACCGTGCTTCGTCAATTCCTCGAACTCATGCGCCATCGCTCCCGCCATCGCCTCGCCCTGCCCCGTTCCGCCCGCCGCGTGCTCGCCGCGCTGATCCCCGCCGCCTCGTTCGCCTGCGCCGCGATGCCGGCGCGCGCCACCGTCTCGCTCGTGCAGCCACCGCGCGAAGCCGCCGCCAGCGCGCCGCTCACGCTGACGCTGATCTACTCGGACGACGACCGTGCGCCGCTCGCGATCACCTCGCCGGACTCGCTCGAGGTGACCGTCACCAACGCCGAGCAGCCGCCGGTGCCGGTCCGGCTCGCGCGCGAGCCCGGCGCGCCGGCGCGCTTCACGCTGCACGCCGGCCAGTTCCGCAAGGTGCGATATTCCGCGCCGTGGCCCGACAGCGCGCGCGGCACGGTGACCATCACGCCGGTCGGCTTCGACGCCTCGGCCGCCGTGGTCTCGCTCGATCGCGGCCCGAACCAGGCGCGCGTCGCGCAGGCCGAAGCGGCCGAGACGCACCAGACCACGCCGGCCGGCGTGGCCGCGGCCGCCACCACCGTCGCCGCGACGGCCGGCACGCCGCCGCCGGTCTCCGACGCGCTGACCACCGGCGCGCAGGGCCTGCTGTCGAGAATCTCGTACTACGAACCGATGTTCATCGGCGCGGGCGTGAACGGCGACGTCACCGCCAAGCTGCAGCTGAGCTTCAAGTACCGGCTGCACATACCCGACGATCCGTCGTCGCACGCACTGCTCGACAACCTCTATTTCGGCTACACGCAGACGTCGATCTGGGATCTGTCCGCCGATTCGAGCCCGTTTCGCGACACCAGCTACAAGCCGCGGCTGTTCTACTACGTGGCCGACACCGGCCTGCGCAGCAGCTGGTTCACGCGGATGGGTTTCGCGGCCGGGATCGGCCATGAGTCGAACGGCAAGGCCGGCACCGACTCGCGCAGCCTGAACATCGCGTTCGTGCAACCGACCTGGGAGTTCGGCGACCTGTCGGATTACCACCTGCAGGTGTCGCCGATGCTCTACTACTACGTCGGCATCAGCGACAACCGCGACATCGCCGACTATCGCGGCTACATGGACCTGCTCGTCAAGTACGGCAGCCCGGATGGCTGGCAGCTGGCCACCACGCTGCGCAAGGGCACCCACCACTGGTACGGCAGCGTCGACACCCAGCTCTCGTACCCGCTCGCGAAACTGTTCGGCAACGCCTGGGGCGGCTATCTGTGGCTCGGCTTCTTCGACGGCTACGGCGAGGACCTGCTCGACTACAACCAGCGCCAGCACTGGATCGCGCGCGTTGGCGTGAGCATCGCGCGCTGATGCTTTACCATAACGTTTTGCCGCACCCACCGACCGCCGCCCATCCATGAGTTCCAATCTTCACGACAAACCGGACAGCCCCTGCATCGGCGTCTGCTCGACCCTCTTCGACGACGTCTGCAAGGGCTGCGGGCGCACCGCGCTCGAAGTCGCGAACTGGGTGTTCATGAGCGAGGAGGAAAAGGCGGCGGTGTGGGCGCGCATCACGCGCGAAGGCACGGCGATGCGCTTCCAGTACGACAAGCTCTGACGCGTGGCGAGCGGCGTAGCGAGCACGGCGCGCGCTGCCGCATCACGCCACGCTATGTCCGGGCGATTTGCAAAAAAAAGCGGCACGCGATACAGCCGTGCCGTCCAACCCCAACTCTTGTTACCGGTTCGTCAGAACTTCATACCCACGCCAAGGCCGACAATGATCGGATCGATGTGCAGGCGCCCGATCGGCTGGCCGCCGAGCGTCGCGTCGGTATGCATCCAGATTTTCTTCAGGTCGACGTTCACGAAGAAGCGCTTCGTGACCTGGACGTCGACGCCGAATTGCAGGGCCGGCCCGAAGCTGCTCTTGTGGACCGCGACACCCTCGCCGCCGACATTGAGGCCGTCGTTGTAGAAGTACGTGTAGTTCAGGCCCGCGCCGACATACGGCCGGACCTTGCCCGCGTGGTTGAAGTGGTATTGCAGCAGCAGCGTGGGCGGCAGCACGTTCACGCCGCCGAGATGGCCGAGGTTCGAATTGACCTGGTGCCGCGACGTACCGAGGATCAGCTCGACGCCGAGGTAGTCGCGGATCATGTAGGTGAAGTCGAGCTCGGGGACCACGGCATTGTTCACACCGGCCTGGATCGCCGACAGCGTGCCGCTGCCGCGATCCGCGGGTGCGATCTCGATCGCGCGCAGGCGCGCGAGGAAGTCACCCGCAGCAATGCCTTCGCCTGGCGACGCGGCATGTGAGACCGATGGGATCATCGCGAAGGTTGCGGCAGCGGCAACGGCTGAGACCAGACAGCGAACTTTTTCTTTCATGGCAATAACCCCCTGGGAACGGTAGTGATTGTCGGGGGGTGTCGACTGCGTCAACTTGATGCCCGTCAAGCCAGAGAGAACATGGGGCGGTTTGTCGCAGCCTCCGGTGCCACACCGGTCAATAACAACGCGAGCAGATCGCGCACGCTGCGGATCGCCTCGCCGAACGGCAGCGCCTCCCGGCCGCGGAAGAACAGGCCGTTGGCCACGTCGCCGCGCAACGCGGCGGCGAGCCGCGTATCGATGCAGAAATGCCCGAAGCGTTCGACGCCGTCGCGCAGGCCGCACACCGACAGACATTCGAACGCGGTCGGGCAGCGCTGCCGGAACGCGCCGAGCTTGGCGCGAATGCGCGCTTCATGGCGCAGATAGCGGTCGAGCCAGGGCGTGCGCACCGCGCGCGCCGGCAGGCCGGTCACGCTGACGAACTCGACGATGTCCTCGGGCTGCGCGTGCGTGAGCACGTGCTTGAAGGCCGGATGCGCATCGCCTTCCTCGGTGACGGCGAACGGCGTGCCGAGCTGCACGCCGTTCGCGCCGAGCGCGAGCGCCGCGCGCACGGCTTCGTGGCTGTTGATGCCGCCCGCGACGATCAGCGGGATCGATTCGCGCGCGAGCCCCAGCGTCCGGATCGCCTCGCCCGCTTCCTCGAGCACGCGCGCGAACGAGAAGCGCGCGTCGTGCATCTCGTCGACGTTGCCGACGCCGAGATGGCCGCCCGCATGCGCCGGATGCTCGATCACGATCGCGTCGGGCAGGCGCCCCTTCTTCATCCATTTCTTCAGCACCAGCGCGATGCCGCGGCTATCGGACAGGATCGGGATCAGCGCGATGTCGTGGCCTTCGGTCATGTCGGGCAGGTCGAGCGGCAGGCCCGCGCCCATCACGATCGCGTCGGCGCCCGCCTCGCAGGACACGCGCACGTAGTCGGCGTGCGCGCGCACCGCCTTCATCACGTTGACCGCGATCATGCCGCGGCCCTCGCTCCAGGTGCGGGCGCGGCTGATCTCGCGGCGCAGCGCCTCGAGGTTCGCGGCGTCGAAGGTGTCGCGCACCGGGTTGGCGCGGCAGCGTTCGAGCAGATCGGCATGGTGGTGGCGCAGGTCGATGCTCGCGATCGTGCCGAGCGCTCCCTCCCGCGCGACGCTGCCGGCCAGCCGGTGCGCGGAAATGCCGATACCCATGCCGCCCTGCACGATGGGCAGCAGCGCACGGCCGCGGATCATGAGCGGCGGGAAGGAACTGGAAATGGTCATCGAAAACTCGTCGAACGTGTCGAAAGCTTCGATGATCGGGGATCGGGAAATGCAGAGGTTGATACGCGTCAAATTCAAGGTGCCGGCGCGTTGCGCTCGCGATAGTGCGATCCCGAAGCCGCGTGACCGGGCGGTACGGCGCGCCGGCGTCCGGCTGTAAACGGCGGCGCCCCGCGCTTCCGGCCATCCCGGCGATCGTCGTCGCGGAATGAGCGGAACGCGCGGGGCGCCCGGACCTCGAACCTGCCGCTTACGCCTTTTCCTGCGTCGCCAGGAAGTCCTCGTAGTTGCCGCCGAAGTCGGTCAGCGTGCCGTCGGTCTTGACCTCGATGATGCGATTGGCCAGGCCGCTCACGAACTCGCGGTCGTGCGAGACGAAGATCAGCGTGCCTTCGAACTTCTCGAGCGCGATCTGCAGCGACTCGATCGATTCCATGTCCATGTGGTTGGTCGGCTCGTCCATCAGCAGCACGTTGTGGCGGCCGAGCATCAGCTTGCCCCAGATCATGCGGCCCTTCTCGCCGCCCGACAGCACCTTCACCGACTTCCTGATGTCGTCCGCCGAGAACAGCAGGCGGCCGAGCGTGCCGCGCACGGCCGTCTCGTCGTCGCCTTCCTTGCGGTAGTCGTCGATCCAGTCCATCAGCGTGACGTCGTCGGGAAACTCTTCGTAGGTATCCTGCGGCATGTAGCCGACGTTCGCGTTCTCGGCCCACTTCACGGTGCCGTGATCGAGATCGATCTGGCCGCGCAGCGTGCGCAGCAGCGTGGTCTTGCCCGCGCCGTTCTCGCCGATGATCGCGATGCGCTCGCCCGGCTGCACCGACAGACTGAAGTGACTGAAGATCGTGCGGTCGTACTTCTTGGTGACGTCCTCGGCCACCACCGCGATGTTGTGCAGCTTCTTCTCGAACTCGAAGCGGATGAACGGGTTCTGCCGCGACGACGGCTTGAATTCCTCGATCTTGATCTTGTCGATCTGCTTGGCGCGGCTGGTGGCCTGGCGCGCCTTCGACTTGTTCGCCGAGAAGCGGCGCACGAAGTCCTGCAGTTCGGCCACGCGCTCCTTGGCGCGCGCGTTCGCGTTGGCCTGACGCTCGCGTGCCTGCGCCGAGGCCAGCATGTAGTCGTCGTAGTTGCCCGGCCAGACCTTCAGCGTGCCGAAGTCCATGTCGGCCATGTGGGTGCAGACCGAATTCAGGAAGTGACGATCGTGCGAGATGATGATCATCGTCGAGTTGTACTGGTTCAGCGTGTCTTCCAGCCAACGGATCGAGTTGATGTCGAGGTTGTTGGTCGGTTCGTCGAGCAGCAGCACGTCCGGCTTCGAGAACAGCGCCTGCGCGAGCAGCACGCGCAGCTTCCAGCCCGGCGCGACCTCGCTCATCGGGCCGTTGTGGTACTTCTCGTCGATGCCGATGCCGAGCAGCAGCGCGCCCGCGCGCGCCTCGGCGTCATAGCCGCCGAACTCGGCGAACTTCGCCTCCAGCTCGGCCGCGTGCATGTAGTCGTCGTCGGTCGCTTCCGGGTTCGCGTAGATCGCGTCGCGCTCGGTCATCGCGGCCCACATCTCGGTGTGGCCCTGCATCACCACGTCGAGCACGCGCACGTCCTCGTAGGCGAACTGGTCCTGGCGCAGCTTGCCCAGACGCACGTTCGGTTCGAGCGCCACGTTGCCGCCCGACGGCTCGAGATCGCCGCCGAGGATCTTCATGAAGGTCGACTTGCCGCAACCGTTCGCGCCGATCAGGCCGTAGCGATTGCCCTCCCCGAACTTGACCGAGATGTTCTCGAACAGGGGCTTCGGCCCGAATTGCATCGTGATGTTGGCGGTAGAAAGCACAGCGTGGCCCGGTAGATGATGGATCGACTGAAACCAGGCATTTTAGCAGGTCTCGGTGAAGCGCTGCGGGCCGGCGCCGTCACCGCGGCGCGGGAAAATATGATGCGACGCCTTTATCGGGTGATTTTCCCGGTGACGAGCGGCCGATAGGGAGGCGGCCGGTAGGAGGCGGCCGATGGGGGGGGCCGATATGGGCGGTGGCCCTGCGAGGGTGGCGGCTGCGAGGGCCGCCACGTCAGGGAGCCGGCCTGCGGGCAACCGACGCAGGCAGGCGGCCGAGCCGGCTGGCCGCCGCAGGCACCCGCCGCATGGCGACGGCCGCGCCCGATCGACCGCCAGCGTGGCGCCGCGCCGGCGGGCGGCGCGGCGCCGGCGCGCTAGTTCTTTTTCGCCGCGTCCGCGGCGGCCTTCGCCTGCGGCGACGCCTTCAACTGCGAGAACAGCTCCGAGCACGGCACGTCGCGGTTGTGGCTCGGCGCGATCAGCGGAATCAGCGCCGCGAACGGGTTGATGAGGCCAAGGCCCACCGCTGCGCCGGCCCGCAGCGCCAGCGCGCCGACGTTGACGCCCACCTTCGGGTTCTTGAAGGTGCCCTTCACGTAGAGCGGCGAGCGCAGCGAGAACACGCGGAAGCCCTTGGTCTGCGGATGGATGCCGAGATCCATGCCCTCGTTGCGCAGGTCGACGTTGCCGTCCACGCGGATCACGGCGTCGTCGGTGTCGAGCGCGAACAGCTTCGAGTTCAGGATCCCGTCGGTGGCGACGAAATCGACGGCCGCGCAGTTGATCTTCACGTCGCGGTTGCCGAACAGCTTCTCGTAGACCACGTTCGCGACGTTGAGCCCGGCCGCCTCCATCAGCAGCCGGCTGATCGCGCCGTCGGTGGCGAGCGCCTTCAACTCGCCCGTCGAGGTGGCGGCCAGCGCGGCCGGTGAATTGCCGGTGGCCGAGAGCGTCGCGTCGCCGTTGATCTCGCCGAGCGCCGACTGCATCACCTGCGCGGTCGGGAACAGCTGCTTGAGCTTCAGGTGGCGCGCGGCCACCGAGAAGCGCCCCTTGAGCGGCACCGTGCTGCCGTCGAGGCGCGCGTCGGTGGACAGCGTGCCGCCCGCCACGCCGAAGCGCAGCGGCATCAGCGACAGCACGCCGTCCTGCATCACGATGTGCGTGTAGAGGTCCGAGATCGGCAGCGCCTTGTCCTTGATCAGCCGGCGGCCGGTGAACTTCACGTCCGCGTCGAGCGCCTTCCAGCGGTCGGTGCGGAACGTCTCGACCGGCAGCACGCGGTCGGCCGGCTGTTTGGTGGTGTCGCCGCGCGCGCGCTTGCTCGCGTTGCTGTCGGCGCCCACCACCGGCCCGAGGTCGGAGAAGCGCAGCAGGTTCGATACGAGTTCGCCCGACAGCTTCGGCCGCGGCGAGCCCTGCGCGTAGACCAGCGTGCCATGCAGGTCGCTGCCGCCGACGCGGCCGTCGAAGTTCTCGTAGCGGAACGTGCTGGCGTTGCGGCGGAACTGGCCGACCAGATGGCCGTCGGTCGCATAGGGCGGCGTGTCAGGCAGCGTCACGCCGGTCAGCGCATAGAGATGCGACATGCTCGAGCCCTGCAGCCAGAGCCGCAGGTCGATCGCCGCGAGCTGCATCGGATCGGTCAGCGTGCCGACGATCGCCAGGCGCGTGTCGCCGGCCTTCACGTCGGCCTGCAGCGGGAACGGCCGGCTCGTGTCGCGCAGCGCGAGCACGCCGCCGATCTTGCCGGTGCCGTCGATCGGCACGTTCTTGTAGCGGCCGTGGACCACGAGGCCGAACGCGTAGGTGGGCGGTGGCGGTGCCGACGCGGCCGCGCCGCTGGCACCGCTCGCCGTGGCGGATGCCGAGGCGCCTGACGCGATGGCCGTCGTGCCGGAAGTGGCCGCGGCCGCGCTCGCTCCGCTTGCGGCTGGTGCCGAAGCTGCCGGGACATCGGCCCCGGCCTGCGCGGCCGAGGCGGCCGACGCCGCGGAAGCCGCCTCCACCTTGTTCGCCAGCTGCGTCGCGCCGGCCTTGCCGACGCGCTGCGCCGACGCCGCGCGCGAAGTCGCCTCCTGCTGCTTCATCACCTCGCCGAGCGGGATCGGCTGGCCGAGCGTGTCGATCGCGACGTTCAGGTCGGCCTTGGTGATCGCGTCGCGATAGGTGACGGTGCCTTTCGCGAAGCCGAAGTTGTGCAGCTCGACCTTCCAGGTGGACGGCTCGCCCGACTGCTTGAACTGGAACGTCCAGTTGTTGCGGCCGTCGGCGAGCCGCTCGACGTCGAGCGCCGGATTGACGAGGTCGATCGAGGGAATCACGACGCGATGCACGAGCAGCGGCAGCACGGCCAGATCGAAGTGGGCGGAGTCGAGCGTCGCGAATTGCGGCGACTTCGTCCAGTCGGGGTTGCCGATCGCGATGTCGTTGGCGGTGAAGCTCGGCCAGGGCACCCACGAACGCCAGCCGGTTTCGTCCCGGGGACGATGCCAGCCGACCTTCAGGTCGCCGCGGATCGCGAACGGCCGGCCGATCTCGGTACTCACGCGCTGGTTGATCCAGGGGCGCGCGCGGTTCCAGTCGAAAGTGATGATGAAGACGACGAGCGCGACGACCAGCACCACGAGGATGCCGATGATCCAGGCCGCCGTTTTGCCGATGACTCGTGGAAGCGTCATGCCGAGCTCCGTTGTTTTTATCGGGAAGATGATCGACGCGAAGGCCGCGCCGAGCCTGCCGCAACCGAGTATCGGTATTATGGCACCGCGCGCGAAGTCTCCTCCCCCATTTACCCTTTATTGCATTTATGACAGCAGCCGGCCTGATCGAAGCCCGCGGCCTGACCCGCCGCGACCCAGTCTCCAGGCGGGTGCTGGTCGCACCGACCGATTTCAGCGTGACGCCGGGCATGCGCATTGCTGTTACGGGACCGTCCGGTTCGGGCAAGAGCGTGTTCCTGCGCGCGCTGGCGCTGCTCGATCCGCTCGACGGCGGCACGCTGCACTGGCGCGGCGCGGTCGTTGCGCGCGCATCGATCACGCGCTACCGGCGCAGCGTCGCCTATCTGCGGCAGCGGCCGGCCACCGCCGACGGCACCGTCGAGGACATCCTGCGCTATCCGTATTCGCTGGCCGTGTACCGCGACCTGCGCTTCGATCGCGACCGCGCCGTCGAACTCGCGCGGCAGGCGGGCCGCGCCGACGGCTTCCTCGACCAGGAGGCAAGCGAGCTGTCGGGCGGCGAGGCGCAGATCGCGGCCCTGCTGCGCGTGCTGCTGCTCGACCCCGAGGTGCTGCTGCTCGACGAGCCGACCTCGGCGCTCGACCCCGAATCGGCACGCGCGATCGAGGCGCTGGTTCAGGCATGGTTCGCCGCGGCGCCCGAGGCGCGCGCGTTGCTGTGGGTCTCGCACGATCCCGCCCAGGCGGCACGGATCGCGGCGCGCCACGTGACGATGCGCGCCGGCGTGCTCGGCGAAACGGCTGCCGATGCCGATGTCGATAGCGGCCCGGCGGCTTCGCCGCGCGAGGCAGGCAGCCGCGACGACCGCCACGGCGGGGTGGCCCGATGAGCCCGGTGCTGCAGGACCTGAGCCTCGGCGACGTCGCGCTCGCGGCCGCGCTGGTGGCCGTCAACGGCGCGCTGTCGTTCGCGCTCTCGCTCGGCCTCGGCCGCCAGCTCGCGATTGCGGCGGCGCGCACCGTGGTGCAGCTGCTCGCGATCGGCTACCTGCTCGGCTGGGTGTTCGGGCATCCGCGCTGGTACGTGGTGCTGCCGCTGATGGTCGTGATGACGCTGGTGGCGGGCTTCGCCGGCGCCGCGCGCGGCGAGCGCGGCTACCGCGGGCAGCGCATCGACAGCATCGTGTCGATCTGGATCGGCTCGTGGGCGGTGGGCGCGCTCGGGCTGTTCGTCGTGATCGGCATCCATCCCTGGTACGAGCCGCAATACACGATCCCGATCCTCGGCATGATCCTCGGCAACGCGCTGACGGGCGTGGGCCTTGGCGTCGAGCGCATGACGGGCGAACTGACCGCGCGCCGCGACCGCGTGGAAGCCGCGCTCGCGCTCGGCGCGACGCGCTGGGAGGCGGCGCAGGACGCCGCGCGCCAGGCGGTGCGCGCCGGCATGATGCCGACGCTGAACCAGATGGCCGTGGTGGGCGTGGTCAGCCTGCCGGGCATGATGACGGGCCAGGTGCTGGCCGGCCAGCCGCCGCTGCAGGCCGTGCGCTACCAGATCGTGATCATGTTCCTGATCGCCGCGGCGGCGGCGCTCGCCACCGTCGGCGCGGTGCTGCTGACCTACCGCCGGCTGTTCTCGGCCGAGCACCGCTTCCTCGCCGCGCGGCTCGTCGAGCGCAAGCGACGCAGAAAGGCGGCCTGAGCCGGGCCCGGGCTGACGGATTCAGGTGGACGCAGGCCGATCGGCTCGTGCGTCATCAGGTATCGTCACGCGCCCGCGCCGGGCACGGCCGGCCCGCCGGCGGCCAGCCGCGTGCGGCATCGACTCAGGGCTGGATCGAGATCGTGACGTGCGTGCCGTCGCGCAGCGCGAGCGTCTTCGCGCCGCCTTTGGTCGGAATCGACACGCGCCGCACCTCGCTGACGGTCACCGCCTTCGGGCACTGTAGCGTCCTGCCGCCCGCCGTGACCGGCGCGGTGCCGTCCGGCGCGCTGGCCTGGAAGCTGACCTGCACCGTCGCCACGCCCTTCGCGTCGACCGACGGCGCGAGCCGCACCTGGGTCTGGCGCACCATCGCGCCGTTCGCGTCGCGCGGCACCGAATCGGCGTCCGGGCAGCCGTCCGGCATCGCCACCGCGCCCGACGGCGGCACCGACTTCCAGTTGAAGTCGTCGGTCTCGCCCGAGCGGATCTTGCGCGTTTCCTGCGAGGCGCCGTAGCGCTTCGAATCGACCTTCACCGTGTACTGGAGCTGGCCGTCGTTGCCGCCGCTGGCGCTGGCCTTGATCGGCGGCGCCGCGAGCGCGGGGGCGCCGGCCAGGGCCGCCGCGAGCGCGGCGAGGCAGACGACGACGGACGGATTGCGCAGGCTCATGCTGTCCTCCTGATATCGTGGCGCCGCGGCGGGCGCCTGGTTTTATGGCAAGACCCGATGTACGCGCTATCCAGTCTAGTCGCTGGCGGCGGCCCCGGTGAGCGGGAACTGCCCGGTGTTGTCGCCGCGTCACGTCCGCCGGTCGTTCCGGTTCGCCGGCCTCACTGGCCCTGGCCTCGCTGCATTTCGCGCGCGGCGGCGCCGGGTCTCGGCATGGCATGCCCCGAACGACGACGGCCGCCGCGATCTCTCGCGGCAGCCGCCGTTGTTCGTCGTGTCGTGAGCCAGGGCACAGTGCGCCGGCCCGTTCCGGCGGGCGGGTCGCCCCGCCCCGGCCGGCACCGGCTCCGCACGCCGCGCGGCCGGCGCGTCAGAACCCGCTCAGCACCAGCTTGCCGATCGCGCGCCCGCCTTCGAGCAGGCGATGCGCCTCGCGCAGGTTCGCCGCGTTGATCGCGCCGAGGTTCTGGCCGACCGTGCCGCGCAGCGTGCCGGCATCCACCAGCCGCGCTACCTCGGTCAGCAGCTTGTGCTGCTCGATCATGTCCGGCGTGCCGAACATCGCGCGCGTGAACATGAACTCCCAGTGGAACGCGGCGCTCTTCGCCTTCAGCTGCTCGACGGGCACCGGCCGCGCGTTCTCGACGATCGTGCAGATCGCGCCCTGCGGCTTGATGATCTCGGCCGCGGCCGGGAAGTGGCGATCGGTGTCGTTGAACACCAGCACGTAATCGACCGATTCGAAGCCGGCGGCGCGGACCTGCGCGGGCAGGTCGCCGAAATGATCGACCACGTGGTCGGCGCCGAGCTCGCGCACCCATTGCGCCGATTCCGGGCGCGACGCGGTGGCGATCACCTTCAGTTGCCCGAGCTGCTTCGCGAGCTGGATGCCGATCGAGCCGACCCCGCCCGCGCCGCCGATCACGAGCACCGACTTGCCCGCGTCGCGGCCCTGCGGCGACACCTTGAGCCGGTCGAACAGCGCCTCCCAGGCGGTGATCGCCGTCAGCGGCAGCGCCGCCGCGGCCGCGAAATCGAGCGACGCGGGCTTGAGCGCCGCGATCCGCTCGTCCACCAGATGGAACTCGCTGTTGGCGCCGGCGCGCGTGATGCTGCCGGCGTAGTAGACCGGATCGCCGACGCGAAACAGCGTCACCTCCGGGCCGACCGCGGCCACCGTGCCGGCGGCATCCCAGCCCAGCACGCGCGGGCTGTCCTCGAGCTTGTCCTTCGGCGCGCGCACCTTGGTGTCGACCGGGTTCACCGAGATCGCCTCGACCTTGACGAGCAAGTCGCGGCCGGTG
This sequence comes from Burkholderia perseverans, assembly GCF_022870505.1. Taxonomy (NCBI): domain Bacteria; kingdom Pseudomonadati; phylum Pseudomonadota; class Betaproteobacteria; order Burkholderiales; family Burkholderiaceae; genus Burkholderia; species Burkholderia perseverans. The sequence goes on from NZ_CP045094.1 coordinate 2,455,235, forward strand.
GGCACGGGCGTCGGCAGCTCGACGTCGAGCAGCGCCTCGGGATGGTCGATCGGCAGATAACGGGTCAGTCCTACGGCTTTCATGGTGGGGCTCCTTCGAGAGAGGGGAATCCGGGTTGACGATGGAAGCGATCGTAAGCCGTCCGATCCTGAAGAAAAACCGACATAATCCCGGAAACATCTTTTGGAATTTCCGGATAATGACTTCGCGCCCGCTCCCGGATGCCGCTCCGGCAATCTCACCCGCCTCGCCCGCCGCCTCGCCCGACAAGCCGCTCGACCTGCTCGACGTCGCGATGTTCGTGCGTGCCGCGCTGCTCGCGAACGTCTCGGCGGCCGGGCGCGAGTTCGGCGTCTCGGCCACGGTCGCGAGCGCGCGGCTCGCGCAGCTCGAGCGCCAGCTCGGCGCGCGGCTGCTGCACCGCACGACGCGGCGCGTGACGCCGACCCAGGACGGCGAGCTGTTCCTGCTGCGCGCGCAGGCGCTGCTCGAGGCGGCCGACGCGGCGCGCGCGGCGGTCGGGCATGCGCGCCGCGAGCCGCATGGGCGGCTGCGCGTGTCGATGTCGTCGTCGTTCGGGCGGCAGCACGTGGCGCCCGTGATCCCCGCGTTCCTGCGCCGCTACCCGCAGGTGTCGATCGACCTGCGGCTGTCCGACGAGATCGTCGACCTCGTCGACGACGGCATCGACGTCGCGATCCGGATCGGCGCGCTGCGCGACTCGTCGCTGGTGGCGCGCCGGCTCGCCGTGAACCGGCGCGTGGTGTGCGCCTCGCCCGCCTATCTGGCCGAGCACGGCGCGCCGCGCCATCCGGCCGATCTCGCGCGCCACGAGTGCGTGATCCTCGGCGAGCAGCGCGACTGGGCCTTCGAGACGCCGGCCGGCCCGCTCACGGTACGCGTGGGCGGCCGGCTGGTGGCCAGCAACGGCGAGGCGATCCGCGAGGCGCTGGTGGACGGCTTCGGCATCGCGATCAAGTCCACCTGGGACGTCGGGCCGAACCTGCGCGACGGCTCGCTGGTGCCGGTGCTGGCCGACTATCCGCTCGCCGAGCCGTCGGCGATCTGGGCCGTCTATCCGAGCCGCGCGTTCGTGCCGCTGAAGCTGCACGCGTTCATCGATTTCATCGCCGCGCACTTGGGCGACCCGCCCTACTGGGATCGCGTGGACGAGCACGCTCGCGCGCCGGCCGCCGCCCGCCGCGCCGATCCGGGCAAAGCCTGACGGCCGGCGCGCGCCGACCGGCTACAATAGCGGCCTCTTCCGGCGCGCCTGGCGCGCCGTTTTCGTCCCACGCGACATGTCATGACCACGAATCTCGTCATCCAGAGCCCCGCGCCGCTGTCCTCCACCCACCACAAGACGCTGCTGGCGCTCGCGCGCGGCACCCGCCTCGCCCCGGTCGACGCGCATGCGATCCGCATCGAGAACGCGCAGCCCGCGCAGCGGCCCGATATCTCCGTGTACTGCGGCGTACACGGGCTCGACGCGGCGTTCGTCGAGGCCGGCCGCAAGCTCGGCGATTTCGGCCTGCTCGCGATGGACATGGATTCGACGCTGATCACGATCGAGTGCATCGACGAGATCGCCGATTTCTGCGGACGCAAGGCCGAGGTGGCCGCCATCACCGAAGCCTCGATGCGCGGCGAGATCAAGGATTTCAGCGAGAGCCTGACGCGCCGCGTCGCGCTGCTGGCCGGGCTCGACGCGAGCGCGCTCGAAGCCGTCTACGCCGAGCGGCTGCGCCTGTCGCCGGGCGCCGAGACGATGCTGGCCGGCGCGCGCGCCGCGGGCCTGAAGACGCTGCTGGTGTCGGGCGGCTTCACGTTCTTCACCGAGCGGCTGCGCGAGCGGCTCGGCCTCGACTTCACCAACGCGAACCGGCTCGAGATCGTCGACGGCAAGCTGACCGGCAAGGTGATCGGCGAGATCGTCGATGCCGACGTGAAGGCGCGCACGCTGCGCGAGACCTGCGCGACGCTCGGCATCGAGCCGGCCCGCGCGATCGCGATGGGCGACGGCTCGAACGACCTGAAGATGATGGCCGCAGCCGGCTTCTCGGTCGCGTTCCGGGCCAAGCCGGTGGTGCGCGACGCCGCCAGCGTCGCGTTCGACCATGTCGGGCTAGACGGCCTGCTGCGGCTGTTCTGACGCACTCGCGCGTCGCCACGGCGTGCCATGCGGAAACGGCGTATCGGCCCGGGGCCCGGGGCCCGGGCCGATACGCCGTTTGTTCTGGCGAACGCGGTTGCGCCGCCGCGCCGGCCGCGCCCTCGATCAGACGCGTCGCCGCGGCGAAGCCTGCCGGCTCAAGCGAGCGCGCTGCCGAGCGCGCGCTCGATGTCGGCGCGCAGGTCCGCCTCTTCCTCCAGCCCGGCGTAGAAGCGCACCAGCGTGCCGCGATGCGGCCAGTTCGGCCGCATCGACGGCACGTCGTACGGCATCGCGAGACTGCGCGCGCCGCCCCAGCTCCAGCCGATCGCGAACAGCGCGAGCGCCTCGACGAAACGGTCGATCTGCTCGGGCCGGTAACGTGCGTCGAACACCACCGAGAACAGCCCGCCCGCGCCCGTGAAGTCGCGCACGAACGCCGCGTGCCCCGGACAGTCGGGCAGCTGCGGATGCAGCACGGCGGCGATCTCGGGCCGCGCCTTCAGCCACTTCGCGAGCCCGAGCGCCGAGCGGCTGTGCGCCTCGAAGCGCGCGCGCATGCTCGGCAGGCCGCGCAGCACGAGCGCGCAATCGTCGGCCGACACGCCGATGCCGATCCGCATCCGCGCGAGCTTGAGCTTCTCGTGCAGCGCGCGCTCGGCCGTGATGGTCGCGCCCATCAGCACGTCGCTGCCGCCCGACTGGTATTTCGTGAGCGCCTGCACCGAGATGTCGACGCCGTGTTCGAACGGCTGGAACGCGAGGCCCGCCGAGTAGGTGTTGTCGATCGCGGTGACCACGCCGCGCTCACGCGCCACGGCCGTGATCGCGGCGACGTCGGGCACTTCCATGGTGACCGAGCCGGGCGCCTCCAGCCACAGCAGCTTCGTTTCGGGGCGGATCAGCTCGGCGATGCCGGCGCCGACCAGCGGATCGTAGAAGCGCACCGAGATGCCGTAGTCGCGCGCGAGCCAGTTGCCGAGATCGGCGTTCGGGTTGTAGGCGTTGTGCGGGACCAGCACGTCGTCGCCCGTCTTCACGAAGCCGAAGTAGACGTTCATGATCGCCGCGAGGCCCGAGGGCTGCAGCAGCGCATGCGCGCCGCCCTCGATCACGGCGATCTGGCGCGCGAGTTCGAGCGAGGTCGGCGTGGCGTGCAGGCCGTAGCGCCAGCGGTCGTCCTCGCGCCAGTCGAGCGAGCGCATCGTCGCGAGATCGGGGAACACGATGGTCGACGCGCGCGTGACCGGCGTGACGAACGACGCGAAACCGGGCGGCAGTTCGGCTTCGGGCTGGACGATGCGGGTCTGGAGCGCGCGCTTCGGGGTGGTATCGGTCATGGCGGGATCGGTGAGCGAGATGAGTGGATCGGGAACGATGCGGGATCGAACGATCCGCACAGCGTAGCCCGAATCACGCGCCGTGACCCGATACAGTCGATCGCAGCGGCGCCGGATCGGCGGACCGCCGTCAAGAAAACGGCGGGCCGCCGGGACGCGGCGGCCCGCTGCGATCACGGGCGGCGAGACTCAATCCGAGGTGGTGAGGTTGCCGACACCGCCGACCGCGTGTCCGGCCGGTGCCGTCGCGCCCGGGTGCGGCGCCGGTGCCGGTGTCGGCGTCGTGGCCAGCTGCAGCACGACCGGCTGCGGGTCCGATTCGTCGGCGTTGGTGCGGTCCGCCGACAGCGCGCCCGAGGCATCGAGGCGGCCGGTCCAGAGGCCCGTGATGTTGGTGCCGTCGTTCGATTCCTCGAGTTCGAGCGTCTCGCCGTCGCGATCGCCGGCGAGCAGGATCACCTGGCCCGTGTCGCTGTAGCGGTATTCGCCGTGCAGGCCCGACTCGTTCGTCTTCGGTCCCAGATGCGCGACGATCGCGCGGCCGCCGAGCGTGCCCGTGTAGCGCGGCAGCTTTTCGAGCGCCGGGTCCGGCTTCAGCGGTCTGGCCGGCGCCGTGTCGTCGCGCTCCGGCGGCGCCGCGGCCGCGGCCGCGGCGGCTTCGGTGGTCGAGGCGCCCGCCGTGGCGGCGGCCGGCGGCGCATGCGGCTTCGCCACCGGCGGATTCTGCTGCGCCTGCAGCGTGCCGGCCGCGAGGGCCAGCGCGAGCGCCGTCGCGAGTAGGATGCGGATTCGGGTTCGGCTGGCTGCCACGTCGTGTCACTCCTTCGGTTGCGGGGCGGCTCAGGCCGGCCGCCCGGATGTCGTCAGATACGTTCGAACACGGCGGCGATGCCCTGCCCGCCGCCGATGCACATCGTCACCAGCGCGTAGCGGCCCGAGATCCGGTGCAGCTCGTAAAGCGCCTTGACGGTGATCAGCGCGCCCGTCGCGCCGATCGGATGGCCGAGCGAGATGCCCGAGCCGTTCGGATTCACTTTCGCCGGATCGAAGCCCAGTTCGTTCGCGACCGCGCAGGCCTGCGCCGCGAACGCCTCGTTCGCCTCGATCACGTCGAGCTCGGCCACGCCGATGCCGGCGCGCTCGAGCGCCTTCCGCGTGGCCGGCACCGGGCCGATGCCCATGTAGGCCGGATCGACGCCCGCGTGCGCGTAGGCCACCAGCCGCGCCAGCGGCTTCAGGCCGCGTGCCTCGGCCACGCGCCGCTCCATCAGCGTGACGGCGGCCGCCGCATCGTTGATGCCCGACGCGTTGCCGGCCGTCACCGTGCCGTTCTCCTTCGCGAACACCGGGCGCAGCCTCGCGAAATCCTCGGCCGCCGCGTCGTGGCGCACGTGCTCGTCGGTGTCGAACGTGACGGTGCCGCGCTTCGAGCCGATCTCGATCGGCAGGATCTGGGTCGTGAAGTAGCCGGCCTTCGTCGCGTGCGAGGCGCGGCGGTGCGATTCGAGCGCGAGCGCGTCCTGTGCCTCGCGCGTGATGCCGTACTTCGCCGCCACGTTCTCGGCCGTCACGCCCATGGGGATCGCCTGGAACGGATCGTTGAGCGCGCCGAGCAACATGTCGACCACCTTCGCGTCGCCCATGCGCTGCCCGAAGCGCGCCGCCGGCATCGAGTACGGCGCGCGGCTCATGCTTTCCGCGCCGCCCGCCACCGCGATCTCGGCGTCGCCGAGCAGCACGCTCTGCGCCGCCGAGACGATCGCCTGCAGACCCGAACCGCACAGCCGGTTCACCGTCAGCGCCGGCACGTGCTGCGAGACGCCGCCCTCGATCGCCGCCACGCGCGCCAGATACATGTCCTTCGGCTCGGTGTGGAGCACGTTGCCGAACACCACGTGCCCGACCTCGTCGCCCGCCGCGCCCGCACGCTCCAGCGCCTCGCGCAGCACGCGCGCGCCGAGCGCCGTCGGCGCGAAATCCTTCAGGCTGCCGCCGAACCCGCCGATCGCGGTACGGACCCCGCTGACCACCACCACTTCGCGTTGCATCGCGCCTCCCTGCCTCATTGTGTGTCGGATGACCCGCAGGGTAATACGGAAGCCGTCGACGGCAACCGAGGAATCCTTCGACCGGGCCGGGCCGCGGACCTTGCGCGGCCGCTGAGCCGGCGCCCGGCCGGCCGCCGGCTCAGCCGTCCAGCAAGGCGCGGACCGCCTGCGCGTCCGGAATCGGCGCGACCGCGCCGTAGCCGCGCGTCGAGAGCGCCGCCGCCGCGTTCGCGTAGCGCGCCGCCGCGAACGCGTCGTCGCCGGCCACCAGCCGCGCGATGAACGCGCCGCCGAAGCAGTCGCCCGCGCCGGTCGCGTCGAGCGCATCGACGACGAACGCGGGCACCAGCCGCCGCGCGTCGCGCGTGGCCACGTAGGCGCCTTCTTTACCGAGCTTCAGCGCGACCACCCCCGGGCCGCAGTCGAGCAGCGCGTCGACGATCGCGTCGCGCTCGTCGAGGCCCGTCAGCACCGTCACGTCGTCCCAGCTCGGCAGGCAGATGTCGGTGCGGCGCAGCGCCTCCAGCATCACCGCGCGGGCGCGCGCGAGCGGCCACAGCTTCAGGCGCAGGTTGGTGTCGAAGCTGACCTGCACGCCGTGCGCGCGCGCCTGATCGATCGCCGCGAACGCCGCGTCGCAGGCGCTCGCGCTGATCGCGAAACTGATGCCGGACAGATGAAGCACGCGCGCCGCGGCCAGCGCGTCGAGCGGCAGGTCGCCCGGCGCGTAGCGGCTCGCGGCCGAGCCGGCGCGCAGATAGTCGAACGCGTGGCCATGCTCGCCGTGCGAGACGAAATAGACGCCGGTGGGAGCCGCCGCGTCGACGCGGACCGTCGCCGTCTCCACCTGCTCGCGCCGCCACAGCTCGAGCAGCAGACGGCCGAAGTGGTCGCTGCCGACCGCCGAGACGAAGCCGGTGCGCGCGCCCTGGCGCGCCGCCGCGATGCAGAAGTTCGAGGTGTCGCCGCCGAAGCCTTGCAGATACTGCGGCGAGCCCGGCTGCGACTGGTTGAACTCGACCATCGCCTCGCCGAACGCGAGGATCTCGGGCCGCGCCGGCTGGCCCGGTGCCGGCATCGCCTGGGTCATGCCGCTTCGACCTCGCCCCACAGGTCGTGGCCGTCCGCGCCGGTGATCGCCACCGACACGAAATCGCCGACCTTGTAGCGCTTCGCGCCCTTCGCCGCCGGTTCCACGTAGACCACGCCGTCGATTTCCGGTGCGTCGGCCGCCGTGCGGCCGATCCCGCCCTCGGCGTTGACTTCGTCGATCAGCACCTTCAGCGTCTGGCCGATCTTGCGCTCGATGCGCGCCGCCGACACTTCCTCGGCCACTTCCATGAAGCGCGCGCGGCGCTCCTCGCGAACCTCGTCCGGCAGCGCGCCGTCGAGTTCGTTCGCCGTCGCGCCTTCCACCGGCGAGTAGGCGAAGCAGCCGACGCGATCGAGTTCCGCCTCGCGGATGAAGTCGAGCAGCGTGTCGAACTGCGCTTCCGTCTCGCCCGGGAAGCCCGCGATGAAGGTGCTGCGGATCGTCAGGTCCGGGCAGATCTCGCGCCATTTGCGCACGCGGTCCAGCACCTTTTCGGCGTTCGCCGGGCGGCGCATGCGCTTGAGCACTTCCGGGTCCGCGTGCTGGAACGGCACGTCCAGGTACGGCAGGACATGGCCGCGATAGGCGCCCTCGGCCATCAGCGGGATGATCTCGTCGACGTGCGGATACGGATAGACGTAGTGCAGGCGCACCCAGGCGCCGTACTGCGCGGCGAGTTCGCCGAGCGCCGCCACCAGTTCCGTCATGCGCGTCTTGAGCGGGCGGCCGTTCCAGAAGCCCGTGCGGTACTTCACGTCGACCCCGTAGGCGCTCGTGTCCTGCGAGATCACGAGCAGTTCCTTCACGCCCGACTTGAACAGGTTCTCGGCTTCCAGCATCACTTCCGCGACCGGGCGCGAGACCAGATCGCCGCGCATCGACGGGATGATGCAGAACGTGCAGCGGTGGTTGCAGCCTTCGGAAATCTTCAGGTACGCGTAGTGGCGCGGCGTGAGCTTGATGCCGGCGGCCGGCACCAGATCGACGAACGGATCGTGCGGCTTCGGCAGATGGCTGTGGACCGCCTGCATCACCTCGCCGAGCGCGTGCGGGCCGGTGACGGCCAGCACCTTCGGGTGGACTTCCTCGATCAGGCCCGCGCCGCTCGCGCTTTTCTTCGCGCCGAGGCAGCCGGTCACGATCACCTTGCCGTTCTCGGTCAGCGCCTCGCCGATCGCGTCGAGGCTTTCCTGGACGGCGTCGTCGATGAAGCCGCAGGTGTTGACGACGACGAGGTCGGCACCGTCGTAGGTGCCGGAGATCTCGTAGCCCTCGGCGCGCAGCTGGGTGATGATTTGTTCGGAATCGACTAAAGCCTTCGGGCAGCCAAGACTTACAAATCCTACTTTCGGGGTATGGGACATCGGAATCTTGTGGGGGGTGTGGCGGCAAAAGCGAGAGTTTACAGCGATTTAGGGTTCTGCGATTCAAAACAAACGGGCCGGAACAGCGTTGGCCGGCAACTCGAGCTCACCGCGCACCGGGCGGCGGAGCGAGGGCGGTTGATCGATGCGTCCCTTTCACTCGGGGATTCAAGCGGTCCGATGAAATCAGGCAAGTCACGGGCCGTGCTCACGTCCACGCGCTTGGCCCATGCATCGCGCAGAGAAACCTCACGCACGGCTGGTGCCGATACCGGTAGATGAAGCGCCTCGACCACTCAGGCGTAGCAGTTCGCGGATCAAGCTCCCGATGCATTCGGGCCACGGGCCCACTGCTCAGGCGACAGTTTCGGTTTTGCAGCCCTATGCCTTCCGCACTCCACCCTGAAGCAATCCATCCGCGTCTTGACGCGCGCGTCCGATTCGCCGGCCCGCTCCACGGCACTGACCAGACGACTACCAGCGCGCATCTCCTCGAATTCGGGTTCAGTTCCACGAAGCGCGCGCAATGCCCCAAAGCCGAGGCGGCGCCGGCCCCGGATCGGGCCCGCGCCGCGGACGACGCACGCGCCTTCGGCCGGAAGGCACGACCCCACGCCGGGCGGCCGGCCATCCCTCATCCAGGACACGCACGTGCCAGCCGCCGCGCAACGATGACCTTGCGGCGCGCTTGCACATCGGCACGGCAGCTCAGGCGGAAAGCTCCGTGTCGCCGTGCGGCCCGATCGCCCTCACCTCGTCGAGGCGGCCGCCGGCCGGTTCGTGCAACTCGCGATCCGGCTCGGGCCACTGCGCCACCCTGATGTCGTCCACACCGCCCTGGCCCGTCCGACGGACCGTTCCCATGTCGTCGATCTCCACCTCGTTGCCGCCGTCACGGGGACGCGTCGCGAAATCGGCCGGCTCGGCGCTGTCGTAGGGTTCCATCGTCATGCTCCTTTGCGGTTGGCGATGCCGGGACGGCTCGCGGTGGAAGAACGCAAGGCATGCGCAACCCGCGTGCCATGGGCATGGCGCACGCGTCGAGCGCGTCACGCGGCGGGCCTTCCATCCGGCCGTTCGATTCGAGACTTTCTTTCGCCGGCGTTTGCAATTTTCGCGCGGTGGCCCCTGCATCGCGCATCGCGTGATGTGCCCGCCGCGTCGACGGGCAACCCGCGACGCGGTGGGCACGCTATCTGCTGACCCTCTTGCTCCGCCCAAGCCCGGACGCCGTGCCGCCAGAGCCCACCAACATCATGCCGCCCTCATGCCACCGGCCGCCGAAGCGACATCGGCCCGCTCCGCCTATCCGACGCCGATACCGCGGCCGGCCGGCTCCCGCGCCGCGGCCCGCCGGTGCGCATGTCTCGCCCGCCGCCGGGCCGCCCTGCGCTCGCGCGGGCAGCCGCACGCTGCCGCCGGGCGCGCCCGACATGGCAAGCGCGACGGAGACGCGTCGATGAGGCCCGACCGCCCCGCCGCGCCCACCGGCGTCCGGCACCCGCCCGACGCCGGCCACGGCCTCCACGACGCGCCACGCAGCCGCCACGGGCTGCTCGAAGCGGGCCGCAACTGCGACACGATTCGCCACGCCGGGCGCTTCACGGCGCTCGTCGACGGCGCAGCCTATTTCCGGACGCTGCGCGCCGCCCTGTGTCGCGCCCAGCACTCGGTGTTCATCGTTGGCTGGGATATCGACAGCCGCCTCCGGCTCGTGCCGGACGGCGCGAACGACGGGTTTCCCGAGCCGCTCGCGCCGTTCCTGCAGGCGCTCACGCTCGCGCGCCGCGAATTGCGCGTTCACGTGCTTGCCTGGGACTTCGCGATGATCTACGCGCTCGAACGCGAATCGCCGTTCGCGCCGGGGGCCGGCTGGTTCCGCCACGCCGGCATCGAATTCCGGCTCGACGATACGCATCCGCCCGGCGCCTCGCATCATCAGAAGATGGTGGTGATCGACGATCGGCTCGCGTTCGTCGGTGGCCTCGACCTGACGAGCGCGCGCTGGGACGACTGCGCGCACGACGCGGCCAATCCGCTGCGACGCGGCCCGGACGGCTCCCCCTACGGGCCGTTCCACGACATCCAGGCCATGTTCGACGGCGATGCCGCCGCCGCTATCGGTGCGCTGGTACGGCGGCGCTGGCAGCACGCGCACGGCGAAGCCCACGCCGACGACGGGCCCGCTGCCGCGCCGGCCTCATCGGCACCCGGCGACCCCTGGCCGGCCGGGGTGCCGGCCGACGTGACCGACGTCCGGCTCGGCATCGTGCTCACCGCGCCGCGCCACGGCGCGCAGCCCGCGCTCACCCAGACCGCCGCGCTGATCGCCGATGCGATACGCGCAGCGCGGCACCATCTCTACATCGAGAACCAGTACTTCACCGCGGCGGTGGTGCGCGACAGCCTCAGCGCCCGGCTTGCCCGGCCCGACGCGCCGGACGTGACGGTGATCGTGCCGCGCGTGCAGAGCGGCTGGCTCCAGGAGGCGACCATGGGCGTGCTGCGCGCGCGCCTGCACGCGACCCTGCGTGAAGCGGACCGGCACGATCGCTATCGCCTGCTGTATCCACACGCGGACGGCCTCGGCGAGCACTGCATCAACGTCCACAGCAAGCTGCTGATCGTGGACGACGAATGCCTGCTGATCGGCAGCGCCAATTTCAATAACCGCTCGATGCTGCTGGACACCGAATGCGGTGTCGCGCTCGTCGCCGCGGGCGAGCCGCGCGTGCGCGCGGCCATCGCGAAGCTGCGCGAACGCCTGCTCGCCGAGCATCTCGGCACCACCGTCGAGGCGGTCGCGCAGGCACTGGCTTCGGGCGCGCGGCCGAACGCGGCGATCGACCGGCTGCGCCGGCCGCACGGCCGCACGCTGCTGCCGCTCGAGCCGGCCAATTCGCCGGCGCTCGACGCGCTGATTCCGGTCAGCGCCGTGTTCGATCCGGAAAAGCCGATCGAGCCGACACGCGTGGTCACCGAAGTGGTGCCGCCCCACCGGCGCCGCTCGCTCGCCGCACGCTTCCTCGCGCCTGGCCTCGCCGTGCTGGCGATCACCGCGCTCACCCTGTTCTGGCGCTACTCGCCGCTCGGCCAGCAGGTCAGCATCGCCTCGCTGTCGCACGCGGCACTGCGCATCGCCGCGTATCCGTTCGCGCCGTTCGTCATCGTGGCCGCCTATGTGGTCGCCGCCGCGCTGTCGGTGCCGATCACCCTGCTGATCACGGTGACGGGGCTGGTGTTCGGCGCCTGGCCCGGTTTCGCCTACGCGGCCGTCGGCACCCTGCTGTCGGCCGCAGCGACCTACGCGGCCGGCGCATGGCTCGGTCACGACGCGATCCACCGCTACGCGGGCAACCGCGCACGGCGCGTCAGCGAGCAACTGGGCGAGCATGGCATCGTCGCGATGATCGTGCTGCGGCTGCTGCCGGTGGCGCCATTCACCGCGGTCAACCTGGTGGCCGGCGCCTCGCACATCAGCCTGCGCGACTACCTGATCGGCACGGCGCTCGGCATGCTGCCGGGCATCGCGCTGACCGTGGCGTTCGCCCATCAGTTGAGCGCCGCGCTGCGCCACCCGGACGCCGCCGCGTTCGCCTGGCTGATCGGCATCGGTCTCGCGCTGGTCGCCCTCTCGGCGCTGCTGATCCGGGCGGTGCGGCGATGGCGCTGACGGCCCCGCAAGCCGGGCCGCATGCGGTCGTCACGACCGCCGCCCGGGCGCCCGGCGGCGAAGAAGCGCCCGGGCACGCGTGGCGGATCGCCACCTACAACATCCACGGCGGCATCGCCACGCCGCATGCCGTCGACGCCGGACGCATCGCGGCCGTGATCGCGGAACTCGACGCCGACGTGGTGGCACTGCAGGAAGTGCCGCTCGGCGGCCGTGACGCGCCGGACGTGCTGGCCGCCCTCGCCGCGGCGTCCGGCATGCATGCGGTGGCCGGGCCGACCATCGACACGCACTCGCGGCGCTACGGCAACGCCGTGCTGTCGCGCTTTCCGGTGCTCGCCGCGCGCACGCTGGACCTGTCGGTGGCGGGGCGCGAGCCGCGCGGCGCGCTCGACGCCGACCTGCGCATCGGCGGCGCGCCGGTGCGCGTCGTGGCGTGCCATCTGGGCCTGTCGGCGGCCGAGCGCAGCGAACAGGTGCGGCGCCTGCTTGCCAGCTTCGACACCGGCAGGATGCCGGTGATCCTGCTCGGCGACATCAACGAGTGGTTCGTCCACGGCCGCGCGCTGCGCGCACTGACCTCGCATTTCCGCCGCGCGCCGGCGCTGCGCACGTTTCCGACCGTCTGCCCGCTGTTCGCGCTCGACCGGATCTGGATTCACCCCGGCGAGTGGCTGGTCGAGGTGAGCGCGCATCGCAGCGCGCTGGCGCGGCGTGCCTCGGACCACTACCCGCTGGTGGCGAGGATGCGCGCGCCCGGCTGAGCCGCGGCGCCTCCCGTCTCCGCGGATGAGGCGTCACGCGGCGCGCGTCAGCACCAGCTTGCCGTATAGGTGGCCGGCCTCGAGCCGCGTGAAGGCCTCGGGCAGCGCATCGAAGCCGAAACGGTCGACGAGCGTCACGGCGATCGCCCCCTCGTCGAGCCAGGCGCCGATCTGCGCCAGCGCGGCGCCGTCCGGCCGCGTGGTGTAGCGCATCGCCCGGACGCCATGCTCTGCCGCTTTTTCCCCGGACGGCTGCGTCAGCGTCGAGACCAGCGTGCCGCCTTTGCGAAGCACGCGCCAGGAACGCGTCTGCGTCTCGCCGCCCAGCAGGTCATAGACGAGATCGACGTCACGCACCACGTCCTCGAAACGCTCGCGCCGATAATCGATCACCTCGTCGGCGCCGAGCCCGCGCACGAAATCGGCACCGTCGCCGGACGCGGTCGCGATGACGTGCGCACCGAGTCGTTTCGCGAACTGGACGGCGAGATGGCCGACACCGCCCGACGCCGCGTGAATCAGCACGCGCTGGCCGGTCGTCAGCCGGCCATGCTCGGCCAGCCCCTGCCATGCCGTCAGCGCGGCGAGCGGCAGCGCGCCAGCCACGGGAAAATCCACCTTCGCGGGGCGCCGGGCCAGCGCGTCGGCGGCCACGCAAACCTGTCCGGCGAACGCGCCTTCGCGCTGGCCGACAAACGCCATCACTTCGTCGCCGGGCCGCCAGCCGGTCACGGCCGAGCCGACCTGGTCGACCACGCCCGCGCAATCGCGGCCGAGCGTGTAGGGCAGCGCGCCCTCTTCCACCAATGGATATTGCCCCTTGCTGGTTTTCAGATCGACCGGATTCAGGCCGGCCGCGCTGACGCGCACCCGCACGTCGGTCGGCCTCGGCGCCGGCAGTCCGACTTCGTCGCACTGCAACGCTTCGCGGCCACCAAAACGGTGGATCCGCCATGCTTTCATCACACTCATCGTGAGCTCCTCGGAATGACGCGTCACGGACGCGAGCAGGACGCGGAAGCCGCGCCCGGCAGGCCAGCCGCAAGCGCCGTACCGGCGACGCACCCCGGCGGCGGTGGCTGGCGACCGCCACGACGGCGGCATGACTGCAAGACCGTGCAAAAAGGTGAAGTACCGGCCGCGATCCCGTCGGGCCTCGACATTCGCCATCGGGCACCTCGACGGCGCGCCGCATGCCCGTCGATCGGGCCGGGCAGCACGCGCCGAGCCGACTTGAAAACGAGTCGAACGAATTCACGCGCGCGCGTGGCTCGCGCATCACGTCGCGGCAAGCATTCGCTCGGTGGCCCGGTATCGGCGGCAACCGGGAAGCGCGGGCGCCACGCACGACGTCGATTCCGAAGCGAATCGTCCCGTGGGTCCGCGCGCGGCACGGTCATTGCTGGACATGAACATCCGCCGGCCCCTCCCCGGGCGCCGGCACCCCGTTCCAGGAAGGAGTCTGTCGATGGCCGATACGCCCGATCAAACCACGATGCGTGATCCGCTCACGCAATACCCGCGCCCCGACTTCGAGAAGCAGCCGCAGCCCGCGCCGGGCCTCGCCCGCGACATGCACCCGAAGCCCGACCACGGCGAAACCAGCTATCGCGGCATGGGCCGCCTGACCGGCCGCCGCGCGCTGATCACCGGCGCCGACAGCGGCATCGGCCGCGCCGTGGCGATCGCCTTCGCGCGCGAAGGCGCCAACCTCGCCCTGAACTATTTACACAGCGAGGAAGCCGATGCCCGCGAGGTCGTCGAACTCGTCGAGGGCGCCGGCCGCCAGGCGCTCGCGCTGCCCGGCGACATCGCCGACGAGGCCTTCTGCCGCCAGCTCGTGGCCGACGCCGTCAACGGCCTCGGCGGCCTCGACATCCTCGTCAACGTGGCCGGCAAGCAGGTCTACGTCGAGCAGATCGCCGATCTCACCACCGAGCAGCTGGAGGCGACGTTCCGCACCAACGTGTTCGCGATGTTCTGGCTCTGCAAGGCGGCGCTGCCGCACCTGCCGCCCGGCGCGAGCATCATCAACACCACCTCGATCCAGAGCTACCAGCCCAGCCCCGGCCTGCTCGACTACGCCTCCACCAAGGCCGCCATCACCGCGTTCACGCACGCGTTCGCCAAGCAGGTGGTGGGCGGCGGCGTGCGCGTGAACGCCGTGGCGCCGGGGCCGATCTGGACGCCGCTGCAGCCGAGCGGCGGCCAGCCTCAGGAAAAGGTCGAGGTGTTCGGCTCCGAGGCGCCGATGAAGCGCCCCGGCCAGCCGGCCGAACTTGCGCCCGTGTACGTGCTGCTCGCCTCGCAGGAGTCGAGCTACGTGACGGGCGAGATCTACGGCGTGACGGGCGGCCATCACCTGCCATGAGCCGAATCCCGATGGCAGGCCGCCTGCTCGTCGTCTCCCCGCATCTCGACGACGCGGTGCTCAGCTGCGGCCACGTGTTGGCACAGCATCCCGGGGCCGTCGTCTGCACGGTGCTGAGCGCGCCGCCGGAACGGAACATGTCGACGGCGTGGGACCGGGCGTCGGGCTTCGCCGATGCGTTTGAGGCGATGCGCGTGCGCAGGGACGAGGACCGGCAGGCGCTGGCACTGCTGGGCGCGTCCGCCGTGCATCTGCCGTTTTGCGACGCCCAGTACGAGACGCCGCCGGCGCTCGACCGGCTGCAGACGGTGCTGCGCCACACGCTCGCCACGGTCCGCCCGGACACGCTGCTGATGCCGCTCGGGCTGTTCCATTCGGATCACACGCTGGTGGCCGACGCGGTGCTCGCCTGCCTAGCCGGGCTGCGACCGGAGGCATCCGGCGACGCGCCGCCGGCCCCGCCGGCCGCCTACGCCTACGAGGACGTGCCGTATCGGATGATGGACGGCTTCGTCGAGGCGCGCCTGCGCCTGCTCGCGGCGAACGACTGGTCGATGGAGCAGGTCGAGCTCGCGAGCGCCAGCGACGACACCCGGCTCGGCAGACTGAAACCGGCCGCCATCGCGGCCTATCGCAGCCAGTTGCGCGCCTTCGGCCCCGACGGGCAGGCCAATCTGCATGCCGCGGAGCGCCACTGGCGCGTGCGCGGGACGGCCGGCACCGCCACGAACGGCGATCCCGGCGCCTCGCGCCGCGAGCCGGAAGCGCGCGCAACGTCATCATCATTACGCTAGGGAGGATCGAACGGATGGAACACGCACCGATTTCGCAACGCATCTCCGTGGTGGTGTTGACCTGGAACCGCGCCGATGAACTGGCGGCCACGCTCGGCCATCTGCTCGCACTGCCCGAGAGCCCCCCGATCTTCGTGGCGGACAACGGCTCCGACGACAATACGGTCGCGCTCGTGAAGGCGCGTTTTCCGACCGTATGCGTGGTGGAATGCGGCGAGAACCGCGGCGCCGCCGGACGCAATCTCGCGGCGGCCTGCGTGGCGACCGACTACGTCGCGTTCTGCGACGACGACACCTGGTGGGAGCCGGGCGCGCTCGCGCGCGCGGTGCAGGTGCTCGACGCCTGGCCGAACGTCGGCGTGTTGAGCGCGCGCGTGGTGGTGGGCGACGCAGCCGCCACCGATCCGACCTGCGCGGCGATGAGCCTGAGCCCGCTCGGCAGCGAAGGCCTGCCCGGGCCCGCGCTGGTGGGCTACATGGCCGGCGCCTGCGTGTTTCGCACCGCGCTGTTCCGCGACGTCGGCGGCTATGAGCCGAGGCTGTTCATCGGCGGCGAAGAGGAACTGGTCGCGCTCGACGTGCTCGCCCGCGGCCACTCGATCGTCTACTGCGACCAGCTGACGGTGCATCATCATCCGTCGATGCAGCGCGACAGCGGCCTGCGCCGGCGGATGCTGGCGCGCAACGCCGCCTGGGTCGGCTGGCTGCGCCTGCCCTGGCCCGAAGCATGCCGGGCCACGCTGCGCGCCCTCGGCACGTTCGCGCGCGAGGGCCATCTGTTGCGCGACGCCCTCGCGCTGCTGCGCGGGCTCGGATGGATCCTGCCGCGCCGCAGGGTGGTGCCGCCGAACCTGATGGCCCTGCGCCGGCGCGTGGCGCTCGCCGAGCGACGCCCCCATGCGCCCGCGCCCGCCACGGCGGTGGCCATGGCGAAAGCCGCGGTCGAGGCCGAAGCCGCCGCGCGGCAGCCGGCCGGCAAGGTGGACGTCAGCTCCTGAGACGATCATCGCCAGCCTCGGTGCGCCGGACTCCGTGCGCCGGACTCGGCAAGCGGGCCGGCTCCGGACGACGCCTCGGCGACAGAGTCGGGCCGATTCGCGGGCCGGGTTTGCAGGCCGGGTTGGCCGGCGGCGACGGTTCCGCCCGCCGGCCGACGCGGCCTCCCGCCGACGCCATCGACCGCGCCAGCCGACACGCCGTCCACGAAGCCCGATCTGCCAAACCGCGGCGCAACCACGGGCCGACGCGCGTCAGCCGCCCGCGGCCGCCTCGCCGCCCCGCGCGAGCGCACCGATTTCCGTGATCAGGCGCCCCGGCTCCACCGGCTTGCTCAAGTGGACTTCGAATCCCGCCTGTTGCGAGCGGGCGAGGCTTGCCTCGTCGACGTGTCCGGTCAACGCGACGGCCGGGAGCCGCGCGCGCGGCGGCACCCGTCTCGCGTCTTCCAGCGCGCGCACGCGGGACAGCACCGCGTAACCGTCCTCGCCGGCCAGCACGATGTCGCAAAGCAGCACTTGCGGCCAGTGCGCGGCGTCGGTCCGCTCAAGCCAGTCCAGCGCCTCGTCCCCCGACGCCGCCAGCTTCACGCGTGCGCCGTTCGCAAGCAGCACCGCCTCCAGCGCGTCGCGCGCGGCCTCCTGATCATCCACGGCCAGCACGCTGCATCCGCGCAGCGGCCCCTCGCCGGCGGCTTGCCGGGAGGCGCCCGCGCCGCCGTCGGCCAGAGGGCGCAGCGGCAGCATCGCCACGTAGGCCAGCCGCCCGTTCAGCGGCGTCAGCGTGAAGTCGCCCCCCGCCGCCGTGAGCGCGCCTTCCAGCCATTGCGCGAGTTCCTGTGACAGTTCGGCAGGCTGTTCGCCCATGCCCAGCGCGCTGACCCAGGCATGGTTCTGGTGGCGTGCCGCGCGCAGCGTGATCCGGTCGCCGGGGCGCGCCTGCGCGAGTTCGGTACGGCACAGCTCGACGATGAGCGGCAGCAGCACGCCGGGGTCGCCGGTCACGCGCAGGTCGCGCTCGCCGAGCTCGGCCTGCACGCTCACATGCCGCGCCGCGAGTTCGTCGTGCAGCGCGTCGATCACGCCCGCGGCCAGCGCGGCGAGGCTGATCGACTGCGCGGTCAGCCTGCGCTGCGCATGCTCGAGCTCGCCCTGCTGCCATTGCAGCGACCACATCCGGGCATACACGCCGTCGCGCGCGAGCAGTTCGCGGTGCGTGCCCTGCTCCACCACGCTGCCGTGTTCCATGACGAGGATCCAGTCGGCGTCCACCACGGTCGACAGCCGGTGCGCGATCACGATCGAGGTGCGCCCCTCGGCCAGCCGCGTGAGCTCGGTCTGGATCGCGCGCTCGGCGCGCGTGTCGAGGGCCGAGGTCGCCTCGTCGAACACGATGATGCGCGGATCCTTCAGGATCGCGCGCGCGATCGCGATGCGCTGCCGCTCGCCGCCCGACAGCCGCACGCCGCGCTCGCCCACGCGCGTGTCGTAGTGATCGGGCAGGCGCTCGACGAACGCGTCGAGCTGCGCGGCCCGCGCGGCGCGCACGACGTCGGCGCGCGTGGCCGACGGCCGCCCGTAGGCGATGTTGTAGGCGATCGTCTCGTTGAACAGCACGGTGTCCTGCGGCACGATGCCGATCGCCTCGCGCAGGCTGTGCTGGGTGACGCCGCCGATGTCCTGGCCGTCGATGCGGATCGCGCCGGCGCCGGGCTGGTAGAGCCGGAACAGCAGCTTGACGAGCGTCGACTTGCCCGAGCCGCTGCCGCCCACCACGGCCAGCGTCCGGCCCGCGTAGGCGTGGAACGAGACGCCGCGCAGGATCGGCCGCGCCGGTTCGTAGCCGAAATCGACCGCGTCGAACTCGATGTGGCCGGCGCCCACCACCAGCGCGCGCGCGGCGGGCTCGTCCACGTCCTCGCCCACGCGGCCCTGCGTGTCGAGGATCGCGAACATGCGCTCGACGTTGACGAGCGCGTCGTTGGTCTCGCGAAACACGAAGCCGAGCGTGTTCAGCGGGGCGCAGACCTGGATGATGTACGCGTTCACGAGGATCAGGTCGCCCACGCTCAGGGTGCCGGCCACCACGCGCTGCGCGGCGAGCAGCATGATCGCCGCGATGCCGAGCGCGATCACGGCGCTCTGCCCCACGTGCAGCGCGGTCAGCGCGCGCTGGTTGGCCACCCGCGCCACGATCCACCGGTCGAGCACGTCGCGCAGCCGGCGCGTCTCGGTGGGCTCGGTGGCGAAATACTTGACGGTGTCGTAGTTGAGCAGGCTGTCGACGAGCCGGCCGTCGGACTGCGCCTCGATGCCGTTCACGGCGCGCTGGTAGGCCACGCGCCGGCGCGTGAAGACGACGGTCCAGGCCGTGTAGCCCGCGAACGTCGCGACGATCACGAACAGGAACTCGCGCGGGTAGCCGCGCACCACGATCGCCACGATCGCGGCGATCTCGATCAGCGTCGGCACGATCGCGAACAGCGCCGTGCCGAGCAGGAAGCCGATGCCGTCGGCGCCTTTCTGCACGTCGCGCACGATGCCGCCGGTCTCGCGCCGCGCGTGGAAGCGCGCGCCCATCCGGTGCAGGTGCGCGAAGGTGCGTTCGGTGAAATCGGCCACGGTGTGCTGCGTGACGCCGCTGAACACCACGTCGCGCGCCTCGTTGAGCGCGTCGCCGAGGAAGCGCAGCAGCGCGTAGGCCAGCACCAGGAACACCGGGAACAGCGCGCGGGCCGCGCCGTGGCCCAGCTCGTCGACGATCTGCTTGAGCACCAGCGGGATCAGCACGGTGGCGAGCCGGGCGGTTACCAGCAGCGAGAACGCGCTCACGGTCGGCCGGCGGTGGCGCCAGACGGCACGCGCGAGTTCGCCGGCGATCCGGCCGGTCAGTCGTGAACGTGGCGGTGCGGCGGTATTCGGCATCGGATCCCCGGTTTCGGTCCGCGCGCGGCGCGGCGGTGAACGGCGGCCGTGGACGGCGCGGCGGGCCGGCCGTGCCGGCGCCCGCTCGCTTCGCCCACCTCATGCGGGCGCAGTCGAGCAAACGGCACGCCCGGCCGGGCCGCTCGCGCGCGTTGCCGCCCGGCCCGCCGCGCGGCGCATTTCCGGGTTTTTTCGGCACCCATGTGATCAATCGGACTCCGGACCATCCTCCAGCGCCGCTGCATTACAAGCGTTTGTAAAAAACCATGGCAAGGCGCTCGCCATCGTCGTCCGGATCGCCCGTCCATCAAGCGTTTCCGCCAACGTCTCGAACCTGTCTTTCGCGCCGGCCGCGCAGATGGGCACGGCGAATGCTGGATCTGCCGTGACGCCGCTTTTACCCGCGCCCCGCACGAGGGCAGCGGCCCGCGCCGTCCCCAACCGTCCCCTCCATCGAAGCTTGCAAAGGATCGCCATGAAAATCGCGCTCATCAGTGAACACGCCTCGCCGCTGGCCGTGGCCGGCGGCGTCGACAGCGGCGGACAGAACATCTATGTCGCGAACGTGGCGCGGCAGCTCGTGGAGGCGGGGCACCGCGTGGACGTCTTCACGCGGCGCGACCGCTCGCTGCTGCCGCGCATCTCGGCCATGGACGGCGTGCGCGTGATCCATGTCCCCGCGGGGCCCCCGACACAGCTGCCGAAGGAGCAGCTGCTGCCGTTCATGGATGAATTCGCCGCGTTCCTCATCGAGTTCTTCCGGCACGAGGCCGAGCCCTATCAGGTCATGCACGCGAACTTCTTCATGTCGGGCCTCGCCGCGCTGAAGGTGAAGGCCGCGCTCGGCGTGCCGCTCGTCACCACGTTCCATGCGCTCGGCCGCGTGCGCCGGATCCACCAGGGCGCCGACGACGGCTTTCCCGACGCGCGCTTCGCGATCGAGGACGAGCTGGTCGCCCGCTCGGACCTGGTCGTCGCCGAATGCCCGCAGGACCGCTCGGACCTGCTCGAACACTACCGCGCCGACGCGGCGCGCATCGAGATCGTGCCGTGCGGCTTCGACGCGGCCGAGTTCCATCCGCTCGAGCGCGCCGCCGCGCGCGACGCGCTCGGCTGGCGCCACGACGAATTCGTCGTGCTGCAGTTGGGCCGGCTGGTGCAGCGCAAGGGCATCGACAACGTGATCCGCGGCGTCGGCGTGCTGCGCCAGGCCCATCGCGCCGAGGCACGGCTGATGGTGGTGGGCGGCAATTCGGATGCGCCGAACGAGCAGGCCACGCCCGAGATCGCGCGGCTGCGCGCGGTCGCGCGCGAGGCCGGCGTGGCCGACCTGACCACCTTCCTCGGCCGCCGCGGGCGCGCCGATCTGCGCTATTTCTACAGCGCCGCCGACGTGTTCGTGACCACGCCGTGGTACGAGCCGTTCGGCATCACGCCGGTCGAGGCGATGGCCTGCGCCACGCCGGTGATCGGCGCGGACGTGGGCGGCATCCGCCATTCGGTGGCCGACGGCGTGACGGGCTTCCTGGTGCCGCCGCGCGATCCCGCCGCGCTGGCCGAGCGGCTCGCGCAGCTGCGCGCCGATCCCGCGCTCGCCCGGCGCATGGGCGCCGCGGGGCTGGCCCGTGCGCGCGCGGAATTCACCTGGCAGGGCGTCGGCGACGCGCTCGCGCAAATCTACGCGCGCGTGGCCAGGCTCGCGCCGGAGCATGCGGCGCCGGCGGTTCGGCCGAAGCACGCCGCGGCGCGCGCCTCGGCCGGTTGAACGCGGTGCTCCGCCCTTCCCCCGACTCCCGCCATTCGACACCCATGACCTCGACCGCCGTGTTTCTCGACAAGGACGGCACGCTGCTCGACGACGTCCCCTACAACGTCGATCCGGCGCGCATGCGCTTCGCGCCGGGCGCGCGCGCGGCGCTGACGCTGCTGGCCACGCAACGCGTCGCGCTGATCGTGATCAGCAACCAGTCGGGCGTCGCGCTCGGCCGCTTCGTGCCCGAGGCGCTCGACGCGGTCGCCGCGCGCCTGCGCGCGATGTTCGCCGAGTGCGGCGCGACGCTGGCCGGCGTGTACTGGTGCCCGCATCATCCGCGCGGCAGCGTTGCCGCCTACGCGCGCGCCTGCGACTGCCGCAAGCCGGCTCCCGGCATGCTGCTGCAAGCCGCGCGCGAGCATGGGCTCGACCTCGCGCGCAGCTGGTTCGTCGGCGACATCCTCGACGACGTGGAGGCCGGCAACCGCGCCGGCTGCCGCACCGTGCTGCTCGACAACGGCCACGAGACCGAGTGGCTGCCCGGCGAGTGTCGCGTGCCCGACGCCCGCGCGGCCGATCTGCACGAGGCCGCCCGCCTGATCGTCGCGCACGACGCCGGCGCGAGCGTCGACGCACGGCGCGCCGGCGAGGAGGCGGCACCGTGACTTCTCCGCTGTCGATCGTCCAGCCGACGCTGCCGCATGCCCGCGTGCCCGACACCGCACCGCTCGCCCCCTGGGGAGAGGACGTGCGCCGCATCCTCTGCGTGCGCCCCGACAATCTCGGCGACGTGCTGATGACCACCCCGGCACTGCACGCGCTGCGCCACGCGGCCCCCGGGCGCCACCTCACGCTGCTGGCCTCGCGCAGCGGCGCCGCGCTCGCGCCGTTTCTCGACGATGTCGACGCACTGATCGCCTACGACGCGCCGTGGGTCGCGCAGCCGCCCGGCACGGCGCGCACGGCCGACGACGATGCGCGGATGCTGGCCGCGCTGCGCGAGCGCCGTTTCGACGCCGCCGTGATCTTCACCGTCTACAGCCAGAGCCCGCTACCGGCCGCCATGCTGTGCCGGCTGGCCGGCATTCCGCGGCGCCTCGCGCACTGCCGCGAGAATCCGTATGGCGTGCTGACCGACTGGGTGCGCGAAACGGAGCCGCAGCAGCACACGCGCCACGAGGTGGCGCGCCAGCTCGATCTGGTGCGGCAGGTGGGTGCGCAGACGAGCGACGCGCGCATGCGCTTTCGGCTCGCCGCCGGCGACC
This sequence comes from Burkholderia perseverans, assembly GCF_022870505.1. Lineage (NCBI taxonomy): Bacteria > Pseudomonadati > Pseudomonadota > Betaproteobacteria > Burkholderiales > Burkholderiaceae > Burkholderia > Burkholderia perseverans. Next base: position 2,477,772 of record NZ_CP045094.1, read on the forward strand.
GTCATGCGCTCGACGCGAAGCTCGCGGCCCGCGGCATCGCCCGCGCGGCCGGCTGGATCGTGCTGCATCCCGGCGCCACGGCCGCCTCGCGGCGCTATCCGCCCGAACGCTTCGGCGAAGTGGCCGCGCGCCTCGCGCGCGACACCGACCTGCCGCTGCTGGTCACGGGCGGCGCCGGCGAAAGCGCGCTGGCCGCGGCGCTGATCGAGGCGGCCGGGCCGGCCGCGCGCGCGCGGCTGCACGACCTGAGCGGAGCGCTCGCGCTCGGTGAGCTCGGCGCGCTGATCGAGCGTGCCGGCGTACTCGTGTCGAACAACAGCGGCCCGGTGCATCTCGCCTCGGCGCTCGGCACGCCGGTCGTCGACATCTACGCGCTGACCAACCCGCAGCATGCGCCGTGGCAGACGCCGCACCGCGTGCTGTTCCGCGACGTCGAATGCCGCTGGTGCTATCGCGGCGTCTGTCCGCAGCAACACCACGGCTGCCTGCTCGGCGTGACGCCCGACGAGGTCGCGGCGGCGGCGCTGGAACTGCTCGCGCCGCGGGCCGCCTCGCCGGTGCAGCCGGCAGCCGGCGCGGCCGTGATCCCCTGAACCCCTCACTCCAAGCGAACGCCCATGTACACACTCGGAATCAACGCCGTCTATCACGACAGTGCCGCGGCCCTGATGCGCGACGGCGTGGTACTCGCCGCCGCCGAAGACGAACGCTTCACCCACGTCAAGCATGCCAAGCGCCCGGTGCCGTTTTCCACCTGGCAGCTGCCGTTCGACGCGATCGACTATTGCCTGAAGACGGCGGGCATCACGCTCGCGGAGGTGGACCACGTCGCCTATTCCTACGATCCCGCGCGGTTCGGCGGCATGCCCGCGAAGGCCGGCGCCACCATCGAGCTGCCGCTGCGCCCCGGCGCCGCGCCGCTCGCCGACCCGTCCGCCTCGCCGTGGGATCCGCTGTTCCTCAGCTACATCACGAACGCGAAGGAGCAACTGCTCGACGGCGCGCCGCATCATCTGCGCAAGCGTTTCCAGGGGGTCGATCGCGAACGCGGCTTCCAGTGGCACTTCGTCGAGCATCATCTCGCGCACGAGGCCAGCGCCTTTCTCGCCGCGCCGTTTGGCGACACGGCGGTGCTGACCATGGACGGCCGCGGCGAAGGGGTCACCACCAGCATGGGGCAGTTCGTCGGCGGCCGGTACGAGCGGCTCAGGCAGGTGGAGCTGCCGCACTCGCTCGGCCTGCTCTACGAGGCCGTCACCGACTGGCTCGGCTTCCTGCGGTCGTCCGACGAATACAAGGTGATGGCGCTCGCGTCCTATGGCGAGCCGGCCTACCTCGACGCGTTCCACGAGATCGTCCGCTATCGCAACGACGGCACCTATACGGTGGACGCGCCGCGCCTCGTCGAGCGCTTCGGCCCGCCACGCGAACGCGGCGGCCCGCTCGAACAGCGCCACTTCGACATCGCGCACTCGCTGCAGCGCGTGCTGGAGGACACCGTGCTGCAGCTGGCGGCCTGGCTGCACCGGCGCACCGGGCTCGACCGGCTGTGCCTCGCGGGCGGCGTCGCGCTGAACTGCGTGATGAACGCGAAGCTGCGCGACGCGGGGCCGTTCTCCGAGGTCTGGGTGCAGCCGGCCGCGGGCGACGCCGGCACCGCGCTCGGCGCGGCGCTCTGGATCGATCATCGCGAGCGTGCCGCGCAAGGCGACCCCGAGCGGCGCTGGACCATGGACCACGCCTACCTGGGCCCCGACTACGGCGAGGACGAGATCGAGCAGTTCCTGCGCTGGTCGAAGCTGCCGTACCGCCGGCTGGCCGACGTCCCGGGCGACACCGCCGCGCTGCTTGCCGACGGCAAGGTGATCGGCTGGTACCAGGGGCGCACGGAGTTCGGGCCGCGCGCGCTCGGCGCGCGTTCGATCCTCGCCTCGCCGGTCGACCCCGGCATGCAGGCCAGGCTCAACGAGATCAAGGACCGCGAGGACTTCCGGCCGGTCGCGCCGGTGGTGATGGAAGAACACGCGCACGACTGGTTCGTGGGCGGCCGCGCCGCGCCGTTCATGCTGTTCGTGTTCAACGTGCGCGCCGACCGGGCCGAGCGGATTCCGGCCGTGCGCCACGTGGACGGCACGGCCCGGATCCAGACCGTCAACCGCGCGCAGCATCCGCTCTATTACGATCTGCTCGAGGCGTTCCGCAAGCGCACCGGCGTGCCGATCCTCGTCAACACCTCGTTCAATACGCGCGGCGAGCCGATGGTGAATTCACCGCGCGATGCGGTCGAATCGTTCTGGACCTCGCCGCTCGACGCGCTCGTGATCGGCCCGTTCCTGATCGAGAAGGCCGGAGGTGCGTCATGAGCACCTCGGCGTTCGATCCGTTCGAGGCCGCCCATGTCACCGACCACGGGCACGGCATCGACGCGCGCGCCGCCGGCGATGCCACGCGGGTGCCGCCGGCCGATCTCGACGTCTCGGTGGTGGTGCCCACCTATCGCCGGCCGGCCCTGCTGGCGACCTGCCTCGACGCGCTCTGCGCGCAGGATTTCGCGCCCGGCCGCTACGAGATCCTCGTCTGCGACGACGGCCCCGACGCGGCCACGCATGCCTGCGTGGCGCGCTTCGCCGCGCAGCACGCCGCGCGCGGGCTCGTCGTGCGCTATCTGCCGGTGACGCGCACGCAGGGCCCGGCCGGCGCCCGCAACGCGGGCTGGCAGGCCGCCCGCGCGCCGCTCGTGGCCTTCACCGACGACGACACGCGGCCCGACCCGGGCTGGCTGTCGGCCGGCTCGGCGGCGCTGAGGCACGGCGCGGCCGCCGCGGCCGGCACGATCTTCGTGCCGCTGCCGGCCTGGCCGACCGACTACGAGGCCGACGCGAGCGGCCTGGAGCGCGCCGAGTTCGCCACCGCCAACGTGTTCGTGGCGCGCCGCTTCCTCGCCGCCACGGGCGGCTTCGACGAGCGCTTCACCGCCGCCTGGCGCGAGGATTCCGACCTGCAGTTCTCGCTGCTGCGCGCGGGCGGCGAGATCGTGCGCGCGCCCGATGCGGTGGTCGTGCATCCGGTGCGCCCGGCTCCGTGGGGCGTCAGCATCGCGCAGCAGCGAAAGAGCCAGTTCGACGCGCTGCTCTACCGCAAGCACCCGGAGCTGTACCGCGCGCGCATCAGCGCGGGGCCGCCGCTGCATTACTACGCGATCCTCGCGGCGGCGCTGACGGCCTGCGCGGCCGCGCTGGCGGGCGCCGCCGCCCTGGCGCTGACCGCCTTCGCGATCTGGCTCGCGTTGACCGCGCGGTTCTGCGTGATGCGGCTGCGCGGCCGCGACCGCAGCTGGCGACACATCGCCGAGATGGCCTGGACCTCGGTGCCGATTCCGTTTCTCTCCCTGTACTGGCGCCTCTACGGCGCGGTCCGGTTCAAGGTGTTCTTCCTATGAGCGCATCCCCGTTTCCGATGGCGCCCGCGCCGCGCCGCATCGTCGTATTCCGGGCGCTGCAGCTCGGCGACATGCTGTGCGCGGTGCCGGCCCTGCGCGCCCTGCGCCGCGCGGCGCCCGAGGCCCATATCGCGCTGATCGGCCTGCCCTGGGCGCAGGCGTTCGTCGAGCGCTACGCCGATCTGCTCGACGAGCTGATCGTGTTTCCCGGCGCGGCCGGATTCCCCGAACAGCCCGAAACGGACGCCGGCCTGCCGGCGTTCTTCGCCGCCATGCGCGCGCGGCAGTTCGATCTGGCGATCCAGCTGCACGGCAGCGGCGGCGTGGCCAATGCGCTGCTGCTCGAACTCGGCGCGCGCGCCAACGCTGGCTTCGTGCAGCCCGGCGAGGCGGCGCGGCACGGCACCTTCGTCGACTGGCCCGACGATTTGCCCGAGCCCGAGCGCTACCTCGTGCTGATGGAGGCGCTCGGCGCGCCGGCGGCGGACCGGCGGCTGGCGTTCCCGCTGCAGCCACGCGACCACGACGCGTGCGCGGCCCTGATCGCCGCACATGGCCTCGAACCGGAGCGACTGGTGCTGGTCCACCCGGGCGCGCAGCTGCCGTCGCGCCGCTGGCCGTCCGGGCGCTTCGCGGCGGTGGCGGACCAGCTGGCCGCCGACGGCTGGCAGATCGCGATCACCGGCACCGCCGCCGAAGCGCCGCTCACCGGCGCCGTGCTCGGCGCGATGACGGCCCCCGCGCTGCATCTGGCCGGCGCCACTTCGCTCGGCGGACTGGCCGCGCTGGTCGCGAAGGCACGCCTGGTGGTCTGCAACGACACCGGCATCTCGCACATCGCGGCGGCCATGTGTACCGCCTCGGTGGTGGTCGCCTCGGGCAGCGACACGCGCCGCTGGGCACCGCTCGACCGCGTGCTGCACCGCGTGCTGGCCGACTATCCGCCGTGCCGCCCCTGCATGTTCCGCGACTGCCCCTACGGCCACGTCTGCGCGCTGAACGTCAGCGTCGACCAGATCGCGGGCGCGGCGCGCGCGCAACTCGAACGCGTCCACGGCGCCCGCCGGGCCGCGCCCGACGTCCTGCATGCGCGGGCCACCGGCCCCGCGAAGGAGACCCATCATGTTGCATGACCGCCGCCGGCTGCGCGTGCTGACCTGGCACGTCCACGGCAACTACCTGTACTACCTGACCCAGACGCCCCATGAATTCCATCTCGTCACGCAGCCAGGCAATCCGCCCGGCTACGCGGGCAGGGTCGGCGTGCTGCCGTGGGGCGACAACGTCCACGAGATCCCCGCCGGGCAGGTGCGCCACGAGGATTTCGACGTGATCCTGTACCAGCACCGCACGCACTGGGAGCACGATCGCGAGCAGGTGCTGAGCGCCACGCAGCAGCGCCTGCCGCGCATCTATATCGAGCACGATCCGCCGCAGGAAAACCCGTTCGCGCAGCGGCACTGGGTGGACGATCGCGACACGCTGCTGGTCCACGTCACGCATTTCAACCGCGTGATGTGGGATTGCGGCGCCACGCCGACCGCGGTGATCGAGCACGGCGTGGTGGTGCCCGCCGGCGTGCGCTACAGCGGCGAACTCGAGCGCGGCATCGTGGTGGTCAATCATCTCGCGCAGCGCGGGCGCCGGCTCGGCGCCGACCTGTTCGAGGCCGCGCGCGAGCAGGTGCCGCTCGATCTGGTCGGGATGGACGCGGAACGGCTGGGCGGGCTGGGCGAGATCGGCAACCTCGAGCTGGCCGCGTTCAGCGCGCGCTACCGGTTCTTCTTCAATCCGATTCGCTGGACCAGCCTCGGCCTCGCGATCGTCGAGGCGATGACGATCGGCATGCCGATCGTGGGCCTCGCCGCCACCGAACTCGCCACCGTGATCCGCAACGGCGACAACGGCTTCATCCACACCGATCCGGCCGCCCTGGTGGACGCGATGCGGGCCCTGCTGCGCGATCCCGCCGAGGCACGGCGGCTCGGCGACGGCGCGCGGCGCACCGCGCTCGAGCGGTTCGGCATCGATCGCTTCGCCGACGACTGGCACCGGACGCTGCTGCAGGTCGCCGCGTGACACGCATCGGCCGGAGCGCGCGCGAGCGCGCATTCTGAATTCATCGAGGGACGAGGCACCATGAAAGAACTGACGCGCAAACGAATCCTGGTCACCGGCGGCGCCGGATTTCTCGGCTCGCATCTATGCGAGCGGCTGGTGGCCGACGGCCACGACGTGCTCTGCGTCGACAACTTCTACACCGGCACCAAGGACAACATCGCGCACCTTCGCGACTGCGGCAACTTCGAGCTGCTGCGCCACGACGTGACGTTCCCGCTCTATGTCGAGGTCGACCAGATCTACAACCTCGCCTGCCCGGCCTCGCCGATCCACTACCAGCACGACCCGGTGCAGACCACCAAGACCAGCGTCCACGGCGCGATCAACATGCTGGGCCTCGCCAAGCGCGTGAAGGCGCGCATCTTCCAGGCCTCGACGAGCGAGGTGTACGGCGACGCGCTCGTGCATCCCCAGAAGGAAGACTACTGGGGGCACGTCAATCCGCTCGGCCCGCGCGCCTGCTACGACGAGGGCAAGCGCTGCGCCGAGACGCTCTTCATGGACTACCGGCGCCAGCACGGCCTGCAGATCCGCATCGCGCGGATCTTCAACACCTACGGGCCGCGCATGCATCCGGCCGACGGCCGCGTGGTGTCGAACTTCATGATGCAGGCGCTGCAGGGCAAGCCCCTCACGCTCTACGGCGACGGCTCGCAGACCCGCTCGTTCTGCTACGTCGACGACATGATCGACGCGTTCGTGCGCCTGATGAACCTCGACGAGGATCCCGGCGGCCCGGTCAATCTCGGCAACCCGCACGAGATGACGATGCGCGCGACGGCCGAGCGGATCGTCGCCCTCACCGGCTCGGCCTCGCCGATCGTGCTGCACCCGCTGCCGGTGGACGATCCGTGGCATCGCCAGCCCGACATCGCGCGCGCGCGTGCGCTGCTCGGCTGGCAGCCTTCCACGACGCTCGACGACGGGCTGGCCGCCACGGCCCGCTATTTCCGCGACCGGATCGAGGCCGGCGCTGGCGCGACCGGCTGCGGCCGCGAGGGCGGCGAGAGCCACGGCACCGACGACCACCGCCGGTGGGACGAGCCGGTCGTTGCCGTTCGATCCGATCTGCGCACGGATTCGCTGGGACGAAGCCGCTAGGGGGCGCGCCGCCGCGGCGGCACCGGCGAGAAACTGGCCGGCGCGCCGCCGCGCCGGCATGGCGGCGGCACCACGCGAGGCGATTCGACGTGGAGCGCGGCCTCGTCGACCCGCGGGAACGATCACGGGCCGGCCACGCGCATCAGGGCGAGCGCGCCATCCCGGTTGCGTGGCACGGCGCGCCAGAAACCGGGCCCGTCGCCTGGCTCCCGGCGAACGGAGCCAGGAGCCCGAAGCCCGGAGCCGGGCCGGCAGGCTCATCGATACGGATGCAGGTCGAGCTTCTGCGAGGCGTCGCTCGTGCGGTCGTTATAGGCGCGCGTCCGGTCCGCGAGCTTGTGGTAGGTCGCCTCGTAATCGGCCTGGTCCGGGCCGCCCACGAACGGCCACTTTCCGCTCTTGTCGGCGTACACCACGTTCAGCGTGTCGTTGTAGTAACGGACGCAGTCGGGGATGCCCTGGTCCTGGTCGATGCGCCCGCATGCCGTGACGAACCGGTCGGCGCGCTGCGTTTCGTTGATGGCCTCGCTGCGCTGCGTGCCCGAGCTGGCCATGTAGGCCATGTAGGCGATCACGCCCACCACGACCACGCCGGTGGCGATGGCAAAGTTGCTTTTCTTCCCGGGTGTCTTCGGCATCGTCGAATCCTCGTCATGAATGGTCACGAGATGGGCGCCGCAAACGTCATGCCCGTTACCGTCAATCACCCTCCGTCCCCGGCCGCGCCTGCCTCGCGGGCCTCGGCGGTCGACCGGCACCGCACGGCCGGCGCGCCGGGGCCGACATTTTTGCAGCGGCCGTTCGCCATATTTCAAGCATGCGCATGCGTGCGGATCGCACCGCCGGTGCCTCGTGCCGCTGGTTGCACGCGCAACGAAACCCGATCCGCGCCCGCGCCGCTCAGCGGCGCCGCGCCCGCGTGATGCCCTCGCCACGACGGTCGAGCGCGCGGATGCGATCGGCGGTGCGGCAGGCGATCGCCTGGATCGTCAGGGACGGGTTGACGCCGCCGACGGTGGGAAATACCGAGCCGTCGCAGATCCACAGGTTCGGGATATCCCAGCTCCGGCAATCGGCGTCCACCACGCTGGTGGCCGGATCGTCGCCCATGCGCGCGGTGCCGGCGAGGTGGCAGGTGTCGTCGGTCTCGTGCCAGATGTCATGCGCGCCGGCCGCCGCGAGCGAGGCCGACATCTGCGCGAGCGCATGGCGGATCATGCGCCGGTCGTTGTCGTCGTAGGCATAGGTCACGCGCGCCACCGGCAGCCCGAACGCATCGCGCTCGTCGGCCAGCGTCACGCGGCGCTCGGGGTTCGGCAGCGTCTCGCCGACGATCTTGAGCCCCGCCACGCGGTTGTAGTTCGCCATCTCGCGCTTGAGCGCCTCGCCCCACAGCCCGCGTCCGGCGAGCTTGCGCGCCCAGTCGACCGGGAGCGGCCCCTGGCTCATCCAGCAGTACCCGCCGAAGAAATCCTTGCCGGCATCGGCGTAATTCCAGTGCTCGGTCAGCGCCAGCGAGGGCGGGCCCTTGTAGCCGCGCACCTCGTCGTCCATGGTGCCCCAGGCGGCCTGGTTCAACTGCGCCATCAGGTTGCGGCCGACCAGGCCCGAGCCGTTCGCCAGCCCGGCCGGATGCCGCCCGTCGGCCGACAGCAGCAGCAGGCGCGGCGTCTCGATCGCATAACCGGCCACCACCACGTTGCGCGCGCGCTGAAAGCGCCTGCGGCCCTCGCGCACGTAATGCACGCCCGTCACGCGATCGCCGGCGGCCTCGATCGACAGCGCCGTGGCGAGATCGCGGACTTCGGCACCGGCCGCCACGGCACGCGGGATCCAGGTGACGAGCGCGCTCTGCTTGGCGTTGGTCGCGCACCCGCTGATGCAGAAGCCGCGGTAGACGCACGGCGGCGCGGCGCCGCGCGGCGCGGAAATCGTGGCGAGCGGCGTGGGCGTCCAGCCGATGCCGAGCGCGTCGGCGCCGCGCGCGAGCACCAGCGCGGCCGCGTTCAGCTCGTGCTGGCGATAGGGATAGCGCGGCCGTTTCGGCCCCCACGGGTAGCGCAGCGGGCCGCTGACGCGCAGCGCCTGCTCGACCTCGCGGTAGTAGCGCCACATCTCGCGCCAGTCGAGCGGCCAGTCCACGCCGTAGCCGAGCCGGCTGCGCGAGCGGAACCACTCGGGCCGGAACCGCAGCGACACCATCGCGAAATGCACGGTGCTGCCGCCCACCGCGCGCCCGCTGTTGTTCGAGCCGAGCGTGAGCGGATCGGCGCCGTCGCAGATCCGTTCGTCGGTCCAGAACAGCTTGTGCTGGTGCGCCTCGTCGGAGGCGAACTCCTCGAGCGGCCGCCACCAGGCGCCGGCATCAAGCGCGACCACCGAATAGCCGTGCTCGGCAAGCCTGGCCGCGAGCGTTCCCCCGCCGGCACCGGTGCCGACGATCACGAAATCGACAGGCTCGCTGTCGCGATACTCGCGCATCGGCACCCACCCGCCCGGGCGCAGCGGATCGGGGGCGCGTCCGTCCTTGCCGCGCGGGACGGCGTCGGCGGGCGGCGGCGCGTCAGTTCGTGTCATCGTTGCGCTCCCTGAGCGGCGCTTCCCACGGGTCGCGCCGGTTGAAACCCATCCGCACGTAGCCGCGCGGGCTCGCCGGGCCGCCGAAGCCGATCTCGCTCCACGCCGCCGGGTGGCTGTAGTACGCGCCGCTCAGGTCGGCCAGCACGCGTTTCGCGAAGAACACGGCGGGGTCCATGCCGTGCCAGTCGGCACCAGCATCGGCACCGGCGTCGGCCGCGACCTCGCCTTGCTGCACGCGCCGCAGCAGCGCGTCGGCGGCGGCGCCGTCGAGCGCGGCGAACGCGCTGCCGTGCGCCGCGCGCGCCATCGCCTCGAGCGCGGCCAGCCCGATGCGCCATGCCTGGCCGGCGGCGGGCAGGCGGTGGTCGCGAAAGCCGTCGCCGGGGCCATCGGCGAGTTTCGCGTCGAGCAGCGCGGCCACCGGTACCGGCGCGTCGGCCGGCGACGGCACGATGCGCGCGGCCACGGCGCCAAGCGTCGCGTAGGCGGCGGCGTCGAAAAAGCGCGGCGCGCGCGACGGCAAGCGCAGGCGCGCATCGACGACGCGGCGCGTGGCGTCGTTCCACGACGGGCTGTCGCGTCCGGCCAGCACGTCGTAGCCGGGATAGGGCCGCTGTTGCGGCGGGCGGGCGTCGCTCATCGCGCGTCCTCCGGGTTCGGGCCGGCGTCGTGGCGGGCCAGCTCCAGCGCGGCGAGGCCCGCCATCGCGAGCGCCGTGAACGCGGGCGGCGCCGGCAGCGGCGGCCCCGACAGCAGGTTCTGCGTCCAGTTGCGCCAGCCGCCCATCTGGCGTGCCACGCCGCGCGCGTGGAACGCGGCACCGGCCAGGCCGAGCGCCGCGGTGGCGCGCAGCCACGCGCGCCCGAGGCCGCCGGGGTCGGGCGCCGCGCGCGGCGAGCACGCGACGCGCGCCATCGCCGCGGCGGCCACCGGCGGCAGCACCAGCGGCAGCACCATCGCGCGATGCTGGAACGCGCCGCGGAAATGCAGCAGCGCCACCTCGCCCACCGTGCCCGCCAGCCCTGCCGCGACCAGCGCCGCGAGCGCGCGCCCGGCGGGGTAGCCCGCCAGCGTCGGCCTGCTCGCGGCGCCATCGCGCAGGCGCTCCCCGGCCGCGCCGAGCGCCCCCGACAGCAGCAAGGCGAACGGCGCCCCAAGCGGCGCGCCATAGAACAGGTTGTGCCAATCGAGGCCGCCCGGCCGCCTGACCACGTTGAAGGCATGAAACGCCAGCCCGGCCAGCGCCGCCGCCGCCGAGCCGAGATGGATCGCATCGCGCACGCGGTGGCGCGCCCGCGTGTCGTCGCCGTGGCCGTGCAGGCTGGCGGCGATCGACAGCATCGCCGCCGCGAGCGGCGTCAGCATCGCCGGGTTGTGGAACGTGCCGCGGTAGTGCTCGACGCTGCTGTCGGCCAGCACCGAGGCCGACAGCAGCAGCGTGGCGCGGTTGAGCAGGCGTGCCGCGTCGATCGCCAGCGCGTCGTGACGCTGCATGGCGGCGTGTCGGGTTCGGCGGAACATGATCGGCTCCTGGTCGTCATTGCGCGTAGCGTTCGGCGTCGGCCGCCTTCAGCAGCAGACCGAGCCCGGGCTCGCCGTTGTCGGATGCCACGCTCGCGCCGCCCGGCTCGGGCGCGCCGTCGAACAGCAGCCGCTCGATGCGCACGTGGTCGTGGAACCATTCGATGTGGCGCATGCGCGGCACCATGCAGGCCAGCTGGCGGTGCAACGCCGGCGCGCAGTGCGCGGACAGGTCCACGTGATGGGCGTCGGCCAGCGCGCCCGCCGCGAGGAAGCCGCTCACGCCGCCGCAGCGCGTCGCGTCGGCCTGCAGCACGTCCACGGCGCCATGCGCGAGAAGGCGACGGAAGTCGTCGGGCACATAGCAGTATTCGCCGGCGGCGATCTCGCAATAGGCGCTCGCGTGCTCGCGCACGAAGCGCAGGCCGTCGAGATCGTCGCTGCTCACCGGCTCCTCGAACCACGCGATGTCGAACGCGGCGGCCGCATCGGCGAAGCCGGTCGCGCCGCGCGGCGTGTAGGCGCCGTTCGCATCGACGAACAGCACGCCGTCCGGCCCCAGCGCCTCGCGCGCGACGCGCAGCCGGGACGGGTCGGACGCGTCGCGCGCGCCGATCTTGATCTTGCAGGCCGCCATGCCATCGCGTCGCCAGCCCTCCAGCTGGGCGGCGAGCGTGGGTAGGTCGTAGCTGGTGAAGCCGCCGCTGCCGTAACGCTCGACGCGTTCGCGCGCCCGGCCGACGAGGCTCGCGAGCGGCAGGCCCGCGAGCTTCGCCTTGGCGTCCCACAGGGCGATGTCGAGCGCCGAGATCGCGCTCGCCGCGATGCCGGCCCGCCCGATGTTGCGCACCGCGCGCCACAGCGCCGCGACGGCCGCGGGGATGTCGCAGGCATGGCGCCCGCGCAGCAGCGGCGCGAGCGTGGCGGCGATCAGCGCGGCGGCGCCCGCATCCGCGTAGGTATAGCCGAGCCCCGTCACGGGGCCGGCGTCGAGCTCGACGATCACGATGGTGGTCTCGTTCCATTCGAGCGTGCCATCCGCCTCGGGGCGCTCGGTCGGCACGCGACAGACGCGGGCGCGAACGTCGCCGATTTCGGGTTGTTTCGACAATGCCATGTGGGGTTCCGGTAAACGTCAACTGAACGACGCGGCCCGGGCGGGCCGCCCGGGCGCATCCGCAAACGCGGTGCCCGGATCCGCCGGCCCTGCCTTCGCCGTCCCGCCGCCGTCCCGCTGCCATCCCGCGCGCCTCGCGGCCGCGATCCGTCCGCCGCGCCCCCCGCTGCGCGAAGGCACGCGCCGCGTCGCGTTCGCGATGCGCGACGCCGCCACCGCCCGCCGCGCCGCCGCCTCGCGACCGGCTTTGGTCAAGACGGCTTTTGTACAAACGCTTGTAACCGATGCCGGCCGCGCCGCCGCCGGCCGGCCCGTGCGCGGCCGCCGCGCCGCGCATGGAGTGCGCATGGAGATTGCTCGCCGGCTTCGCATCGGCGCCGCGCCGCGGCGCCCCGTTCCGAGAGATCCGATTGCCGGCTCGTTCCCTTCCGTTCCCGGACACCGCATGTCGCGCCGCCGCGCACCCGACGCCCGCGCGCCGCGCGTCCACGCCGGCCGCCGGTCCGTCCGCGCTCGCCGCCCGCCGTCCCGCGAGGCGCAGGCCGCGTGCGGAGTCCGCCGAGTCGCTGCGCAGCGCCGCCCGGTACGCCGCCGTCGGCGGCTTCGCCGCGGGACTGCCGGCGTGCGCCGTCGCGGACCAGACCGGCCACGACGCGCTGCCGCTCGCCTATGTCGCGCACGCGGCGGGGCCGGCCGCGCGGCCGGTGCTGGTGCTGGGCTGGGCCCTGATCGCGCTGACGGCGGGCGTGTGCGTGGTGATCGCCGTGCTGCTGGCGCTGGCGATCTGGCGCCGCGGCCGGCGCGACGGGCGCGGCGGCCTGACGATGGTGGTGAGCGGCACGATCGTCTCGACGGTGCTGCTGTTCGCGGCGATGGTGGCGATGTTGCGCGTGCTCGGCGTGGTGGCCGCGCCGCCGCGTCCGCCGGCGCTGACGATCGTGGTGACCGCCTACGACTGGTGGTGGCGCGTCGCCTATCCGGACGCGGACGGCGCGAACGGCGCCGCGATGGTGACCGCCAACGAGATCCACATTCCGGTCGGCGAGCCCGTGCTGGTCGAACTGCACAGCGCCGACGTGATCCACGCGTTCTGGGTGCCGCAGCTGGCCGGCAAGACGCAGGCCATTCCCGGCCAGACCAACCGCCAGTGGCTGCAGGCGGACCAGCCCGGCGTCTACCGCGGCCAGTGTTCGCAATACTGCGGCGTGCAGCATGCGCACATGGCGTTCGAGGTGATCGCGCAGCCGCCCGATGCCTACCGCGCGTGGCTCGCCGCGCAGCGCCGGCCGGCCGAGGCGCCGCGCGCGGCCGACGCGCGACGCGGCCAGGCCGTGTTCGCGGCGCGCTGCGCCGGCTGCCACGCGATCCGCGGCAGCGAGGCGGCCGGCACCGCCGGGCCCGATCTCACGCACCTGGGCTCGCGCCGGCTGCTCGCGGCCGGCGCGTTGCCCAACACGCCCGCCAACCTGCGCCGCTGGATCGCGCAAGCGCAGCAGCTCAAGCCCGGCAGCGCGATGCCGTCGATCGCGCTCGGCGCCGGCGACGCCGACGCGCTCGCCGCCTATCTCGCCACCCTGCGCTGAGCCGACCATGGCCTCCCCTCCTTCCACTCGTCCCCCCGCCGACACCCGGCCGCCGCCGCTCGCCCGGATTCCCGAGGTCGGCGAGATCGCGCCCGGCTCGCCCGACGCCGAGGCGCTCGCGCAACTGTGGGAATCGCCGCCCGGCCTGCGCGGCTGGCTCGGCACCGTCGATCACAAGCGCATCGGCCTGCGCTACATCGTGACCGCGTTCGCGTTCCTGCTGGCCGGCGGCGCGGAGGCGCTGCTGATGCGCGTGCAGCTCGCGCGGCCCGATTCCACCGTGCTCACGCCGCAGCAGTACGACGCGCTGTTCACGATGCACGGCGTGACGATGATCTTTCTCTACGCGCTGCCCGTGCTGTCGGGCTTCGCGAACTATCTCTGGCCGCTGATGCTCGGCTCGCGCGACATGGCGTTCCCGCGCCTGAACGCGTTCTCGTACTGGTCGTTCCTGTTCGCCGGCCTGTTCCTGTACGCGAGCTTTCCGCTCGGCGCGGCGCCCGACGCGGGCTGGTTCAACTACGTCCCGCTCGCCTCGCTCGACTACAGCCGCGGCGTGAACATCGACATCTACGCGATCGGCATGATCCTGCTCGGCATCTCGACCACCGGCGGCGCGGCGAACTTCGTCGTCACGCTGCTGCGCATGCGCGCGCATGGAATGTCGGTGGACCGCCTGCCGATCATCGTCTGGGGCACGCTGACGGCCTCGGTCGCGAATCTGCTCGCGGTGCCGTCGGTGAGCCTCGCGTTCTTCCTGCTCTGGATGGACCGCAACGCCGGCACTCACTTCTTCGACGTCGCGCAGGACGGCCGGCCGCTGCTCTGGCAGCACCTGTTCTGGATGTTCGCGCATCCGTGGGTGTACGTGGTGGTGCTGCCGGCCATGGGGATCGTCTCGGATGCGCTGCCCACCTTCTGCCGGCGCCCGCTGGTGGCCTACGAGGCGGTGGCCGTCTCGACCGTCGCCACCATGCTGGTGGGCTTCGAGGTCTGGGTGCATCACATGTTCGCCACCGGCATCACGCCGCTCGCGCTGGCGTTCTTCGGCGCGGCCAGCATGCTGATCTCGATCCCGAGCGCGGTGGCGGTGTTCGCCTGGATCGCGACGATCTGGACCGGACGGCCGGTGTTCCGCACGCCGTTCCTCTACTTCGCCGGCTTCGTGCTGATGTTCACGGTGGGCGGCGTGTCGGGCGTGATGACGGCCGCCGTGCCGCTCGACTGGCAGCTCACCGACACCTACTTCGTGGTCGCGCACCTGCACTACGTGCTGCTCGGCATCAACGTGTTCCCGGTGCTGGGCGGCATCACCTACTGGTTCCCGAAGTTCACCGGCCGCCTGATGCACGAGCGGTTCGGCCGCGCCACGTTCTGGGTGATCGCGATCGGCTTCAACCTCGGCTTCTTTCCGATGCACGTCTCCGGGTTGCTGGGCATGCCGCGCCGCATCTACACCTATCCGCCCGACATGGGCTGGAACACCTCGAACCTGCTGACGACGATCGGCGCATTCGTGTTCGGCATCGGCACGCTGATGTTCGTCGCCAACGCGCTCGTGAGCGCGCGGCGCGGCCGGCGCGCCGACGCGAACCCGTGGGACGCGCCCGGCCTCGAGTGGTCGGTGCCGTCGCCGGCGCCCGCCTACAACTTCGCGACGCTGCCGCTGATCGGCTCGCGCCATCCGATGTGGGAACCGGCCGACGCGCCGCGGCGCTCGAGCCTGCGCGTCGGCTACCGGCTGCGCGAGGGCCGCGAGGCGCTGGCGGTCACGCCGCTGGCCGCGCAGCCGGACGCGATCCTGAAGATGCCCGACGACAGCTGCGTCCCGCTCGTGCTGGCGCTGCTCGCCACCGCGCTCGGCGCGGCGATGTTGGTGCGCTCGCCCGCGCTCGCGGCGCTTGCGACGGCCGGCTGCGCGGCGGCGCTGGGGTTCTGGCTGTGGCCGCGCGGGTCCCTCGGGCAGCGGGCGCGCGGCCCGGCGGCCCCCGAATCGCACGCCGGCGCGGGCCGCCCGCCGCCCGCGCCGGCCGGGCTGCCCGCCGGCGCGCCCGCGCCCTGCGAGACGCCGCTGCCGGTCGGCAGCACCGGCGAGCACGCGAGCGGCTGGTGGGGCGTGGTCACGCTGATCGTCACCGAGGCCGGCCTGTTCGGCTACCTGCTGTTCTGCTATTTCTACCTGCAGTCGCAGACCCACGCCGTCTGGCCGCCCGACGGACCGCCGAAGCTTGCGACGCCGGCCGTCAACACCGTCGTGCTGCTGTCGAGCAGCGGCTTCGTCTGGCTCGCCGAACGCGCCGTGCGCGCCGGCCGCCGCTGGCGCGCGGTGACGATGCTGGCGCTGGCGCTGATGCTCGGCACCGCGTTCGCGCTCGTCCAGCTGCACGAATGGCATGAGCGCGCCTACGGTCCCGCCACGCATCTGTACGGCAGCCTCTACTTCACGATCACCGGTTTCCACCTGGCCCACGTATTCGCCGGCCTGCTGATGCTGGCGATGCTCGCGGTCTGGACCGGCCTGGGCGCGTTCGACGGCCGCCGCCATGCCGCGCTGAAGGTCGGCGCGCTGTATTGGCATTTCGTCGACGTGGTCTGGCTGTTCATTTTCACCGCCCTGACACTCACGCCCTGGTGGCTGAGGAGCGCGGGATGAGGCCGCCCCCGCCATCGCGTGCGCGACTGCTGCGCTGGATGCCGGTGGCGGCCGGCCTGCTCGGCGCGCCCGCGCTCTGGGGCCTGCAGATGCTGGGCTCGGAGACGCTCGCCGCCACCGTCTGCGATACGCATGGCGTGGGGCCCGCGCTCGCGCACCGGCTGCCGTTCGGCGCCACGCTGGCCGCGCTGGCCGCGATCGCGTTCGTGCTGGCGCTCGGCTGCGTCGCCTGGGTCGGGCGCACGGTGCTGCGCGCGACCGACCCGGCCGGTCGGGCGCCGCGCGGCGAACCCGACGGCGGCCGGCAGTTTCTCGCGCGATGCGGGCTGCTGGCCGCGCTCGGCTTCACGATCGGCCTCGTGTTTACCGGCATCGCGGTGTACTTCGTGGAGCCCTGCGCATCATGGTGAAGCGCGCCGCATCCGGCACCGCGTCGCTGCCCCGCACAGCGATTGCCTGGCTCATCGCGGGCGGGCTGTTCGGCTGCCATCAGCCGGCGCGGCCTGTCGGGCCGGTCGAGGCCGCCTCGGCGAGCGCGCCCGCTCCCGCGCCGGTCACGGCGTCGCCACCAGGCGTGCTCGGTCCCGACCCGAGCCGAGCGCAAGCGGCCCGGATCGAGCGCGGCCGCTACCTGGCCACGGCGGCCGACTGCGCGGCCTGCCACGACGGCGCCGACCGCCGGCCGCTGGCGGGCGGCCTGCCCGTCAACTCGCCGTTCGGGCCGATCTACGCGCCCAACATCACGCCCGATCCGGTCCACGGCATCGGCCGCTACAGCTACGAGCAGTTCGATGCCGCGCTGCGTCGCGGCGTGCGCGCGGACGGCGCGCGCCTGTATCCGGCCATGCCCTACGCCTCCTATGCGAAGCTCAACGACGCCGACACCGCGGCGCTCTACGCCTATCTGATGCAGGGCGTGGCGCCCGCGTCGAACGCGGTCCCGGCCACGCGGCTGCCGTTCCCGTTCGATCAGCGCTGGGGGCTGGCGGTGTGGAGCGCGCTGTTCGGCAATCACGCGCGGTTCGTGCCGTCGCCCGCGCATTCGGCCGAGTGGAATCGCGGCGCCTACCTCGTGCAGGGGGCGGGCCATTGCGGCGCCTGCCATACGCCGCGCGGCCCGGCCTACAACGAACGCGGCTACGGCGACGACAGCCGGGCCTACCTCACGGGCGGACTCAACGACCACTGGTTCGCGCCGAACCTGACCGCAGCGCCTCGCGACGGCCTCGGCCGCTGGTCCGCCGACGACATCGCGGCCTTCCTCGCGACCGGACACGCGCGTGGCGGCGCCGCGTTCGGCGCGATGGCGCCGGTGGTGACGGAAAGCACCTCGCGCCTGACCGACGGCGATCGCCGCGCCATCGCCGTCTATCTGAAGTCGTTGCCCGCGCAACCGACTGCCGCGGCCAATCCGTTCGCGATCGGCCTGCCGCGCGCGACGCCCGCCGGCCCGGCCACATCGGGCGGCCGGCAGGTGCCCGGCGCGGGACTCTTCGCGAGCTTCTGCGCGCGCTGCCACGGTGCCGACGGCGGCGGTCGCGGCGGCCGGGCGCCGCCGCTGGACGGCAATCCGGTCGTCGTCGCGGACGATGCGACCAGCGCGATCCGCATCGTGGTCGAGGGCTACGTCCCGCCGCCCGGCCCACCGGATCCGGCGCGGGACTCGCGCGCCATGCCCGCGATGGCCGGCAGGCTTTCATCGGCCGAGATCGCCGACGTGGTCAGCTTCGTGCGCGGCGCGTGGAGCAACCGCGCGGCGCCGGTCGCCACCCGCGAGGTGCAGGCACTGCGCGCGGCGATCCATCGCTGAACGCCCAAGGCAGCCCGTGATACGCGTCCCCGCTTCACACGGCACCGCCGCCGGGCGGCGACGGCGCCGTCCCGGCTGCGGCGGCATCGAGCGGCAGGCGCACCGTGAAGCGCGTGCCGCGCGTGTCCGACACCACGTCGATCGTGCCGCCGTGGGCCGTCGCGATGCAGCGGCAGATATACAGCCCGAGCCCGATGCCGGCGGCCATGCCGGCGCGGCGCGGCACGGAGTCGGCACGCGTGAGCGGATCGAACAGCGTGGGCAGCGCCGGCGCCGGGATCGGTTCTCCCGGGTTCGATATCGCCAGCGTCACCCAGCCGCCGCCGCCGCGCACCTCGACGCCGATCTCGCCGGTGCCGTAGCGGGCGGCATTGGACAGCAGGTTGAACAGCAGCTGCCCGACGCGGCCGCCATCCCAGGTGCCGACCAGTTCGCCCGCGCAGTCCACGTCGATCACCGTTTCCGCGAACAGCAGGCGGATCTCGTCGCACGCGTCGTGGCAGAGGCGCCCCATGTCCTGCGGCGAGACGTCGATCGGCATCGCGTCGCCGAGCCGCGTGCGCGTGAAGACCAGCAGATCGTCGATCATCCGTTTGATGCGCAGGCCGCTGCGCTGCGCGTACACCGCCGCGTGGCGGCTGGACGGCGCGAGCGTGTCGTCGTGCAGCAGGATCTCGGCCGAGATCAGCACGACCCCGAGCGGCGAACGCAGGTCATGCGCGAGCGCGCCGGCAAACAGGTCGCGGATCCGCTCGGTGCGCTGCGAGAACTGGCGCACCGACTCGGTGATGCCCTGATCGATCGCCTCGTTGAAGCGGATCATCTCCTGGAACGCCAGCGGCCCCGCCGCACCGCCCTGCTCCCAGCGACGCAGCACGCTCGCGCGCAGGGCGCGATATTCGGCGATCACTTCGTTGAGATCGAATCCCTGCGCGAGACGGTCGTCGGCGTGCAGCACCGAGACGGAATCGAGCGCCTGATCGAGTTCACGCTTGGCGCCGTGGGATTTGTCTTCCTGCTGGACGGCGGTCTGCGCCTTTCGCATGTTCGCCGCGACCTCGATGAGGATGCGGCGGGCCGAATTGCGCAATTCGGTGGTCGAAAGGCGGCTACGCCCTTCAACGAGACTGGCTGCATGCCGTGCCCAGTCGTCGATCAGGGCTTCGATATGGGTTTCTATGAAAACCGGCAGACTCATAACGGGTGCTCTCGATGCAGGCGGGTTCGAAACAGGCAACCAGCACTGCCCTCAGGCGCGGCCAGCCTTCAGGGACACAGGTCTGCTTTGTGAAAAAGCGTATGCGGCATGCCGGCGGCACCGGACGCGATCCAGCCCGCCCCCGTCTCTCGGATATAGGGGTTATAGAACAATTTGCGACGCACGCCAGCGCATCGTGCGCAAAAACCTGGGAGCGACCGCGACACGTGGCCGGCGAGCGAGTCGCGCATGGAAGATCGGCCTGGCGGATCGCGCGTTTTCCAGCGCGAGACCTCGCCATCGACGACCGTGACACTGGCCGGCGCGAAGGGTGTTCGGGGAATGATGCGTCAGGCAAGGCGGGACTGGCGACCATCCGGTGCGCGCGCCCGGCGAGCTTGCGGCGTGCCGGTCAGGTTCGCCGCCGGCGCACGGCCATGACGAACAGCGCCACGCAGGCCGCGAACCCCGCCACCGAGACGACCTGCGCCGCCGCCGCGGCGCCGGCCGGCATGTCATGGGCGCCGAAGCCGCGTACCCCGGCAATCGTCGCGACCAGAAAACAGACGGCCGCGTGACGCAGCCATGCCCCGCCCTGCCGCCTGCCGCGGCGCGCGTTCCGGGACATCTCGCGTTGATCGGTCATGGCGTCGGGCACCTCGCGTGGGCACCGCGCCCCGCCAGGCCGGGAGCCGGACACCGGATGGCGGGACCATTGACGGGCAGCGGCGGCACCCGCTGCGGATCGCGTAACGGTTCGGGCGGCAGGTCGGGCAGGTCGTCCTGCCCGGGCAGGTCGCCGGGGTCCGGATCGGGCATCGGGGGAATCTGGATCACGGCAGCGTTCAACGGGTTCATCGTGCCTCCTTGTCAGGCGTGGCGTTATCGCTTCCCGGGTGCCGCAAGGAGCGTACCGCATCGCGGCGCGCCGGGCGGGCGCCGGCTCAGCGCGGTCCGGCCGAGGGCTCCAGTTTCACCTTGATCCAGCCGGGCTCGCGCGTATCGAACATCCGGTAGGCATCGATCGCGCTCATCAACGGTTCGCGCTGCGTCAGCACCGACAGCGGATCGAACGTGCCGCCGGCCACCAGTTCGACGAGCCGCGGCGCGATCGTGCGGTGGTTGCAGTTGCCCATCTTGAGCGTGAGATTCCGGTTCATCGCCTCGCCGATCGGAAACACGCGCAACTGCGGCGGATACACGCCGACGATGCCGATCGTGCCCGCCTTCGCGACCATCTGCGTGGCCGCCGTCAGCGCCTGCGACGGCCCGTTGCCCGGCACCCAGTTGGCACCGTCCGGATGGCGCTCCGGCGCCACGGCGTCGAGTTCCGCGTCGAACGCGCCGGCTTGCGCGGGGTCGGCCGCGGCGGACGGATAGCGGATCGCGTCCACCCCCACCGCGTCGATCACGCGATCCACGCCGATCCCGCCCGTGAGCCTCAGCACCGTCTCCACCGGGTCGTCGCGATCGAAGTCGACGCTTTCCGCCCCCTGCGCGCGCGCCATGTCGAGCCGCGAGGCCACGCGGTCGATCGCGATCACGCGACCGGCGCCCTGCAGCCGCGCGCTCGCGATCGCGAACTGGCCCACCGGCCCGGCACCGAGCACGGCCACCGTGTCGCCGTGGCGTATCTCGGCGAGCTCCGCGCCGAACCAGGCGGTCGGAAAGATATCCGACAGCAGGATGGCGCGATCGTCGTCGATGGCGTCGGGCAGCTTGATCAGGCTCGCGTTGGCGTGCGGGATGCGCGCGTACTCGGCCTGCAGGCCGTCGAAGCTGCCCGCCGCCTTCGGCCCCCCGAAGAACGCCGTGCCGGCGCGCATGCCGCCGGGATGGGCCGTGTCGCATTGGGACGTGTAGCCTGCGCGGCAGTAGACGCAGGCGCCGCATGAAATCGTCGACGGCACCAGCACGCGGTCGCCCGCGCGAAAGTTGCGCACGTCGCTGCCGACGGCCTCGACCACCCCCACCGCTTCGTGGCCGAGGATGGTGCCCTCGCGCATGCCGCCCAAGGTCCCGCGCACCATGTGCAGGTCCGTGCCGCAGATCGCGCTGGCCGTGATCCGCACGATCGCGTCGGTGGGCTGGCGGATGCCGGGGTCCGGCACGGTGTCGAGCCGAATGTCGCCGATGCCGTGAAAAACGATTGCCTTCATGCTGTTCTCCTTCATGGGACGGGAATACGGCACGCCATGAACGGCGCCTTGGTGCGGATCAGGCAATCGGTGTTCCAGCTGTCGGGAGCGAGAAGATCGCCGCCGCCAGGTGAAATCGAACACGACCGCCGGCGTCACGGTCAGCGCGATTTACAAACGTTGCAGAAAGCGCGTGCTGCCGCACCCGACGCGCATCGTTTCGCGATCGGCGCTGCCATGTGAAGGCAGCCGTCTTCACGGCGCTTCCCGCCCCGATGAAGCCCGGTTTTCCCGCAACCGCTCCGGAAAGAAACGACTATCTGGCGAATGGAATCCCGAATCACTTCCGACAATACCGGAAGCCAACACGTGCTCCGCTTTCCATCAGCATTTCCCAACCGAGCTTTCACGCCTTGACGAATTCGCTGTGGGAACGACTTATGCTGAAGATCGACGTCATGACGTCACCGATCTTCCGGGTATTCGCGTCGCAGCGTTCGACGACAGGCCCGAAGATGCATGCGGGGCGTGCTCGCGATAAACATCCACTCACAGGAAGCCCGTGCCCCACATCCTGGTCGTAGACGACGACTTCGAAACGCGCGCCTCGCTGGCCGCGCTCGCCGACGTGCTGGGCGTGACATGCGATACCGCCGCCTCGATCGACGAAGCCCGCGCGTGTCTTGCCTCGCGCCGGCCCGATCTGATTCTGTGCGATCTGATGCTGCCGGACGGCAGCGGCATGCTGCTGTTCGACTCGGCTCCCGCAGGTTGCGACTTCGTCGTCGCGACCGGCCACGCTTCGCTTGATTCCGCGATCAGCGCGATCCGTGCGGGCGCAACCGATTACCTGGTCAAGCCTCTCAACATCGAGCGGCTACAGCAGCTTCTCTCCCAGGTATCTCGACGGGGGTCGCCCGTTGCCGACATCACGGGCCTGGCCGAGGAACTCAGGAAATCCGGCAGATTCGGCCGGATGCTGGGCGACTCTCCACCGATGCTGACCGTCTACGACTCGATCGCACGTGTTGCAGCCACCGGCGCGTCCGTGCTCCTCACCGGCGAGTCCGGTACCGGCAAGGAAGTCGCCGCTCAAACGATCCACGAATTCAGCGATCGCCGTCATGGCGCGTTCGTCGGGATCAACTGTGGCGCGGTTCCGCCCAATCTCATCGAAAGTGAAATGTTCGGCCATGAACGCGGCAGCTTCACTGGCGCGGAGCGCGAGCATAAGGGCTTTTTCGAGCGCGCCCACGGCGGCACGCTGTTTCTCGACGAGATCACCGAAATGCCGACCGAGTTGCAGGTTCGCTTTCTTCGCGTGCTCGAGACAGGGAGGATCGTGCGGCTGGGGGGAACGCGCGAAATCGACGTCGACGTGCGCATCATCGCCGCGACGAATCGGGACCCGGAGGCTTCCATCGAATCGGGAGCGCTGCGGGCGGATCTCTATCACCGGATCAACGTCTACCCCATCGCGCTGCCGCCGCTTCGTGACCGCGGCCGCGATGTCGTGCTGCTGGCCAATGCGTTTCTCGCGGCAATCAATCAGGAAACCGGTAGCCGCCTCGCGTTCTCGCCCACGGCCATTGCCGACCTGGAAGGCAGGACATGGCGCGGCAATGTCCGGGAGCTACGGAACCTGGTCCAGCGCGCGGCGATCTTCTGCAGCGGCGACGTGATCGATTCGCTACCGATGCCTGTCATGGAAGAGTTGTCGATAGGCGCGACGACGGGCGACCAGGTCGTCACGGTGCCGCTCGGAACCGCGCTCGAGGAAATGGATCGCCGCCTGATATCCGCGACGCTTGCCCATCATGGTGGCGTCAAGTCGCGGGCCGCCGAAACCTTGGACGTCAGTTTGAAAACCATCTACAACAGGCTCGCGAACTGACGGTGACGCAATCCCCGCCGGTTCGAGCCGTTCACGGCGAGCGCAACATCGGGACGCAACGTCGTTCGGCGGGTCCCCCTGCACGGGGCGGACCACGGTCCAATCCGCGGATCCCGGCGCTACCGTCCTCACCATCGAGGTACCGCGCTCATGACGATTTGACGGCGGCCCCGAGTTCGACGGCGTCGTCCACCGCATACGACGTCATCAGGCTCAACAGTGCCGACAGCTCCGAGGCCTTGCGGAAATACCCGTCAAATCCGGCACTTGCGGCGGGCTCGCGGATGGCGGCCCACTCGTCCGACGTATAGGCGATCAGGATTGCGGGTGCGGTGACGTCAAGCGCACGCAGTTCCCCCGCGACGACAAAGCCGTTCTTGTCCGGCATGTTGATGTCGAGCAGCACGATCGCGGGCGCATGCTGCGCGGCAGCGTCAACGGCGGCATGCGCCGTCGTCACATACCGCACGTCGTATCCCACCACCGACAGGTACAAGGCGGTCGCTTCGGCCGCGTCGGCATGGTCGTCAACCACGAGCACCCGGATTGCCTGATCGTCGGGCCGCCGGAATGTCCTGGGCGAACAGCGGGTGGCGTGAATGGCGTTCATACCGTCCTTTCCTTTGTTACGTGTTTCCTATCATGCGGCCGATCAGCAAATAAAGCGTGCCGAGAATGTGTATTGTGGTTTCCGAAGTGTGACTTGCGGGCCCGCACGTTCCCACCAGCCAGTCAAGGGCGTTCCGGTTCGCGCATCGGCCTCGATCCGCCGGGTGTTCGGCAACCCCGCCCCGAGGCCGGCCGTGCCGGCAACCGATCGCAAGCCCGGCACGCGCATGTCGAACCGGCGCTTCGATCCGCCGGATCGTGCGTCGGCCGCCCACCTCCATAGCGTGCTATCCATAATTTCAATCCGGACCGCGGCCGTCCGCATGACCCGCCCCTCGTTGCTCGGCTTCGGAGTTTGAAGAAGAAAAAAACGTTCCCTTCGAACCCGGCCCGCCGCGCGCAGGCGAGGCGCATCGCCATGGCGTCGCGCGACGCGCCCTGTCGACGAGATCGGGGGTCACACCTTTCTACAAACCGCACCGCCCGGTTGCGCGCACCGCGCCACCCCCGCCACGCGCTTCGCGGCGCGCAGCCGCGCTGCGGGCGGGCGGCACCACCGGGCACGCCGCTTGCGCCATGACGCATCCCACCCGCCACGCGGAGCTCCCGATGACCGTTCCCTTGCTGACGATCGAGCCGTTGCCGTTCGACCCGATGTTCGAGCAGATTCCCGAAGACGAAGCCGACACGGTGCGCGAGCTGATCGACGCGCTGAACCACATCCAGACGATCACCGCGAACGACTACGGCCACGCGGTGCGCAGCGTGCACGCCAAGAGCCACGGCCTGCTGGACGGCGAGCTGACGGTGGCCGGCAGCTTGCCGCCGGCACTCGCGCACGGCGTGTTCGCGCGCCGCGGCAGCTATCGCGTGACGCTGCGCCTGTCCACCAACCCGGGCGACCTGCTCGACGACGCGGTGTCGACGCCGCGCGGCCTCGCGCTGAAGATCGCCGACGTCGACGGCGAACGGCTGCCCGGCAGCGAGGCGCTGACCACCCAGGACTTCGTGATGGTCAACGCGCCGGCCTTCGCCGCGCCCACCCCCAAGGCCTTCGTGCGCAGCCTGAAGATGCTGTCGAAGACGACCGACCGCGCGCCGGGCGGCAAGAAGGCGCTGTCGGCCGTGATGCGCGGCGCCGAGCGCGCGATCGAGGCGCTCGGCGCGCAAAGCGCGACGCTGAAGAATCTCGGCGGCCACCCGGCCACCCACATTCTCGGCGAGACCTTCTACACCTGCGCGCCGTGCCTCTACGGGCCGTACTTCGCGAAGCTGGCCATGGTGCCGGTGTCGCCGGAGCTGGTCGCGCTCAAGGACGCGCCGGTCGAGTTGAAGGATCGCCCCGACGCGCTGCGCGACGAGGTGGAAGCGTTCTTCGCGCGCCACGGCGGCGTCTGGGAGCTGCGCGCGCAGCTGGCGACCGACATCGAGCGAATGCCGGTGGAGGACGCCTCGGTGGTCTGGCCCGAGGACCTGAGCCCATATGTAACCGTCGCGACCGTCCGCGTCGCCGCGCAGCCGGGCTGGAGCGACGCGCGCTCGGCCGCGATCGACGACGGCATGTCGTTCAGCCCGTGGCACGGACTCGCCGCGCACCGGCCGATCGGCGGCGTGATGCGCGTGCGCCGCCCGGCCTACGAACAGTCCGCGGCGTTTCGCGAGCGCTTCAACGGCTGCCCGGTCCACGGTTGAACCGTGCCGGCCGAACCTGTCCAGGGAGCATCGATCATGCACGACACCCACGATCACGCCACGCACGACGGCCAGCTCGACGCCGATCCGGAACACCGCAACGAGGCCTATCCCCGTCCGGCGGGCGGCTGGGGATCGATGAAGGCGGTGGTCTCGATCCTCGCGAGCGAACACGCGATCCGCAAG
The DNA here is from genome assembly GCF_022870505.1 of Burkholderia perseverans. Lineage (NCBI taxonomy): Bacteria > Pseudomonadati > Pseudomonadota > Betaproteobacteria > Burkholderiales > Burkholderiaceae > Burkholderia > Burkholderia perseverans. The sequence continues at coordinate 2,503,414 of NZ_CP045094.1, forward strand.
GGCGGCGCCGCGCTGATGCGGCAGAACAAGCCCGACGGCTTCATGTGCGTGAGCTGCTCGTGGGCGAAGCCGGCCGGCCCGCATCCGTTCGAGTTCTGCGAGAACGGTGCGAAGGCGACCGCCTGGGACGCCACCTCGAAGCGCATCGACGCCGATTTCTTCGCCGCGCACACGCTGGCCGAACTCGAAACCTGGCACGACCACGATCTCGAGGCGGCCGGCCGGCTCACCGAGCCGCTGCGCTACGACGCAGCCAGCGACCGCTACCTGCCGGTGAGCTGGCAGCAGGCGTTCGACGAGATCGGCCGCGAACTGAGCGCCACCGAACCGGCCCGCGCGGTGTTCTACACCTCGGGCCGCGCCTCGCTGGAAACCTCCTACATGCTGCAGCTGTTCGCGCGCCAGTACGGCACCAACAACCTGCCCGACAGCTCGAACATGTGCCACGAGAGCAGCAGCGTCGGCCTGAAGGCGTCGATCGGCGTCGGCGTCGGCACCATCGGCCTGGAGGACTTCGAGCAGACCGACCTGATGTTCTTCTTCGGCCACAACGTCGGCACCAACAGCCCGCGCATGCTGCACCCGCTGCAGGACGCGCGCCGCCGCGGCGTGCCGATCGTCACGTTCAACCCGCTGCGCGAGCCGGGCCTGGTCGGCTTCGCGAACCCGCAGTCGCCGCGCGAGATGCTGACGCCGGGCGACACGCAGATCTCGACGCAGTACCACCAGCTGCGGATCGGCGGCGACGGCGCCGTGCTGGCCGGGCTCTGCAAGGCCGTGATCGCGGCCGACGACGCGGCGCTCGCCGCGGGCGAGCCGCGCGTGCTCGACGTGGCGTTCATCGAGGCCCACACGCACGGCTTCGATGCGTTCGCGCGGCAGATGCGCGAGACCGGCTGGGATGCGATCGAGCGCGAGAGCGGGCTCGCGCGCGCCGACATCGAGCGCGCCGCCGCTCTCTACGTGCGCGCGAACGCGGTAATCGTCCACTACGGGATGGGCATCACGCAGCACCGGCTCGGCGTGCAGAACGTGCGGATGATCTGCAACTTCCTGATGCTGCGCGGCAACCTCGGCAAGCCCGGCGCCGGCGTCTCGCCGATCCGCGGCCATTCGAACGTGCAGGGCCAGCGCACCGTCGGCATCACCGAGAAGCCCGAGCTCGCGCCGCTCGACGTGCTGGGCCGCCAGTTCCGCTTCGAGCCGCCGCGCGAGACCGGCATGAACGTGGTGGAGGCGTTCGAGGCGATGATCGACGGACGCGTCGACGCGGTGTTCAACCTCGGCGGCAATCTGGTCCGCTCGGTGCCCGACCGCGGCCGCATCGAACCGGCCTGGCGGGCGCTGAAGCTGACCGTGAACGTCGCCACCAAGCTGAACCGCACGCACCTGCTGCCGGGCCGGGCCTCGTATCTGCTGCCGTGCCTGAGCCGCATCGAGATCGACCGGCAGGCGGGCGGCGAGCAGGCCGTGTCGATGGAGGACAGCACCGGCCGCATGCACGGCTCGCGCGGCGTGGTCGAGCCGGCCGGCGACGCGCTGCGCTCCGAGCCGTTCATCGTCGCGGAACTCGCCGCGGCCACGCTCGGCGCGCGCAGCACGGTGCCGTGGAGCGCCTGGCGCAACGACTACCGGCTGGTCCGCGAGGCGATCGCGCTGACCTATCCGGACATCTTCCACGATTTCGACGCGCGGATGTGGACGCCCGGCGGCTTCGCCCGGCCGCTGCCGGCTCGCGAGCGGCGCTGGCAGACACCGAGCGGCAAGGCCGAATTCGCGATGGTCGAATCGCTCGGGGCGGACCCCGACATGGCCGCGGGCGGCCCCGGCGTGCTGCGGTTGATGACGATGCGCGGCGACAGCCAGTTCAACACCACGATCTACAGCCTCGACGACCGGTTTCGCGGCGTCTACGGCGACCGGATGGTGCTCTTCATGCATCGCGACGACATCGCCGCGCACGGGCTCGAGGCAGGCCGGCGCATCACGCTGCAGACCGTCGCCGACGACGGGATCGAGCGGCGCGTGGCGGGCCTGAAACTGGTGCCCTACGACATTCCGCGCGGCTGCGTGGCCGGCTACTACCCGGAATGCAATCCGCTGCTGCCGCTCTGGCATCACGCGAAGGGCAGCAAGGTGCCGGGCGCGAAGTCGATTCCGGTGCGCATCGTCGCCCCGACCTGACGAGGCGCGTTCGATGCGGGCATTTGGCATTCCTGCGGCGTCGGGCGCCGACGCTTCGGCGACGGCCGGAAACCCGCTCGCGACGGGTTCGTCCGGCGCGCCGGGACACCCCGAAAAAGCGCCGTTCGCCGCGCCGCGGCATCGGCCTCCCCCTTCACTCCCTTGTTGACGAGGAACCCGCGATGACGCCGACCACTCCGGAACGCCCCCCCTCCGGCCCGCGAAGCGCGCAGCGGCAGGCGCCCGGTGCCGTCCCGCCCGCGGCCCGCATGCCGGCCGCGCATGCCGTGCACCCCGAGGCGCTGCTCGACGGCCTGACGCTGCCGCTCGACGACACCTCGCTGGCCGTCGCCGCCCGCCGCGTGGCCGCCGCCTGCCCGTCGCTGCCGCGCCCCGGCGGCGGCCACACGCTCGCGCGCTGGCGCTTCCTGGCCGAGCTGGCCGCGCTCGACCTGCCGCTCGTGAAGATCTACGAGGCCCATGCCGACGCGCGCGCGATCCTCGACGAGCTCGGCACCGAGCCGGCCCCGGACTGCGGTCTGCTCGCGGTCTGGGCCGCGCGCGCGCCGCGCGACGAGCTGCGCATCGTCGCGCACGACCTGGGCCACGACCTTACGCCCGCGACGCGCCCCGAAGGCCGCTACGTGCGGCTCACCGGCAGCAAGCCGTGGTGCTCGGGGGCGCGTTTCGTGGACGCGGCGCTCGTCACCTGCGTCGGCGCGGACGGGCGCGACGAGCTGGCGCTGGTTTCAATGCGGCAGCCCGGCGTGACGGTCAGCGAGCGTGGCTGGGAGGCGCTCGGCATGCGCGCCACGCAGAGCGTCGAGATCGATCTGGTCAACGCGCGCGCGCGGCTGGTCGGCGCGAGCGGCGCCTATCTGGAGCGTCCCGGCTTCTGGCACGGCGGCGCCGGCATCGCCGCGTGCTGGTACGGCGCGGCGGCGGCGCTGGCCACCCGCCTGCGCGACGCCGCCGCGCGGCGCGACGATCCGCATCTGCGCGCCCACCTGGGCGCCGCCGACGTCGCGCTGTCCAGCGCCCGCGCGCTGCTGCGCGAGGCGTCGCAGCAGATCGATGCCAGCCCCGGGGCGGATGCCATGGCGCTCGCGCTGCGCGTGCGCGGCGCGGTGGAGGCCGCGGCCGAAGTCGTACTGCGCGCCGCCGCGCACGGCCTCGGCGCCGGCCCGCTGTGCCGCGACCGCTGGTTCGCGCAGATGGCGGCCGACCTGCCGGTGTTTCTGCGCCAAAGCCATGCCGAACGCGATCTGGCCGCGCTCGGCGCAGCCGTCGCGAACGAGCCCGCGCCGTGGCGCCTTTGAGGGGACGCACGATGGCCGAGGCTGACGAACGGGAAATCCACCGCGCCCAACTCAACCATTTCGAGGCGATGTTCGCGCAGCATGCGGACCCGTGGCACTACCGCACGAGCTGGTACGAGGCGCGCAAGCGCGCGCTGATGCTGGCCGCGCTGCCGCGGCAGCACTATCGGCGCGGCTTCGAGCCCGGCTGCGCGAACGGCGAACTGTCGGCGTGGCTCGCACCGCGCTGCGAGACGCTGCGGTGCGCCGACTTCGCCCCCAGCGCCGCCGCGCTCGCGCGCGAGCGCCTCGCCGGCTTCGCGCAGGCCGCCGTGGAGGTGCTGACGATGCCCGATGACTGGCCCGAGGACCGCTTCGATCTGATCGTCATCAGCGAATTCGCCTATTACCTCGACGCCGCGCGCTGCGCGCGGCTGGCCCGGCTCGCCTGCGAAGCGCTCGACACCGACGGCACGCTGGCGTGCTGCCACTGGCGCCATGGCGCCGACGACATGCGGCTGACCGGCGATGCGGTCCACGCGCTGTTCGCGCGGGCCGCCCGCAGCGCCGGCCTGCATGCGCTCACGCGCGTGGCCGACGCCGATTTCCTGCTCGATATCTGGAGCACCAGGGCCTCGGACCTCACGCCGCGCTGATGCCGCGGCAACGGCGCCGGCCGCGCCGTCAGCGCATGCGATCGCGGCGCTCGGCGAGCCAGTAGCGCTCGGGCGCGTCGAGATCGGTGAGTCTCGCGTCGCCGAACGCACGCAGCTGGCTCGCATAGGCCGCGATCGCGCGCCGCCTGACGGCGCGGGCCGGCTCGCTCCCGCGCGCCGCGCACCAGCCGGCGTCGAGCGGCGTGACGCGCCAGCCCGCCCGCTCCAGTTCGCGCAGGCGCGCGGCCGTCACGCCCGCTACGCCGCGATGGATCGCCTCCTCGTACACGAGCCAGGTCCGCAGCCGCCGGCGCCGCGCCAGCAGCAGCCACGCGTCGGCCACGCAACGGTGATCGGGATGGTTCAAGCCGAGCGGGACCAGCGGCACGGCACCGGGGCAGCGCGCCAACTGCGCCGCCAGCGCGCGCGCCAGGGTCCGCACGCCGGGCGGCGGACCGTACTGCCCGTCGAGAAACGGCAGCCGCACGCCGCGTGCGCCGCAGATCCTCAATGCTTCGTCATCCTCACGGACGCGCTCGCGCAAGGCCGCCGTGGAATCGGCGAAACCGCCCGCCACGTCCCACGGCCGGCATTGCGGCGGCTCCGGCGTGCCCGCGAACACGGTGCAGACCACCGTGCCGGGGCGCGTCGAGACCAGCGACGCGCAACTGAACACGGCGTCGTCCAGATGCGGCGACACCACGAACAGCGGCGCATCGGCGTGGAGCGCCGGCATCGCGTCGTCATCGTCGGCGCGGGAACGCTGGCGGCCCGCCGACGCGCGTCGGGCCGGGCGCGCCTCGTCGGCTTCGTGGCGCGGCATCTCGGGGCCGGGCCTGACGCGAGGCATGGACGGCCTCATGCGGCACCGTCGGCCAGCGGCGCCGGCTCGATCATCGCTGCGCCGCCCTCGCCGCGCAGCGTGTTGAGGCCCCTGCCCGCCCAGGCCGCGAGCGTGTCGCCGAAGCCGCCTCGCGCGCGCGGATCGAGGCGCGCGCTGGTGGTCACGCGCGGCGCGGCGCTCCAGGCGATCCGCGCGCCGGTGGCGGTCAACCGCGCCACCAGCGCCACGTCCTCCTCGCAGGCGAGCGGCGGAAACCCGCCCGCGCGGCGGTAGGCCCGCGCACTGACGCCAAGGTTCGCGCCATGCACGTGGCGATGGCCGTCGGCGTCGCGATAGCGAAGCCGCCACGTCTCGACGACGCTCGCCGGATGGCCCCGCCAGTCGTCGACGGCCACGGTACCGCACACGGCATCCGCGCCGAGCGAAAGCTGCGCGACGAGCCAGTCCGATGCCACGCGGCTGTCGGCGTCGGTGAATGCCAGCCAGCGGGCGCCGTGACGCAGCAGGAGGTCGGCGCCGGCCGCACGCGCGGCACCGACGTTGCGCGCCTGCACCGCGACCGTCTCGACGCCATGGCGCGCGGCGATGCGCGGCGACGCGTCGGTGCAACTGTCGAGCACCACCACGATGCGCACGGGCTCGCCGCGCAGCGCCGGGTGCCGCGCGGCCGCGCCGGCCGCCGCCAGGCATCGCGCGAGCCGGCGGGCTTCGTTGTGGGCGGGAATCACGACGCCGATCATGAGGGCTCCTTGCCGTGGGAACGCGGCCGGCGCGGACCGGCGCGATGGATCGCCTCCGGTGCCGTCACCGGAGCGGGAAGTTGGACGAAACGCCGGGTCGGCGGGGTCATCGATGCGGATGCGGGTCGAACCTCTGCGAAGCGTCACGCGTGTGATCGTTGCGGGCGCGGGGCTTGCCTTGCGTGGCGCTGCGGTACGGGACACAGCCGGGGATGCCGTCATCGCGAACGATGTAGCCGCCCGCCGTGACGGACCGGCCGGCACGACGTGTTTGATCGACGGCCTCGCTGCGCGGCATGCCCGCGTTCGTCACGCCCACGACGGCCACACCCGCGGCGGCGGCGCAATGGTTTTGCTTTCCGGGTATCTTCGGCATCGTCGCGTTCTCGTCATGAATGGTCACGACATCGGCTCCGCAAGCTTCATGCCCATCGCGAGAAGCCACGACGCGGGCTCGCGCCGCTTGCCCCACGGGCTTCGGCGATAGGCAGGCGCATCCAGCCGCCGCGCTGGTGCCTCGACATTTTTGCAGCAGGCGATCGCAATATTTCAAGCATGCCGATACGAAGGAACCGGACCGCATGCATTCCTCGTGCCGCCGATCGGATCCGTCTCGAAGCCCGCGCGATGCCCTCGCCGCGACGGTCGAGCGCGCCGGTGCGGCCAGCCGCGTGGCGGCCGAGCCTGGATCGTCAGGAAAGCATCGACGCTGCCGGCCGCCGGGAAGACCGGGCCGTGCTCGTCGCCGGCGCAGGCGTAATACCCGCCCGATGTCTCATCCGCCCGGGCGCGCGACCAACGCGCGACCAACACGCCGCCTGCCATCGACGCGATCGGGCGGACGGACTGCCTCATCCCGACTCCGGTGCAAACGGCGTCTTCGCCAGACATTCCCGAATAAACCCCGCAAACGCCCGCGCCTTCGCACTGGCCTGCCGCCCCGCCGGATACACCGCCCACAGATCGAGCGACGGCAGCGCCCAGTCGGTCAGCACCGCCTCCACGCGGCCCTGATCGAGATCCGGCTGGAACATCCACTCCGTGGCCACCGCCAGCCCCATCCCGGCGAAGACGGCCTCGCGCACGCCCTCGGCGGCCGTGGTGCTGACCGTATCCTTGAGCGTCACGACTTCCGACGCCGAACGCCGAGTGAACGTCCACGTCTCCCCACCCCCACCCTGCGTGTAGATCACCGCCGGAAACCGCGGCAAGTCCACCGGCCGCTTCGGCACGCCATGCCGTTCGAGATAGGCCGGCGTCGCCACCACCAGACGCCTTGACGTCGCGATCCGCCTGCCCGACGCCGTCATCGAGGTCGGGTCGCCCATCCGCAGCGCAATGTCGATGTTCTCCCCGATCAGGTCGACGTTGCGGTCATCGAGAATCGCCTCGACCGTCAGCGCCGGATGCGCCTCCACGAAAGCGGGCAACAGCGGCATGACGTGCAGCCGCGCGAACGTCACGGTGGCGCTGAAACGCAAGCGCCCGGCGAGCCCCGTTCCCGCTCCGGTGGCCGCCAGATCCGCTTCGCTCGCCTCCTCGAGCGCGCGCCTCGCCCGCTCATAGAAACCCTGGCCGGCCTCGGTCGCCGCCAGCCCGCGCGTCGAACGCGACAGGAGGCGGACCCCGAGCCGCGCCTCGAGCTGCGCGATCGCCTTCGACACGGCCGGCTGGCCAATCCGCAACTGTCGCGCCGCGGCCGAAAACGAGCCCGTCTCGACAATGCGCACAAACGCTTCCATGGTGGCGAACCTGTCCATTTCTCATTCCTTGGTGGAATCAATGTTATGGCTTTAATCGATCTACTCGATTTTATAGGAATAAATTAACGTGCTGACTCACCCATCACACGAGTGAGTTTCCATGAGCAAGTTATTCAGCCCGAGCGTGATCGGCCCTTACGAAATCGCCCATCGCGTGATCCTGGCGCCGCTGACGAGAATGCGTTCCGAGCCCGGCGACATACCGGGGGACTTGATGGTCGAGTACTACCGCCAGCGCGCGAGCCGGGGCGGCTTCATGATTGCCGAGGCGTCGCCGGTTTCGCCGCTCGGCATCGCCTATGCCGGCGCCCCCGGCATTTACGCGGACGCGCAGATCGCGGGATGGCGCAAGGTCACCGACGCGGTGCATGCCGCCGGTTCGAGGATCTTCCTGCAGCTCTGGCACAGCGGACGTCAATCGCACCCCGACCTGATCGGTGGCGAAACGCCGGTCGGCCCGTCCGCCTTGCTCGCGGAAGGCGTGGCCGTGTCCCGCAACGGCGAGATCCCGTTCGCGCTGCCACGCGCGCTCGAGCCGCACGAAATCCCGGAGCTGGTCGCACAATTCCGGCGTGCCTCGGAGCGAGCGATGGAGGCCGGTTTCGACGGCGTCGAGCTGCACTCGGCCAACGGCTATCTCACGGATCAATTCCTGCAGGACGGCAGCAACGTCCGGACCGACGCCTACGGCGGCACGCTCGAAAAGCGCGCCCGCTTCCTGCTCGAGGTCGTGGAAGCCATGACCTCGGTCTGGGGCGGCAACCGGACCGCGGTGCGGATTTCGCCCAGCGGCAAGTTCGGCGGCATGTCCGACAGCAACCCACAAGCTACGTTCTCCTACGCAACGCAAGCGCTGAATCGTTTCGGCCTCGCCTACCTCCACGTCATCGAGCCGCGCATCAAGGGCACCGAGGATCTCGAGGACGGCGCGCAGCCGGTCGCCGCCGCGATGCTGCGCCGGCACTTCCAGGGCCCGCTGATGGCGGCCGGCGGTTTCGATCGCGCGAGCGCCGAAGCCATTCTCGAGGCCGGCGTCGCCGACACGATCGCGTTCGGTCGGGCGTTCCTGGCCAATCCCGATCTTCCCGAGCGGTTCCGGCGGAACCTTCCGCTCAACGCCTACGACCGCTCGACGTTCTACGGCGGCGATCACCGCGGCTACGTCGATTACCCGTTCCACGCCGCGGCAACCGCCGCCTGACTCCCCCGACTCCCACCGAGGCTCTCCCATGTCACTGCAAGACAAACTCGACGCATTCCGTGCCAACTTCGAAGCCGGCGGCCCGCCCTACCATGCGCCCGCCCATATTCACGAGCCGATGCATCGCGCCACCCGCGAACTGATCGAATCGGGCGCCGCGCGACAGGCCCTGAAGGTCGGCGACACGGCACCGGCCTTCACGCTCGACGACGCGGACGGCAAACCCCACGCGTCCGCCGACCTGCTCGCGCAGGGGCCGTTGATCGTGACGTTCTATCGTGGCGTCTGGTGCCCTTACTGCAATTTCGATCTGCAGGCGATCGAGGCCGCGCTCCCGGCACTGGAAAATCGCGGCGCCCGGCTGGTGGCCATTTCCCCGCAGACCGCGCCGAACAGCCGGCGCAGCCAGCGCGACAACAAGCTGAGCTTCCCGATCCTGTCGGACCCGGGCAATGCCGTGGCCGCCGCATTCGGCATTCGCTTCCAGTTGCCCGATTATCTGGCCGATCTCTATAAAAACGTCTTCAAGAACGATCTGGCCGTGGCGAACGGCGATCCGAGCTGGACGCTGCCGATGCCCGCGCGCTTCGTGATCGGCCAGGACGGCGTGATCGTCTATGCCGAAGTCAATCCCGACTACACGCGGCGGCCCGATCCCGAAGAACTGCTGCCGGTGCTCGACCGGATCCGAAGCCAAGCGGCATGACCGGGATTCAGCGGACGTGCTCCGATCGCGCTTCTGCTGACATTCATCAGTGAATCGACTGGAGCTTCATCGCGAGATGATGATCCGGAAATGACGCAAGCCGCGTTGAACGCGGCGATTCGCTCATATCGCGGCCTCCTGAACGGAGGCCGCCATTCCTTTGGCTCGAGACGCCATCCGCGCCGGAATACGACACAAATTCGCGCCGCGTCTCCAGCGCTACATCGCCGGCCACCTCACTGACTGACATCCCCCGACATCACCGGGCGCGATTCAACCCAGCTGCGCCGCCCGCTTTACGCGAAACCAAGCAACGATTCACCAACCGCGCCCCGCATCTCCGTGAATCATCAACGGTTCTGGATTGGCATATGAATTGCGAATTTTTCGCGGGGGCGATTTCGCGAACGTCAATCCTCTCGACCAGCAGGTTGCGCGGCATTTTCAAATCATGATGTGCCGCGATACGGAGCGCGAGCGAAATCCGCCATCATGACCGAAGAGGCCAACACTCCATATCCCACAGAGATAACAATGACATTCATGAAAACAGCCATGGCTTTGCGCAGCGCCGCCGTCATCGGCCTGCTGTCCGGCAACGCGGCCCTCGTGACGCCCGCCTTTTCGCAGACTTCCCGCACCCCGTCCTGCACCGTGTCGCCGACCGGCCTGTCGGTCGCGCTGCAGGCGACGGCCGCCAAGGGCAAGCCGTTCACCGTGGCGGGCGGCTACCATCTGTCCGTGAAGGTCAACGGCGGCGATGCGGCCAAGGTGCTGGTGGACACCGGCTCGAACGCACTGGCGATTCCCGCCTGGCGGATCAACGGCTTCCCCGCCGACCCGGAGCACGACACCACCGGCCTCGTGATCTCGGGCAAGCTGCCCTACCGGTATTCCAGCAGCGGGAATTCGTATTTCGGCTACCTGGTTCAGGTTCCGGTACAGGTGTCGGGCGCCGGTAGCGCATCGGTCAAAGCCGAGAACGTGCAGGTGCTCGCCATCACCGAGGTCTGCGGCTCGAGTTCGAACTGCAGCCCCGCCGGGCCCGGCAACAGCAGCAACATGGGCATGATGGGCGTGGGCTTCCAGCCGACGCCGACGCTGCAGGTCAACAGCGCCGGCGGCACCATGCCGGCCACCCGCACCAACGTCTTCCAGCAGATTCCCGGCGTGGAAACGCAGGGCTGGATCTTCGAGCCGGACGGTCACATCGTCGTCGGCCTCAACGCCGAAACGACGAAGGCATTCACCAGCTGGGCATCGATGGTTCCGGACCACAAGGGCGGCATCTCGCCCGAAGGCTGCCTGCGCGTACAGGAACCGGGCAAGCCCGAGTCCGGGATGCTTTGCGGCACCATGCTGCTGGACACCGGCATGCCCACCATGAACCTGTGGGTCTATCGCGGGGATCAGGCGGGCGCGCCGTTCTGCCCGCTGCGGTCGGGCACCAGCACCACGGGCAAGAAGAAGGCCGGCTTCGACGGCAAGCCGTTCCCGGCCAATACGCTGATCACGCTCACCTCGCCGGGCCAGACGCCGACGCTCGACTATCAGTTCAATACCAGCACGCCGCAGCAGCCGGGGACGCCCGAGGCCACCTACTGCACCAACGTGAAGGGCAGCTCGCCGGCCGAGAACGCGTTCTTCAACACCGGACGCATGCCGCTCCAACGTTACAGCTTCGCCCGCAACCAGACCTGCGGAACGTTCGCCTATCGCGCGGCGAAATAAGGGCGCGTCGCGCCGGAAGCGGGAGCGTTTCCGTCTCCCCCTTCACGGCGATCGTCGGTCGCCCTGCCCGCGTTCGCCGGGCGGCGTTCATCGCCGCCCGGTGCTCCGGTCAGGTACGACCGCCGACGTGCGGGCACCGGCCCGGCTTGTCAGCGCACGCCGCCCGCACCCAGCAGATGTTCGCCCGACAGCCACCGCGCATCATCGGAGGCGAGGAACACCGCGATGTCGGCAATGTCTTCCGGCCGGCCGGCCCGGCCCAGCGGCGTCTTGGAAACGAACTCCTTCTCCATGTCCGAACCGGTGATGCCGGCCGTCACGGTGCCTTCGGTCGTCACGTAGCCGGGGTTGATCGCGTTCACGCGGATCTTGCGCGGCGCCAGCTCCAGTGCCAGCACGTTCGTGATCGCATCCACCGCGCCCTTGGTGCCCGTGTAGATCGCGCTCATCGGCGGCGTGATGCGCGTGACCGCCGAACTGATGTTGATGATGCTGGCGCCTTCCTTCAGATGCGGTACGGCGGCCTGGGTGACCAGCAGCAGACCGAGCACGTTGGTGTCGAACTGGCGGTGGAATTCTTCCGTGGTGATCGCCTCGATCGGCGAGAACGCATACACGCCGGAGTTGTTGACGACGATGTCCAAGCCGCCGAAGCGGTCGAGCGCGGTCTTCACGAGGCTGGCCGCCTGATCGGCGTCGGCCACGTTGCCGCCGACCGCCGCCGCCCGGCCACCGGCGCCTTCGATCTCGGCCACCACGCTTTCCGCGCCCTGCTTGCTGCTCGAATACGTGACCACCACGGCCGCGCCCTGTGCCGCCAGTGCCTTGGCGATCGCCGCGCCGATGCCCTTCGATGCGCCCGTGACGAGCGCGACCTTTCCTTCGAGTTTGCTCATGGATTCCTCTAGTTCGATGGGAGACCCGCCGGGTCTCGATGTCCGTAACCGACACGGTCACTATAGGAAGGTCGACGCAAACGAAAAAGCGGCTCGCCACGAATAAAGAAGCGGGATTTGCCGAATAATGGCTGCGGGCGGCCGCGGAACCGGCGCACCGGCGTACCCGGGCTGCGCGGCGCACCCGGCCGCGATTGCCCTGCGCCCGGGTTTCGTCGCGCCATGAAACGCGGCGCGCCGCTTTTCCATCGGAATCCTGATTAAATTGGAAAGCCGCTTCGACCATCGGCCGAATCCGGCTCGACAGCCCGCTGGCGAAAATGGCAACGATGCCCGCCGCGTCGATGCAGCGGACGCGACGTCAATCGAGGACGGTCACTTGGATGGGCGTTTCGGCAGGCAGGACAAACGAGTCGACGCGACCGGCGCGAAGCGCGATGAGCAGACGCTGGCATTCGGAGACCCGGGCCTGCTCCCCGGACGACAGTGCCGCATCATCGGCGGTCAGGGTGTTGAGTTCCGCGATCACCATCGCGATGGCACTGCGGCGGGCGACAAAGAAGTGGTTCATGACCCCTCCGGACGATACAGCGAGGGCGTGTCGGCGCGAGGTCATGCTTCGCGCCATGAAGCGCGCATGATACTTCAAGCGCTCCCGCCGCGTGCGGCGCGGCTCCACGGCGACGTGTCCGTGGGGGTCCGGACGACGCCTCCCTTGCCATCCGTCCGGGCCGAAACCGGATGCCGGCGGGCGCCGCCACCGGAGCGACGCCGCCGGGCGCCCCGCTACGCGATGCCCGGATACCTCCGGGCAACCCTCGCTGCGCCGCTATCCGGCCATTTCACGGTCGCCAGCTTCGCATTGACCTTGATCGTGTTCCCCACCGCCAGCGTGCCGAAATCGAGCGGCACCGTCTTCTCGAACACGACGTACGGCGTCGAGCCGCCGTAGTCGAAGTGCCGAGTTGCTCGCCTTTCTTCACGCGCTGGCCATCCTTCACCACCAGGGTCAGCAACGGGATTCCGGTGATCCCGATCGGCATCACGCACACCGAACCGAGCCGGGCATCGTCGGCCTCGATCGACACCAGCGCGCGGTTGTTGACGGCCGCGCCGTAGACCTGCAACTCGACGCCGGCATCCGGATCGGCGTTGTATTCGGGCGTGGTGGTGCAGATCAGGTCCAGCTGCGCCAGCATGTCGTCGATGTCGAGCACGCTCTTCTTGAACGCGGCGCTCTGCTCGATCGCCTCGATCACGTACATCCGGACGATGCTGGCGGCGTTGATCAGGTCGGCCATCGCCTGCCCGGACGGATGGCGGCCCGCCGCTCCGCGTTCGGCGACGCGCGCCGCCGCGCGCGCCTGCAGGTCGAGCTGCCATGCGATCAGCGCATTGCGGTCCGGGGAAGATAGCCGGCGACGTAGCCGAAGCTTTGCGATAATGCGCGTCGAGTTCCTGTTCGGCACAGGTGGTCATGTCGTGGTCGCTCGTCGTTCGTTGTCAGTGCCGGGAAGCCATGCGTGCCGGGCGTGGGCCATGCCGGTGCGATACTCATCGGACTGCCGGGCGATGCGGAGCCAGGCCGGCGGCGCCGGGCGCCCCGGCTTCGCACTCCTGACTAAAACATCGGATACCCAGGGAATTCACGAAGTCCGGCAGGTCATCAAACGACCGATTATCGGTGCCGGATTCATCCGGTTCCGCCGACCAGGGTTGACCGCGCCAGAGGGTTTGCGCCGCCATCGTTTCAAACGAAACAATGAAGGCGAATTGCCATCAGCCCGTATGTGGTTTTTACTTTCCCCGTGAACGCGCGATCACAACTCCAGTAAAGTCGATTGGCGAGCACAACGACGCGGCCGCGTAGCTTTTCAAAAGTGGCCGCATGAAACCGACATCACGATGCAATACCCATGGCCGGGGTATTTCGACGGGGGTATTTCGACGAGGCATATCGATAATCACCCGAGCGACCTCGCTCGCCGATATTCCGACCCGGCTCATATTAATCCGGGTTGAATCGGCGCCGTCCTTTTCACGCGGGCCGACGGCGAATCAATCCGCTTTCGTCACGCGCCGCCGTCGGCACCCAGCGAACCGTATTCGATCGGCATCCGCGTGAAGAACAGATGCACGCCCTCGCCCTTCAGCCGGGCCAGCAGCGCATCGATCTTCGCGTCGTCGGCGATCAGCGTCACGGCCACGGGCTGGTCCACGAGTTCGAAGAAACGCGCGGCATGCAGTCTCCCACGGGAATCGACCGCTTCCGAAATGTCGGCAACCGTGGCCCCGACGATACCGGCGCCGGCGGCCTCCTCGAGCAGCCATTCGACGACGGTCAAATGCTTGACCCGATGGCTCTGGTTCGCGGCATACAGGGTGAGCTGGCTTCCGTTCATGCGTATCTCCAGGCTGGGCCGAACGCCGTCACCTCGCGGAACCGGGCGGCATGCACGTCGCCTCGCGTGAAGGACGGAACAGGGATCGCTCGCTCGGCAAGCCGGACCGACGGAGCCGGGCGTGGCCGGCGGGCGGGGTCGGGCAGCGATGCCATCTCCTGCGGGCGAGTCTAGCATGCGTGCCCAGCATGTCATCGGCCGGCCGGACACCGGATCGCGGACCAATCAGCATTCGGGCGGATAGCGCTGCCAGCAACATTGATTCTTTCGACAGGCATTCACGCCGACCGGAACAATCCCGGCCATTACCGACATATCAGAATGGATTATTGATTCATCAAAATCCCAATAAAAAATAATCCTCATATCTTTTAAAGAGACATGCTACGCTGCCCACACCGCGCGCCGGCCGGGTCGAAACGAATCCGGCGAATCCCGGTGCGCGGCAAAGCCGGCCCAATGCGCCGCTGATCACACAATAAAAATACGAGATTCACCGCCTTCCTTGCTATGACTCGCACCCGGTCCGGGCTCGCTGAAAGCCCGGAATACTGACGTGAAAAAAAGCGCTGGAATATCCGCGTTTTCAAACACCCAGGAGTTCATATGTCAATGTTTCGCAATCGCCGCCCGACGCTCTCCGCCATCGCGCTCGCCTCGCTGGCGGCCGCGCTGAGCGCATGCGGCGACGGTGACGGCGGCTCGGCCGCCGCCGGCGTCTTCAAGCAAACCACCGCCGCCAGCCGGTTCGCCACCTCGAACACGCCGAACTTCGGCCCGAACGTGGTGGTGTTCGATCCGGGCATGTCGAGCGCGTCGATCCAGTCGCAGCTCGACAACGCCTTCAATTCGCAGCTGCTCAGCCCCACCGCGCAATTCGGCTCGCAGCGCTACGCGTTCCTGTTCAAGCCGGGCAGCTACAGCAACATCAACGCGAACGTCGGCTTCTACACGTCGATCGCCGGCCTCGGGCGCAATCCGGACGACACCGGCATCACCGGCAGCATCAACGTGGACAGCGGCTGGAACTACGGCGATCAGTCGAACGCCACGCAGAACTTCTGGCGCTCGGTGGAAAACCTCGCGGTCACGCCGAACGGCGGCACCGATCGCTGGGCGGTCTCGCAGGCCGCGCCGATGCGCCGCGTCCATATCCGGGGCAACCTGACGCTCGGCCCGTCGAACCAGGGCGACGGCCAGGGCTATTCGAGCGGCGGCTTCATCGCCGACAGCAAGATCGACGGCACCGTGTCGTCGGGCTCGCAGCAGCAGTGGTACACGCGCGACAGCACCATCGGCGGCTGGACCAACGGCGTCTGGAACATGGTGTTCTCGGGCGTGAGCGGCGCGCCGGCGCAATCGTTCCCGGCCACCTGGAACGCCGCGCCGCCCTACACCACGCTCGCCACCACGCCGATCTCGCGCGAGAAGCCGTATCTCTACATCGACAGCGCGGGCAACTACAACGTGTTCGTGCCGTCGCTGCGCACCAGCTCGAGCGCGATCACCTGGGGTTCGGGCTCGACGCCGGGCACCTCGATCCCGATGAGCCAGTTCTACGTCGCGCAGCCCACCGACACGGCGGCCACGCTGAACGCCGCGCTGCAGCAAGGCCTGAACCTGTTCTTCACGCCCGGCACCTACCACCTGAGCCAGGCCATCGCGATCACACGCGCCGATACGGTCGTGCTCGGCATCGGCTTCCCGACGCTGACGCCCGACAACGGCACCAACGCGATGACGGTATCCGACGTGAACGGCGTGAAGATCGCCGGCCTGCTGTTCGACGCCGGCACGGTCAACAGCGGCGCGCTGCTGACGGTGGGCACGGCCGGCTCGTCGGCCAGCCACGCGAGCGACCCGGTCAGCGTGCAGGACGTGTACTTCCGCATCGGCGGCGCGCAGGCCGGCAAGGCCACCGACAGCCTGGTGGTGAACGCCAACGACACGCTGATCGACCACATCTGGGCATGGCGCGCCGACCACGGCTCGGCGCCCACCGGCTGGACCGTCAACACGGCCGACACCGGCCTCGTCGTCAACGGCGCGAACGTGCTCGCCACCGGCCTGTTCGTCGAGCACTACCAGAAGTACAACGTGCTGTGGAACGGCCAGAACGGCAAGACGATCTTCTTCCAGAACGAACTGCCGTACGACGTGCCGAACCAGGCATCGTGGCTCAGCCCGGCCGGCAACGGCTACGCGGCCTACAAGGTGGCCGACGGCGTGACGAGCCATCAGACCTGGGGCATGGGCAGCTACTGCTTCTTCAACGTCAACCCGTCGGTCAACGCGCTGCACGGCTTCGAGGTGCCGCAGACGGCCGGCGTGACGCTGCACGACACGCTCACCGTGTCGCTCGGCGGCGTGGGCACGATCACCCATATCGTCAACAACACGGGCGCGCAGGCGGCCGGCACGTCGACGATTCCGGTGAATCTCGTCAGCTATCCGTGATGGCGGCGTGCCGGGCACGAACGACGTAACGCCCGGCACGGGGGCGCGCCGGGCCGCGACGATCGCCGCGTCGCGATCGTCCGGCGCCCGGCCGCGCCCCTGCGGCGGCGCCGTCGCCCATGCTAGGATGCCTCGACACCGAATCGAGGCACGCCATGGACACACCGCGATACGAGATATTCGAGGAAGAGAACGGCCGCTGGTATTGGGAACTGCAGGCCGCCGAAGGCGCCGCGGGCGGCCCGCGCGGCACCCGCGCCACCTATTCGCCGGTCGGCTTTCCGACTCGCGAGGAAGCCGAGCTCAACCTGCACCTGTTCGACACGAGCCCCTCGGACCGGCACGGCCGCAAGGTGCTGCCGAAGGCGACGCTCGACGACCTGATCCGCCTCGCCGCGGACGGCTGCCCCGACTGCGTGGGCGTCGAAATTGCTCCGGTCCGGCCGCAGGCGCCGGACCACGACGGCTGCAACTGGACCTGGGCCGCCGCGAGCGATGCCGCCGCCGGCTGCGTCGACTGTGTGCGGGAGGCCGTCGAGGCGCTGCGCGCGATCTGCAATCTTCCCGACCCGGCCTGATCGCGCGGCGCGGCCTCCTCGCTGCGATCGCGTCGTCACCGGCCCGTCCCGCGCCCACGCCTGCCCGGCCGGCATGCGCAGGGAGCCGTTGCTACAATCGGCGCACTGCGTCGTGCGCCGCGCCGCGCCCGGCGCAGCGCCTCCCGCTCCCTTTTCCAGGCATTCGATTCCATGACCAAACGAGCATTGATCATCGGCGCGACCGGCATCGTCGGCCGCAATCTCGCGGACCATCTCGTCGGGCTCGGCGACTGGCAGGTCACCGGCCTGTCGCGCGGCCGCACGCCCGTGCCGGCGCGCGTCGAGGCGCTGACGGCCGACCTGACCGCGCCCGACGCCGTGGCCGGCGCCCTGCGCGAGCGCGCGTTCAGCCACGTGTTCTTCACCGCCTGGGCGCGCCAGCCGACCGAAGCCGAGAACATCCGCGTCAACGGCGCGATGGTGCGCAACGTGCTCAATGCGCTCGGCCCGGGCGGCAAGCTCGAGCACGCGGCGCTCGTCACCGGCCTGAAGCACTATCTCGGGCCGTTCGAGGCCTACGCGCAGGGCGCCGTGCCGCTCACGCCGTTTCGCGAGGAGCAGGGCCGCCAGCCGGTCGACAACTTCTACTACGAGCAGGAGGATCGCCTGTTCGAGGCGGCGCGGCGCCACGGCTTCGGCTGGAGCGTGCATCGTCCGCACACGATCATCGGCTTCGCGCTCGGCAATGCGATGAACATGGGCGTGACGCTCGCCGTCTACGCGACGCTCTGCAAGGCGAGCGGCGCGCCGTTCGTGTTCCCCGGCTCGCCCGCGCAGTGGGAGAGCCTGACCGACATGACCGACGCGCGCCTGCTGGCCCGGCATCTCGAATGGGCGGCGACCGCGCCGGCCGCGCGCGACGAGGCGTTCAACGTCGTCAACGGCGACGTGTTCCGCTGGAAGTGGATGTGGCAGCGCATCGCCGACTATTTCGGCATCGAGGCCGCGCCGTTCGACGGCCAGACGCGCCCGCTGGAAGGCCGGATGCAGCAGGCCGGCGCGCAATGGCGCGAGATCGCCGCGCGCGCGGGGCTGGTCGAGCCCGACGTCGAGCGGCTGGTCTCGTGGTGGCATACCGACGCCGATCTCGGGCGCCCGATGGAAGTGCTGACCGACATGAGCAAGAGCCGCAAGGCCGGCTTCCTCGATTACCAGAGCACCGTCGACGCGTTCTACGCGCTGTTCGATCGCCTGAAGGCGGAGCGGGTCATTCCGGCCTGAGCCGCGCATCACGAGGCGAGGCATGGCGCCGCCGCCCATGCGCCCGCCGTCCCGATCTACCCTGAGGGGCCGGTTCCTCGCCGCGCCGCGCTTCGCATGACGCGACATCGCTTCCTGTCATCGACATGACATGGCGTCGGGCGTGATTCACTCTAGCCGGAACCGCCGCCGGCCCTCGCATGCCGGCGCGCTCGAGAGACCCGACGCTTTCAGAAGGAGTCCGGATGCCGCCCGTGAACCGCCTGCCGACGCCCCCGCCGTCGACGGTCACGCGTGAGTCGACCGGCACGACGCCTTCCGCGACGGAGCATCCGCGCAACGCCGCGGTGGCGCCGACCTCGATCCGGCATGCCGGTGGCCCGCTCACGGCGCTGGCGCATCTGACGCGGCACGGCGGCCACGCGTCGCTGACCGCGAAGCATCGCGGCAGCGCGACCGCCGGCGCCCTGCCCGACCGGGTGGGCGGTTCCGGGCCAGCCGTGCAATCCGCGGCTCAGGCAACGACTCAGGCAACGGCTCAGGCGTCAGCGCAGGCCGCCCTCCAGACACTCCCCTCGAGCGCCGGCAGGCTCGCCGCGACGCAGGCCAGGCCCGGCGCCACGTCCCGTCTCGCCGATGCGTCCGGCACCGGCGATCCGGCGCAGGCCGACAGCGACGGCGAATCCGTCCACGCGGAGGGCCGCCATGCGCACGGCTCGCCGAACGCGCGCCTGCTCGCGCCGCTCGCCGCCGTCACCATGCGAATGCCGCTGCGCACGCGGCGGCGGCGCCACGATCCGAATGACATTCCCTCCGACGACGACGAGGATCGCGGCTCGGAATGGCAGCCGTCCGAATTCGAATTCAACGCGTTCTCGAAGGACCTGCTCGGCGCCTCGGGCACGGTCCACATGCCGGCCGGCGTCGATGCGCTGCTGCCCAACTCGGCCGCGCACCGGCTCGGCGAGACGGCAGCACGCCCGACCGCGCCGCCCGGCTCGCGCATCGGCGCCGACGCGGCCGGCGGCGACGCGCTGCGCGAACCCGGCGAGATCCGCAGCGCCGACGATCTGAAGCACTTCATCATGGAAACGGGCCGCGCCGGCGTCTCCGTCGAACTCGGCCATTCCACCGTGTCGCCGAACCACGAGATGCTGTACGGCTATCATGGCCTCGTCTATCTCGGCACCACCGACCCGCCGCGTGACATCCGCGCGGCGGGTGGCCTCTTCAGCGGCAAGCCGCTCGACGTCGACGCGAACCTGCTCGAAGCGCAGGGCCTCGCGGACCCGAAAGGCGCGACGGGCGACGCCGGCATCTCGACCTCGAAGGTCGCGTCGGGCGCGCTGGCGCGCGTGGCCGCATTGGCCGCTGCGTCGGCCGGCGCCGATCGCGCCTACGTCTGCGTGATCGACACGCGCAACCTCGACGCGTCCGACCAGGCCTACGACCTCACCCGCACCCTCGTCGAAGCCGGTCACCTGCCGGCCGGGCAGGACCGCGACGGCCACGACGATCCGACCGGCGCCGAAGTCAACGCGACTCACATCGTCGATTCGGCGATCGTCGGCTGGGTCGCGCTCGACAACGTCCAGGCCACCGCCGAGCGGATCCGTCAGGCCACGCCGCAGGCGCGTTCGAGCCTGCTCGGCGAACTGGTTCGCGACAACGAGGCGCGCGTGCATCTGAATGACGGCCGCGCCACGATGGACGACTGATGCCGGGCAACTGATGCTCGACGGCTGACGCATCGCGTCTCGATCCGCCACTACCCGCCCGCCTGTCTCGCCAGCGCCGCACGCCTCCGGAGTCAGCGCCGCGAGACTGCAACGATTCGTTACAAAGGCACCAATCCATTTTCGCGCGCGCCGCGCTCCCGCGCCGTCACCGCAACCCGCGTACCTGCCTGCGGCCGCCTCGCGCGAGCCCCGCGCATGATTGGGCCCGGCGCATCGGGATTGGCGTTATCCCGGAGTTTTTTGCGAATTCTTTCAGAGCGCGATGGATGAAACACGATGTATATTTTTGTTACAAATTACGATGGGAGCCGATTTACCGAGACGGGATACTGCGTGAAACAGCAATCCTCTGTCACCGAGTCAGCATCCACCACGAGGCGAGACCCGATGAAAATCGCCATTCTCGGCGGTCCGGCGAATCAAACGAAGCAGCTCGAACTGTGGTTGATGAGCGGCGGACATCAGCCAGAATTCTTCAAGACCGGCAATGCCTTTTTCAGTGCGCTACGGCGCAACGGTTTCGATCTACTGATGGTCGACGTCGCCCTGCCCGATCTGTCCGGCATCGACCTGATCGCCTGGGCGCGCCATCATTTCGAATGGCATGTGCCGGTCATCGCAATGACGGCGCGCGATGCCTGGCACCTGGCCGCCGACGCGCTGAAAGCCGGCGCCGACGATTATCTGGTCAGGCCGATCCGTGAAGCCGAAATCCAGTCGCGCATCAATACGGTCACGCTGCGGCATGCGCCGGAGCCCGGCGACGTCATCGAGATAGGCGATTATTCGATCGATACCAAAAGCACGAAAATCATTTTGAACGGCCAGCCCGTCAATCTGACCCGCAAGGAATTCGAACTGGCCGCGTATTTTTTCCGGCATCCCGATCAGCTGATTTCGCATGAAACGCTGCTCGGCCGGATCTGGAAATTGCAGAGCGATATCGATACGCGCACGGTGGCCACCCACGTCAGCCGGATTCGCAAGAAGCTGCGGCTCGACGGCTCGCACGGCTGCGAAATCCTGTCGCTCTACGGCTACGGCTATCGCTGCCTGATCGACCGGCCGGCCGAGACGCCGGCCACCGCCGCCCACATCGCCGACATCGCCGACATCGAACCCGCGTTCGTGCCGCCGGTGGTCGAAACGAACGCGACGCCGATCGAACTGATCGCCGCGACGCCGCGCTTCGACACGCCCGGCGCGCCCGCCGCCCGCGGCACGCTCGCGCCGCCGGCCACGCCGGCCGACGAGGCGGGCACCGCGATGCTCCACGACGGCACGCGGCCCGTCGATCGCTACGTCGCGAACCTGCTGAAGGAACGACAGGATTTCGAGGAGCAGATCCGCCGGCTGCGCGACGCGTTCTGCGAAGCCACGCTCGAGCTGCGCGCGCTGAAGCGCCAGGGCGGCCCCCGCCGCCATCACGAGATCGAAGCGCTCGCCGACTACAGCGAGGATCTCGCCTGAGCGTGAATCCGGGCCCGGGTGCGGGCCGGGTTTCGGGTCCGGAATTGAACCGCGCGCACCCATTCGCCGGCGTCACTGACCAGGCGGCGCCCGCCAGCCCGGCTCCGAAACGACGACGCGGCCGCCCCGTCCGGAGCGGCCGCGTCATGCCGTTCACCGCCGTCGCGCCTTACTTCTTGTCCGGATCGTCGGACGGCGTCGGCTGCTTGAACGGGAACGTGCTGAACATCGATTTCGCCTGGCTCTGCATCTGCTCCTGCATCTGCACGAACATGTTCTTCGACTGCTCGATGTAGCTCGTCATCATGCCCTGCATCATCGGCGCCTGCATGTTCATGAACTGCGACCAGACCTCGGGGTTCATCGCGGTGTTGGTGTCGTAGAGATTCTTCGACTGATCGGTGAGCTTGTTCTGGATGTCGATGAACGCCTGGATGTTCTTCTCCAGGTAGGTGCCCATCATGCCCTGCATCGCATGGCCGTAGAAGCGGATGATCTGCGAGAGCATCGACGACGAGAACATCGGCACGCCGCCGCTCTCCTCCTCGAGAATGATCTGCAGCAGGATGCTGCGCGTGAGGTCCTCGCTGCTCTTGGCGTCGACGACCTTGAAATCCTCCTGCTCGAGCACGAGCTGCTTGACGTCGGTGAGCGTGATGTACGTGCTCGTTTCGGTGTCGTACAGCCGGCGATTCGGATATTTCTTGATGAGTCGTTCGGCAGTCTTCTTTGTAGTAGTCATATAACACCTTGTGAGCGCCGCTACGGCGCGGTGACGGCGCTCGCCGGCGCGACGGCGCGCGGCCGGGCGGAGCGCATTCGGAATCGTCGGGCCCGTTCGCGCGGCGGCCCCACACGGCCGGCCGCGCGCGCGGGCCCGGCCCCTCAGCCCATGTGCAGGCCGCCGTTCAGCGAGAAGTCGGCGCCCGTCGCGAAGCCCGATTCTTCCGACGCGAGCCACGACACGATCGAGGCGATCTCGTCCGGCGAGCCGAGGCGGCGCACCGGGATCGTCGCGACGATCTTCTCGAGCACGTCGGGGCGGATCGCCTTGACCATGTCGGTGCCGATGTAGCCCGGCGAGATGGTGTTGACGGTCACGCCCTTGGTGGCCACTTCCTGCGCCAGCGACATCGTGAAGCCGTGCAGGCCGGCCTTCGCGGTCGAATAGTTGGTCTGGCCGAACTGCCCCTTCTGGCCGTTCACCGACGAGATGTTGATGATACGGCCCCAGCCGCGCTCGACCATGCCGTCGATCACCTGCTTGGTGACGTTGAACAGGCTCGTCAGGTTCGTGTCGATCACGGCCTGCCAGTCTTCCAGCGTCATCTTGCGGAACACCACGTCGCGCGTGATGCCGGCGTTGTTGACGAGCACCTCGATCTCGCCGACCTCGGCCTTGACCTTGTCGAATGCCTGCTTGGTCGACTCCCAGTCGCCGACGTTGCCCTCGGAGGCATAGAAATCGAAACCCAGCGCCTTCTGATCCTCGAGCCACTTCACGCGGCGCGGCGAATTCGGCCCGCAGCCGGCCACCACCTTGAAGCCCGCCTTGTGCAGGCGCTGGCAGATGCTCGTGCCGATGCCGCCCATGCCGCCCGTCACGTAAGCAATTCGCTGAGTCATACAGAACACTCCATTTATCGTTGTCGAAGCGCCGGACGGCGCTTCGTTCGTCTCTTTTCGCCTCGTTGCACGGCGCGCTCCCACCGCGCCGCGCGGCGTATCAGGGGCGCTCGACCGCCAGCGCGACACCCATCCCGCCGCCGATGCAGAGCGACGCGAGGCCACGCTTCGCATCGCGCTTCTGCATCTCGTGCAGCAGCGTGACGAGGATCCGGCAGCCGGACGCGCCGATCGGATGGCCGATCGCGATCGCGCCGCCGTTGACGTTCACCTTCGAGGTGTCCCAGCCCATCTGCTGATGCACGGCCAGCGCCTGCGCCGCGAATGCCTCGTTGATCTCCATCAGGTCGAGATCGCCGACCGACCAGCCCGCGCGCTCCAGACAGCGGCGCGAGGCCGGCACCGGGCCCATGCCCATCACCTTCGGATCGACACCGGCGTTCGCGTAGGCCTTGATGCGCGCGAGCGGCGTGAGGCCGAGCGCCTCGGCCTTCTTCGCCGACATCACCAGCACCGCGGCCGCGCCGTCGTTGAGGCCCGACGCGTTGGCGGCCGTCACCGTGCCCTCCTTCGTGAAGGCCGGCTTCAGGCCCGCCAGCGACTCGGCCGTCACGCCGTGGCGCACGAACTCGTCGGCGGCGAAGCGCAGCGGCTCGCCCTTGCGCTGCGGGATCTCGATCGGCACGATCTCGTCGTCGAAACGGCCCGACTTCTGCGCGGCCTCGGCCTTGTTCTGCGACTGCGCGGCGAACGCGTCCTGCGCCTCGCGCGTGATGCCGTATTCCTTGGCGACGTTCTCGGCCGTGATGCCCATGTGGTACTGGTTGTAGACGTCCCACAGGCCGTCCACGATCATCGTGTCGACCAGCTTCGCGTCGCCCATCCGGAAGCCGTCGCGCGAACCCGGCAGCACGTGCGGCGCCGCGCTCATGTTTTCCTGGCCGCCCGCGATCACGATCTCGGCGTCGCCGGCGATGATCGCGTTGGCGGCCAGCATCACGGCCTTCAGGCCCGAGCCGCAGACCTTGTTGATGGTCATGCCGGGCACGGCCGTCGGCAGCCCCGCCTTGATCACCGACTGGCGCGCCGGGTTCTGGCCCGAGCCGGCCGCGAGCACCTGCCCGAGGATCACTTCGCTGATCTGGTCCGGCGCCACGCCGCCGCGCTCGAGCACGGCGCGGATCACGGTCGCGCCGAGTTCCGGCGCCGCGATCTTCGCCAGCGAACCACCGAACTTGCCGACCGCGGTACGCGCGGCCGATACGATCACTACGTCAGTCATGTCCTTGTCCTCCAGGCCGGCAAGCGCGACCCGCTCAAGTTGAAAAAATCCCGAGGGCAGTCGGCGAGCGTGCGCCGCCTGCCGCAATCCGTCAATGTTCTTCGCGCCGCTTCAATTGCGTTCCAGCACGTAGCGGCCCGGCGCCGGCTCGATCACCGGAAACTGCGCCGAACCGAGCGTGGCGCGCGGCTTCGTCTTGCGGCCGCCGTACTGGTCGAGCCAGTCGATCCATTCGGGCCACCAGCTGCCCGGATGCTCGGTGGCCGCCTCGAGCCAGTCCTGCGCGTGCTCGGGCAGTTCCTTCGCGTCGGGCGCGTCGAACGTCCAGTAGCTACGCTTGTTCTTGGCGGGCGGGTTGATCACCCCGGCGATGTGGCCCGAGGCGCCGAGCACGAAGCGCAGCGGCCCGGTCAGCAGCGAGGTGGACGCGTAGGCGGTCTGCCACGGCACGATGTGATCGTCGCGCGAGCCGTAGATGAAGGTCGGCACGTCGATCCGCGTGAGGTCCACCGGCTCGCCGCAGACCGTCAGCGCATCGGGCTCGCGCAGCTGGTTCTCGAGATAGGTATGGCGCAGGTACCACGCATACATCGGCCCGGGCAGGTTGGTCGAATCGCTGTTCCAGTACAGCAGGTCGAACGGCGCCGGCGTGCGGCCCTTCAGGTAGTTGTCGACCACGTAGTTCCAGAACAGATCGTTCGGCCGCAGGAACGAGAACGTGTTCGCGAACTCGACGCCGTGCATGAGCCCGGGCGTGCCGCCGTTCCTGCCGCCGATGGTCTGCTCGCGCATCTGCACGTGCGCCTCGTCGACGAACACGTCGAGCACGCCGGTGTCGCTGAAGTCGAGCATCGCCGTGAGCAGCGTCATCGAGGCGACCGGGTGCTGGCCGCGCGCGGCCAGCACCGCGAGCGCGGTGGCGAGCATGGTGCCGCCGACGCAGAAGCCGAGCGCGTTGACCTGCTCGCGCGCGCTGATCTGCTGCACGACGTCGAGCGCGGCCAGCACGCCGTCGTTCATGTAGTCGTCCCAGGTCGCGCCGGCGATCGACGCGTCCGCGTTGCGCCACGACACCAGGTACACCTGGTGGCCGCTCGCGAGCGCGTGCGCGACGAGCGAACTCTCGGGCTGCAGGTCGAGGATGTAGAACTTGTTGATGCAGGGCGGCACGATCAGCAGCGGCCGCTCGTAGACGCTCGGCGTGACGGGCTGGTACTGGATCAGCTGGATCAGCGCGTTCTCGAACACCACCGCGCCCTCGGTGTTCGCGAGATTCCTGCCGACCACGAACTGCGATTCGTCGGTTTGCGAGATCTTGCCGCGCTGCAGGTCGGCGAACAGGTTGCTGATGCCCTGCCGCAGGCTCTCGCCCTGCGTCTCGAGCAGGTTCTTCTGCGCTTCCGGATTGAGCGCGAGGAAGTTGCTCGGCGCGGTCGCGGCGGTCCATTGCTGCACCGCGAAACGAATCCGTTCGCGCGTTTTCGGGTCGGTCTCGACCGCGTCGGCGAGCGCATGCAGATAGCGCGCGTTGAGCAGGTACCAGGCCGCCGTGAACGCATGCGCGGGCGAGGCCTTCCAGGCATCGGCGCTGAACCGGCGGTCCTTCAGTTCGGGGGCGACGAGCTGCGCCGAGGTGGCCTGCCGGAACAGCTCCGCGCTCTCGCGCGCGTAGTCGGCCTGCAGTTGCTGGAGCCGGGCCGGCGGCACCGACGCGACCGGCAGCGCCATGCCGGCGAGCGGCGCCGCGCCGCCCTGGCCGAACAGGCCCGCGAACGGCATGCCCGCGCCGGCCGCGGCCGGCCACTCGGGCAGCGCCGGCATCGTGAAGGGAAAGGGAAACGCCGCGGACGCGTCCGGACCGGGCTGCGCCTGCTGCGCGGCCGCGCGCAGCGGCTCGGCGAAGCGGCTCCAGGCATCGAGCCACGCGCCGACCATCTGCTGCATCGGCTGGGACGCATCGGCCGCCTGGCGCCCCGGGGTGAAGTCCGTTTGTGAGGAAGTCGACGAATTTTTCGGTGCTGTCATACCTGCGTTACCGGTGATTCCTGGCGGAGCATCTGGACATCCTGCGTCAACATCCGTCGAGACCGCGCGACACGCTTCGCATCACGCGCTAGAGGGCTGCTTCCAGATTCTGCCGCAGTGCAGTAGTTTTATCATTATCGTTTTCCCCATGTGAAGCGGCAGGCGAAAACGCTCGCGTCCACGACCATGCGGCAATCGGTCGCTACTTGCGCCGTCTCCCTTGGCAGGACACGACGCTCGAACCAATTGGAGCGCGTTCGGACCCGTCGGGTTCCGTGGCAGGAATGATGTCACGCGCCGCAGCAAATATACCCTCGCATTTCTGCTTGGACAGGCAAGAAATACCCGCCTCGCCGTGCACGATTCGCCCCCGGCGTGCCTCGATTCGGGTCATGCCCTGCAACGAACCGCACCGACATCCAGCGATCCGAAACGGCGCCGGCGCGTCGCGCGTTTCACCTCACGCGTCGAGCCAGATCATCGCGGCCATCCGGCCCGTCACGCGATCGCGGCGATACGAGTAATACCGTTCGCGCTCGGTGACCGTGCAGGCGCCGCCGCCCGCCACCTCCGTGATGCCGAGCCGCGCCGCGCGCAGCCGCGCGAGCGCGTAGAGATCGGCGTGGTATTTGCCGGGCGAGCCGTCGATGGCGACGAACGCACGCGCGCTCGCCTCGCGCTCGGCGGGCATGGCGGCCTCGGCGAACGCGGCCGCCACGTCGGCGCCGACCTCGAACGCGGTCGGCCCGATCGCCGGCCCCAGGTACACCCGCAGCCGGCTTGCCTCGACGCCGGCCAGCGCCGCCACCTGCCGCGCCGTGTCCTCGACGATGCCGGCCACGAGCCCGCGCCAGCCCGCATGCGCGGCCCCGACCGCACGGCCGTCCGGATCGCAGAACAGCACCGGCATGCAGTCGGCCACCATCACCACGCAGACCGCGCCGGGCACGTCGGTCACGCTCGCGTCGGCGCGCACCACGGCCGCGGCCGCGTCGGTAGCCGCATCGGCGGTCGGGTCGGCGGTCGGGTCGGCGGTCAATTCGGCCGCCCGGGCCAGCACCGCGTCGGCGCGCACGACCGCGGTGCCGTGGACCTGTTCGAGCCAGGCCGCGCGCGGCTGGCCCGTCAACGCGAGCAGGCGCGCGCGGTTGGCCTCGACGGCGGCCGGCTCGTCACCGGTGTGACGGCCGAGGTTCAGGCCGCCCGGCGCATCGCCGCCGGCCGCCGACCAGCGGCCATAGGGCGCGACGCTCACGCCGCCGTTGCGCGTCGACACCAGCGCGCGCACGCGCGGCGCCACGCGCCAGTCGGGCCGCAGGCAATCGTTCCAGCTCAGCTCGGGCAGCAGGGGGCTCGCCATTCAGTCCTCGTCGTGATCGTCTTGCTCGTCGTGCGGCATCTCATCGTAGAAGATCTCGCCGTCGTAGTCGTCATCGTCGTCATCATCGTCGTCATCGAAGCCGGCCTCCTCGGCGCCGAAGCCGAGCGCGGCCGCGAGCGCGGCGATGTCGTCGGGCACCGCGCAACGCCACTGCATGGTGCGGCCCGTGACCGGATGCACGAGTCCGAGCCGCCACGCGTGCAGCGCCTGGCGCGAGAACTCGCCCGGCAGCGCGGCCACCGAGCGCTTGCCGCGCGCCCGGCCGTAGACCGG
Source organism: Burkholderia perseverans (assembly GCF_022870505.1). Taxonomy (NCBI): domain Bacteria; kingdom Pseudomonadati; phylum Pseudomonadota; class Betaproteobacteria; order Burkholderiales; family Burkholderiaceae; genus Burkholderia; species Burkholderia perseverans. Next base: position 2,531,887 of record NZ_CP045094.1, read on the forward strand.
GTCGCCGAGCAGCGGATGGCCGATGTGCGCGCAATGCACGCGGATCTGATGCGTGCGGCCGGTCTCGAGATCGCACTGGATCGCCGAGACGGGCTGGTTCTGCCACAGCACCGAATCGACGGTACGGAAGTGCGTGCGCGCCGGCTTGCCGGAGGCGCCCGTCACGACGGCCATGCGCGTGCGCTCGCGCGGATCGCGGCCGATCGGCGCGTCGATCGTGCCGTCGGCCGGCATGCGCCCCCACACCAGCGCGAAGTAGCGGCGCTTCACGGTGCGTGCCTGCAGCTGCCGCACCAGGTCGGTCTGCGCGGCGAGCGTGCGCGCCACCACCATCAGCCCCGAGGTTTCCTTGTCGAGCCGATGCACGATGCCGGCGCGCGGCAGGCCGGCGGCCGCCTCGCCGTAGCGATGCAGCAGGCCGTTGAGCAGCGTGCCGCTCCAGTTGCCGGCGGCCGGATGCACGACGAGGCCGGCCGGCTTGTCGATCACGACCAGCGCGTCGTCCTCGTAGACGATCGACAGCGGCACCGGCTCGGGCGTGAACGCGAGCTGCTCGGGCAGCAGGTCGGGCACCAGCTCGATCGTCGCGCCGAGCGGCACGGGCTGGCGAACCTTGGCGGGTTCGCCGTCCACGCGCACGCGCTGCGCCTCGATCCAGCTTTGCAGCCGGCTGCGCGAGAATTCTGGAAACAGTTGCGCGAGCGCCTTGTCGAGCCGCTCGCCGGCCAGCGCGGGCGGCACGGCGACGACGCGCGGCGCTTCGTCGGCGGCGGCACCGGAGACCGGCGCGGCAAGCGCGTCGCCGGACAGGTCGTCGTCGAGCGAATCGGTCCCCGAAGCGTCGGACGGGGTGGAGCTTGGGCTATAATCTGCGCTATTTGCCGTGCCCGACCGGGCACGGGATGAACTTGAACGGGTCATTTAGACTGGGTCACCGAGACTGAAAGCTAGGACATGCGAGCCCTATTCACCATGATGAATTCGACCAAACGTGTGGCAAAACCGCTAGCCGCGTGGGCTACGCTGGCTGCAGCCGCCGCACTGATCGCCGGTTGCCACGGCTTGCCGCAGAAAACCGATGAAACGGCGACCTGGTCGAACAACAAATTATACTCAGAGGCTCAGGATGCCCTGACCGGCCGCGATTGGGGCAAGTGCGCGAAGTATTTCGAAGCGCTGCAAGGCCGCGACCCGTTCGGCCATTTTGCCCAGCAGGCGCAGATCAACGTCGCGTATTGCAACTGGAAGGACAACGAACTGACGGCGGCCGATCAGGCCGTCGACCGCTTCATCCAGCTGCATCCGGACCACCCCGACATCGCCTATGCGTACTACCTGAAGGGGATGATCCACTTCAACGACGATCTCGGCCTGTTCGGTCGCTTCTCCGGCCAGGACATGAGCGAGCGCGATCCGCAGGCGCTGCGCGAATCGTATGACGCGTTCAAGATCGTGGTGGAGCGTTATCCGAAGAGCAAGTACGCGCCGGACGCGGCTGCGCGGATGCGCTACATCGTCAACGCGCTCGCCTCGCACGAGGTCCACGCGGCCGACTACTACTACCGCCGCGGCGCCTACGTGGCCGCCATCAACCGCGCGCAGCTCGCGATCACGCAGTACAAGAACGCGCCGGCGATCGAGGACGCGCTGCACATCATGATGCTGTCGTACACGCGCCTGAACGAGCCGCAGCTCGCCGACGACACCAAGCGCGTGCTGGCCGGCACGTTCCCGGACAGCCCGTACATCACGGGCCATGCCCGTCCGGGTGCGCAGAAGCGGGCCTGGTGGCAATTCTGAGGTCGCCACGCGCCTTGCCCGATACATCGGGCGCATGAAAAAACCCGGCCTCGGCCGGGTTTTTTATCGAGCGTGCCGGTGATCGACCACCGGCACCGTCAAGCACGGATGCCGCGGCCGCCTTCCTCGAAGAACTCTCGCACCACCTCGATCTCGCGCGTGCGCTTGAACGGCGGCAGACTCTGCCAGATGCGGCGCCCATACGGCTTGTCCACGAGCCGCGTGTCGCAGATCATCAGCACGCCGCGATCGGTCTCGGCGCGGATCAGCCGGCCCGCGCCCTGCTTCAGCGTAATCACCGCCTGCGGCAGCTGGTGGACCGCGAACGGGCTCAAGCCCTTCTTGGTCAGCGCGTCGAGCCGCGCGGCCAGCACCGGATCGTCGGGCGGCGCGAACGGCAGCTTGTCGATCACGACCAGCGACAGCGCGTCGCCGCGCACGTCGACACCTTCCCAGAAGCTCTGGCTGCCGACCAGGATTGCGTTGCCGTAGGCACGGAAGCGGTCGAGCAGCTCGGTGCGGCTCGCGTCGCCCTGCACCAGCAGCGGCAGGTTCCAGCCGCGCGCTTCGATCGTCTCGCGCAGCTTCGCGGCGATCCGGTCGACCGCGCGCAGCGTCGTGCAGAGCATGAACACGCCGCCGCCCGAGGCCTCGATGGCCGGCAGCGCCGCCTCGAACACCGCGTCGGTGAAAGCCGGCGACGACGGCTGCGGCAGGTCGCGCGGCACGTAGAGCAGCCCCTGCTCGGGATAGTCGAACGGGCTCGGCAGCGTCATCGAGCGGCGCGAGCTGAGGCCCATCTGCGCCGCGTAATGCGTGAAGTCGCCGCGCACCGACAGCGTCGCCGACGTGAAGATCCACGCGCGCGGCACGCCGGCGCGCTGCTTCGCGAAGATCGGCGCGACCGACAGCGGCGTCTCGTGCAGTTGCACGGTCTGCGAGAACACCTCGACCCAGCGCACCTTCTCGCCCGGGTCGTCCTGCGGCTTCGCGGCGGCCTCGCCCTCGGGCGCCTTCGCCGCCGCCGCTTTCACGTCCCTGGCCACCTGCGCCGCGGCCGCTTCCGGCGCGACCCAGCCGGCCAGGATGCCCTGCAGCTCGCGCGCGCGGCGCAGGCAGGCGCCGATCGACTCGGCCCGCTCCGACTGGCTGGCCAGCGCCGTGGCGAGCGCGTCGAGCGCCGCGTCGACGTCGTCAAGCGCGCCGAACAGCGGATGATCGTCGCCGAGCTGCGCGAGCGACATCCGCACGATGCCGCTGTCCGCGAACGCGAGCCGCACGTCGCGTGCCGCGCGCTCGAGCGCGCCGCCGAGCTTGACCCATTCCACCGCGTCGCGCGCGTGCGCGAGCCCTTCCACCACGGCGTCGCGCGCGAGTTCGAGGATCTGCGTGGTCGAGAGCGTCTCGCCGAAGAACAGCGTGGCCGTCTCCGGCAGTTGGTGCGCCTCGTCGAAGATGATGGTGTTCGCGCTCGGCAGCAGCTCGGCCATGCCGGTGTCGCGCAGCATGATGTCGGCGAAGAACAGGTGGTGGTTGACCACCACCACGTCGGCCTGCTGCGCCTCGCGGCGCGCCTGCATCACGAAGCATTCCTTGTAGTGCGGGCACTCCTGGCCGAGGCAGTTGTCGCGCGTCGAGGTGACCATCGACCAGACTGGCGAGGTCTCCGGCACGCTTGCCAGCTCGGCCTTGTCGCCGCTGCGCGTGATCTTCGCGAAGCGCACGATCTCCTGCAGGTAGGCGGTGTCCTGCCGCGTCGGCAGGCGGCCGTTGTCGGCCGTGCGCTGCAGGTAGTAATGACAGAGGTAGTTGGCGCGGCCCTTCAGCATCGCGACCGTGACGGGCACCGCGAGCGCGTCGCGCACGGTCGGCACGTCGCGCTGGAACAGCTGGTCCTGCAGATGCTTGGTGCCGGTCGAGACGATCACCTTGCCGCCCCACAGCATGGCCGGCACCAGGTAGGCGTAGGTCTTGCCGGTGCCGGTGCCGGCCTCGACGATCAGCGTGTTGTCGGCGCCGTCATCGGCTTCGGCCGCCGCCGTGCCGCGCGCGTCCTCGCCGGCCGCGCCGTCGCCCTGCAGCTTGCGTGCCGGGCGCTTGCGGTTGTCGAAGATCTCGGGCTCGGGCAGCTTGCGAGCGGACGCCTCCATCGCGGCGGCGACGGCGCGCGCCATGTCGATCTGGGAGGCGCGCGGACGGTAGCCGTCAAGCGCGCGCGAGAACAGGCCACCTTCACCGAAGATCGCGTCGAGTTCGGTCACGCGCTTGCGGCTCGGCATCGCCAGGCCGTTCGGCGTGGACGTGCGCGACGGCGCGGCGGACGGTTCGTCGCGCCGCGCGTCGGCGGTGGCTTCTAACGGAGAATTCAAGGCAAGCGGTTCCTATGTCCGGTGCCCGACCCGGCCCCGGCGCTTGCCAGGCCCGCGATCAGGCGTGCTGATCCGGTTCGAGCTGCGACTGCAGCATGATGATTTTGTCCTTGGCCAGCAGCTTTTCCTTCTTCAGCCGATGGAGCGCCAGGTCGTCGATATCGGATCGGCCTTCCTTCTGCTCGATCTCGCGGGCCAATTGACTGTGCTGCTCCTGCAACGACACCAGCCGGTTGCGCAGGTCCTGCCTCAGGTCCGCTTGACGGGTTTGCATGCTCGCCTCCTTCAAAAGAACCGGCGCGACGCAACGGCCTGCATTACCGTTCACGATTTGCCGGGATTGCTGTTGGAACGAAATCCCCCCTCGCGTCTGGCGTGACGACGTGCGCGGCACGCCCTACTGCTGTTGTTGCTGCTTTTCCTTGGCCTTCTGGGCCGCCTGGCGCTGGCGCTCGGCGACGTCGGCCTGGTGCTGCGCGGCCTCGCGCTGCTTGTCCTCGTAGCGCGTGACGTTCTGCGCGCGCTCCTGCGCCTTTTCGGCCGCCTGCGCATGCGCGTCGTCGAGCTTGCGCTGGAAATCGGCCTGCTTCTGGTCGTAGGCCTGCTGGTTCGCCGCGTGCTGCGGCCCCTCGGCCCCGCGCTGCGCCTGCTTCAGCGCGTTCTGGCGCTGCTTGTCCTCATAGGCGGCCGCGTTCGCGGCGTCGGTCGCCGCGCGCTGCGGCGCCTCGGCCTGCTGCCGGGCCGCCTTCAGCGCGATCTGCTCGTCGCGGCGCTTGGCGCGCACGGCGCGCTGCTCGTCGTCGAGCGCGAGCTGCTGCTGGCTGATGCCCGAACGCTCCTCCCGCATCGCGTCGCGCGCCTTGGTCAGGCAGGCATTGACGAAGAACCGGCTGTAACAATCATGTTCGGCCACGGCATAACGATAATTGTTTTCCGCCGTGCGTTGATTGAGCACTTTTTGGCGGGCATCGAAATCGTGATCCTGCGCCGATTCGGCGGCGTCGGCAGCGGCCGCCGAATCGGGCGCGGACGCCTGCGCGGCGGCCACGGACGACGCGGCGCCGAGCACGAGGGCCAGCGCGGCAACGGTTGAACGGGAGATTGGCAACGTCATAGGAAAGCAGCGGGACATGGGGCGAATTCTAACACCGCGTGGCGGCCGTCGCGGCGGGGGCCCCGCGCATTTATGGCAAAATGCCCCGCTCCATTCACCCGCCCGGCCCGGTTCGCCGGCCACGGGCGTTCCAGCAGGCCGTAGACGCACTTACATCCCATGACGGAAACCGTAGCACTCAAGATCGTTCAGCGCATCGCCACCGAACTCGCGGTCCAGCCGCGCCAGGTCGCGGCAGCCGTGCAACTTCTCGACGAAGGCTCCACCGTTCCGTTCATCGCCCGCTACCGCAAGGAAGTGACGGGCAACCTGGACGACACGCAACTGCGCCAGCTCGAAGAGCGCCTGCTGTATCTGCGCGAACTCGAGGATCGCCGCGCGACGATCCTCGCCAGCATCGAGGAACAGGGCAAGCTGACCGACGAATTGCGCGCGGCCATCGAGGCCGCCGACAGCAAACAGGTCCTCGAGGATCTGTACCTGCCGTACAAGCCGAAGCGCCGCACGCGCGCCCAGATCGCCCGCGAGGCCGGCCTCGAGCCGCTCGCGCAGGCGCTGCTCGCGAACCCGCTGCTCGATCCGCAGTCCGAGGCCGCCGCCTACGTGGACGCCGAGAAAGGCGTGGCCGACGTGAAGGCCGCGCTCGACGGCGCGCGCGACATCCTCTCCGAGCAGTTCGGCGAGACGGCCGAGCTGCTCGGCAAGCTGCGCGACTATCTGCACGGCCAGGGCGTCGTGTCGTCGGCCGTGGTCGAGGGCAAGGAAAGCGAGGAAGGCGAGAAGTTCCGCGACTACTACGACTACTCGGAAACACTGAAGACGGTGCCCTCGCACCGCGCGCTCGCGCTGTTCCGCGGCCGCAACGCCGGCGTGCTGACGGTCAAGCTCGGCCTCGGTGAGGAACTCGACGCGCAGGTTCCGCACCCGGGCGAGGCGATGATCGCGCGCCATTTCGGCATCGCGAACCAGAGCCGCCCGGCCGACAAATGGCTGTCCGACGTCTGCCGCTGGTGCTGGCGCGTGAAGGTGCAGCCGCATCTGGAAACCGAGCTGCTCACGCAGTTGCGCGAGGACGCCGAGAGCGAGGCGATCCGCGTGTTCGCGCGCAACCTGAAGGACCTGCTGCTGGCCGCGCCGGCCGGCCCGAAGGCCGTGATCGGCCTCGACCCGGGCCTGCGCACCGGCGTGAAGGTCGCGGTGGTCGATCGCACCGGCAAGGTGCTCGCCACCGACACGATCTATCCGCACGAACCGCGCCGCGACTGGGACGGCTCGCTCGCCAGGCTCGCGCGCATCGCCGCGCAGACGCAGGCCGAGCTGATCAGCATCGGCAACGGCACGGGCTCGCGCGAGACCGACAAGCTGGCGAGCGAGCTGATCGCCAAGCACCCCGAGCTGAAGCTGCAGAAGATCGTCGTGTCGGAAGCCGGCGCGTCGGTCTATTCGGCCTCGGAACTGGCCGCGAAGGAATTCCCCGAGCTCGACGTGACGCTGCGCGGCGCGGTGTCGATCGCGCGGCGCCTGCAGGATCCCCTCGCCGAGCTCGTCAAGATCGAGCCGAAAGCGATCGGCGTCGGCCAGTACCAGCACGACGTGAACCAGCGCGAACTCGCGCGTTCGCTCGACGCGGTGGTCGAGGACTGCGTGAACGCGGTCGGGGTGGACGCGAACACCGCCTCGGCGCCGCTGCTCGCGCGCGTGTCGGGCCTCAACGCCACGCTCGCGCGCAATATCGTCGACTACCGCGACGCGAACGGCCCGTTCCCGTCGCGCGAGCACCTGCGCCGCGTGCCGCGCCTCGGCGACAAGACCTTCGAGCAGGCGGCCGGCTTCCTGCGCATCAACGGCGGCGAGAATCCGCTCGACCGCTCGTCGGTCCACCCGGAAGCGTATCCGGTCGTCGAGCGGATGCTCGCGAAGATCAGCAAGCGCATCGACGACGTGCTCGGCAACCGCGACGCGCTGTCCGGCCTCTCGCCGACCGAATTCGTCGATGACCGCTTCGGCCTGCCGACCGTGCGCGACATCCTCGCCGAACTCGAGAAGCCGGGCCGCGATCCGCGTCCCGAATTCAAGACCGCGACGTTCCGCGACGGCGTCGAGAAGGTCTCCGACCTGCTGCCGGGGATGGTGCTCGAAGGCGTCGTGACGAACGTGGCCGCGTTCGGCGCGTTCGTCGACATCGGCGTCCATCAGGACGGGCTGGTCCACGTCTCGGCGATGTCGACCAAGTTCATCAAGGATCCGCACGAGGTCGTGAAGGCCGGCCAGGTCGTCAAGGTCAAGGTGATCGAGGTCGACGTCAAGCGCCAGCGGATCGCGCTGACGATGCGCCTCGCCGACGACGCGAGCGCCGCCGGCACCGGCCGCGGCGCGGGTTCCGGCACCGATCGCGGCGCGCCGCGCGGCGGCGCCGGCCGTCCGCAGCGTTCGCGCGACCCGGAACCCGCCGGCGCGATGGCCGCCGCGTTCGCCAAGCTCAAGCGCTGACGCAGGCACGCCGCAGCGGCTGAGCCCCCGGGCCCGCATCGATCGTCGATGCGGGCTTTTTTCATGCCGCTCGCCGTGCAGTGCATGGCCGAACGACCGGCGCCCGCCCATGAAAAAAGCCGCGCGACGCGCGGCTTTTCCTGGTGCCGGGACCGGCCCGCGGCGAACCGCGGCCCCGGCCTCAGATCTCGATCTTGGTGCCCAGCTCGACCACGCGGTTCGCCGGAATCGCGAAGAAGTCGGTCGGCTTCGCGGCGTTCTGGTGCATCCACGCAAACACGCGCTCGCGCCAGATCGACATGCCGGGCAGATGGGTCGGCACCACCGTCTCGCGCGCGAGGAAGAACGAGGTGTCCATCAGCTCGAACGACATGTCGTGCTTGCGGCCGATGTCCTCGAGCACGGCCTTCACGTCGGGCGTCTCGTTGAAACCGTACTCGGCCCGCACGATGTAGAGGCCGCCGCCCGCCTCGCGCACGCTCACGCGCTCGTCGTCGCGTACATAGGGAATGTCGCGCGTGACGAAGGTCAGGAACAGCGTGCGCTCATGCAGCACCTTGTTGTGCTTGAGGTTGTGCAGCAGGCCGACCGGCACCAGCCGGTCGTTGCCGGTCAGGTAGATCGCGGTGCCCGACACGCGATGCGGCGGATGCGCGAGCAGCCCCTGCAGGAACGGCATCAGCGGGATGCCGTCGGCCGCCGTGCGCTCCTTCACGATATGGCGGCCCTTGAACCAGGTGGTCAGCAGGAAGAACAGCAGCGCGCCGATGCCGAGCGGCAGCCAGCCGCCCTGCGCGACCTTCAGCAGGTTCGCGCCGAAGAAGCCGAGATCGATGATCAGGAACACGCCGATGATGAGCCCGACCAGCAGCCGGTTCCACTTCCAGACGTTGATCATCACGACGCAGGCCAGCACCGTGGTGATCACCATCGTCGCCGTCACGGCGATGCCGTAGGCGGCCGCCAGATTGTCGGACGAGCGGAAACCGATCACGATGCAGAGGATCACGAACAGCAGCAGCCAGTTGACCACCGGCACGTAGATCTGCCCGATCGCGAGATCGGAGGTGTGCAGCACCTTCATGCGCGGCACGTAGCCGAGCTGGATCGCCTGGCTCGTCAGCGAATACGCGCCCGAGATCACCGCCTGCGAGGCGATCACGGTGGCCACCGTCGACAGGATCACGAGCGGCAGCAGCGCCCACTCGGGCGCCAGCAGGAAGAACGGGTTCTCGATCGCCTTCGGGTTCTGCATCAGCAGCGCGCCCTGGCCGAAGTAGTTCAGCACCAGCGACGGGATCACGAGCGCGTAGCCGGCGAGCCGGATCGGGCGCGCGCCGAAGTGGCCCATGTCGGCGTACAGCGCTTCCGCGCCCGTCAGCACCAGCACCACCGAGCCGAGCACCACGTAGGCCTGCAGCACGTGGTCGGCCATGAACGAGAACGCGTAATACGGATTGATCGCCGCGATCACGAGCGGCACGCGCGCGATGTGGTAGATGCCGAGCGCGGCCAGCGTCAGGAACCAGATCACCATGATCGGGCCGAACAGCTTGCCGACCATCGAGGTGCCGTGGCGCTGGATCCAGAACAGCGCGATCAGGATCACCACCGTGATCGGCAGCACCAGGTGCGTGAGCTGCGGCGTCGCGATCTCGAGGCCCTCGACGGCCGACATCACCGAGATGGCCGGCGTGATCACCGCGTCGCCGTAGAACATGCAGGCACCGAAGATGCCGAGCGCCATCAGGATTCGCGTCAGATGCCGGCGCGACTCCACCGAGCGCAGCGACAGCGCCATCAGCGCGAGCACGCCGCCCTCGCCGTTATTGTCGGCGCGCATCACGAACATCAGGTATTTGACGCCGACCACCAGCATGATCGCCCAGAACAGCAGCGAGATCACGCCGAGGATCGAACTCTGCGTGAGCGGAATGCCGTGGGCGGGACTGAACGCCTCTTTCAGCGAATACAGCGGACTGGTGCCGATGTCGCCGAACACCACACCGATCGCCGCGACGGCGAGAACCTGCAAGGAGGTGTGGCGTGTGCTCGAGTGGTTCGTGTCGGTCATGGAAGCGTAACGTTCCGTTCTGGGGTCGGAAAAACGAGCGCTATTCTAACTGGCCCCGTGATCATGCCATCCGGCAGTGTTGCCGTCATGCCACGCGGCGCGGCCAGTGTAGCATGCGGCCCCGTTTAGGCCAGCCGCTTGCGCGCGCCGGCCAGAAATGCAATCGGCGCCCGCGGGCGCCGATGTCTTCGCTTGCGTATCGCCTCGGGCGGCCTTACTGCGCCGAGTCGTCGTTACGCTGGGCGTGACCGCGCTTGGTCCAGGCAGTCAGGTTGTGCGGCCGCAGCGTGTCCCATTCCTCGAACGGCTGATGGATCCACGGGTTCGTCGCCAGATACTGGACGTGGTAGTCGGGCTTCACCTTCGAACACGCCTTGTACCAGAGCACGGCCGAGCGCACCGCCGTGACGGCCGGATAACGTTCCTTCAGGTGCTGCTGCACGCGTGCGAGCGTGACGCCCGAATCGACCAGGTCGTCGACCAGCAACACGTTGCCCGAGAGGTTGCCGCGCGTCATCGTGATGTACTGCGCGATGTCGAGGTCGCCCTGCTCCGTGCCGGCCGCCTCGCGGTACGAACTCGTCGCGAGGATCGCGAGCGGCAGATCGTAGATCCGCGACAGCTGATCGCCCACGCGCAGGCCGCCGCGCGCGAGGCACAGGATCTGGTCGAACTTCCAGCCCGATTCATGCACCGCGAGCGCGAGCAGTTCGACGAGCCGGTGATACTCGTCCCAGCCGACCCAGAGGTTTCGTTCGTCGTTGCGCGGATCGGCCATCGCGATCGGCGCGCCGTGATTGGCTTGCGTCATCGTGCGATCAGACCTTGAACGGATGGCGCAGCAGGATCGTCTCGTCGCGATCGGGGCCGGTCGAGACCATGTCGATCGGCACGCCGGCCACTTCCTGCACGCGCGTCAGGTAGGCCTGCGCGTTGGCGGGCAGCGCGTCCCAGGTATTGATGCCGACCGTGCTTTCCTTCCAGCCGCCGAACGTTTCGTAGACGGGCTCGCAGCGTGCGACGTCGGCCGCGCCGCGCGGCAGCAGGTCCACGTCCTTGCCGTCGATCTTGTAGCCGACGCAGAGCCGCACTTCGTCGAGGCCGTCGAGCACGTCGAGCTTCGTCATGCAGAGGCCCGACACGCCGTTGATCTGGATCGAGCGGCGCAGCGCGGCGGCGTCGAGCCAGCCGGTGCGGCGCGGGCGGCCCGTGACGGAACCGAATTCCTTGCCGACGTTGGCGAGCGTGACGCCGACCGGGCTCTGCCGCGCGGGATTGTCCGCGTCGTACAGTTCGCTCGGGAACGGGCCCGCGCCGACGCGCGTGCAGTAGGCCTTGGTGATGCCGAGGATGTAGTTGAGCTTCTGCGGACCGACGCCGGCGCCGGCCGCGGCCGCGCCGGCCACGCAGTTGCTCGACGTGACGAACGGATAGGTGCCGTGGTCGATGTCGAGCAGCGTGCCCTGCGCGCCTTCGAACAGCAGGTTCTGGCCGGCGTTGTTCGCGTCGTACAGGCGCCGCGAGACGTCGGTGACCATCGGCTTGAGACGGTCGACGTAGCCGAGCATGGTGTCGAGCGTAGCCTGGAAATCGACGGCCGCGCCGCCGAGATACTGGGTCAGCACGAAGTTGTGGAAATCGAGGTTGTCGCGCAGGCGGTCGGCGAAGGTCTTCGCGTCGAACAGGTCCTGCACGCGCAGCGCGCGGCGGCCGACCTTGTCCTCGTAGGCCGGGCCGATGCCGCGACCGGTCGTGCCGATCTTGCCGGCGCCGCGGCGGGCTTCGCGCGCCTGGTCGATCGCGACGTGATACGGGAGGATCAGCGTGGTGGCTTCGGAAATGAACAGCCGCGACTGGACGTCGAGCCCGGCGTCTTCGAGTTCGCCGATTTCCTTGAACAGCGCTTCGGGCGACAGCACGACGCCGTTGCCGATGTAGCAGGCCACGCCTGCACGCATGATGCCGGAAGGAATGAGGCGCAAGATGGTTTTCTTGCCGCCGATGATGAGCGTGTGCCCGGCGTTGTGACCGCCTTGGAAACGAACGACGCCTTGCGCGTGGTCCGTCAGCCAGTCGACGATCTTGCCCTTGCCTTCATCTCCCCACTGGGTTCCCACGACGACGACGTTGCGCCCGGGAGTCACATTCACTGCGCTGGCAGACATGTTGATTCGTTAGCTGGTTAAAAACGTATTCTACATAGGTTCGGCGCGGGTTCCGAATTTTTCCGTTTCGCGTCAACGGTTTCGCGTCAACGATATGGCACCCTAAGCATCCGCGCCGCCCCGCGGCCGACGCGCTTCAGCGCGTCTCGACCACCCATGCGCCGCCCTGTTCGACGAGCGCGCGATCGCAGGCGAATTCGTCGAGCACATGGTCGTGCCCCGGCAGCGCCTGGATCACCACCTCGCCCGCGTCGCGCAGCGCCGCCACCGCCACGCGCAGCGCATCGTCCCGGCGCCAAGGCGCGAGGATCGCGGTGCCGCGCGCCTCGACCGGCGAGATCCGCGCGATCTCGCGCAGGTCGAGCGAGAAGCCGGTGGCCGGCCGCGCGCGGCCGTAGGCCTGGCCCACGTGATCGTAGCGGCCGCCGTTGGCGACCGCGTTCGGCACGCCGTCGACGTAGGCCGAGAACATCGCGCCGCTGTGATAGGCGTAACCGCGCAGATCCGCCAGGTCGATCGACACGTCGGCGCCCTGCGCATGCGCGGCGAGCTGCGCGAGATCGTCGAGCGCGCGCGTGATCTCGGGCAGCGCCGGCAGCACGCGGCGCGCCTCGCCGAGCACGGCGGCATCGCCGTACAGATGCGGCAGCGCGCGCAGCGCGGCGCGCGTATCCGGCCCCAGGTCGTCGGTCAATTCGTTCAGCAGCGGCACGTCCTTGCTGGCGAGCGCGTCGTAGAGCGCCTCGCCGCGCGCGGCGGCCACCGCGTCGCGCGCGAACAGCGCGCCGAGCACGCCGGCGTGGCACAGATCGAGGCGCACCTTGCCGAGCCCCGCGAGCCGCAGCGCGTCGAGCATCAGCTGCTGCACCTCGAGGTCGGCCTCGAGGCCCGCGTGGCCATAGAGTTCGGCGCCGATCTGGATCTGCTCGCGCGTCGCATGCAGGCCGCGCGGACGCGTGTGCAGCACGTTGCCGGCGTAGCAGAGCCGCGTCACGCCCTGGCGGTTCAGCAGATGCGCGTCGATGCGCGCCACCTGCGGCGTGATGTCGGCGCGCAGGCCGAGCGTGCGGCCCGACAGCTGGTCGACGAGGTTGAAGGTGCGCAGGCGCAGGTCGTTGCCGCCGCTCGTCAGCAGCGACTCGAGATACTCGAGCAGCGGCGGCATCACCATCTCATAGCCATACGAACGGAAGCGGTCGAGCAGCCTGCGGCGCAGCTCCTCGATCTTGCGCGCTTCCGACGGCAGCACGTCGGCGATATTCTCGGGAAGTAACCAGGTCGACATCGTTACGGTCCTACGACAGAAAACAGCGGCGCGCGGGGCGCACGCCGGATTGGAATCGGATGGTTCGGACACCCGCACGGCATCCGGCACCACGCAGGTGCCGGCACGGGCAAATCGAGATAAAACGGAGCCGACCGGCGCGGATCGCGGGCCGGATCGGCGGCCGGCATCAGGTCGCGAAGACGAGCAGCACGAGGCCGAGCACCATCACGATCAGGCCGCCGATCCGGATATGATGCGGCGGCCGCTCCGCTATTCTACGAAACGTGTCGCGCCAGGCGACCGGAAACACGAACGGGAACGCCCCTTCGACGATCAGCATCAGCGCGAGAGCGAGCAACAGCGAACCGGCCAGATCCATGCGGTATCGACGGCGCCGCGCGCGGCGGCGCCCCTTGTACGTCAGTGTTTGCGGGGAGCGGGCGCCGGCGCGGCGGCCGTGCCGCCCGTCGGGCCGCGCATGAAGCGGAAGAACTCGCTGTCCGGATCGACGACGATCACGTCGTTGGCATGGAACGTGTTCCGGTACGCCTGCAGGCTCGCGTAGAACTGGTAGAACTGCGGATCGCGGCCGAACGCGTCGCCGGCGATCTGCGCGGCCTTGGCATCGCCCTCGCCCTTGATCGACTGCGCCGACTGGTAGGCGTCCGCGAGAATCTGCTGCTGCTGGCGCGCCGCCTCGGCCTTGATGCGCTCGGCCGCGGCCGCGCCCTCGGCGCGTTCGGTGTCGGCGCGTTCGCGCTCGGCCACCGTCATGCGGCGATAGGCGGCCTCGGTCGCGGCGGCCGGCAGGTCGATGCGCAGCAGCGCGACGTCGACGATCTCGACGCCATACGGCGTGGCCGCTGCCTGAAGCGTGCGCTTCGCGTCGTCGGCGATGGCCTGCTGCGCGCCGATCGCCGCGGCCAGCGTGCGGCTCGCGAACGACTGCGCGAGCGCGCCCTTCAGCGAGGTCAGCAGCGGATCGACGGCGTCACGCACACCGCCGTCGGTCTTGCCGTAGTACTTCAGCGGATCCGCGATCCGGTAGCGCACGGTCGGGCTGACCAGCACGTCCTGCTTGTCGGAGGTCGTGCAGCTCTGCGGATCGGCCCAGTCGAGCGTCTGGATCCGCGTATCGACCAGTACGGCCGTCTGCAGCGGCGGCGGCAGCTTGGCGTGCAGGCCGGGACCGAACACGGTCGGCTCGCCGTCGCCGCGCGCGGAGACGATCGCGGCATGGCTCGGATCGACGACGAACACGGTGGACGACGCGACGAACGCGACGATGACGAGCGCAATGACGAGCGCAACGATTCGATTCATGTCTGGCGTTCCCCGTTACTGCAGATCGTCTTCGCGCGACCGGCTGCGCAGCGCGTCGCGCGAGCGCAGCGCCTCGCGGCCCGGCGCATCGCTGGCGGCGCTGGCCGGGCTCGCGGCCGCTGCGGCCGACGGACCCGCCGGCGCGGCGGCCGGATTCGCGCCGGACGCCTGTACATTGCCGCCGGCCGTGCCGGCCGCGCCGTTCGTGTCGGCGCCGTTCGCCGGCGCCGCGCCGGCCGGTGCGGCCGAACTCGCGGCGGCGGCATCGGCCGCGCGCTGGCGCTGCTGCTCGACGATCTTGTCGAGCGGCAGGTAGACGAGGCTGTTGCCTGCCTTGTTACCGACGTAGACCTTGGTCGCCTTCGAATAGATTTCCTGCATGGTGTCGAGATACATGCGCTCGCGCACGACGGCGGGCGCCTTCTCGTATTGCGCGTAGATCTGCTTGTAGCGATCCGCGTCGCCCTGCGCCTGGGTGACGACGCGGTCCGCGTAGGCCTTCGCGTCGTCGATCAGCTTGGCCGCGTCGCCGCGCGCGCGCGGCAGCAAATCGTCGGCGTAGGCCTGTGCGGCGTTCTTCGCGGCCTCGCCCTGCTGGCGCGCCTTCGCCACTTCGTCGGTGGCGGCCTGCACCTGCTCGGGCAGCTGCGCGGACTGGATCACGACGCTCGTCACCACGAGGCCGGTCTGGTCGCGGTCGAGATCATGCTGGATCGCCTGCACCAGCGTGTCGCGCAGCGCGTCGCGGTCCGAGCCGATCACGTCGCTCGCCGGCTGCGCGCCGACGATGCGGCGAATCGCAGCCTGCGCGGACTGACGCACGGTGAGTTCGGGATCGACGGTGCGGAACAGATAGTCGGTGGCGGAACGAATCCGGTACTGGACGATGAAGCGCACGTCGACGATGTCGCCGTCGCGCGTGAGCATCGAGGCGTCCTTCACGTTCGCCGCGCGCACTACGTTGTTGCGACCGATCTCGGTGGCGTGCAGCTGCGAGGTGTCGACCACTTCGTGCGATTCGAACGGATACGGCAGGCGCCAATGCACGCCCTGATCCACCGTTCCGCGATACTCGCCGAACTGCAGCACGACGCCGGTCTGGCCGTCGGGCACGATGAAGATGCCGCTACCCGCGTACACCGCGACCAGCACGCCGATGACGATGCCCACGCCGATCCGCGCCGCGCGCCCGTTGTCGGGGCGCATGCCGCGATTGCCGCCGCCACCGCCCTTGCCGCCGAACAGGCCGGACAGACGGCGGTTGAAGTTGCGCCACATTTCATCGAGATCGGGCGGACCGTCACCGTCGGACTGCGGGCGCTTCGGCTCGTTGCCGCGGGGCTTGTCGCCATTGCCGCCGCCGCGACCCCAGCGAGGATCGTTGATCGACAGCATCGGGCGCTTGCGCAGCCAGGTACTCCGCTCGTTGTAATCGTTCACCTGAGTTTGTTCACCAGATTGGGCGTCGACTGTCCGGCCAGCGGCCGGCTAGTGCCCGTGTTCGGAAACCGTGTGGTCGTCGTGCGGTTCGGCCAGCCCGCCGTCGCGCGTCGGCTCGGGCAGCAACATCGAGCCGGAGAGCGGCTGGTCGCTGGTCGCGATTTCGGCAATGGCGCCGCGCAGCGCGTCGAGCCCCTGGCCGCTGCGCGCGCTCAAAAAGACGCGCGAAATATTACCATATTCGTCACGCTCGACCGCGTCGCCGCGGGCCGCGAGCTCGGGCACCGCATCGATCTTGTTGAAGACGAGCACCTGCCGGATCGCGTCCGCGCCGATCTCGTGCAACACGTCGTTGACCTGTTCGATCTGCTCGAGCCGCACCGCGCTCGACGCATCGACCACGTGCAGCAACAGATCCGCGTGGATCGTCTCCTCCAGCGTCGCGCGGAACGCGGCGACCAACTGGTGAGGCAGTTCGCGGATGAAGCCGACCGTGTCGGACACCACGATCTGGCCCACCTCGTCGCCGAGATAGACGCGCCGCGAGGTCGTGTCGAGCGTCGCGAACAGCTGGTCGGCCGCATAGGCCTGCGCCTTCGTCAGCGCGTTGAACAGCGTCGATTTGCCCGCGTTCGTATAGCCCACCAGCGACACCGACATCGTGCGGTTGCGTTCGCGCTGGCGACGCTGCGTATTGTGCTGGCGGCGCAGCTTGTCGAGCCGCGACTTCAGCATCTTGATGCGCTCGCCGATCAGCCGGCGGTCGGTTTCGAGCTGCGTTTCACCGGGGCCGCGCAGGCCGATACCGCCCTTCTGGCGCTCGAGGTGGGTCCAGGCGCGGATCAGCCGCGTCGACAGGTACTGCAGCTGCGCGAGCTCGACCTGCAGCTTGCCTTCGTGGCTGCGCGCACGCTGCGCGAAGATGTCGAGGATCAGGCTGGTGCGATCGACCACGCGCCGGTTCAGCGTGCGCTCGAGATTGCGCTGCTGCGCTGGCGCGAGCGGATGATTGAAGATGACGATGTCGATGTCGTTCGCATCGCACGCGAGACGCAGCTCCTCGGCCTTGCCGCTGCCGATGAACATCGCGGCGTCGGGGCTCGAGCGTCGTCCGGTGAGGGTGACTGCGGGATGGGCGCCCGCGCTGGAAGCAAGCAGGCTCAGTTCTTCGAGGCTGGCTTCGAAATCGGTCTTGCCGAAATCGATGCCGACTAATGCGGCGTTGGTCAAATTGGCGGGTGTCAAGATAAGGCGGCTGGCGTGGATCGCCGGCGGCGACGGACGCCAGCCGCGGCAATCGGGTTAGGCGGACGCGCCTTCCGCATCCGGGTGGAAATTCACCGGGCGGGCCGGCACGACCGTCGAGATGGCGTGCTTGTAGACCATCTGGGTAACCGTGTTACGGAGCAACACGACGTACTGGTCGAACGATTCGATGTTCCCTTGCAGCTTGATGCCGTTGACGAGGTAGATCGACACCGGCACATGCTCCTTACGCAGTGCGTTCAAAAACGGGTCTTGTAACAATTGCCCTTTGTTGCTCATGGCGTACTCCATCTTTTTTTGCAGGTTGAACTAGATTGTCGGCGAAGAAAAAGAGATCCGCCGTCAATCGCTACACTATAGCCGATTTTGCCACCCCGCTTCGGGGACCGGCCGTTCGGCTTATTCCCCGCGACCCTTGTCCGTATAAGGATTCGTCGTGGACCGGAACTCTATTCGCAATGGAGTGCCGGTCAACGCGAAAGTTTCCCGGAAGCGGTTCTCGAGGTAGCGTTTATAGGTTTCCGTCACGGCGTCGAGCGCATTGCCGTGAATCACGATAATCGGCGGATTCTGGCCGCCCTGGTGCGCGTAGCGCAGCTTCGGACGCACCGGGCCGCGGCGGCGCGGCTGCTGGAATTCGACGGCCTCGATCAGCGCGCGCGTGAGCTTCGGCGTCGGCAGCTTCTTCATCGCGGCCGCGTAGGCGTCGTCGACCGAGCGCAGCAGCGGGCCGATACCGGTCTTCTCGGCGGCCGAGATGAAGTGGAACTTGGCGAACTCGAGGAATTTGAGCTTGCGCGTCAGGTCGGCCTTGGTGCGCTCGCGCGCGTGCGAGTCGAGCCCGTCCCACTTGTTTACGCCCACCACCAGCGCGCGGCCCTGCTCCACCACGAAGCCGGCGATGTGCGCGTCCTGGTCGGAGATGTCCTGCTGCGCGTCGAGCAGCAGGATCACCACGTTCGCGTCCGAGATCGACTGCAGCGTCTTCACCACCGAGAATTTCTCGATCGCCTCGAACACCTTGCCGCGCCGGCGCAGGCCAGCCGTGTCGATCAACGTGTAGGGCTTGCCGTTGCGCTCGAAATCGACGTAGATCGAATCGCGCGTGGTGCCCGGCATGTCGAACGCGATCACGCGGTCCTCGCCGATCAGCGTATTGACGAGCGTCGACTTGCCGACGTTCGGACGCCCGACGATCGCGATCTTCACGCCGCGCGACTGCGCCGCGTCCTCGGTCTCCTCCGGCTGGCCCGCGTAGGCGACTTCGAGCGCCTCGTTGATCATGTCGGTCACGCCGTCGCCGTGCGCGGCCGAGATCGCGCGCGGATCGCCGAGGCCGAGTTCGTAGAAGTCGGATGCGACCGCCGTGTACTTCATCCCCTCGGCCTTGTTGACGACGAGGAAGATCGGCCGGCCGGTCTTGCGCAGATAGTCGGCGATCGACTTGTCCTGCGGCGCGAGGCCGTTGCGGCCGTCGACGATGAACACCACGACGTCGGCCTCTTCCACGGCCTGGCGCGTCTGGCGCGCCATCTCGTGCAGGATGCCGTCCTTCGCGACCGGCTCGAAGCCGCCCGTGTCGACGACAAGGTACGGACGCGCGCCGGTGCGCCCCTCGCCATAGTGGCGATCGCGGGTCAAGCCCGGCAGGTCCGCGACCAGCGCGTCGCGCGAGCGCGTAAGCCGGTTGAACAGCGTGGATTTCCCCACATTGGGGCGCCCGACGAGGGCAATGACCGGTTTCATCTGATGTCGTCTACGGTATTACGCAGGAGCGGGAGGCCTGCCGCGCGAAATCTCGCTGCGACGGGCGGCTGCGTTGAATGAAAATTAGCACGAATTCCGCGCCGCGACGGGCGCCTGGCGCACGCATCGCGCGCCTCGTGAATGCGGCATTCCGCTAAGGCAGCGCGCCGGACCCGCCCGCTCGGGGGCGCCGGCGGCAAGCGCCGCATAAAAAAACACGCGCGGCCCGCACCACCGGTGCCGGGCCGCGCCATTCCTGCCGATCGGTCAGCGCGGGCGGAAGCCGTACACTTCGCCGTCGTGCGTCTGCACGACGAGCGTGTCGCCGGCCAGCACCGGCGCGGCCGTGATCGCGCTGCCGTCCGTCTTCATGCGCGCGACGAACGAGCCGTCATCGCGCGACAGGAAGTGGACGAAACCCTTGTAGTCGCCCATCACGACCGCGTGGCCGAGCAGATAGGGCACGCCGACGTCGCGGCTCTTCAGCTTGTCGTTGCGCCAGAGCTGGTTGCCGTTCGCGACGTCGTAGGCCGTGACCACCGACCAGTCGTCGCCGCCCGCCACCACGGTGTCGTCCTGCGCCACGCCGCTGCGGCTCGAGAATGCCTTCTCCCAGACCGGACGGCCCGAGTTCGCGTCGAAGCAGCCGATCTGGCCCTGGAACGTGACCGCGCAGGTTTCCGCGCCGACCAGCGTCGGCGGCCCGCTCACGTCGTTGATCCGCTCGACTTCGGTCACGCCCTTCGGATAGGACACCGGCGTCTGCCAGTACGGCTCACCCGTCTGAAGATTGATCGCGACCAGGCCACCGCCCGGGAAACCGGCCAGCACCGCAGCGTCGCCGGCGAACGTCATGCCGGCCGACACGCGCAGGTTCAGCGGCACCGCGCGGCTGCGATAGACCCACTTCTGCTCGCCCGTCTGCGCGGCGAACGCGATCACCTGGCCGTCGATCGTGCGCACGATCACGAGACCGTTGCCGACCAGCGGCGGCGAGAAGACCTCGCCCTGCACCGTGGTCTTCCAGAGCTGCTTGCCGTCGGCGCCGAGCACGAACACGCCGCCCTTGAGCGCGCCGACCGCGGTCAGGTTGCCGTCGCTGCCGACGCCGGCCGACAGGTCCGAATGCAGCTTCGTATGCCAGATCGTCTGGCCCGTCTTCGCGTCGATCTTCTCGACCGAGCCGTTCGCCGCGGCGACGAACACCGCGTCGCCGACCGCGACTGGCGAGAACGAGTAGCGACCGCCCTTGCCGACGCTCGTCTTCCACATCTGCTGCACATTCAGCACTGGCTTGATTTCGGTGAGCGGCGTCGGCACGCGGCGCGCGTCCTTGGTGGACGAGCACGCCGTCAGCGCGAGGACGGCAACCGCGCAGGCAATCGGAGCAGCGTTACGTTTCAGCAAATTCATCGGTGAGCGAAGCTAATAAGGTTGGGGAACGGAAGCGTGGCGGCTCAGCTGCCGAGCGCGTCGAGCTTGAACTGCACGAGCTGGCGCGCGGACGCGTCTTGCTTCGGCAGCGAATCGAGCGCGAGCTGGTAGGCGGTGCGCGCGTCGCCGCGCTTGCCCTGCGCGGCGAGCAGGTCGCCGCGGCGATCGGCGACGAGGCCCTTGAAGCCGTCGTCCGGCGTGCCGTTCAGCAGCGCCAGGCCCGCGTCGTAGGCTTTCTCGTCGAGCAGCAGCGAGGCCAGGCGCAGCTTCGCGATCTGCTTGTAGGCGTCGTCCTGCGCGTGGTCGATCGTCCACTGCAGCTGCGCCTTCGCGCCGGCCGTGTCGCCGGCCATGTACAGCCCCTTCGCGGCCGCGAGCGCGGTCATCTGCGCATACGCGGTGCGGCCGTACTTGTCCTCCATGTCCGACGCGGCGCGGGCGATCTTCGCCTTGTCGCCGGAGCTGACGGCCTGCTGCACGGCCTCGTACAGGCCCGAGGCCTGGGCCGCCTGATGGCGCTGCCAGTAGTTCCAGCCGTTCCAGGCGGCTGCCACGACGAGCACGGCGGTCAGGATCCAGGTCGTCAGGTCACCCCAGCGGGCCCACCATGCTTTTACGCTTTCAATCGATTCTTGTTCGTCGTGGTAGCTCATCGGCTAGCGATTCCTTACTGTCCAGCTTGTTGTCGAGCGCCGGGCGCCGCAATCAGTCGTCGCCGTCTTCGGCGGATGCAACCATCGCATTGATTAGAAATTCGGTCAAGTTCTCGACCGTTACGGTCTGCTGCTCGCTCTTTTCGCCGTCGGCACCCGCACCGCGCAGCGCCTTCACGCCGACCGTGCCGTTCGCCACTTCGTCCTCGCCGAGGATCACGGCGTAAGCGGCGCCGCTCGCGTCCGCGCGCTTCATCTGCGACTTGAAGCTGGCGGTCGCGCCGTTCGCGCTGCAGTGGAAGATCACGTCGAGACCGGTGTCGCGCAGACGTTCGCCGATGATGAACGCCTGCTCGCGCGCCGCGTCGCCCTGGTGGACGATGTAGACGTCGACGCCATCCTGCTCCGGCACGAGCTGCTCTTCCTTCAGCAGTTCGAGAATCCGCTCGATGCCCATCGCCCAGCCGCAGGCCGCCGTCGGCTTGCCGCCGAGCTGCTCGATCAGCGGATCGTAGCGGCCGCCGGCCGCCACGGTGCCCTGCGCGCCGAGCTTGTCGGTCACCCATTCGAACACGGTCAGGTTGTAGTAATCGAGGCCGCGCACGAGCCGCGGATTGATCGTGAACGGCACGTTGTTGGCCTTCAGCAGGCGCTGCAGGCCCTCGAAGTGCGCGCGCGACGTCTCGCCGAGGAAGTCGATCAGCTTCGGCGCGTTCTGGGCGATCTCCTGCAGCGCCGGGTTCTTGGTGTCAAGCACGCGCAGCGGGTTCGTATACAGGCGGCGCTTCGCGTCCTCGTCGAGCTGGTCGGCGAACTGCTCGAGGTACTTGATCAGCTCGACGCGGTGCGCGGCGCGCTCCTCGGCGAGGCCGAGCGAGTTGATCTCGAGCTTGATGCCGGTCAGGCCGAGGTCGTCCCACAGCCGCTGGCACATCATGATGATTTCCGCGTCCGTGTCGGGACCGGCGAAACCGAGCGCCTCGACGCCGACCTGGTGGAACTGGCGATAGCGGCCGCGCTGCGGACGCTCGTGACGGAACATCGGGCCGATGTACCACAGCCGCTTCGGGCCGTCGTACAGCAGGTTGTGCTCGATCGACGCCCGCACCACGGCCGCGGTGTTCTCCGGGCGCATCGTCAGGTTCTCGCCGTTCAGCGAGTCGGTGAAGCTGTACATCTCCTTCTCGACGATGTCGGTCACTTCACCGATGCCGCGCGTAAACAGCTGCGTATGCTCGACGATCGGCGTGCGGATGTTCTGGTAACCGTAGGCGCGCAGCAGCGACTTGGCGGTCGCCTCGAAGAATTCCCACAGTGCGGCATCCTGCGGGAGGATGTCGTTCATGCCCTTCACGCCTGTCAGCTTTTCGAGCTTTCGCTTGGTTTCGGTCATCGGATTTCGGTTGATTTATTGCTCGGCCGTTGCCTGGCCGTAGTTACGGGCGACGTAGTCGCTCACGATCTGCTGGAATTCCTCGGCGATGCGTTCGCCGCGCAGCGTCCTGACCTTCTCGCCGTCGATGAAGACCGGCGCGGCCGGGTTTTCACCCGAGCCCGGCAGGCTGATGCCGATGTTCGCGTGCTTCGACTCGCCCGGGCCGTTGACGATGCAGCCCATCACGGCGACGTTCATCTTCTCGACGCCGGGGTAAGTCTTGCGCCATTGCGGCATCTGCTCGCGCAGATAGGTCTGGATCTGCATCGCGAGCTCCTGGAACAGCGTGCTCGTCGTCCGCCCGCAGCCCGGGCAGGCGATCACCATCGGCGCGAACGAGCGCAGGCCCATCGTCTGCAGGATTTCCTGGCCGACCACGACCTCGCCGGTGCGCGGCGCGCCCGGCTCCGGCGTCAGCGAGATGCGGATCGTGTCGCCGATGCCTTCCTGCAGCAGCACGCCGAGCGCCGCCGTCGAGGCGACGATGCCCTTCGAGCCCATGCCCGCCTCGGTCAGGCCGAGGTGCAGCGCGAACCCGCAACGGCGTGCGAGCTCGCGGTAGACGGCGATCAGGTCCTGCACGCCGCTGACCTTGCACGACAGGATGATGCGGTCGCGCCCGAGGCCGACGTCCACCGCACGCTCGGCCGAGCCGATTGCCGACTGGATCAGCGCCTCGTACATCACGCTCTGCGCTTCCCACGGCGTACTGCGCGCGGCGTTCTCGTCCATCATGCGCGCGAGCAGATCCTGGTCGAGACTGCCCCAGTTCACGCCGATCCGCACCGGCTTGTCGTACTTCGCGGCCAGTTCGATCATCTGCGCGAACTGCGTGTCGCGCTTCGCGCCCTGGCCGACGTTGCCCGGATTGATCCGGTACTTCGACAACGATTCCGCGCAACCGGGGTAATCGCGCAGCAGCAGATGGCCGTTGTAATGGAAATCGCCGACGAGCGGCACCGCGACACCCATCCGGTCGAGCTGCTCGCGGATCGCGGGAACCGCTGCGGCTGCCTCCGGAGTATTAACCGTAATACGCACCAATTCGGAGCCCGCGTTCGCCAGATCCTTGATCTGGATCGCGGTGCCGATCGCATCGGCGGTGTCAGTATTCGTCATCGACTGCACGCGCACGGGCGCGTCGCCGCCGATCGTCACCAGGTTCCCGCCCCACCGGACATCCACCGCGTGCGAACGGCGGCGCGGCAGGGAGCCGCCGAACACCGGTTCGGTTGAACAAATCTGACTGCTGCGTGGGGATTGAGCTTCGGATTGCATCGTTGGATCCATTTGCGCCGGAAGCGCCGCCCGCGGGCGGCACACGAATTGAAAAAGCGCCGTGCCCGGTCAGCCACGGCGCTTGCCGTCAGGGCAGCGCGAAGCGCGCGACGTTACCCCGACCTGCCGAATATTTTGCCGGATCCACGGTTTTTCCGTCGAACGTGACCGAATCGAGCCCGGCCCGATTGCCGATCGTCACGCGCAACGGCGTCTCGCCCGCGATCTGGCGCGTCTCGCCCGCCTTCACGAGCGCCGACACGAGTTCCTTGCCGCTCTTGTCGCGGACGCTGACCCAGCAGTCCGACTTGACCGTGATGCCGAGCACCGACTGGCCGGCGGCCGCGACCACACTCGCGCCGTCGGCCGACGAGGCCGTGGCCGGCGCGACGACGCTCGCCGGCGCTACCGGTACCGTTGCCGCCGGGGCAACCGATGCCGGCTGGGCCGGCTGAGCCGGCGCCGTGGTTGCCGCCGGCGACGCACCGGCCTCGCTCGCCGCACTCGTGGCCGCATCGGAGGCGACGTCGCCCGTCACGGTCGACCCGCCGACCGCGATCGCCGCGCCATCGGAAGCGGCGGCCGAATCAGCGCTCGAGGCCGGCTGCGAAGCCGATCCCGCCATGCCGGCGTTCGACTTGAATTTCGCGAGCCAGTTCGCCGAATCGCCGCCGGAATGCCACATGGCGGCCGCGATCACCGCCACCACCACGGCCAGCACGCCCCACAGCCACGAGCGGCGGTGCGTCGGCGCGCCGAGCGGGATCGACACGCGGCCGCGCGGCAGGTCGGTGCCGGACGAGGCCGGCATCGACAGATCGACCTCGGGGACGCCCTTCTCGCGCCGCAGCGCCTGCGCGAACGGCTCCGGATCGACGCCGAGCATCTTCGCGTAGCTGCGCACCACGCCGACCGCGAACGTCGAGCCCGGCATCTGGCTGATGTCGCCGGCTTCCAGCGCGCGCAGTTTCGGCGCCGCCACCTTCAGGCGCGCCGACACGTCGGCCACCGACCAACCCTTCGCTTCCCGAAGCTGCGCGAGGCGCGCGCCCACGGCCACCAACGACTCCAACCCCGCCGATGCCGGCTTTTGCTCGGCATTCGTCTCTACGCCTCTTGGCGGTTGCGGCTCGCTCATCCTAATCCTCGCGTCGATTCTTCTTCACTTGTGCAACGGCGCCGGAACAGGGCCCGGCGCCGCAGCGCAACCGTTAAACAGGGGCGGCCCGACCCGCCCCGGATCGCTTGTCGCGTCTACCCGCCACAAGCCCGGACCTCCCCGTCAGACGGCCCGGACTTCGATGATTTTCCCGCTTCCCGTCCGCTGCTGGAGGCGCGTGCGGTCCTTCACGGCGCCCGCGAGCTGACCGCAGGCCGCATCGATGTCGTCGCCGCGCGTCTTGCGCACGGTCGTCACGACACCGGCCTCGATCAGGATCTGCGAGAACTGCTTGATGCGCTCGTTCTTCGAGCGCAGCAGTCCCGACTCCGGGAACGGATTGAACGGAATCAAATTGAACTTGCACGGCACGTCGCGCGTCACCGCGAGCAGTTCGCGCGCATGCGCGTCGGTGTCGTTGACGCCGTCGAGCATGCAGTATTCGAATGTAATGAAATCCCGCGGCGCGACGGTCAGATAGCGCTGGCACGCGGCCATCAGCTCCCGCAGCGGGTACTTCTTGTTGAGCGGCACGAGCATGTCGCGCAGCGCATCGTTCGGTGCGTGCAGCGACACCGCCAGCGCAACCGGCAGTTCCGCGCCGAGGCGGTCCATCATCGGCACGACGCCGGAGGTCGACAGCGTCACGCGGCGCCGCGACAGCCCGTAGGCGTTGTCGTCGAGCATCAGCCGCATGGCCGGCACCACCGCGTTGTAATTGAGGAGCGGCTCGCCCATGCCCATCATCACGACGTTCGTGACGACGCGCTCGGCCTTGCCGTTCGGCCCGGGCGCGCGCCCGAGCGATTCGCGCAACGCGAATTCGGCCATCCGCAACTGTCCGATGATTTCAGCCGTGGACAGATTGCGCGAGAAACCCTGCTTGCCGGTCGAACAGAATCGACAGTTGACCGCGCATCCGGCCTGCGACGACACGCACAGCGTGCCGCGCGTCTCTTCCGGAATGAAGACGGTCTCGACCGCGTTGCCGTTGCCGACGTCGATCAGCCACTTGCGCGTGCCGTCCGACGAGACATGGTCGCTCGCGATCTCGGGCATGCCGATCACGGCACGCCCCTTCAACTTTTCCCGCAACGACTTGGCGAGATCGGTCATGCCGTCGAAATCGGCGGCATTGTATTGATGGATCCAGCGCTGCAGCTGCTTGGCGCGAAACGGCTTCTCGCCGAGGCTGCCGCAATACGCGACGAGGCCTTCGGCGTCGAAGTCGAGGAGATTGACGGTGGTGTCGCTCGTCATGGTGCCCTGCCTTGCCGCATGCGCCGGACCCGCTACCCGCTTAGCGCGAGTAGACGTTCAGGCCTGCGAAGAAGAAACCGATTTCGACGGCTGCCGTTTCCGGCGCGTCCGAACCGTGAACCGCGTTGGCATCGATGCTGTCGGCGAAGTCGGCGCGAATCGTGCCGGCTTCCGCCTTCTTCGGATCCGTCGCGCCCATCAGGTCGCGGTTCTTCAGGATCGCGTTCTCGCCTTCCAGAACCTGGATCATCACCGGGCCCGAGATCATGAAGTCGACCAGATCCTTGAAGAACGGACGCGCTGCGTGAACCGCGTAGAACTGCTCCGCTTCACCGCGCGACAGGTGCGCCATACGAGCCGCGACGACCTTCAGGCCAGCGCCTTCGAAACGGCTGTAGATCTGACCGATCACGTTCTTTGCCACTGCATCCGGCTTGATGATCGACAGGGTGCGCTCGATTGCCATAAAAACTCCAAGAAATTAAGAAGTTACGTTTTCAAATGAATCCGCTATTGTAGCACGTTCCCGTGTATCATTGCGATTGAACCCTTACATCTCAGAAAGGTGGAAACCGGGTATGCTGACGATTGCGCGTCGTGCCTGCATCGGCCCGTCGATCGATTGTCGGCCCCTCTTGAAACCTTGGGGCGGCAAACCGATCTGATGCAGTGCGGCGTCCGGATTGCTGCAGCGCATCGCGATGCGTCCGGTTTCCGATCGCTGTTACGTTCCATGTCAGGAGAAACCATGAACGACTATCCGTACAACTTCGGCCGCGGCGGCACGCTGACGGCCGAAACCCGCAACCGCGTGCTGCGGAACACCTACTGGCTGCTCGCGCTCTCGATGATCCCGACCGTGCTCGGTGCGTGGGTCGGGGTCGCGACCGGTTTCTCGCTGTTCGCGGCGACGAGCCCGATGATGAGCCTGCTCGCGTTCTTCGCGATCGCGTTCGGCTTCATGTTCGCGATCGAGCGCACCAAGAACAGCAGCGCCGGCGTGTTCGTGCTACTGGGCTTCACGTTCTTCATGGGCCTGATGCTGTCGCGGCTGCTGAGCTTCATCCTCGGCTTCTCGAACGGCCCGTCGCTGATCATGCTCGCGTTCGGCGGCACCGGCGTGATCTTCGCGGCAATGGCCACCATCGCCACGGTCAGCAAGCGCGATTTCTCGGGCCTCGGCAAATGGCTGTTCGTCGGCGTGATCGTGCTGCTGCTGGCGATGGTCGCGAACATGTTCCTGCACCTGCCGGCGCTGATGCTGACGGTGTCGGTGCTCGCCATCGTGATCTTCTCGGCCTACATGCTGTTCGACGTGCAGCGCGTCGTGAACGGCGGCGAGACGAACTACATCACCGCCACGCTCGCGATCTATCTCGATCTGTACAACGTGTTCACGAACCTGCTCGCGCTGCTCGGCATCTTCGGCGGCAACCGCAACTGAACGCGACGGTCCGGACAGCGGCATCGTCCGGACTCGCCACGAAAAACCGGCCCGATCATCGGGCCGGTTTTTTTATGCGCGGTCGATGCACCGGCGCGTCGCGGTCCGGCCGCTCAATCGCGCTCGAACACTGCAATCGATTCGACGTGCGACGTATTCGGGAACATGTTCACCACGCCCGCGCCGCGCAGCCGGTAGCCGGCCTCATGGACCAGCAGGCCGGCGTCGCGCGCGAGCGTGGCCGGATTGCACGAAACGTAGACGATCCGCTTCGGCAGCGGGCCGTCGCCGCTCTGCGCGATCTCCGCGAGCGCCTTCGACACCGCGAGCGCGCCTTCGCGCGGCGGATCGACGAGGAACTTGTCGAATGCGCCGAGCGTGCGCAGGTCGTCGGCCGTGACCTCGAACAGGTTGCGGCAGGCGAACGAGGTGTGCGCGTCGACGCCGTTTTCCTTCGCGTTCTCGAGCGCCCGCGTGGTCAGCGCCTCGCTGCCCTCGATACCGACCACTTCGCGCGACAGCCGCGCGAGCGGCAGCGTGAAGTTGCCGATCCCGCAGAACAGGTCGAGCACGCGGTCGCCGCGCTGCGGCGCGAGCAGGCGCAGCGCGCGGCCCACCAGCACGCGGTTGATCTGGTGATTGACCTGGGTGAAGTCGGTCGGCTTGAACGGCATGCGGATATTGAATTCCGGCAGCGTGTAGTCGAGCGACTGATCGAGCGGATAGAACGGGAAGACCGTGTCCGGCCCCTTCGGCTGCAGCCAGAACTGCACCTGGTGCGTGTCGGCGAACGCGCGCAGCAGCGCTTCGTCATCGGCGTTGATCGGTTCGAGCACGCGCAGCACGAGCGCCGTCACGCTCGAACCGACCGCCAGCTCGATCTGCGGCATCCGATCCCGGATCGACAGCCCCTCGACGAGCCCGCGCAGCGGCACGAGCATGGCTGAAACGTGCGGCGGCAGCACCTCGCAGCTCGTCATGTCGGCCACGTAGCTGCTCTTCTTCTCGTGGAACCCCACCAGCACGCCGCCCTTCTTCGCGACGTTGCGCACGGTCAGCCGCGCGCGGTAGCGGTAGCCCCAGGCCGGGCCGTGGATCGGCGAGAACATCGTTTCCGCGCGCAGCTTCGACAAATGCCATAGATTGTCCTCGAGCACGCGCTGCTTGATCGCCACCTGGGCGCGCACGTCGAGATGCTGCATCGAGCAGCCGCCGCAGGTGCCGAAGAATTCGCACTTCGGCCGCGCGCGCATCACGCTCGGGCGCAGGATGTCGACCACGGTGGCCTGCTCGTAGCTGGGCTTGCGGCGATAGCTCGAATAGGTGACGCGTTCGCCAGGCAGCGCGCCCTCGACGAAGATCACCTTGCCGGACTCGCCGTCCTCGTTCACGAGGCGGCCGACGCCGCGTGCATCCATGTCGAGCGATTCGATCTCGATGGGCGCACTGACGTGCGCGACGGGCGCGTTGCGGGATTTACGCGCGGGAGTGGGGACGGCTTCGGACACCAGCTTTTCCTGACGATCGTTTGGGGGAAGGCGAGATTGTAGACGAATGGACGTTCGTCATCGGAGATTGATATGCGCTTGATCGACTGGAACATTCAATGGGGTCGGGACGCGAACGGTCGGGTCGACCTGTCGCGCACGGTCGCCGAGGCGCGCGCCCTCGCCGATTTCGACGTGTTCTGCGTGCAGGAACTCACGCGCGGCTTCGAAGCGCTGCCCGGCGGCCCCGGGCCGGACCAGTTCGCCGAACTGGCCGCGCTGCTGCCGGACTACACGGTGATCGAGGCGATCGCGGCGGACCTGCCGCCCGCCGCCGGCGGCACCGCGCGACGCCAGTTCGGCAACGCGATCGCGACGCGGCTGCCGGTCGGGCGCGTGCTGCGGCATACGCTGCCGTGGCCGGCCGAAGCCGGCACGCCGTCGATGCCGCGCATCGCGCTCGAGGTCAACCTGTCCGGCGCGGGCGGGCCGCTGCGGATCGTCACGACGCATCTGGAGTTCTACTCGGCCGCGCAGCGCCTCGCGCAGGTCGATGCGCTGCGCGAGCAGCATCGCGAGGCGGCTGGCCACGCGCGCCGCCCGGCGCCGGCGGAAACGCCGGACGGGCCGTTCGCGGGGTCGGCGCGCGCGCTCGACGCGATCGTCTGCGGCGACTTCAACAGCGCGTATCGCGACGACGCCTATCGCCGGATCACGGCCCCGATCGACGGCACACCGGCCTTCGTCGACGCCTGGACGCATGCGCATCCGGGCACGACGCCGCCGCCCACGGCGGGCGTCTACGACACGGTGCAATGGACGGACGGCGCGATGACCTGTGATTTCGTGTTCGTGACCGACTCGCTCGCCGAGCGGATCGTGCGCTGCGAGATCGACGGCGCGACGCGCGCCTCCGACCACCAGCCGATCCTGCTCGAACTGCGCGACTGACCAGGCCGCCCCGGCGCGGTCGAAACGTGGTCGAAACGTGGCCGAAGCGTGAGCAAATGCGCGAGCCAGGCGGCCCGGCTACACGCGCTTCATGCCTGCTTCGGAAACGCCGCCAGGTACTCGGCCCAGTGCGGCGCCGGCTCGGCAGCGAGCGCTTCCTTCACGAGCCGTATCTCGTCCGCGTACTCGGGCGGCGTGAGCCCGCCGCGCATCATCTGGAAGCGGCAGTACAGCAGGTAGGTGTTGACGACGTCGGTCTCGCAGTAATGGCGGATGTCGTCGATCTGGCCGTCGCGATAGGCCTCCCAGACCTGACCGCCGTCCATCCCGAGCTTGCCCGGGAAGCCGCACAGCTTGGCCAGCGCGTCGAGCGGCGCGCTCGCGCGCGGCTGGTACAGCGCGAGCAGGTCCATCAGGTCGGTATGCCGGCTGTGATAGCGCGACAGGTAGTTGTTCCACTTGAACTCGCGGTCGTCCTCGCCCATGTCCCAGTAGCGCGGCGCCGCGATGCCATGCACCAGCGCGCGATAGTGGAGCACCGGCAGGTCGAAGCCACCACCGTTCCACGACACGAGCTGCGGCGTGTATTTCTCGATGGTGCGGTAGAACGACTGGATCAGCGCGGCCTCGCCGTCCTGCGCGGTGCCGAGCGAGCGCACACGGAACCCGCTCTTGTCGCGGAACACGCAGGATATCGCGGCCACGCGCTGCAGATGGTGCGGCAGGAAATCGCCGCCGGTCTTCTCGCGACGCGCTTCGAACGCATGTTCGGCCACTTCCGCGTCCGACAGGTCGGACGGCAGATCTTCGAGACGGCGAATGCCGTCGACATCGGGAATCGTCTCGATGTCAAATACCAGAATCGGAGTCATCAATCGGTTACAGAACGGCGTCCTTGCGAACGCCATTGGAGGCGAAGAACCGCTTCAGGCGGACCAGCGCTTCCTGCTGGATCTGCCGGACGCGCTCGCGGGTCAGGCCCATCTCGTCGGCCAGTTCCTCGAGCGTCGCGGGTTCGATGTTGTTGAGCCCGAAGCGCCGCTCGATCACGTGGCGGTGCTTGTCGGACAGACGCGACAGCCAGGCGCGCGTCAGCGTCTCGAGCTCGCGGTGCTGAACCTCGGCGTCGGGCGACTGGCTCTGGTCGTCGGGCAGCAGGTCGAGCAGGCTGCTCGCCGGATCGAGGTCGAGCGGCGCGTCGAGCGAGGCCGTGTGCTCGTTCAGCGCGAGGATGTCGGTGACCTCCTCGGCCGTCTTGCCGGTGAGATAGGCGATGTCGTCGATGCCGGCTTCGCGGCGCTCGGCCGCCTCGCCCGTCGACATCGAGTTCTTCTCCAGATGGCGCTTGGCGCGCAGCACCTGGTTCAGTTCGCGGATCACGTGGACCGGCAGCCGCACGGTGCGCGCCTGGTTCATGATCGCGCGCTCGATGCTCTGGCGGATCCACCAGGTCGCGTAAGTCGAAAAACGGAAGCCGCGCGTGGGATCGAACTTCTCGATCGCATGCATCAGGCCGAGGTTGCCTTCCTCGATCAGGTCGAGCAGCGGCACGCCGCGGTTCAGGTAACCCTTCGCGATACTGACCACGAGCCGCAGATTGCGCTCGATCATCACCTGCCGCGCCTCGAACTCGCCCGCCTTCGCGAGCCGCGAATAACGCTGCTCCTCCTCGACGGTCAGGAGCGGCTTGACGCTGATGCGGTTCAGGTAGTGCTGGATCGTGTCGGCGGTCAGCTCCGCCTGCATCATCGCGCGGAAATCGTCGGGCTCGGGCGCGCTCTCGCCGCCGCCGCGCCCTTCCCGCTCGCCATCGGACTCCTCCGCCTCGGATTCGCGCGCTTCGTACTCGCGCTCGTTCCCGGCGGTATCGTCATCGTCGTCCTTCGAAGCGCCAGTGCGCCCCATCGATGCTTGCGTGGCACGACTGATCTTCTCAGACTCGGCTTGCGGCTCGTGGCGCTTCGATTTCGGCATGGTCGTCTCGTCTATTGAGGCGGCAGATACTTCAGCGGATCGACAGGTTTACCCTGCCGGCGGACCTCGAAATGCAACATCACGCGGTCGGAATCGCTATTGCCCATCTCGGCGATCTTCTGGCCTTTCGTGACGGAATCTCCCTCTTTTACCATCAAAGCGCGGTTGTGTGCATACGCCGTGAGATAGGTTGCGTCATGCTTGACGATAATGAGGTTGCCGTAACCGCGCAGACCGTTGCCGGCGTAGACCACGCGACCATCGGCGGCGGCCTTCACGGGCGTGCCGGCGGCTCCGCCGATATTGAGCCCCTTGTTCTTCGAATCGTCGAACGAATTGAGGATCGGGCCGCGCACCGGCCATGCGAACGTCACGCTGCTCGGGCCGGCGGCGTTGTCGCCCGCGGCCGGTCCCGGCGCCGGAACCGCGGCGGGCGGCGCCGTGGCCGCACCGGTGCTGGCGCCATTGGCGCCGTAGATCGGCGGCATCGCGGGGCCGCTCGACAGCGGCGGCACGGCCGCGCTGCCCGACGGCGGCACGGCGCCCGGCGGCACCGCGGCGACCGCGCCGTTCGGCGGCGCCACGCGCAGCAGCTGATCGACCTCGATCTGGTTCGGGTTCGCGAGATTGTTCCACGCGGCGATGTCGCGGTAGTTCTGGCCGTTCTCCAGGGCGATGCGATACAGCGTGTCGCCCGGTTTCACGCGGTAGTAGCCGGGCGGCGGCGGGCCGAGCGGTACCGGCGGCGCCACCGGCGCGGCGGGCCCCGACGCGGTGGTGCCGAGCGTGCCGGAGCGGTCCACGACGGGCGCCTGGTCGAGTCGCGACGCGCAGGCGGCGACGAGCAGGAGTGCGGCTGCACAAATCGCGCGCTGGCCGATTCGCTGGCCGGACGTCAGCGGAATAGTCGATCGATTGTTTTGCATCGCGCGCAACATAATCATCTGTGTCAAATCACTCCGGATTTTAAAGGGACAAAGAAAACGCGATCAAGCCGGGACTCCCGCCATTGCGTCGGCCCGACCCGCTCGACGAGCGTCAGCACCTGCGAGTCGCCGCTCTGCGCGCCGACCGGCGCGATCAGGCGGCCACCCACGGCCAGTTGCTCGACGAGCGCCTGCGGCACGTCGAGCCCCGCCGCGGCGATCACGATCGCATCGAACGGCGCGGCCGACGGCAGGCCGAGGCGGCCGTCGCCGTAATGCAGCCGGATGTTCGGAACGCGCAACGGCCGGAGGTTGCGTTTCGCACGCTCGAACAATGGCTTGACGCGCTCGATCGAATAGACGTCGCGCGCGACATGGCTCAGCACGGCCGCCTGATAGCCGCAGCCGGTGCCGATCTCGAGCACGCGCTCGGGCGAGCGGCCCGCCAGCGCGAGTTCGATCATGCGCGCCACCACCGACGGCTTCGAAATGGTCTGCTGATGGCCGATCGGCAGCGCCGCGTCCTCGTAGGCCTGGGCGGCGAGCCCGGGATCGACGAACAGGTGGCGCGGCACGGCCGCCATCGCGCCGAGCACGCGCGTATCGGTCACACCGTTCGCACGCAGGCGTTCGACCATGCGCTCGCGAACCCGTTCCGACGTCAGCGCGAGCGCGCCGGCCAGTGCGGGTTTGCCCGCGGGATTCGCGGCACCGGCCGGGCCGTGCGCGGCCGCGCGGGCGAACCCCGCCGGCCGCGCCGGCGAGCCCGCGACCGAGGCGCCGAGCGTCGGCCGCGCGGGCGAAGCCGGATGGCGCTCGGTGGCGCGGGCGGCGGTCTTGCGCGGCGCGCGCTTCAGGTCCTCGAGCGCAAGCGGGAACCGCTTGGCGCGCTCGCCGCTCATGAAGCGTCGCTCCGCGCACGCGCCCAGTCGCGCGTTACCGCCAGTTTCTGCGTATCGGTGAGATCGAGCTGCAGCGGCGTGATCGACACGTAGCCGTTCGCCGTGGCATGGAAATCGGTGCCGTCGCTCGCGTCGAGCGCGGCGCCCGACGCGCCGATCCAGTAGATCGGCTCGCCGCGCGGATTGGTCTGGCGGATCACCGGTTGCGACGGGTGGCGCTTGCCGAGCCGCGTGACCTGCCAGCCCTTGAGCGAAGCGTAGGGCAGGTTCGGGATGTTGACGTTCAGGAACGGCTGGCCCGGCATCGGCTGCGCGAGGCAATGCCGGACGATGTCGGCGGCCACGCGCGCGGCCGATTCGAGTTCGACCCAGTCCTTGTCGACGAGCGAAAACGCGATCGCCGGGATGCCGAACATGATGCCTTCGGTGGCGGCGGCGACGGTGCCGGAATAGAGCGTGTCGTCGCCCATGTTCTGGCCGTTGTTGATTCCCGACACGACGAGGTCGGGCCGCTCGTCGAGCATGCCCGTCAGCGCGAGGTGGACCGAATCGGTCGGCGTGCCGTTCACGTAGTGGAAGCCGCTCGCCGCCGAGCGGTGCAGCGACAGCGGCCGCGAGAGCGTCAGGGAATTCGATGCCCCGCTGCAGTTCTGCTCGGGCGCCATCACGGTCACGTCGGCAAACGGCCGCAGCGCTTCGTAGAGCGCGGCGAGGCCGGGCGCCAGATAACCGTCGTCGTTGCTGAGTAGGATTCGCATCCGGCGATTGTAACCGAGGAAAGATGGCGCGAACGACAGTCCGGGCGCCTTCGGCGCCGCCGCCGGGGCTCAGATCACGCGCCTGTCGCGCAGCGCCGTGATCGCCTGCGCGTCGTAGCCGAGCGCACCCAGCACCTGGTCGGTATGCTCGCCGAGTTCGGGGCCGAGCCAGCGCGTATCGCCCGGCGTGTCCGACAGTTTCGGCGTGACCGCGGGCAGCGCGATCTCCTGCCCGTCGGGCAGCCGGAACCGCCCGATCATCTGGCGCGCCACGAACTGCGGATCGGTGAACATGTCGGCCACGCTGTAGATGCGTCCGGCCGGCACGTCGGCCGCGTTCAGCACCGCGAGCGCGGCCTCGATGGTACGCGGCGCGAGCCAGGCGGCGATCGCCGCGTCGATCTCGGCGGTGCGCGGCACGCGGCCGTCGTTGTGGGCGAGCGCGGGATCGTCGGCCAGGTCCGGCCGCTCGATCGCCTGCATCAGGCGCTTGAAGATCGGATCGCTGTTGCCGCCGATCACGATGCTGCCGTCCACGCAGGCGTAGGTGTTCGACGGCACGATGCCGGGCAGCGACGCGCCGGTGCGCTCGCGCACCATGCCGTACACGCCGTACTCGGGCACCACGCTCTCCATCATGTTGAACACGGCCTCGTAGAGCGCGACGTCGACCACCTGCCCCTTGCCGCCGTTCATGTTGCGATGGTGCAGCGCCATCATCGCGCCGATCACGCCGTGCAGCGCCGCGATCGAATCGCCGATCGAGATGCCGATGCGCGGCGGCGGCAGTTCCGGATAGCCGGTGATGTGGCGCAGCCCGCCCATCGACTCGGCGATCGCACCGAAGCCGGGCCGGTCGCGGTACGGGCCGCTCTGGCCGTAGCCGGACAGCCGCACCATTATGAGACCGGGATTGCCGGCCGATAGCACGTCGTAGCCGAGGCCGAGCTTCTCGAGCAGGCCGGGCCGGAAATTCTCGATCACGATGTCGGCCCCGGCGGCGAGCTGCTGCGCGATGCGCCGGCCCTCGCCGGTCTTCAGGTTCAGCGTGACCGACTTCTTGTTGCGCGCCTGTACCGACCACCAGAGCGAAGTGCCGCCCGCCTCCGGATAGAGCTTGCGCCACTTGCGCAGCGGATCGCCGCCGTTCGGGTCCTCGATCTTGATCACTTCGGCGCCGAACTCGGCGAACAGGCGCGCCGCGAACGGCCCCGCGATCAGCGTGCCGAATTCGAGCACCTTGACGCCCGCGAGCGGGCCCGGTTTTGCGCTCATCTGCTGGGTATCTCCGGAGCGGCTCGCGAACGCGGCCGCGTTGCGATCACATGGTGCGGCGGTCGAGCATCGCGCGCGCGATGGTGCCCGCGTCGACGTATTCGAGTTCGCCGCCCACCGGCACGCCGCGCGCGAGCCGCGTGACCGACAGGCCGCGCGCCTTCAGGGTCTGGCCGAGGTAATGGGCGGTCGCCTCGCCCTCGTTCGTGAAGTTGGTCGCGAGCACGACCTCCTTCACGATGCCGTCCGAGGCGCGCCGCACGAGCCGGTCGAAATGGATTTCCTTCGGACCGATGCCGTCGAGCGGGCTGAGCCGCCCCATCAGCACGAAATAGAGGCCGCGGTAGGTCAGCGTCTGTTCGAGCATGATCTGGTCGGCCGGCGTCTCGACCACGCAGAGCAGGCTCGGATCGCGCTCGGCGTCGCTGCAGACCTCGCAGATCTGCGCCTCGGTGAAGGTGTTGCACTTCTCGCAGTGCTGCAGATGCTCGGTGGCGAACAGCAGCGACTGCCCGAGCCGCTCGGCGCCCTCCCGATCGTGCTGCATCAGGTGGTACGCCATCCGCTGCGCGGATTTCGGGCCGACGCCGGGCAGCACGCGCAGCGCTTCGACGAGGGCGGACAGGGCGGACGGCTGCTTCATGCGGAACCGGCGTGCGAGTCGTGGATCAGCTTCGGTGCCGCGTCAGAACGGCAGCTTGAAGCCAGGGGGCAGCGGCAGCCCGGAGGTCATGCCGCTCATCTTTTCCTGCGAGGTGGCTTCCGCCTTGCGCACCGCGTCGTTGAACGCCGCCGCGACCAGGTCCTCGAGCATGTCCTTGTCGTCCGCGAGCAGGCTCGGGTCGATCGCCACGCGCCGCACCTCGTTCTTGCAGGTCATCGTGACCTTCACGAGCCCGGCGCCCGACTGGCCTTCGACTTCGATGAGGGCGAGCTGCTCCTGCATCTTCTTCATGTTTTCCTGCATCTGCTGAGCCTGCTTCATCAGCCCGGCGAGTTGGCCTTTCATCATGGACGTGCTCCTTGGTGTTCGTGTGAGACCGGCGCGATCTTAGCGCCGGTTCCGGAATTAGGGAATGGGATGCGCGCGGCGCGCGCTCAATGCAGCGTCGGCGCGCCGCCCTGCCCGGCCGCTGCGGCGTCGCTGGCGATGGGCCGCACCGAGCCCTCGACGATGCGCGCGCCGAAATCGCGAATCAGTTGCTGGACGAACGGATCGGCGCCGATCTCCTGCTCGGCCTCGCGCTGGCGCTTCGCGCGCTCGACCGCGTCGAGCGCGGCCGCCGTGCGGCGCGCGGGACCGACTTCGACGGTCACCTCGACCGGCTTGCCGAGCGCCTCGGCAAGCGCCGCCTTCAGCTTGACGACCTGGGCCGCGTCCGCGTACTGCGGCACCGGCACGGCCAGCTTCAGCACGCCGCCCTCGGCGGAGGTCAGTTCGCTGTTGAACGCGAGCTGGTACGCGACGCCCTTGAGCGGCAGGCTCGCGGCCAGTTGCGGCCACTCGCCGGCGTAGCCGATCGCGTCGAGCGCGATGGCGGGCGGCAGCGGGCGCGTATCGACCGGCGCGGGCGCCGGCTGCGGCGCGACGCGCACGTCGTCGGGACCGCTGTCGAAGACGGGAACGTAGCCGTCGTCGGGCGGCGGCCCGTAGTTGTCGTCGGCCGAGATCGGCAGGTAATCGTCGGGCGGCATGTCGTCCCACGGCGGCGGCGCCGACGGATCGGACGCGGCGGCGGGACGGGACGACTGCGCCGCGCGCGGGCGCGGCGTCGGCACGTTCACGCGCGGCGCGGCGGCCTTGGCCGCCGGTGCCGGCTTCGCGGACGGCGCGGCGCGGCCGCGATCGGACGAGACTCGCATGCCGGCGTTGCGCAATACGTCGAGCGCGGCGGCGGCGCCCCCGCCGCGTACCGGGGCGGGGCGCTCGGTAGGTTCTGCAACGGGTTCGGCCAAAGCCGGCTGCGCCGCGGCGGGCTCGACCGGTTCCAGGCGCGGCGCCGCGACGACCGGTGCCGGCTCGGGCGGCGTCGGTGCCGCTTCGGGCAATTCCATCGCCGGAGACCGCGCTGCCTCGTCGGCGAGCATCGTGTCGGCCGCTTCGATGGCGCGCGGCGTTTCGGCGAGCGACGCCGGCTCGGGCTCGACCACCGGTTCGACGACCGGCGTCGGCTCGGCTGCCGGCGCGACGTCGGGTGATCCACTCGGCGACTCGACAGGCTCGTCCGCCACGATCGGTGCCGATTCGCTCGACGGTTGTTCAGCGGCGACCTCAACGGGCGCCTCTACCGACTCGGCAGGCTTCGCTTCATCGACCTGCGCCGGCGCTTCGGCCGACACGTTCGATGCAACGACATCATGAGACGCGACCGGCTCCGCCGCCGGCTGCGCGGCAGCGGGCTCGGGCGCCGGCTCAACCACAGCCTGCACCGCCGGAGCAGGCGCCGGCTTCGAAGGCGCGGCAGCCGCCGGCATCGCACGAGCAACCGCACCGCTCGCGCGCGTGGCGGCGCCCGCCGCTTCCACCGGCGCGGCGGCACGACGGCCACTCGAGGCCACGGCGGGCGACGCGCCCGGCACCGGCGCGCCACCGCCCGCCGCCGGCGCAAACGCAAGCATCCGCAGCAGCGTCATCGTGAAGCCGGCGTATTCGTCGGGCGCGAGACCGAGTTCGCCCCGGCCGACCGTCGCGATCTGGTAATAGAGCTGCACCTGCTCCGGGCTCAGCGCCTCGGCGAAGCGGCGCAGGTCGGCCGCCTCCGGCCACTCGTCGAGCACCGAGGCCGGCGCGAACTGCGCCCAGGCGATGCGGTGCAGCAGGCCGGCCAGGTCCTGCAGCGCGGTCGAGAACGACAGGCTGCGCAAGGCCATCTCGTCGGCGATCGCGAGGATCTCGGGGCCGTCGGACGACGCGATCGCGTCGAGCAGCCGGACCATGTAGGTCTGGTCGAGCGCGCCGAGCATGCCCGACACGGCCGCCTCGGTCACCTCGTTGGCCGAATAGGCGATCGCCTGGTCGGTCAGCGACAGCGCGTCGCGCATGCTGCCCTGCGCGGCGCGCGCGAGCAGCCGCAGCGCCTGCGGTTCGAACGCGACCTGTTCCTCGCCGAGGATGCGCTCGAGATGCATCACGATATGGCCGGCCGGCATCTGCTTCAGGTTGAACTGCAGGCAGCGCGACAGGACGGTGACGGGAATCTTTTGCGGATCGGTGGTGGCGAGAATGAACTTGACGTGCGGCGGCGGCTCTTCCAGCGTCTTCAACATCGCGTTGAACGCGTGGTTCGTCAGCATGTGGACTTCGTCGATCATGTAGACCTTGAAGCGCGCATCGACGGGCGCGTAGACGGCGCGCTCGAGCAGCGCGGCCATTTCGTCGACGCCGCGATTGCTCGCCGCGTCCATCTCGACATAGTCGACGAAACGGCCCTCGTCGATCTCACGGCAGGCGCGGCACACGCCGCACGGCTGCGAGGTAACGCCGGTCTCGCAATTGAGCGCCTTGGCGAAGATCCGGGACAACGTGGTCTTGCCGACGCCGCGCGTGCCCGTAAACAGATAGGCGTGATGCAAACGCCCGCCGTCGAGCGCGTGCGTGAGCGCCCTGACAACGTGCTCCTGGCCGACGAGCGAAGCGAAATCCTTCGGACGCCACTTGCGTGCGAGAACTTGATAGGTCATCGGGAAATTGTATCAGCAACACCGGTCGCCGCCGACAGCCTGACGCGCGGCGCAAGCCGGCCGGGCACCGTACGGACGCGACGAGCGGCGCGACGCAGGCAGCGGAACACGGGCATCGAACGGAGCATGAGACGGCTGGATAAATCGGCAGAGCAGTCGGGCGGATGATACCCAGCCCAACGGACGACGACGCGGGACACAGCGCGACCCGAACGCGCCAATGAAACTGGCCGAACGATCGAATCATAAGAAAAGGGGGAAGGTGACGAGCCTGACCCTCGGCACTGGCGGAAAACGGCTGTGGCTGCTTCGTTCCCGACCTGACCAGGTTCACCGGCCCACCATGCGAGGAGGCCCGTCACGGCGAATTCTAACATCGCTTCGTCGCGAACGCGACCGATTTATCGCACGACGGTCGCGGCCGACGCGCGCCGGGAAACCAGTCGGAAACGGCCAACCCGAGCGAAGCCTCAAACATGCAGGCCGCCGGGCCGCCCGGCCTTGCATTCGCGAGTGCCGTCCCCACGTTCCTGCCGTCGCCCGTAGCGGTCCGAACCCCTACTCGCGAAGCGGATACTATCGCCGCCGACGGCAGATAGCGATTTAGGCTAATATGACGCCCGAGTGACCCGCGAGCCACGGTTTTCAGCGCTTCATGGCCGCCGTTCCCTGCGGGGCGGACCTGCCTGAACCGGAGGCCGGCGCACCTGACCGGCACCCGCAGGCAGTCCCCGAAACGAATGAGGTATTGACCAAATGAGCGAACAGATCAAACACATCAGCGACACGTCGTTCGAACAGGACGTCGTCCGATCCGACAAGCCCGTCCTGCTCGATTTCTGGGCGGAATGGTGCGGCCCCTGCAAGATGATCGCCCCGATCCTCGACGAAATCTCGAAGGAATACGGCGACAAGCTGCAGATCGCCAAGATCAACGTCGACGAAAATACGGCGACGCCGGCACGATATGGTGTGCGCGGCATCCCGACGCTGATTCTGTTCAAGAACGGCGTACTCGCCGCTCAAAAGGTCGGCGCCCTGTCCAAATCGCAATTGACCGCGTTCCTCGACAGCCACCTGTAAAAACGGATTTTCCTCACAGCGCGCCTGTTGCCGGCTGGCAACAGGCGCGTTGCGCAGCCGAGGTACGGCAAAGCAAGGCCGAATCGGCGTGTGCTAGAATTTAAATCGACGTCGCCATCCGACGCAAAAGTCTCAGAGCGTTTCCGCTCGCCCTCCTCCCTATTTCTTTCGTAGCATCTCTCCTCCCTGGCGGGTTCTCCGTATGCATTTATCCGAGCTCAAGTCTCTGCACGTGTCCGAATTGATCGAAATGGCCAACGGCCTGGAGATCGAAAACGCGAACCGCCTGCGCAAGCAGGAGCTGATGTTCGCCATTCTAAAAAAGCGCGCCAAGACGGGAGAGACGATCTTCGGCGACGGCACGCTCGAAGTCCTGCCGGACGGCTTCGGTTTCCTGCGCTCGCCCGAAATGTCGTACCTCGCGAGCACGGACGACATCTATATCAGCCCGTCGCAGATCCGCCGCTTCAACCTGCATACCGGCGACACGATCGAAGGTGAAGTCCGCACGCCGAAGGACGGCGAGCGCTACTTCGCACTGGTCAAGGTCGACAAAGTCAACGGGCAGCCGCCCGAGGCCTCGAAACACAAGATCATGTTCGAGAACCTCACGCCGCTGCACCCGAACAAGCCGCTCTCGCTCGAACGCGAGATGCGTGGCGAAGAGAACGTGACGGGCCGCATCATCGACATGATCGCGCCGATCGGCAAGGGCCAGCGCGGCCTGCTGGTCGCCTCGCCGAAGTCGGGCAAGACCGTGATGCTCCAGCACATCGCGCACGCCATCAAGCAGAACCACCCGGACGTGATCCTGTTCGTGCTGCTGATCGACGAGCGCCCGGAAGAGGTGACGGAAATGCAGCGTTCGGTGGCGGGCGAAGTGATCGCCTCGACCTTCGACGAACCGGCCACGCGCCACGTGCAGGTCGCCGAAATGGTGATCGAGAAGGCCAAGCGCCTGGTGGAAATGAAGCACGACGTGGTGATCCTGCTCGACTCGATCACGCGTCTCGCGCGCGCCTACAACACCGTGATCCCGGCCTCGGGCAAGGTGCTCACGGGCGGTGTCGACGCCAACGCGCTGCAGCGCCCGAAGCGCTTCTTCGGCGCGGCGCGCAACATCGAGGAAGGCGGCTCGCTGACCATCATCGGTACCGCGCTGATCGAAACCGGCAGCCGCATGGACGACGTGATCTACGAAGAGTTCAAGGGCACCGGCAACATGGAAGTCCACCTCGAGCGCCGTCTCGCGGAAAAGCGCGTCTACCCGTCGATCAACCTGAACAAGTCGGGCACGCGCCGCGAGGAAATGCTGATCAAGCCCGACATCCTTCAGAAGATCTGGGTGCTGCGCAAGTTCATCCACGACATGGACGAAGTCGAGGCAATGGAATTCCTGCTCGACAAGATTCGTCAGACCAAGAGCAACTCCGAGTTCTTCGACCTGATGCGCCGCGGCGGCTGAACCCGCACCGCGCCGGGCCGAACCGGCACGAAGCCGGAGCAAGCCACGAGAAGCCGCCCGCGAGGCGGCTTTTTCGCGCCCCAACCTGTACGTGAACGTACACGTTGATCTATAATCGGCAGCATCCTGTCATTCGCCGCGCGCGCTCGCGCCCAGACCATCATGACCCGCTCCGCCGCCCCCTCCCTGCTGACCGTGCGCGACGCCGCCGAACGCCTCGGCGTCACGCCGCGCACGCTGAAGTACTACGAGGAACGCGGGCTGGTCACGCCGATCCGCAGCGAAGGCCGCTACCGGCTCTACGCCGAGGCCGATCTCGAGCGCTTCGCGAGGATCCTGCGGCTGCGCGCGCTCGGCTTCTCGCTGCACGGCATCACCGAGATGCTGAAGCGGCCGAGCGAGGCGACCGGCGACGGGCAGCGGCGCTTCTCG
The DNA here is from genome assembly GCF_022870505.1 of Burkholderia perseverans. Lineage (NCBI taxonomy): Bacteria > Pseudomonadati > Pseudomonadota > Betaproteobacteria > Burkholderiales > Burkholderiaceae > Burkholderia > Burkholderia perseverans. The sequence goes on from NZ_CP045094.1 coordinate 2,574,538, forward strand.
GACGATTCGCTGCGCGAAATCCACGCGAACCTCGCGCAGCAGGTGGCGACGCTCGACGAACGGATCGCCGCCGCGCGCCGCGAGCTGCGCGAGGTCGAGACGGTCCGCGCCGAGCTGCTGCACGACATCGACTACCTCGAGCGGCGCCTCGCCGGCGAGGACCCCGACGCGCTGGTCGCGCGCCGCCAGGCGGCCGCGAAGCAGGGCCGCAGCCGCAGGTCACGGCCATGAGCAGCCTCGCCCGCACCCAGGCACCGCCGGGCAATCTCGCCGCGTCGCGCGGCGAGCTGTTTCGCTGGGCGCTCGCGTTCGTCACCGGCCTCGACTACTTCGACAACGCGCTGTTCTCGTTCTTCGCCAGCTACATCGCCGGCGGCATCAACGCCTCGCCCGACGAACTCGTCTGGGCCTCGAGCGCCTATGCGATCACGGCCGTGCTCGGCATCCTCCAGCAGCAATGGTGGATCGACCGCGTCGGCCATCGCCGCTACGTGAGCGGCTGCATGCTGCTCTACGCGCTCGGCGCGATCGCCGCCACGCTCGCCGACACCTCGCTCGAACTCGCGTTCGCGCGCGGCTTCCAGGGCTATTTCATCGGCCCGATGATGGGCGCCTGCCGCATCCTGATCCAGATCACCTATCCGGCGCCGAAGCGTGCGCCCGCGCTGCGCGCGTTCCTCGTCATGCTGCTGCTCGGCACCTCGCTCGCGCCGATCGTCGGCGGCGAACTGATCGCGCGCTTCACCTGGCGCGCGGTCTTCGCCTGCACGGTGCCGATGGCGCTCGCGAGCTCGCTGCTGGCCTACGCCACGCTGCCCGATTCGGGCCACGCGCCGCCCGCCGAGCGCACCCCGAGCCAGATCTGGCCATACGTGATCTTCGCGTTCGCGCAGGGCTCGCTGCAGATCGTGATGCAGCAGGTGCGCTACCAGCTGTTCCTGTCGTCGCCGCTGCTGATCCTGCTGACGGTGGCCGGCTTCGCGGCGCTGGCGCTGTTCGCGCGCCATCAGTGGAACCAGCCCGCGCCGCTGGTGCGGATGTCAGCGCTGCGGCTGCGCACGTTCCAGGTCGGCCTGCTGCTGTACGTGTTCTATTACTACATCACCACCTCGTTCAGCTACCTGACCTCGCGCCTGCTCGAGGCCGGACTCGGCTATCCGGTCGAGAACGCCGGGCGGCTGACGGGCGCCACCTCGCTGATCGCGTCCACCGCGCTGTTCGTCTATCTGCGCTACGCGAAACACGTCACGCACAAGAAATGGTTCATCGTGCCGGGCTTCGCGCTCGCGGCCGGCGCCGCGTTCACGATGGCGCGGATGTCGCCGGGGGTCGGCGAGGCCGAGCTGATCGCGCCGCTGCTGATGCGCGGCCTGTTGCTGCTGTTCATCGTGATGCCGGTCGCGAACCTGACGTTCCGCGCGTTCACGATCGACGACTACACGCACAGCTACCGCCTGAAGAACATCGTGCGGCAGCTGACGCTGTCGTTCGCGACCGCCTCGGTGATCATCATCGAGCAGCATCGCGACGCGCTGCACCGCGAACGGCTGTTCGAGCAGGCGAGCGTGTTCAACCCCGCCTTCGCGCAGACCGTCGAGGCGCTCGCGCGCGGCTACGCCGGCGGCGGCCACGCGGCGGGCGACGCGCACACGCTCGCGCTGGTGTCGATCAGCGAGACGATCGGGCGCCAGGCGGCGTTCCTGACCTCGCTCGACGGCTTCCTGTTCATCGCCGGCGTCGCGCTGTGCGGCAGCCTGTTCGCCGCCTGGCAAAAATCCATCGATTGAGGTACCGTGCGCTGTCTCGTCACGCCTGCCCCGTATCGATGTTCTCCCGACTCTCCCGGTGGCTCGACACGCGCCGCCGCGACCGCGCGCTGCGCGCGTTCCCGATTCCCGACGCATTGTGGGACGCCACGCTCGCGAAGCTGCCGTTCCTCGCGGCGCGGCCCGCGGCCGAGCTGGCCCGGCTGCGCGAAATGACCAGCTGCCTGCTCGCCGAAAAATCCTTCTCGACCACCCACGGCCTCGAGCTGACCGACGCGATGACGGTCAACATCGCCGCGCAGGCGTGCCTGCCGGTGCTGCACCTCGGGCTCGACCTCTATCGCGGCTGGGCCGGCGTGATCGTCTATCCGGGCGAATTCCTGATTCCCCATACCGTCGAGGACGAGGCCGGCGTGGTCCACGAGTTCACCCAGGACGCGGTCGGCCAGGCCCTGCCGGGCGGCGGCCCGGTGATCCTGTCGTGGGAGGACGTGCAGATGGCCGACGGCAGCGACGTGTACAACGTCGTGATCCACGAGTTCGCGCACAAGATCGACATGATCAACGGCGAGGCGGACGGCCATCCGCCGCTGTTCCGCCGGCTGCACGCACCGCATCTGGACGCGACGCGCTGGGAAGACGTGTTCGATCACGCCTACGACCGCTTCTGCGACCGCGTCGATGCGGTGCCGGATCGCGCCTGGGCGCGCTTCGAGCGCAATTCGCTGATCGAGCCCTATGCGGCCAACCATCCGTCGGAGTTCTTCGCGATCTGCAGCGAGGCGCTGTTCGTGCGCCCGGGGCCGTTCGAGGCCGAGTTTCCGGAGCTCTACCGTCTGCTCGCGCACTATTATCGGCAGGACCCGGCCGGCACCGGCGCGCTCGACGGCCTGGCGGCCCGCTGAGCCGGATCGCGCAGGCAGCGCCGGGCACGCCAAAAAATCGTCAAGCAACTGATTTTCTGGCATAATCGCCGTTTTTCGACCTAAGGCAAGTGGCTCGCAACGGCGCGGCGTCCGGTTTGACGGATTCGCGCGGCGGGTTGGCTACCGCTCCATTACAGGAAACATCATGAAACCGGGTATCCATCCGAATTACCGCGAAGTCGTCTTCCAGGACATGTCGAACGGCTTCAAGTTCATCACGCGCTCGACGATCCAGACGCGTGAGACGATCGACCTCGACGGCAAGACCTATCCGCTCGCCAAGATCGAAGTGTCGTCGGAATCGCACTCGTTCTACACGGGCCAGCAGAAGATCATGGACACGGCCGGCCGTGTCGAGAAGTTCAAGAACAAGTTCGGCGCGCGCGCCAACGGCAAGGCGGCGTAAGCTCGCCGCGCGACACCGGCTGGCGGCATCGCCGGTTCGAACGAAAAGGGCAGCCCAGGCTGCCCTTTTTTCGTCTGCGCGCTTGCGGCACCGCCCGCGCGCAGCGTCTACAATGCCGGATGCTCGCAAGTCGGCCGTGCCCGCCGACGCCGGCAGGCGCCTCCTCATACCAAGTCAGTCATCTGCATGAAGCCCGTCGTTCGCCTTACCGCCTCCGCCACGCGCGCGCTGCCGCGCTGGCTGCTGCTCACGCTCTGTCTCGTCTACGCGGCGTTCGGCCTGTTCGGGCGCGACCCGTGGAAAAACGAGGACGCGGCCGGCTTCGGCGTGATGTGGACCATGGCGGGCGGCTCGGCGCACGACTGGCTGCTGCCGAACCTGGTCGGCAAGTTCGTCACCTCCGACGGCCCGCTCGGCTACTGGCTCGGCGCGCTCGGAATCCGCGCGTTCGGCCCGTGGCTCGACGCGAGCAACGCGTCGCGCCTCGCCACCGGCGTGCTGTTCTGCGTGGCCTGCGCGTTCGTCTGGTTCACCGCCTACCTGCTCGGCCGCCGCGCCGAGGTGCAGCCGTTCAAGTACGCGTTCGGCGGCGAACCGGAGCCGCGCGACTACGGCCGCACGCTCGCCGACGGCGCGCTGCTGGTGCTGCTCGCCTGCTTCGGCCTGGCCGAGCGCGGCCACGAAACCACCCCGCAGCTCGCGCAGTTCGCCTGGATCGCGATGCTGGTCTACGGCCTGGTGCGGATGACCGACAAGCCGCTGCACGGCGCCGCCTGGTGGGGCGCGGCGGTGGGCCTGCTGCTGCTGTCGGGCAATCCGGTGCTGACGGGCGCGCTGATCGTCGGCACCGTGGTGCTGATCGCCGTCACGCCCGAGGTGCGCCATCGCCACCTGGCGCTGGTCGGCCTGCCGATCGCGATCGTGCTGTTCGCGCTGTGGCCCCTCGCCGCGTTGCGGCTCTACCCCGACGATGCGTCCTGGTTCCTCGACCAGTGGATGCACGGCAGCCTGATGCGCTTCTCGGGGCCGCCCACGGCCGTGCTCAAGTACGCGGCGAAGAACCTGCCGCTGTTCACCTGGCCGGCCTGGCCGCTCGCGATCTGGGCGTGGATCAGCTGGAAGGGCTGGCGGCGCCGGCCGCACATCGCGATTCCGCTGGCCGTCGCCGCGCCGCTGGTCGCGCTGGTGATCCTGCAGAGCCAGCAGACCAACCGCGTCTACATGCTGCTGCTGCCGCCGCTCGCGGTGCTCGCGACCTTCGCGCTGCCCACGCTCAAGCGCGGCGCGATCAACGCGATCGACTGGTTCGCGGTGCTCAGCTTCACGATCCTCGGCAGCTTCGTCTGGCTGGTCTGGCTCGCCTCGGTCACCGGCTTCCCGTATCCGCTCGCGCGCAACCTGGGCCGCCTCGTGCCGGGCTACGTGCCGCATTTCAACGCGCTCGCGTTCGCCTGCGCGCTGATCGTCACCGGCTGCTGGTTCGTGCTGGTGCGCTGGCGCATCTCGCGGCAGCCGAAGGTGCTGTGGCGCAGCGTGGTGCTGTCGGGCGCCGGCACCACGCTGATGTGGGTGCTGCTGATGACGCTGTGGCTGCCGTTCGTGAACTACAGCCGGACCTATCGCGACGTCGCGGTGCAGATCGCCGCGCACCTGCCGGCCGACTACGAATGCATCTCGCCGGTGCGGCTCGGCGATGCGCAGATCGCGACCTTCGCCTATTTCGGCGACATGCACTTCTCGTTCACCGACAACTGCGACCTGATCCTGCGCCAGGACGCCGCCGACTACGGCGATCCGAGCGCGATGTCCGAATACGTCTGGCGGCTGGTCTGGGAAGGCCGCCGCGCGGCCGACCGCGACGAGCGCTTCCGCCTCTACGAGCGCATCGAGCGGCCGCACTCGCCGGTGCGCCGCCACGCGCGCGGCCGCGGCGCGCGCGGCTGACCATGCTCGCCGACGTCCGCCGCATCGCCGGCCTCGCGTGGCCGGTGCTGATCGGCCAGCTCGCCATCATCGCGTTCGGCGTGATCGACACCGCGATGGTGGGCCGCTACTCGGCGCTCGACCTGGCCGCGCTCGGGCTCGGCTCGTCGATCTACGTGTCGGTGTTCATCGGGCTGACCGGGATCCTCTCGGCGCTGCAGCCGATCGCGGGCCAGCTCTACGGCGCGCGCCGCTTCCAGGAGATCGGCGAGGAAGTGCGCCAGGCGATGTGGCTCGCCGTGATGCTCGCCGTGCCCGGCTTCCTGCTGCTGCACTTCCCCGAGCTGCTGCTGCGCGCCGCGCACACGCCGGCCGAACTGCACGACCGCACCGTCGACTACCTGCGGATCCTCGCGTTCGGGCTGCCCGCGAGCCTGATGTTCCGCATCTACAACGCGCTGACCAACGCGGCCGGCAAGCCGCGGCTCGCGATGATCCTGCAGCTCGGCGCGCTCGCGCTGAAGATCCCGCTCAACATCTGGTTCATCTTCGGCGGGCTCGGCGTGCCGGCGCTGGGCGGCCCCGGCTGCGGCCTCGCCAGCACGCTGATCAACTGGGCGCTCGCGCTGATCGGCTTCACGCTGGTGGCGCGGCTCGACGTGTTCGCGCCGCTCGGCATCTTCGCGCGCTTCTGCACGCCGACCTGGCAGCGCCAGAAGGCGCTGCTCAAGCTCGGGCTGCCGATGGGCCTCTCGTACCTGATCGAGGTCACGTCGTACACGTTCATGGCGCTGTTCATCTCGCACTTCGGCACCACCGTGCTGGCCGGCCACCAGATCGCCGGCAATCTCGGCGCGGTGCTCTACATGACGCCGCTGTCGATCGGCATCGCGGCCTCGACGCTGGTCGCGCGCGCGCTCGGCGCCGGCCGCCCCGACGAGGCGCGGCTGTTGGCGCGGCACGGCGTGACGTTCGCGGCGCTCACCGCGCTCGGCTATGCCTGCGTGGTGCTCGCGCTGCGCCACCTGATCATCGGCGCCTACACGCCGAACCCGGCGGTGGTCGCGGCGGCGCTGCCGCTCGTGACGATCGTCGCGTTCTACCACTGCGTCGACGCGATCCAGGTGACCACCGCGTTCGTGCTGCGCGCCTACAAGGTCGCCGTAGTGCCGACCGTGATCTACGCCGTCGCGCTATGGGGCGTCGGGGTGGGCGGCGGCTACCTGCTCGGCTTCGACATCGGCGGCTGGGCGCCGGCCGCGTTCACCGGCGCGCGCGGCTTCTGGTTCGCGAACTTCGCGAGCCTGCTGATCGCGGGCGCGGCGCTCGTCACCTACCTGAACCACGTCAGCCGGCGCTGGCTGCGGCACGCGCCGTAAGCCAGGCGCCTTCCGCCGCGCCCGCTCCTCAGTCGCCGAGGAACGCGTCGACCAGCCGGTTCACGTCGCCGGCCGCCTCCATCTGCACCATGTGCCCGCTGCCCGGCAGGATCTCGGCGCGAATCCCGGCGGGCAGCGCGCGCGCGTGATGCGCCGGGATCACCTGGTCGCGCTCGCCCCAGATCACCAGCGTGCGCGGCGCCAGCGCCGGCAGGCTCGCGGCGAAGCGGCGGCGCTGCGTGGCGCCGTCGAACGCGGCCTCGGCGATCTTCGCGAGCGCGGCCTGCACGCCCTCGAGCCGCTTGTACCTGACGAGATCCTCGACGAGCTGGCGCGTGACCAGCGACGGATCGGCGAACAGCTTGCCGAGGTGCGGCTTGAGCGTGTTGCGGCTGTTGCCGGCCACGAAGCCGTCGATGTACTCGCGGTCGATCTCCTCGCCGAGCCCGGCGCTCGCGATCAGCACCAGCGAGGCGACGCGCCCGGGCGCGCGCCCGGCCAGCGTCATCGCGACCGCCCCGCCCATCGAGTGGCCGACCAGGTGCGCGCGCGCGAGACCGCGATCGTCGAGGAACGCCAGCACGCTCGCGGCCAGTTCGTCGAGATCGCCGGTCTCGACGGCCTTGCCCGACTCGCCGTGCCCGGGCAGGTCGAGCGCGTACACCGGGCGCCGTTTCGCGAGCTCGGCGTGATTGAACAGCCAGTTGTTCAGGTCGCCGCCGAAGCCGTGGATCAGCACGGCCGGCGTCGCCTCGCCGGCACCCTCGCCGAGCGTCAGGAAACGCACCGTGCGCCCGCCGATGACGGCCTTCCCGGGCTGCGGGCCGGCTTCGTCGTCGGCCGCCGCGCCGGGCGTGAAATCGCGCTGGAACGCCTCGACGGCCGCGTCGATCTCGGCCTCGCCGGCCGCCTCTGCCGCCACCACGCCGAGCAGCGCGCCCACCGGCAGCGTGTCGCCCTCCTGCGCGATCTGCCGGCGCAGGATGCCGTCGAACGCGCATTCGACGCCCGACGCGATCTTGTCGGTCTCGACGTCGAGCAGTTCGTCGCCCTTGCTCACGCGCTCGCCGAGCGACTTCAGCCAGCCGTTCACCTGCCCCTGCTCCATCGACAGCCCCCACTTGGGCATCGTGATCATGTGGATCGTCATCGCCTCACTTCCTCCGGGTGGTATTCAGCACGGCCCGCGCGATCGCGTCGGCGGACGGAATGTACAGGTCTTCGAGCACGCCGGCGAACGGCACCGGCGTGTGCGGCGCGGTCACCAGCTCGACCGGCGCCTTGAGCGCGTCGAACGCTCGGCTCGCCACCAGCGCCGCGATGTCGGTGGCGATCGAGCAGCGCGGGTGCGCCTCGTCCACCACCACCACGCGGCCGGTGCGCTCGGCGCTTTCGAGGATCGTTGCCTCGTCGAGCGGCGAGGTGGTGCGCAGGTCGATCACCTCCACCTGCACGCCGTCCTTCGCGAGCCGCTGCGCGGCGTCGAGCGCCGTGTGGACCATCCGCCCGTAGGTGACGATGGTCGCGTCGTCGCCGTCGCGCACGATGCCCGCCTCGCCGAACGGGATCGCGTAGGACTCCTCGGGCACCTCGCCGTCGCGCGAATAGAGCAGCTTGTGCTCGCAGAAGATCACCGGATCGTCGTCGCGGATCGCCTGGATCAGCAGCCCCTTGGCGTCGTAGGGCGTGGCCGGGCACACCACCTTGAGGCCGGGGATGTGGGTGAACAGCGAGGTCAGCATCTGCGAGTGCTGGGCCGCCGCGCGCAGGCCGGCGCCCGTCATCGCGCGGATCACCACCGGCGTGACGGCCTTGCCGCCGAACATGTAGCGGAACTTGGCGGCCTGGTTGAAGATCTGGTCGAAGCACACGCCCATGAAGTCGATGAACATCAGCTCGGCCACCGGCCGCAGCCCGCAGGCGGCCGCGCCCACCGCCGCGCCGATGTAGCCGCCCTCGGACAGCGGCGTGTCGAGCACGCGCCCCGGATACTTGTGAAACAGGCCCTTGGTCACGCCGAGCACGCCGCCCCAGGCGTCGTCCTCGCCCGGCGCGCCCGCGCCGCCCGCGTTGTCCTCGCCCATCACGATCACGTTTTCGTCGCGCGCCATCTCCTGGCTCAGCGCTTCGTTGATCGCCTGCGAATAAGTGATTTTCCTTGCCATGTCCGTCTCCTGATCGATGTTGTCGTGACTGCCGGTTCCGCCGGTGGTGGGTGCGCGCCTACGGATACGACACGTAGACGTCGGTCAGCAGGTCCTCCGCCGAGGGCAGCGGCGCGGCCTTGGCGGCGGCCACCGAGTCGTCGATGAGCCGCTTCACGTCGGCGTCGATCGCGCGCAGCGCGGCCGCCTCGACCATCTCGGCGCGCACCACGCGCGCCTCGAAGCGCGTCAGGCAATCCTTCTCGTCGCGCAGCTTCTGCACCTCGCCGGGCGCGCGGTAGGTCTGCGCGTCGCCCTCGAAGTGGCCGAAGTAACGCGAGAACTTGACCTCGACGAGCGTCGGGCCGCCGCCGGCGCGCGCCCGCGCGATCGCCTCGCCGAGCGCCTCGTGGACCGCGAAGAAATCGAAGCCGTCGACGATCACGCCGGGCATGCCGAAGCCGGCCGCGCGATCGGCGATGTTGTCGGTGGCCACCGACCAGTTGACCGAGGTGGCCTCGGCATAGCCGTTGTTCTCGGCCACGAAGATCACCGGCAGCCGCCAGACCGAGGCGAGGTTCATCGACTCGAAGATCACGCCCTGGTTCGAGGCGCCGTCGCCGAAAAAGCACACGCCGACGCCGCCCGTCCTGCGCTGCTTCGCGGCCAGCGCCGCGCCGCAGACCAGCGGGCCGCCCGCGCCGACGATGCCGTTCGCGCCGAGCATGCCCTTCGACAGATCGGCGATGTGCATCGAGCCGCCCTTGCCGCGGCAGCAGCCGGTGGTGCGGCCGTAGATCTCGGCCATCATCGCGCTCACGTCGACGCCCTTGGCGATGCAGTGGCCGTGGCCGCGATGGGTGGTGGCCACGTAGTCGACGTCGGACAGGTGCAGCATGGTGCCGACCGCGGACGCCTCCTCGCCCGCGTAGAGGTGGACGAAGCCGGGAATCTCGCCGGTCGCGAACTCGACGTGCAGCCGCTCCTCGAATTCGCGAATCGTGCGCATCAGGCGGTAGGCCTCGAGCAAGGCATCGCGGCCCAGCGGGTTCGATACGGTCATGGTTGTCTCCTTGTTGTCTTCAGGAAGGCGAAGGAAAAACGAAGCGCGGTAGATATCGACGCTTCGCGAGGTGCCGACGCGGGCGGGCGCGGGCTGCGGCAGCCAACGTCCCGATGCCCGCGCGCGCGGATCAGGGCGGCATGCGGAACGCGCGCAGCAGCTGCCGCGAGGCGGCCTCGCGCAGCGTCGCCTCGACGTCGATCGTGACGGGGCCGTGCCAGTCGAGCGCGACCTCGTAGCGGTCGCCGCGCGCGAGTTCGATCTCGCGTTCGCCGTCGAACGCGAGCGTGCCGGCTTCGGCCGTGATCGGCATCCAGACGCCGGGCTCGATCCGCTCGCAGGCACGCAGCAGCACGCGCTCGACGCGGCCCGGCGCGAGCGCGGCGAGCACCGGCACGCCGCCCCGCGCCGCGTCGTCGGCAAACCCGTCGCCGGCAAACCGCATCGCGAGTCCGTAGGGCGCCTCGCGCGAGAGCGGCGCGAACGCGCCGCCGAGCGCGGACAGGCCGATGCCGTGCGGCTCGGCGAAGGTCAGGAACAGCGCCTCGAGATCGGCCGGCTCGGAGATCGCGCGCGCGCCGACGAAGCGCTGGCGCGCCGCGCAGACGTCGACCAGCGCGATCTCCTCGCGTCCGCGCGCCGGCCCGGCCACGCAGCGCACCACCAGCCGCTTGTTGCGCGTGAGCGCGGCCTCGGCCGGCACCGCGCCGGTGGCGACCAGCGCGCCGGCGATGCCGGCCACGGTCGCCTCGCGCGCCTCGGGAAACGCGTTGTTGGTGCCGGTCGAGAGCGCCAGCAGCGGCGTATCGCCGGCATGGGCGGCCACCGCGCGATGGGTGCCGTCGCCGCCCAGCACCGCGATCAGCGCGACCCCGAGCTTGCGCATCCAGGCCACGCCCGCATGCGTGTCGGCCACGCTGTCGGTGGGCGGCAGATCGGCGAACACCACCTCGGGCCAGCGCTCGCGCGTGGCGAGCGCCGCGTGCGTATCGAGCGCGCGCAGCAGCAGCGCCGAGATGCCGGCCCGGTCGCGCAGCGTCACGACGCGCTCGACGCCGAGCGCGCCGAGCCCCGCCAGCAGGCGCACGATCATGTTGGCCTTCTCGGCCGTCGGGAACACCGAGGCATGCGTGGTCAGACGGCGGATGTCGCGACCCGAGGCCGGGTTCGCGATCACGCCGACGGTTACGGGCGCGGTCACTGGCGTGTCTCCTGTCGGCCGCGTGTACGGCGGCCGGTTCGGTATCGTAGTCGCCGCGGCGGATGCAACGGCGCTGCTGCCTCTTCTGCAAGGCACATGCCAGATCGGCCCGATTTGACGAGAACCCTTGTCGCGGCGGCCCGGCGCGCGATCTTTCCGGCAGCGCAGCGAGGCCGGCAGGCGGCCCGCGTCTCGCGATGCCGTCTCGCCGCGTGCGAGACGCCGCGCCCGCCGCGTCCCATTTCGTTGCGCCGCAGCGCGACGCGCGCGGCGCCGCACACCGGGCCGGCCACGCCGCGATGCCGGTAGCGCATGCTGCGGCGCACGTCGTCGCGGCCGGCCTGAGACGTTCGTCTCACTGCGTCGCCGTGTTGCGCCGCAGGGTGATCGGCAGCGCGCGATGTGCTACAAGAGGCACGCCATCCCGCCCAGCCGGAGCGCCCCCGATGCCTTACGCCGTTGCCCGGAACCGTCATGCCGAACGCGTGTTCGGCACGCTCGACGGCCGCCTGCCCGCGCCCGCCGATTCGAACCGGCTCGCCTCGTCGTGGCGCCGCTCGCTCGAGGATTACCGGCTCGATCCCGGCTCGCCGATCGGGCCGCGCGTGCTGACCGCGGGCGAACTGCGCGAGGTGCGCGAGCGCGAGGACGCGTTCCTGCGCGCCTCCGGCGAATGCCTGACGCGCCTGCACGAGATGGTCCGCGTGGCCGACTACTGCGTGATGCTGACCGACGCGCACGGCGTGACGATCGACTACCGGATCGACCGCGAGCGGCGCGCCGCCTTCCGCCAGGCCGGGCTGCACATCGGCTCGTGCTGGTCCGAACGCGAGGAAGGCACCTGCGGCGTGGCGAGCGTGCTGACCGATCTCGCGCCGATCACGGTCCACAAGAGCGACCACTTCCGCGCGGCGTTCACGACGCTGACCTGCAGCGCGGCGCCGATCTTCGCACCGGGCGGCGAGCTGATCGGCGTGCTCGACGCGTCGGCCGTGATGTCGCCGGACCGGCACGACAGCCAGCGGCTCGTCTATCAACTCGTCAGGCAAAGCGCGGCGCTGATCGAGGACGGCTATTTCCTGCACCGGGCGGCCTCGCACTGGGTGCTGTTCGGCCATGCCGGGCGCGACTACGTGGAGGCGCGGCCCGACTGGCTGATCGCGTTCGACGAGTGCGGCAACATCGTGGCCGCGAATCGCCACGCGCGGGAAGCGCTGCCGGCGCTGAATGCGCCGCGCCATATCGACGAGGTGTTCGACATGCAAGGGCTGCCGCTGCGCGACGCGGGGCGCGTCGAGGCCATCACCGGCCTGCGCGTGCGCGCGACGGGCGCGCTGCTGCATGCACGCGTGCGGGCGCCGCTGCGCCGCGCGGCACGTGACACCGGTGGCAGCGGCAGCAACGGCGGCATCGGCGACTCCATGCGCCGGGCCGCCGCTGCGCAGCGCCTGGGCGCGCTTACGCCCTATCTGACGAGCCGCGACGCGCGCGTGGCGCGTCAGGCCGAACTGGCCGCGCGGCTGGCCGGCAAGCGGCTGCCGATCCTCGTCCTCGGCGAAACCGGCGCGGGCAAGGAAGTGTTCGCGCGGGCGCTGCACGACGCCGGGCCGCGCCGCACCCGCCCGTTCGTCGCCGTCAATTGCGGCGCGCTGCCCGAGGCGCTGATCGAGAGCGAGCTGTTCGGCCATGTCGCCGGCGCGTTCACCGGCGCCCGGCGGCACGGCGCGCGCGGCCGGATCGCGCAGGCCGACGGCGGCACGCTGTTCCTCGACGAGATCGGCGACATGCCGCTCGCGCTGCAGACGCGCCTGCTGCGCGTGCTGGCCGACGGCGAGGTGATGCCGCTTGGCGGCGATGCGCCGGTGCGCGTGGATTTCGACCTGATCTGCGCGACCCACCGCGATCTCGCCGGGCTGGTCGCGCAGCAGGCGTTTCGCGAGGATCTGTACTACCGGCTCGGCGGCGCGCAGTTCACGCTGCCGCCGCTGCGCGAGCGCGAGGATCTGGACGACCTGATCCGCGCCGTGTTCGCCGACGAGGCGCAGGCCGCGGGCCATGTGCTGACGCTCGATCCGGCGCTGGCCGACGCGCTCGGCCGGTTCGCCTGGCCCGGCAACCTGCGGCAGCTGCGACACGCGCTGCGCTACGCCTGCGCCGTCTGCGACGGCACGCGCGTCGAGCGGCGCCATCTGCCGGCCGATCTCGCCGCCGCGCTGGCGCCGCCGGCCGACGACGCGGGCCGGGGCGCGGACGACGAGCGCGCGCGCGTCGTCGCCGCGCTGAGCGCGCACCGCTGGCGCCCGGCAGCGGCCGCCGCGGCGCTCGGCATCTCGCGCGCGACGCTGTATCGGTGGATCGCCCGGTTCGGGATCGTGCCGCCGCATCGTCGCTGAGGCGCCACCGCGACGGACCAGGAATCCGGCACCGGATACGCCCGATCGGCGCCCGGATCGACACCTGGACCCGCATCCGGCTCCGCGCCGGAGTCGAGGCGGAGTCGAACCGGAGTCGAGCCGCCAACCGGTTTTCGGGCCGCGAGGCGAATCGGCACCGCCAGCCCTCCCGCCGCTGGGGCCGCATCGGCGCGTCGCCCGGCCGGCCCATGCCGCGCCGCCGTCACACACGCCACTCCGCCCGGCGCGAGCTGTCCTGGAAACCGCCCGGACCGGTCGCTCGATCCAATCCGCCCTGCCCATCTCGCGCCCACCTCGCCGAGGGCCGCACCGGACACGTCACCCAGCGTCAAACATCGTCAAAACGGCCGTTCCCGGCCGGGCCCCCCTTTACAGCCCACGCCGCAATGCGCAACACTGCCCGCGCCGTCTCGAAAAGAGCATGCGTTTGTGCTGTGCTGAATCGCAGCCCGACGGCAGCCCGCCTCGCGTGATCGTCTGTCCGTTCCAACAGCGGTTCGACCGCTCAACTGGGGAGTTCCTGTCATGCAGAACCTGCTGAAGACGCTGCTGATGCTGTTCGTCGCGCTGTCGATGTCGCTCACGGCGACGTTCGCGGCCGCCGTGGAGGTCAACACCGCCGATCAGGCGGCGCTCGAATCGGTGAAGGGCCTGGGACCGGTGAAATCGAAGGCGATCCTCGACGAGCGGGCGAAAAACGGTCCGTTCAAGAGCGCGGACGATCTCGCGAACCGCGTGAAGGGGCTCGGCCAGAAATCGGTCGCGAACCTGGAGGCGGCGGGCCTGACGATCGGCGGCTCGACGGCGCCGCCGACCGGCGCGAAGCCGGCCCCGGCGGCCGGCACGCGCGCGACCAGGACGCAGGCCGGCACCAGCACCGGCACGCCGGCGCCGGCCCCGACCGCGGCAACGCCGACCACCGCCGCGCCGCCCCCGGCATCGGCCACCGGCACAGCCACCGACACGGCCACCAAACCGGCCCGCGGCAAGCGCGCGAAGAAACAGGACAAGGCGGCCACCGCCGCCGGCGCATCGGCCGCCTCAGCGCCCGCTGCTACGGCAGCCGTGCCGGCCGCGGGCTCGGCACCGAAGGCGAAGGGTTCGAGGAAATCGAAGAAGAATCAGGCCGCATCGGCCGCGACGGCGGCCTCGGGCACCTGAGCGGCACGGCCGCCCGCCGCGACGCGGCTCGCGCGGCGGGCACCTTCATCGGCCGGCATCGCCATGCGGCGCCGGCCCGGAAAACCGGCATCATTCATCGGAGAATCATCATGGGTCTGCTCGACATCGTGGGTGGCGTGCTTGGCGGCGAGAACGGCGGCAACCAGAACGCCCTGCTCGCCGTGGCGCTCGAATTCATCAACAACCAGCCCGGCGGCCTGAACGGCCTGATCGAGAAATTCCGCCAGGGCGGCGCGGGCGAGATCATCGGCTCGTGGGTCGGCAACGGCGAGAACCAGCCGATCTCGCCCGACACGCTGCAGAACGTGCTCGGCTCCGACGCGGTCACGGCGATCGCGAGCAAGGTCGGCCTCGACCCGGCGCAGGCCTCGAGCATCCTCGCGCAGGTGCTGCCGCACGCGGTGAACCACGCCACGCCGAACGGCGAGGTGCCGGCCGGCGGCCAGGTCGATACGTCGAACCTGCTCGGCACGCTGTCGCAGCTGGCCGGGCTGTTCGGCAAGTCGGCATAAGGCTGAACGACTAAAAGGCTGGAGGCCCGGAGGCCGGAAGGCCGCCGCGTTCCCCACGCCGGAAAAAGAAAAACCCCGCCAAGGCGGTAATGCCGTTCAGTTAAGGTTCTTTCTGAGGAACCGAACGGCATAACGAGCAGGACGGGACTTGACGGCCCGATCGCA